>JACKER010000099.1 GCA_020632925.1 Alphaproteobacteria bacterium | reverse complement strand
TGCTGTTGCCGCACCGTGACCCTGCGCGGTTGGCCCAGAACCCCGGACAGTGGTGTCCGGCCTGAGGCGACCCGCTCGGAGCGGTGATGGGGACGAGGGACGCTCGGGCGTACAGCCCGGAGGAGAAGGCGAAGGCCACGGCGAGGGCCACTGAGGTCGGCGCCAGGAAGGCGGCTGTGGAGCTGGGCATCCCCGCGGGGACGCTGTCGTGCTGGGTGTACCTGGCTCGGAAGAAAGCTGTTGGGGTGACGGATGAGCCGGCGCCGTCGACCACGGCCGCGCCGGCACCGACCACCGCGGCGGTGTCGGTGGTGGACCCGCCGAAGCAGACCGACGTGGCGGCTCCGCCCCCCACCCGACGCCCGCGCGTCGCGAAGATCTACACGCCCAGCCAGGTCGCCCAGGCGCTCGAGCGCATCGCCCAGATCGGCCTGCGGCCTGCCGCCAGCGAGCTCAAGATCTCGCGCACCACCCTGCGGGACTGGGAGCGCAAGGCCGCGAAGGCCGCCAAGGGCGAAGGGCCGTCACCGACCAGCGGCCCCGATCCGAAGTCGGTCGAGGAGAAGCGCGACGCGGCGATCCTCTCCGAGTGGCGGAAGCAGCAGGGTCTCGGCCCTTCCCAGGTGCGCAACCAGCTGCGCCGCAAGGGCATGAAGGTGTCCGTCCAGACGGTGCGCCGCGTCATGGAGGAGGACGGGTACACGCCGCCGAAGGTGCAGCGCCGCGACCACTCGGGCGAGTACGAAGCCGTCCGCCCGAACCAGATGTGGCACCTCGACTTCGTGCACCGCCACATCCACCGCCAGCAGGTCTTCATCCTCGCGCTCATCGACGACTTCACCCGGTTCGTTCCCGGCTGGGCCCTCGACGACGCCGAGCGCGCCGACGCCGTGATCGCCGCGTTCGAGGCGGCGGTCGAGCGCCACGGCAAGCCCGAGGCCGTCATGCACGACGGCGGCTCGGCCTTCTGGTCGTGGAAGGGCGCCTCCCGGTTCACGCGGCTGCTCGAGGAGTACGGCGTCGACCAGATCAAGGTCGACGTACCTTCCACGAACGGCAAGATCGAGGTGTTCAACGGGAACCTGCAGAAGGAGCTGATCGACAGGGTCACGTTCGGTGACGTGGGCGAGCTCCGGAGGCGGCTCGGAGCGCACTTCCACTGGTACAACCACCACCGGACCCACCACGCGCTCGGCGGACTGCTCGTCCCTGCCGACCGCTACTACGGCAGGGCCGACGAGGTGCTCGCGCGCATCGAAGCGGGCGGCGTCACCGGCGATGCGCTCGATCTCGCCCACCGAGCGCTCGATCTGTTCCGCGTGACCAGCCACAACGGCAAGACCGAGATCTGGCTGATGGGACACCGGGTGTTCGCGATGCCCGCGTAGGGTGGGCGGCGACTCGTGGATCGGACAGGAGGAAAGTACCACCTCACCACCCACCAACCCGCGAGCGCCGTGTCCACCGTACCCCCTCTCTCGCCGCTCGTCACGGCGGCGACCCTCCTCGTCGCGATCCCTCTCCTGGAGAGCCTCGGGATGCCGCACCCCTCCAGGACCGCGGTCGTCGACGCGCTCGACGTCTCGCGCTCGCAGGCGTACGCGCTGCGCGAGCGGATCGAGGGCCTGCTCCCCACGGTCCAGCGGCCACCGGGTCGACCCGTCGAGGAGCCACCCGTCGAGGCGTCCGCGTCTGACTCGTCCGCGCTCGGCCGCGAGGCGCTGGCCTTCGTCTACGAGCACCCGGGCTCCGTCACCGCGGTGGAGGGTGGGCGGCGAACCTACACCGACGCCTTCCGCTGCTTCGTCCTCGCCCTCGTCGCGGAGCACCGCGAGCTGTCCGTCCCCGTCTGCGCCGACACGCTCCAGATCCCCGTCGGGACGCTGCGGGACTGGCTCGAAGGCGGCGTCGCCGAGGCGGCACCCCAGGAGAACGCCGCAGCCGTCTCCCGACGCGACCCGACCGAGCCCCAGGTCGCCACCCTGCTCGACCAGTGGAGCCGGTGGAAGGGCGGATTCACGGCGTTCTGCCGTCATGTCCAGCACGACTGGCGCATCCCCTTCAAGCGCACGCTGATCGCCGAGATCCTGGCCGTCCACGGCGTGCGGTTCGCGAAGCGCCGCTCGGGTCGCTCGCCCGACGAGGACGCGCTGCGGGGCCAGTTCCAGACGTTCTTCCCCAACGCGCAGTGGGTGGGCGACGGCTCACCCATCACCGTGCAGGTCGCGAGCGAGCCGTTCACGTTCAACGTCGAGCTGATGGTCGACCCGTGCTCGGGTGCGGTGACGGGCGCGTCCGTGCGCGACAACGAGGACGGAGAGGCGGTGGTCGAGGCGTTCCGGGACGGCGTGGTCACCACGGGCGCGGCCCCGCTCGCCGTTCTGCTCGACAACAAGCCGTCCAACCACACCGACGCCGTCGTCGAGGCCCTCGATCCGGCCACGGTCGTCCCAGCGACGCTCGGGCGGCCGCAGAACAAGGCCCACGTCGAGGGCGCTTTCGGCCTGTTCCAGCAGGTGGCGCCCGTCCTCGCCCTGGTCGCGCTCACGCCGAAGGCGCTCGCCCGCCAGCTCCTCGAGTCCGTCGTCACGACCTGGGCCCGCACCCTCAACCACCGCCCCCGCGCCGCTCGGGACGGCCGCTCGCGCGTCGAGCTCCACCGCGAGTCCGCCACCCCCGAGCAGATCGCCGCGGCGGAGGCCGCGCTGGCCGAGCGTCTCGATCGCCAGCGACGAGCGCGTGAGACCCTCGCGGCCCGGCAGGATCCGCAGGTCCGCGCGCTGTTGTCGGCCGCCTTCGGGCGTCTGGGCTTCGTCGACCCGACCGGGAACCTCCTCACCGGAGTCGCGCGCTACCCGATCGACGCCGTCGTCGAGGGCATCGCCATCGTCGAGGGCAAGCGCCGCGCCGGGACTCTCCCCGACGGGGTCGACGTCCGGTACCTCCTCGGCGTGACCCGCAACGTCGCCGAGGAGCGCGAGGGCTGGGAGATCAGCCTGGCTCTGTGGGACGAGCGCCGGCGAGCTCGCGATGCCGCCCTCCACGCCGCCGAGCGCGAGCGCGACCAGCTCGACGACCTCCGCGACGCTCCCGAGGACCGTCTCCAGGCCTACGTCGACCGCGCGCTTCGAGCACCCAGGCGGATCGACCGCTTCTTCTGGCTGATCGCCTCCGCCGACGTCATCGACGCGGAAGAGCCCGAGGCCAGGGAGCCGCTCTTCCGCCTGACCGCCCGACGGATCTCGGCCACGTTCGCGGTCCCACACCGCGAGCGCCTCGCCGCCATCCGCTTCGTGGCCGCCCGCGTCCTCCCAATCGCCTGATCACGCCCCACCCGCGCGCAACGGGTCAGGGGTCGACAACCGGTGGTGTCCACGTCCCGCCCCCCCGAACGACCACCGGTCCGAGCCCGGACCAGTGTCCGGAGTTCGATGCGGGTCACGGGTTGACAACCGCA
>JACKER010000098.1 GCA_020632925.1 Alphaproteobacteria bacterium | reverse complement strand
GGTCGGTGCCTCGCCAGGTGGCCGCGCCCGTGAAGATGCTGCGGAGCCGGGAAGCGGTCTGCACGAGACCGGCTCGGTCGAAGTCGTCGATCAACTCGTCGATGGTCTTCGGCGGGTCCTTGAGCGCGTCACGCATCTCGGTCACCGCGGTGACCACGAGGCCCGGAGCGAGGTCGATGGTGTCCGCGAGGAAGTCGTCCGGGTGCTTCGCTTCGATGTCCCACGGTTCCAGCGCCTCGCTCGGGAAGTGCCGCAGGTTGCTCGTCACGATGACCTGTGCCTTGGCGTGGATCGCCGCCGCAACGACGTGACGGTCGTTCTGGTCCGGGATCCCGGTCACGGAGTGTCAAGCGACACTCGAATCTGACCCCCTCGCGACATGAATTCTGACCCCCCTCCGGTTCAGGTGGTGGCGTTGAGGACGCGGGTGGTCTCGACGAGGCCCGAGCGGCGCTTGGCCTTCAGGCGGTAGGACTCGCCGCGGATCGTCAGGACGTGGCTGTGGTGCAGCAGCCGGTCGAGGATCGCGGTGGCCACGACGGGGTCGCCGAAGACGTGGCCCCATTCGCCGACACTGCGGTTGCTGGTCAACAGCATCGCGCCGCGCTCGTAGCGGCGGGCCACGAGCTGAAAGAACAGGTGCGACGCCTCGGCCTCGAACGGCAGGTACCCGAGCTCGTCGACCACCAGCAGCCTGGGCTTGGCGAGCTGGCGGATCTTGTCCTCGAGGACGCCCGCAGCGTGGGCCTTGGCGAGCGTGGCGACGAGGTGGGTGGCGTGGGTGAACACGACGCTGTGACCGCGATGGATCGCCTCACGGCCGAGCGCGATGGCGAGGTGGGTCTTGCCGACCCCCGGTGGCCCGAGGAGCAGGACCGTGTCGCCGTTGGCGACCCACCGTGAGGTCGCCAGCTCACGGACCTGCTTGGCGTCCACCGACGGCTGGGCCTCGAAGTCGAAGCCGTCCAAGGATCGCACCGCGGGGAACTTCGCCATCGACAGGCCCATGCGGATCCGACGGGCGTCCTTGCGGGCGATCTCGGCCTCGCAGAGGAAGGTGAGGGCCTCGCGGAGGTTGAGGTCCCGACGCGCTGCCTCGTCGAGGAGGGCGTCGAGCTGGTCGCGGATGGCCGTGAGCTTCAGCCGCGTGAGCATGGCCTCGAGCCCGGTGACGTCGAGGTTCGCTGTCACCAGGCACCCCCGACGACCGCCTCGTAGTGGGCCAGGGGACGCAGGAGCTCGGCGTCTCCGTGAGGCGCCTGGGGGGCAGCGTCGTCGTCCTGCACCCGCGCAGCGGGGGCGGCGACGATGCCCGCCAGGTGCCGGGGGTCGACGACACGCTGGTGCCTTCCCGGAACTACTCGGTGGCGGGCGATCACGTGCCCGGCGTGGCGGACGACGACCTCACCGTGGTGCACGGCCACGTGGACGGTCTCGCCGATGTGGCGCCAGGGGACGCTGTACCGGTTGGTGTCGACGTCGACGAAGGCGTCGGTGGCGACGATGCGGGCGAGGTCCCGCTGCTTCGACCACCTGGTGCCCACGAGCGGCGCGAGGGCGGCGGCCTCCGCGGTCTCGAAGCGGTCGGCGGGTCGTTCGCCCGTCGTGCCGTGCACGCGGAGGTCGGCGACCTCGCGGCACCAGCGCGCGAGCCAGGCGTTGAGGTCCTGCAGGTCCTCGAAGGCGCGACCGGCGATCGCGTTGCCGCGGACGTAGCCGACCCCCCGTTCGTCCTTGCCCTTGGTCTGGGCACGGTACGGGGCGCAGGCGCGGGGTGCGGTCTTCCAGTGGCGGCAGAAGGCGAGGAGCGTGTCGTTGAACGCCACCTCGCGGGTCCGCGGGTCGTGGTGCTTCACGAGGCAGCGGGTGTTGTCGAACAGCACCTCGGCCGGCACTCCGCCGAAGTGCAGGAAGGCTGCCTCGAGGCCGGCCAGCCAGGCCGACTGGTTCTCGCGGGCGAACGCCTGGGCGAACAGCCGCCGGGAGTGCCCCAGCGTCGCCACGAACACGTGGGCGCGGACCTTCACGCCGCCCAGGACGACGGTCATCACGCCGAAGTCGATCTGCAGCTGCCTGCCTGGCGGTGTCTCGAAGCGGAGCGTGGCGCGCGCCTCGGCGCGGATCTCCCGACGTAGTGGTGCGACAGCCCGCTGGACCGTCCGTAGCGACACGTCGACGCCGTGGACACGAGCGAGCTCGTCCCGCAGCACGGCGGCGTTGCCACGGTGCTGCCGGAACGCGTCCCGGAGCCAGTCCCCGACGCCATCGAGCGCGCTGTCACGCGCACCGCGGGCGTAGGGCGTCCATCCGTCCCCGCGGACGTAGCGCCGCACGGTGTTCCGGCTGCAGCCCATCTCGCGAGCGATGCGCTTGATCCCCCACCCGAGGTCGTGGAGGTGCCGCATCGCGGCCACTTCTTCTGGCGTCTGCACGTGGTCCACCCCGCCTTCTGCGGGCGGGCGTAGCGAGGTCGGCAGGGTGGCAGACATGGATCCCTCGGGCGGCGACGAGGGGGGTCAGTTTTCGTGGCGCCGGGGGGTCAGTTTTGCGTGTCGCCTGACACGGAGTCGATGAGCCGGCGATGTCCCGTCACCATCGAGTCATCGACCGCACCGCAGATGAGGCTGCGCGTGCGCGCGAGCTTCGAGTCGTCCAGGTCCGGCCGATTCCTCTTGAGCGCGCGGAAGCACTCGTCGAGGATGTCGTCGGTCCACCGTGCTCGAACAACCCCGGTGTGAGCGACGCGCAGCAACAGGTCGCGCAACTGCGCGGGGTACAGGACGCAGGCATCGTAGATGACGACGAACGACGCCACGGCCGGGCCTAGTAGCCGAGGCCGAGCTTCTGGGCCTCTACAGCCAGCTCATCGAGCGCGCGCCGCGACTCGGCATCTCGACGACGCTTGTACTCCAACAGGTCGTTGAGGCGCACCCGGCGATGCCTGCCTGCCATGTGGTGGGCGAGAGTGCCCGCCTTCAGCAGGCCGATGAGGAACGGTCGCGACACGTTGAGCAGGTCTGCTGCCTCCTGCGTCGTGAGCACCGCATGGCGTGGCAGGACAGCGACCGGGGTACCGGTCGCGAGGTGTCCGAGCACCTGCAGGAGCAGCGACGAGGCCTCCAGCGGCAGCCGGACGTTCACATGTCGCTCCTGCTCACCGTCGCGAGTAACGAGCGTCATGGAGCGCACGAGCACACCGTCGCCATCTCGGAGCTGACGCAGTGCCTCCTGCGCCTCCGCGATCGTGTCCTCGCGCGGCACCGTCACCCCGGTAGCCACAGCACACCTCCAACCCTTCCGGGCCCCCGTGTAGCGGGGCCTTCCTGTAGACGCAATATTCGAAACGAAACCGAGTTGCTTGACGTCGGACGCATCGAGACACGTTCAATCGACGGAAGAATCACCGCTTCCGGGGAATGCGATCACCTTCCGACCGAGCGGCTCCAGCCTCCCCAGCGCCGCGGCCGCCACCGCCCGCCGCCGGTCGTCCGCCGTGGCCTGCCGGTAGAAGTCGAGCATCGCCTTCGGCGAGTGCCCGAGCAGGCTGGCCGCCGTCCCGAAGTCCACCCCGGCTCGTAGCAGCGCGTCCACCCCCCCCCGCCGGAGCCCATGGGGCGTGAAGGGCGTCACGCCGGAGGCCGCGAAGGCCCGCGGGAGGTGGCGCGCCCGTAGCTGGCCCACCGCCGTGTTGTGCTTCACGCCGAGGAGCTG
>JACKER010000097.1 GCA_020632925.1 Alphaproteobacteria bacterium | reverse complement strand
GACGACGACTGGTACGACCTGTACCTGTTCGCGGGCGAGACCTTCTGGGCGACGCTCACCTTCACGCAGTCCAACCCCACCCAGGACCTCGACCTGGTGCTGGTGGACGAGCTCGGCTACGTCCTGCTCGGCTGCACCGAGGACTTCCCGTTGCTCTGCGACCCCACCAATGGGCAGAGCGCCACGAGCAACGAGGCCATGGCCGCGATGGTGACGGTGTCCGACGACTACTACCTGGTCGTTCGCGGGTGGGACGGGTCGGAGAACGACTACGACCTGTGCGTCGGGCTGTCGCGCTCGGACTGCCCGTGATCGTCTGGCTCGCTGCCTGCACCCCGGGCACCGCGCTGCCCACCGGCCCCGTGCAGGACCTCGTGCTGCAGGACGTGGGCCCGGAGCTCCTCGTCCCTGGCAGCCGGCTCGTGCTCGAGGGGATCGGGTGGCTGCCCGATCTCGCAGGCCCGACCGCCCTCCTGATGAGTGGTGAGGTCGATGGCCGCGCGGTGGAGCTGGAGCTGCCCGCCACCTACGTCGACGACCACCACCTCGAGGTCTCCTGGACCGGGGGCCCGTCCCTCGGGCTCGGCGACGCGGGGACCTTCACGGGTACGGCGCGCGTCCAGACGCTGCTCGCGTTCGACGGCCGCCTCCACCGCAGCGACGAGCTCTCCGTCACCCTCGGCTTCGCGCCCGAGCTCACCCCCTCGCTGGTCTCGGTGGAGGACCCCGGCGACCACGTGAACGACGCGCTCGTGGTGAGTGGCGAGGGCTTCCTGCTCGGCGGCGACGAGGGCGTGACGGTCGCGCGCTTCGACGGGTGCTTCACGCCGCTCGGGGCCAGCGCCTGCGAGCGGGTGCCGATGGCGGAGGTCGCGGGTCACGCGCTCGACCGGAGCACCCTCGTCGTCCCGTTCGCACCCTGGATCGCCGGGATCTCGCCGGGCACCTGGGAGGGTGAGCTCACGCTGGCGAACGGCGACCTGGAGGGCGAGGGGAGTGCCGTCCTCACGCACCGGATCCGCGTGCCGGTCGTCGACCGCGTGGCCACCGCCAGCGCGAGCCTCGGGCAGCTCGTGGACATCGAGGGCGCGGGCTTCGTCGGTCCGTCGGACGCCGACCCGTCCGCGGTCACGCTGCTCCGGCTCGACGGGACGTTCCGCGCGGCGGAGGGTGGCACCGAGCCCGTGCTGGTGACGCTCGTGCCCGAGGCCGTCGACGGCGGGCTCGTCCGGTACGTCGTGAACGAGGAGGACGCGCTCGGGCGCTCGCTCGACGTGCGCTACGGCGCGGGGACCTTCCGCGGCACGCTCACGCCGTCGGTCGCGTTCGGCTCGGACGAGGTCGAGGGCGCGGCCGTCGACGTGGAGCTCGCGCTGCGGCCCGTCCGGCAGGTCGTGTGGCTGCGCTTCCTGCCGTCGACCTGGGAGAGCCTGCGCCACCTCGGGCTGCGGGAGGCGCGCGAGGCCGTCGTCGAGCGCGTGGTGGAGGTGGTGGCGCGCGACTATGCGGGCGTCGGCGTGGAGCTGCGGCTCGAGGAGCCCGACGACTACGCGCTGTTCGCCACGGTCGAGGTCGGCGGCCCCGATCCGAACGGGCTCGGGCTGCTGGGGTACGACAACACACCGGGCAAGGACACGGACAACCTGCGGCTGTACGACCGTATCGGCGGGTTGAACGCGGTGACCCAGCTCGACGGGTTCCCGGGCTACGGCGGGGTGTTCGTGGAGTCGCTGTTCGCGTTCAGCGAGCACCCCGGCGACCACGCGGCGGTGGGGGAGGACGCGGACCCGGCGTTCGACCTGCTGTTCGATCCGTTCCGTCCGGACCGCGGAGGGGTGCCGCTGACGCTGGACGAGCTCGCGAGTGCGGTGATTCCGGCGTCGAACACCGACTGTCCGGCGAGCGGGCGGCAGCGCCAGGTGGGGTGTGCGGTGTTCGCGCTGGGCAACCTGATCGGGACGACCCTGTCGCACGAGCTGGCGCACTCGATGGGGCTCGCGGACCCCGAGGGTGACGGGTTCCACAACACCGGCGACTGGCAGGACGCGCTGATGGACGGCGGCTCGTACCGCACGTTCCGCGAGCGGGCCGAGGTGGCGGGCGAGGGGCCCGGGCTGTTCTGCCGCGTCGACCACGCCTATCTCGAGCGCATCCTGCCGACCGGCGAGCCGGACCCCGTCCCGGACCGTCAGGAATGCTACTGAGGGCGGACCGCCTCGATGGTGGCGGACAGCACGTAGTCCTCGACGCCGCGGCCCGGCGCCCAGTCGCGGATGAACTCACGGGACTCGTCCTTGGGCGCGATGCGGATCGCGTCGAAGCCGGCATCCTTCAGGTACCCCTCGATCTCCTCGATCGGCGCTGCGTTGCCCATGCAGCCCGCGATGAGCTTCGGGTCGTTCCGCATCTCCTCGGGGAGCTCGGCCGTCGCGACGACGTCGGAGATGGCGAGCCGCCCGCCGGGCTTGAGCACGCGGAAGGCCTCGCGGAACACCTGCCCCTTGTCGGGCGAGAGGTTGATCACGCAGTTGGAGAGGATGACGTCGGCCGTCTGGTCGGCGATCGGCAGGTGCTCGATCTCGCCGAGCCGGAACTCGACCTGGGTGTACTTCCCGGCGGCGGCGTTGGCGCGGGCCTTGGTGATCATCTCGGGGGTCATGTCGACGCCGATGACGCGGCCGGTGGTCCCGACCTCCGCGGCGGCGAGGAAGGCGTCGAAGCCTCCGCCCGACCCGAGGTCCACGACCACCTCGCCGGGCTCGAGCGCCGCGATGGCCTTGGGGTTGCCGCAGCCGAGCCCCATGTCGGCGCCCTTGGGGACGCTGATCAGGTCGGTCTCGGAGTACCCGAGGCGCGTGGAGATGAGCGTGGCGATCGCGCTGTCGTCGGTCACGCCGCAGCACGAGGCGCCGTTGCCCTCGGCCTTGCCGGCGTCGTTCGCCTTCGCGACGCTCGCGTACGCGTCGCGCACGCCCTGGCGGACGTCGTCCTGGGCGGTGGCGCTCTTCTTGGAGGGTCCGCAGCAGCCGGAGGTCTCGTTCATGCGTGCTCCCGGAGCCGCCCGCGCGGCGGCCACTGTCCCCACGTAAGCACGTCAGGCGCCCCTGCCGACGACCGCGCGGAGGATCTCGCGCACCTCGGGCTCGAGCGCACCGGTGTCGCGTAGCATGGCTGCCAGCCTCTCCGGGCTCCATCCAGCGTCGGCGAGCGCGCGGGTCGTCGGGTCCACCCCTCGCCCGCAGGCGCGCAGCCCGTCGAGGATCTCACCGTCCGTGTAGCCCGCTGCCGCCATCGCCACTCCGATCGACGACGTCGACAGGCCCGCCTCGACGAGCGCCAGCGCAGCGGCGTTGGGGTCGAAGCCGTATTCGCGGAAGGTCCGGAGCCAGGTGGAGGGGGCGTCGGCGCGACAGACCTCGCCGAGCACCTCCCAGAGGCGGACGCTGCTGGCGGAGGCAGCGAGGAGCCACAGCTCGAGCTCGGTGTTGCCGACACGGTGGAGGAGCTGGTGGCCCAGGACCAGGAAGGTCTCGGGGGAGGTGGTGTCGCGATCCAGTCGCGGTGGGCGACCGGCGCGTAGATCAGGTGTCGCTCCGGGTCGTACCAGCACCAATCCCAGACCGGACGGACGTGGGGAAGCAGGTCGGCGACGGTCCATCCCTCCGAGATGCCGTCGCGCAGGGTTCGAGCGAAGTCCCACGCTCCCTCGACA
>JACKER010000096.1 GCA_020632925.1 Alphaproteobacteria bacterium | reverse complement strand
CCAGGATAGAGGATGCCTCGGACGATCGGGGCGGTGAAGGACGTGAACATCTCGTCGACGCAGGGTTCTTCGAGCGTCCAAGGCAGCGGTAGTGCTCCCTCTCGCCTTCGCATCAGATCACTCACAAATACGTTGCGCCAGCGATAGCCGGATTGCCCCGTGCACGGGAGGCGACGATAGTTGTAATGAATGGCTCCCAAGGACCCGCCCGACACGGAACTGACGAGCACGACCCGCTCGATCATCGTGTGACCCTCGGCAAGAGGGTCCGGCGTCCGTTCCAGGGCTCGCTCGGCCAACAGCGCGAAGGCAGCGGCTCGCGTTCCGCCCCCCGCGGCTGCGAGTACGATGACGGGCCCCGGTCGAGCCTCGGCCACCCGCTGGTCCAATTGTGCGGTCCAGCTCATGGAAATGGGCTCTGCCGGCTGTACGGGCGTGTGCTCCAATCCGTGCAACAGGACGATGGTGGCAGAGGTAACGACAGCCACGCGCGCCAGCACGTTGGTCGCGACGCGATCCAGCAGAATGCCCGCGAGAACGAGATGGTAGGCGAGCGTGAACGTCCCTGCGATGGAGTAGGCACGCCACGTCAAGACGGAGGACCTGGGGATGACCACCTCCAGCGGGAGCAGCAAGAGGTAGGGCGCCACTGCCGCGACTACCAGAGCCGCTACCTCGCGCCCCTTGCCGTACTTCGATGACTGAGGTGGTTCCGACATGCGCAACCGAGCGAGCGCGAGCAACCAGAGTGCTGCCAGGGTGCCCAACACCATGCTGGCCTGAATGATGCTACTGACCTTCATCGCGTTGGGATTGGATGGCAGCGCCATACGAGACATCACCAACGGAAGTATCAAGGTCGTGATCAGGATGACGAGTGACGCCAGTCGATCAGGGGTCGTGTTGGGAACCTCACGGGTAGTCCATCCAAGCATGCGAGGCAAGAGGGCAAGGCATCCCGCGAAAAGCGACACGAGGGACACTTCACCCAGGAACAACAGAAGCGCCGATGGTAGTTCGTCGAGCGACAACGACTGCCATTCGGGAAACTGAAACAGTACATGGTAGGCCTGAGGCGCGACCAACAACAGTGTCAGCGCCACCATGAGAAGTGCACGGGAGCTCCAGGTACGAGCCATCCGTGCGACGAGCCAGTCCTCGAAGGACTTGCCGAACGTGGATGTCCTGTTCCAGAGATCAAGAAGGTGTTCGAGCATGGACCATGGTGGCAGTTGGACACCAGAGGCGCAACCGTCCTTCGTCATCCAGACTGCGCATTCAACGCGCGACACTCTCCGGGCCGCCGTAGAGGCCGAGGTCGTTGCGGGTGCCGTCGGGATCGTCGGCGTCGCCGTCCGGATCCCCGGCGTCGATGAGCGGGCTGCCGGGGAGCGGGTGCAGGTCGTCGGGCGCGGCGACGAACATGGGGTCGCCGGTGAGCGTGTGGTCGCCGTGGGCGTTGCAGCTCGGGGGGCCGGCGAACAGGTTCCAGTCGACGTCGCTGCGGAGCACGGGGTCGCCGCGCAGCCCGCAGGTGGCACCCCAGAGGACGCTGTTGTGGATGTGGCTGTCCTCGCGGCCGTCCAGGAACTCGAGGCCCGTCTGCTGCCCGAGGAACACGCTGTTGACCGCGTTGAGGTCCATGTACCGCACGTGGGCGCCGAGGTTGCCGCCGACGAACGCGCTGTTGACGAGGACGGCGTTCTCCGAGCGGTTGTCGTCGCGGTCCTCCGCCCACAGCGCGGCCGTGCCGCCGCCCTCGAAGCGCGTCCGCACCGCCAGGATCTCGCCCCGCTCGACGTACCAGCCGTACGTCCCGTCGCACGTGATCTCGCTGTCGAGCACGAGCGCCACGTTGTGCGACCAGACCGCGGACCGCCCGCCGTCGCAGCCGATGGACACGTCCTCGACCGCGAGCACGCCGCCGTTCGTGTCCAGCACGTCCCCGAAGGCGCCCACGTCGTTCGCGCCCGCGCCCCCGCCCACCCAGGTCACGCGGCTCGCGTCCGCCTCGAGCACGTTGCCCGAGCCGCTGCCGTTGTTCGCGAGGATCACGTCCTCGAGCTCCAGCGTAGAGAAGTCCACGCGGATGGCGCCGCCGTCGCTGCCGGAGCCACCGGTGATCGTGAACCCGGCGAGCCGCGTCCCGTCGGACTCCCCGCGCGCGACGCGCACGACCGTCCCGGAGCCGCCGCCGTACAGGATCGTGGTGGCCGAGCCGTCGATGCCGAACACGTCGACGCTCTTGCCCCGGTAGTCGATGCGCTCGGTGTACCGGCAGGGGCGGACGCCGATGTGCATCCCGGAGACCGACGCGTCGATCGCGGCCTGGATCGTCGTGAAGTCCCCTCCCCCGTTGCAGTCCACGATCAGGTCGGCGACCGGATCCGGCGGCCAGGCGAAGGGCCCCGTGTCGGCGGTGGGCGTGAGCACCTCGCCCGTGTGCCCGGTGGGCGTGGTGACGGCGGTGTGCTCCGCGGTGTGGCCGGTGTGCTCGGAGGGCGTGTCCGTCGGCGTGGGGGGCGAGGTGTCCCCGGTCGGCGTTCCGATCACGTCGTCGTCGTCGTCCCCGGGGACCGTCGGGGTCGTCGGTTCCCGCTCGCAGGCGAGCAGGGCCAGCGGCAGCCAGGACCAGCGCATCACCAGCCCCCGCTCTGCGTCATCGGGCCGCCGTGCACCCCGATGTCGTTGCGCGAGCCGTCCACGTCCGGGTCGGACCCCGTGTACCCCGCGTCGATGCATGGGGAGCCGGGCTGCAGCCGCCAGTCGCCGTTCTGCGGGTCGACGTGCCGGCAGTCCACGTCCAGGTTCCCGCCGTCGGAAGCGTCCGCCCCGCAGAACCGCCGGCCCACCTGGAAGAACGCGTCGTTGCGCACCTGCATGAAGCTGGATGCACCGTCGATCGCGCAGCCCGGGATGGCGCGGAACACGTTGTTCTCGAGGATGGAGCTCGTGCCCGCCAGGTCGAGGACCAGCGGCGCCCCGGTGACGATGCTGTTGCGAAGCTCGAGGGTGCCCCGCTCGTCGAGCAGCCCGCCGTGCATCCAGGTCGTCTCGACGATCATCTCGTCGCCGCTGTCCTCGCCCACCCACCACACACGCCCGACCAGGTTGCTCCGCTGGATCCGACCGGCCGAGTGCAGGTTGTACACACTGTTCGCGCCGGGGCAGCTCACGTCCGTGCGGTCCACGAGGAACGCGCCGTGGTCGATCTGGACGCCGTGCGGCTCGGCGCCGCAGGTCACCGACGAGTCGACGAGCAGCAGGTACCCGCGCTGGGCGTCGATCGTGGCCTCGTCCTCGGACACGTTGCCCTCGATGCGCACGTCGACGAGCACCAGATCGGCGCTGCGCCCGTGGACCGCGTGCGAACCCTGCGTGCCCGTGACGACGGCATGCTCCACGCGCAGCGCGGACATCTCCACGTCGATGCCGCCCGGCACCCCGGGACCACCGCCGCCCGTGAGCGTGAACCCGGAGACCAGCGCCCGGGTGCTCTCGCCGCCGTGCGCGCGCAGGGCCGCCTTGCCCGGCGTCGCGGCGATCGTGGTCACGTCGGGACCGCCCGTCGACACGATGCGCAGCGCCTTGCCGTCGAGATCGACCGTCCCGAAGTACGTGCACGGCGCCACGGTGATCAGGTCGCCCCCGTGCGCGTCGTGGACCGCGTCCACCAGCGCGGCGTAGTCCGCGCCTCCGCGGCAGTCGACGGTCAGCTCGTGCGGGCGGCGCTCGGCGGCGGACGCCTCCGCGGGAGCGACCTCCGCGGACCGCGAGCACGCCAGCATCGACGACCACAGGAGCATCCGGGCATTCTACGACGAGACTGGCGTACGATGGGGCCGGAGGACGGATGGTGGCGTGGTGGGCGATGGCGGTGGGGTGCAAGACGACGGAGCCCTCGACGCCGACCGACACGGACACCGACACCGTCGCGCACAGCGAGACGCCGCACACCGGGACGCCAGGGACCACGCCGACCGCGGAGACCGGCAGCACGACGACCCCCACGGGGCACACCGGGGAGCCGGACACCGGGGA
>JACKER010000095.1 GCA_020632925.1 Alphaproteobacteria bacterium | reverse complement strand
GTGAACCTCGGCGTGATCTCGGCGCTCGTGAAGCGGCGCCACCACGTCGTCGTGGACAAGTCGGCCCACATGTCCATCCTGGAGGGCGCCCAGCTCTGCCGGGGGACGGTCCACTACTTCGAGCACAACGACCCCGAGGATCTGCGGCGGGTGCTCGCGGGGCTGCCGGAGAAGGCCAAGCGGGTGCTGGTTTGCACCGAGGGCGTGTTCTCGGCCGACGGGGACGTGGGGCGGCTCGCGGAGATCGTGGCGGTCGCGAAGACCGCCGGCGCGCGGGTGCTCGTCGACGAGGCGCACTCCTTCCTCGTCGCGGGCGCGACCGGGCGTGGCGTGTGCGAGGAGGCCGGCGTGCTCGACCAGGTCGACTACTACGTCGTGACCTTCTCGAAGGCGCTCGGCGGCGTGGGGGGCGCGCTGATCGCGTCCCGAGAGGTCGCCCGCTACGTGAACTGGTACGCGCGTTGCCGGATGTTCTCGTGTGCGCTGCCGCCGTCGATCGCGGCGGGCATGACCGCGGCGCTGCGGATCGCGGTCTCGGACGAGGGGTCGCGCCGTCGGGAGCGTGCTCGGCGCAACGCGGACCGCTTGCGGGAGCTCCTCGCCCCGCACGTCGACATCGGGCGCAGCCGCAGCTGGATCGTGCCCGTGATCTACGGCTCGGAGCGGCTCACGCTGCCGCTCGCGGACTGGCTCCAGCGCGAGGGGCTCGAGGCCAGCGTCATGGAGTTCCCCGCCGTCCCCATCGGTGAGGCCCGGGTCCGGCTGTTCGTGACCTCCGAGCACACCGACGACCACCTCGATCGCGCCGCCGACATCCTGGTCCGCGCCGCCCACCACTTCGCCTTCGCCAGGGAGACCCCATGAACACCACCGAGCCCGACCGTTTCGCGGAGGCGGGCGGGCAGCCGCTCGTCATCCACTGGCGCCTCACGGGGCATGTCTTCTTCACCTGGGAGATCTCGACGGAGGCCGCAGAGGCCGCGCTGCCCGACGAGCTCGAGGCGGTCGAGATCCGCCCCGGCGTCTCGCTGTTCAGCCTCGGCGCCCTGCGCTACGGACCGGCGCACTTCGACAAGCCGGACGCGCCCGCGTTCGACGAGGCGGTGGCCGCCATCCACGTGGCTCCCGACCTGTCGCTCGCGGGCCCGGCTCCGCGGTACAGCTTCTACGCCACGACGGTCTGGTCGGAGTCCATGGACTTCATCGAGCAGGACGGACGCCTGCTCAACACGCCGTGCAAGCACGTCCCGTCGATGCGCCACCACTTCGACCCCGACGGGCTCGGCGTCACCATCGTGGACGCCAACGGACCGATCGCGCGCATGCGCAACACCCATCCGAACCCTGTCTTCACCCCCACCGAGTTCTGGGGACAGCACTTCGAGGACCACCACGGCCCGATGGTGCGTGGGCTGTGGGAGTGGGACGGCACGCGGTTCGAGCACATGAGCCGCGGCGAGGGCGACCCGGGCGGGCTCTTCCCGCACGAGTTCTGGGGGAAGGTGGACATCTCCGCGGTCGGCTCCGTCTACCGCCAGATGTTCGCGGAGCCGGGCGCGCCCCACCACGAGCGGTTCTACCGGGTCCTGCGGTCCGGCGGCTGAAATCGCTTCACGGGAACGGGGTTATCTGCCAGGCATGGTCCCGTCGGTGATCGGCGCCGTGTCTCCTTCGACCGTGTCGCGGGTGGCGGAGCTCGTCCGAGGCTGCACGACCTCGGACCGGCTGTCCCGTCACGTGATCGACGACGGCTGGGTCCTGCACGACATCGTGCAGCAGGACGAGTTCACGCTGGACTGGATCCTCGGTGTGGAGGGCGTCTGGCTCGTGTTCGACACGACGTGAAACGCCGGTGTGATGGCGGTCGCCATCTGGGATCACCTGCCGGACGCCGACGAGCTGCTCGATCAGCGCCTCGCTTCCGGCTGGCGTCCCACACCCACGCTGTTCGTCGACGGTCCGCGCGTCCTGGGACACGCCGCTCGCGTCGCCTGACGTCCGGTCAGCGCACGCCGAACGCGAAGACGATGCGGAGCTCCTCGGGGATCTCGTCGAACCGATCGTTCTCGCCCGGCGACAGCAGCTCCTGCGTCTGGAACGCATAGCCCCCGGGCTTCAGCGGCTCCTTCGGGGTCACGAGGTAGTCCGTCTTGCTGCGCAGCGGGCTCACCTCGATGGGGACCTCGCCGTCGTCGACGTACAGGTTGACCGACACCGCGGTCTGGCCGGTCACCGCCGTCAGCTGGGTCTCGTCCACGAACTTCAGGCGGTGCAGCTCGAGCCCGATGCGCTCGATCTCGTCCTGCCGCAGCTCGGTGTGGAACACGATCTTCGGCTGCTCGACCTCGGCCTCGGCCTCGCCCAGCGACTGGATGCCGCGGACCGTCCGCAGGCTGTTGCCGACGGAGTGCACCAGGCGCTGATCGAGGCGGACGTACTTCCCGGGGGTCACGAGCCAGAAGCCGGGCGCCTCGGGCTTCGGGTACAGCTGGAAGAGCGGGCCCGGAGGGAGCTCGCCCGGCTTCACGTCGACCTCGGCGTGATCCTGGATGTACCCCTTGCGGCCCGCCTTGATCTCGAGCTTGCCGTCCACGCGGAGCAGGTGGTACCGCCCGTCGGCGTCCGTCAGCGGGCGCTCGCTGCCGCCCACGACCATGACGGTCGCGCCCTCGATGGGATTTCCCCAGATGTCCACGACCTTTCCGTCGATCGTCGACGTCGGGGTGCAGGCGGACAGCGACAGCAGCAGTGACAGGCTCGGGACCATGTGGCGGACCTTTATACCGCGGGGGGCTCGGTGAACCAGTCATCGAGCTGTCCTCGATCCAGCTCCGCCAGCGCGTGGTCCACGAACGCGACCCACGTCGTCCACTGGTGGAGCCTCGCGGCGTCCTTCGGCGTGGGGTCCTCCTGCAGTCGCGCCATCGTCGTGGGGATCTCGCGATCCGTCCCCCAGGCGCGCGCGCGGACCAGGAAGTCGCGCACGGCGCGGCGGCGATCCTCGGGGTCGATCTCAGCCATCGGCGCTCCGGAGCGCGTCGCGGATCGGGTCGAGGGTGAACAGCCCGCGCTCGGCGAAGGACTCCACCAGGCGGTACCCGATGGTCGCCAGGCCGAGGAGGCCCCGCACTCGGCCGAGGATGAAGGTCAGCTCGGTGTCGTCGGGGTTCGCGGCGATCGCCTTCTCGAGCACCGCGCTGGCGTCCGTGAAGCGCTGGACCGCGCGACCCACGAGCCGCAGCTCCCGCTCCCGGATCACCCGCCGCACGATCGCCCACACGTCGGTCTCGGCGCGGAACAGGCGCTTGCGCTCGCCGGAGGAGGGTGCCCGGTCCACGATCCCCCACTGCTTGAGCTCCTGCAGCCCCATCGAGACCGCACCCGCGGACAGGTTCGTCCGCTCCGCGATCACGTCGGCGGGGAGCGGCTCGGGCGAGAGGTAGAGCAGGGTCCAGATCCGACCCGTGCTCGCCTTGAAGCCCCAGAACGCGATGAGCTCGCTCATCGTGTCGGCGCACAGCTCGATCGCCTTGGCCCGGGCCTCGCTCGCATCGGACATGCGCACGCTCTAGCCCGGCGAGCGCACTGTCGCATCACTGGTTTCAGAAAGGAGTGAAGTCTCGGCGCGCGTTAGGAGCGCGGGCGGAGGAATCCATGCGCACGATCGGCCTGGTGGTGGCGTTGACGGCGGCGGCGGGGTGCAAGTCGGGCCTGCCGAAGATGCCGGACCTGTCGGAGGTGACGCCCAAGGCGCGCTTCCAGGAGCTCAAGGTCAAGGACATCGACTTCGAGCGCCTCGACGGCCGCTTCGTGCTCGAGGTGGACAACCCGTACCCGCTGGATCTCGACTTCTCGTCGAGCTCGTGGAAGCTCGGCCTCGCCGGGCACCCCTTCCTCGACGGGGTCAACGACGAGAACACGGTGATCGCCCCCTCGGACACGAGCGTGGTGCGCATCCCGTTCACCATGGGCTTCGTGGACGCGTTGAAGGTCGCCGCCGACGTCGCGGGTGGCTCGGACACGCTGCCGTACAGCTTCGACGTGGACTTCGCCTTCAAGACGCCGATCGGGCCGGTGAACGTTCCCGTCCACCACGAGGGCGACATGCCCGCGCTGCACGCGCCGCAGGTGGGCCTCAAGGCGCTGCGCATCGAGAAGCTCGACATCCTCAAGAACAAGGCGTCGCTCGCGCTCGACCTGAACCTGCACAGCGACCAGCCGTCGGCCTTGAGCTTCGACACCTTCGCTTGGGGTGTGAAGCTCGCGGGCAGCGACGTGGCCAGCGGCAGCACGGTCATCGGCCCGGTGGAGGGCGACAAGCTGGTGAGCCTGCCGATCGACCTGAACCTGCTCGGCATCGGCGAGGCCATCGTCAACGCGCTGACGAAGAAGTCGCCGCTCAAGGTGCGGCTGAAGGCCGACGCGAGCGTGGGCACGCCGTTCGGCCCGATCCCGCT
>JACKER010000094.1 GCA_020632925.1 Alphaproteobacteria bacterium | reverse complement strand
CCTCAGGGCTCCCGGCGAACAGGCTCTGCAGCCGCAGCTTGGCGTGGTGCTGGAACTCGCGCTCGCTCGCGTTGTTGTCGAGCGGCAACGACGGGTCGTCCACGAAAGCCGTCAGACCCTCGTAGTGGTTGAGGTAGTACCGAGCCGCCTTCCGAACTGGATCCGACGGCGGCAACGGACGCTTCACCACCAGCTCCAGCCACGTCCGGAAGCGCCGGAGGACGCGGCCGATCCATCGTCGTCGAAACGCCTGCAGGGCGTCGCCGCGGAGGCCGTCGGCCTGTGCCCGCGCTTCCAGGCCGTAGATCGCTTGCAGGAACCGGCCGCCTTGTGCGGCGAGCGTGGGCTGCGCGACCTCGGCGTCGCGGAACTTGCGGCGCGGGTGCGCGTTGCAGTTGGCGATCGGCCGGTCCGCTCGGCGCTGGCTCCGGTTGCGGGTCTCGGCGTCACACACCATCGTGCCGTGGAAGCGCCGCAGGCGGCCCTCGAGGCGGTCGGCGTGCTTGGTGAGGTCGAACTGGAAGACGGTGAGCGCGTCGCGCGTGAAGACCTCGAGGTACCCGTCCCAGGCCTTGCTCTGGCCCAGGACGAGGGCCTTGAGCCCGGTCCCGTCGAAGCACAGGTACGACCCTGCCAGGAGCTGCTTCCAGTGCTCTCCGTCGACGGCGTCGGCGAGCTGGGCGGCCTTGGCGATGAGGTGCACGAGCGTGCTCTCGGCCAGATCGACGCCCTGGCTCAGGAGCAACCGACGGATCCGGTCGAGCGGGACGAGGAGCACGAACTTCATGACCACGAGCCATGCCAGGAACCGGCTCGTGAAGAGCGACCGCTCCCACGGCATCGGCGGCATCTCGGCGGTCGTCCGGCCACCGCAGTCCGCGCAGACCACGATCTCGCGCTCGATGGTTCGGCAGCGGACATAGGACGGGACCACGTCGTACTTGCGCGAGACCAGCACGTCCTTCTTGAGCACACGGTCACTGCCGCACCGACCGCAGGCGCAGACCGGGACGCGCTCGACGTCCTCGGGCACGTGAGGAGGGGGTGGGCGTCGCCCGCCACGGGTTCGAGGCCGCTTGCCCTTGCCCGCCGGCTTGGAGGAAGGCGACGGCGCGTCCTTCCTACCGGTGGGCACGTCGGGTGCCTCGGTGGAGGAGGAGTGGTCAGACGGCCCAGCCGGCGGTGGGTCGTCCGGATCGGGTTCGTCCTCGGCGTCTTCGGCAGGCAGTCCCAGGGCCCGACGGAGCTTTCGGTTCGCTGCTTCCGAGCGTCTGAGCTGCGCCTCTCGCCGACGGAGCATGGCCACGACCTGGTCGAGCCGGTCGTTCTGTCCCGCCACCGTCTCCGCCAGCTTGGCGAGTGTGGCGTTCAGCTCGGCGAGCTGACGGAACGCGGCATCACGCTCGGCGCGAAGCCGCGTGTTCTCCGCCAGGACTGCAGCGGGATCGGAGGGTGCCACGCCAGCAGTTTGAGAGAGCGATAGGCCAGTCGTCGAGCCGACCTCAGGGAACGGATCGAACTTCCTCAGCTATGGTGAGGGTGAGGGTGGCTGGTATCGGAGGCGTCGCGGTGCGCGCAGGTCGATGCCTTCGAGCATCATCGCGAGCTGGGCCGGGTCGACGGCCACGCGGGTCACGCCGGGGGCGTCGGGGAGCTGGAACGTTCCCCGCTCGAGCCGCTTGGCGTGAACGGCCCAACCGTTCCGGTCGAACCAGAGCACCTTCATCAGCGTGCGCCGGACGTTGACGAACACGTACAGATGCCCGTCGAGCGGATCCGCCCCGAGGCGACGAACGTGTCCGGCGAGCGCGTCGAACGAGCCGCGCAGGTCGACGGCGTCGAGGGCAACGAAGATGCGGACCGTGGCAGGTAGCGTCAGCACGCGGCCAGCACCGCCAGCACCTTCGTCAGCACCGACTCGTCGACATCGTTCGGCACGTCCACCGCGAACGGACCACACCGAATGACGAGCACCGATTGCGGCACCTCGACACGCCGGGGCACGAGCTCCAGCAGCCTCGGCCCAGGTGCCGACCGATCGAGGTTGATGCGCCACGCGTTGAGCGACCGCGGGTCCACCCCGTTCCGCCGTGCCCACGCCGCACGGTCTTCGCCGCTGTCTCGCACCGCGGCCAGGCACCGCCGCGCGTCCTCCGCATCCCGGATCCGCCGCAACTCCATCGTGACCTCCCGCGTCAAAGATCACAGACCCCACGGGCCGCGGCCTCCCACCTCCGCTGATGGGTCACCTCGTGACGTGGTACCCAGGATTCACGAGCTGTTCGAGACGCTGGGCGTCGAGCTCGTCCGCGACTGCACCTGGCTCGGGACCCGGGACCTCCGGTCGATCGACGAGCCCGAGTCACCAGCGAGCTGGTATGACGCATGGAACCCTCGCGCCTATCGCACGTCGACCTGCCGAAGCAGCGACCGTTGCCCGCTGTACGTCGAGCGCTCCGACCACCTGTCTGCGGAGGACCTCCTCCTCACGACGACAACCTGGATCGCCCGATGTTGTTCCTCGGAGAGACAGTTCGTCGGTCGCTCCATGAACACGGGCCGCTACCAGGGCCTCCTCGACGAGATGGGCGCCGGCCCGTCGGTTCGGGAGCACCTGAGGCACCTGGGCCTACGAGGGAGAGTCATCGGACACCTCTTCGCCAACAGTGATGGCGTCCACGGATGGCTCGATCCGGGGGAGACAACGGATCTGGCCGAGGCATTGGGCGCTCTGCCACTGCCGTCGTTCGAGGCGAGCGCGGCGGCCATGGCGTCGTTCCGCAGGTGGCACGACCCCTCTGGTATGCGTGGGTCGTTCTACCTGCCCCCGGACGGCTACTCGTTCGCGCACCTGAGCCTCGCGTTCGTTCGCACCGTGGCCACCATGGCGTCGCGCGAGCAAGCGGGTATCCTGTGGGGCAACGACCTTCCTCTCCCGGATGCCGCGTGACCGGAGATGTGCCGTGAACCGCTCCGACCTGGCGCTACGCTCGTTGAGCGGTCTCCGCCTCGGCGATGCTTTCGGGGAGCGCTTCCTCGTCGGCGAGCCGGCGGAGTCGCTCGATCGGATCGCGAATCGCGAGCTCCCGAGCGGCGTCTGGCCTTGGACCGACGACACCGCGCAGGCCCACACCCTCACCGAGCACCTCCTCTCGCGCGGGGAGGTGGTCCAGGACGAGCTCGCGCTCGCCTTCGCCCAGACATTCCTCGCTGATCCCGCCCGCGGCTACGGCCGGGGAGCCCATGACCTGCTCCTGCGGATCGCGCTGGGAGAGGACTGGCGGACCCTCACCCGTGCAGCCTTCGGCGGGATGGGCTCGATGGGGAACGGCGCAGCCATGCGAGTCGCGCCGCTCGGCGCGTACTTCTGCCACGACCTCGACGCGGTCGCACGGGAGGCGTACCGCTCGGCCGAGGTGAGCCACGGCAACATCAACGCGATCGCGGGCGCCGTGGGTGTCGCGATCGCGACCGCCGGTGTCGCGACCGACAAGCCCGACGACGAGCTGTGGCACGAGATCCTGGAGCGCACGCCGCCCTGCCTCACGCGCGACCGCCTGGCGGCCGCTTCCCGCCTCCCGACGGCGACCGTTCCCACCGAGGCGGCGCGAACCCTCGGGAGTGGCGAGCGGCTGTGCGCGCACGACACCGTGCCCTTCTGCGTCTGGATCGTGCTCACGAGCCGCCGGGCCGGGTACGAGGAGTGCCTGTGGCGCACGCTGTCCGGGCTGGGCGACT
Organism: Alphaproteobacteria bacterium; assembly: GCA_020632925.1. Classification (GTDB taxonomy): domain Bacteria; phylum Myxococcota_A; class UBA796; order UBA796; genus JACKER01. Next base: position 1,034 of record JACKER010000094.1, on the reverse strand, counting down.
GCGACACCACCTGCGCCATCGTGGGCGGGATGCTCGCAGCGAACGAGGGGATCGAGCTCCCGCCGACCTGGCTGGACCACGCGGAGCCGATCGGCTGACGTGATCACTGGGTCATGACCGCCACCTCACCCTCCTCCGTCCCAACGACGAACCTCACGACGGCGGTCCGGGCGCCGGAGATCCGAAGCGTGCAGTGCTTGCCCTCGGGCAGTCTGTCGAACGCACCGCTCCCGGACGAGAGATCGATGGGTCCGAACAGGACACCGGAGCAGCGCAACGCGGCTCGACGCAGCCTCCCAGGCTCCGTCACCAGTCGCAACACGCCATAGAGCCTCTTCCTGCGTCGCTCCCGCTGTACGGCCATCCAGCCATCCTCGTCCCGAGGCTCTTCGGCCGGTCGCTGGTCGGTACTCGCCTGGGGCCCGACCACCATGCCGAGCTCATACGGTCCACCCATGCTGAGCCGAACCACGACCGTCTGACCCAGATCGGAGGAACGTAGCCCTTCGAGGGTCAAGCCATGAAACGTCGGGTGGGTGATCTTCACCGCGACGTGTCGAGGCTCCCAGCGGAAGTGGGCCCACCCGTCGACATCTGCCGTGATCACCACCTGCTCGACACCAGCTGGGTCCAACAGCGCGACCCTCGCGCCACCGATCGACCTTCCATCGACATCCTCCACGTGGAGGCTGATCATGCCCGGCCCGGGCGGGTCCGGGGTTCGCGGGATCGACGAGTAGTGGACGGTGAGGGCCTGCTCCGTGGCCCCCGCTCTCGCTGGCAGCGCGATCAGCGCGAGCGCACCCGCGACCAAAGCCGCCAGCCTCGAGGGGCGGAACACGACATGCCCGCGCTCGTCCGTACGATAGCGCACGCAACGGCGGGGCTCCTCGGCGAGCAGGCGCCTGGCCGTCCGCTCGGTGCACGCCGACAGGTCGGTCACCAACCGATCGCACGAGGAACAGTGGCGGACCGGACCCGACCCCTCGAGCTCGTTCCAGGACTTCGGGCAGCGAAACGAGAGCGGGACCTCC
>JACKER010000093.1 GCA_020632925.1 Alphaproteobacteria bacterium | reverse complement strand
GCGCGACGGAGCAGCGCATCGAGCGCATCCATCCGACCCCCATGCGAACTCACAGGCTCCTCAGGCCGGCGATCAGTGCGTCGGCGACCACACGGACCGCCGGCATCCGCTCGCGTGCCGGCGGACCCACGAGCGACACGGGTGTGGCCGAGAACCACCACCCGGGCAGCACGTGCACCAGGCGTCCCGACGCGACGCCGTCCGCCAGCTCGCGGGCGGGGCGGATGCCGATGCCGAGGCCCGCGTAGGTCGCCTCGCCGAGGGCGCGGCTGTCGTCGCTCTCGAAGCCACCCCCGACGGGCACGGTGACGCGTCGACCAGCGTCGTCCTCGAGCGTCCACGTGTCCTGCGTGGTGGTGCCTCGGAAGCGAAGACAGTCGTGAGATCCGAGCTCCTCGGGTGTCGTCGGCATGCCGTGGGCCTCGATGTACGAAGGTGCCGCGCAGAACGCCCAGCGGACCGTGGCCACCCGGCGGGACACCACCCCCGCGCGATCCGGGATCGGCCCGACGACCACGGCCAGGTCGACGTCGCCCCCGAGCGGCTGGTCGTGGTCCGTGACCAGCAGGCGGACGTGCAACCGCGGGTGTGTCGCGCGCAGCTCGCGGAGGTGGTTCAACAACCACGGGGTGACCGTGGAGGAGGGCAGCACCACACGGACGGTTCCCACGGGCTCGGCACGCTCGGCGGCCAGATCGGCGACGGCGGCGTCCACGTGGACCAGCGCCCTGATCGCGTGGCGATGGAGCCGCTCGCCCGCCTCTGTGACCGTGAGTCGGCGGGTCGTGCGTCGGACGAGCTGGACGCCCGAGGTGGCCTCGAGTCGCTGCAACCGGCGGCTCACGACGTTGAGGCTCTGCTCCAGGCTCGCCGCCGCGCGCGTCAGGCTGCCGGTCTGGACGATCGCCACGAGCAGGCGCAGGTCCGCGACGTCGAGCTCCATTCTGGAGTCCGGGGATAGAATGAATGGACGGATTCTATCCTGCTGCGCCAGACAGGTGGGCGGTACTCCATGGCATCGGCCCAGGGCCGAGGGGAGGTCTCCGATGAACGTCACGCTGATGATTCCGCGGAACGTGGGTTCCGCCGACCGTGTGGTGCGGGTGGTCGCGGGAGGTGCGGCTGCCGCGGCGCCGCTGGCGCTCGGTGCGAGCTGGGTCGTCGCAGCGCCCGTCGCGCTCTTCGCAGGCGGGATCGTGCTGTCCGGGTTGCTGGGGCGCTGCAGCGTCTACCACGCGCTGGGGGTCTCCACCTCGTCCGTCAATACGTGAAGCGGGAGAGCCCCGCCAGCACGGCGTCGAGGTCTTGCACCGTGGCGTCGTACCCGAGGTCGTCGTTCAGGTAGGCCAGCAGCGGTGTGGCGTCGCCAGCCTCGTGCCGACTGCGTCCGCCGTACTTCTGGTAGTAGGCGTCCTCGCTCAGCCGCGCCGACGGCCCACCTCCGAGGGCGTAGGTCACGGTGCGGGACAGGTCGTCGTGGCGGTCGCTGTAGCTCGTGTACCCCTCCATGGAGAGGCGGACGTAGCCGGGTTCGACGGCCTCCGAGGAGGGGTGTGGCGGGAGCAGGAGCTCGACACCGAAGCTGTGGTGGACGTTGTCTTCGTCCACGCGGGTCGCCCTGTGCCGCGCCTCCAGGACGTACCACCGCATCGCGCCCACCTCGACGGGACGCTCCTTCTTCGGGCGCGCTCGGTCGTAGTCGCCGAACCGCTCGACGAGGGCGGCTCTCCACGGCGGGGCGGTCAAGGTCCGGCCTTGCGGTAGCGCAGCACCACGGCGCCGTTTCGCAGGGGCTCCGCGGAGATCAGCTCGAGCGCGCGGGTGGCGGGCAGGCCCTGGTGCAGGGTGGGGCCGTGGCCGGCGATGCGGGGGTGGACGAGGAACAGGTAGTCGTCGACGAGGTCGAGCCGGTCGAGCTCGACGGCGAGCCTGGTGCTGCCGAGGAGCACGCCGGCGGGCGTCGCGTTCTTGAGGGCCTGGACGCTGGCGCGCAGATCTCCGGTGACGTGGTGGCTGTTCGTCCACGGGAAGTCGCTGCGCGTCGACGACACCACGTACTTGGGCTTCGCCTCGAGCTGCACGGCCCATTCGCGGATCGCGGGTGGCGCGTCGACCTCGCCGCGGGCCACGGCGGGCCACCAGGTCTCCATCATCTCGTAGGTCGTGCGCCCCCACAGCATCGCGCCGGCTTCGTCCAGGAGGCGCGTGAAGAGGGCGTGCGTCTCGTCGTCCGCGATGCCCACGCGGTGATCGACGCAGCCGTCCAGGGTGACGTTGATGCTGTAGGTCAGGCGTCCCATCTCGAGAGTCTACGACCCGTTACGGAAGGACTCCGTGATCTCCGTTCAGGCACACCCCGAGCTGCACCCGGCCCACCCTGACTGCCAGCGCTGGTTGGGCGAGGTGGTGCCCGGCCTGGTCGTGCTCCGCATGTGTCCCGCCGGCGGTGAGCGCTACGGGCACCTGACGGTGGCCGCGGTGCCCTGTGACCACGTCCACGGCCTGGCGCACGCGGTGGTCGCGCTGTGGAAGGGGGCCGCCTGCATGGACGAGGAGTGGACCTACGACCTGTGGCGCCCCGACCGGGACACCTGGGCCTTCGCCTCGTATCGGGAGCGCTACGCCGCGTGGTCGGCCAGCACCAGCAGGTCTGAGGCGGACTTCCTGGGTTGGCTCTTGCCTCGATGCGTCGAAACGATCCGCGCCCAACACACCCTGGAGCCACCGCTCTGCGCGCCCGACCACCATCCCGACCCGGCGGCGGTCCGGTCGGCCGGCCTCGAGGAGCTCGACTACCTCCTTGAGCCGGCGTTGCGGGCGATGCTGCTCGACCGGTGGAACGACTGCGAAGGTCTCTTCCAGCACCGCGGCTGGTGGTTCCTCGCTTCGTCGGGCACGTCGGCCTGAGTGAAGTTCCAGCCCAGCGTGAGGGGTGAGCCCGGTCACCCCGCGGCATCGACCGCCGCGGAGATGGCTGCGATATCCAGGAACATGGGGGTCGGGTCGCCGTGGAGCACGCCTTCTCGCACGCCTTCGAGACGCGAGAACCCGAGGCCGTCGTAGAACGCCACGGCGTCCGGCTTGGCGTCCGTGACCACGCCGACGCAGCCGACATGATCGCGTTGGGCGAGCGCGAGGCGAAGGACGTGGCGGATGAGTGCCTTGCCGATCCCGAGCCCCTGCGCGCGTCGGTCGACGCCGAGCCGGGCAAGCCGTAGGGCGGGGAGGGGGTAGTCGGGGAGCCGCTTCCGGAGCTTCGCGTCTGGCACGGTGCGACGCTCGAGGCTCCCGCCCGCGACGGTCGCGTACCCGAGGATGTCCATGTCACGGACCGCGACCCACGTGACGGCGAGGTGCAGCTTGAACTGGTTCTGGCCGGCGTAGTGCTGGAAGAACCGGTCGAGCGCCGGCTCGCCACAGGCGAACGCGCCGCGATCGTCCTCGCGCCGAAGCAGGCGGATCTCGAGGTCAGCCACGCATCAGCTCGACGAGGCGGTCGGTGGGCGCACCGGGGCCCTCGAGGCGAGCGACGAGCTCGTCGAAATGCTCGTCATCGAGGACGAGTCGGGTGGGAACGAAGGCCTCGTCAGGGAGCTCGCGGCGAGACTCCATGAAGAACAGCAGCGCCTGCTCGACCACGAAGTTCTTCTTGAGCCCGAGCTGCTCGGTGAAGCGGTCGAGCTTGTCCTTGGTCGGCAGTGGGGGGAGCGTGCGGTCCCAGTGTTTCCGCACCTCGCCACGTTGCGGAAGTGCGGGTGGCGTGTCTTCCGCTTCGCCGCGACGCAGAGCGAGCCGGGCGAAGGAGCGGCGGTCGGGGAGCGCCTCGGGGACGGAGCGCTCCTCTACGTCCACACGGAGCAGGTACGCGTCCTGTGCGGTTCCTGCTGGGAACGCGAGGATCAGGGCCACGCGCACGACGAGGTTCCCCACCGGACCGTGACGGGAAAGCTCGTTGTTCCTCCAGCCATGGTGCTGGAGAGCGTCGGCGAAGCCCTGGTGCGCGTCGTCGCCGACGGGCCGCGCGTGTTCGTCCCCGAGCTGTGGGACGTCCTGGGCCAGAGCCGGAGGGCCCACACTGACCGGCAACGGTACGACATGATCGTGCGCGCGAGGGTTGCTCCCTGATGCGCGGCAGAACGCGGCTGAAGCTCCGTCCGCCTCGTCATTCCGCCGCGACCGCCTGCTCGTTCCGAAGCACGCGGTGGACCATCGCCACCGATGCTACGGCCGGAAGTGGCGCCCCGGGTTGGTCCAGGGAGAGCATAGCCGTCCGGACGCGGTGGTCTGCTGGACCGTGGTCACGAGGGCGCCGCGGGTGCTCGGACCGGGCCGGAGGATGCGCCACGTGCTCGTCGACCCGGCTGCGGGCCACGCGAACGACGGCGATCCTAGCCAGGACTCCGGCTGCGGGCCAAACTCGGACGCTTCGGGCCAAGCCTGCGGGCCAAGGCCGTCGAGCGGCGGCCGGTGGTCGACGGCGCGGTCCCGCCTTCGCGCGATCGTCGAGCGGGCGCGGCGGTACGCCGAGGCGATCCGCGAGGAGCCGGGGCTGACCCAGGGGCAGCTGGCCGCCCGCGAGGGGGTGTCCGGCCCGCGGGTGAACCAGGTGCTGTCGATGCTGCGTCTGCACGAGGCCATCCTCGTCGACCTCACCGACGCGGAGCGCGACACGCCGGTGCCGTCGCTCGACGAGCTGTTCGCGATCGGGAAGCTCGACGACGCGCGGAGCCAGGTGGCCCGCTACCGGGCGGTGTGCGCCGCGCTGGAAGGCCACCGCCGGGACGTGAAGGTGCAGGCGGGGCGACAGCGCGGGTTCCAGCACCTGTTCGCGCAGGCCCGGACGTTCCAGGCGGCGCTCGACCGCGGCGAGTACCGGTCGATCACGGCGCTCGCGAAGGCCCATGGCCTGCACCGGTCTCGCGTCGAGGACCTCCTCGACCTGCTCACTCTGCCCCTCGAGTT
>JACKER010000092.1 GCA_020632925.1 Alphaproteobacteria bacterium | reverse complement strand
CGGGCCGCGACCGTCGTCTGGATGCTGGAGGAGGTCGGCCACCCCTACGAGCTGCACCACGTCGAGCTGCGGCGGGGTGAGCAGAAGGAGGAGGGGCTGCTGCGGCTCAACCCGATGGGCAAGCTCCCGGTGCTGGTGGACGGCGACGTCGTGGTGACCGAGGTCGCCGCGATCGGGATGTGGCTCGCGGACCGCTACGCCCCCGAGCGCCTGGCGCCCGCGCTCGACGACCCGGCGCGCGCCACCTACCTCCGCTGGATCCTGTTCGCGCCGTCGGTGATCGAGCCCGCGGCCATGGCGAAGGGCGCCGGCTGGGAGGTCCGCACCGCGCAGGCGGGCTTCGGCACCTTCGACGCGATGCAGGACACGCTGTCGAAGGCGATCGGCGAGGGCCCGTGGCTGCTGGGCGAGCGCTTCAGCATGGCGGACGTGATCGTCGGGGCCACGGTGCGCTGGTTCCTGCGCTTCGGGATGCTCGACGCCCGCCCGGAGTACACGACCTACGTCGAGCGCCTGAACGCTCGCCCGGCCTGCCAGATCGCCGACGCCCGCAACGCCGCGATCGCCGCCACCCTCTGATCACTGGGGCTGCGGATCCCCGCTCCACAGACGGCCGGTCACCATGTGGCCCCACATGCGGAAGTCCGAGAGGAAGGACCACACCGGGTACTGGAAGGTCGCCGGCCGGTTCTTCTCGACCACGAAGTGCCCGACCCAGGCGCAGGCGTACGCCCCGACCACGCCCGACAGGAAGGCGGGAGCGGCGATCGTGCCGACGAGCAGCATGAAGCCCATGGGCAGGAAGGCCGCGCGCCGGGCCTCCATGCGGGTCGCGCCGTACCAGGTCGCGGCGGCGCCGAGCACGAAGGCCACGGGGAACCACAGCGGGCTGCTGACGAAGCACCCGACGAGCACCAGGAAGAACCAGGAGGTGCCGACGAAGTGCAGCATGCGGTCCACCGGGTTCCGGTGCTCCCCCAGGTAGTAGGGCCAGAACGCGTCCAGCGAGCCGATCCGCTCCATCGTGACCTCCGAGCCCCCCCTTCTAACGCCGAATCAGGGCGACGGTGGGCGCGGACCTCCCGGACCGCCGGGACCGCGGGGGCCGACGCGCTGCAGGAAGTCGTCCGCGAGCTCGTCGCCCAGCACGTCGCGCACGTCCGCCTCGAGCTCCGCGAAGCTGTCGTGCATCTTCGTCCGGTCCTCCTCCGACGGAGGGCCGCCCTCGGTGGGCGGGCGCAGGGACGCCATCCGGTCGTGGAAGGCGTTCATCGCGCCCTGGAGCGCGTCGAAGGTGGCGTCGTCGAGCGCGTGCTCGTCGGCGAACGAGGTGAGCTCGTCGAGCTGGCGCGCGTGGAACTCCTCGCGGCGCGCCGAGCGGCGGCTCTCCTGCTCGGCCATCACCTCGGCGCGGATCTGCTCCCGCTGCTCGTCGGAGATCGCCGCTCCCCCGCCGACCGTTCCGCCAGCTGCGTCGTCGCGCCGGAGCGCCGCACGGTTCGCTCGGGCGGCCCGTGGCGAGCCCGCGGCGCGCGCGCCGACCTGCGGGGTCCCGGGGGCCACCTCGACGACCGACACCTGCGGGGTGCTGGTCAGCGACGCGCCGCCCCACCCGATCCCGACACCGACGATCAGGCCCGCGGCGATACCCACCACGAGGCTCTTCATGCTCCAGCCGTTCATGGATGCTCCCGTCCCGACGTAAGCGAGGCGCGCGCGGCGCACCGCTCGCCGAGACGGGAGGTGACGAGCTCAGGCGACCCGTCGGTCCACGGCCAGCAGCGAGGCGGCAGCCCAGCGACCGAGCGCGTCCAGCTCGTCCGGGTTGGGCGTGCGGTTGCAGGCGCCCTTCGCCTGGACCACGTGGCGGGTGGCGAGCACCACCTCGATCGTGAGGCGGGGCGCGCCGGCCTTGCGCAAGGAGAACAGGGCCACCTTGCCCATGGCCGCCAGCCGCTCGTACATGCCCACGCAGTGCCGCATCCGCGTCCCCTCCTCGACGAGCGCCGCGGGCGTGTCGAGGGCCACGATCGTCCAGGCGTCCTCGGACCAGGCCGGGATCCCCGACGCCGGGAGCCGACCGCGACCCTGGGCGTCGACCAGCGCACGCCACGCCGCGACGGACCGGCCGACCGAGGCCTCGGTGCGACCCGTCAGGGACAGCTCCTCACCCCGCGCGCAGGCCTCCCACTGCTCCGACTCGAGCCAGGCGAGCACGTCGCCGAGCCCCTCGGGATCGAGGTCCATGATCCACGGACGGGTGCAGGCCCACTCGATGACGCGGTGCCAGAACGGCTCGCCCACCCAGGGGTGATCCCCGCGGTAGGTCCCGAGCCGCGTCTGCAGCAGGAGATCGACGAGCCCGGGGCGACCGCCGAAGCCCACGACCTGCGCGTGGCGCAGGGCGCGGATGGGCGTCCACGCGGGGCCCGCGCGCAGGAACAGGTGGCACATCCGCCGGGTGAGCGGCGCCGCGAGGGCCGAGGTCCCCGCGAGGTCGCCGAGCGACTGCCCGCGACCGACCGCGCTCAGCGCCCCCACCGCCCAGCGGTCCTCCTCCGGAACGCGCGCCACGGCCAGCGGGGCCACGTCGAGCGCGCGGAGGAGGAAGGGCGGCACGGGGTAGCGGGTGAGGAGGTAGGCGGCGATGGCGTCGCGCACCTGGGCCACGGTGCCCCCCGTCGACACGAAGCCGTCGAGCGGACGCACCCAGCGCTCGCCGGCGAGCAGCAGCAGCCAGGGGAGCTGGTCCACGGTGCACAGTGCGGGCGCCTGCGTGTCCAGCAGCTTCAGCAGCTTCTCGACCCGCTGACGCACGTCGCTCTGAACCCGCGCGAGCGCGAGCAGGGAGCGGGTGGAGCCCCACGCCTGCGCGAAGCGGGACACGACGGCGACCGCCTGCGCGCGGGCCTGGCGCTTGCTGCGAGCGAGGGCGGCGCGGGTGCGCTCCTCCTGATCGGCGCGCGAGAGGCGCTGCTGACGACGGGCGGCCTGCTGGGCCTCGGCGCGCGCGCGGGTCTCCGCGGCGACCTTCTTCCGGTTGCGAGAGGGCATGGTGGTGACGACCGCTCGTGGCGGTCGCGGCGCTGCGCGTGGGGCAGCTCTCGGGTGGTGGCGGGATCGGCCGGCCGGAGCCGGGACGGGATCAGCGCGCCACCGCCACTCGCGGGGCGCACGCACGACGAGGTCGTTGCTGCATGCAGCCTCCAGAAGATGCTCTTCCCTCAACCCGGTCCGCGCGATCCGTCAAGGACGGACCCTCTGACGAACGCTGACCCGACCTGACCCCATCCCGACGGATCCCCCTGCCTCACCGGCGTACCCCTTGGATGGGAGGTGTTCATGCGGGTGAGTGTCGTGTCCCTGGTGCTGGTCGGTTGCGCGCTCGGCGGCTCGGACGGATCGGGTACGGTCGGGGACGCCACGTCGTCGGGGACGGTCACCAGCGCCGCGTGCGCGACCACCGACAACGCGCTGCGCTTCTCGTGCTGGCTCGCGCTCGACGAGGCCGACGAGGTGACCTGGTCGGTCTACGAGGGGGACGCGCTCGTGCGCACCTGGGTCACCCAGACCAGCAGCACGCCCGTCGGCGAGCTGTGGGGCCTGGCGCCCGAGACGACCTACCGGTGGGAGGCGGTCGCGGCCGGGGGCTCGGCGTCGGGCGAGGTGACGACGGGCTCGCTGCCGTCGGACTTCGACGGGATGTCGCTCGGCACCTCCGGGGACGCGCCCGGCGCCGACGCGTTCCTCACCAACCTGTCCTGCGGCGGATTCACCGGGCTGGTGATGGTCGACGCCGCAGGGCGGGTGGTCTGGTACCAGGACGTCGACAGCGACGGCGGCACCGGCTCGCTCGCGGGGGTCACGGGCTTCGACCGCGACGCCGACGGCACCCTGCTCACCGCCGTCGACGGCGAGCGCCTGGTCCAGTGGTCGCCGATGGGCGACGTGCTCGCGGAGGCGACGGGCTTCGACCACCCGCTGCACCACGACGTGGCGATCGAGGACGGGCGGGTCTGGGCGCTGTTCGCCGAGGAGATGGACGGCCGCGTGATCGACGGGTTCGTGGTGGTCGACGGCAGCACCCAGGTCGCCTCCTGGTCGCTGGCGGACCAGGTGACCGTCAGCGGCACGACGAACAGCCAGGACGGCTTCTGGGGCCAGGTCTTCCCCGGCGCCAGCGACTGGGCGCACGCGAACAGCATCGAGGTCCGGGACGGCGTCGCGCTCGTCTCGTTCCGATGGCTGGACGCCGTGATGGGGATCCCCGTCGATCCCGAGGACGGCGACTTCGGCGAGCCGCTGTTCACGCTCGTGGGCCAGTCGGGCGGCGCCTTGGCCGGGGACGTGGTGTTCGCGGACGGCGGCGGCTTCGACGGGCAGCACCACGCGAGCTGGTCCTCGGACGGCCACCTGGCGCTGTTCGACAACGGCACGAGCAACAGCCGCGGCCTGCACGTCGACGTCGACCTCGACGCCGGGACCGCCACGGAGGCGGCGAGCTTCGGCATGGGCCGGACCTGCCAGATCCAGGGCTCGGTCTACGATCTGCCCGGCGGCGACGTGCTCGTCACCTGTGCCGACGCGGGCGAGGCCAGCGCGTGGCCGGCCGACGGCGGGAGCTCGTCGTGGTCGATGTCGTTGACCTGCGGCGGCTCGCGGTCCGGCGGCTCCACCACGACCCGGGTGATGCCGATCACCTGGTGACCGGCTGTAAGCGATCGCGACCCTCCCGCGTGTGACGAGCAGTGGAGCGGAGGGAGGGTCCCATGATCGGACGGCTGGTGGTGGTGGTGCTGGTGTTGGCGGCGTGCTCGGTGGCGAAGGTCACGGGGCACGCGGAGCCCGTCGCGATCACCGGCTCGGGGTCGACGGTCTCCCTCTGATCAGAGCCCCTGCTGCTTCTCTGATCACGGATCTCGCTCGATCGGAACCGGTCGACCGGCGGCCACGCCTGCCTTGAGCGGTTCGTTGAATGGGCTACTGAGGACGGGCTTCCCAGACGGTCCTGAAGTCATCGTCGGTGGGCGTG
>JACKER010000091.1 GCA_020632925.1 Alphaproteobacteria bacterium | reverse complement strand
AGCCTACTGGAGCCAGTCGTCCAGCACGGCCGAGACCTCGCGCGCGACCACGGGCATCGCAGCGGCGGCGGCCTCCTCCTCCTTCTGGTGGGCGTAGATCAGGTGCACGGGCACCTCGAGCTCCCGCACCCCCTCCGGACCCTCCGGAGACTGGAGGTGGATCGCGGTGTCCACGGTCCACCGGTAGCGCCCGGACATCTGGCTCGAGTACCGAGGCGCGAGCTCGACGAGCAACACCACCCCGTCTCCGAGCGCCTCGAGGCGCGCGTCGGTCGACCGCAGGTCCGTGAAGCGCTCCACCGTCGCGGCGGAAGCGTCGGCCGGCTGCAGGCCATGCGCGCTCAGCACCTCGTGCAGCGGATCGATCACCTCGGCGGCGCCGGGCGCCACGGTGCGCTCGGTGTACGACTCGACCACGGCCGCGACCGTGACCGGCAGCGGCTCGGGAGCGACGACGGGGGGCGGGGCCTTGATGCAGGCCAGCGTCCACAAAGCCATCAGCGACATCAGAACCAGGCCTCCGCTTCGATGGCCGCCAGGTGGTGCCAGTGCTGCTCGACGTTCCCGAACGCGTTCGCCTGGTCGACCGTCTCGACGAAGGCGTTGCCGAACGCGTTGTTCTGGCTGCTGTACTGCACGCCGTAGAGCAGGCGCAGCGACGGGCGCACGAAGATGCCTGGCCCGAGCGGGTTGAGCACGACGCCACCCTTGCCCTGCCAGGTCTTGCGCGTGTCGCTGTCGCCGTTCTCGAGCCCGCGCGTGTCGGGGCGCCCGTCGGTGTTCGAGAAGATGCTGTCCGCGTGCTCGCGGAACGCGTTGCCGTTGCGCGACCACTCCCGGGCGACCGCGTTCTCGAGCAGCAGGTGGACCGTCGGTGTCGTGTAGATCTGCAGCCTCTGGACCGTCGAGCCCCAGGTGCGATCGAAGTCCGACGGCACGATGTCGTTGTCCGCGTCCCGCTGATCGCTCCAGATCCCCGCGACCACGGCGTCGAGCCGGTTCGGGATCAGCCGCAGCTGCATCTCGTCGCCCACCGTCAGCGCGGTCCGCTGGTCGGTGAAGTCGTGCACGAAGAGCTCGAGGTCCTCGCCCAGCAGCGACTCGAACGTGGAGCGCTGGGGGTGGAGATGCTCGTAGCGCAGGAAGAGGTTGTTCCAGAGCAGCGGCCCGAAGCCGCCGAAGCCGACGTACCCCACGGCCAGCCAGGAGCTCGCCGTGCGCGGCTCGGGGTCGGGGAAGTAGTCCGCCTGCTCCTCGCCGAACTCCGCGAGGTAGTGCTCCGCGACCTCCCCGCGGATCCAGTCCTCGTAGGTGATGCCGGGGGTCTGGTACGGGGCGTTCACGAGGCCCGGCACGTGCCGCTCGGAGCGCACCTCGGCGCCACCGCCCACCTCGAGCTTGCCCGCGGCCCGCAGCCGCAGCGCCACCGCCCCCGTGGGGACCGCGTCGTAGCGCGTGTTGTAGAGCCACCAGCCCGAGTCCCCTGCCCCCACGAGCAGCTCGACCGGACCGTGGTCGTAGGTCGCGCTCGCGCCGACCGTGCCGTACATCAGCGTGGCCGGGCGCATGTCGTACAGCCCGAGGTCGCCGAAGAAGTACTCGAGCGTGCCGACCTGCCAGGTCACGTCGCGCAGCAGCACGTTGCCGGAGCGCACGTACATCTGCGAGAGCCGGAAGTTCCCGAGGTTGCCGTTGCCCGCGTCCGCGTTCGTGATCGAGCCGCCCTCGATCCGCGCGTGCACGGCGCTCCAGGGGGCGGCGCTGCCCGGCTCGCGCGGCAGCACGTCGTAGCGAAGCTCGAGCATGCCGTAGGAGCCCTCGTTCATGAGGCGCCCGTACAGATTCCAGTAGCCGAGGCGGCCGTTGCCCCCTTGCAGATCCGGGCGGCCCATCACGCGGAAGTATCCGCCGATGTCGGCCTGCCCGGCGGCTGCGGTGGGCGTCAGGAAGGCCAGGCCGAACGCGACCAACGAGGTCACGCTTCCTCCAGGATGACGATGGTGCGCGCGGGCACCGTGTAGCGGCCCGACACCGGCTCGTCGGTGTCCAGGCGGATGTTGTACGACTCGAACGCATCGACGTCGGGCTTCTCGTCGAACCAGCCCGTGGGCTCGCCGCTCTTGCCGGGCAGATCGAACCAGGCCTGCGTGTCCACCCGGACGTTCCAGGTGCCGTTCGGGAGCGAAAAGCCCACGTCGCCCTGCTCCATGTTCAGCAGGACCACGATCTCCTTGTTCCCGGACGATCCGCCGTCGGTGTAGTGCATCTGCATGTGCCGGCTGCCCCAGGTGGCGCCCGAGGCGTCCGCGCCGTTCTCGTCGAGCCAGCGGATGGGCATGCCCGCACCCCAGTCCTCGGGCGCGAACGCGTAGCTGTGCTCCTTGCGGAAGCGCACGAGGTCCCGCACGAAGTCGTGCATGCGGTGCCGGTAGACGTTGTTCCGGTTCTCGCTGGTCCACTCGCCCCAGCGGTACCAGGCCCACTCGTTGTCGGACCAGGTCGTGTAGGCGTTGTTGTTGCCGTACTGGGTCCGCATCCACTCGTCGCCGCCGAGCATCATCGGGGTGCCCTGCGAAATGAGCAGCCCCACGAACGCGTTGCGGATCATCTGGCGCTTGAGGCTCTCGTCGCCGCCAGCGCCCCACACCCGGCTGTGGTTGTTGGACTCGCCGCTCGTCGGGTCGCACCAGGCCGAGCACGTGTCCACGCAGCAGATCGGGTTGAGCGGGCCGCAGCCGTTCTCCTTCTCCCCGTACGACATCAGGTCGAACATCGTGAAGCCGTCGTGGGCCGTGATGAAGTTCACCACGTGGTACGGCTTCTTCCCGGCGGCCGCGTACCGGTCGTAGCTGCCCGTCAGCACGCCACCGCCGTCGAGCGGGCCGATCTTCGCGTTGAGCGGGTAGTTGTCGTCGTTGAGCCAGTTCCGCCACCAGTCACGGAAGATGCCGTTCCACTCGCCCCAACCCACGTTGGGGTCGTTGCTCGACATCGGGTACTGGACGGAGGCGTCGTAGGCCAGCGACCAGGGCTCGGCGATGATCCGCGTGTGGTGCGCTTGCAGGACCGGGTCGTCCGCGATCAGGTTCAGCGTCGTGCCGGTCGGCGTGGTCCAGTACTGCGAGGGCGCGTCGTCCTTCTCGCCCAGCACGGCCGCCAGATCGAAGCGGAAGCCGTCGACGTGCAGCTCCTCGACCATGTACCGCAGGCTGTCGAGGATCATGCGCTGGCCGGGCTCGTGGTTCGCCCGGACCTGGTTGCCGACGCCCGTGGAGCCGTCCCAGTAGCGCTGGTTCGCGTCGGCCATCACGTAGTACGAGCTCGAGTCGAGCCCGCGCCAGGCCAGCAGCGAGGCGACCTCCTGCGAGTCGAGGTTGACCGCGACCGCCGGGTCGCACTGCCAGTCCCCGTCAGGGTCCTCGAAGTAGAGCTTGGTCCGCCAGAGCCCGCCCTCGCCGGTGTGGTTGTACACCACGTCGACGATGACCTCGATGCCGCGCGCGTGCAGCTCGTCGACCATCCACTTGAACTCGTCGACGATCTCGACGGGCTCGCCACCGTCCTGGAAGGCCGCCGAGTACGTCGTCTCCGGCGCGAACCACGAGAGGTTGTTGTACCCCCAGTAGCCGCCGTCGCCGGGCTTCTCGTGGATCGGGAGCAGCTCGACCGCGGTGATGCCGAGGTCGGAGAGGTAGTCGGCGCCCTCGCCGAGCCCGCGGTAGGTCCCGAAGTGCTCCACGCCGTAGCGAGACGAGGTGGGGCTGTTGCTGAACCCCTTGAGGTGGACCTCGTAGACGATGAGGTCGGCGGGACCGTGACCGGGGTTGTTCCCGGAGGCCTGGGCCGCCTGCCAGTCCGCGTCGCGCCACTCGTACGTGCTGTCGATCACGACGCTCTTCGACGCCGCCGCGTAGGTCGAGCGCGCGTTGTCGGGGCCGGACGCCGCCGAGCCGCGGCTCCAGTCGTGGTCGCGGGACAGGACCTTCGCGTACGGGTCGATGAGGAGCTTGTTCGGGTTGAACCGGTTGCCCGACTCGTCCACGTCCGCGCGGAAGCCCGTGGTGGAGCCGGGGACGAAGGTCTCGTCGTAGGGCCAGTTCGGGCCCCAGGCGACGTAGCCGTAGTACTGCCCCGACCCCACGCCCTCGACGTAGAGGTTCCAGACGTCGCCGTACCTCGTCATCGGGAACTGCTGGGTGGGACGGTCCGCGTCGGGGTCCTCGAACAGCATGAGCTCGACGCGCTCGGCGTGCGCCGAGTAGACGCCGAAGTTGACGCCGCGCTCGGTGATCGTGGGCCCGAGGTGGTCGAGGGCAGCGATGCTGTCCCAGTCGAGCTCGTCGGCCTTGTCCTGGACGTGGTAGAGACGCGTGTACTCGGCGGAGGCACAGCCGCAGGCGAGCAGCGGGAGCAGGGAGCGCATCGGGACTCCTAGCGGTGGACGAGGACGACGGACGAGCGCCGCGGCACGGGGAAGACGAGTCGGTCGCCGTTGCTGGTGACCGAGGCGCCGGTGAGCACGTCTTCGTACGTCCCCTGCGGCAGGTTGGCGAACGACAGCCCGTTGTCGAGCACGCGATCGCTGTCCGACCGGTTGAGGACCACGAGGGCAGCGTCACCACCCGCCGTGCGAGCGTAGGCGTACAGGTCGGGCTCCCGCCACCACTCGATCCAGCTGCCCTCCGAGAACGCAGGGTGGACCTTGCGGGCCTGGGCGAGCTTCGACACGAGCCGCGCGGTCGCCGCCTGCTGCGGATCGACGCGGGAGGCGAGGTCGTCCACCGAGCCCACACCGGCCAGATCGTCGACGTGCCAGGACAGCGGGTGGCGGTTGTCGGGGTCGCCGTTGCCCGGCATCCCGATCTCGTCGCCGTAGTAGACCAGCGGCAGGCCGGGGTTCGTGAGCAGGAAGGTGAAGCCGAGCCGGAGCGACTCGTAGGGCCAGGGGTCGGTCGGCTCGTTCGCCACGCGGATGTTCGTGCCGTCGCACACGTCCGCGCCGCCGCTCGCGTCGGTCACGAAGCGGTTCACGTCGTGGTTGCCGAGGAAGGTCGACATGGGCGCGTCGCCGAA
>JACKER010000090.1 GCA_020632925.1 Alphaproteobacteria bacterium | reverse complement strand
GGATCGAAGCGCACGCTGCCGCCGTCACAGCGGCCCGCGCCAGCCTGACGATCGGGGCCACGACGCCCGGCGTGCTCGGGTCGCGGGTCAAGGGTGGACACCGGGTTCGGATCGGCCCCCTGACGGCGTTCCTACCGCTCGGTCGCTGGCACGGGAACGGACCCGCACCGGTGGCCTTCCGGGTCGTGAAGATCGCGCGGACCCTCGTGGTCGAGCCCGCGGCGGACCAGGTCGTCGCGCCCGCCGAGGTCCTCGAACCCGTCCCGCTCGCGGCACAGACCCTCGCCACCCTGGTGACCTGGTCCGGAGCGACGGCGCTGGTGCACGACGCGCTCGACGGTCCGGCGAGCGAGCAGGTCTTCGACGTGCTCCTACGCCATCGTCCCCTGCGGGCGGCGGCCTGGGTGTCGACCCACCGTCCCCCGCACGAGCGCGGGTGGAGGTTGCGCCTCGAGCTCGGCGTCGCGGCCGGAGAGGCCGAGTGGATCGAGGCTCTCGAAGCACGAGCGCCCGTGAGGCAAGCCGCCCTGCGCGGGCTGAGACACCGTCCCCTCACGCCCCGGGTCGTCCGGTCCCTGCGGGAAGACGGTGATCGGATCGACGTCGGGGCGGAGCGGCTGCTGGCCGAGGCCGGCGAGGAGCCCTGGACGCGACTCGCCGAGATCGCCGACGACGACACCCAGAGGCCCGCCGTCCGAGGCGCGGCGCTCCGCTGCCTGCCGCCCGAGCTCGCCGTCCAGCGCTGCGGCGCGTGGCTCGCACACCCGAGGTTGGCACGGTACGCGGCCGAGGCCCTGGCGGATCTGGGCGATCAGGCGTCCCTGACGATGCTGCTGCGGGCGAGCCTGGACCCGGCCCTGCCCTGCCCGTCGGAGACGCTGAGCCGGCTGTGACCGCTCTCCTGTGGCCCAATCACCAGGTGAGGACGTCGCCCTCCCACGAGTAGGACAGCTCGTGGGTCACGGTGTCGAGGCTGGCGTACCCCTTGGTGTTCCACTCCGCGCCGTCGTACTCGACGTAGACCTCGGCGTGCCCGAAGTACTCGGCGATGTAGCCGTAGGCCTTGGGCTGACCGTTCCACGACGCGATGGTCGCGGCGTCGACGCCGAGGGAGGCCAGGCACGCGCCGTTCACGTCGGTGTCGACCGAGGCGTTGCCGATCACGAGGTCCACCGCGAAGTCGCACTGCGCACAGTCCGACCGTAGACCGGTCGAGGTGAGCTCGTAGGACACCTGGCACAGCACGGTGCCGGTGGTCGTGTCGTCGACGAGCTCGAGCACCGAGATCTCCTCGGTCCCCGCCCAGGTCGTCGTCACCACGGCGGTGCCCGAGCCCGTCACCAGGCCGCTCGTCGAGGTGTCGGTGTCGGCGTCGCTGTCCGCGTCCGTGTCGCTGTCGGTGTCCGCGTCCGTGTCGCTGTCGGTGTCCGCGTCCGTGTCGGCGTCGGCAGCGTCGGTCTCCCCGTCCGGTTGGGTCTTGTCGCCCGAGCAGGCGCCCAGGAACAGCACGGCGAGGGGCAGAAGACGAAGGGACATGGCTCTCCTCAGGGTTGCAGCAGGTCGTAGAGATCGTCGATGAACTGGCCCGCGCCGATCAGGCGGTCGGACCGGAAGTCCACGCGCCAGACGTCGTCGCCGGTCGCGGTGTCGACCTCGCGGATGACGCCCGCCGAGCCGACGAGGTGCAGCGTGTTGCCGTTGGCGAGCCGCCAGGCCTGGCCGTTGGTGTCCGCGAGGACCTCGGAGTCGTCGGTCCACACCGCGCGAAGCTCCTTCGTCGCCGGGTCCACCTCGTACTCCATCAGCCAGGTCGTGCAGGTCTGGGTGAAGAGCCCGGCGCAGTGCCCGTGCTCGTTCGCGCCGCCGTCCCACTCCGAGGACAGGAGCAGCGTCCCGGTGGGCGTGTACGAGAGGCCGTGCTGCCAGAGGTACTGGCTGCGCTCGGGCGAGAACGCGTACCCCCCGGGGACCTCGCCCGCCCACCACAGGCTCTGGCCGGTCGCGCGGTCGACCTCCACGATGGAGTCGTTGGTGTAGAAGCTGTACAGGAAGCTGTCGGTGGCCTCGACGTAGAACAGGCCGTTGGACTCGCAGTCCCCGGAGTTCGGCCAGTCGTCCGCGCAGGTCCACAGCACGGTCTCGTCCGCCTGCCCCGGCACGCGCTGGACCAGGGCCTCGTTGCCGCCGTGCGCCCGGCTGCCCCAGGCCAGCGTCCCGTCCGGCAGCTGCACCCAGGCGTGGTGCAGGCCCGGCGTCGGGACCTCCTCGATCTCCGCGTCGAGCCACACGTGGTGCAGCGTGCTGTTCCTGCCGTCGTCGACACCGAACGAGGCCCAGTACGTCTGCTCGTCCCACCACAGCGAGCGGCCGTCCCGATCGACGGTCGCGAACAGGGACCAGTGGTTGCGCGGCGTCTGCTGCGCCCACACCGGCCGCCCCTTGCGGTCGATGATGAAGGTCCAGTACGTCCCGCCGGTCCAGCCGCCCTCGCGCTCGTTGATGCTGGTCAGCAGGAAGCGCCCCTCGGGCAGCCAGCGATCGGGCTCGGACACGGTGACCTTGCCCTTCGGCAGGCCCTCGGGCACATCGGCGGTGGTCAGCTCGCCACCGTTGACGGCCGTGCGCCCGTCCGCCGCCACCACGCGCCACGGCGCGGTCACGTGGTACGGCACGCCCGGGATGGTCTGCTCGTTCTCGCCGGCGTAGCCCTGGATCGGCGGCGACGAGGTCCACTCGCCCGGATCGATCTGGATCTCGACGCGGACGACGGCGTCCACGGTCTGGATCCAGGACACGATCGGCATGCTGCCGAAGTCCTCGTGCAGCCGCCAGCTCGGAGCGGACAGCACGAGCGCTGGCTCGGGGACGGTGTCGTTCGTCGCCCCGTCCTTCGGTGTGGTCCCATCGCTGCCGGAGCAGCCCCAGATCAGGGCAACGAGCACGCTCCCTCCGCGGCGCACCCTATCGTGCCGCTCGGGACCACCGCACCAACGAGTGGAACGCGCGGCGCGGATTCCCCCGGCGATCGAGCAGCGCATGCCGCGGGAAGTAGCCGCGGTCGTGGTCGACGGTGGTGTCCAGGATCACGGTGGTCCCTGGATTCTCGACCGCCGCCAGGTACGCCTGACGCACCCGTAGCTCGACCGCCTGATCGTCGTCGAAGCAGCGCGACTCTCCCGCGCGGGGGAGCACGACGAGCGCGATCCTGGACGCACCGAGCGCCGGGACGACGACGCGGGGGTCGACGTCGGGCTCGATCCGCACCACGACGCCCTCGGCGGCCACGTCCGGCGACTCCTCGGGCAGGAAGCCGGTGGGCGCGAAGTGGGTGTGACTGCCGGTCTCGGCGGGCGCTCGGCCGAGCGCGGAGACCCAGCGCGGCACGGGCAGATCGGGCAGCGGATCACCGAGCCGCGCGCGGTGGACGACGAGCTCCACGGCCGCGATCAGGTCGGCGTGCGCGGCCACGAGCGCCCGGTCCTCGGCGGTCAGGGGGTCGGCGCCGAAGAGCACGAAGCGCAGCCCCCAGCGCGCCAGCCCCACCATGCGCTCGCGGGTCTCGGGGGAGCGCAGGTCGTCGAAGGGCACGCGGAGCAGGGTCGCACCGAGCTCGAGGACCGCGAGCAGCACGAGGTCGTTGCGCGCGCGCTTGCGGCGGAAGGGCTCGAGCCCGTCGGCGGCCAGATCGTGGACGGCGTCCCAGGCGTGGCGGAGCGTGAGCCCGAGCGGGCAGGCCGGCGGTGGTTCGGGGACGCGGCGCTCGTGGTCCTCCGTGGCGCCGTCGGTGCGGATCCAGCTCACGCGGTGACCGCGGTCGTCGATGTCCAGCAGGCAGAACCCGAGCCGGTCGGCGTCGTCGCGACCGAACTCGCCGCCGGGGCCGATGCGGCCGAGCTCGGCGTACCCCGGGCGCACGAACGCGGTGGAGGGCAGGAGGTAGTGGTCGGTGCCGCGGTGCAGGTTCCAGAACGGGTGGTGGACGTGGCCGCAGAGCACGGCCTCGACCCCGGCGCGCGCGAAGAGCCCCAGCAGCCGGCTGCGCGCAGGCTCCGCGACGTTGTCGTAGTGCTCGGGCTCGTCGGGGCGCAGGAGGAAGAGCGGGTAGTGGAGGAACACGAAGGTGCGCGGGCCACCGGGGCGCAGGGTCTCCTCGAGCCAGGCCCACTGCTGCTCCTCGAGCAGGAGCCCGCTGTTCAGCACGGGGGTGTCGACGGCGAGCAGGCGCACCCCGTCGCGCTCCACGCACCACCACGGCGGGCCCCACCACGTGGAGAAGGTCGCGTGCTTCTCGTCGGACACGCTCGGCGCGGGCGCCCAGGGGTGCGGCTTGTCGCCCACGTCGTGGTTGCCCGGCACCACGTGGAGCGGGACGGTCAGCGAGCCATAGGTCGCGCGCGCCTCGGCCAGCGCGGTCGCGTGCTCGGGCAGGCCCGGGATCGGGTGCACCACGTCCCCGAGGTGGATCACGAGATCCGGTCGCGCCCGCTCGACCATCGCGACGGCGACGGCGTTGCGCGCGTTGAACAGGCGGTCGGAGGCCCACTCGGCCCTGGGCAGGCCCGCCGGATGGAAGTGGGAGTCGGCGATCACGGCGACGCGGAGCGGCATGAGCCCGGCTCTATCACTCGGGTGGTCGTCCGTGGACCACTCGCCGGATGCCACCATCAGCGAGACGTCTCACGTTGAAGTTCAGCAACAGTCCGAGATGGAGCTCAGCGAGTTTGAGGTAGGTCAGAAGCTGTGCTTCGTGGATGGGCGTGAAGTTCCGCGCGGCCTTGACCTCGACGATCAGGGTCCGCTCGACCAACAGGTCGACTCGATAGCCGGCATCGACGAACACATCACCGTACCTGACCGGCAGGACACGCTGCCGCTCGACGAACAGATCCGCTCGGTGCAGCTCGTGCTCCAGGCAGGCGACGTAGGCCGACTCGAGCAAGCCAGGCCCGAGCGCCGTGTGAACTCGGAAGCTCGCTTGCAGGACCCTACCGGAGAGCACGTCGAGTGCGGTGGGGGCGTGGCCTTGGGCCATGGAATCCTCCTCGGGGGTCGATAGCGCGGCGAAGCGGTGGCTGATCGTCCTCCCCACTCGGATTTCCGCAGCCGTCTCCCTTGGGTGGCCCGGCGTCGCGACCCGGACAGACTCC
>JACKER010000009.1 GCA_020632925.1 Alphaproteobacteria bacterium | reverse complement strand
CGGCATCATCCAGCTTGCCCCACAACTCGGGGTCCACGCTCTTGATGTGCTCGGCAACGTCGTTCCGCACACGGGGCGCGTACCCTGCCTGAATGGCGCCAATGATAGCGTCCACGTTCTCACGGATCTTCTCGTGTTCCTTCTTCATCTTGTCGTCGCTCATGTTCTCTCTCCATTCCTACAGGATGGGCATATCGGTTTGGTGAACCACAAGTAGGTGTGTCCGCACCATGGACACCTACACACTCCGCTAGGGATCAAGACCTCCAAGTTGATGCCAAGCTGTTTAGCACATCCCGAGTCCGGACAAGTGAACAACACCAAACTTTTCTGATGTTCAAGTTCACCAGATGTGCAGTTATCGGCGTTGGACGTCGGCTTGGGGTCCCGAGGAACACCCGGTTCTTATGCACGGCAGAAATGCACATTTGAGGCCAAACAACGTGCAGGCGATAACAGGGGTTGAGCCGTAAACCGTGCTCGGAGGACAAGTGGTAAGCACGCTCACCTGTCACAGCGCTTGTCACAAACGGGCGATAATGGAGTTTAAACCTAGAACGGATAGAAACTACATGTTCCTCGGCACGCCCGGCGACCGCTTCCCGTACCGCATCGAGAAGCTCGGCGGCGTCCGCCTCATCCTGTAGGCCTCACCCTCCCGAGGAGGGGTAGGTCAGCGAGCGCGCGTCGCTCGGCGGGCCGAGGAAGCCCGTGCGGTCGAAGGAGGCCACCCGCCACCACAGCCCGGGGGCGCGCGTCGGCAGGAAGAGGAGCTCCGGCAGCCAGGCGGTGCCGGACACGTCCTCGGACCACACGAGCTCCGAGAAGTCCGCCGCCGTCGACAGCTCCACCCGGTACCCGAGCGCGCGGGGGACCTCGGTCCAGGCGAAGCTGGCCGCCCGGAGCGACGCGCCCTCGGAGGGAGCGGACGGGGTGCCCGGGCCGAGCAGCGGGGTCGGCGCGGAGGGCGCCTCACCGAGGCGGACGCGGGACCCGAAGCCGGGCTCGACGGCCTGCTGCACACCCCCGCCGAACAGCTGGACGGGAGCGTGCAGGGCCTCGGTGCGCGTGCTGCCCGAGCCCTCGACGTGCACGCGGAACCCGCCGCCGTCGCCCGCGGCCACGCCCGACGCCGTGTCGACCACGACGAGCCCCGGGGACTCGGCGTCCCGGACCGAGACCGAGCCCTGCTCGAGCGTGACGCGGGCGGAGCGCGACCCGCTCGTGGCCGTCGCAGCGCGCACCCGGATGCACGTGCCGCGCGTGAGGTAGAGGTCGTCGTGGGTGCCGTCCGGTGCGACCGCCACCCGCAACGTGGCGTACCCGTCGGCGGTGCACAGCGTCGTGCCCGCGGGCAGCGTGCTGCCTAGCTCCACCTTCACGGGGTACCCGCGCGGATCGGTGGTGCGGACGGAGCCGACCAGGTTGGCCACGATCGCGGGGATCGGGCCGGCACCCGGCGGATCCGGGACCACGAGGATCGCGCCGATCCCGGGCTCCGCACCGCCGGCGATGGCGTTCATCGCACGCACGATCTCGGGCGTCGTCCCATGGATGGCGGCGATGTCCTCGACCGTCTGACCCTGCAGGACCAGGTGCTCCCCGGCCTCCGCGCGCGATGCGACCAGCCACGCGATCATCGTCCCACCGCCTGGATGAGGACGGCGCGCTGGTCTTCGGGGGCGGGGCGGTCGAGCTCCCGGGAGGGCGTGACGACGAGCCGATCGGCGGGCATGCCCGCGGCGACGAGCGCGTCCCGCACCGCTCGGGCGCGGCGGTCGGCGAGCTCGATGTTCGCCTTGGCCGTACCCTCCTCCGAGTGGCTCCCCGTCAGGCGGAAGACCGCGTCACCCGCCTCCTCCACGAGCTGCCCGAGCCGGGCGCGGCCCTCGGCGCTGATCGCGGCGGAGTTGGCGGCGAACCGGACCTCCCACACCGGAGGGGGCGGGACGCGCACCCACAGCCCGTACCCCTCGGCGGCGGCGAGCTCCTCGCGGAAGCTGCGACCCCCACCCACGACCTGCACCACGACGGTGCCCTCGCGGACGTCCTTCACGACCACGCCGTCCGCGTCGGTGGCGACCGCCAGCCCGTCCACGCGAACCTGATCCCCGGGGGCCGCCGCCACCACCAGCGAGCCGATCGCCGGCGCTCGCTGGAGCACGATCTCGCCCACCGTCGCCGGATCCACCGTCACCGGGAGGTACCCCGGCGCCACGACGGTCACGGGGCCGGTCGCGCGGCTGCGGATGATGGGCACCGCCTCCGACGCGGGGACCCAGGCGCAGACCGGGTGCGCGATCCACACCTGGGCCGATGCGGGCGAGATCGTGAAGGAGGCCGGCGGGACCTCGGCCTCGGCCGCGCGCGGTTCCCTGGAGCGCGGGCCCAGCAGGCGCTCGACGCCGAGCGTCCCCACGAAGTGGTGCGAGGGTGCGGCTCCGTCCAGCGGCTCGAGGACGTGTCGCGCATCCACCCGGATGACGTTGGGACCACCACCCAGCGGAACCCCGAGCGCCATGCCCCAGTGGGCGAGCAGCGCGGGCTCCGTGGCGATGGCGGGGTCCCGGCTCGAGGCCGCCTGCAGCCCGACGCCGGCGAGCAGCTCCGGTCGCAGCAGGGGGGAGGGGACCAGCACACCGAGCTGGAGCCGAGACGCCCAGGCCACCCCGCCGGGCGGGAGCCCCAGATCCCCCTCCAGCTCGATCCACAGCGGGTCGGCGAGGGCGATCCCTCCGCGCGCGACGGCGGCCGGCGCCGGAACCAGATCGTCGGGCTGGAGCTCGACCCAGGTCCCCAGACCCGCACCGACCGAGCCCCTGGCGTGCTCGGGGTCGGCCTCGACGGCCCCCGCCAGCGCCGACGCGCACCAGAACACCCCGTCCCCTCCGCGGGCCCGATCCTAGCCCTGGCGCCGCCGACGCGCACGCGCGGTACATTCGCCCGACTTCATGCGCATCGCAGCCGCCCTCGCCCTGACCCTGATCGGGTGCGTCCCCGCGCGCCACAAGGTGGACGGGACCATCGTCCGTCGGATCCACTTCGAGGGGAACGGTGGGTTGCTCTCGGGGCAGTCCGACTACCAGCTGCGCCAGGGCCTCGAGGAGCGCGCGAGCGCCTTCGGCCTCACGACCTGGCCGCTCATCTACACCGTCGATCCGAAGGTGTTCCGGTCCGACCTGATGGTTCGCGACGCGTACCGCCTGGAGACCTGGTACGCCCACCACGGGTGGTTCGACGCGCGCTTCCTCGGCTGGGAGGTGCGGACGGTGCGCCGGGGGCACCAGCGGCGGGCGGCGATCGTCGATCTCATCGGCACGGTCGATCCCGGTGAGCCGAGCGTCCTGCGATCGATGACGATCGAGGGCCTGGGGACCGCGCTGAAGGGCGTGGGCAACGCCGTCCTCCGCAACGCCTCCATCCGCGAGGGGGATTCGTTCGACCTCGAGGCGCTCCAGGACACCCGCGACACGCTGGTCAGCAAGCTGCGAGACCACGCCCGCCCCTACGCCTCGGTCGTGCTCGAGGTCCAGGCACACCCCGAGGAGCACGCCGTCGACGTGGTGCTGCGTGCGTCCCCGGGCATCGCGGGCGCCTTCGGCCCGGTCACGGTGGTCGGCAACGACGCCGTGCGCGACCGGTTCGTGCTCGACGCCGCGCGGGTCGAGACGGGTGCGTCCTATCGCTACGACGCCCTGCGCCAGGCCCAGCGCCGCCTGTTCGATCTCGGGACCTTCTCCGTGGTCACGGTCGAACCCGACCTGTCCGATCCGAGCCGGGTGGAGGTCCCGGTCGACGTGCGCCTGACCGAGGCCCGGTTCCGCACCTTCCGCGTGGGTGTCGGGCTCGACTACGACAGCTACCTGCTCACCCCGCGCGCTTCCGCCCGCTTCCGCCACGTGAACGTGTTCCACGAGCTGCTCCGCTTCGATCTCGGCGTGCGGGCCGGTGTGGCGGTGGCGCCGGCAGCCGAGGCGGCCGACACCCTCCCGACCTGGGGGATCGAGCTCGGCCTGCGGGATCCGGTGCTGTTCTCCCAGCGCTTCTCGCTCGAGGCGACGACGGAGATCGAGCAGGACGTCTACAACGGCTTGTGGAACTACCGGCGTCCGCAGGCCGATCTGCACCTGGTCTGGCACTACAGCGACGCCGTCCAGCTCGGCATCGGCCCCCACGCCGAGCAGTACGTGTTCCTGGGTGACTTCGGCCCGCGGGAACAGGCCGCCCAGCAGCGCCTGTTCGGCATCGAGTCCGAGGAGGCCTTCCGCTACGAGCTGACCTCCCTCGATCAGTTCGCCCAGTGGGACTGGCGCGACGATCCCGTCCGCACGCACCGGGGGAGCTGGTACACGCTCTTCCTGCGCGAGGCCGTCCCGTTGACCAACGCCGGCTACGGCTTCTTCAAGGCGACAGCCGAGGCGCGTCGCTACGTCCCGGTGCGGTTCAGCGGCAGGTCGGCCTTCCCCCTGACGGTCGCGGGCCGCACCGCCGCCGAGCTCGTCGTCCCGTTCGCGAAGGGCGGGTTGATCCCGCTGCCGGAGCGCGCCTTCCTCGGGGGCCCGAACAGCCTCCGAGGGTTCCGCGCCAACCAGGTGGGTCCGTACACCACCCTGTGCACCTACGACCCGGTCACCACCCGGGACGGCTTCCTCGGGCTCACGGGCGATCCGGTCGAGGAGCAGCGCCTCACCCGCTACCACCTCCCCGACGGGGGTACGGTCGCCGGCCAGGTGGGCGCGGAGGCCCGCTACGACTGGATCTACGGCATCCTGCTGTCCACGTTCGTCGACGTGGGCGCGCTCTCCTCGGACCTGGGCGGGCTGGGGCCCGAGGACGTGCGGTTCTCCGGCGGGATCGGCGCACGCTACGACACCCTGGTGGGCCCGATCCGCTTCGACCTGTCGTTCCGCCCCCTCTACCCGGAGGACCAGGGGCCGACCCGCTTCGCCCAGTGCCGCGACCCGGTGGACGAGGTGCCGCGCGTCTACGACTTCTTCGGCAACTTCGGCGGTCTCGAGCACCCCCCGTTCGCGATGGTCTTCTACCTGACCTTCGGGGAGGCGTTCTGACCGCGCGCCGCCGCTGGCGCCGTCGCTGGCTGGTCCTGCCGCTGCTCGCGGTGACCGTCGGGACGGGCGTGTGCGGCGTCGTCTCCGCGCTGGTGCTGTCGGGCGCGCGCGGGGAGCGCTGGCTCGCCGATCGCATCGAGGGCGCGGTCGAGGGCCTGACCGTGGGCGGCGATCTGCGCATCGGCGACCTGTCGCTGGGTCGGCGCGGCATCGTGCTGACGGACATCGAGCTGCTCGACGCCTCCGGGGCGAATCTGCTCACGGCCCGACGGGCGGCCGCCTCGCTCGACGTGGAGGCGCTGATCTGGCGTCAGGCGGTCGTCGTGCCGACGCTGCGCGTCGACGACGTGGTGGTCGAGGCCCGCGCCGACGAGGCCGGCGTGCTGGACTGGGCCCGCCTGATGAAGCCGTCGGAGGGTGGCGGTGGCTTCGAGCTACCGGTCGACGTCGACATCGCGGCGCTCGAGGTCGAGGGCGTGATCGTCCGATCGCGGAGCCTGCTCGGGACCTCGCTCGAGCTCGTCGGCGGCTCGCTGTCGGGGACGCTGGAGGGCCGGGGCGACCGCGTGTCGCTGCACCGGGCGGCCGTCAGCGGGCAGCTCGCGACCCCGGGTCCGCTGCCCTTCCTGGCGACCGGCGATCTGGCGTACGACGGGCAGGAGGGCTTGATCCTCGAGGGGACGAGGCTGGCGGTGCCCCGCGGCGAGGTGGTCGCCGTGGGCGCGCTGGGGGAGACGCTCGCCCTCGGCGTCACGGTCGAGCGCGTGGAGGCCAGGGCCCTCGATCCGCTCGTGGCGGACCTGGGGCTCGGCGGTGTCTGGGGCGGCAGCCTGTACCTCGAGGGGCCGCGATCGCGGACGGAGGTGGTCGTCGCGCTGCGCGGGCTCGAAGGGAGCGCCGGCGCCGCCACCATCACCGGCATGCTCGATCTCGCGGGCGAGGTGCCCACCTGGTCGCTGGCCGCCCACCTCGATCACCTGCACGTCGAGGACCTGTACACCCCCCTGACCCAGGAGACGGTGCTGGAGGGCGTGATCCGCGTGGACGGCCGCGGGACGTCGCCCTCGACCGATCTGTCGCTCGACGGGACCTGGTCGGGACGGGATCTGGTGCTCGCGGAGCTGCCCGTGGACTCGCTCGAGGCCGCGTTCGGCGTGAGCGGTGGAGCGCTCCGGATCCGCCGTGCGGACGTGGACGGCATCCTCGGAGAGATGGCGATCGAGGGGGAGATCGACCTCACGGGCGGCGGGATGGAGCTGACGGTGGAGTCGCCGCTGGACCCCGGGCGGCTGGCGGACCTCGGATCCCCCGGCCTCGACGGTGAGGGGAGGGTGGTCGCCTCGATCGAGACGCGCCCGGGTGATCGGACGGTCTACGTGGCCGGGACCGCGCGCTACGCCCCGTTCCGCTACCAGGCGGACGTGCGGATGGACGCGTTGGTAGCGCCCTTTCACGCGACGCTGCTCGACGGACGGCTCGAGGGGTCGGCGGACCTCGACGGCTCGGGGCTGCTCGCGTACGGGGTCGGCGTGTCCCAGCTATCGGCCAGGGACCTGCGCTTCTCACGCGACCCCGCCGGAACGCTCCAGGTCGACGGTGGCGTCGGGCTCACGAACGTCCACTACGGGTCGTTGGGGTCGTTCAGCAGCATCGACGCCTCGCTCGGCGTGACGATGCGCGGCGGCCACCGCTCCATCGCGGTCGAGGGCCAGGCGGGTCCGTGGTCGGTGGTGGACCTGCCGGGTGACGGCGGTCGGATCGTGGCGCACATCGAGGACGACGCGGTGGACTTCGACGTCGCCCTCACGGACGGCGAACGCCCCATGGCGGTGCTGCTGGGCACGCACGATCTCGCGAGCTCACGGCTCGTCGTCGGGCACCTCGCGCTCTCGCCCACCCGCCGAACGACCTGGGCGAACCAGGGGCCGGTGACGGGCACGGTGGTGGGCGGGGGTATGGCCGACCTCCAGCTGGACCTCCGCAGCGAGCTCGGTCGCCTCGAGGTCCGCGGCGACGTGGGGACCGAGGGCCCGCTCGACGCCACCGTCCGCGTCGAGGGTCTCCAGCTCGATCACCTCACCGAGCTCTGGCCCGACAAGGTCGACCTCGCCGGCGAGCTGGACCTGCGGCTCGCGCTCTCCGGGACGGGCGAGGATCCGGTCGTGGACGGCACGGTGGACCTCCGGGGCCTGTTCGCGAACGGGAGCGTTCGCTGGCTCGACGTCGCGGGCCCGTTGCGCTGGTCGGACGGGCGGCTCACCCCCGATCTCGCCCTCGGGATGGCCGGACGGCCGCTCGGTCACCTCTCCGGCAGCCTGCCCCTCGAGGGTGGTCTGGCGGACGCGGCACCCGCGCTGGACGGACCCCTCGACCTGGCGTTGTCGCTGGTCCCGGGGGATCTGCAGCGCTTCGCGCACCTGTCGCCCTCGCTCGACGGGCAGACGCTGCCCGAGGGACAGCTGTCGGGCGTGCTCCGTGCCACCGGCCCCATGAGGGATCCCGACGTCCACCTGGCGGGCGTGGCCGAGCTCGCGGTCGAGGGCTGGAGCCGGCCGGGTCGCGTGGAGTTCGAGCTCGATCGTCGCGACGACCGGCTCGTGTTCGACGGCGACCTCCGCGAGGACCTGGCCCTGCGCGCGACGGTGTTCGGCGACGGGCTCACGCGGATGGGCGAGGTGTTCGCCGCCACCTTCGGGACCGGGCCCGCCGTCGAGCTCTCCGATCCGGAGCTGTGGCTGGACGGCATGGACGTGAGCACGGCGCTCGTGGGGGTGCCCGTCGCCAGCGTCGCATCGGCGGCGCACCTGCCGGTGGTCGTCGGCGGCGAGCTGGTGGGCGGGATCGCGGTCCACGGCTCGCCGATGCGCCCCACCGTGGAGGGTGCCGTCAACTGGATCGACGCGTCGCTGGGCTCGCAGGCCATCGAGGGCGCGTACGCGGCCCTGGTCCCCGGCGAGCGAGGCTACGACCTCGATCTGAGCGCGACCTTCCCCGGGGGGGACACCTTCGCCGCGACCGGCGCGCTGCCCATCCACCTGGATCTGGCCGAGGAGCTCGAGCAGTGGACCGAGGGCGAGCTCGATCTCACCGTCGACGGCGCCATCCCGCTCGCCCTGCTCTCCGGCTTCGACCCCGAGATCCGGGACGCGAAGGGCCGGCTCCTGGTCCAGGGGAAGGTCGGCGGCGGACTCCACGATCCCGATCCGCATCTCGTGATCACGGGCGACGGGCTCGCCGCGAGCTACCGCACGATGGGGATCCGGACGGAGGATCCCGAGCTCCGCCTCGAGCTCACGCGGGACGCCGTGTCGCTCGACGTGAAGGCCCCGCTGCAGGCCAGCCGCCGTCTCCAGCAACTCCCCGACACGCTCGGGGCCTCGTTGGGTGATCCGCGGGTCGCGCTGTCGGGACGGGTGGGCCTGAAGGACTGGGCGCCCGTCGACATCCTCGCCGACGTGTCCTTCCGGGACGGCGCGTGGCTCATCGCCACCGAGCTCACCAAGCTCCGCTGGAACGGCGACGTCCACCTGGCGGGCCCGTGGGACGGACCGACCGTGACCGGCGACCTCGACCTGGTCCAGGGGCAGGTCGGGCTCGAGGCCGCGACCTTCGTGGACGCCTCGACGCTCGGGCTCGATCCCTCGGTGGCGGTGACGCGGCCCAACGCCGAGGTGGTGGCCCCGTCTGCGATCGAGCCGCCGTTCTACGCCGTCTTCGACGTGGACGTGGGCGTCCACCTGAACCGCAACCTGGACCTTTCGATGTCCATCCCGTTCGTGGACGACCTCGGCGGCATCGGCGCGGCGGTCGCCCGGGTGGACGTGGCCACGCGCCTCGGTGGCGACGTCCAGCTCTCGCTGCAGCAGGCCGAGCCCAGGCTGGTCGGCGAGGTCGAGCTGATCGACGACGAGGGCAGCGTCCGGATGATGCGCGCCAACTTCGGGATCGATCGCGGCTCGATCACGTTCGCGGGCGGCGACCCGTACGAGTCCGCCGAGCTCGATGTCGAGGCGACGATGCAGGTCAGCGGCGGGTCGCTGGGCCTGCACCTGACGGGGACGCCCATCGCGCCGGAGTTCGCGTTCTCGAGCGAGCAGTTCCCCGATCCGAACGAGCAGATGGTGGTCCTGCTGACCGGGACCGCGCCCGACCAGCTCACCTCCGACGAGGGTGCGGGCGCAGTGGCGCTGGCGATGCTGCTGTGGAGCTCGGTCACGTCCGGCACCCGCCTCGGGTCCTTCTCGATCGAGCCGGACGGGTCCGTGCGCCTGGGCATCCCGGTCTCCCGCTCCGTGCACGCGAGCTCGACGTGGTCGGTGTTCTCCGATCCCACCCAGAACTCCTTCTCGTTCGAGGTGGACTGGAGCCTGGCGCCGAAGCTGGTGTTCAACGGCGGCGTCGGCAACCGCGTGAGCTGGGGCGACATCTACTGGGAGATCCGCTTCTGACGGAGGTATGGTCGGCCCGGAGGCGCCATGGAGTCCGTCGTCCTCGGAGAGCGTGATCCGGCGGTGGAACGGCCGGCGATCCGGAACGTCGCGGAGCTGATCTTCCGCAGTCGGCGTCCCGACGACGAGCAGGACGTCGTGATCCTGGGCTGCTCCCACCCGCCGGACCTGCGCACGGTGCGGATCGATCTGCGCGCGCTGCGCCACCACGTGCTCGCGATCGTCGACGCCATGGAGGCGCGCGGCGTGTCGCCCGGCCAGACAGTGGCGCTGCTGCGTTTCCCGCGCACCAACGAGACGATGACGGCGCTGGCCTACCTCGCGTTGTCGGCCTGGGGCGTGCGGGTGCTGCTGCCGATGTACGTCGAGCTCGAGACGCTGCCCGAGTGGCTGGCGATGGCGGACGTGACCCACGTGCTCGCGAGCTTCGAGGAGGTCGAGGCGCAGGGCATCGCCGAGGACGTGGCCCTCGCACGCAAGGTGGCCGAGCTCGTGGACCAGGCAGGCCTGCCCAGCACCTGCCTGTCGCGGGACCTCGCGCTGCAGCGCTGCTTCGACTCGTCCTTCGACGCATCACCCCCCGACGACCACCCCCGGGTGCTCGCGATGATCGAGGGGACCTCGCTCGACA
This sequence comes from Alphaproteobacteria bacterium, assembly GCA_020632925.1. Lineage (GTDB taxonomy): Bacteria > Myxococcota_A > UBA796 > UBA796 > JACKER01. Next base: position 519,533 of record JACKER010000009.1, on the reverse strand, counting down.
CCGAGAGCCTGCTGCTGACCACCTCGGGCACCAGCGGTCGCTCGAAGATGGTGCGGTACACCCAGGGCGGGTACCTGCGGAGCTGCGTCTCCTGGGAGCGCGCCGGCTTCTTCGACCGCTCGATCCTCGGCGGACGCTGCCTGAACCTGCTGCTCGGGCACTCGATGGGCCTGCGGGCGCTGTGGAACGCCGTCTGGACGCGGGTCCCGGTGTGCCTGATCACGCCGGAGTGGTTCGCGGAGCACCCGGAGCACGTCGCCCAGCTCCTCCTCGAGATGAAGCCCGAGCACGTCACGGGCGGCCCGACGGTCTTCGGGCTCGTGCTCCAGATGTTCGAGGGCTTCCCGGAGCTGGCGGTGGCCTGCGCGCCGCGGCTGCGCTGCCTGGTGTCGAGCGGAGCGGCCTTCGATCCCGAGCTGGACGGGATGGTGCAGCAGGTCCTCGGCCTGTCGCTGCACAACGCGCTCGGACTGACGGAGACCATGCAGGTCACGTCCACGCTGGTCGGAGGGAGCCCGCCGTCGCTGGGGCAGCCGCTGCCCGGCGTCCGGATCCGGCTGACGCGCGACGAGACGCTGCCCGACGAGGCCTGGCGGCTCGCGATCCAGGCGCCCTTCGGCTTCTGCGGGTACGTCGGGCACCCCGATCCGGGCGAGTGGTTCGAGACCGGCGACCTCGTGGAGCGCCTGCCCGACGGCACCTTCCAGTACCTCGGGCGCGAGCGCTGGGACTACGTGAAGGACAGCGTCGGCGTGAAGCTCTCCCGCGCCCGCATCCACGGGATGTACGAGCCGCTGCCCGAGGGGATCTCGGGGATCGAGGTCGTCGCCCTGGCGCACGCGATCGGCCTCGGCGCCCTGGTGTTCGCACCCGGCGCCGACGAGGCGGCGAAGGAGGGGTTCCGCGCGCACGTCGCGGCCTGCCTCGGGCGGGCGAAGGTCGAGCGCGACGAGTTCGAGTGCCGCCACATGGCCGTGCACGCGATCGCCTTCGTGGACGCGGAGCTCCCGCTCACCCGGAAGGGAAACGTCTCGCACGCGAAGGTGACAGAGGCGTGGGCCGACGAGCTCGCGTCCCTGCGACTCGCGGATCCGGAGGTCCCGTGATCACGCTCTACACCTCGCCCACGCCGAACGGACACAAGGCCAGCATCGCGCTCGAGGAGGTCGGCCTCCCCTACGAGGTCCACCCGATCGACCTCGGGAAGCTCGACCAGAAGCGGCCGGAGTTCCTCGCGCTCAACCTGAACGGGCGGATCCCGGTGATCGTGGACCACGACGCCGGGGACCACGCGGTGTTCGAGTCGGGCGCCATCCTGCTCTACCTCGCGGAGAAGACCGGGAAGCTGCTGCCGGCGGACCCGCTCGCCCGCTCGCGCGCGGTGCAGTGGCTGATGTTCCAGATGGGCGGTGTCGGGCCGATGATGGGGCAGGCGAACGTCTTCTTCCGGTACTGGCCCGAGAAGCTGCCCACGGTGATCGAGCGGTACCAGAAGGAGTCCCGCCGGCTGTTCGAGGTGCTCGACCACAGGCTGTCGGAGGCGGCCCACCTCGCGGGCGACGAGTACTCGGTGGCGGACGTGGCGACCTACCCCTGGGTGCGGACGTACAAGTGGAGCGGCGTGTCCGTGGACGGCCTCGACCACCTGCAGCGCTGGATGACCGAGGTCCGCGCGCGCCCCGCCGTGCAGCGCGGGCTCGACGTGCCCATCCCCCGGCGTCCCGAGGAGATCACGTCGAAGGAGGAGGCCAGCTTCGTGGACAACGCCCGCAAGATGCTCTGACCGCGGGCACGGGCTGATCCTACGGACCGAACTGGGTGCTGAACCGATCCGGGAACGGCGAGTGGAACACCTCGCCGTGGTCGAGCAGCGCCGAGAACATCGCGCAGCGTTCCTCGTCGGCGGTCGGGTCGCAGCTCTCGTGCGCGCCGTGCAGCACCTCGAGCGGCACCAGCATGCTGTCGGGCGGGCGGATCGGGCTGTTGGCGTACCGGTTCTCGCCGATCGCGATCTCCGAGAAGTGGCACACCTGGCAGCCCGTGATCTCCGCACCCGGCGAGGCCAGGATCCGGTCGTACGGCTCCTCCGGGTCCAGCGGCAGCACGATCGGGAACTTCAGCTCCGCCTTCGCCGTCATCCCGGACGCGTGGTCCTCGCCGAGCTCGAGCAGGTCCTTGCCCTCGCCGACGGGCACCACGGTCATCGTCAGGTGCTCGGTGCGGATGAAGATCCGAGGGGACTCGGGTCCCTGCGCGGGCTGGGTGCTGAACACGTCGGAGGTCAGCTCGAGGCCCAGCGGCCGCTCGAGCGACGAGAGATAGCAGGTGAGGGTGACGGGCGAGGGGAGCTCGTCGACGAGCGCGATCGCCTCGTCCAGCGTGTCGGGCCGCGCGCCGAGCTCGCACGGGTCCCTCGGGCCGCAGGCCACGCACCCCAGGACCGCAAGGCAGCACCCGATCCGCACGGCGCCATCCTACACCGCCGCGCCTGTGCCTCCGTGCCCGTGCCCGTGCCCGTGCCCGTGCCCGACAGCAGCGCCGGCACCGGTGACGAACCCCGGGGCCACGGTCCACGACACCTACCGGCTACCCAACACCACCACGAGCGCTCCGGCCGCCGCCGTGAGCCCCCCGAGCGCCTGGCGCCAGCCGACCTGCTCCTTGAGCACGACCCGGGCCAGGACGAGGATGTAGACTGTCGCCATCTGGTTGAGCACCGCGGCGACGCTCGCCGGCGCCCACTTGAACCCCGCCATCCACAGGAGCAGCGACAGCCACGTCCCCACGAAGGCCGCCGGGAACAGCGTCTTCCACAGGTCCCTGCGGGTGAGCGACGCCGCCAGCTCGGGACCCATGCCGCGCCACAGCGCCCACGGGACCTGGAGCGCGAGCCCGGCGAGCATGCGGGTGAGCGTGACCTCGACCAGATCGCTGTCCTCGAGCACCGGCTTCGACAGGATCACCCCCACGACGGTGCCAGCGACCGCCCCGAGCCCGAGCAGCGTGCCGACCGTCAGGTCGCGGCGATCGACCTGGTCGCCGTCGCTCTTCAGGTTCGCCATCGCCACGCCCGCCAGCACGAGCCCCGCGCCCACGAAGAACAGCGTGGAGAGCCGCTCGTCCAGGAACCACCAGGACAACAGCAGCAGCGAGGGCGCGTAGCTGGTGTCGGTGATCGCGATACGCGCCGCACCCACCCGCCGGAGCGCCTCGAACAGCAGCGTGTCGGCCACCGCGAGCCCGAGCACGCCGCTCGCCGCGAGCCGCAGCCAGTCGACCCAGGAGCGTTCCCAGGGGAAGCTCGTGCCGAGCACGGCCGCGCTCGCGACCAGCAGAGCGGCGGCGACCGCGTTCTTGAACACGGTCATGACCACGGGCGACGCGAGATCGGCCGAGCGCCGGTAGAACAGGACCGCGACCGACCAGCACAGGGGGGCGAGCAGGGCGCAGGCGATGCCGACCGAGAGCAACCGGACCTCTCGGTCGCCCCCTATCCCGGCGCCCGGCGACCTTGAAGCGATGGTTCACGTCCCGATCGAGGGCCTCTCGACCCCTGAAGCATCGCTCGAGATAGTGGGGAATTTCATGGGTGACAGGTTCAGTTTCGGCCCATGAAGGTTCGTGGCGCGGAGTTGCGCGCGGGTGTGGTAGATCCCAGCTGGAGGTCTCGTGGCGATGACCGGGCCGTGCGCGATCGAGGCCTCAGCACCCGTCTCCGGCGAGCAGGTCCTAGCGATCGCGGAGCAGCTGTCCGATCGTCTGGAGGTGGACTCCGTGGTCCTGGCCCTGGTGGGCCGGCGCGGACACCTCCCGCCCACGAGCATGCGGGTGAGCCACCTCCCGGCCGACACGCGACCGCTGGAGCTCGTCGTGACCCAGCTCCAGGGCATCCCCGGTCGCTGCGTGATGCTCCTGCGGGTCGCCGACGGGGGCTACGAGGTGGCCACCGCGGGTTGGGACACCCGGACCCCGTGGGAGGTCCTGGTGCCCGCGGAGGAGCCACCCACGCCCGTCAGTAGCGGCGAGGCAGCTCCTGCCCCAGCCGATGGGCCAGCGCCATCGCCGTGAGCTGCGGGTTCACGCCCGGAGAGCTCGGGAACAGCCCCGTGTCGCAGACGTAGAGATCGTCGGCGTCCCAGACCTTGCCCCAGCTGTCGGTCACCGCGCCCCGATCGGGGTCGCTGCCCATCGCGGCGCCACCCATCACGTGGTTGCTCGCGGTCGGCAGGTCCACCGCGGAGAACCGCCCCTTGCGGATCTCGTCGGCCGCCTCCCGCGGGCTCATGACCTCGGGGAGCCCGTGGATACCGGTGACGACCTCCTTGCTGCCGACGGCGTCGAACATCTCGCACAGGAGCGCGTTCGCCTCCTGCAGGCGGCGCAGGTCGGCCTCCCCCAGGTCGAACGTGATGTCGGGGCGGTTCGTGCCCGGGATGTGGCGCACGCGGCCCCGCGAGGCCTCGCCGCTGACCCAGCCATCGAACACCGACATGTGCGGCCACTTCTTCAAGTAGCGCTTGAACTGCTTCGGTTGACGAGGAAGACCGCGGGAGAACGTCGAGGTGGTCGCCCAGAGCGACTCGAGCTTGATGCCGCGCTCGAGGTGTTCGGTGCTGTGGATGCCCTGGGTCGCGCCGTTCCAAGGCTGCACCAGCTCGTCGAAGGTCCCCATGATGAAACACGAGGGGTGAAACACGACGTTGTCGCCGACCGCGTTCCGCGTCATCCCCGACCGCCGCAGGATCACCGGCGTGCCGATGGCGCCGGCGGCGACGATCGTGCAGCGGGCGGTGATCCGGACCGGGTGCTTGCGTCCCCAGGTGGCGGGGTTCACCGTCGCGCCGAGGATGCCGCGGACCTTGCCCTGGTCCATGATGAGCTCGTCGACGTGGACCGAGGTGTAGACCCGCCCGCCGGCCTCGACCATCTCGCGGATGCCGCGCCGATCGACGCTGTTCTTGGCCTGGTGGCGGCAGCCCGTGATGCACTCGCCGCTTCCGCGGCAGCCCTCCTCGAACCGCCGGATGCGCTCCCAGGACCAGCCCAGGTTCTCGCAGGCCTCGCGGAACAGGTCGTTGCGCCGGCCCATGATGTCGTCGCTGGCCTCGCGGATGCCGAGCAGCTCCTCGACGGCGTCGAAGTGCGGCGCCAGCGCCTCCTCGGTCAGATCGGTCAGCCCATGGTCGTCCTGCCAGCGCTGCAGCGAGCTCGCCAGCGGCCGCATGCAGATCGCCGAGTTGAACACGGTGCCGCCGCCGAGCGCCCGGACCTGGAGCGTGGGGAAGAACACGTTCCCGCGAGCCGCGCGGGTCCCTCCCTCCCAGAAGTAGGAGGCGAGCGTCTTGCCGATGTCCTGGTGGAAGTCGCGGGGCGTCAGACGCGGACCCGCCTCGACCAGGATCACGCGCGCCCCGGTCTTGCCGAGCTCGTGGGCGAGCACGCCGCCGCCGGGGCCGCTGCCGACGATCAGGTAGTCGGCGTCGTCCCGGATCGGGCCTTCGTAGTCGGAGAACTGGAAGAGGCGGCCCTTGCCGCTCGTCAGTTCAGGTCCGAAGAGGTTTTTTTTTCCTCGGAGTCCTCGAGACCGACGAGGCGGTTCAGCGTGGGGGCGGCGCCCGGCACGACCTCGCCGATCTTCTTCGCGGCGGACTCCACCACGCCCCGGCCGAGGCTGACGATCGGGCCCTGACGGCCGTAGAAGCGGGCGATCGTGTCCTCGAAGCTGCCGAGGAAGTAGTTCAGGTCGTCCTCGGTGCAGATCACCGGGGGCAGGACCTTCAGCGCGTTCACGCCCGGGCCGGGGATCTGGGCCACGATCTTCTGCCGCTTGAACAGGTCGACGTGGACCGCGGCCGCGAAGGCACCCGAGTCGGCGGCCGACAGGGCCTTCTGCTGCGCGAGCAGCGTCGGGTTCGCGGACTCCTTGAAGTAGATGGTGACCATCAGCCCCTTGCCGATGACCCGGTCGATGCAGTCGTACCGCGAGGCGATGTCGTTGAGCCCGTTCATCAGCATCTCGCCCTTCCACTTCGCCTCGGCGGGGGCGTCCATCTCGATCATGGTCTCGAGGGTCGCGAGCGCCGCCGCCATCGCCACGTTGTTCTCGGCGAAGGTGGAGAAGTAGACGAGGCCGGTCCCGAAGCCGGAGTAGACCCGTTCGTAGATGTCCTCGTTGACGAGCACCGCACCCACGGGGGCCTGGCCGCCCGACAGCGTCTTGGACACGGTCATCATGTGCGGCCGGACGCCGAGCTCGCGCGTGACGAACCAGGAGCCGGTGCGCCCGAGCCCGCACTGGATCTCGTCGGCGATCATCAGGGTGCCGTGCTGCTCGCAGAGGTTCTCCGCCTCGCGGAGGTAGCCCGCGTCGAGCACCTCACCGGTCATGCCCTGGACCGGCTCGAAGATCAGCGCGGCCACGTCGCCCATCTTCAGCTCGCGGCGGAGCTGGGCGAGGTTGTTCCGCTGGATCGGCGTGCAGGTCGGCATGGCCGGATCGATGCCCTTGCGCATCGACTCGAAGCCGCAGACGCTGATGGCGCCGTAGGAGCGGCCGTGGAAGGCGCCCTCGATGTACAGGAAGCGGCGGCGGCGGGTCACCTGGCGGGCGAAGCGCAGCGCCACCTCGGTGGACTCCGAGCCGGCGTTCGCGAACACGACCTTCGTGAACTGGGGCCCGCCGATCTCGAGCAGCTTCTCGGCGACCATGCCGCCCATGACGCTGGCGTTCACCACGCACAGGTTGGGCAGGTTCATCGAGAGCACGTCGATCAGCGCGCCATTGATCCGCGGGTGGTTGCGGCCGAGGAAGTAGACCCCGCCGCCCGCGAGCAGATCGAGGTACCGCTCGCCGCCCGCGTCCCAGAGGTACTGCCCCTCGCCGCGGACGAACGCGGTGGACATGCCCCCGAGCTCGAACATCTTCGCGAGGCGAGGGTGGACGTGCCTGCGGGACAGGTTGTCCGACGAGGTGAGGAAGTGCTCGATCCGATCCTTGAAGTCGCTCATGGAGTCTCCGGCGGCCGCGAGGGCCGCGCAGCTCTCGGTCAGTCCTTGTCGTACCCGAAGGCCTCGAAGGCCGGACGCCAGGCGGCGTACACGTCCTCCTTGAGGCGCTTGTCCATCTTCAGCTGGTTCCGCTGGTACCCCTTGACGCCGTCGAGGTACTCCTCGAGCACGCGCTTGCTGCGGTCCCAGCCGTCGTAGCCGAACTGCTCGAAGATCCTGCCGATGACGTCGACCTCGTTGCCGACGAGGTCCGCGTACCCCATCTCGAACCAGTTCTCCTCGGGGACGAGGTGCTTGTCCTCGATCACGCGCTCGTAGATGCGCTGGCCGAGCTCGAGCGTCTGGTTCTTGCGGACGACCTCGGGGTCCACGTCCGGCAGGTGGAAGAAGTTCTCCCAGTCGGTGTGCGACCGCATGTGCAGCGTGCTCGCGAACACCTCGTAGGGGTTGCGGTGGATGTGCACGAACTTCGCGTTCGGGAACATCTCGAGGATCATGCGGATGCGCGCGGTGTGCGTGCAGGACTTGACCACGACCCGCTTGTTCCGGGTCTGCAGCATGATCTTCTTGATCAGGTAGCGGAAGGCGTCCTTCCACTCGTCCTTCTCGGCCTGGCTGCACTCGAGGAAGTCGACGTACCGCTCGTACTTCGCCGACTGCTCGGGGAACATGAACGCGAGGTACGGGCTCTTGCCGGTGAGCTTGGCGAGCGCGATCTCGTCCTCGGCCGCTTCGTACCAGCCCTGCTTGACGTTGTCGTACGTCCGGGTGCCGTCGAGCATCCGGCCCGTGAGCTGCGGCAGGAAGCTGTCCGCCGACAGGAAGCAGGTGGGGAAGATGACCTGCATGACCGTCGGGTACGTGAAGCCCGGCAGGCGGCCCAGCAGGTTGTGCAGGTGGGTCGTGCCCGAGCGCCAGTGGCCGATGGCGAACAGCGGCTCGGGATCGATCTCCTGCGTGGACAGCGCGCGACCGAAGCGCATGTCCTCGAGGCGCCCGAGCATGGTGGCGGGGACCGAGAGGCCTCCGACCATGGCGAGGCGGTGGAGGTAGACCGGGTCCACCCGCCAGTTGTTCTTCTGCAGGAGCTTGACGAAGTCCTGCGCCTCGATCCCGTGGATCAGCTGGTCCGTCGACCAGCGCTTCTGAACGTCGAAACCGATCGGCATCACGCCTCCTCGGCCGCCCGGTGGCCTTCCGTCCTCGTCGCCGTCGCCTCGTCCTCTGGGGGCCGGATCGCGGTGGCGACGGCCTCGGACTCGACGTAGGCGAAGGTCATCATGGCGCGCAGGGCTTCGTACAGCATTCGCTGCGTGTACGTCGCGGAGCGCTCCCACGACTCGAGGTACGCGGCGCGCGCGTCGGGACGGGCGGCGGAGAAGGTGTCCCGGGGGCGGCCGGCCCACGCGGCGTAGCCGTACTCGAAGGTGTTCAGGAGCCCGCGGATCTGTGCCCTCGAGAACGGGGGCATGCGGCCGAGGTAGTCGTCGACCCAGGGGACGACCTGCGCGTCCTCGCCGTCGATGCCGAGGACGGCGTCGCGGGGGAACATCGTCTGGCCGAGGGCGGCGACGATGCGCATCTCTTGGTCGGACAGGGCCATGGGTGGCTCCGGAGCACCGCCATGTATCGGTCTGCGCGCGGCGGGTGCAACCCCGTCACCCGTGAATCCTCTGCGGGCGGTGACGCGCGATGACCGGGACGGCGTGCCTGCACAGGGACATCGCGGATAGCCGGTCGGGCGGAGGGTGCCCGTGGCGGTGTTGTTGGCCGAGGAGATCGACAAGGCCTACGCGGATCGCGCCGTGCTGCGGGGGGCCTCGATCTCGGTCGATGCCGGGGAGCACGTCGGTCTCGTGGGGGTGAACGGCAGTGGCAAGTCCACGCTGCTCGCGATCCTCGCGGGGACGCTCGAGCCCGATCGCGGTCGGGTGGTCCGGCGGGGGAGGATCGCGCGCCTCGACCAGGATCCGGCGCTGCCCTTCGAGACGGTGGGCGACGCGATGCGAGACGCCCTGCGCTGGCACGGCGAGCTCGTCGCGCGCTGGGAGAAGGCGCTGGCCGACGGCGACGAGCACGCGACCGCCGAGGCGCAGCAGGCCCTCGATCTCGCGGGCTGGGAGGTGGGCCACAAGATCGAGGCGACGCTCCAGCGGCTGGGGGCCCCGACGCAGGACACCCCGATCGCGCGGCTCTCGGGCGGAGAGCGCCGGCGGGTGGCGCTGGCGGCGGTGCTGCTGACCGATCCGGACCTGCTGCTGCTCGACGAGCCCACGAACCACCTGGATACCGACGCGACCGAGTGGCTCGAGGCCTTCCTCCAGGGGTTTCGCGGCGCCGTGCTGCTCGTGACCCACGATCGCTACCTGCTGGAGGCGGTCGCCGATCGCCTGGTCGAGGTCGATCAGGGCACGTGCGTGTCCTACGACGGCTCCTACGCCGACTACCTGGTGGAGCGCGCCGAGCGGCAGGCCCGCCAGCAGCAGCACCGCGAGCGGATGATCGCCACGGTCGCCCGGGAGGCGGCGTGGGCCGCGCGGCAGCCCTCGGCGCGACGGACCAAGCAGAAGGCGCGGCTCGCGCGGCTCGACGTGCTCCGCGAGCAGGTCCCCCAGATCGAGGACCGCGAGTACGCGTTCTCGTTCGAGACCGGCGTGCCGAGGAGCGTGACGCTGGCCGAGTGGCACGGCGTGTCCAAGCGCTACGGCGATCGCGTCCTGTTCCGCGACGTGACCGACGTCCTGCGGCCGGGCGATCGCGTGGGCGTGCTCGGGCCGAACGGAGCTGGAAAGTCGACGTTGCTGCGGACGCTGACGGGGGAGGTGGTGCCCGACGCCGGCGAGGTGCTGAAGGCCTCGCGGACGCGGATCGGCCTGCTCGACCAGGCGCGGACGGGCCTGAAGCCCGACGACACCGTGTTCGAGGCGGCGGGCGAGGGGCACGACCACGTGATCGTGGGCGACAACAGCATCCACGTCGCGACCTTCCTCGGCCGCTTCGCGTTCACGCGGGAGAGCTTCGGCCAGCGGGTGTCCGCGCTGTCCGGCGGCGAGCGGGCGCGGCTGCTGCTCGCGAAGCTGATGCTCACCGGCGCGAACCTGCTGGTGCTCGACGAGCCGACGAACGACCTCGATCTGATGACGCTGCGGGTGCTCGAGGAGGCGCTGATCGGGTTCGACGGCGCGCTGCTGGTCGTGTCCCACGATCGTGCGTTCACCGATCGGGTGTGCACGCGGGTGCTGGCGTTCGAAGGCGAGGGGAGGGTCGTGCCGTACGCTTCGCGTTCGCAGTGGATGGACGCGCGCAGGCGCAAGGCCGCGGAGGCTCCGGCACCGGTGGCGGCACCTCGGGTCGAGAAGGCCGCTCCCACCGCTCCGAAGCAGCTCTCGTACAAGGAGAAGAAGGAGCTCGAGGAGCTCCCTGCGCGGATCGAGGCGCTGGAGACCGAGCAGGCGGGCCTCGAGGCCGCGCTCGGCGATCCCGGGATCTGGGCGAAGGACCCCGACGGCGCCTCGGCGAAGAGCGCACGGGTGGGCGCGATCGGGTCGGAGATCGAGGTGTTGTTCACGCGTTGGGACGAGCTGTCGCAGCGGGCCTGACTACTCGATGTCCGCGGGCTCGCGCACGACGCCGCGTCCGGGGCGCCAACCCACCACGCGCGCCGCGACCGAGGCCATGGACGGGTGGGTGCGGGCGAGGGGAGCGAGGAGCGCGGGCGCAGCGAGGACGACGCCCATCCGCGCCAGCGCGCTCGCGACGAACATGGGCGCGTGGGCGCCGTCGACCATCGACGCGAGCCCCGAGCCGAGCAGGCCCCCCGCCACCTGGGCCGCACCGTTCGCGACCGCCTGGACCGCGAACAGCACCGCCCGCCGCCGCCCGCTGCGCGCCGCGAGCGTCAGGGCCAACGTCGCGACCTCGTTGCCGCCCCAGGCCGCCCCCGAGACCGCCTGCGCCGCGAACACGAGCCAGGTCAGGTCCGAGGTGCCCGCGACCGCCCACGGGATCGGGATCAGCGCGATGGTCACGGCGGTCCAGACATAGACGGTGGCGGGCCCCCGCGCGTCCACCAGCCGCCCCCAGACACCGAGCGAGAGCACCTTCGCCGCCACCTGCAGCCCCTGGGACGCGAGGTAGACGGGGTAGGAGAAGCCCAGCGTGCGCAGCATGTGGGGCGCGAAGAACGGGGTCGCGAGGGACACCGCGGCGAGCAGCGCGGCACCGAGCACGACCACCCCGCGGCCAGCGGCACCCTCCGGGCCGGAGAGCTCGTCCCGGACGCGGTCGTCGGCCTGGGGCGGGGCGAACGGGGGCTCCCACGAGCTCCACAGGAGCGGGGCGCACCCGAGGCGGGAGAGCGCCGCCGCCGCGTAGAGCAGGGCGTAGCCGGTGCCGCCCCCGCCGCTCGACGCGCCGCCCCGGGGCTCGAGCGCCCACAGCACCAGGCCGCCGACCACGATCCCGGCGAACGTGACCGCGCTCACCCAGCGGTTCCGTCGCCCGAACCACCGCCCGCGGATCCGCGCGGGAACGACGTCGCCGTACCAGGAGCTCCAGGCCGTGCCCGCCGCTCGCGCGAACGCCTGCTGGGTGCAGGAGGCGACGATCAGCGTGGCGGGGCCGCTCCGTCCGAGGATCGTCGCCAGCGCCAGCGCGCCGAAGGCCAGCGCCTGCCCCACGACGGCCGCGGTGGTGAGCGGACGACGGCTCGGGAGGTGGCGCAGCCCGCGGACCGCCGCCAGCGCGCCCACCGCCCCCACGAGCTGGGGCACTGTCACCAGCGTCGCGAGCGCCCACGGGCCGGCGCCCTGGCGCACCGCATCGGCCACGAGCCAGAACTCGCCGAGGCCCACGAGCCCGGCGTAGAGCACGCCCTCGACGATGGAACGGCGCAGCGCTCGGCGGCGCGGGGTGTCGGCCGGCACGAGCCCTCACGTAGCCGGTCCCGATCCCTCGTCCAGCCCGACCCGCGCGCGCTCGAGCCACTGCCGGAGCGAGTAGGCGTCGTCCGGGAGCCGCGCCAGGTCCGCGTCGTCCACGAGCGCCACCCGATCGGCCGTCGTCTGGCAGCCCATGTCCTCCAACCGGACCTTGGGTTTGCGCAGCGCCTCTGTGCCGCGCTCACCGATCAGCGCGAGGCACCAGGCGTCGAGCGTCCGCACCGCACATCCCCCGACGACTCCGACGTCGACGATCTCGGCGAGGGTGGCCTCCAGCTCTTCCGGGCGATCGAGCATGTTGTCGGCGTCTCGGACGAGGACGAGCAGGTCGCAGCCCGCCCGTGTCGCGAGCGCGACGAGGCCGAGGACGGTGCGCTGGTCCGCCCTCCGGTGGTCGCCCGACCGGAACTTGGGGACGTCCTTCCAGCGGCGCGCGGCCACGATCTCCCAGCCCTCGGTCCGGCACCGACCGAGGAGGGCAGCGAGGACGCCGCGCTCGTCGGTGCGGTACGGCGGCTCGTCGGCCCAACCGCCCAGCTCGTGGCGGCCCTCGCCCGCGATCATCACGCGGATCACGAGGCGTCCCGGCGAGCCTCGAACAGCGCCTCCTCCTGGATCCCGTCGGCGAAGGCGAGCCAGAGCTCCCCGAGGCTGAACGCCGACAGCAGCCGATCCAGGTCCGGGATGGCGGAGACGCGGCGCACCTTCGTTCCGGCCTCGGGCGTGCGCGTGACGACGCTGACCTCCTCGGGGCGCAGCTCGTTGACCACGAGCGGGCTGTGCGTCGCGAGCAGCACCTGGGTGCCTCGCTCGGACATCGCGCGGAGCACGCGCATCACGTCGCGGATGCGGGCGGGATGCAGGCCGTTCTCGGGTTCCTCGACGAGGACGGGGCCGGTGTGGCCGAGGTGCGGCAGGGCGGCGAAGGCGAGCCAGTACAACATGCCTTCGGACAGGTCCTCGGCCGTGACCCGCGTCCCGTCCGTCAACTGCACCTCCATCACCTTGTGCCTGTCGTCGACCGGACGTAGCGACAGCCGTCGAATGCTGGGGAAGGCGTTGACAAGGTCCTTCTCGATGGATGCAAAGGCATCTCGGTCGCGGTTCAAAATCGCATCATAGACACCAGGCAGCCTGCCACCTCGGGGCTCGAGTCTGACCACGGCATCGGGGATGAGCGTACTCTTGAGGCGCATCTGATCCGGGTCGAGTCGAAACAGCGATGGCGTTCCCGTCTTCGTCCGCACCTCCTCTAGCGTCGGTCCGGGTTTCAGCGGAGTCATACCGAATTTGCCGTGGACGCCGTTGTCTGGCCCGAGCGTCAGTCGCAGGTTCGGTCCACTTCGTTCGAGGATTGCGTGGTCGTCGTCGAGTCGAACCACACGACCGGCGTGTTCGACGGCCCGAAGAAGCGTGCTCTTGCCACTGTCGTTGGGGCCGATGAGCGCGTGCAGGGGCGTCAACTCCAGCGTCACGTCCTGCAGGCACCGCCAGCGTCGCACACGGATCCGGTCGATCATCGTCGCTCCGACCCCATCCTACCCGCGGCGACGCTGGAAGCGCGCCTCCGCGATCTCGACCTCCTCCCGGCTCATCCCGATGCGGCGGCCCAGATCCACCGCCATCTCGCGCGCGGTGACGTCGTGCCCGCCCCAGCCGAAGGCCCGCTCGAAGGCCTGGTCCAGGATCCAGCTGCGAGCGAGGTCCCGCGCCCGATCCGCCTCGCCCTGCGGCACGCCGAGGCCCTGGGTGAGCTCGGCGAGCTTGCGCCGCTCGCCCTCGTCGAAGCTCTCGTCGACGAGCGCCAGCGTCCAGGCGAGCGCCAGCAGCGACACCCGCACCCCACCCGGCGAGGCCTCCGCGAGCTCGGCGCGGCTCAGCGGCGGACGCTGGGCGAGCGCCTGGATCGAGCCCAGCTCGGGGTCGATCACGTCCTCGAGGTGGCTGCGCTCCTCGGGCGAGACGCCGCCGTGCGAGGCCGCGACCTCGTAGAGCATCCGGGCCGCCAGCAGCCGGTCGTAGCGCGTGACCAGCGGGTGCTGCTGGAGCTGGGCGTCGAGCGGGGAGAGCACCTGCTGCGCGGCCGAGGAGTGGACCCAGCGGTTCCCCGCCCACGCGAACTGCGAGGCGACGCTCTGGAACGCCTCCACCACGCCCTGGTCGACCTCGCCCTGCGACAGGTTCCGCGCCGCGGAGGCCGTGCTGTACGAGTTGCCGGGCGAGGCCGCGTACATCGCCGCGTCCATCGTCTGCGACGCGACCCGGCCCATCATCCCGTGCCCGAGCGCCGTCGCGAGCATGGAGTGCGCCTGGCGCCGCATCTCGTACCACATCGACTGCTTCGCGCTCGCCGCCACGCGCGAGGCGACGTCGTTGCGCTGCGGCGCGCTCCAGCGGGCGTTCACGTGCCGCCGCGTGACGGGGCAGGTGAAGGTCACGACCAGGTGCCGGCCGGTGGGGTTGCACTGCGAGACCAGGGGGCGGATCGCCTCCAGGGTGAAGCGCTGATCGCTCATCGAGCCTCCTTCCCTCCGGTGGGACCTTACCCCGGTTAGGGGGCGCCTCCCGAGGTGCCCCGTGAAGTTCAGCCTGGTCGACGAGATCCCCCACCCGCGGGACATCGTGTTCGCGACCCACCGCGACAAGCTGGTCGAGCTCGTGCCCTACCTGCCGAACGTGGAGAGCGTCGTCGTCGAGGAGCGCGTCGAGGACGGCGACGTCGTGCGGCTCCTCAACCTGTGGACGGTTGCGAGCACCGAGGTCCCGGGAGCCATCCGCGGGCTCGTGAAGCCGGAGCACCTGACCTACCAGGACCGGGCCGCCTGGGACGGCGCTCGTTGGCGCACCGACTGGGAGATCACGATCACGGCGCTGCCGGAGGCGGTGACCGCGCGCGGGTTCAACACGTTCCTCGAGGAGGGCGGCGAGACCGTCATCCAGATGAACGGCGAGTTCGCCATCCATCCGGATCGGATCCCGGGCGTGCCCACCTTCGTCGCCAAGGCGGCCGCGCCCGCGCTCGAGAAGTTCATCGTCGGGCTGCTGCAGCCCAACCTGAAGAAGTCGAACCAGGCCGTCCAGCAGTACATCGAAGACAACCTGTAGCGACGTCTCGCGGAGCGGCCGGGCATGGACGAAGAGCAGCGTGGTAGTTTGCGCCTGGGTGGAGGGCGGATGCGGTTCGCAACGATGACGGTGGCGCTGGCGCTGGCGCTGTCCGCGTGCTCGGGCGACGGCAACGGGTCCGGCACCGACACCGACACGACCGACGACACCGGGACCACCAGCACCGTCGGCATCCCTCCGGACCTGGACAGCGACGGCGACGGTCTGACCGACGTCCTCGAGCTCACGCGCTACGACACGGACCCGTACCGGGCGGACAGCGACGGCGACGGGCTGAACGACGGCTACGAGATCCTGGTCCTGGAGACCGACCCAGGAGACACGGACACCGACGGTGACGGCCTCAGCGACTACGAGGAAGACAAGATCTACGGAACCCACCCCCGGCTGCCCGACACCGACGGGGACACGATCAGCGACTTCGACGAGTTCACGATCACACACACCGATCCGTTGAAGGACGACACGGACGGCGACGGGATCCACGACAACGAGGAGATCGACCTCGGCACCGATCCGCTGAACAAGGACTCGGACGGGGACGGGCTGTACGACGGGCAGGAGATCGGCCGCGGCACCGATCCGCTCGGCACCGACAGCGACTACGACGGCCTGTCGGACTACGACGAGGTCCGGGTGTACCGCACCGATCCGCTGGGCACGGACACCGACAACGATGGCCTCGGCGACTTCGAAGAGCTGTTCGAGACCGGGACCGACCCCCGCAACGGCGACACGGACCGCGACGGCCTCTCGGACGCCGAGGAGCTGTACATCGGGACCAGCCCGTTCCGCTCGGACACCGACGGCGACGGGCTCGGCGACGGGACCGAGGTCAACGCCTTCGGTTCGGATCCGCTCGACCGAGACAGCGACGACGACGTGCTGGACGACTTCGAGGAGTACCAGCTCGGCACCGATCCGAACGACCCCGACACGGACAACGACGGGCTCTTCGACGCGCAGGAGGATCGGGTCACGCACACCGATCCGACGGACGACGACACCGACGGGGACGGCCTCGAGGACGGCGAAGAGGTGAACGTCACGGGGACCGACCCCCTCGACGCGGACAGCGACGACGACGGGCTGGCGGACGGCGCCGAGCTCAATGTCACCGGGACCGACCCGCTGGACCCGGACAGCGACAACGACAACCTCACGGACGGCGAGGAGGTGCTGACCTACGGCACCGACCCGCACGACACCGACTCCGACGACGACCAGATCCCCGATGGGGTGGAGGTCAACGTCACGCACACCCAGCCCGCCGTGTCCGACACCGACGGCGACACGCTGTGGGACGGCTTCGAGCTGTCCATCGGGTTCGATCCGCTCGACCCGGACATGGACGACGATCAGGCGTTGGATGGCGAGGAGCGGGACATCTACGGCACCGATCCCTTCCACCGGGACACCGATCTGGACGGCCTGTCCGACGGGGACGAGATCTACGTCACGCTGACCGACCCCACCCGCGCGGACACCGACAACGGCGGCACGGTGGACACCTCGGAGTTCGGGCGTGGCACCGATCCGGACGACCCGGCGGACGACGCCGTCTGCACGTACCCGCGCGTCGACCGCGTCTCGACGGCGCCCGCGCAGCTGCCCACCATCGAGCCCGTGTTCGTCGACGTGTCCTGGGTGGGCATCGTCGACGGCGGCCGCATGAAGGACTACTCGTACCTCGGGAACCAGCGTTCGGCGCGGATGATCTTCCAGATCCTGGACGCCGGCAAGGCGCCGCTCTGCACCATCGAGTACGACCTGTCGCTGGCGGTGTCGGCCGAGCGGATGTGGACGCCGCTGGGCGGCGGTCGCCTGCTGGTCGAGCTCGACACCCCGCTCGCGCAGGGCGTGTCCACCTGCAACCAGGTCAACCCCGCGTTCTACGGCGGGTACTCCGACCTCCGCGACCTGTTCGAGGACCTGGACCTCGGGCTGGCCTACGGCCCGCTCGTCACCCACGCCCAGGCGCTCGAGCAGTCGGTCAACACCGGCGGCGGCGACTGGGCCGCGGACTGGGCGCCCAACGTGATGGGGGCCTACCTGACCTTCGACAAGGACACGGCGGTCGAGGTGGGCTGGGCCATGGGGTACGAGGCCGACTGCGGTGTGGTGACGGTCACGGGCGGCGACCCGACGCCGATCCCGCGTCCCACGATCGCGATGCCCGACGAGTACTACGAAGCGACGGGGATGGACGAGCTGTCGATCGTGCAGCTCCTCGCGCTGGTCCCCTGAACCGGTCGGCGCCGAGGTCGGGTAGACTGCGTCGCCCGCACGGGGCCGGTTCATGATCACCGGGATGGATCCCCATCGTCAGCAGCGCCAGTTCGTCGTCCACCACTGCCTCGGTCGCGGTGGGTACGGCGAGGTGTACCGCGCGACCATGGTCTCTCCCGGCGGGCTGCGAAGCGACGTGGCGGTCAAGCTGCTCCGGGTGGACGTGGGCTCGCTCGACGACGCGGTCCGGCGGCTGCGGGACGAGGGGCGCATGCTCGGGCTGCTGCGCCACCCGGGCATCCTCCGCGTGCACGACCTCGCGGTGCTCGACGGTCGGGTGGGGCTGGTCACGGAGTACGTCGAGGGCCAGGACCTGTCCGCGCTGTTCGATCCGCACGACCGCATCCCCGTCCGCTGTCTGGTGGAGGCCGCGGCCGTCGTCGCGGACGTGCTGGACGTGGCTTGGAGCCGGGCGAGCGACAACGGGCGTCCGATGCACCTCGTCCACCGCGACATCAAGCCGAGCAACATCCGCGTCGGGGTGCACGGCGAGGTGAAGGTGCTGGACTTCGGCATCGCGCGCTCGGCGAGCGAGCAGGTGGACCGAGAGGCGCGCACCGGCACGGGGTCGACGGTGGGCTCGCTCGCGTACATGGCGCCGGAGCGGTTCACCCGTGCCCCAGCGGCGCCCGCGGCCGACGTCTTCGGACTCGGCTGCGTCCTGTACGAGGGTCTGTCGGGCCGACGCCTGTTCGTCGACGCCGTCCCCGTCGACATGTTCCGCCTGGCGGCCGAGCCGGTGACGTACCTCGCGCACCTCGAGGAGGCCCTGGCCGAGCTGCCCCCGTCGCTCGACCCGGAGCTCGTGGATCTGGTCCGCCGGATGCTGGCCCACGTCGCCGGACAACGTCCGACGGCGTCCGAGGTGCGGCTCGCCTGCGACGCGCTCGCGGAGCGGCTGGAGGGACCGCCGCTGCGCAAGTGGGTCCGCGACCGCGAGTGGCCGCGCGCCGCGACCATCCCGGGCTTCCTGGACGGCCGGACGATCACCGAGGGGACCGTCAGCACCGAGGCGTTCGCGGTCCCGATCGTGGACGACCGCTCGTCCGAGACGTTCCGCATGGACCTGCCCGCAGGCCACGTCCCGAGCGACACCGCGACCAACCCGGCGGTCGCTTCGGCGGTCGCGAGCTGGCGAACGGGGTTCGCGCTGGTGCTGAGCCTGGTGGCGGTGGCGCTGGTCGCGTGGTTCGTGTGGTGGGGCATGCGGTCGCCCACACCCACACCCACACCCACACCTGTCCCGGTCCCCATCCCGGTCCCCATCCCCATCCCCGCTCCCGCTCCCGCTCCCGCTCCCGTTCCCGTTCCCGTTCCCGTTCCCGTCAGTCCGTCTCCAGAGCCCGCTCCGACCGTCACGCCTCGGCCGGTGAAGCCCACCCCGGCCGTGCCGGCCCCAGAGCCCGTGGTCGAGCCCGTCCCCGTCGAGCCGGTTCCCGCGGAGCCCGTGCGGTTCGGCGTCGTCCGCGTGGAGCCCGCGTCGGTGCGTGTCGAGCTGCGCGGCACCGACGGTGTGCACGCGGCCGGAACGGTCCCGTCGGGCTCGGGCTACGAGCTGTACGCAGACTTCGGGCAGGGCATGAAGCCGATGGGCAGATACGTGGACGTCGTCCCCGAGCTCACCGTGACGGTCCGGTGCAACGTCCTCCGCTACACCTGTGATGTGGATCGCTAGCCTCGCCTCGGTCGTCCTGGCCGCCCCCGACCGGTGCGAGCCTCTGGGAGAGGCCGAGTTCCGCTCGTACGTGCTGGACGCCCAGTCGGCCATCGATCGTGGCGACATCGAGCTGCCGTCGGCGATCCTGGCGGAGGTCGAGAAGCGCCTCCCGTGCCTGGACCACGCTCCGCAGCCGCGGATGTGGGCGGACCTGCTCGTGTGCAAGGCGATCGTCGAGTACTCGCGGGGAGGGGACTGGGAGGACGCGCTCGCCACCGCGCTCGCCATCCGGCCTGCCATCGACCGCGGCGTGGGCACCGGGCACCCCATCCACGACTGGAAGCCGCCGCCGTCCCCGGCGTCGGGCCCGCCGGTTCCATCCGGCGTCCGGTTGTTCGTCGACGGGTTCGTCTCCCCGGTGGAGCCTCCCTCCGAGGGTCTGCACCTCGTCCAGAAGACGGACGGCCGGTTCTGGAACTCCTTCCTGTCGTCCGACGGGGACCTGCCGCCGGGGTGGGTGTCGTCGCCGGTCGAGCAGCCGCCACGCATCATCGCGTTCGCGCGGATCGGTGCGGTGGCGTCCGCCTTCGTGGCCCATCAGGCGCCGAGCGACGCCGACTCCCAGCTCTACGCGCCGTTCGACCTCCGCGGTCCCGGCGGGGGGGTGGCCGGCGACGTGCACGCGACCTTCTTCTCCCCGTTGGGTGTGTTGGCCCAGGGGTCGGTCCTGGTCCATCCCCGCGCCCCCGCGCTGGACGGAAGGGTGGCGGCGATCGGTCACTGGCGCGCGTTGAGCGCTGGCGCGGGGCTCGGCCTGATGACGGTGCACACCTGGCGCTTCGAGCCCTTCGAGGTCGACGGCAACACCACCTCGACCACCACGCCGGCCACGTCGTCCACACCGACCACCGGTGCGGAGGCGACCGGCGACATGGACGGGACCGCGGTGTGGGTCCAGTACGGGTACGGGACGGTGCTCCTCCGATCGCGCGGCGAGTTGCCCCTGGACGCGACCGCCACGGTGGGAGGGGGGCGCGGCGCGCTCCGGGTCGAGCTCGGGGCGGGCGGAGCGCTGCGGGCGGGTGACGACCGGCTCCGCCTCGGGATGATGATGGACCTGCGCTCGGTCGGCTTCACCCACGCCACCGTGCGCAGCCTCGATGTCCAGGAGACGTACGCGGCCGTCCTCGTGCGCCTCGACGGGCTCTGGGGGGAGTACTGATGTGGTGGTGGGCCGGAGCCGCGTACGCCACGATCTGCACGGACGACGGCTCGTCGTGCTTCGCGACGATCAACCAGGCCGTCGCGACGACGACCGGACCGCTGTCCCTCGTCCTCACCGCCGGTGACTACGTCGAGCCAGCCGTGGTCCTCGTCCCACCCGGACGTCAGGTCGAGGTCGCGGGTGACGGCGTGGTCGTCCTGTCGTCGGCGGTCGGCAACCTGTTCCAGGTCGCGGGGGAGCTGACGCTGCGCGACCTGACGCTGGCGGCGGCGAACGACTCCGTGATCCGCTCGGTCGGCGGCACGATCGAGGTCCGCTCCTGCGTGCTGTTGACGCTCGGGCTCGTCGGCGACGGCGGCATCCTGTTCCAGCAGGGTGGGAGCCTCACCGTCGCCGACTCCACGTTCCTGGACGGGCTGTCCTTCGGCGACGGCGGGCAGATCTTCGCCCGCGACGCGACCGTCGTGCTGCAGCGCTCGACCTTCACCGGAGGGTTCGCCCGTTCGGGCGGGGCCGTCGCGCTCGAGGCCACCGTCGCGATGGACACGGCCATCGGGGACTGCCGCTTCGAGCGGGGCACGGCTGTCGCCGACGGTGGAGCGCTGTCGATGTCCGGGCCGGTGCAGCTCACGATCACGGACAGCCGCTTCGACGAGAACCGCGCAGCCAGGGGAGGCGCCATCGCGTTGGGCCCGGAGGGTGGCGCGGCGCTGGTGGTGCGCTCGTCCAGCTTCGAAGGAGACGAGGGGACCGAGTCGGGCGGGGCCATCCACGCGTCCTCGGGGGCCGTCTCGGTCAGCACGACGAGCTTCATCTCCAACCGAGCCCCGGCGGGGGGCGCCATCGCGGCCAGCGGCGCGGGGACCACCTCACTCTCGCTCGACCTGCTGTGTCGCAACGAGGCGGACGAGGGCGGGGCGCTGTGGTTCGGGCAGGGAACGCACACGGCGACCAACAACCGCATCCTGCGGAACAGCGCCAACGACTTCGGCGGCGCCATCCACGTGTCCGGCGGCACGGTGGACCTCCGCTTCAACGACCTGTTGTCCAATCGGGCCACCCAGGGCGCGGTCATGTCCCTCGTGTCGGGCGGTCCCACCGAGTCGTCAGCGGTGATGCGGTACGATCTCGTGGCTTGGAACACGGACGCATCGGTCTTCGATGGTACCGGGATCGACGAGGAGCGAAACCTCTTCTACGGCAACAATGGTCTGGCCGTCGGGCTGCACCCCACAGACCTTCGCACCGATCCGATGCTGACCTCCTACGACCCCAGCGCAGATTGTGACGCCATCGTCACGAATTACAGCTACTACGGCCCGATGCGCGACCCGTTCGCCACCGCGGACCCACTCCCGACAGAACAAGATCGCGACGGATCGCTCGCGGACATCGGATCGTTCGGTGGACCCGGCGCCAGTCAACGCGCGTGGCAAGACGTGGACGGGGACGGCGTGCCCGCCGTTCTGGACTGTGACGACAACAACGCCAGTATCCGGCCGAACATCAGCCACTCCAACGAGATCTGGTACGACGGGATCGACCAGGACTGTGACGGAAGGGACACCGACGAGGACGGGGACGGGGTCGAGCTCCCGCTGGACTGTGACGATCGGGACCCGACGCGGTTTCCCGGTGCGGTCGAGCTGGTGGGGATGGGCGACATGGACTGCGACGGGTTCGCCGATGCGGACCACGACGGGTACTCACCGCCCGAGGACTGCGCCGACGACGACCCACGCATCCACCCGGGCGCCGCGGAGGACGCGGATCCGCTGCTCGATCGCGACTGCGACGGTATCGGTGACCCGATCGGACCCTTGGTGAGGCGGGGGTGCGCGGACGGTCGGGCAGGGGGCGTACTGCTCGGGGCCCTCATCGTGCTACGCCGCAGACGCCAGCGTCTTCCCCGGAAATGACTGCGGGCGCCGCGGCGGGCCGGGTTCATGGAACCATCGACACCGTCGGGACGCCCGCCAGGGACCCTGCGAGGAGCCGAAACGACGACTCCTCACGGGTGGAAGCTCACTTCTCGATACGCTCGCGGAGCGTCTTGCCAGGCTTGAAGTAGGCGTAGTGCTTGGCCGGGATGTCGATCTTCTTGCCGTTCGCGGGGTTGGTGCCCTTGCGCGCGGCGCGCTTGCGGGTCCCGAAGGTCCCGAAGCCGGGGATGACGACCTTGCGGCCAGCGTCGAGCTCGACGGCGATGATGCCCTCGCCCTTCTCGGCGCTGAAGACAGCGTTGATCACGTCGAGGGACTTGGCCTTGGACAGCCCGGTCTTGGAGGCGAGCTTGGCCGCCATTTCACCCTTGTTCATGTAGAACCTCCATCCATGGTGGGGAAGCGGTGGAAGCATATGCTGGCGGATCCCGACTGCAAGCGGGCTTGTGGACGTTTCGGCCATGCGCGAGAGTACGCCATTCGAAACATACCAAGATAATCGGCATTTTTACTATATAAATCAGGTTCGTCAATTCTTGGGGCGGACCCCGTGTCGCGTCGTTCCGCACGGGGCCTCGGTTCGCGGGCTCGTGGTGCATGGGGGGCAACCGGTCGGCTGCATGGATATCGACGTGGGATGCGCGGCACGCTTTTCATCGTCCCCACCCCCATCGGTCAACCTTCCGATCTGTCACCCCGAGGGGTCGAGGTCCTGTCCCGGGTGGCGGTCATCGCGGCGGAGGACACTCGCGTGATCGCGGCGTTGCTCCGTGAGCTCGGGCTCCCTTCGCGACCCGCCGTCTCGACGCACGACCACAACGAGGCGGAGCGGGCCGCGGGGCTGGTGGCCAGGATGCTCGCGGGGGAGGACGTGGCGCTGGTGAGCGACGCCGGGACGCCGCTGGTCTCCGATCCCGGGTACCGCGTGGTCGTGGCGGCGATCGACGCCGGTGTGCCCGTCGTGGTGCTCCCCGGTCCCTGCGCCGCCATCACGGGCCTCGTCGGCTCGGGGCTTCCGCCGGACCGCTTCCTGTTCCTCGGCTTCCTGCCGCGCGACGAGGGTCCCCGCGCTGCCGCCCTCGAGGCCCGGCGCTTCGAGCCGGCGACCGTGGTGCTCTACGAGGCCCCGCACCGGGTGGTGGAGCTGCTGGACACCGTGCGGCGCGTCCTCGGAGGAGGTCGTCGCGTGGTGGTCGCGCGGAGCCTCACGAAGGTGTGGGAGGAGTGGATCCGGGGCACGGCGGACGAGGTCGCGGAGCGGTTCCGCGCCGAGGATCCCGTCCGCGGCGAGCTCACCGTGGTCATCGAGGGCTTCCGGGGGGACGCAGGCGAAGCGGAGGCGGAGCGGCTGGATTCGGTGATCCGTGGCCTGGCGGAGGCCGGCGTATCGCCGGGCGTGATCCGCGACGTCCTCGCGGATGTCTATGATCGGCCGCGGCGCGAGATCTACCAGCGCGCCCTGGGGTACAGGAACCGATGATTCCGCCGGCGTTCGACGAGTCCGAGTTCCCCGAGCGCCTCCGCAGGCTGGTCGCGATGGAGATCGACCGCATCATCGGCGACCTGGAGCTCCGTCGTGACTTCCTGATCGAGATCTGGAGCCGCCACCGGGATCGCGGGCCCTTCATCGACACCGTGTTCTCGCGATGGAAGACCCTGGCGATGGCCGATCTGGCACTGCTCGACTCGGAGGCCGCGGTCGCGTGTGAGGCCTTCTATCACGAGCTGGACGAACTCCGGTTCTACTTCCAGTTCACCCAGGACATGCCGACGACCATGCTGGATCGGTACGACGAGGCGCTCCACCGGGTGGCCGCCTACGGTGCGCTCGCGATGGAGCTCCTGGGGGGCGCCCCGGCCCGTCCCGTGGTCGAGGTGGTCGACGACGCAGCGCCCAGGCTCGCCGACCTCAGCGCAGAGGAGTGATCTCGCCGCTCGATTCCTCCTCGACGCGTTCCATGAGTGCGAGGAGGGTGGCGGCGAGGGCCGCAGCCACCTGATCGAGCTCGACCGGCGACGGTAGCCGGCCCGCGTTCGCCGCCCCCTCGAGCTCTCCCAACCTGGACGCCAGGACGACCCCCCCGAGGTTCTGCGTCGCGCCGCGCCACGTGGACGCGACGCGCGCCGCGCGCTCCGCCGCACCGTCGCGCGTCGCTCTCCGCAACGCCTCGAGGTGGCCCAGGCTCCGGTCCGCCCACACGGTGACCAGCCGCCCGAGCACCCCGGGCCTGCCCGGGCGGTCGAGGAGCCGCAGTCGCCGGGTGATCTCGTCGTCCACCCAGCGGACCTCGTCCGTCGCGGGCTCCAGCACGTCCTCGACGGCACAGACGTCGACCAGGTCGCTGACCGCCACCGCCAGGGTGTCCGCCGTGCGGACCGCCTGCTCCACCATCCGCCCCTGCGCCTCGGTCAACCGCCCGCGCGCCATCCGGGCGAGCAGCTCGTTCAGCTCCACCATCGAGCTTCGGACCTGGCCCACGAGGCGTTGGCGTGACGCGATTCGGTCGGGGTGGGACACGGTACCTCCGTCGACCCCCTCGGTCGGATCGCGCGGTGGCTTGGGGCACGACACGGTTACTTCTCGTCCGCTCCGACGTCGGGGGCGCCATCGTCGCGCGGCTCGCCGTCGATGTCGTCCGCCACGGTGTACGAGGGATCGCCCTGGTCGATGGCCATCACCGCTGCTGGGGCGGTGTGGAAGTCCCGCTGGGCCGGGAACCACCAGGTGTCGAACGGGGCGTTCTCGACGTTCGCGGACACGGTGGCCGTCGCGTTGTCCTGCCGGAGGACGTCGTGGCTCACCAGGTTGTTCGCCACCACACCCGAGGTCGTCGCGAATCGCTGGTGGATGGCTCCCTGGGCCGGCGGGGTCGGGGCGTACACCGAGTTGTGCACGATCGTGACGTCGCAGGCGGACTCGGCGGCGATGCCGACCAGGAGCACGTCGTTGCTGGCCGCCAGCTCGCTGTCGTAGGCGAACACGATGTTGTTCCAGGCGCCCGCGGAGATCGACTGGAGCACGGTCGTCTGACCGCAGGGCTCGTCGCTCCAGGTCCGCCCGATCTGATCGCGCGACTCGCCCAGCACGACGCCGCGCGCGACGTCGGCCATCACGTTCCGGTACACCTCGACGTCGCGGCTGCCGTACGTGAAGCGGACCGCCGGGCCAGCGGGGTCGGTGTCGCACCAGAAGCCTTCGAAGTGGTCGTCGCGGACCACCCAGTCGCGGACCCCGTACCCGTCGATGCCACCGGTCTCGCACTCGCCACGGATGGCGCCGCGCCCGTTGTCCGACAGCTCGATCGTGGAGCAGGAGAGCTCACCGCCCTCCACCCAGTGGTCCGCCCCGTCACCCTCCAGGACGACGGCGTACCGTCCGGGATCGATCAGGTTCAACCCGTACAGCCGCGTGTCCTCCACGTTCGCGCCCGCGGGCTGCACGTGGATCAGGTCGGTGCCGCTGCGGGTGAGCCCGAGGTGCGCGAGCGTCACGCCGGACGCGCGGATCTCGACGAGCGGCCCCGCACCGCGCGCGCCGTCGATCGTCGCGGTGGGCTCGCCACCCTCGGAGCGCAGCGTGATGGCCTTGTCGAGCACCAGCGGCGGCGTCACGAGGTGGGTCCCTGGCGCGAGGACCAGCGTCGCCCCGGGCGAGGCGCCAGCGATCAGGGAGGCGAGGTCGGCCGAGGTCGGTACGTTCGTGACCGTGCCGGGCGTGGCCAGCTCGCCGCAGACGTCGGTGTCCGTGTCGGCATCGGTGTCCGCGTCGGTGTCGGTGTCCGCGTCGGTGTCCGTGTCGGCGTCACCATCGGGCGGCGCGTCGGTCTCGTCGCTGGTGTCCTTGCCGTTGGTGCAGGCGAGCGCGACCAGCGAGAGCAGGAGGGCGGGGGAGCGCACGGGGAACCTCCGATGGGAGCAGGCTTCCTATGCCGCGCGCCGCCGCCGGGCGAGCACCAGGGGAGCGACCAGCCACCCCACGAGCGCTCCCGCGGGAGACGGGGCGCTGGCGCAGGTCCAGACCTCGGGATCGGTCGGCACCTTCTTGCCCGGCAGCTTCACCTCGGGCTCGGCGACGGTCATGGACCAGGACAGCGGGAACTTCTCCGTGTCCCAGGCCTCGGAGCCGCGAGACCACGCGCCGATGGCGAGGAAGACGTCGTCTCCCTCTTCGATCCCCTCCACCTCGGCGGTGCCCTCGGCGTCGACGAAGGTGAGGGGGGTGTAGGTGGTCTTGCCGCCGCTCTTCACGTGCACGACCCGAGCGCCGTACCGTCCGACATGCCCTTCCGTGCCCTCGGGGTCGCCGGACACCGTGGCCGTCAGCGTGCCCGCGTCGGGCTGCCTCAGGCGCACGATGACCGCACCGTAGCGGCCCGGCGCGCTCTTGCCCCGCGCCTCGCCCTCACCCCCGGCGCCCTCCACGGAGTCGGACACGGTCTTCTCGTCCCACAGGCCCCCGAAGGTGTCGATGTGGTCCTGGAAGAGGTCGCCGTCGGGAACGTCCATGGTCGCGAGGTGGGCGACGTGGTCGAGCCACATCTCGTCGAGGTCCTCGCCGCGGTCCGCGAGGTCGGTCCGGAGGACCTCCATCGGATCGGGCTCGGTGCCGCGGTCGTTCCAGCTGTCCCGCACGAGCTCCCAGCCCTCCTGGTCCGTCAGATCGTACGGGAAGAGGAAGGCACCGTACTGGTGGTACTCCTGCAGCGCGCCGGTGTCCGGGTAGTCGAAGAAGTTCACCGGGAGGGCGGGCAGCAGCACGTAGCCGTAGACGAACGTTCCGTTGCTCGCGTTGTCGGGTTGCGTCTGCAGCGCGGCCCACTCCGCCGTCGCCTCCCAGTACCAGGCGGAGATGCCGTCGTAGGCGTACCGGTCCGTCGCGCCCTGGGTCGCGTGGTAGAACTCGTGGATGGCGGTGTGCTCGGAATAGACCGGGTCCGACAGCGTCGCCGCCGACACCACGACCATCGGCCACCCGTCGTCGTCCACCCAGTAATAGCCGCCCGACCCGTAGCCGGGCGGTGTGCCGCCGCCGGTGTCGCCGATGTAGACGTTGAAGCGGAAGGCGTCAGTGCCATAGGGGTGGGCGTGGCCCATGTCGTCGAGCTGGACGGACCACGCGAGCTCGAAGGCGTCCAGCAACCCGTCGACGGCCGACGACGACACCGAGCGCGAGTCGCCCCAGCGGATCACGAAGTTCTTCGACTGCCGCTGGTTCGGGACCCCCCACACGTCGCGGTTGCTCTTGGCGCCGCCGGCCGCGAGCAGCGGCCCCTTGCGAACGGGCGGCGCGCTCGGCAGCAGGTCCATCGTGACACAAGGGACGTTCGGAGCCGCGATGGCGAGGGAGAGCCAGGTGAGCACGAGGGGACCTCCGAGTCGGATCAGCGTACCCTGCCGGGACGCTCTTCGGGCAGCAGAGGCGCGATCCGGGCGGCGACCTCGGGCCAGTTCCCGCGCATGGCCTCGAGCCGCGCCCGATCGACCCCCGCGGACCTCAGCCGTGCGGCGGCTCCGCTCGGATCCGTCGGGGCCTCGTGGGCGGCCACGAGCAGGGCGCCGAGCCTCCGGGGCTCACCCTCGGGGAGAGCCGTGAAGTGGTCGACGTGTCGGGGCTCCAGCGGGAGCCCGCGCCGGAGCTTGAGCATCCCGTCGATGACCAGCGCGATCGAGGCCTGCTCGGGGTCGCCCGCAGCCAGCTCGTCCCGGGTGCGCTCCAGCTCCTCGAGCGGCAGCACGGCGATCCCCATCTGCGCGCGGAGCCCTGCGATCCGCCAGTCCGAACGCCGGACGTGGTCCAGCGCGTCCACCGCACCCGCCGGGTCCCCGTCGCGGAAACGCGCCCGCGCGAGGACCATCCACCCGGCGTCGCCGAAGCCCGGGAGGGGCGACAGGAAGCCGAGGCGCGCGATGGCGCGGCGTTGCTGGCCCACCACGGCGTCGAGCTCGGCGTCCTGGATGGCGACGTGGAGGACCACCCGCAGGATCCGCCAGACCACGAAGGTGGTGCCCGCGAGCGCTACGAGCCCGGCCACCCGGGGATCGAGGAGGCGGTGGGTAGCGGCGACGAGGAGCATCAGCGGCAGCGTGCCGAGGAGGTGCTCGACGAGGTGTGTGCGCAGCAGCAACCGCAGGTCGCGCACCGAGACCGGTCGATCCGTGTGGTCCAACATCCCCGGATCGGCGGGACGTGGGAAGAAGGTCAGCCGGAACAGCAGCGCCGTCGTCGGCAGCCACATGACGGTGCCGAACGCGGCTGCGGCCACCAGCGTCTCGCGGTCCCGGATCCCGAGGAGGCTGGCGCCGAGCAAGAGCGTGATGGGACCCATGGACACCCGGACGAGGCGCTCGAGCACGAACGCCGCCGCCTCTCGCACCGAGATCCGCCCGGACGGTGGCAGCGAGGACGGTGCGAACGCGCCTATCGGGTCGGAAGGGTCGGCCAACGGCCCTCCGCCGCGAAGCGGTCCAGTCGGGTGAGCAGCTCGTCCAGGTCGATGCCGCGGTCGACAGGCTCGGAGGCGGCGAAGGCGGTGGCTGCGCGTCCCCGCAGCCGTCGCGCGCCGTCCGCGTACCCCTGGTGGTGCTTGATCACCGAGGCGGCGGCGCAGATCAGGCCGCGCAACAGCTCGCGCTCGGCGCCTTCGGGCGTGGCGCGCCACTCGGTCTCCCAGACCTCGTGGGCTTCCCAGTAGAACCGGTGGTCGAACAGGTCGCAGCCCCACGCGAACTCGGCGGATCCGGAGAGCTCGGGCGGAGGCTGACCGGAGCCGGGCACGTGGCGGCGGCCGGGGAGGGGGCGAGAGGTGCGCCGCGGAGGCGGCGGGTGCGGCGGTGGGACGGGGCCGCTCACGGCCGCAGCGTGCGGGTCACGCGTTCGCGGAGGGGGTGCGGGCCTGACGGATCGCGTCCCACTCCTTCTGGTACAGCGCGAGGTTGTCGGTCACGATGCCGAGGTTCCGCGCGTTGCGCTCCTCGCCGTGCTCGTGGTCGATCACGTCCATCTCGCGCGCGATGGGCCAGAGCTTCTCGGCGATCGCCGCCAGCTTCATCGGATCGGCGCTCGCGCGGGGCTTGTTCGCGAAGTGCTCGCGGTACTCCGCGAACACCTGGTTGGCCGCGGTCGCCAGCGCGGACACGCGCTCGTCGAGGCTCGTCTTGCGCTGCAGGTCGAGGATCGCCTCGTGTTCCCGGCGGTACTGGTCGATCCGGTCCTTGACGATGCCCTGGTTGCCGTCGTTCGCCTTGTCGTTGAGCCCGGCGAGGCGCAGCGAGCGCATGCCCTGCAGCAGCTCCTCGAGCGAGCGGACGATGCGCATCAGCGTCGGGGCGTGCCGGGAGAGGCGGGGCTGGCCGGCGAACAGGTCGGCATAGACCGCGAACTGGTCGTTGGCGAGGTTCGCGAAGCGGGAGCCCTGCTCGTTCAGCGCGCCGGTTCGGCGGACGGCGCGGATCGCCGTGACCTCGTCGTCGTACAGCTTCTGCGACCGATCGACGGTGGCGATCGCCTGCTGGATGCCCTGCTCGGGCGCCTGCTGGTGCAGCTTGGCCATCTCGCCCTTGAGCCGGCCGAGCCCGTCGCGGATCTCCTCGAGCAGGGCGGTGTCGCGCGTGCGGCGGTCCTGCCCGGCGAACATCCGGTTGTACCGAGCGAGCTGGATGTCCGCCCACATGCGGAGACGGGCGGCGGCCACGGCACCCGGGACGGCGTGCGCCTCCCGGATCGCCTTCACCTCGTTCGCGTACAGCTCGCGGTCGCGCTCGAGGCGTGCGGCATCCTCGCCGGTCGCGCGCGGTGCGAGGCGTTCCAGCTCTTCGACGATGTCCTCCAGCTCGTCGGGGTCGCGAGAGACCCGGGCGTGCCCCGCGAAGCGGACGCGGTAGCGGTTCTGGAGGCGGTCGAGCTCAGCGTTGACGGTCGGTTCGGTCATGCGCGCCGCTGTAACCCGGCATGGGTCCCGCGGCGGGCAGTCGGACGGTGAACCTGCTGCCGCGTCCGAGCGCGCTGTCGACCTCTACGCGTCCCCCCAGGGCGTCGAGCAGCCGCGCGACGATCGCGAGCCCGAGGCCGGTGCCCTCGCGCCGCTCCGAGCCCGGTAGCCGCTCGAACGGCCGGAAGATGAGGGGGACGAGCTCGGGGGCCATGCCGGCCCCGGTGTCCTCGACCTCGATCCACACGTCCTCGCCCCCGGCACGGGTGCGGACGGTGATCAGCCCGTCCGAGGTGAACTTCGCGGCGTTGCCCAGCAGGTTGACGAGGACCTGGCGCAGCCGCTGTCGATCGGCGCGCACCGGTGGGCAGCTCCCGAGCTCGAGCACGAGCCGGTTCCCTCGCGCAGCGACGACCGGTCCCAGTCCTTCCGCCACCTCCCGGCACAGCGCGCTCGGATCGAGGTCCTCGAGCACGAGCGAGATGCGGCCCGACTCGAGGCGCGCGAGATCCAGCAGGTCGTTGATCAGCGAGAGCAGGTCGCCCGCGGCCGAGCGGATGCGCTCCACGTCGCCACGCGGCTCCTCGGCGAGCCCGTCGTCCTCGAGCAGGAGCTCGGCGTAGCCGAGGATGGCGTTGAGGGGCGTGCGCAGCTCGTGGCTCACCCCGGCGAGGAAGGTCGTCTTCGCGCGGTTCCCGTCCTCGGCTGCGCGCCGCGCCTGCTCGGCGTCCGCGAGCGTGGACTGGACCTGGGCGCGCATCAGCTCGAACGCGCGGGTCAGGGTCTCGACCTCGTGGGTGGTGGTCCGCTTCGGGAGCGGGTGGTTCCACTGCCCCCGGGCCAGGGCCTCCGACGCCAGCGAGATCTGCCGCAGCGGGCGCGTGAGGAGCCCGGCCAGCGCGACCCCGCCGCCCGCCGCCACCGCCATCAGGCCGAGGCCGAGCAGCAGCGCCGTGCGCACCTGGTCGCGGAGCGGGCCGACGGTGGCCTCCGCTGGGACGGCGACCAGCAGGACCCAGTCCAGACCGCGTTCGTCGGCGAGGGGTGCCGCGAACACCAGCGTGTCGGGCTCCTGGAGTCGGAACGTCCGGTCGCCCGTGATGCCGCCGAGCCCACCGTCGCCCGCGAGCGATCGAACCACCGCGCCCAGCACGTCGTCGCCCGCCTCGTCCGCGCGCACCCGCTCCGGCTTGCCGTCGCGCACGTGGAACGGTGCGCCCGCCGAGCTGGCGACGAGCATGCCGTCGCGCTCCACCAGCGCGATCCGCGCGTCGGGACCGAGCTCGCCGGGATCGAGCAGGTCGGACAGCTGGCCGAGGATCAGGTCCGCCCCGAGCACGCCGATCCGGTGGCCCTCGGTGTCGCGCAGCGGCCGGACCGCGGTGATGCCCAGGCGGGGCGCGGCCTTGCTGGAGAACGGGTAGATCGAGCTCCAGGTCGGTCCGTCGGCGTCGACCGCCGCCCCGTACCAGGGGCGCGTCCGCGCGTCGTAGCCGTCGACGAAGGACAGGGGCGGCTCGATCCGCTCGCCGGTGTCGTCGAGCTGCCAGACGGCCTTCCCGGTCCGCCCGGCGTCCGAGACCTCCGACCGCCAGGCGCCGCCGTCGGCGCGCTCGACGCCCACGAAGCCGCCGTCCACCTCGTAGCCCACCTGGACGTAGCCCACGCCGTCCGCCTGGCGGAGCTGGCGCCAGAGGTGCCGCTCCATGGCCGCGTCGTCGAGCGGTCCGACGGTGGCGAGCAGCTCCGCGTTCGCGGCGTTCAGCGCATGCGGGGCGTCGAGCAGCGGGCGGAGCTCCGCGCGGATCCGCAGCCCGACCTCGCGGTGGGTGGCCTCGGACACGCGCTCGACGACCTGCCGGGACCCGGTCCCCAGGCCGAGCCCCACCGTGCCGAGGCCGCCCGCGAGGGGGAGGGCGACGGCCAACGCGAGCACGGTGCGCAGCGACGGTCGTGCGGTGGACACCCCACGAGTATCGGGCACTCAGAGGCCGTCGCGGGCCTCGCTCGCCTCGACCCGACGCAACATGTCTTGCAGGACGCCGACCATCGGCTGCAGGCCGAGCTCTCGCGCCGCCGTCAGCGCCTCGGTGGCCTTGGCGCGGGCCTGCTCCCGCCGACCGGCCTCCATCAGCCAGCGCGCGGCGAGCCACAGCCCGGTCACCACGATCTCGCCGTCGCCGAGCTCGCGCGCGCGTTGGGTGGCGGACAGGATGGCGCCCGCGCCCTCGGAGGTGGACTCGGCTCCGCGCTCCGTGCGAGACGAGGACCGGAGGTACGCCAGGAACACGTCGTTGAGCGCCACGCCGCGCTCCCACCCGACCTCCTCCGCCAGCTCGCGGCTGCGCTGGAAGGACATCCAGGCGCGCGCGTAGTCGCCGGCCTGGAAGTGGACGTCGCCGATGTTGTGGTGGTTGACGACGACGCCGCGCGCGTAGCCCAGGCCCTCGCGGAGCTCGAGCGCGGCGCGGTAGTAGCGGAGCGCCTCCTGGGTGCGTCCCGACCAGGCGTGCACCAGGCCGAAGTTGTTCAGGACGCGGCCCTCGAGGATGCGGTCGCCGCTCGATCGCGCGATGACCAGGGCCCGCTCGAGCAGCTCCGAGGCCTTGTCGTGATCGCCGGCGCGCAGGTGACGGTTCGCGAGGCCGATGCGGCACCGGGCCTCGGCCGCCGGATCGCTGCCCGCGAGCGCCAGGGCGCGCTGCCAGAGCTCCTCGGCCTCCTCGTTGCGCCCCTGATCGAAGGCCAGCAGCGCCGAGGCCTCGTACGCCTCGCGCTCGACCTCGGGGTCGGGGTCGATGCGGAGGACGGCGAGGGCCTGGGACAGGTGCGCCCGTGCCATCGTCGGTCGCCCGTCCTGGAGGTACGACCGGCCGAGCGCCACGTGCACCCGCGACTCGATCCAGGGCAGCCCGGAGTCCGAGGAGATGTCGAGCGCCAGGCGCAGGTGCCGGTGCCCCTCGGCCGACTCGCCGAGCATCAGCTCCACCGAGCCCAGGCGGTACTCGAGCATGGCCTCGCCCTGGATCTTCGCGTCGTACTCGTCCGCGCTCCCCGGGCCGGTGATCGTCTTGAGCTGCTCGAGGCCCAGCGCGTAGCAGCGGCGGGCGTGATCGAGGAAGTGGTCGCGCTCGAGGCGCTGGCCGGCCTTGTGGGCGTACCGGGCTGCGTCGAGCGGGCGCCCGCCCTCGGCGCAGTGCGCGGTCATCGCTTCGAGGTGGGGCTCGAGGTGTTCGCCGTGGACCTGCTCGATCGCCTTCGCCACCAGCCGGTGGTAGTCCCGCCGCTGCACGCCGAGCGTGCCCCGCAGCGCGGCCTCGCGGACGAGATCGCTGCTGAAGGTCCACTCGCCCGACACGGCGGCCTCGCGGACGAGCAACCCGTGGGACGCGAGATCGAGCAGCAGCGGCGTCGGATCGGGCAGCCCGGCGGCCTCGGCGAGGAGCGACTCGGAGAACGAGGAGCCGGCGACCGCCGCGAGCTGGAGCAGCCCCCGCGAGGCGGCGTCGAGCGCGTCGATGCGCGCGGTGACGAGCGCCTGGAGGTTCGGGGGGAGGGAGGGACCGTCGGTCGGCGGGTCGTCGGTGATGGCGAGGCTCGCGCCCTGATCGTCGACCACGAGGCGCCCAGTCTCCGCGAGGTACTTGCACATCTCCTCGAGGTAGCGGGGGTTGCCCTCGCAGGTGCGCTCCAGCAGCGCCACGAGCCCCGGATCCACGCGGCGGACGGCGAGCCGCGCCTCCACCATCCGCTCCACCTGGTCCGGCGTGAACGCCCCGAGCGTCACCGTCACGCCGAGGCCCGCGAGCCGATCGCGGTGTAGCCCGCGCGTGGCGAGCAGGAAGAGGACGGGCTGGTCCTGCAGCGATCCGACCAGCTCGGCGAGCTCGTGCCGATCGGCGTCGGAGAGCGCGTGGATGTCGTCGAAGGCGACGATCGTGGGGCGGTCCCGGGACAAGCCACGGAGCATCCCGGCCGCCGCGTGCCAGATCTCACTGGGCTCGGCGCGGTCACCGCGGTCCGTCAGCAGGTCGGCGAGCACGGTGTGATCGCGCTGACCGAGCCCGAGGTGCTGCAGGCGGGTGGCGGCGGCCTCGAGCTCGGCCTGGGGCGACTCCGGGTCCACGCCGAGCACGCCGGCCACCAGATCGCGCAGGTGCTCGAGCGGCCGCTCCGTCCCCATGTGGGTGCAGCGGACGCCGTAGAACGAGGCGCCACGCCGCAGCGCGACCTCCCGGATCTCACGGATGAAGCGCGACTTGCCCGTGCCGATGCCGCCCACCAGGCGGATCGTGGTGCCGCGACCGGTCCCGAGCTGCACCAGCGCGGTCCGCAGGACCTCGAGCTCCTCGCCGCGACGCATCCAGTGCCCGACCTGGGAGCCCCGGAGGCTGCGAGCGCGCCCCTCGAGGAGGTAGGACGGCTGGTCGGACTTCCCGCCGCGACAGGGGACGCCGGGGCCGCGGCGCACCCGGTACCAGCCCTCGACCGCCGCCAGCACGCGCTCCGACACCAGGATCTGCCCGTGGTCTGCGACGGCGGACATGCGCCGCGCGAAGCGGGTGGTGTCGCCGCGCGCGACGTACCGCACCTTGTGCCCCTGGCGGCTGACCGTGACCTCACCCGTGTGCACGCCGATCGCGAGCTCGACGGCCATCCCCGCACGCCGCAGCGTGCCCACCTTGGACTGCAGGTCCAGCGCGCACTCCAGCGCGTGGGCCACGTCGTCGGTGCGTGTCCGAGGCACGCCGAAGAGCACGGTCACGTGGTCGTCGACGGTCCGCTGCAGCAGGCCCCCGTGGCGGTCGACGATGCGCCGGATCCCGCGCAGGAGCGAGAACTTGCGCTTCATCAGCGACTCGGGGTCGACGCGCTCGGACAGCTCGGTGAGCCCGTCCACGTCGATCATGAGGACGACGACGGGCCGCCGCTCGCCGATCGGCGTCTGGAGGTGGCCCGGGAGCGTCTGGTCGCGGCGGGAGGGCGCGTCGGACGGCGTGCGGTCCCGCGGATCGAGCCGCTGCACGTCGGCGAGGAGCTGATCGAGCTGGAGCCCTGGCGAGGAGCGGTCGACCTCGTCGGGGAAGGCGGTGCGCAGGACCTCGGCGATCTCCGTCCGCCCCACCCGGTGCCGCTTCTCGAACAGCCAGGTGCGGAGGTCCTCCTCCATCGCGCTCGCGGAGTCGTACCGGGCGGCCGGGTCGCGGGCGAGCGCCTTGCGGAGGATGGCCCACAGCGCGTCGTCGATCGGCACCCCCTCCTCGGCGGGGTGGGGGATGACGGCCTGCCGCACGCGGCGGAGCTTCTCGGCGTGGTCGGGATCCTGGAAGAGGCGGTGCCCGACGATGAGCTCCCACAGCACGATGCCCGCGCTGAACAGGTCGCTGCGCAGGTCGATGTCGCGCCCCTCGGCCTGCTCGGGTGACATGTAGGCGTACTTGCCGCCGCCGGGCCCGGGCTTGGGGTTCGCCTGGCCCGAGGTGCTCGCGGTCGTCATGAGCCGGGCGATGCCGAAGTCGACCAGCTTCACCTCGCCCGCGAAGGTCACGAGGATGTTGTGGGGCGAGACGTCTCGGTGGACGAGCCCGAGATCCTGCCCGTCCACGTCGGTGCGCCCGTGGGCGTAGGCCAGGCCGCGGCAGGCCTCCGCGACGACCGCGACCGCGATCGCGAGCGGCAGCCGCTCCCCGCGGGCCCGCATCACGCGCACCAGCCGCGTCAGGTCGCGCCCGTGCAGGTGTTCCATCGCGATGTAGTGCGTGCCCTGGACCCGCCCGAGCTCGTAGACCGAGACGATGTTCGGGTGGTTCAGGTGCACGCCGATCTTCGCCTCGGCGATGAACATCTGGACGAAGCGCGGGTCCTCGGCGAGCTCCGGGCGCAGGCGCTTGATGACGAGGCGCTTCTCGAAGCCCGCCACGCCGAAGCTCCGCGCGAGCCACACCTCCGCCATCCCGCCGGTGGCGATGCGCTCCAGGAGCTCGTACTTCCCGAAGGTCGCCGGCAGCTGCATCGAGGATCCCGTAACCCCCCGCTCGCCCCGCGCTACCCCGCTCCCGCTCCCGCTCCCGCTCCCGCTCCCGCTCCCGCTCCCGCTCCCGCTCCCGCTCCCGCTCCCGCTCCCGCTCCCACTCCCGCTCCCGCTCCCGCTCCCGCTCCCACTCCTGGGCGTGGCTCAGGCCTCGGCACGCCGGAACGGCTGCTGTCCGAGCAGCTTGCCACCCCGGTGGTTCGGACGCCCGTGAATGCCCAGGGGCATACGCCGGTCGTGGCTCCCGATCAGCTCGATGTCATTCGCGATTCATGCCATCATGGCCACGGTCGAGAACCCCATGGGTCGCTCGATGTGCCCGAGGGGTCCGTCATGTGGCTCTCATGGATGGTCGCGGAGGCGTACGGCGCGCCGGGCAGGAGCATCGACTGCGTCCCTGTCTCGAAACAGCTCCAGGAGCAGGTGCTCCGAGGACCGGTGGCCGAGGAAGCGACGCTCATCGTGGTCGAGGACTCGGTCTGTGACGAGGCTGGCGTTGCGCCGCAGATCGCGCCATCGGTCGTCGTCCCACCAGAGCAGCGCAGGGTACCAACGCAAGCCGAACACGCCACCGCTCATGCGGAAGGGCGGTCCATCCCGGTGTTGGGGCACGAGGACTTCGTTCCTGCTGTGGCACGAGTGGTGGGCTCCGTGGACGACGCACTCCACCGCCCACCGTCGAGCGTGGAGTCTCGCGGGCAGTGGACCGTCGTGGCAGCGGGTGACGCATCCTTCCTCGACCAGCTCGTGAGCTTCGACGAGGAGAGGTGTAGCTACTCCCTGGGAGAGAATGGAGGATGGACCGTAGCCGCGGCAAAATACTGCATTCTCGACCAGAATGGAGGAAGGAACTCGATTCCGAGACGGATGTTCTCGTCCTGGGCTGAGAAGCTGCCCGTCCAGAGGTCCAGGTCCGAAGTGCCGCTGCTGGACGCGCTCATCGGACTGTACGAGGACAACGGCGTTCACGTGGACGCTGTCTTGTTCATGGGGTTCCCCGTCGTGGGCAGTGATGGGTTGCCCGCCAGGCGATTGTCCGTCCAGGTGCACCACCAGGCATTGCCGCCCCAGGCCTACGACCCGAGTCACGGCATCCAGCCGTACGATCCGGACCGACCTCGGAAGGTCCCGCACGAGATCCCGGGAGACACAGACGAACCACAGAACCCGGCTCCGTGACCTCCGATGGTCATGGGGCCAGCTCGAGCTGACCGGCGAAGGCGCCGTCGGCGTCGATCTCCACCACCGCGCGCACGCGGTCCGGCACCCCGCACGACGCCACCCCGCGCTCCAGCGCGCAGGGCTCGAGGGTCTCGCGGCCGGCGCGACGCCAACGCA
The DNA here is from genome assembly GCA_020632925.1 of Alphaproteobacteria bacterium. Taxonomy (GTDB): domain Bacteria; phylum Myxococcota_A; class UBA796; order UBA796; genus JACKER01. Next base: position 482,048 of record JACKER010000009.1, on the reverse strand, counting down.
CCCGAAGGTCGTCGGGCCCGTCGAGCCGCAGCCGGACCTCGCTCGCGCGACGCTCGACCGGATCGAGCAGCACCACACCCCCGCCGAGCCGCGGACGCGCCATGAAGGCGGCGTCGCTCTCGGGGAGGACCAGCTGCCAGGACGGATCCGTCGGGTGGTGAGTGGCGCGAAACCGCTCGGGAGGCGGGTCGAACCAGTCGTCCGAGTAACCGGGGACGAAGGTGTCGCCCGCGACCACGCCCGCGTCCCAGGTGACGTCGAACAGCGCCCAGCGGCCCCCCACGTCCGCCGCGTTCCAGGCGTGGCCCTCGTCCTGCGTGACCCCATCGACGTAGACGACGTCGAGGCCCGCGGCGCGCCCCAGCGCCACCGCCAGGTTCGCGTAGCCGGCGCACACGGCCGTGCCGCGCTGGAGCACCGACGCCGCGTCCTGCGGTGGGCGAGGGCCCCTCAGGGCCGCCACGTCGTACCGGATGTGGGTCGCGATCCAGTCGTGGACGGCGAGCAGGCGGTCGGTGCGCTCGGGCTCGAGCCGCGCGATCGTCGCTCCGAGACCCTCGATGTCCCGTTGGACCTCGTCGGGGAGGCCCACGACCGAGGCGCGGGGCACGCCGGGCTCGGGCCGCAGCGCTCGCGGGGTCGGGTCGAGCTTCACGGGGCGGTCGAAGGGGACACGAGGCACGGTGAACGCGTGTCGGATGCTCCCCGGGCAGGGTCCGTCGGTCGGGACCACGCTGTCGAGGGCGCCGGTTTGCCTGATCGCCACGGCGTCGTGCGCGTCCCACATCGCACAGAACCGCTCGCGGGTGGTCCCCTCGAACGTGATGGTCACGCGACCGGCGAGCTCGCCCTCGAAGGCCGCGGCGAACGAGCACTCGGCGCACTGCTCGCTGCCGGGGCGACGGACGGTCGCGAGCCAGGCGTCGACCACCACCGCGCGGCCGCCGCCCCGGACCAGCGACCCACCCTCGACGTGGCCCTGTCCCACGAGCCAGCGCGACACCGCCTCGTCGTCGCGGAACCGGGCCGCCGACAGCGCCTCCTCAGCCACCGCCAGCCACCGCTGGAGCTCGGCGTCGTCGATGTCCGCGACGCCGCCCACCGACCACCGATCGACGGGCCGGACGCGCTCGCATGCGTGCTCCGTGGCCCCCTCGGACAGCCACACCCGGAGCGAATCGTCCTCGAGCCAGGCTCGCCGCGCCGTGAGGCGTCGATCGGCGTCGAGGTCGAGCGAGCAGCGCCACACCTCACCGGTCGTCGCATGGACCTGCACGACCACCGGACCGGTCCACGCGGTCAGCCGTGCGGGCGAGGTCGTCGAGAGCTGTCCGTCCAGCTCCACGCGGAGGTGGTCGTCGAACGCGACCTCGAGGTCGTGGGTGCAGTACCCGCCCGGGCACGTCGTGCTCGCCGGCACCGTCGGCCGCTGGCCCCAGGTCACCGGGTCGCAGCGTGCCTCGCACAGGCCCGCGAAGGTGTTCGCAGGCAGCGGTGTCGCCCGTGCGGGGCGCGCCGATGGCCTGGGCATCACACACGGCGACAGGCAGAGCAGCGAGAGGAGCACGCGCAGCCGCATGGCCCAGCGTACCCCTGCACCACCCTCAGTCGCGGTTCACGTCGTTCGTCCGGCCCCAGTACTGCTCGTGGGGGGCGAAGTTGAACAGGTAGAGCCCGTCGGCCTCGCGCGCGGCGTCGCGGTACTTCTCGGCGGCGTCGAGGTCCCACACGACGCACCCCAGGCTCCGGTACGACAGCTGCTGACCGATCGCCTGCTCCGAGGTCCACTCGTAGCCGGCGGAGGGGGCGTGCGTCCGGATCAGGCGCTCCTCGGCGTTGTCGTTGATCCCGGCCTCGATGCCCTCGACCACCGTGCCGAAGCGCTTGCTGCCCTGGTAGGCCTCGTCGCCGGCGATCAGGCCGCCGAGCACGGACTGCCCGCTCTCCTCGACGTTGGCGCCCGAGAACCGGGTGGACCAGTTGCGGCTGCCGTCGTCCATGTCGGACCCCCGGCCGTGCGCGAGGACCTCGTGCATGAAGGGGTCGGCGGTCATGTTCGACAGGTCGATCGTGAAGGACCGCCGCATGTTCGCGGGCAGCTCGTAGTCGTTGACCGTGATCATCGTGCTGGTGGTCTGGCCCGAGAGGTACGCGTTCTCCCAGCCGTCGATGGCGGCGGCCAGCACGTGCGGACGCAGCCCGAGCTCGAGGTAGGCCGCGGTGTCGATCTGCGCCATCGCCGCCGGGTCCAGCCCGCGCTCGCGGAACAGCCGCTGCAGCTCGGCCTGCTGCTCGGGCGTGTCCCCGAGCGTGCGCATCGCGGTCTGGTCGGGCAGCGCACCGGTCGCCTCGAGGGAGGCCCGCTGCGCCTCGAGCTCGGCGAGCAGCTTCGCGCGGGTGTCGGCGGTCAGCGTGCCCGTCACGATGCCCATCAGCCGCGGATCGTCGCTGTCGGTCATGTAGACCGGCTCGCCGTCGGCGTTCGTGCCCTTCTCGATCGTGTCGACGCCGCTGGTCGCGACCTGGAAGGCCATCAGCGCGTTGGTGGTGATCGGGCCGACCTTGCCGTCGATCTCGGTCCCCGCGGGGAGGTACCCGAGCTGCACGAGCGCGCGCTGGAGCGTCTTGGCGGTCTCCACGTCGGTGGTCCCGCGTCCGATCGCCTCCGTCCCGAAGCCCTGCTCCGTGATCGCGGCGATCTCCTGGAGCATGGCGGCCTGCTCCTCCGAGCTGAGCACGGGGCCGGTCTCGCGCGTGGTGCCGTCGGGCTGGACGACCTCGACCGCGGTGGCCTCCTCCTGATCGGGCTGCACCACCTCCACGTCGGTGACGCCGGTCTGCTCCTCGGCCGCGGGCGTGAACACCGCCGCCCAGTCGACCGTGGTGTTCGCGTAGTCCTCGGCGTATCCGGCGATCTCGTCGGCGCGGTCCTGGCCGTTGATGACGCGGCGCGCGTTGACGAAGTCGGTCTCGGTGTCGTTGACGTAGTCGGGGATCGACACGCCGGTGAACGTCCCGCGCATCGAGCCCTCGACCAGGATCCGCGCCGCCAGGCCCGCGTTGAGGTTCACGTGGTCGGGGTGGGCGAGCAGGTCGATCGGGTTCTCGGCGGTGCCGTACGTCACGCCGTCGACCTCGTAGGTGTACCCCTGCTCGACGAGGATGTCGGTCATCGCCTGGTAGTTCGACCGGCCGGTGAGCTGGACGAAGCCCCGACCGCGGTAGTTCGCGCCGTCGTCGGTGCCCTCGCGGTTGCCCAGGTCTTCGCGGCTGCCGTACGCGTCGTTCCAGTACTGGACGAGCAGCTCCTCCTCGGTGGCGGCGGTGCTCGTCTCGCCGGTCACGTGGTTGTGCGCCGACCAGGTGCCGTCCGCGTTTTGCGTGAAGCGGTTGTGGTCCTCCACCAGGGCGACGGAGCGGGTGTACTTCTCCTCGCCGAACGCCGTCTCGGCCTGCGCCGTGGCGAGGATGTACGCGACCTGGTTCGGGTCCGTCACGTTGGCGTCCGCGCAGGCCTGCAGGATGAGGGGGAGGTTCTCCTCCGCCTCGGTCCGCATGGACTCGGGGACGGTCGCGAGCCACGCCTCGGCGGCCGCCTCGATCGCCGTCTGCGAGACGCCTCCCGCCTCCGTCTGGCCGGCCTCGGTCTCGGTCTGGCCGGCCTCGGTCTCGGTCTGACCGGCCTCGGTCTCGGTCTGGCCGGCCTCGGTCTCGGTCTGGCCGGCGTCGGCGGCCTGCGCTGCCGCGAGCTCCGCGAGGTGTGCGTCGAGGGCGGCGGAGGTGAGGGGACCCACGTCCCCGTCGGGCGTCAGGCCCAGGCTGGCCTGCAGGTCGCGGACCGCCTTCTCGGTCTTGGGCCCGAACTGGCCGTCCACCTCGATGTCGATGCCCGCCGACCGCAGCCGGTCCTGCAGCGCGGTGACCGCGGGCCCCTCGGCGCCGCGCTCGACCACTGCGCCCGCCGTGATCTCGGCCCACGCGAGGTCCTCGGGCGTGGGCTCCTGCACGGGAGCGGCGGCGGGCGGAGCGACCTCTGCGACGGGCGGAGCGACCTCTGCGACGGGCGGAGCGACCTCGGCGACGGGCGGAGCGACCTCTGCGACGGGCGGAGCGACCTCGGCGACGGGCGGAGCGACCTCGGCGACGGGCGGAGCGACCTCCGGGGACGAGGCGCCAGGGCGCGCCGCGCCACGCCGACGGGGCTGGCCTCGACCACCGCGGCGCTGTCCGGCGCCAGGCGCGTCGAACCCGGGTTGCGCGCCCGCTCGACGCCGGCGTCCGGCGAACGGCGTGGGAGCCACCTCCGCCACGGGCGCGGTGGCGGGAGCGGTGGTGCGCTCCGTCGGATCGGCCGCCCACCCGAGGTCACCACCCCGACCCAGCCCGAGCGCCAGCCGAGCGAGCAGCCCGGGTTCCTCCGTGGGCGCCTCGACCTCGGTCTGGGCCTGGCTGTTGTCGATCTCGGGCTCGGCCTCGACCTGCGGGCGCGGCGTGATCGCGTTGGTCGGAGCGGCACCGTCGGGACGACGGTCACCGCCCCCGAAGACGGGAGCTCGGCGGAGATGGCGCATGGGTCACCCTGAGGAGAGAGGGACCCTCGGACCGTACTACAGATCTCGGGAGTTGGCCTCCCTCGGCCCACTCCGCGGGATCTTACGTCAGGCGGCATCCCCGGACGAGGGGAAGTAACTGCCTTTCGGGCCGAGCTCGTGACCGGCGGGGATCGCGGTGCCGAGCTCGTCCACGCGGAACACGTCGGGCGGGAGCCGGAGCGACTCACGCAGGCGCTCCATGGTGTCGGGGACGAAGGGCCAGAGCATGATCATCAGGGTCTTGAGGACGTAGAAGCTCGAGTACAGCGCGTTGCGCCGCGCCTCCTCGGGGTGCCGGTCGTCGTGCGGCTTGTACTGCGTGAACAGGCTGTTGATCTGCCTCGCGTAGTTCTCGATCGCGAACAACAGCGTGGAGTACTCGGCCTTCGACATCGCGCGGACGTACTGGCGCACGATCTTGTCCGTCTCGGCCACCACCTTGTCCAGCAGGACGCCCTCGGGGACCTTGCCGTCGAACTTGCTGTGGGCCGCGGAGATCGGTCGCTCGAAGGCGGCGTTCATCGGGCCGGCGAGGAAGCGGTTGCGTTCGTCGAAGGCGGCGAAGTCGAAGTTGCTGCCCTTCTCGGGGAGTCCGAGCAACGCGAGGTAGTACCGCACCTGGTCCGGGTCGTAGCCCTTCTCGTCCAGGAGTTGGTCGCCGGTGTAGAAGTTGCCGCGCGACTTGCTCATCTTCTCGCCGTCGACCTGCAGGTGGAAGCAGCCGAAGACGTCGGTGAGCTGGAGCTCCCCCGGCCGCGGCAGGCGCAGCGGATCGGACTGGGTCCCGAGCCAGAGCGCGCCCTGCATCAGCGTGTAGAAGTAGACGTTGTCCTGGCCGAGGAACTGGTAGACGTGCGCGTCGGGGTCGCACCAGAACGCCCGCCAGCTCGCGGGGTCGCGGCCGGACTGCTCGAGCGCGGTCTCGGTGAACGCGATCGGCGCGATGAGGGAGTCGGGCCAGACGTAGAGCGTCTTGCCCTCGAGCTCCGGATCGAGGTCGACGGGCAGCTCCAGACCCCACGCGACGTCGCGGGTGATCGACCGATGGGCCCAGTCGTCGACCCACTCGCTGTCGATGCCGGCGGCGAGCAGCGCGTCGCGACCCGCCCTCAGCGCCTCGCGGTCCTCGAACTGGAGCACCACCTTCTTGCCCAGGCCGTACTTCATCTTGTGCGCCGGCAAGGTGGACTTGAGGGTCTTGTACGCAGCCTCGTGGACGTTGTCGAAGCGGAGCGACGGGAGGACGGTGTTGAGGACCTGCTGGTAGACGGGGCCCCGCCACACGTTCTTGCGGGTCTGCACCCACTCCCGGAGCACCTCGGCCACCTTCCACAGGTCGAGCCACCAGTGCACCGTCTCCTTCATGATCGGCGTGGCGTCGCTGATCGCCGAGCGCGGGTCGCCGAGCAGCCGAGGGTCGTACTGCGAGCCGCAGACCTCGCACTCGTCGCTGTACGCCTCGGGGTTGCCGCACTTGGGGTTGGGGCAGGTCCCGCGGACCAGGCGGTCGGGGAGGAAGCGTCCGGCGACCGGGTCGTACCACTGCTCGCTGGTGCGCTTCTCCAGCATGTCGTTGGCGTACAGCGTCCGGAACATCTCCTGGACGCGGGCGAGGTGGCGCGGTCGGGTCTCGGGGCGTGACGTCCCCGTGTACGTGTCGAGCCCGATGGCGTACCGGCGCAGGGTCTCCTGCTGCTGATCGTGGATGCCGTCGATGAAGTCGCGGATCGGCCGGCCGGCCTTCGCGGCGGCGATCTCGCTGGTGGACCCGTGGTCGTCGGTGCCACAGACGAACAGGACGTTGTCCCGACCGACCAGCATGGCCATCCAACGGGCGAAGACGTCGGCGGGGACGTGCGCTCCGGCGAGGTGCCCGATGTGGAGCGGGCCGTTCGCGTACGGCATGCCGGCGGTCACGACGACGCGCGAGGGGCGGGGGAGGGTGGACAGGTAGGTTCGCAGATCGACGGGTGCTGGGCGCATGCGCCCCGCTAACCGGGGTCAGGGCAGCGTGATCAGGGGATCGGGATCGATCCCGGAGCAACCGCGGTAGTCCACCGCACAGATGCCGGAGCGGAAGGCTCGCTGGGCGCAGCGCTGGTACTCCGTGAACTCCTCGGCGCACTCCTCCATCTGGCAGCCGAAGAAGTCCAGCTTGAGGTCGTCGCACCGGGCCAGGCAGCGCCGCAGCGGTCGCAGCTGGCGGAAGCAGCGCGTGCTGGTGCAGGTCCCGAACAGCGCGCTCGTCCCGCACTCGAAGCACGCCTCGCCCGCGTTCCCCATGCAGATCATGGGGCAGTACGGATCGTCGCGACGACACTGGGCGTAGCACTCCTCGAAGCCGCCACACAGACCGCCGCTGGCGTCCGGATCGAACGGGACGCGGACGGTCAGGAAGTCGATGCACATCTCCTCGAGCGAGGAGTCGCCCCAGGCCACGTCCTGCGGTTCCGCGCGCACGCCGTCGATCACGGGCTGGTTGGCGGCGGAGTTGTCGTAGGTGCACGTCAGCCGGACGGTGTCTCCGGCCATCACGTCGTAGTAGACCTCCCGGCCGGGCTCGACCTCGTAGCGCCGCTGCCAGTCGAAGTCCCAGTCCACGTCGGACAGACACTGCTCGCCGCCCGCTTCGGACAGCACGTCGGTGCGGACGCCCGTCCCGAGCAGGTGCATGTGGGGGCTGGTCGCGACGATGGGCGCATCGATCGGCAGGTGGACGACGGCACCCTCCTTCGCCGCAGGGTCGCCGGCGGGGATGTCGAGCTCCGTGTCGTAGACCGTCCAGCTCACGAGCAGGCCCTCGACCTGCTCGGGGGGCAGCGTCCACAGCTGCAGACCGCTGTTGTCCGAGGCGGGCTCCGCTCCGTCCCAGGTCAGGGTGTTGAAGTGCGTCTCCATCACGATCAACGAGCCGGCAGGCACGCGGATCGCGTCGTGTTCACCGTACGGGTCGCGCAACGGCCGCTTGCCCGGCACCCAGATGTCGAGCTTCGGCCCGAGGTGCATCACGGGGCTCTCCCAGCAGGAGAACGGCTGATCGAGGTCGCCACCGGCGAGCTGGCGGAGCTCGCGCTGCTGCTCCGGGGGAACCGCGTAGAGGATGACGTGGTGGAGGAGATCGAGGCGGTCGGGGATCACCTCCGCCGCGGTGACGAAGGTCTCCTGGTCGACCGTGAGATCGGTCACGGCGCAGACGTAGTCGTCGGGGAGGGAGGTGTTCGGCACCAGGGGTTGCCGTGGCCACCCGGTGAGGTCTGGTGCCGGCAGCTGGTAGAGCTCCTCTGGCGCTTCCGCCTGGTACTCCGAGGGGTTCCCCAGCGGGTACCCGCCCTCGCCCCACGCCGCGAACATCGCGATGGTGGCGTCGTCGAGCGCGAGCGAGCCCTCGACGGGTCGGCAGTCGTCGCGGAAGGACCAGGGCGGCATCGTCCGGCTCATCACGGCCGAGACCATCAACGGTGCGAGGACCGAGAGCTGATCGGGATCGTCGAACACGAATGGAGCCACCCCCCCGTCGTCGTGACAGCTCGAGCAGTGCTCGTCGACCAGCGGCCGGATGTCACGATGCCAGGTGACGCCGGGCGAGGGTGGAGCCGGCAGGACGTCGATGATCGGGAGGGTGTTCTGCCGTGGGTGGGTCTCGATGCCCATGGTGGTGGTCGCCACGCATCCGATCAACCTCAGGAAGACCATCGGCTCCACTCCGGACCGCATCCTACCGTCCCCGAGCCCGTCGTGCAGCGCCGCGAGGGTCGACGGAGTACGATCCGCGCCATGTCGACGGTCGCCGAGCGCGGGGGTTGGGTCGCAGCCACGCTGGTCGCCGCCGGGCTCGCGCTCGCGGCCGGGTACGCGGTGGGCGCGCGCCAGCCCGCGTGGCCGAGCTACGCGCCCGTCTTCGACGAGGTGAAGGACGGGGTGGTGAGCGTGGTGGTCGCCGCTCCGACCGCGCGCGTGGGGTCGGGGTTCGCGGTCTCGTCGGACGAGCTCGTCACGGCCCGCCACCTGGTGATCGACGCCGAGGCGATCACGGTTCGCGACGTGGACGGACACGCGGTCGACGCGACGCTGGTGGGGGCCGATGCGCGCACGGATCTCGCGTTGTTGAGGGTGGAGGGTGCGCACCTCCGCCCGCTCGAGCTCGGGGCCTCCGAGCCCCTGCCCGTCGGCGCCACGCTGATCGCCATCGGCAGCCCGTACGGCCTGGCGCACTCGCTGGCGGTGGGCGTGCTGGCCGGCCGCGGCCGCCGGCTCCAGGAGGAGGGCGGCGGCCCGCGCGTGGACTTCCTCCAGCTCGCGATCCCGCTGAACCCCGGGAACAGCGGTGGCCCGGTGATCGACGAGGGCGGGCGCGTGGTGGGGGTGCTCTCGGGCACGCACGCGCAGGGCCAGGCCATCTCGTTCGCGGTCCCCGTCGAGATCCTGTCGTCCTCCCTGCCCACCCTGCGCAGCGGCGCACGGCTCTCGCGGGCCTTCCTCGGCGTACGCGTCGATCGCGACGGTGACTCGGTCGTCGTCTCGCAGGTGGTGGCGTCCTCGCCCGCGGACCGCGCGGGCATCCGGCCCGGGGACCGGCTGTCGGCCTTCGACGACGTGCCCATCGCGACGCCGGCGGACCTCACGCGCGCCCTGGACGCGCTCGCCGGCGGCTCCCGCGCGACGATGCGCCTGCTGCGCGACGGGCAGCTCCTGCTGGTGGACGTCCAGCTCGCCGACTGGGCCGAGCAGTCGGTGGTCATCGGGGGGATGACGCTGCGCCCGGCGCCCGGCGCCGGTGGCGAGGTGGTCGCGGTCCGGCCTCGCTCACGGGCGGAGGTGGCGGGCATCGAGGTGGGGGACGTGGTGCGCAGCGTGGACGGTGCGCCGGTGCGCGCTCCCGCGGACATCCGCGACGCGTTGGCTGGCGGCGATCCAGCCCAGCTCGACGTCGTCCGCGACGGCGCCCCGGTCTCCGTCCAGCTCGCCGGGAGTTTCTAGACAATAGGGGGGCGCCCCCTACCGGACGCGGGGACGCCTCGTCGGGGGGCGGGTGGGAGCGCGGTCGAGCTTCGCGGCCGGCTGGCGGCGGGTGGCGAGCTTCGCGGGCAGGGGCACGCCGAGCGCCAGCTCCAGCACCTCCTCCACCCGGTCCACGAACACGAAGTCGAGATCCTTCCGGAGCTCCTCGGGGATGTCGTCCAGATCGTTGCGGTTGAGGGTGGGCAGCAGGAACGTCTTCAGCCCGGCGCGGCGGGCCGCGAGCGCCTTCTCCTTGATGCCACCCACCGGCAGCACCTTGCCGCGCAGCGTGATCTCGCCGGTCATCGCCAGCCCCTCGCGCACCGGGCGCTGGAGCAGCAGCGAGGCCATCGCCGTCACCGCCGTCACCCCGGCCGAGGGGCCGTCCTTGGGGATGGCGCCGGCGGGGACGTGCAGGTGCAGCTCGGCGTCGAACGCCTCCGGCGCGAGCCCGAGCGTCGCCGCGTTGGCCCGTAGCCAGGACAGCGCTGCCTCCGCCGACTCCTTCATGACGTCGCCCAGGCTGCCCGTCAGCTTGAGGCTCGGCTTGCCCGAGCTCGACGGCATCCGGATCGCCTCGACGAACAGCAGGTCACCGCCCGTCGGCGTCCACGCGACGCCGGTCACGACACCGGGATCCGAGTCGAGCTCCGCGAGCTCCCGGAAGTACCGCGGTGGTCCGAGCAGCACGGGCACGTCCGCCGCCTTCACGCGCACGTCCTCCGCTTCGCCGTCCACCACCTTCCGCGCGATCTTCCGGTGCAAGGAGGCGAGCTGCCGCTCGAGCTCGCGCACACCCGCCTCCCGCGTGTATTCCCGGACGATCCGCGACAGCGCCTCCGGATCGACCTGGATGCGCCGCTTGTTGCCCTGCATCAGACCGTGGTCCTTCGCGAGCTTGGGCAGCAGGTGCCGGCGCGCGATGCGGATCTTGTCTTCCTCGATGTACCCGGGGATCTCGACCAGCTCGAGGCGGTCGAGCAGCGCGGCCGGGATCGTGTCGACCACGTTGGCGGTCCCGACGAACAGCACCTGCGACAGATCGAAGGGCAGGTCGAGGTAGTGGTCGGTGAAGCTGTGGTTCTGCTCGGGGTCGAGCACTTCGAGCAAGGCGGACGCCGGGTCGCCGCGGAAGTCGTTGCCGACCTTGTCCAGCTCGTCGAGCAGGATCACCGGGTTGCGGGATCCGGCACGGACCAGCCCGCGCACGATGCGTCCGGGCAGCGCGCCCACGTACGTCCGGCGGTGGCCGCGGATCTCGGTCTCGTCCTTGGTCCCGCCGAGCGCGATCCGAGCGTACCGACGACCGAGCGCCTCCGCGATCGACTGGCCGAGGCTGGTCTTGCCGACGCCCGGCGGCCCCACGAAGCACAGGATCGGGCCCTTGGACTCGGGCTCGAGCCGACGGACGGCCAGGAACTCGAGGATCCGCTCCTTGGCCTTCTCGAGGCCGTGGTGGTCGCGGTCGAGCACCTTCTGCGCCCGCCCGAGCGAGCTGGGGTCGGGCGTCGAGATCCCCCACGGGAGGTCGCAGACCGTCTCCAGCCAGGTGCGGAGCAGCGTGTACTCCGCGCTGTCGGTGTGGATGCGGCGCAGGCGCTCGGTCTCGCGGACGGCCTCCTCCGCGACCTCCTCCGGCATGTCGGCCATCTCGATGCGATCGAGGAAGCGGTCCGCATCCGCCTCGCTGCCCCAGGCCTCCCCGAGCTCGGCGCGGATGGCCTTGAGCTGCTCCTTGAGGTGGTACTCGCGCTGGCTGTCGTCCATCGCGCGCTGCACGCGAGCGTTCACCTCGGCGTGGATGGTGTGCCGCGCGATCTGGACGATCAGGTGGCCGATCGCCTTCTCCAGACGGTGGTCGAGCAGCGGCAGCTCGAGGGCGGCGATCTGCTCGTCGAGCGGCAGATCGGTGGTCGCGAAGATCTGGTCCGCGAGCCCCTCCGGGTCGTCGGCGCCCGGCGCCAGCACCTGGTGCTCCTGCGCCTGCAGCCCCGTCGCCTGGGCGTACTCCTGGTACCGGACGGCGATCTCCTGGGCCAGCGCGCGGCAGCGGACCGGGTCCCTCACGCTCGTCGGGCGCTCGTCGACGGGGATCGTGGTCGCCCCGTCGGTCAGTCGTGCGGCGCCGCGCGTGCGGATGCGCTCGTGACCCTCGACCAGCAGGCGGAGGCTGCCGTCGGGCAGGCGCGTGCTCCGGAGCACACGGCCCCGGACGCCGCAGCGGGACAGGCGGGCCGTGAGCGGATCGTCCTCGTCGGGATCGAGCTGGGGCACGAGCACCAGCGGCGCGCCCTCCTCGAGGTGCCGCTGGACGGCGCGGATCGAGCTCTCGCGGCCACACGCGAGGATGCGGAGGGCGCCGGGGAAGACGACGGTACCGCGGGTCGGCAGCAGGACCGGGTCGGACATCGAGACTCCAGCCGGTCCGAGTATCCCGTCCCCTCAGGGGTGCGCCTCCTCCGATGCATCGCTCGCCGGCACCCCAGCAACGTCCTCCGTGATCTCGCGGGGCAGGGGATCGACGCGCAGCGGCTGGAGCTGCGACATGTGCTGGTAGTCGCGGACGTAGCTCTCCCAGTGGCGCAGGCGGCCGCGGCGCTCCTCGCCCTCGCGGAAGCGGCCGAGCCCCATGTAGTTCTCGCGCCACCACTGCCAGAAGTCCTTCTCGTAGACCACGCCGTCCAGGAGCGGCTCGTACAGCTCCCCGCCGTAGGGCGTGCCCGTGATCCAGTCGCGACAGACGAAGGAGCCGCCGTCCCAGACGAGGTACTGCGAGCTGCCGAAGGTCCACGAGCCGGTGTTCGCGTACGTCCCGCCCTTGACCGAGACCACGCCCGGCAGGTGGGAGTGGCCGCAGACCACCGTGTCCCACCGGCCCTCCCGGAGGAGCTGGCAGGCGGGGCGGAAGATGCCCATCGGGTCGCCCATGTTGGAGCGCGCCCAGTAGGTCAGGTAGTGGTTGAGGTTCTCGGCCGAGCGGGTCAGGCCGATCCTCGCCATCCCCGAGGCGTAGGCGTTGGCGACCATCGCGACCTTGTGCGCCAGCCAGAACAGCAGGCGGTTGGGGCGCGTGTAGAACTCGCCGAGCGGGATGCGCAGCCAGGTGTCGAGGTACCGCTCCATCGCGTGGTGGATGGTGGTCGACCAGGAGTGGCCGTGCTGGACGGCGTCCTTGAGGTAGGGGTCGAACTGCCAGCCGTGGACCACCAGCATCCGGTCGCCGACGTGCAGCTCGTCGCAGACCCGGAAGTGGAGGATCTCGGAGAACAGGTTGATCTCGTAGTCGTGGTTGCCGATCACGTAGATCAGCCGCCCCTCGCGCGCGAGGCGTGACATCGCGCTGAACAGCTCCTGGTGCGCGCGGAGCACGCGGGTGAACGACCACGCCTGGTGGAAGTCGATCGCGTCGCCGACGATGACGAGCAGGGCGCGCTCGCGCTCGACGCGCTCCACGAGCGCCATCAGGTGCCGATCCTTGCCGAAGAACACGTCGTGGGGCGTGGCATCGCCGATGTGCAGGTCGCTCACGAACCAGATGCGCTGGTCGGGGGCGACGCGCTCGACGATGCCGGGCCGGGCCTTCCAGCCGATGTGGGTCGGGTTGCTCACGTGCGGTCGCGGCTCACGCGACAGGATAGCCGGTCGGCATGCGCGGTGTCGGTCAGGTCGAGTTCCTGGGCAGCTTCCCCGAGTCCCCCCCGGAGACGGGCCTGCCGGAGGTGGCGTTCGCCGGCCGCTCGAACGTGGGCAAGAGCTCCGCGCTGAACACGCTCCTGAGCCGCAAGCAGCTGGCGCGGGTCAGCCACACGCCGGGGCGCACGCAGCTCGTGAACCTGTTCCGCGTCGAGGGGGCGGGCGAGGAGCGTGGTCGGGACGTGGTGTTCGCCGACCTGCCCGGCTACGGCTTCGCGAAGGTCCCCGAGGCCGTTCGGGCCGCCTGGAAGCCGATGATCGAGGGGTACCTCGGCGATCGGGAGGCGCTGAAGCTCGTCGTGGTGCTCGTGGACGTGCGACGCGACCCGCAGGAGATGGACGGCGGCCTGCTGTTCGCGCTGACGGAGGCCGGCATCCCGTCGCTCGTGGTGGCCACCAAGGTGGACAAGCTGTCCAAGCAGCAGGCGCAGAAGCAGCTCGCCGCCCTCAGGCGCGAGTTCCGCCTCCCGCCCGACCAGCCCATCGGCTTCAGCTCGGTGACGAAGGCCGGACGCGAGGACGTCTGGGCCCGCATCGACGCCGCCATCGCGCCCGAAGGCTGATTCTGGTTGCTCCGGCCGATTCTCGGCCTCCGCGGCCCGCAGTCGCGGGCCTTGGCAGAGAATCTCCTCACGGTCACCCCGCGCGAGAGCGGGGCGCAAGCGCCTTTTCCGCCCTCACGCGCCGTGACCGCGAGTCGATTCAGATCAGGCCGAGGCGAGGGCCGACCCTCGCGCCCTCGGTGCGTGGCCGGACCAGGGCGTCGAGCGCCGCCAGGTCCGCCTCGACTCGGGTGGTGTCCCCCTCGCGTCGGGCGAGCCAGGCGCCGAGCGCGTGCCGGCGGATCCGCGTGAGCCGGTCGTGGCGATCGGGCTCTGCGCCGTCGAGCCAGGCGCGGACCTCCTCGACCCGGCCGTCGAGCGCCGCCATCTCGGCCATCATCCCGTTCACGCGGTACCACATCTGGCCCATCAGGAGCGGTGTCGCCTCCCGGATCACCTCACGGGCCTCCTCGCGACGTCCCTGCTCGAACAACACCTCGGCGAGCTGGGCGTAGGGGATGCCCCGCCAGTACCCGTCGGGGAAGTTGTGGCGGATGGCGGCTCGGATGGCGGCTTCGGCCTCGTCGAGCCGATCGAGCACCACGAAGGCACGCGCGCGCATCGTGTTGCAGGACGCGGCGTCCGTCAGCTGCCCCGACCGTCGATAGCCGGCCTCCGCGCGGTCGAGCGCCTCCAGCGTCTCCTCGGGCAGGCCGTGCTCCAGCAGCTGGACGGAGAGGTTGTACGCGCACTTGCCGACGCTGCGCAGCAGCCCGAGCGTCCCCGCCAGCCGATCCACCCGCCGAGCGACCTCCAGCGCCTCGTCGTGGCGTTCGGCGTGGATGGCGGCGATGTGGAGCGCTTGGAGGACCGTCAGCACGGTGGGGAGGTGCTCGGAGGTCCGCGGGACCTCGCGCAGCTCCTCGACCTCCCAGTCCTCGACCGCGTACCCGAGGTGTGCCCGGTTGCGGACGGACGAGGCCAGGAGCAGCTTGCGCTGGGTCGGTGTGGCGCCCGGGGGAGCGGTACGGACCAGGTCGATGCACTCGGGGCGGTTCTCGAGCAGCCAGAGACCCGAGAGAGCCAGACGCGCGAGCACGCCGACCCGGGCGTCCCCTGCCTCGTCCGCGAGCGCGACCGTCCGCTCGAACAGCGCGGCCGCCTCCACGCTCTTGTGGCGGTGCAGCGCCACCCGCGCCCGGAAGAAGCACCGATCGACCTCGCGGGCGTCGGGGTGCGTCAGGACGGCGTCGACCGCCTCCTGGAGGCCTTCGCTGCGCGCCAGGTGCAGCGTCGCGCCCGCGCGGGCCACCAGCGCGTCCAGGCGCCGCTCGGGGGGAGCGATCTCCGCCGCCGACGACAGGAGCTGGAGCCCGACCTCGGTGGGCCCGCGCGCCTCGACCACGCGCCACACCAGCCACGCGAGGTCGCAGGCCTCCCTCCCGCGACCCTGATCGATCGCCCGGCGCGTGGCGACCACGAGGTTGTCGAGGTCCTCGATCAGGTCCCGGAGCGGGGTCTCGGAGGGGAGGGAAGCGAAGGTGGAGACGTGCAGCTCCTCCAGGCGTCGCCGGACCTGGGGGTGCGTCTTGCGGGTGGCGTGGTCCTGGATGGACACCAGCAGGTGGAACCGGTCCTCGCGCCGATGGAGCAGGCCGTGGGAGGCGAGCTCCTCGAGGCGGTCGATCGCCCACGGGTCGTCCTCGCCGGACGGCAACATCCGCTCCGCCGCGCGCAGCGTGACGCCACCGGAGAACACGGCCAGCGCCTCCAGCGTGGCGCGAGCGTCTCTCGGGAGCACCTCCCAGGTGCCGTCCAGGGAGGCGAGCAGGCTCCGGTGCCGCTCCGAGAGCTGGTCGTCGCGCGCCGAGAGCAGCTTGAAGCGGTCCTGCAGGCGCTGGGCGATCTGCTCGACCGAGAGCAGGCGCGTGCGCGCAGCCGCCAGCTCGATGGCCAGGGGCATGCCGTCGAGCGCGGGGACCAGGGCGCGCACCTGCTCGAGCTGCGCCGGGCTCAGCGTCACCGGGGCGCGTCGGGCGAACAGGGCGACGCCGTCCTCCAGATCGAGCGGCCCGAGCGGCACCACGGCCTCGTCGCGCAGGCCGAGGGGGATCCGGCTCGTGATCAGGAAGCGCGCTTCGGGGGCGTCGTCCCGCCAACGGGCCACCAGCTGGGCGACGAGCGGCGCGACCTGCTCGGCGTTGTCGAGCACCCACACGGACGCGCTGCGGGCGGCGAGGGCGGCTCCGAGCTGCGCCTGGATGTCCTGCTCGACGAGGGGCAGGTCCAGCGCGCGCGCCAGCGCGGACGCCACGCCCTCGGGGCTCAGCGCCTCGGTGAGGTCGACGAAGATCGACGGCTGGCGCAGACGCTCGAGCGCGGCGCGCGCCACCCGGGTCTTGCCCATCCCGCCCGGGCCGACGAGGGTGACGACGGCGTGCTGCTCGAGCCTGGCGAGCAGATCCGCCACTTCCCGTCCCCGTCCCACCAGCGATGGCCGCGAGGGCTGCGACAGGGGGAGCGTAGGCAGCTCGCTGCTGGGGACCTCGGCCTGGGCGAGCGGGCGCGGCGCGGGGGCCGCCGTCGCCGGGAGTCCGCGTTGGAGCTGGCGCAGGGCATCGGCCATCGCCTCGGCGTCGGGCCAGCGAGCGTCGGGGTCGGCGCGCAATGCCCGGGAGAGGAAGGCCCCGAGGCCCGGCAGCAGCGCGTCGAGCCGCGCCCCGAACGCCGGTGCGCGCACGATCTCGTCGGCGCGCAGCAGCTTCGGCAACGACGAGAGCCCGCGGCCGAAGGGCGCCTCGCCGAGCGCCAGCTGGTGCAGGACGACGCCGAGCGCGAACAGGTCCGAGCGGAGGTCCTCGCGCGCGTCGAGCTGCTCGGGTGGTGCGTATCCCGGGGTCCCCACCGGCTCGTCCGGTTGGGAGGCGAAGCGCGCGATGCCCAGGTCCGCGATCTTGACCAGGCCGCTCGGGTCGAGGAGCAGGTTCCCCGGCTTGATGTCGCGGTGCAGCAGCCCGGCGGGACGCCCGTCGACGGTGAGGGCGTGGATGTGACGCAGCCCCGCGAGCACCTGCAGCCCGACGTCCAGGACGGTCTGGGGCGGTTGCGGACGAGCCGCCATCGAGGACAGCGAGGGGCCGCGCACCAGCTCCATCGCGACGTACCAGCAGCCCTCCGCCTGGCCGAGGTCGTAGGTGGCGACGACGTTCGGGTGGGCGATCAGCGCGCCGAGGCGGGCCTCCTGCACCAGCCGCCGTGATCCGTCCTGGCTCCGCTCGCGCAGGAGCTTGAGCGCCACCCGGCGGCGGAAGCCCTCGGGGCCGCGGAGCTCGGCCTCCCAGACCTCGCCCATGCCGCCCTGTCCGAGCGGTCGGATCAGCGCGTAGCGGCCGAACGACGCGCCCGGCTGCGGGGTCATCCCTCGGCCCCGACCCGCTCGCTCGGCCCGGTGAACCCCTTGCCCACGACGAAGAACTCGCGGCTGTTCTGGCGGACCGCCTCGGGCCGGACGCGCTTGGTCTCGGCGAACGAGGCCCGCACACGCTGGACGAACGCGTGGGCGTCCTCGCCGTCGAACACCTTGCACACGAAGGCGCCGCCGGGAGCGAGGATGGCGGTGGCCAGATCGAGGGCGCGCGTGGCGAGCTCGATCTGCGCGTAGTGATCGGCGTCGGTGTTGCCGGTCGTGAGCGGCGCCATGTCCGACAGCACGACGTGCGCTCGCTCGCCGCCGAGCGCCTCGAGGAGCTCGTCGGGGGTCACCTCGAGCACGCTCTTCACGAGGATCGGCCCGGGCTGCACCTTGGGCTCGTTGATGTCGACGCCCACCACGAGGCCGCGGCCGCCCACGACCTGCGCGACGTAGGCCAGCCAGGAGCCCGGTGAGCAGCCCAGGTCCACGACGCGCTGGTTCTGCGCGAGCACCCGGAACCGCTTCTGGATCTCGGTGAGCTTGTAGACGGACCGGGCCGCGTAGCCCTCGTCCTTGGCCTGCTGCGTGAACCGGTCGGGCTTGCGGTAGGGGTTGCTGGGCTTGCTCCGGCCGGACCGCTGACCGGAGCCAGACCGGCCGCGCGCCATCAGCCCGCCCGGCGCGCCAGGAAGGTCGCGAGGCTACGGACCATCTCGCCCGTTCCCCCCGCGGCGTACCGGCTGTTGCCCTTGTCCATGAAGGCGGGGCCCGCGATGTCGAGGTGCGCCCAGCGCTTGTCCTTGACGAAGTGCTGCAGGAAGAGGGCGGCCGTGGTGGCCCCGGCGGCGCGGCTGCCGACGTTCTTGATCTGGGCGTGGTCGCTCTTGAGCATCTCCTTGTATGGAGCGTAGAGCGGCATGCGCCACAGGCCCTCGCCGTCGGTCTTCGCGGCGTCGAGCAGCTCGTTCGCGAGCGCGTCGTCGTCGGTGAACAGCCCCGTGAAGTCGTCGCCGAGCGCCACGACGCAGGCGCCGGTGAGGGTCGCGGCGTCGAGGATCGTGGTCACGGTCGGGATCTTGCTGGCCTCGATGAGGCAGTCCGCCAGCACCAGGCGGCCTTCCGCGTCGGTGTTGTGGATCTCGACCGTGACGCCGTTGTTGTACCGGAGGATGTCGCCGAGCTTGTACGAGTCGCCCGACACCATGTTCTCGGCGGCCCCGACGAAGGTGTCGAGGTCGACGGCCAGGCCGAGCTCGGCCACGATGCCGGTGGTGGCGAGCATGGTGGCCGAGCCGCCCATGTCGCAGCGCATCGTGATCATCGCGTCGCTCGGCTTGATCGACAGGCCGCCGCTGTCGAACGTCACGCCCTTGCCCACGAGGGCGACGTGGTCCTTCGCGTCCTTCGCGCGGTACGACACGTGGATCATGACCGGCGGCCGGGTGGAGCCCTGGCCGACGGCGGTGATCCCGACCATGCCCTCGGCCTTGCAGCGCGCCGCGTCCCACACCTCGACGGTCACGCCGGGGAGGGCCGCGAGCTCACGCGCCCTGGCGGCGAGCGACTCGGGGTAGATGTCGGCGGCCGGCGCGTTCACGAGGTCGCGGGCCCAGGCCTGCCACTTCGCGCGGACCTGCGCCTCGGAGGCGTTCCCGGGCGCGTCCACGCCGAGCAGCGTCCAGTCCGACGCGAGCGGGCTGCGCTCCTCCTCGGGCTTGTACGCCTGCCACTGGTAGTTCCCGGCGACCATCGCCTCGACCACGCGGTTCGCGGTGGCGCTGTCCAACCCGGGGAGCGACACCGTCACCGACTGGGCGTGCAGCGAGCGCGCCTCGCGGCCCGCCTTGCCCGCGGCCACCCGGAGCGCCGACCAGCTCCCGTCACCGATCCCGACGACCAGCAGCTCGCGTGCGGCGATCCGATCCATGGTCGGGATGACGAGCGCCGAGCCCTCACCACCCTTGAAGCGGCGCTGACGGAGCTCGGGGAGGAGGCGCCCGCCGAACTTCGCGTCCAGCTGGGCGATCGGGCCGGATGCGGCACCGTCGCCGAAGGCCGAGGGACCCACACCCACCACGAGCAGGTCGCAGGACGCGGTGTCGATGGGTTCGTTGGAGTAGCGGACGTTCACGGTGGACTCCGGGTCAGCAGGCCTTCAGCAACAAGGTCAGGGACAGGACGAGCAGCAGGCTGGCGGCCACCGCCACGCCCAGGCTCAGATAGCGATCCCGGCGCAGGATCTCCAACGCAGCTGCGAGCGGTGCCGGCATACCGCTGGTCCGACCACCGATCTCGGCTCCCTCGCCGTACCCGGGGAGCTCGTCCCCGAAGCCGACGACGTCCGAGGGCGGGTCGCCGGCCGCCGGGGCGTGGACCGCGTCCGCCAACATCGGTGGTGGCGGGGGCAGGGAGACGTGCGGGGAGGGGGAGGTGGGCGGCTTGGGCAGGGGCGCGACCGGCGCTGCGTCGTCGGTGTCTGCCAGCAGCTCCTCGGTGTCCAGACCCTCGTCCTCGGGGATGTCGGGCAGGGCGCGCAGCGCGGGCTGCGGCCGCGGAGCGGCGACGGGCGCGGGCCGCGGAGGAGGCGTGGGCTCCGGGTCGGGCTCGGTCGGCGGCGCCACCGGGCGCGGGAACGCGTGCACCACCCGTGGCGCCTCCGCCTCCTGGGCGGTCGCGGGGGTGTCGTCCAGGCCGACCGAGGAGGGATCGCGTCCGATCGAGGAGGGGTCGCCCGGGAACGAAGCCGGGTCCGATGCTCGATCCTCGAACTCGCCGGGGTCCGTGAGCCGCTCTTCGCCCGGATCGGACGGGAAACCAGCGCTCGACGGGACCCCGGAGGCGGGTCGCCGGGCGCCGGGGAAGGGGATCGCGGAGGGCGCCGAGGGCTCCGTCGGAGGGGGGACGTACCCGGGAGGTGGGCGCACCTGGAACTCGCCCAGCGCGACCTGTGGCTCGTCCCCGGAGTCCTTCACCGCGAACGCGACGCGCAGGCGGTACCGGCCCGGGCGGATGCCGCCGAGCGTCAGCGCGAACCGCAGGCGGCCCGACGGGTGGACCTGCACGTCGACCGCCGCGTCCTCCACCGGGACGCGCCCGTCCCCCGGACCGTCCAGGTCCACGAGGTGCAGCCCGCACACGAGGTCGTCGGGGTCGGTCACGCCCGGCGTCCCACCCACCGTGACCGAGAAGGTGACGGGGCCGTCGCCGACGAACACGCCGTCGGGTGCGGAGGACGGGGGCAGCAGCCGACCCACGTCGACGACCTTGGGGCGGATCAGGGCCATCACCTCCGAGACGCGGTCCGCGAGCTCGCGGCAGGTGTCGAACCGGTACGGCGGGCTGGGCTCGGCGTCGTGCGACAGGCCGCGGGAGAGCAGCGCTCCCTCGCGCTCCGCCACCCGGCCGCGGAACCTCGGGTTGCTGCCCTCGGTGCCGAAGCGGGCGTGCGCCCGATCGCGCGCGGAGGCGACCTCGAGCTTGTCCACGCCGTCCGCCGCGGCCTGCTCCATCAGGGAGACCCACAGCAGCTGCGTCAGGGCCCAGGTGTCGAGGCGCGGCGCGGGCACGCGGGCCCCTGCGCGGGCCTCGGGCGGGAGCCAGGCATGGGCGTTCGCGTGCTCGGCCAGGGCGGCGAGGTGGCGCGTCAGCGTCGGCGTGGCGGGATCCGCGAGGTGCACCTCGCCCCGCTCGCCGAACAGCACGTTGGACGGCCGGAGGTTGCCGTGCGCGCGGTGCGTCGCCGTCAGCGACCCGGCGACCCGGTGCACCAGCTTGAGGACCTCGGCGTGCGGCAGCCCCGAGGACATGCGCCTCGCGAGGGTCGCGTACCGCGGCAGGATCAGGCCGACCCGACCCTCCCCCAGATCGACGGTCGCCTCGAGCCGCGGCGGTCCGATCGTGTGGGGCGCAGCCGGCTGCGCGACCGCCTCCTGCAGCTGGTCGATCTGCTCGCGGGCGATGGCGGCACAGGCGTTCACGAGCTCGTCGGGCACCGCCACGTCCGCCGCGAAGTCCTCGCGCCGCAGCGGGACCTTCAGGACCGCCTCGCGACCGCCGTCGCCGACCGCCCGGATCTCGTACGACCGGCCCCACGTGCCACGGCCGAGGGGCGCGCCACGCTCCCAGCTGCGCCCCAGGCTGTCGGTCACCCGGTCCGTCATCGCGCCACGCCTCCGCCCCTCCGTCCGGGCACCCGCGCGTCAGGCCCCACGTGCGGGTCCAGCCGGGTATTGCCTGTTCCCGCCTTCGTCAACGGCGCGCCGGGACATTCCCGGTGAGGAGGTAGTCGACGGCGTCGCGGGCCAGCGCGAGATCGGTGCCACCGTTGAGCACGCCGCTCTGGGGGAGGCCCGAGATGTGGACCCAGCCGCCCGCGTCCTCGATCCGCTGCGCCGCGCGGGCGTGCACCTCGGGCGGCCAGTCGGTGTCGTCCGAGGAGTAGACGTACCCCACGCGCGGAGGCAGGGGAGCGGCGTACATCGAGCCGCGCAGCGTGTCGCTCTCGCCCTCCGGGTACATCCGGTACAGGCCCTCGACCACCGAGGCGTACAGCCCGGCGTCGTCGAGGAACACGCTCAGGTCGTCGGGCGGCGAGTCCACGAGGACGCCCGCGGGGGAGTAGTCGGGGTTGCCGTCCTCGTCGTTGTCGATGGACAGCAGCTCCGCGACGCCCCGACCACCCTCGGACAGGCCGATCGCGTAGGTCTGCGCGGGGTCGACCTCGATCGGCAGCTCGACGTCGAACACGTCGGCGAACGCGGGATCGATCAGGAAGCGCCAACCCCACTCCGCGGCCGCGCGCCCCTGGCGGAAGAAGAAGTCGTCGATGAACACGTTCTCGGCGGAACCGAGCTTGCTGGCCCACAGATCGCCCCAGCAGTTCCCGGGCATCAGGACCGCCACGTCCCGCTCGGCGAGCGCGGTGGGCAGCAGGCCGGCGTCGGCGCGCCCCTCGACCGGCTCCGGGTACATCCCGAGGGACGCGAAGATCTGGTGCACCGCATACTGCCGGGTCAGGCGGCTGGGCGTGGCGTAGTGCGAGCCCTCGAGCGGCTGCACGGGGTCCGGGGCGTAGACGTAGTCGAAGGAGCCGCCGTGCAGCATCAGGGCGGCGGCCATCGGCGGTCCTCCGACTGCGGCGGTGGGATAGAGCAGGTAGAACCTGGTCTGCTCCCCGTCAGGGCACTCGAGGTTCACGTCGAACGGCTGGATCAGCCAGCCCGCGGGCGCCTCGACCGGCGGCTGGAACTGCAGGACGTCCGGCGGGATCTCCGCGTAGTCGTCCTTCCAACATCCGGTCAGCGTGGAGGCAGCCAGGACGACCGCCGTTGCCGTGCGCATGAGTCCTCACGTCGTCGGCGCAGAGTATACAGTCGATCGCGTCGCGGGCGGCGACGACGGGACCGCGGCCCGTGGCAGAATGCTCCGGGACCCCCCCATGCGAGCCGGCCCGAGGCCATGACGACGACGCGCGACACCACCCGGAAGTTCCAGTTCCTCCGCGAGATTGCCTCCGGTGGCTTCGGGAGCGTGTTCCTCACCAAGGTGATCCACGCGGACGGCTTCTCGCGCCTCGTGGCGGTCAAGCTGCTCCACAAGCGGTGGTCCGAGAACGCGGAGATCGCGTCCCGGATGCGCGACGAGGCCCGCCTCCTCGGCTGGCTGCGCCACCGCAACATCGTGGAGGTGCTGGACCTCACCACGATCGACGGGCGCTCCGCCGTCATCATGGAGTACCTCGAGGCCATCGACACGCGCTCGCTGGTGGACCGCTGCGCCGCCCTCGGGACGCAGGTGCCGATGCCCGTGGTCATGGAGATCGGGGCCGCCTGCGCGAGCGCGCTCGACGCTGCGTACAACCGCCCCCCCTACGCCGGCGAGAAGCCGCTGCGCGTCATCCACCGGGACATCAAGCCGTCGAACCTCATGGTGGACTCGCACGGCACGGTGAAGGTGCTCGACTTCGGTGTGGCGCGCGCGGAGTTCGACTCGCGCGAGGCCAAGACCGCCGAGCTGTCCTTCGGCTCGCTCGAGTACATGCCGCCCGAGCGGCTGTTCTTCGAGCCCGAGTCGCCCGCCTCCGACATCTACTCCCTCGGCAGCACGCTGTACGAGGTGCTCGCGCTCGAGAAGCTCGGCAAGGCGAAGCTCCGGCAGTCCGAGCAGGACCGCTTCATCACGGATCGCCTCGCGTCGTTGTTCGGCAAGCGCCCCGTGACCCCGCCCGACCTCGCGGAGGAGCTCGAGGACGTCCTGCGCAAGATGCTGGCCTTCGACGAGTCCGATCGGCCGTCGGCGGCGGATCTCGTGATCCAGCTGCGCGGGATGGCGCGCCGGAGCGCCGAGCCCACGATCGAGGACTGGGCCGGGCAGCACGTGCTCACCCTGATCGACGCGGTGCGCGCGCAGCACGAGCAGGGCCAGGAGGCGGGGACGCTGATCGGGCAGGTCATCGCCGAGGACGCGCCGTCGCAGGCGGCGGAGATCGGCCTTCGCGAGGAGGAGACCACCGGCGTCCAGACCGAGCTCTTCCAGGCGTACGAGGACGGTCCCGAGTCCGCCGAGTACACGACGTCCTCGGGTCACGACGACGCGCGCTGGAGCGCCCTCAAGGAGGCCACGCTCGCCTCGCTGAACGAGACGGGGGAGCTGCGCCGGGCGCCGTCGACCGGCGGTGGTCGGGGCCGCTCGCTGCCTCCGTCGGGGATGGACTGGCTGGACGAGCCGACGGACACCCAGCTCGGTGGGCCGACGGAGAAGATCCGTCCAAACCTGGCGTCCGGCGGGCTCGCCTCGGGTGTCCGGCCGCAGCCCGCGCTCGATCCGGAGTCCGAGGACCCGACGGTCTCAGCGCGAGCGCCGAACCTGTTCGAGGACGAGACGGTGATCGCGCCGCCTCCACCTCCGCCCGGCCCGAACTCGCGCCCGCCGCGCCCCGCACCCAAGGCACGCGCCAGCGCCGCGCCGTCCCAGCCCTCGGCATCCCCGCCGGCCGCCCGCGCTCCGGCGCCGAGGGTCTCGACCCCGCCGCCCGCGCCGCGCGCGCAGCCCGAGCCCGAGGAGGAGGGGAGCAGTGCGATCGGCATGGTCGCGGGGCTCGCGGCGCTCGGACTCGTCGGCATCACGACCTTCGTCGTGGTCGTGCTCGTGGGGAGCGTGTTCGTCGTGTGGTTGACGGGGGCTGGACCCTTCGCGGCGCCGCGCGGGACGGGACCCGATCTGGTCGACATCCCCACGCCGCCACCGCAGCCCGTGGAGCCGCCCCAGCCCGTGGAGCAGCCCCAGCCGGTGGAGCCCGCACCCACCGAGCCCGTCCCGGCCGAGCCCGCGCCCGTCGAGCCGGTCCCCGCCGAGCCCGCGCCCGTGGCGTCGACCGGGCTCGTCTTCGTCTCCCTGATGCCCGACACCCGCAAGATGACCGTCCGCTGCGACCAGGGGTCCGGCTCGGGCACGGACCGCGTGGAGATCTCGGAGGCAGCGACCGAATGCACCGTCGTCGCCATCGACAACTCGCGGTCTCGCCGGACGGTGGTGTTGAGCAACGTCGAGCCGCGCACGTACGAGTGCTTCGCCGACGGCGACACCTGTCGCTGAGGTGTGGGCGGGTCGGGTTGCGCTTCGTCGCGTGAGTCTGGTATGCCCGCGGGGCGGAGAGACGCCCGGATGCTGAAGGCCCTGTACATCATCGTCGACGACGAGGCGGACGACCCGGTCTACGGGGATCCCCCGCCGGGTGAGCTCGATGAGTCGATCTACGCGCGCATCGCCGAGCTGGTCCAGGATCTGATGGACGGTGAGGTCGACGCTCGCGGCACCCAGAAGACGCCGGACGGGTTGCTCGGGTGGCGGTCGCTCGTGAAGACGGGGCTGACCTTCGTGGCGGTGGTGGAGGATGGCGTTCGCCCGCAGCAGCTCGAGGTCTTCCTGCAGAAGGTGGCCAAGAAGTACGTCGACGAGGTGGACGACTGGCGCTCTCCGGACCGCGGCGGCGTCGCCGAGGTCGTGATCGACGTGATCCCCCCCTGGGAAGAAGACGTCGACTGATGGATCTCGGGAAGGCTCCTGCCGGTCATGCCGATCCGGTGTTCGACGCCGCGGATCTGACGCGCCACACGGTCGTCTTCGGCTCGACCGGGAGCGGCAAGACCGGGCTCGTCGTGGACCTGGTCGAGGAGATGGTGGGGGCGGGCGTCTCCGTCGTCGCGATCGACCCCAAGGGCGATCTGGCCCGGTTGCTCCTCGGCCCCCTCGGGCAGGAGGTGCCGACGAACCTGATCGCCCCCGGCTCGCGCGCCGGCGACGCGATCAGCCTGCTGTCGACGCTGTCGTCACCCCCGGACCCCGACGACGTCGAGGGCTTCACCCAGGCGCTCGGCGACGTGGCGCGCGGGGTGTTGTCGCTGACCGGCGCGAAGGGTGGTCCGATGGACCCGCCGCAGCTGCTCGTGACCGGCGTGCTGGACGCCGCCTGGCGAGCGGGGGAGCCCATCGGGCTGCACGACCTCGTGGTGCGGCTGGTGGACCCGCCGTTCCCGCGGATCGGCGCGTTCCCGGTGGACACGGTCATGCCGCGGGCGGACCGGATGAAGCTCGCCATCGAGCTCAACGGGTGGCTCGCCTCGCCGCAGCTGGCGGGGTTCGCCGAGGGCCGCCCCCTCGATCCCGACGAGTGGGTGGCGCGCCCCTCGCTCACGGTGGTCTACCTCGCGCACCTCGACGACACGCTCCGCAGCCTGGCGGCGGGCATGGTGCTCTCGCGCGTGGCGACGTGGTCGCGGCGGCAGCCGGGCTCGGAGCGGCCGCGCCTCGGCGTGGTGCTGGACGAGGCCTGGGGGTACTGCCCGCCCGCGCCGCGGGACCCGGTGACGAAGCGCCCGCTCATGCAGCTGGCGAAGCAGGGGCGGTCGGTCGGCGTCGCGCTGGTGTCGGCGACCCAGAACCCCGTCGACCTCGACTACGCCTTGCTCAGCAACGCGGCCACCTGGTTCGTGGGGCGCCTCGCGACGCCGCAGGATCGGGAGAAGGTGAGCGATGGCGCGTCGGCGCAGGCGCGCCAGTGGCTCGCGGATCTGCCCAAGCGGACCTTCCTCGTGCGACGGTCCGGGCGCGAGGAGCTGCTGGTCACGCGCAACTGCCGCACCCCGCTCGGTGGGCCGCTGACCCTCGCCGACCTGCCGCGTCGCGAGGCGGGGGCCGCGATGGCACCGAGGCCCGCAGCTCCGGCCGAGCCGACGATCGCGCTGTCACCGACGCCTCCGGCGAGCGACCTACCGGCGCGCTGGCTCGATCCGTCGGTGGCGTTCACCCCGCGGTGGTCGGCGATCGTCTCACCGCGCGCGGTCGACCGCCGCACGGACGGGGCGACGGTGTGGGAGCCGGCGCTGCTGTGCCGGCTGAAGCTGAAGTTCGACGAGGGCCGCACCGTGGTCGCCGAGCGCGAGGAGCTGCGTCTGAGCTTCCCCATCGGCTCGGGGTGGGTGGAGCCTGCCGAGGGCGCGGACGACGACCTGTCGCGCGACGGCGACGGGGTGTACGCGCCGCTCGAGGGCGTGGCGAAGAAGGACCGTGACCGGCTCGCGCGCGACGTGATCGAGGAGGTCCTGCGCGGCGAGACCGAGCAGCAGTGGGTGCACGACGGCTGCAAGCTGCGCTCGACGACGGGCGAGGGCGAGGAGGCCTTCAGGGCGAGGGTTCGGGCGGTGCTCGAGGACAAGGCGGCCGACGCGGTCGCGAAGCTCGAGGGCAAGGTGCGCAAGGAGGTCGAGCGCCTCGAGGCCAAGCGCGCCAAGGTCGAGGCCTCGCTGACGCAGAAGAAGGCGGACCGCGACTCCCGGATGGCGACCGAGGTGGTCGGCGCCGGCGAGACGCTGCTCGGGCTGCTGTTCGGCCGCAAGCGGAGCCTCACGCCGCTCGCCTCGCGCCGCGGCGCCACGATGAAGGCGGACGCGGCGCTCGATCGCGCGGAGCAGGACCTGAAGGACCTCGAGCGCGAGATCTACGACAAGGAGGCCGAGCTGGCCGACGAGATCGAGGCGCTCCGCAACGAGCAGCTGCGGCGGATCGACGAGATCCGTCGGGTCGAGGTGGGTCTCGAGCGCGAGGACATCGACGTCGTGGACTGGACGGTGGTCTGGATCCCGGTGAGCCGACCGGTCTGAGGTTAGGACCGCGGGATGGGCAAGGTCTTCGTCCACTCCCTCGGCTGCCAGATGAACGAGGTCGACTCCGGCAAGATCCGGGCGCAGCTCGCGCTCGACGGCTGGACCGCGACCGACGATCCCGAGCAGGCCGATCTGGTCCTCGTGAACACGTGCTCGGTCCGCGAGAAGGCCGTCGACAAGATGCACAGCACGCTCGGGGAGTACCGCCGCATGAAGCGGTCCCGCCCGGGCATGCGCGTCGGCATCGTGGGCTGCGTGGCGCAGGAGCGCGGCGCCGAGCTGATCAAGAAGTACCGCGACGTGGATCTCGTGTTCGGGCCCGACGGCGTGCCCAAGGTCCGCGAGCTGGTGCGCGCCTCCGAGCAGCAGCGCGTGCTGGACACGGAGTTCCTCGACCTCGAGGCGTACCCGTTCGTCCAGGAGAACGACCCGTTGCCGTCGGGCATCGGCGCGTTCGTCACCATCCAGAAGGGCTGCGACAACAAGTGCACCTTCTGCATCGTGCCGAGCACGCGCGGCGCCGAGGCCAGCCGCCCCCACGCACAGATCGTGGACGAGGTGCGGGCGATGGTCGACGCGGGCGCCCGCGAGATCACGCTCATCGGGCAGAACGTGAACAGCTACGGGCTCAAGACGCCGGGCGAGATCACGTTCGCCGAGCTGCTGTACCGGGTGGCGGCGGTCCCTGGCGTGCAGCGCATCCGGTACACCACCAGCCACCCGCGCGACATGGGGCCCGACGTCCTGCGTGCGCACGCGGAGATCGAGGCGCTCTGTCCGCAGCTGCACCTGCCCGTGCAGTCCGGGAGCAACGCCGTGCTCCGGCGCATGAAGCGCTACTACACGCGCGAGCACTACCTGAAGGTGGTGGACGAGCTGCGGCGCGCCCGGCCCGACATCGTGCTGACGACCGACGTCATCGTCGGCTTCCCCGGCGAGACCGACGAGGACTTCGAGCACACGATGTCGCTGCTGGACGAGGTCGGCTTCGTCGGCAGCTTCAGCTTCAAGTACTCGCCGAGGCCCGGCACGCCAGCCCTCAAGCTCCAGGAGCGCGGCGAGGTGGCCCCGGAGGTCGCCAGCGCGCGGCTCCTCCGGTACCAGGATCGGCAGCGCGAGCTGTCCACCGAGTGGCACCGCTCGCTCGAGGGCACCGAGGTGGACGTGCTCGTCGAGGGCCCGTCGCGGCACGACGAGGGCGTGGTCTGCGGTCGGACGCCCGGCTTCGCGATGGTGAACTTCCCGGGCGACGTCTCGCTCGTCGGGAGCACGGTCCGGGTCCGGGTGACGCGCGGCTTCACGCACTCCTGCCGCGCGGAACCGGTCGCCTGAGGTGTCGGGCGACGAGACCCTGCTCCCCGCGGACCTGGGGCCGCCGAGCGCTTCGCTCCCGACCGAGGACTTCGAGCCGATCGAGCTGATCGGGCGCGGCGGCATGGGCGAGGTGTGGCGCGTCCACGACCCCACGCTGGACCGACGCGTCGCGCTCAAGACGGTCCGGACGACCGACGGCAAGCTCGACGACCGCTTCCGTGAGGAGGCGAGGCTCACCGCGCGCGTGCAGCACCCCGGCGTGGTGCCGATCCACGCGATCGGCGTGCTGGACGACGGCCGGCCGTACTTCGTGATGCAGGAGGTCCGCGGGCAGACGCTCGCGCGCGTGATCCGGGAGCTGCACGCCGTCAGCGGGGCGCGCTGGACCCCCACGACCGGTGGGTGGACGCTGGAACGGCTGGTGGGTGCGCTGCGCCAGGCCTGCCAGACCCTGGCCTACGCGCACGAGCAGGGCATCGTCCACCGCGACCTGAAGCCGGACAACGTGATGGTCGGTCAGCACGGCGAGGTGCTGGTCGTGGACTGGGGGCTCGCGCTCGAGGGCAGCGCGCCCGGGATGGGCGCGAGCGGCACCCCGGCCTACCTCCCGCCCGAGCTGGTCACGGGCGGTGCGTTCGGTCCCGCGGGGGACGTGTACGGCCTGGGCGCCATCCTGTACGAGATCCTCGCGGGCCGCCCGCCGTACGTGGGTCCCACGGCGACCGCCGTGCTCCAGATGGTCCGGTCGCGAGCCCCCGTCCCCGTGGGTTGGCGCGGCGGCGGGGTGGGGGACGACGGCGTCACGGTCGACGTCCTCCCGCTGCTCGACGAGTCCACGCTGCTCGAGGATCCCTCCCTCGTCGCTCCCGAGGCCGGACCGCCGCTACCGCCCGATCTGGTCGACATCTGCGAGCGCGCGATGGCTCGGGCGCCGAGAGATCGGTACCCCTCGGCCACTGCGCTCGCGGAGGCGCTCGGCGGCTGGCTCGACGGCTCGCTGCGGCAGGCGCGCGCCGTGCAGCTGGTGGAGCGCGCGGCTGGGTACCTCGAGGAGGCCGAGGCCCTGCGGGAGGAGGCGGCCGGTCTGCACCGCGAGGCCGAGCTCGGGAAGCGGGAGATCCCGTGGTACGCGTCGGAGGAGGACAAGCACGGCCTCTGGTCGCTCGAGGACCGCTCGGAGGAGCTGGTCCGTGCCGCCGATCTCGCGGAGGTCGAGCACGAGCGCCTGCTCGCGCACGCGGTGGGACTGGCGCCCGACCTCCCCGAGCCGCGGGTCGCGCTGGTGTCCTGGCACCGCCAGCAGCACCTGGCGGCGGAGGCGTCCTCCGACCGGCGGGCCATGGCACGCGCCGAGGCCCTGCTGCGCGCCCAGCTCGACGCGCTCCCGGGGCTTCACCCCGTGCGTCGCGACGGCCTGCGCTACCTCTCGGGCGAGGGCGCGCTCACGGTGGTGACCGATCCGCCCGGCGCCGACATCGAGCTCCACCGCTACGTGCCGCATCGCCGGCGGCTCGTGACGACGCCGCTCGGGATCGTGGGCCGGACGCCGCTGGTCGACCACCCGATCGCGATGGGCAGCTACCTGTGCGTGCTGCGTCATCCCGACCACCCACCCGCGCGGTACCCGGTGTCGATCGGGCGGCTCCAGCGCTGGGACGCGAACCCGCCGAGCGCCGGCGAGGCGTTCCCGATCCCGCTGGACGTGCCGGTCGGCCCCACGGAGCGCTACGTCCCCGCGGGCTGGTACCTGGCGGGCGGCGATCCGCAGGCCCACGCCGACGCGAGCAAGCGGATGTGGTGCGACGGCTTCGTCATCCAGCGGTTCCCCGTCACCAACGCCGAGTACCTCGCGTTCCTGGACGACCTCGTGGCCCGCGGGCGCGAGGAGGAGGCGCTGTGGCACGCCCCCCGCGAGAACTCCGCGGACCCCGACCACCCCGGCGCCCTGGTGGTGGAGCGGGACGCCGACGGCCGGTTCGTGCTCGGGCGGGACGCCGATGGTGACGCCTGGGAGCCCGAGCATCCCGTGGTCATGGTCTCCTGGGAGGGCGCGCGGGCCTATGGGGTCTGGTGGTCCGAGCGCACGGGCCTGCCGTGGCGCCTGCCGAGCGAGTTCGAGTGGGAGAAGGCGGCGCGCGGCGTGGATGGACGCTGGTTCCCGTGGGGGGACCGCTTCGACCCCTCCTGGGCGCTGATGCGCATGAGCCGCCAGCACGGGAAGGGGCCCGTCCCCATCGACAGCTACCCCGTCGACTGCAGCCCGTACGACGTGCGCGGGCTCGGCGGCAACGTGCGCGACTGGTGCCTCGAGCGCGACGTGCACCTGCCCCTCGGACGGGACCGCGTGAACCTGCCCGATGATCCGCCGGATCCCGCCGACCGGATCTTCCGCGGCGGCGCGTGGGGGTCCGTGGAGCGCTCCTGCCGCTCGGCCTACCGGTTCGCGGTGCGGTCCTCGATGCGCATGGGCGAGGTCGGCTTCCGGCTCGCGCGCTCGGTGTAGCCGCCCCGGCTGCTACTTCCGCAGGAAGACCGTCGTCCTCGCGAACTTGTCGGACGGTGGTGCGGGAGGCGGTGGCGGCGGCGGGGGCTTGCTCGTCTTCGGCGCGTCCGGATCGGGCTCGGGCGGCGGTGCCGGGAGCTCGCCGACCTTGACGAGGAATCGGAGGTCACCGCTCTTGGCCGGGTTCGGCATCGCGACCTTGAAGAAGATCAGGGTCGGGCCGGACTCGAACACCGTGGCCGCCGTCACCTGCTGGGTCAGCGTCTGGTGGACCGAGCCGCTGGTGACCTCGGCGACGACGACGATCCCGCCGGGGTGCTCCGCGAGGAACGCGTCCCGACCGACGGCCACGAGCACCGGGAGCTCCGCGAGCACGAGCTGATCCGTCCACGCGGTGATCTGGATGTCGAAGGCATCGGTCAACGGCTTCTTGCCGGCGAGGTCCACGTGCCACCAGACCGTCGGCGGAGCCTTCTTGCGCTCCGCGGCCACGAAGTCGGTCATGCCCGCGTCGTCGTCGTCGGTGTCGAGCGACGTCGTCGGTCGGTCGAAGCCGCTGCCGGCGTGGCTCGCCGGACCGGCGTTCGTGGGGACGTCGATGTCCTCGCCGTCGTCGATGGGGTCGGCCAGCGCGGTGAGCGCCACCAGCCAGGCGATCATGTGTCCTCCGGGGCCATGATGCTGAACGACACGCGACCGGGCCGCAACCCTCCTGGCCCGCAGTGGGCGAGGCGCGCGCGTGGGTTACGCGACGGCGTGTCCGGCGATCCGTACATCCGCGCCTGGCGAACCGAGCAGGGACGCCGCGTGCGCACCGAGGGCTGGGTCGGCCTGGTGCGGGGCGTCCTGCTGCCCGCGGCCGCGGCGGTGGTGCTCGTGCCGCTGGTCCGGCGCACGTTCCTGGTGTTCCTCGGTGCGCCCGACGAGATCGTGTCCCAGGGGCTGACCGAGGTGGTCTTCCGCGCCGACGTGGTCGTGCTCTCGGTGGTGATGCTCGACCTGTACGAGCGGATCGTGCGGGGCCGCGACCGGCAGGTGCTGGAGATCTGGCCCGTGCGCCCCGAGGGCGTGGTGCGCGCCGCGATGCTCGCATCGCTCGTCTCCCGCGCCGCCTGGTTGCTCGCCGGTGCCGTGGTGCTCTCGCCGGTGCTCCTGGAGGCGGGTCCGCTCCCATGGCTCGCGTGCCTGGGCTCGCTCGTCGCGACGCTGCTGCTGGCGACGACCGCCGGTGGCGTCGGGCACCTGCTGGCGGTGCACGTCGCCCGCAGCGATCGCCTCGGACCCCTGCTGGACCTGGTCCGTGGGAACAACCCCCGCGCTCAGGCCGCGTTCATCTACGCTCCCGGCACGGTGCTGCTCGTCGTTGGCGTCCTGCTGCGCCTCAGCGCGATGGGGGTGGGCCTGGTGCTCACGGATCCGGCGTCGGGCGCGCTGCTGGTCGCGGCTCCGCTCCCGGGCGCCCTGCTCGCCTGGCCGGCGGTGGCGCCGCTCGCGAAGTCCGCGTGGTTCCAGGCCTCCTCGGTGCTCTCCGAGATCGACGCGCGGTACGCGACCCACGAGGATCCGGAGGAAGCCCGCCGGGTCTACCTCGAGTGGTTGGTGCGCTTCGTGCCGGCACCCGTCCGGATCTACGCGCTCGACGACCTGCGCCACGGCTGGCGGGCCCGCCGGACGCTGATCGCCGTGGGGTTCCTCCTCGCGCTGTTGGCGGTCGCCGCGGCGTGGACCTCCGATCCCGCCGGACCCTGGCGGGCGGCGGTCGTCGCGGTGGGCGCGGGCTTCGTGGTGGCGGCCAACGGGGTGCTGATGGACGTGGACGAGCCCGAGCTCCTCCGGGTCTGGCTGCCCCGTCACCCGGCGCGAGCCACGCTGGCGCGGACGCTGGTCCTCGCGGCGTGGGCCGCACCCGCCACGCTGTTCGGCGGGCTCGCGTCCTGGGTGCGCCACGGCGCCGACGGCGCGTTGCTGGTGGCGCTGGCGGGCGGGACGGCGGTGGTGGCCGGCTCCGCGCTGTCGACGGGCTGCGGTCGGCTGCGCGAGCGGGGGATGGCGGTCTACGCTCCGCTGTCGGCGGTGCTCGGGGGACTCTGGATCGTGGCGGCGGGGGCGTGGTGAGCACGGACGCGGTGGTGTTCGACGGGGTCCGGAAGACCTACGGGCGGGTGGTGGCGGTCGAGCGGGTGTCGTTCTCGGTGCCGCGCGGCAGCTTCGTGGGCTTGATCGGCCACAACGGCGCGGGGAAGTCGACCTGTCTCAAGATGCTGGTCGGGCTGGTCACGCCCACCGAGGGTCGGGTGTTGGTGGACGGCGTCGACGTGGTCGCGGACCCCGCCGCGGCGCGCACGCGGATCGGGGCGGTGCCGGAGGAGCCCGCGCTCTACGAGTGGCTGACGGCGCGGGAGTTCCTGGAGTTCGTCGCCGCGGTGCGCGGCAGCGGCGACGTGGGGCAGGGGCTCGAGATCGCCGCGCTGGGCGCGGACGCGGACCGTCCGATCCGGGAGTACAGCCAGGGCATGCGGCGTCGGACGGCGCTCGCGGCCGCGATGCTCGGGGATCCGGCAGTACTGGTGCTGGACGAGGCGCTCAACGGCCTCGACCCGCCCTCGGCGGCGGCGGTCAAGCACCGGCTCCGGGCCCGTGTGGACGCCGGAGGCACCGTGCTGCTGTCGACGCACGTCGTCGAGACGGTGGAGGCGGTCGCGGACCGGGTCATCCTCATGGCGCACGGTCGGGTCGTGGCCGAGGAGCGGGTGGCGGATCTCCCACCCGGCGGGCTCGAACGGATGTTCCTCGAGCGGCTCGAGGCGGCGCGCCAGGGGGGGTGACGTGGACCAGGCGGAGACCTTCCAGGCCCTCGCGGTCGACCTCGAGTGTCAGGGCTGGGGTCGGGTGGACGCGTGCACCTTCGTCCGCGGCCAGCTCGACGAGCTGCCGGTCGTGACGGTGGTTCCCCGCGCGAAGGCCGACGTCGTGCTGTACCTGGACGTGACCCAGCGCAACAACGACGACCTCTGGCTGCTGCGCGCGACGAGCTCGGTGGACGGCTGGCCCGCCGACTACGAGCAGATCGCGACCGTCGACTACCGGTGGCCGGTGGACGAGCAGCAGGTGGCCTTCGAGGCGCCCCTGGCGCGCTCGCTCGCCCCGTACGTCGCCCTCAAGGTCCCGGAGGCGGTGACGGTCACGATGTCGGTCCCCGACGGCGCGGAGGAGGAGGAGCGCAGGTCCACGCCCTACGGCTTCGTCGCGTGGCTCGGCGGCTGGGGCTCGTGGACCCCCCAGTACCAGTACGCCTCGCTGTGGAGCGGGATGTCGGCGTACCGGGTCACCCCGACCGACGGCGCCGGCGTCAGCGTCTCCTACGAGCGGAACATCGAGGTGCAGCCGGACCTGTCGGTCGACGGTGCGGACGTGTCGCTCGCCTACGACTCGGAGGAGCTGACGGGCCTGGTCCATGGCGAGGGGAACCTCGACGAGCACTGGACCGTCGGGATGGTCGCCCGCGGTGGCCACCAGGACGAGGACGGACAGTTCGACGGCACGCTCAAGGTGCACGCGGGGGTCGAGCGCAACTGGTTCGCCAGCGACGACGCCCGCGGCAACCGCCTGGCCGCGGCCTACCTCATCGGCGTGCAGGCCGACGCCTACCAACGCACCAACGTGCTCGGTGAGGACTACGCGACCTTCCCCACCCACATGGTGTTGCTCCAGGGCGACGTGCAGTTCGACACGGTGTCGCTGTCGCTGGACCTCGCGGCGCAGGCCGAGCTGCTCAAGCCCGATCGCCGCTACGTCCTGTCGGCGGACGCAGGCACCGATCTGGTGCTCGGCAGCAACCTCGATCTCTACCTGTCGTTCGGCGTCACCCAGCAGGCCATCCCGGGCCCCGCGGCGCTCGACCAGGCGGACTTCGAGCAGGTGAAGCGAGCGTCGTACGCCGAACCTCTCCAGATGTACGGCAACTTCAACATCCGGATCCACTTCGACCCGAGCAACGGCGTCCGGAACAACCGCTTCGATGCCGCAGTGGGGCTGGACGGAGCGGACAACCTGTAGCGAGAGAGTAGGGCGCAAGCGACGTTTCCGCCCTCATGCACGACAACCGTTCAGCCCGCCGCGCCCAGGCGCGTCGCCACCTCCAGCGCGCGTTCCGTCCGACCCGCCTCCATCGCGCGTCGGCGCGCCACCTCGATCACGTTGTCCCGCACGTGCAGCAGGAACGGGGAGTCGGCGAGCTCTTCGAGGGCCGTGCGCCACTCGTCGCCGTCGTCGGCGACGGCCCGCATGAGCTCGAGCGACACCCACGCGATGCGCTCGGACGGCATCGTCCGGCCCCGGAGGCGAGCGGCGACCGCGATCGCCTGCTCGTCGCGGCCCGCGCGGAACAGGCAGGTGGCCGCGTTCCCGACCAGCACGCCGCGGAACAGGCCCAGGAGCTCCATGCGCCGCGCCGCCTCGAGGAAGAGGTCGGCGGCCCGCGACCAATCGAAGTCCATCGCGGCTCGCTCGGCCCGCGCCGCTACGACCTGGGACAGCTCGGACGGACGCCCCGCCGCCGCCGCGTGCGCCTCCCGCAGCGCGCGCAGCGCACCCGGGCGATCCTCGGCGCGAGAGCGGAGAGCGGCGCGCAGGCAGTACAGGTCGACCTGACCCGGATGGAGGCGCAGGGCCTCGTCCACCAGCGCCTCGGCGTCGTCGAGCCGACCCTCCAGCAGGGCAGCGAAGGACAGGCGCGAGCAGGCCTGGCTGGTCGCGGCGTCGTCCCCGCCGGCACGGGCCACGACCAGGGCCCGCTCGTACAGCTGCCTCGCCTGGCCACGCTGCATGCGACGGGCGGCGATGTCCGCGCGGAGCACCAGGACCTTCACGGTGTCGACCGGCCAGCCGTGGGCGGCGGCTCCCTCGTCGATGCGCTCCACGGCGGCCGTCGCGGCTTCGAGGTCGTTGCGGTAGCGCGCCTCGTTCCCGCGCTCCACGAGCAGCTGCAACCAGGCCGGATCGCCCGGGGGCACGCCCGCCTCCGTCAAGGCGCCCTCCCACGTGCCCAGGAGGCGGCGGACCTCGCTCCAGGCCGCTCGCTCCCGGGCCTGGCGCCAGGCTGCTCGGATCTCGGGCAGGGCCTCGGCGGGCCGGCCCGCACCGCGGAGGTGGCGCGCTCGGCGGGCTGGGCTCCCGCCGAGTGCCAGGCAGGCCTCGTGGAGCCTCCGGGCGGTCTGGGGACCGATGGCGCTCACCGCCGCCGCTGCGACGGCCGGGATCGGTGTCAGGCGGTCGCCCGCGCGGTCCAGCAGCCCCAGCGCCTGGGCCCTCTCGATCCACCCGGGGCGGAGCTCGACCTCGGCGGCACGCGCGGCGGCGCGCAGCTCGGTCTCCGTAGCCTCCCCGAGGACCGCGCAGAGGCGCACCAGCTCCCCGAGCCCGGCCGCGTCGATCCGCTCGATCCACGGCGCGTCGACGGCGCTCGCGAGGTCACGGCCCGGGGCGATCCGCCAGCCAGCCGCCGTCCCGATGAGCCCGTCGGTCGAGGCGAGCCCCACCAGCAGCCGGTGCGCGACCGCGGGCCGTCCGGCGGACGCGGCGACGAGGTCCGCGCAGGCCGTCGCCTCGAGCGGGATCCACCGGCGCACGAGGTCGGCGAGATCGCCCTCCGGCATGGGCGCGAGCTCGAGGTCGACCGCTCCACCGTCGTCGGGGTTCACCCACACGAGCACCAGCGGGAGGTCGGCGTCCGCGAGGGTGTCGAGGATCTCGGGCTCCGGACGCACGCCGTCCGCCACGACGACCAGCGCCCGGCACTCGCTCGCGAGCCGACGCCAGTGACGCAGCATCAACCCCCGGACGGCCGCGGGTGCGAGCTCCGTCCGGCCGCTCCAGCCCGCGACGAGCAGCTCGCGCTCCTCGGGGTCGGACACGCGTCGCTCGAGCCGCCGCTCCGTGCGGCCGGCGGTGAGGCGGCTCACGCCGAGCTCCTCCCCGAGCTGGGCCAGGCGCTCCTCGGGTGCCGCCAGCCGCGTCCCGCGGGCGACGCCGAGCTCCGCCGCGTGCTCCGCCAGCCACCCCGCCAGGCGGGAGCTCCCCACGCCCCCCGGTCCACGCATCCGCAGGATCCGCGGCCGGCGTGACCCCGCGGCGCCCACCAGCGCGTCCCACAGGCGCTGGCGTTCCTCGATCCGTCCGACCAGCGGAGGACGACGCAGGGCGAGCAGCGACACGCCCGCCTCGAGCTGGACCGCGGGGCGCTCGGTCCCCGTCGACGGCGAAGGCCGAGGGGGGACCGGGAAGTCGGGGAGGGGAGCGAGGGGGCCGGCGGGCTCCGGGAGCGGACCCTCGGGGTCGTCGTCCACCTCGGGGCGGCGCAGGACGAAGATCGCGGTCTCGGCGAGCGACTCGGCCGACGGGTGGCTCCGCGACCCGGCCGCCCGCGCGCCCAGGGCGTCGAGCGCCGCCGCCGCTTCCGCCGCCGACCGGGGGCGGTGCTCTCGCCGCTTGGCCATCATGCGCCGGACCCAGCCCTCGAAGCCCTCGGGCGCCCGGGCGTCGGGCGGCAGCGGGGGGAGGTCGGAGCGGAGGTGCTGCTCGAAGACCACGTCGACGTCGTCGTCCTCGAAGGGCGGCTCACCCGTGACCAGCGCCCACGCGATCGCACCGACGGCGTACAGGTCGGTCCACGGCCCGAGATCGTCCTCGTCCGCGCGGATCTGCTCCGGCGCCATGAAGCTCGGTGTGCCCGCGACGCCGTGGCGACGCTGGTCGCCGCGCCACCGCGCCAATCCGAAGTCGACGATGCGCGGGGTGCCCAGGCGGTCGACGATCACGTTCTCGGGCTTGAGGTCGAGGTGCGCGAGCCCGAGCGCGTGGGCGTGCGCGAGCCCCGAGAGGATGCCCAGCAGCCAGGCGCGAACCCGCACCCACGGCGTCCGCGTCACGGCCGACATCGGCCGCCCCTCGACGAACTCGAGCACGAGGTACGGCGTGTCCACCGGACCCACGCCCATCGCCTCCGCGGCCTCGTCGAGCGCGCCGTGACCCAGCAGCCACACGACGTTGGGGTGGTCCAGGGCGGTGAGCCCGCGCAGCTCGTCCAGCATGGACCGTCGCGCGCGCCGGCTGGCCCCGGCTCCGAGGACCTTCACCGCGACCGCGAGGCCGGCGTCGTTCGCCCCGCGCCACACGTCGCCCGTCGCCCCCGATCCGATGCGCTCGATCAGGCGCAGCCCTCCCACCGTGGGGCGCGCCCCCGCAGCGACCAGCTCGCCGAGCGCTCGGCGCGTGGCAGCCGCGGGGAGCGAGGCCCGCACGCGCTCGCGCAGCTCGATCGAGCGCGCCGCCACGGCGAGCTGCAGCCCGTCCGGGGTCTCTCCGAGCAGCTCGGCGACCGCCCGCGCCATCCCGGCCGCCTCCCGGGGATCGGTCGATGGCCCCTGGGCCCGCGCGGTGGCGAGGTGGTCGGCGGCGGACGACCAGCGCCGTCGGACCACGACCAGCGCGGCCCGCGCGAGGCTCCGGGACACCGGATCGCCGCCCGATCGCGCGAGCAGGGTCCGCACGGCGTCCCAGCGCCGGTCACGGACCTCGTCGAGCAGCGATCGGTCGTCCGCCGCCACCCGCTAGAAGGACGCCCCCGGCACCCGGGGGAACGCGATCACGTCGCGGATGTTGGCGACCCCCGTGAGCCACATGAGCATGCGCTCGAAGCCCAGGCCGAAGCCGCCGTGCGGGGTCGTCCCGAACCGGCGGAGGTCGAGGTACCACTGGAGGTGGTCCATGTGCATGCCGCGCCGCAGGATCTGCTGCTCGAGCACGTCCGCGCGCTCCTCGCGCTGCGAGCCGCCCACGACCTCACCGATCCGGGGGACCAGCAGGTCGGTCGCGGCGACGGTCTTCCCGTCCTCGTCGAGGCGCATGTAGAACGCCTTCTGCTCCCAGGGGTAGTTCGTCACGAAGACGGGGCCCTGGAAGACCTCCTCCGCGAGGTACCGCTCGTGCTCCGCCTGCATCGAGGTGCCCCAGCCGATGGGGAACTCGAAGGTGCGGCCCGACTTCGCGAGCAGCTCCTGGGCCTCGGTGTACGTGATGCGGGCGAAGGGCTTGCTCACGACCTGCCGCACCTGCTCGGGGTGCCCCGGCGCGATGCGCTTGCCGAAGAACGCGAAGTCGTCGGCGCACTGGTCCATGGTGGCGAGCGCGACCTCGCGGATGAAGTCCTCGGTCAGCGCGATGACGTCGTCGAGATCGGCGAACGCCATCTCGGGCTCGATCATCCAGAACTCGGCGGCATGCCGCGGCGTGTTGCTGTTCTCGGCGCGGAAGGTCGGACCGAAGGTGTACACGTCGGTGTGCGACTGCGCGAAGCACTCGACCTCGAGCTGGCCGCTCACGGTCAGGAACGCCGGGTGGCCGAAGAAGTCGACCGCGTTCGAGATGGGGAACAGCTCGCCCGCGCCCTCCGCGTCGGCGCCGGTGAGGATGGGCGTATGGATCCACAGGAACCCCCGCTCCTGGAAGAAGCGGTGGATCTGCCAGGCCAGCGCGTTGCGCGCCCGGAACACGGCCTGGTGGGTGTTGCTGCGCGGGCGCAGGTGGTTCACCGTCCGCAGGAACTCGAGCGACGTGGCCTTCTTCTGCATCGGGTACGTCGACGGGTCGCTGTCCCCGACGATCACGATGGTCTCGGCCGCGACCTCGAAGGGCTGTTCGGCCCCGGGGGACGGGACGAGGGTTCCCGTGATGCGGACCGCCGCGCCGACGCCGAGCCGGTGCTGGAAGGCCTCGACCAGCTCGGGGCGGATCACGACCTGCAGGGTGTTGGGCGTGGACCCGTCCATCACGTGGACGAAGCTCACGTTCTTCGAGAACCTCGACGTCTTCACCCACCCCGTGACCTCCACCTGCTGTCCGATCTGCGCGGACTTCAGCAGGTGGGAGATGCGGACGCGTCGATCCACCCCAGCCATCGTCTCCTCCCGCACCCCAGCTATTTCGTACGTCGATCAGGCGCGACGAAGTGGGCGTAGCGCCTGCTCCCAGCGGGCGAGCTCCTCGAGCAGGCCGCGGGGGGCCTTGTCGAGGCGGTCGTCCGATACGAAGGGCCCGTTCGCGTCCGGGAAGTGGGCGCCGATCATGGGGATCGCCACCGACTCGGGGATCGGCATGATCTTGAGCGACGTGAGGAGCGACTTGGACATGACGACCGAGCGCGTTCCGCCGGAGATCCCTCCGTAGCTGACGAACGCGGCGGGCTTGTACGCCCACTCGTGCAGCAGGTGGTCGAGGGCGTTGACCAGCGCGGGCGGCGTCCCGTGGTTGTACTCCGGGGTCACGAACACGAACGCGTCCGCGCGGGACACGCGCTCGCTCCAGCGCTTCGTGTGGTCGTGGACGTAGTTGCGCTGGCTCGGGTGGTTCGGCTCGTCGAACATCGGCAGCCCGACCTCGGCCAGATCGACCAGCTCGACCTCGAACACGCCGTGCTCGCGGGCCTTGTCGGCGAACCAGGCGGCGACGCGGTCGCCCTTGCGGCCGGGGCGGGTGCTGGTGACGACGATCTGCAGGACGGGCATCGGTTCTTCCTCCGAGGCGGTTCCTAGGGACGTCGCCCTGGGATGGCCAGTGCCGACGGTGGAACGGTTCGTCCCGACGGGTGACAGGGCGTCGGGAGGTCCGGGATGCACGACTTCGACCACGACCTGGTGGTCATCGGCGGCGGGAGCGGCGGGGTTCGGGCGGCGCGCGTGGCGGCCTCGCTCGGTGCCCGCGTCGTGCTGATCGAAGGGCAACGGCTCGGCGGGACCTGCGTGAACGTGGGGTGCGTCCCCAAGAAGCTGATGGTCTTCGCCGCCGGGTATGGCGACGCGCTGCGGGACATGGCCGGCTACGGCTGGCAGGTCGAGGGGGCGCGCTTCGACTGGCCGACGCTGTGCGAGGGGCGCGACAAGGAGGTTGCCCGTCTCAACCGGGTGTACCGCCACCTCCTCGAGGACGCGAACGTCAAGCTGATCGAGGGGTGGGCGAAGGTGATCGGCCCCCACAGCGTGCAGGTGGGCGATCGGGTGCTCACCTCGCGCTACCTCCTGGTCGCTCCCGGGGGCAAGCCGCGCCGTACGTCCGAGGAGGAGCTCCCGGGCTCGGAGCACGTCCTGGTCTCGGACGACATCTTCACGATGAAGGAGCTGCCGCGCCGCATGCTGGTGGTCGGCGGCGGGTACATCGCGTGCGAGCTGGCCTGCGTGATGAACGGGCTCGGGGTCGAGGTCTCGCTGGTCCATCGCGGCACGGGCCTGCTCCGGGGGTTCGACGAGTGCCTCCGCCACGAGCTGGCGAACGAGCTCCGGATGCGGGGGATCCACCTGCGGCTGTCGGCCGGGCTGGACCGCGTGGAGCGCACCGACACGGGGCTCGTCGTCACCGTCGAGGACGAACGGATCGAGGTCGACGCCGTCCTGCAGGCCATCGGCCGGATCCCGAACACCGAGGGGCTGGGCCTCGAGAGCGCAGGCGTCCAGCTCACTCCCGGCGGGGCGATCGCGGTGGACGACGCGTTCTGCACCACCGCGCCGTCGGTCTATGCCGTGGGTGACGTGATCGATCGCATGCAGCTGACCCCGGTGGCGCTGGCCGAGGGGACGGTGGTGGCGCACAACCTGTTCGC
The DNA here is from genome assembly GCA_020632925.1 of Alphaproteobacteria bacterium. Lineage (GTDB taxonomy): Bacteria > Myxococcota_A > UBA796 > UBA796 > JACKER01. Next base: position 440,186 of record JACKER010000009.1, on the reverse strand, counting down.
CGGCGAGGATCGCCGGATGGAGTACCGGGACGTTCCGACCGCCGTGTTCACGAGCCCGCCCCTGGCGACCGTCGGGTTGACCGAGCAGGACGCGCGCAGGCTCCACGGCCACGTCAAGATCTTCAAGTCCACGTTCACGCCGCTCCGCCACAAGCTGACGGGTCGCGAGGAGCGAGTGATGGTGAAGCTCGTCGTGGACGGACCGACCGATCGCGTCCTGGGGGTGCACGTGATGGGGGAGGAGGCGGGCGAGATCGTGCAGGGCTTCGCGGTGGCCTTGAAGTGCCACGCGACCAAGGCACAGCTGGACAGCACCATCGGCATCCACCCGACGATCGCCGAGGAGCTCGTGACCCTCCGTCGGGAGTGGGTCCCGGTCGCATGAACACCGACCTGCAGGGCTTCGCCCACCGGCTGAGCCTGACGTACAACGGCGAGCACGAGCTGATCGGCGAGCGCGACGGGGTCGTTGTCCGCCTCGACGTGTCCACCGACGGCTACGGCTTCGCCGCCCAGATCCCCGCGCGGGGCTTCGGCGAGACCATCGGGCTGCGCTCGATCGCGGACCTGTTCGAGGTGCGGGAGCTCGACGGCCGGCCGCTGCGCCTCGACCGCGGTTGGCTCACGCTGCACGACGGTCAGCCGCCCGAGGAGACGCTGGCGCTCCTGGTGCGCGCCGCCCGCGCCGCAGCCGCCTGGTGGCGCCGACCCGTGACCCAGCTCGTCGAGCGCCACGGCCTGCGCGCGAGCGAGGACCTGTCGCAGCTGTGGGGCGAGGTCCGTGGACGACCCGTCGAGATCACCGAGGCCCGGCGCCGTGACGGGGTGGTGGGCGTGACCGTGCGCGCCGATCTGCCCGAGGTCTGGGCGGCCGTGCGCCTCGTCCGCCCGTCCGACGACGATCCGGCGGTCAAGGTCGGCGATCCCATCCTCGACCGGCGGATCGCGGTGACGGGCATCAGCCCCACCGGGGTGGCCCTGCTCCGGGGCGACATCGCGCGCGAGGCGTTGCTCGCGGTGCTCTACGACCACGGCGGCATGGTCCGTGCGGGCACGGTCTACGCCTTCGGCGACTCGCTGCGGGACGCGGTGCGCATCGAGCGGATGCTGCGGGACACCGTCGATCTCGCGTCCGCGCTCTCCGCCGGCGAGCCGTAGCTCCGGGCTACGTCTCTCGGGGGTACTGGACCAGGACGAGCAGCATCCCGAGCCCCATCAGGGCAGCCGCGAACCAGATCGGTCCGCCCGTCAGGTCGACCATCAGGCCCATGATCGCGACGGCCTCGGCGAGCGCCCACCGCATGATCCAGCGGGTCTGCGTGGGCAGCTCGAGGAGCACCGCGCGCCCCACGAGCAGCGAGCCCGCCGCCGGCAGGAGCCCGGCGAGGCCGATGGGGATCGCCATCCCCGGCTGCACGCCCTCCATCGGGGGCATCACCACCGCCACCACCGCGAAGACCGCCACCGAGGTGGCGATCGACATCCAGACGATCGGGAGCGGCTGCTTCACTTCTTCGGCTGGAAGCCGGCGAGGAGGTCGCCGAAGGTGCCGAAGCCGGTCCCACCGCCCTTCGCCGCCGGCGCGGCCTTGGCCTGGTGGCTGCGCCAGGAGCGCTCCTCCTCGTCGAGGGCCTCGCGGACCGTCAGCGTCGGCTTGCGGGAATCGTCGCGGAGGATGCGCGCCTGCACGGGGCGGCCGCGGCGGTACCGCTGGGCGAGCACGGTCCCGGCGGGCAGATCGGCCTCCTGCTCCGGGAGCCACCCGATGCGCCCGTCCGCGAGCTGGACGTTCACGCCGTTCCGCAGCACCTCGAGCACCGTCCCGCTCACGGGGGTGTCGCTGCTCGCGGCGGTCGACGTCTCACCCGCGCTCACGGGGGCGAGCTCGAGGCGCCGCCGCTCGGGATCGATGCGCAGCAGGCGCACGTCGATGGCGTTCCCCACGTCGGGAGCACCACCGCCGAGCTTGCTGACGTGCACGAGGCCCTGCAGCCCCGGCGCGAGCTCGACGAAGGCGCCGAAGGGCTCCACCCGCACGACCGTACCCGCGTACACCCCACCTTCGGCGAACGCGGTGCCGACCGCGTGCCAGGGATCGTTCTCGAGCGCCTTCACCGACAGGGTGATCTTGCGGCGCTCCTGGTCGATGTCGATAACCACGACCTCGACGGCCTGCCCGATCCGGACCGCCGTGCGCGGGTCCGCGCCGCCGGCCCAGGAGATCTCGCGGCGCGGGACGAGGCCGTCGACCCCGCCGATGTCGACGAAGAAGCCGAAGTCCTGCACGGAGCGGACCGTGCCGCGGTGCTGCTGGCCGATCTCGAGCGCGGCCCAGATCTCTCCCGCCTTCGTCTCGAGCTCCTCCTCCTGCAGGACGCGACGGTTCACCACCACCTTGTCGCCGGTCTCGACCACGCGGAACTGCAGCGTCTGCCCGACGAAGGCGTCCATGTCCACCTCGGGGAGGCGGCTGATCATCGACGCGGGGCAGAAGGCGCGGGCGCTCCCGATGCGGACCTCGAACCCGCCGCTGTTGCGGCTCGCGACCTTGCCCTCGACCGGGAGTCCGGAGGCCAGGGCCTCCTCGAGGTGCTCGGCGGCGGCGCGACCGGAGAGCGTCAGCGCCAGCTCGATGCCGTGCTCGCCCATGGACGCGACGTACGCGGTGAGCTCCTGACCGGGCCGTGCGTCGGGGACGGTGCCGCGCTCGATCTGCCCCTCGCTCTTGGTGCCGATGTCGACGAACACGGTGTCGCGACCCACGCGGGTCACCGTGCCCGTCACCTTCGTGCCGATCTCGATCTCCTTGCGACCGAGGTTGCCCGAGAGCATCGCGGCGAGCTCGGTCGGGTCCATCTGGGCCAGCGCGAGCAGGTCGTTGGTGTCGAGCTTGGGGGCGGGCGGACCCGAGAGCTCCGGGTCGATGGGCACCTGCACCGGCACGGGCGCAGCACCCCGCCGCTGGTCCTGGCTGGGACGGGCGGGCCGGTCGTCGCGTCGCTGCTGCTCACGCGCCTGCTCGCGATCCTCGCGACGGGGGCGGGGACCCTGATCCCGCGTGCGACGGCGCGCGTCACCACCCATGTCGCTCCACCGGTCGTTGCCCGATGCCATGCTGTCCTCCGAGCCGCCCGACCTATTCGGGTGCCCGTCCCGAGGCCAGCTCCGCGCGGGTCCGGAGCGCCGCCAGCGCCACCGGGTCGCCCGCCAGCAGCGCCGCGCGGAGATCTCGCATGAGGCGCTGGTACAGCGCGAGGTTGTGCAGGGAGACCAGCCGCTTCCCGAGGATCTCGCCACAACGGACCAGGTGACGCAGGTAGGCCCGCGAGACGGTGCGGCAGGCGAGGCAGTCGCAGTCGGCGTCCAGCGGCTCGGGGTCCGTGGCGAACCGTGCGTTCTTGAGGTTCACGCGCCCCTGCGTCGTGTATGCCTGGCCGTGGCGCCCCGCGCGCGAGGGGAGCACGCAGTCGAAGAGGTCCACGCCGGCGAGCACCGCGTCCACGATGTCGACCGGTTGCCCGACGCCCATGAGGTAGCGGACCTTGTCGTCGGGCAGGCACGAGGCCGAGAGCGAGGCGTAGGCCACCAGCTCCTCGCGGGATTCGCCGACCGACAGCCCGCCGATCGCGTACCCGTCCAGGTCCATCTCCACGAGCTCCTGCGCGTGGGCCCGCCGGAGGTCCTCGTAGAGCCCACCCTGCACGATGCCGAACATGGCCGTGCGCTCCGGGAAGGCGCGCGCCGCCTGGCAGCGGTGCAGCCACCGGGTCGTGCGCTCGGTGCTCCGCGCCGCGCGGTCGCGAGTGGCCGGGTGCTCCAGGCACTCGTCGAAGGCCATCGCGATGTCGACTCCCAGCGCCTCCTGGACCTCGATCGAGGTCTCGGGGGTCAGGACGCGCCACTCGCCGTCCTCCGGGGAGCGGATGCGGACACCCTTCTCGCTGACGACGGAGCGATCGGACATCGAGAAGACCTGGTACCCGCCGCTGTCCGTGAGGATCGGACCGTCCCAGGCCATGAAGGTGTGCAGCCCGCCGAGCGTCCGCACCACCTCGTGCCCGGGCCGCACCCACAGGTGGTAGGTGTTCGCGAGCACGATCGTCGTGCCGATCTCGCGGAGCTCGGCGGGCGTCACCCCTCGCACCGTGCCGCGCGTCCCCACGGGCATGAACGCCGGTGTCGGGATCGAGCCGTGGGGCAGGGAGAGCGTGCCTGCGCGCGCGGCGCCGCAGCTCGACTCGACGTGGAACGTGGCGGGCCTCACGGGCGGGGCGCCTCGGGCAAGAGCAGCATCGCGTCCCCGTAGGAGTAGAACCGGTACCCCGCCAGCAGCGCATCGGCGTAGGCGGCGAGCAGACGCTCCCGGCCGCACAGCGTGGCCACCAGCATGAGGAGCGAGCTGCGGGGCAGGTGGAAGTTCGTGAGCAGGCCGTCGAAGGCGGTCGGGCGGTCCGGCGGCCGCAGGAAGAGGCGGGTGGTGCCGGACCCGGCGACCGGCAGCGTCGCACCGGTCGGCGTCGCGGACTGCAGCGCGCGCGCGGAGGTCGTCCCCACCGCGATCACGCGCCCACCCCGCGCCCGGGTCTCCGCCACCGCCTCGGCCGTCGCCGAGGGGACCGTCCAGACCTCGGGGTGCAGCTCGCCCTGCGCCACGTCCTCGTCGCGCAGCGGACGGAAGGTGCCGAGACCGACGTGCAGCGTCACCGTCGCGAACCCCGCCCCGCGAGCCGCCAACGTCGCGAGCAGCTCGCGGTCGAGGTGCAGCCCCGCGGTGGGCGCCGCCGACGAGCCGAGGGCGTCCGCGAACACCGTCTGGTAGCGGACGTCGTCCTCGGCGTCGGCGTCGCGCTCGAGGTAGGGCGGGAGCGGCAGCCGGCCCGCGCGGGCCATCACGGCCTCGGGTGCCTCGTCGAAGCGCACGCGCACGATCCCGTCGACGGCAGCGCCCACGATCTCGACCTGCGACCCGCCGTCGACGCTGAGGCGATCGCCCACACGCAGCTTCCTCGCGGGCCTCGCCAGCGCCTCGATCTCGCCCGGCCCCGCGCCGAGGAGGAGCAGCTCGACCGCGCCCCCGGTGGCGCGGCGGGCACCGAGGCGCGCGCGCATCACCCGCGAGTCGTTGGCCACGAGCAGATCGCCATCCCGCAACAGCTCGGGGAGGTCCGAGATCCGCGCGTCCCTCGGAGAGCCCGTGGGCAGCGGCACGACCATCAGGCGCGCGTCGGTCCGGCGCTCCGCGGGTCGACGCGCGATCCGCTCCGGGGGGAGATCGAAGTCCCAGTCGTCCAAGGCCACCGAACCCGCGCTCTCCCTGGCACCGCCATCCTCGGGTCGATAAGCGCTGCGGTCCCTCCGAGCAAGCGCGCCTTGACGCGCACCGTTCGGTGCTTCTCTTCTCCCGCGCTTTTCCGGACGGCTCCCGTGAACCCGGTCGACTTCCTCCCCATCCTCCTGATCTTCGGCGTGATGTACTTCATGGTCATCCGTCCGCAGCTCCGGGAGAAGGGGGACCACGACAAGCTCCTCGCCTCGCTCGCCAAGGGCGATCGGGTCGTGACGAGCTCGGGGATCCACGGCACGGTCAACTCGGTGGACGGCGACACGCTGTCCCTCGAGATCGCCGAGAAGACGCGCATCACGATCGAGAAGTCCAGCATCGCCCGGCGAGAGGGTGATCCCGCTCCCGGGGCGACGCCCGGCAAGGCGTGACGAGGAGTCCGCGCGTGGAAGGCATCTACTGGTTGCGTTTGTCGGCCGTCGCCGCCCTGGTGGTGGGTTCGGTCTGGATCCTGGCGCCGACGTTCCTGCAAGCCGGGGCGGAGGAGCGACTCGCGCAGTCCGCGGGCGGCGTGACCGCCCCAGGCAAGCGCGGGAGTGTGCTGGACCTCGACTTCGACGTGGTCGAAGGGGATCCGGCCGCGATCGCCACGGTCGCCGAGAAACGGCTGCAGGCCGCCGGGGTCCCGCTGGCCAAGGTCGGCTCGGATCTCGACAAGGTCGAGGTCAAGCTCCTGCCCGGTGCGCTCCCCGACCAGGTCGCGTCGTCGCTCTCGGTGAAGGGCGAGGCCTCGCTGCTGCCCCCCGGCGCGCTGCTGGCGGAGCCGACGGCGGTCCCCGTGCCGGAGACGCCGGTCGAGGGCCCGATCGGCGCCCTCTTGTCGACGCTCCCGCCCGAACAGCTCGGGTTCTGGTCGACGGCCCTCCCGGGGCTGGCGGACGCGACGGTGCCCTCTGCCGCCACGCCGCTCGCGCTCACGGTGACCGGCGCGGTCGCCGTCGAGGGTGGCGCGAACCTGACGCTCTCGGGCGGTCTGCCCGAGGAGCTGCCGCTGGCGCTGCTGGCCGTCGACGGCAAGGTGGCCGGGGTGGTGGGCCGCGACGCCCACCTGTACACGCTCTCCTCGACCGACCCCGTGCCGATGCTGGTCTCCGGCCCGCTTCCGGGCAAGCTGGTGCGGATCGAGGCTGCTGCGCTCCCCGAGGCCCAGCCCGACGTGCCCGAGCAGGCCGAGGCCGCCTCCTCGCTGCCGCCGTGGCTCGCGTCGATCATGTCGCCGTACAAGATCAACCTCGGCCTCGACCTGCAGGGCGGCATCGACCTGACGCTGCAGGTGGAGCTCGAGGAGGCCGTGCTCGGCCAGGTCCAGCGCGACCTCGCCTACATCAAGGAGAGCGCGGCGACCGAAGGCATCGCGGTCGACCAGGTCCACCGCACGCACGGCGTGCCGCAGATGGAGATCACGACCGCGGCGCCGCTCGCGGACCTCCAGACGTTCATGCGCAAGCGGATGAACGAGTACGTCTACGTCGACACCGAGGGCTCGACCCACCGCTTCGCCATGAACGAGACGCGGCAGAAGCAGGTCCAGGACCAGGCCGTCGAGCAGGTGCTCGAGACGCTGCGCAAGCGGGTCGACGCCACCGGCGTCAAGGAGCCCTCCATCGTCCGGAAGGGCGGCGGTCGCATCGAGGTCCAGCTCCCGGGTCTCGAGGACGTGCAGAGCGCGGTCGACGCCATCGGCACGACGGCCGTGCTCGAGTTCCGGCGGGTGGACGAGGACTTCGACGACGCGTACCTCGAGAAGATGCTGCTCGCGGCGAAGGCTGCGCTGCCCGCGGATCAGTTCGAGGACGACGAGCTGCTCAACGTCTGGCTCTGGCGCGAGGGGCGCCTGGCGCAGGACCGCATCCTCCTGTGGACGTACGACACCGACCAGAACGGTGTCGAGATGCGGTCGAACGCGCTGCCCCTGTTCAACGAGGTGCCGCTGACCGGCAACGACGTGAACGACGCCAGCGTCGGCTGGGACCAGAACCAGATCCCGCACGTCACGCTGACCTTCAAGCCGCGCGGCGGGCAGATCTTCTGCGAGCTGACCGAGCAGGCCGTCGGCAAGCGGTTCGCCGTCGTCCTCGACGATCGGATCCAGAGCGCGCCGTCCATCCGCGAGCGGATCTGCGGCGGCTCGGCCCGCATCGACATGGGGCAGGCCGAGGAGCCGCTCAAGGAAGCGCAGACGTTGGCGCTCGTGCTGCGGACCGGCGCGCTCGACGCTCCGGTCGTCGTGGCCTCGGTCAGCCAGGTCGGTGCGACGCTCGGCGCGGACGCCATCCAGCAGGGGACCATCGCCGCCGTCATCGGCTCGATGCTCGTCGCCGGCTTCATGGTCGTCTGGTACAAGACGAGCGGCGTCATCGCGGACATCGCGCTGGCGGTGAACATCCTCATGGTGCTCGCCGCGCTCGCCATGTTCGGCGCGACCCTCACGCTGCCCGGCATCGCGGGCATCGCGCTGACCGCGGGCATGGCGGTCGACAGCAACATCATCGTGTACGAGCGGATCCGAGAGGAGCTCAAGCTCGGTGTCCAGGCCCGAAAGGCCGTGGACGCAGGCTTCGCCAAGGCGCTCGTCGCCATCGTCGACGCCAACATCACCACCGCCATCGCCGGCATCGTGATGTTCAGCTACGGCTCCGGACCCCTGAAGGGCTTCGCGGTCACGCTCCTCATCGGCATCGTCACCACGCTGGTCACGGCGGTCTTCGTCACTCGGACCATCATGGAAGTGGTCACCCGCAGCAGCAGCGCGCGGCTTCGGATCTAGGGGTTCGGCCATGATCGAGAGATTGAAGAGCTGGGCCGATGGCCTGGACATCGACTTCACGCGGTGGCGGTACCTCTTCGGTGGCATCTCGACCGCCATGGTCGTGCTGTCCTGGCTGGCGTTCTTCGTCATCGGCCCGAACTGGGGCACGGACTTCACCGGTGGGACCGAGATCCACCTGAAGTTCGACCAGGAGACGCACATCGCCGAGGTGCGCACGGGGCTCAAGGGCCTCGGGCTGACCGACGACGCGGTGCAGGGCATCAATGGTGACGGCAGCAACGAGTTCGTGGTCCGCATCGCCGACCCGACCTTCGGGATGGAAGGTCTGACGGATCAGGTGCGCGACGAGCTGTCCAAGCTGTACGGCGCCGACTGGATCACGACGATGAGCGCGAGCGCCGAGGTCAGCGCCCGCTTCGTCGTCGGGTACTCCGGCGAGATCAAGGACCACAACCAGATCACGCGTGACCTGCAGGCCACGTTCCCCGGCTCGCGCGCGTCTCCGAGCAAGGAGGAGTCGCAGGTCGTGATCGAGGTGCCGGGCCTCGCCGACCGCATCGCGAAGCTCATGCAGGCCGAGCTCGGCGACCGGACCTTCAAGGTCCTGTCCACGGACTCGGTCGGTCCCAAGGTGGGCGCCGATCTGCGCCGCCAGGGCTTCATCTCGCTGGCTGCCACCGGCCTGCTCATCCTGGTCTACGTCGCGTTCCGGTTCGACGTGGAGTACGCGCCCGGCGCGGTCGTGGCGCTGTTCCACGACGTGAGCGTGACGATGGGCATCATCGTGCTGCTCCAGATGGACTTCTCGCTGCAGACCGTCGGCGCGCTGCTCACCATCCTCGGGTACTCGATCAACGACACCATCATCATCTACGACCGGATCCGAGAGAACAAAGACCGGTACCGTGCTTCCGACATGGGCATGCTCATCAACAAGTCGGTGAGCGAGACCCTGACCCGGACGCTGGCCACCAGCTTCACCGTGTTCATCGCGCTGCTGGCGTTCCTGATCTGGGGCGGTCCCGTCCTCCGCGACTTCGCGATCACCATGCTGTGCGGCGTCGTGTTCGGGACGTACTCGACCATCTACATCGCGAGCCCGATCATCATGGTCACGAACGACCTCAAGCCGATGATCCAGAAGCTCCTGGTCATCCGCGACCTGGACGCCGACGAGGTGCCCGCGAGCTTCGCGACGGGTGGCATCGGACCGGGAGACCAGCCGATGACCGAGTCGGAGAAGCGCCGGCGGGTGCGGGCGGAGGCGGACAAGCGCGATCCGCTCCAGTGAGCCGGGCGGGGGAACAGGCGGACCCCGTCGTGGGTCCCGGACGGGACAAGGGGAGGTGAGATGCTCTCGATGCTGATGGCCACGGCCTTCGCCGGCAGCGTGTACGTGAACAACACGCTCGTGGACCCGGCGACCATGCCCAACATCACCTTCGAGAAGGTCACGGTGCGGATCGACGCCCAGGGCAACCTGTGGATCGACGCTCCGGGGTACCGGATCCAGGTCGTGGGGAACCAGCCCGCTCCGATGCCCGTCCCCGTGATGACGGGTGGGGTGGCGCCGCAGCCGGGCATGCCCATGCCCCAACCGCCGAGCGCCGGTGGTGTGGCCCAGGCCCGGTGGTGGATGGTCACGGAGGACTCCGGGACCACCGGGCACGCCATCGAGGTCTTCATCAACGACCAGCTGGCGTACCAGGTGACCTCCGGGCAGCCCCAGAAGATCGTGGACGTGGGTCGCTTCCTGCACCTGGGCTCGAACCGGGTGCGCATCCGGTCGAACTCCGCGAATCCGACCGGGGGGACGTACTACGTCTACATCGGGACCGGGTCGGACAAGTCCGGCACCGTGGTGATGGACAACCCGACGGTGCAGTTCGGGGTCTCCGCCAACAAGCAGGGCGCCTACGAGCGCGAGTACACCCTCGTCGTCGACCGCTGACGCCGTCGCGGTCACCCCCCTCCCGACGGAGAGCGCGTGAGCGAAGTCCAGATCCCGCCGACACAGTCCCAGACGGACGTGACCGGCCCCCGCACCTACGTCATCGACACCAACGTCCTGCTGTACGACCCGCAGGCCCTGTTCGCCTTCGACGAGCACGACATCATCCTGCCGATGACCGTGATCGAGGAGATCGATCGGTTCAAGCGGGACCTCAACGAGACGGGCCGCAACGCACGTACGATCTCGCGGTACCTCGACCAGCTGCGCGAGCGCGGCTCGCTGCACGACGGCATCCCCCTCGACGACGGTGGTGTGCTGCGCGTGGAGTACGCGACGCACGGGCCCGAGCTGCCGATCACCTGGGGTGCCGAGTCCAACGACAACCGGATCCTCACCCAGGTCCTGAAGCTCCGCCGCGAGCGGAAGGGGTACGTCGCGCTGATCACGCGCGACACCAACATGCGCCTGAAGTGCGACGCGCTCGGGGTCCCCGCCGAGGACTACGAGAACGCGCACATCGCGGTGGACGAGCAGTACTCCGGCGTCACGGAGCGCGTCGTCTCCGAGGAGCTGATCGACGAGATCCACGCCACGGGGCAGGTGCAGCTCGAGGCGCTCGACGGGCACGGCGCGCTGTACGCGCAGCAGATCGTGATCCTGTCCGCCGAGGCCGCTCCCGCCAAGACGGCGATGGTCCGCGTCGATCTCCGCCGGCGACGGCTGCGGAAGGTGGCGCGCCACAAGGAAGGCGTCTGGGGCATCTTCGCGCGCAACAAGGAGCAGCTGTTCGCGCTCGAGCTGCTGTTGGACGACGAGATCCACCTCGTGACGCTCAACGGCTCGGCCGGCACGGGCAAGACGCTGCTGGCGATCGCTGCGGGCCTCAAGAAGGTCGCGGACGAAGGCCAGTTCCGCAAGCTGCTGGTCAGTCGCCCCATCTTCCCGTTGGGCAAGGACATCGGCTTCCTCCCGGGTGACGTGGGCGAGAAGCTGAACCCGTGGATGAAGCCGATCTACGACAACCTCGAGTTCCTCCTCACCACCAACTCGGGTCCGCCTTCGACCGGGCGCGCCGACGACCGGCGCGGGAAGCAGGCGCCCGAGCCCGAGTACCAGTACCTGATCGACCAGAAGATCATCGAGGTCGAGCCGCTGACGTACATCCGCGGCCGGTCGATCCCGAACCAGTACCTCATCGTGGACGAGGCGCAGAACCTCACGCCCCACGAGATCAAGACCGTGCTGACCCGGGCGGGTGAGGGGACGAAGATCGTGCTGACGGGGGACCCCGAGCAGATCGACAACCCGTACGTCGACGCGCTCTCGAACGGCCTGACGTACACCGTCGAGCGGTTCAAGCAGAGCGAGATCGCGGGCCACGTGACGCTGCGCAAGGGCGAGCGCTCCCCGCTGGCCGAGCTCGCAGCACAGCTCCTGTAGGACCTCCATGGACCGCCTCGAGGGACGAAACCCCGTGCACGAGGCGCTGGTGCGGAACCGGCGTCCGGTGCGGCGCATCTGGCTCGATCAGGGCGCCAAGCCCGACGAACGCATCCAGCGCATCCTGGACATCGCGGGCGAGCGAGGCGTCGCGGTCCAGCGCGTCGAACGCCGCAAGCTGGACAAGATGGCCGACGGTCGGGTGCACAACGGCATCATCGCGGAGGCGGACCCGCTGCCGACCTGGACCACGCGCGCGTTGCTCGAGGCCAACTTCGCCGAGGGCGTCGATCCCTTCCTCGTGCTGGCGGATGGGCTGCAGTACGAGCACAACGTGGGTGCGGTCCTGCGCACGGCGCTGGGCTTCGGCGCGACCGGCATGGTGCTCCCGACCCGACGCGGTGCGGATCCGCTCTCGCCGGTGGTCCAGCGGGTGAGCATGGGCGCCATCGAGGTGGTGCCGATCGTCCGGGAGAGCCTGTTCGTCGCGGTCTCGGAGCTCTCGCGCGCCGGCGTCCGCATCGTGGGCGCCGACATGGGCGGAACGCCGATGACCTTGGCTCGGCTGTCCGGCCCGCTCGCGCTGGTGCTCGGCGAGGAGGGCGGAGGCCTGTCGAGCAAGCTGCGCGAGAAGTGCGACGAGATCGTCAGCATCCCGCTGCGCGGCGACCTCGAGTCCCTCAACGTGAGCGTCGCCGCCGCCGTGCTGATGGCGGAGAAGCGGCGTCAGGACGGCTGGTTCCCGACCCCCTGAGCTAGAGGTGGTGGCCGACCAACTTCCGCAGCCCGTCGAGCCCGCCAGCGACGCCCTGCTGACGCGCGACCTCACGCCCGCCCTTGAGGACCACGAAGGTGGGCATGGTCATGATCTTGTAGTTCATGGCGGTGCGCATGTTCTGGTGGACGTTCATCTTCACCACCTTGAGCTTGCCGTCCTTCTCTCCGGCCAGCGTCTCGAGGTGAGGCGCGATCGCCTTGCACGGAGCGCAGTTGGGACCCCAGAAATCGATGAGCACCGGGATGTTGGAGCGGAGGACCTCCGCTTCGAAGTTGGCATCGGTGACATCGGACGTGTTCATGGACCCTCCTGGCTGCGCAGACGTCGACTGTAAGGCCGGATCCGCGGGCGGGCAACGGCGTTAGACTGTGCGTCCGTGGAGCGGCTTCCGTACATCCTCGTCCTGGTCGCGTGGGGCTTCGTGTCCCTCGGACATCTGCTGCCCGACGTGATCGGCGAGCGGCTCCGTGCGCACTTGCGCTCGGTGGCAGGCCTGGCGGTGGCGGTGCACGCGATCACGCTCGTCGTCGTCGGCGCCATGGCGCCCTACGAGACCGGCTTCCCCGAGGCGCTCTCCGCGGCCTCGCTCGGCGTCGGCATCGCCTACGTCTCGGTCGCCAACCAACGCCTGCGCGCGCTCGGCATGCTGCTCGGACCGTTGGCGCTGGTGCTCCTGGGCACGGCGCAGGTCGTGCCGCACCGCACGGTCACGGCGCTGCAGGAGACGGGCGTCTCGCCGTGGCTGCCCATCCACCTCGGGCTGATGTTCGCGGGGCTCGCTGGCTTCGCGCTCTCCTTCGTCGTGGGCATCGTCTACCTCTGGGCTCGCAAGCGGCTCAAGCAGAAGAAGTTCCAGGGGATGGCGCGCCTGCCGTCGCTGGAGCTGCTCGATCGCATCCAGTTCCGCAGCATGCTGTTCGGCTTCGTGTTCCTCACGCTCGGCATCGGGGCGGGCGGCGCCTGGGCGGCGGCGAGCCTCCGCGACGCCTGGGAGATCGACCCGAAGGTCTGGTTCACCCTGCTCATCTGGGCGTGGTACGGCGCGGCGCTCCAGGTGCGGCTGGTGGCGGGCCGCCGGGGGCGCTGGACGGCGCTGTTCTCCATCGTGGGCTTCGGCGGGATGTTGTTCTCGCTCGTTGGCCTCAACTTCCTCCTCGGCGGGTGGCACGGGTATGGTGGCTGACGGCGATCGCCTGCTCGCCGTGGGGCTCTCGCACCACACGGCGCCGGTGGAGGTCCGCGAGCGCGTCGCGTTCGACGAGGACGCCGTGCGCCAGACGCTCAACCGCCTGGTACGGCACGAGCAGATCGCCGAAGAGGCCTTCCTCATCTCGACGTGCAACCGCGTGGAGCTCTATGCGGTGCCGCGGAGTGTCGAGGGGCTGCAGGCCTTCTTCGGGTCGTACCGGGGTCCGACGGGCGAGCGCATCGACCCGTACCTGTACTGGTACCGTGGCCGCGACGCCGTCCGGCACCTGTTCAAGGTCGCGAGCTCGCTCGACTCGCTGGTCGTGGGCGAGCCGCAGATCCTCGGGCAGGTCAAGGACGCGGTCCGCCTGGCGGAGGAGACGAGCACCCTCGGGCGCCTGCTGCATCCGCTGACCCAGCGGACGCTGTCGGTCGCGAAGCTGGTCCGCAGCTCGACCGAGATCGGGCAGAACCGCGTGGGCATCGGCAACGCCGGCGTCGACCTCGCGATGCAGATCTTCGGCAGCCTGGACGGGCGCCGCGCGATGCTGGTCGGGGTCGGCGAGATGGGCCGCCAGGTGGCGCGCGCGCTGCTCTCGGCCGGGCTCTCCGAGCTGCTCGTCGCCAACCGCACCTTCGAGCGCAGCGTCGAGCTCGCGTCCGAGCACGGCGGCACCCCGGTGCCCTACGAGCGGCTCGCGGACTACCTCCCGCGGGCCGACATCGTGATCACCGCCACCGGCGCCCAGCACCCCATCCTGACGGTGCCGATGATCCGCCAGGCCCTCCGCGACCGGCGGTACCGCACCCTGTTCCTGGTCGACCTCGCGGTCCCGCGGAACATCGATCCCGGCGTGGCCGAGCTCGACGAGGCGTACCTGTTCAACGTCGACGACCTCTCCCGCGTCGTGGAGGAGGGGAAGGCGGCGCGGGAACAGGCGGCCCGCCAGGCGCTGGCGCTGGTCGACGACGAGGCCGATCGGTTCCTCGCGTCGCTGCGCGAGATCGACGTGGCGACCTACCTCCGCGCGATGAACGACGCCTGCGAGACGATCCGGGCAGCGGAGATCGAGCGCAGCCGCAAGCTCGTGTCGACGCTCCAGCCGGCCCAGCTCGAGCAGCTCGACGCGATGACGAAGGCGATGGTCAAGAAGCTGCTTCACAAGCAGATGATGGCGGTTCGCGCCGCCGCGAAGTCCGGGGATGAGGAGAAGCTGCGGATCCTGATGGAGCCGTGGTCGGAGGAGGAGCGTTGAGCACGAGGAAGGTGCGGCTGGGGACCCGGGGCTCGCTGCTCGCGACCACCCAGAGCCAGATGGTCGCGGACCAGCTCTCGGCGGCCACGGGCGTCGAGGTCGAGCTGGTGATCATCAAGACCCGCGGCGATCAGGTCACGGACCGGCCGCTCCAGCAGGTCGGTGGCAAGGGGCTGTTCACGAAGGAGATCGAGGACGCGCTGCTGGCCGGTGAGGTCGACTTCGCGGTGCACTCGATGAAGGACATGCCCACCGACACGCCAGCCGGGCTGGTGATCGGCGCTGTGCCCGAGCGCGTCGATCCCCGTGACGTCCTGGTGGGTGCTCGCCTCGCGGAGCTCCCCGAGGGGGCGGTGGTGGGCACCGGCTCGGTCCGCCGCGCGCTGCAGCTCCGACACGTGCGGCCCGACCTCGAGATCCGTGGGATCCGGGGCAACGTCGACACGCGGATCGAGAAGCAGCGCCGCGGGGAGTACGCCGCGATCGTGCTCGCGCTGGCCGGCATGACGCGGCTCGGCCGGGCGGCGGACGCGACCGAGGCGATCGATCTCGAGGTGATGGTGCCTGCCGTCGGGCAGGGCGCGCTCTGCGTCCAGTGCCGCGGCGACGATCGCGCGATGCTCGACCTGCTCGCCGCCATCCACCACGCCGAGACCGGCATCTGCGTGGAGGCGGAGCGCGCCTTCTTGAAGGAGGTCAGCGGGGGCTGCTCGGCGCCCGCGGCCTGTCACGCGCGGATGGTGGACGGCATGGTGCTCGCCGACGCGGTGTGGGCGGCCGACGACCAGGGTCCGCTGCGCCGTCGCTCGGCCCGCGCGGACACGCTGCACGCCTCGGCCCTGGGGACCGATCTCGCCCGCAGGCTCAAGCTGGAAGGCCGACCGCCCAGCCGACGTACATCCCGCTGAACGCGCGCGGCCGCTCCCGCTCGATCTCGCCCCAGCGGGCCAGATCGGCGCGCTGGCGGTCGTCGGGCCACCGCTCGGTGTAGGCCGCGGGGACGGCTGGATCGACGTGCTGGAAGCCGACGAAGCGCAGGCCGGCCCCAGCGAGGGCGGCCGCGAGCCGCTCGGTCGTGAAGCGGTGCTCGCGGACGTGGAAGATCAGGTCGCGGCAGCCGCTGATGCTCGCGAAGTCCGCCGAATACACGACGGGGCGTGCCGGGTGGTCGGCGGGGAGCTGCAGGAGGGCGGCACGGGCGGCTCGGATGCCCTCCGCCGTGGCCGGGAAGCCGTGCCCGGCGACGAAGGCGCGCGCGGCGACGACATCGGCGCGACCGAGCTCGCTGTACAGCCCGAACCGGAGCCAGCCGCCTGGCTTCAGCAATCCGGCGAGCACCGCCAGCCCCGCCTCCGGATCCTCCAGGTGGTGCAGGACGCCCACCGACTCCACGAGGTCGAACCGTCGGTCCCAGCTCCCCAGGCGGGTGAGGTCGGCGCGGAGCACTCGGAGGTGGTCCACGCCGAGCTCCTTCGCCCTGCGGGCGGCTCGGGCCAGGCTGCGTCGCGACAGATCGATCCCCGTCACCTCGCAGTCCGCCCAGGTGCACGCCGACGTCAGCGCGTGGCGGCCGGTCCCGCAGCCTGCCACCAGGACCTCGAGCGGCACCTTCGGCGGGAGCTCCTCCTCCGACAGCGGCAGCGCCGCACGGATCCAGGCGTCGAAGGAAACGGGTGGGCGGACCTGGACAGCCACGGTGCGCGGGTAGGGGTTCTCCTCGTACATGCCCTGCAGCGCGGCGTCGTCGCTGCCGACCAGCTCGACGATCTCGGCGGCCAGCGCCTCCTCGGTGGCGGGCTCGTCGACGGCGACCCTCCGCAAGGGCAGCAGCTCGTGCTCGTCGGGACCGACCGGCCCGTACATCGCCCGGGCGGCGCGCTCCAGGGTTCCGTCGCCGAGCACGTCGGGCTGGTCTGCTTCGGGCACGTCCCAGGCGTACTCGCAGCTCCAGCCATACAGGCCGAACGCGACCAGGGCCGCCGGCTCGACCGCCGCACCCTCCGCGACCTGGCGCAGGAGCCACGAGCGGGTCGCGATCAGCGCGCGCTCCCAGTCGGGGTGGTGCACCGTCCCCCGCGCGAGCCAGGCGTGGAGCACCGGGTGCCGCGCGAGGCGCTCGGGGTCGTCCCGCAGGGGGAGGAGGACCCGCTCGGCCAGGCGGTCGAAGCGGGTGTGGTCCACGCCGTCCAGCCGCGCCGCGACCAGGAGCGCCGGCGCGAGCGCCGTGGGTGGATCGGGCAGGGTCGCGATCCGGTCTGCGAGCGCTACGGCGACGCTGCGGTCCGCGCGGAGCTCCAGCGCACGACCGAGCGCGAGCGCCGAGGCCTCGGCGTTCCCCCGCGCCTGCTCGACGGCGCCGAGCTCGGCCCAGGCGTCCACCAGCTTCGGATCGAGCGAGGTCGCGCGTCCGAGGGCGGCGGCAGCCTCGTCGATCCGTCCCAACGCCCGCAGCACCTGGGCCCGATTGGCATGCGCCGCCGGGTCGCGCTTGCCGGCGGCGACGGCCCGGTCCAGGGTCGCGAGGGCGTCGTCGGCGTGCCCGAGACCGAGCAGGATCATGCCCAGCAGGCGGAGCCCATCGACGTGGGACGGGCGGCGCCGAAGGTGGTCGATCACCGCCGCCGCCGCCTGCTGGAGCCGGCCGGCCTCGTAGTGCTGGACGGCGAGCGAGAACGGGTCCATGGCCGCGATGTTCTCACATCCGGTGACGTGTGCCGGACCTCGCCGGTGGATGGGTGTGGTTAGGGAGGGTCGTGCGCCGACGGATCCTGGCCGCTGCACTCCTGATCGCCGTGTTGCTCGTGGTCCTCTTCCTCCTGTGGCCGCGACCCCCGGCGCCTTCCGAGCCGCGCCCGGCCTCCGGGTCCGATCCCGTTCGCGTCGCGGTCGCGCGTCCCGGACCCCGTCACGTGGACGCGCCCGCCCGCGTCGTCGAGCCGGACGAGCCGGAGCCCGAGGCCGACCCCGACCTCGAGGTGCGTTGCCACGTGGGGAACGCGCTCGATGGTTGGACCTTCCGGGTCCTGTCGATGGAGGAGGGGCCGCTCGGCTGGCGGCTGGATGGCGAGGATCTGGTGTTCGACGCGCCCGTCTCCGAGGCGCCGGTGGTCCTGGCGTGGGGCGAGCGGCGCCACGATCCCAACGCCATCGGTCGCATCGCCTGGACCCGGACGGACGCCGGAGAGCAGCGCTGCGTCATCGACCACCTCCCGCGCCCGCTCGACGCCGCCGTCTATGGTCGGGTGCGGGGCGCCGAGCGGCTGGACGACGGGACCGTCTTCCTCGAGGGCTGCGGGCTGCAACGCAGCGAGGGCGCGCCCCTCGATGTCGACGGCGGCTTCTTCTTCCAGGCCGAGGCCGGGCGGTGCCAGCTGCGTGCCTGGCGCCAGGCCGGGATGCTCCGGTTGCCCGGACCCTGGGTGGAGGTCGACGCCCGCTCGGACGGGGACGTGGAGATCGACCTGGATGTGCCGACGTTCGCGCCCGCTGGGATGGGCATCGGCTTTCAGCCGGTCGACGGTGGGGTCCGCGTGAACCTCGTGCACGACGGCACGCCGGCGGCGGAGGTCGGCCTGACCGAAGGCGACGTGATCACCGCCATCGACGGGGTCGGGACCGAGGGCATGGACGTGGAGGACTTCCTGTCCTACGGCATCGGCCCCGCCGGCAGCGAGGTGCACCTCGAGGGCAATGGAACGGACGGGCAGCCGTTCGATCTGACGTTCCATCGCCGCGAGATCAACTGATCGGCTGGGCCAGGAGCTGCTGGATGGCGGCGAGGAGCTGGTCGGGGGTGTAGGGCTTCGCGAGGAAGGCATCGCGCGCCCCGCTCACCTCGGAGAGGTGCGCGCCAGCGAACCCGGACACGTACAGGACGGCCACGTCGGGCTGCAGGGACCGGACCTCCGATCCGACGACGTGGCCGTCGAGATCAGGGAGCCTCAGGTCCGTGACCACCAGGTCGAACGCTTCCAATCGAGCGAGATCGAGCGCCCGTCGCCCCGTGGTGGCCTGATGGACCGCGAACCCTGCGCGCTCCAGCACCCGCGACGACAGCATCGAGATGCCCGGCTCGTCCTCCACCAGCAGCACCGTGTGGCGCGCCATCGTCGGCTCACGGCGCGGGAGCGGTCGGAGCGGCCCGTGATCGGCCGCCCTCGGCGTGATGGGGAGCCAGACCTCGAAGGTGGACCCCAGCCCGGGCGACGATCGTGCCCGGAGGTGCCCACCGGACTGGCTGATCACGCCGAACGAGGTGGACAGGCCCAATCCCGTTCCTGCCTGGCCCTTCGTGGTGAAGAAGGGGTCGAAGATCCGTGCGAGCACCTCCGGAGACATGCCTGTCCCGGTGTCCGACACGGTGACGAGGACGTGCTGCCCCCCGCCGGGCCCCAGGTCCTCGGGGAGACGCTTCACCGCGGTCTCGATGGTCAGTCGCCCGCCCTCGCCCATGGCGTCCCTCGCGTTGGCGGCGAGGTTGACCAGGACCTGGATCAGCTGCTCGCGGTCGGCGGTGACGTGTCCGAGGCGTCGGGGCGTCCGGAGGTCCAGCACGACGGCGGGTCCGACCAGGCGCGCGAGCATCTTCCGGACGGAGCCGATCACCTCGTTGACGTCGAGCGACTCCGGCTGGAGCACCTGCTGGCGGGTGAACGCGAGCAGCCCACGGGTCAGGGCGGCCGATCGTTCGCAGGCACTGCGGATCGTCGCCAGATCGGGCCCGGCCTCCCTGCCCACGGCACGCTCCAGGAAGTCGCAGGAACCCTGGATGATCGTCAACATGTTGTTGAGGTCGTGCGCCAGCCCGGCCGCGAGGCGTCCCACCGTCTCCAACCGCTGCGACTGGACCAGCTGGGCACGGAGCTGCTCCTGCTCGGTCACGTCCTGGACGATGCCGACGAGTCGGGTCGCTCGCCCCTGGTCGTCCCGGCGCACCTCGGCCCGCGAGTGGACGACGCGGATCGAGCCGTCCGGCGCGAACACCCGGTACGTGAGCGCATACCGCGAGCCACCGGCACGGATGTCCGCCAGCCCGTCGCGGACGATGGCGCGGTCGGTGTCGTCGACGCAGCGCGCCACGACCGTCTCCGGGTTCGCCGGCGCCTCGGCCCCGACGCCCAGGATCTCGCGCGTCTCGGACGACCACACGGCGACGTCGCGGATCAGGTCCAGCTCCCAGCCCCCGACCTTCGCCACCTCCAGGACGTTGCGCAGCCGCGTCTCGTTGTCGCGGAGCCGTGCCTCGAGCCGCTCGAGCCTGCGCTGCAGATCGGCCCGGTCGTCCAACGGATCCTCCGGCTGAGGCCAACTGCGCGAGTGTGCCAGATTCAGCCGAGACGAGCGAGGACGACCCGGAGATCCGAGAAGCCCGAGGCCCGCCAGAACGCGAGCGCCCGCGGGTCCAGCGCGAGCGTGCTCACCTCGATGCGCGGATACCCGGCCTGGGTGGCCTGTCGCACCATGCGCTGCACCAGCGCGCGGGCCAGGCCCCTCCGCCGGTGGTCGGGGTGGACGTACAGCTGCTGGATGCGCGCCGTCGGCTCGTCGTCCAGGATGGGGTGGGCCTGCGAGGGGAGGGCCGACACGACCCCCACGACCGCCCCCTCCACCTCGGCCACCAGGCACGCGGGGAAGGGGAGGAACCGATCGAACCAGAGCTCCCCGAGGGTCTCGGCCATCCGCGCGGTGGCCTCGGGGCGCACCCGATACCGAGGGTCGGCGCGGGTGCCGTCCCGATCGAGCTCTTCGAGCAGCGGGACGATGACCCGCAGATCGGCGCGCTCCGCGGCTCGGATCAAGCGCGCCGCCGCGGACCGATCCAGGCCCGTCCGGCGTACCGAGCGGCCCCGCCGAGTTGCTCCTCGATGCGGAGGAGCTGGTTGTACTTCGCGACCCGATCGGTCCGGGCGGGCGCGCCGGTCTTGATCTGGCCACAGCCGCAGGCCACCGCGAGGTCGGCGATCGTGGTGTCCTCGGTCTCGCCGCTGCGGTGGCTCATGATCGAGGTGAACCCGTTGGTGTGCGCGAGCTCCACCGCCTGCAGCGTCTCGGTGAGCGTCCCGATCTGGTTGACCTTGATCAGGATGCTGTTCGCCGCCGCCTCGTCGATGCCGCGACGGAGCCGCTCGGTGTTGGTCACGAACAGGTCGTCACCGACGAGCTGGCACTTGCCGCCCACGCGCTCGGTCAGCAGCTTCCAGCCTGCCCAGTCGTTCTCCGCCAGGCCGTCCTCGATCGAGACCAGCGGGTACTTCGCGACCAGCTCCTCGTACCAGGACACGAGCCGCGCGGCCTCCCAGCGCTCCCCGCCCTCGCCGGCGAGGACGTAGTGACCGTCCTTCCAGAGCTCGGACGCGGCCACGTCGAGGGCGAGCACGATGTCCTTGCCGAGCGCGTACCCGGCGGCGCCGACGGCCTCGCAGATGAGGTCCAGCGCGGCGGCGTTCGACGCGAGGTCCGGGGCGAAGCCGCCCTCGTCGCCCACGCCCGTCGCCAGCCCCTTCTTCTTCAGGACGGCCTTGAGCTGGTGGTAGATCTCGACGCCGGCGCGCAGGCCGTCGGCGAACGAGCCCGCGCCCACCGGCATGACCATGAACTCCTGGATGTCGACGTTGTTGTCCGCGTGGGCGCCGCCGTTGAGGATGTTCATCATCGGGGTCGGCAGCAGGTTCGCCCCGGCACCACCCACGTAGCGCCACAGGGGGAGGCCGCTGGTGGTCGCGCCCGCGCGCGCCACCGCCAGAGAGGCGCCGAGGATCGCGTTGGCGCCGAGGCGCGCCTTGTTGGGGGTGCCGTCGAGCTCGCACAGGATGCGGTCGAGGAGCACCTGCTCGCGGCAGTCCTGGCCGACGAGCTGGTCCGCGATCGGGCCGTTCACGTGCTCCACGGCGCGGCTCACGCCCTTGCCCAGCCAGCGGCTCTTGTCGCCGTCGCGGAGCTCCACGGCCTCGTGCTCGCCGGTCGAGGCCCCGCTCGGGACGATGGCGCGGGCCACGGTGCCGTCGTCGACGACGACCTCGACCTCGACGGTGGGGTTTCCGCGGCTGTCCAGCACGGCGCGACCGGTGACGGCATGGATCGTCGACATCTTCCCTCCAGGCGCGTGGGACTATCCGATCCGAGGGGAGGAGGTCAGCCCGGATGGGCCCGGACACCACAGCGTCGGTCGTGCTCGAGGACCGACAGGTCGTCGAGGTTGCGCTGGTGCACGACGACGGTGATCCACGGCCGCTGGTCGAGGCGCGGGTCGGGGGCGATCGCCCCGTGCTCGCCCGACTGGACCTCGGTGGCCGCTCGGTCGTGCTGGGCCGGCTGCTCGCCATCCGGCTCGGTCTGCCCAGCGACGGCCGCACGACGGTGATCGACTCGCTCCGGATCGGCGACCTCGAGCTCCGCCAGGTGCACGCGGAGCTCGCGTGGGGGGAGGACCTCGTCGTCGGCGTGAAGGTGTGGCAGGACCTGGCACTCGCCGTGCTTCCCTCCGTCGGCGTCGTCCGCTTCGCCCGCGGAGTCTCGCTGGTCACGGACGAGCAGCCCGAGAGCTGGGTCCCCACGCCCGATCGGCGTCCGTTCGTGGACGTGGTGGTGGAGGGTGGGCGCGTCTTCGTGGGTGAGGCCCCGGATCCCCAGTGGACCGATGCCGACCTCGTGAGGCTCGCGTGGGCGGAGGCCGACGTGGCCGGTGCGATCACGCCGGTGGCCCGCGTCCCCGTCCCCGAGGGCGACCCGGGGGACCTGCTCGGGCGCCTGCGCTGGGGTGCGCTGGCCGAAGCGAGGTTCGCGGCTGGTGATCTCGAGGGCGCCGCCGAGGCCGACCGCAGCCTGCTCCTGTCCGCGGGTGATCGGTGCGATGTCTGGCTGGCCGCGGGCACCAGGGAGCTCCGGCTCCTGGATCCCTCGGCCCCCGAGACGCTGCGCCGCGCGCGGGACCTCTGGGAGCGTTGGAGCGCCCTGACCGCGGAACAACGAGCGGCCGTTCGCGTCGGCCGATCGCCCGGCCCGGGAGCGCTCGCGATCGAGCAGCCGGACGCGTGCGCCCGCGCGGTCTGGTTGCTCCGCGACGAGTCGCGGGTGCCCGTCGACCCCTGGTCGGCGGCTCGCTTCGCGGTGGACACCGGCTCGGAGGGGGCCGCCCGACTGGCGCTCGCCCGTGGCGCCGCGGTGCCCGCCGTGAGGCTCGCGCTGGCCAGGACGGCGGCGGCGCAGGGGAGGGAGGAGCTCGTGTCCGCGCAGATCGCAGAGGTGGCGGCGAGCGACCCGCCACACCCCCTGGCGACGGCGCTATGGATCGCCGATCACCTCGGTCGGGAACGGCTCGAGGTGGTGGCCGACCGCTGGCTCGCCGCACGCGTGGTGCTGGGGACGGTCGATCGCGAGCAGCTGGCCAGGCGCCGCGTGCTCGAGCCGGGGGACGTGTGGACCTGCGCGCTCGCCCTGGTGGACGAGGCCCCGATCCCGGTGGCGGGCGAGGCCGACTGCGTGGCGGCGGCGCTGTTGTCCGCGCGCAGGAACGGGCGTCGCGCCGACGAGGAGACGGCTCGCGCGCGGTTGTCGGCGGGCTGGCCCGATGTCTGGCCGGACGATACCGGCCCGCTCGCGGTTCGTTCCGTGACGGAGGCTCCATGATCGGCACGCTCATCGCTCTCCAGGCGCTCGCGGGCGAGGGCAGCTTCGACCACACCCACGCGGCGTTCGGTGCCTTCCTGAAGGGCGCGGTGAGCGACCGCGGTGTGGACTATGGCGTGCTCGCGTCCCGCCGGCCCCAGCTCGATGCCTACCTCGCCTCGATCCGGGACGTGTCGACCGAGGGGTGGACGCCCGCGCAGCGCCTCGCGCTCACCGTCAACGCGTACAACGCGCTCACGCTGTCGGTCGTGCTCGACGCCGGGCCGCCGAAGTCGATCATGGACATCGACGGTGGGCAGGTCTGGAAGACGCGCCACTTCGTGGTGGCCGGGCAGGACGTGACGCTCGACGCCCTCGAGAACGCCCAGGCCCGCAAGCTCGCCGATGGCCGCGTCCACGCCGTCCTGAACTGCGCGAGCCGGGGCTGCCCGCCGCTGCCGCCGGAGCCCCTGTCGGCGGCCACGGTGGACGCCCAGCTCGACGCCGCCGCGCGCCGGTGGGTCTCCGCCAACGCGTGGACGCTCGACGGCGATCAGCTGAAGCTGTCGAAGATCTTCGATTGGTACTCGGCCGACTTCACCAAGGAGAACCACGGGGATCTCCCGGGGCTCGAAGGGAATGCCGAGAACGCCGTCTGGTTCCTGTCGCGCTTCGTGGACGCTTCGACGGCGGAGCGGTTGAAGGGCGGGGGACTCACCGTCGGTTGGACGGATTACGACTGGGCGCTGAACCTCGCGCCGTAGAGGCTGTCGTGCCCGACTTCTGTGGCCCCTTCGACCGTGCTCTGGCGAGCTCGGGCGCGCCCGCCGTGTTCCTGTTCGACACCGAGGGCCTGCTGCGCTTCGACCCCGAGTGGACGCGTGACGCGTGGCAGCGCGTGGGAGAGGCGACGCCACGGCTCGGCACGACCTGGTGGCTCGCTCGCGACCGGGCCTCCGGGTACGTTCTGATCGTGATGGCGACCTCGCCGGACCTGCTCGCCCATCACCCGCGCCTCGACGTGCGGGCGTACCCCGACCACGCGTCCGCCCGGGCAGCCCGCGAGGCGCTGGGCCACCCTCCGATCGCGCCGGAGCCGTGGTGATCGGCACGGGGTGGCTGCTGGTGCTGGCCGCGTGGGCCGACGAGCCCGCGCCTGCCCCCGAGCCCGCGGCCGACGCGGACGAGGAGATCGTCGTCTATGGTGAGCTGCAGGTCGAGCAGGCCCGCCAGCAGGTGATCCAGGACCTCGCCGAGCTGGGCTTCACCGACGAGGTGACCCGCCTCGGCGACCGCACGATCTACCGCCACGGCGCGGCGTGGGCGGGGGAGGTGGTGCTGTTCGACGACGGCTGGATGCGGGTGAAGCGCCAGCCGTTGCGCGTCGAGGGCCGCCCCATGCCGTGGGCCAAGCTCGACAGCCCGGGCGCGTGGCTCGGGTGTCTCGTGTGGCCATGGCTCTGTGTGCGGACGACGGGCGCCACCTTCGGCCACCGGAAGTGGCTCGCCCACGAGGGGCGGACGGTGGAGGCGCTCCACGCCGACGTCGAGACCTGGGGCGACCGGATCGCGGATCTCGCGACCGATCGCACCGTGGCGGCGTTGGGCCCCCGGTTGGAGGCGCTCTGGGAGCACGGGGTCCCCCTCGGCGGCTCCGGGCCGCCGCTCGCGACCATGGCGGACCGCCGCAGCGAGCTCCTGTCGTTCTACGCCTCCCGCACCGACACGGTCTGGGGCGAGGAGGTGCGCGACGCGGTCGGCGGGTTCTGCCGGGCGGTGGTGCAGCACTCGGACGATCCGTTCACCGATGCCGAGCTGCGCGACTTCGCCGAGCGGTACCCGGGCCTGCCGTCTCCGCTGACGCCGCGCGCCGGCGTCGAGGACTGATGGCGACCGAGGTGGCCACGGACGACGCGCTCCCGCTGCCGCTCGCCCTGTGGCGCCTGGCCCGCCCCGCCGGGATGCCGCTGGTGCTGGCGCTGCCGTTCACCGGGTACGTCTATGGCCACTGGGAGTGGGGGCTCGACGCCGAGAATCCGTCGGACATCGGCTGGCTGCTGCTCGGCTGGTTCCTGCTGTCCGCCGGGACGCTGTGGCTCAACGCGACGCTCGATCGGGACGACGGCGAGGTCCTGATGGGCCCGCGGACGCCCGTGCCCCGCGGGCTGACGGGTTGGGCCGCGGCCGCGCTGGGCGCGTCGGTGCTCGTGACCGTCCCCGCGGGGCTGGTCCCGACGGTCATCGTCGCCACGTGCGTCGCGCTCGCCGTGGCCTACTCGGCGCCCGCGACCGCCTGGAAGGCGCACCCGGTGCTGGGCCCGGTGGTCAACGTGCTCGGCTACGGGGTCCTCTCGCCCCTGGCAGGGTGGTGGGTGGCGGACGTGCCGCCCACGCGGAGGGCCGTGGCGACGGCGGTCCTGCTGGCCTGTTGGGTGGCTGCGACCTACTACGGCGCGCAGGGCTTCCAGGCGGAGGAGGACCGCCACCGCGGCTACCGCACGCTGGTCGCCGTCCACGGAGAGCGCGTCACCATCGGCGTCGCGCGGGCGCTCTACGCCACCTCGATGGCCGGCCTGCTCGGTCTGGCGGCCCTCGGCTGGTACCCGCGCGCGCTCTGGCTCGGGCTTCCGCTGGTGGTCGCGCTGGATCGGCACCTCGCGGGGTGGGCGGCACACCCGGAGCGGGGCGCGGCCGCGGCGCGCGGGATGTTGCGGCGGGCCACGCTCCTCGCCCTCACGCTGATCGCGCTCGCGGTCGCCCAGCACCTGTGGGACATCTTCCACGGCGCACCCCCCGCGGGCCTGGGCACCGCCTGGACGCCGCAGGGCCGAGGCTGATCGTGGCGATGGTGGCGGACCTGTGGACGCTCGCTCGGCCGCGGCTGATGCCGTTCGTGGTCGGTCTCGTCGTCCTGGGTTTCGCCTGGGCGCACTGGGACCGGGCGCTCGTCGTGCGCGGCGGAGCGGACCTGCTCGTGGTCTGCGCCGCGTGGGCGCTGCTGCACGCCGGGACGCTGTGGCTGAACGCGGCGCTCGACCGGGACGAGGGGGAGGTGCTCTTCGGGCGCGCGGTGACACCCCCGCCGGGGACCGCGCTCGCCGCCTACGTGGCGCTCGTGGCCTGCGTGTTCGTGGCCGCGGTCGCGAACCCGATCTCGGCGGCGTGCGCGGCTGCGTGCGCGGGGCTCGCCGTCGCGTACAGCCACCCCGCCACCGCCTGGAAGGGGCATCCGCTGGGTGGACCGCTGGTCAACCTCGTGGGCTACGGCCTGCTGTCGCCGCTGGCGGGCTGGGCGGTCGTCGGTGTGGACTGGGACGCCCGCACCGCCGCCGTCTGGCCGTTGGCCGCCATCGGGGTGCTCGGCACCTACTTCGCGGCGCAGGCGTTCCAGGAGGAGGAGGACCGGGCTCGCGGGTATCGGACGTTGGTGGCGACCCACGGCTCGCGCGTCGTGCTCCTGGCGGCGCGTGTCGCGCTCGGTACGACGGCGCTCGGAGGGGTGGTCCTGCTGGCGATGGGATGGGTGCCACTCGTTTGCGCCGTCGGCATTCCCGGATGGTGGATCGTGGACCGCTATCTGGTGGCGTGGTCGCACGAGCCCCATGGCGGCAGCGAGAAGTGGGCTCGAGGGTTCGCGCTCCGCCTCGGCGTGTTGTTGCTGGTGGGAATCGCACTGGCGTTCTCGGACTACGCGTGGGACAGTTTCCACGACCGACCGGTTGCCGGCCTGGGGACGGCGGGGGGGCACCCACCCGACCGGCCACTGCTGTCGCCGAGGGCCATGCGTGCCTGGGAGCGTGCCACCTCCCGTTGAATCCACGCCTGTAACCGAATTGGAACCGTGCATGCCACAGGGGGGGTGATGATGACGACATGGAATCCAACGCCTTGACCGCCAGCATCGGAAGAACGCACCAGCAGCTCCTCGGAGATTGCCTGAGGCTCCTGACGCACGACATGAACAACCCGCTCACGGCCATCCGCTTGCTGGCCGAGACGCTCCGCGACGAAGTGGGGACCGCCGAGATGCGACAGGACGTGCTCGACATCCTCGAGGCAGCGGACATGTCGAGCGCATTGATGGAAGGGTTGTCGGCGTTGGTTCGTATGGAACGTGAGGACGAGGACTACACGTGGTTCCCGATCAACCTCGTGGGCATCCTCCGCTCCGCCGTGGACCGTCCGGCGCTGCGTCGCCAGATCAAACTCACGCTGCCCCAGGAGCTGCAGATGCGCGGCGACGAGGCAGGCTTGCGTCGCGCCTTCACCGACGTCCTGATCAACGCTCGCCGCCTGGTGGATCACAAGCGCCAGGTCACGGTCACGGCCCGCGAGCTCGATCAGGGCGTGCTCGAGCTGCGTGTTCACCACCCGGGTGCCGGCATCCCCCATGCCCTGCGCGCGCGGCTGTTCGAGCCCTTCGGCTCGGTCGAGCTGCGTCAGAACCGGGTGCCCGTGCTCGCCACGGGCCTCGCGTACGCGCGAACCGTGATCGAGCACCACGAGGGTGCGATGGCCTTCGAGGACGCCCACGACGGCACCGATCTGGCGATTCGCTTTCGACGTTGACCGAGGCCGTTGACGCGGACCCGCGCCCTCTGTCAGGCTTCGCGGCATGAGCGAGCGTCTCGCCGACGGCACCGAGTTCGGCCCCTACACGATCGAAGGGCTCATCGCCGGTGGCGGTATGGGTCAGGTGTATGCCGCGCGGCACTCCGTGTTCGGCAACACGGTGGCCCTCAAGGTGCTCCACCCGAACCTCCACGCCGACCCGGGCTGGCGCGCCCGGTTCAACGAGGAGGGGCTGGTCGGAACCCAGCTGAAGCACCCCCACGTGCTGTCCGCGCGAGAGCTGGTCCACAACGAAGGGCGGATCGCGCTCGTCGTCGATCTGGTCCCCGGAGGGCAGACCCTCGAGCGCGTGATGTCGCGTGAGTTCCGCGACGGCCTGCCGCTCGTCCCCGCGCTCAACGTGTTCCTCAAGATCCTCCAGGGAATGGACTACCTGCACGGCAAGGGCATCGTGCACGGTGACCTGAAGCCCGAGAACGTGATGATCGAGGGGGACTTCCGCAAGCCCGAGACCTGGGTCCCCAAGGTCGCGGACTTCGGGACCGTCGCCCTGATCGCCAATCCAGTCGAGATCGACGGCCGCGCCGCGGTGGTCGCGACTCCGCGATATGCCTCGCCCGAGCACCTGTACGGCGTCGATCAGATCGAGACGCGGTCCGACGTGTACTGCCTCGGCCTGTTGCTGCACTTCCTGCTCACGGGGCGGCACGCGAGCAACGCGCAGACGGTGCGCGAGGCGGCCGAGCGCGTCGCCCTGCCGGTCCCGATCGTCACGCTGGTCGACCAGCCGGACGCGCTGATCCAGACCTTCAAGAAGGCGACCTCGCTCGAGCCCGAGGACCGCTTCGCGAGCGCGCGCGAGCTTGCGCTGGCGATCCGCACGGTGCTCGACGCGGTCGGCGCCACCCTCGACCTGCCCGACGTGGCTGCCGACCTCGCGACCGAGGTGGACGAGGAGCGGGCGGCGCAGCGCCGGGCCAGCGCGCCGCCGGCGTCGGAGAAGAAGGGCTCCAGCGACTCGCAGGCCGAGACCGTGCTGGACGCCGAGCGTGTCCCCGCGCCGCCCCCGCCGCAACGACCGGCCCCCGAGCCGGTGGACACCGACGAGCCCGAGCCTGCCCCCGCGCCCAAGCCCACCCAGCGGCGGATCTCGACCGATCCGACCCCCGCGCCCTCCGCGGCGGTGCCGGTCTATGTCTGGGCCGCCGGCGCCGTGGCGGTGCTGATCCTGGTGGTCGTGGCCTGGTACGCCTGGGCAGGCTGATCCGGGCGCGTATCAGCCTCCGCTGAGCGCACCGACCAGGGTGATCACGGTCCCCTCGACGAGTGGCCGATCGAGGTCCTCCGTTCGCTCTCGGTCCACGAACAGCAGGATGTGCCGCCGCACCCGATCCTGCTCGTCGATCACGCGAAACCGCAGGCCAGGGAAGCGGCGGTCCAGGTCCGCGAGGACCTCCCCGGGGGTCGCACCCTCCGCCGGGACCTCGCGCAGACCGTCGGTGTACCCCTGGAGCTGGCTCGGGAGCACGACGCGGACGTTCACGAGGCCTCTCCCGCGGTGATCGCGTAGACATGCGGCAGGTGCCGGAAGAGGCACTCGAAGGAGGCGCCCTCGTCGCGCGTGCGCCAGACCTCGCCGTTGGTGTTTCCGAGGTAGATGCCGAGCGGATCGCGCCCGTCGCCGCACATCGCCTGGCGCTTCACGGTCCACCACGCCTGCTCGGTCGGGAGCCCCGCGTCCCTGCGCTGCCAGGTCTCGCCGCCGTCCCGGGTCAGGTACATCGCCGGCCGCCCGTGAGGCGGCGTCCGCGGCCAGTCCTTCGTGCCGTCCATCGGGAAGACGAAGGCGGTGTCGGGGTCCTTCGGGTGGACCACCACCGGGAAGCCCACGTCGCCCACGTCCGCGGGCATGTTGCGGCCCACCCGGATCCAGCGCCCGTCGACGCCGTCCCTGCGGTAGATACCGCAGTGGTTCTGCTGCCAGAAGCGGTCCGGCGAGGTGGGGTGCTGCACCATGTGGTGCGGATCGTGGCCGTACGGGTACTCCTCGCCCTCGGGCGGGGGCGGCGCGAAGTCCATGTCCACGCCCTGGTTCATCGGCGACCACGTCGCGCCCCGGTCCCCCGAGGTGAACGTCCCGCCGCCCGACATGGAGACGAAGAGCCTGGCCGGATCGCGCGGATCGACGAGGACGGAGTGCAGCTTCCCGCCGTCGGGGGTCTGGTCCTTGTCGCCGCCGGCCCACTTCTGCTGGTCGGGGTGGTCGACGTAGCCGGACACGGGCTCCCAGCTCCGCCCGCCGTCCTCGCTGCGGAACAGCCCCTGGGGCGAGGTCCCGCAGTACCAGACGCCGGGCTCGTCGGCGTGGCCCGGGGTCAGCCAGAACACGTGGTCGACGGCCCGGCCGCGCGCGTCCCCCTTCGCGAACCGCGGGGGGTGCTCCGCCTCCACGAAGGTCCGGCCGCCGTCGTCGCTCCGGAACACCGTGGGTCCGAGGTGCCACTGCCGCGACGCGAGCAGCAGGGTCCGCCCGTCTCGCGGATCGAGCACGCAGTGGTGGCACTGCTGGCCGAGGAACGTGGGGCCGCGGAGCTCGAACGTGTCGCCCGACGGGCCACCGTCGGCGATCCACAGGCCTTTTCGGGTAGAGATGTACAGCTGCAGCGACATGGGACCTCCGGGCGCGCCGGAGGATAGCGCACCCTAGGAGCCCGCAGGCTCCTCCCAGCTCGCGCAGCGAGCGGTGCCCGTGCCCGTGCCCGTGCCCCTGCCCGTTCGGGGCGCGGTGCCAGCTGGTTCAGCTCACAGTCGGTCTGCTTGTCGTGCTGCCCAGAGTTTGCGGATGTTGTGGCAGGTGCAGATGAGGGCCCACTCACCCTTGGCTCTGTCCATCCCTCTCATCGAGAACCGCCGAAACCCCATCCAACGCCCCATCCACGCGCGGCGCGTCGGTGAGTCCGAGGCGGCGGCACACTATGACTTGTCCCGCGCACTCGGTCGCTGACCGCCTCGCCATCCGATAGAAGCGAGCCTTCTCCGCGGGCGCGAACTCGCCTGCTCCCTCCGCGATGTTGAGGGCCACCGAGTTCGCGGCGCGGCGGAGCTGGTCTCGGATGTATGCCCGCCCATCCGGCAGCTCCTCCGCCAACTCATCCAGGATCGCGACCGGGTCCAATGCCACGCCGAACACATCCCTCGCTCGAAGTCGAACCGCGCCCGCCTGACGCCGATGTGGCCCTCCCAAGCAGCACCGCTATCCGTGCCGCCGTCTGCGGGATCCATCTCCCGCCCTGGATTTCCGCCGGGACCGAACGGGCACGGGCACGGGCAGGGGCACGGGCACCGCTCGCTGCGCGAGCTGGGAGGAGCGCACCCTCAGGTCGGCGGAAGGAGCCCCTTCATCTTGCGGTACACGAGCCTCGCCGCACGGCGCGGGGCGAGGCGCACCAGCCGATCCATGAGGGTGGCGTCCCGTCCGACGAACACGTGCCACTGGTCGTGCTCGATGCCGTCGAGGATGTCGCGGGCCGCGTCGGCTGCAGGGTAGGGCGCCGGGCCCTTGCCCGCGGCGTCACCCCCGGGTGTCGTCGTCAGGCCCGAGTTGGTGACGATGTTGGTGGCGATGGCGCCCGGGAAGATCGTGGTCACGCGCACCGAGGTCTCCTCGAGCTCGGACGCGAGCCCCTCGGTCAGCAGCTTCACGGCCGCCTTGGACGCGCCGTAGACCGTCTGGCCAGGCACGGGGAGGAAGCCCCCCATGCTGCTGACGTTCGCGAGGTGGGCCACGGGACGCTCGCGCAGGAGGGGCAGGAACGCCCGCGACATCCACAGCGTGCCGCCGAAGTTCACGGCCATCACGCGGTCGATGGCGTCGTCGTCCAGATCCGCGACCCGCACGAAGGGCTGGATGATGCCGGCGCAGTTGATGAGCCCGTCCACGGCACCGAAGCGCGCGATCACCCGCTCGGGCAGCGCCCGGACGGCCGCCCGGTCCGTGATGTCCACCTCGTACCTCGCCACCCGATCGGCGCGATCCCCGGCCAGACCCAGTGTCTCGGCGAGCGTGGCCGGCGAGCGGTCGACCGCCGCGACGTGTGCCCCTCTCGAGAGCAGCTGGAGCACGAGCTCGCGCCCGATCCCGCTGCCGCCGCCCGTGACCACGACGACCTTGTCCTCGAGCTTCATCTCGGCCTCCACGGAGACCGTAGGACCGGTCGGGGGCGCCGTCAGGGGGGCAGCGCCGCCACGTAGCGCTGCATCACGCCTTCCTGATCGCTCGTGAGCTGGTCGGTCACCAGGCAGCCCGTCGCATCGCAGATGCTGTACGGGAACATCAGGTTGTCGCCGAGCGCGTCCTCGCACTCGCGGCGGCGGGTGCACTCCGGGGTGTCGTCGAGCGCGTCCCAGGCGGCGTAGCTGGACTCGACCGGGTGGTACATCCCGGTGTAGTGCCCGACCTCGTGGGCCATCGTCTCGCCCATCAGCCGCACCTCGTCCTCCGAGAAGGCGCCGTCGATGCCGGCGTGCACGAGCCAGCTCACGACCACGTAGGTCGCGGTCGTGCGCTCGATCGAGCCCGGGATGCCGCCCGAGACCCCGTAGGTGTAGTCGTCGCGGCGCACCTGCTCGCCGATGACGACCTGGAGCTCGTCGTCGAGCTTGCCCGCGGAGGCCTCCTCGACGCTCGGGTCGTCGCCTCGCCAGGCCCAGGGCATGTGTGGATCGAGGTGGCTCGTGGCGTACCGCTCGACCAGGTCGATGCCGTAGACGCCCCAGACCTCCTTCCAGCGGACCACGGCCCCCTCGACCGCCGCCACCACGTCCGGGTCGTCGCCGACCCCTTCCGCCCACAGGATCCGCACCGCGACCGTGCTCCTGGCGAGGTCGGGGTCGCGCTTGGTCGCGAGCGTCAGATCCACGTTCGCGCGCGGGACGTAGTAGTAGCCGGCGTCGATCACGTCCCCGACCACGGTCCAGGTCCCCGTCATCAGCTCGCCGTCCACCGGGCGGATCGGCCAGTCGAACACGACGACCCGGTTGTAGGCGAAGAACGCGTCGGTGAGCGACCGATCGCCATAGAACCAGTCCTGCCAGCGGACGACCACCCGCCCCCACGGATCGCGGAGCTCCTCGATGGCGGCGTACCCGTCGTCGGTGGTGCCGGTGAGCTGGAAGGCGCGGACGCCGACCTCGACCTCGATCTCGGCCGTCCAGCGACCCGAGCGGTTCGCCTGATCGCTCCAGCGGTCGATGGCGAGATCCGGGGGCTCCGACACCGTGGGCGTGGTGTGCGGCGCAGGGGGGTGGCAGGCGAGCAGCCAGGTGGGGACCCACATGCGGACAGCCTAGCCGGCCGTCGGAGTCCTGCCGACCACAGGGGTCACGCGACGTAACGTCCGGCAGCGGTCGCGCCTGGCCCGTGGCATGGTCGGGAGATGCTGCTGCTCCTCCTGGCCTGCCGTCACGACACCACCCGCGCGGACACCGACGAGGTGGACACGGATGTCGACACCGACGCGGACACGGACACCGACACCGACACCGACACCGACACGGACACGGACACCGACACGGACACCGACACGGACACCGACACCGGCGCAACGGTCGCCTGTGACGACACCGACCCGACGCCGCACTTCG
The DNA here is from genome assembly GCA_020632925.1 of Alphaproteobacteria bacterium. Taxonomy (GTDB): domain Bacteria; phylum Myxococcota_A; class UBA796; order UBA796; genus JACKER01. The sequence continues at coordinate 406,640 of JACKER010000009.1, read as the reverse complement.
TGGCGCGACCCGCGACGATCGCGGTGACCGCGCCGGTGGTGTCGGTCGACCTGCTGGACGGGCCGCTGCCCTGGGTGCTCGAGGAGACGGCGAGCTCGGGGATGTGCCGCTTGCTCACGATGCCGGTGCCGAGCTGCGTCGCGGGCTGCACACCCCCCGACGAGTGTGTGGGGCAGGACGTGTGCGCCCCGTTCCCCTCCCGACTGCTCGCCGGGACCCTGACGTTCGGCGGTGTGTCCGGCGTCACCACGCTCGCGCCGCGGGCAGGCTCCCTGTTCTACGACGCCGCCGTGCCCACGGCGCTCCCCGGGCCGAGCGACGTGGTGACGGTGTCCGCGGAGGGGGACGACCTGCCCCCGTTCGCCGCCGCCACCTGCGGGGTGGCGCCGCTGCAGCTCGACCCGCTTCCCTCATGGAGCGAGGGTGTGGACCTCGTGCTCACCTGGCCGACGACGGACCCCGGGAGCCGGATCCGCGCCCGCTTCGCCTCCGACTACGCCCACCGGCTCACGCCGGAGGTGGTGGAGTGCGATCTGCCCGACACCGGCACGCTCGTCGTCCCCGCGACCCTGCTCGACGCCGTCATGAACGGCACGTGGTCCTGTGGGTCGTGCATCCTGTACCACCGCATCACGCGGTACCGGGGTGCCCGAGTCGACGCGGGTGGCGTGCCGGTCGACCTCGAGGTCAGCTCCACGGTGCCACTGCCCATCGGGCCCCACTGACGGTTCAGGCGAGCTGCTGCCCCACCTGGATCAGCGTCGAGGTCAGGAACCGGTCCGCGAAGCCCATGGCGAAGAACACGGCGATGGGCGTGAGATCGAGGCCGCTCACGACCAGGAAGGGCAGGGCGCGGCGAACGCGGTCCAGCACGGGGTCGGTGAGGCGGTAGACCCCGACGACGAGGCTCCGCAACAGGTCGTTGGAGGGCTGCGGTCGGAGCCAGGACAGCACGATGCGCGCCATCAGCACCCACCACGCGAGCTGGAACAGGCCGTGGACGAGCTGGCCGCCGGCCACGAAGAGGTTGGACAGGACGATCATGGTCACTCCCGTCCCTGGACTGCGCACCCTGCGCGCGCCGACCACCGGGCGTGACGGGCGTTGACCGGTGCTGGCGGCCGACGACAGCTCCCGCTCCGGGCCCGGGCGGATTAGATCCAGCGACTTCGGAGGGTGGGGCATGGCCCAGCAGTTCATCTACCAGATGCAGCAGCTCAGGAAGGTCCTCGGCGACGGCACCGAGCTCCTGCGCGGGATCTCGTTGTCGTTCTACCCGGGGGCGAAGATCGGCGTGATCGGTCCGAACGGGGCCGGCAAGTCGACGCTCCTCAAGGTCATGGCGGGTGTGGACAAGAACTACGACGGCCACACCTGGATGGATCCGAGCGCGTCCGTCGGGTACCTCGCGCAGGAGCCGGAGCTGGACGACACGAGGAACGTCCGGCAGAACATCGAGCTCGGCCTGGCCGACATCCGCAAGCTCCTCGACGACTACGAGGCGGTCAACGCGAAGTTCGCCGAAGAGCTGACCGACGAGGAGATGGAGAAGGTCATCGAGGAGCAGGCGCGCCTGCAGGACCGGATCGACGCGACGAACGCGTGGGACCTCGATCGCACCGTGGACATCGCGATGGACGCCCTCCGCGTGCCCGATCCGGATCAGGCCGTGACGCACCTGTCCGGCGGCGAGCGGCGACGGGTGGCGCTGTGCCGGCTGCTCCTCGCCAAGCCCGACCTGCTGCTGCTCGACGAGCCCACCAACCACCTCGACGCCGAGAGCGTGGCCTGGCTCGAGCGCACGCTGCGCGACTACGAGGGCACCGTCGTCGTCATCACCCACGATCGGTACTTCCTCGACAACGTGACCCGCTGGATCCTGGAGATGGACGCGGGCAAGGGCATCCCCTGGGAGGGGAACTACAGCTCCTGGCTCGAGCAGAAGCAGCGCAAGCTCGAGCAGGAGAAGAAGGGGCTCGAGAAGCAGCGTGCGCTGGCCACCGAGCTCGAGTGGATCAAGCTCGGCCAGGGCAAGCGCTCCGCCCGCAACAAGGCGCGGTTGTCGCGGTACGAGCAGCTCGTCGAGCAGATCGACGAGGCGAGCTCGGGGAACACGACGACGACCGAGATCGAGATCCCGCCCGGGCCGCGGCTCGGCGACGTGGTCGTGCGCGCGAACGGCCTGCGCAAGGCCTACGGCGACAAGCTCCTGTTCGAGGATCTGACCTTCGACCTGCCACGCGGCGGCATCGTCGGCGTGATCGGTGCCAACGGCGCGGGAAAGACCACGCTGTTCCGGATGATCGTGGGAGAGGAGAAGCCGGACGGCGGCGAGCTGCAGGTCGGCGAGACGGTCCAGCTGTCGTACGTCGATCAGGGCCGCAGCGACCTGAACGCGGAGAAGTCCGTGTGGGAGAACGTCTCCAACGGGCAGGAGGTGATGAAGGTCGGCAAGCGCGAGATGAACAGCCGCGCCTACTGCACCGCCTTCGGCTTCCGCGGCCATCGCCAGCAGCAGAAGGTCGGCACGCTCTCGGGCGGTGAGCGCAACCGCGTCCACCTCGCGCGGCTGCTCCAGTCCGGGGGCAACATCCTGCTCCTCGACGAGCCCACCAACGATCTCGACGTGGGGACGCTGCGCGCGCTCGAGGAGGCGCTCGAGCGCTTCGGCGGGTGTGCGGTGGTCATCAGCCACGACCGCTGGTTCCTGGACCGCATCGCGACCCACATCCTGGCCTTCGAGGGCGACAGCGAGGTCGTCTGGTACGAGGGGAACTACCAGGACTACGAGCGGGACCGGCGCCAGCGGCTCGGGCACGACGCGGATCAGCCGCATCGGCTGAAGTACAAGCCGCTGAGCCGGTAAGCCACGGGCCACACGCAGGCTACAGGCTACAGGCTACAGGCTACAGGCTTCGGGCTTCGGGCTTCGGGCTTCGGGCTTCGGGCTTCGGGCTTTGGGCTTCAGGCACTCTGGTGTCAGGACTTGATCATTGCGTCAGGCACTCTGGTGTCAGGACTTGATCATTGATCATTTCCAGCTCGTGTCCTCCGCGGGGGACAACCGTGGGTGTTCGGTCCTTGCTTCTCGTCCATCGGCTTCGGTCGCTTCGAATCCTCCTCCCGAGGGGCAGCCGGAACGTCTGCGTTCTGCGGAGGACGGGGGTGGGCAGCGAATCTGCCGGAACGGCGGCGGGCAGCGGGCAGCGGGCAGCGGGCAGCGAATGTGCGGGGAACGGGCGACGCGTAGGCCGGTGGGAGTGGGGATTGGCGAGGGGGCAGCGGGTCTGCGGTCGCCGTGGGTTCAGGCACTCGGGTGTCATCGCGGGGCACCCGGGTGTCAGGACTTGATCATTGATCATTTCCAGCTCGTGTCCTCCTGACAACCGTGGGTGTTCGGTCCTTGTTTCTCGTCCATCGGTTCGGTCGCATCGAATCCTCCCCCCGAGGGGCAGCCGGAACGTCTGCGTTCTGCGGAGGACGGGGGCGGGCAGCGAATCTGCCGGAACGGGGGCGGGCAGCGGCCAGCGAATCTGCGGGGAACGGGCCGGCGCGGTAGCAGGGGAACGGGGATTGGCGAGGGGGCTGCGGGTCCGCGGACACACACACCGCGACACCAGAACGCCAGTGGCCCGAAGCCCGAAGCCCGAAGCCCGTAGCCCGTTCAGCTGGCGCGGCGGTCGCCCGTGCGGCCCAGGAACCGGCAGAGGTCGACGCGGAGCCGCGCGAGCGAGGGCTCGTGCGCGTACATCATGTGCCCGGCCGGGTACTTGTGGTGCACCACCCGCTGCTCGAGGCCCGCGCCCAGGTGGGCGATGGTGTAGTCGCTGGCGGTCACGGGCGTCGCGAGGTCGTAGGTCCCGCTCGCGACGAGCACGTCGAGGTGGGGGTTGTCGAGCATCGCGGTGCGCAGGTCACCCGTCACGTCGAGGTACTCGTTGTACTCCCGGAACTTCCAGGCCTGGTTCGCCTTGAGGTTGAGGATCTCGTAGACGTCCTCCTCGTCCCAGGCGAGGCGCGACCGCAGGTGATGGTGCAGGGCGCTCGTGTACTGGCCCATCAGCCCCGACAGGCTCGGGTCCGCCTCGAGGCGGTCCTGCTGGGCGTCGGCCACCGCGCCGGTGAAGCGGCTGTCCAGGCGGCCCACGGCCAGTCGTCGGTCGCGGAGCAGCTCGCGGCAGAAGCGTCCGAGGTCGACGCGCAGGTCGCAGCGAAGGACATAGTCCACGTCCACGCCGAGGTAGGCGGCGAGCTGCGCGGCCACGGCGCGACGGTCGGCGACGGGGAGGGCGGAGCCTCGCAGGAGCGCTGGCATGTAGTGGTCGAAGGCCCAGCGGGTGGCGTCGGCGACCAGCGCGTCCACGTCGTCCGTCTCGACCCGCCCGTGGTAGGCGGCGGTCGCCGTGTAGGCGGGCACGTACAGGACGTAGGCCAGATCGTTGTTCTCGAAGATCAGCGTCTGGAACTGGAGCGCGAGCGAGATCAGCACCAGGCCGTCGACGAACATGCCGTACCGGTCCTGCAGGTGCCGGGCCAGCGCCGCCGCGCGGGTGGTGCCGTAGCTCTCGCCGACGACGAGCTTGGGGCTGGCCCAGCGGTTGTTGCGCGTGGTCCAGCGGCGGATGAAGTCGCCGACGGACTCGAGGTCGGGCGTGACCCCGTGGTAGTCCTCGCCCTCGCCCTCGTCGGGACGCGAGTGCCCCGTCGACATCGGATCGACGAAGACGAGGTCACAGCGGTCGAGCAGCGAGTACGGGTTGTCGACGGCCACCATGGAGGGCGCGGCGCGGTGGTCGACGTCGGCCACGACCCGCATCGGGCCGAGGCAGCCCATGTGCAGCCAGACGGAGGAGCTGCCAGGACCGCCGTTGAAGCAGAACGCCACGGGACGCTGCGTGCTCTCCACGCCCTCGCGCACGTAGGAGACGTAGAAGAGCTTGCCCGCGGGCTTCTTCTTGTCCTCCAGGCGGACCGGCAGGGTGCCCGCGGTGGCGGTGTATGCGACGGTGACGCCGTCGATCACGACCTCGTGGCGGGTGGTGGAGACCTTCTCCGCGGGCGGCTCCTTCACCGAGGGCTGGAGCGCCTGCTTGAGGTCTTCGGCGGTGGCGACGACGAGGGGGTTCTTGTCCGACATGCGCGCAGCGTACACGGCGTGGCGGCGCGCGGATACCTGCGCTCGATGGACACGACGACCGCACAGCAGCGTGCCGCCTTCCTCGCCTGGTCCACCGCCCGCCTGTGGAGGGAGGGGAGGCTGGTGGAGGCACGGGGAGCCTGCGAGGAGGCGCTGGCCCTGCAGCTCGCGGCAGGTTCGCCCACGGCCGTGGCCTCGGTCCGGACGACGCTCGGACGGATCCTTCGGACGATGGGCGAGGTGACCGACGCGCACGAGCAGCTGTCGTCGGCGCTGGCGCGGCACCTGCTCGACGGCGACGAGCGCCTGGTGGCCCTGACCCGACAGGAGCTCGCTGGGCTGGCACTCCTCCGCGGGCGACCTGAGATCGCCGTGGAGCTGCTCGGAGAGGCTGCTGCCGCCCACGTCGCGGCTGGCGACGACGCCTTCGAGGTCCGGGCGATGCTGCTCCTCCTGCGCGCCCACCACGCCGCGGGGCGCCTCGACGATGCGTTCACCCAGGTACGCATGCTCTGGCCCGCCGTGGAACGCACCGGGGACCCGTCGTTGATCGTCGACCTCGCCGCCGCCGCAGGACACCTCCTGCTCGAGCGCGGCAGCGCGAAGGAGGCCATCCGGGCCTACGGCCGTGGGTTGGCGGTCACCGACGGGACCCCGCCCTGGGCCGAGGTCGAGCTGCGGCTGGGGGTCGCGAGGGCGCGGCTGGATCGGGGCGCTCTCGATGCGGCCTGGCTGGAGGCGAGCGCTGCCGCCGAGCTGGCGAGCAGCTCGACGCTGAGGCTGGACGAGGGTGTGGCCTGGGCGACCGTCGCGATGCTGGCGGCGCGCGAGGGGCGCGTGGGCGAGGCGCGGGACGCCATCGCGACGGCCGAGGAGCGCCTGGCCTGCGCGCCGACGTGGTTGGCCCTGACCGATCTCGCGGCCGCGACGCTCGAGCTCCGCGAGGACCGCACCGCCGCGTTCCGCGGGTTGACCGAGGTGCCGGACGAGGCGCTGTCGGTGGTGCCGGTACGACTCGCGATGCGCGCGCTGCGCACCTGGGCCGCCGGCGGGTGAATCCAGGTCACTCCGGCCGATTCCGTTCAGGCGGCGCCGAGGGACGCGGAGGCGTGGACCAGATCCGCGTACCGCCCACCCCGCGCCAGCAGCTCGTCGTGGCGCCCCTGCTCGAGCACACGCCCGGCCTCCATCACCACGATGCGATCCGCGTCCATGACCGTCGACAACCGGTGGGCCACGACGAGCACGGTGCGGTCTCGCAGGAGCTCGCGCGTGGCGTCCTGGATCCGCTGCTCCGTCAGGGAGTCGACGGACGCGGTGGCCTCGTCCAGCACCACCAGAGGCGTGTCTCGGCAGAGCACCCGCGCGAACGCCAACAGCTGACCCTCGCCGACCGACAGGTTGCGGCCCCCGTGCTCGACCCTGGCATCGAGGCCCCCGAGCCGCCGGACGACGTCGTCGGCCTGGGCGCGCCGGAGCGCCTCCCACAGTCGCTCGTCGGGGATCGGCTCGCCCATCGCCAGGTTGAATCGCACGGTGTCCGGGAACAGCACCACGTCCTGCTGCACGACACCGATCCTCCGCCTGAGGCTCGCGTGGCGGACATCGGACAGCTCGATCCCGTCGACCTTCAGCGAGCCCCGGTACCCGCCGTAGGCCCGCAGCAGGAGCTTGCCGACCGTGGACTTGCCGGAGCCCGTGCGCCCGACGAGAGCCACCACCTCGCCCGGCCGGATGGCGAAGGACACGCCCTGGAGCACGTCCGCACCGTCGAGGTAGCCGAAGGTCACCCCGTCGAGGACCACCTCGCCGACCGTCTCGGGAAGATCCCGCGTCCCGTCGCTCACCCGCTCCTGGTTGTGCAGGAGGTCACCGAGCTTGTCGACGGCGGCAGCCGCGCGCTGGAGCACCGACACCTTGTTCGACAGCTCGCGGATCGGGCCGAAGAGCTTGCCGACGCCGTCGACGAAGGCCGCGAGCAGCCCCACGGTCGCCACGTCGCCGAAGCGCTCCGACGCGCCGTAGGCGAGCATCATCGCCATCGTGATCGCGGTGGTCGCGTCGACGACCGCGAACATCAGCGCGTCCCACACGTTGGTCCAGACGGTCGCCTCGCGGTACCGCGCCAGCCGCTGGTCGAAGGCGCGCAGCGTCGCCTCCTCGGCGGCGTACAGCTGCACCACCTCGACGCCCGTGATGCGCTCGGCCGCGTAGGCCAGCAGGTCCGCGAGGTGGGTCCGGACGGCGACGAACACGACCCGCATGCGGCGGCGGATGAGCTCGAGGACGACGGCCAGCGGCGGCGCCACCGTCAGCAACACCAACGACAGCCAGGGGTCCATCCACACGAGCAGGCCCGCGAGGCCCGCGATCAGCAGCAGATCGAGCACGAGCGTCACCGCGCCCGCGGTGATCGTCTCGGCGAGCGCGTCCACGTCCGAGGTCACGCGCGAGAGCAGGCGGCCCGTGGGCTCACGGTCGAAGAAGCTCGCCCCGAGCGACAGCGCGTGGCGGAACACGCGCGACCGGAGCCGGGCGACGGTGCGGCTGGCGCCGATCGCGGTCACCCAGTTGTACCCACCCTCGAACACGAAGGAGAGGACGGCCCCGACGAGGTACCCGGTCGACGCCCACACGAGCAGATCGAGGTCGCCGCCGTCCACCCCCTCGTCGAGCGCCCGACGGAGCAGCCACGGCTGGACCACGGTGAGACCGGCGGACAGCGGTGCGGCGACGAGCGCGACGGCGTACCAGGCGAGGTCGGGGCGGACCGAGGGCCACATCAGGTCGAACGCGCGCCTCATGCGGCCGCTCCGGTCTGCGCCAGCCACGCGAGCCGGTAGGGACCCTCGCGCGCCACGAGCTCGGCGTGGGTGCCACGGTCCACGCAGCGTCCCTGCTCGAGGACGATGACGACGTCGGCGTGCTCCAGCGCGGACAGACGGTTCGACACGATGACCGTGGTGGGCCGGGTCGGCGATCGCGAGAGCTCCGCGACCAGCGCCGCCTCGGTGGTCGCGTCCACGGCGGAGAGCACGTCGTCGAGCACGAGCAGCACCGAAGGGCGAGCGAGGCCGCGGGCGAGGGCGACCCGCTGCCGTTGCCCTCCGGACAGCGTGAGCCCGGCCTCCCCGACGACCGTGTGCAGCCCCTCCGGCAGCGCGTTCAGGTCGGGTCCGAGCTGGGTCCGCTCGCACAGCGCGAGCACGTCGGCCTCGGACAGATCGCCCAGCCCGATGTTGTCCAGCAGCGACTGCGAGAACAGGAAGGCGCGCTGGGGGACGAGCGTGGCGACCCTCCGCCACGCGAGCAGATCGATGTCGCGCAGATCCACGCCGTCCACCAGGATCGTCCCCTCGGGTGGGTCGTGCAGCCGGAGCAGCGTGCGGACCAGCGTGGTCTTGCCGCTCCCGGTGGGGCCGAAGACGCCGAGGACGGCGCCCGCGGGCACGTCGACATCGATGCCGTCGAGCACCCGCGACTCGCCGAGCGACAGTCCGAGCCCCCGGACCCTCAGCGCGGGCGCGGAGACGGGCGCGGGTCGCGGGTCGGGCAGATCCGTGCGCTCGGGGACGGCGTACAGCACCTCGAGCACCCGGTCGACCGAGCCCTGGCCCATGCGTACGACGAGGAGGGTGAACGTGAACGCGCGCAACGGGCCCGCGAGGTACCCGACGAGCGAGGTGAACGCGACCACGTCGCCCACGCTCATCTCGCCGCGCACCACGGCCGGACCGCCGAGGCGGAGCGCCAGGTAGACGTCGATGCCGGCGGCGAGCGCGAGCAGCGGTCCCACCCAGGTGCGGTTCGTCGCGCGCCGGATCATCGCGTGGGAGGCGTCCTGGTTGTGCGTCTCGAACCGCTCGGCGACAGCGTCTTCCGCGCCGAAGGCCCGCAGCGTGGCCGACCCCTGGAACGACGCCAGCGCGCGGTCGGACAGGAGCGAGAGCTGGACCTGCACCTCGCGCGTCAGGGTGCGGAGGCGGCCCGCGGCGACGCTGGTGCCGAGGAATGCCAGCACCAGGGGGATGCCCGCGGTCAGCGCGATCACGGGCGAGACCCGGATCATCTGGATGCTCGTGAGCAGCACGGCGATGACGGTGTTGACGACACCGAGGGCGGCGAAGCCGAACAGGAGTCGCACGTTCTGCACGTCGCTCGTCATCCGGGACGACAGGTCGCCCGCGGGGAGCCTCGCGAAGAAGGAGGGACCCTGCCGCAGGAGGCTCGCGAACATGTCGTGCTGGACGCGGGCCTCCACCAGGCGGCCCGGGGTGAAGAACAACAGCCGGGAGGCGGTGCGAACGACGAGCACGAACGCGCCCATCGCGCCGACCTCCCACGCCGCGGTCCAGGCGGCGCCTCGGTCGCCCGCCTGCAGCCCGTCGATGCCGCCCGCCACGACCAGCGGGATCTCGACCGACAGCCAGTTCGTGGCGACGATCGCCACCATCCCCACGAGGTACCAGGGGAGGAAGGGGACGCCGTACCGACGAACCAGCCCCGCGAAGGTGCCGGTCATCCGGCCTCGGTCCCCGTCACGCGCACCAGCATGCCGCCGAGTAACGTGCGGTCAGGGACGCAGCAGGAATCGCCCGGAGAGGACGTCGCGACCCAGGAGCAGCCCCTCTTGATCGGCGAGCTGCACGCCGACCACCACCGGAACGGACTTGTTGGCGATCTCGAGGGTCACCAGGCGCTCCTCGACCACGCCCGTCGTCCGTAGCCAGACGGTCCGCTCACGGCCGGGGTCGGCCTTCGCGGGCAGGGCGCGTCCGTCGAGCCTCACCTCGAGCGACCAGGGGAGCACCGGGATCTCGGTGTCGTCCGGGGCGTCCAGGCTCTCCAGGTCGTCCTCGTCGAGCGGGAGCTCCTCCGGCAGGACCACGTCGTCCTCGTCGTCGTCGTCCACGCTGTCGAGGGGAGGGAGGTCCTCGATGTCCGAGTCCTCGAGCAACCCCTCGGGGATGGTCGGCTCGTCGTCGTCGTCGGGCCAGCACGCCGGGTCCAGGATCATGTCCAGCGGCCCGTCGTCGTCCTCCATGTCCTCGTCGTCGTCCCAGTCGACCGGCGCACGGCTCGGCTGGTCGTCGTCGGGCGTGGGCCGGTGCCCGGGCGTCCCCGGAGGCGGGGGCGCGGGCAGCTCCTTCGGATCGCGCGACCCGCCGGGCAGCGTCAGTATCCGCCGGTGCGGCGCCAGGCGCCCGCGTTGAGCACCACGAGGATCAGGACGCCGGCCACGACCAGGCCGATGCTGTAGTCCGCGGCGGGGAGCAGCCCGAGGTTGTCGATTCCGTCGAAACCGACCTTGCGCAGGTCGCAGTTCAGGCACTCGCCGCCGCCCCAGCCGAACGACCAGTACAGGCTGCGGATGCCGAAGCCGAGCACGAGGCCGCCCGCGAGCAGGCCCACGAGGTACACGATGTTGCTCTCTTCCTGCTCGCCCGCGTGCTGTGCCATCTCGCGTCTCCCTGACGGCGCGTCCTAACGCAGGGGGGCGGGAGCGGCGAACGCAGCGAACCGATGCACGAGCTGCACCGATGCTGCACGCCACGGCCGGTCGCGCGGGCTAAGGATCGGCCGGAGGTTGGATGGCGCGCCGGCTGACCCGCGGGCTCGAGCGGCTGCTCGATCTGGTGCCGTATGGCCTCGATCTGGCCGACCTGCACGAGCTGGTCGAGCACGACCTGGTCGGCGACGAGGTCTTCGCGATGGTCGCGGGGGACGACGTCGTCGGACGCACGAACATCCCGCGCGTCCGTCCCATCCTCGTGGCGCTCGCGGCGCGGGCCACCGGCGCCCAGGCGGTGGACGCGGAGGCCCAACACGCCGCGGAGCTGCTGCACCTCGCGCTCCGGGTCCACGACCTGGCGCTCGGTCGGGAGGGAGGTCGCCGTCGGCGGGTCGCTCGGCGGCTGGTGCGCTCGGTCGGCTGGATCACGGGGAACCGCCTCACGGTGCGCGCGCTGGAGATCGCGCGCCACACCGAGCCCGGCGTGCTCGAGGAGCTCCTGTCGGCGCTGCGCGCCTTCTCCGAGGCCCAGGCGCTGTCGCGGGAGCTCGTCGGCGAGGTCGCGAACGAGGACGACTGGCGGGATCACGCCGACGCCCACACGGGCGCCCTGTTCGCCTTCTGCTGCCGCGCGGGCGGACACCTGGGTGGGGCGGGCCCCCGGGAGCTCGCCGCCCTCGGCCGCTACGGCCGGCACGTCGGTCGCCTGTGGCACGTCGCCGAGGACGTCTCGGTCCTCGCCTTCGGTGATCCCGCGCTGCACGTCGTGGCGCGCGCCTCCACGGGTCGGCCGGTGCTGCCGGTGGTGGTGGCGGCCCGCCAGGAGCCCTCGATCGCCGAGCGGTGGGCGAGGCTCGGGACCGACGTCGAGCCCGATCCCGACGAGGCCCGCGCGCTGGCGGCGGATCTGCGGCGCCTCGGCATCCCGGGGAGCCGCGAGGTGATGGCCGAGGAGAGCTGGCGGGCGCGGCGGGCGCTCCGCGTGCTGCCCGACACCACGTACCGCAGCGGCATGGACCGCCTGGCGACCGAGATGGTGAAGACGGGCCTCGAGCGGACCGGACGCAGGAAGGTCAGTCCAACGCGCGAATGACCTCGAGGTGTGCGGCGCGGGCCCAGAGCAGGCCGTTGTGCCCGTACCCCTGGAGCACGACCTCCGCGACGCCGGGCAAGGCGGCCCGGACGGGCGGCAACACCTGGTGGTCGTAGGCGGAGCGGATCACCGTCGTCGGCACGGGCTCGGGGCCCTCGGCCAGGCGGTGGACCCAGGGGCCGTCCGGGTTCAGCACGTCCCACAGCGTCGGCGGGGTGAGACGCCACATCGCCGTGCCCGCGTGGGGTCCCCCGAGCGACACGAAGCGCCGCACGCGGCTCGCGCCTCCGAACACCTTGAGCCAGGCGCGGCTCGCGACGGCGCCGAGCGAGTGGCCGACGAGGTCGACGGGGCCGTGGCGTTCCGCGAGGGGTGCGGCGACGGCGTCGATGCGCTCGGCGATCTGGTCGAGCCGCAGGCGCGTGCTCGGATACCCCACCGTCTCGACGACCGGGAAGCCGCTCTTCCGCAGGCGGCGGATCAGCGGACGGAACATGTCCGGGTGGCCGAGGTATCCGTGGACGAGGACCACCGGCGGCCGGTTGCCCACCGCGGCGGTCGCGCGCGGCAGGGGATGGATCAGGCGGGCGATGGGCCACAACGCGCTGCGCACCGTGGCCACCGCCTCGGTGGTGGCGACGACGGGGAGGCGGACGGCGTGTCGTCGCATGGTGATCCCCGGAGGTGACGTCGAGCGTTCGCGTTCGGGATACCCCGGGTGTGTGGGCGGCACCACCGAGTGGACTGGTCTTGTGGCCTCCGCCCGTGTAGGACGTCCGCTCACCCTTCGACAGGTGCTCCCAGACCCATGGCCAACCCGTTCTCCCTCCTCCCCGCGGCGCGCCGTTCGGAGCGCCTCTCCGCCGAAGAGGAGAAGGACATCGCGCGCGCGATCCGCAAGGCGGAGGACACGGCTCGTCAGGCCGTGCTCGGCCACGCGGACGCCGAGTCGATCCTCAAGCGTCGCCCCGATCGGGCGGAGCGCACCCGTGCGGGCGCGGTCGATCGCCTGGAGTCGGCGGTCGAGACCCTGTGGAAGCTCGGCAAGGACGATCCCTCGCTCCGGCAGCGCGCGCGCACCGCGAAGGGGGCCTGGGCGCAGGCCGAGTCCCTCCGCTGGCGGCTGGCGATGTCCGGTCGACGCATCGCCCACGGCGAGGCCCGCAAGCTCGCGGGGCCGTTCATGGACGAGGAGGACCTGGTCCAGGAGGGGTACATCGGGCTCCTCCGCGCCGCCAAGCGCTTCGACCCCGATCGGGGCATCCGCTTCAGCACGTACGCCCGCTGGTGGGTCCGGGCCCAGATGACCCGGGCGATCGACCACACGGGACGTCCCGTCCGCCTGCCGGGCTGCGCGGTCGAGCAGACCCGGAACCTGCGCAAGGCCATCAAGCGCTTCGAGGCCGCGGGCATGCCGTTCGGCATCGCGGAGCTGGCGGACGAGGTCGGCATCGACAAGGAGCGCGCCGAGCTGCTGCTGTCGCAGGGCAACACGGTCAGCCTCGAGCAGCCGGTGGACGACGGTCCGCGCCCCCGCCCGCTCGAGCGCTTCCTGTCGGACGAGGACGCCATCCAGCCCGATCAGGACGCGATCCAGGGCCAGGAGCTCAAGCGGATGCACGACGCGTTCTCCGCGGTGCTCTCCGATCGGCAGCGGTTCGTCCTCACCCGTCGGTACGGCCTCGAGGACGGCGAGTTCCGCACGCTGTCCGAGGTGGGCAAGGAGATGGCGCTCTCCCGCGAACGTGTCCGGCAGATCGAGCGTGAGGCATTGATCCGTCTGCGCGACCAGTCCAACATCAGGGATGCGGCCAAGCGTCGCTTCGCTGACGAGGACCTCGGAGACGACGGATGAGCCAGGAGCAGAAACGCGGCGACTCGGTCCCACCGGAGGCCCGGCGCCGCGGCGGGATGGACACCCTCTTCAGCGCGCCCTGGTTCGACGAGGAGGCTGCCGCCAACCTCGAGCCGGCCACCGAGGAAGCCCCGAAGAAGAAGTCGAACACGCTCCTCATCGTCGTCGTCGTCGCCGTGATCCTGCTCGTGCCGATCGGGTTGTGCGGCCTGTCCGTCGTGGGCGCGGCGGGCTGGTGGTTCTACACCACCCAGGGGTTCTGAGGGCGGGCGACCGCCAGCGACACCCAGTCCACGCCGTCGTGGATCCGGTGGAGCGGCGGGCGCTGCATCGCGCCGGGCGCGCAGACCCGGACCCCGGGCAGGCGGAGCTCCGGATCGTCGGTGCCCACGGTGGACAGCTGGTCCCGGCGCGCGGCGAGCCAGGCTGCGGCGGTCGCTCGGTCGGCGTGGGCGAGGCGGATGGCGCGGACGAGGCCCGGGGGCTCGTCGTCGGGCAGCGGGCCGACGAGCACCGCCCAGTCCGGACCCGCCAGCAGGCCGCCGCCGACGCGGGCGCGCGCCCGGTGCTCGCGGAGCGCCGCGCCCTCCTCGGGCAGCAGGGAACCCCGCGGCAGGGCCAGGGCCTGCGCCGCCATCGCCTCGCCCAGCGCCTCGGCGGCCTCCTCCAGACCCAGGTCGGTCAGCGCCAGCACGGGACTCATGCAGCCGCGTCCGTCGAAGCGGGCGGTGTCCGCCGCCAGGCCCACCATCGATCGCGGGTCGCGGATCCACGCCACCGAGAAGCGATGACCGAAGCCGAGCGTCGGGCGGTCCCCGCGAGCGGCCCGCACCGCCGCCACCGCCTCGTCGCCACCCTGGACGACGGCCAGCTCCGCGCGGAGCAGGGAGCTGCGGTCGGCGTCGGCTGCGAGCGGCAGGTCGACGGCGCGCGCGGCCTCCACCAGCAACGGCACCACACCCGGATGCGTCGACGGTGGCTTGAGGGTGACCTCGGTGCCGCGCGTCAGGAGCACCGCGCACCACTCGACGGGGGAGGTCGGGACGGTGCGCGGGACCGCCATCGCTGCCGAGGCCCAGGGGGTGCCGGGTGCCGAAGCGATCTGCTCGAGCGCCTCGTCGGTGAGCGCGTCGAGGGCGTCCGTCCACACCGCCCGGATCCCTCCCACCGACAGCAGGCCGCGGTGGTCGGCGGGGTCGGTCGCGCGCAGGCGGTCACGCCAGGCCCGGACGCTGTCGATCACCGGGCTTCCTCGATCGTCAGCGAACACCCCCGCGCGGGCGCGCCCGACAGGCGGCCGTGGAGGTGGACGGAGCCGTCGGCGGCGATGGCGCCGAGGTCCATCGTCTCGATCGACAGCGTCCCGTCGAGGTTGCAGAGGTCCGTGAAGCGCAGCTGTCCGATCTCGCCCGGAGCGACGGCATCCCCGGTCTCCGGTCGGACGGCGCTCACCCGCAGCCACGGCGGGGGCAGGAATCCCGTCGCCGGAGTCCCCCAGAGCTGCGACGACAGCTCGGTCATGCCGTACTCGGTCACGAAGGCCGAGGGCCGCAGCCGATCGCGCGCCTCCCGCACCAGATCCTCGGCGGCGATCGAGCGGATTCGGCCCTTGTACCCACCGGTGACCATCAGGACGCTCCCGGTCGGGAGGGGGCGAGGGTCGTGTTCGAGCCACTCGGCGAGCGCGAAGGCGGTGCACGGGACGAACGCGGGCCCCGACCACGGACGCGCCAGGGACGCCACATCCACCTGCCCGTCGCGGACGTGCCACCGCGCCGGTCCGAAGCCGGCGACCATGTGCGAGAGCGAGGAGTCGGGCTTGAGCGCCGGATCCTCGAGGAGTGCCTCCACGCGGGCCGGGAGGTGGGGGACGCACCGACGCGCCCACGCGACCGCGCCCAGGTCGTACAGGGCGGTGCTCCGAAGGCGGTGCTCGCCCCTCCGCGCCTCCGTCGTGCCCGAGGTCCGGAACACCACGGGCGCCTCGCCGCGCAGCGTGCCCACGCCCGGGTCGCGGAACAGCCCGACCGGGACGGCGGGGATGCGGCCGTCCTCCTCCACGAGCGCGGCCAGCACGGGGTCGTGAGCGACCTGCCAGCGGTGGATGGCCCCGGCCAGCGCGTCGAAGGTCTCCGTGGCACGGCCCGCGAGACTCGCCTCCACGAAGGCCGCGATCCGGTCGGCGAGCGCCGCGGCCTCCCCGGTCCACGGGCTCACGTCACACCGGCGAGGGTCGTGGCGAACGCCTCGATCTGCGCGTCGCTCAGGGTGACGGGTGGCGTCAGCTGGAGGCCGTGCGCGTCGGCTGGGAGCGTCAGCCACCCACGCCGCATCAACGCTCGAGACGTGGCGAGGGCGTCGGCGCCACCGAGCTCCACGGCCAGCAGCAGGCCGCGGCCGCGCACCGCGAAGCCCCGCGCGCCGAGGGCGGCTCGCAGCACGCTCCCCCGGTCCCCCACACGCTCGCAGAGGTCCCCCGCCAGCAGCTCCAGGACCGCGACGGCGGCGGCGCAACCGGGTGGGTGCCCGAGGAACGTCTGGGTGTGGAGCGCCTCGCCCCGCGACGGGCCCCAGGAGGCCATGACGGCGGGCGACCCGGCGCAGGCCGAGATCGGCAGGCCGCCGCCGAGCGCCTTGCCCACGCACAGGAGGTCGGGAACCACTCCCTCGGCGGGCCCGAGGAAGGGTGTGCCCGTCCGACCGCAGCCCGTGAGCACCTCGTCGAAGGCGAGCAGCGCACCGTGCCGATCCGCGAGGGCACGGAGCATCGCGAGCCACCCCGGCGGTGCGGGCAGGGTCCCCCCGCGCCCGAGCATCGGCTCCACCAGGATCAGCCCGATCCCGCCCGCGGCCAGGACCCGGTCGACGTCCGCCTCCTCGGCGCCGTAGGGCAGCCGGCGGACGGCGGGATGGATCAGGGGCCGGAAGGGCTCGCTGAAGGACGCCTTGTATCCCTGGAGGCCGAGGACCCCGAGCGCCAGCCCGTGGTAGGCGCCCTCGAACGCCAGCACACCGTGCCGACCGGTGTGGAGCACGGCGGTCTTGACGGCGCCGTCGACGGCGTCCGAGCCCGAGAGCCCGAGCAGCATCACGGACAGCGGGGCGGGCAGCGCGCTCGCCAGGCGCTCCAGCAGGTCGATCCGCGCGGCGTCGGGCCACGCGTCGCCCATCGCGTGCAGCAGGCGGTCGGACTGGGCGCGGATGGCGTCCACCACGCGGGGGTGGCGGTGGCCCACCAGCGCGACGCCGAAGCCCGCGGTGAGGTCGACGAGCACGTTGCCGTCGACGTCGATCACGTTGGAACCGAGCGCCTCGGCCCACACGATGGGGTCGTCGTCGGCGGCCCCCAGCGCCTCCGCGCGACGTGCGCGACGGGCCGTGACCGCAGGACACTCGTGCCGAGCGAGGACATCGACGCGCGCGCGCGACGCGGGTCCCGGCAGAGCCGTGAGCAGGTGGGGGAGGGCGGTGCCGTCCATCGCTGGGGGCTAACCCGCGCGGGCTCGAGTGCGACGGCTGGCGCCCAGGGTGCGCGCTCTCTATGGTGTGTCGGATGGGAGGGGCGATGCCCGACGACATCGAGCGGGAGGTGGCCGCCGCGGTGGCCTGGCTCGACCACGCGGAGGTGCGCGACCTCCTGCGCCTGCTGATCGGGGGTGGCCTCCGCGAGGCCGAGGCGCTGCTGCGCCAGCGCGCTCCCGACGGCACCTGGGATCTGACCGATCGCAGCTCCGTCGAGGCGCTGGTCGAGGAGCTCGAGCTCCGGCTGGTGCCGCCCGACGACGAGGACCAGGACGCGATCGCGACCCGCGAGATCCCGGACTACACCAGGTATGCCCATCGGCTTCGGACGGATGGCGGCAGCGGAGGCGACGAGGACGCATGAGCGAGATGAAGGACCGGATCGCGGAGGGGTGGCGCCGGCACGCCGCCGACCCGGAGGAGGTCGCGGGGACCCTGGCGGCGATGGCGGCCGACCTCGAGGGGTCACCGGAGTCCGCGCCGGCGCTCGCCGGCCTGGCGATGCACGTGCTCGGGGAGCACCTCGGCCGGTACGACGAAGCCCTGGAGCTGCTCCAGGCCGGGTTCGGCTCGCACGCCGGCTCGCCGCCGGTCGTACGGGCCCGCCTGGCGATCGAGTTGGCGCGGGACGCCGACGAGGCCGTGCTGGCGAACGTGCCCGGCGATGGGCCCCAGCGGGCCAGCGGCGAGGTCCTCGTGTGGTCCAACGCCCTCGGGATGCGCGCCGCTCGCGGCGACATGGTCACGGCCGGGCGGTGGCTGGGCCGCGCGGGTGCGGGCGCGTTCCAGCTCCCGTCGGACGATCCCGCGGTCCGCGCGGTGGCCGCCGCCGCGAACAACCTGGCGTGCGACCTCGAGTCGCGGACCGACCGAGGGGTCGAGGCGAACCAGGTGCTGCGCAGCGCCTCGCAGCTCGCGTTCTCCTGCTGGGAGCGCGCGGGGACCTGGGTTCACGTCGAGCGGGCGGAGTATCGCCTGGCCAAGACCCACCTCGCGCTCGGCGAGCCGGTCCCCGCCGTCACCCACGCCCTCGGCTGCCTCCAGATCTGCGTCCAGCAGGGCGCGGAGCCCGGCGAGCTGGTCTATGCCCACGAGGTCCTGGCGTCGGCGCTGCGAGCGGCAGGGGACGAGGCGGGCCACGCCGAGCAGGTCGCTGCGATCCTCGCCATCGAGCAGGCGGCGGGCCCCGAGCTCGCCGCGACCGCGCGCAAGCTCCGCGAGAGCGTCAGCTGAACCGCTGATCGAGCAGGTCCAGCAGCTTGCGGTGCAGGCCGCCGAACCCGCCGTTCGACAGGATCGCGATCACGTCGCGCGGCATCGCACGCGTCGCGACGGTGCGCGCGATGGTGTCCGCGTCCGGCAGCTCGATGGCGTCCACCCCTGCGTCCTGCAGCTCACGGACCAGGCGCTCGGAGGAGAAGCGGTCCTCCTCCTCGATGCGCGACTGGTCGAACGGCGTCGCCACGATCACCTGGTCGGCGGCGCCGAACGCCCTCGCGTAGTCCTCCTGGAAGACCGCTCGGCGGCTCGTGGCGGACCGTGGCTCCCAGATCGCCCACAGGCGCCGATCCCCGAAGCGCTGGCGCAGCGCGTCCAGCGTGACCGCGACGGCGGTGGGGTGGTGGGCGAAGTCGTCGATCACCGTGACCCCGCCGGGCTCCCCGATCACCTCCTGGCGGCGCTTGATGCCGCCGAAGGTGGCGAAGCCGCGCGCGAGGGACTCGGGAGGCGCGCCGGCGGCGATGGCGGCCGCGGCGGCGGCGACCTGGTTGTACAGGTTGTGCGTACCGACCATGCAGGACTCGAACGTGCCGACCTCCACGCCGTGGTCGGTGACCCGGAACCGCATCACGCCGCGCTCCTGGTCCACGCCCAGCACCTCGCCGTCCCAGTCCTGGCCGGGGCCATAGCGGAGCACCCGGCAGCGCGCGTCGGCCGCCACGTCCATCGCGCCCGGATCGTCGCCGCGGACCACCAGCGTGCCGTCCTCCGGCACGATGGCCATGAGCTTGCGGAAGCTCTGCTTGACGTGATCGAGGTCCCGGTAGATGTCGGCGTGGTCGAACTCGACGGACGTGAGAATCACGGTCCGTGGGCGGTAGTGCAGGAACTTGGGACCCTTGTCGAAGAAGGCCGTGTCGTACTCGTCGCCCTCCACCACGAACACTTCGCCGGCGCCGCGGCGGGCCGTCCGATCGAAGTTGCGCGCGATGCCGCCCACGAGGAAGCCGGGCTGCATCCCCGCGGCCTCGAGCAACCAGGCGGTGATGGCGGTGGTCGTCGTCTTGCCGTGGGTCCCCGCGACGACGACGCTGTGCGCGTCCTTGAGGAAGAGCGCGCCGAAGGCCTCGGGGAAGCTGCAGTAGGGCAGGTCTCGCTCGAGGACGGCCTTCGCCTCCTCGTACTCCGCGCGGATCACGTTCCCGACGATCACCAGGTCTGGCGAGTGATCGAGGTTGGACGCCACGTAGCCGGTCTTCACGGGGATCTGGAGGGACGCGAGGTAGTCCGACATCGGCGGGTAGATCGCGGTGTCGCTTCCGGTGACCTCGTAGCCGGCGTCGTGGAGCATCCCCGCGAGCGCGGCCATGGCGGTGCCGGCGATGCCCATGACGTGGACGGTGCGGAGGGTGGACGGATCGGGGACGACGTGAGGCATGGCGGGACCGGGGCGTCAGGGTGGGGGGAGGGGAGCGTGTGCATAGTAGCGAACGGCCCACAGGATGCGGACCCCCGCGCGGGCGGCCCCCCGGAGCGTGCCGCTGACCTTGCTCTGGCCGCGGGCGCGGGCGCGGTACGGGACCGGCAGCTCGAGGATGCGCAGGTGCGCGCGCACCGCCTTGATCTGCATCTCGACGTTCCAGCCCCAGGTCGGGTCGACCATGCCGAGGCGCAGCAGCGCGTCCCAGCGGATCGCTCGGAAGGGGCCCATGTCCGCGTACCGGTGGCCGGTCGACCGAGCGATGAGGCGGGTCGCGAGCGCGTTGCCGAAGCGCTGCACCGGCGTGAGCGCCCCCGGCTCGGCGGTGCGGCTCCGATCGGTGAGCACGAGATCGGCGCGCCCGGTCGCGATGGGCTCGACCAGGGTGGGGACGAGCCCGGGGTCGTCGGCGTGATCGCCGTCGAGGATCACGAGGACGTCGGGCGGATCGGCGCGCAGGTGGTTCATGCCCGCCTGGACGGCCGTGCCGTAGCCCCGCCGGGGGGCGAGCACGACCTCGGCGCCTCCCTCGCGGGCGACCCTGGCGGTCCCGTCGGTCGAGCCGTTGTCCACCACCACGATCCGCATCCCGGGCGGCAGATCGCCTAGGACCAGGGGCAGGCTCTCCTCTTCGTCCAGCGCTGGGATGACGACGGCGATCCGCACGTCGGTCACGTAGCTCGGGCGGTGCCCGACGAGGTACGTGCGATCCCATGTCCGACGAAGCGACGGGGATGCTGATCCGGGGACTGCTCGCCGATGGCGCTGCCCGGTTGTTGATGGTCGACGCGAGCGCGCTCGCGCAGCGGACGATCGAGCGACACGGCTTGAACGCGGACGGGGGGCGTCTCGCGGCCCAGGCCATCGTGGCGGTGGCGCTGGCTTCGGCGCACATCAAGGGTGACGAGGCGCTCGTGCTCCAGATCCAGGGAGAGCAGCCCGCGGTGGCGGTCTATGCCGACCTCACGGCGGGCGGTGCGCTCCGGGCGCGGCTGACGCCCGCCGATCTGCACCTCCCCGACGACCGGGTCGCCGGCATGCTGCTGATGATCAAGCACGCTGGCGGGCGCGAGCTCTACCGCGGGGTGACGGAGATCAGCGGCGAGCCGCTCGAGGAGGCCCTGGCCAACCACCTCGGCCGCAGCGAGCAGGTGGACGCCCTGCTCGGCATCGACGTCCACCTCCGCGCGGACGGCTCGGTCCTGCGGGCTGCCGGGTACCTCGTGGAGCGGCTGCCCTCGGACCCCGACGCCCCGTCGCTGTCCCTGGCGGCGTTCGAGGAGCGCTACGGCTGGCTCCGGGACGCCGATCGGGCCGAGGTCGTGCGCTCGCTCGCCTTCGGTGGGCTCGGCGAGGACCGCGTGCAGGTGCTGGAACAGCGCGAGCTGGTCTGGCAATGCCGCTGCACGATCGGTCGCATCGAGGCCATGCTGGTGGCGCTCGGTCCCGACGAGATCCGGGTGATGGCGGACGAGGACCACGGTGCCGAGGTCACCTGCCACTTCTGCAACCGTCGCTGGAAGCTGAGCGAGGCGAGGCTGCGCGAGCTGGCGGAGAGCATCGCGCAGGCCTGATGTCGTGTAGGATCCGTGCTTCGGAGGATCCATGAACGCACGTCGGCTCGCCCTCGCAACCCTGTTGGCCCTGGCTGCTTGCGGCAAGAACGGGGAGGAGGGCTGCGAGGAGGTGGCCGTGCTGGTCCACGTCACCGATCCCGCCAACGCCGGCATCGAGGGTGCGGACGTCTCGCTCTCCAACACGGACTGCGAGGATCTCGGGGGAGGCGACTACCAGTGCATGGTCGCGCCCGGGACGTACAACCTCTACGCCGTCCAGGTCGGCTTCGAGCCGTTCGGCCAGGAGGTCGACGTGGAGGAGCCGGAGAGCTGCGACGAGACCGCGCTCGAGCGCGACGTTCAGCTCCAGGTCGAATCGGCGGTGTGACCGCGGCGGAGGCCCCGTGAGCGAGGGCGTCGGTCGTCGCTACCTGGTGGGTGGCGTCCTCGGGGCCGGCGGCTTCGGCACCGTCTATGCCGCCCGTCTCCTCGGCGAGGCGGGGTTCGTGCGGGACGTGGCCCTCAAGGTCCTGCACGACGGCGAGGTCCGCCCCGACCGCCTGGCGCGGCTCCGCGACGAGGCGCGCCTGCTGGGGCTCGTGCGGCACCCGGGGCTGGTGGGCGTCGACGCCCTGGTCCGGCTGGACGGCCGCTGGACCGTGGTCATGGAGCTGGTCTCCGGGGTGTCCGTGGACCGCCTGGTCGCGCGGCGCCCGCTGCCCCCGCGCGCGGCGTTGGAGCTCGTGGCCGCGGTGGCGACCACGCTCGACGTCGTCCACCGTGCGGAGCTCGAGCCGGGCCGCCCGCTGCGGCTCGTCCACCGGGACATCAAGCCCTCCAACGTCCACCTGTCGGCCGCCGGCGAGGTCGTGCTGTTGGACTTCGGCATCGCGCGCGCGGACTTCGACGCTCGGGAGGCGAAGACCCGCAACCGCGCCTACGGGACGCCGGCCTACATGTCGCCCGAGCGCCTCGAGCTGGTCGACGAGCCCGCGGGCGACGTGTACGCGCTCGGGATCACGCTGGTGGAGCTGCTCACCGGGTTGCGCCCGGAGACCGCCGCCGCTCGACCCGATGCGCACCGCGAGCGCGTGGACCGCCTCCGTGACGCCGTTCGCCGCACGTGGGACGACGCCGAGCTGATCGCGCTCCTCGAGGCGACCCTCGCCTACGAGCACGAGCGCCGGCCGAACGCCGCCGAGGTCGCCGCTCGCTGTCGGACCGTCGCGGAGCGCGCGGTGGGGCCGACGCTCCGAGCCTGGTCGGCGGTCGAGGTGCTGGCGGGCCCGGCGCCGGTCGCGGGACCGCTCACGGGTCGCACGCTCGTGGAGCAGGGGACGGGGGAGGAGCCGGTCGCCTCCGACACGTTCGCCTGGATGGAGGCGCCGGCCACCACCAACGCGACCACGCCCGCGAGCACCGATCGGTGGTCCGAGCCGGGCGCGTCCGCCGCACCACCCGCCGTGGCACCTCCTCGCGGCGTGTCGCCAGGGACCGTCGCGGCCATGGTCGCCGGCGCGCTGCTCCTGGCCGGGCTCGGTGCGTTCCTGATGGTCGCCGGCGCCGGCACGCTCGGGGTGGCCGGGCTGGTCGGCGCGATCTGGCCCTCGGTCGCGCGCACGGGCTGTGCGTCCATGGCGACCGAGATGGAGACGCGGCTCGGGACGGCGCGCGGAGGGGAGGCGGGCCTACCCATCGCGCGGAGCGCGCACGCCGCCTGCACCGGCGGGCGCCTCGGGATGGTCGGGGCCGACGTGCTGCTGATGCACGTCCAGGGGGCCACCGAGGACCAGGTGTTCGACCGGGAGGAGGCCGCGGAGTTCGTGCGACTCGGCGCGACCTGGGGGATCAGCCCCCAGCGACCTTGATCGCCGAGCGCGCGGCCCAGTCGACCGCCATCTCCTCGAGCCACGCGTAGTCGATCTCGGCGACGGGGCGCTTGCCCAGGTGAACGCCGTCCGAGACCGCGTCCACGGTGGCGTCCTCGTTGAGCTTGAACTGGAGCTTGGGGAAGATCTCCCGCATCTCCTCGAGGAACGGCTTGGTGGTGAAGCCGCCGCCGTCGCTGCCGATGTCGAGCGAGAGCTGGTGGCTCGCGATCAGCACCTTGGCGACGAGCCGCAGGTGCTCGTCGATCTCCCGGCAGGTCTTGTTCCAGGACTTGACCAGCTGCGCCAGCCGCTCGTCGTCGCGCTTCTGCTTGAACTCGGCGTTCGTCGCGTCCAGCTTCTCGAGCGCGGCGCTCAGCTTCTGCGCGAGATCGGCGCGGAGCTCCGGGATCTCGCCGGACTCGGTGCTCAGCTCGCGTGCAGGTCCGTGACCCATGGTCCTACCTCCCGGGTGACTGCTCGTGGGGAGGGACAGGCTACCCCGCGGGTCAGCCCCCTAGCAACGCCCGACCGCGGGCCACGATGGGCCCGAGCGCCTCGTCCCCGGGGAAGCTCGCGGCGACGGCCTCCAGCCGATCGAACGCGGCCCGGTCGGCCTGATCGCAGAGGGCCCAGGCGTAGAGGCGGCGCGACGCGGGCTCGGCGGGGACGAGCTGCTCGAGGAGCGCGCCCAGCACCTCCTCGGTGGAGGCGTAGCGCGCGTACATCAGGCCCGAGTCGCGGCTCGCGCGGTCGGCGAGCAGCTCCACGACCAGGTCCGGCCGGCGCGCCATCACGGCGCAGCCCGCCACGTCCGCGCGGCGGTCGGCCCCCCGACTCTCGAAGGCCAGCGCCGTCACGGCGTCGAGCAGGCCCTCCTGGTCGGCGCCGAGCCAGGGACCGGTCAGCGCCACCGCGGGCACCTGCCGCAGATCGTAGCCCTCGAGGGCGAGCACCAGCTCGGGAAGACGCTCGCTGGTCATCGCGCTCCGGGCGCGGGCCAGGAGCCTCGCGTCCTCGCCTCCGCCATGTCGCAGCACGGCGTGGAGGGGATCGGCGGGTGGACGTGCGGCGAGCCAGGCGGCTGCGGCGACCAGCTCGTACGGATCGGGCCCCTCCTCGATCCGGGCCAGCGCGCGCATCAACGCCGCCGCGGGGCCGGTGACGTCCCGCAGGAGGTCGGTCACGAGGCGTCGTGCCCGGCGGCGCGCCGATCCCCTGGTGGCGGGGATCGAGGGTGCGCGGTTCCCGGCCACCCGCTCCCCGGCGGCGACCGCCAGATCCGCGTCGGGGACCTCGCAGGCGATGACGGGGACGCCCATGCGCGCCAGGGACAGGCCGATGATGCCGGGCCTGCGCAGCTCCTCCGCCGCCAGCGGCGCGGCGACCTCGGCCGCGACCTCGTCCAGACGCGCGGGCTCCTGTGCCTCCGCGAAGCCCAGGACGAGCCGGGGGAGCAGGAACCACAGACCGTCGGAGCCCGCCCGCACGGCCGCCCCCAGGATCTCCTGGTCCAGGGCCCCCAGATCCGCGAGGAGCGAGGCGAGCAGCACGTCCGCGTCGCGCCCGTCGCCACGGAGCGCCCCCCTGGCGGCGTCGACCCAGGGGCACGCTTCCTCCGGGAGCAACCCGAAGGCCACCATCGCCTCCGCGGACTCGGCTGCCGCGGCGACGTCCTTGCGTCCTCCCCCGAGCCCCGCGAGCACGCCGTCGGTCGCGCCACGGGCGCCCGTGTACAGGCACAGCGCCGCGTCCCAGGCCTCGGTCGGCAGTCCGCGTACGCGATCCGGGGCCCGCAACGCCAGGCGGACGTTCGCCCAGTCGGCGGGGACGCCGCCGCCCTCCGCCAGCGCTTCCAGGGCCTCGATGTCGTGCAGCTCGGTCGGCATCGCGCAAGGCTATCGCAGGTGGCACGGGATACCGAGGGCTCCATGGACGACCGCCTCTGGACCCGGCAGCTGCTCGCCGGACGCGACTTCGGCAAGGGCGACCCGATCGCCGCCGGGATGGCCAACTACGTCTACCTCCTGGGCGACCGGCAGACGCGGGAGTGCGTGGTGGTGGACCCCGCGTGGGACATCCCGGGCATTCGCGACGCCGCCGCCGCCGATGGCTTCACGATCACCGGCGCGCTCGTCACCCACTGGCACCCCGATCACGTCGGGGGCGCCATGATGGGGCACGACGTGCAGGGCCTGGCTGCGCTGCTCGAGCACGCGCCCTGCCCGATCCACGTCCACGGCGACGACGTCGAGATGGTGACGTTGATGACGGGCCTGTCCCGGTCCGACCTGCGGCCCGTGACCTCGGGCCAGCGGGTGAGGGTCGGCGACATCGAGATCGAGTGCCTGCACACGCCCGGCCACACCCAGGGCTCGCAGTGCTTCCGTTGCGGCGAGCTGCTGGTCTCGGGCGACACGCTCTTCCTGCAGGGCTGCGGCCGCACCGACCTGCCCGGCGGGGACGTCGAGCAGATGTGGCACACGCTGTACGAGCGGCTGCTGACGCTGCCCCGGAACCTGCGCCTGCTCCCGGGCCACGCGTACGGCATCGACGATCACGACGACTGGCACACGCTCGACGAGGTCGCTCGGACCAACCCGGTGCTCGCTGCCCCCGACTGGAACCGCTTCCGGCGCATGTTCGGAGCCTGAGGTGGGCGAGGGGAGCCTGCCGGTCGCGCTCCTCGCGGCGCTGCTGTTGTTCGGCGGGCTCTTCCTGGAGACCCGCGTGCTGGTCCGCCGGCGCTTCGACGGCTGGTTCCTGGTCGGGCTGCCCGTCCCCGGTCGCCTGGTGCCGATCCCTCGTCCGCCGCCGATGGGGATGGGGCGCACACCGACCGTGGTCTGGGAGCGGACGACCCCCAACCTCGTGCGATGGTGGGGCGTGTCGGGGGAGCGCGGCGTGCCGATGGGGCTGCACGGCTGCGTGATCCTGGCCCAGGCGCGTGGCGGCGTGGAGCTGCAGGTCCGCTGGGCGCCTCCCTGGACCCTCCTGCTGGCCCCGGTCTGGCTGGCGTCGATCGGAACGCTGCGGGGGGACGGTCCGATCGCGATCGGCCTGGGCGCGTTGGTCGCGATCGCGGTGCTCGCGGTCTACGGATCCGCGGCCGCGCGGGTGGCGGGCGAGCTGCGTTGGTCGTTCCTGTCGCGCGACGGGGTATGATGTCGCGCAGGGGCGCCCCTCCTCACGCCCCCTCTTCGGACCCTCCATGTCGTTGTGCTGGTGGGTGGCCGGCGCTCTGGCGGGTCCGGCTGCGCCCGTCGTCGAGCCCGAACCCGATCCCGCCGAGTACCGTCGCCTGTCGGTCGAGCTCGAGGCCCTGGCCGCGCGCAACGCCTGGGCCGGCGTGGAGCGCACGTTCCAGGAGCTGCTCGCGACCGGGGTCGAGCCGTCGTACGGCGACTGGATGCGCGGCGCGGAGTCGGCCCGGCTGTCCGGCGACATCCAGGAGGTCTACCTCCGGCTGATGTCGGCGAAGGACCGCTCCGACGACAACCGGACGGCGGTGGACTGGCTGTGGGACCTCGACCACCGCTACGGCACGGTCTTCCTGGCGTGCGACGCGGGCTCGAACATCGTGCTCGAAGCCGAGCAGATCCCCTTCGACCCCGATCAGGCGCGCGCCATCGCGTTCGCGCAGGAGCGCGTGCGCACCTCCTGTCTGTACCAGGGGAGGCTCCCCGGCGGCGTGTACCACTTCTACACCCACACGATCGAGGTCGAGCCCCTGCTCCAGTCCACCTACGTGGACCTCCGGGGGACCTCGATCCCCCGCTCCAGGCGGCGCGAGCTCAAGCGGGCCTGGGCCGAGCAGGACCAGGCGGCGACCAGCGACGGCAGCTGACGGCGCGTCCGCCCTCCGCGTCGCACTATGATGTCCCGCGTGGGTGAGACCTATCCGCGACCCTATGCGGACTACGTCCTGTTGGAGCGCCTCGGCTCGGGCGGCATGTCCGAGGTGGACCTCGCGCGCAAGGTGGTCGACCACCAGTCGTTCGTTCGCTTCGCCGTCATCAAGCGTATCAAGGCCGATCGGTCCGCCGACGAGTCCTTCGTTCGTATGTTCAGGGACGAAGCGAGGATCACGTCGGAGCTCCATCACGAGAAGATCGGGACGGTCTACGACTTCGGCAAGGTGGGTGACGAGTACTACCTCGCGCTGGAGTACGTCGCCGGCATCGACGTCCGCCACCTGATCAACGTCCTCCGGGAGCGAGGGCAGCGAGTCCCCGTCCGCGTCGCGCTCAAGATCGTGGCGGACGTGCTCGACGCCCTCGAGTACGCGCACACCAAGCGCGACACGTTCGGCAAGCGGATGGGCATCGTCCACCGCGACGTGAACCCGCGGAACATCATGATCAGCATCCGAGGGGACATCAAGCTGATCGACTTCGGGGTGGCGAAGGCGACCGACCGGCTGGAGCGGACGAGCACCGACCACGTGAAGGGGAAGGTGTCCTACATGGCCCCCGAGCAGATCACGGGGCAGGCGGTGGACCATCGCGCCGACCTGTACGCCGTCGGTCTGACGCTGCACGAGCTGCTCTCGGGGACCTCCCCGTTCTTCGGGCTCAACCAGGTCCAGGTGCTCCACCGCATGCTCGCCGGACGGCCCGCCATGCCCAATGTCCCCGAGGTCTCGGAGGTGGCGGGGCTGCAGCGGGTGCACGACCGCGCGCTGGCCAGCAGTCCGGCCGATCGGTACGCCTCGGCGGCGGAGATGGCCTCCGATCTGCGCGCGGTGGCCGACACCCTCGGGGGGCTCCCGACCGGGGACCAGCTCGCTGCCTTCCTCAGCGCGGTGGACCCCGAGCTGACCCACCGGCTCCAGGCGAAGATGGAGAGCTACGCTCGGGTGGAGATCACGGAGACGGGAGAGATCACCGCGCCCCCGGCCCCGGAGCTCGACGCCGCGCCGCTGGTCTCCGATCCCCACGGCACGCTCGCCGAGCCCGAGAGCCTCACCGTCACCCGGATCGGCGTGCTCGGTGGCTCGGTCGTGCTCGCCTCGCTGGTGTCGGCGGTGGTGGCGGCGGCCGCCGTCACGGTGCTGTTGGTCGGCGGGTACCTGCTGTTCGCGGGCGGTCACCAGGGGCCACCGGACGAGGAGCTCACGGTCCCTCTGCCCACGCCGCCTCCCCCGATGTCCACCGCCCCCGTCGTGCCTGCGGCGCACCCCGACCCTGCGCCAGCCGCACCCGAGCCACACGCCGAGCCGGTCCCCCAGCCTGCCATCGGGCCGCGTCCCGTGCGTCCGGTGCCGCCGCCTGCTCCACCCCCACCGCCGGACCCCGAGCCGGAGCCCGTGGCGCCGGTTGCGCCGGTCCCGGAGCCGGTGGCGCAGCCCGTGGTGTCGGCGCCGGAGCCGGTCGTGGCGCCATCGGAGACCGGGCTGCTCAACGTGAACAGCGATCCGAAGGGGCTGGCGGTGCTGGTGGACGGCGAGGAGGTAGGCATCACGCCGCTCCGCGGGTACCGTGTCCCCGTCGGTCGCCACACGGTCGGGGTGGCGGGCAAGTCCTGCGACCGCTCGGTCACCATCCAGAAGAACGCCAACACCAATGTCACCTGCCAGTAGCCTGCTCCTGCTGTCCTCCTGGTTCGCGCCCGCGGACGCCGGGATGGTGCAGGTCGCCGTCGTCGTCAGCGACGAGCTCGACGCGTACCGCGAGCCGACGGAGGCCTTCCTGGCGGCGCTCGGACAGCAGGCCCGGGTGTACAACCTGCACGGGCGGGCGTCCGAGGCGAGCCAGGTCGCGAACCAGCTCAAGGCGTCGGATCCCGACGTCGTGTTCTGCGTGGGCGCCAAGGCGGCGTACACGGTGAAGCGCCTGATGCCGTCGACGCCGCTGGTGTACGCGACGCTGCTCGACCCCGAGCGGTACGGCATCGTCGGCAACCAGGTGACGGGCGTGACGATGGACGTCGAGCCCGTCACCTTCCTGTCGCAGTTCACGGGGTTCTTCCCGGACGTCCAGCAGATCGGCGTGATCCGGGGCGAGGGGACGAGCGACGAGCGGATCGCCGCGATGAGCGCCGCCGCCGAGGAGCTCGGGAGGGAGCTGGTGGTGGTGGAGGTCGACAGCCCGCGAGGGGTGCGTCGGGCCTTCGCCGATCTGGCGCAGCAGGGGGTGGACGCGCTGTGGCTGCCCCCCGACCGCCACATCCTCACGACCTCCGGATACCGGACGCTGTCCGAGGAGGCCCGCCGCCGTCACCTCCCGGTCCTGGTCGACACCCGCTCGATGGTGGAGGCCGGCGGGCTGTTCACGATGGTGCCGGACCCCGTGGGAGTCGGAGAGCAGGCCGTGGCCTTGGTCCACCAGATCCTCGACGGCGCCTCGCCCGCGGTCCTGCCGGCGGAGGATCCGCAGCGGCTGCTGGTGGTCCTGAACCTGCGCACGCTCCGTGAGTCCGAGCTCGAGGTCGATCGGCTGCTCCTCGACTTCGTCGACGTCACGATCGAATGATCGAGGCCGTAGGGGGGCTTTGCCCCCCTCGCCACCCCCCACCCTGGGGGCTGGCCTTGCCCCCTACGGCTTGGTGACGCGGAAGCGCTCGGGGTCGACGGTCTTGCCGGCGATGCGGACGCCGTAGTGCAGGTGCGGACCGGTGGAGCGGCCGGTGTTGCCGGACAGCGCGATCACGTCGCCGCGCTCGACCTCGGTCCCGCGCGCCAGCGGCGTCTCGGAGAGGTGGCAGTAGGACGTGCGGACGCCGAAGCCGTGGTCCATGACGACGTAGTTCCCGGAGGCGCCGCCCTTTCCGACGACCGCGAGCTTCCCGGCCTGCGCGGCGTGGATCTCGGTGCCGATGGGCACGGACAGGTCGACGCCGTCGTGGAACTTGCGGACCTTGAGCGTCGGGTGCATCCGCTCGCCGTACGGGCTCGTGACCCGGTGCTCGACCTGCAGCGGCCACGCGAGATCCAGCACCGTCGCGAGCGCGACCGTCCCGCCGACGAAGCGGTCCGCCTCGTCCGCCGCCGAGGCCGACAGGAAGCGCCGGTGCGACTCGAAGCGCTGGGGCTCGTCCTCGCCCGCCGCCGCCGCCCTGCCGACCGCGCGCGTCACCGCGTCCGACCCCAGCGCCGCCTGCTCGAGCGCCAACGTCGGGTCCTCGGTCTGGCGGAACAGCTCGTCGATCGCGAGCAGCGCGTGCTCGGCGTCCACCGGCTGGCCCTCGGCCTTCAGCCGGTCGCGCAGCGGGTGGGGGATGCGGTTCGCCAGGCTGCTGTGCGTGGCCGTGCGCCAGGGCTCGGGCAGCGCGTCGGGCACCGCGGGGAGGGGTGCGGGTAGCGCGTCCAGGATCTCGGCGGGCGGTGCGGCGGCCCCCGAGCTGAACCAGGCCGTCAGCGTGGGCAGGTCGGCGCTGTGGCCCCGCAGGCGCTCCCAGCCATAGGTCAGCAACCCACCCGTGGGCGTCCGCGTGATCATCGCGGCCACCACCAGCAAGGTCAGGCACAGGTCCAGCAGCCCCCACCGCGGCGACCGTCCGCTCGGCGCCGACCGTCGACGCGAGGACCCCTGCTCGTAGAGCGCTTCGCGGATGACGCTCACGGCAGCCACCCCCACACCGGGAGGCCGTGGCGTGCGGCGAGGACGGTGAGCAGCAGCACGGGGGCCGCCGCGAGCGCGCCATCCCAGCGCCGTCGGGGGACCGGCGTCCCGACGACCGTGCGCCAGGCGCCCGGCACGGCCAGTCGCGCCGCGATCACCAGGCCCGTGACGGTGCCTGCGGGACCCGCGACCGCCGGCCACAGCGGGGCGAGGCCGTCCTCGACCGCCATCGCCAGCACCCAGGCGCCCGCCAACCCGAAGACCCCGAACGCGACGGGTGCCACGATCGCGCGGATCGACCAGCGGCGTGTCCACTCCTTCGCGGTGCGGAGCTGGTCGAGGCTTCGCGAGCGCACCCAGAGGACCCAGCCGGCGACCACGAGCTCGATCACCACGGCCGCCCAGGTCCCCGCGATCAGCGGCTGCTCGGGCTCCGGCCAGGCGATCCCGCAGCCCGCCAGCCACCCGCCCAGCAGGTCGTCCAGCGTGTCCGCCGCGAGGTGGGCCCCGAGCCAGCACAACGCGACCTGCCCCAGCCAGCCCCACGCGGGACGGGTCCGGGCCACGAGGCCGTCGATCGTGAGCAGGCTTCGGAGCACAGGACCTCCCGACCACCCGGAGGGGCCGCGGTTCCCCAACGCGCGACCTCGTCCCTGCTTACGTGGCCGCGGACGCGAACCCTGCAAACGCCGCTCAGCGCTCGGCCGTCGCCCGGCCGATCTTCGGGATGGAGGGCGCCAGCAGTGCCGCGCCGGCGTACGCCAGCAGCGCGACGACGAAGGCCACGTGGTACCCCGCGATGCGCGACAGGATGACCGTCCCCATCGACGCGGTCACCGAGAGCCAGCCGTTGACGGCCCAGGCCCACGGGACGAGCCCCGCCGCCTCGGGCCGCAGCAGCCGCATGGCGAGGGGGAAGGGCAGGCCCATCACGAGCCCGAGCGGCGCAAGCACGAGCACCACGATGCCCGCGCGCACGGCGATCGGCAGCCCGAGCGCGGTGGCCGAGAGGATCGGCGGCACGACGAAGCCCTGGATCGCGCCGAGCACCACGACCCCGATCAGCGCCAGCGTCAGCGCCCGGCCGTGCGACGACTCGGGGATGCGCTCGACGAGCATGGAGCCGATGCCGCTGAACAGCAGCATGGAGAGGATGACCACGGTGATCGCGTACGTGGGGTGGCCGACGAAGAGCACCAGCTGGTGGAGCAGTACCGTCTCGATCGCGAGGTACCCGTAGCCGAGGCAGGCGACGTAGAGCAGGCCAGGGCCCACGCCGCGGATGCCGGCGAGCTCGCGGCCGCGCAGGAACATCGGCACGATGACGCAGATGCCGCCGATCACCACGGTGTACAGCGCCTGCAGCACGAGCGCGTGGTACACGATCGTCGCCGCCTGGACCTCCTCCGAGCCCACGCCTGCGAAGTGCGCCAGCGCCTCCCAGAGCGAGGCCCAGGCCTCGGACCCGGACTCGAGGTACG
Organism: Alphaproteobacteria bacterium; assembly: GCA_020632925.1. Classification (GTDB taxonomy): domain Bacteria; phylum Myxococcota_A; class UBA796; order UBA796; genus JACKER01. The sequence goes on along the minus strand of JACKER010000009.1, from coordinate 374,353 downwards.
GCCGGTCGTCCGTCAGGAGGGCCGTCTTGAGCGCGCCGTTCCACTTGCCGCGATCGGGCTTGGTCGGGTCGTAGTAGACGTACTGGCCCTTGCGCGCCTTGATCAGCTCCGCGATGCGCGCGACCTCGTCGGGCGTCCAGTCCCGCTTCTTGGCGAGGAAGACCGAGGCGGGGCCCTGCACCCACACGATCTTGCGCTCCGGGTTCTCGATCCCGAGCGACTCCATGGCCGCGACGCAGGCGTGCACGAGGTACTTCGTCTTCGGTCCGCGGCCGAAGGACAGCGTCCCGTCCGGCGTGAGCTTCGACAGGTAGAGCTCGAACGCCTCCTCGGTCTCGAGGAGGGCCGGCGACCACGCGTTCGACACCTGCCCGGCGGAGCTGTGCAGGTTCGCGTGGACCATCTGGATGACGTCGTAGTCGTGGTCGCTGTGGAGGATGGCGGCGCGGCCGTCCATCAGCACACGGACCGTGTCGCCGTGGGTGTACGGGTTCACGTCGACGTCGGCGTACTTCTCGGCGACGATGTCCCCGATCTCCGAGGCCACGTCGACCGCCTCGATGCCGGTGAACCCGTAGTGCTGGGCGACCGCGACCTCGGGGCCCGCCGACGCCGCGAGGATGGCGGACCGCGCCGGCGGCTTCGTCATCTGCCACACGAGCGCACGGTTGGGCTCGGTCGTCGCGAGCTGGCGACGGCGGGGCTCCGAGCGAACGATCTCCGAGGCGCTCGCGTTGTCGAGCAGCATGTAGTGGCCGCGCTTGTCCTCGTGGATCGCGAGGCGCGTGAGCGGGGTCCACTTCACGTAGGTGACGTTCTCCTCGGAGTAGCCGGCCGAGTACCGCACCTGGAGCACGCCGTTGTTCACGGCGGCCATCACGGTCAGCAGGAGGCTGACCACCAACGGCACGGCGGCCCCCGTCGCGAGCCCCTTGCGCCCACGGGCGGCGAACAGGCCCACCGCCCCGAGCGCGCCCGCGGCCGCCACCACGAACACCACGTCGGGGCCCGGCACCGTGTACAGCAACGGCACGAACACGAGCGCCGCGGCGGCGCCCCCGATGAGGTCCGCCCCGTAGAGCAGGGCGATGTGCTCCTTGCGGCGCTGGAAGGTGCCGGCGAAGGCGATGCCAGCGATGGCGAAGGGCACGGACAGCGCGGGCAACAGGCTCGCGAACCACCAGGGGTTCACGAGATCCCAGCCGAGCGTGCTGCGCTCGCCATAGTCCATGATGTCGGCCGCCCACTGCGTCGTGACCGGGATCAGCGTGCTGTACAGGACGGCGAGCACCGCGCTCGCACCCATCCCGAGCGACCACCAGCCCAGGCGCTCCTCGAGCCCCTCGTCGGGCACGAGCGAGGGCCTCAGGTGCTGCGCGAGCGCGCCGATGCTGATGCCCATCAGGGCCAGGCCGATGGCCAGGTGCGCCCAGGAGGCGAAGAGCACCACGCTGAACAGCCGGGTGAGCGCGAGCTCGAACAGCACGAGGCCGAACGAGAACAGGAACATCGCGGAGGCGGTCGCGGCGCGAGGGCTGACGGACATGGGTGGCGGGTCTAACCCCCAGCGGCAGGGGGGTACACCTCGATCTCGGCGCACGCGGGCTCACGATCGGGCACGCGCTCCAGGACCCGCACGCGGACGCCGTCCCAGGTCTCCGGATCGAGGGTCACGTCGACGGTCGGACCCTTCACGTCGACCTCGGCGAGCGGCTCCCACGCGGTGCTGTTCAAGCCCTCGATCGCGACGCGCTTCACGGTCGGCTCGTCGTACGGCCCGCTCGCGAGGCGGGCGACCACCCGGGCGACCGGCACCTCCGCCTGGAAGCGCAGGCCCCACCAGCCCGCGTCGTCCGAGGGGCGCGAGAGATCGAGCGTCGAGGTGTCGTGGAAGTCGCCGAGGGACCGGAGCCCGTCGGTGAGCACGTCCGCGTTGCGCGCACCGCCCTTGCGGATCGGCTCGGCCCGGAGCGCCAGGTCGCCCGGCTCGACGACGTCCTCGGCGGCCCGGAGGGTGAGGTCCCGCCACACCTCGGGGTGGATGCGACGCCCGAGCACCTCCTCGTAGAAGGCCTCGCCGGTGCCCTCGCGGACGTAGGTGCGGGGGGAGAGGACCTCGCCGTCCACCGTGGTCAGCAGCGCGTGGTTGGACGGCAGCTCGACGCCGAGCAGGTGGTCCGCGCGGGCTTCGAGCTGGTGGTAGAGCTCGTGCAGGGCGACCTCCCAGGCGGGCGAGGTCGCGCGGCCGGCGACCGTGCCCCCCGAGGGGAAGCCGATCACCGAGAACGTGGCGCCGCGCAGGGTCTCCGACGGCCAGGTGGTGCCGTGGATCGCCCGGCCGTCCTCCAGCGTGATGGGGACCCAGAGGAAGATCAGGTCCCAGTGGCCCTCGCCGAGCAGTGTCCCGAGCTCGTCGGGCATCTCGTAGGCGTCCAGGCGCAGGCGCGGGACCTCCTCCTCGATCTCCTCCTCGGGATCGAGCACCTCGACCTCCCGCGTGACGCCGCCGGCGCGGAGCACCTCGGGCCAGGAGGCCACGTCGGTGTGCAGGCCGAGCGAGCCGTGGGTCATCGCGCGCACGCGCTGGTCGAGCTCCTCGTGGAGTGCCTTCACGGACGCGAGCGACTCGGGGCCCACGGCGCCCTCGAGGCCGTCGATGTCGGACTTCTCCACCACGATCGCGAGCGTCCGCAGCTCGACCGGCGGATCGAGGGGAGGGAAGGGCTCGGGGATCACGATCTCGGGTGGTCCGTCCGCGCGCTGGAGGAAGCGCAACGCCGCCGTGATGTAGAGCGAGCGCGCGGGAGGCTCGGGCAACGGTCGCTCGAGCACGTCCTCGAGACAGCTCCGCGCGTCGGGCTCCACGTCCATCGACAGCCAGGAGAAGCGCTTGAGCAGACCCTTGCCGTTCACGAAGGCCTGCAGCTCGCCCCCGTCGACATACCGGGGGTCGTCGTGGTCCACGACGCAGCTGTCGAGCTCGTCGCCGAGCGCGGTGAGCTGGCTCGTGACCGAGGTCACGTCGGCCCCGACGGTGGGTCCGTCGTCGTCGGAGTGCACGTCCACCCGTGCGCTGACGAACAGGGGGATCCGTCGGACCACCGTCATCGTCGGATCGCCCAGCGTTCCGGGCGTGGGCGCGCGGAACCTCGCCTCGCGGAAGACCCCGCGGACGCAGGCCGTGAGCTCCGGGTCCACCTCGGTCTCGGGCGTCCAGGTGGCGGCGATGTGCCCGTCGGCGCCGATGCGGAAGGCGATGTCGAGCCAACGCTCCGCCTTCGGATCGCGCTTCAGGCCACCGAGCAGGCACTGCCGCAGGGGCTCGTTCAGATCGTAGATCCACCGGTCGATCTCGCGATCCGTCGGGTACGAGCCACCGTCTCGGGGGATGATGGGAGACCCGTCGCGCAGGAAGGCGGCCTCGCGGCAGGCGCGGGCGGACGTGGCGCACCTCGCGTCCAGGAGGGTGGCGACGTCGGCGGGATCTCGCTCCTCGGCGCGGGCCGTCGTCAGGAGCGACGTCACGCAGGCGTCCTCGAGGCCGAGCTCGCACGCCCGCTCCACCCGGTCGAGGGCATCGCACGCGCTGGCAGCGCCTTGCTCGCAGGCCTGCTCGATCTCCGCGGGATCGCGCTCCTCGCGCCCGAGCGCCCGGTCCGCGAGCGCCGCCGGGTGCCCGAGCTCGATCGCGCGGGACAGCCCCCGGTCGTCGCCCAGCCGGGTGCCGAGCAGGCGGCAGGCCTGCGCTTCCCCCGCCTCGCAGGCGGAGGACAGCAGCGAGCGGGCCATGGCGTCGCTCGTGTAGCTGGCGAAGCCATCGAGGTAGGTCCGGCCGAGCTCCGTGCAGCCACGCGCCACGCCGGCGTCGCAGGCGGTGCGGAAGGCCTCCCGGGCGGCGCGGGCCCGCGCGGGGTCCACCGTGTCGGCGATCGTCTCCCCACCGGCGTCGCGGCTGCCCGCCCACCCCACCAGCACACAGCCCACGGGCGTCGCCGGCGAGCAGGTCGCCTTCGGGGGGTGCGTCGGGTCGTAGTGGCCGCCGGCGCGCAGCGCGTCGGGCTCGCAGGCGAGGGTCGCGCCGCCCTCGCAGGCCTGCTTCAAGGCGTCGGTGACGGCCTCGGTGGTCGGACGGTACCCGTCCAGCCCGGCGTCTCCGCCCAGCGCCCACAGCAACAGCGCCGAGGGGGTCATGGGGCCGTGGACCGGATCGCCTGGTGGGCGGCCGCGGCGGTGAAGCCGAGCCCGATCCACTCCTCGCCGTCGCGCACCACGAACGCGGCGTAGAGCGGGACCACGCCCCCTTCGAGTCGGAGGATCTGGCCTCCGTCCTCGATCCGCTGCACCGCCTGGGACCGCGTGGTGTACATCGCGCCCAGCGGGGGTGGCAGCAGGCCGGTCACACCCCCCACGTGCACCACGGCGACGGCTGCTTCCGGGTTGGAGAAGCCCACGTAGCCCGGCCCCGACAGGTACTTGTTGAGCTTGAACCCCGTCGCCGGCGGCTTGTTGGAGGGCGTCGGCAGATCGGGGGTCCAGCCTTCGACGAGCGCGGCCACACCCTTGGGGTCGGAGACGGTCTGGAGCACCGCCCGCGCGCGGGGGTCGTCGAGGCGCCGGGCGTCCTCGGCCGGATCGCCCGAGCCGCTGATCAGCCGGACCTCCATGCGGGTCACCTGCGCCGTCAGCTCGGTCTTCGCGGCCTGATCGAGCTGCTTGAGCGCGACGGTGCTGTACTGCCGGCCGGCCGTCGACGCGAAGGTGAGCGCCCAGCCCTCGGTGACGCCGTGGACCGTGGCGAGGACGAGCCCGTCGCGCGCCGCCTCGTCGAGCATGTCCTGGTCGATGCGCATCTGGGCGCGCATGGACAGCAGGCGCGGCTCGGCGACGACCTCGTGATCGGCGAGCTGCAGGACGGCGAGCATCGCGGACGGATCGAGGGCGATGCGCTCGTCGATCCCTGGAGGCCAGGACGCGATGGGCGGGAGCGAGGCGCGCATCCGGGCGGCGTCCACGCCGTCGCGATCGAGCGCGGCCGTGGCGAGGGTCGCCCAACGCATGGCGCGGCTCTTGGACTGCGGGTCGAGATCGCTGGCCCGGCGCGCGGCCTCCACCGCGGTGAGCAGGTCGCCCGCCTGCAGCGACTTCTCCACCGCCAGCGCCCAGAGCTCGGGGTCGCGGTGGGCGAGACGCGCCGCCGTGATGGCGTGGTGCTGGGCCCCCTCGGCGTCGCCCACCCTTCCCAGCGCATCGGCAGCGATCGAGACCACCAGCGGATCCTTGGGGTCGCGAGCGACCGCGGCCTCGACGCGCTCGCGGACCTCGTCCCGCGGGACACCGCCCACGGCGGCGGCGTCGGCGAGCAGCACCTCGGCGAGCCCCGTCCGGTCGACCTTCTCGAGCAGCGCCTCGGTCCCGGCCACGTCGCCACGCTCGATCGACAGCTCGGCCAGCCGGAACACGACCCGCGGGTCGGGCGCGGAGGAGATCTCGGTCGCAGCGCGCTGGGCGTCGACGATCAGCTCCATCGGCTCGACCCAGGCGGTCGCGGCGTCCGGATCGACCTCGGGGTCGGGCTCGGGCCCCTGGAGGCGCTCGACGGCGAGCAGCGCCCGGACGCGCACGTCCGGATCGGGGCTGGCGCGCAGCTGCAGGCCGAGCTCCCAGGCGTCCCGACGGGCGCCCGCCTTCTCGAGGCCCTCCATCACCTGCACCCGCTGGACGTCGTTCTCGTCGGCGACCTGGAGCAGCGCCATCCACGGCCGCAGGTCCTTCGGATCGGCCCAGTGGGTGAGCCCGGCCACCAGGGCCTCGAAGCCCACCGTGGGCGACGCCTTCGCGAGCGTCTTCTCCGCCTTGCCGCGGTTGTCGGTCGAGAACCACAACAACGCCTCGAGCACGGCGCGGTCGCCCGGGGACAGCTCGGGCGCGGTCCGCACAGCCTTCGCCGTCGATCCGGACGCGGTCGTGAACAGGAGCACGTCCGCACCGAGCGGCGCCTGCTCGGCGAGGAACGCGGTCGCGCGCTCCTCCATCGCCGGCGTGGTGGCTCGGTAGGGGCGCTCGACCTCGCTGGTCAGCGTGATCTGCCGGCCCTCCCACTTCACCGTCCGGCCGACCAGGGCCTCGGGGTGGAACAGCGACTCGGGCGTCGAGATCCCGAGGATCTGCACCGTCGTGGGCGGCGTGATCTGGATGGACTCGATGATGCGGATGCGCGGGGGCAGCCAGGCCGCCAGCGCCGGGGCGAGCAGGGGAGCGATGTTGCCCCGCAGGCCGTACGGCACCTCGCCGAGCACCCCGAGATCACGGCCGGAGATGCTGATCTTGAGTGGCTTGGTGGCCTTCTCGGCGCCGCTGATGTTGGCGAGGAGCGAGGTGGTCTGCGGGTGACCCTGGCGCACCAGGCGCGCGAAGGCCTCGGTCCGACCGGCCTCGTCCAGCGGCGCCAGGAGGTTGCGGAGGTACTCCTGCGCGGCGCCCGTCGCCTGGACCGCGACGTGGTACGTGGCGCCGCCGTCGCCGTCGAGCTGCATCGAGCTGTTGATCGCGACGGCGCCGTCCACCACGCCGATCTCCGGGAGGTGGGTCGGGAGCTCGCCCGGGACCCAGACCGTGGCACCGAGCAACGAGGCCGGACGGTCCGGGATGGCCACGCGATCCGCCGCCGGGTCGATGAAGACGTCGCCGTCCTTGCGCCGCACGACCACCAGCGGCCGCGGCAACAGGGTGGGGGCGGGGACCGAGACCGGCAACACGCCGTAGACGCCCGCCGGTCGGTAGTAGGCGGGGATCGCCTCGAAACCGGCGAGCTTCAGCATCGACATCAGCACGACGCCGCGATCGGCCGCGGTCCCGCTCTTCGCGTCCAGCGTGTCCCGAGCGGGACGGGCGCTGACCCAGGAGCCGGTCGGGCCCTGCTCCAGCGTGACCGCGCGGAACGCCTTCTCGGCGATGCCAGCGACGCCGAGCCCCTCGATCCCCGCGGCGTGCTCGCGACCGAGAGCGTCCTTGTTGGCGAGCTTCCCCTCGACGGCGGACCGGATGTTCTCGCCCGCCTCGAACCAGTCGGTGTGCGTGGACCAGGCCGCCTGGGCGACGGTGCCGGGCGGCAGATCGGTCCAGGAGAACGTCACCTTGCGCGACCGCTTGGTCTCGAAGGTGGGGAGCGCCAGGTCGTCCGCCCACACGGTGAGCGGCTGGGACAGGGGGATGTTCACCGTGATCGACGCCTGCTCGGTCGCCAGGTCGGGGGCGGTCAGGAAGATGCCCGAGTGCTCGGCGCGGTCGAGCTTGCGGTTGGTCCGCAGCGTGAACACGGTCCCGGCGCTCACGTCGTTCGGCACCACGAGGAGCTCTTCGAGCACGAGCGCGCCGCCGTCCATCGCGCCGTCCAGGCCGGGTGGGGCGATGAGCCCGGCGGTGCAGGCCGCCGGATCGTCGATCCTCACGGTCCACAGGACGTCCTCGGAGAGCCTCCGCGAGCTGTCGACCGTCACGTCCACGCGGTGCTCGAGGACGGTGGCCGGAGGGGCGGCGAACGTGGGGGACAGGCCCAGGGCGAGCAGGGTGATCATGGTGCGCAGGGTACCCTCTGAGGGTGGACCGGTGTCATCGGCACGCGGACCGGCTAGTGTGAAGGCGCGGAGGACAGGCGATGTTCCCGGTCGGGGTCGGTGTGCTCTCGGGGGTGGCGGCGGCGGCCGTACCCTTCCCGGCGGCGGAGCAATGGTTGCCGCTGGCGCGGACCCAGCTGCCCTTCGAGGATCCAGAGGGCGATCAGCTCGTACCCCCGGCCGACGCCGGTCTGGACCTGGTCGGCGACGCCACGACGCCCGTGGTGTGGTGGTACGCGGACGCGGACACCTTCTTCCTGCGTGCGCGCGTGGCCGCGGAGCCCACCACGAACGGGCTCTGGGCCTTCCCGCTGTCGACGGACGGCAACAACGACAACTGGGAGGCGCTGATCACGATCGAGGGGCCGGGCAACAACGTGCTCGCCTGGACCAACCCGCCGGGCGCCTTCGGGCTGCAGCCCGCGCGCACCGTGGTGTCGCCCACCGGGTACGGGCGGCGCGCGACCGGCGAGGTCCGCTTCGTGACGGAGGCCGGCTTCCCCTGGGTGGACGTGCAGCTGCCGCGCTCGGTGCTGCACGACGACCTGGGGGTGTACCCGAGCGGCGCGTTCCGGATCGCCGCGTTCACGGGCACGAGCTGGGCGGAGCCGGCGGTGGACCTCACGGCGTGCGACGGCCTGGTGTCCGCGTGCACCGCGCTGTCGCCAGGCCTCTCCGACAGCATCCGGATCGACTTCGACAACGACGGGCTGACGTACCCGCAGGAGCTCGAGCTCGGGACGGGCGTGAACGACGGGGACACCGACGACGACGGCGTGCCCGACGGTGACGAGGCCTTCGATCTCGACGGTGACGGGGTCCTCGACGCGTTCGAGTGCGACACGGACGAGGACGGGCTGCCCGACGGGCTCGAGCGTGGGTACACCACCGCGTTGCCGACGACGAACCTGGGCGCCGGCTGCTTCCTGCCCGACACCGATCCCAGCACCCGCACCGACCCGACGAGCGCAGACACCGACGGCGGCGGGTGGACGGACGCGGAGGAGGACGTCGACGCGGACGGCTTCGTCGACCTGTGGGAGACGGACCCGCGCGACCCCACGGACGACGTGGACACGGACGGGGACGGCATCGCCGACGTGTTGGACGACCGGCTGGGTCGTGGCCCGGACGTGGACAGCGACGGGGACGGCATCGACGACGCCCTCGAGGGCGCGGTCGACACGGACGGCGACGGGCTGGCGGACTTCGTGGACCTGGACGCGGACGGCGACGGGTACGGGGACACCGAGGAGGGGACCGTCGACTCCGACGGGGACGGCGTCGGCGACTGGAAGGACGCGGACAGCGACGGGGACGGGCTCCCCGACGCGCTCGAGGCGGACGCGGACAGCGACGGCGACGGCGTGGACGACCGTCTCGACACCGACAGCGACGACGACGGGCTGCGCGACGGCGCCGAGGGGGAAGGGGACTTCGACGGCGACGGCACCCCCGACCTGTACGACACGGACAGCGACGGCGACGGCATCCCGGACGGGGTCGAGGGCGAGAAGGACACCGACGGCGACGGCGTCCCCGACATGCACGACGACGACAGCGACGGCGACGGGTGGAGCGACGCGATCGAGTTCGACTTCGACGGCGACGGCGTGGCCGACGACACGGATCGCGACGGCAAGCCCGACTTCCAGGACACGAACAGCGACGGGGACGGCATCCCGGACGCGGACGAGGCCGACGGGGACATCGACTGCGACGGGCTCCCGGACCGCCTCGATCCCGACCGCGAGGACTCCTTCTGCGACGAGCTCGACGACCCGGTCATCGAGGATGGCGGCCCGCCACCGCCGCCGGACCGAGGCGAGGCCGATCCGTTCGCGTCTCCCGGGACCTTCGGCGGAGGGACGTGCGACGTGGCCGGCGGTGCTGCCGCGGGCTGGGGTGCCCTGGCGCTGGCGCTCGCGGCCGTGCGTCGCCGCCGTCGGGTGGTGGCGGCCGGCGCGCTGGTGCCCGGGGCGGCGCTCGCGCAGGACGCGGCGCTGGACGTGGACCGCTTCGGCCCCTCGGTCGACGGTGGGGAGCTCGTGGTCGTCGAGACGGTCGGGGAGCGTGACCGCGCCGGGGCCACGGCCTGGCTGGACCACGCGGACGATCCGCTCGTGTACCACGCGGACGACGGCGAGGACGTGCCGCTGCTGCACGCGGTCAGCACCGTCCGCCTGCAGGGCTTCGGCCGGCTCGGTCCCCTGCGGGTGGGGGCCGAGCTCCCGGTCCACGCCTCGATCGGCGGGGAGCTGACGGATCGACCGACGGCCCTGGGCGACGTGCGGCTGTCCTCGGAGCTGTGCGCTCTGCGAGCAGGGTCGGTGGCCGCGGGCCTGCTGGCGGACCTGTCCCTGCCCACGGGCGACGCGGCGATCGGGCTCGGGGCCGGCCGCGCGGGGACGGCGCTCGCCGCGGTGACCACGCTCGATCTCGAGGGCGCGCTGCTGTCGGCGGAGGTCGGGTTCCGCTCGGGAACGGGCGGGTCGATCGGGTCACTGGCCGTCACGCCGGCAGTCACGGCGGGCCTCGGGGTCGCGGCGCGCCCCGCCGACGGCTTCTCCGTGGGGCTCGAGCTCGCGGGCGAGCGCTGGACGGCCGACGCGGGCGAGCCCGGCGCCACCCCGGTGCAGGGCCTGGTGTCGGCGACGCGCGAGGTGGGCGACGCGGGTGCGCTGCGGCTCGCCGCCGGCACGGGGCTCGGGGCGGGGGTGGGCGCGCCCGATCTGCGTCTGGCGCTCGGCCTGTCGTGGCGGCTCGGTCGCTGAGGCCGAGCGGTTATGCGGGCCGCGGAGGTGTCCGTGAGCGAGCCGAAGCCCGCGGCGACCGTGCTGCTGCTGCGCGACGGGTCCGAGGGGCCCGAGGTCTTCATGGTCCAGCGGAACCGCCGGGTGGGGTTCCTGCCGAACGCCTGGGTCTTCCCCGGCGGGCGCGTGGACGCCACCGACCGGCTCGGGCAGCACGCCTCGGTCCGTGGAGACCTGGTCGTGCCCGGAGAGTCCGATCGCGAGGTCGCGCGCGCGATCGGCGTCGCGGCGATCCGCGAGACGTTCGAGGAGTCCGGGCTGTGGCTCGGACCCACGGCGCCCGGGGCCGGAGCACGCGAGCGCCTGCTGGCGGGCGGCGCCTTCACCGAGCTGCTCGAGCAGGCCCTGCTGGACCTCGACCTGCTCCGCGCCTGGAGCTGGTGGGTGACGCCGGAGGTCGAGCCTCGCCGGTACGACACGCGCTTCCTCGTGGCCCGCGCGCCCGAGGGGGAGGCGCGGCACGACGAGGGGGAGACCGTCGCCTCGTCCTGGATCTCGCCGCGCCGAGCCCTGTCGGCGACCGACCAGGCGGCGTTCCCGATGGCGCCGCCCACCTGGTGGACGCTGCGTGAGTTGGCCGAGCACGACGACGTGGACGCGGTCCTCGCCGCGGACCGCCCCGCGGGTACACCGATCCAGCCCATCCTGGAGTTCGGCGATCAGGGGCTGTCGCTCAAGCTCCCCGGTCACCCGGAGCACGGCGCACCCGCCGTCCCGGGCCTCGCGGACGGCATCACCTGGGACGGCCAGGGCTGGGCCGCCTGGCGCGAAGGCACCCGAATCTAGGGGGAGAAGTCGACGGGCCCCGCGTCGGGCAGCATCCCCGCGGCCACCGCGCGGGCCAGGAGGTCGCGGATCGCCTCGCGGCCCTGCTCACCGTAGTCCGCCGTGCGCTCGTTCGCGTACATCGACAGGTAGGTCGAGACGCGCTCCGGCGTCCGCAGCGCGCCCCCGCGGGCGAGGAGCCAGGCGATCGCCTGGTCGCGGTGGTCCAGCGCGTGGCGGATGCTGGCGCGCAGCAGCTCGGAGATGGCAGCCTTGTGCTCCTCGGGCAGGTCGCGCCGGATGACGTTGCCACCGAGGGGGAGCGGCAGGCCGCCGGTCAGCGCCGACCACGCCTCGCCGAGCTCGAGGAGACGCACCAGGCCCTGATCCTCATAGGTCAGGCGGCCTTCGTGGATGAGCAGCGCGGCGTCCACCTCGCCAGCGTCGAGCGCGTCGAAGACCCGCTGGTAGGGGTCGATCGGCACCACCACCGGCTCCGCTCCCAGATCCGGACGGAGCAGGCGCAGCGCGAGCCAGGCGGTCGTCGTCAGCCCCGGGACCGCGAGCCGCCGCCCCGCGAGGTCCTCGAGGCGGGCCGGGCCCCCCGGGTGCGCGACCACGACCGGACCGTAGCCCTCTCCCATCGAGCCGCCGTGGGGCAGGAGCTGGTAGCGTGCGGCGATCCGCGGCCAGTGCGCGATGCTCACCGCGACCACGTCGGGGCCGGCCTCGCCGCTCGCGATCGTGTTCAGCGCGTCGGTCGGCGAGCTCGAGATCCGGAACGTGTACGGTCCGGTGTCCAGCGCGCCCTCGAGCAGCGCCCTGACCATGAACAGGTCGTCGGCGTCGGGGCTGACGGCGAGCGTGACCTCCACCCGACCCTACTCCTGCGAGGTCGCGGCGGCGTACTGGACGTTCATCTGGCGCAGGCGGCGGCCGAGGGTGGCCACGAGCTTCCACAGCACGAGGTTGCCCAGCGCCGGCTCCATCATGCAGTACTCGCGCAGCGCGTCCCGCTCGATGGTGAGCAGGTGCCCGAAGCCCTTGGCCACGATCGAGGCCGAGCGCGGATCGGTGTCCACGAGCGCCAGCTCGCCGAAGTGCTCGCCCTCGTGCAGCGTGGCGACCTCGTGCCCGTCGACCTGGACGGAGAACGTGCCCTGGACGACGACGAACAGCGTGTCGCCCATCTCGCCCTGCCGCACGATCGTCTGGTTCGGCGTCACGAACAGCTCGTTGACGATGCGGCCGACGCGCAGGCGGGCGTGGAAGGGCAGATCCTCGAACAGGAACAGCGCCTCCATCGCCTTCGCGCGGGCGGCGACCGCCTCGGCCTCGAGCACCGCCTCCGGCTCGATGGCGATCACGGTGACGTTGTCGCGCCCGCCGTGATCGAGCGCCGACTGGATCAGGTTGTCGACCGCCTGCGTCAGGTTCGGCTGGAGGATGAGCTCGAGCGTCTCCTGGGGCTCCACCATGTCCGACAGGCCGTCGCTGCACAGCAGGAGGCGGTCGCCGTCGATCAGCTCGACGTGCAGCGTGTCGGTGCGGACGTTCGGGTACAGCCCGACCGCGCGGGTGATGACGTTGCGGTACCGGCTGGTGGCGGCGTCCTCGCGGGTCATCGCGCCCGTGCGGATCAGCTCGTTGACCATCGAGTGGTCTTCCGTGAGCTGCCGCAGCTCGCCCTCGCGCACGAGGTACGCGCGGGAGTCGCCGACGTGCACCACGAAGGCGGCGCCGCCCCCGATCACCGCGGCGACCAGCGTCGTGGTCATGCCCTGGCGGCCGGTGGCCGTGGCCGCTTCGTACACCCGGCGGCTGGCGGCGTTCGCGGCCTGGTCCAGCAGCTGGAGCACCGCGTTGCGCGAGTCGCGCCCCGTGTTGCTCGCGAACGCGTCGAGGGCCGCCTTGATCTGCGGGGCGTAGCTCTGGAACGTGTTCACGGTGATCGCGGAGGCGAGCTCCCCCGCCTTGCGGCCGCCGACGCCGTCCGCCACCACGAAGACGCCGAATTCCTCCGCGGCGAGGAGGGAGTCCTCGTTGTGCTTCCGCTTCAGCCCTACGTCGGTGCGGGCATGGAACTTGAGCATCGAACTCCCGGCGGTCGCTGCGCGCACGCGACGATAACCTCCCTGGCCGCGGAGAGGAAGCCGCGGATCACTCCACCCGCAGCGGCCATCGCCGCTCGAGGCGCGTGGCTCCGTCTTCCCCCTGCACGGTCTCGCGCACCTCGAGCACGAGCTCCCAGCTCCCGGGCGGCGCGTCGTCGGGGAGCGCCAGATCGAGGGGCAGCTCGGCGCTCGCGCCCGGCGCCAACCTCCGATCCGCCGTGGTGGCGAACGGGGGCTCGACGGCGAGGGTGCGAACGAGGTCGAGTGTCGCCTCGGGGCCCTTGGCGAGCACGCCCTTGCGATCGGGCGGACCGACGACGTGGAGGTGGACCCGCAGGCCCTTCCACGGGCTGCCGGTGGGGATCGCGTGCCCCGAGCCGGTGTTCACCAGCGTCAGCACCACGGGGAGGGGTGCACCACCGCGCTCGACGACCAGCCGTGGGGCGGCGAGCAGCACGCTGAGACCCTCGTCCAGCGAGCGCCCCACGTCGTGGCTCGGGGTCCCGCCGTCCGCCGCGCCCCCGCCGTGACAGTCCAGGCACGAGATGCCGTTGTCGGCGAAGCCGGCGCGCTCCCACTCTCCGACCGTGTCGTACAGCGGCTCGGCGGCACCCTCGAGACGCAGCTCGTGGCAGGCGGCGCAACCGCGGACCCCGGCGAGCTCGGTCGCGAAGCGTAGCAGGTGGGGCGCCGGACGCAGCGCGTCCTCGGGGGTGGACGCCAGCACGGCCCCCGAGCGGACGTGGCAGGCGGCGCAGGTCACGCCCTCGAGCCAGGCCGTGGGGTCGAAGGTGGGGTTGGGGCGCCGATCCACCTGATCCAGTCGCCCCTCCAGCACCGTCTCGAGCTCGGCCTGCTGATCGATCAGGGGGAGGTGGCAGGTGGTGCAACCGGCGAGCCCCGTCGCCGCACGGAGCAGCGCCTCGCTCGGCGGGCCGGCGTGCGCGCTCGCGGACCAGCTGGTCCAGGCACGCGGGTGGCAGGCGGCGCAGGCCTGGGCACCGCTGTGGGCGAGGCCGCCGGGAGTGGCGCCGGGGTCGAGGGGCAGGGTGGCCGGGAAGAGCGGACCACGGTGCTCCGGGACCTCGACGACGGGCTCGGGATCGGGTTCGGGGACGGGCTCGACCTTGCGTCGAGCCGCGAAGGCGGTCGCCGCCAGGCACAACAGCAGCAGGCGCATCAGAAGTCGACGATGTCGGGGTGGTTGCCGGTGGGGTGGGGCGGGACGCGGATGCGGGACCGCTCGGGGGCGTACAGATCGACGTAGACCGCATACCCCTCGCTGACCTTCTTGACGTAGTCACGGGTCTCGCGGAACGGGATGTGCTCGACGAACACGTCGGTGGGCACGTCGAGGCCGGTGCCGCCCAGCCAGGCGGACACGTTGTGCGGACCGCCGTTGTACGAGGCGACGGCGAGCGGGTACGCGCCCTCGTACCGGTCGAGCAGCAGGCCGAGGTAGCGGATGCCGTACCCCACGGCGAACACGGGGTCCTCGAGGTCGCCCGCGGTGAACTGCACGTCGTGGACGAGGTCGGCGAGCAGGTGTCCCGTGCGCGGCATGATCTGCATCGCGCCCCGCGCGCCGGCGTGGGACGTGGCGGTGGGGTTGTACGTCGATTCCTGGCGCATCAGGCCCATCACGAGGAGTGGGTCGACGTCGTGGTCGCGGCCGTGGGCCCACACGAAGCGGTCGTGCGCGAGCGGGTACCCCAGACGCATCAGGTCGCGGGCGGCCTCGGGATCCTCGACCTTCTCCCAGACCCCGTAGACCTGCCGGGCGGTGTGGTGGTGGTCGCGGCTCGCCAGGAACGCGTTGCGCCACAGCTCCGCGGGCTGCGACAGGAGCTTGCGCGCCGCCGACACGCCGGCACGGCTGCGCTTGCGCTGGGTCTCGTAGAACTCGGACATCCGGGTGCCGGCGAGGTCGTACAGGCCCACGGAGGCGAGGTCGGCGATCTCGAGCAGGCCCGGGAAGTCCTTGCCGTTGTCGTCGGCGAGCTGTCGCAGCGCGCGTCGGGCGGTGTCCGGGTCGAACGAGGCGCTCGCGCGGTACGAGGGGGGCGGCTCGATCGGGTTGGTCTCCAGGCGCGGGGCGAGGACGTCGCCGAAGGCGTCCGTGGACGGCGCCAGCGGCGCACCGACGGTGAACGCCCAGCTCGCGAAGCCCGCCGAGGGGGGGCGCAGGTCTGGCTCGATCACGGCGGGGAGAGCGCCGACCGTCCAACGGGGGGCTTGCTCGGTGGCTCCGAAGGAGGAGGTCGCGCCGTAGGTGGCGAGGGGATCGCTGTGGACCGCGGGCTCGAGCACACCCGGCCAGCGGCCGTCGCGGGACCAGGGCGTGACCGCGGGCAGGTCCGGATCCGACTGATGCAGCAGCGTCGCGTACCAGGACCAGGGGTGCTCGGACAGCACCCAGGCGCGATCCGCCGCAGCGTCCTCCGTGCGCTCGAGGGCGTCCAGCGCGCGGGCCCGCCAGTACCTGGCTTCGACCTCGCCGTCACCGCCGGCCGCCACCGCCGGGTCGAGACGGTCGATCGCCCCCTTCGCGTCCCCCGCCATCAGCGACGCGAACCCTGCGAGGAAGCGAGCGCGACGCCCGGTCCATCCGCCGCGGGCCACGACGACGTCGAACTGGGTCACGGCCTCCGGGTACCGCCCGGCGAGCATCAGCGTGCGTCCCACGTCCTCCTGGGAGCGCCGCCAGTCCCCGCTGGTGGGCCACTTCGTCTGCATCTCGAGGGCGAGCGTCGCGGCCTCGTCGAAGCGGGAGCCGCGGACCAGCACCCGGTATCGGTCGTGGGCCGTGTCGGCGCGTGGGGTCTCCGCGTAGGCGCGGCCGTACAGGTCCGCCAGCTCGTCCCAGCGCCAGCACCGCCAGGCGAAGCGCTCCTCGTTGTCCGTGACCCAGCGGGCGACAACGGGATCGGTGGCGCCGAGCGTGCGGAGCTCCTCGAACATGCGCCAGGCGTCGTCGCGCCGGCCACTGTCGCGGAGGGAGACCGCTCGCCGCATCCTGGAGGCCGGATCGGTCGGGAGGGTGGCGGTCTCGATGCCCTGAGCGTGGAGCTCGTCGAGCGTCTGCTCCGCGAGCCTCCCGGTCAGGGCGGCGGCGTGGTCGACCGACAGCGCAGCGAGCGCCGGGACGGCCTGCTCGGGGTGCTGCTCGGCCTGACGGAGGGCCAGGTGCAGCTCGATCTGCTCGCCGATCGGACCCTTGGGGTGGTCCTCGTCGTACGCCGCGGCGGCCTCCCGAGCCGAGGTGGTCCGCCCGAGGGAGGCGTGCGCGACGGCCGTGAGGCGAACGCAGTCCGCGGCGTGCTCGTCGCCCGGCCAGCGCTGAACGACCGTCTCGCACTCCTTGATCGTCGCCCAGGGACGCCCTCGCGCCAGATCCTCCTCGGCCTCGTAGAACGCGGCGAGCGGGGTCAGCGGGCCGTCGGCCAGCCGCACGCGGGTGAACGCCTCGCTCGCGAGGTTGTGGTGGCCTCGCTCCTGCTCGAGCACGCCCACCACCATCCAGGCGCTGTCGCGCTCGCGACCCCACCGGCGCGCTTCGGCCAGGCGGCGTGCGTCGCGGAGCGCCCGGTCCGTGTCGCCCGCCTCCAGGTGCTGACGGATCCGATCGACGGACGCGTCGGGGAGCTCCGTCTCGGGCAGTGTGGCGAGCGTCCCGGGGAGCCAGGTCCCGCCGTCGTCGGCGTCCGGGGGCGTCGGCGGATCCACCACGTCGGGCGTGGCAGCCGTGCCAGCAGACGCGGCCCACACCAGGGACAGCAGCCCACCGATGGAGCAGATCAGGCGCAACGTGTTCCTCGGGGGGGGAGGACCATCAGCATGCCAGGAAGTTCCACTGGTGTGCGTCATGGGATGTCAGAGGCCGGGGGGAGGGGCGGGGAGGGGCGCGCGGGGGAGAATGCGGCATGGGCATTGGATCAGCTCCAAGGCGATCTGTCAAGGGTTCCTTCAAGTGATGTCGAGGTGAAGTGTTCCGACACCCGCCCCAGGTCGGGTTAGCTGCGCCCTCGCGAGGGGACGGTGGCAGCTCGACAGTGGCTTCGCTGGGTGTTGGTCGGCCGGAAGACGGGCCTCAGGTCCAAGGTGCGGCGCGCGCTGGGGCTGTTCACCTGGCTGGATCGGGACGCGACGAGCTCGACGGCGTCCCAGCCGCCCCAGGAGCAGGCACCGCCGACCCCGCGTCCGGCGCCCGCCCCGCCGTCCAGCGAGGAGTCGCTCGACGGTTGGGTGCGGGTCCTCGGGGTGGAGGAGGTGCCGGCGGGTTCGGTGGTGGAGGTGCTGGTCGGCGAGCGTCCCGTCGCCGTGGCGAACGTGGACGGGACCTTCCTCGCGGTGGACGGGACGTGCCCGCACGCCGGGGGGCCGCTCGGCGACGGCGTGCTCGACGGTGCCGTGCTGACCTGCCCCTGGCACGGGTGGGGCTGGGACCTGCGGACCGGTCGCTCCACGGTGGACGAGGACCAGGTCGTCGAGACCGTGCCGCTCAAGGTCTCCGGCGGGGGCCTCTGGATCGCTGCCCCCTGAGCGACGTCGATCGGCGGTCCTCCTGTATGATGGGGGCGTGGATTCCACTTCGCCCACCGTCGGCCGGCGCGCCGTCCACGGCCAGCTCGTGGTGGGCACGGACGGCAGGATCCGTGCGGCGACGGCATGGTCGGGCTCTCCCTGCGTAGGGCGAGCGATCGCGGACCTGCTCCATCCGGACGAGCGCGAGGCGTGGGTCTGGGTCGCGGGCGCAGGCTGGGTCGGCGTCGACGAGCGGCGCTGGACGATGGACGGGCGCGTCGTCGCCATCGCGGTGGTGTCCTCGCGCGAGGACGAGACCGTGCTCGGTGTTCACGACGTGACGGCGTGGCAGGTGGTGGACCAGGCCCGCAACGGCCGTCGACTGCGCGACGCGGACGCCGACCTCGCGGGCGGTCTGGCGCGAGAGCTGACCGACCCGATGGCCGTCGTCCAGGGCCGCATGGAGCTGCTGCTCGAGCTCGGTGTGCAGGATCCGGCGATGGTGCGCCGCCACCTGGAGATCGCGGTGGCCCACGCGCGCCGTGTCACCGCCACCCTGCGCAACCTCCGCTCGGTGGGCCGGACCACCTTGCGCCACGCCGAGTCGGCCTCGTTGACGGCTGCGGTGAGCGATGCGCTCGACCTGGTCGGCCCTCGGAGCGATCGGGTGATGGTGCGGATCGAGCCTTCCGACCTCGCGGTGTCGGCCGAGCATCCGCTGCTCGTGCGGGTGCTCTCGAGCCTCGTGCGCCAGGCGCTCGAGACCTCCGGGCGGACCGCGATCCACCTCCGCGGCACCCGGTTGCGCGGACGCGTGCTCGTCCGGATCGGCGTGATCGGCCGCGACACGGGCAAGGGCCTGTCGCCCGAGATCGATCTGTCGCTCGATCGGGCCCTGTTGCAGACGATCGGCGCCGAGCTGCAGGCCTTCCCGACACCGCACGGGGTGTCCTTCGACCTGTGGCTGGCGGTGCCCTCGCAGTCCCGCTCGCGACCCCGAAAACGCACGCGGACCTTGTGGGTGGTGGGCACCCAGCCCGTGTGCGACGCGGTCACCCAGCTGCTCTGCAACGACGACTACGTGCTGCGGGTCACCACGGACCCGGGAGACCTGCTGCTGGCCTCGGAGGTCGACGGGGACGGTCTGGTGGCGGAGCTGCTGTCGAGCGATGGCCGTCCATCCGGCCTCGGGTTGGCGCGGTGGTTCCGCCAGGCCCGGGAGGCGAGCGGCGCCGAGGTCCCCTGCGTGCTCGTCGTCGATCGCACGCCCGAGACCACCTGGCCCGACCTGGCCACGGTCACGCTGCCGCTGT
This sequence comes from Alphaproteobacteria bacterium, assembly GCA_020632925.1. Taxonomy (GTDB): domain Bacteria; phylum Myxococcota_A; class UBA796; order UBA796; genus JACKER01. The sequence continues at coordinate 355,211 of JACKER010000009.1, read as the reverse complement.
CCCGCTCGTCGCTGCTCGACGCCCTGCGCGGACGGTGGGACACCGGGGATCCGCAGGAGTGACCGTTCCGCCGACTCCCGTCGGTTGCGGTTCCGGGGGGTGGCGGTTACGGCCGCCGGGTTCCGGAGATCCATCATGGCCCGTCGTTGCGTCCTGACCGGTAAGCGCCCCAATGTGGCGAACCGCGTCTCCCACTCGAACATCAAGACCCTGCGTCGCCAGCTGCCCAACCTCCAGGCCAAGCGCCTGTGGTGGGAGGCCGGTCAGCGCTTCGTCCGCATCCGGCTGTCCACGTCCGCGATGCGCACCATCGATCGCAAGGGGCTCGACGCGTACGCGACCGAGCTCGGGATCGATCTCTCGAAGTTCTAGGCTCCCCTCCGGGGTGGCCGCGCAGGAAGGGCGTACGGACGAGGTCCGTGCGCCTGTTCGTGCTTCCCGGAGCTACAACTGGAAGTCGATCACGACGGAGCCGCGTTCTTCCTTCGGCTTGTCGTCGTGTTCGGGCGCCGGCCGTGGCGACTCCGGGTACGGGCGATCCTCGAGAGGCAGCGGCAGACGGGCATCACGCTGCTCCGCCTGCTCCCGCTCCCGCCGAATCCTGTCGATGATGTAGGCGTCGAGCATCGGGGTCGTCCTCTGTCCGAACGTTAGCACCACCTTCGGCGCGGACAAGCGCTCGCTGGTGTCTCGCGGTGTCACGCTCCGTTCGAGTGGCGGCGACGGTCCTCCTCCAACGCCCTGGCCGCGTGCTCCAACAACCCCTCGTACACCCGAGCCAGCTCCGGAAGTCCCGCGGAGCGCATCGCGTCCAGGTGGGCCTGGAGGGTGGTCGTGTCGCCCCTCGCGATGGGTCCGGTCAGCGCCCGATCGAGCCCCAGCGGCGCGTTCCGCAGCGAGCGCTCGGCGAGCGGCAACCACACCCGGCGCGCGTCCTCCTCGGCCACACCCGCCGCGCGGAGCAGGGTCACCGCGTCGCACGCCAGCACCGTGAGCAGGTTGCCGACGAGGACGGCGGAGGCGTGGTAGAGGCGGCGGTCGCCGGGCACCTCGAACGGGTGGAAGCCCAGCAGGTGGGCGAGCTCGGTGGCCACACGACGGGCCTCGTCGGTCCCCGCCACCGCGGCGGGCACCTGGGTGGGGTCGGGCAACGCGACCTCGGGGCCCGGGAACGTCATCAGCGGGTGGAGGCTGCCGATGCGGACGTGCGGCCGCAGCACGTCGAGCTCCGCGGCCCCGGAGCAGTGCAGGACCACCGGGCCGACGGGCAGGGCGGCGGCGACGTCCGGCAACGTGCGGTCGGGCACGCAGAGCAGCACGACGTCGGCCTCCGGGACCGGATCCCCGCGACCCGCGAGCGCCACGGGGACGTGCGCCTCGCGCAGCCAGTGGTGCAGCGACCTCCCCAGCCGCCCCGGTCCCACGATGGTGACGCGCATCCGTCCTCCCCCCACGTGCTAGCGTCGCGCGCCGGAGGTTCCCACGTGACGGTCGCGACCGAGAAGGAGGCGTGCGCATCGGGGGGCACGCTCGGCCTGCTGACGCTGGACCGCCCCGACCGTCGCAACGCGCTGTCGCAGCGGCTGATCGACGATCTGATCGCCGCCCTCGACGCGCTCGAGGCCGATCCGGACGTACGGGTGGCGGTCCTCACCGGACGGGGGACGGTGTTCTGCGCGGGCGGCGATCTGCAGGACGGGCTGGGCAGCGCGGACGGGTTCCTCGCCGGACACCAGGGCCGGGGACGGTTCGCCGACCTGCTGAAGCGCCTGCGGTCCGTGCGGTTCCCGGTGATCGCCGCGGTCCAGGGGGATGCGATGGGAGGCGGGCTCGGGCTCGCCGCCGGCTGCGACCTCGTCGTCGCCGATCCGGCGGCACGCTTCGGCACACCCGAGATCAAGCTCGGGCTGTTCCCTTGGATCATCCTCGCGGTGCTGCAGCGCGACGTGCCGCGCAAGCCCCTGCTGGAGGCCGCGTTGACGGGGGCGCGCTGGACGGCGGACGAGGCGATGCGCCTGAACCTCGTCAACCGCGTCAGCCCGCCCGGGGAGGCGCTGTCGGTGGCGAAGGCGCTGGCGGAGGAGATCGCCGGGCGCTCGCCGGCGGTGGTGGCGCTCGGGAAGGCAGCGTTCCACGCCATCTCGGACCTGGCCTTCGACGACGCGCTGCGCCACATGCACACCCAGCTGTCGCTGAACCTGCTGAGCGAGGACGCGATGGAGGGTGTGGCGGCCTTCCTCGAGCGTCGGCCGCCGGTCTGGAGGGGCCGATGAGCGACGAGGTCGTCCTCGAGCGTGCGTTGATCGCCACCCGCCGCCCGCTGGCGGCCCGACTGATCACGCTGTTCCGCGATCGCGGCGTGGAGACGGTGGCCGCGTTCTCCGAGGCGGAGGGCGAGGCTCCCTGGCTCGACGACGCCGACTTCGACGCCTACCTCGGGGACGGGCCGTCGGAGAAGGTGTGGAGCGAGCCACAACGGTTGGTGTCGGCCGCCATGGACGCTGGCTGCGACGTGATCCACACCGGCACCGAGCCCGTGACCGACGCGCTCGATCTGTGGTCCGCGGCGTCGGCGGCCAATGTCGCCGTGGTGGGCGGCGAGCCCCGGCGCATGGTGGAGGTCCTCGATCGAAGCCGTTGGGCGGCGCACGCCCGTCACCAGGGGCTCCCGGTCCTGCCGATCAGCGACCCGCTCGGCGCCGCGGCGGACGGCATCGCGGAAGCCGCACGGATCGGCCTGCCGCTCTACGTGAAGGCCCTGCACGGGCCCTGGTCGCGGCGGGTGGACACGTTCGACGACCTCGCAGAGGCGTTGGCCTGGGTGCGCGAGCGGGATGCGAACGTGGTGCTGGAGCGCGCGGCGGACGGCACCCGACGGCTCGGCGTCGTCGTCGTGGCGGACCAGCACGGGCGGGTCACGCGCCTGGCCACGATCTCGAACGAAGGCCACGGGCTGCGGGCCGTCGCCGGTGCGGGGACCACGCTCCCTGCCGCGGTCGCGGAGGTCGTGGAGGAGGGGACCTGCCGTCTGATCCGCGAGACGGGCTTCGTCGGCGTGGGGCGCGCGCGGTGGATCCTGACGAGGGACGGCTCGCCGTGGCTGTTGTCGTTCAGCCCGCGGCTACCCACCGCGTTCGAGCTCGTGGAGGCGGCGACCGGGATCGATCTGTTGTCGTTGCAGCTCGATGTCTCGCTCGGGCGGCCCGCGCCGGCCTCGGCGAGCGCCCGCCCGGCCGTGCAGGCGCGCTGCAGCGCCACGGCGGACGGCGTGGTGACGCGCAACCAGTGGGGCAGGGGCTCGGTCCAGGTGCTCGCGGAGCCGGGGACCCGCGTCAGTGCGGGGGAGCCGCTGGCCGTGGTGACCGTGGCGGCCGAGGATGCCTCCGGTGCATGGAGCGGGCTCGCGGAGGCGCTCGCTGGCGCGTCCGTGGGCGGCGTCGCCAGTGACGTCTCCGATCTGAACGAACGGGCCACCTCGCGTTAAGCGTCCCGTTTCGGCCCCCCGGCGCTGTCGGTGGGGGCCTGGGAGGCTTCGTATGTCCGGCCACCGCCCCGAGCGGGTCGCCGAGATGGTCCACCGCGAGCTCGCCGAGCGCCTGCGCTCCGAGATCAAGGACCCGCGCGTGGGCCCGGTGTCGATCACGGCGGTCCAGGTGTCGCGCGATCTGTCGCGCGCCGTGATCTCCTTCCTGCCGCTCGGCGGGACGGGACCCGATCCGGAGCTGGCGGAGGGACTGCGCGAGGCGGCGAAGAAGCTGCGCGGGCCGATCGGTCGCGCGCTGCGGCTGCGCCACGCCCCCGAGCTGGTGTTCGAGTACGACACCCGCACCGAGGGCGCTTTCCGCGTGATGAACGTGCTGGATCGGCTGGCAGCCGAGCGACGCGATCCGGGCGTGGCGTCCGACGTGGACGACGCTGACGACGGCTCGAGCGAGGAGGGTGAGGAGTGATGTCCGGGTTCCTGGTCGTGGACAAGCCCGTGGGTCTCACGTCGCACGACGTGGTGGCCATCGTGCGCAGCGTGACGGGCCTGCAGAAGGTCGGACACACGGGCACGCTGGACCCGTTCGCGACGGGCGTGCTGCCGCTCGCGCTCGGTCGGTCCACCCGGCTCATCCAGTACCTGGACGAGTCCATCAAGGTGTACGACGCGAACATCCGGCTCGGGTCGGCGACGGACACCGGAGATCCGACGGGGACGGTGGTCCGCGAGGCGCCGCTGCCGACGGCGGACGAGGCCGGCGTGGACGAGGTGCTGCGCTCGTTCCTCGGCGAGCGGATGCAGGAGCCGCCGGCGTACAGCGCGGTCAAGGTCGCCGGGCGCCCGATGTACGAGTACGCCCGCAAGGGCAAGCCGGTGAAGGCGGCGGCCCGACCGATCGTGCTGCACGCCGTCGAGCGCCTGTCGTACGACCGGGAGACGCTGCGCGTGCGGATCACCTGCTCGCGCGGGACGTACGCGCGGGTGCTGGCGGACGAGATCGCGACCGCCCTGGGCTCGGCCGGTCACCTGCAGGATCTGGCGCGGGAGCGCAGCGGACCCTTCGTGCTCGAGGACGCCATCTCGATGTCCCAGCTCGCCGCGATCGTGAGCGGCCGCGAGGACCTCGAGTGGAAGCGCGTCCTGACGCCGGGTCGCGGTGACGATCGCGTGAAGTGGCGGCCTCGGGAGGAGGTCGCCGCCGGCCTCGCGCCCCGGGTCCGCAGCGAGCTCCGCTGCCTGTCCCACATCCCGATGGCGGAGATCTCCGCGGTGGACGCCAAGCGGGTCCGCCAGGGAGGCTCGCTGCCGGTGCCGCCGCGAGGCGTGGGCTTCGGCGGTCGGTACCTCGTGGTCGCCGCCGACGAGCTGATCGCGGTGGCGGAGAACACCCCCCAGGGGCCCCGCGGGTTGCGGGTCGGTTGACGACCGGCGCTCGCCGGGGCATGAGTGGCCCGAGCCGAAAGGCTCATCACGGCGCAGCGGCGCGGGACGACGCCTGGTCCCGATGCTGTGGCGACCGCAAGTGGAGGAAGACATGGCGTTCACCCAGGCAGAGAAGACGGCGCTCATCGAGAAGCACGCCCGCGTTTCCGGCGACACCGGAAGCCCGGAGGTGCAGGTGGCACTGATGACGGCCCGGATCGAGTACCTGACCACCCACCTCAAGCTGCACCAGAAGGACCACGCGTCCCGGCGGGGGCTGCTGAAGCTGGTCGGTCAGCGCAGGAAGCTGCTGAAGTACCTGCGGACGATCGATCAGAGCCGGTACCAGTCCCTGATCGAGAGCCTCGGGCTCCGCAGGTGAAGTAGCGACAAGGGGAGCCTCGTGCTCCCCTTCGTTCTTTTCGACTCACAGAAACCGCGTGCCGTTCGTGGCCCGGATCTTCCATCGCAGGTCTCAGAAGCCGCGAGGACCCGTCTCCTCGCTGCTCCTCAGGTCTGCGAGCGCTGGTGGTGACGGTCTCGCGCTCGGTGCGCTTCGCCCCCAGGTGGGGCAGGAGACCATCCTTGAACATCGTCACTCGTTCCGTCGACGTCGGCGGAAAGACCATCTCGTTCGAGACCGGCAAGCTGGCCAAGCAGGCTTCCGGCGCGATCGTCGTCCGCTGCGGCGACTCCATGCTGCTCGTGAGCGCCGTCTGCGCCCCCTCGGATCGGCCTGCGGACTTCTTCCCGCTCACGGTCGACTACCAGGACCGCAACGGCGCCAACGGCACCATCCCCGGCGGCTTCCTCAAGCGCGAGGGCCGCTCCTCCGAGCGCGAGACCCTCATCTCCCGCCTGATCGACCGCCCGATCCGGCCGTGCTTCCCGAAGCACTTCCGCAACGAAGTGCAGGTCATCGCGACCGTCATGTCGTACGACAAGGAGAACGAGACGGACGTGCTCGCTCTCTGCGGCGCCTCGGCCGCGCTGCACGTCTCGCACGCGCCGATGACCCAGCCGGTCGCCGGCGTGCGGATCTGCCGCGTCAAGGGCGAGCTCGTCGTCAACCCGGGCTTCGCGCAGATGCAGGAAGCCGACATCAACCTGGTGATCGCCGGCACCCGTGACGCGATCATCATGGTCGAGGGCGGCGCGCAGGAGGCCAGCGAGGCCGCCATGCTCGACTGCTTCGATCTCGCGCAGGAGAACATCCGCCGGATCATCGATTGCATCGACGAGCTCCGCGCCGAGGCCGGCGTGGAGAAGTCGGACCCGGGCCCCGAGCCCGCGGTCGAGCCCGAGATCATGACCTTCGTGGAGAAGAACGGGAAGAAGGGGGCCACCGCCGCCCTCGCCACCCCGGGCAAGCACGAGCGTCGTGACGCGCTGAAGGCCGCCCGCGACGCGGTCTTCGAGAAGCTGACCAAGGGCATGTCCGACGAGGACGCCGCCGCCCGCAATGGTCCGGTGTCCGAGGCCTGGGAGAAGCTCACCAAGAAGCTGATGCGTCAGCAGGTCATCAAGGACAAGAAGCGGCTCGACGGCCGCGCTCCCAGCGACATCCGCGGCATCTGGTGCGAGGTCGGCATGGCTCCCCGCGCGCACGGCTCGGCCGTGTTCACCCGCGGTGAGACCCAGGCCTTCGTGACCATCGCGCTCGGCACCGACACCGACGCCCAGCGCCTCGAGGTCCCCTACGGCAAGGAGGACCGCACCTGGATGCTGGCGTACAACTTCCCGCCGTTCTGCACCGGCGAGGCGCGTCCGCTGCGCGCCCCCAAGCGGCGTGAGGTCGGCCATGGCGCGCTCGCTCGCCGCGCGCTGGAGGCCGTGCTCCCGAAGAAGGAGCAGTTCCCGTACGTCCTGCGCTCCACCTCCGAGGTCCTCGAGTCGAACGGCTCGTCCTCGATGGCCACGGTGTGCGGCTCGACGCTCGCGCTGATGGACGCCGGTGTGCCGATCAAGGCCCCGGTGGCCGGCATCGCGATGGGTCTCATCAAGGAAGGCAAGGACTTCGCGGTCCTCTCGGACATCCTCGGCGACGAGGACCACCTCGGTGACATGGACTTCAAGGTCACGGGCACCGAGAACGGCATCACCGCCTTCCAGATGGACGTGAAGATCCAGGGCATCGACCGCGCGGTCCTGACCGTGGCGCTCGAGCAGGCTCGCCAGGGCCGGGTCCACATCCTGCAGGAGATGGCGAAGACCCTCGCGCAGCCTCGCGCCGAGATGTCGCCCTTCGCGCCGCGGATCACGACGATCCACATCAAGCCCGACAAGATCCGCGAGGTCATCGGGCCAGGCGGCAAGGTGATCCGCTCCATCCAGGACACCTGCGAGGTGAAGGTCAACGTCGACGACTCCGGTCGCATCGACGTGGCCTCCAGCAACCAGGAGAACACCGACAAGGCGATCGCGATGATCCGCGAGATCACGCAGGAAGCCGAGATCGGCGCGCTCTACGTGGGCGTGGTGAAGCGGATCGTGGACTTCGGCGCCTTCGTGGAGATCTTCCCGGGCACCGACGGCCTCATCCACATCAGCCACCTCGCGCACGAGCGCGTGGACAAGGTCACCGACGTGCTCCACGAGGGTGACGAGGTCCTGGTGCGCGTGATCGACGTCGATCGCTCCGGCAAGATCCGGCTCTCCCGCAAGGAAGCCCTGGACTCCCTGGGCGCCTGATGTCGACCGTCGCCGTGCGCGTGGTGATCCTGCCGCACGGCGAGGGCCTGCCGCTGCCCGCGTGGCAGACGGCGGGTGCCGCTGGCGCCGACGTGCACGCCGCGGTGACCGAGCCGCTGGTCCTCGAGCCCGGGGACCGGGCGCTGGTGCCGGCGGGGTTCCGTCTCGCGTTGCCCGACGGCTGGGAGATGCAGGTGCGTCCCCGGTCCGGGCTGGCCGTCCGGCACGGGATCACCGTGCTGAACGCGCCCGGGACCATCGACGCGGACTACCGCGGCGAGCTCCAGGTCCCGCTGATCAACCTCGGGCGCGAGCCCTTCCGCATCGAGCGCGGGGAGCGCATCGCCCAGGTGGTGCTGGCCCCCGTCCACCGCGGGAGCTGGCAGGTGGTCGCCGAGCTCGACGACACGCACCGCGGCGAGCGCGGCTTCGGGTCGACGGGGCGGTAGCGCTCAGGTCTTCGCGATCCGCTCGAGGAAGCCTTCGCCCAGCAGCGCGGGGAAGATGGTGGACTCGCGGGCGGCGTCGCGGACCGCCGGGTCCATCTTCAGCGCGCGGCCGAGCTCCGTCTCCGCCTCCTGCAGCCGCCCGACGAGGGCCAACGCCTCGCTGCGCTTGTACGCCAGCAGGGGGGAGTGGGGGTCGGCCGTGGTGGCGCGGGCGAAGGCGGCCTCGGACTCGGGGAGCCGCGCCAGCCGACGCAGCAGCAGCCCGAGGTTGAACAGGCAGTTCGCGTGGTCGGCGGCGACCTCGGCCCCCTTCGTGTAGGCGGCGATCGCGTCGTCGGCCCGGTCGGTGACCTCGAAGGCGCACCCGCGGTTGAACCAGGCGTCCGCGCACAGCGGCAGCAGCTCGATGACCTTCGCGGCCTCGTCGGCGGCCTCGTCGTGGCGCCCGAGCTCGGACAGGGCGATGCCGCGGAGGAAGCGGGCGGCTCCTTCGTAGGGACCGTCCGTCGACAACGCCTCGAGCGCGGCCTCGGCGTCGTTGTCCGTCAACAGGTCCATCGCGTCGTTCAGCGTCGGGTCCACGCCCATGGCGAGAACGACGTGCGGCAGGTCGCGGTACGGGTCGAGCCAGGTGGCATCCTCGGCCTCGACCACGATCTTGTCGTCCTCCAGCGCGTTGCGGACGGCGTCCAGCATGGCCGTGATCCGGCCCGTGGCGGCGAGCGAGCGGGCCTTGCACCACCACCAGCGCGACTCGTCCGGATCCTGCTCGATCAGCGGCAGCAGCAGGGCCAGCGCCTCCTCGTGCTTCCCGGCGTCCTGTAGCTCGACGCACCGCTTCACCATGGCTCGATCGGCGCCCATGCTGTTCACCCGCCTCCCGCACCTCCTTAAAGGAAGGTCGCGATCTCGGCGAGCGCCTTGCGTCGCAGGTCGGGGACGCGGCAGCCCGGCGCCGGCCAGCCCACGGGCATCAGCACGTAGGGCTTCTCCTCCTTCGGCCTGCCGAGCAGATCGCGGAGGAAGGTCATCGGCGCCGGCGTGTGCGTCAGCGTGGCGAGGCCAGCCTCGTGGAGCGCGGCGATCAACATCCCCACCGCGATCCCGACCGACTCGGACACGTAGTAGTTGTTGGTCCGGCGCCCGTCGATCACCTCCACGTCCCGACGGAAGGCGACGATCAGCCAGGGTGCGTCGGTGATGTGCTCCTTGTGGAAGTCGGTCCCCAGCGGCTCGAGCGCCTTCAGCCACTCCTCGGACGCGCGCTCCTCGTAGAACCGCCGCTCCTCGGACTCCGCCGCCTCCCGAACGGTGCGCTTCAGCGTCGGATCGGAGATGGCGACGAAGTGCCAGGGCTGGCGGTGTGCCCCCGAGGGTGCCGTCCCCGCGATCGCGATGGCGAGCTCGATGGCCTCGCGCGGCACCGGGTCGGTCGAGAACTGGCGCACGCTGCGGCGACGATCGGCGTGCTCGTAGCGGGCGCGGAGGCGGTCCACGCCCTCCTCGATCGGCAGGCGCTCGGGGGTGTAGGGGACGGTGCGCGGCGCCGGTCTGGCGAACAGGTCCTCCTGGCTCGTCGGCCGCTCGAGGGCGAGGAGCGCGGTCTTGCGGTGCAGCCCGCCCGCGTACCCCGTGAGGGTGCCGTCGCTGCCGATGACGCGGTGACAGGGGACGACGATGGCCAACGGGTTGCGGCCGTTGGCGGCTCCGACGGCGCGCGTGGCGGACGGGCGGCCCAACGCACGCGCGATATCGGCGTAGGTCCTGGTCTCACCGTAGGGGATGTGCCGCAGCTCCTGCCAGACGCGCTGCTGGAAGTCCGTGCCGATCGGCGCCAATGGCAGGTCGAAAGATCGCAGTGTACCTTCGAAGTAGGCGACTAATTGGCGCTCGGCCTCGTCGAGGGTGTCATCGGCGTCGCCATGGTCGAGCGGGGTGCTGTCTTCGACGAAGTCGAGCGCGCGGAGCTGGCCATCGTCGACCACGATGCGCAGCGGGCCGACGGGGGAGGCGATGGTACGAACGGGCATCAGGTGTCTCCCGGCTCAACCGAGCCACAGGTGGAGGGCGGCGTAGGCGCGCCAGGGGCGCCACGCCTCGGCGCGAGCCAGGGCGGCGCGAGGATCGGACACCCCGAGTCGGCGCTGCAGGACGAGGTCCCCGGCGGGGAAGGCATCGGGCCACCCGAGCCCCCGCATGACGATGGTGGAGGCGGTCCACGGGCCGATGCCCGGGAGCGCGACGAGCTGCCGATGGACCTCCTCGGGGTCGGCGCCATCGTCCAGATCGACGCGCTCCTCGTCCACGGCGCGGGCGAGGTTCGCGAGGCTCTCGGCGCGGCGCCCCGTGAGGCCGATGCCGCGGAGCGTGTCCATGGCGCCAGCCAGCGTGGCGGGCGAGGGGAAGAGGATCGAGGGCTGGTCGCGGTCCAACGGGGTGCCCAGGGCGGCCACGAGGCGTCCGGCGAGGGTGGTGGCGGCGGCGACGGAGATCTGCTGGCCGAGGACGGCGCGCACGGCGAGCTCGAAGGGGTCGTAGGCGGCGGGCAGGCGCAGGCCCGGGTGCGCCGTCACGGACGCGGCGAGCAGCGGGTCGGCGCCCAGGTGCTCGTCCACGCGGTCGGTGCGGGCGTCGAGATCGAAGACGCGGCGCACGCGGTCCACGATCTGGGCCGCTGCAGGCACCAGCTCACGGTCCACCCGCAGCTCCACTCCGCGCTCGTCGGCCGTCGCCCGGACCACGCCCACACGGTCCCCGAGTCGCACGGTGCGCGCCCAGCCGTGGACGTCGATGCGCTCCACGCCCGCGAAGGCACGCGCGCCGAGGAAGGCCAACGCCGGCGCAGCGTCGAACGGCGGGCGCGTGTCGAGGCGCAGGACCAGCGCGTCCTCCTCGCACGTGGGGCGGCGGCGGGCCTCGCTGGGCGCGCGTCCGGTGCGGGCGCGGAAGGCCTCGCGGAAGGTGCGGGCGCTGGCGAAGCCGCTGGCGCGGGCCACCTCCTCCACGTCGAGCGCGGTCTCCGCCAGGAGCCAGGCGGCGAGCGCGACGCGCCGCGAGGCGAGCAGGTCCCGCGGGCTCACGCCGAGCTCCTCGCCGAACACGCGGCGCAGGTGTCGCTCGCTCACCCCGAGCTCGGTCGCGAGACCGTCGACGCCGCCGCGCCGGTCCGGACGCAGGCGGGTGAGCGCCCGACGGACGAGGCGGGTGCGCGCGTCGCAGGGGGCCTGGCCGGGGGCTCGCTCCGGGCGGCATCGCAAGCAGGCGCGGAACCCGTGGCTCTCGGCCTCGGCGGCGCTCCGCCAGAACGCGCACCGCTCGATGGCGGGGGTCCGCGCGGGACACGTCGGTCGGCAGTAGATCCCGGTCGAGGTGACACCGACGTAGAACAGGCCGTCGAACCGCGGATCACGGGCCTTCAACGCACGCCAGCAGCGCTCGGGGTCCATCGTCATGGACAGGAAGGTACCGCTGGACCGAGCAGGTCGGCGGCGGAAATCGGACGTCGTCGTACGATGCGAGAGGGGGGGCGAGATGGACCGCGAACAACGCGTCGGGGGGCTGCTCGGGTTGTTGGTGGGCGACGCGCTCGGCGTGCCCTACGAGTTCCACGATCCCGCCAACCTGCCGCCGCGCGAGCGGATCGAGATGGACCCGCCCGAGGGCTTCCGGCGGTCGCATCTCGGCACACCTGCCGGCACCTGGAGCGACGACGGCGCGCACGCGCTGGCGCTCCTCGACACCCTGCTGACCGAGGGCGGCTGGGACGCGCCGGCCTTCGCGAGGCGGCTGATCGCCTGGTGGCACGAGGGCGCCTTCACCCCCGACGGGCGGGCCTTCGACATCGGCAACCAGACGACGACCGCGCTGCACCGCCTGGAGCGCGGGATGTCTGCGGATCAGGCGGGACCGCGCGGCGAGCGGGACAACGGCAACGGCTCGCTGATGCGGGTGCTGCCGCTGGCGCTGTGGCACACGGGCGACGACCTCGAGCTCGTGGCCCTGTCGCGCGCGCAGTCCCTGGTCACGCACGGCCACGTCCGCAGCCAGCTCTGCTGTGCGATCGACACCCTCTGGGCGCGGTACCTCGCCGCCGGTGACGCCGATCCCTTCGGGCGGGCGGTCTCCGTGGTCGGCGGCACGCTGGGGCGCGACGAGCGGGCGGAGCTGGACCTGATCGTCGGCTTCACCGCGCTCCGCGGCAGCGGCTACGTCGTGGACACGCTGCACGTCGCTCGGGACGCGCTGGCCGAGCCGACCTTCGAGGGCGTCGTGCGCCGCGCGATCGCCTGGGGGCTCGACACCGACACCAGCGCCTGCGTGGCCGGCGGTCTGGCCGGCGTGCGCGACGGCGTGGCGGGCATCCCGGAGCGCTGGCTCGCGGCCCTGCAGGGGCGCGCCCTCGTCGACGCCCTGCTCGAGCGCCTCACTCCCTGACGAGCTGGCAGCCGGTCTGCTCGTCGATCCACCGCGCCTCTGCCCGCGCCAGGCCCAGCGCGTGCCCGATCACCCGATGGTGCTTCTCGTCCACGCGGAAGTGGGCGACCGCGGGCTGGACCTTCACCCACGCCGCGCACGACCTCTCGTCGCGCCCGGCCACGAACACGCAGGAGCACGCCTCCTTGGCTGCGAACGAGCTCCCCAGGCGGAGCAGGGGCGTTCCATAGGGCTCCGCGTCGCCGGCGGGTGCAGGCTCGGGCTTCGGATGGCGGACGTAGGGCACGCGCTCCGCGCCCAGCAGCGGGAGCAGCCGGGAGAGCAGCTCGGCCTGGGTGTACGTCCCGTCGCGGTCGTCGCCGAGCCGCGCGATCACGAGATCCATCGACGGGATCACCGTGATCGCCTGCTTCCAGTGACCCTGGGCGGCGAACGCCTCCTCGGGGGCGGCGGGCCACGGGCGCTCGATCTGGCCGATCTCCGGGACCGTGCGGTTCAGCCAGATCTGACGGCCCTGGACGTCCCCCGGATCGCGGTCCAGCGGCTTGTTCTTCAGGCCGTCGGTGACCTCGGTCGCCCAGTCCAGGAAGCCTTCGGGCAGCAAGCGCTCACCGCCGGCGCACCCGTCGTGCAGCAACAGCTCGCCGAAGCGGGCGAAGTCGCGCGGGGTGGCCCAGACGTAGGAGGAGCCGACGTAGGTGCCGCTCGGATCGCGCTCCCAGACGGCCGAGGACATGCCGATCGGTTCGAACAGCACCTCCCAGGGCCAGTGGTCGCCGTGCGCGGGCGCCAGCGCGTGGCCGACCATCGCCGCCGCGACGTTCGTGTCGCCCGAGGAGTAGCGCCAGGTCGTGCCCGGCGGCTCCTGACCGGGGTGGCTCGCGACGAAGGAGGCCATGTCCGCGCCCTCCTCCCCATAGAGCATCGCGAGGACCGAGGAGGTCGTGGGGGAGGAGCCCTCGTAGGTCTCCCGCCAGGCGAGCCCGCTGCTCATCGAGAGCCAGTCGCGCAGCGGCACGTCGCAGCCCGGCCCGCTGGCGCTCACGCCGTGGTCGCAGGGCGTGTCGTCGAGCGACAACAACCCCTCGCGGACGGCGATCCCGGCGGTCGCCAGCGTGAAGGTCTTGCTCATCGACCACGCGAGGTGCCGACGATCGGCGTCCCAGCCCGGGCCATAGCGCTCGAGCACGATGCGGCCGTGGTGCACGACCACGATGCCGTCCGTGCGCACGCCCGCACGCTGCTTGTCCTCCTTGCGGGTGCGCTCGGGGAAGAGCCAGTCGAGCAGCTCGGTGAGCTCCGGGCTGTCGGGCAGCGGGGCCTCCTCCCAGCCGGAGGAGAGGTCGGGGGCGGTGTCGCAGGTGTCCATGGCGGGCATCCTACTGCGCCCTCGCGCCCGCGCCGTGGTACGGGGCGACGTGGCCCACCGACCCGAGATCCTCGCCCCCGCGGGCGACGACGCCTCCCTCGCCGCCGCGCTGGCCGCCGGCGCGGACGCGGTCTACTTCGGGCTCGACGAGGGGCTCAACGCGCGCGCGCGCGCGGCCAACTTCTCGGTCGCGCGGTTGCCGGAGCTGACGGCGCGGATCCACGCTGCCGGCGCGAAGGCGTACCTCACGCTCAACACGCTGGTCTTCGAGCACGAGCTGCCGGTGGTCGAGGGCTTCGTGCGCGCGGCGGCAGAGGCCGGCGTGGACGCGCTGATCGTGCAGGACCCCGCGGTCGCGCTCCTGGCCCGGGCGCTGGCGCCCACGCTCGAGGTGCACGCCTCGACGCAGATGACGATCAGCAGCCCCGAGGGTGCGCGCTTCGCCGAGCGCCTCGGCGTGACGAGGATCGTCGTGCCGCGGGAGCTCTCGCTCGACGAGATCGGCCGCTTCGCGGCGGGCAGCAGCGTCCCGCTCGAGGTGTTCGTGCACGGCGCCCTGTGCATGTCCTGGTCGGGACAGTGCCTGACGAGCGAGGCGTGGGGCGGCCGCTCCGCCAACCGCGGGCAGTGCGCACAGAGCTGCCGGCTCCCGTACGATCTGGTGGTGGACGGCGTGCAACGGCCGCTCGGCGACGTGCGCTACCTCCTGTCGCCGCTGGATCTCGCTGGCGTGGACGCGGTCGGCGAGCTCGCGCGGATCGGCGTCGCCAGCCTCAAGATCGAGGGGCGCCTCAAGGGCCCGGCCTATGTCCACACCACCGTCCGGGCGTACGCGCAGGCGCTCGAGGGGAACACCGACTCGGACGAGCGCGCGCGGATGGGGCTGACCTACTCACGCGGCTTCTCCGAGGGCTTCCTCCGCGGCGCGGACCACCAACACCTCGTGCAGGGGCGCTTCCCCAAGCACCGCGGCGTGCTGCTCGGGCGGGTGGCGGAGCTCGGTCGCGGGCGGGTGCGTGTGGTCGCCGAGGGGACGCTGCCGCCCGAGCCGGGGATGGGCGTGGGCTTCGATCTCGGACGTCCCGAGGATACCGAGCCGGGCGGTCCGCTGTACGACGTGGAGCCCACGCCGGACGGGTTCTGGCTGGGCTTCGGCCCGATCGACCTGTCCGCCGTCCGTCCCGGCCACCGGGTGTGGCTGTCGGGCGACGGGAGGCTGGATCGCGAGGCTCAGCGCGCGTCCGCCCGCCCGCCGGAAGGCCGGATCGCCGTCACGCTGCACGTCGCCGGGGCCGAGGGCGAGCCGCTCCGCGTGACCGCCACCAGCGACCAGGGATCGCCGGTCACCGTGTCCGGTCCGATGCTCGAGCGTTCGCACATCAGGGCGCTGGACGTGGCGTTGCTGCGAGAGAAACTCGGAGCGATGGGCGGCACGTCGCTGCGCACGGCGGACATCGTCACGGACGAGCTGCGGCCGGGCCTGTTCGCTCCGCCGTCCGCCCTCAAGGAGCTCCGGCGGGCGTTGGTCGCGGCCTGCGAGCGTGCCTGGGTCCACCGCGGACACACGGTCGACCCGCGACCCGCCGCCGAGCGCGTGGTGGCGGACGCACGGGCGCTCGCCCCCCGCCGGGCCTGGGTGCCGCCGTCGCAGGCGACGATCGTGCCGCTGTGCCGCACCGACGAGCAGCTCGACGCGGTGATCGCCGCCGGGCTGCCGGAGGTCGAGCTCGACTGGATGGAGCGCGTCGGCCTGATCCACGCGGTGCGCCGCGCGCGGGACGCCGGGCTGCGGGTCACGCTGGCGACGACCCGCGTCCAGAAGCCGGGGGAGGAGGGGTACGACGACCACCTCCGGCGGCTCGCACCGGACGCGGTGCTGGTGCGCCACTGGGGTGGGCTCGAGACGTTCGCCGGGCTGCCGGACGGCCAACGCCCCGTGGTGCACGGCGACTTCTCGCTCAACGTCACGAACTCGGTCACCGCCCAGCACCTGCTCGCCATCGGCTGCGACACGGTGACCGCGGCGCACGATCTGGACGAGACCCAGCTGTTGGCCATGCTCGCGGCGCTGCCCGCCGAGCGGGTCACCGTGGTCGTCCACCACCACGTCCCCACCTTCCACACGGAGCACTGCGTGGTCGCCCACACCCTGAGCGAGGGAGCGGACTTCCGCTCCTGTGGTCGCCCCTGCGAGCAGCACCGGGTCGCGCTGCGCGACCGCGACGGCCTCGATCACCCCGTCGTGGTCGACGTCGGCTGCCGGAACACCGTCTTCGACGCGCGCGCGTCCTGCGCCCCGACCTCGGCGCTCCGGCTGGTGGCGGCGGGGGTGCGGCGACTGCGGGTCGAGTTCGTGTGGGAGACGGGCCAGGAGGCGGCGACGGTGCTCGCGGCCTGGTCGGACCTGCTGGCCGGGCGCGCGGCACCGCACGAGGTGAGCCGCCGGGTCGCCGCGCACGAGCAGTTCGGCGTCACGCGCGGCACGCTGCGGGTGTTCGCGTGAGCGCGCCCTCCGAGCTGGTGCGTGCCCGTGAGGTGCTCGAGTCGCTGGACGACACGATCCTGGACGCCCTGTTCCGCCGGGCGGCGATGGTGCGGGACATCGCCGAGCTCAAGGCGGCGCACGGGCTGGCCTTCAAGGACGAGGAGCGCGAGCGGCTCACGGTCGAGCGGTGGCGACGGCGCGCCACGGAGCTCGGACTGGAGCCCGACGTCGCTGAGCACGTCGCACGAGCGGTGCTGGGCGTCCGCCTCAGCTGACGGGCGCGACGAGCACGGGCGCCTCGCACATCCGCACCACGCGCTCCGCGACCGAGCCCAGCCACATGCGCGCGACACCGCGCCGCCCGTGGGTGGCCACCATCACGACGTCGTAGCTGTCGGCCTTCGCGACCACGGTGCGCACGATGTCTCCGGTCTCCACCAGCGCCACACCGGCCACGCTCTCGGGCCAGGTCGCGAGGTGTTGCCGGATCTGGCGCTTGGAGGACCGCTCGAGCTCCTCCATCGCCTCCTCGAGGTGCCGCCACGCGAGCCCGCTCTCCGGCGTCAGGACCACCGGCGGCGGCCGGACGTAGAGGACGTCCACCACCATCCCCATCGCCTCGCCGTGCGCCGCCCCCGCCGCCAGCACCCGGTCCGCCTCGCCCTCGGGCGCGCTCGGGGACAGGTCGACCGCGAGCAGCATCCGGCCGAGGCCCCTCGAGCGACCGCGCGCCACGAGCACCGGGATCGGGCTGCTGCGGACGACGCGCTCCGCCACCGAGCCCGCCCAGGCGCGCGCGGGTCCGGTGCGCCCGTGCGTGCCCACGACCAGCAGGTCGTGTCCGTCGGCGGCGCGGACGATGGCCTCCGCCGCGCCCGGGTCGCGCTCGACGCGGACCTCGCCACGCCGGCCGTCCGGCACCAGCGACGCCTGGACCTGGCGCAGGCGTTCCTGCCAGGCGCGATCCTGCTGGATCACGGCGGCGTCGAGGAGCTTGCGCAGCTCGGGACCCGCCTCGTCGAACAACGCCGGACGCGCGACGTGGAGGAGGTCGACCGGGCCGTCGAACCGCTTCAACAGCGGCCGCAGGACGTCCTCGAGGTCCTCGGTGTCCTCCGTGATGTCGACGGCCAACAGCGTGCGCATCAGTCCTCCTCCGGCCATCCGCCACTGTTGGAGCCACTCTCCCGCGACAGCCCCGAGGCCGTGCCGGGGTACGACCCGAACCGGCGCTCGTACACCCGCTGCGGGAGGTAGCAGACGTCGGCGCACTCCGCGTCCTGCACGGCCCGCTCCGGGTCCCGGTTCACGGCCTCCCACACGCCGCGCCCAAGCACGACGACGAAGCCGCGGGCGTAAAGGAAGCCGTCGTCGCTCCCGCCCGTCACGTCCTGGAGCTCGGCGCGATCGAGGTCGAACAGCTTCCGTTCGAGCTGTCGGTCCAGCGCGATCAGGGCCGGAGCGTCGACCGCCGAGGCCTCCTCCTCGAGCCGCCGGATCACCTCGGGCAGGGCGCCGCTCACGACGTCGGCGTCGTTCTCGTCCGGATCGTTGCCCGCCAGACGCTTCCTGGCGGCCTGCACGCGAGGGGATGCCGTGGTCCAGCCCGATTCGATCCAGGCCCAGAAGCGCTCCTCGTTCGGGTTCGACATCGCTACACCGACAGCCCGCCGTCCACCACGAAGACCTGGCCGGTGACGTAGGTGGCGCCGGGGCCGCACAGGAATCGTACCATCGGAGCTACGTCCTCGGGCTGCCCCATCCGCCCGAGCGGGATGGAGGCGACGGCCTGCTCGACCTGGTCGGGCTTGAGCGTCGAGGTCATGTCCGTCGCTACGAAGCCCGGAGCCACGGCGTTCACCCGGATGTTCCGCCGCGCCATCTCCAGCGCCAGCGAGCGGGTGAGCGCGAGGACGGCCGCCTTGCTCGCGGCGTAGTTTGCCTGGCCGGCGTTCCCGCGGATCGCGGAGACGGAGGCGACGTTCACGATGACCCCGGCGCGCTTCTTCGCCATCCCCGACAGCACCGCCCGGCTCATCCGGAAGGCACCTCCCGCGTTCACGCCCAGCACCCGGTCCCACTGGTCGTCCTTCATGCGCAGCATCAGCCCGTCGGCCGTCATGCCCGCGTTGTTCACGAGGATGTCGGCGCCACCCAGCTCGTCGGCCACGCGCACCACGGCCTCGCAGCCCTCGGTGGTCGAGATGTCGGCCTCCACCGCCACGCCACCGACCTCGTCCGCCACGGCGCGCGCGGCGTCCGCGCCGCTCACCCAGGTCACGACGACCTTCGCGCCGCCTCGCGCCAGCTCCTGCGCGATCGCCTTGCCGATCCCCCGGCCGCCGCCGGTCACCACCGCCACCTTGCCCGCGAGCTCCACGCCGATCCTCCCGAGCGGCCGTTTTACTCCACGCGGCCGGCGCCGATCCCGTCCCACGACATCAAGGCCGCCACCAGACGGTCGACGCCGAGCGCGATCCCGGTCGTTCGCGGCATCCGGCCGACCGCCCCGATCAACCGTTCGTCGACGGGGTGGGGTGCTTCGCCGGCGTCGACGCGTGCGCGGTTGGCGGCCTCGAAGCGCGCGCGCAGCTCGCCCGCGTCCAGCAGCTCGTGGAATGCATTGGCGAGCTCGACGCCGTCGATGTAGGCCTCGAAGCGGGTGGCCACCGGCCAGGCGCGGTCGTCGCGCACCCGGGCGAGCGCGGCCTGCGAGGCCGGCCAGTCCGCGACGAAGACCGCTCCGTGCAGCGCCGGCTCCACGTCGGTGACGAAGCGCCGCATCATGGCGTCGTCCCAGCTCTCGTCTTCGCCCGACAGGTCGCGGGCCGTGGTGAGCGTCAGGTCGAGGCCGGCGTGCTCGGCGAAGAGCGTGGCGACGGTCGTGCGCCGCCAGGGGCCGGGCTCACGGACGCCGAGCGCCGCCGCCGCCGCGCGGACCAGGCTCTCGACCTCGTCCATCACGTCCTCCGGCTCGCCGCCCGCGCGGTACCACTCGCACATCGTGAACTCGCGCCGGTGCCAGGCGCCGTGCTCGCGGTCGCGGAAGCAGGGCCCGATCTCGTAGATCCGACCGAGCCCGCAGGCCATGGCGCGCTTCAGCGCGAACTCCGGGCTGGTACGAAGGAACCCACCGCCCGCCGGGATGGCGTGCAGGTGCTCCTCGAGGGCGGGGGAGGGGACCAGCACCGCCGTGGGCACCTCGAGGTACCCGTGGTCCGAGAACCAGCGACGCATGGCGCCGAGGACCTTCGCCCTGGCGCGGATCCCGTCGGGGGACACCGACTACCGCTTGACGCGCTCGACGTACTCGCCGGTGCGGGTGTCGACCTTGATCCACTCGCCCTGCTCGACGAAGAGCGGCACGCCGACGATGGCGCCGGTGGACAGCGTCGCCGGCTTGTTCGTGCCGGTCGCGGTGTTCCCCTTGATGCCGGGCTCGCAGTACGTGATCTCGAGCTCGACGAAGTTGGGCAGGTCGATGTTGATCGCGCGGCCCTTGTAGAACAGCACGTTGACCTGCATCTCGTCGATCAGCCAGTTCTTGGCGTCGCCGACGGCCTCGGCGGGGAGCGAGACCTGGTCGTAGGTCTCGAGGTTCATGAAGTTGTACCCCTCGGCGTCCGCGTACATGAACTGCATGTTCACGTCGGTCACGTCGCAGGGAGCCAGCGACTCCACGATCTTGAAGGTGCGGTCGAGGTTGTTCCCCGTGATCAGGTTCTTCAGCTTCGTCCGGGTGAAGGCCTGACCCTTGCCGGGCTTGACGAACTGGAAGTCGATCACGACGTACGGCTGGTTGTCGATCTCGACCTTGAGGCCCTTGCGGATGTCGGACACGGAGTACATGGGAACGGACCCTCGGCGCTTTGGGGCCGCTCATGTATCACGGTGGGCCCGACGGGCCCGGCAAGGACAGTCCGACCGGCGGCCGCGGCCGGATGGTGGGTCGTGAGGAGATCGTCGCTCGACGGCCAGAACTGGCGGGTTCGTGGGCTGGTCTGGACGGCGCATTTCCGGTCCGGGTGACGCGATCGTTCTGGGATCGCATGGCCGATCCGAGCGATCCGGCCGACCCGCTGGCGCTCCAGGTGCTCCCGGACCCACGGGAGCTGCTCGCGGATCCAGGAGACGTGCCCGATCCGGTGGGCGACGCGGCCCGCAGCCCGGTGCCCTGGGTCGTCCGCAAGCACCAGGATCGCGTGTTGCTGCTGCTGACGAAGCGGTGCCACCTGTACTGCCGATACTGCTTCCGGCGCGACCACCAGCCCGGGGCCACGTCCGATCCGGATCCGGAGGCCTGGGAGCGGGCGCTCGGCTGGATCCGGGAGCACGCGCCGCGCGAGGTGATCCTGTCGGGCGGCGACCCCCTCGTCGTGCCCGTTCCGCGCCTCCTGGACACCATCGACCGCCTGCGGCCCGCCGTGCGCGTGATCCGCATCCACACCCGCGCGCCCGTGACCTTCCCAGAGGCCGTGACGGACGCGCTGGTCGCGGGGCTGCGCGCGCGGGCGCCAGTGTGGGTGGTCATCCACGCGAACCACCCGCGAGAGCTCTCGCCGGAGGTGGACGCAGCGCTCGCCCGGCTCGTGGACGCCGGCGTGCCCGTCCTCGACCAGACGGTGCTGCTCCGCGGGGTCAACGACGATCCGGACGTGCTCGCGACGCTGTTCGAGGCGTTGGTCGAGCGTCGCGTGATGCCGTACTACCTGCACGTCACCGACCGGGTGCCGGGCAACGCCCACCTGCGCGTCCCGATCGAGGAGGCGATCGCCTTGCACGACGCGGTGCGCGCTCGGCTCGGTGGCGTCGCGTTGCCGAAGCTGGTGCTCGATCCTCCCGACGGCTCGGGGAAGGTCGACGCGCGCGAGGCGTTGGGCTAGAGATATTGAAAATCATTTTCAAGTACGCGGAAGCCCCGTCGCCGTGACCCTCGACCGCCTCGCCCCCGGACAACGTGCTCGCGTCACCGCCGTGGAGGGGGAGGGCGCCTTCCGCCGACGGCTGCTGGAGCTCGGGCTGCTGCCGGGCACCGAGGTGGAGCGTACGGGCCAGGCCCCCCTCGGCGATCCGATGACGTATCGCGTGCGCGGCGCCGTCCTGTGCCTGCGGGCCAACGACGCGCGCAACGTCCGGGTGGAGCGGTGAGTCACCACGAGGAGGACCACCACGGGGCGTCGGGCGCTCGGTGGCGGGTGGTGGTGGCGGGCAACCCGAACGCTGGCAAGTCCACGCTGTTCAACCGGCTCACGGGCGGATCGGCCCACGTCGGGAACTTCCCCGGCACCACGGTGGGCACGACGCGTGGCACGCTCCAGCTCCCGGGCGGCGACGCGGAGCTCGTGGACACGCCCGGGACGTACTCGCTGGCGGCGACCTCGCCCGACGAGCGCGTCGCGATGGACGCGCTGCTCGGCTTCGGGCACCACCCGCGGCCGGACGCGGTGCTGCTCGTCGTCGACGGGCCGCGCCTGCTGCGCAGCCTGTACCTGGTGCTCCAGGTGCTCGAGCTCGGTGTGCCCTGCGTCGTGGCGGTCAACCTGCTCGACGAGGCGCGCGCGGGCGGCATCGAGCCGCGGATCGACACGCTCGCGGAGGTGCTGGGCGTGCCCGTCGTGGGCACGGTGGCCCGCAGCGGGGAGGGCCGGGAGGCGCTGGTGGCGGCGCTGGGGACCTGCCTGGCGGAGGCGCCGCGATCCACCGCACCCCACACCTTCCCTCCGGCGGCGGCCGCCGACGTGAGCGCGGTGGCCGAGGCCCTGCCCGAGCGCCTGCGGTCCGGGGATCCAGCGCGCGACGAGGCTGTGGCGCGCTGGGTGCTGTTGTCGGCGGACGAGAGCGGTCGGCTCCCGGGCGACGGTGAGCCGCTCGCCGTCGTGGCCCGGATCCGGAAGGAGGCGCGCGCGGCGGGGCGAGACCTCGACGGGGAGCTGGTCGCCGCCCGCTACGCCTGGATCGACGCGCACGAGGCCGTGTTCCTGGGGCGAGGACCCGCCCCGGCTCGCTCCTTCACCGAGCGCGTGGACAGCGTCCTGCTGCACCCCGTGTTCGGCTCCGCCATCTTCGTGCTCGTCATGACGCTCGCCTTCACCGCCCTGTTCTCCTGGGCGGACCCGCTGATCGGGCTGGTCGAGTCCGCGATGGGGGCGCTCGGGAGCGGCGTGGGCGGCGGCTTCGACGCGGTCGCCGGAGGAGAGGCCACGGGCTGGCTGGGGCTGCTCCGCGATCTGCTGGTGGACGGCGTGATCGGGGGTGTGGGCGCGGTCCTCGTGTTCCTGCCGCAGATCGCGCTGCTCTTCCTGTTCCTCGCGTTGCTCGAGGACGTGGGGTACCTCGCTCGCGCGGCGCACCTCGCGGATCGCGTCCTGCGCGCCGCCGGTCTGCCCGGTCGCGCCTTCGTCCCGCTCCTGTCCGGCTATGCCTGCGCGGTCCCTGCGATCCTGGCGACCCGGACGCTGCCTCGGCGCCGCGACCGGCTGCTGGTGATGATGGTGCTCCCGCTCACCAGCTGCTCGGCCCGCCTGCCGGTCTACACGCTGCTCATCGCCGCCCTGTTCCCGCCGGTGGTGCTGGGCTTCGTGCCGCTGCAACCCCTCGCGCTCGCCGGGATGTACCTGTTCTCCACGGCGATGGCGGTCACGGCGTCGCTGGTGCTCGGCAACACGGTGCTGGCCGAACGCACGCACGAGCCCGTGCTGCTCGAGCTCCCGCCCTATCGGGTCCCCGATCCGCGCGTGGTGGCTCGGGTGGTGTGGTCGCGCTGCCGCGACTTCCTGTCCGAGGCGGGCGGGACCATCCTCGTGGCCACCGTGGTGCTGTGGGCGCTGACCACCTTCCCGCGGCACACGCCGGACGAGCTGCTGCCCGAGCAGACCGTGGCCGAGGCGAGGGTCATGGACCTCGATCTCGACGCGCTCGCGGCGCCGCTTCAGCTCGAGCAGAGCTACGCCGGCCAGCTCGGGCGGCTGATCGAGCCCGTGATCTCCCCGCTCGGGTACGACTGGCGCATCGGGATCGGCCTGCTGGGCGCCTTCGCGGCGCGCGAGGTGTTCGTGTCCACGATGGGCGTGGTGCACGGTGCCGGCGAGGACGTGGACGAGCAGGACGAGGGGCTGCGCCAGCGCATCCGCGAGGCGCGTCGCTCCGACGGCACCCCGCTCTACACCCCGCTGGTGGGCGCCTCGCTGATGGTGTTCTTCGCGCTCGCGCTCCAGTGCCTGTCGACGATGGCGGTGCTGCGCAAGGAGTCGGGCGGTTGGCGGTGGCCCGCGCTCGCTTTCGTGTGGACGGGAATGCTGGCCTGGGTCGGGGCGTTCGTCGTGCGTGCGTGCGGCCTGCTCGTCGGGCTTCGCTGAACGCGCTCGACCGGCGGTGTATACTGGACCCAACTGCGGAGGATGCATGGCGCATCGGCTGCTCGCTCGCGCTCCCTGGACGGTGGTCCTGGTGGGCGTGGTGATGCTGAACCTGGCCGGGAAGGGGAAGAACAAGCCCCAGCCCACGGACTCGGGCTCCTCCGGGTTCGGCGGTGGCTTCGTCGAGATCGACATGAGCGAGGAGGAGGAGGAGCTCGACGCCCAGGCGTACGACGAGCTCACTCGGACGACCGCTGATTGTGGTGACCTGCTGAAGCTCGAGCCTTCTGCCCTCATGGGGCAGCTCACGGAGTCCCAGATCCGCTGCCTCGACGACGCGCTCAAGGTCGCCGAGCGGCAGACCGTCAAGGACAAGATCAACCGGGTGCTCCTCAAGGACGCCTGGGCGAAGGGCGACGAGCACCGGTGGGAGGCCATCGCGATGCGGCACGTGACGGAGATCAATCGCTCCGATCCCGACATGTGCTACAAGCTGGCGTCTTACCTCGTGTATCGCGGTCCTGAGCGCATGGACGAGGCCATGAAGTGGGCCGACACGGCGCTCGAGAACCGGTCGCTGTGGGAAGGCGACGAGTACGTGAAGCGCGTGTACACGCTCTACAAGTACAAGACGATGGCCGCCGAGAAGAAGTGGAACTTCCTCGAGCAGGAGTACTCGCAGCACCCCAGCGAGGAGCTCGGCCAGGAAGCGCAGGAGGCCCGGAACAACACCAAGACGGCCGCCCGCGAGTGGCTGGACTACGCACGGGAGTCCGGCCGCGACGAGACGCTCCCCAAGCAGTTCTGCGTCTCCGCCGCCGGCACCACGGACTTCTGTGAACAGTAGTGGGCCGGGCGCTGACGCGCCCGATCAGGTGTTGGCCGGGCGCTGACGCGCCCTGTCAGGGGCTCTGCCCCTGAAACCCCGCTGGGGCTCTGCCCCAGACCCCGCCAGGGTCCCGGCCCTGGAGCCGGTCTGGGTTGAATGGGTCGTGGGTCGCGGCCCTCGTCGCTCCTGGCCTTCGAACGAACGCGCTCCGGGATCCGCCCTTTCGGGGGGAGCCGGTCGTTGGTGATGGCGGGGTGTTCGCGCTGTACGGGGGAGCGTCGTCCGCCGGGGTCGCGTGCTGCGCGGAGCTACCGCTTGTCGGCGTAGAAGCGGATGTCGGCAGCGAGGTCGTCGTCGAGCTGGCGGTACAGCTCGGGGTGCTGGAGCGCGAACTCGGAGGCCTTCCACCAGTACAGGTTCACCGTCGTCCGCTCTCCCCCGACCTCGATCTGGTCGTAGAACGGGGGCGCGGGGACGTTGGCGTTCTCGGCGGCGCGACCGATCTGCGCGAAGAGACGGAAGCGCAGGGCATGGTCGGTGTCGGGGACGGTGGGGACGGTCTGGAGGAGCTGGTAGGCGGTGAGCGCCCAGTCCTGTTCGGACAGCGCGTTCCACGGGATCTTCTCGACACGGTCCACCTCCGCCTGCGCCGACGCGGTGGCGGGCCGGGGCGCGGGTGCATCATCGCCGGTCCGGGCCAGCACGTAGCTCCGGACACTGGTCGCCAGCTCCGGGGTCAGGCGCTCGAGGAGGGCAGGCTCCGCCATCGCCAGCTCGGAGGCCTTCCACCAGTAGACGTTCACCACCCGGCTCGTGCCCTCCGCCTCCACCTGGCCATAGAACGGTGGAGCGGGCATGTTGGCGTTCTCGGCGGCACGCCCGATCTGCGCGTACAGCTCGAAGCGCAGCGCCGTGTCCGTCGTGGGCACCGAGGGCTCGAGGCGGACGAGCTCGTTCGCGCGGAGGGCCCAGTCCTGCTCCGAGAGCCCTCCCCACGGGATCTGCGCGGTCGCCCGGACCAGGTCCCCCACCTCCGAGGTCGCCGCCGCCACCTGGGGCTCGGGCTCCGCCTGCTCGGCGTGCCGGGTCCCCGCGACCGCCACCATCAGCGCGGCCGCCGCCGCCAGCCCGATCAGCCCACCGTGCACCGTCATGCCCCACCTCCTCGGACGACCCGCCTCGCGGGCCTGGTTCAGTGCGGCCTCGAGCGGCCGCTCCTCGTACGCGTCGACCATCCGCCGCACCCGACCGTCGACCTCGTCGATCGCGGTGGCCAGGCGCCGACAGTCGGCGCAGGTCTCGAGGTGGGCGCGGACGGCGTCCGATCCCTCCTCCAGCAGCAGGCGTCGCGCGTCGCGGCAGCTCATGCGTCCCTCACCAGCTCGGCGAGCTCGGGGTCCTCGGCCAACAGCCGCAGCCGGAGCGCCTTGCGCGCCTGGTGCAGCACCACCCGCACCGTGGCGGGAGCGATGTCCAGCTCCGCGGCGACGTCCGCCACGCTCGCACCGTCCTGCTCGCACCGAAGCCAGATCTCGCGCTGACGCTCGCTCAGCGATGCGAACGCCTCCCGCACGCGGCGTGCGCCCCGGTCGAGGTCCATCGTCCGGCCAGGATCGGTGTCGTTGGCCGCGACCTCCACCAGCGGATCGTCCCCGCGTCCCCGCCGCCGGAAGAGATCGACACACGCGTTGCGCACCAGCTGACGCATCCACGGGCGGAACGGGCGGGTGGGATCGAAGCGATCCGCGAAGCGCAGCAGCCGGACGAGAGCGTCCTGTACGGCGTCGTCTGCCAGCACCGGGTCGCCGACGCGGACCAGCGCCACCCGACGGATCTCGGGCCACGAGCGCGCGAGCAGCTCCCCCAACGCCTGCTCGTCGCCCGCCGCGGCCTTCCGGGCGAGGTCCTCGTCGCTGTGCTCGGCCAGGGCGGTGGACATCGCCCCCTCTACGCGAGTGGGAGGGGAGGCGTTTATCGGCGGCGGACGATCCGCGTGAGGAACATCACGAACATCAGGATCCAGCCTCCCGATCGCGGGGCCATACCTGTCGAGCAGCCCCGATCCTCCTCGACCGGGCAGCGCTCGGCGTGGACGCAGACCGGATCCTCCTGCCACACGACCTCGCCCAGCTCGTCGAGCAGGCGCAGCTCCACGCAGTGGTCGTGCTCGCCGGACGCCACGTCCGCCACCAGCCTGCCCGGCTCCATGTGGGACCCGGCGGCGACGCCGGACCACCCCTGTGAGATGCCGTCGGTGAGCACCTGGGCCTGCAGCACGCCGGCCGCCGGGCTCTCCAGCGTCACGGTCGCCTTGACCCGTGGCGGAGTCCCCCAGCGGCACCGCCGCCGCAGCTGGAGGTCGACATCGGCGACCCCGGGCGACAACGGCAGCCGGTCGGGCTTCCGTCCCACCGACAGCTCGGCCAGCTGCTCGGACCAACCGTCCGTCGCCCACGCGACCACGTCCGCGCCTCGCTCGAGCGGCTCGTCGGGCGTGAAGCGCACCGTCCTCGCGTCCGGGAAGTCCACCTGGCCGGCGATGGGCACCACGTCGTCGATCCCGGCGTCCGAGGGACCCAGGCAGGCGGGGTTGAGCCCGACGGCCACGAACACGGCGTCGGGGGAGATCGGGCCGTCCCCGTCGTCGGGGAACGCGCCGATCGGACAGCTGGTGAAGGTGCTGCCGGTCGTCGTCGCCAGCGCCACCGAGATCCACGGGACCACGCCTCACTCCGGTCCGTACCCGATCCTCATCATGCCGCGACGAAGCGGCGACGTCACCGCTCTTCGATCAGAGCCTCGAACGGGCACGGCCGCTGAGTGCACACCATCGAGCCCACCTTCTTCTTCCAGGTGGCCGCGACCCCTGGCCCCTCGTCCCAGCAGAAGGCCTTCTGGCCCAGCCACTTGCACGCGCGGGCCTCGGGTGGGACCGGCGCGCGCGTGTCTTCCCACCGGAAGGCGCGCTGCAGGTCGTCGCACATCACGATGTTCTTCACGAGCGAGTCGTCCTCGACGAGCTGGCAGCGCGAGCCCACCTCGTACGGCATCCCGAGGATGTCGATCGTGCCGCCGCCGACCGGCCGGGCCGGGAGATCCTCGAGCAGTGCCGTGCACACCGGATCCGCGCCGCCGCAGACCCAGGCCTCGCCGTCCAGCAGCTGGCCCTTGCCGGCGCCGGGCAGGTCCCGGATCCCGGACGTGTCCGACAACAGCTGGCGGATCTGGGGCTCCTCGGACTCCCGGAGGGACGAGCCGAGGCAACGCCAGTCGCCGATCCCCGCCTGGAGTCGGCACGTCGCCGTCGCGGGGCGCGGGATCGACCGCTCCACGGCGTCGTGGTCGAAGGTCACGAGATCGGCGCAGGCCGTCGTCTGCCCCTCCACCATGGCGCATCCCACGGTGGTCAGCGCGTGCGTCGGCACCAGCACCACCAGGAAGGGCTGACCCGGCGTGGACGAGATGCGGCACTCCTGCTCGCCGCCGGTGTTCACCGTGCAGGGCAGCGACGCGAAGCCGCCCTCCATCGGCACCTCGCGTGCCGTCGAGCCGTCCGAGCACGCGACCCCGCCGTCCTCGCGCCAGCAGTTCACCGGGATCGTCCACGCCTGGCCGAGCATCGAGACGACGCCGCCGCCGGGCCCGCCCTGGCGCAGCCAGTCCTCGAACAGCGGGCGCAGCACCTTCTCCTCGCCGTCCGCCCACAGCCACTGGCCCACGACCTTCACCCCGTAGCGGGGGCCGCGCTGGCCCTTCGGCGGCAGGCGCTCGCCCTCGAGCTGGACCAGGACGCCGTCGCCCAGCGGTCCCAGCTCCTTGAGCTCGGGTGCGGTCGGCGGCGAGGAGTGGACGATCACGCCGTCCGTCTCGCCGCCGCAGTGCCACAGCTCGGTCCCGGTCCCGCGGCACGTGCTCGCCAGGATCGCGGGCGTCGGCGCCGCCATCGCCATCGACATCCAGATCGTCACCGGTCACTCCACGCCCCCGAGGTAACGAGCGTCACCGGATCGGACCGCTCCTCGGCACGCCTTCCGGTGTTAGTCGGCCCGGATGTCGCACCGACCCTTCCAACGTGTCCTCATCGCCAACCGTGGGGAGATCGCCGCCCGCGTCGTCCGCGGGTGTCACGAGCGCGGCCTGCAGGCCGTCTGCGTCCACAGCGACGTCGACGGCGAGGCGCTGCACGTGCGCATGGCGGATCTCGCCGTCCACATCGGCCCCGCACCCTCCGCCCAGTCGTACCTGAAGCAGGACCTGCTCCTCGAGGTCGCCAGGAAGCACGGGTGTGACGCGATCCACCCGGGATACGGCTTCCTCTCGGAGAACGCCGGCTTCGCGCAGAAGGTCCAGGACGCCGGGCTCGTCTGGATCGGCCCACCGGCCAGCGCGATCGACGCGATGGGCAGCAAGACCGCCGCCCGTCGGCGGATGCGGGACGCGGGCGTGCCGATCGTGCCGGGGACGGTCGATCCGGTGGACGACGAGGGGGCTCTGCGGATCGCCCGCGAGATCGGCTTCCCGGTGATGCTCAAGGCGTCCGGCGGGGGCGGCGGCAAGGGCATGCGCCGCGTGGACCGCGAGGAGGATCTACTCGACGCGCTGGCGTCCGCGAAGTCCGAGGCGGGCAAGTCCTTCGGCGACGCCGCGGTCTACGTGGAGAAGCTGGTCGAGCGCGCGCGCCACGTCGAGGTCCAGGTCCTCGCGGACGCGTACGGTGAGACGGTCCACCTGTTCGAGCGCGACTGCTCGGTGCAGCGCCGCCACCAGAAGGTGGTGGAGGAGACGCCCTGCCCGGTGCTGCCGCAGGCCACCCGCGAGGCGATGACGGCGGCGGCCGTCGCGGCGGCGAAGGCGGTCGGGTACGTCGGCGCCGGCACCTGCGAGTTCCTGTACGACCAGGACGCCGACACCTTCTACTTCCTGGAGATGAACACCCGCCTGCAGGTCGAGCACCCGATCACCGAGATGGTGACGGGGATGGACCTCGTCCAGGCCCAGCTCCGCATCGCGGCGGGCGAGAAGCTCTGGTTCCGCCAGGAGGACCTGCGACAGACCGGGCACGCGATCGAGTGCCGGATCTACGCCGAGGACGCGGCGGCGAACTTCCGCCCCTCGCCGGGTCCGTTGCACGGGTACCGCGAGCCCACCGGGCCCTGGGTCCGCGTCGACTCGGGCGTGGTCGAGGGCATGGACGTGCCCATCCACTACGATCCGATGATCGCGAAGCTGGTGGTGTGGGGCAGCGACCGGAACGACGCGATCGCCCGCTGCAAGCGCGCGCTCCGCGACTACCACCTGGTGGGCGTGCCCACGTCGATCCCGTTCTTCCTCGCCGTGTTCGACGACCCGGGCTTCCTCTCCGGGCGGTACGACACCGGGTTCATCACGACCGCGTGGCTGGCGGAGAACCTCCCGGCGCCCGAGGGCCTGGACGACGTGCTCGCGGTGGCGGCCATCGCGCGGCTCGAGGCGGACGCCGCCCGTCGCCCGGAGGCCAACGACAGCAACGGCTCGGCGTGGAAGCGCATGGGTGCCTGGAAGGCGCGCAAGGGGGTGTGGCGGTGACGTACGAGATCCGCGTCGGCGGACGGACCGCGTCCGTCGAGGTCCGCAAGAAGACCGACGGCACCTACGTCGTGAGCATCGATGGTGGCGAGCCGCGCCCGGTGGCGGCGTCCCAGGTGGGGCGGGCCGAGTGGGTGCTGACCGACGACCTCGGGCGGCGCAAGGTCGCCGTGCGGGTCGCGGGCGAGCAGCTCACCGCCCAGGTCGATGGACACGGCGTGAGCGGCGAGATCGTCGACCCCCGCGAGCACGCGCTCGACGGGGGTGGTGGGGCCGCCGAGGGCCTGATCCGCTCCCCGATGCCGGGTGCCGTGGCGCGCGTGCTGGTGAAGGTCGGGGACGTGGTCCACGCCGGCCAGGTGCTCGTCGTGGTCGAGGCGATGAAGATGGAGAACGAGTTCCGCAGCCCGATCGACGGCGAGGTCGTCGAGGTGGGCGTCGCCGCCGGGACGACCATCGAGGGCAACACCATGCTGGTCGTGGTGGAGCCGCGATGACCGAGGACGATCTCCGGCGTTGGCGCGAGCGGACCTGGGGCAAGGCGGTCGCGCGCGTGCCCGAGCGTCCGCACCTGACGCGCAGCGGCGGCGAGCCCGTCGCCCCGCTCTACACCCCGCTGGATGCGCCGGACTTCGCGCGCGTCGGCTTCCCCGGCGAGCACCCGTACACCCGCGGCGTCCAGCCGACGATGTACCGCGGCTCGTTGTGGACCATGCGGCAGTACGCCGGCTTCGGCACCGCGCGGCAGTCCAACGAGCGGTACCGCTACCTGCTGTCCCAGGGCACGACCGGGCTGTCCGTGGCCTTCGATCTGCCCACCCAGATGGGGTACGACAGCGACCACGCGCTCGCGATGGGCGAGGTCGGGCGCGTCGGCGTGGCGATCGACTCGCTGCACGACATGCGGGTGTTGTTCGACGGCATCCCGCTGGACGAGGTCAGCACCTCGATGACGATCAACGCGACGGCGTCCACGCTGCTCGCGCTCTACGTCGCCGTCGGCAAGGAGCAGGGCGTCGCCGCGAGCCAGCTCCGCGGCACGATCCAGAACGACGTCCTCAAGGAGTACATCGCCCGCGGGACGTACATCTACCCGCCGCGCGCCAGCATGCGGATCATCACGGACCTGTTCCGGTGGTGCGCCGCCGAGGTGCCGAAGTGGAACACCATCTCCATCAGCGGGTACCACATCCGCGAGGCCGGGAGCACCGCGGCCCAGGAGCTGGCGTTCACGCTGGCGGACGGCATCGCGTACGTCGAGGCGGCCATCGCCGCGGGCCTCCCGGTCGACGACTTCGCGCCGCGCCTCTCGTTCTTCTTCAACGCGCACAACGACCTGATCGAGGAGGTCGCGAAGTTCCGGGCCGCCCGCCGGATCTGGGCGAACCTGATGCGCGACCGCTTCGGCGCGAAGAACCCGAAGAGCTGCATGCTGCGGTTCCACACGCAGACCGCGGGCTCCACGCTCGCCGCCCGCCAGATCGACAACAACGTCGTGCGCGTCACGCTCCAGGCGCTGGCCGCCGTCCTCGGCGGGACCCAGAGCCTGCACACGAACTCGCGCGACGAGGCGCTGGCGTTGCCGACCGAGGCGTCGGTGAAGCTCGCGCTGCGCACCCAGCAGGTGATCGCGCACGAGTCGGGTGTCGCCGCCTACGTCGATCCGCTCGGCGGCAGCTGGGCGCTCGAGCGGGTGACCGACGAGCTCGAGGCCGAGGCGCTGCGGTTGATCGCCGAGATCGACGGGATGGGCGGCATGGTCGAGGCCATCGAGCGCGGCTTCCCGCAGCAGGAGATCCAGAACGCCGCCTACGCCGCGCAGCTCGCGATCGACCGTGGGGAGAGCGTGGTGGTCGGCGTGAACCGGTTCGAGGAGGAGGCGGAGCCGATGCCCGAGCTGCTGCGCATCGATCCGGCGATCGAGGCCGAGCAGGCGGCGAGCACCCGGGCCTGGCGCGCGAACCGTGACCCGGTCGTCGTCCGGGACCGGCTGGACGCGCTGACCCAGGCGGCATCGGGCACGGACGGCGTGATGCCGCACATCCTCGGCGCCGTCGAGGCCGGCGTCACGCTCGGCGAGATCGCGGACGCGCTGCGCGCCGTGTTCGGTGAGTACCGCGAGCAGCCGTTCCTCTGATCAGCCGAGCTGCGCGGGATCCAGCGCCTTCACGATGAGGTAGCGCAGCGGCTCCTCGTCGCTGCGGTTGCGGATGGCGAGGACGCTGCCGAGCGGCAGGTGGACCACGTCGCCCGCGTCGAGCGGGGAGGGGACGCCGTCCACCGTGGCTTCGCCCGTGCCCTCGAGGCCGATCACGATCTCCGGCAGGTGCTCCTGGCGGTGCGCGCCGACCGAGCCACCCGGGTCGAGCTCGCAGGAGAGCACCGCACCAAAAGGGATCATCGGACGCCCAGCCTGCAGATCCCACACGCGCACCGCGCCCCGGCCGCCGAACAGCCGCTCCCGGACGCTGACCTCACCCTTGCGTACACTCACGGTGCCTCCCCCGTCGGCGGCCACCAGCTCACCAGCACGAGCTGGCGCCGATCCGCGCGGGCTGCGCAGCACTGGAGGTCGAGCTTTCCCTTCGGCCCCGTCAGCACCACACGGTCCCGCTTCTTCTGTTTGCCCTCTTCGACGACGGTGAAGCCCCCCTGGGCGGCCTGGGCCTTCAGGGCCTCGAAGTTCGCGCGGGCGTCGGCCTCCTCGTCGAACACCACGTCCACCGCCACCTGGGTGCCCCCGACCGGCACGGTGATCTGCCCGGTCTCGCCCGCGATGGTCAGCGGGAAGTCGGGCGGGAGCGCGTCCAGCTCGCGGAGCCCGCCCAGCGAGGCGCACCCGGCGAGCAGCACGAGCGGAAGGTGGCGGAACATGGGACCCCCTGCACGTCGGGAGTCCTATCCCGTGCTCAGGCTCGGGCGAGGATGGCGTCGAGGTCCACGCCCGCAGGCAGCGTCCCGTACTCGTAGCCGCCGCCCCCGAGCCGGCCGGCGAGCCAGGCCTCGGCGACGGGCGCGGGCGCGTGCTCCAGCATCAGGCCGCCCTGCAGCGCGAGCGCGAGCTTCTCGACCAGACGGCGGGCGCGCAGCTCGAGGGTGGCGGGCTCGCTCAGCTCCGAGCGGATCTCGCCCAGCAGGCGGTCGAGCCGCGTGTCCTTCCCGCGGAAGCCCTCGAGCTCCTTCTGCACCGCCGCCATCGACGCGGGCGAGCGCTCCATCGCGCGCAGGACGTCGAGGCACTGGACGTTGCCCGAGCCCTCCCACACGCTGCCGAGCGGCGCCTCCCGGTACAGCCGCGCCATCGGCCAGTTCTCGGCGTACCCGTTCCCGCCGTGGCACTCGAGCGCCTCGGCCGTGAGCCCGATCACCCGCTTCGAGATCCAGTACTTCGCGATCGCCATCGCCGCGCGGCCGAACGCCTCCTCGCCGGGATCGGTGGCGCCGCGGTCGAGAGCGGAGGCCACGCGGAAGGACAGGAGCACCGAGGCCTCGACCTCGACCTCCATGTCCGCCAGCACGTTGCGCATCAGCGGCTGGTCGATGAGCAGCCTGCCGAAGGCCTTGCGGTGGCGGGCGTGGTGGGTCGCGTACCGCAGGGCCTGGCGCATCAGCCCGGACGCTGCGGTCGCCACGTCCACGCGGGTCTGGGCCACCATCGCGAGGATCGTCTTCACACCCTTGCCCGGGGGCCCGACCTGCACGCCCCAGGTGTCGCGGTACTCGATCTCGGAGCTGGCGTTGCTGTGGTTCCCGAGCTTGTCCTTGAGTCGCTGCACGAGGAAGGTGTTCGGCGTGTCGTCGGGGAGCCAGCGCGGCACGAGGTAGCAGGTGAGGCCGCCCGGACCCTGGGCGAGCGTCAGGAAGGCGTCGCACATCGGAGCCGAGCAGAACCACTTGTGGCCGGTGAGCCTGAAGCCCTCGCCATCGGGCACCGCCACGGTCGTGTTGGCGCGGACGTCGCTGCCACCCTGCTTCTCGGTCATCGCCATGCCGAAGGTCAGCCCGCGCTTCTTCGAGGGCGGTGCGAAGGTCGGGTCGTACGCGTCGGACAGGATGCCCGGCTCCCACAGCGCGGCGACCTCGGGCGTCTCGCGCAGCGAGGGGACGACGGCGTGCGTCATCGTGATCGGGCAGGCGACGCCGGCCTCGAGCTGGCCGTAGAGGTAGTGCAGCGCCGAGCGCGCCACGAAGGCGCCCGGACGGCCCGGGTTGTTCCAGGACAGGCTGTGGACCTGGTGCGCCTTCCCGATGCGCATCAGCTCGTGGTACGCCGGGTGGAAGTCCACCTGGTCGACGCGGTGCCCGTACCGGTCGTGCGCGCGGAGGACGGGGCGGTTCACGTTGGCGTCGACCGCGAGCTGCGCGCCCTCGGCGCTGCCGGCGACACGGCCCAGCGTCGACAGCTGGTCGGCGGCCCAGGACCCTCCCCAGCGCGCGACGGTCTCCACCAGCGGAAGGTCCGTGGCGTACGCGTCGAAGTCGGGGAGGGGAGGCGCCTGGTTGAGGACCTCGTGCGTGTGGACGTTCATGGCTGGGCTCCTCGGGTGACGGCGGACAGGACGAAGTCGACGATGTCGCTCGGATCGGGATCGAAGCTCGGACCGAGGACCGCCTCGCCCAGCGCGCCGACGATGCACGCGGCGCTGGTGCGCGGGTCCTGGGCGGGGAGCTCGCCGTGTGCCACGCCCTCGGCGAGCACCCGGGCGATGAGCTCGGCGTAGCGCGCGCGGTACCGGAGGCGCTCCTCCTCGACCGCGGGGTGGACGGGCTCGGACAACAGCGCCCGCGCGAGCACCCGGCCGTTCTGCGCGCGGCGCACCCAGAGCCGCACGGCGCGCTCGATCCGTGTCGGGGCGGGGCCGTCGGAGGCCAGCGCCGCCGCCATGTGGTCGAGCTCCCGCTGGCTGGCGGTGGCGAAGACCTCGCGGCACAGCTCGCCCTTGTCCGCGAAGTGCCGGTACACCGTGCCCGTCGCGACGCCCGCCGCCTCCGCCAGCGCGGCGATGTGCAGCGCGGAGAAGCCGCCGGCGGCCACGATCCGCAGGGCCGCGCGGAGCAGCTCCTCCCGCGTCTGCGCGATCCGCGCCTCGACCGCCTCCGTCCGTCGGTACGCCAAGCACCCTCCCGGCAAGGCGTGAATCCGTATTCATTTCTTCCGCACACAGCAAGCCCGAACCGGGGATCGTGCGCCGCCGAGCTACCGGACGCGGTGGGGGCGGAGGTCGGGCTCCCAGGTGCGCTGGGCGAAGGCCTCGTCGGGGTCCGAGATGCCCGCCGTGTCGGTGACGAGGAAGAGGACGCGGCTCGGATCGAGCTCCAGGAGCTTCTCCGCCGCGGCGCGGGGGATGGGCACCACCTCGCCGTCGTCCGTGCCGCGCTCGAGCCAGGTCAGGGCGAGCTCCCCGCACCGCAGCCGGTAGGCCGTGCCGCTCGACACCTCGGTGCGCAGCAGGTGGCGGCCGTCGGGGCCCTTGTGGAAGAACGGCTGGCCCTTGCCCGGGCGCACGCGGTTGCCGCGGATCAGGTCGCGGACCCGGCGCGGGAGCTCGGCGGCGATCCGCTTCGCCTCCTGCTCCTGCCGGCGGGCGACGGTCTCGGCGCGGGTCCGCACGGCCTCCTCGGCACGCGCCTGCCGCTCCTCCCGCGCGAGCTCGGACTTCGCCTTGCGACTTCCCTGCGCGTGGCGGCGCTCCTCCTTGAGCTCCCGCCCGGCGCGCTGGGCGTCCTTCTTCGAGACCAGTCCCTTGGCCAGCAGCTGATCGCGCAGCGACACGAGCCCTCCACGTCCGAGTCTATCGAGAGGTGGTGATCCACTCCTCCTGCTTCCCGCGGAACCGCGACGTGTCCTTCCGGCCGGCGTCGATCCGCTGCGCGGTCCATCCCAGGGAGACCAGCTCGACGATGGGCTCGCCCTCGCTCACGATCACGCGCGCTCCGGCGTCGGCCCAGGCCGTCGCGAGCGACACGACGCTGGCCCGATCGAGATCACCGCCCGGGTAGGTCGTCGACCCGACATAGGGAGGGTCCAGGTACACGACGGTGGACTGTCGGAGAGACTCCTCGGGTGGGCTCGCCGATCGGCGCCCGCCGTGGATCTCACCGGGGCGATGCAGGCGGTCGTAGCTCCGGAGGACCCGGATCAGGCTCGGCACCATGGGCTTGACGGGCCCGAACCGCTCGGTCCCTGGCAACCCGTAGGCGCTGCTCGTGTTGAAGCCGGGCGAGGCCCAGCGCCCACCGCGGTCGCCGACGGCCTTGCCGGAGAACGACAGCCGCTGGAGGAAGAGCAGCTCCGCGGTGTACGTCGCCGGATCCTCCGCCACGGGCTGCTGGTGCAGGCCGTCGTAGACCTCGCGGGCGTCGCGGGCGGCGAAGCGGTCGAGCACCTCGATCACCGCCTCACGGAGCGCACCGTCGACGAGGGTGGGCGCCGCGACCCCGAACGGCCCCGCGTCGTACAGCTCCACCCGCGCCGGTGGGCCGTGGACGCCGGTCCCGTGGACCGCGGCGGCGAGCGCCGTCCGGAAGCGCCACTTGGAGCCCTGGTAGGGGAGGAGCGAGCGCGGGGCGCCGAGCAGCGACAGGGCGAGGGCCGCGCTGCCGCAGCAGGGCTCGATGTACGTCCAGGCGGCCACGCTCAGTACTCGTCGTACTTCAGCGCTCGACCGCGGACGCGGTCCACCGGGTACTTCGCGGCCGCCGCGACCAGCTTGCGGTCCAGGGCCTCCCCGAGATCGATGCCCGCGCGGTCACACAGGTTCAGCAGGCACATGAGCACGTCGGCGGCTTCGTCGGCGACCTTCGCGTGCCGGCTCTCGACCATGGGCTGCGGCCCCTCGTCGGCGCACCACAGGTACAGCTCGAGGAGCTCGCCCGCCTCGACCGAGAGCGCCATCGCGAGGTTGCGGGGCGAGTGGTATCGCTGCCAGTCCCGCTCCTCGGCGAAGGCGCGGACCCGGTCCGTCAGCTCGGCGAGGGTGGGGGAGCGCTCGCTCACCGGCGGCGGGCTTCCCGCACGACGTCACCCACCGTGTCGGGCAGCGTCTTCTTCGTGGCGGCGTTCTGGATCGAGGTGGGGATCGAGCCGCCGGGGAGCGTGCACACCTGGTACTTCACGTGCGTCCCGTCGTCCTTCTTGTCGAAGATCCAGGAGCCGACGTTGGCGGTGGGCTCGATGGCGTCGGGGTGCTCCGCCTTCACCTTCGCGTACACCTCGGTGTGGCCGCCGCCGTTGGTGAGCGGCGACCAGCGCAGGGCGGCGTGATCACCCGTGTCCTCCGTCGTCGACTTGAGGAACCAGAAGCGGTCGGCGGCGAAGGTCCAGCCCGGAACGTCCAGGTACTGGTAGTACTCGAGGATGCCGCCGCTGTTGGACAGCAGCTTGGCCTCGGTGACGCCGGCGCTCGACCAGCGGACGGCGCCCTCCACGTCCGCGACCACGGCCAGCAGCTTGCTCGGAGCCACGTCGGTGACAGCGCTGCCCTCGTAGCACTCGATGCCCTGCAGCGTGACCTTCTTGATCGTGACGGTGCCGACCTCGGAGTGCTTGGCGGTCCCCACGTCGGCCCAGGCGGCGGCCTCCATCTCGGCGTGGGTCGGAGCAGCGACGGCGGCGGACACGAGCAGGGTCAGCATGGGCACCTCGGGTTCCTGACGTAACCCGTCAGCCGGCCCAGGCTTCCGGCTGCTCGATGCGCGCGAGCACCCAGTCGTACGTCCCCGTCGTGATCTTGGCGTCGCAGTAGTGGCAGACCCCGGTCTCGTCGACCTTGTCGAGCGGCGCACCGCAGGAGGGACACTGCAGCGCGGTCCCCTCCGAGCTCGGCGCGCGCGCCTCGACCGACCGCACGAACGTCCAGACCTCCGAGAACCCTCGTGCGACCTTGGGACTGCCGCCGATCACCTTGCCCTCGCGATCGACGATCGTGTCGATCATCGAGCCCCACAGGCGCACGCTGATCGACAGGTGCCACCGGTCGATCTCCACCTTCACGAGCCGCAGCTGGTGGAGCTGCACGTCGGAGAGCGCGTTGCGGACGCCCTTCTTGGCGTATCCGTCCATCCAGAAGCGCAGGTTCTGGAAGACCCGGTCGGTACAGAACGGGCGCGCGCGCTCCCAGCGGGCCTCGCTCCAGGCGCTCTGCAGCTCGCGGTAGATGGTGCGGACACGCTCCTCGAACCGCCCGAGGGAGACGTCGGGGTGACGGGTCCGCAGCTCGGCCAGGCGTTGCTGGAGATCGCCCGCCTCCACGATCGGCACCGCCACCGACGGCTCGTCGCCGCCCGAGGTCCAGCCGAAGTCGGGCTCCTCGGCCTTGCGGTGGAAGCGACGCTCGACGAACACGAGCTGCCACTGGAGCTGGCCCCGGGTGATCGGCGTGCCGCACTGGCGGCAGGCGCCCATCGGATCGACCTCGATCGGCGCGCCGCAGCTCGGGCACGCGAGCGCCAGGGCCTTCTCGGGCTCGAGGCTCTCGACGCCCACCGCCCGCCGGAAGACCAGCGTCTCCTCGACGTGGACCCGCAGGCTCTGCTCCCCCCGGTGCTCGAGGCGCGTGCTGTCGACGCGGACGAACAGGTGGTGCTCCTGCTCGTGGCGCTCGACCTTGAGCACACGGACGCCGCCGGCGACCACCTCGTCGATCGCGGTCACGCCCGGGTGCTGCCCCGTCAGGCGCTTGGCGGCCGTGGAGGAGACGAAGGGCTCGAGGACCTCCCAGCGGTGGTTGCCGACGGCCTCGAGCGCGCGTCGGTGCACCAACACGACGTAGTCGAGGAGGACGGTGGTGCTGAAGCCGGCGTCCTCGCGC
The DNA here is from genome assembly GCA_020632925.1 of Alphaproteobacteria bacterium. Lineage (GTDB taxonomy): Bacteria > Myxococcota_A > UBA796 > UBA796 > JACKER01. Next base: position 316,318 of record JACKER010000009.1, on the reverse strand, counting down.
CGCAGGTCCGCCAGGCCGGGGATGGCCGCTGCGGGGGTGGCGCGGATCGGGCGACCACCCGTCGCTGCCCGCGCGCCGTGGGTCCGCACGGTGGGGGCCCCCTGGCGCATCGCCATCGAGCGGAAGACGAAGAACCCGATCGCGACGAGGACCAGCGGGATCCCGAGCTGGGGGAAGTCGATGACCAGGCGCAGCAACAGCAGGATCAGGCCGAAGTCGTCGCCCCCTCCGCTGCCGCCGCCCCCGCTGCTCCGACGCGAGTAGCTCTGACCGCCGCCGACCCGCGCCCAGGCGTCGTCGTCGGCGAGGAGCAGCCCACCGAGCAGCACGGCCAGCAGCGCCAGCGGGACCGCCGAGCGCAGGCGCCACAGGAGCCAGGGGGACGCGAGCTCTCCCACGCGGCGGCGCAGGGAGAGGACGCGATCGCCGCAGCGCAGCTCCACGCGCTCGTCGTGGCCGTCCACCCGGGCGTCCAGCCAGGTGACCTCGTCCCCCGCGGCCGGGAGCGAGCGCGTGCGCCACCAGGCCAGATCGGCGCGACCGAGCTCGTCGGCCACCGACAGATCGCCGTCGTCGACGGCGTCGGACACACGGTGCGCGATCGCCACGAAGTCGTCGGCGTCGAAGGTGGGCTCGCGCGCGAGCAGCGCCCGGCGGGCGGCAGCGACGTCCGGGTCCGGTGCGATCGTGTCCGTCACGGGCTCGCAGGGCTCGCTCGACACCAGCGCCAGCGTCGCGATCGAGCCCCCCGAGGCCGTGATCCGCGTCCAGCCCTGCTCGCCGGGGACGACCGCGCGAACGATGAGGTCCCCGCGCTCGGGCAGATCCACGTGGCGCACCATCGGGACGCCGTGGACGCCGTCGCCCACGAGGTGGCGCAGGACGCCCAGCAGGTGGGGCAGGGAGAAGGACGGATCGCGCGCGGCGAGCCTCGCGGCCCAACCGAGCGTGGCCGGCGATGCGTGGTGCGCCACGATCAGCGCGCGATCGGGGTCCTCGAGGTGGACCGGGGCCGCGGGGCGCGCGTGGTTTCGCCAGAGCCAGACCCACCCGCCGATCACGCCGGCCACCACCGCGATCGAGCCCAGGTGCAGCACCCATGGGGAGTCGGTGATCGCGCCGATCCCGGTCGCCGCCGTCAACGCCAGCACCGTCGCGCCCAGCGCCGTCTCGCGCGCGGGGGAGGGCAGATCGCGCAGGATGGGCAGCTCGGCGAGGTCGTTGCGGCTCAAGCCCGGATCCTCGGGGCGTTCGAGAGCGACACACCGCGCTCGCCGGCGGGGGGGACGTGCTCGGCGAGCACGGCGCCGATCGCGTCGAGCCCGCGCAGGAAGCCGTCCAGGTCGCTGGCGGACAGCCGCTGCACGGCCTCCACCCACGCCGCCCGCGGCACTCGCGCCTCGATCCCCACGTCGGGGATGAGCTCCACCTCGCCCTCGGCGGCGCTGACGTAGACGAGCAGCCCCGTGCGCCGGGGGGTGGCGTGGACGGCTTCGCGATGGAACTCGGCCGCGGCGGACAGCGCCACCTGCGCGTGGCGGCGGGCGCGCGGCGCGAGCCCGAGCAGCATCCGGCGGCCGTCGAGCACGAAGCCGACGACCACGAAGGTCACGACCAGATCCAACGTCGCGAGCACCGGGTCGACGGACCAGGGCAGGACGGAGAGCACCACGAACACCACGAGCGAGGCGGCCGCCCCCGCGAGCACCGACAGGTCGCGGTACGAGCCGGAGCGCTCCGCCGCGACCACGACGACCTCGGCGTCCGTGCGCGCCTCCAGCTCCTCGACCTTGCGCTTCACGGCCTCGCCGAAGCGCGCATCCGCGTGCAACATCCGTCCTCCTCCGCGAGCTACGGCACCACCAGCCGATAGGACGCATCCCGTCGGAAACCGACCCTCTCGTAGCACCGTACGGCCGGGGTGTTCGCTTCATTGACGTGCAGCGTCACGCGCGGCACCGTGCCGAGCAGGTGCCGGCAGGTGGCCGCCACGCCCGCCGTCGACAGGCCACGTCCCCGGCGCGCGGGCGGCACCCAGGTCCCCCCGATCTGGGCGCCGTCGCGGTGCATCGTCCCGACGTTGACCTGGAACACCAGCGCCTCGCCGTCCTCGATCACCCACGTCCGTCCGGTGCGGACGCGCTCGGCAACGACCTGCTCGTGGGCTGCCGGATCGCGTTCGCGGGGATCGGTGCCCAGATCCTCCCGCTCCATCGCCGCCGCCTGGAGGGCGAGCGCGCTCACGTCCCTCGGCAGCGCGCGCCGGAAGCCGGGGGGATCCTCTCCGGGGGGTGCCGCGTCGAGCACGTACAGACGCTGATCGTACCGCCTGCGGGGCTGGTGGGTGACGGCCCACGCCGACCAGAGCGCGTCGCTGGCCGCGCGCGGGCCCACGAGCAGGGTCGGGCGGTGCTGGGTGCGCAGGTGGCGGCCGATCGTCGCCGCGTCCTCGGGCAGCGGTGCGAAAGGGACGCACAGGCGGGCGGGCAGGACCAGCGCCACCGCTCTCATCGGGCTCCCGACCGCGTACCACCACGCCCGGTCCACCGCGTGCGCGGCGAGGAAACCCCGCAGGAAGAGGTTCACGACGGGCTCGGTATCCAGGAGCTGCGACAAGGCCGTCTCGTCCTCGCCTCCGAGGCGGAAGACGGCATCCTGCTGGGAAGACATGGGCTACACTACGCCGCAACGGGGGACGTGGTCATGCCCATCTCGGGCGTTCTGGGGGGAACGGTACGGCTGCGCACGGGGGAGGTCGATCTCGGGAGGCAGCGCCTCGTCGGGCCGAACGGTGTGGTGCCCCTGACGACGCGCGAGACCGAGCTGCTCGCCTACCTGGCGGAGCGGGCCGGGGAGCCCGTGCCGCGCGAGTCCCTGCTCGTGGACGTGTGGCACTACCGCGCCTCCAACCCCACGCGCGCGGTGGATCTCGCGGTCAAGCGACTCCGGGGCAAGATCGAGCCCGATCCCTCCGATCCCATCCACATCCTGTCGGTCCACGGCGTGGGATACCGCTTCGTCCCCGTGGACGAGCCCGCGGCCACGCCGTCCTCGCCCACCGAGCCGCCGTCCTACGTCCCCGCCCCGCCGCCCCCCGTCGCGACGGACCGGACGACCTTCATCGGTCGGACGGAGGAGCGCTTCCGCCTGCGCGAGCTGTTCGCCGGAGGTGCGCGGCTGGTGACGATGACCGGGCCCGCCGGGACGGGCAAGACGCGGCTCGCGCGCAAGTTCGCCGCCGACTACGTCCGGGACTTCGCCGGAGGCTCGGCCTACGTCGATCTGGTCGAGGTGCGCTCGGTGGAGGGCATCTGCGACGCCGTGAGTCGGGCCCTCGATCTGCCGCAGGGCACCGAGCCCGATCCGAGCACCGTCGGGCGCGCGCTCGCCGACCGGACCGCCGCCCGGGTGCTGGTGCTGCTCGACAACTTCGAGCACCTCGTGGACCACGCGGCAGCGACGATCGGGGCCTGGCTGGACGCCGCTCCGGGGGCGGTGTTCCTGGTGACGAGCAGGGAGCGCCTGCACGTCCGTGGGGAGCGTCTGCTCGAGCTGCTGCCGTTGCCGCCGAAGGACGCCCTCGACCTGCTCCTCGATCGTGCGCAGGGGAACCGCACGGCGACACCGATGGAGATCAGCGACGCCGATCGGGACGTGCTGCGCGACGTGGTGGCACAGCTCGACGGCATCCCGCTCGCGATCGAGCTCGCAGCGTCGCGCCTCGGCACCCTGAGTCCGAGCCAGCTCCTCAAGCGACTCTCCTCGCGGTTCCGCCTGCTGGGCGATCCCCGGGGCGACCGGCCCCGTCGCCACGCGACGCTGGAGGCGGCGCTCGACTGGTCCTGGGAGCTGACCACGGAGCACGAGCGGGACGCGCTGATGGCGCTCTCGGTGTTCGAGGGTGGCTTCTCGCTCGAGGCGGCGGAGGAGGTGCTCGACGACCCGAGCCAGCCCGACGCGCCGTGGCCCGCCGACATCGTCCAGTCGCTGCGCGACAAGTCGCTGCTCGCGATGGAGGAGACGCTGGACGGCGACCTGCGGTATCGCCTGCTCGAGTCCATCCGGGAGTACGCACAGGCCAAGCTCGAGTCCGCGGAGCCGCGCCCCGGCTCGGACCACGCGACCGCCGACGCCGCGGTGCGTGCCCGGCACGCCGAGTACTACCTGCGGGAAGGCGAGGACATCGCCTCCAAGCTGTTTCGCGCGGGGGGCATCCAGCGGATGGAGGAGCTGCACCGCGAGCGGGCGAACCTCGTGGTCGTCGCGCGGTACGCCCCCGAGCCGTCGCAGCGGATGCGCGCGGTGTCGGTGCTGTTCCCGGTGCTCCAGGCCCGCGGGCCGTTGCCGCTGCTCGAGTCGCTCCTCGACACCTCGATCGAGCTCGGGCGCTCCCAGGCCGATCCCGATCGTCGGCTCCTCGCGCGGCTGCTCGTGGACCGTGGCTTCCACCACTTCTCACGCGATCGGATCGGACCGGCGATCGCGGACTTCGAGGAGGCGATGCGCATCGCGCCGCACCACCTCGACGGGCAGGCGCGGGCCGCGATGGGCCTCGGTCGCGTGCGGGCGGACCAGGGTCGGCTCGAGGAGGCTGCGAACGACCTGCGCGAGGCGATCGAGCTGTACACGCGGCTCGGCGACCGCGCGGGCGAGGGGCGTGCCCGCGAGCTGTTCGCCGAGGTCCTCACGCAGCAGGACTGCATCGACGAGGCGGCCCTCGAATACGACCGGGCGCTGCGGGTGCTGCGGCGGGTCGGAGACCGGTGGACCGAGGGCCTGCTGTACATGAACCTGGCCGGGTTCCTCCTCGAGAAGCGCCACGATCCGGTCGAGGCCGAGCGCCACGGCAACGAGGCCCTCCAGATCCTCGGCGAGGTCGGCGACCACCGCTCGAGCGTGCTGCTGCTCCTCGGCTTCTCGATCGCGCTCATCCGCATGGCGCGTCCGAAGGAGGCGTTCAGTCGGTTGGAGCTGGCGCAGACCACCGCTCGGCGGATGGGCGACCGGACGCGCGAGGGCCAGGCCCTGTCGGTCCGCGGGTGGGCGATGGGGGAGATCGGCGACCTCGAGACCGGTGAGCAGACCCTGCGCGACGCGCTCCTGCTGCTCGCGGAGACGGGCGACCGGATCCAGGAGGCCGTCACCCTGCGGCGTCTGGCGGCGATCCACCAGGATCAGGGGCGGTTCGACGAGGCCGAGGCCGAGCTCTCGGAGGCGATGCAGGAGCTCTCGCAGCGCGGCGCGCGGATCGAGCGCGCGGTCACCCAGCTACAGCTGGGGATGCTGCGGGTGGAGCAGGGGCGCCACGAGGAGGCCCGCAAGGTGCTCGCGGACGCGATCGTCGAGGCCCGCGCGGTGCTCCCCTGGGCGGAGCGCCAGGCGGCGGCGGTGTTGGCGTGTTCGCACGCCGAGACGGGCGAGCACGACGTGGCGATGCAGTGGCTGGACAAGCTGCGGGCGGGGGTGGTCGACCCCCGCGAGAGCGAGCTCGTCACGCCGGTCGCGACGCTGGTGCAGCTGGTGCGTCCGGGCGACGTGAGCCGGACGACGGTCCAGCGGGCGACGGCGCTGACGGAGGAGGTCGGTCAGGGCTTCGCGGAACGCCGGCTCGCGGTCCGGCTGCTCGATCGGGTGCTCAGCCGCGACGCGACGGCACACGGGTGAGACGGAGCGCGTCGATGAGCGCGTCCTCCTCGGCGTCCGCGTCCATCCGGAACCAGTGCTTGACGTAGTCGCGCTCCGACATCGTGGGCACGTCCTCGGCGGGCACGCCGGCCCGCGCCAGGGCGTCGCGGAACATCGGATCGTCGGGGTAGCAGAACAACAGACCGTCGCCGTCGAGCACGACCTGCTCCTGCATCCGTCCGCGGAACCAGAGCTCGGCGCGCGCGTCGCTCGCGACGAGGACCCGCGCCTGCTCGAGCGCCGCGATCACCCGCTCGGGCGCGAGATCCAGGCCCACGAAGTCCGTCGGTGGCCCGTTCTCGGGGCCCGGCGTGCGGCGGTCGACCTTGCGGCGGTACAGCACGCCCAGCGGCGGCGCGAGCGCGCCGATCAACGTCACGAGCACGTCGTGCAGCCGGTCGTGCGGCACCGAGGCCACGATCCGCGTGTCGCCCTGCGGGGTCGCCTCGGCCGACCACCCCGAGCCCACGACGAACCCGTCGTCCTGACCGTCCTGGGTGACGGAGCTCGCCCGCGGTCCGGGGAGCGCGATCTCAGCCCCGGGCATCGAGGAACCGCTCGATCGACGCGTTGACCCTCTCGAGGTTCGGCGTGATCAGGCTGACGATGAACTTCTCGACCTGGGGAGCGAGGCGCTTGCCGAGGAAGGACGGGATGCCCGGGATCTCGTGCACCGAGATCTGCAGGTCGCCGGTCAGCAGCACGCGCGTGCCGTCGCCGTCCACCAGGAAGGCGTTGCGGCCGCTGCAGCGCACGGCGTCCGTGAATGCCCGGGTCTTCAGCGTCCAGTCCACGTGGAAGCCCGTGTCGTCCCACTGGGCATGGTCGTCCCAGCGCAGGTGCTCGGGCTTGAGGAAGGCCGTCGCGAACGCGGGGATCTCCCGGTCGGCGATCCACTCGTTGTGGATCTTCGGGCCGACTGCGGCGTCCTCCTTCGAGCGGACGACGATCTCCTTGATGTCGGGGATGAACTCCGCGATCTCGGGCAACCGATCCCGGTAGGCCCGGTACACCGTCTCCCGCGGGTAGTGGATGCGCGACTCGCTGCGGATCTCCATGGACGCCTCCGACGGACCCCCGGACGTAGCATCGGGGTCGCGGGCGCGGTAGGGCGCCGACGGAGGCGCCGTGCAGCAGCTCGTGGATCGGGTGGCGGTGGTGACGGGCGCGGGCAGCGGCATCGGTCGCGCGCTGGCGATCGAGCTCGCGCGGCACGGGATGCACGTCGCGCTCACGGACGTGGCGGTCGACCGCCTGGAGCCCGTGGCGGACGCGGTGTGGAAGCTCGGCCGCAACGTGAGCACGCACGGCTTCGACGTGGCGGACCCGGCGGCCTGGCCACCCTTCGTCGAGGAGGTCCTGGAGCGCCACGGCGGCGTGCACCTGGTGGTGAACAACGCCGGTGTGTCGCTCAACGGGCCGTTCGAGCAGTGCTCGCTCGAGGATCTCCGCTGGCAGCTCGAGGTGAACGTCTGGGGCGTGGTCCACGGCTGCTGGCACTTCCTGCCGCACCTGCGGAAGCAGCCCGAGGCCCACCTGATCAACGTCTCCTCGATCTTCGGGGTCGTGTCGGTCCCCGACAACGCGGCCTACTGCATGTCGAAGCACGCCGTGCGCGCGCTGACCGAGGCGCTGGAGATGGAGCTGCGGGGGAGCGGCGTGCGCGTCACCTCGGTCCACCCCGGCGCGGTCGCGACGCGGATCGTGAGCGACGGCCGGTACCGCGACGGCGGCTACGTGAGCTCCGACCGTGCGAAGCGCATCATCGAGAAGGGGATCACGCCCGAGGAGGCAGCGCGGATCGTGGTCGAGGGCATCCGCACCGACCAGCGGCGGATCCTCGTGGGCCCCGACGCGCGCTTCCTCGCCCGCCTGCATCGGCTCTGGCCGACGAGGTACCGCGACGTGATGATGTGGTCGCTCTCGCGCTCCCGGGGCAGATCCAAGGGGTGAGCACGCACCGCCCCATCCCCTGGAACACACCGCCCGGTGAGCCACCCCTCGTGCTGGCGCCGATGGAGGGCGTGACGGATCTGACGTTCCGACGCCTGGTCCGGGGCGTCGGTGGATGCTCGATGACGGTCACGGAGTTCGTCGCCGGTGCGGCGCTCGCCGGCGGGCATCGGATCGCGATGCGGGCGGTGGCCTTCGATCCCGACGAGCACCCGATCGCGATCCAGGTGTTCGGTCGCGATCCGGATCTGTTGGCCGAGGGCGCGCGGACCGCGGTCGAGCTCGGTGCCGACGTCGTCGACCTCAACATGGGCTGCCCGTCCAAGAAGGTGTGTGCCCACTCGGGCGGCTCGGCGCTGATGAAGGAGCCGGAGCTCGCCCGGCGCATCGTGGCCGCCATCCGACGGGTCGTGACCGTGCCGTTCACGGTGAAGATGCGGTCGGGCTGGGACGCCGAGCACCGCAACGCGCCCGAGATCGCGCGCATGTGCCAGGAGGAGGGCGCCGACGGGCTCACCGTCCACTGGCGCACCCGGACCGACGGGTACGGCGGCGTGCGCGACCTGTCCACGATCGGCCGCGTCGTGGAGCGCGTCACGGTCCCCGTCCTCGCGAACGGCGACGTCGACGAGACCAACGCCGTCACCACGCTCGCGGAGACGGGTGCCACGGGCCTCATGATCGGGCGCGGCGCCATCCAGGATCCATGGGTCTTCCACCGCGTGCGCCGCGCGCTTCGTGGTCAGCCGCCGTTGGTGATCGACGACGCCGACCGCGAGCGCGTCCTGCTCGACTACTACCGCGTGGTGCGAGCGACGTTCGAGAGCGACCGCGGCGCGCTGGGTCGGATGAAGAAGATCGCACGGTACTTCCAGGACGTGCCCGAGCTGCGCCAGCGGATCCTCCACAGCGAGACCCCGGAGGAGGCCGAGGAGCGCGTTCGGGACTTCTTCGCGGCGCGGCGCCTCAGCCAAGCAGACCCAGGAGCCAGCCCGCGACCAGACCGATCCCCAGCCCCAGCACCCCGCTGATCAGGGCGGCGACGCCCGCCGCTCCGAGCACCGCTGGCCAGCGCCGGACGGGAGACGGGACCGGTGGAGTGGGTGCCGGTGGGAGCACGATCGCGCGTGGCTCGGCGCTCTCGGACTGCGAGGTCTCGAGCTGGACGGGCCCGGTCTCGATCGCGGGTGCCGCGAGCAGGTCCGCGGGCTCGACGACGCTCGCCGTCGGCATCCCGTCCTCGGCGTCGGGGGGGTGCAGCCAGGGCAGCGCGTGGTCGTGCGCGAAGCTCTCGAGGCCCGGGCCGGGCGAGCGGTCGGCGAGCACGCGCAGCGTCTGCGCCACCCCGCCGGCGGTGGGGCGCGCGTCCGCGTCCCAGGCGATCATCCTCAGCAGGAGCGAGCGGAGCGCCTGGTCGTCCGCCGCGCTGCGCAACCCGAGATCGGGCAGGAGCGCGACGACCTCGGCGAGGTGCCGATCGTGGGCGGGGTTCTGGTCGAGCACCTTGTGCAGCCAGGCGCCGCGCAGCAGCTCCACCCCGAGGATCCCGAGCGCGTAGACGTCGCTCTCGGGCCCGCCGCGCTTGCCCTGGCGGCGGCCGGGTGAGAGGTAGCGCGACAGGCCTGCGCGGCGGACGAGGCTCCGTGCGTCGCGTCCAGCCAGCGACGTGAAGCCGGTCCCGAAGTCCAGCACCTTGACCTGGCCGTCACGGCTCACCATCACGTTGGAGGGCTTCACGTCCCGGTGGACCAGCCCGAGCGGCTCCTCCTCGCCCCAGGGCGCGCGGTTCAGGGCGGCGTCCAAGGCCGAGGCGACGCCGCGGAGCAGATCGCAGACGACCCTGGCCGGCAGGACGCGATCGGTCTCCCGGAGGAACTCCACCCAGTCGAGCAGGTCGATCCCGTCGATCCACGGGCTGACGAGCGCGGGGCGCCCCTCGACCTGCGCCAGATCGGTGGCCGCCACCACGTGTGGGTGGTCGATACGACCCAGCCGGCGCGCCAGGTCGCGCATCGCACCGAGCTGCTCCAGCTCCCGCCGTCGGAGGGGGGCGACCTCCTCGAGCGCCGCGGGGCGGTGGTCGGTGAACCCCGTGAGCACCTTGACCGCCACCAGCCCGGCGCCCCCCGCGCGCCGCAGCTCGGCGGCGTACAACGCGGCGAGTGGCGTCTCTCCGACCTCGCGGAGGAGCGTCATCCGTCGCCGAGCAGGGAGCATCGTCGTCACCGGGCCGACCTCCTCCCCAGCATAGCGTTCTCGGGCTGCCCGTTGATTCGAGGTCCCGGCGCGAGGTATCACCACGTCCGCGACGTGGGGCGACCCACGTCCGGCGGGGCGCGACCGCTCCGAGGATCCACATCTTGGGACGTTGCCCGGGACGGTCTCGGGAAGTCATGGAGCCGATGGTGTCGACCCGATGGATGACCCGCTGCGTGGGCCCGTTGCTGGTGCTGGCGATCGGGCTGGGCTGCGGCGACCTGCAGGCGATGCTCGGGGGAGGGGACGACGACACGATCGTCGCCGCCGCGGAGCAGAAGCTGAGCGCGGGTGATCTCCCCGGAGCCGCTGCGGAGTATCAGGGGCTGGCCGCGACCCACCCGGACTCGGTCGCCGTGGCGGTGGGGCTGTCGTACGTCCAGCTGCTCCAGGGCGATCTCGACGCGGCCGACGGGACGCTGGCGGCGATCGAGCCGAAGGCGGGCGAGAAGGTCGGCGAGATCAAGCTGCGCCGCGCCCTGGTGGCGCTCGAGAAGCGCGAGCTCGAGCAGGTGGAGACGTTCGGCGTGGACAGCGGGCTGCCAGAGGGCAAGCTGCTGGCGGCCGAGGCCTTCCTCGTGGAGCTGGACAGCGATCGCGCCCTCGAGCTGCTCCGCGAGCTCTCCGCGGACGGCGGTGTCGTGGGCGAGACCGCGCGGACCTACCTCGAGCTGCTCGAGAGCGGGAACCAGCACAAGGGCGCGCTCGCCGAGGTCTCGGCGCTCTGGGCCCTCGGGGATCGCGCGCAGGCCGTCGAGTCCGTGGAGGACTCCCTCAAGAACCTCCCCGAGGAGCCGTCCAAGGGCAAGCAGATCCTGCTGTGGGCGGGGCGCGCGGTGACCTCGGGCCGCCCGGACATCGCTCGGAGCCTCCTGGAAGACACCTTCCCGCCCGAGGGTCAGCAGTGGCGGTACCAGGCGACGCTCGCGATGATCGAGATCGCCGACGGCAACCCCGACGACGGCATCGGGATCCTCCAGGGACTCCGCGAGGCGCCGGATGTGCCGTCCGATGGCGTGGAAGACGCGATCGCGACCGCCTGTGGGGTGGCGAAGGATCCCGAGGTCGCGCGTCGATTGGTGGAAGGGATGGAATCTTCCGCCGTCGCCAGGTGTCTGCACCAGGCCGGAGCTTCGGCCGACGCCGCCGCCCGGGCCCCTGCGGGTGGTCTCAAGAGCTTCCTGGAGAACCCATGATTCGAAAGAACGTGCTCGGTTCCATCTTTCTCGGCGCAGCCCTGACGCTCGCGCCGCCAGCCCTGGCCAAGGATCAGGACGAAGGGATCAAGGTGACCGTCCGGGTGCTCGACGCCGAGACGGGCCTGCCGATCCCGACTGCGGTGGTGCGTCACCCGAGCGAGCAGGAACGCCACCGCGTGAACACGGACACGGGGTCCTGGGGGGACAGCGTGCTGTACCTGCCGGACGGGTCGGAGCTGCGGTTCGTGAAGGGCATGGTGCTCGACTTCGAGATCACCGCCCCCGGGTACAACTACGTCCACTACTCGTACACGGTGCGTAAGCGGCGCAACGAGTTCGACGTCCACCTCCAGAAGATGGAGGTCGACATGAGCGACGAGGATCCGGAGGACGTGATGATCCAGTTCGGCCGGGACAAGCCGATCGACTGACGACCGCGTGGGCGTCCGTCGCCGCACGATCTTCTCTTCTCGAACGTTTCCTCATCTCGTCCCAGCTGGGACGTCCGCCGGAGAGGCGGAGGCTCGGAGGCCACATGCGTCGCGACAACAAGGGGTTCGGGTCGCTGCCGCGCAACGTCGGCGGCTTGGTGCTGGCGCTGGCGCTCGCCCTGCCGACGTCGGCGCGCGCGCAGTCGTGGTCCGGCTTCTCCGCGGCCTTCCCCGCCTTCCCGTGCCAGGACGGGTGGATGGCGTGCATCGTCGGCGGTCAGAAGGTCGATCCGGGCCTCCAGGCCGACGCCGACGGGCACCCGCTGCCGGCCGACATGCGCGTCGGCTGGTTCGATCTGCAGCCGACGGCCTCGTTCTCGCCGTTCGGCGAGCTGTCGGCGTACACCGGCGCGGGCACGCGGATCGCGTCCGCCGAGCCGGAGCCCGCGCCCGCCCCCTCCAACGACGGCCTCGCGATGGCGACGCCTCCCGAGCCCTCCGCCGAGATGGTCGAGGCGACGCGCCGGTCTGAGGAGGCCGCGGCAGAAGCTGCGCGCGTGAAGGCGGCCGAGGCCGATGCCCGTCGCCAGGCGCAGGAGGCCGAGACGGCTCGGAAGGCTGCGGAGGCCGAGGCCCGGCGCCAGCAGCAGGAGGTCGAGGCGGCGAAGAAGGCAGCGGCGGCTGCGGCAGCCAAGGCGCAAGCCGCGGCCCAGAAGGCCGAGGCCACCGAGCGGGAGCGCCTCGAGCGGGAGGCCAAGGAGGCCGAGCGCAAGGCGGCGGAGGCCCAGCGCCAGCAGCAGGCGGCGCAGGCCGAGGCCCAGCGTCAGCAGCAGGCGGCGGAGGCGGCCCAGAAGAAGGCGGCCGAGGAGGAGCGCCGGCGTCAGGAGGCGGAGAAGGCGCGCCAGGACGCCGAGGCGCGCGAGGCGCAGGCGCGGGCCAAGGCGGAGGCGGACGCGAGGGCGAAGGCGGAGGCGGACGCGAGGGCGAAGGCCGAGGCGGACGCCAAGGCGAAGGCCGATGCGGACGCGAGGGCGAAGGCCGAGGCGGATGCGGCGGCGAAGGCGGCGCAGGAGGCGGCTGCGGCAGCCGCGGCGGCGGAGCGGCTGCGCGCGGAGCAGGAGGCAGCCGCGAAGGCCCAGGCGGAGGCCGAGGCCAAGGCGAAGGCGTCCGCGGACGCCCAGGAGGCGGAGAAGGCGCGGCTCGAGGCCGAGCGCCTCGCAGCCGAACAGCAGCGGCTGGCCGAGGAGCAGAAGCGCAAGGAGGAGGAGCAGCGGCGCAAGGAGGAGGAGCAGCGCGCCGCCGAGGAGGCCTCGCGTCAGGCCCAGGCGGAGGCCGCCCAGCCCCAGCCCGTCGCGAGCGGTGGGTCGAGCGGGACCAACGGGGATTGCTCGGACACGACGGCGCTCGAGCCCACGGCGCTCCTCGGTCGTCTCTCCAACGACCAGCTGAGCTGCCTCGAGTCCAACCTCCAGGCCGCCGCCAAGATGACGGACAAGAAGAAGATCTCCCTCGTGGAGCAGGCGAACGCCTGGCACAAGGGCGACAAGGTCGAGTGGGAGCGCCTGGTGAAGCGCCACCTCGAGGAGATCGATCAGTCCGATCCGGACCTCTGCTACCGGTACGCGATCCACCTCTCGAAGGCCGGGGCGTCCCGCGCGCAGGGCGTGATCCGCTGGTCCGAGGTGGCCCTCGAGAACCGGTCGGTGTGGACGGGTGACACCTACACCAGCCGCGTGAACTCGCTGTACAAGGCGCGCGCCGCAGCCGCGAACACGCTGTGGCAGACGGCCGAGAAGGACTACGCCTCCAACAACAACGAGAGCACGCGGAAGAAGGCCGACGACTACCGCGCCATGACGAAGGTGTACGCTCGCGAGTGGTACGAATACGCGAAGTCCGCAGGCAAGGACTACCAGACGGCGCTCCAGGTGTGCGTCTCTGCTGCGGGCGCCGCCAGCTACTGCGAGAACTGATGTCACGTCGTCCGTCCGCTCAGTCCGTCCTCCTGTCCCTGTTCGTCGCTTCGGCCCTGATGGGCGGGTTGCCCGCCTGTACCGGTGGGCCAGCCAAGCCGGCCGGGCACGACGTGCAGGTGGAGGGCGCTGCCACCGCGCTCCCGGACGAGCGCGTGGACGAGGTCTGGGCCGTGCGATTCGCGACCGAGGAGTCCATCGGTCCGTACGTCCAGGAGCCTGGCTGGGTCGAGCTGCTGATGAAGCGCAACTACGGCGCGGCGGTGCGCCAGCTCGGGCCCAAGGGCGGGCTCGCTGCGGCGCGCGCACACGCCGAGGCGGCGGCGGTCTTCCGCCAGGCTGCGCTGATGGCGAGCTACTCCCTCATCGAGGTGTACGGCAAGACCGCGCAGGAGACCGATCCGGCGGGCGCGCAGCACCTCCTGGCCGTGAGCTATGCGGTCATCGGCGATCAGGCGGCGGCGAAGGCGGCCTCCGCGAAGGTCCCCGCCGGGGATCCGACGGAGGCCTGGGACCGGCCGTGGAGCGCGTGGCTGGAAGCCGGGGGGACCTGGCCGCCCGACCTGAGCGGTCTGCCGGTGAAGCTGCCGGAGCCGAGGGTGGGGGAGTGGCCCGAGCCGATCGAGGTCCCGCACTACTCCCTCCCCGAGCAGGGCGGGAGCACGGCGAAGCGCGACATGGCCGATCCGGGGCTGCTGGTCGCGCTGGCGCTGTGGCACGACGCCGCTGCGAACGCTGCCGCCGGTGACCAGGCCGCCGTGGTGCGCTCGCTGCGTGCCGCGTACCGGCTCCCGGGTGAGCCCCCGATCCCCGCCGCCGGGCCGCTGCCCGACGAGCTCCTGATGGGGGGCGACCTGCTGGTGGCCGGGGACGGTCCGTTCCTGGCCGACGTCTACGGCCCCAAGGGCGCGGCCGCCGTGGACGAGCACGCCTCGACCAGCCTCCTCGCCGAGATCGCGCGCGAGGCGCGGACGGACGGGAAGATCGACGCGCAGAAGGCGGTTGATCTGGTGACGGCGCTCCGCGAGCAGATCGTGGCCCGTCAGGCTGCTCGAACCGGAGGCAACACCCTGTCCCACCACCGCGTGTTCGCCGACATCGCGTACACGGGCGCCCTGCGCTCGCTGGCGCTGGTCGCGGAGATCGAGGGCGACCGCGAGGCCAGCGGGCTGCTGCGGATCAACGCGCTCGAGCACAGCGAGAAGCACACCGCCTGCCCGGTGGGTTTGCTGGCGCTCGGGGCCTGGGATGCGTCCAACCGGTACCCCCTCCGCGCGCAGGACATCCTGCACGCGCAGGCACGCCGCTACCCCTCGCTGGAGATCGCGCGGTATGGTCTCGACGTTCTCGGCCTCCGCGTCAACGCGGAGCGGGTCAACGAGACCCCCGGCATGTAATGGAGACGACCCTCGGATGAGTACGTTCCACCGCACTTCCTGGTCCATCCGCGCGGGTCTCGCCGGGCTTGCCCTCGGTGTGCTCCCGCTGCTCGCGGCCGCTGATATCGGGTACTACGAGGAGTCGCTTCCGACGAGCCTCAATCCGCTGTTCGCGCGGACCATGTCCGACCGGCGGTCCGACGAGCTCGTGTTCGATCGGCTGTTCTACCGCTCGGCGATCACGAACGAGCTCAAGAGCCGCCTCGTGTCGCAGTTCGAGCGCCTGGACGACGGGAAGAAGCTCAAGGTCGTGATCCGGGACGGCGTGAAGTGGCACGACGGGAAGTCGCTGGGCCCCGACGACGTCTGCTTCACGCTGGACACCATGCTGGATCCGGGCACGCCGGCCGAGATGGCGACCGAGTTCCGCGAGGCCATCCAGTCCTGCGAGGTCGTGAAGAGCGAGAACGCAGCGGTCTTCACCTTCAACAAGGTGTACCACAACCCGCGTGAGCGCGTCGCTTTCCACGTCCTGCCGAAGCACGCGTTCGACGGTACCGCCGTGAGCCCCGACCTCGACTTCTCGTCGCGTCCGGTCGGCTCGGGGCCCATGAAGGCGTCCCGTGGTCGTCGCGAGGTCCGGTTCACCGCGTTCCCCAACGGGCATCACAACGCGAAGATCACGGACCTGCTGCTCAGTGAGGGCAACGACCCGCTGGTGCAGGTCAAGACCCTCATCAACGGTGGCGTGTTCGGTGTCATCTCGGTCGCTCCGCAGTACCGCGACGAGGTCGCCGCCAGCGACGACGTGGCGCTGAAGTCGTACGATCTCCGTTCGTGGTGGTTCGTCGCGCTCAACACCAACACGCCGACCCTCCAGGACAAGCGCGTGCGGCAGGCGATCAACCTGACGCTGGACCGTTCGAAGCTGCGCGAGCTCACGATCGGCGTGGATCCGGACGACGACAACCCGCCGTGCGAGTTCGTCTCCGGTCCCTTCGTGCAGTCGTCGCCGTTCTACAACCGCGCGGTGCCCATCCAGGAGCACTCCGACCCGGCGCGCGCGAAGGAGCTGATGACCCAGGCGGGTGCGTCGATGAACGCCGGTCGTTGGCTCATCAACGGCCAGCCGATCACGCTGCGCATCGGCATGAACTCGCAGCTCGACGGCGAGGCCCGCGACCTGTTGAACCAGATCGGTAACCAGCTCCAGGAGGGCGGCTTCGATCGTCAGGTGTTCAAGGTCCCGAACGACGAGTGGGCGCAGAAGGCGGTCACCGGGCGCCTGAAGGATCAGTTCGACGCCCTCATCGGCAAGTGGTCCTTCGGCGTGGTCGAGGACGTGAACGACATGTTCCACACCCGCGCCGGGCAGCAGGGCAAGTACAACATCTTCGACTACACGAACTCCCAGGTCGACGGCATCCTGTCGCGGTACGACGCCGCCCGGACCGACACCGAGGCGCAGGACGCGTACCACGACCTGCACGCGATGCTGGCCGATGAGCTGCCGTACATCTTCCTGTGGAAGCTCGACACGAAGTCCGCCTGGCGGAACGAAGTGAAGAACGGCACGATCACGCCCTACTTCTACTTCACCGAGTTCGACGGCTGGCGCCTCTAGGACGACGATCCAGCGGTCGGAATCGCCGACGACTTGCGCTTCGCTCGTCGCGTACCGAAGTACTGCAGCGCGTCGTCGTCGACGATTAGGCTGTTTCGAGACAGTTCCGCGCCTCGTACGGTCAGGGGGGAGTAACCCTGGTGGTGGTGGGAGTACCGTCGGAGCGCGGCCAGGCGCGCCCGTAGCGGGGCCAGCTGTTGTAGACTGCCAGCCTCTGGGGATGGAGCAGGTCGTTGAGCTGGTGGGCACGCCCCGTGATCCGACTGATGGCAGCGTTGCTGCTGCCGCTGGCGATTCCTGCGTTGCTGACCGCGGTGTTGTGGGCGTTGCCCGGCAACCCGGCCGAGATCATCTGCCCCCGTGAGATCTGTCAGGGGACGGAGGCGCTGGCGCGGCGTTGGGGACTCGATCAGGGCCCGGTCCACTACTACCTGACCTGGCTGTCGAACGCGGCCACCGGCTCGTTCGGGAACTCCTGGCGCGTGCAGCAGGGGTTCCCGGTGGCCGACCTGATCTGGGAGTCGTTGCCCCGGACCGCGGGGTTGGTGCTGTTCTCCCTGGTTCCCTTGACCCTGGCCTCGGCGCTCGCCGCGCTGGACTGGATGCCGCGGCGGCTCGATCCGCTCTGGCAGCTGATCGGGCTCGTGCCCGCCGTCATCCTCGCGCTGTTCGCGGCCGCGCAGGTCGAGATGAACTACGGCGCCCAGTCCTACGAAGGGTGGCCGCTGATGCTCCGGCTGCTCCTCGGGGCGACGGTGCTCGGGTTCGCGGACGGTGCCCTGGCGAACGCCGTCGTCGGCACACGCAGCACCTTCGAGGAAGAGCTCAAGCAGCGCTACGTCCAGATCGCCGTGCTCCGCGGCGAGTCGGTGTTCTGGAACTCGCTCCCCAACGTGCTGCCGGCGCTGGTCGGGCAGACGCGCGGGCGCGTGCTGCACGTGATGAGCGGCACCGTGGTCGTCGAGGTCGTCCTGGGGATCCCGGGCCTCGGAGAGCTCCTGTTCGACGGCACGCTGCTCCAGGACTTCGGAGTGGTCCTCGCCGCTGCCTGGGCCTTCTCGCTGCTGTCGAGCGCGCTGCTCGTGGTCCAGGCGGGTAGCGAGCTCCTGCACGGCGTCTGGGTTCGACGTCACCCGACCGGCGTGACCGCGGGGGCGATGGAGCCCGCCGGAGCGGTCGGATGAGCCGCTCGCGCGCGCGTCGCGGACCGTGGTTGGTGCTGGCCGGGGTGCTCCTCCTGGGCCTGTTCGTCGCCTCGCTCATGGCGCCCGAGTTCATGCCCACGCCGGAGCTCGACCGGGCCTACCTCCCGCCGTGGAAGGCGCCGCCGGCGGGAACCGACGACCGCGGCCTCCCGCTCTACCTGTACGGTCTGCAGGGCGCCCGGATCGTGCTGGGTCCGAGCCTCGCGGCAGGGGGGCTGATCATCGGGTTCGCGACCGTCGCAGGCCTCGTCCGTTGCGCGGGTGTGGCCTGGCTCGACGGCTTCATCCAGGTCTTCGGCGAGGTGGTGGGCGCGCTGCCCCGGCTGGTCGTGATCCTGGTGGTCGCGTTGCTCATCCCGATGGAATGGAAGTCGCTCACGCCGATCGCGCTGGCGTGGGCGGTGCTGGCCGCGCCGGGCGCGATGGACGAGGCGGCGTCGACCGCGGGGCGGCTCGGGGGCGAGCGCTTCGTCGAGGCGCTGCGTGCCCACGGCTTCGACGCCTTCCGGATCTACCTCTACCACGTCGTCTGGTTGAACCTCCGGCCCGTCATCGTCCGCCAGGCGGCCGAGGTCATGATGCAGGTCGTGTTCCTCGAGATCGCCCTGTCCTACCTGGCCCTTCGCCGGAACGAGCCCTCCTTCACGCACGCCGAGAACACCTCCTCCTGGGCCGTCCTGCTCTACCAGGGGT
Organism: Alphaproteobacteria bacterium; assembly: GCA_020632925.1. Lineage (GTDB taxonomy): Bacteria > Myxococcota_A > UBA796 > UBA796 > JACKER01. The sequence continues at coordinate 297,920 of JACKER010000009.1, read as the reverse complement.
ACACCGGCCTGCTCGGCGTCCCCCTGCTGCACTCGCTCGCGTTCGGGCTGCTCCTGGTCGCCCTCGTCGCGTTGTTGGCGCAGGCGCTTCGGATGGGGGCTCGCGCACGATGAGCGACGTGCTGCTGACCCTGGACGATCTGTGCATCCGTACGCCGGAGCGGACCCTCGTGGACGGCGTGTCGATCGAGGTCCGCGCGGGTCGGATCACCGCGGTCGTCGGGCACTCGGGCTCGGGCAAGTCGCTCTCCGCCCGAGCCGCGATGGGGGTCATCGACGTCGATCCCGGGCTCGTCCGGGGGACCCTGAAGTACCCGGGCATCTCCGACGAGGACCTGTTCGCCCCGGTGCGGGGGCAGGGGATGAAGGCGCAGCGCAAGCTGTTGGCCCGCACCGCCAGGTTTCGGGGCGGGTACGTGACCTATTCACCACAATCTGCCTCGAGCGCGCTGAATCCGGGAAGGACGATCGGGCGTCAGCTGGAGATGGCGGTGGCCCGGCGGACGACCGCACCCAACTCCGTGCCGGCCGAGATCCGACGGGTGCTGGACGAGGTCGGGCTTCCCCCGCGTGCCGCGTCCGCGCTTCCGGGTGAGCTCTCCGGCGGCATGGCGCAGCGCGCTGCCCTCGCCATCGCGATCGCACCCGCCCCGAAGATCATGATCGCGGACGAGCCGGAGACCGGGCTCGATCCCGTCCTGCGGCGCGTCGTCACCGAGCTCATGCTGCAGGTGGCCGCGGATCACGGGGTCGCGCTGGTCCTCATCAGCCACAACATGGACACGGTCCAGCGCCTCGCCCACGAGGTCGTCCGCGTCGGGCCGACCGACGGTGGACGCACCCCGGCGCCGACGGCCCGGCGGGGTGAGGCGTGAGCGAGACGCCGATCGTGCAGGTCGAGTCCGTCGACAAGACCTTCCTGGCGCGAGGCCCGTGGCCCTGGTCGCCCACGCGGACCGTCCTGGCCGTCCGGAACGTGTCGTTGACGGTGCAGCCCGGTGAGGTGGTGGCGCTGGTCGGGCAGTCGGGCTCGGGCAAGACGACGCTCTCGAGGTGCATCCTCGGGCTCGAGTCGATCACGGCGGGCCGGATCCTGCTCGAGGGCCAGCCGTGGCACGCCCTGTCCGAGCAGCAGCGGAGGACCAAGCGGGTCCGCTACCAGTACGTCCCGCAGGACGCGCTCTCCGCCCTCGATCCCCAACAGACCGCGCTCGAGCACGTCGTCGAGTCGCTCACGGTGCTCGGCGGCCGGGACCGGACGCAGGCGCGCGCCGACGCCCACGCCATGCTGGAGCGCCTCGGGTTGTCGCACCGCGCGGAGGCGCTTCCCCGGGAGATGTCCGGTGGCGAGCAGCGGCGGGTCACCCTCGCGCGGGTCTTCGCCCTCCAGCCCCGCCTGGTGGTCGCGGACGAACCCACGTCGGGTCTCGATCCCGACCGTCAGGAGTCGGTCCTCGAGGATCTGATCACCAACCTTCCCGAGGGTTCTTCCTGCATTCTCGTCACCCACGACATGCCGCAGGCCCGCAAGTGGGCGACGCGCGCGTTGGTGATGCTGGAAGGAAGGGTCGTGGAAGAGCTACCCTTACCGCACGGGGAGCCCCGGCACCCCTACGCGCGCATGCTGTTCGATCCGTGGGGCGAGCACGATCTCGCCCAGTCCACCGCCTTCTAGGAGCCGTCCATGTCCGCTCGATCGGTACCCGGTACGTTCCGGTCGGTCCTGCGCCCCGCCATCGTCCTCGCGGGCCTCTGCGCCGCGGGGATCCTCGTGGCGCCGCGGGAGGCCAGCGCGTGCGACGAGACCGAGAAGCTCCGGCTCGCGGAGGAGCAGCGCAAGCTCGCGTCGCGCAACGCCTGGACGGGCGTGGAGCGCATGTACGAGTCGCTGCTCGAGACCAAGTGCGACCTGGGCTTCGAGCAGCACTACCTCGGAGCCGAGGCCGCGAAGCTGCTGGGCAAGGTGCTCGAGCAGCACGAGCGACTGAAGGTCGCCCTCGCTTCGGCACCGGCGGACGCCGATCCCGACCATCCGGAGCGCAGCAGCGAGTCGATCCAGTCGGCGATCAACGCGATCGAGGCGGACTACCGGCGGGTCGACATCCAGGGTGATCCCCGGCGCCGGCCGGTGCTGTCGCGGCCCGAGATGCCGTTCGCCACGGACCAGCGCAAGGCGATCGAGTGGGCCCAGACGGTCGTGGCGGAGACGGGCTCGTTCAAGGGGATGCTGCCCTTCGGGGCCTACGTCGTCGGTGATCAGGAGTTCACGCTGGAGGCCGGCGAGGACTTCGTGCTCGTCCAGGTCGGGAAGGTCAAGAAGCCGCCCCCGACCGAGGACACGGGGACCGGGCCGGCGGTCGCCACCGGGCCGACCACCAACGAACAGTCCTTCCTGCGCTACGGGTCGCTCGTCGCGACGGTGGGCCCGGGCATCCTCGCTTCGCCCGAGACCGCCAAGGTCGTGGACCTCGCGGACGGCGGCAACCAGTTCGCCCCGTCGTCGGTGTTCGCCTCGGGGTTCGGCGTCCAGCTCGGTGCGGAGGTCGGCCTGACCTACGCGGAGCCGGCCCTCGGGCTCGCGGCGACCGTAGGGTACAACGGCGGCTTCGGCACGGACACCCTGAACGCCCTCAACGTCTGGCTCGCGGGCGTCGCTCGCCCGGGTGATCTGCGCCTGGCGGCCGGTCCGATGTACCAGGTCACGTTCGGCGCCGGCACCGGGGTGGCCTCCTGGTTCGATCGGGACCACGCTCCCGTGGCGAACGACACGATCGGGTACACCGGCGTCGGGTACGGCGGCGGTGCCCAGGTCGCGGTCGGGTACGGCCTGCTGGATCTGGACAAGCTCCAGGGGCTCGTGGAGCTCGGGGGTGCATGGCAGACCGACCTGGCCCGAAGCTATTACCAGGTGGGGTTGCGCGTCGGCATCGTGCCGATGGTGCCCCGGTTCAAGGGATGACGATGGTGATTCGTCGCTCGCGGATCCGGGCTGTGGAATGCCGCCAGCGCTCGAGGGTTGGCGGAAGCGGGTCCCTCGCTCGCAACGCACGTGGTTTCGATACGGAGATGGTCGGATGAGTTTCCTCCTGATGCTCCCCCTGTGGTCCGATGCCCTGGCTGGTCAGGTCCGCTTCTCCGGGGAGGGCCACGCCCAGAATCCGACGTGGTCGATGGATGGCCGTTACGTCGCGTTCGAGGTCAACAAGTACGACGGCGCCGGCGTCGACATGTACGTAGCCGAGGTGAGCGGGGACATGGCGGCCAAGGACGCCGTCCGGGTCGCGCTCCCCGGGGGCGGTTCCGCGTTCGGTGGGTCCGGGCAGGTCGTCCTGAACCCGAGCTGGGGCAAGGAGGGGTACGTCCTCTTCGAGGCCAGCAACCAGGGCGGGAACTTCCGGATCTACTACCACCGGTCGACCGGCGGCTCGCCGAGCGAGCTCATCTCCACGAGCGAGATCCCGGGTGATCTCACCTTCCCGTCCTTCTCGGCGGACGCCAAGAAGATCGTCTTCGTGGCGGACCAGACGGGCAATGGCGACATCCGCATCCGCGACGTCCAGACCTCGAAGAACATCCAGCTGACGGAGACGAACGCGGCCGAGATGTTCCCGCAGTTCAACGCCGATGGCAGCAAGATCCTCTACACGCGCAAGCACGACGGCGGTGAGGACGTGTACGAGATCCCCGCGGTGCCGGGCGGCGCGGAGACGGCGGTCGCGGGGGGGACGGGCGACCAGACCCGTCCGACCTATGCCGCGGATGGGTACGTGGCGTACTTCGACGGCGGTCGCGGTGAGGATCACTGGGACCTCGTGGCAGTGGCCAACGGGGCCAAGCGGGTCCTGGCCAAGGACGTTCGCCTGCCGGTGCGGGGGCGGCCCGCCCTGAGCCCGGACGGGCAGTGGCTGGCGTACACCTGGAACGATCCGGTCAAGGGCGATCGCGTCGTGCTGACCAAGGTCGACGGCTCGAAGACGGTCGAGGTGCCGACCCAGTTCACCGCGTGCGCCGAGCCGGCGATCGCGCAGGCGGGCGGCAAGACCGTGGTGGCGTTCACCGCGCTGCCGAGCAGCGGCGCGAACTGGCGCTTCCTCTACCTCATGGACGTCACCGACCGCCTCTGAGGCCGGGCCGCGCGACGCCCGACAGGATGGGCTGGAGGAAGGGCGGAACGACCCAGGGCCGCTCCACGCGCGCGTCGTGCACCTCGAACCCTCCCTCCGCCAGGACCGGAAGCGGGTCGCGGTGGAGGTGGCAGTGGCCCGCGATCGCCTGCCAGGCGGGATCGAGCCCGCGCTGGAGCGAGCCTCGCCAACCCTCGCTCGCGACGTGCTCGAGGAACAGGAAGCGCCCGTCGTCACGGAGCACCCGGCGGACCTCCGAGACGACCCGAGCGGGATCGCGCACGGAGCACAGCACGAGCGTCGCCACGACCACGTCGAACGACGCGTCAGGGAAGGGGAGCGACTCGCCGCGCGCGTCGTGGACCTCCGTCATCGGACGACGCTCGGCCCGGGGGACGAGCAGGGAGCGCATTCCGTCGTCGGGCTCGGTCAGTACGAGATCGACGTCGGCGGGGTAGTGCGGGAGGTTGGCTCCCGTGCCCGCGCCGAGCTCCAGCACGCGCCCGCTCGTCGCCGCGAGCAGCTCCCGGCGTCGGACGGCGAACACGAGGCGTTCCGCCGGGGCGAGCAGGGGGTCGTACAGGCGGGAGAACCAGGACACGGGACCTCCGAGGTGGCCGTTGCACCGAATCTGCACACCACCTGGGGGTTGGTCACGCGGTGCGGGGGTGATGACCACACAGGAGGTGAGCGATGGGGCGTGGACGGAGCCGTGGGCGGACGTTGATGACGGCTGCGGGGCGGATCGCGCTGTTGGGGGCCATCGCCGCCGGCGGCTTCGCGTTGTCTCGACCCGACGACGAGGAGCGGGCCGAGCAGCTGCTGTCGGAGCAGGTCGCGCTGCTCGCGGACGCCGACGCCTGGCGCGACTCGGTCGACGAGCTCCGCGGGTTCAACCCGGAGTGGGACTTCATGAGGCGGACCTTCCTGGCGCTTGCGCTGGCCGACGACGCCCTGGCCCACCCCGAGCGGGCGGAGGAGCGCCTGGCGACCATCGATCGTCTGCTGGACGAGCTGGTGAGCGAGGAGGCCGCCGCAGGGCAGGCTCGCTTCCTGCTTCCCTACGTCCATGCGCGCCCGTTCCGCGATCCGGCTGGCCGATCGCTGTTCGTGGATGGCGAGATCGCCCTGGTCGCGGCGGCGAGGCGCCTGGTGAGCGAGGACGAGGTCGCCGCGCGGATCCATCGGGAACGCGTGGTCGAGATGGAGGCGATGTTCGAGCGGAGCCCAGCGGGCCTGCCCGAGAGCTACCCCGACGAGGCCTGGCTGTTCTGCGTGACCAACGCGCTGGTGGCGATCCGGGCCGCCGACGTGCTCGACGGCACCGATCACCAGGCGCTGCTCGACGACTTCCTGGTGGATGCGCGGCGCGCGCTGGTGGAGCCCGAGACGGGCATGCTCGGCAGCTCGTACACCTGGGACGGCCGGATGCTGGACGGGCCGGAGGGCTCGACCGTGTGGCTCGTGGCCACCAACCTGCTCGTGCTCGACGCGGAGCTCGCGAGGGACCAGTACGAGCGGGCGCGGACCGAGCTCGGGCACTCGCTGCTCGGCTTCGGCTGGGCCAGCGAGTGGGGGAGTGGCTGGCGTGGTCCGGTGGACGTGGACTCGGGGCCGATCGTGCCGATCCTGGATGCGAGCCCGTCGTCGTCGGGCTTCGCCATCCTCGCGTCCCATGCGTTCGGCGACGAGCGCACGGCCCGCCGCCTGTCTCGGTCACTCGGGGTCGCAGACGTGGTCGTCCACCTCGACCCGAGGTTGGAGCAGCTCGCCGACAACCCGATGGGGGACGTGATCGTGCTGCACGGCCTGACGTTCGGTCCGCTGTGGGCGAGGCTCGCGTCGGAGCCCCGCACCACGGCGTCGAACGGCTGAGCTCGAGGCTACTTCTTCGTCGACTTCTTCTTCGGCGCGGGCTCGAGGAGCGCGTCGAGGTCGAGGTCGAGGTCGTCGGCAGGCTCGGCCGGGGCCTCGGCGGGCTCGACCTTCTTGCGCGACCGGGTCGTCGACCGCTTGACCTTCGGCTTGTCCTCGGCAGCGGGCGCGGGGGCCGGCTCGGGCTCCACCTTCGCCTCCACCGAGGGCGCCTCGTCGGCGGCGTCCGACTTCTTCCGGGTGCGGCGACGCTTGCGCGGCTCCTCCTCGGCGGGCGCGTCCTCGATCACCGGCTCCAGCACGGCGTCGATGTCGAAGCTCGGGCCGTCGGTCTCCGGCTCGGGCTCGGGACGCGCGTCGACGGACAGCAGGTCGTCGAGATCCAGGTCCAGATCCTCGCGGTCGCCTTCCGTCACGAGCCAGGCGAGCGTCTCCTCGATCGCGCGGCGACGGTCGGCGTCACCGTAGAGCAGCTCCGCCAGGCGGCCCGTGTCCGACAGGTCCACGCCGGCCTCGCGCAGGTGCGCCAGGTACACGCGGATCAGGGTCTCGTTGAGGCCCTCGGCGTTCTTCTGCAGCGTGAAGGGAGCGGTCGCGGAGCGGATCGCCGTGCCGTCTCGGTGGATCAGCTCGCCACTGCTGAGGAGCCCGTCCAGGATCGAGCGCAGCACCTCGTTCGGCAGGTCGGGATGCGTGCGGCGGAGCTTCTTGCGCATGTCCTCGCGGACGAACTGGAGCGTGGTCTTGCGCCGCTTCTGGTCGCGCTCCTCGACCACCTGCTCGAGCGCCTCGAGGACGGCGAGACGGGTGGCAGCGGACACGACGACGTGGCCGGCCTTGGCGAGCACGTCGGTGAACAGGTCCACGCCGCTCGGCATGTACTCGTCGACCCAGTTCGCGCCGGGCTCGACCTCGGCGACCGGGGCGCGGGTCGGCTCCTCTTCGTCCTCCAGCGCGTCGACGCGGTACCCGCCGGACTTGGTGTCGCGGATGATCCGCACCAGACCGGCCTCCTGCGCCGCCTCCAGGAAGCGGGCGAAGGAGTTGAACCCGAGGTCGGACTCGCTGAAGTCCGGCGTCTTGCGGAGGATCGCCGACTTCACCAGGCTGCCGTGGGGCGGATCGGGGTTCTCGCGCTGCAGGCCGTCCAGCGCCTCCTCGAGCAGCTCGAAGGCCTGGGCGACCTCGGAGTTCTGGCGGCCGGCCACCTTGCGCGTCGCCGTCCGCTTCTGCTTGGGCTGGACGATGGTGTCGTAGAAGATGAACTCGTCGCACGCCTGGATGAGCAGGCGAGACGTGCTCTTGCGCGTACCGATGCCGATGACGCGCTTGTTCAGCTCGCGCATCTTGAGCACGAGCGGGGTGAAGTCACTGTCGCCGCTCACCACCACGAAGGTGTCGACGTACGCGCGGGTGAACGCCAGCTCCAGCGCGTCCACCACCATCGCGATGTCCGCGCGGTTCTTGTCCTGCATGCCGTGGGAGGTCAGCTCCATCATCGTCACGTTCGACGTGAGGAGCGCCTGCTTGAAGCGGCTGAACCGCCCCCAGTCGCCGTAGGACCGGGCGACCAGGATCCGCCCCTTGTCCTTCACCCGCTGGATCAGGCTCTCGACGTCGAAGCGTCCGAGCCCCTCCTTCTCCGTGCCTGCTGCGATGTTCTCGAAGTCGATCAGTACCGCTAGATTGGTTTCCAAGTTGTCGATGCTCCGCGGATCGTCGGACCCACCGTCGTGGTCCTCGCTCCGCCTGGGGTTCTCCGCCCGTCGTTCCTCGCCTTTCGATCGGTGTTCCGATGCGTCGGCGACCTCGTCCCTGCCTTGCCCGAGTCAGCGCCCGGGCGTTCACGGCTGTCTCCGGGGTCCCGTCCGGCGGGCACCACGGCGGTGTTCGGCCCGGAACCATCCCGAGCCAGGCGCGGAATAACACGTGGCGCGCCGGGAGGCGCTCGGCGCTCGCCCTTCCGCGAGGTGATACGGGTCAGCGGGAGGTCGGATGGGGTTCGCGCGGTTCGAGGGCACCAGCGGGTACATCGTGGACGACGGCCTGCGTCAGGTGGTGGACGCCGCCATCGCCCTGCGGCGACCGCTGCTGGTGAAGGGCGAACCGGGGACGGGCAAGACGCTGCTCGCGACCGCCGTGGCGGAGGCGCTCGGCCACCCCCTCGTCACCTGGCACGTGAAGTCCACGACCAAGGCCGTCGACGGGCTCTACACCTACGACGTCGTCCAGCGGCTCAACGACAGCCGCTTCGGCGGCTCCGACGTGAGCGACATCCGGCAGTACATCCGGATGGGGCCGCTCGGTCGCGCGTTCACCGCCGAGGAACAGACGGTCGTGTTGATCGACGAGATCGACAAGGCCGACGTGGAGTTCCCCAACGACCTGCTGCGCGAGCTGGACGAGATGGCGTTCCACATCGCCGAGCTCGACGAGACGGTGCGCGCGAAGCACCGCCCGATCACCATCATCACCTCGAACGCCGAGAAGGAGCTCCCCGATGCCTTCCTTCGTCGGTGCGTGTTCCACTACATCTCCTTCCCGGACCGGGAGCAACTGGAGCGCATCGTGCGCGTCCACCACCCGGACCTCGATCAGGCGCTGCTGGACGCGGCCCTCGATCGCTTCCTCGGGCTCCGTCGGCGGCAGGGGCTGCGCAAGAAGCCCAGCACGAGCGAGCTCGTGGACTGGCTGACGGTCCTGGTCCACGCGGGCCTCGATCCGGAGCGCGTGCGCTCGGAGGACCCGTTCCTCGGCGTGCTCCTGAAGCAGGAGGCCGATCTGAACGCGCCGCGCCGGTCCAGCGCGTGAGCGCGGTCGTCTGGGCGCCACAGGACCGCACGGCGGGCCTCGAGGCCCCGGGCGGACGGCCGTTGCTCGGCTGCACGATCGGCGAGGAGGTGCTCGGGTTCCAGGCCCACGGCGAGGAGGTCGCCGACGATCTGCTCGCGCACGGCATGGGCAGCCCACACTGCCGAGCCTGGCGCCTCGACCTCACCACCCGCCTCCGCCTGTCGTTGCCGGCGCTGCTCGCGCGCACGGACTGGGGACGGTTGGCGGGACGCGAGCGCATCCTCGGTGTGCGGATGTCGCGCGCGGGCTTCGACGCCATGCTGCGGTCGAGCGTCCTCGCGGAGAACGTGCCGAGCGTCTACGCGTCCGCGGCGGCCTTCCGGCTCGCGACCCGATACGCCGGCGTGCTCGTGACCTGGCACGGCGAGGTCGACCCCAACGGCGATCCGCTGCCGTGGCAGACGCCTCGGTTCTCGCTCCGCGATCAGGCGCTGCACGCCTTCACCCACGACTGGGTGATCGGCGTGATGGACCTGACGCCGTGGGTCCGCCAGCACCGGGACCACCGCTCGTCGGGCATGCCCGTGCCGGTCTGCGGCCCGATCCCGGTGTCCGACGCCGACCGACTCCGCCTGACGGGGGCCTGATGTTCCTGGACTTCCTCGTGAACCTGCGCAGCCAGGGCGTCCCCGTCGGCCTCGGGGAGTGGACGACCTTCATGGACGCGCTGCGGTCGGACCTCATCGGCGCGCCCGACGAGCTGCACGCGATCGGGCGGGCGATCCTGTGCCGCACCGAGGCGGACTTCGATCGGTACGACCTCGCGTTCGCGCAGACCTTCGGCGGTGCCGTCCTGGACGAGGAGACGCGGGAGCGCATCGAGGCATGGGTGAGGGACGCGGTCGGTGCGGAGGGAGAGCGCGTCGATCCGGGCATCCGCGACGAGGACCTCTGGAAGGAGCTGCTGAAGCGGATCGCCGAGCAGAAGGAGCGCCACGAGGGCGGCAGCCGCTGGGTCGGCACGGGCGGCACCAGCCCCTTCGGGAACAGCGGTCGCGCGTCGCGTGGGATCCGCGTCGGCGGGAGCGGGGGAGGGCGGTCGGCGATCCAGGTGGCGTCCGATCGTCGCTGGGAGGAGTACCGGACCGACCGCACGATCGACATCCGCGACCTCGAGGTGTCCCTGCGGTTGCTGCGGACGCTCATCCGCGAGGGCGACCTCGAGCTCGACCTGAAGGGGACGATCCGGCGCACCGCCGACAACGCTGGCGACATCGAGATCGTCGAGCACCGCGCGAGGGTCAACCAGGTCCACCTGGTCCTGATGATGGACGCCGGCGGCTCCATGGCACCCCACTACGAGCTCGTGTCGCGCTTGTTCAGCGCCGCGTCGCGCACGCGCGGCTTCAAGAGCTTCAAGAGCTACCAGTTCCACAACTGCGTCTACGGCTGGCTCTACGAGGGTGACGGCGAGCGGGAGCGGGTGGCCACGGAGAAGGTGCTCGCGGGCTTCGGGCCCCGCCACCGCCTGATCCTCGTGGGGGACGCGTCGATGGCGCCCTACGAGCTGTTCTCTCCGTATTCGTGGCCCGGCAACGACACACCCAGCGGGATCGACTGGCTCAAGCGGGTCCGGTCGGCCGCTCCGGGCTCGGTGTGGCTCAACCCCGACCCGAAGCGCTGGTGGCAGCACCCCACGGTCGAGGCCATCGGAGCCGTCTTCCCGATGTACGAGCTGACCGTCGAGGGTCTGCGGGCCGCCATCCGGAAGCTGCGCGCCCCGCCCGTCGTCTGAGGCCGACCGGGGGCGTGCGGGTGGGGTCCGACGGGTTAGTCGGGGGGTGTCGCTGGGGCGTCGCCAAGCGGTAAGGCACCGGACTTTGACTCCGGCACCCGCAGGTTCGAATCCTGCCGCCCCAATGCTCGGTGTTCGGAGGGCGCGATGGTTGGCGAGATGATGCTGTTCACCGGTAACGCCAGCCCGGCGGTTGCCAAGAAGATGGCCCACTACCTCCGGCAACCGATCGCCAGTTCGGTCGTGTCGCGGTTCTCCGACGGCGAGATCCGCGTGGAGATCGAGGCCAACGTCCGCGGGCGAGACGTGTTCCTGGTGCAGTCCACCTGTGCGCCGGCGAACGACAACCTGATGGAGCTGCTGATCATGGCGGAGGCCTGCCGACGCAGCTCGGCGGGTCGCGTCACCGCGGTCATGCCGTACTTCGGGTATGCGCGGCAGGACCGGAAGGTGCAGCCTCGGGCGCCGATCACGGCCAAGCTCGTCGCGGAGCTGATCCAGACGGCCGGCGTCGAGCGGGTGCTGACGATGGACCTGCACGCCGGGCAGATCCAGGGCTTCTTCGACGTGCCCGTCGACAACCTGTACGCCCTGCCCGTCCTCTACCAGTACCTCAAGGAGAACCTGGTCACCGCCGACCCGACCGAGACCGTCATCGTCTCGCCGGACGCCGGTGGCGTGGAGCGCGCCCGGTCGTACGCGCGTCGGCTCGGCGCGGGCCTGGCGGTGCTCGACAAGCGGCGGTCGGCACCCAACGAGGCCGAGGTCCACCACATCGTCGGTGACGTGAAGGACCGCGTCGCCATCGTCGTCGACGACATGGTGGACACGGCGGGGACGCTGACGAAGGGCTGCTCGGCGCTCAAGGCCGCTGGCGCTCGCGCCATCTACGGTCTGTCCACCCACCCCGTGCTCTCGGGGCCCGCGGTGTCGCGCGTCCAGGAGTCGGACTTCGACAAGCTCATCGTGACCGACACCATCCCGCTCTCGGAGCAGGCGCGCCGCTGCGCGAAGATCGAGGTCCTCTCCGTCGCGCCGTTGTTCGCGGAGGCCATCCGCGCCATCCACTTCAACGACTCGATCTCGCGCCTGTTCCTGCCGCACGACGAGGCGTGAAGGGGCGCGTGGGCAGCGCGCTTGCGGGCGTGCCGCGGACCGGATAGTCCCGGCCGGCTAACGTTCGCTCCCGGGTCCGCTCGGGGGTCCCTCGGCTTCGGCCGGGGGGATCAACACAAGTGATCCGGTGCTCCGGATCGTCATGGTTCTGTCCCGGCCCCCGCAGAGGTGAGCCCGCCCCAGTCCAGGGGACAGTGGGTGGCTCGATCCGCCTGCTGTCCACGGTCCTGTCGGCGTGCAACGAAGCGTGAGCCGGTCAGGATCCGAGGTGGAATCATGGACTTGACGCTCGAAGCGACGCCGCGCGCCACGACCCGCAAGGGCCCTGCGCGCAAGGCTCGCGCCGCTGGCTCGATCCCGGCGGTGGTCTATGGGCCGCAGCACGCGGCCACGCCGGTGTCGCTCGACCCGAGCCGGCTGCTCGACATCTTCAAGCAGACCGGTGACCGCAACACGGTCGTCGGTGTGAAGATCGGCGACGGCGCCCCCGTGTCCTGCATGGTCCGCGAGGTCCAGCGGCACCCGGTGAGCCGCGCGCTGCTGCACGTCGACCTGTACGCCGTGCCCGAGCACGACATCTCGGTTCGCGTCCCGCTCGTCCCCGTGGGCCGTCCGAAGGGCGCGCTCATCGGCGGCAAGCTGCGGACCATCCGTCGGGACGTGTGGGTGCGCTGCAAGTACGACCGCATCCCCAAGGGGATCGAGGTCGACGTCTCCCACCTCGACGTGCAGGACGTGATCCGCGTGTCCCAGGTGGTCGCGGGCGAGGGGATCGAGATCGTGTACGACGCCGACTTCCCGGTCCTGTCCTGCGTCGGAAAGGTCCAGAAGGAAGCCGGCGGCGACAAGTAGGTCGGGTAGATGCACCTCGTCATCGGCCTCGGCAACCCGGGACGGCGCTACGAGCGGACGCGGCACAACGCCGGGTTCCTCGTGGTGGACCGCCTGGCGGAGCGGGTCGGCGGGCGGGTCGAGCGCAAGCAGCTCGGCGCGTTGGTCGACTCGGTTCGGGTGCCCGAGGTGGACGACCAGGTGGTGCTCGCCAAGCCCCAGGGCTTCATGAACCTCTCGGGCCAGCCCGCGGCCTCGCTGCGCGGCTACTACAAGGTCCGCACCGAGGACATCGTCGTGGTGCACGACGACGTGGACCTTCCGTTCGGGGACGTCCGCGTGAAGAAGGGGGGAGGTCATGGTGGCCACAACGGCCTGCGTGACCTGCAGGAGAAGCTCGGAGGCGGCGGGTTCGTCCGCGTCCGGTTCGGTGTGGGGCGACCCCCGCCGGGCTGGGACACCGCGGACTACGTGCTCGCCAACTTCACGAGCGATGAGGAGGCCCGTCTGCCCGAGCTGGTGGACGAGGCCGCCGACACGGTCGTGCTCGTCGCCCGCCTGGGCGTCGACCGCGCCATGAACCAGGTCAACGCGAGGCCACGCCCTGCTCCCGCCACCGGCCCCCAGGCCGGCAAGGCGAGCTGACGTCGCCCGACACCCTTTCCAGAACATCCTGACACCGGAGGGAGCTCCGTGCTTTCCCACGAATACGAGACCATCATCATCGTCCGGCCGGACATCGAGGATTCCGCGGTCTTCGCGATCGCCGAGAAGATCGAGGCCATCGTCAGCGGCAACGGCGGCAACGTCCTCGACCGCGAGGACTGGGGCAAGCGCAAGCTCGCGTACCCCATCGCCAAGCAGCAGAAGGGCCACTACCTGCGCCTCCTGTTCCTCGCGCCCGCCGAGCTCGTCGCCGAGGTCGAGCGCCGCATCCGGAACGAGGAGCCGGTGATGCGCTTCATGACCGTCCGCCAGGGCACCGACGTGGACGTCGAGACCCGCATCGAGCAGGCCGCCATCCAGCGCGCCCAGCGCGAGGAAGAGCAGCGCCGCCGCGCCGCCGAGGCCGCGCTCGGTCTGGGTGACGACGACGACGACTTCGTCGACGACGACGACGACGACGACCTGAGCAGCAACAGCAGCAGCAGCAGCAGCTCTTCCGACCGCGACCGGTCGGACCGGGCCTAGGGAGGTTTCCATGCGCGTGATCCTGAAGTCCGAGGTCACGAACCTCGGTGACGCCGGCGACATCGTCAACGTCAAGCCCGGGTACGGCCGGAACTTCCTCATCCCCCGCGGCCTCGCGATCCCCGCGACCGAGGGCTCCATCCACCAGGTCGAGCACCAGAAGCGCGTGGCCGACGCCATCCGCCGCAAGAACCTCGCCCAGGCCAAGGAGCTCCAGGCCCGCCTCGAGGGGACGGCCATCTCGATCCGCCGGGAGACCGGCGAGGACGATCGGCTCTTCGGCGCGGTCACCAACCGCGACGTGGCCGACGCGCTGTCCGCCGAGGGCATCGAGGTCGATCGTCGTGCGATCCAGATCGACGAGCCGATCAAGAACATCGGCCTGTTCACGGTCCCCGTTCGCCTGCATCGCGACGTGACCGCGAGCGTGCGGGTGTACGTGATCCGGGCCTGATGAACGTCGAGCGGCCGTATCCGCAGGCCGTCGAGGCCGAGCGGGCCCTCCTCGGGGGGTTGATGACGGCCCCCGACAACCTCGATCGGGTCGGTGACGTCGTTCGTCCGGACGACTTCTACCGGCCCGAGCACGGGCAGCTGTTCAAGCTGCTTGTCGAGATGCGCTCCCGAGCCGAGTCGATCGATCTGGTCACCGTCTCGGAGCGCATCCTGCGGGGAGGGCAGCCCGATCGGTTCGGCGGCGCCGGGTACGTCGCCGAGCTGCCGGAGCACGCCCCCTCGACCGCCAACCTCGTGCACTACGCCGAGATCGTCCGTGAGAAAGCCGCGCTGCGCGAGCTGATCCGGGTCTCGGTGGACGTCGCCAACCGTGCCTGGGACCAACCCGAGGACGTCTCCACGCTGCTCGATCAAGCGGCGAAGGAGGTGGCGCTCCTGGGGCAGGGTGGGAGCGCCAGGACCTGGAACCAGGTCAGCGAGATCGTCGATCGCGAGCTCGTCCGCATCGAGAAGCTGGCGGAGCACGGCGGGACGACGACCGGCAAGACGACCGGGTTCGCGGACCTCGACAAGAAGCTGGCGGGCCTCCATGGCACCGACCTGCTGATCCTCGCGGCTCGACCTGCGATGGGGAAGACCGCGCTCGCGCTGAACGTGGCGCAGAACGTGGCCCTGATGGAGAACGTGCCGGTCGGCATCTTCTCGCTCGAGATGAGCCGCGGCCAGCTCGTCACCCGCATGCTGTGCTGCCACGGCCTCGTGGACGCCGGGAGGGTGCGGACGGGCACCCTCGGCACCGACGACTGGGAGCGCTTCCTGGACGCCTCGGAGTACCTCCGGAAGGCCCGCATCCACATCGACGACACGCCGAACCTCTCCATCATCGACGTGCGCGCCCGCGCGCGCAGGCTCAAGACGGAGCAGCCCGAGCTCGCCCTGATCGTCATCGACTACCTCCAGCTGATGCGCGGAGACGACCCCCGCGCGCCCCGGGAGCAGCAGATCAGCGCGATATCCCGCGGGCTGAAGGGGCTGGCCAAGGACCTGGATTGCGCGGTGATCGCGTTGTCCCAGCTGAACCGGGGTGTGGAATCCCGCCAGGACAAGCGACCGCTGGTCTCGGATCTGCGCGAGTCGGGCGCCATCGAGCAGGACGCCGATGTGATCCTGTTCATCTACCGGGACGACTACTACAACCCCGAGTCGTTGGACAAAGGCCTCGCCGAGGTCATCATCGCCAAGCAGCGGAACGGGCCCACGGGGACGGTCAAGCTGGCCTTCCAGGGACAGTTCACGCGCTTCGACAACTACCTGGACGACGACGTCCTCCTCTGAAGGACCGAAGCGCCGCCGCGCGCCGTCGCGACGTGGCTCGCAGAGCCCTCCGAACACGCGATCCCCCTGGCGAAGCTGCGCCGCCGACGGCCGATCGGTGGGAGTGACTCGCGTGGAACGAGCCGGCGGCCTTGACCCGGAGCCTTCGTCTCGGTAGCAGTAGGCTCCGCCGGACCGAGGGGAGCTCGAATCAGATGGACAAGGCCGAGCTGCTGCGGACGTTCACCGACCGCGTCAATCAGTTCGAGAAGTACCAGGGCTTCATCGCCAAGGCGAAGGATCAGTCCCGGAAGTTCGCCGCTGCCGTCGTCGGCAAGGTGATCAAGGACAACGAGGAGAAGTGCCGCGAGGTGGCCTCCGAGATCATGCCGCTCGTGTCCCAGATCGAGCAGGTGATCGGGGAGCTGCAGACGTCTCGCGACAAGGCGCTCGACTCGGCCAAGGAGAGCCAGTTCAAGCTCGAGGAGTTCGAGCTTCGGCTGGCGATCGGCGACCTGTCCCAGGCGGACTTCGAGGCCGAGTCCTCCGAGTTCAAGTCCGTCGTCGACACGACGGACGCCCGCGTGGCCGACCTCGACAACGAGCGGACGCGGTTCCAGGAGGCGCTCGGCCTGTGGAACCGTCTGGCCGAGGAGTCCGGATACGACGACGGCGTGGGCCCCGCTCCCGGACCCGAGATCGATGTCGAGGAGCCCGAGATCGGGTTCGACGACTCGGAGCCCGTGGACGAGTCGCTCGGCGCGGACGACGACGACGACGACAACTTCTCCGCCACGCCGGCCCCCGCTGCCACGCCGATGATGGCGGAGCGCCACCGCGCGCCCGAGCCGGAGCCCGAGGTCCTCATCGACGACGAGCCCGTGGACATCGCCGAGCCGGACTCCGACGTGGTGTTCGAGGAGGCCCGCGGCGACGGCTTCGAGGTCGACGACCTGGACCTGCTCGGCGACGAGGAGGACATCCAGCTCGACGAGGGTGCGGGCAAGGAGGAGAAGCCCCGCCGCGCCGTCCTGCTGTACCAGGAGGGCACCGCCGAAGAGCAGATCTACCCGTTCACGGGCGAGATCCTGTCGCTCGGGCGTGGCCGCGACAACGACGTCCAGGTGAAGAACGACAGCAAGGTCAGCCGGTACCACTGCAAGCTGTACCGCCGGGGCCCCAACTTCTACATCGAGGACAACAAGTCCGCGAACGGCACGCTGGTCAACGGCGAGCTGATCACCGAGCGACGCCTCTTCGGTGGCGAAGAGGTCATCATCGGCGAGACCTTCTTCCGGTTCCGGATCCTGGACTGAGCGGGTCGCCACCGGCGCCGTTCGCACCTGGTCCGTTCGCTCGGAGCGAAGCCCCGTGACGCGCGAGGAGCTCCGACGGAAGCTCCGCCACGACCTCCGGTCGCCCCTGGCCGTCATCCTGGGGCGCGCGGAGCTGCTCCTCGAGGGTGTGTACGGCGAGCTCAACGCCGATCAGCGCCGCAGCCTCGAGGTCGTCGCCCGCAACGCCGAACGCCTCACGAGGGAGCTCGAGGCGGTGGCGGAGGCGTTCGACGAGGGCACCGATCCTTCTCCCTGAGGGCAACGATCGCGTACCGCGGCGGACGCCGAGGATCGGTCGGTTTCGGACAAGTGTTCACGAACTGGGTACACTCGACCGCCGATGGCCCGGAAGAAGACGCCCATGCAGGGACCCGTGTACTACACGACCTACCAGGTCGCGAAGTTCCTCGGGGTGTCTCTGCCGACCGTGGTGAACTGGGTCAACTCCGGCCTGCTCCGTGCCCACCGGACGCCAGGTGGACATCGCCGAATCGCGCACAACGACGTGATCGCGTTCGCCCGGACCAACGACTACCCCATCGCGGCGGAGCTCACGGCGTCGGGCTCCAGCCGGAAGAAGGTGCTGGTCGTCGACGACGAGCGTGACTTCTCCGATCTCGTCCGCGAGTACCTCCGGATGAAGGGTGACCTCGAGGTCGAGGTGGCGGACAGCGGCTTCCAGGCCGGGTTCACGGTCGCGCGCTTCAAGCCGGACCTGATCCTGATGGACCTGATGATGCCGGACATGGACGGCTTCGAGGTCCATCGTACGCTCCGAGACGATCCGGAGACCCGTCACATCCCGGTCGTCGCGTGCACGGCCTACCGGGACCAGGAGGTCGATCGCCGCCTGCGGGACGAGCCGTTCGACGGGTTCATCGAGAAGCCGCTGCAGCTGGACGCGCTGCTGGCGCTCATTCGGGATCGGCTGGGTCTCGACGCGGCCTGACGGGTGGATCGGGCCAGCAGGGTGGGCGAGCGGTGCCGTCGCCACCGCGGGCGTCGATGGGCAGGGAGGACAGCGGCACGGGCGGCCGGTCGGCCTGGCGTCGGACCCGTACGAGCTCGGCCGCGATGGCCACCGCGATCTCCGTCGGCGTCTCCGCCCCCAGATCGAGCCCCACGGGAGCGCAGAGCCTGCCGAACAGCGCCTCGTCGAGCCCCGCAGCGCGCCACCGCACGAAGAAGCGCGCCAGCTTGCCCCGGCTGCCGATCATGCCGATCCAGGCGAGGGGGCGCGGCAGCAGCACCTCGCCCAGATCCTGGTCCAGCGCGTGATCGTGGGTCACGATCAGGACGTGCCGGCGGGGGTCGTCGGGCAGATCCCGGGCGTGCAGGCGCGCGTCGCCATCCACGAGGGTGCACCCGGCGAAGCGCTCGGGGGTCAGCAGCTCGGGACGGTCGTCCACGACGGTCACGTCGTAGTCCAGGGCCACCAGCATCGGTGCCACGGCGGCCGCGACGTGCCCCGCTCCGTACA
Organism: Alphaproteobacteria bacterium; assembly: GCA_020632925.1. Taxonomy (GTDB): domain Bacteria; phylum Myxococcota_A; class UBA796; order UBA796; genus JACKER01. The sequence goes on along the minus strand of JACKER010000009.1, from coordinate 279,609 downwards.
TCACCAGGGGTTCGCGCACCGTCAGCGCCTCCACGTAGATCTCCATCCGCCCACCGCAGCACATGCCGAGGTCGCGCACGAGGTGCAGGTCCAGGCGTCGGCAGCCACCCTCGCGCGCCAGCTGGACGCCCACGGCGGTGACGTGGTGCTCCAGCGCTCCGCCACCGAGAGTGCCCACGGTCTCCCCGTCCGCCAGGATCAGAATCCGGGCGCCCGGCGATCGCGGCGTGCTCCCACCCACCCCGATCACCGTGGCCAGCGCGGCCTTCTGGCCACTTCGGATCGCGCGTGCGGCGGCCTCGAACACCAGCATCGCCGTCCGCGTAACCTGCCGTGGGCCCTCGCAGGGTAGAGTCCGCGGGTGCTCTTCCTGACCGCGTCCATCGTGTGGGCCCAGGAGCCGCCGTCGGAGCTACCCGACCTCGGCTCGGCGACCGAGGTCCCGTTCGGAGCCAGCGCGGGTGAGGCGTCCGACGAGATCTCGCCGTCGCTCCCGGAAGTGGTGCCCGTCCCGCCGGCGCTCCCGATGGATCTGGCCGCGGGGCGCACCTGGACGCCGATCGGACCGGACGGGCTCGACCGTGTCTCGGACGCCACCATCCACCTCCAGAGGGCCGACATCCTGGCGGCGGCTGCCCTCGATGGATCGGTGTGGGTGTCGGTGGACGCGGGGGCGGGGTGGCGCAAGGTGCTGGCCGGGCTGGCGCTCTCGTCGCGCGACGAGGAGGTCATGCTCCAGATCCAGGCCCGGGTCCAGGAGCTCGTCTCCCAGGTGGACTCGCCGTCCGAGTCGGCCTACGAGGACAACGGGTACCTCGACGAGGAGGCGCTCGAGCAGGCGGTCCAGGACGCCGCCGAGCAGGCTCGTCAGCTCGCGGCGCAGGCCGTCTCGGAGGTGCAGTCCGAGCTCGACGCGGGCGCCTGGTTCCTGGAGCAGGAGGCCGTGATCGGCGGGGAGCGGGATCGCGCCCGACCGCGGGTGGGCTTCACACAGCTCGGACTCCTCCTCTCGGCGCGCGCGGACGGGCTGAGGGTGAGCGAGGATCTGGGCGCGAGCTGGGAGCTGGTGCTCGAGCAGGCGGTGACGGCGTTCGCGGAGCTCGAGGACGGAACGTACGCGGTGGGCCTCACCGACGGCCTGCTGTTGTCGAGTGATCTGCGGCGCTGGCAGCGGGTCGACGCCCTGGAGGGACGGCGGGTCACGGATCTGACCCTGGACGGTCCCCTGTGGGTCTCCACGGTGGACGGGTTGTTCTGGACCACCGACCGGCTCGACTGGGAGCTGTCGTCCGCGTGGCCGGGAGAGGTCTACGCCGCTCGCCCGACCGGTGAGGGGACGGCCCTGGCGATCGGGACCGAGGACACCGTGTGGCGGCTCGCAGAGCCCGCCGTCGGCCCTGCCACCCCGTCCACGGGCGGTCCCGTCCCGCGGGCGACGAGCCTCGCCCGGACGCCGTCGAAGACGCTGCTCGCCGCGTCGGCCGCGGGTCCGTGGCAGTCGGCGGACGGGGGCAGGACCTGGACCTCGTTGGCGCTGGGGGTCGACGAGCTCGACGAGAGCTGGGACATCGAGGTGCGCGACGGCCTGGTGCTGCTGGCGGCGGCCTCCGGCCTGTATCGCCTCGATCCGGTGCCGGAGGTGGTCAAGCCGCCGCAGGTCCAGCTCGTGGACTGGATCCCGTTGGGCGTGCTGCTCGACCTCAGCCTCGGGCGGCGGGAGCTGAACGCTCACACGGGGCGGCGCTGGGTCGCGGCCATGCTCCCCGAGCTGACGCTCCAGGGGCAATGGAACCAGGACGTGGGCGACGACTGGGACGTCGACACCTGGACGCTGCACAACGTCGACACCTGGTGGCAGGTGAAGGGGACGATGACGTGGCGCCCGGGGCGTCAGCGCCGCTCCAACTCGTTCGACGCGGGCAGCTTCGGAAGCGACCTGTCGGTCCTGGTGGTCGGTGGCGACGTCGTGGTCGACGACGGCACCACCACGGCCGTGCTCGGCTCCGCCGTCCGACGCGGCTCCATCCTCTACCGCACCGAGCTGACCGAGCAGATCAGCGAGATGTGGACCACCCGTCAGCGGCTGGTGGCCGAAGAACGGGACACCCAGGGCGCCGAGCTGGTCGACCTGGTTCGGCGCAGGCTCCGCGTCCTCGAGCTCGAGGCGCGCCTGGACGCCTTGACGAACGGCGCCGTGTCGTCGTGGGATCCGACCCCCGGAGGTTCGAGATGAACGTGCTCCTCGCCCTGTTGGCTGCCGCTCCCGCGTTCGCCGACCTCCCGTCCACCCCCACCGCTGCGACGGCGACGGCGGCCCGCCTCGACCTGAACCACGGGAGCACGACCGAGCTCGCTGCGCTCCCGATGGTGGGGGAGGACACCGCCAAGCGCATCGTGGACCTCCGCACCGAGCGCGGACGGCTGGGCAGCGTGGAGGAGCTCCGCGTGCTCGGGTTGGACGAGCCGGTCCTCGCGAGCCTCCGCTCCCACACCTCGCTCGAGGTCGAGGTCGGCGATGCCCCCGTCACCACGTTCCAGGACGTGGACCAGGTGCTGGCGCAGTTCGCGGGGGAGCCCACGGTCCAGCAGACCCAGATGTGGGCCAACGAGTACAGCAACACCAGCCCCACCCAGGTGTCGCACTGGCTCGCCCAGTCCGTCGCGTTCGCCACGCTCCCGGAGGTCACCCTCGAGTACCGGCTGCGCAACGACTACGACCAGGGCTTCGAGTACCAGGACGCCGACGGCGCGTCGCCGGTCGCGGGCGTGCCGGTGATCGCGGTCGCCCAGGACGCCGATCAGGGCCAGACCCAGGAGTACAAGGTCAAGCTCAACTGGGAGCTCGACCGGCTGGTCATGAGCTCGGAGAAGATCCGCGTGATCAACGAGGCGCAGGACATCGTCAAGCTGCGCGACAAGGTGCTCTCCGAGGTCACGCGGCTGTACTTCGAGCGTCGTCGCCTCCAGGTGGAGCGGTTGCTCAACCCGAAGACGGACCTGATGGGTCGCGTGAAGGAGGAGCTCCGGCTGCTCGAGCTCACGGCGAACCTGGACGCCCTGACGGGTGGCGCGTTCTCCTCGGGTGTGGCCCGGGCCCGCACGCCCTGATAGCCGCAGCTCCCGCGGGGCGAGTGTGGCAGGCCGTCGCGGAGGAGGGGCGGCGTGCAGCACCAGACCCTGTGGATCCTCGACTTCGGCAGCCAGTTCACCCAGCTCATCGCGCGACGTGTGCGCGAGCTGGGTGTGTACTGCGAGATCCGGCCCTGCACCGACCCGGCGCCCGAGCACCTGCCCGATCAGGTCATGGGGCTGGTGCTCTCCGGCGGCCCGGCTTCCGTGCTCGGCCCCGACGCGCCCCCGTTCGACGAGCGGTGGCTGTCCTTCGGACGGCCCGTCCTCGGCGTCTGCTACGGCATGCAGCTCCTGGCCAAGCTCGGGGGTGGTCGCCTCGGGCGCGGCACCTCTCGCGAGTACGGGCTGGCGCGGATCGAGCCGACCGACCGGCCGGGTCCCCTGTTCGCGGACTTCGTCGCCGGCGACCAGGTCTGGATGAGCCACGGTGACCACGTGGACGAGGTGCCGCCGGGCTTCCGTGTCGCCGCTCGCTCGTCCGGCATCATCGCCGGCATGGTCTCCGACGACGAGCGGACCTTCGGGCTGCAGTTCCATCCCGAGGTCACGCACACCACGAAGGGGAGGGAGCTCATCGCCGCCTTCGTGAAGGGCGTGTGCGGCGCCGTGGGCGACTGGACGCCTGGCTCCTTCATCGAGGAGCACGTGGCCGCCATCCGGGCCCTGGTCGGGACGGACACGGTGATCTGCGGCCTGTCCGGCGGCGTCGACTCGTCCGTGACGGCAGCGTTGCTGCACCGCGCGATCGGCGACCAGCTCGTGTGCATCTTCGTCGACAACGGCCTGCTCCGCGAAGGGGAGGTCCAGAGCATCCGGGAGGAGTTCCGCGAGTATCGCCTCGTGGTGGCGGAGGCCGCCGACCGGTTCCTGGGAGCGTTGGCGGGCGTGAGCGACCCCGAGCGCAAGCGGAAGATCATCGGCGAGCTGTTCGTGCGCGTGTTCGAGGAGGAGGCCCACCAGCTGCCCGACGCGCGCTGGCTCGCCCAGGGCACGCTGTATCCGGACGTGATCGAGAGCACGTCGGTCCGGGGACCCTCCGCGACCATCAAGAGCCACCACAACGTGGGCGGCCTCCCCGAGGACATGAAGCTGAAGCTGGTCGAGCCGCTGCGCGAGCTGTTCAAGGACGAGGTCCGGGCGGTCGGCACGGCGCTCGGCCTCTCGGACGCGCGCGTGTGGCGTCAGCCCTTCCCGGGGCCGGGCCTCGCGGTGCGCTGCCTGGGCGAGGTGACCGAGGAGCGCCTGCGTGCGCTCCGTGCCGCCGACCGCATCGTCCGCGAGGAGATCGCCGCCGCGGGCCTCGAGCGCACGATCTGGCAGTCCTTCGTCGCGCTGCTGCCCGTGCGCAGCGTCGGCGTGATGGGGGACGAGCGGACGTACGACGAGGCCGCGGTGATCCGCGCGGTCCACAGCCAGGACGGGATGACCGCGGACTGGGTCCACCTGCCGTACGACCTGCTGGGGCGGATGTCGACGCGGATCATCAACGAGGTCCGCGGCATCAACCGCGTCGCCTACGACATCTCGTCCAAGCCGCCGGCCACGATCGAGTGGGAGTGACCGCCGCGTAGCGTCAGAAACGCTCGAAGCGGACGAGCTCGAGGGCACCCTTGCCCTTGGCGTCGACCGCGCCCAGCGGTGTCCCGACGGCACCCGTCGGCGCGATCTCGTCCCACGCGCGCGCCGACAACGTGATGCCGCCTGGCGTGCCGTGCTGCTCCACGCGCGCCGCCGTGTTCACCGTGTCGCCCCACAGGTCGAACTGGAACTGCCGGTGACCGAGGACGCCCGCCACCACCGGCCCGACGTGGACACCGATGCGCACCGACCACGGCTCCTCGCCCGCGTGGGCCTGCAACGCCTCGACCTCGCGCACGAGGTCCACGGCGCAGCGCACACACCGCTCCACGGGGTTGTCCACGCGCTGCAGGAGCCCGGCGGCGGCCATGAAGCCATCGCCGATGGTCTTGATCTTCAGCAGGCCGTGGGTCGTCGCCGCCTGCTCCCACGCGACCACCAGCCGCTGCAGGTGGGGGAGGACCTCCTCCGGCTCGCGGGCGTCGCAGTAGCGGGTGAACCCGACGATGTCGCAGAACAGCACGGCCACGCGATCGTGGCGCCGCGGCTTCACCTCGTTGGTGCGCTCGAGCTCGTCCACGATGGGGTCCGGGAGGATGACGCGTAGCAGGTCCGCGGCGCGCTGCCGCTCCTCCTCGATGCGCGTGAGGTAGTCCACCTCCTGATCGCGCAGGCGCCGGGCCTCGAGGCAGGCGGACACCCGCGCACGGAGCAGCACCGGCTCGAAGGGCTTCGTGAGGTAGTCCGCCGCGCCGAGCTCGATGCAGCGGGCCACCGCACCGAGCTCGTCGAGCGAGCTGATCATCAGGACGGGGAGGTCCCGCCAGCGCTCGTCGCGCTTGATCGCCCGGAGCACCTCGATGCCGTCCATGCCGGGCATCACGATGTCCAGCAGCACGAGGTCGAAGGGGCGATCGGAGTCGCGCCCGGTCGGCGCGGACGCCAGCAGCTCCAGCGCGTACTCCCCGTCGTCCGCCTGGGTCACGCGGTGTCCGAGCCGCTCGAGGTGGCGCCGGAGCAGGTCGTTGTTCGCCTCGTTGTCGTCGACGACCAGGATCCGGCCGGAGCGCTGGTCACGGAGCACCGCCGGGGGGCGCAGATCGCGCGCCGCCGGTGGGGGAGGGGTGCGCGTGCCGCCAGAGAGCACGGTCTCCACCAGGTCGTCGATGCCCTCGAGCACCTGGCGCGCGAGCTGGAGCAGGCGCGACACGGCGGGTTCGGCGGGCGTCCCACCCAGGTCCTCGCGCAGCATCTCCCCGTAGCCGAGGACGTGGTTGAGCGGCGTGCGGAGGTCGTGCCGAACCCTGGAGGGGCGCAGGTCCGAGCGATCGGGTCCGACCAGCGCCAGCATCCGGTCCGCCAGCAGATCCGTCGCCGACGCGATGCGATCGACGTCGCCGGCCATCTCGCTGGGCGTGTGGGGACGGAGGTCGAGCGTCACCTGCGCCATCTGGGCGACACGGTCCAGCCAGGGGTCGAGCGCGGGGTGCGGGCTCACGCACGCCCCCACGGAGAGCGCGCGCGCAGGGGGTCGAAGCGATCGAGGTCGGCGGCGCGACGCACGGGGCGACCGGCGGCCGCGACGGTGCGGAGCGCGAGGCCCGGATCGACGTTCGGGTACAGGTGGGTGAGCCAGATCGCGCCAGGCTCGGCCCGCCGCGCCAGATCCGCCACGTCGCTGGGAGAGAGGTGTCCGGACACGGGCGCATCATCGGTCCCCGCGCACTCACACACCAGCAGATCCGTTCCGCGCGCCAGCTCGACGAGTGCCTCGGACGGCCCGGTGTCGCCGCTGAAGGTCACCGATACGCCCAGCGCCTCGAACCGAAGGTGCAGGGCGGCGGCCGCGTGGTTCGCGGGGCGCGTTCGGAGCGTCAGGCCCCCTCCGAGGTCGTGCTCGGCGGGGCCGGCTCGCGTGAGCTCGGTGAGGATCGCGTGGCCACGCCCTGGCTGGATCCACTTGCCGTACACCCCCTGCAGCCCCGAGAAGAAGGTGCCGAAACCCTCGCCGGCGACGATCGCGAGGTCGCGCGTCCGCGGCGGAGGCCCCACCCGCATGGAGAACAGGAGCGGGACGAGGTCGGCGCAGTGGTCGGGGTGGTGGTGGGAGAACACGATGCCGTCGAGCGTGCGCGGATCGACGCCTGCGCGAGCGCAGCGACCCACCGTGCCGCTGCCCGCGTCGGCGAGCCAGCGGACCCCACCGCACTCCACCAGGAACCCCGCCGGCCCTCGGTCGGCGTCGGGTACGGACGTGCCGGACCCGAGGACGGTGAACCTCACGTCCCCTGCAGCTCTTCGGGCGCGATCCCCCACCAGTCGAAGGCCTCGTCCTGCAGCGCAGCAGCCAGGTCCTCGACCATCCGGTCGACCGAGCCCGCGCGGCACAGGTTGCGGGCGAACAGTCGGATGGTGGCGGGGAACCCGAGCTCGTCGAGCGTCGCGACCGCAGCGGGGTCGAGGTCCGGATCGGGCGTCCCTTCGACCATCGTGGGAACGACCGGGGACAGGGGTGGCTCGTGGCTCCGCAGCTCGGCGAGGTCGGGCAGATCCTCGATCCGGAAGGGCACGCGCCCGTAGAACCGGCGGACCTCTGGGGCCAGCGCCTCGAGCGCGCGAGAGATCGCGATCTCCCACTCGGGGTGCTTCAGCACGAGGGGCAGCGGGTAGCGCTGGGGCTCCATCCGCGCCGCCGCGAGGAACTCGGAGGTGGCCTCGGTCTGACGCCCCGGGAGCCGTTCGAGGGCGAGCGCCAGCACGTGGTGGGACTCGGCGTCGTCGGGGCGCAGGCGGACGGCCTCGCGCGCCAGCTCGGCGGCCTCCGCCACGTCACAGCAGTGGAACGTGGAGATGGCGAGACCGAGGGTGGACGCGGCGTCCCCGCCGTCGACCTCCACCCGACGCCGATACGCGGCGCGCGCGAGCTCCCAGTCACCGACCTCCAGCAGGGCCTCACCGAGCAGGAACAGGGCCTCCGGGTGGTCGGGGGTCTCGTCGAGGAGCTCCTCGCTCTCCAGGATCACCTCTTCCCACGACCCCTCGGCCGTGGCGCGGCGCAGCTGCTGCAACCGCATGCCGGTCCGGAGGTCCGGGTCGATCGACCAGGTGGAGACGGGTCCCTCGTCCATGAAGAGCGCCGTAACCGCTCTGCGTCGCGCAGGGAAGGCAGGTGCCGCAAAAACGCCGTTGCAAGCTGGTGTCGGCGCGGATCCTCTTCCGGGCTCAGCCGCCGAACAGGCGACCGAAGCAGCCCTTGTTCCCCTCGAGCTGTGCCAGCTCGGCTTCGGAGATGCCCCCGGAGGTCGCGGCGACGGCCCCGGTGCGAGGCGCGGCAGCGGCCGACGGCTCACCGGCGGGCAGCCCCCCACGCAGCGCGATGGCGAAGTGCGCGAACTCGGCGATGTCCCGACACAGGTCGAGGTCGGAGATCATCCACTGCTCGAAGTTCGCCTCCTCCTGTGGCGTGGCCATGCGGCCGGACTCGTACAGGGGGAGGGGAGCACGGTCGAGGACCGGGTTCTCGGGAGCGACCTCGAACGGGACGCTCATGTTGTCGCGCAGCCAGGCCTTCACCCGGTAGCGCGCCTTGAGGATGCCGATCGGGTTGCCGCCGAGCGGCTCCGCCATCCGGTCCACGTCTTCCTTCGACGCCTTCCCGCCGTAGCTCGCCTCGAGCAGGGCGACCTCGTCGCGCATGGCGACCCGGGCCCGCCGGAGCAGGTCCTTGGGCGCGGCGTTGCCGGTGTACAGGTTGGGCTGGTCGCCGTCGGTGGCGCGGCCACCCGCCTTCTCGAGCTCGCTGAGCACGAGCTCGTGCGCCCACTGCACCAGCTGCTTGGAGTCGGTGATCTGGACGATGCCTTCACCGAACTTCTGGCAGGCGACGTTGCACGGCTCCTGCCCCCGCGCTTCGCCGAGGCGGCTGGTGGTGATGGCGTAGTACCAGTCGGCGAACCGCTGGGCCATGGTCTGCCCGGCCTGTCCGTCGCCCTTGCGCCAGTCGTTGAACAGCTGCTTGGTCGACCGGCTGTCGGTCTCGGCCATGATGTACGTCTCTCCCGTGGGCGCCTGCCCCGCCACGCGGGGCTTTGTGGCGATCTGCGACGCGCGGAGGATACCGACCGGGCAGCGCGGTGGCAAGCCGGGCGGTGTCGTCGCCGTTACCGCCGCGGTTCGGCTGGCGTCCTCCGACGCGAACGGGTCAGGCGCGGCGCAGGCGGACGGACGTGACGAGGCGCCCGTGCAGCCAGTCGTACCGACCCTCCGCCGTGAAGGGCCCCTCCGCGTTCGCGAGGTGGAGCGCGATCCTCGCGCCGCCCTGGAGATCCGGCTCGACGAATGCCTCGTGGAAGCCGACGTATCGGCGGACGTGCGGGTCGAGCGCCTTGTACACCGATTCCTTGAGGCTGAAGCGGACCAGGATGGCGATCCACCGGCGCGCGTCGGGGAGCGGCGCGATGGCGCTCAGCTCCTCCGGACGCAGCACGCTGTCGGCGATTCCGAGGCGCGCCGGCCCGTAGTCCTCGAGATCCACCCCGAGCGTGCCGTGCACGGAGGAGCCCACCATGCCGATCGCGAGATCCCGCTTGTGGCTGACGCTCCCGGACAGCGTGCCCGGCAGCACCGGGGTGCCGCGCGCGTCGGGGAGGATCGGTGGGACCTGGTGTCCGAGCTGCTCGCAGGCGCGACGCAGGGCGAGCCGGCCGCCGACGAAGCTCGGCTGGCGGTACCCCTTGAGGGTGCGGGCATGCGCCGCCTCTTCGGCGGGCAGGCGCGCGAGCACCTCCTCGGGGACCGGGTCCGGGGAATCGGGGATGTGGATGGCCGACATCACGCCGTGGGGGGTGGCGTGATGGAACGCGACGTCGAAGGGCTTCAAGATGGCCCATCATACACCCGATGGAGACCGCATGGGAACATCGGCGTCCAAGGCGGGGGATGGAGGTCGCCCCTTGCACGAGTGGCGGCCGGGGCTATCACACGGGGTCGGAGGACGGGTGGGCAAGCGTCTGGTCATCACCGAGAAGCCGTCCGTGGCTCGCGACATCGCGGCCGCGCTCGGCGGGTTCACGGAGCACGACGACGTGCTCGAGTCCGAGGACTACGTGGTCACGTCCGCGGTCGGCCACCTGCTGGAGCTCGCGGAGCCGCAGGACTACTCGCCGGAGTTCCGATCCTGGTCGATCAAGAACCTCCCGATCGTGCCGGAGACCTTCCAGATCAAGCCGCGCGAGGGGCAGAAGAAGCGGCTGGATCAGATCAAGAAGCTCGGCAAGCGCAAGGATGTCGACGGGCTGATCAACGCCTGCGACGCCGGGCGCGAGGGCGAGCTGATCTACCGCCGGATCGTCGAGCACTGCGGGCTGGACGACAAGCCGCAGGAACGCCTGTGGCTGCAGTCCATGACCCGCGACGCGATCCGCGACGCCTTCGACCACCTGCGCCCCGGTCACGACCTCGATCCGCTGGCGGACGCGGCCTGGCTGCGTTCCGTGGGGGACTGGCTCGTCGGCATGAACGCGACCCGCGCGCTGACCCAGCGTCTTCGGAGCCGGGGTGAGCAGGGCGCGTGGTCCGCCGGCCGCGTCCAGACGCCCACGCTCGGGATCCTGGTCCAGCGCGAGCGGAAGATCCTGGCGCACGTGCCCCAGCCCTACTGGGAGATCGTCGCCACCTTCTCGACGCCGGCGCAGCGCTGGGAGGGGCGGTACCACGACCCCACCCAGGGAGCGTCCTCCAAGGAGAGCAGCGGCGAGGAGGCCGAGGAGGAGGGCGTCCGCCGTCCCCAGCGGATCTTCGAGCGGGCCGAGGTCGACCGGATCGTCGCCGCCCTGAAGGCCGCCGGCACGGGGACCGCGAGCGAGAAGCGCAAGAAGTCCAAGCAGGGTCCGCCGCTGCCGTTCGACCTCACCACGCTCCAGCGCGAGGCGAACCGCCGCTTCTCGATGTCGGCCCGCCGCACCCTGGACGCCGCCCAGCGCTTGTACGAGGCGCACAAGGTCCTGACCTACCCGCGTACCGACAGTCGCCACCTGCCGGGCGACTACGGCCCGGTGGTCGACCAGCTCCTCGGCTCGCTCGCGACCCTGTCCGATCCGGACCATGCCGAGATCGCGGGCATCGCCGCGCGGGTGCAGCAGGCTCCGGAGAACCTCTCGCGGGTGCTCGACTCCTCCAAGGTCAGCGACCACTTCGCGATCGTGCCGACCGGCAACCCGGTGCCCGCGCTCAGCGGCGACGACGCGCGGATCTTCGATCTCGTCGTCCGTCAGTTCCTGGCTGCGCTGATGGGTCCGGCCACGTGGGCCACCGTGGAGCGCATCGTGGAGGTTCCCGCGGGGGAGCGTCCGGCGCGCTTCCGCACCACGGCGCGATCGCTCGAGGTCGCCGGCTTCCTCGAGGCGCTGGGCCAGCAGGTCGGGGCGGGAACGACGCTGCCGGCGCTGATCCCCGGCAACGACGATGCGAGCGGCGTCGTCGCCGCCATCGAGGACCACGTGGTCGAGGACCACGAGACGCGCCCGCCCGGGCGGTACTCGGAAGCCCAGCTGCTCCGCATGATGGAGACCGCGGGGCAGCTGCTCGACGACGACGACCTGTCGGACGCGATGAAGGACCGGGGCCTCGGGACGCCGGCCACCCGCGCCGACACCATCGAGCGCCTCGTCTCGACGACCTACGCGCGTCGGGTGGGCGGCAAGCTGATGCCCACCAGCAAGGCCATGCGCCTGATGGACGTGCTCGAGCGGGCCAGCGCCCAGGGGCTCGCCAGCCCCGCGCTGACGGGGGAGTGGGAGTTCGCGCTGAACCAGGTGGCCGCCGGCGCGAGGAAGCGCGACGACGTGCAAGCCGCTCTCAGCGACTACACCCGCGAGGTGACGGGCGCCCTCACCGGCTTCGACCACGGCACGCTGTACGAGGGCGAGGCCCCCGTGGGCACCTGCCCGGAGTGTGGATGGCCGGTCGTCGAGTCGGTGTGGGGGTACCGCTGCGTCCGCAACGACTCGAAGGACGCCGCCGAGCGCGGCTGCAGCTTCATGATGTGGAAGGACCGCTACGGTCGGTACATCGACCGCACGCTCGCCTCCCGCCTGCTGGCGGAGAAGACCGTCGGCCCCGTGGACGGATTCGTGGGTCGCGGCGGGCGTGAGCTGCTCTCGGGCACCCTCACGCTGATCAAGGACCCCGAGAAGGACCGGTGGGTGCTCGACACGCGCCTGGGCGCCGCGACGGCCACGGCCGAGGGCGAGGAGCCGGTCGCCGAGGAGGTCGTCGGGCCCGCGTTCCCGTGCCCGGCGCACGAGGGCTGCGAGGTGATCGAGACGAACCTCCGCTGGGTCTGCCGCAAGGTGCTGGAGGGCGAGGAGCGCAACGGCCCCGTGCTGCCCAAGAAGGTCTGTCACCGCGAGATGGGATCGGACGTCGCCGAGCCGTACTTCTCCGAGGCAGGCCGCACGCCGATGCTGGAGGACTTCGTGTCCAAGCGCGGCAGGCCGTTCAAGGGGGCGCTCGTCCGCAAGCCGACCGGCAAGCACACCTTCGAGTTCCCGGAGCGTGAGCCGCGGCCCGGTCGTGCGCCGAAGGCCGCCGCCGACGCGAAGGAGAAGAAGGCGACCGCCAAGAAGGCGCCAGCGAAGAAGGCAGCCACGGCGTCGAAGAAGGCGACCGCGCCGAAGAAGGCGACGACGTCGAAGAAGGCGGCCGCCGAGTCCACGGAGGCGCCGAAGAAGGCGGCCACGACCAAGGCGTCGACCGCGTCGAAGAAGGCGACGACCACGACGAAGAAGGCGACGACCACGACGAAGAAGGCGGCCACCACGACGAAGAAGGCGGCCACCACGACGAAGAAGGCGGCCACCACGACGAAGAAGGCGGCGCCGAAGAAGGCGACCGCGGCGTCGAAGAAGGCGACCGCCAAGAAGGACGACGCCAAGACGTAGGGCGATCGCTCGGAGTGCGGCGCCCCGGTGACGACGGGGTCTCGCGGGGGTGACACCCGTGTTCGGGCGGGTGATGGTGGGCCATGAGCCCTCCGAGCCACAGCGTACGCGTCACCCGCTGCCCGGACGGTGTGTCCGGGGTGGTCCTGTACGAGGCGGTCGACGCCGCCGGTCGTCCGGTGCCGGGTCCGAGGGCCGCCGTCCTCGCCCGGACCCACGGCAACGAACCCCTCGGTGACCCGGTCCTGGAGCGGATCGCGGAGGTCGTCGACGACGACTTGATCGCCGGGTCGGTGCTCGCCATCCGGGCCAACGAGCGCGCCGCCGGGTTGGGTCTGCGGCACACCGCCGAAGGCAGCGACCTCAACCGGATGTGGGACCCGCAGCAGCTCGCGCGGATCCACGGGCTCGCACCGGAGCAGCGGACGTACGAGGAGCAGCGCGTGGTCGAGCTGGCCCCGCTGCTGCTCACCTGCGACGCGATCCTCGACCTGCACTCGACCTCGCGGCCCTCGGCGCCCTTCCTCGTGTTCCGCGACGACCAGGCGCACGCGGCGCTGGCGCTGGAGCTCGGCGTCGAGCACCTCGTGACCGGGGTGCACGACAACGGCGTCCTCTCCGGCGGGATGGCGGCCAACATCGGCCTTCACCAGGGCGAGAAGGGGCACCGGCTCGGCGTCGTCTTCGAGGCCGGGCAGCACACCGACCCGCGCAACGGCGAGCGCGCCTGGAAGGTGACCCATCGCTTCCTCGCGGCCCTCGGGACGTTCGCACGCCGCCTGCCTCCGACGAAGGTGAGGGCCAGGATCTACGAGACCACCGAGCGCTTCGTGCAGTCGAGCTCGGGCAACGAGCAGTACCGCTTCGTGGGCTACGAGGGTGGCGAGCCGGGCGGCGGGCGCCGCGGCCTTCCCCAGCGCAAGCTGCACTCCTTCGAGGATCTGCAGGCCGACGAGGTGATCCTCCGCCGCGGACGCAACGAGGTGGTCCGCGCGGACAACCCGTTCGCCATGCTGATGCCGGCGCCCACCACCCCGCCGGGCACCGACCTGTACTACGTCGCGCAGCGCCGCCACGGCGGGCTGACGTTCGGCGTGTCGCGCACGGACGACGAGGCCCGGAGAGAGGCCGTCGCCATCGAGCGGATGCTCGACCTCGTGACGTCGGACGAGCTGGAGCGAGGGACGACCTGGGCCGCGTTCGACACCCGTCGGCTGTACGACCTGTGCGCGACCATCATCGGCCACCAGCTGCGCCTGTCGCCCGACGATCCGCACCGGCGCCTCACCATCATGGGGCGAGGCGACACCGGCATCGACGAGGCCGATCGACGGTCCGGCGCGCGGTACCGGCAGGCGATGCGCACGGCGATCGCCGAGGGGCTCCCCATCGAGCGGATCCAGCTGCTGCGTGGCGCGCCGATCGCCTGGCTGGACTCGCTCACGAGCCACGGCATGCTCGACCTCATCGAGCGTCGCCGAAAGGTGGCGGGGTCGGACTCGGGCATCCGGATGCGCGTGTCGCTGCGCCAGCCCCACACGGCCTCCCTGCTGGTCGGTGGTGACCTGGAGCTCGCGCAGCGCACGGGCGACACCCGCTCGGTGCGGGTGATCCTGCTCGTCGAGGCGGCCTCGGTCGAACCGGACGGGCCGAGCGCCCGGGTGAAGGTCGTGCGCACCGGGCTCGTGTCCAACCGCCCCGAGGTGTTGGCGGCGGCAGCGAACCTGCTGCACTCGCTCCGCTCCGAGCACGGGTACCACGTGCGGCAGGGCGCGCTGCGCAACGAGGCGGCGGTCCAGGCCCTGACGCTCGACGACGACGCGATCGAGGCGGTGGCGGATCCGATCCGCATGGAGGCGCTGCGGGCCTCCCTCCACCGCGCTCAGCTCCGCCTCTGGTGTGACGCGTTGCGGCTCGAGGTGACCGAGCCCGTGCGGATGACGGCCGAGGAGGAGGTCGGGCACTGGCTGGCGCGCACGATGGCCGCCACCGGCATCCTGGACGCCGACGCGCTGTCCGCGTTGCTCGTCCGCCGGGACGGACCTGGATGGATCGTGGATCCGGAGACCGTGGATCGCCTGTACGAGAAGGTCTCCGTCCCGTCGGACGCCCAGATCGCCACGGTGCTGTCCACGACGGCCGCCGCGGCGCCGCACGCACCCACGATCCACCAACCGACGTTCGCTCGTGACGTGACGGCCGACGACCTGGAGCGCTGGGTGGGCTGGACGCGCTTCGTCCGCGGCGTGATGTCCGTCCCCGACACGCGGGGCAAGGACCTCGACCTGGCGTTCAGCGGCAAAGACATCCGCGACACCCTGGTTCGCTGGTTCGACGGGGCGCGCGAGCTGGCCGCTTCCCGGCACGGTGACGTGATGGTCGTGGTGGCGGGGGACGGCCTCAACCCCTCCCGCGACCACATGACGGACGCGTTCCCGCTGTACCGCTCGCACCGCGGCGTGGTGCTCGATCCGCACCTGCACTACCTCCGGATCCAGCACGCGCAGGGCACGCACCTGGCGTGGATGAAGGACTTCGTCAGCGCGCTCGAGAGCCGCCCGTCCGACAGTCCGTCGACAGCCCTGCAGTTCGAGGTCGAACACGGCGCCACGGTGAGCGTCGTCATGGTGTTGGAGCGCGATCGGGGCGCGATGGCCGATCCCCGCCCGTGGTCGCTCGACGGGTGGGAGGCCACCTGCTGCGGGGTCATCCTGTCGGATCTCGAGGCGATCGGCGGTGACGACTACAAGGTCGGCATGTTCACGGAGCGGCTGACGGGGCGTCCCGAGCGGGTCTGCCACGAGCTGCTCCACTTCGGGCGCGCGCACTGCGAAGGCCTGATGATCCAGGCCGGTTCCCGGCTCCGCGCCGACACGGGGCCGTTGGCGCCCTCCGAGCTCCAGCGGACGCTGGTCGCCCAGATCGCGCGCTGGATCGAGCACGTCCGGTTGTGGCGGCACACCTCGGGATCCGCCCCCCGGGATCCGGAGGCGCGCGCACAGTGGGTGTCGCGACGGCTCGGTCTCGCCGATGCGCGCCTGTCCCGGGCGCTCGCACGCGAGATGGACGGGGACCGTCCCGCAGAGGTGGCGGCGCAGGAACTCTGGGCGTCGGTGCAACCATGGCCGGGCCCGATGTGGCATGCTCGCGCGGACCACGCCTGACGCGGGTACCGCGGGCGTGAGTCTCGGGCTATGGAGGTCCCCCGTTCGGGTGGGATCGAGGAGGAGGTCGTGGAGTTCACCATCACCGCGCTCAACGGAGACTCCGTTCGCGTCGAGTCGGACAACTGGCTGATCGCGATGGGCAAGGCGCTGGGGTTCTTCGACGTCGAGCCGGACGCCGTGGTCCGCCTGCAGTGCTCGCGCGCCGAGGACGGCAGTGTCGAGGTCCGCGAGGAGGTGGCCGGCCTGGGCTGGTTCGTTCGCGCGGTCGAAGGCTCCGTGTCGGTGTCCGCCAGCTCGCGTAGCCAGAAGGAGCAGTGGGCTCCCATCCACGTGCACAAGCACAAGGACGACTTCGACCCCAGCGCGCCCGCGCCCGACCTGTCGATGCCCGATCCGACGCTTCAGCCGCAGGATGCGGAGACCATCGCCGAGCGTCTGTTCGATCTCTCCATGGAGATCGACGCCATGAGCGAGGACCAGGCGGCGGACGCAGCCCTGGACATCGCTCGCGGTGCCACGGCGGCGGAGTCCGCGGTCGTCGCCCTCGGCACGCTCGATCAGCCGCACCTGCGCGTCGTCGCGGCCCGTGGGACGGGCGCAGCGCGCATCTTCGGCCGGTCCGTGAACTTCGGTGAGGGCCTGGTCGGGATGTGCTTCGACATGTCGGACGTGATCGTGGTCCACGACGTGGACGCCGGCACCCCGCACGTCGACCCCCTCGGCGACGAAGGCCACACCAGCCTGTCGGTGCTGTGCGTCCCCCTCGTGGACGAGGACTTCACCGCCCGTGGCGTCATCCAGCTCCTCAATCCCGCCTCCCGGCCCTTCCTGCAGTCGGACGTGGACGTGGTCCAGACGGTGGCCAAGGCGCTCGCCCAGTCGCTCTCGAACCGCTGATCAGGAGGCCACGATGGACGAGACGAGCGCCAGCATCCGACCGTTGGGTCCCGACTGGTTCCGCGCGCCGGTGCAGCTGGATGCCCGGAGCGCGTCGATCATCGCCACGGGCATGCGCGCCGTGGCGCGTGCGGACGGGGTCATCCACCAGCGGGAGCTGAACCTGATCGCGAGCTTCGAGGCGAGCATCCCGGCTGGGACGACGGGCTCCGGCAAGCTCGGTGATGCCGAGGTCGAGGACGCCTTCCTGTGGTCGCTGTACATGACGGCCCTCGCGGACGGCGTGATCAGCGACGCCGAGCGCGACTGCATCGCGGAGCTGGCGGAGACGCACGGCATCGACCCGGATCGCCTCGAGGTCGCCGAGCTCGAGGTGAAGCGGAAGTTCCTGTCCGTCTTCGCCGGCGTGAGCTTCTTCCGTGACTCGGTCGTCCGCGTCGCCAAGGACCTCGGGCTCCCCGAGTCGGAGCTGGAGGCGTTGGCTCAGGAGGCCTGATGGGCCGCCCGGCCTCGGCGGAGCCCGCGACGACGCTCGACAAGCTCGTCGGGTCGTGGTCCGTCGTGCAACTCCAGCGTGGACATCGGTTCTCGACCGACGACGTGGTGACGGCGTGGCGCGCCCGCGCTGCCGTGCCCGAGGCGCGCCGTCTGTTGGACCTCGGCTCGGGTATCGGGTCGGTCGGGCTGTCCACGCTCTACCACCTCCCGGCGGACGCGACGCTCGTCGCGGTCGAGGCGCAGGACATCTCGGTGGGCCTGTTCCGACGCACGCTGACCCACAACGGGCTCGAGGCGCGGGTCACCTCGATCCACTCGGACCTGCGCGCGGAGGGGCTGCTGGAGGGGCATCAGTTCGAGCTGATCACGGGCTCCCCACCGTACGTCCCCGTGGGCAAGGGGCTGATCTCGTCGAACACCCAGCGGGCACACGCTCGGATCGAGCTGCGCGGCTCGATCTTCGACTACTGCCGGACCGCGCGGCGGCTGCTCGCCCCCCAGGGACGGTTCTGCTTCGTCATGGCGGCGTCCGACCCGCGGACCGAGGCCGCCCCGGTGGAGCACGGCCTCACGGTCGTGGAGCGCACCGATGTCGTCTTCCGTGGCGGACGACCCGCTCACATCGCGACCCTGGTCTGCGCCAGGGAGGAGGACGCGGCGGAGCTCGACCGTGTCGAGCGCGAGCTCGTCATCCGCGACGAGGCCGGTGAGTGGACCGAGGACTACCACCAGTTCCGACGCGAGATGGGCATCGAGGTCTGACCGCCGTCAGACGGTCATCGTCCCCAGCTCGCGCGCGGTCCGGCGGCGGGTGTCGCCGTCCCGGGCGTGATCGCGCAGGCGGTGGAGGACCTCCGGGAGGCGGTCGGGCGACGCCTCGCCTGGGAGACGCTGCGCGACCGCGAGCCCCGCGCGTGCCTCTTCGAGGAAGGCGAGGGCGTACTCCACCAGCGCCTCGGTGCGACGACGCTCGGTCTGGATGAGCGCGCGGTGCTCCAGCAGGCGCTCCAGGTGCTTGGCGGTCGCCGCGCGACGGTCGCGGGTGAACTCGTCCTCGTCATCGTCGCTGGCGCGGCACGCCTCGATGCGCTGGCGGACCTGGTCCGGGTCGATGATCTGGAGCTCGGTGTCGAGCGTCTGCATGGTCACCTGGAGCCGGTAGACCCAGGTCGCGACCTCCGCCATCCCGCGGCGCGTCTCGCGGTCGGGCGCCTGGGGCTGGGCGGCCTGGTACAGATCGATCGCTCGGAAGACGGGCGGGCGGTAGGGGAGGCGCAGGGAGCGCGCGACCAGACGCTGCCCGGGCAGCTGCGGCACCTGATCGAAGCGGAGCGCGATCGGGAGCAGGCCCTGCGACGCGAGCAGCGACACGATGCCGGCCGTGGCCGCCGCCGCCAGCGCAGTGGGCACGCCACCGGGGATGAGCGTGGTCGCCACCCACAGACCGAGGGAGGCGCCCGCGAGCGTCCCGAGCGCGCCGTGCACGACGTCGAGCCAGTCGATGCGCTGCGGCACGAGCAGGCTCGCGACGACCCCGGCCGCCGCGCCGGCGCCCACCACCGCCGGCAGGTCCAGCAGGGCGAACGAGAGCCCGGCGAGCCCACAGCCCGCCACGGCGAGGGGCGCCGCCCAGAACCGACGGGGATCCACCAGGGACGCGCCGAGCCCGAGCGCCATCGACAGCGCCAGCTCCGGCTGCGCACCCCAGACCGAGGTCAGCGCGGCGAGCACCGCGGCGGCGCCCGACCCCATCACCCACATCGCCTGCCGCTTGGGCAGCTGCTCGAGGGCCGACCGCTCGAGCCAGGGCTCGAGTGCCGTGGTCGCGGCGACCGCCGGCAGATCCCGGGCGGGGGCCCGGGCGTCGGCGAAGGGGTCAGCGGGCGAGGTCACGGAACAGCTCCTTGTTCTGCTTGATCCTCGTGCGCCCGACCTCCGTGGTGGGGGGCGCCGAGGCCATCGGGGCGGCGGCCTCCTCGACCTGCGCCGCTGCCTCGTCGAGCTCGGGCGCGTCGTAGGCGTCGGCCGCGCCGCGCAGCACCGCGGAGCTCTTCGCCGCGAGCTCGCGGGAGGCGTCGCGGTCCCCGCGCTCGTAGGCGCGGGTCGACAGGTCGAGCAGCTGGGAGCCGATGGCCCGGTTGGCGTCGACCGCGCGCTGCTTGTCGACGGAGCGCTCGATCTGCGAGCGGTCCAGCGTCCAGATCGCCGCTGCCTGTGCGGGCGTGTGCGCGTCCCTGCTGTCCGGCACGTCGAAGTACGTCGCGTCCACGTCCGCGACCTGGTGCGAGCCGCTCGCGTCGCCGGTCACGCGCACCCGCGTGACGATCTTGCGCGTCTCGCCCGAGTACACGTCGCCGACGAACACGTCCCACCCGTTGCCGGACCGGACGCCGTCCCACCCGATCACCTCGACGGGCACGACGTTCGGGGGGAGCTCCACGTGGACCCGGGTCTGGCGGGCGACCACGGAGGCGGTGCGCGCGAGCTCGTCGGCGAACACGGTCGTGAGCTGCGAGGCGTCGCTCACGAAGCCGTAGCTCCCGCCGCCCAGATCCGCGAGCCGCGCGAGGAGGTCCTCGTTGTAGTCCAGCCCCAGGCCCACCGTGGACAGCGAGATCCCGCTGGCCGACAGATCGGCGGCGTAGCGCGACAGCGCCCCCGGATCGGTCACGCCAACGTTCGCCTTGCCGTCGGACAGGACGACGAGCCGCGAGACCGCGCCGTCGCGCACCGAGCCGCGGATCTCCCGCGCGCCCTTCTCCAGGCCTGCGTACAGGTTGGTCCCACCACCCTCGTAGACCCGGTCGATCGCGCGATGGATCGCTCGCACGTCCTCCACGCCGGTGGCGGGGACCACGACCGTGGCGTCGTCGTTGAACACCACCAGCGAGTAGGTGTCGCCGGGCTCCATCGCTGACGCGAGCGACTTCGCCGCGCGTCGCGCCTGGTCGATCTTGCCCCTGGCGGACATCGAGCCGGACACGTCCACCACCACCGACAGGTCGACGGCGCGCCGCGACTGCACGCCCACGTCGGTCGGCGCCTGCACGGTGATCGTCAGGAAGCGCTCGTTGTCGCCGCCAGCGAGCACGGCCGTGCGATCCAGCCCCGCCGTGACCGTCAGGTGGCCCAGGGGATCGCCCTGGACGGGCGGCAACGCGGGCGGCGTGGTGACGATGGTGTCCACCATCACGTCGGGTCCGGTCGCGGGAGCGTCCTGGTGCGTGCGGAGGGCCGCGAGGCGAGGCGCGAGGAGCGCGGCGCCGACGGCGAGAGCGGTGAGACCCAGGGTGACGTGCCAGCGCTGCATGACGATGCCTCCGACGTTCTCGCGGGAGCCGTCCGGCTCCGTTGCAGGGTGCTCGCGGCTCCGATGCAGCGCCGCGATCTCGTTCGGTGGGACAACGGACGACCCGCCGGGTTCCTTACAGGGAGACCGGCATCGATCTCACGATAGCAGGACCCACGACGTCATCGCCCGCGCGTGACAGAAGGTGTCACCGCGCGGGCGAGGTCGACCACGTGGGCAGGGGCTCAGCCGCCGCGGCGGTTCACCGTCACACCGGGGTCGTCGTCCTGGATGTCGGGCTCGAGCGACGTGGGGTCGACGGGGCGGGGTGCGACCACCGGCTTGCTGGTCGGCGGAGGCTTGGTCCCCATGGCGGTGTCATACGCCTCGAGGACCTCGTCCGGTACCGCGACCGTGCTGCCGTCGGGGAGCACCTGCTCCGACGTGGCCTTCACGAGGAGGTCCTTGAGCACCGGGATGAGCTCGCTCCGGTGCTGGTTGAGCAGGCGGCCCGTGCGATCCTGCTGGAGCGCGTCGGCCACGAAGAAGACCCGGCGGGCCCACGCGTCGATCAGCTGCTGCGTGCGCTGATCCTCGGGGACGTTGGCCAGGCCCGCAGCGAGCGTCGCCTCGAGCTGGAGGTCCTTCGCGAAGTCGTCGGCGACCTTGGGCTCTCCGAACAGGTCGTTGACGTAGTGAGCCATCTGCGGGTCGTCGTTCCAGGTCTTGAGCCGGAACTCGAGCCCGTCCACCGGACGGCGGAACCAGAAGGGCAGGCGCTTGTCGTCGTCGGTCCACACCGAGGCCTGGACGTCGGCCGTCCCTTCGAAGTGGTAGACCTCGAAGCGCGCGTCGTCCCAGGTCTTCGAGCGGGTGCTCTCCAGCGGTCGCTGGTGGGACTCGTCGAAGCAGAGCCAGGCCGTCTGGTAGAGGCGGCAGTGGTCCACGCTCTTCTTCATGCCCGCCTGGACGGACTGCAGGGAGCTCCGGCAGTCGTGCCGACGCGCGGCCTCGACGGCCTGGAACTGCTCCGGTCCGCCCGGAGGCGGCTGGGTGCACTCGGTCGCGCGGTAGGGCAGGCGACGCGGTGGTGGCGGGAGCTTGGGCGCGAACACCATCGCGTCCACCGCCTGGGGCTGCGGCTGCGTCGGTTGCGTGGAGGGCCGGGGCTGGGTCGGCCGCGGCTGGGTCGGCGGGTCGGGCGTCAACGGCTCGATCGTGCCGATGTCCCCGTCGGTGCCGCCGGGATCGCTGGTGCCCGGCAGCAGCAGCAGCACCACGACGCCAGCCGCGGCCATCAGCGCGCCCGACGCGAGCAGGATGGGGATGAGGTTCGACGACTTCCGCTTGGCGGGAGGCTTGGCGACCGCGGCCTTGGCCGGCGGGGGCGCCTGGGCCTCGGGCTGGGACTTCTCCTGGGCAGCGGGGGGCGCCGGCGGCTGCGGCTTGACGGGCACCGGGGGAGCGGTGGCCCCGATCTCCTCGTTGTGCTGCTGGTGCGGAGGGTTGTCCTCGTACACGATGTACCCCGGTGACCCGGCGGGCGAATGGGCGCTCACGTAGTCCGGATCGAGGTCGTCCTCGATGGGCACCGCGGTCATGCCCGGCCCCACGATCTGGGAGCCGTCGTCGAAGCGCTTGGGCTCGGGAGGAGGGGTGGGCGGCACGTCCTCGAACGTCGTGCCCAGCATGACGGCCACGGCGGTCGCGTTGTCGTCGCCCTCGCGGGTGTTGACGATGTCGAGCACCTGGTGGACCGCCTGGTGCGGCGCACGCCAGTCGACGTTGCCGATCTCCCAGTCGGTGACGATGCCGTGGACGCCGTCGGAGCACAGGAAGATGACGTCGCCGGCGGTGAGCTCCAGGCCCTCGCTGATCTCCACGTCCACCTGCCGCTCGACACCGAGCGACCTCGACAGGACGTGCGCCTCGGGGTGGGTCGCGGCGTCCTCGGGGGACAGGAGCTCCGCGTCCACGAACAGGTTCACCATCGTGTGGTCGCGGGTCAGCGCGTGGACCGAGCCGTCGCTGCGGACGAGGTAGGCCCGGCTGTCACCGACGTGGGCGAGCCAGCAGGTGTTGCCCGACACGACCGCGGCCACGACCGTCGTCCCCATCCCCATGAGGCGATGGTTCTTGCGCGCGGACTCGTAGATCACGAGGTTCGTGCGCTGGATGGCCTCCACCAGCGCATCCGCCACCGGCAGGTCGGAGAGCTCGACCATCGCGTCGTGGATGGTCCGGACGGCGAGCGTGCTCGCCTGGGCGCCGCCGACGTGTCCGCCCATGCCGTCGCACACGATCGCAAGCGTGAAGTCGGGGAACTCGAAAACGCCGTGACAATCCTGGTTCTCTTCACGGAGACGCTGTTCGGACCCGTATCCCCAAGAGTGTTCCAAGCTGGTCCTCCCCCACACCCTTCTAGCATCGTACGGTCCATCACCGTACATCATGCGGCTCGTCGGGTGCAGGGGCGGCACATCAGGTCAGGTCCACGCGACCTCGTCCCTCCGTGCTTCCTCGGCTTCACAACGCCATCGGTCGTGAGACCCCGTCACGTCCGACATGTCGCTCTGCGCCGTCAGGCGGACCCGACGGGTGGCGCGGAGACCAGGAACGCGGCGAGCCGGTCGCTCACCATCGCCACGCGATGGGAAGGGGGCGCGCCGAGGTAGCGGCGCTGGTCCTCCGGGTCGGTGAGCAGCCTGCGGGCGAGGGAGTCGGGCAGCTCCATCTCCGGCAGCTCCACCAGCCGCCGACCCTCGGCCGAGGACTCCGGGATCTGGGTGGACAGCTGCAGGACCAGGAACCGCAGGTCGCGCAGCGCCTCCGCCGTGCCCTGGACCGGCTCGTCCATCAGCTCGCACTCGGCGAGCCGGAACGGGTGCGGCGATGCCAGCTCGCGTCGGAGCTGGCCGGTACCGACGTGCTGCAGGACGATGTTGCAGCGACCGTCGGGGAAGGGTTGGTGGGAGACGATCTCGCCCAGGCCGATCTGCTCGTGCAGCGCGGGAGCGACGGGGTCGGGCGGACGTCGGACGTCGAGGGTGGCGATGCCCATCACGCGATCCCCGTCCAGGCAGTGCTGGACCAGCGCCCGGTACCGCGGCTCGAAGACGTGCAGCGGCAGCAGGCTGCCCGGCATCAGCACGGTCCGCGCCAACGGGAACAACGGCAACACCCGCACGACCTCCGCCAGACGGGCACGCTCCACGGGGACCTCCACCGAACGGCGTAACGTGTCGGCGAGGGGTACATTGCCGTCGGCATCACCGATGGGGACGCGTTGATCCAGGTTCGGCTCGGGGACCAGGTGCAGACCTGGTCCTTCGACCAGTGGGAGGAGATGGTCCGGTCCGGGCGCGTGGCGCCGGACGCGCTCGTCCGCTTCCCGCCCGTGACCGGGGAGGCGTTCCGGCCCGCCGGTGAGCTCGAGATGTACCGGTCGCTGCGCGACGACGCCCATCGCGCCTGGCTCGCCGCCACCGGAAGCGCTCCGATCCTCACCGCCCTGCTGGTCGGCGTCCAGGTCCGCATCTTCTGGTGGGCGCGGCTACCGGAGGTGCGC
Organism: Alphaproteobacteria bacterium; assembly: GCA_020632925.1. Classification (GTDB taxonomy): domain Bacteria; phylum Myxococcota_A; class UBA796; order UBA796; genus JACKER01. The sequence goes on along the minus strand of JACKER010000009.1, from coordinate 255,540 downwards.
GGGCCGCTCGTCGACCACTTCACGAGCTTCACGCCCGAGATCCTCGAGGACCACGAGCTGTGGCGCATGTTGAGCATGGGGCTGCTCCAGGTGGACTGGATGCACCTCGCCCTCAACATGATGTGGCTGGCCTACGTCGGGTGGAACCTGGAGCGGACGCTCGGTCGGGTCCAGGTCGCCGTGCTCTACGCCTTCGCGGTGCTGGTGGGGTCCGCGTTCTCGATGTTCGGGTCGCCGTGGACCCCGTCGCTCGGCGCTTCGGGCGGCGTGTTCGGCCTGGTCGCCGCCGCGACCACCTTCGGCCTGGTGCGGTCGGATCTGCTGCGCGGCCGCCTCTCCCGCGGCTTCGGCGTCGTGATGTTGCCGTACCTGGTGCTCATGTTCTGGTCGGGGCTGCGCAACCAGGGCGTGGACAACTGGTGTCACTTCGGCGGCATCGTCTCGGGCGGCCTGCTCGGCATGTTGCTGGACCCGCCGACGCTCGAGCGCACGCCCGGCTGGAACCGCCGCGTGTGGGCGGTGCTGGGCGCCGTGTCGGTCGGCCTCTGGCTGGCCCTCGGGGCGCTGGGTCCGCGGATCGAGCCCCTGGTCGACGTGATCGTGGCCCGATCCCGCACGGCGCGGCAACGGACCGAGGTGGTGTTCCCCGAGCATCGCGAGCTCGCCCACGACGTGCCGGCCGGCTGGCGGAGCGGACGCGGGCTGGCGCTGCGGTCCAGCTGGTGCTCGCCTGCGGGCGACCGGTGCTTCGGCGCTCGGACCGACGTGTCGGCGACCTTCCTGGAGGACGCGACGCCGCGGGTCGAGGATCTCGCCGTCGCCCTGCGGGAGGACTGGCCGCAGGTCGTGATCGACGAGCCCGAGCCGACCTCGATCGCCGGGTGGCCGGGGCTGCACGTCGTGGCGAGGGTGACGCGCGCCGGCGAGCCGCTGCTGCTCGAGTGGTGGGGCGCCGTGCGCGGCAACCACGTGCTGGAGGTCGCCTGGCAGGTCGAGGAGCGTCGCGCGTCCTCGCTCGCCCCGCTGCGCGACCGGCTGCTCGCCAGCGTCGTCTGGTCCGATCCGGAGGAGCTCGTTCGGGCCGCGGAGGCGTTCGAGCGCCCGACGACACGTTCGCGCGAGGACTACGCGCTGGCGTTGGCCGGCGTGGGGGAGGTCGAGCGCGCTCTGGCGCTCCACGACGAGGTCCTGCGCGGAGAGCGCGCGCGGGAGCCCGAGCGCCTCGTGGCGATGTTGCGCACCCTCGCGGCCGCTGGGGCGGCGGTGTCCGCGCCGGAGGCCTGGTGGTCGCGGGCGCTGGTCGCCGCGGACGACCCGTCGGTGCTGTCCGCGCTGGCCGACGCGATGGATGCCGCCGGGCGTCCGTGGGAGGCGCGGGCCGTGCTGGAGCTGGCGTGGGAGCGCTGGCCGGGGGAGCGGAGCCTGGGTCGCGCTCGCCGGGCTCGGGGCATGACCCGCACGTTGGATCCGTTGGGACGCCCCTGGGCGCTGCGCGTCGATCCGCTCACCCGCCAGGAGCGACCGGACGCCGCGATCGCACAGCGCCTGGCGCTCGGGCTCGATCTCGCCACGATCTCCGCCGAGGCGGTGCGTCTGCGAGAGGAGCACGACGCGCTGCTGACGCGTGCCGCCCGTGGTGTCGAGGCGCGCGACCGCGGGGCGCTGGACGACCTCGTGGTCCTGGCGAGCGGGGAGTGGGCCGAGGACAGCGCGATCGAGGAACGGCGGAGGGCCGTGGCGGAGCTGCTGCGGGCGTTGGACGGCGCTCCCGAGGCGCCCACCTGGCCCGATCGGCGGCTCCTCGACGCGGCCTCGGCGCAGCGCGACTGGCTCTCGTCCGAGGTCGCCGACGAGCGCGGGACGCCATAAGTCGATCGCCTCCTGGAGGTCCCCATGACCGCTCGCGTCGCCGTCCTCGGCTCCGGCCCCGCCGGCCTGACCGCCGCCCTCTACCTGTCTCGCGCCCACCTCCCTCCCGTCGTCTACGAGGGGATGCAGCCCGGTGGCCAGCTCACCATCACCACCGAGGTCGACAACTACCCGGGCTTCCCCGAAGGCATCATGGGTCCCGAGCTCATGGAGCGCATGCGCAAGCAGTGCGAGCGCTTCGGCGCCGTGTTCGTCACCGACGAGATCTCCGGGGTGGACCTGTCCAAGCGGCCGTTCGTGGTGAAGCCGTCGTACGGCGACCCCGTCAGCTACGAGGCGCTCGTCATCGCGACCGGCGCCACCGCGCGGTACCTCGGGCTCGACAACGAGACCCGCCTGCGCGGCCGCGGCGTGAGCGCCTGCGCCACCTGCGACGGGTTCTTCTTCCAGAACAAGAAGGTCGTGGTCGTCGGCGGCGGTGACTCCGCGATGGAGGAGGCGACCTTCCTCACGAAGTTCGCGTCCGAGGTCACGCTGGTCGTCCGCCGCGACGAGCTGCGCGCCAGCAAGATCATGCAGGACCGGGCCCACGCGAACCCGAAGATCAAGTTCGCGTGGCACTCCACGGTCTCCGACGTGCACGGCGCCGACAAGGTGACCGGCGTCCGGCTGAAGGACACCCGCACCGGTGAGGAGCGCGACTTCGACTGCGACGGGCTGTTCCTCGCGATCGGGCACACCCCGAACACCGCCTTCCTGAAGGGCCAGCTGCAGACCGACGAGAACGGGTACCTCGTGGCGACGCCGGGCCGGAGCCTGACGAGCATCGAGGGCGTGTTCGCGTGCGGCGACGTGCAGGACCACGTGTACCGGCAGGCCGTGACGGCGGCCGGCAGCGGCTGCATGGCCGCCATCGACTGCGAGCGCTGGCTCGGCGAACACTGAGAGGTCTCCGGCGGCCTCACCCTGTGGGGCCGAGCGGACCTCGGATCAGCCGTTCTCGCTGCGGCGGATCGCCTCGGCGAGGGCGTCCATGTCCTTGACCACGGCGCCGATCTGGCTGACCGCCAGCGACGCCGTGGCGGAACCCAGCCGGGCGCAGCGGTCGATCGGGAAGCCGTTGACCAGGCCGAAGAGGAAGCCGCCGGCGTACGCGTCGCCCGCGCCCGTCGTGTCGATCGCCTTCACCAGGTAGGCCGGCACGCGGTACCGCTCGCCATCGTGCACGACCATCGAGCCCTGGCTGCCGAGCTTCACCGCGACCGTCCGCACGCGCGCCCGCTCGTGGACGATGGTGGCGGCCTCGATCGGGTCCTCGCAGTCCGCCAGCGCGCGGGCCTCGTCGGCGTTGAGGAAGGCGATGTCGGTGTACGCCTCGAGGACCTCCCACAGGAGGGGCGCGATGAGCTTGCAGACGAACGGGTCGGCCACGTCCAGCGAGACCAGGCCACCCGCCTCGGACACGGTGCGCACGGCGTCGAGCGCGACCTCCCGCATCGGCCCGTCGAGCAGGGTGTACCCCGTGAAGTGGCCGATCTTCGTCCGCTGCAGCTCCGCCCGGTAGTCCCCGAGCTCGGGGAGGCGGACGGCAGCACCCAGGTCGGTCAGCATGGTGCGCTCGGCGTCGCGCTTGGCGATGATCGACAGGCACTTGCCGGTCGGAGCGGCCTTCGTGAACCGGAGCCGGTGCGTGCCGCAGGCCTTCTCCATCAGCGAGGCGTAGAGCCGCCCCATCTGGTCGTCGCCCACCTGACCCGCGTAGACCGCGTTGCCGCCGAGGCGGCCGACGGTGGCGACCGAGTTGGCGCAGCTACCGCCGCTGTCGAACACGACGCCGTGCGTCTGGACCCGCTCGTAGACCTCGGTCCAGCGGTCGTGCTCCACCGGGTGCATCGTCCCGCGGATCAGGCCCAGCTCGTCGATCAGCGCGTCGTCGTCGAGAACCACGAGCGCGTCCATGAGGGCGTTGCCGAGCCCCGCGACGTCCCACTGCATCGGTCCTCCCAACCACTCGGCGCGCCGCGTGCGAGCCGGCTCGCGGAGGTAGCGTGCGCCTCGGTCGCCGTCAACGCGCGCGGACGGCGTCCTCGGCGTCGAGCTCACCGCGCACCAGGGGATCCGTCTCGGTGGGAAGCGCGATCCGCTCGCCCAACGACCGGAGCGCCCACACCCCGGCGGCGCGGACGACGGGCTCGGGGTGGGCGAGCGCGTGTCTTCGGATCACGGGGACCGCGCCGGGGTCGCCGAGGTTCGCGAGCACCAGCAATGCGTTGCGCTTGAGTCCGGCCGCGCCGGGACGCCGCAGCGGGGTCCCCTCGAAGCGACGGAGCAGGTCGTCGTCGGAGGACGCGACCACGTCGTCCAGATCGACCCAGGCGTGGCGGGGGAGGAGGTCGTCCTCGTCGGGATCGTCGGGGTCGTGCGCGTGCGGGCAGACCTCCTGGCAGACGTCGCAGCCGAAGAACCACCGACCGAAGTTGGACCTCAGCGCGCGCGGCGGGAGCCCACGCGCCTCGATCGTCCAGTAGGAGATGCAGGCGTCGGTGCGCAGGCGGTGCGGCTCGGGCAGCGCGTCCGTCGGGCAGGCCCGCAGGCATCGGACGCAGGTACGGCACGGATCGCGCGTGGAGGCCGGATCGGGCTCGAGGTCGGCGTCGAGGAAGAGCACCCCGAGCAGCAGGAAGCTCCCGCGTCCGGGGACCAGCAGCGTGGTGTTCTTCCCGACGGCTCCCAGACCGGCCGCTTCGGCCCACGACCGCTCGACGATCGGGGCGGTGTCCACGCCTCCCCACGACCGCACCCCGAGCTCGCCCAGGCGCGCCTTGAGCTTGCGCAGCCGCTTGCCGAGCAGGTTGTGGTAGTCGCGGCCCCAGGCGTAGCGGGCCACGCGCCCGGTGCGTCCTCCGGGGTCGTCGGGGACGCGGTGGTGGTGGTGGACCGCGACGACCACGGCGGTGCGCGCCCAGGCGTGTCGGACCCGGGGATCGAGGCGCACGTCGCGCCCGCGCGCGAGCCAGTGGAGATCGGCGTGATCACCCCGCGCCAACCACCGATCCAGCGCCTCGCCACGCGGCGTGGTGCGCACGCGCGTCACGCGCACGTCGTGGAAGCCGACGGACAGCGCCAGCTCGCGCAGCTCGTCGTTCCCGAGGCGGCGCTCAGCGCCCACTCGCACCCCGCTTCGGGTTACCCTGCATCGCCATGCGTACCGTCCTCTTCTTCGCCATCGCGACCCTCTCCGTCGGCTGCGCCGAGTCGTGTCCGCGGCCGTCGGTGCTCAACTCGAGCCTCTGGCACTACCAGGCGCACATCAGCGAGTGGGGTGACGGGCTGATCGACCCGACCTATCCCGCCACCACCTCGCCCATGAACGGCGCGCACGATCTGGTGCTCGCGTGGGCCGCCGATCAGGACGAGGCCGCCGTCACCGTGACGATCGACGGGCAGGCCTCCGTCGGGAACGGTCGCTGGAGCAGCAGCGAGTGCGGCAACTTCAGCTTCAACACGGTCGCGGACTACTTCGGTGAGGACGGCAGCAAGCACGCCTTCGCGCTGTATGCCGACATGCAGACCTGGAACGGGTACCTCGAGGGCGTCTGGGAGGTCGAGGAGGTCTGGACCCAGGCGGACGGCGTGACGAAGGGCGACGGCTCGATGGTCGTCCAGGTCTTCGGAACGCTCTGACGTGTACAACCTCCTGCTGGCGCTCGCGGCGGGGACCGTGGTGTTCGGCCTCACCGCGGCCGCGCTGTCGCCCATCGCCGGTGTCCTCCCGGCCCTCATCGTCGTCGGGGGCACGCTCTATGCGCTCGGCCGTCGGACGAACACGATCGTGCAGGCCGAGCTCGCCGGGGTCGGCCCGCTCCTCCAGCAGCGCAAGATCGACGAGGCCGTCGCCCTCCTCGAGGGCGTGAAGGCGCGCCACGGGAAGTGGCAGTTCCTGCTGTCGGGCCAGCTCGACGCCCAGGTCGGCCTGCTGGACTACCTCCAGATGAAGTGGGACACGGCGCGTCCCAAGCTCGAAGCCGGGAAGTGGCGCAACTGGACGGCGCTCGTCTGCCTCGGCGCCATCGACTACCGCCAGGGCCGCAAGGACGAGGCCTGGAAGCGGTTCGCCGAGGCCTCCGACGCCGCGCCCAACGAGATCCTGGTGTACCAGATCCAGGCGACGCTCCAGGTGCGGGACGGGCTCCGGAAGGAGGCGTTGGAGACCGTCGCTCGGGGGCTCGAGGCCAACAAGGACCACCAGGCCCTCAAGGACCTGCAGTCCCGGATCGCCAACCAGAAGAAGATCGACACCGGGGCGTTCGGCGAGAACTGGTTCCAGTTCTTCCCCGAGGATCTGATGAAGCAGGCGGTGATGCGGGGCCGCAAGGGGGCCACGCCGGCCGGACCGGTTCCTCAGCAGGCGCCGCGCATCGGGGCACGGCACGCGCCTCGCCGATGAGCGGGCCCGGCGCGATGGATCCCCGTCGTGGCCCTGCTCGGGACCTGTTCTCCCTCCCGCTGCGCGAGGCGCCCATCGCCGCGCTGGACCTGGAGATGACGGGGCTGTCGCCCAAGGGGGATCGCGTCTGCGAGATCGCCGTCGTCACGGGGGAGGGCGGCCGGGTGCACCGGGAGTTCCAGACCCTCGTCCATGCCGGCGTGCCGATGTCCGAGGGCGCCCGCAAGTGCCACGGCATCAGCGAGCACATGCTCGTCGGCGCACCGATCTTCGCGGAGATCGCGGGTGATGTCGTGTCTGCCCTGCGCGACGTGGTGGTGGTGGCTCACAACGTCGACTTCGACCTCGGCTTCCTCCACCGCGAGTTCGACGGCAGCCCGGTCGTCCTGCCGCCGCCCGTGACGCTGGACACGTTGCTGATGGCCCGCCGCCTGTTCGCCTTCCGGCGCAACGGGCTCGTGGACGCCTGCGCCGAGCTCGGCGTGGAGCTCCGCGGCGTCCACCGCGCGCTGTCCGACGCCCGGGCCTGCTTCGACCTGTTCTACCGGATGGCCGAGCTCCTCGACCCGCACGGCGAGGTGACGGTCCGCGATCTGAACGACCTCATCGGCGCGCTCGCGCCCAACTCGCCGCTCCGCCTCCAGCAGCAGCAGGTGCTCCGCGACGCGTTTCGGGAGCGTCGGTCCGTGTGGCTCGACGTGCAGAGCACCTCCGACCCGATCGGGGGCACCATCCGCCGCGAGGTGGATCTGTGGTTCCTGCGGCTGCCTCGGCTCCAGGGCTACTGCCACCTGCGTCAGGCCGAGCGGGTCTTCCGGCTCGACCGCATCCGCCACGTGGCCCTCGGGGACCGCACCTACGAGATCCCCGAGGACGCGGTCTCCAGGGTCTGACCATGCGGATCGTCCAGGTGTGCCGGACGGCGCCGCCGCGGGTGGGCGGACTCGAGGCGGTGGTCGGCGGGCTGTCGCGGGCGCTCGTGGACCGCGGACACGACGTGCGGCTCGTGACGCTGGGCGAGCCGGGGGCCGAGGAGCTCGATGGGGTCGAGGTCGTACGTCTGCGGCGGCTCGGGTCCGAGCGCTGGCCCACGGCGCTGGGCCTGGCGCGCGCGTGCCGTGGGGCGGACGTGATCCACGTACACGGCATCGACGGCCTGCTGGACACGCTGCTCCTCCGAGGCGTCCACCCCCTCGGGGTCTCCACGCACGGCGGGTACTTCCACACCCCGCGGCAGGCGCTGCTCAAGGAGCTCTGGCTGCGCACCGGCACGCGGGTGTCGCTGAGGCTGGCGGACGCGGTCTGGTACACGTCGGAGGCCGACCGCCAGCGCCTCGCGGCGGCGCGCGCACCCGGAACCGTCGAGCCCGACGGCGTGGATCTCGCGGCCTTCCTGGGGCTGCGACGGCGTCCAGAGCCAGGCCGTTGGCTCGTGCTGGGCAGGGTCGCGCGACACAAGGGCCTGCTGGAGCTGCTCGACGCGGTCGCGCTGATCCCGAGCTGCCGGACGCTCGAGCTGGTGGGCCCCGAGGACGAGCCGGGGGAGGTGGCGCGCGTGCTGGGGCGGGCAGGGGAGCTCGGTCTGGGTCAGCGCGTGGTGTGGCGGGGGGCGCTGCGGGGACCCGAGCTGCTGGACGCCGTGTCCCGCGCGGAGCTCGGGCTGCTCCCTTCCCGCTACGAGGGATTCGGGCTCGCCGCCGTCGAGCTCATGGCGGCGCGGGTGCCGGTCGTGCTGTCCGACATCGAGGCCTTCCGCCAGCACGCGGCGGTGGCGCGGCTCGTGTCTTTCGAACGGCCCGAACGCGCCGCCGACACGATCTCCGAGGTGCTCGAGCGGCCCGAGGTCGACGCCGCTGCCGCCCACGCCGCGACGTTCGCGTGGCCCGAGCGCGCGGAGGCCTTCGAGGCCCGCTACCGCGAGCTGCTCCGATGACCGAGCGCCCCCTGAAGCTCCTGCTCGTGGCGAGCGGCGGAGGACACCTGCAGCAGCTGCTCTGGCTGCGGCCCTGGTGGTCGCGGCACGAGCGGTGCTTCGTGACGTTCGACGCTCCCGAGGCGCGCGCCTGGCTCGACGGGGAGCGCTGGGTCGCCGGTCACGGCCCCACCAACCGCTCGGTGTCCGCCGCCGCCCGCAACGCCGTCCTCGCCCGCCGCGTCCTGCGGCGCGAGCGTCCCGATGTCGTCGTCTCCACCGGCGCGGGCATCGCGCTGCCCTTCCTGCTGGGGGCGCGGTCGGTCGGGGCGGTCGCCGTGTGGATCGAGACCTGGGACCGCGTGTCGGCGCCGTCGCTCACCGGGCGGCTGGTGGGTCCCTGGGTCGACGCGTTCGTGGTGCAACGCCGCGAGCAGCTCCACTTCCACCCGCGCGCGGTCTGCCTGGGGCCGATCCGATGATCCTCGTCTCCGTCGGCACGCACCACCAGCCCTTCGACCGCCTGGTCGCCGCTGCCGCCGCGCTCGCGGGGCAGGGGGAGGAGGTCGTGGTGCAGCGCGGGTGTTCGACGGTGTCGCCGGTCGGGTGCACCGTGGTCGATCAGGTCGACCCCCAGCGGCTCGAGCGCTGGATGGAGGAGGCGCGGGTCGTCGTCCTCCACGGTGGGACCTCGAGCTTCCTGCAGGCGCGGGCGCTCGGCCGGGTGCCCGTCGTCGTGCCGCGGCGGGCGCGGTTCGGCGAGCACGTCGACGACCACCAGGTCGAGTTCGCGGCCTCGATCGCGCCAGGGGAGGCGGTCGTGGCCGAGCCCGAGGATCTCGCGGCGCTGCTGGCCCGGTGGACCGAGGAGCGCGCTCCGCACCGGCCCCCGACCGCCTTCGCCGACCGCCTCGGCGCGCTGGTCGACGGCCTCGTTCGCGCGCGGCGTGAAAGAAGCTGAGCCGACGGACGTTTACGGAAGGGAGACGGAACCGACCCGCCCGCACGTGTACGGTTGGATCACCGAGGAGGATGCATGACCCTGTCGCGTCGCTCGTTCACCTTCGCGTCCCTGGTCGCCGCGATGTCGCCCCGCGTCGCGCACGCCGGCAAGCGGTCCCACGACGCCATCCCCGAGGTGGAGGAGGCGCAGCAGCAGGTGCTTGCGCAGGCGGACCCGAGCGCCGCGCCGCGGGCGTTCGAGGTCAAGGTCCAGTCCTCGGTGGAGCGAGGTGTGATCGAGGTCTCGCTGCACCTCACCAACGTCTCGGACGAGCGGATCGACGTGATGTCGAAGGTGGGCTCGCGCTCCGCGGGCGACGTGCGCATCCTCGCCGAGGTGGACGGGCAGTCGGTCTACCTCCAGCACGTGCTGAGCGACGTCGACCGCCGCGAGATGATGTCGCGAATGGGTCCGCTCCCCAGGTTCGAGGCGGTCAAGCCGAAGGCGTCCCTGGTGATGGGGCCCTACCGGTTCACCGTGCCCCAGGGCGCCCGCCCACCCTTCACGCTGGACGTCTCCATCGTCACCAGCGCGGACGAGGTCACGGTGCACGTCGACGATCTCGCCCTGGGCGCTACGACGGTGGTCTGAACAGGAGTCGCCGGGTCGCCTCGACGACGCCGGGCATGGTGTGCGGGCTCGCGACCGCGTCGACCGGAAGCCCGAGCTTCCGCGCCACCTCCGCGGTCGACGGACCGATGCACACGACCTTCCCGATCTCCGCCACGCGTTCGGGATCGAGGGCCGCCACCAGGCGCTCGGCCGCCGACCCCGACATCAGCGTGGTCGCCGCGACGGGCAGAGCGCCCGCGAGCCGCGCCACGATGCCGTGCGGCGCGACGTTCTCGTAGGCCACCACGTCCACCACGGTCGCGCCGCTGCCGAGGAGGCCCGCGCCGGTGCTCTCGGACGCGAGGTCCCCGCGCGGCCACGCCACCACCTGGCCCGAGAGGTCACCGAGCGCCGCCACGAGGTCCAGCGCTGTCGCCTTGGCAGGGACGACCGCCACCGCGTACCCCAGCATCCGCAACCGCCGCTCCGTCGTGGGGCCCACCGCGGCCCAGGTCGCGTCGCGCCAGGCGGACGGTGCGCCGATGGCCAGCGCCTCCGCAGCGGCGGGGCTGGTGACGAACACCACGTCCACCTTCGGGTGTGCCCGCGCGACGTCGGCCACCGCCTCCGGGCAGAAGCGCCGCTCGAGCATGGGCACCAGCACCGGCTGCAGACCACCGTCGATCAGCGCGCGCGCCAGCGGGGGAGCGTCGGGCAGGGCCCGCGTGACGAGGACCCGGGGCGGGGTCACAGCGGGCGGGCGCGGGCGAGATCGCGGGCGAGGTTCTTCTGGTGCGCCTCGAGCGTGCCGCCGCCGATCTCGAGGAGCTTCGCGTCACGCCACAGGCGCTCCACCGGGTACTCCCGGCAGTAGCCGGCGCCGCCCATGACCTGCATCGCGGCGTCGGCCACCTGCTTGCCCACGGGCGCGGCGAAGAGCTTGGCGGCGTCGGTGCCGATGCGGTTGCGGTGCTCCGGACCCACGCTGCGGGCCACGTTGTACACCAGCGACTTCGCAGCCTCGGTCGCCGCGTAGCTGTCGGCGATGTACCGCTGGATCTGCCCGTACTCGAGGAGCGGCTTGCCGAACGTCTTCCGCTCCTGGGCGTGCCTCACCATGATGTCGACGCAGCGGTCCGCGATGCCGACGCTCATGGCGGCCAGCGTGAGCCGCTCGAGCTCGAGGTTGCGCATCATGTGCGTGATGCCCTGTCCCTCGTCGCCCAGCAGGTTGGCCGCCGGCACCCTGCAGTCGTCGAAGATCAGCTCCGACATCGTCGAGCCGCGCATGCCGAGCTTGTCGATGTGCTGGCTCGTCGAGAAGCCCGGGCAGTCCCGATCGACGAGGAAGCTCGTCACCCGGCCTTCCACCTTCGCGTACACCAGGAAGCAGAAGCCCTCGCAGCCGTTCGTGATGTACGTCTTGGTGCCGTTCATCACGTAGTGGTCGCCGTCCTTGACCGCGGTGGTCGTCATCCCGAGCACGTCGGTGCCGGCACCGGGCTCGGTCATCCCCATGCCCGCGACCCACTCGCCGCTGAGCACCTTCGGCATCACGCGGGCGCGCTGCTCCTCGTTGCTGCAGTGGTAGAAGTTGTTCACGAACAGCATGGCGTGCGCGAGGTACGCCAGGCAGAAGCCGGGGTCGGACTTCGACAGCTCGTGGTGGACGATCACGGCCGCGACCGCGTCCATGCCGGCGCCACCGTCGTCGGCGGGCACGGTCACGCCGAGGAGCCCGAGCTCGCCGATCTTGCGGAACAGCTCCACGTTGAGGACGCCGAGCTCGTCGTGCTTCGCGGCCTGCGGCTCGACCTCGTTGCGGGTGAAGTCGGCGACGAGCTCGCGCAGGCTGCGGTGGTCGTCGGTGGGGTCGAACAGATCCGCGTTCATCTGCACTCCGGGGCTCGGGAGGGGGCTTCTAACACGGGCCCGGTTAGGGCTGGGGGATGCAGGACGAGGACCACGACGACGGCCTCGGTGGTCGGTCGCGCGACCGCCGGGAGTTCACCGAGAACAACCAGCGCTGGGCGGCGCGTCTGCTGGAGCTGTCCGAGGTGGACCTCGTCCACCCGTCGGTCCCCGAGGTCGTGCGGGAGGAGCTCGTGGTGGCGCGCAACGCGACGAGCTACCGCGCGCGCAACCGCTCGGTCCGCCGCGTCGACATGCTCGTGAGCCTGATGGCGGACGAGGAGATCGAGGTGCTCGAGGCCTTCCTCGACGCGCCGCGCGCCAGCGTCCACCCGCAGATCGCCGCCTGGCTGAAGCGCCTGCGCGACGACGGGTCAGCCGTGACGGAGCTCCTCGAGCAGCACCCGGACCTCGAGGTCCAGCGGCTGCGGCAGCTCGCGCGGAACCTCGGCAAGCCCGCCCTGCGGGAGAAGGCGCGCGCCGGCCTGATCGAGATGCTCGCGGTGGTGGTGCTCAGAAGCGATACGTGAGCCCACCTTCCAGGCGGAAGGGGGCGACGGTCGGCGTCGTCGGGTCGACGGCGATCAGCCGCAGCGGCACCGCCGAGGGGTCGTCCACGTGGCCGAGCCGCAGGGTGAGGTCGAGCCCGCCCTTCCGGAGGTCCAACCGTTGGGCGAGCCCGAACCACACGCTGGTGGCCGCGGCGAGCTGATCGTCGATCCGGCTTCCCCAGCTCGTGGAGAACGACACGTGGGTGGTCCACGGATCGAAGGGGAGCGCCCAGGCGACCTCACCCTGGACGAGGTGTGCCCGGTACGCGTCCAGGTACCCGGGGACGAAGGGGGCGAGTGGATCGTACAAGAGGGCCGGGTCGGGTGCTTCCACCACCGACCAGCGCCAGGACGCGCTCATCGACCAGCGGTGCGCGTCGATCTTGCGGAGGCCCACCCGCACCTCCGCCCGCTCCCGCTCGACCTCGGGCACCACCTCGGGGACCGGCAGCGCACTCGCGGGCAGGGTGAAGGCCAGGCGCTCGCGGACACCGGTCGCGCCCACGTCGATGGCGAGATCCTCCACGAGCTCCAGCGAGCCGACGATGCCGACGTGGTCGGAGACGGGGATGCGCCCCAGCTCGGGCGGGGGAGGGGTGATCGTGTCGGCGAGCCGCTGGACACCGAGCTCGAGGCGCGCCTCGTCGCTCATGCTCGACGCGAGGACCGCGCGCGGCGTGGCCACCGCCTTCCCCCCGCTCACGGGCACCACCAGGCCCGATCCCCAGTCCAGCTCGAACCAGGGGAGCGCCCAGACGTCGTCGAGGAAGCCGCCGACGAGCCCCAGCCCGTCGTGCTCGGACCAGGAGGTCGAGCTGGCCAGCAAGCCTGCGCCGAGGTCGTGCGTCGCCTGGGAGTACACCGTCAGGTCCGCCGTGCCTCCGATCCGCGATCGGGTCGACTCGTCCAGGCTCTGTTGATCGAGGTGGATGCGCAGGTCGGTGTTGACGTCCGGGGTCCGGAACCACTGCCACCGGGCGAGGGCGGCCGACGAGCCCGCGTCGATGTCCTCGATCCGCGCCGCGTCCACGTCGCCGCTCAGCTGGAAGCGATGTTCGGGGGAGGGTTGGGCGGTGAACGTCCCGCCACCGGACAAACCGAACATCCGCCTCCCAGCGAACCAAGCGTCCGCGCCATGGGAGTCCAGGTGAAACCAGGCTTTGTCTCGGATGAGCGGGCCGGCCAGATCGAGGTGGCCCGAGGGGGTTCGTTGATCGCGTCCGCCGAGCAGCGAGGTGGCGACCTCGAAATCCAGGTTGTTGAGCCCATATCGGGTGGGAAGCGGTGCCCGTCCGAGGCTCTCCCCCGTGGCGATGGTCACGTGGGGGTACGGGTCGCGGTCGATCAGGGCGTCGTAGTTGAAGTTGAGGGAGAACGTGCCGGCGACGGGATCGGTGATGTTCGCCCCGTCCAGCATGTAGGTGTTCTCGTTGTAGGCGCCGCCTCCGATGTTCGGGTTGCCGCCCCCACCGGCGGTCACGCCGGACGCCAGCTGCACCGCGGACTGGTAGCTCCGACCGCTGGGGACGTTGGACAGGAACTCCTTGGAGACGACGCGGCCGCTGGACGAGGGCAACCGCTCCGTGCCGCTCACCTCCCGCCAGAGCAGCTGCTCGTCGTCCACCGCCACCCGGCTGGTGCGCGACGTGACGATCCCGTACTGAAGACCGATCCGCTCGATCGCGGCCGAGAAGTCCTTCGTGTCGCCACGCATGGCCCGACGCTCGAGGTCGCCCACCCACTCGCGGGCCCAGGTCGACGCCATCGCCCGCGGATCCGCGGTGTGGATCACCGGGACGTACCAACGACGCACCCCGTCGGCGGTCCGCGCCGTCACCACCACGTTGCCGGCGCACGCCTCGTCCACGTGTGCCAGCACCCGCACCGCGCGCTCCGGGAGCAGGTCGGGGATCCGCGCCGGCGCCAGGCCGCTGGCCGCGCACGACCGCCAGTCGATCGCGAGCTCGCCGATCACCGCCCGGTCCGTCGCCTCGATCAGCCGCGGTAGCTCGGTCTCCCGATCCGCCAGCGTCGCGTAGCTCGCGGTCCCGCCGCCGAGGCGCGCCATCTCGTCGAGGACGTACCGGTTGGGGGCCGCCCCGAAGCCGATCGTCGACACGGTGGTGTCCGGCGCCGCCGCCACCCGCGCCAGGACCGCCGGCTCGTTCGTGACCTGACCGTCCGTGAGGAACACCACGACCCTGCGCCGACGCGGATCGCGGGGCAGCGAGAGTGCCTGGTCCAGCGCCGACCAGAGCTGGGTGGTGCCCACGGCGTCGAGCTCGTCGACCGCCCGCAGCGCCTGCTGCCGCCCACCGCCCCCGAGCGAGCGAGGGCGATCCCACAGCGCATGGACCCCGCTCGCGAAGGTCACCAGGTCGAACGCGTCGTCCGGTCCCGCGTCCACGATCGCCCGCTTCACGAGCTCCCTGGCGAGCTCGAGCTTGCGCCCGCGCATCGAGCCCGAGGTGTCGACGACCCAGATCACCTCGCGCGGCGCTCGCTCCTCGGGCGGCGTGTCCCTCGGAGGTTCGACGAGCAGCATCGCGGTGTCGCCGGACGCGAGCACCACCATCGCGGGCTCACGGTCCGCGGTCCGCCAGCGCACGACGAGGTCGCGCGTCGGGGAGAGGCCGCGCAGCGAGGCCGTCGCGTCCGAGAGCGTCACCGTGGGGTGCAGGTCGTGGGTGTCGGACCACACGTCCAGCAGCGGCAGGCCGGCGTGGACGGTGAGGTCCACGTCGGTCGGGATCCCCGTCGGGCCGCCGGCCTCCATCTGGTCCGCGACGAAGCTCGGATCCTGGTCGTCGGACACGAAGCGGGGCGCCACGACCAGCGGCACGACGAGCTCCCAGGCGCCGTCGACCCGCGCGAGCGGCTGCACGAGCCGCAGCTGGACCTCGATGTCCGCGCCCGGCGGGATGTTCGCGACCTCCTGGGTGAACAGGTTCGGCCGCTGCTGCTCGGTGAGCGCGGCGGACAGTCCCAGTGTCCGGGCCTCCTCGAAGACCTCGCGGGCCTGCTCGCGGGTCGCGATCCGGCTCTCGATCACGCGATCCCCGATCACCATCCGCAGGTCGTCGACCACCGCGTCCGGCCCGACGGGGAACATCCAGATCGCGTCCACCGGACCGTTCGCGTCCGCGTGGAAGGTGGCGCGCAGCTCGATCGTCGCGAGCGGCCCCGTCGCCTCCACGGACCAGGACAGCGCGCGCAGGGGCATCGCGAAGGCGGTGGTGGCGAGCAGCAGCAGGCTCATGCTCCACGAGTGTCGCAGCAGAGCCCCGCGTCAACGACACCCTGTTAGGCTCGCGTCCCACCCGAGGGGGGAGCCGGTGCCCAAGAAGCTGTTCCTCGTCGACGGCAGCAACCACGCCTTCCGCGTCCAGTACGCGCTGCCTCCGCAGCACGCCTCCGACGGGTTCCCGACCCGCGTGCTGTACGGGTTCACGCTGCTCTTCCAGAAGATGATGCGGACCTACCGGCCGGACTGGTGTGTCGTCAGCTTCGACACGGGCAAGTCGTTCCGGAACACGGTGTACAGCGAGTACAAGGGCCATCGGCGCGAGATGCCCGAGGACATGAAGCGCCAGTGGCCCTTCCTGAAGCCGCTGGTCGAGGGATTCGGCTACGCGGTGAACCAGGCCGAGGGGTACGAGGCGGACGACGTGCTGGGCACGCTCGCGCTGAAGTACGCCTCCGAGGACGTCGACGTCTACATCGTGACCGGCGACAAGGACTTCGGTCAGCTCGTGAACGACCACATCTTCCTGGTCGACGACGCCAAGGGCCAGATCCTGCGCGCCCCCGACGTGGTCGAGAAGCTCGGGGTGCCGCCGGAGCAGGTCATCGACGCGCTGGCGCTGTCGGGCGACAGCTCGGACAACATCCCGGGCGTGCCCGGCGTCGGCCTGAAGACGGCGGCCAAGCTGCTCGAGGACTTCGGTGACCTCGAGGGCGTGCTCTCGGCCGCGGCCGAGGGCAAGATCAAGGGCAAGCGCGGCGAGATGCTCGTCGAGCACGCCGAGAACGCGCGCCTGTCCAAGGTGCTCGCGACCATCGCCACCGACGTGCCGCTCGAGGGCGCCATCGAGGACTTCGCCCCGCGCGGCGTCCAGGAGGAGCCGCTCCGCGAGCTGTTCGACCGCTGGGAGTTCATGGAGGTCGCGAACAAGCTCCTGCCGGCAAAGGTCATGGTGAACACCGACCACTACCGGGTGGTCACGGAGCCCGACGACCTCGACGCGCTCCTGGCCTCGCTGCGGAAGGCGGGGCGCTTCGGCGTGGCGCTCCGGACCACGTCCGATCGCGTCGAGACGTGTGAGCTCCTGGGCTGCGGCTTCGCGATCGGTGACGAGGTCGCGTACGTCCCGCTCGTCCCGCGACACGACGTCCACGTCGACCCCACCGAGGCCCGCGCGAAGGTGATCGAGGTCCTCGCCGATCCGTCGCTGCAGAAGGTGGGCTTCGACCTCAAGCGCGATCTGCGTGTCCTGCGGCGGCTCGGCGGCGACCTGCCGGGCATCGCGGGCGACATCAAGCTGCTCGACTACGTCCTGGTCGCGCACCGGCGCACGCACGGGCTCGCCGAGATCGCGAAGCGCCACCTCGGCCACAACATCGCGTACGAGCCCGGCGCCGAGCCGCTGATGGTCGGGGAGCTCGCGCGCATCGGCGGGGAGCCCGCGCACCTCGCGGTCCTGCTCCACGATCGGCTCGCCAGCAGGCTCGACGACGAGTCGACCCGCAAGGTCTACGAGACGATCGAGATGCCGCTGCTGCCCGTCCTCGCCGACATGGAGGAGGCTGGGATCACCCTCGATCTGACGGTCATGGACGGGATCTTCCGCGACGTGGCGGAGCGGGTCGAAGCCGCGGAGAAGCGCTGCCACGAGATCCTCGGGCGGCCGTTCAAGGTGGGGTCGCCCAAGGAGGTCGGCGAGATCCTGTTCGACGAGCTGAAGCTCACGAAGCAGAAGCGCACCAAGACGGGGTACAGCACCGACGCGGGCGTGCTCGAGAAGCTCGTCGACGAGCACGACCTGCCGCAGGCCATCCTGGACTGGCGTTCGCTGCAGAAGCTCGAGTCGACCTACCTCCGGACACTTCCCGGCTTCGTGGCCGCGGACGGGCGCATCCACACGACCTTCAACCAGGCGGTGGCCGCGACCGGACGGCTGTCGTCGACCGACCCGAACCTCCAGAACATCCCCGTGCGGACCTTCGAGGGCAGGCGGATCCGCGACGGCTTCGTCGCCGCCGAGGGGCACTCGCTGATCAGCGCCGACTACAGCCAGGTCGAGCTGCGGGTCCTCGCGCACTGTTGCGGCGGCGGCGCGCTGGTCGAGAGCTTCACCAAGGGGGAGGACATCCACCGGCGGACAGCGTCCGAGGTGTGGAAGCTTCCCATGGAGGAGGTCAGCTACGAGCAGCGCTCCGCGGCCAAGGCCATCAACTTCGGCCTGCTCTACGGCATGTCCGCGTTCCGCCTGGGCCGTGACCTCGCGATCTCGCGCGAGCAGGCCCAGCAGTACATGGACGACTACTTCGGACGCATCCCGCAGGTCAGCGAGTGGATCGCCGCCACCAAGCAGCTCTGTCGCGAGCGGGGGTACGTCGAGACCCTCTTCGGACGGCGGCGGCTGATCCCCGAGATCTACAGCAAGGACTACCAGGAGCGGATGGCCGCCGAGCGTGAGGCGGTCAACTCGGTGGTGCAGGGGACGGCGGCGGATCTCATCAAGATCGCGATGATCCGCGTCCACGGTGCGCTGAAGGAAGGAGGATACGCCGCTCGCCTGCTGCTGCAGGTGCACGACGAGCTCCTCCTGGAGGCTCCGGAGGACGAGGTGGATGCCATCAAGACGCTGGTGCGCGAGCAGATGATGTCCGCCGCCGAGCTGCTCGTGCCCCTCGACGTGGATGTCGGCGCGGGCCACAACTGGAACCAGGCCAAGGGTGAATGACGTGGGCGACGACGACGTCGGAACGGCTGGAGGTCGCATGACCGCGCGCAGCCAGGAGCGGGCGATGGAGGAGCGGGCCGCGAGCCGGGAGGCCGATCGCGAGCTGCTCGAAGCCGTGCTCAAGGGGGATGGCACCGCGTACCGGGGGCTGGTCGAGAAGTACCAGGGTCGCGTCTACGCGATGGTGTACGGGATGCTCCGCAACCGCGAGGACGCCCGTGACGTGACCCAGGAGGCGTTCGTCAAGGCGTACCGCAACCTGGAGTCGTTCCGGCTGGAGTCCAGCTTCTACACCTGGATCTACCGGATCGCGATGAACCTCGCGATCGACTTCACGCGGAAGCGGAAGCGGCGCGAGACCAGCGGCTTCGACGAGAACATCGCCGCGCGCGACGAGGACGGCGACATCGCGGAGGCCCACCACGAGGACGGTCCGGGCCGACAGCTCGAGCGCAAGCAGCTGTTCGCGCGGATCATGACCGCGATGCAGCAGCTCCCCGAGGATCAGCGCCAGGTCATCCTGCTGCGCGAGCTCGAGGGCCTCCAGTACAAGGAGATCGCCGAGATCATGGAGATCCCCGAGGGAACCGTGATGTCGCGTCTCTTCTATGCCCGGAAGAAGCTCCAGAAGCTGCTGTCGGGTGATCACACGCCGTCGACTGCCGACGATCGTGCTTGAGCTTCGAATGCCCGCCCGCGACGGGCGTCCATGACTCGATGGCCCACGCTCGACCGGCGGGGCCGACTGGACGGACGCGATGAGCGACACCCTGGACAACCTGCTGATGAGGCTGAAGGACGGCATCGCCACCCTCGCCGAGCTCGAGCAGGCGCGGGCGCTGGTTCGTTCCGACGAGCGAGTGCCCGACGAGCTGCGTGACGTGGTGTTCGTGGAGGCCTCCGAGATCGAGGCGGACGCGGCCGCACTGCTGGGCATGCTCGGGCTGGACGACCTCGGCGCGATGCTGGTCGAGGCCGTGATGGACGAGATCGCGTCGGTGCCGTCGTTCGTCGACGAGCTCGCGGACGAGGGCTGGGACGAGATCGCGTCGGTGCTGCGCGAGGGCCTCGAGGACGAGGCGTCGCTCGGGGTCGACGTGGTGGAGGCCGTGATGCGGCGTCTGCCCGCAGCGGACTTCGCGCGTGCCGCGCTCGTTGCCCCGGCGATCACGGCGGAGGCGGGTGAGGTGGATCTCTCCGACGCCGTGCTCGCCGGGCTTGGGCTGGCCGCGCTCCCGCTCGCCGAGGCGGTGCGGGCAGAGGCAGGTGAGGTCGATCTCGCCGACGCGGTGGCCTCCACGCTCGCCCTCGAGCGCCCCCCGGTGGCCGAGGCGGTGTGGGCGGAGGCGGGCAAGGTCGACGTGGTCGCCGGTGTGATGTCGACGATCGGCGTCTGGCGCGCGACCGCTGCGCCGGTGGTGGCGCCGGTCGTGGCACCCGCCAACGTGGTTCGGGGCGGCCGCTTCGGCGTCGCAGGCTTCGCGCTCGCCGCCGTCGCGCTGCTGTCCGTGGTCGTCGGGCGCCTCGCGGTGCCCGTGACCGGTGCGTCGGATCTGGTCTTCGCTTCCGCGGGCGAGGTGCAGATCGACAACCTGCAGGTCGGGACCGATGTCCAGGTCATGCAGTTCGAGGGCGACGGGGGCGCGGTGATTCTCTGGCTCGAGACGGAGGTCTGACATGACGGGGATCCTGGGACATGCTC
Source organism: Alphaproteobacteria bacterium (assembly GCA_020632925.1). Lineage (GTDB taxonomy): Bacteria > Myxococcota_A > UBA796 > UBA796 > JACKER01. The sequence goes on along the minus strand of JACKER010000009.1, from coordinate 235,627 downwards.
GGACGGCGCTCCTCGCCGCAGCGCTTCTGGTCGGTGGGCCCACGCTGGTGGCGGGCGACGCGCTCGCTGCACCGCCGGCCCCGGGCGCGCGGGCTCCGGCCTCCAACCGCGTCCAGATCGGCGTGATGGTGGTCTACGCCAACAACAGCGGCCAGGTCGACCCGCGCCTTCGCAGCCTGCAGCGCCAGCTCGAGATGATGCGCTTCACCGGCTTCAAGCTGCTGGACCAGCACGACGACACGCTCGGCGTGAACCAGGCCACCACGCTCCAGGTCGAAGGTGGGCGCCGGGTCCAGATCACGCTGGTCTCGCGTGACGAGGAGAACGCCCAGATCCGGGTCCAGGTGTTCAAGGACAACGAGAAGAAGGTGGACACCACGCTCACGACCAAGCGCGGCCGGACCGTGGTGATCGGGATCGGCAAGTACCAGGACGGTTCGCTGGTGCTGCCGGTGACCGTCAGCGACTGAGGGGAGCCCCGCCCCTCAGCAGGGGCTGTCCCACACCTCGGCGAGCGCGTCACCCCCGTCGCCCTCGTACCAGTCCTCGCAGTCCATCTCCTGCACCTCGCGCAGCCGGTCCCCCGCTCGGCTCGCGCTGTAGTCGCAGTCCTTGAGCACGTCGACGACGCCCTCCCAGTGCCGCTCCTCGGTCGCCCGGCAGTCGCCCATGCCGTAGTACGCGACCTCGTACGCGGCGCGCGAGCACTCGGCGATGCGCTCGCAGGTCACGGCGGCCGCGTACATCGCGAACTCGTCCTCGGGCACGTCCTCGGGGACCGACGTGCCGCAGCCCGCCAGGAAGACCAGCAGCCCCACCGTCCTCATCGTCCCTCCCTGCAGTCCCACACGAGATCGCACGCCTTGTTCCCGTTGCCCGATCGGCCCCACTCCTCGCAGTCCATCCCCTGGACGCGGTCCACGCAGAACGCGGCCTGCTCCGGGTCATAGACGCAGTCGTTCTGATCGAGGTTGTCGTCGGCTTCGTTGAACCGGTCCTCGCGATCGTTGATGCAGTCGTCCATGTCGCGGAACTCGTCCTCGAAGTACCCGAGCTCGCACCGTTCCAGCTGCTGGCACTCGGCCTGGGCGCGGGCGAGCTCGTAGTCGCTCTGCGCCTCGATGCTGCCTCCGCAGCCGAGCAACACCAATGGGATCACGCCACGTCGGATCATGGGATCTCCTCCTTCGTCGGAAAAGCCGCGAGGCCCGCGGGATCGGACATCGCCACGTCGATCTCGTCGAGGATGCCGACCAGGACGGGGTGATCGACCACCCGCCGGGCCGACCCCAGGAACTCGCGAAGATCACGTCCCTGCTCGCGCGCGTACCAGGCGGCCTGAAGCGCCATGTCCACGCGGTCGAGCTGGCGGACGAAGCGCGCTTCGGGATCGGCCTGGGCCTCGTAGGCACGCCAGGTCCGTGCGAGCTCCCCTCCGCGGGGGAGGAGCGCCGCGAGCACGCCCATCGCCTCGTGTTCGGCGCGGATCTTGTCCTCGCGAGGGCGCCCGTCGTGGGGCGTCCAGTCGCCCGCGACCGCCTCGGGCAGGTCGTGCAGGACCGCGTACGAGAGCGCACGGCGGAGGTCCAGCTCCTCGGGCAGCAACGCGAGCACCAACACGGCCACGCCCCAGCTGTGCGCAGCCACCGACTCCGGGTCGCGCAGCCCGTGGCGGACCCAGCCCGCTCGCGGCAGCGCCTTGAGCGCCAGCGCGCGCAGCAGGCCCTCGGTCACACCAGCGCCCGGCGTTGGACCGGCATCCCGAAGGACAGCAGCATCGGCTCCTCGCGGTTGAGCCGCTCGAAGTCCTCGCGCGTGCGGGCGTTGCGCCAGCGGGCCTGGACGAGGATCCGGGCGAGCGGGCCACCGAGGGGGTTGCCCGGCCCGAGCGCGATCACCACGTCGGGTGCCGTGCGGTGGAGCGCGGAGAGGATGGAGGCCGTGAAGTCGTAGGTGTCCACGACCTGCGGGCCCAGCGTCCACCATCGCAGCTCCTCCGGGTCCGCCGAGCGCGGGCGGAACACGAGGCCGCGGCCGTCCACGAGGTCGACCTCCGGTGCGCGGAAGGGCAGGTCGCCGAGCTCCTCGAACGCCCGGTCGCTCGTGGCCTGCATCAGCGGCGTGTGGAACGCGGAGTGGAGCGGGAGCTGGATCGGGAACACGCGCTCACCGCGCTTGACCTGCGGCAGGCGCTGGAGCAGCTGCTTGACGCCCTCGGCGTCACCCGCGAGCACGGCGAAGCCGCCGAGGCGGATCGACCACCCCGCCCAGGCTCCGGAGGCATTCACGTCGCGCAGGGTGTCCTCGACAGCGGTGTGCAGCTCGTCCGACGGTTGCCAGGACTCGTCCGACACGGGGTAGAGCACCTGGCCCCCGATGACGTTGCGCTCCTGGTGGTTGCCCATGGTGTCCACCAGGCGGATCGCCTCCTCCAGGGGGAGGGCGCCTGCGACCGCCAGCGCGATGTACCAGCCCATGGAGTTGCCGGCGACGCCCACCACCTCGTACCGCTCGCGCGACAGCTCCACGAAGTCCGAGACCGCGCACGCGAAGGTCAGCAGGGACGCGTTCTCGCCCGCGACGTGCATCGAGGTCCGGTACGCGTCGGCGCCGTCCAGCTCGGACACCGTGGGCCGGCCGACCGCGCGGCGACGCTCGTCGCAGGCGTCGATCACCGCTCGAGCCGCCTCGCCGCGGTCCTTCAGGTACCCGAGCGAGCCGCGGTCGTAGGAGCCTCTGCCGGGACAGACCACCAGCGCACGACGCCGACTCACGGGGCACCTCCGGCGGAGGGACGGTCGGGTGGGAGGGACACCGAGCGGGTCACGCCGACGAGCAGCTCCCGCGCGGCCTGCTCGATCTCGGGCTCCTGGACGAGCACGAGGTTCGCTGCAGCCGCCAGCGGGATGTACGTGTCGGCGCCGACCACCCGGCGGTGCACGACCCCGGGCACGCGCTCGACGAGGTCCGCGACCAGCGCGTCGGCGACGCCCGAGGACGCGCGGCACTCGTCGACGACGAGCACCCGTCCGGCGTCGCGGGCGTGGGGCACCAGATCCTCGAAGGGGAGGGGGTGGAGCCAGCGGAGGTCGATCACGCGGACCCGGTATCCCTCGGCTTCGAGCCGCTTGGCGACGCGCAACGACATCCACAGGCCGTTCGCGTACGTGATCACGCACAGGTCGACGCGCCCCTCAGCAGCGCCGTACACGCCGACCTCGCCGATGGCGAGCGCCTGGTGGGGCGCGGGATAGGTCGCGAGCCAGGCGCCGTCGCCGTCCTCGTGCAGGTCCTTCGTCATGTACAGCGCGATGGGCTCGAGGAACACACACAGGCGACCGTCGTGCCGTGCGGCGGCGTACAGGGTGCGGAGCATGCGCACGGCGTCGTCGGGGCGAGCGGGGCAGCCGACGAGGATGCCGGGGATCTCGGTGAGGGACGCGATGCCGTTGTCGTTGTGGAAGTGGCCGCCGAAGCCCTTCTGGTACGCGAGCCCCGCGATCCGGACGACCATGCCGTTCGAGTACTGACCGTTGCTGAAGAAGCTCATCGAGCCCGCTTCGCCACGGAGCTGATCGACCGCGTTGATGAGGTAGGCCAGGTACTGGATCTCGGGGAAGGGCACGAAGCCTGCGTGTGCCGCCCCGATCGCCATTCCGAGGATGCTGGTCTCGTCGAGCAGCGTGTTGAACACCCGCGCGAGGCCGAGCTTCTTCGAGAGCTCAGCGGTCACGTGGTACACGCCGCCCTTGCGGGCGACGTCCTCGCCGAACAGCAGCGTCCGCGGGTCGGCCAGCATCAGGTCGAGCAGGGCGCGGTTGATCTGCATCGCGAGGTGCCGCGCGCGCTCCTCGGTCTCCGGGAGCGTGCCGAACGCGGCCTGGCGGCGCTCCTCGGGGGCGACGGGCACCCGGGCGACCGTCGCCGGATCCTGCCGGAAGAGGGGAGCCACCACGGCTTCACGCGTGGTGAGCTTGGGTCGGCGCAGCGCCTCGTCCGCCATCGCGCGCAGCCGGACCCGCGTGCTCTCCCAGAGACCGACGGCCTCGTCCGGCGTGAGGAACCCGCCCTCGACGAGCATCCGGCCCGTCGCGAGCAGCGGGTCCATGGCCTCGGTGGCCGCGATCTCGGCCGGTGTGCGGTACAGCTGCTCGACGTCCGAGCCAGCGTGCCCCATGAGGCGGATCGTGCGCAGGTGCAGGAACGCTGGCTTGCGGTTCTCTCGCACCCAGGCCTGCGCGCGCTCGGCGCCGTCCCAGGCGTCCGCGAGATCCAGCCCGTCCGCCGAGAAGTACCGCAGGCCCGCGCGCTGACGGAACTGCGCGGCGATCCAACCCGCGGGGGTCCGCACGCTGATGCCGATTCCGTTGTCCTCGCACACGAACAGGAGGGGGACGGGGACGTTCTGGTGGGTCGCCCAGCCCGCGGCGTTGAAGGCGGCTTGTGCCGTGGCGTGGTTCGCGGAGGCATCACCGAAGGTGCAGACGGCGATGCGCTCCTCGTCGCGTCGCTCGAGGTGCGCCAGGCGGTCCATCGACAGCGCGTTCCCGACGGCCTTCGGCAGGTGGCTGGCGATGGTGGAGGTCTGCGGTGGGATGCACAGCGGCACGGACCCGAACACCTTGTGGCGCCCGCCGGCGATGGGCTCGTCGATGGAGGCGACCAGGCCGAGCAGCACGTCCATCGGCCCGTGGGCGCCGGGGGTCTTCGCTGCGCGGGCGCAGAAGAAGGCACCGGAGCGGTAGTGCAGGAAGGCGGGGTCGTCCGATCGGAGCACGTCGGCGACGGCGGCGTTGCCCTCGTGTCCGGACGATCCGATCGTGTAGTACGACTGGTTCGCGTTCTTGAGCTCGCGCGCCAGCAGATCGAGCACACGGCTCTCGATCTGCGACTCGAACAGCCCGATCGCGCGTCGGGCGGTCAGGCCACTCCCGGGGCGGACGGCGACATCGAGGGACGGGGCGGGGCCCGGGTACACCGTGGCCGAGAGTGCGTCGAGGAGGTTCCTCTCGACCGCTCCGGCGCGTGACACGACCGACATGACGGATCAGCCCTCGGGGCTCTGCTCCAGCGGCAGGACCGGCCAGTTGCCCCACTGTGGATCGGGATCGGTGAACAAGATGTCCACGCGTCCGGGGTTCGGCTCGACCTCGACGTTGCCGCCGAAGTACGGCTCCAGGGCCGCCTCGACGTTCTTGTGGAACGAGCGGTCGAGATGCGGGATGTTGACCAGCTCGATGCGAGCCCGCGGCGGGGTCGCGATGCTGGCCAGGAACTCGACGAAGTTCACCATCGCGCGCACGGCCATCGCGGGCGTCGCGCGGGCGATGACCAGGGTGAACGGGAGGTGGGGCTCCTGGCTGAACTCGAGGTACGCCTGCACCGGGAAGCTCGCGAGGAGCGCCTCGGCGCGCGTGAGAGCGTCCACCAGCCACTCCTCGTCCACCTCGCCGAAGCGCGGCATCGGGCGGACGGGGGAGTTGGACGCGGGCCGGCGCGAGGCGGTCTCCGCGCTGGGGCGCGTCGTCTGCACCGTGGGGATGTCCTCCTCCTCCTCCATCACCACGACCTCGTCCACCCGCTCCTCGGAGGCGGGAGGGACGCTGGTCCGGGCGACCGGCGGCGGCGTACCGAACATCCCGCCGGGGAGGCGGTCCGGGCTTCCAGGAGGCGTGCTCGCGCGGGTGCGCACGGAGACGCCACCGCGAGGAGCTGCGCCGAGCGGCGTCCCACCGCGCGTCGACACGGGCTCGACCCGCGCGCGAGGAGGCTCCATGCTCACCGCGGGCGTCACCTGGGCGGCCGGATGGGTCATGGCGGGCTTGGCGGTGGCGACGGGCGGCGGGCGGATGCGGCCGGCCGAGCCGTACGGGGTGGACCGCAGACCGGTGGCGCCAGCGCGGGCGCGGCCGAGGATGCCTCCGCCAGCCGGCGGATCCCGATCGTCGGTCGGCGGCGGGGTCGGCTCGCGGGGTGGCGTCGCGTCGACCGAGACCTCCACCAGATCGGAGAAGTCGTCCACGGTCCGGCCACCTTCGGGCCTCGCGGGTCCGGTCGAACCGAGTCGCACGCCGCCACGTCCCTGACCGTTGGACACGTCCTCCTCGATCATCGAGGCGGCGGCGATCTCATCGTCCATCCGCGCGTTGGTCGCCGAGGTGGACGGGATGTCGGCGTACGCCGGGGGAGCGGACGGTGCGCTGTACGTCGCGGGAGACGAGACCTGCGCGAACCCACCGGCGCCGCTGCCGCCGCTCGGGGACGCCGTGTGGGACGCTCCACTCGACGCACGCGCGAGCAGGCCGCCGGTACGGGCCGCCGGACGCGGTGCAGGTTCGGGCGCGGGCTCGGCTGGCGCACCGTAGCCGGGGGCCGACCCGAGGCCGCCGCCGCTGGACGCGTTGCCGAAACCACCGGATGAAGCACCGAAGCCACCACCCGAGGACGCCGTCCCGAACCCGCCGGGGGAGCTGCCGAAGCCGCCACCACCGCCAGTGCCGCCCCCGAAGCCGCGCCCCGACGGAGGCGAGCTGGCGACGTAGCTCGGGACCGGGGACTCCGACGGAGACGGAGACGGCGCGGTGGCCGCCGCGGCGCGTCCGATCAGGCCGACGTTCGCCCCGCGCGTGCGTGCAGAGACCGGCACGGGCGTGGCGATCCGGGGACGCGCGCCGGCCGGCGTGCTGCGGATCCGCTCCATGACGGCCTTCTGCGTGGTCAGGCGCGTGACCTCGTTCACCAGCTTCTGGTGCTGCTTCTGCTCCCAGGGGAGCATCGTGGCGTCCCGGCCGAGCTGGATGGCGGCGAGCGTCGCCGCGCCCCACGCGAGGCCCATCATGACCGAGAGCGCCGCCATCAACGCGGGGAGGGCCGGGATCTCCTCCGGCAGCGGGATGACCTGCTCGAACCGCGCGAGGGTGCGCGCCAGGTCGCTGTTCATCATCGTCATGACCATGACCGCGACCGCGGCCACGAGCGCCAGCACGGCCAGCCCACCGAACAGGAAACGAGCCAGGAGGACCGGGTGCGCTGGGGACGCGGTGCGCAGACGCAGCAACAGCCGCTTCCGGTCCGCTCCGTCCTCGAAGTCCTGCAGGGCCTTGCGGGCTTCGTTCAGCAGCCGGTCGATGTCTTCCGGGTTCTCGGGCTGGGTGTCCATCGGGGGCTACTCTACCTCACGGGCTCCTGCAGGGCGACCGTCGCGGACAAGCTCGACCGATACCGGTCGGGACAGCGCCGCGGCCAGCCCCCGAGCGCGCCGCTGGGCGGCCCAGCGCTCCAGGAAGGCCTCGTCGTCGCACCTCGCGACCACGTGCACCCCCTCGGCGCTCGTCGTCACGTCCACGGCGACCACTGGCTGTTGGTGGCTCCGGTCCAGGGCGTCCGCGAGCTGCAGGAGGGCGGAGAGCACCTCGACGCGCCGTTGGTCCGTGCGCGAGAGCGACTGGAAGTGTCGGTGCGACGCCTTCGGTCGGCCCCCACGGTGGTATCGGACGATGTCGGCGAGGACGGCGAGATCGGGCGCGGTGAAGCCGGCCATCCGCGTGTGGAGCACGAGGTACTGGCCGTGCTTCTCGTGATCGTGGGCGTCGACGTGGTGGCCGATGTCGTGCAGCAGCGCGCCCTGCTCCAGCAGATCGCGCGACTCCCGGTCGAGGCCGTGCAGGCCGATGAGCCCGTCGAACAGGCTCAGCGCGAGATCGCGGACGTGGTTGCTGTGTGTCCGGTCCCCGTCGTACCGCTGGCGGAGGTGCTCGACGGAGCGCATCCGTGGCGTGAGCTCGGGCTGGTCGAGCAGCAGCTCGGGGCGGTGTCGCTCGATCCAGTCCTGGAGGAGTCCCTCGCGGAGCCCCTCCTCGCTGGTGATGAGGTGGTCCGCGCCCAGGCTCTTCATGAGCTGGTACAGCACGGCGCAGGCCACGGGCAGCGTCGCGCGACGGCGGCTGTCCATGCCGGGGAGCTCGCCGAGCCGCGTCGACTTGAGCGTCGTGAACTTCTGGAGCAGGGCCTTGACCGCCGTCCTCGGCAGGACCAGCCCGTGATCCGACTGTGGCGCCGGCTTGCCGTCCGCCAGCAGCGCCATGCGGGCCAGCGCGCGGATGGACCCGCTGGTACCCCACATCGTCCCCACGCCAGGTCGGATGTCGCGCAGGACGCCCTCGAGCTCCTTGCGCACCATCTTCCTGAGGGCCTGCTGGGACTCGACCGTGGGCGGATCGGGTTGGGGCACGGCCTCGGACAGGCGGATGTGGCCGAGCGGGACGCTATGCGCGGAGAACAGCCGCGTCGCGTCACACAGGATGACCTCGACCGAGCCCCCTCCGATGTCGAGCACCAGCGCTGGGCCTCGGGTCGGATCGAGGTGCTGGCGGAGCCCCAGCCACACGAGCCGGGCCTCCTCGTGCCCGGTGATCACGCGGACGTGGATGCCCGTCGCCTCCTGGACGCGCTTGCAGAACTCGCTGCCGTTCTGGGCCTCGCGGACCGCGCTGGTGGCGGCGCACCAGATGGACTCCACCCCGAGCACGTCGCAGGACTGGCGGAAGCCGGTCAGCGCTTGCACGCCCCGGTCCATCGCGTCGCGCGCGAGTCGGTTCTCGCCGAGCGTCCCGCCGCGCCCCAGCTCGGCCTGGTCGCGCGCACGGTGCACCAGCGTCACCCGACCGTCCTTGGCGACGTCGGCGACCACGAGGTGCACGCTGTTGGTGCCGATGTCGATGGCCGCCACCCTCACGGCCGACCACCCACGTGCAGGCGGGCGGCCTCGGGCAGCGCGAGGCGCAGGAGCTCCGCCGCGCGGGCCACGGGACCGAGGAGCTGCTCCGCCTCGGGCGAGGCGTCGGCGACCGCCCAGGCCTCGCCCAGGTGCTCCTCCGCGGTCGTCGGATCGGCGTGCGCCGCACACAGGCGGGCGAGCACGACCACGCGATCCCGACCGATCGCGCCGGCGGTCTCCCAGGCAGCCCGCGCCGCCAGCAGGGCGTTCGCCGTGTTCCCTGCACCGAGCTCGGCGGTGGCCTTCTGCAGCAGCGCTTCGGCGCGCATCCCCGGGTCGCGCGTCTTCGAGAGGTCCTCCAACGAGGCCGACAGCATCCGCTCGCGCATGCTCGCGTCCGCCCCTTGCGACTTCGTCGCGCGCTCGCGGATCTCGGTCAGGAGGTCCGTGATCTCCACGATCCCTTCGGTGTCACCCACCGTGCGCACCAGGCGCAGCGCAGCGTCCGCGCGTCCCTCGGCCTCTCGGAGCTCGCCCGCGTGCAGCAACGCCTGGGCCAGCAGGCTCAGCGCGCGGGCCCGGACGTCGGCCAGGTCGGGGGCGGCCATCAGCTCGCGGTCGTCGCACACCGCGCGCAACCGCGCGACCGCTTCGGCGTGCCGGCCCTCGCGCAGCGCGGCCACGCCGTCCAGCAAGGTGCTGGCGAGCCGATCGGCGCTGCCCACCGTCTCAGCCCCCAGCCGCTTGCAGGGCGTCCAGCGCGATCTGGGCAGCGCGGTTCTCGATGTCGTCCGTCACCAGCACCTCGCCGGCGTTCAGCGCGGGGCGACCGGCGAGCCACTCGAGCGTGAGGCCGAGGACGGCGAAGTGCAGCAGCACCGGCTCGGGCGAGCCCGAGTTCGTCACGATGTTGAGCGGGTGGCCGTCCCCTAGGACGGTGAACCGCCTCCCGTCTTCCATCTGGTACCGCGTGACCTGCGTCGCCACGTCGTCACGCCCGACGGCGGCCTTGCGGATCGCGTCGATGTCGATCTCGTCGCCGCCGTGGCCCGCGTTGATCAGCACGACCCCGTCGCGCGCGTGCGCGAGCGCCGCCCTGGACACCGCCACCGACCGGCCCGTCGCGGTCACCACGACGCCCGCTCGGCTGAGCCCGTCGTCCAGCGTGGGCGTCGGGTACCCGTCGTAGTGGGCGAAGAGGCGGCGCACCGGATCGGTCTCGGCCACCTCCACCGCCATGCCGGCGGCCCGTGCGTAGCTCGCGAGACCACGTCCGACCGGACCGTAGCCCACGACGAGGGCCCGCCGACCCGCGAGGTGCATCCCCGTCGTCAGCGCGACCGCCTGCCAGATGCTCTCACCGACGCCGTGGCGGTTCTCGACCTTGTCCTTGAGCCGACCGTCGTTGATGTTCACGACGGGGAAGGGGACGCCGGTGCGTCCGCGGAGGGCCGAGATGCCCGTGCGCGAGATCTCCACGCCGGCCTCGACGTTCGCGACCGCCTCGCGCCGCTTGTCGAACAGCGTGCGGAACAGCTCGAAGCCGCCGTCCACCAGGATCGACGGATCGTGGGAGAGGGCCTGCTGGTGACGGTCCTCGCCGTCGCCGCCGGTGTACACCTCGACCCCGGCGGACCGCATGAGGTCCACGGCACCGGCGTCCGTCGTGCGCGTGTTGGCCGCGCTGACGACGAAGCGCCCGCCGCCCAGCATCAGCTCGCGGAGGAACGCCGCGGTGACGTTCGTGAGGTGGACGTTCAGGGCGATCGTCCGACCCTCCCAGGGCCTGGCCGCCGCCCAGCGGTTGCCCAGCCGCGGCAGAATGGGGAAGAAAGCGTTGATCCTGCCGACTTCCTGCTCGGCCACCATCGCGCGATCCTGACTGCTCATGCCGCCCTCCGGGCCCCCCGGCCTAACGGGTTCGAGAGGCGTGGCCCACCAGCCGACCGGCCGTCGTGCGTCTTCCTTAAAATCCCACTGGTCGGTTTTCTGACTGGCGGGTAGGTTTGGGGACCGGTCGGGGCTTCGAGCGGGTGGGAGCGGGGATGGGGATCACGCGACGCCAGGTGCTGGCGGGGTGCGTCGGCGCCTGTGGTCTGGCGATCGTCGGCGGAGGGGCCGTCGCCGTGGTGGAGGCTCCCGCGCGGGGCGCCCGGCTGCTGTCGGCGAGAGAGCTGCTGATCGTGCGCGCCCTGGCGGAGGTGATGTTCCCCGCCGATCCCTTCCCGATCGACGGGGTCGAGGCCGAGGTCCCCGAAGAGGTGGATCGGATCCTGTCCGACATGCTGGCCCCGCTGCACGCGAACGGCTTCCGCGCCCTGCTGCACATGCTCGAGTGGGGGACGGCCGCCAGCCGGGGGACGGCCTTCAGCCAGCTTCCGGCGGACGTCCGGCGGGAGGTGCTCCTGACATGGGCGGATCCCGAGGTGTTCACACGCCGGGTCGCGGACGACGCGTTCCGCCTCGTGCTGGGCATGGCGTACTTCCAGCATCCGAAGGTTCTCGCCCACATGGGCTGGTCGCTCGGCTGTGCCGGCAGGGGGGAGGGATGAGCTTCGAGGGCGGGCGCCTGCGGGCGTCGGAGCGGGCGTCGGGCGGCGAGCTGCTCGTGGAGGCCGACGTCGTCGTGATCGGCGCGGGTGCCGGTGGATGCGCGGCCGCGGCCGCCCTCGCCGAGTCGGGGCTCTCCGTGGCCCTGCTCGAGGAGGGGCGCCACTGGGAGCCCGCGGACTTCCAGCCGCGGACCACGTTCGCGCTGAAGCACCTGTACCAGGCGCGGGGCGCGAGGACGCTCCGCGGGAACGCGGTCATCCCGTTGCCCGGCGGGCGAGGGGTCGGCGGGAGCACGCTGATCAACAGCGCCATCTGCTTCCGCTGCCCGCCCGAGGTGCTCCGGGCCTGGCGGGACGACCACGGCTGCGACGCGCTCACCGACGAGCGCTTCGAGGCGTACTTCGACCGCATCTGGCAGACGCTCGGCGTGGGCGTGAACCCGGTCGAGGTGCAGCGGAACAACAACCTGATCTTCAAGAAGGGCGCCGAGCAGCTCGGCCTGAAGGGGGCGTTCCTCGCTCGGAGCGCGCCGGGGTGCCAGGGGTGCGGGATCTGCCAGTACGGCTGCCCCTCGGGCGGGAAGTTCTCGGCGGACCGGACCTTCCTGTCGCAGGCCCTGGCGACGGGGCGGGTGGCGGCGTGGTCGGACTGCCGGGTGCGCTCGGCGACCCGCCACGGCGACCGCGTGACCGAGGTGAGCGGTGACGTGCTCGACCCCGAGACCCAGGAGGTCGTGGGCCACGTACGCGCCCGCGCCGACACCTTCGTGCTCGCTGGTGGTCCCATCCAGTCGCCGCTGTTCCTGCTCGCCAACCGGTTCGCGGATCACACGCACTGCGGCGAGCACCTCGTGGTCCACCCCACGGTCGGGTCGCTCGCGCGGTTCCCGTGGCCCATCGAGTTCTGGAGGGGCGTGACCCAGGGGTACTACGTCGACTGCTGGGACCAGGGCTTCCTGCTCCAGACGTACACCACCACCCCCGACCAGACGTACCTCACGCTCCACACGCGGCTGGGTCAGGAGACGATGGAGGTGATGTCGGACCTCGCGTCGCTCGCGAGCGCCGGCACCCTGGTGCACGACGAGGACAGCCACGGCGCCGTGCGGCACACGCCCATCGGACCCGACCTGTCCTACTGGCTCGGCGAGGGCGACAAGCGCCGCATCATCGACGGGATGCGGCTGTGCGCGAAGGTGTTCTTCGCCGCGGGCGCCACCGAGGTCTTCCCCGGGCGCATCGGCATCGACCGCATCCGCAGCCCCGAGGAGATCGAAGGGGCCTTGCCGTACGACCTCGATCCCAGCGTCCTGATGCTCTATGCGTCGCACCCCATGGGGACCTGCCGCATGGGGGCGGACCCGGCCACGAGCGTCGTCGATCCGCACGGCCGCGTCTGGGGGATGGCGAACCTCCGGGTGGCGGACGCCTCCATCTTCCCGAGCAGCCTCGGGGTGAACCCACAGGTGACGACGATGGCGATGGGGCTGCACGTGGGCCACGCCATCGCGGGGAGGGTGTGATGCACGTCGTGGTGACCGGGGCGTCGTCGGGGATCGGCGCCGCCATCGCGAGGGAGTTCGGCGCGGCGGGCGCACGTCTGACCCTGCTCGCGCGGCGGGAGGCCCTGCTGCGGGAGGTGGCCGACACCTGCGGCTCGCCATGTCGGATCGTGGCGACCGACCTGTCCGATCCCGCCGACGCGACCCACTGGCGCGAGGAGGCCGAGGCGGAGCACGGGCCCATCGACGTGCTCGTGCTCAACGCCGGCGTGGAGATCACGTCGCGGGTGTCGGCGACGACGCTGGACCAGGGGCAGCGCCTGCTGGCGGTGAACCTGCTCGTGCCGCTCGCCATCACGCACGCGGTGTTGCCGGCGATGTTGGCGCGCGGGTCCGGAGCCATCGTCCACGTCGCGTCCGTCGACGGCATCGTGACCCTGCCCGGACATGCGTGGTACGGCGCGAGCAAGGCGGGCCTGGCGTCGTTCTCCGAGGTGCTCCACGCCGAGGTGGCACCTCACGGCGTGCACGTGATGCCGGTCTACCCGGGGCCGGTGGCGACGCCGATGTCGGACCGGGCGTACGAGGCGTACGGCGGGCGCAAGGGGCTCGCCGCCCTGATCCCCGAGGGGTCGCCCGAGGAGCTCGCGCGCCGTGTGCGGTTGGGGATCGAGCGCAAGCGTCGACGTGTGGTGTACCCAGGCGTGTTCGCCCCGGCGCGGTGGATGCCCTCGGTCGTCCGCGCCGTCTATGACCGAGCCACGCCCTACGTCCTGCCGTAGCGTCGCCTATTCGGCGGCCGCCTCCTCCAGGAACTTCTCGGTCGCGTGGAAGACGTTGTTGAGGCCCAGCGCCAGGCTCGCGACGAGGGTGGCGTCCGGCAGCGTGATCGAGGTGTCCACCTCGCTCCAGGTCGCCGTCATGCGCAGCGAGGCGTCGGCACCGTCGGCATAGAACATGTCGATCGAGTAGCTGTGCTCGAGGCAGTTCCCGCCGTCGCCGTCCTTGTTGCAGGACCGGTCCTCGACCCAGGAGCGCGCGAAGATGGCACGCTCCTGCTCGGTCTCGACCCACTTGTAGTCCTTCTTCAGCTCGTACGGGATGGTGATGCCGAAGGAGGCGGTCTCGATGGCGTTGAGCGTGCGCAGCGTGTCTTCGCTCTCGAAGCCCGAGGCCGTACCCTCGACCAGGCTGCGCTCGTAGAACTTGTACTGCGTGGGGTTGGAGAAGGTCTGGTCCGGCAGCGGCACGTAGGTCGCGTGGTCCTCGATGGGGAAGGCGCTGCGCACGCCGGCGCAGGCGCCGAGCAGGCCGGACAGGTCGTGGTCGGGGTGATCGACCGTGGCGATGTCCTCCTCGCCGAGCGGCTGCAGCTCGAAGCCGCGGTTGGTCTCCTCGTCGTCGACGTTGGCGGCGAGCCAGACGCCGAGGTTGTCGATCGCTTCGGGCACCAGCTCGTCGTCCTCCCAGTTCAGGAAGAGGAACTCGACGAGATCCTGAAGCTCGGTCGGCGCTGGCTCGCGCTTTCGCGCGCATCCCGACACCAGGGTGGAGACGACGAGGGCGTGGAGGAGCGGTCGCATCCTCCGATTCTATCACCGCTGTGAAGCGGGCTGCATCCTCAGAAGCCCGCGGTCCCCGACCAGGCGCCCTCGGGCGTGCGGCTCATCGTCACCTTCGCCTTGCTGCCGGTCGTCCCGCACTTGCCGAGCACCTCGAACCGTCGCTGCGCGTCGATGACGAACCACGCCTTGTCGATGGACGGGGACTGCGAGAGCGCGACGTTCGCCGACGCCGCGCGGGTCGTCCCCATCGTGAAGCGGAACAGGTCGAAGTCGATCGCGTTCGCATTCCAGGCGGCGACCGCCCGGCTACACCCATCGCGCTCCTCCACGGTGGCGGGCAGGGTGATCACGAAGGTGGTGCTCCCGATGCGTCCCTCGAACGGACCGCGGACCTTGACCAGCTGCTCCTCTCGCGCCCGGGCGCGGCGCTCGTACATGCTCTGCGACTCGTCCGCGCGACGCTCGCCGAGGGCGGCGACCCGGCCGTCGGCGGCGGTGAGCTCGTTGCGATAGTCCGAGAAGGTCTCGAAGAGCTGCGCGAAGTTGGTGCCGTCGAGCGTGACCGTCTGCTTCATCGCTCCGCCGCGCGCGCGCTGCTGCTGGACCGAGAGCGCGACCATGTTGTTCGGGTCGTAGAACAGGGCGGCCTTCGCCGCGACCGCGCTCACGACGTCGGGGCGGACCTCGTGATCGATGAGCTCGTACACGTCCTTGGGGGTGAAGGTGCCGGTCGAGGCCTTGATCGCGTCGAGCAGCGGCTGCGGGTTCCAGCGCGTGGCGCCCGGCGGCGGGAGGACCGGGTAGATGTCGCCGACCTTCTCGATGACGATGCCCGGCGTGTCCTCCGCGTGAGCGGCGCACAGCAGGGAGAGTAGGAGCACCGTCAACGTTCACCTCCGGGGCGCGGCCGCATCACAACCCGGCCGCTGTCTCGCTCATTCCTCGCGCGCGGCATGGATCACCGGCGCCATGCGGTCCTGACGGGCGTCGAGCTCCGGGTCCGCCAGCCGCGTCAGCACGGGCGCCAGCACCGACACGTCGATGTCACGCGGACCCTCGCGCACCGTGCCCGGACCGACGGGAACGGTCTCCCACGGAGCGGCCTCCGCGGCGGCCAGCACGGCCTCGACCGCTCGGCGGCACGCGGCGTGCGACAGGGCCAGCAGGGCCGGTACCGCGTCCTCCGCGGCCGCCGGCGCCGTCGTCAGGCCGGCGAGGATCGCGTCGCCGACCCCCGGGATCTCGGGATCCGCCTTGGCCAGGGCTTCGAGCAACGCCGCGTCCCAGGGGACGAAGCGTTCCGGCGCCCGCTCGGCCAGCATCGCCGCCACGGCGCCGACGACGGGACCGTGGTGGCCACCGCCGACGAGGACCCGAGCGGACACCCACGCGCGGTCCAGGTCGTCGCCCCACGCGCTCACCCACCCTCGCAGGACCTCGATCACCGCGGGATCGTCCTGCAGGCTCCAGGCGTCGATCACGCCGCTGTCGCGGCCCGCCGCCCGCAACAGCCCGGCGATGGGGTATCCCTCGACGGTCTCGCGGTGCCGGATCGCCTCCGAGATGCGCGGCCAGAGCCGGTCCATGTCCGGCGCGCCCGCAGCGAGCCAGGCCTCGAGCGCCGGCACCTGCCCCGGGTCGTCGAGCGCGCCCCAGGCGGCCGCCCACGGAAAGCGGGGCAGCAGGTGCCGCGCGACATCCACCACCGAGGGTGCGCTCCACGCGGACAGCGTCGCGAGCAGGGTCACCGCGTCGGTGTCGTCGGGGACGGTCCGGCCGTCGAGCACCGCAGCGGTCGCCGCCTTCACGGCGGGATCGTGCGTCGGTGGGTGGTTGAGCAGCTCCTGGAGCAGGCGCGTGCGCAGCTTGCCCTCGGTCGCGAGCTCGACCATCGCGGGCGTCGTCACGGAGGGGAGGCGGACCAGCGCCTCGAACAGGGGGGTGTCGTGCCGATCGAGCGCGGGCACGAGGAGCCGTGTCACCGCGACGGGATCGGGCCAGCTCGACTCGCTGTAGAGCCTCGCCACGAGCCCCGGCAGCGCGTGCCCCTGGTCCGCTGGCACGTCGTCGAGCACCTTCGCGAGGAGCTCGGCGGTGGCGAGATCCTCGGGGATCCCGGCGCGCTGGACCCGCTCGGCGGCGAGCTCCCCGACGGTGGCGCCCGTCGCTCGCGCGCTGAAGAACGCGGCGAAGGGGTCCGAGCCCGAGGTCTGGGCCCCGGGAGCGGGTGTGGGGTCGGCGCAGGCCAGGAGCAACGCGCGCAGGACCGCGGCGTCCTTGAGGTCGCGGTACCGCACACGGGCGATCGCGGCGGCACGAACCGCGGGATCGGCGTGGGCCAGTGCTTCGGGCAACGGTGTGGCGTCGGTGTCGGACACGCCGTCGGATCTACTCGATCCGGGCCCCTCGACGGAAGTCCGTGGTACGACTCCCATCGTGCTGTGGTCCCTGGTCATCGCTGCTTCGGCGCAGGAGCCCGCTCCGCTCGCGCCGATCGCCGTCGACCGCCGGTGGGGGATCCTGACCGACCCGGGCGGCGACCTGCGGGCCGCGACCGAGCGGGCAGGGGAGGCGCTGGGCGACTGGACGATCGAGCTGTCGGGGGTCCCGCTGGACGGCCCGACGCTGATCCGCATCGCGCAGACGGCGCCCGACGAGCCCTGGGAGCGGGTCCTGCGCGAGCAGCTGCGCCGCCCGGTGGACGCGCTCGACCTGCTGTACTTCCTGGACGACGTGTTGGTCGCGGGCGAGGCGGGGCGGCGCGGCGAGCCCTTCCACGTGACGACCGGCCGCGCGCGGACGGCGGGCATCCTGCTCCACCCCGACGACGTCTGGGAGGGCAAGCCGCGTGTCTATCCGAAGGGGAAGACGCTGGCGGTGGACGAGCCCGCCGAGCAGGAGGACTACCCCCCTGCGGCCGACGGCGACCTGCCGGGCCCCGAGTGGACGATGCGCTACCGCAGCCCGACCACGCGGGACGAGATGTTCGCGACGCTGGCCGCCAAGCGCCCGCAGTCGACGTTCTGCAGCCGGGTCGCGGGGCTGATCACGCAGCTCGAGCAGCAGGGGGCGGAGGTGTGGATGACCTCCTTCCTGCGGTACCGGGAGCGGGGCTACCTGATGTGGGGCGCGTTCGAGCTGCGCCGCACGACCTCGGCGTCGGGCGTGGCCTCGGTGCTGAAGAAGCTGGACGAGGCGAACGAGGAGTGGGCGCACGTGCCGATCACGTGGTCCTCGCCGGACGGGTGGCAGGACACCCGCGAGCGGGCGCGCCGGATGGCGGACGCCTTCGACGTGGTCTACGCGACGCCCTGGGGCGCGCGGCACTCGAACCACTACGACGGGACGGCCGTGGACTTCTCCGTGGTGGGGCTCCCCCGCACGTTGGTTCTGCTCGCCCCGGACGGCGAGCGCCGTGTGTTCGACCTGTCGGACCCGTCGGAGTCGCGCGATCTGTCGCTGACGCCCGAGGTCGTGCGCTGGGTCGAGAAGCACTTCCGCCTGGACAAGCTCGAGGACGACCACCCGCACTGGGACGATCCGGAGACCCCGGACGTCCCGAAGTAGCCTCAGCCGAACAGCGCGAGCTGGGGGGAGCCGGTGTCCTTGGTGAGGGGCACCCGCGGACGCGGCAGGCGGGCGGGGCGGGGCGGGGCGACGGGATGGGTTCGAGCACGCACGCGGATGGGGTCGATGGGCGTCCCCTGGCGGGCGACGGTCAGCGTCACGTCCGACAGCCCCGCGCGCTGCACGGCCTCCTCCGCGGCGAGCAGCGCCGTCTGCGGCGTGTTGTTGTCGTCCGAGAGGTGGGCCAGCACGACGTGCTTGAGGCGACTGCTCGCGCCCGCGACCAGGACCTCGGCGGCCTGCGCGTTCGAGAGGTGGCCGTGCGGACCCTTCACGCGTTGCTTGAGGGACCACGGGTACGGGCCGTCCAGCAGCATCTCGAGGTCGTGGTTGAACTCGAGCACGGCCACGTCGAGCCGGGAGACCTGCGCCTCCACCAGGCGCGTGGAGCGCCCGAGGTCCGTGATGACGCCGACGCAGACGCCGCCTCGCTCGACGACGTAGGCCAGCGGGTCCCGCGTGTCGTGGGGGATGGTGAAGGGCTCCACGACGAACGAGCCCACCCGGAAGGTCTGGCCCGACACCGTCTCCACGAGGCCGCTCGGCGTGCAGCGGCGATCCAGGCCGACGCGCGTGCCGCGAGACGCGTGGAAGGGGACGGGGCGCCCCTGGCGACGACGGAGGCGCTCGTCGAGGACCCGCGCCGCGCCCACGTGATCGGCGTGCTCGTGCGTCAGCAGCACGGCCTCGATCCGGACCCCGC
Source organism: Alphaproteobacteria bacterium (assembly GCA_020632925.1). Classification (GTDB taxonomy): domain Bacteria; phylum Myxococcota_A; class UBA796; order UBA796; genus JACKER01. The sequence goes on along the minus strand of JACKER010000009.1, from coordinate 216,962 downwards.
CCAGCCCCAGGTCGTCGAGGCGCGTCAGGATCTGACGGGTCGAAAGACCGCAATCGACCAGGACGCCGGATCGGTCGTCCCCGATGTACGTACAGTTGCCGCGGCTCCCGGAGGCCAGCGTGGCGACGACGATGTCCTGGTGGAAGAGGAGGTCCATGGCGGGTCGTGGGGGAGGAGAGGGCGGACGGGGACGGCGCGCGAGCCGACGAGCGGTCGCGGGCCGGGGGATGGGATCCAACCGGCAGCGGCTTCATTGTAGCGTAGCCGGCGCCGGGAGGACGCGTGACGCGACGGATCGGGATTTGTACGGGTGGCGGCGATGCGCCAGGTCTCAACGCGGTGATCCGCGCCTTCGTGAAGTGCTCCCTGAAGGAGTACGACTGGGAGGTGGTGGGGATCGAGGACGCCTTCAACGGCCTGCTCGACGAGCCGCGGCGGCTGATGGTGCTCGACGGCCCGAGCTGCCAGGGACTGCTGCACCGCGGCGGCACCATCCTCGGGACCACGAACCGTGGCGATCCCTTCGGCTGGCCCAGCAAGGGCGGTCCGGTCGACCGCTCCCAGGATCTGGCGGACGCCGTGCGCGAGGAAGGGCTCGAGGGCATCGTCTGCATCGGTGGGGACGGCTCGCAGGCCATCGCGCTCCGGCTGATGAACGAGCGCGGCATCCCCATGATCGGCGTGCCCAAGACCATCGACAACGACCTGTCCGCCACCGACTACACCTTCGGCTTCCTGTCCGCGGTGGAGGTCGCTCGCGACGCGCTGGACCGGCTGCACACGACGGCCGAGTCGCACGACCGCGTCATGTTCCTCGAGGTCATGGGCCGGGACACCGGGCACATCGCCCTGTCCGCGGGCATCGCCGGCGGCGCCGACATCATCCTCGTCCCCGAGATCCCGTACGACCCCAACCGGCTGGCGGCGAAGATCCAGCAGCGCAAGGCGCTCGGTCGCCCGTTCACGCTGGTGGTCGTGGCCGAGGGCGCCTACCCGATGGGGATGGCCTCGGTCGCACCCAAGGAGCGCAAGGCGGAGATCGCCGCGAGCGGGGGCGCAGGCCCGCTGGCGATGACGCTGTTGCGTGGGCTGGTGGACGCCGAGATGCGCTGCACCGTACTCGGCCACATCCAGCGCGGGGGCTCGCCCATCGCCTTCGACCGGATCCTGGCGACCCGGTTCGGCGTCGGAGCCGCACGGTTGGTCGCGGAGGGGCGCTGGGGGCAGATGGTCCGCCTGCGCGACAACCACATCGAGGGCGTCGCGCTGAAGGAGGCCGTCGCTCGCCAGCGCTCGGTCGACGTGAACGGTGAGCTCGTGGGCACCGCACGCGCGACCGGGATCGAGTTCGGCGGCTGACCTCCTACTCGGAGTCGTCGGAGACCGTCTCCGTCCTGCTCGGGCCCCTCCACCCGGGCACGCTCACCGAGGCCGACGTCACCGTCACCTGGCCGGGAGCCACCTTGGATCCGCTCGCGGAGCCGGACGGCTTCGGCACGCGATCGAGCTCGGCGACGTCGACGGGGACGGCGACGACGACCTGCTGATCGGCGCGCCTCATGCGGACGGCGAGGTCCCGTACGGCAAGGCGTACCTGACGCTGGGGCCCTGGACGCCATGATCGTGGGTCCGTCCACGTTGCGGAACCGCGCCGGCGCAGACGATGGCCGGCCTCGACGTCTTGCGCCGCAGCCGACGAATCATGGGTCGTGCGCGCTGTCCCCGTTGCGATCCAGGCCCTCCAGGACGGCGAGGTCCGCCAGCGTCTCGCGCAGCCCGAGGATCTCCGGGAAGGCAGCCTCCAACCCCTGGACGGCCTGCATCGCCTCGCGCACGCGACCCGTCCGGATCATCGCGTCGGCGAGCACGGCCTCGAGTGCTGGGTCCTGCGCAGCACCGGCCCCGTGGTCGCGCGCCTGCTCCAGGAGGATCTCGGCGACGTGTGGCTGGTCGTCGGCCAGCGCCACCCGCGCTCGCGCGATCAGCCACTCCTGGCGGAAGCGCTCGATCAGCCCGAGCTCGCGCACGAGGGCGGAACCCTCGGCGGGCGCTTCCTGTGTGATCCGCGCGTCCCAGGCGTTCAGGCCCGCGTCGAGGACGGAGACCTCCTCGCGTCCGTGGTCCGCCTCGTCCGACGGGAAGGCGCCACCACCCACGCCGAGCTTGCGCGCGGTCGGGCTCTTCGCCCCGAGCTCTCCAGGGCGCTGGAGCACGGCGAGCTCGCTCTGCACGTCCTCGTCGGTGAGCCACGCCGAGAACAGCGTGCCCGCGAGCCCGTTGTCCTCCGTCGCCATCGCGCCCACCGACTTCCAGCCGGGGCCGCGGGACACGAGGGCCGAGGAGCGCTCGAACCACGCGTCGGCCAGCGCACGGTGCAGGCAGGGGTCCCAGAAGGACCGCTCGACGGGCTTCTTGTCGACGGTGTCCTCGCGCGTCAGGACCGGGGTCGTCGCCACCGCCGTGAGCACCGAGGGGTCCCGGTTGTTGACGGCGGTGCGGTGGAGCGTGATCCGGCGGCCGAACGGTCCGTTCGACGACACGTCCTCGGGTCGGCGGCCGCGGATGATGGCCTCGGCGAGCGCGCGATCCGGCCCCGGTGCGACCTTGGGCGCCCAGGAGGTCGCCGCCTCGCGCCGGGCGCACGACGCCGACAGCGCCGCGATCAGGGCCCCCTCGGGGGGCATCCCGCCCTTGGCCGACCAGGTCGTCCACAGACGCTCGTTCACGTCGGCCGATAGCCGGGCGAGATCATCGTGGATCACGCCCATCTCCCAGGCCGTGCGCGCCCGTCCGACGCCGTCGGGGAAGGCCTCCCAGGCGCCGGTGAGATCGTGCGCGTGGAAGGCCACCCAGCCCGCCTTCTGCTGCTCGTCGGCGGTGAGCGCCTGGAAGCGATCGGGGTGCCAGGCCAGCTCGGTGATCCAGCCGAGGCCGGTCACCTCCTGCGGCACGGGGTCGACCGGAGCGGGTTCGGGGGGAGGGGGATCTCCGCACGCCGCGAGCCACAAGAGCATGGTCACTGTCCCTCGCAGGTCGCGCCCGCCGACTGGGTCGGGCGGGAGTACAACGCCGGATCGATGTTCTCGGGGAAGTCCGCCACCTCGATCGTCTCCTCGATCATCGTGATCGGCTCCACCACCAGGGCACCCCGGCGGTAGGACAGGGGGGCGGTGTACACGTGGAAGCCGGGCTCGAAGACCTCGAGCACGTAGTCCACCTTCTTCCTGAGCCGCACCCTCCGACCGTCCTCGTCGCGCAGATAGTCGACGAAGTACGTCCCCTCCCGGTCGGTTACGATCTCGAGGTTACCGGGATCGAGGCTGACGATCGCCCGCGACACGCGCTCCGACGAGGTCGGGACCGTGGTGGGCACGGGCGGATCGGGGATCATCGTGATGATCGAGAGCAGGCCGCCGCCCCCCAGGCACAGACCTACGCCGATCACGAAGGCGACCGCCACGACCGCGGCGAACGCGAAGGCCCAGGCGGCGGTGTTCGGACCACGCGGGGCCTCCGGCGCGCGGCGCGGGGAAGTGGCCACGGGCTCCCGGTCGGGGCCGATGGGGGCGACGGCCGGTGGCGCGTCCTCGGAGGGTGCCTTCCCCGGCGCGTGCAACGTCTCGGGCGGCGCGAGACGGCCCGCGAGCGGGTTGGGCATCCGCGCCGTCTTGGACTGCGCTCCGGGCGGGATCGTCGGTTCGGGCTCGGGCGGCTTCGCTGGCGCCGGTGCGGGCCCGGGTGGTGGCGGTGGCGCGGGCTCGCGCACGTCGCTCGACCGTGGATCGGGGTCGCCGGTGACCATCGAGGGGTGCGTGGGGCCGTCGATCCCCATGGGGATCGTGTCGCCGCGGGGGACGTCGAAGTGGGTGTCCTCGAGCAGCCGGTGGGCGTCACCGGTCTCCACCGCCTCCAAGGGCGTGCGCGACGTGTCGAGCCCCTCGTGGTCCTCGTTCTCGACGTCTCCGGACGTCCTGCCGGTGCCGGCGATGGGTTGCGGGTCGGTGAACCCGCCCAGCAGCGCGTCGGTGTCGTCGGGGAAGCCGCCGGGCTCCTCGTCCGGCAACGTCAGGCGCTCCACACGGGGCGCCTCCAGCGGGCTCTCCGACAGGTCGTGCACGCGATCCGGGACCGCGTCCAGCAGGTCCTGGGTCCGCTCGGCCGAGGCGGGTGGTGGTGGTGCGAACGCCGCGGGCCCGTCGAAGCTCGCGTCCCCCTCGGGAGGGAGCCCCGCCAGCAGCGGCTCGAGACAGTCACGCGTCGCCTGGTCGATGTCGGCGAAGCTGTACCCGGCCATCAGGCCCCGGAGGTCCTCACGGAGCACGAAGGCACGCTGGTACCGGTGGCGGGGGTTGAGGGACAGCGCGCGGAACAGGACCTTGTCGAGGCCCGGGAGGATCTCCTTGACCTCCAGCAGCTGGGTCGTGACCTCGGCTCGGCGGACGCGATGGATGGTCTGCAGCGGCGTGTCCGCGCGGAACATCGGGTGGAGGGTGAGCAGCTCGTAGAGCACCGAGCCGAGCGCGAACAGGTCGGTCGCGGGCGTGAGCCGCTGGTCCTGGTGGGTCTGTTCGGGCGCGAGGTACTCCGAGCGGGCCGGCAGGGCACCGGTGAGCTGCGTCGCGAGCGCGGTCGGGGACCGGAGCAGGCCGTACCGGCAGAGGGTCACCTTGCCGTCCGCAGTGATCCACACGGACGAGGGGCTCAGCGCCATGTGCAGCACGTTCTCGCTGCCGCTCTCGATGCCCGGCCGGGCGTGCAGCGCTTCGAGCGCGTTGCACAGCTGCGCCGCGAGGTTCAGGTACACGTTGTGCGGCAGGAGCTGGCCCGTCCGCTGGCAGTGTTCGAGCACCCGGCGGAGCTCGGCACCGTCGACCTGGTCCTCGAGGACGAAGACCTCGCCGTCGTCGGTCTCCACGAGGTCGAGCACGCCGGCCAGCGCCGGGTGGACGGCCCCGCGCAGATCCGTCACCCGAGCGCGGATCTGGGCCATGCGCGCGGCGTCACGCGTCACCACCGGCGACAGGAGCCGCGCCACGACCTGCTTTCCGGCGGGTGCGTCCAGGATCGCGACGAAGGACTCCGTCATGCCGTCGGCGTCCAGCTTCCGCATCAGCGTGAACGGGCCGACCTTGCGTGGCAGGAGCATCGGGTCCTCTGACCCTCCCGGAGGCGTGGGCGAGACCGCCCACGGAAGGTCATCACGTTAGGTGACGAGGCCTCCCACGTCAACGGACCTCGACGCCATGCTGCTCCTGTTGCCGATCCTCGCCGGGTGCGCCCTCCATCGCGTGGGGGTCGTCGAGGTGGTGGAGGAAGGCCCCGTGCGGCTCGTGTCGGTCGACGGCCGGGACCGGCTGCTGCTCCTCGGTGAGGCCGAGCGGCTCCGGTACCTCGACGGGCACCTCGTGGAGCTCGACGGCACGAAGACGCTCGGTCGGCTCCGCGTCGGCCAGTGGCGCGTGATCGAGGGACCTCGCGGCCTGCCGGTCTGGTACGGGCCGGTCCAGGTGCTCGGATCGCAGGTCGGCATCCAGGACCTCGGCTCGGGCATGTTCGTCTACGTGGACGCCCGCGCGGCGGAGCGCCTGCGCTCCAAGGCCGGGGAGTGGGTGCTGGTCGAGGGGTACGTCGAGGGGCCCCAGCGCGTCGTCGTGCTGCACTGGCGGTCGCTCGACTGACCGGCGACCTCGTCATAGTCGGTCGCATGCGACGCAACGCCCTGCTCTCCGTCTCCGACAAGACCGATCTGCTGCCCTTCGCGCGCGTGCTCGCCGAGGCCGGCCACACCCTGCTCTCCACGGGCGGCACCGCTCGCGCCCTGCGCGACGGTGGGCTCGAGGTGGTCGACGTGAGCGCGTTCACCGGCGCACCCGAGATGATGGACGGCCGCGTCAAGACGCTCCATCCCCGCATCCACGGCGGGATCCTCGGGCTGCGGGACGCGCACGCGCAGGAGGCGCAGGAGCACGGCATCGAGTGGATCGACGTGGTCGTGGTCAACCTGTACCCGTTCGAGGCGACCGCGGCCTCGGGTGCGCCGTGGGACGAGGTGATCGAGAACATCGACATCGGGGGGCCCTCGATGGTCCGCTCGGCCGCGAAGAACCACGCCTCCGTCACGATCGTGACCTCGCCCTCCGACTACGCGCGGGTGGGGGAGGCGATCCGCGCCGGCGAGGTTCCGCTGTCGCTGCGCCGGGAGCTCGCGCTGGCCGCCTTCCGCCACACCGCGCGGTACGACGCCACCATCTCCTCCTGGTTCGCGCGCGAGGCGGGGCTCGACCACGAGCTGCCCGCGGAGACGGCGCTCCCGCTGACCCGGATCCAGTCGCTGCGGTATGGCGAGAACCCGCACCAGTCGGCCGCCTTCTACGGCGACGGCGATCCGACCCCGCGAAGCCTGGCGCGCATGCGGCAGCACCAGGGCAAGGAGCTGTCGTACAACAACCTCGCGGACCTCGACGGCGCCGTGCGCGCCGTGTTCGAGCACGAGCCCCCCGCGGCCGTCGTCATCAAGCACGCCAACCCCTGTGGTTCGGCGGTGGCGCACGGCCCGACCCAGGCCTTCCTGGACGCGCTGTCCGCGGATCCCGTCAGCGCCTACGGCGGGATCGTGGCCTTCAACCGCCCCGTGGACGGCGACACCGTCGCCGCGATCAAGCGCAGCAAGACGTTCTTCGAGGTCGTCGCCGCTCCCGGTTTCACCGCGGACGCCCTGGAGCGCCTGGCGACGCGCGAGAACCTGCGCGTGATCGAGCTGCCGGCGGACTTCGGCCAGGGTCGGCCCGCGGGGCGCGACGCGAAGCGGGTGATGGGGGGCTGGCTCGTCCAGGACTGGGACATCGCCGCGCCGGTCGAGCTGAAGGTGGTGACGAAGCGTGCCCCGACCGAGGCCGAGGAGCGCGCGCTGCGCTTCGCCTGGGCCACGTGTCGGTCGGTGAAGTCGAACGCGATCACGCTGGCGACCGCCACGGAGGAGGGTGCCGTCAGCAACGGCGTGGGCGCGGGCCAGATGAGCCGCGTGGACTCCGTACGGCTCGCGGTGAGCAAGGCGACGCGACCGGTGCCCGGCTCGGTGCTGGCTTCCGACGCCTTCTTCCCGTTCGCCGACGGCCTGCAGGTGGCGGCCGAGGCCGGCGTGAGGGCCGTGATCCAGCCCGGCGGCTCGATCCGCGACGAGGAGGTGATCGCCGCCGCCGACGCTGCGGGCATCGCGATGGTCTTCACCGGGGTCCGTCACTTCCGTCACTGATCGCGTGACCTCGCGTGACGAGCGGGTGCGAGGCGTGGCGAACAGGAGGGCGGCTCGACGGGTCAATGGATCAGAGACCCGGAGAGCTCGATGCCGTTCCCCTTCTTCACCCGCCGCACCGCCCCCCAGGCCGAGGGCCGCTTCACCCGTCTGCACGACAACGGCGTGAAGAAGGAAGAGGGTACCTGGGTCGCCGGCCGCCGCCACGGCCTGTGGCGCAAGTGGTACGACAACGGCCAGCTCGAGGAGGAGTGCCACTGGGTCGAGGGCCACGTCCACGGCCCGCTGACGCGCTGGTTCCCCGACGGCGAGCTGAAGGTCGAGGTCCAGATGGCCTGGGGTGCGCTGCACGGCCCGTTCGCTCGCTTCCACCCCAACGGCCGCATGGCGGAGGAGGGCGAGTGGATCGACGGCCGCCCGCACCGCGCCTGGTGTCGTTGGTGGCCGAACGGGCAGCGTCGCGCCGAGGGTGCCTTCCATCACGGTCAGCCCGTCGGCCGCTGGACCGCCTGGCATCCGGACGGGTCCGTCCTCTACCAGGGCCCGTGGGTGCCCGATCTGCTCGAGGCGCTCCCGTCCGAGATGCGCCGCACCGTGCGTGTCGACGAGCCCGATCCCGCCGTGAGCACCGCCGAGCGCCTGTGTTGGGACGCCGACTACTCCAACGTCGCCTGACGACGCGATACCTGTCGCCGCGGGAGGCGACGTGGAGGATCGGGTCCGGGTGATGGTGGTCGGTGGCGGAGGCCGAGAGCACGCGCTGGTGTGGCGCCTGCTCCGCTCGCCCAGCGTGACGCACCTGGTGGCGACCACCCCCAACCCCGGCTTCCCGGAGCGGGTCCACGTCGATCCCGCGTCCGAGATCGAGGCGATCGTCGCCGTCGCACGCCGGCACGAGGTGGATCTGGTGGTCGTCGGACCCGAGGCGCCCCTCGCCGCCGGGCTGGCCGACGCGGTGGAGGAGGCGGGCTTCCCGTGCTTCGGGCCGCGCGCGGCCGCGGCCGCCCTCGAGACCAGCAAGGCCTTCGCCAAGGAGATCATGCGCGCCGCCGGGGTGCCCACCGCCACCGCCCTCGTGGTCGATCCGACCGATCCCGCCCAGCTGCTGGCGGCCGAGGAGCGCTGCCGGCGGGGCAGGGTGGTGCTCAAGGCGGACGGCCTGGCCGCCGGCAAGGGTGTCGTCGTGTGCCGCGAGGGGGAGGAGGCGCTCGAAGCGCTCCGCACGATGTCCCGGTTCGGTGAGGCCGCGGCGCGCGTGCTCCTCGAGGACCTGCTCGAGGGGCCCGAGGTGAGCCTGTTCGCGTTGTCGGACGGGGAGCGCACGATCGCGCTGCCCTCGGCGCAGGACCACAAGACCCTGCTCGACGGCGGGCGCGGTCCCAACACGGGCGGGATGGGGGCGTACGCGCCCTGTCCGCTGGTGGACCGACAGACGGCGGGCGCCTGGGTGCAGCAGCTCCACCAGCCCGTCGTCGAGGAGCTCGCCCGCCGGGGGACGCCGTTCCGCGGTGTGCTCTTCGCGGGCCTGATGCTCACCGAGGACGGCCCGCGCGTGCTGGAGTACAACGTGCGCTTCGGCGATCCCGAGTGCCAGGCGCTGATGGCGCTGTGGGAGGACGACCCCGTTCCCTGGCTGCTCGGCGCGGCCCGCGGGATGCTGCCCAACGGCGAGCCCGTGTTCGCCGAGGGGTCGGCCTGCTGCGTCGTCCTCGCGAGCGCCGGGTACCCGGAGACCCCGCGCAAGGGCGTGCCGATCCCGCGGGGCGAGGAGCCCGAGGGGGTGGTCGTCTTCCACGCGGGGACCGCGGTCGATCCCCAGGGACGGCTCGTGACGGCCGGTGGTCGCGTGCTCGGGATCACCGGTCGCGGCGCGGACCTCGAGGAAGCGCGGTGCCGAGCCTACGCTGCGCTGCCGTCCTGGGCCTTCGAGGGTGAGCAGCACCGGACCGACATCGGCGGCGGAGCCCGTTGATCGACTGGCGCCTCGATCGGCCGGCACCGGGCGTGGTCGTCGCCCAGCCAGCGCGGGGCTTCCGCTACGCCGCCGACGCCTTCTGGCTGGCGGGCTTCGCGCTGGACGGCGGTCCGGCTCGCACCGCCCTCGATCTGGGGACCGGCTCGGGGATCGTGGCGCTGCTGCTCGCCTCGACGGGACTCGACGTCCTCGGCGTCGACGTGCGGCAGGAGTGGGCGGAGGGCTGGGAGCGGACGCTGGCGGCGAGCGAGGTCGCGGGTCGGGTCCGGCTCGAGCGGCGTGACCTGCTGGATCTCGTCGCGGGCGAGGGCTGGGATCTCGTGGTCGCCAACCCGCCGTACTTCCGTGCGGAGGACGGACCCTCGTCCCCCGACCCCTTCAAGGCCGCGGCGCGGACCGAGGGCAGCGCGACGCTCGCGGACGTGGTGCGGGTGTCGCTGGGCGCGCTCCGTCCGTCGGGCACCGCGGCGCTCGTCGTGCCGATCGAGCGGGCGCCGGAGGTGGAGGCGGAAGTGGTGGCCTGCGGCGGCGCGCTGCTCGAGTGGGTGGACGTGGGGCGGCGTCGATCGCTCCTGCGCCTCTCGGCCTCCGCGGGAGGGGACGCGGTCCGCCGGTCGCTCACGGAGACCGATCCGGTCGTGCTCGGGTGGTACGACCGCTTCGGTGCCGGCCGCCCCGGCGGGTCGCGTTAAGGACGCGCGATGGCCTCGCTCCGCATCCGGGTCCAGCACGCGCCCCGACCGCGATCGGTCGACCCGGACACCACCGACGACGAGCACCTCGGGACCTGGCTCTCGACGCTGGTGCGGGACGCCGTCGAGAAGGGCCGCGCGGGCCCCGTCGCCATCGTCGTCCGCGGCGAGCACGTCGATCTGGTCGCGCTGCATCCGGGCGGTGAGCCTCCCCCGATGGGGACCCACGGGTTCCTCTCCGGGCTGACGGCGTCGACGCGGGACGGCGATCGCGCCGAGGCGGTCGGCGTCGTCGGGCGCTTCGTCGCGCGCCGGGGACCGAACGATCGCGCGGGCTCGCCGGTGGCGCTCGTGTTCCTCGAGTGGCCGGACTGCCGCTGGTGGTTCTGGAAGATGGTGCTCGACGCGGAGGGCCGACCGCTCCCCGACGGCGAGCAGGTCACCTCGGCGGCGGCGGGCGACGCGATGCCCGCGGGCCTGGGGCGCTGGTGGAGCACCCAGCGCCGCACGGGCGTGGTGGTGAGCTTCGGCGAGCGGGTCCCCGACGAGATCCCCGTCGCTCCCCACGTGCACTGACGGGCCTTCGACGTCCTTCGACGTCGGTCACCCTTGACGGTCGCTCGCGCGGTGCTTTTGTTCTCGACGTGAGCGGACGGCATGCCGTCCCCCAATGATGTGGAAGCAAGAACCAGGATCATTCTGGTTCAGGAGGTGTGGTTTGTCCCTGTTCGACGAGATGGAGACCCTGTCGCGAACCGTGGACCGGATGCTGGCGAGGCACGGTCTGGACGGTGGCCATGGGCTGCTTCGGACGTGGGCGCAGGCCGAGGACGACGTGGTGGCGGATCGCGAGGACGCGTGGCTGGTGTCCGTGGACCTGCCCGGGTTCCAGCGCGAGGACGTGAACATCACCGTCGAGAATGGCCTGCTGACCCTCCGTGCGACGCGTGACAACGCGCTCCCCGAGGGGACCCGGCTGGTCCATCGGGAGCGGCGGGCGGTGGACCTGACGCGGACGTGGCGCGTGCCTCAGGCCGCCGACGCCGAGGCCATCACGGCCGAGCTCGCGGACGGCGTGTTGACGCTGACCCTGCCCAAGCGGGCCGAGCAGCGCCCTCGCCAGATCGAGATCCGCGCCTGATCCCTTTCCCTCTGTATCGAATCCCACTTCAGGAGACTTCGCCATGACCAACGAGAACACCCAGGTCGCCACCACGTCCGAGGTCGTCACCCCCACCACCACCGAGCGCGCGCGCGATCAGCGCGTGGTCTGGTACCGGCCCGCGGTGGACGTCCTCGAGTCCGACAACGGCTTCCGCCTGGTGATCGACGTCCCGGGCGTGCGCAAGGACGCGCTCGAGCTCCAGGTGCAGAACCGCAGGCTGACCGTGTCGGGTCGCCGCGCCACGGGTTCCACGGGCTGGCGCCACGCGTTCACCGTGCCCGACACCGTGGACACGACGGCGATCACCGCCGACCTGCAGGACGGCGTGCTGACGCTGGAGCTGCCGCGCAAGCCCGAGCTGGGACCGCGCCGCATCCAGGTGGCGTGAGCCCTACGACGGAGGATCGACGATCTGCGGCCAGATCGCGTCGGCGACCTTCTTGCCCTGACGCACCTGGCCGCAGAACCACTGCCAGCGGGCGATGTGCTCGCGCGGCGCGGGTTCCTGGCACACGAAGAAGCTGTGCTCGGCGTCCGCGACGTAGCGACCCCCCAGGAACTGGAACACCTGGGACAGCTGGCGGTTGGCGTCGCCGTCGCCCTCGGCCGCGAGCGCGCTCTTGAGCCCGGTCGCCACGCTGTCCTCGGCCGCACCGAGGGGCGGCAGGATGGAGTTCGGCGGCAGCTGGACGAGCTGCGACGCGAGCTCCGCGACGTGCCACAGCAGGACGAGCTCGCGCCCACCGTCCTCCTGGGCGAGGTCCCTTCCCATCTGCGCGAAGGCCTCGGCGCGGTCGCGGATCGAGGTCGAGAGCGAGTCGAGGATCCACTGGAGCGTCCCCGGGTCCATCAGCATCGCGCGGTGGACGGCCTCCTGGTACGGAACGGCCAGCGGCTCCTGGTCGGCGATCCCGATCGTGAACCGCGTGATCGGCTCGCCGCGGCCACCCGCCATCGCCCGCCCGGCCCGCAAGCCCACCGCCAGCCGCGTCAGGGGTGGGACGTCGGCGCCGAAGAGCACGTCCAGGACCGCCGGATCCGTGGACAGGCCGAGCCCCTCCATCGCTCGTCGCAGCTCCCTCGCGAGCTCCCGCGCCATGGGCCGGGGGTCGCGCGAGAGGCGCACGAAGGCCTGGGTGGCGGCGTGGTGCCCGATGCCCGAGCGGTCGACGTAGAACCAGCCCGACTCCCCGTGCGGATGGACCGTGACCATGACCGGCTTGCCCGGTGGTCCGGGGACGACCACGGTGGCGCCAGAGCCCGCTTCCCGCCCGACGCCGCACGAGGCCAGCACCGGTGCGTAGCAGACGGCCGGTCCAGGGATGGGGAGGATGTCGTCCGGGTCTCCGATCACCGACACGGTCAGCCGATAGCCGAGCTGACGTGCGCGGGTGAGCAGCATGATCCCCGCTGTCGTGGCGCCGGGGCTCGAGCCCCGCAGGTACACGTCCAAGGAACCTCCGAGCGCGCCATTCTACACCGTCGGCGACCCTCCTCGGTTAGGATGATGAGCGGAGGTGGGCGTGTCGGACACGGAGCTCGATCGCGTCGCCAGCGCGCTGGGACGACTGCTCCGGACGGACGACGTGAACGGACCTTCCGACGGTGGTCCTCGCCAGCTCTCCCTCGAGGAGGCTGCCGCGCGCATCGGAGAGCAGCTCGGCCTCGTCGTGACCGCGGATCACGTCCGACAGGCGGCGTCGCGGGGCAAGCGGTTCGAGGTGCAGCGCGACAGCGTCCGCCTGCGCCGCGGACGTCCGAACAACGCGGGCGGCGGTCCGCCCGACATCCTGTACCACGCGTGCACCGAGGAGCAGGTCCGGACCTACCTCTCCGAGGGTGTCGTCCGGGTGTCCGGGGGCGCGCGGCCCGTGTTCCTCTCGGACGACGAGACCCAGGCCTGGCGAGCGGCGCACCGCATGGCGGCCGAGGGCAGGGGAGGAGGCGCGTCCGAGCCGCGGGTCCTGTTCGTCGACACCGCGCGCCAGCGTCGCCGCAAGCTCCCGCTCCAGCGCAACCGCCGCGGCCTGTGGTTCGCGCGCCAGATCAGCCTGCCCGACGTCCTGAACCTGCGGCCCGACTTCGCCGAGCAGCTCTCGGCCGGCGGGATCCCGGTGGTGCTCGGCCCCGACGGTCAGCCGCGCATGGCGCTGATCCGGGTCACGCGCCGCTCCGGGGTCACCTGGGAGGTGGCGAAGGGGAAGCTCGAGCCGGGCGAGCCGCCCGAGTGGGCCGGCGTGCGTGAGGTCCAGGAGGAGATGGGCATCCCGCAGGTGGACTTCGAGGTGAAGCAGCTGGTCGGGCTGGTCCGCTACGGCTTTCTCGCGCCCGGAGGGCTTCCGCGGCTCAAGACGGTCTTCCTGTACCTGTTGCAGCCGCGCGGGACGATGGACGGGCGCTTCTCGCCGTCCGAGCGCGAGGGCATCAAGGACGTCCGCTGGTTCACGCCCGAGGAGGCGTGCGACGCGGTCACCCACTCGAGCCTGCGCCCCTTGATGCGTCGGGCGCGTCGGCTGGCGGCGGACCTGGATCTGCGCGCCGCGGGCTGATGGCGTAGACCACGCCCGACTGGAACGACGCCACCCACACCGTGCCGTCCTCGGCGACCATGAACGCCGTCGGGTTGGCGGCGAACCGACCGAGCGCCTGCACACCGGGCGCGCGTGAGCCGTCAGCGGGGATCCGCAGCGCCCAGAACCGCCCGGTGACGAAGTCGCCGAACACGTAGGCCCCATGCAGCGCGCCGGGAGCGGTCCACACCACGCCGCCGGTCACCGAGTTGCCCTCGTCACGCAGGTAGGTCCACACGGGATCGCGCAGGCCCTCGGTGCGACACCCCTGCTTCGGCTCGAAGCATCGGTCGCCCTCGCGGATCTTCCACCCGAGGTTCTCGCCGGCGCCGACGACGTCGATCTCCTCCACCGTGTTCTGCCCCACGTCGCCGACGATCAGCCTGCCGTCGGGGTCGAACGCGTACCGCCACGGGTTGCGGAGTCCGTACGCCCAGATCTCGGGTCGATAGCCCTCGCGGCCGACGAAGGGGTTGTCGGTCGGCACGGCGTAGCCCCGCTCCGCCGTCGGGTGATCCACGTCGAGGCGCAACATGCTGCCCAGCAGCGTGGTCGTGTCCTGCCCGTTGCCGTCGGGATCGTCGCGGAACCCGCCGTCGCCGAGCCCGACGTAGAGCATGCCGTCCGGCCCGAAGCGCAGCTGCCCGGCGTCGTGGTTCTGGTAAGGCTGGGCGACCTCGAGCACGACCTGCTCGAGCCGTGGCTCGCCGAGCGCGGTCGGATCCACCTTCCAGCGGGAGATTCGGGTCCGGCGTTCGCCCTCGGACGGGTTGTCGTCCAGGAAGAACAGCCCGTTCTCCGCGAAGCGCGGGTGGAACGCGATGCCCAGCAGCCCGAGCTCGGAGGTCGTGAGCACGGGCAGCTCGAACCAGGGTCGCGCCTGTCCACCCTCGACGATCCACGCCGTCCCCGTCTTGGAGAGCACCACGGTGGCGCCAGGTCGGCCCGGGATCGGCGCGAGGTCCGTCGGCTGTGGGAGGCCGCCGACCACCGGGACCAGATCGACCTCGATCCGCTCGCGGGAGGCGTCGGGACCGTCGAACGTCGGGTGGAGCGTGTCCGGGTGCTCCTCGGGAGCCGGATACCGCGGGGCGCTCCACGCCACGAGCTGTCGGCGGCCGGGCTCGGTCCAGAACAGCAGCGCGAGCACGACGCCGGCCACGCCGACGCCCACGCCCGTTGCCCGCGCCAGCAGTCGGAGCCGGTTCAGTACGTCTTTCCGTGGGACTCGCGCTGGTCGCGCTTGATGCCCTGCGGATCGTAGAGCTCCACCCGCTCGTGCTCGTTGTTCCACAGCGGCGTGTCGCTGTTCAGGTGGATCTGGAGCTGCCCGTCGGGCTCGACGCCGGTGGGCCCGCGGCCGGAGATCACCTTCACCGTCTGGCCGGGCGGCACCACGACGGAGGGGAGCCGGTGCGTCGTGCCGGAGATGTCGATCAGCCGCCAGCCCTCGATGTCCGCAGCCGCACCCGTGAGGTTGCAGATCCGCATGTACTCGCCGTTGACGTTGGTGTTGTCGTCGCCCGGCGCGTTGGGGTGGAAGCTCGTGATGTGGAAGGTGCCCTGGAACATCTCGTCGCTCCAGATGCCGCGCCGGGCCGCGCGCGCCTCCTCCTGCGCCGCGATCATCCGCGTGAGGTCGGTGCTGTCGGGCGGGATGACGAACAGGTGGGCATACCCGGCGCGCAGGAGCGCCTCGGACAGGTCGCCCTCGTCGGTGCGGATGCCCGCCAGGATCCGGCCGTACCCGTCGCGGGGGTTCGGGCCCTCCGTGATCAGCGTGATCTCCTTGCCCATCACGAAGTTCTCGGTCAGCTCGCGGGCCTCCATCGCGAAGGGCTCGAGCGGCTTGCGCTCGGGCGTGTTCACCCACTTGAGCCGGATCTTGTCGCCCGTCGTGAGCGTGAACGTGTCGCCGTCGTACACGTTGGTCACCTGCGCCGTCTTCGGCACCGACGGCATCGCGGCGGGATCGTCGGCCAGCGCGGACGAGGTGAGGAGGCCGAACAGGGCGCAGCTTCCGAGCAGGGTCACGGGTCTCTCCGGTCGGGGGTGGCGGCGGCGTGGGCGAGCTGCGCGATGCGCTCGGCCTGCCACAGCATGTACACGTCGTCGGGCGAAAGGCGAGCGGCGGCCTGGGCCGCGGTGACCGCGTCGTCCCACTCGCCGCGGGACAGATGCACCATCGCCTTGGTGTCGAGGTAGTCCGCGCGCTCCCCGGTGGCCGCGAGCGCGCGGTCGATGCGGGTCAGCGCTTCGTCGGGCCGCGAGCCCGCCAGCGCGAGGTACCAGGCGCGACAGTTGTCGTCGTCCGGGCCGTCGGGGAGCGGGTCGCAGTGCGCCGCCGTCCCCTCGGAGAGCAGCCGCTGGACCTCGTCCTCGTCGCCGAGCACGTGGTGGGCCGCCACCAGGAAGTCGAGCGGACGGGAGAAGGGGTGCAGGCGCGCCATCGCCGCCTCGAGGTCCACCGCGAAGCGCTCGGCGTCCTGCGGCGTCTGCACCAGCATCGCGTAGAACCACAGGTACGGGCCGTCACCCGGGTAGAGCTGGAGCAGGCGTCGCACGAGCGCCATCGAGCCCACGCGGTCTCCCGCCGCCAGCGCGACCCGCGCCCGACGGAGGAGGTGGGCGTCCGGGTACCCCTCGAGCCGCGCCGCCTCCAGCAGGTGGTCGCGCGCGTCATCCAGCTTGCCCTCGCGCAGGTCGAGGTCCGCGAGCGCGACCCGCGCCCAGCCTCCGTCCGCGCGCTCCTCGGTCGCCGCCACCGCCAACGCGCGCGCCTCCTCCGTCCTCCCGTCGATCGCGAGCCCGTTCACGGTGCCCACGATCTGCCCCTGGTCGACGAGATCGCCCGCCGACATCCCGTCGAGCACCTGCCAGGCCTCGACGTGCCGGCCGAGGTGCCGGAGCAGGCGCGCCAGGAGGACCGTGCCCTCGGCGTTCCGCTCCGGATCGGGGTCGCCGACCTCCCGCCAGGCGAGGAGCGCGTCCACCGCCTCGCGATCGCGGCCCACGCCCACCAGGAGCTCGGCGCGGTCCAGCCCGTGGGCGGGGTCCTCGCCGTGCGCCGCGAGCTCCTCGTCGAGCAGGAGCTGGTGCGCGTTGAGCTGGCGCTCGGGGCGCCGCGAGGGGAGCAGCGCCCACCGGTTGTTCGCGTAGTCGAACAGGACCCTGTGGGACGCGAGGTACTCGTGGCCGAGCAGCGCCCGGTAGCCGCCCGGACCCTCGTCGCACTGGGTGCTGCCGACGTTGTCGTACTCGAGCCAGCGCGCGGGGATGGGGACGTCCACGTCCGCCCCGCCGAGCGAGACCGAGGACAGCGGGATGCGCCGCGTCATCGTGAGGAAGCGGTACGGCGGGAGGGTCTCGGAGGCGCCGATGCCGCGCACCGACTCGAGTCCCTGCGTGTGCTGGCCGGCCAGGGGGAGCCCGCTACCGGCACAGATCGTGAGCTCGCCGGCGCCGGTGTCCACCTGCGCCATCAGCGGGACCTCGCGCGGGACGGCGTCGTCGGTGCGCACCACGATGCGCGCCAGGAGGTGCCCGTTCTCGAACAGCATCGGGTCACCGCGCTTGCGCGACAGGCCCGTCCCCGCCGGGTGGAGCACCATCGTGTCCGCCGGGTAGTCCAGCTCGAGCGTGAAGTGGCTCCACACGTTGTTGCCGAGCAGCCCGTCGACCGGCATGTACCCCGCGCGGTTCTGCAGCCCCGGGACGCCCACGGCCACCACGATGTCGTGGACCTCGGCGTCCCCAAGCCGCAGGCTCGGGAGCTCGGCGAAGCGCGTCCTCGCGGAGCCGGACAGCCCGACGACGTGCCCTTCGCCGCCGCCGGTGAGCCCGACGCGATCCGCGATGTCCGACGAGATCACGCTGATGTCGGCGCCGGTGTCCACGAGGAAGATGCCGGACGAGCCGTCCGCCAGGCCCGCGCGGACGTAGATGCGCGTCGCCCCCTCGAACGGGCGCAGCAGGTCGAGCACCACGTCGTGGTCGGGCAACGGCACCGTCGCGTGCTGGACCACCCGGCTCCCACCCGCCTCCCCACGAGCGGCGGCGGACGGTGCCTCGTCGTTCAGCAGCGACACCCAGAACGGCAGGCTCACCGATCCATCCTATCCGCTCTTGTGAAGTGGCCGAGGGGGAAGGTACCGTGAACCGGGGCCGTCCCGGAGGTTCGTTGCGCCCGTCCCTGCTGTTGTTCCTCGCCATGGCCTGTCGCGGATCGACCGAGGTCGGCGTCGACGTGCTCGCGGACACCGAGCAGATCGACCTCGGGGCGCTCGATCCGTCGGTCGCTGCGGACGCGCGGGCGGAGGTCACGTTCGCCAACGCAGGCCTCACGCCGGTCGCGGTGGTGACCATGGGTGTCGAGGGGCCCGACGCGGATCGCGTCGTGGTCGACCTGACCCAGCTCCCGGGCCAGCTGGAGCCGGGCGCGCTGATCACGCTGGGCGTGGAGCTGGACGCGCTGCCCCCGGCCACGAAGCCCGGCGAGATGGAGGCCTTGCTGGTCGCGGAGTTCCTCGCCCTCGACGAGGACGGGCGCGGCTGCCACCCGAACCTGGTCGGTGACGGGCTCGTGGAGCGCCTCGAGATCCCGATCCGGTTCGCGGTCGAGGACCGCTGCGACCTCGACGACGACGGGTTCACAGCGATCTCCTGCGGCGGCACCGACTGCGACGACGGGGATCCGCGGGTGAACCCGGAGGCCGACGAACGCTGCAACGGGATCGACGACGACTGCGACGGCGTGATCCCTCCGGCCGAGCAGGACGAGGACCAGGACGGGGTGTCGGCCTGCGACGGCGACTGCGACGACGGCGACCCGGACGTGTACCCGGGTGCGGACGAGCGCTGCAACGGGATCGACGACGACTGCGACGGTCGGATCCCCCCGCGCGAGGACGACGCGGATCTCGATGGCTCGCCAGCGTGCGAGGACTGCGACGACGCCGATCCGACGCGGTTCCCCGGCGCGGTCGAGCAGTGCAACGGGGTCGACGACGACTGCGACGGCGTGGTGCCTCCCGAGGAGCTCGACGCCGACGGCGACGGCTTCAGCACCTGCGCGGGCGACTGCGACGACACCGCCGCCACCACGTTCCCCGACGCGCCCGAGCTCTGCAACGGGGTGGACGACGACTGCGACACCGTCGTCGACGACGGCGTGTTCGACGATGTGGACGGCGACGGGTTCGATCTGTGCGAAGGGGACTGCGACGACACGGCGCCCGCGGTGTACCCGGGGGCCCCGGAGCTCTGCGACGGGCTGGACGACGACTGCGACACGGTCATCCCGGCTGACGAGGTGGACGGCGACGCCGACGGCGTGCGGCTCTGCGCGGGCGACTGCGACGACGCCGAGCCCCGGTCCTTCCCGGGCAACACCGAGGTCTGCGACCTCGTCGACAACGACTGCGACACGGCGATCGACGAGGGCTTCGACCTCGACGGGGACGGGTTCACGACCTGCGGCGGCGACTGCGACGACGCGGTGGCGACGACCCACCCGGGCGCGCCCGAGACCTGCAACGGCGTGGACGACGACTGCGACCGGCAGAAGCCCGGCGAGACCGACGGCGATCGCGACGGCTTCCTGGCGTGCGCGGAGTGCGACGATCGCGACGCCAACGTCTTCCCCGGCGCACCCGAGATCTGCGACGGCAAGGACGACGACTGCGACGGCGCCATCCCGGTCGACGAGACGACCGACGCCGACAACGACGGGTACGCGCTGTGCGAGGACTGCGACGACGCCGACGGCGCGGTGCACCCCGGCGCCCGTGAGATCTGCGACCGCAAGGACGACGACTGCGACGGGAACATCCCCGCGAACGAGACGACGGACGCCGACGGCGACGGGTTCGTGGTCTGCGAGGAGTGCGACGACACCGACCCGCTGAAGTACCCGGGGGCGCCGGAGCGCTGCAACCTCGAGGACGACGACTGCGACGGGCAGCTCGGGCCGGACGAGGGGCTCGATCTGGACGGCGACGGGTACGACAACTGCGTCGACTGCAACGACCAACAGGTGAGCACGCACCCGGGCGCGGCCGAGCAGTGCAACGGCATCGACGACGACTGCGACCTGCTCGTGGACGAGGGCGTGAACGACGACCTCGACGGCGACGGCGTCTCGGCGTGCGAGGGGGACTGCAACGACGCGGACGACACGATCTACCCGTTCGCTCCCGAGATCTGCGACTACGTCGACCAGGACTGCGACGGCAACGCGGACGACCCGTTCAAGGTCCAGGGGCGGTACACCCTCGAGGAGCACTGCGGCGCCTGCGACAACGACTGCGGCACCTACGTGTTCGACAACGCCTCGGCCTACTGCAACGGCGTCCCCGTCGTGCCGCGCTGCGACTACACCTGCGACGCCGGCTTCTTCGACGTGAACGGGCTGCGCGCCGACGGGTGCGAGTGCGAGTACCTCTCGTCCTACGACATCCCGTTCGACGGGATCGACGCCGACTGCGACGGCCAGGACGGAAACCCGATCACCGATCCGGTCTACGTGTCGGTGCTGACCGGCAACCCCGGAGCCAGCGGGACGATCACCGACCCCGTGTCCTCGATCCAGGAGGGCATCGACCTCGCGGTCGCGAACGCCACCGACTACGTCATCGTCGCGGTCGGGACGTACCTCGAGGACATCGAGCTGGCCGACGGGCTCACCGTCTATGGCGGGTACGCGCTGGATCTGACGACGCGGGACCCCGTCGTGTACCGCACGGAGGTGCATGGGGACGGGCTCGCGCCCACGGTGACCGCGGTGGGCCTGACCACGGACTCCGCGTTCGACGGGTTCGAGGTGTGGGGTGGCGACGCGCGGGCCGACGGCGCCAGCTCGATCGCGGTCTGGATCGAGGACTGCGACGCGGACTTCGCGTTCACGAACAACACCGTGACCACGTCCGCGGGCCGCGACGGCGGTGACGGGGACGACGGCGGCGACGGGATCGACGGCCGTGACGGCATGGACGGGGACGACGGGTCGGCGACGAGCTGCTCCTCGCTGCCGGTCGGCGGGCTCGGCGGCGCCAACGCCTGCTCGGGGACGGTCGTGGACGGCGGTGACGGTGGCGACGCGATCTGCCCGCGGGTCGGTCGCGACCAGGGCGACGGCGCCGACGGTTTCCCCGCCGCCCGCGGCGGCGACGGCGGGACGGGCGGCTGCGACGCGTCCATCGACTTCGACTACACCGGTCAGTTCTGCCAGTGCTCCATCGACCCGAGCTGTCGCGCCTCGGGCACCGACGGGCGCGACGGCGCCACCGGCAACGACGGCGCGGGCGGCGGCGGGGGCAGCTCGGACGAGGGCGTGTTCCGCTCGATCGCCTCGGGCGGCTGGTCGGGTGACGGTGGTGACGCCGGGGCCGGCGGGCAGCACGGCGCGGGCGGCGGCGGTGGCGGTGTGGGCTCGGGTGCCGAGACCTTCGCGTGCG
The DNA here is from genome assembly GCA_020632925.1 of Alphaproteobacteria bacterium. Classification (GTDB taxonomy): domain Bacteria; phylum Myxococcota_A; class UBA796; order UBA796; genus JACKER01. The sequence continues at coordinate 195,854 of JACKER010000009.1, read as the reverse complement.
AGCCCGCGGACCACATCGGCGGCACGGGCGGCGGCGGCGGCGCTGGCGGCTGTGCGGGCTCGGGCGGCACCGCGGGCCTCGGCGGCGGCGCCTCGATCGGGCTCGTGCTCTACTTCTCCTCGCCCCCTGCGAGCTGGCCGGTGATCTCGGGCAACGAGATCGTGGCCGACGACGGTGGCGACGGCGGGGAAGGGGGCTCGGGCGGCCTGGGCGGCGTGGGCGGCGACGGTGGCGTGCGCGGGCTGGCGGGCGGCGTGTCCGGGTGGTGCGGCCTCGACGGCGGCAACGGCGGGGACGGTGGCGACGGCGGCGAGGGCGGCGGTGGCGGCGGCGGCGCGGGCGGACCGAGCTTCGGCGCTTACGCCGTCGGGGCCACCCCGAGCGCGACCTACCTGGTGTCGGACAATGCGGTGCTGGCGGGCTCGGGCGGACGCGGCGGACGCGGCGGGCGCGGCGGCGCGGCGGCGAGCTCCGACGGCGACGACGGCGTGGACGGGGCGTCCGCGGACGTGAACTGGTAGCGATGCTCCTCGCGGTCGACGTGCGCAACGACGTGACGGTCCTCGGCCTGATGGACGGCGACGTGGTCGCGCACACCATGCGCATCACCACGACCCCGCGCACGACGGACGAGCTCGGCCTGCTGCTCCTCGGCCTGCTCGGCCACCGCGGGGCGCGCCCCAGCGACGTCGACGGCGCCATCGCCTGCTCGGTGGTGCCGGATCGCAACTACAGCCTCGACAAGGCCCTGCGGCGGTACCTCGACGTGCCCTGCCGGTTCGTCGGGCGGGACAAGCTGAAGACGGGGATGCGCCTGCGGATCGACAACCCCCGCGAGGTGGGCGCGGACCGTGTGGTGAACGCGGTGGGTGCGGCGGCGCGCTGGGGAGCGCCGGTCGTCGTGGTGGACCTGGGGACTGCGACGACGATCGACTGCGTGGACGGCCGCGGGGACTATGTCGGCGGCGTGATCGCGCAGGGTCTGCGGGCCTCCGAGGAGGCGCTCGTGGCGACGGCGGCGCAGCTCCCGCGGGTCGAGCTCACGTGCCCCACGACGGTCATCGGGCGCAGCACCGTCCACAGCATGCAGTCCGGCCTGATCTACGGGCACGCGGGGATGGTGGACGCGCTGGTCGATCGGTGCCGCGTGGAGCTGGCACCCGAGGCTCGCGTGGTCGCGACGGGCAGCTTCGCGACGCTGCTCGGTCCGGTGTCGACGCGGATCCAGGAGGTGGACCCGTGGCTGACGCTGCACGGCCTGGCCCTGATCGCCGCCCGGAACGGCTGAGCTTCCGAGGGGCGCCGCTCACCAGGTGAGGATGATCGGCAGCGTCACGTCGCCGATCACGCAGTCCGTGCGCGCGTACCGCGAGTCGTCGAGCTGATCCTTGAACGCCAGCACGCTCACCTCGAGGTGCCGGTGGCGGATCGAGCAGGTCAGCTGCAGCCCGTTGTCGGGCTCGAGCGTCACCCGTCCGCTCGGCGCGCCCTTCTCGAGCAGCGCGTCGAAGAACGCCCCACCCATCGACCCTTCCTCGGCCGGGACCGGGATGTCGAGCACGATACCGTCGGCGAAGTCCGCCACGGACTGGGGTTGGCGGTGCGGCCCGCAGGCCGCGAGGAGGACCAGGATGGGGGTGGTGCGTCGCAAGGGCACATCCTACCCGACCCGCGGCTCGATCACGTACCGCTCGCCCTCTCGGAGCGGCTCGATGACGGAGGACTCGGTGTCGAAGTGATCCAGGTAGTGCACGAGCCACATGCGCTGACGGAGATCCTCCGGGAGAGCGGCCAGCTTCTCGTAGGGCGTGTGCGCGCCGAGGTTGGTCTCGTGCACCAGCCGGTCGGCCTCCGCGAGCCACGCGATCAGGCCCTCGTCGTACGCGGTGTCGGCGGACCACCCGAGGGATGCCCCACCGGCCTCGATGCGCAGCGCGAACGTGGGCACGTGGTGGATCGTGCGGCGGCAGGACAGCGCGAACGGGCCGACCTGGACCGGGCGGGACTCGTCGAGCGGCACGATCTCGGCGTAGTCCGACAGGACGTGATCGTGGCCTGCGTGCGTGACGGGGTCGATCAGCCGGCACATCCCCGCTCGCAGGTGCCCGTGCCACAGGTCGTCGAGGACCTCCGGATGGGCGATCAACGTGAGCTTCCGCCGGAGCACGAACCACGAGAAGAACAGCAGGCCCTCGAGCCCCGACACGTGGTCCGCGTGGTTGTGGGTGATGACGACGGCGTCGAGATCACCCACGTCGAGCGAGGCCCCCGCGAGCACCCTCCGGATCGGGTGGGGGCAGTCGATCAGCAGCCGGGATCCCTCGGCCTCGACCGCCGCGCACGTCGACCAGTACCGGGCGGTGAACGCGTCACCCACCCCCAACGACACCAGCTCCATGGTCACCTCCCGGCTCGTCCACCACCGCGGCGGCGAGCGCCGCACCCGCCAGGGTCACCGCCGCGCAGATCGCGAAGTGCGCCTGGTATCCCACGTGATCGGCCAGCACGCCCGAGAGCGCACCCACCGCGCCGCCCGCGAGCGCGTAGGCGGCTGCCTGGACCGCGTAGTCGGTGGCCTGGTGGCCTGGTCGACGGCAGCGGTCCATCATCACCGTGAACACGGCCGCCGTGCCGGTGCTGGCGACGAGGTGCTCGGCGAGCAGTACCCAGGCCGGATCCGCCACCACGAAGGCCAGCTCGACCGCGGCGGTCGCCAGCCCGAAGAGCCACAGCGAGCGCCCGGCGCCCGAGCCAAGGCACCAGCGCACCACCGCCCAGCGCACCCACCGCGGCGAGCCCCGAGCCGCCGAGCCCCACCAGCACGCCGAGCTCGGTCAGCTCCCACCCGCGGTCCACGAGCAGGGTCCGCGCCATCGGAGCAGCGAGGTGGTCGCCGGCCTTGTACGTCGCGATCACCAGCAACCACGGCCACTCGGAGCGCTGGACCAGCGGAGCCAGGACCCGTCGCGGGTCGAGGCTGTTCACCGCCCGTTCGCGCGCCGGCTCCTCCACCACCAGCACCGGCAACGTCGTGAGCGCGAGGGCCACCGCGAGGGCCCCGAAGGCCCAGGAGGGTCCGAAGTGACCGTAGATCGCCGGGACGGCGCCGCCGCCGACCACCATTCCGATCCGATAGGCGCCGACCTGCAGCCCGTTGCCCAGCCCACGGTCCCGCTCGCCCAGGAGCTGCACGGCGAGCGCGTCGGTCGCCACGTCCTGCGTCGACGAGAGCACGCTGACGCCGAGCATCCCCCAAGCGAGCGCCGCCAGCCCGGCGTCCGCGTCCACGAAGGCCAGCCCACCGAGCAACGAGGCCGCCCCGATCTGCAGCGGCAGGATCCAGCCCCTCCGCGTGCCGTACCGGTCGACCACGGGTCCCCACATCCACTTGGCGGCCCAGGGCAGGGCGAGCAGCGAGCTGGCGGACACGGTGGCGAGATCGAGGCCGCGCTGGCGCAGCAACACGGGCAGGGCCAGGGTGAAGAAGCCGTAGGGGAGGCCCTGCGCGAGGTAGAGCGCGCCCAGCGCGGTCAGCCGCAGCCAGCGCGGGCTCACCGGAGCACCGCCGTGGCTGCCCGGAGCGCGATCCCGGGCTCGAGCCCCTCCGGATCGACCGCGCCGATCTGCCAGAAGCCCAGCACCATCGCGACCGCTGCCGCGGCCCGCTCCGGGTCGTCGCCCGACGCCGCGCCGAGCGCTGCCCCCAGCGAGCGCATCGCCGCCGTCCAAGCGACGCGGATCTCGGGGTCCTTCACCGCCGCCGCCCCGACCGCGACCCAGGCGCGCACGGCGTCCGGTCGCTCGTCCTCGCCCCGGCCCAGGCACGCCTCGAGCAGCCCTTCGAGGTCCGTGCGCCCGGCCAGCCGCCGCGTGAGCACGCCGGTCAGCTGCTCCACCACCGCCAGGACGAGATCGAGCTTTCGTGGGAAGTAGTAGTGCACCAGGCCCGGGGTCAGACCCGCAGCGCGGGCGATCTCCGCGACCGGGGCATCGAGGTGGCCGTCGCGTGCAGCGAGCCGTGCGAGGGCGGAGACGAGCTGCTCCCTGCGATCCATGGCCTCGGCCTCCACATTGGTTGGTCAACCAACCAATACCTTGGCCAGCCGAGGTGAGCTAGGAGAATCTGCGATGGACCTTCGACGGCTCGGTCACCGTGCGCGGCTCGCGGGGGCGGTGCTCCTCGGCGTCGGTCTCGCGCTGGGCGCCGCGGGGCTGTGGTGGGTCGTGCGGCCTCGCCCAGCGAACATCCTGCTGATCACGCTGGACACCACGCGGGCCGATCACGTGTCGGCCTACGGCTACTTCCGGCCCACGACGCCGCGCCTCGAGGTCCTCGCGACGCAGTCGCAGCGCTTCGAGCACGCATGGGCCCCGATGGCCACGACGCTGCCGAGCCACGCGTCTCTCCTGACGGGCACCTGGCCGCTCGAGCACGGGGCGCTGTCCAACGCCGACGAGGAGGGGCGGCGGATGCTCGCGCAGGACACGCGCTCGATCGTCGAGCTGTTCGCGGACGCCGGCTACGCGACCGCCGCGTTCGTGAGCGCCGAGCCGCTCAAGCAGGGGACGGGCATCGAGCGTGGGTTCCAGACCTGGGACGAGCCGCGCGGCCACCAGCGTCGGGCGAAGGTCGTGACCGAGCAGGCCACCGGCTGGCTGAAGAAGAACCGTAAGTCGCCGTTCTTCCTGTGGATCCACTACTACGATCCCCACGGACCCTTCGATCCGCCCGACAACCATCGCCTCTTCGAGGTCGATCCGACCGCCCGTGCCTGGATGCAGGAGCGTGGCATCGCGCCGCTGTCGCACCGAACCGGCGGTGCCGACCTCGCGACCGAGGTGGCGATGGACGGGTACGACGGCGAGCTGCACTACGTCGACGACCAGATCGGGCGGGTGCTGGACCTGCTCGACAAGTGGCGGCTCACGGACCGGACGGTGGTGATCGTCGTGGGTGACCACGGGGAGGGGCTCGGCCAGCACGACGTGGGTGGGCACGGGCTCGTGTGGCGGGAGCAGCTCGAGGTGCCGCTGCTCGTCCGCGTCCCGTGGCGACCGCAGCAGGGATACGACCAGCCGGTCTCGATGGTCGACGTCTTCCCCACGGTGTTGTCGTGGGTGGATGTCCCCGGCGAAGCGGCCTGGCTCGCGTCGGTGTCGGGTCACGACGCGCACGACGGGCCCTCCGGCCCGATCCTCGGGCTGTCCAGCCACAGGCAGACCTCGCTCGGGGTGCCCGAGCAGCTGGCGCTGACGATGGGGGAGGTGCGGTGGGTCCGGCAGGGGGACGCCGTGTCCGTGTTCGACCTGCGCGCCGATCCGCATGAGCTCGACGACAGGGCGGATCTGCTGCCCTTCCACGCGGCGGTGATGGGCCGGTGGGCGGCCTGGACCGAGGAGGAGCAGCGCGCGCGAGGCCAGGCGTTGGGGACCCCGGGGGCGGTCCCGCTGGACGACCGCGAGCGGGCCGCGCTCGAGGCGCTCGGATATCTCGCGCCGGACCCGGAGCCGGAATAGCGGGTCGCGAAGCGGAGGGACCCCATGCTGCTCGGCCTGCGGACCTGGAAGATCGTCACGAAGGACCTCGCGCGCGCCAAGGAGTGGTACGCGAAGGTCGTCGGCCACGGGCCCTACTTCGACGAGGTCTTCTACGTGGGGTTCGAGGTGGGTGGCTTCGAGCTCGGCATCGTCCCCGAGGAGGGCGACGATCGGCCGGGGACCAACGGGGCCGTCGCCTACTGGGGCGTGGAGGACGCGGACGCCGCCTTCGCCCGCCTGGTGGAGCTGGGCGCGACGCCGCACGAGCCGGTGACCGACGTGGGTGGTGGCATCCGCCTCGGCACGGTGCTCGATCCCGACGGCAACGTCCTCGGCATCATCCACAACCCCCACTTCGGCGGCGGCGAAGGCTGATGGCCACGATCGTGCTGGCGGGCGGCGGGACGGGCGGCCACGTGTACCCGGCCCTGGCCATCGGTGACGAGCTGATCCGCCGCGGGCACCAGGTCCTGTACTACGGCGATCCGGACCGGCTCGAGGGTCGTGTCGCTCCCCAGAAGGGGTACACCTTCCGCCCGGTCTCGGCCCTGCAGTACCCGCGTGGTGGCCTGTTGGGCAAGATCCGCTTCGGCTTCGGCCTGATCCGCGCCGTCCTCGCGACCCGCGGGCCGCTGAAGCAGGACGGCGTGGACGCGGTGCTCGGCGTCGGGGGGTACATCTCGGCGCCCCCGGTGCTGGCGGCGTGGACGCTGGGCCGCGGCGCCGCGATCCACGAGGCGAACGTGGTGCCGGGGCTCGCGAACCAGCTCTGTGCCCGGGTGAGCCGCCTGATCCTGCTGACCTACGAGCGGACCCGCGACCGCATGCCCGGCGGCGCGCCGAAGCACCTGGTGGGCGTGCCGGTGAACCCGAGGATCATGGAGGGCGACCGGGCCCAAGCGGCCGCGAAGTACGGCCTCGACCCCGAGAAGACGACGGTGCTCTTCGTCGGCGGGTCCCTCGGCGCGCAGAAGCTCAACGAGCTCGCGGTGGCGTTCGCGAAGGACCCGGCGCGCGAGGTCCAGGTGCTGCACCTGTGCGGCCCGCGGTACCACGAGGAGGTGAAGGCCGCCCTCGGCGAGGTCCCCCCCGGCGTGAGCCTGCGCGACTACGAGGACCGCATGGCCGACGCGTACGCGATGGCGGACCTGGTGGTGGCGCGCTCCGGCAGCTCGACGCTGGGCGAGCTGTGCGCTGTCGGCAAGCCGTCGCTCCTCGTCCCGTCGCCCAACGTGACCGAGAACCACCAGGAGGAGAACGCCCGCGGACTCGAGTCCGCCGGGGCCGCCGAGGTGCTGGTGGAGCAGGGGTGGGACCTGGCGGCCGCCGTGGAGCGTGTGCGCGCGCTGGTCTCCGACCGCGAGAAGCTCCGGGCGATGGGCGAGGCCGCCAGGTCGCAGGCGCGGCTGGACGCTGCCGAGCGCGCCGCCGACCTCGTCGAGCAGGTCGTCCTGGGAGGGAAGTGATGGACAAGCCGACCGAGGAGACGAGGCAGGCCTTCGCGGGCGCGTTCCCCGACGACGCGCGCGCCGTGAAGAAGAAGATGTTCGGCATGGACTGCGGCACGGTGAACGAGCAGATGTTCGCTGGCCTCTTCGAGCAGGGCATCGCGCTGCGGCTCGGCGAGGAGCGTGTGCAGCAGCTCGTCGCCGCGCACGAGGGCGTGTTCCCGTTCACCCCGATGGGCCGCCGCTGGCAGGGGTACGCACACGCCGACGCCGCCCGCTGGACGGGAACGGACGAGCTGAAGGGCTGGGTGCTCGAGGCGCTGGAGCACACGGCGACGCTCCCGCCCAAGGAGAAGAAGCCCAAGAAGGCGAGGAAGGCCTAGGATGGCGGAGAAGGCGACGGTCGGGACGCGAGAGACGTTCGCGGGTGTGTTCCCCCACGACGCCCGAGCGGTGTCGACGAAGTGGTTCGGTGCCCCGTGCGGCACGGTGAACGACAACATGTTCGCCGGGGTGTTCGAGCAGGGCATCGCGCTGCGGCTCGGCGAGGACCGTGTCCAGGAGCTCGCGGGCGCGCACGAGGGTTTGGTCCCGTTCAGCCCGATGGGCCGCCGGTGGCAGGGGTACGCGCACGCCGACGCCGCAACCTGGCGTGGGACCGACGAGCTGAAGGGCTGGGTGCTCGAGGCCCTGGAGTACACGGCGACGCTGCCGCCCAAGGAGAAGAAGCCCAAGAAGGCGAAGAAGGTGTAGAGGGGACGGCGGCCGAGGGGATGGCCACGACCGATCACGGGCGACTCGGACCACAGGACGTCAGATGGAATCGAAGTCCGAACCCCTGTGTCGCGAGCGCATCGCGTCGTGCTTGGGCGTGCTGGTCGGCCTGCCCCTTTGGGGGGCCGGTAGAGCGGGGGCGACCCTCTGGCTCCAATTCGGTGCGAAGAAACACCTACCCACGAAGCGCTCTCCGCATCGTGTCGTCGGCGACTTCGCGTTGCACGTCCAGTGCCCATGGCGCGTCTCCGCCTTCGATACGGTGGTCGTCGCGTCGGGCGACGGACATGGTTCCATCGACCACGACGAACGAGGTTTCGATCCCCACCGACCGGGTGACGAGCTCCGCCGCTGGATCGACGCCCATGCTAACGGTCCCCTCCAGGTCACGAGCGTGGACGTCGACGGCGTCGGCGGGTTCGCGCTCCAACTCGCGATGCGCCACACCGTCGTGGTCTTCCCCGACGTGGGGGCGGCGGTTCGCCCTGAGGTGGAGCTGTGGCGCCTGCTTCGTCCGGGCCGAGATCTCGAGCACGTCGTGCTGCTGAGTTCGGGACTCGAGGTGAGCACATCGGCGCGTTGAGAGGCGTTGAACGCGATGCCGGGTCGTATCAGGACTCACGGGCCGGGAGCGTCGACTCGGTAGCGTCCGACGGCAACATCACGACGCGATCGCCCGGGTGTGGTGTCGCCATGCCGGCTGCCCGGCCCCCGGCGTGCATCTGTTCCACGTTGGTCCGATCCAACCGGCCGCCCCCGTTCCAAGCCGTCTGCCTGCCCCCGTTCGTGAGCGTGGAGCTCATCGATGGAGATTGCGCGCCATGAACTGCCGCACGATCTCCACCTCCGAATCCACGAAGGCCGGCGTCTCCGCATACGCCACCAGATGCCCCTTCCACAGCATCCCGATCTGGTCGGACACCGCCACCGCCTGCACGATGTCGTGGGTGATGATCACGAACGTGATCCCGAGACGCTCCTTCATCCGTACGATCAGCTCGTCGATCGTCGTGCTCGTCAGCGGATCCAGGCCGCTGTTCGGCTCGTCGAAGAGCACCACCTCCGGCTCCAGCACGATCGCCCGCGCCAGCGCCACCCGCTTGCGCATCCCGCCCGACAACGCCGAGGTCGGCCGGTCGTAGACGTCGGGCAGCTCCACCAGCGCCAGCTTCTCGTTCGCGCGCTCCCGGCGCTGCGCCTCGGTCATCCTCGTGTGGTACCGCAGGGGGAAGCTGACGTTCTCGCCTGCCGTCAGGTCCTCGAAGAGCGCGCCACCCTGGAACATCATGCCGAACCGCTTGCGCACCTGGAGCTTCTGCCGCTCGGACGCGACCGCCATGTCCACGTCACCCACCCAGACCTGGCCGGAGTCGGGGCGCAACAGGCCCACGATGTGCTTGAGCAGCACGCTCTTGCCCGTGCCCGAGGGGCCGAGGATGGTGGTCGTGCGGCCCTTGGGGATGTCCATCGACACGCCGTCGAGGACGACGAGATCCCCGAAGCGCTTGTGCAGGTCGACGATGCGGATGGCCGCGGACTCGGGCGTCATCCGAACAGCCACTCGGACAGCACGTAGTTGAGGACGGCGCAGACCACCGCGGAGACGACGACCGCCAGGTTCGTGGCGCGGCCCACGCCGGTCGCGCCAGCACCGCTGCGGAAGCCGTAGAAGCAGCTCACCAGGCAGATCACGACGGCGAACACGCTGGCCTTGATCGTGCAGAAGAACAGGTCGATCGGGCGGGCGGCGTTCGACGCGTTCACCAGGAACTCGTGGCTCGACAGGCCGAGCTGCGCGACGCTCACGCCGAGCGCCGCAGCCATCAGCACGAAGATGCTGATCATCGTGAGCGCCGGCAGCACCAGGAGGATGCCCAGCAGGCGAGGGGTGACGAGGTACCAGTAGGGGTCGATGGCCATCACCTGGAGCGCGTCGATCTGCTCCTGGATGCGCATGACCGCGATCTGGCTGGCCATCTCGGTCCCCGCCTTGGCCGCCACCATCGACGCCACCATGATCGGCGCCATCTCGCGCACGCCGGCGAGCGCCACGAACATGCCCACCATCGACTGGCCGCCGAGCGGGAGGAACGCGTTGTACCCCTGGACCGCGAGGTTGGTGCCCACGAACGTGCTGATGATCAGCAGGATCGGCAGGCTGCGGACGCCGATCCGGTAGGCCTCCTCCATCGTCCGCCGGACCGGCAGCGGGTGCGTGAGCGACGATCGAACGAACCGCGCGACGAACTGGCCGAACGCACCGACCTGGGCCAGGACCTCCACCTCAGCCGCCGATCGCGCCGAACAGCGCGGTGGTGAGGAAGTAGTTGGCGACGATGAAGGTGGTCGCCGCGAGCACGACGGTGTCGTTGACCGCGCGCCCCACGCCCGGAGCGCCGCCCGTCGCGTAGAAGCCCTGGTAGCAGGCGGTCAGCCCGATGATCGCGCCGAACACCAGCGCCTTGATGGCCCCGCCCCACAGGTCGCTGAACTGCGTCAGCAGGAACAGGTTGGTCCAGTAGATGCCCGACGGCTCGCCCTTCATGAGGACGGCCGAGATCCAGCCGCCCACGATGCCGCCGAGCGACCCGACGAAGTTCAGCAGCGGGCAGGCGAGCACGATGGCCGCGAAGCGGGGGACGACGTGCACGCGCAGCGCGTCGATCGCCATGACCTCCGTGGCGTCGATCTCCTCGCTGATCCGCATCGCGCCGAGCTCGGCGGCGAAGGAGCTCCCACCCTGCGCGGCTACGAGCACGCTCGCGAGGACCGGCGACAGCTCGCGGAAGGTGGCCACGCTCACGAGCGGCGAGAGCAACCGCTGCGCGCCGTACAGGTCGAAGATCGCGAGCCCCTGCAGCGCCATCACCATGCCGAGCGGGGTCGTGGTCGCCAACACGGGCAGCAGGCAGCGGCGGAACAGGATGCCGAGCTGCGCCAGGGCGGCCGTCAGCTCCCACGGAGGGGTGACCAGACGCACGCCCACGGCGGCGGCGAACCGCCCGAACCGTCCCAACGCCTCCAGTCGCTCGATCATGGCGCCCGAACGTACCCCGCGACCCTGCCCCACGCCCTGTGCCCGGTTACGGCTGGGCCCCAGGAGCACCGATGTCGCGCGAGGACGAAGGCACCGAGCTGGAAGACGAGACGCACGACGAGCTCGAGCCCGGCGAGCACGGTGACGACCAGCCGCAGAGCTCCCGCGTGTTCCGCTTCGCGCGCCGCCTGATGAACCGCGGCGAGCTCGCCGAGGACACCAAGGAGCTGCTGAACGCCGTGCTCAACACGTCCGACAAGGCGAAGACCGAGGCGGTGCGCATCGTCGCCCGCGAGGTGCGCGGGTACCTCAAGGAGCTCAAGCTCAAGGAGTCGCTGATGGATCTGGCCACCAGCCACTCGCTCGAGATCTCGATCCACCTCAAGCCGCTCCATCCCCCGGCCGCGTCGAGCGACGACGGGAAGGAGTGAGTGGCGCAACGGCAGGACATCGCCGTCGGCTGTCTGCTGGTGGTGGCGCTGGGCGCCGCGGCGGTGATGGCGACCTTCGCCGGTGCCTTCCGCGGGGGCTGGAGCACGATCGAGGTGACGGTGCCCGCCGCGGACGTGGCGGGGCTGCAGCAGGGCGCGGACGTGGCGGTGGTCGGCATCCGCGTGGGGCGGGTCGAGCGCCTCGAGCTGAAGCGCGACCAGGCGCTGGTCCACCTCCGCCTCGATCCGGACGCCGATCTCCGCCAGGACACCACGGCGCGGATCCGGGCGCGGTCCGTCCTCGGCGAGAAGTACCTCGAGCTCGTGCCGCACGATCCCGACGCGCCGTTGCTGAGGGACGGCGACGTGCTCGCGCCCATCGGCCCGCAGGTCGAGATCGACGAGCTCGTGACCATGCTCGGCCCGCTGGTGGAGGCGGTCGACCCCGAGGTCCTCCGGGACGTGGCGGCCTCGCTCGCGGAGGCGCTGCGCGACGATCCCCAGCGCGTCACGCGCATGCTCGGCAACCTCGAGCTCGTGCTGGATCGCGCGGCGACCGCGTCGGAGGACCTGCCGGCCCTGGCGGCGGAGGGCCGCTCGACCCTCGCCGTGGCGCGCCAGACGATGTCCCACGTCGACGCGCGCGCCGTGGAGGCGAAGGCGACGCTGGCCCGCGCCGACGACGCGCTCGCCAAGCTCCAGACGGCTTCCGACCCGCTCCCGGAGACGGTGGAGGAGGCGAAGGCGGCGGTCGCCGACGTGCGCGCGCTGGTGGGCCGCTTCGACGACGCCACGGACACGCTCGACACCATCCTCGCGAACCTGTCGGAGATCGACAAGGAGGAGCTCGAGCGGCTGCTGCGCGACGAGGGCGTCCGCATCCGGTTCTCCAAGCGGCGGAAGCGCTGACGACCGGTTAGCCGGTCCCGTTCGGAGGGTCGGATGTTGCTGCTCCTGTCGACCGTGGGCCTCGCGCTCGCCCAGCCCCAGATGCCGCTCGGGCTCCCGCCCGGCTTCGAACTGTCGGCGCTGCAGGGGCCCAAGGCGGAGGCCCGCTGGCTGACCTCGCAGGTGGTCGCGACCCGCTTCCCCGGCGAGAAGACGCCCGGCCCGACCTTCGAGAAGGGCGAGATGGTGGAGTTCATCCTCGAGGATGGCGGCCAGGTGCGCGTCCGCCAGGGCGACCGGTACGGCTGGGTCCCCGCGTCCGCGCTGACGACCGAGGCCCCGCCCGCGCCACCCCCGCCGACCGGTGGGAGCGATCTGTTGGGCGCGCCGCCGCTGTTGGTTCCGAAGGCCCCCTGATGGCGCGGCTGCTGGCCCTGTTCGCGGGTCTGGTGGCCTTCCTCCTCGTGCCGCTGGCGCTCTCGGCGCCGACGGCCCTCCTGCTGCCTCCCTCGCACCTGCTGCTCTCGGCGCTGGTGTCGATGGGTGCCGTCGCCGACGGGCTGGCCGGGCGCCCGGAGCGCGCTCGCCGCTGGGGCTTCTTCTACCTCCTGGCGACCCTCGCGATGGTGGTCTCGCTCGAGGTGGGGGCCCGGGTGCGCGGCGAGGCGCTCGCCTACTGGGGCGTCCCGTGGGTGCTCGTCGCGCTCTGGGGCTGGCTGCCGCCGCTGGTCGCCGGCGCCGCCGGGATGCTGGGCGGCTCGACGGAGCGCCGGCGGGTGCGGGCGAGCGTGCGCCGCCGTCGGTCGGCCGTCAGCCCACGCCTGGACAGGTCCGCCCCCTGAAGCCGCAACTGGCGCACGGGCGGTCCCTGCTCGTCGCCTCCTCCAGCACCGAGACCCACGGACGTTCGGCGGTCGAGCGGACGGCCTCGAGGAGCGCCGGCACCTGCGCCCGATCGGCGTCGGACCATGGGCCCAGGCGGTCCAACCGGCCGACGGCGGTGTACACCACCCAGCCCTCCGTGGTGGGCAGCCCGAGCGCGGTCGCGGCCCACGCGTAGGCGAGGAGCTGGCGGTCGTGGTCGTCGCGGGGGCGGGCCTCCGTCTTCCAGTCGAGCACGACGTGGTCGCCGGCCTCGCCGCGGAACAGCCGGTCGATGCGGCCCCGCAGCACGACGCCCCCGTGCGCCACGCGGAACGGCACCTCCGAGCCACCGGGCGCGGCCAGGGCCGTCCGCACCTCCGGGAGCGCCAACGTGCGCTGCAGCTGGTCGACGGTGCGCGCGAGGCCCTGGGTGGTCTCCTCCTCCGTGAGCGCCTCCTCCGCGGCAGCGGCGTGGAACCTGCGGGTGGCCACGCTCGGGTCGTGCACACCCTCCTCGAGCAGCTCGTGCAGCACCCGCCCCCGCAACCCGGCCAGGCGGGTGGCGCGGTCTCGGGTCGGCGGCGCGGGCTCGGGGCGTCCTTGCAGGTCGAGCAGCCAGAACCGCGCGGGGCACGCCACGAACCGGTCGAGCGCGGAGGCCGCGAGCTCCAGCGCCGGTCGCCGCGGGACCCGGGGCGGCTCGGGCAGCTGCCCATCGGGCTCCTCGTGCGGCGAGGGGAGGACGCGGTCGGTGATCTGACCCCGCAGGACCCGCGTGGAGCGCGGCAGGGCGCGGTCGATGAGCTGCATCCACGTGGGGAAGGCCGTCGCGTCGCCGGTCGTGCGGGTGCGTCCGACGAGCACCAACCGGTCGCGGGCGCGCGTGCACGCGACGTAGAGCAGGCGGCGCTCCTCGGCGTCCTCCTGGGCGCGGGTCAGCTCCGCCAGCGCCTCGTAGCGACCGGGCTTCACCCGGGTCTGGACGACGGCGGTCTCGTCCTGCACCCGGAACGCGATCTGCCAGTCCTCGTCGCGTCCGGCGAGCAGGGGACCCCGCTGGCCGCGGGTGCGGGCGTCGAGCTCCGGCACCACCACCCAGGGGAACTCGAGGCCCTTGGACGCGTGGACCGTCGCGAGCAGCACGCGGGCGGCCGACGGTGTCGCCAGCACCTCGCCCTCGCGCTGCTCGGCCCGGATCTCGCCCAGCATCCAGGCCGCGACCCCGTGGGGACCTCGATCGTCCCGGGGCCGACACAGGTCCACCAGCCGCCGCGCGTTGGCCTCGGCCCGCCCCTCGGGCGTCAGCTGCACCCACACCGGCAGCGCCTCGCGCACGCGCCGCCGCAGCCACTCGGAGGGAGGCACGGTCCGCAGCTCGTCACGGAGCGCCGCCAGCCGGTCGCCGAAGGTCCCGGGGACCTCGCCCCGCGCGAGCGCGACGATGCCGGTGGGGCCCAGCGCCTGCACCTCGTCGTCGTCCGCGCCGCAGAGCGGGGAGCGCAGCCATCCCACGGTGGCCACGGTGTCGAAGGTGGCCGCGGCGGCCAGCGCGTTGGCGAGGTCCAGCACCTCGGGCCGGGCCCAGAACCCGACGCCCTGCGCCACCACGTACGGGATGCGTCGGCGCCGCAGCTCGGCTTCGACGCGGTGCTGGCGGGTCCGCGAGCGGAGCAGGACCGCGATGGGCGGGACCGGATACCGCGTGCGGTCGAGCAGGGGGGAGCCGGGTGCCAGTGCCTCCGCGAGGTGCGACGCCAGCACCGCGGCCGCGTCGTCCCCGTCCGCGACGCGGAGCAGCTCGACCTCGCCACCCTCCGCGGCCGCGGGCACGACCGGCTCGTAGCTCGCCTCCCAGCGGGCCCCACCGACGAGCACGCTCGGGAAGAGCTCGTTGAACCAGCGGACCAGCGCCGCCCCCGACCGGAAGTTGCGGGACAGGCGGTCCGGCGTGACCCCGAGCTCGTCCACGGCGGTGCGGAACACGGTCACGTCGCCGCCGCGGAAGCCGTAGATCGCCTGCTTGGGGTCCCCGACGACGAACACGCGGTCCTCGGGCTCGTCGGGATGCTGGCGGGCGAGCGCGCGGACCAGCGACCACTGGCGCTCGTCGGTGTCCTGGAACTCGTCGACCACGAGGTACCGGTGGCGACGGCGCAGCTCGGCGCGCAGCCCGGGGTCGCGCAGCACGGCGTCGACGGCCCGCTGCTGCATCAGGTCGAACGTGACGCGGCGCTCCTCGTCGAGCCGTCGGTCGAGCCGTCCGAGCGCGTCGAGCACCCAGCGCGAGAAGGGGACCAGCGCCTCGAGCAGGGTGCGGTCGGCGGGGGTCGGGAGCCGCTTCGCGACCTGGTGCCGAGCGGGCCAGTCCGCCATGCGCTGCGCCAGCACCTTCGCGCCCTCCCGGGCCTGGGTGTACCGGCGCTGATCGGGCCACGCCTCCTTGAGCCCGAGCACGGTCGGGTGGTCGAGCGAGCGCAGGTCTCCCCGGGCGTTGAGCGGCAGGGCCATCAGCTCCCGGTAGCGGGCCCAGGCGACGAGCGGGTCGGCGAGGTCCGGCGGGTCGGCGAGGGCGGTCCGCACGGTCTCCGCGAACGGTCCGCCGCCGGAGGGCGCGACCAGGCGCAGCAGGAGGCCCAGGTCCTTCGAGGCGGCGGCGATCCGGGTCCGCGCCTCCTCCGCGCTCACGGGGGCGGAGGCGACGAGCTCGCTCAGCCGGTCCCTGCCGGTCGCGTGGTCCTCGAGCACCGCCCGGAGCGCGCCGCGGGCCTCGACCGCTGCCCGCCCGGCGCCGAGCAGGTTGCCCCGGCTCCCGAGCGCGTCGAGCAGTGGCCCCAGATCGGCGGGGCGGTTGCGGACCAGGTCGTCGAGGGCGTCCTGCAGCGCCTCCTCGGTCCACGCGCGCGCCTCCGGGGCGTCCAGCACCTCGACCCCGACGGGCGTCCGGCAGGCGCTCGGGAACTCCCGCAGGAGCCGCGCGCAGAACCCGTGGAAGGTGCCGATGCGCGCGCGCTCGAACCGGTCCACCATCCGCCGCAGGTTCTCCGCCTGCCGCCGCTGTCCGTCGGCGTCCACGCCCGGTAGGGGGATCTGGGCGCAGGCCGCGGCCTCGGCCAGGCGGCGACGGCAGCGCTCGGCCATCTCGTCGGCGGCCTTCTCGGTGAAGGTGAGCACCAGCACGCGCTCGACGGCGTCCTCGGTCCACGCGACGTCGACCAGCAGCGCCACGTAGCGGAGGGCCAGCGTGTGCGTCTTGCCCGCGCCCGCGCCCGCCTCGAGCACGACCTCGCGGCCGGGGCGCACCGCCGCCTGCTGCTCGTCGGTGAGCAGGAGCTCGGGATCGGTCTCGTCGAGGGCCGGCCGGCCCGCGCGCACGCAGAATCGCATCGCTTCACGAGTGGTGGACCCGCGGGCGTAGCCTGCCCACGGGCCCGGAGGTGTCGCGACTTTCGTCGTCCACGGCGTTTAACCCGGACCTGATTGCTTGAAAGCCACCGCTCTACTTGAGCTAACGGTCCATTGGCTCCCACCGGAAGCACGGTGGGAAGCGGAAGATGGCGGACCGTGCGGGGTATGAGCCCGCACCTGTGGCCAGGTGGGTCCAGGGGTCGAGAGGACGACCACGACAAGTGCGTGAGCTTCGGAGGAAGAGCCTGAACATGAGGTCCCGACACCGGGTGTCCGGCGCGTCTACCCTTTCGCCACCCCCACTCGGACGATGCGGGGGGCTGGATTCGAACCAGCACGTCGGGGAAATTCAGTCTGATCCTGAAGCTGAGGCTTCCTCCACTCGTTGACCCGGTCGCCCGGGCGGTTTCCGTCCGTTCGTCAGTCCAGCAGCCAGCCGAAGACGGTGGCCCCGACCTCGAGCTTCTCGCACGCCAGATCGTTGGCCTGCTCCCGCGCGATCTTCACGGCGCGTCCGAGCTTCTCGATCCGCTCGAGCAGCTTGGCCTTGCGGGGAGCCGGCAGCGCACCCGAGGACTTCACGGTCTCCCAGTACCCCACGACCAGGTCCTCGTGGACCAGCTCGGTCTGGGCCGGGTGCTCCTTGGTCGCGTCGTACTTCACGATGACCTTGGGGGTCTTCTTCGTGCGGTGCGTCGTGACCCGATCCGTACGGAACAAGCCGGTGTTCGGGTCCTCCGACCACTCCTCGGTGTCGTCGAGGGTGGGCATCTTGTCCACGAAGGTGCGGAGATCGTTCACCTGCTTCTCGAGAAAGAGCAGGTACGTCACGGGCGCATCCTTCACGAGCACCCGCCCGTCGACCACCACGTCGGCACGGGCCTTCGTGTTGGCCCACTCGCGCGTGGCCTCCACGTCCCACAGCTCGGTCTGGAGCTTGGAGAGCTGCGCGAGCACGTCGGTCGCGACCTGGCGCACGCGCTTGGTCTCGCCCGGCATGTCCTCGCCGTCCTCGTCCCGCTTGCGGTACGTCTTGGACAGCCCGGTGTACGGCTCGGCCTTCTGGGACTCCTTGTGGAGCTCGGTCACCGCGGAGTAGACCCGCGACTTGACCCCCTTCTCGATGGCCACGATCTGGTTCAGCTTGGTCGTCATGCCTCTGGGGAGAACCGATCGCGGGACATCCGGCAAGGGCGACGATCTCAGTCGGTGTCGTCGGGAGCCGCGTGGCGCTCCTCGTCGCGCCTGCAGATCGTGCGGTAGGGGCAGGTCGGGCAGCCCGCGCGCTCCGGCGGGTGAGGGGAGGGCGGGAAGGCACCCGTCACCAGGCGCTCGGCGGCGGCGGCGGCGCGCCCGAGGACCTCGGCCAGCCCCCGATCGTCGAGCGGCGTGGCGGATCGTCGCTCGCGCTCCTCCGCGGCGATCGCGAGCGCGTCGGGGTGTCCGGTCCAGGCCGTCCGACGCAGGTCGTCCGGGCGCGCGAGCGACAGGAAGCTCGCGGCGACCGGGAGCGAGGCGTCGGCGGCCCGCGTGGCGGCCAGGTAGGCGGCGGGCTGGAGCGAGAGCCCGAGCAGCACCTCGTCGCGGGTGGGTGTGCGGCCGGTCTTGTAGTCGGTGACGAGCCGCGCGCCGCCGGGGACGCGGTCGACGCGATCGATGGTCCCGCGCAAGGCGATCGGCCCGACGGCCAGCGCGCCGAACGAGCGCTCGACGGCCTCGGGGATTCGCTGCGGACCCGCCATCTCGACGTCGAGCCAGGCCCGGAGGATGCCGTGCGGCCGGTCGTCCACGAGCCCGGCGGTCCACCGGTCGCGCGCGTAGGTCTGGTAGACGGGGTCGAAGCCGCCCTCGGCGTCCACCTCGTCGAGCACCCGGTCCGCCACCGCTCGCAGCGCGCGGCGGGCACCGTCGGGATCGGGCTCGCCAGACAGCGGGCGCAGCTGGCGGTCGAGGAGGAAGCCCTCCAGGATGCGATGCAGGGCCGTCCCGCGCCGACGGGGCTCGAGCTCGGGCGCCCAGGGCTCGGCGTCGTCGAGCCGGAGCACGTGGCGGTACCAGTACCGCTGGGGGCAACGGAGGTAGGTCTCGAGCGTGGTGACGGGCAGCTCGCGCGGGGCTCTCGGCGGGCGTCGCAGCACGCCGTCGTGGGGGCCCAGGTCTCCCGTGCGAGCGCCCACCCGCGCGCGCGCGGCGAGGACCTCCGGCAGACCGCCGCCGTCGGGCAGGCCGCACGCGCGTCGGATCCGCTCGTCGGCGCCCGCGGTCTCCGGTTCGGGCAGCGCGGGCCAGTCGGCGACGAGCTCGAGCCACTCGGCGACGAGCGGCGAAGGCAGGGTCGGTCGCCCGTCGGTGGCGGCGGGCCAGCTCAGCTCCACGCTCTCCATCCACGGCTCACCGAGCGCGTCGCGGAGCAGGTCCGCGAGGAGCATGCGCCCTTCGGCGACGGGATCGTGGTCGACGGGGTCCTCGGGGCCGAGGACCGACGAGGGGCGCCGGTCGCCGGGGAACATCCCGCGGGCGAGCCCCACCACGAACGTGTGCCGCGGCGTGAGCCCAACGCGCTCGCGCAGCCCGACCACGGGGACCCGAGCGACCTCCGGGCCCGCTCGCTCGACGACGAGACCGTCCAGCGCCGCGACCAGCGCCTCCCGCGCGATCTCGGGCTCCGGATCGCCCAGGCAGCCCAGGTCGCGACCCAGTGCCTCCGCCGCCTCGAGCACGGCCCGCTCGACGGCGGGGTCGGCGTCGGAGATCAGCACCAGCGCCGAGCGGGCGAGCGCCTCGGGGTCGGCCACGCTCGGATCCGGCAGCCGAGCGACCAGAGAGGCCACTGCGGGCCACCCGGCCAGCAAGGGGTCGATCTCGGCCCGCGTCCGCACCGCCCAGGCGCGGAGGCGCGGCTCCCAGGTGGACGGGTGGCCGGATCGTACGCCCGCCGCGCGGCACGCTGCCCAGAGCACCCTGATCCCGCCGATGCCCGCGGCGTCCGCCAGGGCCAGCAGCTCGTCGGTGGGCAGCTCGGCACCCAGCGCCAGCGCGCGCCGCACCGCCAGCGTCGTCGGGTGGGTCGCCGCCGAGGTCCCGCCACCCCGCTCCCAGGGCAGATCGTGCTCGGCGAAGATCTCGGCCACCAGTGGGTCGTAGAGCGCCGACGGGAGAGCCACCAGGCAGTCGCGGGGGTCGGCGCCATCCTCCAGGATCCGGCGCAGGCGCCGCGCCACGCGTTCGACCTCGGCCCGCGGGTCGGGCATCGGGCCCAGGCGGATCGGCCCGAAGCCCGGCGCGCCGCACGGGCGGCCTCCCGCGAGGTCGTCCGCCAGGTCCGGTGCCGCGGCGGGCAGCGTCGCGCCCGGCTCGACCTCCAGCAGGCCGCCCTCGCCGTACCGGAGCAGCGTCGCCTCACCGCTGGCCACGAGCTCGTCGAACACGGCGGTCCGCAGGGCGCGGGTGGTCTCGAACACGCGGTCCTCGCGATCGTCGGCCTCCTCGAAGCCGAGCGCCTGGCCGACCTCCACCCCGCCGCGGTCACGCCCCAGGCCGAAGGAGAGCACGACCTCCGCGCCCGCGGCGCTCCACGCCCGGCAGGCCGCCACACACACCCGGGCCGCGAGCGGGGAGAGCCCGTGGAGATCGTCGAGGACGACGGCGCCGTGCGCGCGGACGCCTTCGCCTCGCTCGAGCGCGCCGAGCAGCAGGTGCAGGCGGCGCCCCTCGCGTGCGTGCCGCGGCAGGCGGTCGAGCCAGGCGCGCAGATCGGCGACCCGTGCGGCCACGGCGGGGTCGCGCGGCGGGCGACCCCAGGCCGCGGTCACGCGTTCGGCGTCGGCGAGCGCCCGCGCCTCCGCGGCGTCGAGGACCACCCCGCGCTCCGCGGCCCACCGTCGGGTGGCGAGCGCCGCCGCCCGTCGCGACAGGGGCGCTCGCCCGTCGCCGCACCGGCGCCCGGCGTCCACGAGCCAGGCCTCGAACACGGTCACGTCGGGGAGCAGCCCGTCGCGGGCCTCGAGCTCGCGCAGGAGCTGTGCCCGCTTGCGCCAGGTGCCCGTCACGTACAACGTCGTGGAGCGGCCGAGGGCGTCGCGACCGGGGCGCAGCAACGCCGCGACGCCGCGACGGCGCGCCGGACGGGTCCGACCGAAGAGGACGTGGATGGCCACGGTTCCTGGCTACCACACCCGCCCGATCAGGGGCAGGTCCACGTCCAGGTGGCGGACCAGCTCGTCGTACCCGTGGCGTTCACGGTCAGCGGGCGGCCGTCCGCGTCGTAGGTCGTGGTGGTGGTCGTGCCGTTGCCCCGGCTCACGGAGCTGGACGGCAGGCAGGGTCCCGCGTCCGTCCAGGCGTTCGTCGTCACCTGGACCTGGGTGCCGGTGCCGAACGGGTCGACCTCCGAGCGGGTCCAGCGCTCGCAGGCGTCGTAGTCGGTGTCGATCACCATCGGCGAGCCGACGGTCGTGATCGTGGTGTGGGTCAGCTTCAGGCTGGCGTCGTGCGTGTTCGCGTAGTCGGTGTCGGTCCGCGGCACGCCCGGGACCACCGTGCGGGTGTGCGTCAGGTGGCCGTGGGCGTCGTAGCTGCTGGTCGCGTTGACGCCGCTCGGGGCGGTGGTCCAGCTGGAGCTCGAGAGCACGCCGCCCACCACGATCCAGGTGTAGGTCGTGGTCATGTCCCAACGGCCGTCGTCGTCCGTGTCGGATTCGGCGGTCAGCAGGCGCCCGTCGGCGTCGTAGACGTACCGCGTGCGGCCGCCCAGCGTCGGGTCGTACAGGCCGGTGCAGCTCGCGTAGGGCGACGGGTCGGGACCGCCCGGTCCGCCGCCCGTGTCCGCGGTGTCGGCGTCGGCGTCGCTGTCCGCGTCCGCGTCGGCGTCGCTGTCCGCGTCGGTGTCCACGTCGGCGTCGCTGTCCGCGTCGCTGTCGGCGTCGTTGTCCGCGTCGGCGTCGGCGCTCCCGTCGACGTCGGCACCGTCGGCCGGATCGGCGGTCCCGTCACCCCCGTCGCAGCCGACCACCACGACCCCCAGCGCCGCCCAGCGTACGAACATCCGGCCTCCCCCCTGCGCTACATGTCCCGCGCGGTCCGTCCCGGCCAGCTCGCCAGCGGCTCGATCCAGCCCGCTGCCCGGAGCTCGTCCTCCGGCCGACAGAGATCCACCTCGGGCCGCACCAGGTGTTGGGCGGGGCGCCCGTTCAGGCTGGCCCAGCTCTCGGCCGTCACCACCCGGCCCGATCCGCACCAGCGCTGCGCGAAGTCACGGATCATGTCGGGCTGTGTGCGCATCATCGCGTGCTGGAGCGGCGTGAGGTGTCGCTCCGGGGTGATGCGGGTCGTGCGCCCATCGGGGTCGTGCACCAGCAGCTCCACGAAGCCCGTCTTCTCCGCGATCAGGACCCGCCACGCGAAGCGCTGACCCTGCTCCGTCCACGCCGGTTCGCTTCCCTCGAGGAGGCCGCGTGCAGGGATCAGGGTCAGCGCGCAGGCGAGCGCGGCGAGGGCCAGCCGCGCGGGCACCGACGGGCGGTCGGCGGCGACGGGCGGCGGCGCGGGCGAGGGGTGGAGCCAGGCCCTCGGCCAGCTCGGGTCGAGGAAGACCGTCGCGCCGAGCACCATCAGCGCCGGGAACAGGCCGATTGGGAACAGCCAGCCGACGACGGCGTGGAACCCGACCACCAGCGCCATGCCCAGGGGCCGTGTGCGGCGGGACAGGAGCAGGAAGGGGATCGCGAGGTCGTAGGCGGCGCCGCCCCAGCTCATGGCGCTGGCCGTGAGGGGCAGGTCCAGCAGCGGCCCCACGAGCGGCAGATCGGCGAGCGCGTGCAACCAGGTGTCCAGGGGCTCCGCGCGCAGCAGCCAGTCGCCGTCCAGCTTCGCGACCCCGGCCCAGAACCACACCAGGCCGATCTGCAGGCGCAGCAGCCACGTGACCTGCGGCGCCACCGTACGGTCGCGCGGGTCGGGCATCGCCACCAGCGTCGCGCCCAGCAGGCCCATCAGCACGTGGTGGTTGAGGTAGAGCGCCTTGTCGAGCAGCTCGACCCAGGCGAAGCAGGCCATCGCGACCGCGAGGAAGGGCCGCGGGCGCGGGGAGAGGGCGGCCAGGAGCCCCGCCACCGCCTGGGTCGCGACGAGCGCGCGGAGCCCCCAGGGGCCGGGCACGGGGACCCAGGGCCACCAGAGGAAGTGGAAGGTGGGCGCGACGAGCTGCTCCTCGACCCAGCCGTAGGCGAACAGGCGCACCGCAGCGACGCACATCAGCAGCCCGAAGAGCGCTCGGAACAAGGTGAATCCGGCTGCGTCGTGCCGCACTTCAGTCCCCGTCGTTGTCCGAGAAGGCGAGCGTCACCGACAGTGCCTGGACCACCTCGAGCTGCATCGTGATCTGCAGCGCCTGCAACGCGTCCTGCGCGCGGGCCACGATCTCGGGCTGCTCGCCCACCGTCGTCTCCAGCGGCTCGGGGACCTCGGCCAGGCGCGCGTCGCAGCCGTCGAACAGGCCTTCGACGCGATCGGTGAGCGCGCCGTCCTCGACGAGCGAGCGGAGCCCGGGCCCGGCGTCGCCCTCCCAGGTGGCGCGGACGCCCTGGAGCACGTCGCGAGCGTCCCGCAGCGATCGCCCGCTGGGCCGCGACTCCACGAGCTGGGGTTGCGGAACACCGCCGGTGTCGTCGCCGAGCGGCTTGCCGAGGCGCAGCCCGCGCAGATCGGCGAGGGTGTAGACCGAGCGGTTCACCCACTCGTCGATCACGTCCTGCACGGTGTCCCAGTCGTCGTCCGTGCGCGTCTCCGGGCTCCCCAGGCGCTCCTGCCAGCCGTCCCGCCAGGCCTGCGACAGCGCCGTCGCCGTCGCGTGCACGTCGCCCGCGGCCCCGGCGAGGACCGCGCAGCGGCGGGCGTCCTCCGGCGACTCGCCGTAGAGCAGCCACTCGACGACCGGCAGACCCCGGGTGGCGGTGCCCATCGCCGCGAAGTCGGCTGCGGAGACGGGCGCGTCGCTCGCCACCAGCGCCTCCACCGCGTCGGCGTCCACCGGCCAGTCGTCGAGCTTGGGGCCGTACCGCTCGGGGAAGGTGACGACCGGGCCGAACGCGACGATCTGCGCGCGCTTCCAGGGCTCCCGCGCCGCCTGCCAGGCCTCGCGCGCGTCCTCCAGGCTCCCCGTGCCCGCGCACATCGCCGCCACCGCGTCGTCGAGCGTGGCCGCGCGCGCCTCGAACGCCTCGTACCGGGCGGTCGTGTCCGCCGCGAGCCCCTCGATCACCTCGGCGCGCGGGTCCGTTCCCGGCGTGCAGGCCCACCACCAGATCACAGGTCCTCCAGGAACGAGAGCAGGTCGTCCCGCTCGGCGTCTTCGAGCGCCTCGTACGCGTCGCGGGCGGCCTCGGCCTCGCCCCCGTGCCAGCGGACCGCCTCGTCCAGCGTCCGCGCGCGCCCGTCGTGCAGGAAGCCCGGTCGGGGGTCGACGTCGTGGACCAGGCCGAGCCCCCACAGCGGCGGCGTCTTCCACTCGCGCCCCACGGCGGCACCCGCCGGCCGGTCGTCGGAGAGCGCCTCCCCCAGGTCGTGCAGCAACAGGTCGGTGTACGGCCAGATCCGCTGGCCCGAGAGCTCGGGGAGCGCGGCCTCGCCCGTCGTGAAGGAGGGCGTGTGGCACGCGGCGCACCCGAGCGCGTGGAAGGTCTCGCGCCCGCGCAACACGCCCTCGTCCTCGGCCGCACGCCGCACCGGCACCGCCAGGGTGCGCGCGTAGAGCACGACGTGGTCGAAGACGTCGTCGTCGACCTCCGGCTCGCCGCCGCTGGGCTCCGCGAGGCAGGCGGTCTGCGCCTCCGTGCAGTCGTCGCGGTCCACGAGCCTGCTGGTCAGCCCCATGTCGCCCGCGAACGCGCCCGCGGTCTGCCGCTCCACCGTCGGTGCCTCGGCCTTCCACCCGAAGCGGCCCACGCTGGCGTCGAGCTCGGCGACCCGGCCGGAGATGCCGTCACCGTCGGCGTCGTCGGGATCGGCGAGGGCACGCAGGTCGTCCTCCGCCACCGCCTCGAGCAGCCCCAGCCCCACCATGTGCGGCGCCAGACGCGGTGAGAGGTGCCGCACACCACTCGCAGGAGGTCCACTGTCGAGGCTGAAGATCGGTCGACGAAGTGCGCCGTCCGTCTCCCAGTGGACCGAGGGGGTGGCCTCGACGGGTACGTCGGGCAGGGCCTGGTCCTGGATCTGGCCGCCGAGCACCGGATCGGGCCCTCCGTCCACCGACACCCGCAGCAACAGCCCCACGAAGGGACCCGGGCCCTCCTCGGGCGTCGGCCCCTTGCCGTCCTCGTGGTGGCAGCCCGAGCAGGAGCGCGCGTTGAACAGCGGCCCGAGGCCGTCGCGCGCCGTGGTGCTGGCGGGTGCCTCGACCCACGCCTGGTTGAAGAAGGCGTTGCCCGAGTAGAAGTCCTGCTCGTGCTCGGGCGTGAGGTTGGCCGCCGGCGCCTTGAAGGCATTGGTGCCCAGCAGGAGCGTGTTCGTGGTGTCCCCACCGGGCAGCCACTCGCTCGGGTCGAAGCGGGGTGCGCGATCGGCGCATCCCTGGAGCAGGAACGTCCACACGAGCTACTCCGGGAGCTGGACCGTGAGCCCGAAGGCCGAGAACACGTCGAAGAGCAGCCCCTCCTGGGTCTGGAGGCTGACGATCAGGTCGGACACGCGCTGGTTGCCCGGCGAGCCCGGCACGATCTCGCGGTCGTAGGGCGGCTGCAGCGCCTCGGCCAGCGCCAGGCTGGTGGCGATGCGCTCGTCGAGAGCGGTTGCCAGATCCGCGTCGACCTCGGCGACCACCTCGCGCACCGCGGTGCCCTCGACCACGGTGCCGTCGACCCGCTCGTAGCGCCCGTGCCACACGTTCGAGATGCCTCGGACGTCCTGGACCATGTCGCGGTGGGTGTTGTCCGAGAAGCAGGAGTGCTCGTCCTCCTGGTCCCCGCTGTCGAGCGAGGCCTGGAGCCGCTCGCCGCCGGTCTCGAAGCCGGACAGGACGATGAGCCCCGTGAGCAGCTTCCCGAAGGAGCCCTCCGGATCGGCCTCGAAGGCGCCGCGGTAGGCGCCAGCTTCGGTCCACTGCTCGCGCACGCCGCCGAGGTGGTCCACCAGCAGGTCGCCCGTGACGGAGAGGTAGGTGGCGCGCCGATCCTGGTTGGCCGCCGTGCCTGCGGTGCCGGCCAGGTAGTCGGTGTGCGGCCGGTCGCCGGGGCCGTCGGGGTCGTGGTCCTGGCCCCAGAGCAGGAACTCGATCGCGTGGTAACCGGTGGCGATGTTCTTCTCGCCGCCCTGCTCGTTGAGCGAGACCAGCGTGGGGCCGTCGATCGTGCCGGTGGCATTGACCAGGCCCGCGTCGTCGTCGCCTTCGACATAGTCGATGTACTGCTCGTCGAGCGGCCAGGCGTTGATCAGGCCCTCGGGTCCGTCGTCCGGGTCGTCGATGGGCCCGTCGTAGAACCGGAAGGCCTCGGACTGCAGGTACGGCTCGCGGCTCGCGCGCCAGGCGTCGCGGGCGGCCTGCAGCGCGGCGGGGGAGGGCGCGTCGACCAGGGACGCGAGCGAGCCGTCGAGCGCCTCGGCAGCCACGAGCGAGTCCTCGTACGTGGCGTCCGCGATGCGAGCGTAGGTGGCGACGGCGTCGGCCGTGCTCTCCGGCCACACGAAGGTGTCGTCGGCGCCGGAGCAGGCGGTGAGCGTCAGGAACAGGGACGTACGCAACGGGTGCCTCCTGGGTCGTGGCACTACCATAATGAAAATGATTTTCATTTTCAATCAAACGGCTCATCCCTGGGGAGGGGGGCCCACTCCCGCCGTGATCGCCCCGCTCACGCCTTCAGCGGGGAGCGCCAAGGGTCGGCGTGACCTCGATCCGGTCCGCCCCGTCGACGACGATCGTGGAGGACACGCGCGTCGTGCCGCACGAACCGCTGAGCTTCCAGTTCCCCTGCGGGATGCCTCGGAAGGTGATCGTGGGGGGCGAGCCGCTCGCGCGCAGCTCTCCCGACCGCGCAGTCAGGCTCAAGCTGCAGGTGCCCCCACGCACGACGTCCGCCGTGGGGATCTGCACCTCGATGGTGGAGAGCCCGCGCCGGTCGACGTGGACGACGCCGTCCACCACGGGGCTGGTGCCGAACGGATGCGACAGCTCCGTCGAACCCGCGGGGCAGTCGCACACGAGCTGTCGGCCCTCGAAGCGGCACGTCCCCCCGACCTGCTCCGCCCCCCCGCAAGTGGGTGCCGTGACGAAGTCTCCGCACGACCCGTCGGGCAGCCCGTCGCATACGACCTGCACGCGGTCGGCGTCGTGCATCTTCAGGGTGATCCGCTCCGCGTGGAGATCCTGGAGCTCCATCGGTCCGCTGTGGTGCCCCGGCGCGGTGACGACGACCCAGCGGTGCGTGGACTCGGTGGGGAAGTCGCAGCGCACCTCGCCGTTCTCGTCGGCCACGCCGTTCGCGACCGTCTCCGGAGGGTCGGGGATGCACTGGATCTGCGCGTGCGGCACCGGAGCGCCCCGTTCGTCGGCGACCCTCAGCCACAGGACGTCCTCCGTGGGAGCCACCTCGATCTCCTTCAGCGTCATCCGGATGCGGCGCGCCACGCCGTCCACCATCACGCCGAGGTCGAGGCTCTGGAACACACCGTCGGGTACGGGGACGCGTCCGTCCTCGTCGGAGGTGCGCCAGGCCAGGTCCCCGGCCAGGAGGCGCCTGGAGTGGAGCCGCAGCCGGGGACGGTCGTCGGTCTTCTGGAAGGCGAGCGGCGCGAGAGGGACGATGTCGGCGCCGGGGAGGGGATGGTCGCCCTCCACCACGGTGAAGGTCACGTCACGCACGGGCTTCAGCGTCACGGGCTCGCGGCCGTCGCGGATCGGTCGCTGGAAGCAGTCGACCCCACCCTGTGCGCAGGCGGACGTTCCCCACGGTGTGTCGAGCACCGCGACACCGGGCAGGGTGACGGTCGTGGTCCCGTCCAGCTGTCCGACCACCTCGACGCCTTCGCAGGTCCTCGCCAGCAGCGGGGTCGGCGGACCGGCCCACCGGACCTCCACCGCGAAGGGCTCGCCACCACACTCGGGCAGGACGGGCACGCCTCCCGGGAACGTCAGGAAGGAGGTCACCAGGGTCCCCAGCCCCGCGAGTGCCGCGGTCGTGCCACCGGCCACGAACAGCCGGCGCACGGTGGCCGGGTCGTGTCGCCGGGTCGCGGCCGGGACGGCGGGGAGCACGGGCTCGTCGCCCACGCGCCATCGGCGGCCGTGTTCCTCGAACGTCGAGCGGGCGCCCTGGCCGAAGCGCCGCCGCGCGCCGTCGTCCGCGCTGCGATCGAGGGCGCGGAGCGTCACGCGCTGCCCCTCCTTGAGGTCGAGCCCGTCGAAGACCTGGAGGAACGGCTCCTCTCCGGTCAGCTCGACCAGGCGGTAGCGCTCCTGGAGCAGGGTCGGCAAGCCGCAGCTGGGGCAGGCGCCTTCGCTGTCGACGGCGGCCCCGCAGCCGGGGCACAGGCCGATGCCGGTCAGCCCGTCCACCGTCTGGTCCGCGATCGACGGCGTGAACGGGCGTCCGTCGAGGACCTCCACGAGCACGGCGCAGGAGGGGATGCGGCGGGCCACGACCCCTTGCAGGCAGCCGCGGATCGCCTCCACCACGGGTGCGGGCAGGTCGGGCACGGCGGACGCGGGATCCTCGTACCGACCGCCGAGCTTCGCGGTGTACAGGTCCACCAGGTCCTCGCCAGGAAACGGGGACCGCCCACAGACCAGCTCGTACAGCAGGCAGCCGAGCGCGAACACGTCGGCGCGCTCGTCCACCCGCCGGGCGGCGCGCATCTGCTCGGGCGCCATCGTCCGCGGCGTGCCGAGCATGGCGTGGGTGTGGGTGAGGTCCGCACCGCGCGTCTTCACGAGGCCGAAGTCGCCGACCTTCGCCAGCCACCGGTCCCCGTCCCGGCGCACCAGCACGTTGCTGGCCTTCAGATCGCGATGGACGAGGCCGGCGGCGTGCGCGGCGGCGACGCCGGCGACCACCTGACGGAACAGGTCCAGCGACGTCTCGAGCGCGAGCGGCCGGTCCCGCAGCAACGTGGCGAGGTCGCAGCCCTCGACGAGCTCGAGCAGCAGGGCTGCGTGCCCGTCGACCGTGACGTGGTCCAGCACGCCGAGGACGTTCGGGTGGGACACCGCCCCCTGGGCGCGCCCTTCCGCCAGCAGGCGGTCCTCGGTGGCGCCGTCGATCCGGCCGAGCACCTTGAGCGCGGCGCGCGTCCCCAGGGCCTGGTGGCGCACGCGGTACACCACGGCCATCGCCCCCCGGCCGAGCTCCTCCTCGACCACCCAGGGGCCCACCGTCCGCCCGCCCACCAGCTCCATCGACGCATCGTACCCGACCATCGCTGCCTCCCGTCGCAGGGGAGTGCACGGTGCGTGCCGGCTCGGGGCGCGCGATCTCGTCGGTTCGACCGTGGTGTGCGGCGTGCGCGAACGTGCGGGTGTGCGTGCGTGCGGGTATGCGAGGACCGGAGCGCGCGATGGGAGCGGGTGACACCACGCTGGGGGACCTCTCCCACGCAGACCGGTGGCTGGACGGCGACGACGGTGACGAGCAGGGCGTCGGGCTCGGGCTCGCGATCGCGTGGTGCCTCTCTGAGCCCGGGCGGATGGGCGAGGTGGCGCTGCTCCCCGATCGGCGCGCGTTGGTGCTCGGTCGCGGCGAGGAGGCGACGGTGCGGTTCGCACGCCTCGGCCCGGGTCGACGCCCTCCGGCGGATCCGCTCCAGGGGCGCCTGCTCTCGCGTCGGCAGCTGGAGGTGCGCGCCGAGGGCGAGAGGGTCCAGCTCCGCAACGTGGGCTCCTGCGCGCTGAAGGTGGACGGTCGCACCGTGAGCGACGCCACCCTCTCGGTCGGGCAGGCCTTCGAGCTCGATCGCCAGCTCGTCCTCGTGGTGGTCCGCCGCGGGGCGCTGCCGGACCCGGAGGAGGCGCACACGTTCGGGCGGGCGGACGCGCACGGGATCGTGGGGGAGTCTATGGCGGCCTGGGAGCTCCGGACCCGCCTCCGCTTCCTCGCGCGACGCGACGACCCGGTGCTCGTGCTCGGCGAGAGCGGCACCGGCAAGGAGCTGGCGGCCCGGGCGCTGCACGCGAGGTCCCCGCGGGCGGGCGGCCCCTTCGTCTCGCGCAACGCGGCCACCCTGCCCGAAGGCCTCGTGGACGCCGAGCTCTTCGGCAACGTGCGGAACTACCCGAACCCCGGGATGGTCGAGCGGCCGGGCCTCGTGGGCGCGGCGGACGGCGGCACGCTGTTCCTCGACGAGATCGGCGAGATGGGTACGGCGGTCCAGGCCCACCTCCTCCGCGTGCTCGACCGGGGAGGGGAGTACCAGCGGCTGGGTGAGGCGCGCACCCGGCGCTCCGACCTCCGCTTCGTGGCGGCCACCAACCGCGACCCCGCCGAGCTCAAGCACGACCTCGCGGCGCGCCTCACCCTGCGGGTCGAGGTCCCCGGCCTGGCGGACCGGCTGGAGGACGTGCCGCTCGTCGCCCACCACCTCCTCGGGAAGGCGCGCGCGGACGCCGAGCTGGCGGAGCGCTTCTTCGACGGCGAGCACGCGCGCATCTCGCCAGAGCTGGTCCTCGCGCTGCTCGGCCATCGCTGGACCCACCACGTGCGCGAGCTCGACAAGCTGTTGTGGCGGGCGCTGGAGACGAGCCCGGGCAGAGCCCTCGTGCTGTCGCCGGAGCTCCGCGAGCTGCTCTCGCCTCGTCAGGGACCCGCTCCGGTGGATCCGGAGTCGCTCGACGCCGACGCGCTGCGGGCGGCGCTGGAGGCCGCTGGGGGCAACGTGACCCGCGCCGCGAGCGACCTCGGACTGTCGAGTCGGTACGCGATGTACCGGCTGCTGCGGCGTGCGGGCGTACGAAGCGCGGACTGACGGTCCTGGTACACTGTGCGCATGTGGCTCCTCTCGTGCGCCGCGGCCTGGGCCGCTCCCTTCACCGGTACGTCGGTCGTCGCGACGGACGCGGCCAGCCTGCGCAAGGGGCCGGCGACCGACGCCGAGCTCCTCACCACGCTACCGCTCGGGGCGTCCGTCGACGTGCTGGAGCGGGGGGCGAGCGTGACCCTGTGGGGACGGGAGGCGCCGTGGGTGCGCGTGCACACCGACCAGGGGGACGGCTGGCTGTGGTCGGGCCTGCTGTCCCCGTTCCACGCGCCGCTCGGCGACGGCGGCGACGGTGTGGTGGTGGCCTTCCGCGGCGCGAAGCTGACCGGCAGCTCGGCCACGGTGTCGGTCGAGCTCGACGCGCGGATCGGTGGCCAGCTGGTCCGACCGGAGCGCGCCGACCTCACGGTCCCCGCGGGGTGGCTCAGCGAGCCCGAGCGCTGGATGTCGCTCACCGTCCTGTCGTCGACGGGGCTGGCAGGTGCAGGGCCGGTGGCCCGCTTCGCCTTCGACGCCCAGGAGTGCGCGGGGCTGTCGGGGCACATGGTGTGGATGGTGGACGGCGGCGCCTGGCACCACCTCGGCACCCTGTTCGGCGGGGCGGACGCGCCCGTCTTCGCGACCACGGACCTGACCTTCCCCTCCGAGCCCGGCGGAAAGCCCGGGGTCGTGCTCTACCACCACGTGGAGGGAGAGTCGGGGACGGACGGCAGGGACGTGTTGGAGGTCGACGTCCGCACCGAACACCGGTGGGACGGGCACAAGTTGCAGCCCGCGCTCCCTCGCTGATCAGCCGCGCGGGGTGAGCGTGACCGGGAGCTCGTCGATGTGGCAGGCCTCGTCGTTGCACCAGCTCACCTTGAGCTTGCCGCTCACCGGGGACGCGCCGGCGGTCAGGCGGACCACCTGGGTGCCGCTGCGGTCGTCCGCGAACGTGAACTCGGGCTGATCCGAGGCCAGGCGGTCGGGTGCGTCCGCGACGAAGCGCACCGGGTAGTCGCGGTTGAGGTGGAAGCCCGGGCCCGCGCGCACGCCGACGGCCAGCTCGCAGGGCTCGGTGGGCGCGCAGCCCGCGGGCGGGGGCGGCACGAGCGCGATGTCGGGCGCCGCTCCGCAGGCCAGCAGCAGGCCCGCGATCACGAGCCGTACTTCACGCCGCAGCCGTACGGCCGCGTGGCGGGCGTGGCGACGGGGCGACCCGCGGCGAGGTCGGTCAGCGCGGCGTCCACCCAGTTCACGAGGGTCCCGCCCTGGGGAGCGCCCTTCTCGCCGTCCGGCGAGTTGTCGATGGCGCCGGCGTAGCGAACGACGCCCTGCGGGTCGACGACGAACATGTTCGGGGTGTTGGTGGCCCCGTAGGCCTTGCCGACGGTCCCGGACTCGTCGCGCAGGATCGGGTGCCCGAGCGCCCAGTCCGCGACGGCCTGCTGGTTGGCCGTGACCTCGTAGCCCTGCTTGCCCGGCGCGCCCGAGTTCACCGCGAGCCACACGACGCCCTCGGCCTGGTGCTTCTTCGCGGCGTCGATCAGGGAGCCCTTGGTGTGGGCGGCGACCACGAACGGACACTGCGGGTTGAACCACTCGAGCACGACGGTCTTGCCACGGAAGGACGCGAGCGACACGTCGTTGCCGGACAGGTCCTTCAGCGTGAAGTCGGGCGCGGGCTGGCCGACGAGCGGCGAGGTGGTGGGCGCGCCTGCCGCGGGTGCGGACGGGTCGGCGAACGCGCAGGACATCATCAGCGACAGGACCATGGTGACTCCCTCCGGTCGGCCCTCGTAACGTCAGCGTCCGGCACGGGGCGTCACGGCTCGTCCGAGCTTGCCCTGGACCTCGTCGCGAGCGGTCCGCGCGGCGGCTGCGCGCACCGACCACCCCCGGCTGTGGGCGTGCCGGACGGCATCGTCGAGGGCGAGGCCCAGGTCGAGCTCGGCGGGGAGCTCGGGGAGCTGAGCGCGGCCGGCGGCCCAGTGGGCGTCCCAGTCCTCGGGGCTCGCCGACAGCTGGAGCGCGAAGAGGTGCGCGAAGCCGGCCTGGGCGGTCCCCGCCGCCCGGGCACACACCCCCTCCAGCGTGCGGCGGGCGCGATCGGGCGCCCCGTCGACGTCGAGCAGCGCGGTTCCGAGCTCGAGGCTGTCCGAGGCGCTGCCGGTGGTCTCGATCAGCGGCCGCGCCCGGTCGTACGCCGCCCGTGCGGCCTCGTGGTCGCCGCGGTGCCGGTGCAGGTCGCCGAGGTTGGTCCACAGCTCGCCGCGGGCGCCGGCGTACCCCTCGCCGTAGGCGGCGATGGCGTCGACATAGGCAGGATGCGCCTCCTCGAGCCGTCCGGCCGTGTGCAGGGTGACCGCGAGCGTGAGCAGGATGTCGGCGGAGACGGCGTCGTCGCCCAGCGCCTCGGCCACGCCGACCGCGTCGCGGAGCCTGGCGAGCGCACCGTCCACGTCGCCCGCGAGGCGGAGGCATCGCGCCTGGGCGCGCAGGAGCCGGGCACGTCGCCCGGGATCGCTGCCGTGGAGCGCTTCGGCCTGCTCGAACCGCGCCAGCGCCTCCATCGGGCGCTGCTCGACCAACAGGGTCTGCCCGCAGAGCCAGTGGAACAGGCCCTGCTGGTTCACGTCGCCCGCGCCCAGCACGCGATCGCGGATGGACGTGAGGTGCGTCCAGGCCTCGTCCGAGCGCCAGCGGTTGGCCGCCATCCGGGCGCGCTCGAGCAGGCGGTCGACCTCCATCCGGTCGTCGGCGCTCTCGACCAGGGCGCGGCGCAGGTCGCGGTCCGCCCGGTCGACCGCGAGCCACTCCCCGCGGGCCACCGCTCGGCGGAGCGCGCGGAGCAACAGGCTCGCCCCGCGCTCCCATTCCCCCGCGGCCACGTGGTGCCGTCCGGCCCGGGCCGGCTCGAGGTCCGCGTCCACGCAGGTGAGCGCGCGCCGATGGAGCGCGGACAGGCGCCCCTCGGCGTCCGCCCCCCGGAGCACCGCCTCCCGCGCGATCTCGTGGGTCCAGCGCAGCTCACCGTCCTCCACGCACCACACCTGCGCCCGCAGCGCCCGCGCCACCAGGGCCTCGGCGTCCACGGCCGACCGCCACGCCGCGCCGAACCGGGGGCCGAGGACCGCCGCCAGCTCCAGCGCGTCCCGATCGTCGCCTGCGACCTGCTCGAGGCGTCGCACCCACAGCTCGGTCGTCGAGCTCGGGAGGCCCAGCTCCTCGGCGTGTGCGCGCAGGCCCGTGCGCGACGGCCGCAGCTGACCCGACGCGATCGCTCCGGCCACCAGCTGGGCCGCCACCATCGCGTTGCCCTCGGCGCGGTCGGCGATGGCGGTGGCGGACGCGAGGTCCAGGCCGAGCAGTCCGCCGAGCATGGAGCGCAGCGCCTCGGTGGCCAGCGGTCCCAGCGCCGACCGCTCGCCGGGGAGGGCGTCGAGCCGGCGTCGCTGACGCTCGTCGAGCAGGTCGGTCCGGCAGGTGGCGACGACCAGGACGGCACCGCGGAGCTCGCCCGCGAGGGCCGCGAGCAGCTCGGTATCGGCCTCCTGCGCGTCGTCGATCCACAGGACCACCGGCTGCATCGCGTGCAGGGCACCCGCCAGCGCGCTCGCTGCGGTGTGGGTGGCGACGGGCCGCTCCTCGAGCCAGGGGGCGAGCCCGGGGACCACGCCCACCAGCCCCCGCAGGCGCTCCTCGAGGGCGGGTCCCGCCAGTCCGCGGGTCGCGAGCGCGCTCCGGGCCGCCTCGCGCAGACCCTCGGGGCCGTCCGCCGCGTGCGGTGCGCGCCAGACCCGGCACCCGGTGGTCGCGTGCGCCTCGGTCACCAGCCACTCCGCGAGCCGCGACTTGCCCACGCCGCTCGGCCCCGCCAGGTGCACCCAGCGGGGCTCGCGGGCCGTGAGCACCTCCGTGAGCGCGGCCCACAGCGCCTCGCGCTCCCGCTGCCG
Organism: Alphaproteobacteria bacterium; assembly: GCA_020632925.1. Lineage (GTDB taxonomy): Bacteria > Myxococcota_A > UBA796 > UBA796 > JACKER01. Next base: position 161,575 of record JACKER010000009.1, on the reverse strand, counting down.
TCCGACGAGCGGGATCGTCCGCTGGCCGAACAGCGCGCTCCCCGCACCCGCGAGCTGCCTCCTGGCCGGAGCGGGCTCGGGCAGGGGAGGGCGCTGGCGGGGCCACCACGCGCGGGGGCGCCAGCTGGAGGACGGCGTGTCGCCGCCCGTGGGCACCGTGGCGGTGGGGTCGACCGCCACCGCCGGCACCACCGGACCGTCGGCGCACACGTCGAGGAGGGCCTCGCGCGCCTCGGCGGCGGACTGGAAGCGCGCGGCGGGGAGCGGCTGGGCGGCCCGGTGGATCCAGCCCGAGAGCGCGGTGTCGGTCCCGGCCAGCGCGGCCGCGGTGGCGCCGAGCGCGTACAGGTCCGTCCACGGTCCGAGCTCCCGCCAACGCCCTCCGAGCTGCTCGGGCGCGGCGAACGCGGGCGTGCCCCAGCCGGACGCCCGCGGATCGTGCAGCACCGTGGAGATGCCGAAGTCGGCGAGCAGCACGTGATCGCCCTGCCAGAGCAGGTTGCTCGGCTTCAGGTCGAGGTGCAGCACGCCGCGGCCGTGGGCGTGGCCCAGCGCGTCGAGCACCTGCAGGAGCGCGCCCTGGAGCTGCTCGAGGTCGGTGGGTGGGCGCTGGGCGAGCGTGGTCTGGGCGAGCTCCATCGCCAGCCACGGCGTGCCCGACGCGGTGAACCCGCGGTCCACGATGCGTACGATGCCGGGGTGGGCGAGCGTCGCGACGTTCGCCACCTCGCCGTCGAAGGCCTGGCGCGAGGCCGAGGGAACCGTCTTGACGGCGACGGGGAGCCCGAGCTCGACGTGCTCCGCGCGCCACACCTCGCCCATCCCGCCCCTGGCGATGCGTTCCAGGGGACGAAACGGACCGAACCAGCCGGGGACCTCGGACGTCACTGCCTCGTGAGGATGCCGAAGGGCGGAGGAGCGGTCAACGTCGCGCCGTCCGCCGAGATCGTCACCGGCACGACCTGCGCGGCGCCCGTCGGCGTGATCCCGCCCACGAACAGGTCGCCGCCCGCACCGTCGAGCTGGCCGAACAGCGGGATCGTGTCGCCGTTGACGAAGGCCGTGCCGCTGAGGGCGCCGCCGCCCCGCTCCCAGAGCTGGATCGTCGCCACGCCGTTGGAGAAGCGCCCGCTCACGGATCCCGGCCAGTCGACCAGGCCGGGCAGTTCCACGCGGAACAGGCGTCCGCTCACGTCCAGCGCCCAGACGACCGCGCTGTCCCCGGGGTCCGCCACGAGCCCCGCGAGCTGCGAGGTCAGCAGGAAGCGCCGCGCCTCGACGCCCTCCAGGGTCGCCGCGACCACGTACTGGCTCGACGCCAGCAGCAGCGTGCCGCTGGCCGGGTGCCAGGCGATGTCCGCCGCGGTTCCGTTCGTGAGTGGCTTCAGCGGGCGCTGGTGGACCGGCTCGCAGGCGGGATCGAGGAGCATCCAGGTCCCGTCGACGTCGAAGGTCAGCGCGATGCGGTCGAGCCCGGCCAGCACGTCGATGCCCGCGAGCCCGACCCCGAGCCCCGACACATCGCAGGTGGAGCGCACGGCGCCGTTCGCGGGGTCCACGAAGGCCAGGTCGACCCCGTTGTCGTCCACCACCAGGTCGCGAGCGACGGGGTCGAAGCCCACGTCCCGCATGTTCGTGAGGCCCGCAGGGTTGAGCGGGATGGTCCCGGCGAGCACGCAGGACGTGTCCATGCGCGCGACGGACCGGGTGCCGTTGTCGAGCACCAGCAGCTCGCCTCGCGCGGGATCCACGGCCAGTCCCCGCGGCTGGCTGACGAACGCGCTCACGGAGCAGATCTCCGTGGTCGTCCCCCGGTTGTCGTAGCGAGCGAGGCGGTTCTTGGAGCCGTCGACCACGACGGGGCGGTCGCCTGTCGCGTCGAGCACGACGCCCTGCGCGTCGTCCCCCGACGGCGTGAGCGAGAAGGAGTCCACGTTCGCACCCGTGGCGTCGTAGGTGTCGACACGGCGGTGGTAGGTGTCCGACACGACCAGCCGACCGGTGGCGTCGACCGCCAGGTCGTCGGCGCGGGGCCCGTCGGGGATCACCACGGAGGACGTGACCGTGCAGGTCGAGCCGCTGCGCCCGGCCGGATCGATCCACCAGGCGGTGCTGCCGCCGGCGTCCATGACCACCCACCGCGACGTCGTCGGGTCCCAGGCGACCCCCGAGCTCGAGGCCGATCCGATCGTCGCCAGATCGCACGATCCGAGCCGCGCCCCACCCGGCGACACGAAGAACAGCTCGTCGGCCGTGGCGTCCACCACCGCGAGCTCGCCCATCGTCGACGACCAGCCGACCCCTTGCGGGTCCTGGGAGTAGGCCCCGAGTTGGATCGACAGGCCGGTCGGCGCGCAGTGGTCGTCCATGAACCGGATCCGCCGGTCCGTCCCGTCCAGTACGCCGATGCCCAACACCGGGTCCGAGACGACGCCGGTGGGCGCGTCGATGCCGAGCCCCGTCAGGTCGCAGGTCCCCTCGAGAGAGGGCACCCGCGCTGCATGGGCGACGGAGGGGAGGGCGAGGGCGACGGCGACGAACGAGGCACTCATGACGCATCCTCAGGGATTCGTACCCAGGATACACCCGATGTCGTCGATCACCCGTGCGCGTCGCAGCTCCCACCGATGGACGATCGATCCACCCGGACCGCGCTGGATCGTGGCGGTGTGCGGCAGGAGGAACCCGGGTGCACCCTCCACCTCCGCGGTACCGTCGTAGGGGACCGCGGCCACGATGAACGGCGCGACGTCACGGCCCGTGGTGTCCATTCGGGCGATCCGACCCCCATCCGTCCACAGCACCACCTGGTCGAAGGCCGAGGTGGGCTCGGGGTCGTCGCCCCAGGTGAGGAACGTCCCCGTCGACCCGTCCGGCCCCGCGGTCGACACCGAGCGTCGGAACGGCACGTCGCCCACCGAGAAGGGGAGCGTGAACAGATGGTGGACGGAGTCCAGCAAGAGGCCGCGCCCATCCCGCTCGGAGCGCGTGTCCGCACAGCCCCGAACGCCGTCCTGCACGTACCCGTACACGCCGTGGCGGCCAGGCTCGAAGCGCACCGTGAGCGCCGTGTGTGGTGTGGTGGGCGCCATCCCGAACAGCAGCCGCGCCGGGACGAACGGCACCTCTCCGACGAGCTCCAGCTCCACGGCGGGCAACGCACGCCACGCGTCGGCGGGGCCGTACGCGGATGCGAGCTGGGGCAGGACGCGATCGGCGTCGGCCTCGGAGCCGAGGGGGCCCACCTCCAGGCGCGACAACAGCAGGTCGGTGCGGAAGACCGCGAACCCGACGGTCGCCACCATCACCACCACCCCCACGATCCCTGCACCCATCCGAGCCGCGGCCATCGGTCCACCTTTTGTACTGACCAGTACAATAATGGGCTCGGGCCCGGCGTGCCTGTTTTTGTTCGGAGTAGTACAATATTCGTATGACCGAGGCCCGGCGCGGACGTCCGCGCAGCTACGACCCCGACGAGGCGCTGGACGCGGCGATCGACGTGTTCTGGACCCACGGCTACGACGCCGCCACGCTCGATCAGCTGTCACAGGCCATGGGCATGGGGCGTCCCAGCCTGTACGGCGCGTTCGGCGACAAGCAGGCGCTGTTCGAGCGAGCGGTGCGGCGGTTCGGAGAGCGGATGGCCACGCGGGCCGGGCGCGCGCTGTCCGCTCCCCGGATCGAGGACGCGGTGCGGGCCGTCCTGCTGGAGGTGATCGAGGTGTATGGCGGCAGCGGGCGCGGATGCCTCGTGTTCGGGGTCGCCCCGGCGCGCGCGGTGGACGATCCGTCGGTGCGCGAGATGCTGGCGTCCACGATCACGTCGCTGGACACGGCCCTTCGGGCCCGGCTCGACCGCGCGGTGGCCGACGGGGAGCTGCCGGCCGGTACCGACACCGCTGCCCGGGCCCGGCTGCTCGCCGCGACCATCCACAGCCTGTCGGTCCGCGCACGCGCCGGACTGCCGACGAGCCACCTTCAGCAGCTGGCGGAGGACGCGGTCGAGCTCGTCAGGCGATGACGTTGCGGTCGCCGCGGAAGCGCTCCACGTCGTCCTCGTCGAACTCCTTCTCGCCCACGCCGCTCTCGTCGGGTGTGAGCGTGACCACGGCGCTGCCGGTGCCGAAGAGCGCCTCGTAGGCCAGGACCTCGCCCTTGTACCGGTTGTGCTGGCCCATCACCGCGGACCACCACCACATCGGCTTGAAGCTGACCACCTTGGGGATGCGCACCTGGCGCTGGATCTCGCGCGAGAGCTGCGCGGTGTCCTCGAGGCGGCCCTGTCCGAGGAACTCGAGGATCTTGCGGTTCCACTCGTCGTCCTTGGCCGAGTGGACGTGGTCGTCCTCGGGGTCGATCCAGTCGGTGAACAGCCGATTGGAGAGCGTGCCGACGACGACCACCACGGCGCGACGCTTCCCGGCGTCGATCGCGTCGCGACAGGCCTTGCCGACGACCAGCGTCTCGGCGCGGTCCGAGTACATGTTCGAGGACACGATGACGGCGGGGACGGCGTTGTCGGGGTTCAGCAGCTTCAGCGCGACCACGCTGCCCGTGTCGATCGGGAAGCCCTCGTAGGCGACGGTCCGCGCCGCCAGGCCGCGCGCCTCCATCGACGCCTTCAGCGCGTGCGCGAAGGGCGCGTCGATGCGGAAGGTGTACGGGATGGAGCCCAGATCGTGGAACAGCTCGTCGACGTGGACCCAGGTGGGCTCGGGGTCCGCCTGGATCTGGTGGCCGATGATGCTCGTCCACATCGTGGAGTAGACGACGAGCAGGTCGGGCTGGAGCTCGCGGATCCGGTCGCGCACGGCGTCGAAGGCCTGGCGCAGGCGGGTCCAGCCGGCGTTCTGCTCGGGGCAGAGCAGGGGGTGGGGGATGCCGGGCACGAGCACGCCCAGCACCACGCCGGTCTGCTGCTCCTCGGTGACCGCGTCCATCACGCCTCCTTCGGGGTGGGCGGCGCCCAGCCCATCACCGCGTTTCCGGTGCCGATGACGGTGCCGTAGCCATAGAGCTCGGCGGGGTAGCTGGGGAAGTCGAGCGCTGCGAGCAGCCAGGTGAGCGCGCCCGAGTCGGACTCGGACACGGCCTGCTCCGTGAACTCGGGCATCTGCTCGACGACCTCGCGGGTGCGTCCCGAGCGGAGCTGCTCGATGAGCCGCATGTCCCACAGGTACTGGTGGTGATTGGTGATGTGCTCGCGGCTCATGTCCTCGGGCATCGGGCCCTCGTTCACGAAGTGCCGGTGCGAGAGCGACTCGCTGGCGAGCAGCACGACCCGGCGGTCCGTCGCCTCGATCGCGCGGCGGGTGGCGTGCCCCAACGCGATCATCTGCTCCTGCATGACCTCGACGCTGTAGAACGCGGTCGAGCGCTGGCTGGAGATGCTCACGATGGGCTTGCGCCAGGCCGGATCCGTGAGGTGGCAGCTCACGATCGTGCCGTAGTCGACGCGGAAGTCGGGGTTGCGCATCATCTTCGTCACCAGGCCCGCCTTCGAGGCCTCGGCGCACATCGCCTCCGCGAGCGGCACGTCGACGTCGAGCTCGTAGCGGTACCGGAACAGGTTCGGGAAGATGGGATCGACCGACAGGGACTTGAAGTGCGGCACGCCGAGGAAGTGCGTGCCCACGTAGGTCTGCCAGTGGGGCGAGAGCACGACGATCGCGTCGTACTCGATGTCCGCGAGGTCCCGGCGCATCCGCTCGTATCCCCAGCGGAGCGTCTCCCAGCCGCACTCGGCGCGGGGCTCGTTCTGCGGCGGGTTCTCGGCATAGACCAGGTGGGGCGGGTGGGGTGCGAGCGCGCCATAGACGATGCGGCCCATCACTGACCTCCAGTGGGTGCGGGGATGCAGCGCTGCCAGTCCCAGAGGAACTGGTCGCGGTCGGGGTCCCACTCGTCCCAGGTGGGGATCTGCTCGAGCCGGGCGAGGTGCTCGGGCGGGACGACGCCGGGGACGATGAACGCCTTCTGGCGGTGCAGCGGGTACGGGTTGCGCAGGTCGAAGCCCAACACACCCAGGATGGCGCGCGCGACGTACCACGTGGCCTGGGGGTTCCAGCCGTGGGCGATCTTGATCACGATGCCGAGCCCGTCGGGGTGATCGGGGTGGTCGATGGCCATGCCGAGCAGACCGTCCGCGCCTTCCTTCGCGACCACGCGGCCCTCGCCGACCTTGATGATCGTCGAGTCCAGGCGGTTGAAGCCGCCGACGAGATCCGGGTGCTTCACCATGGCGTCCCAGATCCAGTCCTCGCGGCGGACGCGGGCGAGGCCCGAGAACAGCACCGCCAGCTCGCTCACGGTGTTGCTCACGGTCGGCAGGCCGCAGCCGTCGCGCGCGACCCGGGCGGGCGTCCAGGACGGGCCCAGGAAGCGGCGGAGCTGCTGGATGTACGCCGGGAACATCGGGTGCGTGGGCAGCGTGTAGCCCACGCGCGGCCAGCCCTTCGCGTGGCAGCCGCGCAGGATGGCGGCGTGCTCGCCGGAGCAGGTGTGGTACCAGCGGCGCGGGCGGCGGACCTGGCGGCCGAACTGCACCAGCGGCACGTCGAGCGGCGTGCGCACGAGCCCCCACTCGCTCTCGGAGAGCAGCGACTGCGCGGCCCGCACGTGCTCGGTGTCGCCGTTGTGGCTCGCGACCGCGATGGCCTGCTGCTCGGTCGTGCAGCCAGCGAGCTCGTCGGCGAAGACCTTGAGCGTGAAGGGCTTCATCATGCTGCGGCCGTAGCAGAGCACGTTGCCGCCGAAGCTGTGCATCACCTTCGTGCCGCTCGCCCAGGCCACCGCGCCGTGGATGGTGGTCTCGGACACGCCCGCCCGCCGGTAGTCCACGAGCGGCTCCCACTCGACGTCGCGGCCGGTGGGGATCCCGGCCTCCGCGCGGCCGAGCGGGCTCGTGGGGTACACGCCGGAGCCGGGCCGCTGGTCCGCGACCGCGCTCGGGCCTTCGATCCTGGCCATCGCCCCTCCTGGACGCGCCGCCTAACCCGGGTGGCGCGACGGCGCGGGTTGGCCTACAGACCCACAGGGGGTGCGAGCGGTGCTGCTCCTGTGGTGGATCGGCTGCGGTGGCTCGACGGCGTCGGGGGAGCGTCACCCGGAGGCCACGTCGTCGCGCCGCTCGTCGGTGCTGGCGCGCTGCCGGGCGACCAGCAACCGCCTGCGGGTCCGCTGCCAGGTGGAGGTCGATCCGCCGCAGCCCGTGCGGCTCGAGTGGTGGCCCACCGACGGCTCGGCGCCGCCCCGCGCGATCGACGACGACGCGCCCGAGGCGGTCCACCGGCTCACGCTGTCGATGCTGCCCGCCAACCGCGAGCACCGGTACCGCGTCGTCCTCCCGGAGGATCCGCAGACCACGTCGCGCGGCACGTTCTGGACGGGGCGACCGCCGACGGGCGTGGGGAGCTGGCTCGACGTCCGCGGCGAGGGGGATGGGCTGCTCGGCACGGAGATGCCGTGCGGCGATCGGGCGGTGGCGGTGATCTACGACGCCGGCACGGGCGACCTGGTCTGGTACCAGGACCTCGACCCCGACGGCACCCTCGGCATGATGGACATGGTGCGCTTCACCGAGCGGGGGACGGTCGCTGGCGAGACGGGCGGGCAGGTGGTCGAGGTGGACACGCTCGGGCGGGACCTCGCGCGCTTCGAGGCGGACGGGCTCCACCACGAGCTGCTCGCCGAGCCCGACGGCTTCGTCTCGCTGGTCCAGGAGCGCGTGGGCCTCCAGTGGATCGACCGGGTGGTCGGCTACGCCCCGGAGGGGACGCCGACGCTGTGGTGGGTCCCCGAGGAGCACCTGGTGCCGTGGCCGTCGACCCGCGGAGACGTGCTGCACACCAACGCGATCGCCCGCACGCCGGACGGCGGGATGCTGCTGTCCTGGTACGCGGTCTCGACCGTGGCGGCGGTGGACCCGGACGGCGAGATCGCGTGGCTGCTGGCGGGGGATGGGGACGAGGGACCCGTCGGCAACGATCTGACCGTCGACTGGTCCGGCGTGGACGGGCCGGACGGCTTCTCCGGCCAGCACGACGTGCACCTGACGCGCGACGGGCGGCTGGTGATGCTCGACGACCACCACGGCCGCGGGCTGGTGCTCACGGTCGACGCGGAGGACGGTGTCGCGACCGTGGACGGGGCGTACCCGACGGCCGAGGCGACTTGCGGAGGGCAGGGGACGGCGACCGACACTCCCGACGGCGAGATCCTCGTGGCCTGCCCGACCGATCGGCTCCGTGCCTACGACGAGGCTTCGGGCGAGCTCGACTGGGAGGCGCGTATCGGGTGCCGCAACGGGCGGACCGGCTGGGCCACCCGCTGGTACGCGCTCGACCCCGAGGTCTGGATCGAGGGGGCCGAAGGGTAGCGTGGGGTGGTCAGAGGGCGACCTCGAGCGACACGAGGACGCTGCGACCCTCGCCCGCGATACCCCCGGGGATGTCGTCCTCGTCGGCGTCGTCGCGGTACACCCCCGTGTTCCAGGCGGTGTCGAGCACGTTGCGGACGGCGAACCCGATCTCGGCGTTGCCCTTGGGGCCGAGCCCGGCGGCGCGTCCCGCGAGGTGCAGCAGCCCGAAGGCGTCGCCGTCGGGGTTCTTCGCGTTGGGTGACCACTCGCGGCGCGGGCGGGCGGAGTACACCTCGCCGAAGGCGGTGACCGAGAGCCTGGGCGAGATCGCGAGCCGCACGCTGCCCTTGCCCATGTGCGGCGGGTACTCGTACTGGCGGCGCCCGCCGTAGGGGTTGGTCCAGTCGAGGTCGCAGATCGAGCGGTCGAGCTGCGTCTCGTCGCCGTAGGTCGCGAGCGTGAGCGCGTAGTCCGCCTGCATCGTCGCCGGGCCCGCCTTCACCTTCGCGCCCGCCTCGCCGCCGAGGATCGACAGGTCGCCGGGGAGGTTGCAGTACAGACCGGGCGAGATCTTGTCGATCTCGTTCACCAGCAGCGACCAGCTCGCGTCCGCCCGCAGCTCGACGCCCTCCGCCACCGCCGCCGTGACCTCGCCCTCGGTCGTGTGGATGGTCTCCGGGATCAGCGCCAGGTTGCCCGAGGCGAACTGGTACTCGCCAGTCACCTCGTCCGGGACCGAGCGCACCAGCAGCTCGCGCACGTTGGGGGCCCGGAACGCGCGGCCGTAGAGCAGCTTGACGGTCACGTCGTCCGACGGCACGAGCAGCACGCCGGCCCGCGGGGAGACCGCGAGGACGAAGGCCCCGTCGTCGCCCTGCTCGCCCTCGTTCGTGGGGATGCGCTTGTCCACGCGGGCCCCGCCGGTGAGCTCGAGCGAGGGCGCGGCGGTCCAGGTGTACTGGACGTAGCCGAACAGGTTGCGCAGCCGGGGCTTCGCGCACGTCTCCGTGTTCGTGTACAGCCCGGTCGCCTGCCCGCAGTCGTCGATGACGGTGAAGCCGTTGAGCACGCTCGGCTCGCCGTCCATGGGGATGCCGTAGTCGAACAGCCGCACGACGCGCACGCCCTCGATGCCCAGCCCTCCCACGATCACGTGGTCGAGCGCGGGTCGCGCCTGCACGTCGAGGCCGCCGCCGCTGCGCTCCGTCGTCTTCTCCGCGTCCACCGTCATGAAGAACTGCGACGCCTCGAGCGTGTCGGGGTCGACCGTGATGTCGCCGCCGAAGAAGTAGGCGCCGGGGTTGTCGTGCCGCTGGTAGAAGGCGTACGGCGTCACGTCCACCGCGGTGGTCGACAGCGTGTACCGCGCGTCCACGAAGGTGTCGTGGTACTCGAGGTCGAAGGTGTCGAGCTGCCGCCCGAGCGCCTGGAACGGGTCCTCGCGGCCGTTGATCAGGTAGGTGTGGGCGTAGTCGACGTGGTGGAGCTGGAGCTGCAGGCCCTCCACGCCGAGCTCGACGCCCGCCGCGACGCCCTTACGCGGATCGGTCCCGGGCACGTCGATGTCGAGATCGGGCTGCACGTCGATGCCCTGGCCGGTCTGACCGAAGAGGCGCGCGTACGCCGTGGCCGTCGTGTCCAGCCGGCCCACGCGGCTGCGCCCGCCCGCGCTGACCGTCACGTCCCCGCGGGTGGTCGAGCCCGCCATCACGCGGACCTTGGCCCCCTCGAGGTCGCTCGGCCGCCAGGTGACGATGTTGATGACGCCCGTGAACGCGTTCGTGCCGTAGATGGCGGAGCCCGGGCCCTTGATCACCTCGATCTGCTTGATGTTCGAGATGGGCAGGTAGTCGTCGATGAAGCCGTGGGTGTAGACGCCCTCGTACCAGGGGACGCCGTCGACCAGCACGAGCAGCTTGTTGTCGTCCGCCGAGATCACGCCGCGGATCGCCGCCAGGTCGCGGCCCTCGTTGGACCGCCAGACGTAGAACCCGGGCAGGGTGCGCAGGGCCTCGCTCACGTTGCGGTACCCCCGCTCGCGGATCTCGTCGGCCGTGATCAGCGTGACGATCGAGGGCGCCTTGCGGACGGTCTGCGCGTACCGCGAGGCGACGGTGACGAGCTGCTCCTCGAAGCGGAACAGCTCGCTCTCGTCCGGCTCCTCGAACGGGTTGACCGCGTCCGCCGCCAGACCCTGGAACGCGACGGCGGCGAGCAGGGGAGACATCCGCGGGAGGCTACCACCATCGGAGCGTTCCCATCACGGAAGCTCGCTGGCGATTCGGCGGGTTCGCGGAGACGGCCGTTTCGGACCTGGGGTCCCTGCAGGGCCTCGGGAGCGTTGGCGTGAGCGGAGACAACTGTCTGTGATCAGTTGAAGTCCTCGGGGGTGAGATCGCGTACATACCAAGAGGGTGGGCAGTACGCCGGTGCGACGGAGGAGCCCTTTCGATATCCGACCTCGAAGAACGGAACCCCTCCACAGCACCACGGCCCGGCCCGCTCCGAACGCCGGAAAACGAAGTGATCGAGCTCTCTGCTCGGCCAACGAAATGCCGCTGCTTGCTGCGCCCCCCACTGCTTCCAGAAGGCGAGCGCATATTCAGTACACAGGACCAGCTGTTTGTTGGGATCCTGGGCGTCGAACCAGTGTGAGAGCTCGACGAACTCATCGAGATCGGGACAGGCACCATCGCCGGTGGACCCGAACATGGCTTCACAACCGGGGTATGGGTCCTCCACCCAACAGCCCTCGTCTTCGAAGGGACCGTCCTTGTAGTCGAACCCCCAGAGATAGGTGTAATACTCGCCGGGTCCTCCAGGGATCGGCTCACCGCAATTCTCCCCGGTGTGGATGGTGCTGTCGGTCGCGGTCGTGCCGTCGTCCGTGGGGGTTCGGTGGCAGGCGAGGATCAGGATTGTCAACATGACGGCGGCCACGTGCGCAGGTAGCCGACCTTGCTGTGCACGAACCCATATTCGTCCGCACCCACGATCTGGAACGACCTGCCGAGACCCAACCACACCTCCGTCGTCGACAACACCGCTGCCCGAAACGGGAACACACCGATCGATCTGGGACATGCCACGAATCACCTCCGTGGCATGGACAGTGCAGCGCGCGAGCGCGCATTTGTCAACTCGAAAGGCGTTCTACTCCCGCAGATGGTCACCCATCAGTCGCACGTCGAGCAACACCGCCGCCCCCGGGGGCACGAGCGGGGGCACGCCGTCCGCCCCGAACGCGCGGTCGGGCTCCAGGCGCACCAGCCGGCGCCCGCCGACGCGCATGCCGTCGAGCGCGGGTTCGAACACCAGGCCCGCCGAGGCGTCGAGCTCGAGCGGGGTGCCGCGGAGGAGCGTGCTGTCCAGCGGATCGCCGCCGAGCGCGGGGTCGGGAGGGTCGGTCCAGGTGGTGAGCTCGAGGACGCGGACCCGGCCGTCCTCGGGGACGGGACCCTCCCCGACGCGCAGATCCTGGATCGCGAGGCCGCCGAGGGTGCGCTGCGGCCGGAAGGTCGGTCGCGTCGGGGGCTCGAGGGCGTCGACCAGCGTCACGTCCATCCACCCGAGCTCGGGGCCGGTGATCGTGCGCAGCCCGCCGACCCGCATGAAGGGCAGCAGGTCGTCGAAGGTCGAGGGCTGGCCGGCGTGCAGCACGACGCGGCCGGGACGCCACGCGTAGGAGGTGCTGTCCACGACCGCGCCGTCCGCACCCCACCACGTGAGCTCGACCACCGCGATCTGCCAGGGCAGCAGCGGCTCGCCGGCGCCCACCACGCGATCCGTGACCTCGAGGTCGCCCACGAGCACCGGCTCGGCCATGGGGCTCTGCGCGGGGCCCGGGATCGGGCGCACGGGCGGCAGGCGCGACCGTGGGGGAGGGGTCTGCTCGGGTGGCGCAGGCGTCCGCGTCACGGCGCCCGCGAGCACCGCCGCACCCACCAGGACCACCGCCACGATCACGCTCGTGCGCTCGCTCGAGCTCACCGGAGGTGCCCGAAGCCCATCAGGTCGAGCAGGACGTACCCGATGCCCGTGCAGCTCACGGTGCCCGTGCCGATCACGCCGAGGATGCCGAACAGCAGCACCACGATCCAGTACGGGTTGTTCAGCATGCCCGTGCGCACGCGGGTCCACATCACGTAGGCGTCGCGGAACGGACCCGACGAGGCCAGGGCCATCGAGGTCGCTCGCCGCTGCACCTCGCCCTTGATCCCGCCGCCCGCCGGCCGGAACACGTCGTTGACGGCCGAGGTCACGCCCTGCACGAAGCCCGCCTCGCCGCCGGTCGCGCGAGCGTTCTGCACGATCTGCGCGGCGCTGGGAGCGGCCCCGAGGGGCGCCTCGTCCTGGATCTGGAAGCGTGGGCCGTGCGGCGTGCCGACCACGACGAGATCGCCGACCTTGGCCTGCACCGGCCCCGTGAGCGGCCACACCTGGGCCTGCCCGTACGGGATGAGGAACACCTTCCCGTCGCGCGTGGCGGGGGCGATGGTGTACACGCCGCCGTTCATCGGCTGGATCGTGACGTGCACGGGATAGACCCCGTGCGACGGATCCAACACGACCTGGCACCGCTTCGCGTCACTCCCCAGGTTCACGGGACCCGGGAACGGACCGAAGCGGAGACCACCGAGCTCGGGCGGAAGCTGGAGGAACGTGTTGCGCGGAGCCATGCTGGGACGGATCCTAGCCCGTCCGCGCGCGCGCTACTTCTTCTTCGCGGAGCCCTGACGAGCCTTGAACTTCGGGTTCGTCTTGTTGATCACGTACACCCGACCGCGACGACGCACGATCTGGCAGTCCTTGTGCCGCTTCTTGAGCGAGCGCAGCGAGTTGCAGACCTTCATGGGAATCTCCCCGAGACGAAAGACGGCTGCACCTAGCTGGTCGCCGCGGACTCGGCAAGCGCGCGGCCCGTCCCCGGGCGTGGTTACACTCCCGACAGGCCCCACGGGGCCGGAGCTGCCACCGCTTGCACGTCCGCGTCGTCCGCCCCGATCTGGTCCGCCCCGAGGAGCTCGACAGCTACCTCGCGCGCGGATGGTTCCGCATCGGCCAGGCCATGATGACCTGCCGCGTGGTGCTGTTCGACGGCGAGCTGCGCCCCTCGATCTGGACACGCGTGCCGGTGTGGGGCGGCTTCCGACCGGGGAAGAACGCCCGCAAGCTGCTGTCGCGTGCCGAGCGGCGCTTCCGCATCGAGATCGGGCCGATGACGCTCGACGACGAGCGGGAGGCGCTCTACCAGCGGTACCGGGCGAACGCGCGCGGCGAGCGCTCGCCCACGCTCGTGGACTTCCTGTACGGCGACGCCGACCGCAACGTGTTCGACACCCGCGAGATCGCGCTGTGGGAGGGCGATCGGCTGGTGGCCTTCTCGTGGTTCGACCAGGGTAACGTCGCGGTCCAGAGCCTGATCGGGGTGTACGACCCGGAGCACGGCGGGGCCTCGCTCGGCCTGACCACGATGTTGCTCGAGGCGCGGCACGCGGCCGACCAGGGCATGGCCTTCCACTACCCGGGGTACGTCCTGCCCGGCGATCCGGCGATGGACTACAAGCTGCGCATGGGCGGGATCGAGGTGTTCGACCCGTGGCAGCGCCGCTGGCGGCCGCTGGACGAGCTCTCCCAGGTCCCGCTGCCCACGGAGCGGCTGGAGCAGGGCCTGGTCCAGGCGCGATCCGCGCTGGCGACCGCCGGCGTGCCCGCCGAGCTCCGGAAGTACCCGTGGTTCGAGGCGCCCGCCTGGCAGCCCGATCTCACGGCCTGCGTGGGCGAGCCGCTGGTCCTCGAGTGCTTCCCCGAGCGTGCGGGGGCGACCTTCCTGGCGGTGACGCACGACCTCGATCGCGGGCTGTGGGTGCTCCAGCGCTGCCTGCGGGCGCGCGCCGTGACGCGGGGCCGGGCGGACGTGGACACGCCGATCGAGCTGTGGCTCGTCGCGGAGCGCCTCTCCGCGCACGCCGGTCTGGACGAGCTCGCGCAAGAGGTCCGCCGCCGCGGCAGCGATCGGATGGGCCTGCGCGCGGTGACCGGCCCCAAGGGCTGACGCCGGATGCGGCTGCTCGTCTCGATGGGCCTGCGCCGGACGGGTCGGCCCGAGGAGCCCCTCCGCGCGTGCCTGCGCGAGGTGGACCCCGACCGGGCGACCATCACCCGCGAGCTGTGGGCGGAGGTCGACCCGCGCCACACCCCCGGCCCGAGCAGCCACCAGGAGGCGACGTGCGCGGCCTTCGACGACGACGGCCGCGTGCTGCAGCCCGCGCACACGGAGCTGTGGTTCGTCGACCCCGTACGCCTCGCGATCGAGCGCCGCGTCTCGCACCCGCTGTTCCACGGCCTGCACTCGGCGACCCCCGACGGCGAGGGCGTGCTGCTGACCTGCGCGGGGACGGAGTCGGTGCTGCGCGTCGACCGCCGCGGGGAGCTGCTCGAGCACCACTGGCTGCGCGACGGGCGCTACGAGGACGCGTACCCCGGGATCACCGACTTCCGGCTCGTCGACCACGACGCGCTCAAGCCTCACTCGCACCACCCGAACCACGCCGTGCGGCACGAGGGCGAGCTCTGGGCGACGTGCTTCGAGACGCAGGCCTGCCACGGGCTGGTCGGCGGAGGGCGGATCGAGCTGCCGGAGGCGATCCCGCACGACGGGCGGCCGCGCGGGGGGCTCCTGTGGTTCACCCAGGTCACGGGCCGGGTCGTGGCGGTGGATCCGAGGACCGGCGAGCGGGCGCTCGAGCTCGATCTGCGCGAGCTCCGCGGCACGCGGCACATGCTCGGCTGGTGCCGCGGCATCGAGGTGGTGGGCTCCCGCCTGTTCGTGGGGATGACGGTGCTCCGGGCCACGCGTCACCGCGAGGTGCTGCGCCAGCTCCTGCTGGGCGAGGCCGGCACCAAGCTGCCCACGAGGCTCGTCGAGATCGACCTGGACGGCCCGCGGCTCGTCCAGGAGATCCCGCTCGGCAACGAGGCCGGCGGCACCATCTACGGCGTGCTCCACCTCGGGTAGAGTGGCCGGATGGAGGACACGATGCGAGCTGCCCTGGTGGCTTCGGTGTTGGCGCTCGGTGGATGCGGGCCGGTCTCGGGCGGAGGCTCGGTCGACGGCGAGCGCTTCGGGGGAGGGCAGTCGGCCATCTTCGATCGCTTCGACTTCGACTTCTTCGGCGTCGACTGGGAGCAGACGACGATCTTCCTGACGGACATCCCCGACGCCTGCAACACCATGGAGGACATGGCGGAGGCGTTCACGGACGCGAACGACTGCGACGACCTGTGCGACAACTACCAGGACGTCGCCGAGAAGCGGCACCTCGTGTCGCGGCGCTACTGGACGATGTCGGTGGTCGTGAACACGAGCGACGACCGCGAGGGGAGCTTCGACTTCGACCGCGATCTGGCGGACGGGGACTTCGTGGCCGACTTCTCCTGGCTCGACGGCGAGCAGGCGTTCGACCGGGACCTGTGCGAGAACGCCTGCGAGGACGACGACTTCGACGACGACAGCGAGGACGGAGAGGACGGCGACCTCGAGATCCTCCAGCACGACTCGGACCTGCTCGAGGGCGACATGCAGGTCGACTTCGGTGGCGACGACTCCGCCAACATGCACTTCACCGCCGATCGCTGCGACATGACGGACTGGCTCTTCTGATCCCACGCGGATCCGACGCGGCGTTGTGAGGGGCGAGGGGACTCCGTAGGGTCGGGTCAGGAGACCCGATGCACCGCTATGCCCTCGCCCTGACCCTGCTTCCCGCCCTCGCCCTCGCCGCCAAGCCTCCCAAGGTCTCGCTCGACCCGAACGAGATCTCGGCCAGCAAGGCGCTCGGCGACGCGAAGTGCACGGCCGCGACCGTGGGCGGACCCAACAGCCCGTTCGTGGTCGACTGGCCCGACATGCACCGGGCGGACCTCGAGACCGGGATGGACGGGGGCGTGGTGGTCGTGCAGTACGGCTGTGACGGGTTCCGCGTGCTCCCGACGTGCAAGCTGCCCGGCAGCTACGCCTACACCGGCATCTCCCCGAAGTCGAACGTGGTCGAGATGAAGGACGCGGCGTCGGTCCAGGCGAACTTCGGCAGCTTCGTCTCGCCCGTGAAGTTCCAGACGGCGTTCGAGCAGGGGCGCTCGCTCAACCTGGCCTACATGATGGTCGGGACGCGGACGACGACCGTGTCCCAGGTGCGTCGGGCCGATCTCGTCGGGTCCTGCGAGGGGGCGACCCACTTCGTGAACCGGGCCTACCTCGGCGCCTTCGCGATGGAGTCCGCCACGGCGGGGTCGGCGCGCGCGGCGATCGACGTGATGAGCTACGGCGGGGCGGGTGCCGGGGCCGAGGCCAGCCGCCAGTCGCTCCAGCGCGACGGCCAGCTCGACGCCTGCCAGGCCGCGGGCACCACGGACGCCGCCCCGCGCCCGGGCTGCGCGGCCATGCTCCGCGTGATGCTGCTGCCGATCGACGGCGCCACCCAGGGGGCTGCGGGGACGGTGGACGCGCGCGGCTGCCCCGACGGCTTCGTGTTCTCCGACGGCGCCTGCGCGCGGAAGTCCGAGGTCTCGAGCTGGCTGTGCGACCCGGGGGACCTCGTGGGGTGCAAGACCCAGTGCGCGGCCGGCTCGTCCGAGAGCTGTGGCCGGTACGCGGGGATCCTGCTGGACAACTACCTCGACGACCTCGCCATCCCGGCGGACCGCTCGGCCGATCTGGTGCGCGACCTGAACGCGAGCAAGGACGCCTTCGTGACCGCCTGCACGGACAAGGGCGAGGCCGACGCGTGCTCGATGGCGGGCATGGCGCAGGTCACGAGCGAGGCCCTGCTGCGGCCCACGGACGGGCTGAGCTGGGTGCTGGCGGGCGACTACTTCGAGGCGGCGTGCGCCGGCGGCGAGGCCATGTCCTGCGACGTGGTGAACGACACCTACACCTACGGCCTGCTCGAGGACGACGAGCTCTCGCCGATCGCCCGGGACATCCCCAAGGTCAACGCGCTGCTGTCGCAGGCCTGCGAGGTGGGCTCGGCCCGCGCGTGCCTGATGCTCGCCGAGAACCACGCCTTCGACTTCCAGTTCCGCGACGCGTTCTCCGCGGCCGAGCGCTCCCACGTAGCGGCACGGGCGGTGTCCGACGCCTGCCACGCGGGGCTGACGGAGGCGTGCGTGATCGCGTCCGCCGCCTGGCTCCCGAAGGACAGGTGCCAGGACGCCGTGGACTGGATCAGCAAGCGCGTCTCGGACGACAGCAAGCTCTACATGTTCGAGGACGACGACGTGTTCTGCCCGCTCACCGAGAAGCTGGTCGACCCCGCGAAGAGCGTGGAGCTGGCGTCCTTCGCGTGCGCCAAGGGCGACGAGCTGGCGTGCGGGCTGCAGCAGCGCGCCGAGAAGGCCAAGTAGCGGGTACCATGCCCTCCGGTGGAGGGTGGGTGCGCGCGTTCGTCACGCTCGACGTGCTGCAGGGAGGCCTCGAGCCGCGCTCCGCCACGCTGGGCCACGGCGCGCTGATCGGGCGCCTGGCGACGGCGGCGCTGCAGCTCGACGATCCGGCGGTCAGCGAGGCGCACGCGCTGGTGAGCCTGCGCTCGGGCGGCCTGCGCCTGCTCGCCCTGCGTCGGCGCTTCCGGGTCGGCGGCAAGGTGATGGGCGACGTGGGGCTCGTGCGCGGGCTGCAGGTCGAGCTCACCCGCGACGTGACGCTCGCGATCACCGGCGTGGCCCTGCCCGGCGCGGTCCCGAGCCTGTGCTGGGAGGGGCGCCAGGTGCCGCTGCTGCACGACGCGGCCTCGGTGGTGCTGGCACCCGGGCCCGAGCTGCGCTGGGCGGACGAGGCGGGGGCCGCGGCGCGGCTGTGGCGGGTGGGCGACGACTGGCGGCTGCGGGTGGGCGAGGCCCGCGCGGTCGATCTCGTCGAGGGGGGTGCGTTCGAGGTCGCCGGGACCCGCTTCGAGCTGCGCTCGATGCCCCTGTCCGACGCCGAGCAGCGTCCCACCGTCAGTCAGCACGACCCGCTGCGGCTGATCCTGTTCTACGACACCGTCCACCTCCAGGCGCGAGGGCGGCCGGTGCTGGTGATCAGCGGGCACGCGGCGCGCCTGATCTGCGAGCTGGCGGCGACGAGGGCGCCGCTGTCCTGGCAGGCGGCGGCGGGCGAGCTCTGGGGCGACGAGGCGGGCGACGACGCGCTCCGCAAGCGGCTGGACGCCGTGCTCTACCGCTTGCGCCAGAAGCTGGTGGCGGGCGGGTTCCGCGACGACCTGCTGCTCCCCGACGGCCGCGGCCTGCTCGAGCTGCGCCTCGGTCCCGACGACGTGGTCGTGGATCGGACATGAGCTCCGGCGGGGGCCGATCGGAGGACGACTGGGGCGAGGCCGCGGACCCCACCTCGCCGCTGGACGAGCGCCGGTACCGGGTGGAGGGGCCGCTCGGGGAGGGCGGCATGGGCGAGGTGCTCCGCGCCTGGGACGCGCACCTCGGGCGGGCGGTGGCGCTCAAGCGGCTGCGGCCCGATCGGGTGGACCCGGCGCACACCGCGCGGCTGCTGCGCGAGGCGCGGCTGACGGCCCACCTCGACCACCCGGGCGTGGTCCCCGCGCTGGACGTGGGTCGCGACGACGACGGGCGGCTGTTCTACACGATGCGCCTGGTGCGCGGGCGGACGCTCGGGGCCGCGGCGGTCGAGCTCCCGCTCCGGCAGCTCCTGCGCCACCTGCTCAACGCGACGCACGCCGTCGCTCACGCCCACGCGAACGGCGTCGTCCACCGGGACCTGAAGCCGGACAACGTGATGGTCGGGCCGTTCGGCGAGACCCGCGTCGTGGACTGGGGGCTCGCTTGCCGGGTGGGGACGGTGAGCACGGGCGAGGACGACGATCCGCTGGACCTCGGCGGCACGCTGACGCGCGTGGGCGGCGTGGTGGGGACGCCGGGCTTCATGAGCCCGGAGCAGGCCCGGGGCGAGCCGGTCGGCCCCCCGACCGACGTCTACGCGCTGGGCCAGACGCTGCGGGACCTGCTGCGCGGGCGCGCCGAGCCCGAGCTGTACGCCATCGCGGAGCGCGCCACACGACCCGACCCTGCCCACCGCTACCCCGATGCGGCGGCGCTCTCCGAGGACCTCGAGGCCTGGCTCGACGATCGGCCGGTCTCCGCGTACCGCTACTCGCTCGCCGAGCGGGTGGGGCGCGCGGCCTGGCGGTGGCGGAGCTGGATCGGCGTGGGGGCCTCGGTCCTCGCGCTGGTCGCGGTCGGACTGGCCGTGGACGCGGCGCGGGTGGTGCGCGAGCGGGACCGCGCGCTCGCGGCGGAGGCGGTGGCGACGAGCGCCCGGCGGGATGCGGATCTCGGGCTGGCCTCGGCGCTGGCCCGCGAGGCGGTGGGCCGCGTGCACGACGGGCTGCTGGCCGAGGCCGAGGTGCTGGCCGCGCACGCCTTCGCGATCGAGCCCACGCCGCGGGCGCGTGGCGTGCTGATGGCGGCGGCGGCCCGCCCGCGACCGGCGGTGGTGACGCGGCAGGCCCCCTGCGACGGCGAGCTGCTGCTCGGCCCGAGCGGCTGGGGCTGCCTCGCCGACGGGCGGCTGCGCTGGGACGGGCCGACGCTCGAGGGGGTGTCGCCCGCGGACGCGGTCTGGCTCGCGGAGGACGGCGTGTGGTGGGACGCGCGCGACCACGTGGACCACGTCGACCGGGCGGGGGAGAAGCGCACCTGGCGTTGGCTCGGGACGCTGCGCGCGGGGCCGACGCGGGCGCTGTGGTGGCGGCGCGAGGAGATCCGGATCCTCGATCCCGCGGTCGCCGACGCGAGCGTGCGGGCGACCTGCGGTCACGCCGAGCTCCTGGTCGGCTGGGGTCCGGGGGAGGCGTGGGCCGCCTGCTACCCGACGTGGCTCGGCCGATACCCCTACGACAGCGACCAGCTCGAGGTCTTCGAGCTGCCTGCGGGCCGCGGCGTGGCGCGCGTGCTGGCCGGCGCGGAGCGTGGCGTGGCGGTGGGGATGGACGAGCGCCTGCTGTGGCTGGATCGCCGCACGGGCGAGCTCCTGGACGAGGATCCCCTCGGGCTCGGCCTGCTGCGTCGGGCGAGCGCCACCTCGGACGGGCGCTTCGTGTGGGTGGAGGGGAACGCGCCGGGCGGGGTCCTGCTGGACGGCGGCTCGGGGCGCCGGCTGGCGCGCCTCGGGGACGCCTGGACGGGGGCGGTGCTGGGCGTGGGCGGCGTGCTCCGTCGCCCCACGGAGGACGGGGTCCGTGAGCTCACGCTCTCGCCGGGCTGGGACGGCGTGCGCCTGGACTCGGGCATCGCGAGCGTGGACCTGTCGCCGGACGGAAGCGTGCTCGCACTCGGTGACGCCAAGGGGACCGTCCACCTGCTCTCCGTGCGCGACGGCGCGCCGCTGGGGCGGACGGGGCTCGGCGGCGGCCTGGTGAAGGCCGTGGCGTTCACGCCGGACGGGGCCTCGGTCGTGGCGTCGGCGATCGAGGGCGCCGGACCGGTCCGGCTGCGCGCGTCGAACGGCGTGGTCGAGGCCCACGGGCCGCCGGTCGGCGCGTGCCGGCGGGTGTTCGCGCTGCGCGGAGGGGAGGGGTGCCTGCCCTACGGGAGCGCCACGCCGATCTGGTGGGACGGCGCAGCCACGCGGCGCGTGGACGAGCTGATCGACGCGAGCGGCGACGGTGTCGTGGCCTGGGCGCTCTCGGCCGGGGGCGAGATCGTGCGGATCGAGGGGCCCGACCGGCAGACCTCGTTCGCGCGGCGACCCGGTGCGCGGCGCGTGCACGCCGCGGCGGAGCGCGTGGTGGTGGCGACCGCGGACGGCGTGGAGCTGCTGGACCTCGCCGGGGAGACCGTCGCGGCCTGGCCCGTGCCCGAGGGTCTGCAGGACGTGGCGCTGTCGCCGGGTGGGGAGTGGGTCGCCGCGGGCTTCCTCGACGGCACCGCGCGCGTGTGGTCCGCTGCCGGCGAGCTGCTGGCGACGCTCGAGGGCGTGCACGAGGAGCGCGTGGCGAACGTGGTCTTCGGCCGCGACCTGCTCGTCACCACCGGCTGGGACGGCCGCGCCCGGCTCTGGGGACTGGGCCCGCTGCGCGAACCGCCCGCGCCCGCGGACGTCGAGCGTGCCTGGCAGCTCACCCTCGCCGATGTCTCGCCCTAGGAGCCCCTGGCTCCCCCGTGCCCGTGCCCGTGCCCGTGCCCGAAGGCGGCGCTGGGCGGATCCACCTGGGTGGCGGATCCACCTGGGTGTCAGGACGTGATCGTTGATCATTTGTACGTCGGGTTGGGGGACGGGCCTCCCCATCGGGTTTCGGAAGGCCAGCGGCGCTCTCGGGCACGGGCACGGGCACGGGCACGGGCACGGGCGCCGAGGGCGGATCCACCTGGGTGGGGCCGCCACCCGGGCGGATCCACCTGGGTGTCAGGACGTGATCGTTGATCATTTCCGACGCCGCCTGGCACGCAGCATCGAGTGAACCCGCGCCAGGGGGGCCAGAGGGCGGCCGCAGGCCGGTCCGCCAGCGGCGGACGGAGGGCGAAGGCCCGACCCCGTCCTGTTCGGGAAATGATCAATGATCAAGTCCTGACACCTGGGTAGGGCCGCTACCCGGGCGGATCCGCCACCCGCGTGGACGGGCTCAGCGGGCGTGGTGGAGGGAGGGGTTGCCGTGGCCGATGGAGCCCTCGCGGACGGTCATCGCGATGAGCCCCTGGAGCCAGTCGATGGCGCCGTCGATCGCGTCGGGCAGCGGGTCGCCGAGGGCGAGGCGGGCGGCGATGGCCGAGGCGAGGGTGCAGCCGGTGCCGTGGAAGGGGAGCGTGCCCTGGCGGGCGTGGCTCCAGGTGCGCACGAGCTCGCCCCCGGCGTAGAGGCGGTCCACGATCTGCTCGCCCACGACGTCGCCGCCGGTGACCAGCACGGCGCAGGGCGCGGACCGGGCCCACGCCTCGACCCCCAGACCCGCGGCGAGCACCGCCGCCTCGTCGCGGTTCGGCGTGGCCAGGGTCGCGAGCGGGAGCAGGCGCTCGCGGACCACCTGCTCGGCGGCGGCGTCCGTGAGCCGCTGGCCGGTGGAGGCGACGAGCACCGGATCGAGCACCACCGGCGGACGGGAGGGCAGGGCCTCGAGCACCTCGGCGAGAGCGGCGGCGTGGCCCGCGCTGCCCAGCATGCCCACCTTCACCACGTCCACCGGGAAGTCGTCGAACACCGCGCGGAGCTGGGCGGTCAGGCCCTCCACCGGGATCGGGTCCACACGCGTCACTCCGCGGGAGCTCTGCGCGGTCACGGCGGTGATCGCCGTCATCCCGAAGACGCCGTGCGCGGCGAAGGTCTTGAGGTCCGCCTGGAGGCCCGCGCCGCCTCCGGAGTCCGAGCCTGCCACGGTCAGCGCCGTGCGGTACGGGTGGCTCACGCGGCCTCCACCTTGCGGGCCGGCGGCACGACCCAGTCCTCGCGAAGCGACTCCGGCACCGCGCCGTCCACCAGCAGCCACGGGAGGCGGTCGGCCTGCCGGCGGGGGACGGTCACGCGCTGAACGGGCGTGTGCGTGCGGAACACGATGTCCCAGACGGGGCTCGTGACGCCGTGGTTGCGACGCGGGTCCGCGAAGTGGTGGTGGAAGTGGTGCAGCCGGGCCCAGCGGCCGTACGCGGTGGAGGGGCCGACGACGTGCAGCCGGCGGTGCAGCGCCTCGTAGAGCAGCCAGCCCGTGACGAGCCCGCCCACGAGCGCGCTCGCGACCGCCCAGCCCACCGGGAAGGACAGCAGCCCCACGGCCGCGACCACCGGGATCGCGAGCGAGATCTTGCTGGACCAGGGCGCGAACCAGTCGATCTTCGCGTGGTGCTCGAGGTGCTCCCGGGCCATCGCGGCGCCGAGCTTCTTCTCGTGGAACGCGAAGCGGTGCAGGACGTACTCCATGAACGTCCACAGCACGAGCCCGCCGACGAACGCGACCACCACCGTCATGACTTCCTCCAGGGCGGCAGCGCGCCGACGCGCTCCGCGTTCGCTCCCCATCCCGTCCACAGCGCCGCCACCGCCTGGCGGGCCACGCCGTCGGTCGCCAGCAACGGCACGAACCGACCGAGCTTCGCGAGCTGCAGCGCCCCGTGCAGCGCGGCCCACACGACCAGCGCCCGCTGCGCCGCGTCCCCCGGCCCGAGCGCACCCTCGCGGGCGGCGCGGTCCAGCGCGTCGTGCAGCGGGCGGATCATGCGCAGCGCCTCGGGAACGACGTGCTCCAGGGCCTCGCCGTCCACCAGCGGCTCCGGCGTCGCCAGCATCCGCGCGAGCAGCCGGTACCGCCCGGGCTCCGTGGCGGCCCACGCGACGAAGGCGCAGCACCGCGCGTCCAGCTCCGCCAGCGGGTCCGCGGACGACGGCACACGGCCGAGCGCGTCCGCCAGCGACCCCAGGCAGCGCGCCTCCACCCGCGCCAGGATCGCCTCGCGGCTCGGGAAGTAGCGGTACAGCGCGCCCGCCGTCATCCCGAGACCCTTCGCGATCGACGCCACCGTCACCGTGGCGGGATCCTGCTCCAGGACGAGCCGCTCCGCGGAGTCGACGATCTCCTCGGCGGTCTGTTCACGGGCTCGGGCGCGGCGGTCCAGCATCGTGAATGATGTTTACCATGGTGAACGACGTTTGCAACTCAGCGGACCAGGGTCGGCGCGACCGCGAGGGTGGCGACCGCCAGCGCAACCGCCCCCAGCGTCAGCCGCTCGCGTCCGCTGACCGGCGGGAAGCCCGCGATCGCCTCGGGGCCGGTCGGGCCGAGGAAGGATCGCGCGAACATCCGGAGCATGGTGGCGCCGTTGAGCGCGGTGGCGCCGAGCAGGGCGGTCCGCCAGGCGAGCGGGTGGGTCGTCTGCGCCTGCATCACGAGGTCCTCGCCCGCGAAGCCCGTCGTCCCCGGGAAGCCGGACATGGTGGCCGCGAAGAGCAGGAAGAGGAGCGCGAGGCCCGGTGCCGGACCCAGCAGGCCGCGCGTGTGCTCCGCGCGCCGGCGCCCGACGCGGCTCTCCACCGCCTCGACGACCAGCCCGAGACCCACGAGCGACAGCCCCAGCCCGGCCCACTGGACGAGCGCGCCGGCGACGCCCGCCTCGCCGGGGGAGACCAGCCCGTACAGCAGGATCGCGGCCTGCGTGGTGGCCATCGCGCCGAGGCTGCGACGGGGTGTCGTCGCCGCGAGGCCCTGCAAGCCCGCCGCGAGCGCCGCCAGCGCGGCCCAGGCCTGCAACGGGCTCGCCATGGACTCCACCGGCTCGGGCAGGGCGGCGCGGGCCGCCAGCAGCAGCGCGACCGAGGGGCGCGCCGCCGCCACCAGCGCCCGCCGGCCGAGCGGCAACCGCTCGTAGCCGGTCATGACCAGCGGGGAGAACGGAGGGACGCCCATGCGGATCGCGGCGCCGACGGCGAGGAGGAGCCAGACCGCGTCCGGCGGCAGGCCCGGTGCGGCGAGCGCGACGATCACGGGGAGGGCGGCGAGCAGGCTCAGGACCAGGAAGGGCCGTCGGCTCACGCCGGTGCGCTCGCGGAAGCGCAGGCCGGGCAACAGGGAGACGAGCCACAGCCCGGCCACGGTCGCCAGGTCCGAGGCGGCGAAGGTGAGGGCGACCAGCGCCGTGGTCTGCGTGAGCTGCGCGAGCTCCGACGGCTGACGCCAGGACGGGGGCCGCGCGAGCAGCGTGACGGCTCCGAGCAGGAGGACCAGCGGGGCTCCCAGCGCGACCGTGGGCTCCGGAGGAGCCGCGATCCCGGCGAACCCCGCCAGCGCCCCCAGCAGGAGGAGGCTCCCGAGCAGCGCCGTCCGGCTGGAGCGCGTGCGAGCGACGACCTCGCCACCCGCCAGCGCGAGCAGCGCCACCCCCCAGATCACCGGTCCTCCCGGTCGCGTCCGCCGACGGCCCAGGACTCGACCATGCGCGAGCCCGCGTCCAGCGCGCCCGCGATCCGCAGCAGCAGGCCGACGACCAGGCGCGGGCCGGCCTCGAACCACCCCTCGCTGCTCCACAGCCAGGGCAGCGCGGGAACCGGTCGCGGCAGCGCGCGGGGACGTCCGGTGAGGGCCTCGCGCCGCGCCACCTGTCGCAGCACGTCGGGTGCGCGCAGGACCTGGGCCACCCGCAGCGCGAGGTTGCCGAGCAGGTGGACCGTCGCGAGCGTGTGCCACCCGAGCCCGATCTCCGCGATCACCAGGCCGATCTGGGCGCCGCCCGCCACCACCACCGCGCCCTTCACGTCGGAGCGCGTGGCCGCGTGCGCGGACAGGCTCGCGGCGCTGAGCAGCCCGAGCGCCACCAGGCCCGCCCGCGCGATCGGCGCGTCGGCGTACAGCGGCCAGGCGCGCAGCAGCAGCCAGGGCCCCGCGTGGACCGAGAGCCCGGCATAGAACATCGCGGTCGACGGGGTCGGGCCCTCGGCGCTGCGCGCGAGCCAGGCGGAGAAGGGGACGAGGCCCGACTTGCCCGCGGCCGTGGGGAGCAGGAGCAGGCCGGTGGCGGCCGCCAGCCCGGCAGGGAGCGCCTCGCCACCCGGTCCCAGCGTCGGGTGCAGGCCGGCGGCGTGCAGCAGGACCAGGGCGAGCAGCAGCCCGAGGTCGCCCGCGCGGTAGCTCAGGATCGTGCGCAGCGCGCGGTCCACCGTCGCCTGGCGCTCGTGGAAGTAGGCCATCAGCACGAAGGAGCACAGCCCGAGCAGCTCCCAGCCCGCGAACAACAGGTCGAGCGAGCCGGCCAGGGCGATGGTGTCGAGGCAGGTCAGCGCCAGCAGCGAGGTCGCGAAGAACCGCAGGTGGCCGGGGTCGCCGTGGAGGTAGCGCTCGGCGAAGCGCAGCACGACGAGACCGACGAGCGCCACCACCACGACCGCACCCGCGCTCGCGAGATCGACCGCGAACGACAGCTCCAGCGCAACCTCGGCGTCGCCGTACCAGCGCCCGAGGTCGGCGGTCGCCGGGCCGAGCGCAGCGGCCGACGCGAGCAGGACCAGCGCGGTCAGCAGGTGGACCGAGGTCGCCACGCGGGCCGCGCGCCCGACGGCTCGCTCCGACAGCGGCAGCTCGAGCAGGAAGGGCAGCACCAGCGCGTGGACGGCCACGAGCGGCGCGGCGAGCACGACGGCCACGAGCCCGGCGTCGATCCGCTCGATCACGGCGCGATCCGGGCGACGCCGAGCGCGTCGTGGCGGCCGCGGAACCACGTCGTCGAGCTCCGGGTCGTCGGGGGCGGCTCGCCCAGCGTCGCCGGGTGGAACGTGCCGTCCCGCCACTCCCAGGTGCCGTCGGCGTCGATCGCGGCCAGGAACACCCACGCGTTGCGGACGAGGCGCTCCACGTCGGGCAACGCGGCCAGGGCACCGATCACACGGTCGCGGGGCGCGTGGACCACCACCAGCAGGCGGACGGGCTCGTGGATCTCCACCGTCTGCAGCGGCAGGCCGGTGCGCAGGTCGCCGGAGGTGCCCTCGAGCAGCCCGTGCAGGCCGATCACGTTGTGCGGCAGCTTGGTGCCGGCGCCGAAGCGGCCGTTGTCGACGCGCGAGAACCAGTACTCGAGGTTGATCCCGGCGCAGACCGGGACGGCCGCCCCGAGCACCCGCTGCAGCGCGCTGCCGTCCGGGTCGCCCTCCGGGGCGTAGCTGTGGAGCAGCGCCCGCCGATCGAGGAACAGGTGGCGCGTGGCCGTGCGCGGACCCACGACGAACACGGCGTTGGTGGCGTGGCAGTACTCGGGGCGGACCTCGGAGGGGTCGGCGCCGCGGCCGCGCGCCCCGGAGGCGTCGAAGGCGCCGCCCTCGGGCTCGGACAGGAAGCGCCGGGCGCGCTCGTCCGCGTCGCGGTCCGCCGCTCGCGCGAGCCACGCGCCGAGCTCGTCGGGGAGTGGCGCGTCGGTGAAGACCTCGTCGGTGGCGGTGTCGTGCACCCCGCCGACGAACACCGTGTCCGCCGGCAGCTCGAGCCCGCTGGCGGCCAGGCGCGCCCGGACCTCGGGGTCGTTGGCCATCCGCGCGAAGGCGCGAGCGTTCTCGCCGCCGGGCGTGCCCCCGCACGCGCCGCACTCGTAGGCGGAGGCGAAGGGGTTGTTGCGGCTGGTGGAGCGGTGCCCGAGCACGAGCACGACGGGGGCGGCGTCCGCACCCAGGCCGATGGTGTGCAGCAGGCCGCCGACGCGCTCCGCGGCCTCGTCCGCGTCGAACCCGAGCGGCAGGTCCCCCCGGTCGTCGACGCGCATCACCACGAGCTCGCTCGGCGGCGGAGGCAGGAGCCGCGCGGACCACCTCCGGCTCGCGGCGTCGGTCCACCCGGGCGCCACCACCCGCGCCGCGAGCGCACCGAGCGCGGGCCAGCCGGCGACCAGCGACGCCACCCACCCGCCGATCGGACCGATCCCGCCGCGCTCGACGCCCGTCGACAGCCCGCCGGCGAGCGGTCGGAGTCGGCCGGGTGCGCCGAGCGCTCGCTCCTCGAGGCGGTGGGTGGAGCGCAGAGCCACCGGGTGCCGCGCGGCGGGTCGCACGTCGGTGGCGCCCCGGAAGCGGACGTTGAGCCCGAAGTGCCCGGCCACGCCGAACGTGCGCACCGCGGGGCCCGCGACCTCCTCCAGCGCGCGCCGGAAGCTCTCCTCGCGGTCGTCGATGCAGCACAGCGCGTCCAGGCGCGGACGGCCCTCCACCTTCGCGGCCGGGGCCGTGGAGAGCGCGGTGAGCCAGGTGCGACGGTGGGTGCGCTCCCGGGCCTCCTGCAGGATCCGCGCGCGCCAGTGGGTGTCGTAGCGCTCGAGCGCTTGCTCCGCGGCCGCCCAGGAGGCCTCCGGGAGGCGCAGTGCTGCGTCCGGGCCGACGTGGTGGAGCGCGAGCAGCTGGGCCACACGGCCCGCGCGGGTCCCTCGGCCGGGGCCTGGCGCCTCGGGGCGAGCGAGGACCGAGGCGGGGTCGAGCTCCTCGGTCCTGCAGGCAGCGACGGTGAGCGCGAGCCGCAGCGCGGCGTAGTCCAGCAGCGAGACGTCGTGCCGGTCGTGCTCCCGGCGGGCGACGGCCCCCGCCCAGCCCGGTCGCTGGAGCAGGACGCGCAGCACGGCGTCCTCGCGGTCTTCGGGGGTGGCGGCGTCCAGCGCGAGCACGACCGTGCGTTCGGCGTCGGGACCCACCAGCGGCGCCATCGAGCGCCAGAGCGACGAGCGGCGCGCGGCGGCCAGGCCCAGGTCGAACAGCTCGCCACGAGGTCGCACCCGCGCCTGCCCGAGGTCGAGGACGGCGGCGACCACGGGGAGGAGCACCTCGTCGACGGCGTCCACGACGGACGTGCGGTCGATGGGCGGACGCGGGACCCGAGGGGGCAGGTGGCGGCGGGCGAGGCCCGTGAGCAGGCCCAGGCCGAGCTCGGCGGCGCGTCGCTCGTCGCTCGCGCAGGTCGCGAGGGCCTCGGTCGCGTCCGAGAGCGCGTGCTGCTCGCGCAGGCGGGACCGCTGGCGCTCGGGCTCGGCCGTCCCCGTGAGCAGCTCGATGGCGAGGGGCAGATCGGCGGCGAACACCCGTCGGGCACCCTCGACCAGCACGGCGCGCGCGTCGGGCGGCAGTCCGGCGACGACGGGATCGGGCTGCCCCTCTGCCACGCGGAACGCGCGCACCCGCCAGTGCACGTCGTCCAGGCCATGCCACAGGAGCCCCCGGGCCAGCGGACGCCAGGCGGGGAGCCCGACGGGATCGGGTTCTTCAGGCGCGCGGAAGGTCTCGTCGAACACGTCGTCCAGGTCGCGCGCGGCGATGTGCCCGTCCGCGAGCATCCGGCGCAGCTCGGGCTCGGAGAGGCGCACCCGCGCGCCGAGCACCGCCCGCGCCTCCTCGAGCGCCTCCGAGAACGGGCGGTTCTCGAGCTCGCTCAGGGTGTTGTGGTGGACGAACACCTCGAGCGGGCCCTGGTGCGGGAGCCACCGCGCCGCCCGACGGACGGCCTCGGCGCCCCAGGCGTCGTTGCTCAACGCGCGGACTCGCGCGACAGGCCGCTCGCGACCCGACGCGCGTGCTCGAACAGCACCTCGCGGGACTCCTGGCGGGCGACGGCCTCCCGGAACGCGGGGTCGCGCAGCGCGAACAGGGTCTCGACGTGCAGCCGCAGGACGCTGCGCACCGTGGGCCCGACGACGACGAACAGCGTGTGGACCGGGGCTCCGTCGGGCGCACCCCAGCGCACGGGGTGGTCGAGGAAGCACAGGCTCACGCTCGCGCCGAGGAGATCGAGCCGCAGCGGGTTGCGCAGGTGGGGGAGGGCGAGGCCGTCGCCGATCGCGGTGGGCGCCAGCTCCTCGCGGGCGATCAGCGCGTCGCCGAGCGCCGACCGGTCGCCCTCACCGACGAGGCGCAGCGCGAGGACCGCGTGCCGCAGCACGTCGTCGCGGGTGGCGCCCTCCACCCGATAGTGAACGCCGCCGGCCTGGAGCGCCTTGTCCAGCGTCGGGATCGGGGGCTCCTCGTCGCTCGGCGGCGGCTGGACCAGGGGGAGACGCTGCGCGGCCGCCCACTCCTGGAGCTCTGCGCGATCGAAGCGGTACTGCTTGTGCACCCGATAGCCAGGGATCTTCCCCGATCCGACCCACCGGTAGATCGTCTTGGTCGACACGCCGAGGAGCTGCGCCGCTTCATCGACACCGAGCTTCATAGATGGACCACGATGGACATTGGTGGACATCTAGTCTGGTTCTTGAACGATGGCCACCTGGGGGCACGGATCCTCCCGTTTGCTGGGCCCACGCCAGCTGGCTTCTCCGATCCACGACAGCTCAGTGAGGGCGACGTGCCCCGACCACCCATCGCCCCGGTGGTCCTTGTGGAGCACATGGAGCTGGTCGCCCTCGATGGTCAGGACGGTGGCGGTGTGCACCGTCCGCGGCTCGCTCCGCTCGGCGTAGAGCACGGGGCCACCGACCAACGCCATCACGTCGTCGCGTCGCAGCGCGGTGCCCGACAACGGCTGGAGGGCGCGGAAGCTCCCGGCGGGGCCGAGAGGGACGATGGCCACGTCCACGACGTGATCGGGCAAGGGACCCAGCTCGTGCCGGGGCGCGACGATCACGAAGGCGTCATCGGGCTCGTCGGGACGCTCGGGGCCCTCGATCGCGCCCACGTCGGCCGCGGTCCAGCGCCACGGCCAGCTGAGCAGCGCGTCGTGGAGGGTGATGCCCAGCACGTCGTCGAGGGGGGTGACGGGATCGCCGGTCGTCGCGACGGATCCGTCGTCGCCCACGACGACCCAGACCCAGTCGCGCCCCTCCGCGGCGGGCAGCGGGAAGACCCCAGGGGGGTAGTCCTGATCGTAGGCCCAGTGGTCGTAGCCGACGGCAGGCTCCGCCAGGCCTGGGGGCGGCGCCAGGTCGTGGCGTGCGACGGGGCCTGCGTCGTCGAAGAACCAGAGGCCGGCGGGCCCCAGCGCCACGAGGCGCTCGCCCCAGACGAGGCCAGTGAGGTGGGCGGGCACGGTGTGGCGGTGGACCTCGGTCCCGTCCCGACGGCAGCGCACGACCTGGTCTGTGGTGCGCACGGCGACCTCTCCGTCCGGTCCGAAGGCGACGGCCGGCGCGTCGGGGAAGCGACGGGTGCTGGCGTAGGCCGGGGCCAGGGCCAGCCGAGAGCGGACGGCGCCTCCCTCGACGAGCCACACGGCCTCGTCGAACAGCACGGCCACGCGGTCCGCATGGTGGGGCGACGGCACCAGGCCGCGCACCTCGCCGTCGAGCGGGAGCGCCCCGACCGGCTCGCCGGACGTGAGGTCGACCCACACGAGCTGGCTGGTCGCCACGAACAGATGGTCTCGGGTGAGGGCCGTGGGTGCGACCGGGCTCAGCGCGATGGACCAGCCGAGCGCGAGGGTGTCGGGGTCGAGACGGAACGCCACCCCGTGGGAGAGCCCGACGATCCCTCGGTCGGTCCACAGGAGCCGGCGAGGTCTCGGCACCGCCGCCCGCGTCCAGGTGCAGCCGTCGGGGACCGGGTCGCGGGGGGACCACCTGGCTCCGACGTCGAGGTCCACGCGGGCGACCGGTCCGTGGTCCTCGGGGCCCCAGGTACCGACGGCCACGTGGCGCCCGTCCGGGGACACCACGAATGGGGGAGGGTGGTCCTGCCCGTCGGTCAGGTCGATGTCGGACTCGAGGAGCCACGTCCCGTGCTGCAATGCGAAGCGGCCGAGCTGGTTGGTGTTGTGCATGGCGACGATGGAGCGGCTGGTCCAGGCCAGGTCGCCGGCCTCGTCTCCCCAACCGACGCCCCCCGCGATCTCGGTCGCGCTGCCGGCGACCCGGCCGCTGGCGAGCTCCCAGACCGCGAGAGCGCCACCGGCGTCCCAGGTGTCGGGAGCGGGCATCGAGGCGGTGGCCAGCCATCGGCCGCACGGGGACAGCCGGGCGCAGGTCAGCGCGCGGCGGTGCGGTCGGCTGTGTTCGACGTGGTGAGGCAGGGCCGGAAGCACGCGCTCGCTGGCGTCGCGGTGCAGATCGGTCACCCCCGCCACGACCTCCCGGGCACGCAGGGTGTCGACGAGCCGTCGCAGGTCCTCCGCCGAGGCGGTCGACCAGTCGGTGTCTTCCAGGATCCTGCGCAGGGCGTCGGCCATGCCTGGAGAATGCCACGGTCGAGCCAGGTCGACCGGCAGGTCAGGAGAGGTGCGGCGGCACCGGCCAGGCATGATTGCCGCGCAGTCCCATCGCCTCGCGCACGACCTTCATCGCCCACCGCCCGTCGACCAGCGCGCTCCAACGTCCGCGCCTGCCAGACGGAGCAGCCCGGGCACCCCGTCGAGCAGCGCCCTGGTTACGCGGCCCAACGCGCTGTGGTCGTCACCCCCGAGGTCGACGAACACGTAGGAGGCCGACGTCCTGGCTTCGATGAGCGCCGACACCTCGAGGCTCGCGTGCGTGCTCAGCCGATCGCTCGGAGCCAGCACCGCTCGGAGCCCCAACGTGCGGAGCACCTCGGCGATGCGGCACCTGGTCTCGGCACGATCGGCCCTGGCCACGTCGATTCCGAGGCGGGTCTCGAGCCTGTGGGTCTGGAGCTGCTGAAAGAAGCTGGAGGAGACGGTGTCGAGGAACGAGAGCCCGCGCGGCCGAAGCCACTGGCGGTCGAAGAGCTGGTCTTGCTCGTAGTCGAAGAGCATGGCGTCGTCGCACTCGCCCTGGCTGACGTCCATGTAGAGATCGCTGGGCGTCAGGGCTGACTCGTCCGTGAACAGACCGATGCGGAGCAGGCCGGCTTCGAGGAACGCCTCATCCGGCGGCACGGCTGCGAACGACGGGAAGTCGTGGGCCCAACAGTCGCCCAGCGGGTGCAGGCCCCCCGCGTGAGTGCCCGCGCGCAGCAGGAACGCCCGATACGCGCCCGGGAGAGTCGTCCCCATCTCTCGCTCGAACCGGGTGAGGTCCGACGCTGCGACCCCGCGAAAGCCGGCATGGCTCTTGGGCGCTCGCGCGGCCACATGCGCTTCGACGTCCGACCAGGTCACGCATGGCCTCTATTCGTCGCCATCAGGGGTTCGCAAGAGGGTTCACCCAGCACCGAAGAACTACGACGCGCTCTCTCGGTTCTACGATCTGGGAGACCGATGGGTGTCGGGACCGGTCGCGCGGATGGGCAGGGGCCGTGCTGAAGCCGGGCGGACGGCTCGCGATCCTCGACTTCCAACGGACGCAGGCGCAGCACGGGCTTCGTCGGCGGATCGTGGACCCCGCTCTGCACAGGCTGCTGCTCTGGGCTGGGATCGATGCAGCGGAAGACCTCGATGCGAGCGCTTCCGGCAGCGGTGGGTGGACGGGAAGAGCCAGCTGCGTGGAGCGCTCGTCGACGTGGAGGAGGAGACGAACGTCGGAGGTGCGGGCTTCCTGCTCTGGGGCCACCGAGCGCTGTGACTACCTCGGCGCGTCGACCAGCGTCTGGAAGGTGGTGAAGCTCGGCCGCCGGTTCCCCTCGTGGTCGGCGAGGCCGAAGGTGGGGGCCGAGGCGCGGCTGCTGTAGTCCTTCGCCGAGAACCAGAAGAAGGCGTCGGCGACGTCCTTCTGGTCGAACGCAGCCATCATCGGGTTGGTGTCGACGGTGCCGTTGACGTCGAGGTCCATGCTCTCCTGGTCGGTCCAGCCGTACTCCGAGAACCACACGGGTTTGTCGCCATCGTCGCCCGCCTCCATGACCTCCTGTACGACGCGGCGCGCCTCGGCGAACCGGTTCTGGTAGCCGTAGGGGTGGAAGCCCATCACGTCGAAGCAGTCCCGGGCGCCATAGCCATAGAGGACCTCCATGGTCTCGGCGAGGGACAGGCCGCGGTGCTGCTCAGAGGCGATGCCACCGATCACCACGAAGCCCTCGGGGTCGTGGGCGCGCACGACCTCGTTGGCGATGCCGAGCAGGCGCGTGTAGTCCGGGAGGTGGATCCAGGCGTCGTCTTCGTCGGTCAGCCAGCCGTACCCGGTGAGGTTGGGCTCGTTGAACACCTCGAAGTGGTGCACGCCCATGGCCGCGTAGCGAGTGACGACCTCGGTCGCGTAGGTCCGGAAGCCCGCGTCGATCGCGTCCCAGTCGCGCCCGTAGACGGGCGGGACGTAGGTGAGGATGAGGAGGACGTCGACGTCGCGGTCGCGGTAGGCCTCGACCATGAGGTC
Organism: Alphaproteobacteria bacterium; assembly: GCA_020632925.1. Classification (GTDB taxonomy): domain Bacteria; phylum Myxococcota_A; class UBA796; order UBA796; genus JACKER01. The sequence continues at coordinate 127,563 of JACKER010000009.1, read as the reverse complement.
GTACGCCCCGAAGTCGAAGGGCCCGTCGACCTCCGGCTGGACGATGGACCACGGGATCTCGGCGCGAACCCAGGGCGCGCCGCTGTCGGCGACGATGTCCACGACGAGATCCTCGTCGGCGTGGGGGTCGGAGAGCCCGACGATGCCGGTCGCCGGCACCCGGTCGGTGGGGGTGCAGTGGAGGGGCACGGTATCGGGGAGGTCGGGACGGGGCGACGTGCAGGCGAACAGGGTGGCGAGCCAGGTGGGCATCGGACCTCCGCGTGTGGGACCCACAGGGACGGGAGACCAGAAAGGCCCTTCGACGGTCCAGGGCGGTCCGGATGCGGCTGTCCGGGTACGGGCTGCTAGCATCGATGGAACATCGATCTCGGACGGGGTGACGAATGCCGACAGCGTGGCTTCCGCGAAGCGGACCCCGGGTGGAGCTGCGTCCATGGGAAGCCCGCGACGCCGAGGTCGTCCGACACTGGCATCGGCCCGGGCACGCGTGGCACCGGCTGAACGGACCGTACTTCGACGCTCCCACGAACGCGTCGGCCGATGAGGTCGCCGACCGGATCCGGGACCGGGTGGCCGCCGGGCAGACGGATGGCGGCAAACGTTTCGTGCCCGTGGCGGAAGTGGGAGGCGAGCGTCGGGTGCTGGGTACCGTGAACCGCTATGCGCTGGACTCCACGGGCTGGACGGCGGTGGGCGTGGTGCTCTGGGACGAACGGCACTGGGGACGGGGGCTCGGAACGGAGGCGCTCGGGTTGTGGGTGGAGCTCCTGTTCGAATCCGAGCCGGCGCTCCACCGCCTCGACCTCCGCACATGGTCCGGCAACGTAGGGATGATGCGGGTCGCGGAGCGGCTGGGCTTCACCCTCGAGGCCCGATTCCGGGAGGCGCGCGAGGTCGAGGGCGTGAGGTACGACGGTCTCGGATACGGGATCCTCCGGTCGGAGTGGTCCGCGCGGCAGTGAGGCGTGGGACTGCGCCACGGGGCTGCGCCGAGTGTTCGAGGAAGCGGACCGGGAGCTGCCACATTGGTATGGAAGGAGTTGGAGCGCTACCTCGAGGCAACCGAAGCCGAATCGACGGAAGAGTCGGTTCAGGCTATCCTCTTGATGAGGCCGTTCCTGTCCCCCCGTCGTGGGACGTGTTGCTCGCCTGAGATCCATCGTCCGAGGTGCACATGTCCTTCGAAGAGCGTCTGTCCACCACGCTGGTCTCCATCCTCGGCCTGACGGTGGGGTGCGCTCCCACGCTGGAGGAGATGTGCGACGGCGGGCGCGCCCCGGAGGAGGGGTACGCGGTGCACCAGGGCTACGTCGAAGTCGAGCCGGGCACCGAGTGTCCACCGATGGAGAGTGCGCTGCTGAACTCCGACGACTGCGCGCACACCTACTGGCAGGGCATCGTGTGTGAACCGGCGGGCAAGGAGGAGAACATGGTGTACATGACCAGCATGGCTGGCGGGCACTACACCAGCGCCTCGAACGTCTCGCCCAGCGCGACGCGTGACGTGGTGGACCTCTGTTGGTACGAAGGGGTCTATTTCAACGATCCTGATCCGAGCTTCATCTGCGGTCGGCCGGTGCTGCACGACGGGGCGCCGGTGGTGGCGCCGGTGGTGGCGCGGCCCTCGGGCTGGAACCTTGCTCCGGGTGCGGGGCTGGCGAACCTCGATCCGGCCGAGCGCGAGCGATTGGCTGCGCACTGGCTGGACGCCGCGGTGATGGAGCACGCGTCGGTCGCGGCGTTCTCGCGGATGTCGCTGGACCTGCTGCGGCTGGGTGCGCCGCCGGAGCTGCTGGTGGCGACGCACCGGGCGGCACTGGACGAGGTGGAGCACGCGCGGCTCTGCTTCTCGCTGGCGAGCGCGTATCGCGGGATCCCGTCCTCCCCGGGGCCGCTGACGCTTCCGGAGGCCGCGGGGAGCTCGCAGGCCGACGCGGCGGAGGCGCTGCTGCGGGAGGGGTGCGTGGGCGAGACGCTGGCAGCAGTGGACGCGGCGACGCGCCTGGCGCAGGCCCGCGACCCAGCAGTACGCGCGGCACTGGAGGTGGTGGTCCGCGACGAGTCCGAGCACGCCGCGCTCGCCTGGCGCACGCTCCGCTGGATGCTCGCGGCGGACCCGTCGGAGGAGCTGCGGGCCCGCTTGTCGCGGGCGGTGGCGGAGGAGGCCGGGCGATGGACCCGCGAGGCCGAGTCGGTGCCGGTGTCGGAGGCGGAAGCGGCCCACGGGCTCCTCGATCCGCGAGCCCGGGGGGTCGCGTTGGCGCGGGCCTGGCGGGACGTGATCGCCCCGTCGTGGGATGCGTTGCTCGGCTGAACGGCATCTTGGTGGGGCCATGGCGGGCTCGGTGCCTTCGTGGTGGTTCAACCTTCCTTGACCCACCTCCGCGACGAAGCGTAGCGACGCCTTCACGGTGGTCAGCGGCCCCGATGGCGACCCGACCCGGAGATCCGTATCATCGCCTCTTCGCCTGGGAGCGCAGGTCGGTCACCTGCTCGCTGGACGCCAGATCCAGCGCGCCGGTCGTCCCAGACGAGCCATCCACTCCGACGGAGGGGGCCCGCTCGTCGCCGCCTACATGCGGGAGCTGGAGAAGAAGACGTAATCGGCGGTGTAGGGGATCCGAACCTCCTTGCCAGCCGAGTCGGGTCCACACCCGGAGGTTGGAGCCCGGCCTCCCTTCGTGGCCACGCGCTGGATGAACCGCGCGCCCGCCAGCCGTCCCTGCCCTTCGGACGACACCACCTCCACGAGCAGCCAGGGGACGGCGTCGGCGACGGGCGCCTCGGCCTGGGCGAGCTTGCGTCCCACCACCGAGCCGCCGTCGTCCAGCGACCAGGTCGGGCCTGCTCCGTGGTGACCGACAGCGTGCCCGTCAGCGTCCACCAGCGTGGCCTCCGGGCGGAGGTGGGTCCAGGTCCAGCTACCCGCGACCTCGTTGCAGGCGTAGATCTGCACGCCCGAAGCCGGATGGCGCTCCATCAGCGCCGCGCTGTCCGGCACCCGGAGCGCGTCGGGAACCTCGGTCGGGGCTGCCCGCGCCGTCCACACCACCGCGAAGATCATCGTCCACATGCGCCCTCCCGCTTGTGGGTGTGCAAACGGCCCGGGACGTCACACAGGCCGTGGCGTGCTCGGCGTGCAGGGCACGCTCGCCAACGCGAGGGTCGCTCGGGCCGAAGGACCCGCCGCCGCGACGGCGAGGACGCCGCCGAAGGGGTCCGGAGCTTCCTCGAACGCCGAGAGGCCACCTTCACCGGTCGCTGATCAGCCTCGGCGGAGCACACCGATCGGGGGAGGGGCGGTCAGCGTCGAGAAGTCCGCAGACACGCTCACCTGTACGACGAGTGGCTGGCCGGCGCCGGTCTCGGTCCCGATGATCAGCGATCCGCCAGCACCCGACAGCTGGCCGAACAGGGGCAGGGTGTCGCCGCCGACGAGCGCCGTCCCCGTCACCCGACCATCGCCGCGGTCCCAGAGGTAGACGGTCGCGGTCGGTGACGTGAAGCGCCCCGACGCGCCGGGGTTCTCCGCGAGGAACGGCAGGACGGCGTGCGCGAGGGTGCCGCCGTTCATCAGGTAGAGCCCGAGCGGATCGGCGGCGTCCGGCGCGATGCCCGACGCGCCGGAGCCGTAGCCCTCGGCGGTGAAGAACGCGCGCTGGGCGCCCTCGACGTCCACCAGTCCGAGGGTGTTGGTGCCGCCGACGACGAAGTGGCCCGTCGCTGGGAGCCAGGCCACGTCGGTGGGGTCGCGGAGGCGGTCAGACTTGTCCTCGAGCGCGGACGCGCTCCGGGAGTGGACGATGGCGCAGGAGCGGTCGAGGAGCGCCCAGGCGCCGGTGGTGGCCGACGTCACGGCGATCAGGTCGAGCTCGGGGATCACGTCGACACCGGTGGGGACGTCGACGGTGGTGCCGTCGAGGTCGCAGCGGGAGTGCAGGGCGCCGGTGGTGCCATCCAGGAAGAACAGGGCGTTGTGTTGGGGATCGGCGACCACGATCTCGCCCGTGGCGGCGTCCCAGGCTGCATCCGCCATGTTCCCGACGCCCGCCGCCTGCACGCCGACCGCGCCGATCTGCGTGCAGGTCCTGGTGGAGACGAGCATCACGTTGTGCCCCTGGTCGTCCGCGATCAGGAGCTGCTCGGGCGCTGGACCCGCCGACACGCCCATCGCCGTGATGCCGGGGAAGGTGCACGCGGTCTCGATCGTGCCGCGGATGTCGAGGCGAAACAGCGTGTGGCCGTTCGCCACCAGCACCCGGTCGTCCGCGGCGGGGTCCCAGACCAGGGCGTCATCGTAGCCGGGGGTCCGGTTCAGGTCGAACGAGTCCACGAACCGTTGCGTGGCGTCCATCATCCTCACCTGGCTCTCGCGGACGAAGGCCACGTCCCCGTTCGGCGCCATGGTCACGTCGACGCACCCGGCGTTCACGCCGAGGGTGGTCACCACGTGACAGGTCCCGCCGACCCGGTTGCTGTCGTCCACCACCACAGCCCGGCCCTGCTGACTGTCGGTCACGACGAACACGCCGTGCGCGACGTCGCGGGTGACCCCCGAGGGTTGGGACACGCCCGCGGTCGCCAGGTCGCAGTGGCCCGTCGTCTGGCCGGTGTCGTTCGCGAAGTACAGCTCGTTGGCGCTGCGGTCGGCGAAGGCGTACTCGCCGAGGTCCGAGGCCCACGCGATGCCCAACGGGTTGGTGCTGAAGGCCGACGTCGAGAAAGAGGGGTGGGTGACGTTGCACGACGCGTCCACGAAGACCACCGTGGTGCCGCTCAGGACCGCGAACCCGGCCGCCGGGTTGTACGTGATGCCCTCCGCGCTCGTGACCCCCGCAGGCGTCAGATCACACTGACCTTCCAGCACGGGCACCCGTGTGGCCAGCGCCAGGTCCGGGAACAGCAGCGCAACGGCGAGCACGGGTGTGAGGCGGGGCATGGAGACTCCCAAGTGGAGCATCGAGCCTACACCGATGCGACTGTCGCCGCTCGGTAGCTGGGATACGGTCGTTCGATGATCGTTCGAGACCGCCCCGCACCCGGCCGTCGACGATGGCTGGTGGCCGTGCTGTCCCTGCTCGTGGGTGGACTCTCCCTCCTGGCGTTTCGGCGCGTCGCCCCCACGACGAACAACGTCGAAGGGCCGGACACCGCGATGCCAGGACCAGGAGCACCATCCGATCACGAGCCTGCCGAGCCGCGGACCGAGGATCCCTCAGAGGCGGTGACCCATGCCGTCGACGAGGCACTGCGGGCGTGGTCGGAGGTGGCGATCGATCACCCTGGGTACGTCCTGTGCAATGCAGGCGGACTGGAGACGGCCGTGACCTCCCGGGCCGGGCTGATGTCGCTCGATGCTCCCATGTCCTGTTGGGGCATCGGCCTTCGCGCGGTGGATGTCCACGACGGGTTGTTCTCGGCCGCCACGAGCTCGTCGTCGGGCTCGACGTGCGTCGTGGATGCGGTGGGAACGCAGTTTCGAGTGACCTGGTCGGGCGTGACGCCCGGCGGCAGCGGTTCCTGTACCGTGGGGCGGTACGAGGGCGGTCGCTTCGAGGTCGGCGGCGACTGGACCACGCCCGCCGAGACGAGCTGTGACCCGGCGGACGGAGAGTGTCTGACGCAATCGGAGGACATGCTCCGCGCAGCACGGGGGGAGCTCGAACGTCACCGGGCGGCCGCCGCCCAGCTCTCTGGCGTCGCGCGCCAACGGCTCGACCGTGCCATCCTTCCTCCTCGTCGTGGGTGAGTAGTCTCCGGAGAGGTCACGCCCGTGGGGTGCTCGCTTCCCAACCGTCCCCGAGTGCCGAGCGGGCGAGCAGCGCCTGGGCGCCCCAGTACGTGCTCATCACCCACACCGTCGCGGCAGGGAGCGGCACGAGGAATCGGTTGACGGCGATGAGGGTGTCACTGAGGAGGAAGAGCAGCGCGCCGGCGAGCCCGATCCATGCGTCGGGGCTCGATCCCGCTCGTGCCGCGGCCCGCCAGCCCATGGTGCCGATGGTCGCGGCGTAGAGCGCGATGGGTGGTCCGAGCGGCCCCGCGGTGGGCACGACCACGGCGCCGACGCCCAGCACGATCGCCAGGAACGGCAGCGCCCGCGCGGGGGCCCACCCGGGGCGATCGAGGGTGAACGACACGATCCTCGCGAGGTGGCCGACGAGGAAGATGGCGAGCCCCCAGAGGAACACGACCTCGATCACCCCGTCGGCCACGGCGTCGACAGCCAACGCGAGCGCCAGCCATCGGGCGCCGGGCGCGCGGCCGTGCAGGAACACGAGGACTGCGAGCAGCCCGACGGGCACGGGCTTGCAGACCAGCGCCAGCGTGTCGAGCCCCGCGAATCGCAGCGACGACCAGGCCACGACCGCCAGCCCTGCTCCCAGCCACCACCGCACCTCGGCCCCTCCGACCGACGAGTCTACCCGGGCCGCGGCAGAGTAGAGTCCGGGAGGCGGGGTTCCGCCGGTCGGAGTCCCGAGATGATGGTCACGCTGGTCCTGTGCGCCGCCGCCGCACCGCTCGATCCGAGCTCCTTCACCTCGTCGGGCCTTCTCCCCGACCAGGACGCCGACGTCGACACGGACGCCCTGACCTGGCAGCCCGCGGGTGGTGGCAGCTTCACCGGCGTCGACGCGGGAGGCGTGGCGGTGTTCGTGTTCGACGGGGTCGACCTGACCGGCACCATCCGAGTCCACGGGAGCCGCCCGTTGGCCTTGTTGTCGCTGTCCGATCTGGTGCTGCGCGGCACCCTCGACGCGGCGGCCGTGGGTCAGACGCCGGGGCCGGGGGGCGGTGCGGGCGGTGATGGCGGTCTCTACCTCGGGCGACGCGGGGAGGGCCCGGGGGGTGGAGGGACACAGTTCTACGACAGCGCGGGTGGCGGTGCGGGTCACGGCGGGGGTGGCGGCGCGACGACGCGGGGGACCCTCGGCGGATCCCCCTACGCCGACCTCGTCACGGTGCTCACCGGAGGATCTGGCGGAGGTCAGGGCACCTGGGCCCCGAAGGGCTACTCGGTGGCGGACGGCCCCGGGGGAGGCGGTGGGGGCGGCGTCGAGCTGGGCGCCGTCGGACGACTCGACGTCTCGTGGCCTGGACGGATCGACCTGCGCGGCGCCCGAGGGCTGGATCCAGCTGGCGGTGGCGGGTCGGGGGGTGGGCTGTTGCTGCACGGCCGAGGCGGCAAGTGCACGGGCGTGATCCTGGCGGGTGGTGGGGACGTGGGCACCGAGCGCCAGCGGGGCGTGGGCGCAGGTGGTGGCGGCGGCGGCGCCGTGGTGGGCATCGGCTTGACCGACTGGATCAGCTGTGACCTCGACCTGCACGGCGGGGGCGGACCGACCGCTGCGAACCCCGGCCAGCCCGGGACGCTGGCCCAGCTCGACCTCGACGGGGACGGCCTGGTGGTGGAGGTGGGGACCGATCCGCTGAACCCCGACACCGACGGGGACGGCGTCCTCGACGGGGACGATCCCGCGCCGTCAGTGGCCGACCGTGACGGCGGCGGCATCGGCGACGGCGCCGAGGCGCTCGACGGCACGGACCCCGACGACCCGCTCGACGACCTCCCGGACACCGACCGCGACGGGTTGTCGGACGTTGCCGAAGGGGTGCTCGGGACCTCGCCGACCAACGCGGACTCGGACGGGGACGGCGTGGACGATGGGGCCGAGTGGGCCGCGGGGACCTCGCCACTGCTCCAGGACACCGACGGCGATGGCCTCCTCGACGGCATCGACGCCCGGCCCACCGACCGCGACCGTGACGACGACGGCCTGTCGGACGGCGACGAGGACGCCGACCACGACGGGGTGGTGGACCCGGGCGAGACCGACCCCTCGCGCCGCGACACCGACGGCGACGGACTCTCCGATGGCGACGAACCGGCGTACGGCGCCGACCCGCTGGTGGTCGACACCGACGGGGACGGCGTGACCGACGGGGACGAGGTGGCGCTGGGCACCGACCCCGCGCACGACGCCGTCCTCGATCCGCGATCGGTGGCGTCCCTCGGTGACCTGGTGACCGCGGGCCCGGTGGTGGTCGACACGGACGCATTGACCTGGACCGACAGCGTTGGCGACGACTGGGTGGGCGAGGTGGTCTACGGGATGGCCGTGTTCGCGTTCGACAACGCGATCGTGACGCACGACGTGACGGTCACCGGTACCCGCCCGCTGGCCCTGCTCGCGGTCGACGCGATGCAGCTGGGAGCCCGCATCGACGCCACCGCCGTCGGGATGGCCCCCGGTGGTGGCGGATGGCCCAGGGGATCGGGCCCCGGTGAAGGCCACGGAACCGACTACGGTGGGTCGGGTGCCGGTTTCGGCGGGGCGGGCGGTCCGTCCGAGGGCGGCACGTCCGGGGGATTGCCCTACGGCGACCTCCGCCACCGCCTGGAAGGTGGCTCGGCCGGCTCCGACCTGCGTCCGGCCGGGTACGCACCGGGAGGCGGAGGCGGAGGCGCGGTGATGTTGTCGGTGGGGGGCGAGCTGGTCTTCGAGCGGGGCGCGACGATCGACGTGTCGGGTGGCGACGGCGCGTTCCGCTACTACGAGGGCGGAGGCGGAGGCGGGTCGGGCGGCGGGGTCATCGTGTCGGCGGGGTTCGGGGCTTGCCGCGGTGACCTCCTGGCCGGTGGTGGCCTGGGCGCTCGGGACCTCGGCTACTCGTACCTGGGCGGCGGGGGCGACGGCGGCGGGGGGCGGATCTGGGTCCGAGGTCTGGAACTGGGCGCCTGCCGGCTCGACGTGTCCGGGTACCAGGACGGCGTGACCCTGGAGGAGGCGCCCAGCGACACCGACGGTGACGGGCTCTCCGACGGTGAGGAGGCGTGGCGGAACACCGACCCGCTGAGCCCCGACACCGACGGGGGAGGCGCGAACGATCTGGCCGAAGTGCTGGCCGGCACCGATCCCCTCACCGCGGGCGACGATCCAGTCGACGTCGATGCCGACGGGCTGCCCGACGCCCAGGAGGCGGGGCTCGGCGGGCAGGTGGGGAACCCCGACACCGACGGCGATGGGCTCTCCGATGGGATCGAGGCCCGCGCCGGCACCTCGCTCACCAGCGCCGACACCGACGGCGACGGCCTGAGCGACGCCGAAGAGCTGGTGCTGGGCACCGACCCGACGGTGGCCGACACCGACGGCGACGGCCGCACCGACGGCGACGAGGTGGGTGGGGGGACCGATCCGAACCGGGCCGATGCCGCGACCCCACACACCGGGGAGACCGGTGACACCGGGCTGGCGACGGGAGACACCGGGATGGCGACGGGCGACACCGGCCTCACCCACACGGGCGATTCGGGCCAGGCGGACGCCGACACCGACACCGACACCGACACCGACACCGATTCCGACACGGACACGGACACGGACACCGATGCCGACACGAAGCCGGACGTGGTGAGCGAGGGTCGTGGGTGTGGATGCGCCTCGCCCGGCGCGCCGAGGTCTTCCCTTGGCCTCCTGCCGTTGGTCGCAGCCGCGCTGCGCCGACGTCAGCCTCGACGTCCGGCGAGGTGACCGGTCCGTCCCTTGGATTCGTGGTCGGCCTGGTCGTGCGAGGGGTGATGGCGCCTGCCGCTCACGGGTCATCAGGGATGAGACTCACTGCGCGTCCCGGGCGCGGGCCGCCCCGGTCGCTCGCGAGCGCGTCCCGCCCGCCTGGCCGCCCTGCGGTTCCTCGACCGCCTCCACGTCCACGACGGCGTCGGCCACCGCGGTCACGTTGTCGTTGTTGCGCCCGCCGTCCACCATCGTCGTCCACAGGCGAGGGCGGCTGGCGATCTCGACCAGTGTCTCGGAACCCGCCGCCTGGACCTCCACCGACACGATCTCGCCCCACGACCGCATGCCGACCCGCGTGCGCACGGTCAGCCGGTCGGGGCCCTCCTCGAGGACCGCGGCCACGCCTCGCTCTTCGAGGACCCTCCGCGCCGCCGCCAGGACAGCCACGGGGTCGGCGGGCACCGCCAGGCGCCAACGCTGGTGGACGGTGCTGTTGGTCGGCATGCGCTGGGCCCCGTGCCTGGTCATGCCGGTTGCCTGGAACATCGTCGCCCACAGGGCCATGACCGCGCCGTAGAACAAGCCCGCGCCGAGGCCGACGCCCATCCCCGTCGCCGCCGGCGCGATCAGCGAGCCGCCGCTCGAGATCGCGTCGAACACGCCGATCGATGCGAACAGCAGGCCCATCACCAGACCGTAGGGGATGCCCATCGCCAGGAACAGGCGCACGCCGAGCGGCAGGCCGCGGCGCGCGGGTGGGTGGTTGCCGTCCATCAGATCCTCCGAGTCAGTCGGTCCTACAGGACGGGACGGTGGGCGGTGCCACGTCGATGCGATTGCGCAGCCAGAGGTCGAGGTCGGCGGTAGGGGTGGCGGCGATCCGGGCGGCGACGGTCGGCTCCGCGACCAGGTGCAGCGCGACGTACGGACGCGGCTCGTCCCACAACCGCGTGTCGAGCGAGCCGTCCGCGTGCTCGCCCGCCGTCACGTGGACCATCGCACCCAGCAGGCACCCTCCACTCGCGTCGATGCGCGCCACGTCCACCAGGTCGAGGGGCTGGACGAGACGGGACGGGGAGTGGAGCACCACCCGCACGCGCTGGAGGCCTCGCGGGGTGAGCGCGTCCAGCCCGCTCCGGACGCTCGGATCGACGAGGCGCTCCTCCCTCACCGGCGCGTGGGCCACGATGGGCTCGAAGGGGATCCGCAGGATCGCCTGGTCCAGGTTGGAGAAGGTGTGATCTGGCACGTACCTGCTCGGGAGCAGCGCGAGGTAGACGTCATCCGCAGTGATCGGGATCCCGGGCTCGAGCGTCCGACTCGCCGTGACGACGGTCACCAGATCGGACTCCTGGGCGAAGGCGGCCGTGATCAGGAGGAGCACACGAGCTCCTCGTGGAAGACCGTGTCCTGCTCCTGACGGGTCGTCAGGCGGAAGCTGGGTTGACGGGCGGCGGCGCCGAGCTCCAGGGCCTGATCCTCCGACACCAGGAGTCCCGCCCTCGACGACGCCCGGTCCGGCCCCACCAGCTCGCCGTCGAGCGCCACCACGAAGACGGCCTGCAGGATGGTGCACGGGGGTTGGCCGTCGGGGGTGACCCACGTGTCGACGTACGCGCCCCCGCGGAGCACTGCGCCGTGCGTCGGCACCTCCACCACGCGCATCCCCGCCGGGACGATGTCGGAAGGGCCCGAACCCACCTCGGGAGCCGACAGGAGCTCGTACCGCACCAGCTCGTTGGCCAGGATGCGCGTCGTGGGGACGCGGTCGACCACGTGCTCGGGGCTCAGGAACACCCCCTCGGGGAGGTAGTCGACGGCGATCTGGATGGCGTAGATGTCCTCCTCCGTGATGGGGACCCCCTGGTACAGATCCCGCGCCGCCACGATGACCATGACCTCCGGGCCCGGCTCGGCGACCGGGCGTGTGGGCAGGCCGCCCGCCCGCCCCCCACAGGCCAGGCTCGCCAGCGCCGCCACCACTGTCACCGCCACGATCCTGCGCATGGACGTCCTCACTTCCGCCGGATGACGACGACCTTGCCGACGAGGTGCTCCGGGACGGGCTTCGTGGGCGGTGTGACCTCCACGCGGCTGCCCACACCCTGGACCACGCGCAGCCCCTTGGGCGTGCGGACGAAACCCTTGGCCCTCAGGGCACCGAGCGCCACGATCCGATCGATCAGCTCGCGCTCGCCGAGCTCCTCGGTGAACGTCAGCTCCTCGGTGCCGTAGCGGTCGTGGTCGTGCGGGTGGTCGTGGTGGTGGTCGTGGGCGTCGCGGCGGGCGCGCAGGCCCTCGGGATCGGGCGGGAAGAGCAGGTCCGCGTCGACCCTGGACCGCACGGACTCGAGGATGGGGCGGCCGCCGGTGAGCTCGTCCACCAGCGCCCGCGCGCGGACCAGCGCGTCCTCGCCCACCAGATCGCACTTGTTGAGCAGCACCAGATCCGTGTCCGAGAGCTGGCCCACGAAGGTCTCGTCGGGCTCCTCGTCCGAGGAGGCGCGCTCGGCGTCGACCACCACGACCGCCACCACGTCGCTCGTGAGCGAGCGGAGCGGCTGCCGCCAGAACTGCACCATCACGTCCGACGGCATCGCGAGCCCGCTGCACTCGAGCACCAGCCGGTCGGGGCGGGCCTTCGAGAGCAAGGTCGACACCGTCTCCGGCAGCGCGTCCGACAGCCGGCAGCAGACACAGCCGCCGTCGAGCTCCACGAAGCCGTCCTCGCCTGCGTCCAGCAGGGCCTTGTCGATGCCCGTGTCGCCGAACTCGTTGCTCACCACCGCCAGGCGGACGCCATCGCGCTGCGCCTCGCGCAGGAGGTGGTCCACCAGCGTCGTCTTGCCCGACCCCAGGAAGCCCCCGATGATCAAGGCCGGCACGGGCTGCACGTCACTCATCACTCGCTCCGTCGGTGGGGCCCGAAGCTCGCCGAGCCCGCGACGCCCACGATCCATCCGTGGCTCTTCAGGTCGCCGTTGCCGACGACCAACGGGATCGTCGTATCGAAGACGCCCGCGTCGATCTGCTTCACGGTGCTGTCCCGGATCTCCAGACTCTGGAAGAAGAGCCAGGCGAAGCTCGCGTCCAGCCGGAAGTGCTCGTCGGCGAAGAAGCCCGAGGCGCCGCACCCGATCTGCGTCTTCGGCGTGTCCACGAGCGCCACGCTGACCTCGTCCTCCGCGAGCGCGGCGCTCTCCCAGAAGCCGCCCGCGCGCACCGCCAGCAGCTCGTGCACCCGCGCCTCCGCACCCAGCCGCAGCGAGACCGTGTCCCGCAGGCCCGCGGGCAGCGCGATCGTGTCGTCGACCGTCCGCTGATCCTCGGGCACGAGCGGGCTGTCCGACTGGATCTCGATGTCGATGTCCTGGATGAGGATGTCGTCGAGCGAGGACCAGTCCTGCCAGACCGTCGCGAGCTCGATCTCCAGCCGCTCGATCGGGCGGACCGCGACGCCCGCGCGCACCACCCAGGGGATGCCGATGTTCAGCGCCACGTCCTCGTCGTCGTACCGGGTCTCGCTGAACGCGACCATCGCGAGGCTGTTGCCGTCGAAGTCGAGCGCCAGGTTCCCGCGCGCCTCGAACGTCGTCGGCGGCTGGATCGAGGCGCCGAACGAGATCATCGGGTGCGGCTCGAACAGCAGGCCGGCGTTGAGGTTCGGCGTGAACGGGTCCACCACACCCGCCTCGACCGCCACGTCGCCCGCGGCGTCGTCGATGCCGGTCAGCGTGACGTCGACGGTCTCGCCGACCTGAAGGTACTGCCACTGCAGCCCGAGCCCGAGCGTGAGCATCGGGTGGAGCTGGACCGCGACCGACGGGCCGACGGAGAACTGTTAGACCAGCGTGTCCTTGATGGAGTACCGCTGGGGACCCTCCTCGTCGTACTCCGAGCTCGGCGCGAACGGGCTGTAGAACCCGAACGCGAAGCCCACCCGCTGCCCGATCGGCGTGGTGAAGCCGAGCTCGGGCACGGAGAACGGCGCGGCCTGGTTCACCGCGGGGTCGTAGAACGTGCCGTCGTCCTTCAGGCGGGAGAAGCTCACGTTCTGCTGGACGCCGCTCCAACCGAGCGTCACGGTCGGGCGGTCGACGCGGATGAGGCCGGCGGGGTTGTAGTACTGCGCGAACTGACCGGTGGCGCCCGCCACGAACGCGCCTCCGCGGCCCGTCGCGACGATGCCGGAGTCCGAGTAGAAGTACCCCCCGGCCCAGGCGGGCGTGGCGCAGAGCAGGGTGGCGGTCAGGAGAAGACGGGGTGGGGTGGCGTGCACGCGCCCACCCTACCGTGAGCGGGGCGCTCGTGTGAGGGGGGACCCGGGAGGAGCGATGTTCGTCTCGGGCATGTCGGGCAACGAGATCTGGTGCCTGCACCAGAAGGGGTACCGGCCGGGCGAGCTCGTCGTCGGGAACAGCGTCGTGTCGCTCGGCTTCGTGGGCGGGCTCGCGGCGGGCGTGCGCGGGCTGTCGGGCGGCGAGCTGAAGAACGTGACCTCCCTCATCAGCGAGGGCCGGCACCTCGCGATCGAGCGCATGGTCAAGGAGGCCGGTCAGCAGCACGCCGCCGGCGTCACCTCCGTGGTCAGCGAGCTGCGCCACTTCGCGGGGTACCTCGAGTTCCTGAGCCAGGGCACGGCGCTGTCGTCGGACAGCCCGCCCGACAGCCCGTTCACGACGTCGGCCTCGGGCATGGAGATGTACTGCCACCTCGACGCCGGCTACGTCCCCGTGCGCTTCGCGATGGGCAACGTGGCGTACGCGCTGGGCATCGGCCGGTCGTTCACCGGCAACCTGCGGACGATGGCGCGCGGCGAGGTCCGCGAGTTCTCGAACATGTACAACCAGATCCGCCACCTCGCGCTCCAGCGGCTGCGCAAGGAGGCGTTCGACGCCGGCGCGAACGCGGTGGTGGACGTGGTCATCCGGCTGCAGCCGTTCCAGCAGGCGGGCGCGGTCGAGCTCCTGATGACGGGCACCGCGGCGAGCCACCCCGGCCTCCCCAAGCCGAGCAAGCCCGACGACGTGATCACGAGCGAGCTGACCGGCGAGGAGCTGTGGAACCTCGCGGCCATCGGGATGGCGCCGGTGCAGCTCGTGATGGCCACGAGCGTGTACAGCCTCGGCGTCGTGGGCGGCTGGGGGAGCTCCCTGCGCGGCATGGTGCGCGGTGAGATCCCGGAGCTGACCTCGATGGTCTACGACGCACGTCACAACTGCGTCGAGCTGCTCAAGAAGGAGGCGGCCAGCTTCGGCGCGGAGCAGGTCATCGGCAACAAGCTCTCCATCCGCGAGATCGGGCAGGGCCTGGTGGAGGTGATGGCGGTGGGGACGGCGGTGAAGCGCGCCGAGGGGCTCGCGCCGACGACGCCGGTGCTCCCACCCCAGGCCATCATCGTGGAGACCGGCTCGCTCGAGCGCACGCTGCCCTCGGCGCCGCCGGCGGTGGAGGTCGGCAACCCGCGGGTCCAGGCGCAGCTCAACCCGTTCGGGTGCCTGGTCGCGCTGCTCGCTCTGGGCTTCGCGATGTGCTCCGGCCTGTTCGCCGCCGTCGTCGAGTCGATGTGAGCGAGCGGTACCGCAGCGGCGCCTACGCCGTCGACAACCCGGACTGGCACGAGGCGGACGCGAAGCCCAAGGCCCGTGGGATCGCGGCGCTGATGCGCGACCTGGACCTCCGCCCGCGCGACGTCGTCGATCTCGGCTGCGGGGCGGGCGGCGTGCTGCGTCACCTGCGCGACGAGCTCGGCCCGCACCTGCCCGAGACCCGGTGGGAGGGCTGGGACATCGCGGGGGAGGCGATCCGCCGGGCGAAGGCCGCGGCACCCGGACTCTCCTTCGTCGAGGGTGACCTGCTGGCGTCGGAGCGGCGGTGCGATCTGCTGCTGGTGGTCGACGTCGCCGAGCACGTCCCCGATCCGGTGGCCTTCCTCCGCGCGGCCGCCACCCACGCGCCCACGCTGCTGCTCCGATTGCCCCTGGACCTCTCGGTGCTCGACGTCGTGCGTCCGGCCCGCCTGCAGGGCTTCCGCGAGCGCTACGGCCACCTGCACGCCTGGAACCGCGAGCTCGCGCTGGCCACGGTCCGCGACGCGGGGCTGGTCCCCCGACACGTCCGCTACGACCGGATCACGCCGCCACGCTCGAGGCTGGGAGCGCTGCGACGCTGGGGGAGCGTGCTGGCTCCGGATCTGACCGTGCGCTGGTTGGGGGGCGCGAGTCTGTTGGTACTCGCGGAACGGTAGGTACGGGCTACGGCTTCGGGCTCGGGGCCCCTCTGGGCGCCTGCCCCTTCGGGGCACCGGGTCCCCTGCGGGGTCGGCCCTTCGGCCTCCGTCCGCCCTCCGGGCGGGACCGGCCTGGCGGCCGCCCTCCGGTCCCCCTGGCGCGGCCCGCAGCCCGCGGCAGTCCGCTCGTCAGTCGAGCCGGTGCACGTGCCGGCACACCCGCAGGTCCACCCGGCCCGCCGCGTCGAACACGATCCCCTCCGCCTCCAGGAGCGCCCGTTGCAGCGCGGCGCGCCCCGTGTCGCCGCGGTCGCTGATCGTGCCGCGGGCGTTGATCACCCGGTGCCACGGCGTCTCCTCGTCGTCCTCGGGCAGCGCCGCCAGCGCCCACCCCACGTGTCGCGCGACCCGCGGGCTACCCAGCGCCGCCGCGACGTCCCCGTACGTCGTCACCCGCCCCTCGGGCACGTCGCGGACCCGCTCCACCACGCGGTCGCGGAACCCGGCGCTCACCACCCGCTCGCCGTCTGCCATGCGTCGGACTACACCGGGGATCGCATGTGGGCCACCTTGCTCGTCGCGTGTGGAGGCGACGCCTTCACCGGACACCTGACCTCGTTCACCGGAACGCCGCTGGCGTCGGTCCCCGTGCGCGCGGGCCGCGCGGAGGCGCAGACGGACTCCGAGGGCGCGTTCTCGCTCCCGCCGGCGAAGGAGGCGGTGTTCACGTTCGGGGGCGTGGGCTGGCGGATGCCGGCCACGTCCGGTGCGCACGAGCTGCGGCTGCCCATCCTGCGTGAGGTGGTGGTGCGCTGCCCCTCGGATGCCGCCTGCGACCTGCGCCTGACCTGGCCCGAGCAGGGCGGGCTGACGCCGGTGGTGGAGGCCGCGTGCGAGCCGGGGCGCGACCTCGAGCTGCAGGCGCCCAAGACCGCACCCGAGGCGCGGTGCGTGTCGCCGGATCGCGAGCTGGTCCCCGACGACCGCGACCAGCGGATCGAGCTGTGGCCGTCGGGTCGCGAGATCGACATCCGCCTGGCGTCCGCCGATGGCTCCGAGCTGCCCGCGGACTGCGCGACCTGGGTGGACGGGGTGCGCGCGACCCCCTCCGGGCCCGGGCGCTGGTCCGGCAACGGGCGTGGGGCCGTGTGGGTCGGCGGGCAGTGCGGCGACCGGCCGATCGCGCCGGTGCACGTGGCGCGCGACGGGATCGACGCTGCGCTGCGCTGGTCGCCGGAGGGCCCGGACCTGGACCTGCGGGAGGCGGCACCCTGGGCGAACCGGCTGGTGCTGACGACGGAGGAGGGGATGAGCGTGCTGGTGCGCCCGTCCGCGGACCTGTTCCACCTGCCTGCCATGCCCCCCGGCGACTACCGCGTGGAGATCACGGGGGAGACGCCCGTGTGGGGCTCGACGGTGTGGCTCCCGCGGCCCGAGGGCGACGGGATGTGGCTCACGAACGGCGGCGACCGGGTGCAGGTCGGGATCTGGCGCGTCCCCGAGCACCTCCCGGCCGGTCTCGTCCCGGTTCGCTAGACCAGGCCGAAGAAGCCCGTCATCGCCTTCACCATGTGCGCGTGGTCGCGGGAGCCGCACTGCTCGCGCGAGCTGTGCATCGACAGCATCGGGTTGCCCACGTCGAGCGCCCGCACGCCGAGCTGCGCCGAGAGCATGGGGCCGACCGTCGACCCGCACGCCAGGTCGGAGCGGTGGACGTACCACTGGTAGGGGACGCCGAGGCGCTCGCAGAGCAGCACGAAGGCCGCGGTCGTCGCGCCCTCCGAGGTGTACCGCACGTTGACGTTCTGCTTGATCGCGGGGCCGGCGTTCATCCGCGGCGCGTGCTCGGGCTCCGACTTGTCGGCGTACGCCGGGTGGATCGCGTGTGCCATGTCCGAGGACAGGAGCCACGTCCGCGCCAGCGCCTGCTCCAGGCCGTCCGCGCCGCCCACGCCCGACAGGAAGCTCGCCAGCGCGCGCGAGTCGGCGCCCCGGTGGCTCTGGCTGCCGATCTCCTCGTGGTCGAACAGGGCGAGGACCGCGGTCTGCTCGGCCTCTTCGGCGGACACCAGCGCCTCGAGACCCGCGTGGCAGGACCCGAGGTTGTCGAGCCGGCCCGAGAACACGAACTCGCCGTTCGCGCCGCCGAGCGCGGCGGGGACGAGGTCGTACAGCGACAGGTCCCAGGTCAGGATGTCCGCGGGCTCCACGGCGGCCTCGGCGGCGAGCAGGGCACGCAGCGGGTCCGCCTCGGCGGCGACCTCCTGGGCGAAGAGCGCGGGCAGCTCCTTCTGCTTGTTCAGCTTCAGGCCGTCGTCGTTCACGCCACGGTTGAGGTGGATGGCGAGGGTCGGGACGCGCAGGATCGGCCTGCGCACGTCGATCAGCACCGGGCGGAAGCCCTGGCCGTCCCGGACGTAGACCGCGCCCGCCAGCCCGAGGTCGCGGTCCACCCAGGTCGCGATCTGCAGACCGCCGTACGGCTCCACGCCGAGCCGGACGTACCCGTTGCTCTTGAGGACCGGGTTGGGCTTCACCCGGAGGTTGGGGCTGTCGGTGTGCGCGGCGACGACGCGGAAGCCAGCCTCCCGAGGACGCTTCGTCCCGACGCGGACAGCGAACAGGCTGCCCTCGCGGACCACGAAGCCGCGGAACCCCGGTGGGCGTTCGAAGGCGGGGGCGGACTCGTCGATGCGCTCGTACCCCTCGGCCGTCAGGCGTGCGGCGGTGGTGTGCACGGCGTGCAGCGGCGTCGGGGAAGCATCGAGGAAGGC
Source organism: Alphaproteobacteria bacterium (assembly GCA_020632925.1). Taxonomy (GTDB): domain Bacteria; phylum Myxococcota_A; class UBA796; order UBA796; genus JACKER01. The sequence continues at coordinate 109,039 of JACKER010000009.1, read as the reverse complement.
CAGGAAGCGGGAGAGGAGGGGGTCCACGGAGGTCCTCAGTAGGTGGAGTATTGGCAGACGTAGACGAAGTTGCAGGAGCCCGGGTTCGTGTCCGGGAACCGGTACTCCAGCGAGTCGCAGGACAGCTCGCGGACCTCGGCGATGCAGTCGCCGCCCGAGCTCGGGTCGTACGTGCAGTCGTCGTACTGGTCGAACCAGGCGCGGCGCTGGTCCATGCACGCCGACAGGTCCTTCGGCGTGTCGGGCCACAGGCAGGCGATGGCGCGCTGGCAGATGTCCTCGGGGTACTGGTCGAGGAAGGTGTCTTCGTCGACGACGGTCCCGCACGCGGTCAGGATTGCTGCAGACACCCACCACCACCGCATCACGACCCTCCCGGTTGCCCACGCAGGATGCGTGATTAGCCATCCGTCCGCAAGCCATCCAGGGGGACCCCATGAGCATCGAGCACGGCTTCAAGGCCGAGGTCCAGCAGCTCCTGAACCTGATGATCCACTCGGTCTACTCCGACCGCGAGGTGTTCCTGCGCGAGCTGGTCTCGAACGCGGCGGACGCGCTGGACAAGGTCCGCTTCCTCGAGCTGACGCGCAAGGACCTCCGTCCGGCGGCCCACGACCCGGCCGGCGTTCGGGTCGACTTCGACAAGGACGCCCGCACCCTGACCATCGAGGACGACGGGATCGGCCTGACGGAGCACGACGCGGTCGAGCACCTCGGCACGATCGCGCGCTCCGGCACCAAGGCCTTCCTCGAGCAACTGAAGGACGCGGGCACCAGCGCGCCCAAGCTGATCGGGCAGTTCGGCCTCGGGTTCTACTCGGCGTTCATGGTCGCGGACCGCGTGGTGGTGGAGTCGCTCTCCGCCGAGCCCGACGCCGCGCCGGTGCACTGGGAGAGCGAGGGGCAGGGGAGCTTCCAGGTGTCGGCGGGCTCGAGGACCGACCGGGGGACCTCGATCACGCTGCACCTGCGCGAGGACGCGGGCGAGTTCCTCGAGGACTTCAAGCTCAAGTCCATCGTCAAGAAGCACAGCAACTTCCTGGCCCACCCCATCCTCGTCAACGGCGAGCAGGCGAACGCCGGAAAGGCGCTGTGGCACGAGCCGCCGAGCCAGGTGACCGACGAGGAGGCGGCCACCTTCTACCGGACGGTCGCGACCGACTGGCAGGACCCGGCGCGCCGGGTGCACCTGCAGGTCGACAGCCCGCTGCAGATCAGCGCGATGCTGTTCGTGCCGCGCAACCGCCCGTGGGACCTGTTCCAGCCGGACGCGGTCAAGGGCCCCAAGCTCTACGCCCGCCGCGTGCTCATCGACGACCACGCCAAGGAGCTCCTGCCCGACTGGCTCCGCTTCCTGCGGGGCGTCGTCGACAGCGAGGACATCCCGCTCAACGTGAGCCGGGAGATGGTCCAGAAGACGGCGGTGGTCCGCAAGATCCGCGACCTGCTGGTCAAGCGGGTGCTCAAGGAGCTCGGTGAGTGGGCCGCGCAGGAGGCTCCCGAGGACGGTGAGGCCCCGACCTACGAGGAGTTCTGGAAGAACTTCGGCGTGCTGATCAAGGAGGGCTGGTACCACGAGCACAACAAGCTCGGTGACCAGCTGCGGCCGCTGCTCCGCTTCAACGCGCTCTCGCACGCCGACGGCGAGGGCCTGATGTCGCTCGACGCGTACCGCAAGGCGATGCCCCCCGCGCAGGACACGGTGTGGTACCTCGCCGGCGAGTCGCGGGAGGCGCTGCTCGCGTCGCCCCACCTCGAGGCCTTCCGCAAGCGCGGCTGGGACGTGCTGCTGCTCACCGACGCGGTCGACGAGTGGTTCGTCGGCAGCCTCACCGAGGTGGACGGGATGCCCGTCAAGAGCGTCGCCCGCGGCCAGCTCGACCTTCCCGAGGAGGAGGCCGAGGAGGGCGTCGAGAAGGCGGACCTCACGGAGTTCGCGCCCTGGCTCAAGGACCTGCTCGGCGACCAGGTGGCGGACGTGCGCCCCTCGGCGCGGCTGACGGACTCGGCGGTCGTGCTGGTGGACGCCGACGACGGCATGTCCGCGAACATGGAGCGCATCCTCAAGCAGGTGAACCAGGAGGCGGGGATGGGTCCGGCCAAGCGGATCCTCGAGCTCAACCCCAAGCACCCGCTGATCCGCGACCTCGCGGGGCTGCGGCAGGCCGGCAAGACCGAGCACGCCGAGCTCCTCGCCCGCATGCTGTACGACGACGCCCTGCTGCTCGAGGGCCAGGTCAGCGAGCCCGCCGCGATGGGCAAGCGCCTGCAGGACCTGCTCACGCGGGCCGCCGCCAACGCGCTGTCGTGATCGAGCCGTTCCTCGGGCTGTGGATCCTCGACCCGACGACCTGCGTCTACGGGTCGAGGCCCGTCCCGCGGCGCGGGTCGTACCACCTCACCCGGGGCGAGCAGGGCGTGTCGGCCCGCGTGTGGTGGGTCGACGCCGGCGGCGAGGCCCGCTCGACCGCCTTCGAGATGATCGTCGACGGGGAGCCGCGGGCGCTCCCCGACGGCAGCGCGCTCGTGTGCCGGGTGGACGGGGACGCGCTGGTGTCCGAGGTCCTGCGCGACGGTGTCGTGGTGCACGGTGCGCGGCGCGTGCCGTCGGAGGACGGGCGCTCCCTGCTCGTCGTCCAGACCTTCGGGCCCGACGAGCGGATCGAGGCGACGTACCACCGCTGTCTCGAGGGCACGAAGCAGGTCCTGCTCTACCGCCGGGACCTCAACATGCGGAAGGGCAAGATCGCCGCCCAGATCGCCCACGCCTCGCTCAAGGTCCTGCTCGACCGCGACGAGGGCAGCTGGGACCGGCTGGTCATCCCGCTCGACGAGGCGATGGCCTCCTGGACGCGCGCCCGCTTCGCGAAGATCGTGCTGTCCGTCGAGACCGAGGAGGACCTGGTCCGCGCCCACGAGGAGGCCCGCGCCCGCGGGCTGCCCACCGCGCTCGTCACCGATGCCGGGCACACTGAGTTCCACGGCGTGCCCACGCGCACCACCGTCGCGATCGGGCCCGCCCTCGCCGCCGACATCGACGTGATCACGGGTCCCGACGGGCTCGTCGCTACGAAGCTGGCCTGAGCCAGGCCGCCAGCCAGGGCTCTTCCTCCCAGACGGGCTCGGGGACCATCGGCGCGAGGTCCCGCGCCATGTCGAGGGCCGTGGCGTAGCGGTCGCCGGGATCGGCGCGCGTGGCGCGGAAGAGCACGGGGCGCAGGCCGGCGTCGACGCGATCCCAGCGCGGATCACCCTCGGCCGACAGGAACAGGTCGATCGGGTTGTCGCCGGTGGTGACCTGGTAGAGCGTGGCGCCGAGCGCGTACAGGTCGGCGGTGGGTCCGATGTCGGCGGGGGTGCGGCGCTGCTCGGGCGGCATGGTGCTCATCGTCCCGAGCGTCACGCCGGCCTCGGTCTCGCTGTCCGCGTCGGGGACCAGCGCCACACCGAAGTCCGCGAGGAGCGCCTCGCCTCGCGCGCCGATCAGCAGGTTCCCCGGCTTCACGTCGCGGTGGTAGATGCCGCGCGCGTGCGCCGTCGCCAGCGCGCTGCAGAGCTCCACACCCCACCGCGCGGCGGTGACGGCATCGATGGGACCGCTGCGCCTCACGCGGAGGCTCGCCGATCCGCCGGGTGCCCAGTCGGTGACGACGTACCACAGGGCGCTCTCGGGGTCGGTGCCCATGTCGCGGACGTGGACCACGTGCGGGTGATCGAGGACCACCATCGTCACGGCCTCGGTCGCCAGCCTCGAGACCAGCTCGGACCGATGGATGAGGTCCGGGCGCAGGACCTTGAGCGCAGCCAGGCCACCGTCGCGGCGGTCGCGGACCTGGTACACGAGCGACATGCCGCCCCGCCCCACGTAGTGGTCGACCTCGTACCGATCGTCGACGACGTCGGGGACGATCCGGGTGGGCCACACGTGCTCCCCGGAGACCGGCTCGCCGTCCTGCCCTGCGTAGCTGAAGGTGGTCATGGCTCCGGCGCAAGCAAGTTCCGCGCCAACCAGGAGCTCTCCGAAGGCGCCTCCTCGCGGCCCTGGGGGCCATCTCGCACAGTCGCGCTGTGCCCCGTCACCCAGCGGGCAGGCGGAGGACGAAGCAGGCGCCACCACCGTCGGCGGAGGTGACCGTCAGCGAGCCACCGTGCATCTCGGCGATCTGACGGGAGGCCGGGAGCCCGAGGCCGGTCCCACGGACCTTCGTCGTGAAGAACGGCTCGAAGATGCGCTCGCGCTGATCCTCGGGGACGCCGGGCCCCTGATCGCGCACGGTCAGCGCGATCTGGCCACCCTCGACGGCACATCCGAGATCGATCCGGCCCACCCCCTCCATCGCATGCGAGGCGTTGATCAAGAGGTTGCTGAGCACCCGCTGGATCATCCCCTGATCGACACGCACGCTGTGATCCTCGATCTGTGTGACCACCTCCACGTCGGTCACCGAGGGATCGGAGCGGAAGAGCGACAACGCCGTCCCGATCAGCGCGGAGCAGTGCACCTGCTGGCGGACGGGCGGGCGCGGGCGCGAGAACGAGAGGAGCTCGTCGAGCATGCGGTTGAGCTCGGCGAGGCGATCGAGCAGCTTGCCCAGCAGGTCGTGCTCCTGAGACCCCGCGGGCTGGCGGTTTCGCAGGACCTGCAGCACGCCGCCGATGCTGGTCAGCGGGTTCTTCACCTCGTGGGCCACGACGGCGGACATCTGGCCGAGGCTCCGCAGGGCGGCGGTGCGCGCCAGCTCTTCGCGCGACCGGACGAGGTCGTCGATCGTGCGGCGGAGCTCGGCGGTCCGGAAGGCACGGTCCATGCCGGTGGCGGCGATGTCGGTCAGGGCGGCAGCGACCGCGTCCGCGTCGGTCGGCACGCCGTCCACGCCCCACGCGACGACCAGCCCGCCGAACAGGCCGCCCGCCGCGGTCAGGAGGTAGGACCGGATCGGACCGTCGCTCCCGAGGCGCCCCAGGATCTGCTGACCCATCTCGGAGCCGATGTCGTCGGGCAGGTCGAGCTCGGACGGATCGACGCCCCACACGGCCGCCAGCGCCGGGCCGTCCTCCCGGATCTCCACCACCACCACGACCACCGCGCCGAGCGAGCCCGCGACGGCGTCGGCGAGCATTCCCGCGATCTCGGTCGGGTCCTCCGAGTCCGCGACCCTTCGCGAGAGGCGGGTGACGGCGCTCAGGGCATCGATGGGAGCAGGGTCGGACACGGGTGCCTCTACGTTGGTCGCCGGGGCGCCCCAAGTTACCTCGTCGGGTCGAAGGGGGTGAGGTGGACCCGTCGCTGACCGAGGTGCTCCAGTTCGACGAGCACCAGCTCCGGACCCGGCTCGCGTTCTTCCGCATCGGCGAGGAGGAGCTCGACCGCCTGGCGGCGATGCGTCCGCTGATGGAGGAGGCGACCGCGCAGATCGTCTCGCTCTTCTACGAGCACCTGCTCAGCCAGCCCGAGACCAGGGACTTCCTGGACGATCCGGTGCTCGTCGACCGGCTGCAGGCGAAGCAGACGGCCTACTTCCTGCAGCTGTTCGAGGGTCGCGTCGACCTGGCCTACGTCGAGAACCGCTTCCGCGTCGGCGCTGCCCACGAGCGGCTCGGCGTCCCTCCACGGTGGTACATCGGTGCCTTCGACCGGTACCTCGGGCTGGTCCGCGAGCGGTTGATCGGACGCGGCGTGGCGGGGGCGGAGCTCGTCGCCGATCTCGCGGCGGTCGAGCGCATCATGCACTTCGACGCGGCGCTCGCGATCGACGCCTACGTCGCCGGACACCTCGCGACCCACGCCCGCAACCAGGCCGCGCTCCGGGAGCTGGCGTCCCCCGTCATCCGGGTGCACGACCGGGTGCTGTTGCTGCCGCTCGTGGGGACGATCGACAGCTTCCGCGCGCAGCAGGTGATGGAGAGCGCGCTGCTCGGGGTGAGCGAGGAGCAGGCGCGGGTGCTGATCCTCGACATCGCGGGCGTGGCCGTGGTCGACACGCAGGTCGCAGACCACCTGCTCAAGACCACCGCGGCGCTGCGGTTGCTGGGGGCCAAGACCATCCTGACGGGCATCAGCCCCCAGGTGGCGCGCACCATCGTGGAGCTCGGCGTCGACCTGAAGACCCTGCACACCCGCAACAAGCTGTCCGACGGGCTCGAGCTGGCCTTGTCCCTGGTCGGGCGGGAGATCACCGACAAGGAGCGCGGGTCGTGACGCCCACCATCCCGATCCTGCGCGTCCGCGGACACCTGCTGGTGAGCGTGCAGGGCGAGCTGGGCGACGACGTCGTGGAGCAGTTCCAGAACGACGTGTTGAGCGCGATCGAGCGCGACCGCGGCCGGGACGGCGGGCTGCTGGTGGACATCAGCGGCCTCGAGGTGGTCGACACCTACGTCGCGCGGGTCCTCGCCGACACCGCCGCGATGGCGCGCCTCATGGGCCGGCACACCGTCGTGTGCGGCATGCGGCCCGAGGTCGCCGCGACGCTCGTGCAGATGGGGTACATGCTGGACGGCGTGGAGACTGCGCTGGACGTGGACGACGGGCTCGACCGCCTCGGGTTGCCGCGGTGACGGTGCTGGTCTCCGAGCGCCTGACCATCGCCGTCGAGGGTGACGTGCCCGTGGTTCGGCGCCGCGCGCGCGAGCTCGCGCAGGCAGCCCACTTCGACGCCTTCGCGTCCGCCGCGATCACGACGGCGGCCTCCGAGCTGTCACGCAACGCGCTGGTGCACGGCGGCGGCGGGTACGCCGTGGTGGAGCACGTGAGCGACGGGCTGCGCGAGGGGCTGCGGCTGGTGTTCGTGGACGAGGGGCCGGGCATCCTCGACATCGATCGTGCCCTCCGCGGGGGGTACAGCACCGGCCGCTCGCTCGGCCTGGGGCTGTCCGGGAGCCGGCGTCTGGTCGACGAGTTCCACGTCGAGACCTCGCTGGGCAAGGGCACCCGCGTGGAGGTCGTGAAGTGGGCGCGCTTCCGCCGCTGAGCGTAATCGACCGGGCCTCGGTCTCGATCGCGCGTGAGCGCGTGCGCCAGGTGGCGTCGGAGGCCGGCTTCGGGCGCGAGGGGATCGAGGAGCTCGCGCTGCTGGTGAGCGAGCTCGCGCAGAACCAGCTCGATCATGCGCGCTCGACCGGCGTCATCTCGGTGGAGCCCATCCGGCGGGCCGGCGTGTCCGGCGTCGAGATCGTGGCGAGCGACCGAGGGCCGGGCATCGCCCATCCGGCGGACGCGGTCGCCGGCATGGTGGTGCCCCGCGGACTGGGCGCGGGCCTCCCGTCGGTCCGCCGGCTGGCGAGCGAGCTCGATCTGGCCGTCGTCCAGGGGGAGGGTACGCAGATCCGGGCTCGCCGGTTCGTCGGGCCCGCCCCGAGGCACCCCGAGGTGGCCTGCCTCGGCCGCGGGATGGTCGATCCCTGCGGCGACCGCTCCTGGGTCCGCCGGTCGGACGGCGCGCTCCTGCTGGCGGTCCTCGACGGCGTGGGGCACGGCGCCCCGGCGCGAGAGGCGGCCGATCGGGGCGTGGCGGCGCTCGAGGCGTCGAGCTCGACCGATCCGGTCGCGCTGCTCCACGCCATCGACGATGCGTGCGGGGGAACGCGCGGGGTCGCCGCCAGCATCGCGCGTTGGAACGTGCAGGCCCGGACGGTGGAGGTCGCGGGCGTGGGCAACGTCGCGGCCCACCTGTACGCGCCCGGGCAGGCTCCGAGGGCGCTGCTCCCGACCCCAGGCGTGCTCGGCGTTCGGTCGCCCCGGCGCGTGACCGCCGCGCGCACCTTCCCGCTCGCGGATCGGTCGGTCCTGATCGTGCACACCGACGGGCTGTCCTCGCGGACCGTGATGGATCCGGCCGGGGAGGGGCTGTTCCGGTCGCCCGTCCGTGTCGCGGATCTCCTGATGAGCCGTGGAGCCAAGGCCCACGACGACGTGCTCGTGCTCGTCGTCCGTTGATTCGGGCACGCGTGAGTGTAGGGCTCACGCGGATCATCCGGTGGTGATGTGCGTCAGCCCAGCGTGTCGCGCATGGCGACCACCAGCGCTCTCGCGCCCTCGACGGCGTCGCCACCGAGCAGCTTGTGGCAACAGACCACCGCGCGGCGGGCGGACTCCGGCCCCGACCAGGCCGTGGTCAGCTCGTGGCCCAGCTCGGCATACCGACCGTCGGTGGGTTGGAGCACGGAGCGCAGCGCAAGATCGGCGACCTCCGACGCAGAGATCGCGTCGTTCGCCCACGAGGGCTGGCGCGTGTCGTCGAGCACCTGCAGCATCGCCTCTCGCGCCATGGGCGTCGGGGTCTCGAGCCAGGCCTCGAGCGCGGTGAGCTGGTTCAGCACGGGACCGCTCGGCGTGGGCAGCGTCACGCGGGCGCAGGCCAGGACCAGCCTCCCCCTCGTCCGGGTGTCCACCACGTCGCACAGGTCGGCCATCAACGCGTCCAACGCTCGCTCTGCGCCTGTCCGCGCCAGCGCCCACGGGACGACGTCGGTCCGCGACGCGTGGCGAGCGACGCTCGCGGCGGGATCCATCGAAAACGACTCCAACGGATGCGCCGGGTCCACCAGGTCACGAACCTCCCGGACGAGCCCCTTCCCCTCGTCGGTGAGCTCGGACGCGCGGAGGGCCTGGGAGCGGGCGCCACTGGGCAGGTGTTGGGCGAAGACCGTGACCGGGCCACCTTCCTCGGCGGCAGTCACCAGCAGGACCTCTGCCTCGGCGAGGAGGCGCTCGACGCGAGCGGAGGTGCTCGAGGGATCGGGCTCGTTGGGATCGTGCGACACGGGAACTCCCGGGGTTGCGCGCGCATCGTAAGGCGCTCGGGCGTGCCGCGCGATCCAGGGGGACGAGAAGGCGCTGTGCGAGCGTGCTCCGTGCGCCGGTATCGCCGGGTACCGTTCGGTGCGTGGGCGATCGCCAGCAATCGGACCACCCTCCGTAATTGGGAATTCCGACTACCAGATCTGGAGGACGGCGGCCCCACCGAGCAGCGACAGCGCCACGATCGCCGCGGAGGCCAGGACCACGCCCCACCAGCGCAGGGACGGGGGGCTTGGCTGCGACACACGCAAGGGCGACACGGGGACGGCCTGCGCCTCGATCGAGGCGTCCGGGTCGGGGAGCGACCGGCGACCCATGGTGGGAGGCGTGAAGGTGGCGATCAGGAGGCGCCGCTGGTCGTCGGACATCTGCACCGTGGGATCGTCCTCGTCGCACTCGGTCCGGTGGATGGGCTGCACGCTACCTCCTCGTCCCCACAGTCCATCACGGACGCGTCGGAGCGGACGCTACAGAAGTCCTACACGCCTCCGGGTCGGCGCCCTCCGTTCTGCGCTGCGGTGTCGGGGGGCGCGTGAAGGAGACGGATCTGTACCTGCCGATCAAGCGGTTCCTCGAGAGCCGTGGGCGCTCGGTGAAGGGTGAGGTGGCCGACTGCGACGTCGTGGCGGTGGCCGAGGGGGAGGAGCCGGTCGTGGTGGAGCTCAAGCTGCACCTCAACCTGGACCTGCTGCTCCAGGGCGTGGACCGGCTCGCGGTGGCCGGGCTGGTCTACCTGGCGGTGCCGTCGTCGTGTGCCGTGCTCCGGACGCGCCGCGCTCGCGCGCTGAAGCTGTTGCGGATGCTCGGGCTCGGGCTGCTCGCGGTGGCCGGTGAGCGGGTGGAAGTCCTGCTCGATCCTGGTCCGTACGTGGGTCCACGCCGCTCGGGTTCCCGGCGTGCCCGGGTGTTGGGCGAGTTCTCGCGGCGCGTGGGGGACCCGACGGCAGGGGGCGTGGATCGTCGCCGCGGCTGGGTGACCGCCTATCGGCAGCGCGCGCTCGCCATCGCCGTCCACCTCCGCGACCATGGGCCCACCCGCGCCCGCGAGGTGGCCGCCGCCGTCGGCGACGATCGCGCGCGCGTGTTGCTGTACCGCGACGTCTTCGGGTGGTTCACGCGGGTCTCCACGGGCGTGTACGCCCTGTCGGCGCGGGGGGCCCGCGAGCTCCCGGAGTGGTCGGCGGTATCGTGACGAGGTGACGCACCGTGTCCCCACGCTGTTCTCGTTCGCGGGCCTGCCAGGGTCCGGGAAGAGCACGTTGTCGCAGGCGCTCGCACGTCGGCTACGTGCGCCCTGGCTGCGCATCGACACCGTGGAGCAGGGGCTGCGGGATCTCTGCGGGATCCGCGTGGAAGGGGAGGGGTATCGCCTGTCCTACCGGATCGCAGCGGACAACCTCCGGCTCGGGCTCGACGTGGTGGCGGACTCCTGCAACCCCATCGCGCTCACGCGGCGCGAGTGGCGGGACGTGGCGACCAGCGCGGGCGCGGCCTGCGTGGAGGTCGAGGTCGTGTGCTCGGATCCCGAGGAGCACCGTCGCCGGGTGGAGGGCCGTCAGTCCACCGTGCCGGACCTGATCCTGCCCACCTGGCAGCAGGTGGTCGACCGGGCGTACGACGCCTGGGACGAGCCGCCGATCCGGATCGACACGGCCGGCGCGACGGTGGAGGAGAGCGTGGCGGAGCTCCTCCGGGCGCTGGGTCGGTTCAGCCCGTCAGGGCCTTGACCAGCGTGGAGCCGACGAGCCAGGCGACGACGGCGTAGGAGGGTCCGGTCGCGAAGAACACGCGCTTGGACTGGGTGCCGGCGAGCTCGCTGCCCAGCAGGAGGGGATAGGCGGCGCGCAGCAGCACCCAGACGGCGCCGAGCGCGGTGGCCGAGGTCGTGGACACGAACACCGCGTGCAGCCACAAGGACACGAGGAAGGGGAGCAGCTGTTCCTGCGTGTTGGCCACGGCGCGGTCGGCGGCCAGCATCCGGCGGTCCTGGCCGAAGTAGCGGTCGAACGACTCGCCGCGGGCAGCGTACTCCGAGCGCAACCGGTACTTCGTGCGGCTCTGGAGACCCATGAGCAGGCCGTACCAGAGCAGGAGCGTGGCGGTGGTCACGGCGATCGGACCGGCGTAGGGGCTGGCGTCCATGGCGGCTCCTGGAGGGGAGAGCGCGTACCATGAGCGGGTGGACCCCACCACCGGGTAGAGTTCGTGGATGCCACCCATCGCGAACATCGCTGTCGAGCTGTTCGCGGCGGCCTGCTGCGGCATGTGCTGGATCGACGCCTGGCGGCAGGGGCGGCGCTGGCTAGCGCTGTGCGTGGTGGCGCTCGGCTTCTCGCTCGGGGCGGAGGCGTTCTACCTCGCGACCGAGGGCCCGGGCTCGCCCGGGGTGTACTACGAGTACGGCGACTTCCTGGCGGTGATCGACGCGGGGCCCGTGCACCTGCCCATCTGGATCGGGCTCGGGTGGAGCAGCATCCTGTACGCGTCGATCTGGACCGTCGATCAGCTGGCCCAGCGCTGGTGGATCCGCCCGATCACGGCCGGCCTGCTCGCCGTCGACATCGATCTGTCGCTCGATCCGCTGGCGGAGCAGCTGGGCTGGTGGACCTGGCACCAGGTGGGCGAGGTCCACTACTTCGGGGTCCCCTTCGACAACTTCGTCGGCTGGTGGATGATCGTCGCGTTCTTCGGCGGAGCCTGGTGGGCGCTGGGTGATCTCGCGGCGAGGAGGGGCTGGCGCGGGTGGGAGCTGTGGACCCCGGTGGCGGCCATCCCGATCGCGCTCGGCCTGATCGCGGCCTGCCAGTGGCTCCTCGTCCATGCGGTCTACCCGGCGGTGGGGGAGCCGGGGGGCTTCCTGCTGGTGTTCGGCTCGGCCCTGCTGTCGGTGGCCTTCGGGCTCAAGGGCGCCCGCCGCGACCACCCGCCCAACCTCGCCGTCATGGGCCTGCCGGTGCTGTTCCACGGTTTCCTGTTGGCGATGCTCGTGCTGCACCTCCCGGCGAACGCCGCGCTGGTGGTCGCCATCCCGGCGCACCTGGTGCTCGGCGCCATCGTGTTCGCCTGGCCGAGCCTGGACACGGCGGCCTTCCGCGGGAGACCCTAGGCCATGGACGTCGAGCTGCGGGACGCGCGCGAGGAGGACTGGCCGGCGGCCTGGGCGCTGCAGCGGGAGGCGTTCGAGGACCTCGTCACCCGGACGTACGGCGGCTGGACCGACGAGCAGGTGCAGAAGTGCCGGGAGGCGTGGGCGCCGGGGTCGACGCGGATGATCGTCGCGTCCGGCGTCGTCGTGGGCTGGGTCCGCGTGGAACGCCACGCGGATCACGACTGGCTGGACCTCGTCGTGGTGGGCGGTGCGGCGAGGGGGCGTGGGCTCGGCACCCGGGTGATGACGCGAGTGATCGCGGAGGCGGAGGACCGGGGCGTGCCGCTGTGGCTCTCGGTCTACCGGACGAATCGAGCGCGCGCGCTCTATCGGCGGCTGGGCTTCGGCGAGCGCGAACGCGACGAGATCCGGGTGCTCATGCACCACCCCGCCACGCTGAGCGCTCCGCCACCCCGCTAGCGAGCACCGCTCGGGAGAGATCGAGCGTTCGTGGCTGATGACCAGGGTGGCACCGGACGCGGGCTCGCGAGCGACCGATCCGGGCGCCTGCCCCTTCGGGGCACCGGGGCCCCTGCGGGGTCGGCCCTTCGGCCTCCGTCCGCCCTTCGGGCGGGACCGGCCTGCGGCCGCCCTCCGGTCCCCCTGGCGCGGGTCGACGGCGTGTGCGCCCTGGCGACGTCGACCTCCTCCCACCCGAGTGAACCGGCTCGCGGCGCCGTGCTCGTCAGCCTCCGTCCAGCCCATCACCCGGCCGGTGTACCGACGTGCCTCCGCCTTCGGCGGCGGCTCCCTGCGTCCGGTGGTCGGGGGACGGCTCGGCGCGCCGGTCCCGCCTGCGCGCCCACCGCAGGCGCCTTCGCGGAAGGATGGCGTCCCGCGCCGCCCTGCGGCAGCAGAAGCTGTCCCTTCGGGGCGTTCCGGCCCTTCACGCGGAAGCACGAGGCGCCCCCACCGACGTTCGCAGAACCACGGCTTCGTGGCGCCGAAGCCCGCCGTAGGCGGCCCAGCGTCGGCGACGGCACTTCCGCTTTCCCGCGGATGGCCTGCCCGGAGGCACCCCAACCGAACTCGCCGAGCGGACGGCGTCGTCGGGGTGCCGCATGCACCGAGCCGTCTGGACGGGCGTTCGGGCTCGTGGGGCGTCACGCCAACGTGAGCTGCCTCGTCGCCCCTCGCCGTCCACCACCAACCACACCCCGCTGATCCTACCCGGACGCGTCATTCCGCGACGACCAATCTCCCGTCGCCCCCGCGTTCGCGCAGCGTCGTGAGGAGCCTCCCTGCCTCGGGCAGCGCGAGGCCCAACCGTAGCCTCACTGGCGGACGGGCCACCGCTTGGGCAGCGTCCGCCAGCGGGAGGTCCGACCATCGACGAACGAGGCGCACGGCCCAGGAGCGGTCCGCACCGAAGTCGGCGACCACCAGATCCCAGGAATAATCAACCTCGACACCCTGCTCGAGCTCGCGGCGGAACTGTACCAGATCCAGCCCGAGCTGGGCGCACTTCCTCTCCAGTCCCGCCAGGTCGTTCAGGGTGTGCACGAAGGAGCCGTCGAGCTGCTCGTAGGACAGCAGCGCGCCACGTCCTTCGTCCGTGAGGAGCAACCACACGGGATCGCGAGCTGCCGCCAGCTCGAAGCGGCGTCCGTGGAGACGGATCGTCTCGTCGAGCTCGGCGCTGTGGCCCACCAGGACGGAGCGTCCGGGGCATCCGGGGATGTCCCGCCACACCAGCGTGTTCCGCAGGCGGTCGATGTGCGCCATGCCGGACTGTATGCTGCTGGCGGTGCCGGCGGCGACCTCCCACCGGAACGTGGAGTCCAAGGGTGCTCGAACGGATCGAGACAGCGTGCCTCGCAGCGACCCTCGGGTGTTCGACGCCGACGAGGAGGGGGCGTTCCCCATCTCGTTCGATGTGTCCGACATCGCGCTGGACGGGACAGCGGTGTGGGTCACCGTCGGGGCGTCGTTGAGAGCCGTGCCCGAGTGGCACCAGTCCTTCGCGCACGCCTGCTGCGACGACCTGGTCCTCGATCTCTTCGCTGCCATTCGCCGCGAGCTGGACGCTGCTGGGCTGCCCGCGCTCCAGCCCCACCTCCGCGAGCTGAACGTGTCATTCAGCTGATGTCCCACAGGCCTCGACGAACGAAAGAGGAGATCCTCGCATCTCGACAGGCGGCCCGGGAAGCGTTCGGCGCTGGTCGCGTGGGTCCGCCAGCTCGGTACACCCAGGCCGCAGAGCGGTGGCAGCAGCGCGACTGAGGAGGACACGAGGTGATGGCATGCCTACGACCCCCGGGGATGCCCCGCTCGCCGCTCCCGACAGGGGCTGACCCGATGCGTCCGGCCTCCGTCGAAGACGCCCTCGCGCTGCTCACCGAGCTTGGAGCGGTTCCCCACCTCGTGAAGCACCACCGCCTGGTCGCCGAGGCCGCTGCCGAGCTGTGCGATGGGCTCGCCGCTGCCGGTCTCGATCGCTTCGACCGAGCCGAAGTGCTCGTGGGGGCTGCACTCCACGACGCGGGCAAGACGCTGCACCCCGACGGGATGCATGGGGGCGGCAGTGAGCACGAGCGCGCTGGGTACCGACTGCTGCTCGCACACGGTGTCTCCGAGCGGGTCGCTCGGCACGCGTGGATGCATGCCGCGTGGGACGACGGGGAGGAACTGGAGCCGATCCTCGTGGCCCTCGCCGACAAGCTGTGGAAGGGCAAGCGGGTCGCGGACCTCGAGGAGCGTGCGGTGCGGCTGCTCGCGGAAGCGTCGGGCAGGGACTTCTGGGACGTGTGGAGCGTGGTGGACGCAGTGTTCGACGGCGTGGCTGTTTCTGGCGACGAGCGGCTGGCGCGCTCGATGCTCCATCCCTCGTGAGGCGCTGGAACCTCGGTCCGTCGCGGGGTAGCAGGTCGATGGAATCTCTGGGGAGAACCATATGTTCGACCACGTCGCGGTGTCCGTCGGGAGCTGCGAGGCCTCCGCTCGGTTCTACGAGGCCGCCCTCGCGCCCCTCGGGTTCCATCGGTACGAAGACACCGGCCAGGGAGTCGGCTTCGGGGACGGCGAGATCGACTTCTGGATCGCCGAGGGTGCCCCGCTGACAGGTCGGTTCCACGTCGCCTTCCGCGCGCCGGACCGGGCGGCTGTCGATGCGTTCCACGCGGCAGCCGTGGCGGCCGGCGGGCGCGACAACGGTGCTCCCGGGCTGCGCCCCTACCATCCCCACTACTACGCGGCCTACGTGTTGGATCCGGATGGGCACAACGTGGAAGCCGTCTGCCACACGCCACCCTCCGACGGCGAACGGTGACGTGGCGTGATGGGCCTCGTCATTCGACACGGGCCCACGTCAGGACGGAATCCTCCACCCACCCCGTCCAGAGGGCGCCGCTCGCGCCGAACACGGAGGTGACGCGTCCGGGACAGGCGTCCTCCACCAGGGTCCAGGTGCCGCTGTCCCACGCGATCACACGGGTTTCCAGCGGGTGTGGGAGACGAACCGAGCGATAGCCGTGGACGCTCGCCCCACGGAGCGTTCCGGCGGGCTTTGTGTCCCGGTCCAGAAGCGCCCGGGGGCGGACGACGAAGCGGTGGAGTTCCCCTGCGTGTCAAGCTGAGCGAGACACGGTCCACCACCATGACTTCTGAGCAGGGCCCCGAGAACCGAGATTCCAGATTGGCCCAAATCCACCAACCTGAAAGTTCGGTTCTAACCTAGATTTTGGAGGAACACAAGAAAGTCTATAGCGCCGAAAGTGGCGGCGGGCCGCCACGGACCATAGGCACCCACGCGATCAGCCCAAGCTAGTCGTGGATGGGAAGCGGCGGAGGATTGTCCAGGGCAGAGACCCCGCTGCGCTTCTCGACCGCCTGGTAGTGGCGGAGGTAGTCGACTGCTCGCTGGATGAACGCCGGGTCATCCTTATATTTCCCGAGCCGGTGGCTGTTGCACTCCTTGCATAGCAAGGCGCGAACGTTGGTGTGTGCGTTCGGCCGGTCGTTGTCGTGGTCGATGGACATCCCGTACTTATCTTCGCCCGAGTCGGGAAACGAGACGCCACAGAGCGCACAGCGGCCATTCTGCTGGTTGAAGAGGTCGTCGTAGTCGGCATAGTCGAACCACTTTCCCCGCCGCCGGATCTGTTGCCCCTTCCATGTGTAGGGCCGCTCCCTGCGTGTCAAGCTGAGCGAGACACGGTCCACCACCAAAACTTCTGAGCAGGGCCCGAGAGGACTCGCATGGCCACCACAACCCGTTCACCCGCTCCGCCCGTGGTCCCGGACCCTGGGGTCGCGGACGGCGAAGTCGTGGACCCCGAAGTCGAGCCCCGCGCGAAGCGGCGTTCGTTCACGGGGGAGTACAAGGCGAAGATCCTCGCCGAGTGCGACGCGGCCACAGAGTCAGGGGACATCGGGCGAATCCTGCGGCGCGAAGGGCTGTACTCGTCGCACCTGGTGGAGTGGCGGCGGCTGCGTGAAGCCGGTGCCCTGGCGGGCCTCACGCCGAAGCCGGTCGGCCGGCCGCGCAAGGAGCGCAACCCGCTGGCCGCCGAGGTGGAGCGCCTACAGCGCGAGAACGAGCGCCTGCGGGACAAGGTCCGCAAGGCAGAAATCATCATGGAAGCCCAAAAAAAACTCTCCGAGGTTCTGGGGACGACGGAGAGCGAGCGCTCACCGAGCGAGAGGCTCGGGTGAGCGCGGCCCTGGCCATCGCTCCCCAGGTCGGTCTGGCCGCGGCCTGCACCGCGCTGGACGTGGCCAGGGCGACGCTGTACCGCCATCGGCAGCCCAGAGCGCCCAGGAGCCGTCGGGCCTCGAGTAGGGCCCTGGGCGAGGACGAGCGCGCTCAGGTGCGCGAGCTGCTCTACTCCGAGCGGTTCCGCGACGCGAGCCCGCGGCAGGTCTACGCCGCGCTCCTCGACGAGGGGGTGTACGTCGCGTCCGTCGCCACGATGTACCGCGTCTTGCGGGACGACGACGCGGTCCACGAGCGCCGCCGGGTCGTCAACCATCCCGCATGGCCGAAGCCGGAGCTCGTTGCGCGTGGCCCCAACGAGGTCTGGTCCTGGGACATCACCAAGCTGAAGGGTCCCACGAAAGGCGTGTTCTTCGCTCTCTACGTCGTGCTCGACATCTACAGCCGGTACGTCGTGGGCTGGCTGCTGGCACAGTCCGAGACCGCCGGCCTGGCCGAGCGGCTGCTGGCGGAGACCATCGAGAAGGAGGGCGTGGCCCGCGACCACCTCACCATCCACTCCGACCGCGGCGCGCCCATGAAGAGCCGCACCGTGGCCGAGATGCTGGCAGACCTCGGCGTGGACCGCTCCCTCAGCCGACCCAAGACATCGAACGACAATCCGTTCTCGGAAGCCCAGTTCCGAACGGTCAAGTACTGCCCTGATTTCCCGAAGCGCTTCGGCTCCATGGAAGACGCGCGTGGCTTCTGCCAGCCCTTCTTCCGCTGGTACAACGAGGAGCACCACCACAGCGGCATCGCCCTGCTGACGCCCTCGTCGGTTCATCACGGCATCGCCGAAGCCACCCTCGTGCAGCGCCAGGCGGTTCTCCAGAAGGCCTACGAGGCTCATCCCGAACGCTTCATCAAGGGCCCACCCGTCGTCTCTCGCCCTCCTGCAGAGGTCTGGATCAACCCGCCACCGGCGACCGCGAGCGCCATTGCCGCGTCCGGAAATAGTGATGGATAAAGCAGTGGTACTGCCACAATCATCACTCAGCCTGAAGCTCAGCGTGGCCCGAGACGCCGTCTACTGGATCCCCTCGTGCCACGCTGAACCGGAGAGCGGTCGGGAGTGGGACGCGAGTCAGGGCTTTCGTACATCTCCGAGTCTCAATCAGCTTGACACATACCGGCTGGTTGTAGCGCGTACACTTCCTGCACATGTTCTGTGAGGTGAAGTCGTTCTCGTCGTGCTCGGACGCCCCTGCGCAGTAGTGACCGTTACACAGCTTCATCTGGTGCCTCCTCGATAGGTCCGCTTCGGTTCTCCGCATCGCCCTGCGGTAACTTCCGGAGGAAGTAGAACGGGGAGTGGTCGCCACGCTCCAGCGTGGGGGCCTGTTGTGGCCCGTCGATGATCTCGTGCGGAATGGGCGTGCTCGCGAAGTAGCGGTCGAGGCCAAGCGAGATCCTCTCACCGTCCTCCAGCTTCTCGACCTCGTGGTCGAAGCCCTTCGCTTCAAGCTCCTCCCACGAGCCGTGATGACGGGTTCCGCCACCGGGGCCGCCTCGACCGTAGGTGTAGATCCAGAAGTTCGCACCGACCTCATCAAGCCGTAGCACCTGAACCGTGACCACCGCGTCCGCAGTCGGATGCGCCTCGATCACCTCTGCGAGTCGGGTCATGGCGTCTGACTGCTGCATGAATGGCCGGAGCCCGGCGAACATGCCCCGGTCGTCGGAGCCGCGAAGCGCCTGCTCCACAGCGTGCACCTTGGTCCACAGCTCCGGGTGATTGCGGGCATGCAGGCCCAGCAGATGCACCAGCGGCTCGATGTCCGCGAGCGCTTCGCGGCCGTGAGCCGGAGTCCACGAATGCACGACCTCGGCCGCTTCGGGTGCTGCCCCGGTCTCCCACGTGATCCTACGAGCAACGCCCGCCTTGAAGTAGCGTCGATTCCACCGCTCCAACTGGAGCCACGCCTTCACCGAGGCGTAGGTTCGCTCCGTGAAGTCCCGGTCCTCGGTGGACGCCACGGTCCAGCGAAGGATCGGCTTGTCGAGCGTGATGTGCAGAACGCCGTCGACAAGACCCTCGCTTCCACCGTGGAGCCACGCATGGAGCCCCCGAGCCTCGTGCAGGTCGCAGGCGAACAGCGCGGTCCCCAACGTGAACAGCTCGATGGAACTGTCCAAGAGGTCGACACGCGCGACGAAGACCGAGAGGTCTTGTTCCAGCCACCGCTGGAACACCGGCCCATCCAGCTTCATGCTCGGCACGCTTCTCGACTTGAACTGCACCAGGAACGTGTCCTCGGCGTACCAGAAGCGGTCCTCGCCGCGCAGAAGGGTGGCGACGGCATCGGCCAGCCCGAAGTCTTCCTGGCGGGGGATCGGAGCCACCGCGCAGAAGGCGCGCAGCAGAAACACCCCGAGATCCTCGGCTCGGTCCCCGGTGCGGTAGTTGCGAATGCGCTTGCTCACTGGGCACCATCGTCAAGCGTCGACACGCTGGCCTGGATGTCGGCGAGGAGCTGCTGACGCGCGACCCGCACCGGCTCCCCGAAGTCGTGGTGGGGGGTGAAGTCGTCCAACCGACCGACCACCTTCGCGAAGTCCGACGGGTAGAACGCCCAGCCCTCAAGACCCGCCCACCCGTCGACGATCTCGAACGCGTCGCCGCGCCGGAGGCAGCGGAGCCAGCCGGAGTACCGATCCGAGAAGTGGTGGGCCAGCCAGGCCACCTCTCCGTCGGCGCAGGCCTCGACCGCCGCTTGCCATCCCACGAGCAGGGCGCGGATCGCTGCGACCGGATCGGGCTCCTGCCCCACGGGGTGATCCAGGACGTAGTAGTAGCTGTCGCTCCTGTGCGCCCAGGTGGCCACGCGGAGGATCACGTCGTGGTGGTCGGTCCCGTTGGGTTCGTAGACCAGACTCACCACCGAGGACGGCGGGATGCGTCGATGGACGCGCACCAGGGCCAGCACCTTCGGGTCCGCCCAGAACGCGTGACAGCGGGGGCAGTAGGGGTCGGTGTGTCCCGCTCGCCACTCCCGTTGGGTGAGTGCCGAGTCGCAGTTGCCGCAGGTCAACGGGCCTCCCCGCGGCCAACGATCGCGACGATGGTGCCACCCATCACCCGCTCGTAGCCACCGGGTGAACACCGGGGAAAGGCGTCGATGTCTGGAAACCTCATGCGAGCATACCTCCCCGAGCTGGCAGCGAACCCGTCAACAGCGCTTTCTCGCCCGGATGCTGAGGTCAGGGGCGGCGAGGGATAGGAACGAGGAGGGAAGCGTACTCCTGTACGCGACCGACGAACCGCGCGAGAGCGCGGCGGCCCGCAGGGCCGGTGACAACGCCCTCGGCGTCCCTGGCCCAGCAGCCGAGGCGAGAAAGTGGCGGCGGGGCATGGGAATCGAACCCACCGAACGAGCCTCTCGACCCGTCCCGACCGGTTTTGAAGACCGGGACCTGCACCAGCACGGCACGCCCCGCCACCGGCCTCCTAATCGATCCCTCGTCAGAACGGGAAGACCCACGGGACGAGCGCGCAGCTGACCGCCATCGCCAGCGCCTGCATCGGGAGCCCGACACGCAGGAAGTCCGTGAACCGGTACCCGCCGGGGCCGTAGACCATCAGGTTCGTCTGGTACCCGATGGGGGTCGCGAAGCTCGCGGACGCCGCGAACATCACCGCGACCACGAACGGCATCGGGCTCACGCCGAGCCGCTCCCCGAGCGAGAGCGCGAACGGGAACATCAGCGCCGCGGCCGCGTTGTTCGTGACCAGCTCCGTCAGGATGGCCGTGCCGACGTAGATCGCGAGCAGGCCCACCCACGGGGAGTCCCCTGCGACCGAGACCACCGCGGTCGCGAGGTGCTGGTCGGCGCCGCTCGCCCGGATGCCCTCGCCGATGCCGAGCGCGGCCGCGATGGCTACGAGGACCGGCAGCTCGACCGACCGGCGCGCCTCTTCGCCCGACAGGCAGCCCGTGAGCACCATCACCGCCGCGGCGCCGACGGAGGCCTCGAACATCGACAGGAGGCCGGTCGCGGCCACGGCCACCATCAGCACCATGGCCCCGAGCGCGATGGGAGCCTTGTGGTGGCGGAAGCTGGCGGAGTCCTCGACCTCGCTCACCAGGTGGAAGTCGCGGCTGTCGCGTCGGCTGGCGGCCCAGCTCGGGTGCGTCTCCAGCAGGAGCACGTCGCCCCGCTGCAGCACGATGTCGCCGATGCGGCCCTGGACGTGCCGACCGTCGCGGGCGACCGCCACCACGACCGCCTGGTACGTGCTGCGGAACTCGCCGTCGCGGATCGAGCGGCCCACCAACGGGTTCTGCGGGGCCACGACGGCCTCCACCAGCACCCGGTCGCCACCCTGCACCGCGCGGTCGAAGCGGGCCTCCGCGGCGGGCGCCAGGCCCGGGATGCGCGCCAGGTCCACCATCGCCTCGCGCGGACCCACGAACACCAGCCGGTCGCCCGCGTGCAGCCGGGTCGTCGGCTCGGCCGCCAGCACCTCGCCCTCGCGGTAGAGCTCGGCGAGGAACGCGTTCGGAAGGTGGCGCAGCCCCGCGTCCTCGATCGTGGCGCCCACCATCGGGCTGTCGACGAGGACCAGCAGCTCACAGGTGTACCGGCGGGGGTCGTCCTCGGGGGAGACGGGCGGACGCCGGTCCGGGAGGAGGAAGGACCCGAGTACGACCAGCATCGCGCAGCCCACGAGCGCGAGCGGCAGGCCGATCGGCGTGATGTCGAACATCCCGATGGCGCGGAGCCCCGGGTGGTCGGCGAGGCTCCGCTGCACGAGGCCCGTCACCACGAGGTTGGTGCTCGTTCCGATGACCGTCACCATCCCACCCAGGATGGTCGCGTAGGACAGGGGGATCAGGTAGCGGGACGCGGGCTGATCGTGGCGACGGCTCCACTCGAGGATGCCCGGCACCATCGCGGCCACGATGGGGGTGTTGTTCAGGAAGCCGCTGAGCATCGCCACCGGCAGCGTGAGCCGTCCCATCACGGCCATCCGCGCCTCGCTGCGGCCGAGCAACATCGCGCACAGCCGCGAGACCGCACCGGTCTGGCGCACGCCCGCGGCGACCACGAAGAGCGCCGCGACGGTGAGCATGCCCTCGTTCGCGAACCCGCCCACGGCGGTCCTCGCGTCCACCACGCCGCCCAGCAGCAGCAGCACCAGCCCGCCGAGCAGCACTGCGTCCGCGCCGAGCGAGGTCGTGACCAGCAGCAGCAGCACCAGCACCACCACTGCCAGCGTGAACAGGACCGTCACGGGCACCTCCGAGGGCAGGCGCAAAGCAACGTGTGTGCCATGCGACGGCGGACGGCCGAACGCCGGGATTCGGAGGTGCGCGCCCGTGAGCCGTCACGGTTCTTCCGTGACGGGCGCCTCCAGGAGCCGTAGGAGCGACCGCTCCTCGACCACGCCCACGAGTCGTCCCGCCTCGTCCACCACCGGCAGCTCGTCGGCGTCCACCGAACCGAAGGGTGCGACAGCGTCGGCGGCCACCCCGGCGGCGCGGAGGGTGGGCAGCGGGCGGGACAGGCCCTCCGCGGTCCTCGACAGGTCGTCGACCACGGCGTCCAGCACGTCCTGCACGTCGATGGCGCCGAGGTAGTGGCCGTCGGCGTCCACCACCCACACCAGGTCGTCGCGGGTCCCGCGGAACGCGGCGAGCACGGCCGCCCGATCGGCGTCGGCGCGCACCACCACCGGGGGCTCGGAGCGGCGCAGGTCGCTGATGCTCACCGCGCGCAGGTCGGCGGGGAGCCGCTCGTGCAGGTCCACCCCGCGGTGGAGGAGCTGCGACTCGATCAGCGAGGAGGGGTCGAGCGCGCGGGCCACCAACGTCGCCACCGCGGTCGCGAGCAACATGGGCGGCACGACCGTCGTGCTCTGGGTGAGCTCGAAGACCACGAGCGTCATCGCGACCGGCGCGCGCAGGGTCGCGGCCGCCAGCGCTCCCATGCCGATCACACCGTACACACCAGCGCCCGTCTGCAGGGCCGGCCAGACGGTGTCGAGCGATCGTCCCACGAGCACGCCCAGCACGGCGCCGACCACCAGCAGGGGTGCGAGCAGCCCCGCTCCCGTCCGACCACCCCAGGTGAGCGCGCCCGTCGCCACCTTGGCCAGCAGCACCAGCGCCAGCACCCCGAGCGGGACTCCGCCCGGCTCCAGCAGCAGCTGGCGGACGAAGGGGTAGCTGGTGCCCGCGACCTGCGGCAGCCCCACCAGGATGCACAGGCCCGCAGCCGCCCCCGCCAGCGCGCCCGCGCCCGCGCCGGGGAGCCCCGTGGCGCCGACCGCGCTGTCCGCCAGCTCCAGCGCCCGACGCCACCCGATGGCGGTCAGGCCGGCCGCCGCACCGAGGACCCCGAACAGCGGCCACTCGAGCATCGGGCCCGGCACCAGCGCCCCCACCTGCAGCGCCACCCGGTCGCCGAGCAGCACCTGGCCGAGCGCGGTGCCGACGACGGTCGCCGCCACCATCGGTCCGAAGGCGTCGAGCGCGAACGACCCCAGCAGCACCTCGAGCCCGAACACCGCGGAGCCGAGGGGGGTGGCGAAGGAGGCGGCGATGCCGGCGGCGGCGGCCGACGCTGCCAGGATCCGCAGCTCCCGCGGGCGCGACCCCGCGCGTTCCCCGCCCATCGCACCGATCGCGGCGGCGATCGCGGCCACCGGTGCCTCGCGCCCACCGCTGTGGCCCGAGCCGACGGCGAGCGCGCCACCCAACGCCCCGAGGGCTGCGTCCACCAGCGGGACCCGCCCCCCGCGGAGCTGCAGGCGCTCGACGAGGCCGGACATCCCGAGCTGGCGTCGGGTCGTGGTGCGCTCCACGAGCCACCCGGCCAACGCGCCGGCGGGGATCGGCACCAGCGCGGCGATCCAGGGTGAGGGTCCAGGAGCGACGCACACCAGCGCCACGAGCAGGCGCACGCCATCGAACAGCCCGGCAGCCAGCCCTCCCACGACGCCCGCCGCGGCGCCCAGGCCCAACAGGCGCAGCGCCGGATCGCGCGTCCAGGGCTTCATTCCCGCTTCTTGGTCGTCACCAGCGCCGCGACCGCGATCGAGACGAAGTAGAGCACCAGGAGCGGGATGGCGAGCAGCGTCTGTGACAACACGTCCGGGGGCGTGATGATCGCCGCCACCACGAAGATCGCGACGATCGCGTACCGGAAGGACTCCCACAGGTCACGCCCGTCGACGAGGCCGAGGCGCGCGAGGAAGAAGACCGCGACCGGCAGCTGGAAGCACACGCCGAAGGCCACGAGCATCTTGAGGACGGCCGAGAGGTATCCCTGGAAGGACAGGGAGACGTTCGCGTCGACCACCGTGAAGAAGAACGGGAAGGCGATGGGGAAGAGCACGTAGTAGGCGAAGCCCGCCCCCATCAGGAACAGGATCGTCGACGACATCGCGAGCGGGCCGACGAAGCGCTTCTCCGTGTTGTACAGGCCGGGCGCGACGAAGCCCCACACGTGCCAGGCGATCACGGGCGACGCGAGGGTCACCCCGCCGATCATCGCGGCATTGAGCCACACGGTGACGCCCTCGAAGGGGGACCCGACGATGGACAGGCCGCCGTCGATGCCCTGGGCGAGCAGCGCCTGGTCGACCGGTGCACGGACGAAGTCCAGGATCTCGGTCGCGAATGCCATGGACACGAGCGTCCCGGCGAACAACGCACCGAACGACCACATCATCCGGTTGCGGAGCTCCCGGAGGTGGTCGAGCAGCGGCATGCGGTACGCGTCGACCTCGTTCGCCGGCGGCTCCGGCTCGGGTCGGGCGCTCACCGGTCACCGCCGAGCGAGGGGTGCGGCGCGTCGGGCGGGATGTCGTTGGGGACGATCGCGTCCTGGGCGAGCACGGTGGCCTCCTCGTCGGGCGCCTCCGCCGCCGCTGCTTCGGGCTCGGCCGCTGGGGCCTGCTCGGCCTCGCGCTGCTTCCGGGCGTCGATCTCCTTCTGGCGGCGCTCGCGGAGCTGCCGGTACCGCTCCTCCGCGTCCTGCCGGTCCGCCTCCATGACGAAGGCCCGACGCAGGTCGTCGGCCGTTCGACGCAGCTGCCCGTAGTACTGGCCGAGCGTCCGCATCACGCGGGGCAGGCGCTCCGGACCGATGACCAGCAGCGCGATCGCCGCGACCACCAGCAGCTCCCCGGTGCCCAGACCGAACATGGTTCGACCCCTCGTCGCGATGCCCTCATCGGCCGCGCGACCGGATGAGGGTAACCCGAGCGGCCACCGTTCGGGTCATGGTGGGGCGGGGACCCTCGCCACGACGAGCCTCGTCCGCGCTACCCTGCCGGCGGGGAGGGGGGCGTGACGGACGACGCGCGAGTGCTCGACGAGCTGGACGCCTGGCTCGGGGATCTCTACGGAGCGCGCCGCTGGATCGTCGCGACCGAGGTCGACGGGGCCGTAGCCGCGACCGCCCGACGCCTGAAGGCCTGGGGCAGCCCCGGGGTGCTGGGGATCGCCGCGCGGCAGGGGACGGGCGGGCCGCCCGATCCGGAGACCTGCGAGCTGCACCAGCTCTCGCTCCCCCAGATGCCGATGATGGACGGGATCCACGCGGCGGAGGACGCCCTGCGGGACCTGCCGGACAGCGTGGCAGCGGCCGTGGAACGGTTCGATCCGGGGCGCGAGCTCGCGGTGCTGGGGGCGTTCTTCAGCGACGGGCGGCCGGTGGCGGGGCGTCCGTTCTGGGGGGCGCGGGATCGACGCTGGCAGGCGCTGGACGACAAGACGGTCGTGGACCGCCTGTGGGACGAGGTGGGCGTGCCGCGGGCGCCGTTCGAGGTCGTGCCCGTCACGCTCGAGGCGCTGACCGCCGCCGCCGCCCGGCTCGATCGAGGGGAGGGGACGGTGTGGTCCGGCGACGCGCGGGCCGGGTTCCACGGAGGCGCCACCTACACCTGCCACGTGACGGACGAGGCGAGCGCGGTGCGCGCGGCGACCCACCTCGCGTCCCGCTGCGACGCGGCGCGGGTGATGCCCTTCCTGGCCGGCATCCCGTGCTCGGCGCACGGCATCGTCTTCCCGGACCACGTGGTGGTGCTCCGCCCGGCGGAGATGGTGGTGGTGCGTACGGACCGGACGCCGTCGGGCTTCCTCTACCTCCGCGGGGGGACGTACTGGGATCCGCCTCCGGCCAGGCGCGAGGAGCTGCGGGACGTGGTGCGTCGCGTCGGCGAGCACCTGCGCGGGACCCTGGACTACCGCGGCGCCTTCACGGTGGACGGGGTGATGACGGCCGACGGTTTCCGGCCGACCGAGCTGAACCCCCGCGTCGGCGCTGCGCTGACGATGATGGCGCCTGCCGTGCCGTTCACGTTCCTGTCGGACGCGCTGGTCGAGCGCCTTGTGCCGCCCGTCGACCCCTTGGCGCTCGAGCGCGTCCTGCTCTCCACCGCGGACGCCGAGCGCAACGGCTCCTTCGGTGTGGTCTTCGACCGGACGCTGCGCAACACGGTGCGCGCTCGCCTGCAGCTGCGGGACGGGCGCTTCGTGGCGGTCGGCGACGAAGAGCCGGCGAACGGCATCGCGACCATCGGCCCCGGCGTGTCCGGCGGCTACGCCAACCTGTCGCTCGACCGGGAGCGGACGCCGGTGGGGCCGAGCCTCGGGCCGCTGGCGGCGACCTTCGTGGACTGGCTGGACACGCACTTCGGCTCGGGCCTCGGGCCGGTGGTGCCCGCGTTCGACCCGACCTGAAGGACCCGGTCGAGCTTCGCGTCAGCGCTGGCGGCGGCGGAGCCCGAACAGCAGGACACCGGCCGCGAGCCAACCGACCGAGGTGCCGCCGGCCACGTCGCAGGCCGCGCCCACGCCGTCGTCGAAGATCTCGATGTCCTCGCTCGAGCCACCGACGTTGCCGGCGGTGTCCACCGCGATGAGGTTCAGCGTGAACTCGATCGCGTCCTGCTGGTTGACCGCGCCGTCGTTCCACAGGATGCGCACGTTCGGCCCGGACAGGGGGGTGTCCGGGAGCACCATGCCGTCTGGCGTGTCACCCTCGCGGATCACGGGGAGGTACCCGACGGTGTCGTCGGTGTCGGTGTCGTCCGCGGGTCGCTGCATCGCGACCTCGATGATGCCGATCTCCTCGCAGGAGTCGGCGGTCGTCCCCGAGGCCGCCGGCTTGCGACCCCTCGTGATGGTCCAGCTCAGGACCTCGCCCGCGCGCGGCGCGCTGACGTCCGACGCGGTCGAGGCCTGGAAGAGCAGGTCCTCGGTCAGCGAGCAGTCCGCGAACGCGAATCCCGACCACAGCAGCGCCAGCATCGTGCCTCCGAGCGCGCAGTATAGCCGTCAGCGGGCAGGGATCGTGACGGACGTGGCGCCGAGGAGCCAGGGGACGCCGTCGTCGGCGACCGCCCACCACTCGAGCGTCCCGTCGAACGCCGGACCCGGAGGGACGCGCGCGGTCGAGGCGACGGGGAAGGTCCCGTCTCCGGCGGGCGACCAGCCGGGGCGCTCGAGGGAGGCGGCGGCGAGGGTGGGCTCGGCGAAGGGCGCACCCGACGGATCGAGGACCCGCGCCCACACCCAGGCCGGCTTGCCGGGGTCGACCGCGCCGGTCATGGTGAGCAGCCCCGGGCCGGGCGAGCTCACGGGCGGACCCGGGAACGGTACGGGCGGCTCGCCCAGCGGATCGTGGCCGTTGGCGACGAGGGTGGGCGCCAGCGGCCGGGCGACGGCGACGACCTGCGCCAGGCGGTCCAGCCCGTCGAGCGTGAAGCGCCGAGCGTCGACGGCACCGGCCTCGAACACGTCGACCTCCACGGCACCCGTCACCCGCACCGCGGTGGTGAACGTCGAGCAGGTCCCACCCGTCGGTCGATAGGCGCGGGCCCGGATGGGATCGGCGCCGGCGTGGGTGCTGACGACGTTGCCGCCTTGCTCCCAGCGGGGATCGGGTGCCTCCCGGACCACGAACGACGCGCACCGGTCCTTGCCGAGCGTCCAGCCCCGCACCCCCTGGCCGTCGGCGCGGAGGAAGGCCATCCGGGCGCCGCTCTCGTCGCGACCGACACGCCAGCCCGGATCGGCGGCCAGCAGGGTGAACAGCGCGTCCACCTGCTGCTCGTCGAGCTCGGCCAGCGCGGACAGGTCGACCTCGAGCGTGAAGGTCGCGGTGTCGCGGGCGAGGCCGTCGAGGTTCGGGATCTCCGTCGGACCCGCGAGCGGCGGCAGGGTGATCGCCGCGCCGTCGTCCCCGCCGATCGCGGGCGGTGCTGGCGCGACCGGGGTCGTGGGCGGCTGCGTCGGCTTGCGCGGACGGGCCTCGGCCACGAGCCACCAGCCGACCCACACGGCTCAGCCCTTCAGCAGCGCTGACAGCGATCCGTCCTCGAGCGCCTGCCTGGTCAACGCCTCGCCTCCGATCAGCGTGCCCTTCACGAACACCTGAGGGAACGTCGGCCAGCCCGACCAGAGCTTGACTGCGAGCCGCTCACGCCACATGCCCAGGTAGTTCCCGATCTCGTGGTAGTGGTATTCGATACCGGCCTGTTCGAGGGACCGACGCGCCAGGCGGACGGGCTGGTTCCAGGCCATCCCGACGACCACGACGTCGTGCGCGGCGATCGCCTGGCGGACGGCGTCCACCACGTCGGCGTGGAGCCCCTCCATCTTCTGGCGGGCGGCATCGGTCACGGGGGGCGGGTTCAGGTTCGGACGCAAGGACGCTCCGGGTTCACCAGGGGAAGACCCACCCGCCGCCGTCCCAACGTCCGGTGAGGCCGTTGGCGCGGACGTCGAGGACACCCTCGGTGCGGGTGGACAGGATCTCGACCGAGGGTGCGGCCGGGACGGTGGCCTCCACGCCGTGCAGCGTGGTCCGGCAGTTCACGAGCTGCGCGCGGCTCCACCAGCTGCAAGCGATGTCCTCCTTGCGTCCGTCGCCGTCGAGGTCGACCGTGAGCGAGGCCACGACCTTGCCGTCGTCGGCGTCGCCGGGCGGGGAGGAGGGCGCGAGCACGGCCTGGGGCGGATCGCCGACCTCGACCCACCCGTCGCACGGCACGGGGCGGCCGCGGACGAGCTCGAGGCACGTGATCGTGCCCTGACCGAGGACCCACAGCGCGTGCCGGGCGTTGCTGCCCTCGACCACGCGGAGCTCGGGGACCTGCTCGATCAGCGGCACCTCGTCGCAACGCCCGCCGCCGGCGCAGTCCAGCACCCACCAGTCCGGCAGGCAGCCGTTGCCGCCGCAGTCGCGCGAGATCAGGACCTCCGCGCGCGGGTCACCGTCCAGCTCGACGGCCCGCACGAGGCCGTCGGTGAACCGGTCGCCGGTCGCGCGGCCGTCCACGAACACGACCAGGCGGCCCTCGTGCGACCGGACCTGCAGGTTCGGCCCGACCACCGCGCAGCCCGGCTCCACGCAGCCCTCGTCCGCCGCGATCGGCGCCGGGGGAGGGGGCTCGTCGGGCTCGCCGCCGCCCAGCCCACCGCAGGCCAGGCAGGTCAGCGCCGTCAGGGCGCCGATCGGCGGAACGTGCCGCAGGACCATGTCCCCCCCAGGTGCAGTGTGGTGCAGGTGGCGGTCTGGCCGCGGGCGATCAGCACCATGCCCGCCGTCACCCAGACCTCGCCGGGCGGCAGCTCGTAGGTCGCTGGATACCCCTCGGGGTCGGGATCGGGGTCGACGATCCACGTGCGCTCGGTGCCGCAGCCCTCCTGGTCGGTGGGGCAGCGCTGCACGAGGACCCACTCGAGGCTCGGGTCGCCGTCGAGGTCGACCGCGGCGACGCTCTCGAGCACCGGCGCGCCGTCCTCGGCGAGCGCGAACGCCTGCGGCGGACCGAACCGCCGGATCTGGACCGCGATCCCCGAGTCCACGACGCAGCCGGTGACGCCCGGAGAGAACGTGACCTCCGAGCCGCCGAGGCACTTCGCGTGCGCGGCGGTGGCGAGCAGCCCGACGAGCGCGATCACCGCTGGTGCTCGCGGGTCGGCGCGCGGGCCATCAGCAGCTGCACCGCCTCGAGCGGGTCCATGCCGTCGTAGATCGCGACCAGCGCGCCGATCAGCGGCAGCTCGACGCGCTTCGCGGACGCCAGGCGCACCAGCGCCCGGGCCAGCGCCTCGGGCCCCTGGGACCGATCGCCCTTCGC
This sequence comes from Alphaproteobacteria bacterium, assembly GCA_020632925.1. Classification (GTDB taxonomy): domain Bacteria; phylum Myxococcota_A; class UBA796; order UBA796; genus JACKER01. Next base: position 79,296 of record JACKER010000009.1, on the reverse strand, counting down.
GAGCGCCTCGCCCGCCTGGTAGCTCGGGTGTCCGGGCAGGGCCTGGGCCGCGACGAGGTCGCCGACGCCCGCGAGCCCCACGAAGGTCATGGGGTCGAAGCCCATCGCCAGCGCGAGCCGCCCGGCCTCCTCGAGCCCGCGGGACAGCACCATCGCGTGGATGCCCACGCCCGCGCCGCGCAGGCTGCGCGCGACGCCGATCAGCGTGGCCAGCACGGGCACGGTCGCTCCCGTGAGCTGCACGCCGCCGAGATCCTCGGACTCGTACACCCGGTACCGGTTGCTGTGCAGCGCGGTCGTCAGCAGGTGGCGGACGTCCTCGTACCGGCTGGCGATGACCCCGGCGCACAGGCCGCCGTTGAGGATCTCCTCGACCGGCGCCGGACCGGCGAGCGCGCCCACCCGCAGGCAGTCGCACTCCTCGAGCACGACGTCGGTGAGCCACTTCGCGCTGCCCGGCTCGAGCCCGCGGCCAGCGACCACGACCCGGTTGCGCGGGCCGGGCTTGGAGAGCCGGATCGCGTTGCGGACCTCGGACGCGCTGGTGGCGACGAGCAGCAGGTCGCACTGCTCGCTGGCCTTCGGCGGCACGTTCGTGGACGGCAGGATGTGCGGCGGCTTCTTGCCGGTGTACGCGATGAGCGGCTCGTGGCCGGCGGCCATCACCAGCCGCGCGAGCGCCTGGCCCCAGCGGCCCCCTCCGAGGATCCCGACCTTCACTTGCTCTCCCCGAGGGGCCGGGCGCGCGGGGCGCGGTCCAGCCAGGTGAGGCGGTTGCGGTAGTACAGACAGAGCTTCGGGTCCTCGACCACGAGCTCGTCGCCCCGGCGGACCAACGCGCGGCTGCGGTGGTAGCGGCCGAAGCGGTCGAGCGCGGTGGCGAGCACGTCGTCCGCGGTGCCGCGGAGCTCGTCGACGTGCCCACGGCCCTGGCTGGCCTCGTCCCGCAGGCGGTCGAGCGTGGCCGAGAGCTCCACGAGGTACCGCTGGGGCGTGATCCGCCGCTTCTCGATGGGCGTGCGCACCACCTTGAAGGGATCGTTGCTGCCGGTCTGCTCGGCGATGCAGCGCCAGGCGGCGTAGGCGGCGACGTTCGTGGGCAGGGCCTCGCTGTCGGCGACGTACGCGTCGCACAACGCGTCCGCCAACCGCAGGGTGTAGGTGTGGTCGCGCTGGTCGTCCCACTCGACCTTGCCGTCCGGGCCGCAGACGTACCCCCTGCGGCGCTCGGCCTGGGCCCGTCGCTCCTCGGGGTCGCGGGCGACCGGGTTGCCGAGCACGTCGAGCGGGCGGCCGAAGCGCATCACGACGGCGTCGTCCAGATCGAGCACGCGGTTGGCGAACGCGGCCAGGCGCCGGGGCTGCGCGAACTCGTCGTCGGTGATGATGTACCGGCTCTTGCCGGCCTCCGCGAGGTGGTCCTCGATGAGCGTGGCGGCCTCGAGCACGAGCGTCATCGAGAGCGTGCAGGGCACGACGTAGACCTCGCTGTCGGGCCGTCCGGCCGCGAGCATCTCCTGCCACGCGACGATGCCGGTACCGAGCAGGCCCTTCTTGAGCTTGCGCTCGATCTCGCCGGAGCGGGCGCGCGTCCCGCCGGGGAAGAACAGCGAGTGGTGCCGCGTGGTCAGCGCCCGGATCGAGTAGTCCTTGAGCGTCTCCTTGTAGAGCGCGGCCCGCTTCGTCCGGTCGACGGTGTACGCGCCGAGCCGGTTCATCCACCAGCCGACGACGGGGTTGCTGAACAGGTTGAGCCCGGCCCCGTAGACGAAGGGCGGGAGCTGCGCGAGGTAGAGCGCCAGGCCGATCAGCGGGCTGTCGAGGTTGCTCACGTGCGTCGGCGCGAGGATGAGCGTGGCCTCCTTGGACAGCTCCCGTGCCCACTCGAGCTCGCCACGCACGACGACCCGCGCGTTGGGTTGGAGGTGGTCGGGGCGCCAGTCGCGCAGGCGGCGGGGCCGACGGGAGAGCAGGGCGGTCACGGCCGTCGGCAGGACCCGGGTGGCGACGCGGTACACGCGCGGATCGAAGCGCCCGTGGATCTCGTCGCCCCACACCGCGACCAGCGAGAGCGCAGCGTCGATCCGCTGCTCGCGCGTGCCTCGGACGAGCGCGGCGGCGAGCGTGTCCAACAGCGGGTGCTCGGGATCGTCCGCCGAACCCCGGCCGAGGCGCTTGCGCTCGTGCCACAGCGCGTCCTCGAGGACGTCCTCGAGGGCTGTGTCGCTCATGCCCTCGAGCCGGCGGCGCGCCCGATGGACGAGATCGCGCACCACGAGCTCGCGCGGCCGCGGGTGGAACAGGCCGCTCTCCTGCTCGGAACTCACATCACGCTCCTGGCTTGCACGATGGCCAGCATCGCGCCGTCGTCGGCGGGCTCCACGAGGTCCTCGGCGAACAGGACCTCGCAGTGGTCGAGCAGGACGTGCTCCGACATCTGCAGCTCGGTGGCGAGGTGCACCACGTCGCAGCGCATGCGCGGCTGTCCGCGGAGGAACTCGAGGATCCGCCGCGACTCCGCCGGGAGCTGGGAGTGGTGGGTCTGGGTCAGGCCTCGCAGGCGCCGGAACGCGCGGATCCGGCCGACGATGGCGATGGGCAGCCCCATGCTCTGCCGCCACCAGCTCTCGGCCTGGTCGGGGTCGGCGCCCCACAAGCGCGCGAGGCGGGCGGCGTCCTGCACCGACAGGGGCGAGGGCGTGATCTGGATGGCGCCGTGCAGCCCGGACAGGGGGCGGTCCGCGTGCAGCAGCAGCAGGCAGCGCAGACCGTCCTTGAGGGCGATCTCGGCGAGCTGGCGTGCACCCTTGTAGGCCGCCTTCATCACGAGCACGGCCGGACGGTTCGCGACGCGGAGCTGCTCGAGCGCGGCCTGCGGATCGGTGCCCTTGAGGTACGGCAGCCCCTCCCGGCGGGCGTACTCCACGGTCTCGGCGATGAGCGTGCGCCGACCGGACCCTGGCGAGCCATACAGCACCACCACCCGGGGCTCGCCGTCCGCGGCACCGACGACGGCCCGACGGAGCTCCTCGCGCTCCTCGAGCATGCCGAGCACCGGCGGCGCAGGGAGCGTCTGGCCCGCGCGGTTCAGCGCGTCGCGGACCCGGCCGAGATCCGACGGGCGGCGATCGGGCTCGCGGGCCAGCAGCGCCAGGAGCAGCTGGGTCAGCGACGCGGGCAGCTCCGGACGGAACGCTGCGGGAGAGGCGGGGAGGCTCACGAGCGGCAGGTACGTCAGGGCGGCGGGATCGGGCGCCACGAACGGGGTGCGACCGGTGAGAGCGGTGTAGAGCAGCGCCCCCAGGCCGTACAGGTCGGTGGCCGAGGATGGCGGCTTGCCGTTGAGGAGCTCAGGGGCGGCATATCCCAGGGTTCCCCGGAAGCCGTCGACCTTCTCGCCGGGCTCGACGGCCACGCCGAGGTCGATCAGGTGCGGCTCGCCGGAGAGGTCCACGATGACGTTGCTCGGCTTGATGTCGCCGTGCACGACGCCCTCGCCGTGCAGGTACTCGAGGGCGTCGACCAGCTTCTGCGCGACGGCCACGACGGCCTCGGGGTTCTGGTCCTTGGCCCACTGGTCGATCGTGAGGCCCTCGATGCGCTCGAGCGCGATCCAATCGCCGCCGGGGTCGGATCCCAGCGAGCGGACCAGGTTGGGGTGCCCGTGGAGCGCGAGGAGCCGCGCCTCGCGCGCGATGCCGCGCTTGCCGTCCTCCCCGCGGGCGACCTTGAGCGCGACCTCGGCGCCGTCGGGCCCCGTGGCCAGCCACACGCTCGCCTGGGCACCCATGGCGAGGAGCTGCTGCGGGATGTACGGCCCCACCTGGGTGGGGATCGCGTCGGGCTGGCTCATGGGCCCAGGAGAATACACCCCCTGCCGCCTCACGCGCACCGCGCCCCGTACCCGAGCCGCTCCCGCTCCCGCTCCGTGCCGCCCGAGGTCTCGCACGGGTGTCACCCGGAGGTGGGTGTCACCCGGAGGTGTCAGGACTTGATCATTGATCATTTCCGGACGGACTCACGGGATGGCCCGCCACCGAGGATGGACCGCTCGTAGCCGTGGGTGCGCGCCACCGTCAGCGTCATCACGAGCTCGTCGTACGACTCGCCGTCGTCCACGACGATCACCACCAGGCGCTCATCGGGGTGGAGCCGTCGGTCCGCCGCCACCACGCGCTTCACCTCGGCCCGCTCCTCGTCCAGTGTCCTTCGCGGGATCCTCTCGCCGCTATCGATGGAGCGGCCGATCCAGATCCACGTCGCGCTCACGTGGACGGTGAGTGGCGGTAGTGGCGGTTCGGGGGGTGGTGGGCTGCCGGCGCACATCTCCGAGAGCCGCTGGTGGTCGACCACGAGGGTCTGCACGACTCCCGCCCCCGCAGAGGTGAGCAGGAACACGACCAGGACCATCAGGAGATCGACCAGGGGAACCACGTTCACGGAGCCGTCGTGCATGTGGTGCCCCCGTCGGTGGCGGTTCGTCAGGAACCGGTGAGGACCGGGGGCACCCGGAAATGATCAATCATCAAGTCCTGACACCTGGGTGGAGGGGCCTGACACCTGGGTGGAGGTGCCACCAGGGCGGAGGTGCTATGTGCGCGGGGCCATGCTTCACGTCGTCCTGCACAACCCCGAGATCCCGCCGAACACCGGCAACGTGGGTCGACTCTGCGTCGCGGTGGACGCCACGCTCCACGTCGTCCACCCGATCCCGTTCTCGATGGATGCGAAGGCCGTGCGCCGTGCCGGGCTCGACTACTGGAAGCACGTGCGCCTCGTGGAGCATGCCGACAGCGACGCCTTCTGGGCGTGGGCAGAGGGCCGCCGCGTCCACCTGTTCAGCAGCCACGGAGCCCGCTCGTACCTGGATTGCCCCTACGAAGACGAGGACGTCCTGCTCTTCGGCCGCGAGACGGTCGGTCTGCCCCGCGAGTGGGTCGAGCAGCGCGGCGGGTACCACATCCCGATGGCGCCGGGCCCGATCCGGTCGCTCAACCTGGGGAACGCCGTGTCCGTCGTGGTCTATGCGGCCATGGCGCGCATCCGGCCCCCCTGGTTCCCCGGTTAGGGGAGAACGTGGGGCTGGAACCGAGCGGGGAGCGCGCATCCGTGGAGGAGGTGGCCGAGCCGGGCCACCCGGTGCAGGTCGTCCGCCAGGAGCTGATCCTGCCCGCCGAGGAGGCGCACCCGCCGCTGGCGGTCGAACGGACGACGCTGCCCGAGGGGCCGTCGCTGCCGCCGGTCCTGCTGGTGCACGGCTTCGCCCAGAACCGGTTCACGTGGCGGGTCACGGGTCGCTCGATGAGCGCCTTCCTGGCTCGCGAGGGGTTCGACGTCTACAACCTCGAGCTCCGCGGTCACGGGCGCAGCCGCGCGCTCGGAGCCGGCAACGCCACCGCGTTCGCCGAGTACGTGGCGGACGCCCGCCGGGTCGCCCGCGCGCTGCCCGATCGGCCCTTCGTCATCGGCCACAGCCTCGGGGGTGCCGTCGGCATCGGGCTCGCGACCGAGACCGACCTGCGCGGCCTCGTGCACCTCGCGGGCATCTACACCTTCGCCGCCGACAACCGGACCCTCCGGGCCCTCGCTCGGCTCACGCTGGCGTGGGAGCCCGCGCTCCTCGCGGCGCCGATCCGCCTGCACACGGGTTGGACCGGCGACCTCATCAGCCGGCTGTACCAGGTGACGGACATCATGGGGTATGGCGCGCCCATCGCGGGCTGGGTGCCGGAGAGCCTGGAGCGCGAGCTGCTCGAGGAGCGGCTGGTCCGCGGGTTCGACTGGACCAGCGTCGAGGTCTGGCTGCAGATGTCACGCTGGGCGCTCGGCGAGGAGCTCGCGTGGCGCAACGCCTTCCGCAACACGGACCTCCCGCTGTTGGTGGTGTGCGGTGACGCCGATCCGCTCGTGACCGAGGTCGACGCGAAGCGCTGCTACGAGGAGTCCGGCAGCAGCGACAAGGAGTACGTCCTGTTCGACGCCTTCGAGCACGGCGCCCACTTCGGCCACGTCGACCTCATCCTGGGTCGGCGCGCGCCGGACGTGGTGTGGCCCGTCCTGCGGGACTGGATGGTCCGCCGCTCGAGCTAGGGGAAGGCGGGCGCGGGGGGCGCTGGCGGCGGCATGCTGGCCCCGATGACGCCGAACATCGCGACGATCATCCCGACGTACAGCAGCACGAAGCTCCCCACGAGCACGATGTAGAGCCCGGAGAACAGGGCACCCGACAGGCCCGCGATGCGGCCGGTCTTCGCGTACAGCTCGGTCGCCTCGTCGAGCGGGACCGACGACTCCAGCACGGCCCTGGCGCGCGCCATCGCGATGAGGCCCAGCGGGAGCCCCATCAGGGCCGTCATGCCCGAGCTGCACATCGTCAACATCGACATGCCCATCGACAGCAGGCCGAAGGTCCACGCCGACCGCGCGAGCTCCCGCAGGTCGTGGTCCACCGCGACGGCCTCGCGCGCCTCGCTCCCCTCGGACATCGCCACCCCAGTCCAAAGCGCGTATCTCGTGTCCGAGGGCTGGACGAGCGCCCGCCGTCCACCGTCCCTGGTAGGCTAGCGGAGCTGCATGTCCGTCCTGCTCTCCCTGCTGTCCACCGTGTGCGCCTGCGTCCCCATGATGGGCTTCCTGGGGCTCGTGTGGTGGCTGGATCGCTACGATCGGGAGCCGATCTGGCTCATCGGGCTGACCTTCCTCTGGGGAGCCATCGGGGGCGTGGTCTCCGCGGTGGTGGGCAGCACGCTCCTCCAGTTCGTGCTGGCCCTGGTCTTCGGGTTGGTCCAGGCCGCTACGGGGATGGACACCTCGCCCTGGCTCGAGCCCGCGGGCCCGGTCCTCATCGCGCCCGTCGCGGAGGAGCCCGCCAAGGCGCTGTTCCTGGCGTACGTCATCTGGAACCGTCACTTCGACAACATGACGGACGGCTTCGTGTATGGCGCCGCCGCCGGGCTCGGCTTCGGGATGACGGAGAACCTCCTGTACTTCGTGGGCGTGTCCAACGACCTGGCGGCCTGGGGCATGACGGTGCTCGTCCGCACCTTCTACTCGGCGCTGATGCACGCCACGGCCACCTCCATCGTCGGCGCATCGCTCGGGTTCGCGCGGTTCCGCGGGCTGCCGGCGCTGGGCGTGGCGCTGGGTGTGGGGTTGTTCCTCGCGGGTGGGGTACACGCGACCTGGAACGGGCTGTTGACGTTGGCCCAGATCAGCGGCGGACAGTGGGCGGCGCTGGACTACGTGCTGTTCCCGCTCGAGCTCGCCGGCGTGTTCGCGGTGTTCCAGATCTGCCTGGTGGAGGAGTCGATGACCATCCGCCGCGAGCTCCAGGAGGAAGCCGCCGCGGGCCTCATCCCCGCGGACCATCCGAGGATCCTCGCGAGCGCCGTCCGCCGGCTGTTCGGAGGGTGGGTCCCTCCCGGCGTGGACCACGAGCTGTACGTGCAGACCGCCACCAGCCTCGCGATGCGCAAGCGCCAGGTGCGGCAGATGGGGCACCGCGCGCCCGAGTTCTATCGCGACGAGGTCGACCGCCTCCGCGATCAGGTCTCGCTGCTGCTCAAGCCCTGACGGAGGCCGGCGCCCGCCCCGAGAACCTGTGTCCGGCGCCCGCGACGAGGAGCGTGGCGGCGAAGCCACCGAAGGCGGCCCACAGCGGAAGCGTCGCCGTCGGGTCCGCGTCGGGGAACAGCAGCGCCGCGGCCACGCCGAGCCCGTTGTTGACGGCGTGCGCCAGGACGCAGGGGAGCAGCGACCCGCTCCGCCAGCGCAGGAAGCCGAGGAAGACGGCGGTGGGCAGGAGCGAGACGACGTGCACGGGATCGATGTGGAAGGCGGCGAACAGCAGCGTGCTGCCGACCATCGCCGCGAGGGGTCCGAGGGCCACCTCGAGCACGCGCCACACGTACCCGCGGAAGATGACCTCCTCGAACAGAGGCGCGCTCACGCCCACCGCGCCGATCATCATCGCGCGGCCCAGGGGGTCGGCGGTGGTCAGCGCGCGGTTCACGAGGTCGAGGGTGCCGGTGTGGTTCGGGAACAGCTGCCCGAGCTGCTCGGCGAACCACGAGGGCAGCGTCCAGACCACGAGCCCCCCGACGAGCGCGGTCAGCACCATGCCCACCGACGGGGCCTGCGCGGCCAGCGCGAGCCGGAAGCGCTCGAGGCGCATCGAGATCCACGGGGGTTCCTCGGCGACGCCCGCGGACAGCACGAGCGCCCAGGCGGCCAGCCCGAACGTCTGCAGGATGGTCATGGCGCCGAGCGCGGTCGGGCTCAGCAGCTCCTCGGGAGGCACGCCCGGCGTCGCGCCGGCGTCGGCGAGCAGCAACACGGCGACCATCACGCCGAGGAACAACAGCCAGACCAGGCCGCCGACGAGGAACAGGGGGAGGTGGATCAGGGGCAGCAGCTTGCGGTTCACCTGCTCTCCCTATCCTCGTCCCCGTCGCGGCAGGCGGCTATGCGGGGCCGATGGGTGAGCGGGCGGCCGTCATCGCGATCCGGGGGGCGCGGGAGCACAACCTGCGCGCGCTCGACCTCGAGCTGCCGCGCGGCGCGCTCACCGTCCTGTGCGGCGTCTCGGGGTCCGGCAAGTCCTCGCTCGCGTTCGACGTGGTGCACGCCGAGGGCCAGCGGCGCTACCTCGAGGCGCTCTCGGTCCACCCGCGGGGCCCGGTGGTCGCTCCGCCGCGCGTCGACGCCATCGCGGGCCTGCCGCCGACGGTCGCCCTCTCCCAGCGCCCGGGCGCGGTGTCGCCGCGGTCCACGGTCGGGACGCTGGCCGAGCTCGACCCCGTGCTCCGCGTGCTCTTCGGGCGCGTCGGGACGCTGCGCTGCCCGGTGTGCGGACGCGCGATCGAGCCCGTCACGCACGACGCCGTCGTCGCCCGTCTCCTCGAGCTCCCGCAGGGCACCCGGCTGACCCTCGAGACGCCGCTCGCCGGCCGGGATCCCGCGGTGCTCGACGAGGTCGCTCGCGCGGGCTTCGGTCGGGTGCGCATCGACGACGAGATCCTGCGGCTGGAGGAGGTCGAGGCGCGGCGGGTGCGCACCGCGACCACGCTGCGGGTCGTAGTGGACCGGCTCCGGGTCGAGGCCGACCGCAAGGCCCGGCTGTACGACAGCGTCCGGCTCGCGACCCGCGCCGGGAAGGGCGTGCTGGTCGCCGTCCACGACGCGGGCGAGCTCACCTTCGTGGACCGTCCCTACTGTGCCCACGACGACCTCGTCCTGCCGCCGCTCGAGCCCGAGCTGCTCTCGCCCTGGCAGCCCGCCGGGGCCTGTCCGACCTGCAAGGGTTCGGGCGGCGACTGCGGAGACTGCGGGGGGAGCCGCCTGTCGCCGGTCGCGCGGGCGGTGAGCTGGCGCGGCTGGACACTGCCCGAGCTCCAGCGTCTCCCCATCGCCGAGCTGCGCGCCCACCTCGGCGCCATCGACGATCCGAGCCGCGTGGAGGAGGTGGCCGTCCGCGACCTGGTGCGGCGCCTGGACCGGCTGATCGCGCTGTCGCTCGGCCACCTGGGGTTGATGCGCGCCGCGACGACGCTGTCGGGCGGCGAGCTCCAGCGGACCCGTCTCGCCCGCCAGGTCGCGAGCCCGCTCGCGGGTGTGCTGTACGTCCTCGACGAGCCGGCGGCAGGGCTGGACGAGGCGCTGGCGCGGGCGGTGGCGGCCCTCCTCCGCGAGCTCGTGGACGCGGGGAACACCGTGGTCGCCGTCGAGCACCACGCCGCCGTGATCCAGGCCGCGGACCACCTCGTGGAGTTCGGCCCCGGCGCCGGCGTCGCCGGTGGGACGGTGATCGCGTCGGGGGAGGCGAGCGCGCTGATCGCAGCCGACACACCCACCGGGCGCTTCCTGGCCGGTCGGGTGACGGTACCCCCGTCGTCGCGCGCGCCCTCGTCCGCGGCCGCCACGCTCTCGGGCCGCTGGCGGTATGGGGCCACGGGGCCCGACGTGCGCCTCGAGCGACAGCGGCTGGTCGTGGTGACCGGGCCGTCGGGGTCCGGGAAGTCGGCGCTCGTGGCGGCCGTGGGGGACGCGGTCGAGGGGAGGGCCGAGGGGTACGCCCTGGACGGCGCGGACGGGTTGAGCCGCCTGGTCTCCGTCGATCGCGCCGCCGGGCGCTCCTCGCGGGCCAACCCCGCCACCTACGTGGGGTTGTGGGACGTGATGCGCGATCTGCTCGCGCAGACGAAGGACGCGCAGGTGCGCGCGCTGACGGCCTCGGCGTTCTCGCTCACCACCGCCGGTGGACGCTGCGAGGCCTGCAAGGGCACCGGAGAACACACGATCGAGCTCGGTCCGCTGCCCGACGTGGTGCAGCCGTGCCCGGTGTGCGGCGGGAGGCGCTTCCAGGGCGACGTCCTCGAGGTCCGCTGGAAGGGATCCAACGCGGCCGAGCTGCTCGCGCTGGACGCCGGACGGGCGTTGCCACTCCTCGCCGGTCACCCTCGGCTGGAGTCGGCGTTGCAGGCGTTGATTCGGGTGGGTCTGGACTACGTGCCCCTGGGGCAACCCTTGCGGACCCTCTCTGGGGGCGAATCGCGGAAGCTGGCGCTCGCGCGGGAGCTGTCACGCGCGGCGCGGCGCGGTGCGGACGATGTCCTCGTGCTGCTCGACGATCCCAGCACGGGCCTCCACCCCACGGACGTGGTACATCTCGTGGGCCTGCTGCGGGAGCTGATCGACGAGGGCGCCACGGTCTGGGCCGCCTCCCACGATCCGCTGCTGGTCGCGGCCGCCGACGCTGTCGTCCGCCTCCCCGAGGCCTGTGGATAACTCTGGGGACGAGCTTCGGATCCTTGTTGGTGATTTTCGATAGGATCGTGTCCTGGTCGATGTGATCGGGCGATTTGTCGCCTGCGACAGGCCTGGGGATGCATCACGTGGTGGCACCGATCTCCGATCACGTGCAGCCAGGCTGTGGTGCGGCGCTGGTGTCCAGGGTGAGGGGATCGACGAGGATCACGGCGTTGGACCCGTCGCGGTCGTCGATGCGCGCGCCCGGATCGGCGTAGACCGTGTTCCCTGGCCCGACGAGGACGATCTCGGCGTCGTCTTCGGCCCAGACCACGTGCCCGCTGCCCTCGATGCGGAGGCTCGCGTCCTCCGACACGTACCAGGTGCCCCCGTCACCGGTGGTGACGACGTCGTCCCGGCGACAGATCCAGCCCTCGTCCCCGTCGGTGGACAGCTCGACGTCGTCGTCGAGCACCGTCGCGGTCCCGGGCACCACGACGTCGTTCGGGGGTGGCGGCGGCGTGGGGTCGGTGGCCTCGAGCATCGCCATCACCTCGGCCATCGTCAGGTCGAGCGTCGTCCCCAGGTGGCCGGGGTCGCGGCCGAAGCTCAGGGCGGGCAACACGACGCCCTCTCCCAGCAGGTCGGACAGCGGGGCCTGCAGGTCCTCGTTCATCGTGCCGATCGCGAGTCCGAACGCCGTCTGTAGCTGGTCGAGCTTGGCGGCCAGGGCCTCGTTGCCGACGCTGGCGCCCGCCAGGCGCATCACGACCTCCCCGCGGGAGAGGGCGACGCCCGCCACGACGCCGTCGAACACCAGCTCCGCCCTGGCGTCGAGCGACATCACGAGCTCGAGGTGCTCGCCGTACTGCCCGCCCGGCGTGTCGACCTCGACCGCGATCTCGCCCAGCTGGAGCCGCGCCTCCCCGTCGCGCTCGAGCCACACCGGCGGCAGCGCGGACCGGGTCCTCATCCGACCGCTCCCCGTCCCACCGAACAGGAAGAGGGTCGCCGGGTCGAGCTCCTTGTCCCCGTCGAGCCCGCCGCTGGCCCAGAGCTCGAAGAGCGCGCGGTTCATGAAGTCGTCCGACACGGTCAGGTGGACCTCGCCGCCGGTGCTGGGATCGGGCGGTGGCAGGTGGACGTGCCCCGGACCCGGGGGTGCGGCGCCCTCGATGTCGATCGCCATCGCCAGGGTGAGCCCCACTCCCGCCGGATCGATGTCGATCGCCGCGACCCAGGGTGCGATCACCGCTGTCTGATCGAGCAGATCGGCCTCGACGGGGTCCCCCAGACCGGTCGTGGTCTCGGCGATCATCGCGTCGATCATCGGGCCGAGCTCGCTACCGAGCGAGTCCTCGATCATGTCGGCGAGGTCGTCGTCGTCGATGAACATCCAGTCCACGAGCTCGAGCAGGCCGGTGTCCAGGTCGAACTCGTCGAGCGACACCTCCGTCACCTCGACGTGCGTGCGGACCCCGCCCTGGTCGTCGGGCCTCGCCCACACCCTCAGGTCGAGGGTGACCTGGGACTCGATGTCGGCGCCGATCTCGAGGTCGATGCCGAAGGGCAGGGCGTCCTTGAGGGTGGCGTCGATGGGCAGCACGAAGTCGGGCAGCTCGACCCGGAGGGTGAGGTAGCCGGCCGCAGGGACGATCTCGATCAGCGGCTCCGCGAACGTGAGCTCGCCGAGCTCGATCCTCGTGGTGGGGTCGTCGTAGACGGGGTTGTTGGCGGCCAGCTCGGCGTTGAGCTCGGCGGGGTCCAGCAGGTCCGCCACGAGTGGTCCGGTGGCGGCGAGTCCCTCGGCCGAGAGGTGCACCCGGATGGCCTCGGCGACCAGGCCCTCGGGCGCCGTGAAGGTGCCGGCGAGGACCGCCAGCATGTCGCGCTGCGCAAGCCCCTCGGGATCGGTGCCGGTGAGCAGGAACGTGTTCAGGCCGACGACCAGATCCCGGTGGCCCAGCACCTGACCGTCCGCGGGTGTCACGGGTGCCCCGTCGAGCGCCACGTCCACCATCTGGCGGGCGATGGCCGTGACGGGCGTCGTGCCGACGGGGAGGTAGGCGCCGAGCCCGGGGCTCGTCAGGCGGAGCTCGGGTTCCGTCGGCCCGGACGCGGGGGCGTCCGCGTCGAGGGGAGTGGGCGCGCAGCCGAGGAGCAGGGACAGCGCGAGCAGCATCGGATCCTCCTGCCCGATCCCAAGCACGCCGCGTGCCATCCCTACGAGGTGCTGTCCGCGGGCATCGTCCACGCGTGTGCGGCAGAACCACCGCAGCTTCGGTAGACACGGTGTCTCACTCGGGCAGGGGAGGACCCACCGCGCGGGCGAGTGCTGCCGCCAGACGCCCGGGATCCGCGGGTGCCAGGCGAACGCCGACATAGCCGTCGGGACGAACGAGCAGCACGCCGTCTGCGTCGAAGCCCTCGCGCGCCACGGTGGTGGGCGCGACCCGCACGCGATCGCCCCACCCGTCACGCGCCACCGCCACGCAGGCCCGGAGGCGGAGCCGGCCGTCGGCGTCGGTCGAGGGCCCGGCGATCTGCATCAACACGTGGTCCTCGCTCACTGGCAGGTCCGCGGGACGCCCACCCGAGCGCGGGCCGCCGGGGGCGTCGTCCACCACGATCGGGCTGTGCTCGACGCCGGTGTCCAGCTCGGCGACGGAGCGGGTGATCGCGTCGACCACCGGCGCCAGGCCGCCGACCGCGCTCCCCGCGAGGTCTCGGAGCGCCCGCAGCCACGGGTGCCGCACCGTGCCGAGCCGGGTCGCGACGTCCGTGGCTCGGAGCGTGCGCGCGGCGATCGGGTGGCGCTCGGCGTGGTAGCTGTCCAGCAGGGCAGCGGGCGCCCCGCGCTGCATCATCGCGAGCTTCCACCCGAGGTTGTGGGCGTCCTGGATGCCGAGGTTCATGCCCTGTCCGCCCGCCGGGCTGTGGATGTGGGCGGCGTCGCCGGCGAGCAGCACCCGCCCCACCCGGTACCGGTCGACCTGGCGGGCGTGGATGCGGAACCGCGCGAGCCACGCCGGGTCCGACAGCCGGCCGCCCCAGGGCGATCGGGCCTCGCAGATGGCCGCGAGCTCCGGCAACGTGAGCTCGTCCTCGCGGTCGTCGTCCACGGTGGCGATGAGGCGCACGCGGCCGCCGGGGAGGGGGAAGGCCGCGAGGAAGCCGTCGCCGAGGAAGCTCGAGAGCGCGTCGGTCGGGAGCGGCGCGTCCCAGTTCACATCGCCGAGCACCAGGCGCTCCTCGTAGGCGTGGCCGGAGAAGGTGAGCCCGAGCTGCTTGCGGACCTCGCTGTGCGCGCCGTCGCACCCGACGAGCCAGGCGCAGCGCTGCTCTCCGTCGTCGAGGACCGCCGTCACGCCGTCGACGTCGGCGCGCAACGCGTGCAGGCCGACCCCACGATCGACCCGCCCGCCGAGCGAGACCAGCCGGTCGTGCAGCAGCCCCTCGGTGGCGCTCTGGGGGATGCAGAGCAGGTACGGGTAGCGCGTGGGCAGGTGGTCGAAGGAGACGGACACCTGGCGCCCGCCCGTGGAGAAGTGGGCGTGGCGCAGCGGGTTGCCGGCCTCGATCAGCGCCGGCGTGAGCCCGTGGGTCTCGAGGATCTCGAGGGTGCGCGCCTGGAGCACGACGGCGCGCGAGAGCGGGCTCGGTGCGGGCGCCCGATCCACCACGCGGACGCGCAACCCGTGGCGCAGGGCCTCGCAGGCGAGCATCAGGCCCGTGGGACCCGCTCCGACCACCAGCAGATCGAGCATCCTTCCTCCCGTTCCCAGCCACCCTACGCCCGGAGGCGGAGGATGCGCACGGCCCCGGACAGCACGAGCAGGCCGACCCCGGCGCCGACCAGCAGATCGGGCAGCGCCGAGCCGGTGGCGAGGACCAAGGCGCCGGCCACGATCACCCCGAGGTTGGCCAGGGCGTCGTTGGTCGAGAAGATCCAGCTCGCCTTCAGGTGGACCCCGCCCTCCCGGTGTCGGGCGAGCAGCGCCACGCACGCGAGGTTCGCGACCAACGCCACCGCGGCGACGCCGATCATCACGAGCTCCACGGGCTCGCTACCCACCACCGCCCGACGAGCGACCTCCGCGAGGGCGCCCAGGGCCAGCGCGAGCTGCAGCCACCCGCTCCACCGGGCCGCGCGCCGCTGGTCGGCGACGGCTCGCCCCACCGCGTACAGAGACAGGCCATACACCAACGCGTCCGCCAGCATGTCGAGCGAGTCGGCGATCAGGCCGGTGGACTGCGCCCAGAACCCGAACCCGAGCTCGGCGACGAACATCGCGGCGTTGATGGCGAGGAGCTGGCGGAGCACGCGCGCCTCGGCGGCCGGGTCCGCGCTGTCCGGAAGGTCGTCCGTGGCCGGCTCCGAGCTCGCGAGCCGCGCCCCGAAGCCGAGCGGCTCGAGGTGGGTCAGCACGGCCTCGGGTGAGCCGTCGTGCGTCACGACGAGCCGGCGGGCCTCGAGGTCGAACCGGAGGTGGTGGACCTCGTCGAGGGGCTCCAGCGCGAGCCGGATCACGCGCTCCTCGGACGGGCAGTCCATCCTGGGGACGTCGAAGGTGCTCGCGGTCCGCACGGCCGCGCTCAGAGGTGGACCGTGCGCCCCAGCGCCTGCGCGACCGCCTCGAACATCGCCTCCGAGTACGTCGGGTGCGCGTGGACGGTGTGCAGGATCTCGTCGGCGGTCAGCTCGTTGGCTCGCGCGAGCCCGAACTCGGCGATCATCTCGGTCGCCTCGCTGCCGACGATGTGCGCGCCCACGATCTCGCCGTGGGGGTCGCCGATGAGGATCTTGACGAAGCCCTCGGGCGAGCCCGCGCCCTGCGCCTTGCCGTTCGCCTGGAACGGGAACTTCCCGACCTTGTACGCGATGCCCTTCGCCTTCGCGGCCTCCTCGGTCAGGCCGACGCTCGCGACCTGCGGCACGCAGTAGGTGCAGGAGGGGATGTCGTCGTACTCGACGTCCGCGACGTGGTGGCCGGCGATCCGCTCGACGCAGATCTCCGCCTGGCGGGTGGCGGTGTGTGCCAGGCCGCCGCGCGTGGTGAGGTCACCGACCGCGTACACGCCTGGCACGTTGGTGCGCATCGAGGCGTCGACGGGGACGAAGCCGCGCTCGAGGGTGACTCCGATCTGCTCGAGACCGAAGCCCGCCGAGTTGGGGACGATGCCGAGCGCGACCAGCACGAGGTCGGCCTCGATCGTGCGCCCGTCCTTGAGGGTCACGACCGTGCCGTCGCCCTTGCGGACCGCGGTGTCCACGAACGTCCCGAGCACGAAGCGGATGCCCAGCTTCTCCAGGTGCTTGCGGCACTCCTTCGCGACCTCGGCGTCCTCGCGCGGCAGGATCTCGGGGAGCCCCTCGACCACGGTCACGTCGACGCCCATGCCGCGCCAGAAGTAGGCGAACTCGAGCCCGATGGCGCCCGCACCGAGCACCGTGACGGACGCGGGCTTCTCGTCGCGGACGATGGCCTCGCGGTACGTCAGGACGCGCTCGCCGTCGACCTCGATGCCCGGGAACACCTTGGCCCGCGCGCCGGTCGCCACGACGAGGTGCTTGCAGGTCAGCTCCTGGTCGCCGACCTTCACCTTCCCGGGGGCGACGATGGTGGCCTCCCCGAAGATGGGGGTGACGCCGTACTTCTTGAACAGGCCGGCCACGCCGCGCTCGTGCCGCTGGGACACCTTTCGCGACCGCGCCACGACCGCCGGGAAGTCCGCCTCGAGCCCCGTCACCTTCAGCCCGAAGTCCTCGGCGTGGCGGATCTTGTTGGCCAGCTCTGCGCTCTTGAGCAGCGCCTTGCTCGGGATGCAGCCCCAGTTGAGGCAGACGCCACCGAGCTTCTCCTTCTCGATGCACGCGGTCTTGAGCCCGAGCTGGGCGCCGCGGATGGCCGCCGGGTACCCACCGGGGCCGGCGCCGATGACGATCAGATCGTAGTCCACGCGTTCCTCACACGATCAGGAGCCAGGGGGACTCGACGTACTTCCGCAGGGTCTGCAGGAAGGCCGCACCCATCGCCCCGTCGATCACCCGGTGGTCGCAGGTCATCGTGACCTTCATCCGGTGGCCGACCTCGAAGCCGTCCTCGGCCACGACCGGCACCTCGACGATGCTGCCGACCGCGAGGATGGCCGCCTCGGGCGGGTTGATGATCGCGGTGAAGTGCTCGATGTCCATCATGCCGAGGTTGCTGATGGTGAACGTGCCGCCCGTGTACTCCTCGGGGGCGAGCTTCTGCGCGCGGGCGCGGGTCGCGAGCTCGCGGACCTCGGAGGCCACCTGGCGCAGGCTCTTGGTGTCGGCCGCGCGCAGGACCGGCGTGATCAACCCGTCGGGCAGCGCGACCGCGACGCCGATGTCCACGCGGCCGTGGCGCGTGATGGCGGTCTCGCCCCAGCTCGCGTTGATCTCCGGGTGCTCGCGCAGCGACCGGGCGACCGCGAGGAGCATCAGGTCGTTGTACGACACCTTCAGGTCCGGCAGCTTGTCCTTGAGGTCGGCGCGCAGGTCCACGAAGCCCGCGGCGTCGAAGGTCGCCGTCAGGAAGAAGGTCGGGATCAGCTGGTGCGACTCGAGCAGCCGGCGCGCGATGGTCTTGCGCATCGGCGTGTTCCGCACGGTCTCGTCGCTGGCCGACGGGCGCGCGGCGGGCGCGGACACACCCTTCGGCGACGCGGTCCTCACGTCCTTCTCGGTCACCCGGCCGCCCGGGCCGCTGCCCTTCACGAGCTCGAGGTCGACGCCGAGCTCGGCGGCCACCTTGCGGGCCAGCGGGGTCGCGGCCACGCGGACGGTCGCGCCGGCGGCGGCCACGCCGAAGCGCAGGTCACCCGGTGGATCGGAGAACAGGTGGTGGGTGGGCTTGCCCATCCAGGTGCGCTCGATCTTGCCCGTGACGGGAGCCGCCGTCGGGGCCGGCTCAGGCGCGGGAGCGGGAGCGGGAGCGGGAGCGGGCGCCGGAGCGGGATTTGCGGGCTTCGCGGCGGACGTGCGGCGCTTCTCGAACTCGGCGAGCAGGCCCGCGATGTCCTCGTCCTTCGACGCGCCCCAGATGGCGATGGGGTACCCCGGAGGGACCTCGTCGCCTTCCGCAACCAGGTGGCGGATCAGGACGCCCTTGTCGAAGATCTCGGCGTCCATGTTGGCCTTGTCGGTCCCGACCTCCGCCATCACGGCGCCGGAGTCGAAGGTCGCACCCTCGGGGATGCGCCACGCCACGATCGTCCCGAGCTCCATGGTCGGGGAGATGGCGGGCATCTCGTAGAACTGGGCCACGGCTGCTCCTTAGCGCCCGCACACCGCGCGGGCGGCGTCGACGACGCGCTCCACGCTCGGCATCACGAGCTTCTCGAGGTTCGTCGCGTAGGGGGAGTTCAGGTCGCGGTTGGTGACCCGCAGGATCGGCGCGTCGAGGTGGTCGAAGCAGGCCTCTTGGACCCGCGCCGCGATCTCGGCGCCGACGCCGGCGAACGGGTACCCCTCCTGGACGACCACCATGCGGTGGGTCTCGGCGGCCGCCTTGTACAGCGCCTCCTCGTCCAGCGGGCGGATGGTGCGCAGGTCGAGCACGCGGGCGTCGATGCCGTGCTTGTCCTGGAGGACCTTCGCGGCGTCGAGGCAGGTGTTCACCTGCTTGTTCCAGGTCACGAGCGTCACGTCGCGGCCCGGGCGCTTGATGTCCGCGACCCCGAGCGGGATGAGGTACTCCTCGTCGGGGACCTCGCCCTTGTGGCCGTAGGCCAGCTCGGACTCCATGAAACAGACGGGGTCGTCGTCCCGGATCGCCGACTTGAGCAGGCCGTACGCGTCCTTCGGGGTCGAGGTGGAGACCACCTTGAGGCCCGGGAAGTGGGCGTAGATCGACTCGAGCGCCATCGAGTGCTGGGAGCCCAGGTTCTCGGCGGCACCGGACGGGCCGCGGAACACGATGGGCACCTTGTACGACCCGGCGGTCATCTGGAAGACCTTCGCCGCGTTGTTCACGATCTGGTCGAACGCCACGAGGCTGAAGTTCCAGGTCATGATCTCGACGATGGGCCGCAGCCCGGCCATCGCGGCGCCGATCCCGAGGCCGGAGAAGCCGTTCTCGGCGATGGGCGTGTCGACGATCCGCTCGGGGCCGAACTCCTTGAGCATGCCCTGGGAGACCTTGTAGGCCCCGTCGTAGTAGGCGACCTCTTCGCCCATCAGGAAGACGCGGTCGTCCCGCCGCATCTCCTCCGTCATCGCTCGCCGGAGCGCCTCGCGCAGGGTGAGCTCGGCCATCAGCGGCCTCCGTCGGTGGTGTTCGCGTAGGTGTAGTCGTACAGCTCGGCCGGGTCGGGGATCGGGGAGGACTCGGCGAAGTCGTACGCGTCCTGGGCCTCGGCCTCGACCTCGGCGCGGATCTTCTCGAGGTCCGCCTCGGCCATGCCGTGCTCCTCGAGCAGGCGGTCGCCCGCGGACTTGATGCAGTCCTTCGCCTTGTACGCGTCGAGCTCGCCGTCCTTGCGGTACTTCGCCGGGTCGGACATGGAGTGGCCGCGGTACCGGTAGGTGATGGCCTCGAGGATGACGGGCCCCTTGCCGGAGCGGGCGTGCTCCACCGCCGCCATCATGTTCCGGTAGACCTCGACCACGTCGAAGCCGAGGAACTGCCAGCGCCGCATGCCGACACCGTCGCCGCGCCGGCTCATGTCGAGGAGGTACGACTGGCGGTCGAGCGCCGTGCCCATCGCGTAGAAGTTGTTCTCGCACAGGTACACGGCCGGCAGCTTCCAGAGCTGCGACAGCGCGAGCGCCTCGAAGAACGCGCCCTGGTGGGCCGCGCCGTCGCCGAAGTAGCAGAGGGACACGTCGTCCTTCTTCTGGTACTTCGCGGCGAAGGCGGCGCCCGCGGCCAGCGGGACGTGCCCGCCGACGATGCCGAAGCCGCCGAAGAAGTGGTGCTCGGACGAGCCCATGTGCATCGAGCCGCCCTGGCCCTTCGTCACGCCCGTGGCCTTCCCGAAGAGCTCGGCCATCACCTGGCGCGCCGACACGCCGCGGGCCATCGCCTGCCCGTGCTCGCGGTACGCCGCGACGACGTGGTCGCCGGGACGCAGGGCAGCGCTCGCGCCGACCGCAACGGCCTCCTGGCCGATGTACAGGTGGCAGAAGCCGAGGATCTTGCGCTGGGTGTACGCCTTGGCGGCCAGCTCCTCGACGCGGCGGATGAGCAGCATCTGGCGGTACCAGCCGAGCAGCTGGTCCTTGGTGATCTCGATCCGATCGAGGTCTTCGGGCCGCCCCTCGGGGAGGATGGCGAGGTGGTCCGTCACGGCGTCGGCCATGGTCGCTCCGTCGGTGGGGCCGGCTTCCTACCACCCCTGGTCAGGGGTCGCCAACCGGGGTGGCGAGGAAGCCCAGGACGGGCGGCAGGAAGCGCTCCACCGCGTCCACGTGGGCGAAGTGCGACCCGCGGGCGACCCGCTCGAAGCGGGCCGAGGGGATGGCGCGGTGCAGGCGCTCGCCGATCCAGGGCGGCACGATCGGGTCGGTCTCGGCGTAGAGCAGCAGCAGCGGCACGGGGAAGGGGAGTCCCTCGTCGCGCCGGGCCTCCAGGCTCCGCAGGAAGCCCTTCAGCTCGGCGGGGTCGAGCGTCTCCCGCAGGATCCGACCGAAGGCCCGGACACCGGCGTCGGAGCGCAGCGGCTCGGCCCAGACCCGCGTCTCCTCGCGACTCTTCAGCGTCTCGTCGTAGTAGTGGACGTTGCGGTGGACCCAGCGCTCGGGGTCGCGGTGCACGAGCCGGCGCAGGGCCCCCTGGGCGAAGGGCAGCGACATCGCGGCGTGAAGCGCGTGCAGCCGGAGCAGGGGGACGCCGGGGGAGTGCAGGTCCACGAGCGGTCCGAGGGCGCCCGGATCGCGCAGGGCGAGCCGCAGGCAGAGGTACCCGCCGAGGCTGTTCCCGATCGTGCGCGCGCCGCGGATCCCGAGGTGGTCCGCGAAGGCGGCGATCCAGTCCGCGAGGCGATCGGGGTGGTAGCTGGTGTCCGGCGCGTCGGTGTCGCCCGAGCCGGGGAGGTCGGGGACGATCACGCGGTACCGCGCGCCGAGCGGCTCGAGCACGTAGCGCCAGGAGTAGCCGGCGGTCATCAGGCCGTGGACGAGCAGCAGCGGTGGCCCCTCGCCGAACGTGCGCCAGGTGGTCCGTAGCGCCCCGAAGGCGTCCGACGGGACCGTGTCGGTGAGGGTCTCCGCGCGAGCCCACGCGTGCGGCACCCTCGGCGCCTCGGGGAGGTCCTCGAACCGAAGTTGGCGGAACGGCTTCACGCGCGGGAGTGTAGCCTCGGGGTCGGACGCGACGCGGAGGTGGGATCGTGCTGTTCGCGGTGTCGGTGGCCCTGGCCGCGCCCCCGGAGGTCGAGCGTCGCGACGACGGGACGTTCGTCGGTCAGGTCGTGGTGGACGGCGCCGACCCCGAGGTCGTGCGCGCGAAGCTGGCCGATCCCGTGTGGCTCGCGACGACGACCGGGGGCGCGACCCAGGTGACGGCGACCGAGGCGCAGGGGACGTGCCTGCGGACGAGCCGGCTCACCCACAACGCGATCAAGGACGTGGTCTACGTGGTGGATCGTTGCCCGACCGCCGACGGGTTCGCCGAGACGCTCGTGAGCTCGAACGCGTTCGACACGTACACCTCCTCCTTCAGCGTGCGCCCCGACCCCGCCGGTGCGCGGATCGTGTACACGATCGACATGAAGACGAGCCTGATGGTCCCGCAGTTCGTGGTGGACCAGCAGACCCGCAAGGGGATCCTCGACATGCTCGCCCGCCTGCAACAGGCGTTCTGAGCCGGGCCGCTGGATCCCGAGGTCGCCGTCGCCTGGCTCCGTGCGCAGCCGCCCCTGGTGGTCTGGACCGCGCTGTTCCTGGCGTCCTTCGTCGAGTACGTCTTCCCGCCCTTCCCGGGTGACACGCTGGTCGTGGCGGGAGCGGCGCTGGTCGTGGCGGGCGGGCTACCGCTCGCGCCGGTCGCGGTCGCGGTGACGCTCGGCGCGGTGGCGGGCGGGATCGTGGACCTGGAGGTCGGGCGCAGGTTGGCGACATCGGGGTGGATCGAACGGCAGCCATCGCACCGGCGCGAGGACCTGGAGCGCATCGTCGGCTGGTTCGATCGGCACGGGGCGGTGGCGCTGGCGGCCAACCGCTTCGCGCCGGGGATCCGTGGGCTGTTCTTCGTGGCGGCGGGGGCGGCCGGTGTGCGCCGCGGGCCCGCGATCGGCTGGGCGTCCGTGTCGGCGCTCGCCTGGAACGCGCTGCTCATCGGCCTGGGTGCCTGGCTCGGGCAGAGCGCGGGCGCCTTGTCGGCCGCGGTGGCCCGGTGGAACGTGGCCGTCGGGATCGTGCTGGCGCTGGGGGTGGCCGTGCTGGTGGTGCGCGCGGTGCGGCGTCGGACCGCGTGAGGTAGACGGTCGGGCTGGAGGGGTTCGTGGCGGAGCAGGACGAGTGGCTCGAGCTGCTGGAGAAGGAGGCGGTCGAGACCTTCAACGGGCGGCGGACGGAGCGGACGCGGATCGAGCTGTTCGCCGCGGACCTGTCGGACAAGAAGCTGGCGGGCGTGGATCTGTCCAACGCGAACCTCGAGAAGTCCGATCTCACGGGCACGGACCTCACCGACGCCAACCTGATGAAGGCGAACCTGGCGGGCATCGACGGCTCCGGGGCCATCCTGCGTGACGCGCTCGCGCTGCGGTGCCGCTTCAAGGACGCCTGGATGGACGACACCGAGCTGAGGGACGGCGACTTCACCGAGGCCGACTTCGCCGACGCCAACCTCGAGCGCTCCGCGGGCCAGGGTGCCCGGTTCCTCAAGGCCCGGCTGCGCGGCGCGAACCTGACGGGCGCGGTCTGGGCCGACGCCGACCTGTCGGGCGCGCGGATGCACCAGGCGATCCTCGTGGACACGGACCTCCGCAACGCCGATCTGACCGAGGTCTTCCTCGGCGAGGCGGACCTGACGCGGGCGAAGCTGGACGGCGTGCGGGGCTCGGGCCTCAAGGCGCCGCAGAGCAAGCTGATCGACGCGCGGCTGTGCGGCGCGATCCTGCACAACGCGAGCCTGACGGGCGCGGACCTCACCGGTGCGGATCTGTCCGCCGCGGATCTGTCGCGGGCCAACCTGTCCGGTGCGAACCTGACGAACGCGGTGCTGCGGGGCGCCGTCCTCGCGGACGCGAACCTCGACGGCGCGGACCTCACGGGCGCCCACCTCGCCGAGGCGGACCTGTCCGGCCTCGATCCGTCGACGCTGGGGCTGTCCAACGAGATCGTGGAGACGCTCTCCGGGTTCGGCGTGGCCTTCGACGAGGACGCGGAGCTCGTGTTCTCCGAGATCTCGGTGGCGCGGCAGGGCGAGGTGTGCGCGGTGGTGTGGCCCAACCCCGAGGGGGAGCCGCCGCCGCCCGAGGACACCGACGCCGAGGAGCCGGCCGAGCCCGAGGAGCCGCGCACCTGGCGGTACCTGATCACGCGTGGCGCCGAGCACCACTCGGGTGTGTTGCCGGTGCCCGGACACACCGTCCTCGACGCGCAGGTGGTGGCCTTCGGGGACGGCTTCCGGGTGATCCTCACGCGGTCGCGGCCCGAGGGCGCCGTCCTCATGGTGATGCCGCTCTCCCTCGGTGGCGCGCTGGGCGCCGCGCGCTCCGTCCCCGTGGGGTACGAGCCCATCGTCCGGCCGGTGATCCGGACCGAGGGGCAGGCGCTGCGGATGTACGGCCTCGCGCGGACCGGGCCGACGCTGGTGGTGCACGATCTCACGGACGAGCCGCGGGTCGTGGGCTCGGATCGGACGCCCACCGCGAGAGGGTTCCTCCAGGGCCACCTGGTGCTCGCATGCAAGGGCGGCGTGGTGGTCCCGGTGGGGCCGAAGGGGCCCGC
Source organism: Alphaproteobacteria bacterium (assembly GCA_020632925.1). GTDB lineage: Bacteria > Myxococcota_A > UBA796 > UBA796 > JACKER01. The sequence continues at coordinate 55,628 of JACKER010000009.1, read as the reverse complement.
GGCGCCCCGTCGCACGCCCGAGAGCTTCCCCGGCCGCACGGCGGTGGCGCTCCACTTCGGGGACGATCTGCTGGCGGTGTGGGCCGTGGACCGGGTCGGCCGGACGCCGGGTGGCGTGCGGTGGTCGGTGATCGGCCGCCGTCACGCGCCGCAGGAGGAAGTCCTCGACCAGCGGTCCGGCGTGGTCTCGGTCCAGGCGCTCGCGGCGCACGCGAAGCCGACGAAGTACCCCGACGACGATCCCATCTGGGCCGCGCGGGTCTTCTGGCTCCAGGCGGACGACAAGGGTGGCGCGATGCGGGTCTGGACGGCGGAGCTCCCGGGCGGCGAGCCCGATGGCCTCGACGTTCCGCCCGACATCGTGGAGCTCGCGGTGGCGCCCGGCGTGCTGGGGCTGGTGCGGGCCGGCGGCGGTGTGCTGCTCGTGGATCCCGGTTCGAGGAAGGTGATCGGCTCGGCGCCGTGACCGTGCGAATGGCTCCGGGGCGTCACCCGTCGGACGGGGACGACCGGAGTTAGGATGGACGCTGGAGTTTGGTGGATGGGGTCCTCCGAAGACAACGCTGACCCGCTCGACCCGCCGGATCCGTCCCGGCTGAGGGCGTCCGCGACGCCTGCGCCGGCGCGGGAGCGGAGCCATCGAAGCCGATCGCTGCTGAAGCGATCCAGCATCCCCGCCCTCGGATCACCCACGCCGGCCCCCGCCCCGCCGTCGCAGCGGCCCGAAGCGCCCGCACCCGAGCCGGAGCCGGAGCGGCTCGTCGGGCCGACGTTGGCGCCCTTCGAGCTCGACGTCGACGATGCGTCGGATGTGGAGAGCCCCGAGGTCGAGGCGAGCGTCCCCGAGGTCGCGGACGCTACGTCACCACCCGAGGGGACCCCGGAGCCCCCCGCGGTGACCGACGATCCGCTCGACGCCGAGCTCGCCGCGTTCACCGAGGGGTCGCTGCCCGCCGACGTGGAGGACCCCCTGGACGGCTGGGAGCCGACGTCGAGGAAGGGCGGCTCCACGGTGCCGATCGCGGTGGGCGCCGTCCTGCTGGCCATCCTGGTGTGCGGCGGCGGCTGGGTGGCGTCCGGCTGGTTCTCCGGCGCGAGCACCGCACGGACGACGCCTCCCACGCCAGCTCCGGTGAAGGCCGCCCAGGTGCCGCTGCCGGTGCCGGTGCCCGTGTTGGTTCCCGTGCCCGTACCGGTGGAGCCACCGCCGGTCGTGCCCGACCCGGAGCCCGTGCCCGCCCCCGAGCCGGTCGTGGCCGCCCCCGTAGCGCCCGCGAAGCCCGCGCCCGCGAAGCCCGCGCCCGCGAAGCCTGCCGCCCCAGCGCGTCCGCCGCCGACCTCGCAGGTCCGGCCGAAGCCGGCGAGCGCAGCCACGCGCCCCAAGCCCGTCCCGACGTTGACGGAGAACCCGTGGGCCACCGAGACCGAACCAGCGCCCGCGCCCGCGCCCGCGAAGCCCCCGGTGGTCGAAGACGAGAATCCCTGGGCGGAGTGAGCTACGCCTTGCGCGCCCGCCAGGAGCGGAAGCCGCGCCACCCGGCCAGCGACGTGGCCACCAGGATCAGCGCCGAGGACACGACGATCCCCACCTGGGTCGTCGACTCGAGCGAGGGTCCGTGGTTCACGAGGCTCGAGAGGGTGGCCTCGAGCGTGCCGAGCTCCTGCGCGAACATCGCCAGCACCGTGAGCGCTCCCAGCGCGAGGAGGACGGCGACGGCGACCAGCGCAAGCTCGAGTCGATCGGCCGGCAGGGGTTCACGGACGTGGTCGGCGTCGACGGGTTCGACCGAAGGGGTCCCCGCCACCACCACGGCACACCCGAACATCAGGCTGGCGATCGTGGCGCCGGCCAGCGGTCGGAGCCACCAGCCGCGGACGGCGTCCAACGCCGAGACGCGCTCGTCCGGAACCGCATGGAGGACGTCGAACAGGCCGAGCAGGGTCTCCTCGAACGACGACATCAGGGCGAATCCGAGCATCGCCGCCACCCACGCGACGGCCAGGGGCCACCAGCCGCGGGAGGTCGTGCGCGGCAGGACCCGGAGCGCCCAGACCATCGACCACGCGCCAAGGACGAGCGCGACCACACCACCGGAACCCACGAGCATGGCCGGGACCTATCGCGACCCCGCGCGACGGGGTAGGACCGAAGACGGGAGGAGGCAGCGTGCCCGAAGCCTTGCCGATCAACGAGCGGTTCACGATCCCGGGCGAGGAGCTCGAGGTGACCACGGCGCGCTCGTCGGGGCCCGGTGGTCAGCACGTGCAGACCACGGACTCCCGCGTGCGGCTGCGCTGGCGCCTGTCGGAGAGCACCGTGCTGCCCGAGGTCGTGAAGCGCCGTCTCGTGGAGCAGGTCTCCACCTGGGTGACCCGCGAGGGCGATCTCGTGCTCACCAGCGACCAGCACCGCTCGCAGCACATGAACCTGGACGATGTCCGGACCCGCCTCGCGGACGCCGTACGCCGCGCCCTCGTCCCTCCCAAGCGCCGTCAGGCCACCCGGCCCACCCGTGCGAGCAAGGAGCGGCGCATGCAGGCCAAGAAGCAGCGCTCGGAGGTCAAGGCTGGGCGGGGGCGTCACCGGGACGACTGAGCGGCTCCTCTGCGGGGGACTCCTCCGCGAGCCAGGGGGCATCGAGCTCGGCGCGCTGGTCCGGCGGGATCAGGCGGTCGCGGACCGTCAGCGTCACGACCGAGCGGCCATCCTCGTCCCGTCGCGCGAGCGTCGCCGCCGCGACCTCCCGCTCGCCGGTGGGCTCGGCGTTCGCACCGATCAGCTCGCGAACCCCCACCCACGACAGCCAGGCCGAGCCGTCCGCACCGGGGGTGGGCAGCGTGGTCGGATCGGGGACGGGTCCCGTCCCACGGCGCGCCACGACGTCGATGGGTTCACCCGCGTTCTCCAGACCCTCGACCGAGACCAGGGTGGCCCCGGCGCCGGCGACCAGCGCCGCCAGCGCGCGCCCCCGCTGATCGTCGGGGAGGCTCTGCAGGCGCAGCCGCGCGAGCAGGGCAGGGGGCCCCTCCGCGTGCCAGGCGACCCGTTCGCCGTCGAGCGACACCCGCAACACCCCGGGCGTCACGGGTCCCGTGTGCTCCACCTGGGGCCCGAGCGCGTCGGCGTCCTCGAGGTCGGGATGCACCTCGAAGGGCGCGCAGACGGTGCACGACGGATCGATCCACCGCGACTCGCCGTCGACCGTGACCCGGACGAGCGGCCGCACGAAGCCCGCGGGGGAGGCCGGGTGCCCGGGTCCCTCCGGCGCCGGACGCACCAGCGCCCAGGTGGCGTCCAGCTTGAGCTGCGTCGCGTAGAGCCAGACCGTGAGGGTGGCCTCGAGGGGCGTGAGCGCTCCGCTCTTCCGGGCCTTGTGCAGGCGCCGCGGGAAGAGGGGATCGGAGGGCCAGGCCCCCACCGGCGCACGCTCGGCCAGCGTGGGGCGCAGATCCGCGGCGAGATCCCAGTCGGGAGCGCGCCCCCGGAGCTCCACCGGCGCGCCCGGTTCGGGCATCGCCGCGTACCGGAACCGACGGTCCAGCGCGCGCACCAGCGCTCCGCGATCGGGCAGCACCGCCCGACCGTTGACCTGCGTGAGCACCCAGGCGTCGCCGTCCCACACGATCTCGCCGTGGTCCACGCTCACCACGAGGTCGCCGAGGTACGGGCCGCGCTCGCCGAACGTCGGGGCGTCGGGCTGTTCCCAGGACACGGTGATCCTGGCGGGAGCGTCGGAGGCGGCGACCCGGAGCCACTGGCGGGTCGGATCGGACACGAGCTCCGCGGCCCCCGTCGGCTCCGTCTGGAGCCGCACGGCCACCTCGGGCGGGGCGTCGAGCGGCCAGGCGCGGTCCTCCTCCGAGGGCGGCACCACCAGGAAGCGCTCCACGCGCACCGACGAGCCACCTCCCGGGTAGAGCGCGATCTGCGGGTCCCCATCGGGAACCACCAGCGTCAGGTGCTCGTCGGTCCGCACGTCGCCGGCCGGGAGGGTTCGGGGCGGTGCCTCCGCGACCCGCTCGCGCGTGATCTCGAGCACGACGCGGTCTCCGCCGAGCAGATCGGGCAGGTGCAGGCGCGCGCTGGCGGCACCGGAGAGCGAGCGATCCGAGATCTCCCAGCGTTGGTCGTCCAGCTTGACCCGCGTCCCGTCGCCGCGTCGCTCCACGGCGCGGTGATCCGCGAGCGTCACACCCGCTTCGAGCGGCACGTCGACCCACCGGCAGCCGCCGCGATCCACGATCTCGGCGCGGAGCTCCTCGGCGGCACCAGCGGTGGTCACCTGCTGGTCCAGCAGCTCGCAGCCGGCGGCGAGGACCAGCGGCGCGCTCATACCCCGCGCCTCACGCGCTTCACCTCGGCGCCGAGCACCGCCGGGAGCCCGCCCCGGACCGTGCCCGCCCAGCTCAGGAGTGACGCGGGATCCTCGACGGCCCACACCCGGATCAAGCGCCGGAGCGGCTTGTGCAGCGCGACGTCCCGCACGAAACGGTCCACGACGGGTCGGACGAGATCGGTCCGCAGCTCGTCGACGACGCGCAGGTGCGGCATGTCGAGCGCGGCGCGCAGGGGAGCGGCAGCGGCCCCCTCGACCTCCAGCGGCGTGCCGGCCAGGGCCATCGCCACCGCGACCCGCCGGGTCTCCGCGCGCGGGTGACCGGCGAGCCGGTGCAGGGCAGCGTCCGGGCCTTCGCCGAGCGCGAGGACGGCAGGGCCCACGACCAGCCAGCCGAGGGCATCCGCCGTGGTCGGGTCGTCGGTGCGCTCCGCCCACTCGAGCCCGAGCGCCAGGGCCTCGCTGGGGGTTGCCGCCACGGTGGAGGCCAGCAGCCCGACCGCCACGAGGCCGTCCTCCCAGGCCGCTCCGAACAGCGCCGAGAGCGCCTGCCCGTCGTCGGGGAGGGAGGGGTGCCACCACCCGGCCGCCTCGTCCCCGATCCGCGCGACATCACCCATCGGCACGCCGCGGATCCCGCGGAGGCAGCGGTGGGCGGATGCGTAGCGACGCGCGGTCTCTTCGGTGGACGCGCCCTCCAGCCGCGCCGAGATGCGCGCGACGACCTCGATCGACGCGTCCACTGCGGTCAGGGCTCGAACCGGTAGCCCGTGCCGTGCACGGTCAGGATGTGGCGCGGCTTGTCCGGCACATCCTCGATCTTCTTGCGAAGCTTGAGGATCTGGTTGTCGACGGTCCGCGTGTTCACGGCCGCCGTGTACCGCCAGACCTCCTTGAGCAGCTCCTCGCGCGACACGTCCCGGCCGCGATGCATGATGAGGTACTGCAGCGTGCCGGCCTCGTGGGTCGTCAGCGTCGACTCCTCGCCGTTCTTCCAGAGGATCCGGCGGCGCAGGTCGACCTTGACGTTCCCGAAGTGGAACATGTCCGGCGTGCGCGTCTCCGTGGAGCGCTCGCGCAGCCGCGTCTTCACGCGGGCGACGACCTCGCGGGCCGAGAACGGCTTCGTCACGTAGTCGGCGGCGCCCATCTCGAGGCCCATGACCTTGTCGATCTCGTCGGACTTGGCCGTGAGCATCATCACGGGCACGTTGGGGAACTCGGCCTTCACCGTGCGCAGGACCTGCAACCCGTCGATGCCGGGGAGCATGATGTCGCAGATCACCAGATCGGGCGTCTCCTCGCGGACGGCCACCAGCGCCTTCTCGCCCGTGTCCACGTGGTGGGCCTCGAACCGCTCGTGCTCCAGGGCCGCGACCAGTCCGAGCCCGATGGTGGCGTCGTCCTCGACGATCAGGATGCGCGCGCCGACCAGGTTCGACTCCATGGGTTCCTCCGAGCCGAGGGTCCCTAACCCCCTTCGACCGGTCCGGGCAGCCCGTCTTCCGGGTCCCAGCCACCCGCGCGGATCTCGCGCGCCAGATCGCGGCCCCGCCGACGGGCCTCCCCGCCGCGATCGTACAGCCGGCGCGCGACCTCCGCCGCCCGCGTCACCAGTCGCGAAGCGGCCTCCTGGCGGCCCGCGCGCCGCTCGAGGGTGGCCAGCCGCAGCAGGGCCCGGCCGAGCACGTCCTGGCGTCCGGGGTGCTGGGGGTCGTGCCACGCGACCTCCTCCGCGAGCCCGAGCGCGCGGTGCGCCAGGCGGCGGGCTCGCGTGGCGTCCTCCAGCTCGCTCGCCGTGTCGGACGCTCGGCCGAAGGCCGCCGCCGTCAGCTCCTTCCATCGGATGTTCTGGGGATCCTCGGCCGACAGCCGCTCGCGCTCGGCCACCACCTCCAGGTACCGCTCCAGCGCCCCCTCGAGATCGCCCCGGGCCCGGTCGGCGTCCGCCAGCCGGGAGTCCGACACGGTGGCCTCCATCCGCCACGCCACGTTGCCCGGATCGGAGTCCGCGACGCGACGCGCGAGCTCCGCCGCCCGCTCGAAGCAGGCGCGCGCCCTGGGGTGATCGCCGTCTCGCGCCATCGCCGACCCGAGCTTGCCCACCGACACCGACAGGAGCCGGAGCGAGCGGGGATCGGGGGAGTCGCCCGCGATCCGCTCGCGCAGCCGGACCGCCTCCTGCAGCGCCGCGATCGCCTCGCGGAGCCTCCCGTCGCCGGCGTCGTGGCGCGCCAGCTTGAGATCGCCGAGCAGCGACCAGCCGATGGCCAGCTCGGCGAGGCTCTCGCGATCGTCGGACCACCGCACCAGGCGCCGACGCAGCGCCACCGACTCCGCCAGCTCGGCCTCGGCGGTCTCGGCGTCTCCCAGCTCGGCCGCCAGGTCGCCCAGCACGGACAGGCTGCGCGCCAGCTCGGCACGACGCCGATGGCGCTCCGATCCTCGTCCCCGCGCCAGACGACGGCGCAGCGGCAGCGCGAGGAGGTAGCGCCGTCGGGCCTCCGCGGGCTCCCCGAGCTGCATCGCGACCCTCCCCGCCAGCTCCTCGACGTCGGCCTCCAGCACGAGGGCCGCGGGCTCGTCGCGGGCCGCGCGCTCCACCCGGCGCACCAGGGCCTCGCTGGCCGGCAGCGCCTCCGACGCCCACCCCTGCGCGAGCAGCGCCTCGACCTCCGCGAACCGGCGTGCGATGCGTCGGCGCTCCCACGAGGCGGCGTCCCGACGCTTGGCCTGCCGTGGCCTCGGGGATCCCTCGGGCGTCGGGGGCTCGAGCACCAGCGCTCGCGCGGACCAGAGGTCCGGGGCCGCCGTGCGGAAGAGCTCCTTGGCGGACGGATGGCCCACCAGGATCAGCCCGCCCTCGATCCGCCGGAGCCGCTCCCGGCGCTCGTCGAGCCGCACCAGCACGTCGCGCCAGGCGTCCTCCCAGGTAGGACCGGCCCCCGTCGCCTCGAGCCACGCCGCCCGGGAGCGACGGGTCACGAGCTCGCGGACGACCTCGCGGAGGTCGGCCGGGGTCTCCGGCAGCAGGACGTCCGCGCCGCCGGGGCCGGCCCAGTCGAGCACCACCTCCCGCAGCGGCAGGGTGGCGCGCTCGTCCTCGGCGAACACGAAGCCGACCCAGGATCCGTCCGCCCACTCGAGGTGGGTGCGGAGCGCCTCGCACTCAGGACCGGCGCTCACCGGCCTGCCGGAGGACCTCGTCGAGCAGCAGCGGGTGCACGTCGTACCACTCCTCGAGGGTGCGGTAGCAGAGCACGAGGTGCGTGTCGAAGAACCGGGAGAGGTCGTACAGGTTGGCCTCGTCGCCGTCGGCCCGGTGCACGTCGAGCTCCGGGTTGCCCGACGCATGGATCTCGGCGAGCCAGGCCGCGTCGTGGCGAGCGAGGGGGAGGTAGCTGTTGCGCACCTCGTGCAGCGCGAGCTCCACGACGTCGTCGCCCACGGGCAGCTCGCGGTTGCGCGCCTCTCGCAGCACGGCCTGCAGCAGCCGGAGCAGATCACGGAGGTACCCGCCCGACGCGAGCAGGAGACGGTCGAGCCGCGCGCGCGTCCCGAGCACGCGCTTCCAGTCGCCGCGGCGCCCGATGACGCGCTCGAGGGCGTCCAGCCCGGGACGGAAGGGCTCACCGGTGGCGCGGTCGCGGACGCGGACGCACGGCAACAGCTGCATCCCGCCGTACTCCCCGGCGATCCCCGGCGACCGGATCTTCAGCCAGGGCGGCACGGTGTACACCACGTGGATGTCCTCGAAGCGCAGGCTCTCCGCGTGGTTGCTGAAGAGGGCCTCGACCGAGGAGTACACGCTCTCGGCGTGCCCGAAGGACGTGCCGCGGATCTGCTCGATGCTGTCGAGCAGGAGCACCACCTCGACGTCGTCTCCGTGCTTGCGCCGCAGCGCCGCCACACAGGACTTGAGGTAGTCGTGGACGTCGTCGACCAGCGCGCCCAGCCGACCGTCCATCCACTCCCGCAGCCGCTCGCGGAAGGTCGGATCCTTGCGGAGGTTGGTCTTGAGGGTCGCCGAGGCCACGCCCAGGTTGCCGCCGACCTCGACGTCGAGCGTGCGGAACAGGCCGACGGCGCGGGCCCAGTAGCTCTCGCGCCCCGGGTCGTGCCCCAGCAGGTCGGGATCCGCGTCGAGCGCGTCGCCGAAGGCGCCCGCGACCCCGATCAGGAAGTCCACGGCGTCCACCGGCGATCCGAGGTTCAGCGTGTCGACCATGTCGCAGAGGACGACGACGTGGCGTCCCGTGCGGCGGAGGCGCGCGCGGAGGCGACGCAGCTCCGTCGACTTCCCGGTTCCCCGGAAGCCCGAGAACAGGTGGGTGGACTCGAGAGCGGACCACTCGATCGCGGTGGCGAGCTGCTCGACGGGGTCGGACGCGGCCAGCTCCTCGTCCTGGTAGAGGGCGACGTACCAGGAGTCGTCCGGCTCGAGCGGACGGTCCCCCAGCGCTCGATAGAAGCCCTTGAGGAACTCGAGCTCCTCGGCCGACGGCGTCCGGTGCTGGGTCACTGGATGGAGACGCCCATCACGAAGGGCCGCAGGCCGGGACCCTTGCTGTCGACCACCAGGTACAGGTTGGCGGTCGCCTTGCCCTGGTTCACGAGCACCAGCTGCTCGGTCTGGTTGGTGCCGGCGTCCGCGCCGCCGACGCAGCTGAACACGTCGTTGCAGTTGGACAGCACGTAGACACCCACGTCGCCGCCGGGGGAGGTGACGTTGACGGTGAACGTCTGGCCCGGCCCGAGCGAGAAGGGCATCAGCGCGTCGGCGCCGTTGAGCGAGGTGTGCGTGCAGCCGCCGTTGCCGGGGTTGAGGTTGTCCGTGTACGCCACGAACTCCTCGAAATACCCGCCGCTGGACAGCGTCTGCGGCTGGCCGAGGGCATCGAGGCAGGTGTCGAACATGAGCGGATCACGCAGGGTCTCGACCGTCACGTCGAGGGTCCAGACCGTGTCGCCCGGGGTGGGCTGGTTGGACGCATCCACGCCCGTCGTGTCCAGGCCGATGAACAGCTCCTCCGGATCCTCGGTGCTGTTGAAGTAGTTCGTGAACTCGTGGATGTTGGGGTTCTGGTCGATGTCCGAACCCTTCACGCAGGAGTTGGCGGTGCTGCAGTCCGTCAGGACGTAGAGGGAGGCGGACTCGCTCAGCGTGTTGTAGTCCAGGTTCAGCACCGACTTCGGCGGCACCTCCACGCGCAGGAGGGCGTCCTTGCCCCACGCCTTGGCCAGGGGGCTCCCGGACGTGAGGCACGTGGTCGGCCGGAGGTTGTCCGTCATGAAGTCGAGCCGGCCCCACCAGCCACCCGGCGTGACCGACGGCAGGCCGCGGGCCTCGTCGCACTGGTCCGCGGCGTAGAGCCGCTCGCGCGGGCCGATGTTCGCGTAGTCCACCGTGAACCAGACGTCGCTGGCGGCGACCATCTCGACCACGTTGCCCTCGAAGTTCACCGAGCTCCGATCCCAGCGGGTCAGGGTCAGCGTGAGCTCCTCGGTGTCGTCCAGGATGCCGAGCGCGTCGATGTCGAGGTCGTAGTACCCGTCGTCCTCGAGGTGGAACACGCGGTACAGGTCGAAGCGCGTGCCCACCGTCAGGGTGACGATGCCCTTGCCCGTCGGCACCCACTCCACCGGCAGGAACTGCCCGTTCGTGATGAACGTGTTGCTGCCGGGGCGCGGCGCCACCAGGTCGATGGGCCGGCTCACGTCGAGGTCGGCGTCGCTCGAGTAGTCCGACCACTGGCCGCCCCAGGAGGCGCCGATCCATCCCTCGGGCAGCTCCTCGCGCGAGACGTTGGACGCGTAGTACCCGAAGCCGTTCCGGCGGTCTTCCTGGTACCGCATGGTGTACGGGCCGAAGGTGATCTCGTAGCCCATGAACCGCGTGTGGATGTCCTCGCGCTGGATGTCCGTGTCCGGATCCTGGTCCTCCCAGTCGTCCTCGTCGCCGGGGATGCCCGTGACGCAGGTGTTCCCGGACACGGCGCACTGCGCGAGGTTGACGTAGTTCGGGGCGGACTTCGCGAAGACCCCGAAGACGCCGACGTTCCCGGTGTTCACGTGGTGGATGATGTTGAGGCTGCCGAGGTCCCCGGGCGGCCACGCGGTGTCGATCAGCGTGGTCGTGGGGCCGGTGACCTGCGTGTCCGTGTCGGTGTCGACGCTGCTCGTGTCGGTCTCCTCCGTGGACGGACCACTACATCCCACGGCGAGGAGCAGGGCGGGGACCAGGGTGCGGAGCATACGAGCCTCGTGAGATTGCGGTCGTCGAACATGCCCGCTGCGCGGACCGAGCGTCATTCTACAGAAACATCCAGGATGTAGTCGCTCACGTTCCCGCCGCTGTCCAGCGCCAGGTAGACGAACTCGCTGAAGCCGCTCTCGTTCGTGTACGTGATGGTCTCGGTGTCCTGGTTGTTCTGGTTCACGCCCTCGAAGCAGCTCTGGACGTTGGAGCAGTTGTACATCAGGTACAGGCTCGGGTTGCCGTCCGCCGTCACCGTGGCCGTCAGCGTCTGCCCGGCGAGCAGGAAGACCTGCGCGAGCCCTTCGCCCCCGGAGGTGTTGGCGACGCACTGCGGATCGAGCAGATCGGCGTACCCCCCGATGTCGCCGGTGTACGTGCCGGGCTCGATCGGGCCGGCGTCCATCGCCTGGACGCAGGTGGGGTGGAGGATGTCGCCGCCGACCTGCGTGATCGTGAAGTCGACGTACCCCACGCTCTGGATGCGCCGGAAGGAGTCCAGCACGATGTAGACGCGCACCGGGTACGGCGTGTCGTTGAGGTACTGCACCTCCTCGTTCTCCCCGGTCAGCCCGTCGTCCGCACCGACGAGGCAGGCGTTCCGCGGGCGGGTGCAGTCCGACAGGAGGTAGAGCGCGGAGTCCTGGGAGGGGAGCGCGAAGTTCACGTGCAGCAGGGTCTGCGGCGGCAGATCGACGGGGATGATGCCGTCGTTGCCCGGCTCCGAGAAGCCGGTGCACCCCTGCGCCGTCGGGTCCATGTCGGCCACGTACCCGCTCAGCTCCGCGAAGTAGAAGCCCGGCTGCACGCTGGCGGCGGTCTCGGCCTCGGCGCACTCGTCGTACAGCTCGGTCAGCTCCGAGCGTCCTCCGATCGAGCGCCACAGGCCACGGATCGGCTGGATGGACTGGACGATGACGTCCACCTCGTCGCCGGAGTGGTCCACCAGGCCGCGCCCCCAGCGCATGAGCATCAGGTCGACGCGCGTGCGATCGGGCAGCTGGTAGGGCGCGAGGTCCAGATCGAACGATCCCGTGTCCTCGAGACGCCACAGGCGGCGCTCCACCGGCGTGTCCACCAGGAGGTAGACATCGCCGTTGGTGCCCGGCTCCCAGGTCAGGTGCATGGGGCCCGAGTCGTAGATCTCGTTGATGGCGAGCGGGTCGACGCTCGTGACGACCATCGGATCCGGCGCGATCACGTCGGCGGTGCCGTCGTACGGGCCCCACTCGCCCGAGAGGTGCAGCCCGAGCTCGCCGGTCGGCAGGTCGGCGCTGTCCCAGCCCTGGAAGTAGTAGTCCTTGTCCTTCTCCTCGATGCGCGCCGCCGGCGCCACCAGCGGCCCGAGCGTGACCTCGGTCCCGACGTACCGCGTCGCCAGGTCGTCGATCAGCGTCGGGTCGTAGTCCTGGACCTCGACGGAGTCGTACGGGCCCTTGGGCTCGGTCGACATGCACCAGGCCTGCGGCATCGACACGCACTGGGCGAGGTTGATCCAGTTGCGCTTGGACTCGACGAACACACCGGTCATCAGGGTGGAGGGCGCCTGGACGTCCGCCCAGGGGAGGAAGGCGGAGACGACGAGGCTGCCCTGGTCCTCGCGGACGGGCGGGATCGTGATGTCGTCGTCGTCGTCGTCGTCGCCCGATGTCCCGGTGTCTTCCACGTCGGTGTGCGGAACCGGGCCACCGCTGCAGGCGAGGAGCGCCAACCAGGAGATACCGACCATGTGTCCCCGTCCTCCGTGGGTCCGACCAGCGAGGTCCCAGGGTAACTTGGCCGGTCGAGCGTCGCGACGTCAGGTGGGGGTGGCGGGCAGGCGCAGGACGAAGCGGGCACCGCCCCCAGGGGCTTCCACGCAGGCCACGGTGCCCTTGTGGGCCACGACGATCTCCTTCACCTGGTGGAGGCCCAGACCGTGCCCGCCAGCCTTGCCGCGGTGCGGACCCTCGACGCGCACGAAGCGCTCGAACACCTTGCGGCGCATCGCCTTGGGCACACCGAGCCCGTTGTCGGTCACCGCGACCACGACCTGGTTGCCCTCCTGGGTCAGGGTCAGGTCCACCCGGGGATCGGGGCGTGCCTCGTCGCGGTACTTGAGCGCGTTGTCCAGGAGGCAGGCGATGGCGTCGCGCATGGCGGTCGCGTCGCCGAGGACGGGGTCCGTGGGGGCCGCATCCACCGAGAAGGTCACCCCGGCATCGTCGTAGCGCGGGCCCCACTCCTCCATGAGCATGTAGACGAGCTCCTCCACGTCGAAGGGCTTGGGGGAGGGGATGGTCCGCTCGCGGGCGACCGAGAGCACCTCGTCCACCCGACGCGTGAGGTTGTCGGCCTCCTGGACGATCCGGCGGGCCATGTCGCGGCGCTGACCGTCGTCCTTGAAGGCGCCGATCTCGAGGTTCTCCGCCATCACCCGGATCCCGGCCAGGGGCGTCTTGAGCTCGTGGGTGACGCGGGTGGAGAAGGCGCGCTGCCGGTCGAGCAGCTCCACCTGCTGCTGCATGGCGCGATCGACCGCCGCCAGCATGAACAGCGCCAACGCGAGGCAGACGGTGATGATGGCGCCGGGCACGATCCACTGCTCGCTGCTGCCGACGACCGCGCCGTCGATCGCGGACTGGCGGACGTTGACGCGAAGGTGGGTGAGCGAGCGGGGGAAGGGGATGGTGATGGCATACCGGCCGCCCTTGCGCGCGCCGGCGACGTAGCGGCCCGAGCGGGCGTCGGTCAGCGTCAGCGCGCTCTGCAGCCCGCGGATGCGGCTGTGGAGGAAGTTCTCCACGAGGGGCCCCTCCTCGAGCGAGAACGCGACGCCGAAGGGCCCGGACCACCCGTAGTAGAGCAGGAACGGGCGCTCGGAGTACGCGTAGGCGTCGACGACCATGCGGCCTGGTGAGCCCACGCGGCTCTGCTCGAGCAGCAGGCGGTCGCGGACCTCGCCGTAGGCGCGGTAGCGGCGACCCGCGCGCGCGAACTGGTCGGCGAGCTCGGCCGCCTCCTGCGTCTTGCCCGCACGCACCAGGATCTGCCAGACCTCGCGCATGTGGGGGTTCACCGCGGCCAGGTCGGGTGCGTCCAGCTCCGCGAGCTGCTCGCCGACGCGCTTGGCCAGGTCCAGGGCGCGATCGACCTGCCCGGTGCGCAGCATGAGATCGAGCTGCAGCGTCCGATGAGCGGCGAGCTGGAAGGGGTCGACGCCCTTCCGGGCGGCCTCACGCAGGCTCAGCTTGTCCGGCAGCGCGGTGGCGTCCAGCACGGCGAGCGCGTCCTCGCCGCGGCCCGCCCCCACCAGCAGGGTGGCGGCGCGGATGGCCGACGCCAGGCGGATCGAGGGCTCCTCGGCCCGACACCCGGGGACCAGCGCGTCCACCGCGGCGTCCACGTCGTCCGGCCGCTCCACCATCACCATCTGCGCCCGGGCGACGCAGGGCGAGAGCTGCCGACGCTGACTCGCGTCGGGGGTGCTCGGCAGGGGGAAGATCTGCTGGACGGGACGGTCGGGACCTCCGGGAACCCACACGAAGACGCTGTCGATCCACGGGCGGGACTGGCGCCACCGGTGTTGCCAGGCCTCGGCGCGCTCGACGTCCGCCGCCACCTGGTCGAGGCGTCCGGCGAGCTCGGTGAACAGCGCGTCCTCCCAGGCCGCGACGTGGTCCTCGACGATCTGCTGCAGCCGTGTGCGTTCTCGCTCCACGGCGAGCTCGCGCAGGGCGAGCACACGCCACAGCGCGATGGCGGCCGTCACCAGGAACAGCAGCCCCACGACCCCGAGCAGGGCCCGCCTGGAGCGGGGCGTACGCGTCACGATCATCGGTCCGCAACGTAGCCCCGCGAGGCCGCCCGCGCTTGACGCCCGCCGGGGACCGGGTCAGTGACGTTCGCTGGGAGGAAGAGGATGGCGTTCAGCTGGCGGAAGGGTGTGGTGTCGCTCGCGGCGGTCGCGGGCGCGGGGGCGCTGGCCCTCGTCGGCGCTTGCAGCGGGTCCACGCCGACCCCCGTCCCCGACCCGACACCGGCTCCCGTGCCCACGCCCGAGCCTCCCGCCCCGGCGGCGCGCGCCGGCGGTGATGCGCCGCTGCCCACGATCCTGATGGTGCAGTCCCAGTTCGTGAAGCGCGGGGGCAAGAAGAAGCCGGGCGCCGCGAAGATGACGCTGCTCCGCACCGACGGGAAGCAGTGGTTCACCGAGGTCGTCGAGGACCCGCAGTCCAACGTCTTCCACAAGGCGATGCCCTGGCGCGACGGCATCCTGACGATCGGCGCGATGGCGGCCGTGGTCGAGCACTGGAAGCGCGTGGACGGTGAGTGGAAGGCCACGAAGATCTACGAGAAGAGCTGGGGCGGCCAGTTCGATCGCTTCCGGGACGTCGAGGTCGGCGACGTGGATGGCGACGGCAAGGAGGAGATGGTCCTCGCGACGCACGACATGGGCGTGGTCGCGGTCGGGGACGAGAACGAGGACGGCACCTGGACCTTCCAGGAGTTCGACCAGACGCCCGACACCTTCGTCCACGAGGTCGAGATCGGCGACGTCGACGGGGACGGGAAGAAGGAGTTCTACGTCACGCCCTCGGAGCGCAACAAGGCCTCGGGCGCGTCCCAGCCGGGTGGGGTCGCGCGGTACGACTACAAGGACGGCAAGTACGTCCGCACCATGGTCGTGCAGTGGGAGGAGTCGCACGCCAAGGAGATCCTGGTCGCGGACATGGACGGCGACGGCAAGGACGAGCTGTATGCCGCGAAGGAAGGCCACGTCGTGAAGAACGCGGAGGGCAAGCCGGAGCTCAAGGATCCGGCCAAGGTCGTCCGCTTCGACCTCAAGGGCGGCAAGTGGGTCGAGTCGGTGGCGGCGACGCTGGCCGACGAGAAGCAGTGCCGGTTCCTGGTGGCCGCCGACGTGGACGGTGACGGGCAGAAGGAGATGGTCGCGGCCGGCATGGACACCGGGCTGTGGTCGCTCGAGCCGAAGGGCGGCAACGTCTTCGAGCCGAAGCTGGTGGAGGCCGACTCGGGCGGCTTCGAGCACGCGACGCACGTGGCGGACCTCGACGGCGACGGCAAGCCCGAGATCTACGCTGCCTCCGAGAAGACCGGTGGAACGCGGATGCTCCGCCGGTACACCTGGGACGGCTCGGCCTGGAAGCGTGAGGACGTGGCCCCGATCGAGCCCGACCACATCACGTGGAACCTGCAGAGCGGGAAGTTCTGACGTCGTCGATTCACGGCGTTCCCGGGTATCAGCTCGGGAGCGTGAGCGATCCGGATGAAGTCCGGGCACCGTTCGAGGCATGATGGGGTTCGAGGATTCGATGCGCGCCTGGCTCCTGCTGCTGCTCCTGCCGCTCGCGGCCTGTCCGTCCCCGACCGAGAAGGACACGGGGACGACGGACGTCGACGTGGGTGACGCGGACACGGACACCGACGCGGACACGGACACCGACGCCGACATGGACACCGACACGGACACGGACGCCGACACCGACGCGGACACGGACGCCGACACCGACGTGCACACCGGTGGTTCGGGCGGCTCGGGCACGGGCGGTGGCTCGGGCGGCGGCAGCGGCACGGGTTCGGGGACCGGCGGTGGCTCGGGCGGTAGCGGCACCGGCAGCGGGACCGGCGGCAGCGGTGGCTCGGGCGGCCTCGGCGGCTCCGCGGCTGCGGCAGCCCGTCGCGCCCCTCCGACTCCCGCGCGCCCCTCGCGCGCCGGCTGGACCCACGACTCGGGGTTCTGACTCGGGGTCTCCCGTCATCTCCGGCTTCGCTTCGCCTCCGCGGTCCGCTGAAGCGGACCTTGGCCGACCCACTCCTCGCGAGAAACCCCACGGGGTGCGACCGGCCTGCCGGACCCTCGGCTCTCCGCACAGGCACCGCTTCGCGGGCAGGGGTCGGCTCCGGGCTGCGCCCGTAGCCTCCTAGCCTTTCGGCATCCGGAACCTTCCACCCTTCCGCTCGCGCGGGTCGCCGGGCGCCTCCATCGGCGACACCGCCACCTGCGCGCCACGCTCGGACTCCGACAGGTCCGCGGCGCGTCCGCGCCTCCCTCGTGGTGCCGAGGCCGCCCCTTCCGGATCGACCGCCAGCCGTGGCATCGTCGGCTCGTTCATCCCGACCGCGGCCACCATGCCGCCGGTGGACCGAGGGGGCGTGCTCCCCGTCCACACCAGCGCGTTCGGCTTCAACGATCGGTCCACGTGGCCGTCGTCGGGGTCGCGTGGCACGGTCACCTCCCGCCTCCAGGATACGCCATGGCCGACGACCCGAACTACATGACCCCCCCAGGCTACGAGCGGATGCGCCGCGAGCTGCTCTGGCTCGATCAGGTCGAGCGCCCCAGGGTCACCGCCGAAGTCTCCTACGCCGCCTCGCTCGGCGATCGCTCGGAGAACGCGGAGTACATCTACGGGAAGAAGCGCCTGCGCGAGATCGACAGCCGCCGGCGGTACCTGGTGAAGCGGCTCGAGAAGGCGAGGGTGGTCGACCCGGCCACCATGAGCGGGCCCACCGTCCGCTTCGGGGCGACCGTGGTGCTCGAGGACGAGCGCGGCGAGCGCACCTGGCGGATCTACGGCGAGGACGAGGTGAACGTCGACCAGGGCATCCTCTCGTGGAAGAGCCCGATCGCGAAGGCGATCATGGGGCGCCAGGAGGGCGACGTGGCGCGCTTCGAGGCCCCCGGTGGGACGCGCGAGGTCGAGATCGTCGAGGTGCGCTACGAGCCCGCGCCGGAGCTGCCCGAGGTGCTCGACTTCTCGCGGTGAATCGACTCGTGGTTGTCGTGCGTGAGGGCGGAAAAGGCGCTTGCGCCCCGCTCTCTCGCGCGGCAACCATGAGGAGATTCCTCGTCAAGGCCCGCGACTGCGGGCCGCGGAGGCCGAGAATCGGCCGGAGTGACCTGAATCCAGGTTCTCGCGGACGGTCGCCAGGGCCTCCGCGAAGGCGGCGATCCGCTCCTCGTCGAAGCCCGCGAAGGCCTGGTCCAGGAGCGCGTTGCTGACCGCGATGAAGCGCGGGAGCAGCTCGCGGGTCTTGGGGGTCGCTGACAGGCGCAGCGCGCGGGCGTCGGTGGGGTCGGGCTCGCGCGCGATCCAGCCCCCCGCCTCGAGCGCGCGCACGAAGCGCCCGACCGTCACCTCCGACAGGGACAGCTCGCGCGCGAGCTCCGCGGCGGTCAGCGAGCGGCGCGCGTCGATGAGCACCATCAACGCGTTGGCCTGCGCCGGCGTCACGTCCTCGAGCCCGTGCTCGCGGAGCAGCGACTCCACGAGGGCCTCGGAGGCATGCCGGATCCGGGCGAGATCGATCATCGCTCGCGTCTGGACGCGCCTGCGTCGCAGGTCGGGGCGGGTGTCGGAGATGGTGAGCTTGCTCATGGTGAGCATGCTCATTATGAGCTTGCTCACGATCGGGCCACCCCTCCATCCCACGTGGCCCGGAGACCCGGGAGGAAACCTTGGGAGAAGCCTATCTGTACGATGCCGTACGAACCCCGCGCGGCCGGGGCAAGGACAGCGGCTCGCTGTACACCGTGCGTCCGATCGACCTGCTCGCGGGCGTGATGTCCGCGCTCCAGGAGCGCACCGGGTTCGCCTCCGAGATGGTGGAGGACGCGATCATCGGCTGTGTGACGCAGGCGGGCGAGCAGGGGACGTGCATCGCGCGCCTCGCGGCACTCCAGGCCTGGGGCGGGATGGAGGGCCCGGGGGTCACGCTCAACCGCTTCTGCGGCTCGGGCCTCGAGGCCGTCAACCAGGCGGCGGCCCAGGTGGCGTCCGGTTTCCACGATCTCATCGTCGCGGGCGGCGTCGAGAGCATGTCGCGCGTCGGGATGGGCAGCGACGGGGGTGCGATGTTCGACCCCGACTTCCAGTGGAAGGTGGGCTCGGTGCCGCAGGGCATCTCCGCCGATCTCATCGCCACGCTCCGCGGCTTCTCCCGCTCCCAGGTCGACGCCTTCGCGGTGGAGTCGCAGCGCCGCGCCGCCGCCGCCGTCGAGCGCAACGCGTTCGCGAAGAGCATCGTGCCGGTGAAGGACCTCAACGGGCTGACCGTCCTCGCCGCCGACGAGCTCCCCCGCAAGGACACGACGCTCGAGAGCCTGTCGCAGCTCCAGGCCAGCTTCGCGATGCTCGGCACGCAGTTCGGCCTCGATGCGCTCGTCCGCAAGCGGTACCCCGAGGTCGACCGCATCGAGCACGTCCACCACGCGGGCAACAGCTCGGGCATCGTGGACGGCGCCGCGGCGCTGCTGGTCGGGAGCAAGGAGGCCGGCGAGAAGCTCGGGCTGAAGCCTCGCGCCCGCATCCGCAGCGTGGGCCTGTCGGTGAGCGAGCCCCTCATCATGCTCTACGGCCCGATGCCCGCGACCCGTCGCGCGCTCGACAAGGCCGGCATGAGCGCGGGGGACATCGACCTGTACGAGGTGAACGAGGCCTTCGCCTGCGTCCCGATGGCCTTCATGGACGATCTGGGCGTCCCCCACGAGAAGGTCAACGTCAACGGCGGCGCCATCGCGTTCGGGCATCCGCTCGGGGCGACGGGCGCCATGATCTTGAACACGGTGCTCGACGAGCTCGAGGCGCGCGGCCTCGGCACGGGTCTGGCCACGCTGTGCATCGGCGGCGGCATGGGCATCGCCACCATCATCGAGCGGGTGTGACCATGGAGAACCTGACCAACCCCGCGTTCCGGGGCACCTTCGATCCGGCGGACGGCGTCGCCGTGCTCACCTTCCAGATGGAGGGCCGCGCCAACAAGCTCAACCAGGTGGCGCTCGAGGGCCTGTCGGGTGCGCTCGACTGGGCGTACGCGTTGCCCGGCCTGAAGGGCATCGTGCTGACGAGCGGGCACCGCGACTTCTGCGTCGGCGCGGATCTGGAGATGATCCAGGCCGAGCGTGATCCGGCCCGCATCTTCGAGGCGGTGAAGCTGTTCCACGGCCTGCACCGCAAGATGGAGAAGGGCGTCCCCGTGGTCGCCGCCATCAACGGCTCGGCGCTCGGCGGCGGGCTCGAGCTCGCGCTGGCCTGCCACCACCGGGTGTGCCTGGCGGACGCGCGCATCCAGCTCGGGCTCCCCGAGGTCATGCTCGGCGTGCTGCCGGGCGGCGGCGGCACCCAGCGCCTGCCGCGCATGATCGGCATCCAGGCTGCCCTCGAGCTGCTGACCACCGGCGCCCAGCTGCGGCCGGACAAGGCGAAGGCCAAGGGTCTCGTCGACGAGCTCGCGGACACGCCCGAGGCGCTGCTCGCGGCGAGCAGGGCGTGGATCGCGGCGAACCCCAAGGCGAAGCAGCCGTGGGACAAGAAGGGCTTCGTCTGGCCGGGCGGCGTCCAGCCGGGCACGCCCGATGCGCGCAACCTGTTCCTGGCGGGCTGCGCCATGGCGTACAAGCGGACCGCGGGCGCCTTCCCGGCGATCGAGTCCATCGTCGCCTGCGTGCAGGAGGGGGCCGGGCTGACGTTCGACCGGGCGCTCGAGGTCGAGGGCCGGCGCTTCGCCGCGCTCGTCGTGTCCGATGTCGCCAAGGACATGATCCGCACGCTGTTCTTCCACAAGCAGGCCGCGGACAAGCAGGAGGGGCTGCCGCGCGTCGAGGACCACGGCATCCGCAAGGTCACCATCCTCGGCGCCGGCATGATGGGCGCGGGCCTGGCCTTCGTGTGCGCGAAGACGGGCTTCGAGGTCGTGCTCAAGGACATCGCCGCCGACGCGGTCGAGCGCGGGCTGGCGCACGTCCACCAGCAGATCGGCAAGCTCAAGCACCTCGACGACGCCGGTCGTAAGGCCATCGCGGACCGTGTCACCGGCACGCTCGAGCTCGAGCCCTGCCGCGGCAGCGATCTGGTCATCGAGGCGGTCGTCGAGAACACCAGGGTGAAGCACGCGGTCACCCGCGAGACCGAGCCGCTGCTCGCGCCGAACGGCATCTGGGCCAGCAACACCAGCGCCATCCCGATCGACGACCTCGTGAAGGCCTCGGCGCACCCGGATCGGTTCATCGGGCTGCACTTCTTCTCGCCGGTCGAGAAGATGCCGCTGCTCGAGATCATCGCCGGCGCCGCGACCTCGGACGACACGCTCGCGCGCTGCCTCGCCTTCGGGCGCGCCATCAAGAAGACCTGCATCGTCGTCAACGACGGGTACGGGTTCTACACGTCGCGCACGTTCAGCGCGTACATCGTCGAGGGCGCCCAGCTCGTCGCCGAGGGTCACGACCCGCGGCTCGTCGAGTGGGCGGCGAAGACCGCCGGCATGGTGGTCCCGCCGCTGCAGGTGTTCGACGAGGTCAGCCTGAACCTCGGAAAGCACGCGATCGAGCAGGGTGCCGAGTACAAGGGGGCCGAGATCCTCGAGGCGCCCGGCGTGAAGCTGGTGTTCGCGCTGGCCGCGGCGGGGAGGCTCGGGAAGATCGCGAACGCCGGCTTCTACGAGTACGCCGACGGCAAGCGGAAGGGCCTGTGGTCGGGCTTGTCCGAGTACGCGGCGGCGACCCCGGAGGTGACCGGGCTCGACGTGATCCGGCAGCGGCTGATGCTCGCGCAGATCGCGGAGGTCGGGCGGTGCCTGGACGAGGGCATCCTCCGCCAGCACCGCGACGCGGAGGTCGGCGCCATCCTCGGCATCGGCTTCGCGCCGAACGCCGGCGGTCCGTTGGCCTACGCCGACCGCTACGGTCTGCCCGCGCTGGTCCGCGACCTGGACGCGCTGGCCGAGAGCTGCGGCGACCGCTTCCGTCCGGCCGAGACCTTCCGTCGGATGGCGGCGGCGGGCGAGCGGTTCTTCGAGGTCTGAGGGAGGTGGCCCTCTGCCGGTATGCTCGCCGGCGGAGGGGATCATCGACGCGACGCTCGCCATCCGCGCCGAGCAGGATCGGGCCGCGGTGCTGCTGGTACGCCTGCGCGCCGTGGGCTCGCTCGCGTCGTGCCTGGCGCTCACCACGCTCGGCGTCGCCGGGTTCACGTCCCACGTGTTCTCGATCGCCACGGGGGTCTGGACGCTCGTGTCCGTCGCGCTGCTGCCCCTGGCGCGCTCCGACCGCCTGCGACCGCACCTGTGGGCGGCTCTGCCGGCGATGGATCTCCCGCTCATCGTGGCGATGTACGCCGCCGCTCAGGCCGACACGGGGCTGCTGCTCGCGCCCTGGGCGACCGCGAACGTGCTCCTCACCGTCGCCGTCGCGGGGATCACCCTCCGCAAGCGGGCCATCGCCTGGACCGCGGTCGGTGCCGCCGTCGCCGACACCCTGCTCTTCGCCCAGATGGGCTGGCTGCCGCTCGCCCTCGTGCCGCTCGTCGGCATCGTGACCAGCGCCGCCGCGGGGCTGTTCGTCCTCGGGCGCATCGAGGCGCTCGTGGCCCGGGCCGCGGAGGAGGCGAGGGTGGGGGCCGCGCTCGGGCGCTACTTCTCGCCCGCGGTCGCCGACGTGATCCGGGCGGGCGGGGCGCGCGGCGTGTCCCGGCGCGAGATCACCGTGCTCTTCTCGGACATCCGGGACTTCACGCCGCTGACCGAGGACATGTCGGGCGAGGCGGTGGCCGCGATGCTCGACGAGTACACCTCCGCCATGGTCCGCGTCCTCTTCGAGCACGGCGGCACGCTCGACAAGTTCATCGGTGACGGGATCATGGCGTGGTTCGGGGCGCCGCTCGACCAGCCGGATCACGCGGACCGCGCCGTGCGCGCGGCGCTCGGGATGCAGCAGGCGCTCGCGGAGCTCAACACCCTCCGCCGAGCGCGCGGGGAGAGCGAGCTGCGCATCGGGATCGGGCTGCACACGGGCGAAGCCGTCGTCGGCGACATGGGGCCCGACGTGCGGCGGGAGTACACGGCGCTCGGCGCCACCGTGAACCTGGCGTCGCGGGTCGAATCGCTCACCAAGGAGCTCGACGCCCCGATCCTCGTGACCGAGGCCACCCGAACCGCCGCCGCGGGGCACGACCGCTGGCGCGAGCACCCCCCACGCCCGCTCAAGGGCTTCGCCGCGCCCGCGGTGACGTACACGCCGATGGAGGCCGGGGAATGAGGATCACCGTGATCGGCGCGGGTGTCGTGGGCGTGGCGAGCGCGCTCGAGCTGCGGGCGCGCGGACATGCGGTGCGGCTGGTTGAAGCCGGGCGCGTCCCGCGACCCGAGGCCGCATCGACGGACATCAGCAAGCTGGTGCGCCCCGACTACGGCGCGGACCGCTGGTACCGCGACCTGATGTTGGAGGCGCGCGAGCGCTGGCTGGCCTGGAACGCCGTGTTCGAGCGGCCGCTCTACCACGAGACCGGGCTGCTCGTGCTCGCCTCGCGCTGGGAGCCCGGCGGCTTCGAGCGGGACAGCCACGACGCGCTGGTCGACGCGGGCGTACCCGTGGACCGCTTCCACCCCGGTGAGACGCCGATCGCGGCCTGGCGGTGGGCGGGCGAGGGGTACGTCGATCGCTTGGCCGGCTGGGCGGAGAGCGGAGCGGTGGTGGCGGCGCTGGCGGCGCGCGCGGTCGCGGCGGGCGTGGCGTTGGTCGAGGACGCTCCCACCGAGGTCGACGAGGTCACGGACGCCGACGTCGTCGTGGTCGCCGCGGGCACCTGGACCCACCACCTCCTGCCTGAGCTCGCGGACCGCCTGGTGACCGTCGGGCAGCCCGTGTTCCACCTGCGGCCCCCGGATCCGGCGGACTGGGCGCCGCCGCGCTTCCTGCCGTTCGCCTGCGACATCGCCACGACCGGCTGGTACGGATTCTGCGCGAACGCCGACGGTGTCGTGAAGATCGCGAACCACGGCGCGGGCGTGCGCATCCATCCCGACGGCCCGCGGGAGGTGCCGGCCGAGGCCGAGGTCGCGCTTCGGTCCTTCCTGGTGGACCACCTGCCCTCGCTGGCCGACGCGCCGATCGTGGGGCGGCGGCTCTGCCCGTACAGCGACAGCTTCGACGGCGACTTCCTGATCGACCGACACCCGGACCGCCCGCGCGTGGTGGTGGCGGCGGGCGGCAGCGGGCACGCGTTCAAGTTCGCGCCGGTCCTCGGGGAGGCGGTGGCCGACCGGGTGGAGGGGCGGGGAGGCGACCGCTGGGCGCGCTTCGCGTGGCGCACCCTCGGCCAGCGCCGCACCGAGGCCGCCCGCAAGGCGTAGTCCGCACCGTCAGGGGGCGATGGAGGACTCGGCGGCGTCGGGGTAGAGCGTGCCGCGCACGTCCGAGGACCAGGACCAGACCCGCCCGGCGCCCACCGAGCCGTCCGCGTCGGACTCGGGCGCGGCCACGACCAGCTCGATCACGCCGTCACCGTCGACGTCTCCCCCGGCGACCGACCACCCGAGCCGTCCCCAGGCCACGTCGCCATAGAAGATGGCCGCTGCGCCGTCGACCGTCGCGATGCGCTCGGGGTCCGCGGGGTCGCCCAGATCCCCGAGCTGGCTGCCGAGCACGAGGTAGGCCGCACCTGCCTCCTCGCCCACGCCGGGGGCGTAGGGCGCGCCCACCAGCACGTCGTCGCGACCATCGCCGTCGACGTCGCCGACCACGGCCAGCGCGAAGCCCATCTTCGCCCCCTGGGTGACGCCACCGACGGACACCGCGAAGTTGCGCAGCAGCCCCTGGTGGTCCGCGTCGATCGGCCCGCGCACGACCCACAGCCGGCCCTTCCCGTTGCCGGCACCCGGCTCGCCCAGCACCAGGTCGAGCGCGCCGTCCCCGTCGAGATCGCCCGTCCCCACGGCGTACCCGAGCTCGCCGCCGTCCTCGCCCTGCAGGACGTACCCCGCGGCGCTCGCGAGCACGCTGCCCTGGACGGGTCCAGGGAGGACGTGCGCCCGCCCGCTGCCGGGTGCGCCCACCACCAGGTCAGCCACGCCGTCGCCGTCCCAGTCCACACCCGGGAGCACGCCGGTCCGCATCCCGAGGTGCGCGCCGCCGAACGCCGTGTCCACGTTCCCGACCTTGTCGAGACCGCTCTCGCCGGGAGCGTACAGGTCGACGGTCCCGCTCCCCGCCGCCGCTGCGGTCGTGTCCGGCGCGCCCACGAGCAGCAGGTCGGGCGCGCAGGTGAGGGAGCTGCCGGTGTGGGCGCCGTCCTGCCGGTTCTCCGCGTAGGGTTGGGCGCCGAGCGAGGTCTCGCCGGGACCGGGGTCCGCGACGAGCCAGGCGCGACCGCGGTCGCCGAGGTCCGGCGCACCCACGGCGACCGCCAGCCCACCGTCCCAGTCGCACACCGCGAACGGTCCGCCCACCTGCCCGGGCTCGCTCGCCCGCAGCACCAGGCTCGCGTCCCCCAGGGTCGCCGCGCCCGAGAGCCGATCGAGCCGCGCGATCACGCCGTCGCTCTCGACGCCCGGCGCGCTCACCCAGACGCCGTCGGCCTCCACGCGCACCTGGGAGCCCAGCAGTGCGCCATCCGGCACCCGTCCCGTCGGGGTGTCGCCGTCCGTGCCGGGCTCGGTCCCACCACAGGCGAGCAGCCAGGCGATCATCGACTGTGATCCTCGGTGATCTGCTTCGCCAGGAGCACGAGCTCCGGATCCCGGTGGCGGAGGTAGGGACGGACGCGGTCCAGCACCTCCTGGTCGGGCCGGGAACGCAGCAGGTCGAGGAGCGCCACCATCTGCGCCCGCGCCTGCCCCTGCGGCCCGACGAAGCGCGACCAGAACGAGCCACCCTCGAGCCGGGAGAGGGCGTCGAGCAGCGGGCGCGCGGTCCAGGAGGGGTCCGCGGCGAGCATCCGGCGCAGCTGGTCGCTCCGCTCGTGCCAGTCCTCCTGCTTGAGGAAGCGTGCGAGACGCAGGTCGCTCTCGCGCGTGGGCGCGCCTGCGGGGGTGCCGCCGGTGTGGGTCTCGAGGAAGCGCAGCTCCTGCCAGGCCGGGTGGCGCACCGGGCTGTCGAGCGAGCGCGACGCGAGGAGGGGCAGGACGGCCTTGCGCGCCAGCCGCGGGAGATCGGGCTGGAAGCCGGCCTCGGTGGAGATGGCGTGCAGGGTCTCGACGACCTCGCCGTGATCCGGGCGATCGTCGGGGTCGTAGGCACACATCCGCTGGACGAGTCGCGCCAGGTCGCTCACGGTCCGCGCGCCCACCCCGGGGGGCCGGATGTGCATGATGCCCTTCTGCAGGCGCTCGGTGTGGGCCCTCGGGTGCAGTGACAGCCGGATCCGCTGCGAGGTGAGCAGCTCGTAGAGCACGCAGCCCATCGCGTAGACGTCGCCGAACGGGGTGTCCTCGGCGCCGTCGAGGCGCTCGGGCGCCAGATACCCGTGCGCGCCGAGCACGACGGAGACCGTCTCGGACTGGCGACCCTCGAACTGCCCGCGGGCGATGCCGAAGTCGAGCAGCTTCACCTCGCCGTCGTCCGCCAACAGGATGTTCGACGGCTTGATGTCGCGGTGGATGACGTGCAGCGGCCCGCCGGTGGTGGGCTCCGTCGTGTACCAGGCCGCGAACAGCGCGTCGGACGCGATCATGACGATGGCGCACGCGTCCGCGATGGGGATGCCCGGCGGCGAGGCCACCACGATCTCGTCGAGCGAGGCGCCGCGCACCCACTCGAGGAGCATGACGGGGCGCCCCTCGAGCTCACGGACCTCCTCGACCCGCACGATGTTCGGGTGATCCAACCGGCGGAGCAGCGCGGCCTCGTCGAGCATCCGGCGCACGATCTTCGGGTTCTCGAGGTGCTCGCGCTTGAGCACCTTCGCGGCCATCAGACGGCCGTCCTGCGTGTCCCGGACCACCGCGACGTGCCCGAACGTACCGGAGGCCAGGATCTGGACGATCTCGAGCGCCATGGGGCGTGCAGTGTACTCCACCCGCGCCGGGGCCGACGCGATACCAGGGAGCCGATGAGCCGAGCGCCGCGACCGGAGCCGCGGGTCACCGCGATCCTCGGGCCCACCAACACCGGCAAGACCCACCGCGCGATCGATCGCATGCTGGAGCACGACACCGGCATGATCGGTCTGCCGCTGCGGCTGCTCGCGCGCGAGGTGTACGACAAGGTCGTGACGCGCCGGGGCTCCGAGGCGGTCGCGCTCATCACGGGCGAGGAGAAGCGCGTCCCGGCCGACCCGAAGTACCTGGTGTGCACGGTCGAGGCGATGCCCGTGGACCGCCGCGTCGCCTTCCTCGCGGTGGACGAGGTGCAGCTCGCCGGCGACCGCAACCGGGGCCACACCTTCACCGATCGGATCCTGCACGCCCGTGGCGCCGTCGAGACGGTGTTGCTCGGTGCGTCCACGATCGCCCCCCTGCTCGAGCGGATCGTCCCGGATCTGCGCATCGAGAGCGCGCCGCGGTACAGCAAGCTCACCTGGGCCGGGTCCCGCAAGCTGGCGTCGGTGCCTGCGCGCTCGGCCATCATCGGCTTCTCGGCGGAGCAGGTGTACGAGAACGCCGAGCGGCTGCGGGCTGTCCACGGAGGCGCGGCCGTCGTCCTGGGCGCGCTCTCGCCGCGCACGCGCAACGCCCAGGTCGCGATGTACCAGGCGGGCGAGGTCCAGCACCTCGTCGCGACCGACGCGATCGGCATGGGCCTGAACATGGACATCGGGCACGTCGCGTTCACGGCGCTGCGCAAGTTCGACGGCCGCCACCACCGCGCGCTCTCCGCCGCCGAGCTCGGCCAGATCGCGGGCCGCGCCGGTCGGTACACCGCCGACGGGACCTTCGGCACGACGCGGGAGGTCGGTGACCTCGATCCCGAGCTGATCGACGCCATCGAGCAGCACAGCTTCCCGCCGCTGACCCAGCTCTACTGGCGGTCCTCCGACCTCGACTTCGCCAACACCGCGTCCCTGCTGCGCTCGCTGCGGGTGCCGCCCCCGCAACCGTTCCTGCTCCCGACCTACGGCGAGGAGGACGAGGACGCGCTCGAGGCCCTGTCGAAGCACCCGTCCGTCGCGCCGCTGATCACGGGGCCCGACGCCGTCCGCCGCCTGTGGGAGCTCTGCCAGGTCCCGGACTACCGCAAGACGCACACCACGGCGCACGTCGAGCTGCTCGCGGAGCTCGCCGGCCACCTGCTCGGCCCCGACGGTGTCGTCCCCGACGACTTCGTGGAGCGCGCGCTCGCCCGCCTGGACCGCACCGAGGGGGACATCGAGACGCTGATGTCCCGCATCGCCTGGACGCGCACCTGGACCTACGTGGCCTGGCAGCGGGACTGGACCGTGCATCCCGGCCGCTGGCAGCAGCTCACGCGGGCGGTCGAGGACCGGCTCTCGGACGCGCTGCACGAGCGGCTCACGGCCCGCTTCGTGGACCGCCGGGTGACGCTCGTGCTCGGCGGGACGTCGACGCCGGGAGCGGTGACCATCGAGGGTGGGCAGGTCGAGGTGGGCGGCATCCCGGTCGGCACGCTGCGGGACGGGACCTTCGAGCCCGGGCCGCACCCGCCGCCCAAGCCCGCGCTGGCCGCGATCCGTCGCCGCCTGCGCAGCGAGCTGCTGCCGCTGCTGGACGAGCTCGACGCCGCCGACGACGCGGAGGTCACCGTGACGCCGGACGCGCGCCTGGTGTGGCGCGATCTGTCGCTCGGACGGGTGACCCAGGGGCCGGACCTGTTCGAGCCGAAGATCATGGTGGGCCGCTGGGATCTGCTGGAGCCGGCGGAGCGGGAGCGGGTGCGCGCGAGGCTCGAGGGGTGGCGGCAGCGCTCGGTCGCGTCGCTCTTCGCGGTGCTCGAGAGGCCCGCGGCGCGTCACTTGTCGAACGCCGGCCGCGGGCTGCTGCACGAGCTCCGTCGGGGGCTCGGGTCGGTGGACGTCGAGCGGGTCGAGGACCTCGTGGAGCAGCTGAAGGACGCCGACCGCCAGGCGCTCGCGAAGCTCGACGTGCGGCTCGGGACGCGCACGGTGTACGTCCAGTCCCTGCTGCGCCCGGCGCCGATGGCCCTGCGCGCGCTGCTCTGGAGCCTGCACGCAGGTCGTCGGCCCCTGATGGAGGCGCCGAAGGACGGCCGGACCTCGGTGCCCCTGGCGGGTTGGCCGCGACCGGGGCTGGTGGCGGTGGGGTTCCGGCCGATGGGGGACGTGGCGGTGCGGGTGGACGTCATCGAGCAGGCGGCGAACGACCTGCGGAAGTGGGCGAGGGGAGGGGCTTCCGCCCGTGACAAGATCATGTCGCGCCTCGGCTGTCGCCCCGAGGACGTGGACGGCGTGATCCGCGCGCTCGGCTTCCGCCCCGGTCCGAGCGACTCGCTCCGTCGCGCCGGGGGGCGGCGGTGAACGAGCTGCTGTCGACCTCGTTGGCCTCGAAGGCGGAGGTGGCCTGCCTGCTCCTGACCGTCGTCGCCCTCCTCGGTGCGGCCGTGGCGCGTCGCTGGCCCCGCCCGGGGCGCGGCCTGGCGCTCGGTGCCGTGGGCCTCGCGGTGGCCCTGGCGCTGGCGTCGGGTGTGCTCCGCGACCTGTCGGTGACGGCGTACCGCGCTGAGGTGCCGGCCACCCACCTCGCCGGGGTGTTGGGCCGCCGGCACGCGGACGCGATGCGGATCGTGTGGTGGGGCTCGGGCCTGGCGGCGTTGGTCGCCCTCGCGCTCCCCCGGACCCGCCTGGCGGACCGGCGCTGGCCCGTGGCGGGCGTGGTGGGCCTCGCGCTGACGCTGATCGCGGGGGTGCTGACGCCGCAGGAGACGCTGCTCACCGCCGTGGTCGGGGCGATCTGGTTGGCCCACGCGCGTCGGGAGGGGCCGAGCGCATGGGCGGCGGGGCTCCTCGGGCTCTCCGTCCTGGCTGGTGCCGACGGCCGGCTCTACCACGATCTCGCGCTGTTCCAGGTCGAGGACGTGGCTCGCTGGGGCTGGGATCTCGCCGCGCGCGGCGTCGCCTCGGCTGCGGCCCTGGCCTGGTGGGCGCAGGCGCTGCTCCCGGAGCGTCGGATCCGCGCCGGCATCGGACTCGGGGCGGCCCTGGCGGTCCTCGTGGCCGGACGGCAGGTCGCGCTCTCGCACGGCCCGAGCACGGAGCTGCTGCGCTTCGTCGGGCAGGTCCCCACCTGGCCCGTGCGGACGGCCTACCGCG
Organism: Alphaproteobacteria bacterium; assembly: GCA_020632925.1. GTDB lineage: Bacteria > Myxococcota_A > UBA796 > UBA796 > JACKER01. Next base: position 26,037 of record JACKER010000009.1, on the reverse strand, counting down.
TGCCCCACGGCTGCCTCGTGACCCGGGAGGGGGACGGGCTCGCGGTGCGCGCGCTGGATCGACCCTGGCAGGCGTGGAGCTGCCCCGCTCGCGGCAGCTTCGTGCGCGATCGGCGCAACACCCCGCCGCTGCTCGCGTTGGGCGCGGACGAGCCGACGACCTCGATGACCGGCTGGTATCCGGGTCCGGGCGAGGTGCGGCTGCTGGTGGAGCTCGAGGGCACCGGGATGCCGGCGTGGCGCCTCGTGGGAGAGCCCTTCCAGGTGTGGCCGGGGCCCGTCGAGGGGCGCTTCGTCGAGCTCGCGGGACGGCCGGGCCCCAACGCCGTGCTCCTCGCGGGCGGCGTGCTGCGGGGGGCCGCGGGCAGCGAGCTGGAGTCGTCGCGGGTGGACGGTGACCTCGGGGCCGCCCTGCTCGAGCTCGTGGGGGATCGGCCGCGCGTGGACTTCCTGATCGCGCCCTCCGACGCCCCCACGGTGGGCGACCTGCTCGACGTCTGCCTGAAGGCGCGGACCGCGCGCCCCACCGGCCTGCGCTGCGTGATCGCGGAGGGGGACTGGACGGGGTTCTGATCAGTCGCGGGCCTGCTCGAGCCGCTTGTCGCGCCGCAGGTTCAGGGTCTGCACCAGGATCGAGAAGCCCATCGCCGAGTACACGTACGGCTTGGGGACGTGCTCGCCGGTGCCCTCCATGATGAGCGTCGCGCCGATGAGGACGAGGAAGGACAACGCGAGGATGCGGACGGACGGGTTGTTCTGCACGAAGTCCCCCACCGGGCCCGCGAACAACATCATCACCATCACCGCCAGCAGGACCGCCGCCACCATGATCGGCAGGTGCTCGACCACCCCGACCGCGGTGATCACGCTGTCGAGCGAGAACACCACGTCCAGCAGCGCGATCTGGACGATGATGGCCACGAGCCCGCGCCGGCTCACGGCCTCCTGCGCCTGCTCCTCGTCCTGCGGGTGCTCGACGTTCTCGTAGATCTCCTTGGTGGCCTTCCAGAGCAGGAACAGGCCACCGGAGACGAGCACCAGGTCGTGGCCGCTCCAGGGACGCCACAGCGTGAACAGCGTCTCGTCGAGGTGGGCGAGCCAGGACAGCGCGAACAGCAGCAGGATGCGCGTCCCCAGCGCTCCCATCAGCCCGAGCCGGCGCCCCAGCAGCCGCTGCTCCTGCGGCAGGCGTCCGGTGAGGATGGTGAGGAACACGATGTTGTCGATGCCGAGCACGACCTCCAGCGTCGTCAGCATCACGAGCGAGAGCCAGGCATCGGGGGAGGTGAGGAGCTCGATCATCTGCCTGTCGTCCGCGGGGAGGGGTTACGCTGACCGGGTCGGAGGAATGAGCCTATGTCGGTCGCCGCCCTCGATCATCCGGTCTCGCCCACAACCGCCGTCCGGGCCGTCCTCGACACGCAGCGAGAGGTGTATCGTCGCGATCCGTTCCCGTCGCACGAGGTGCGCGCGGATCGGGTGCGGAAGCTCATGGCGGTGCTCAAGGACCGGCAGCACGAGCTGGCCGACGCCGTGAGCGACGACTTCGGCCACCGCAGCCGCCACGAGACGCTGCTCATCGAGACCTTCGTCATCCAGTCGGCCGGGAAGTACGTCCTCAAGCACCTCAAGGGGTGGATGAAGCCCGAGAGCCGCTCGGTCAGCGTCGCGCTCCTGCCCGCGAGCGCGAAGGTGGTGCCGCAGCCGCTCGGGGTGATCGGCATCGTCTCCCCCTGGAACTACCCGCTACAGCTCTCGATGGTCCCGCTGCTCTACGCGCTGGCGGCCGGGAACCGCGCGATGATCAAGCCGTCGGAGCTCACGCCGCGGACCTCCGCCAAGCTCGCCGAGATCCTGGGTGCCGTCTTCCCGGAGGACCTCGTCGCCGTCGTCCAGGGCGGGCCGGAGGTCGGGCAGGCGTTCTGCGAGCAGCCGCTGGACCACCTGATGTACACGGGCTCCACCCACGTGGGGCGCCTCGTGATGCAGGCGGCGGCGAAGAACCTCGTGCCCGTGACGCTCGAGCTCGGCGGCAAGTCGCCGGTCGTCGTCCACCCCGAGTTCCCCGTGGAGGCCGCGGCGGAGGCGGTGGCGTCGGTGAAGATGGCGAACGCCGGCCAGACCTGCGTGGCACCGGACTACGTCCTCGTGACGCGCGATCGCGCCGACGCGCTCGTGGACGCGATCGCCGCAAAGATGGCCGCGATGTACCCGCGGCTGGCGGACAACCCGGACTACACCTCCGTCATCAACGGCCGCCACCGCGCCCGCCTCCAGTCGTACCTCGACGACGCCAAGGCCAAGGGGGCGCGCGCGATCGAGGTGAACCCGGCCAACGAGCGGTTCGAGGACGCGGCGCACAAGATGGCGCCGGTGATCCTGCGCGGTGTGACCGACGAGATGGTCGTGATGCAGGAGGAGATCTTCGGGCCCGTCCTGCCGATCGTGGAGGTGGGCACGGTCGAGGAGGCGATCCGGTACGTGAACGACCGTCCGCGTCCGCTCGCGCTCTACTACTTCGACCGCGACCAGACCCGCATCGACGACCTGCTGCGCCGCACCCACTCGGGTGGGGTCACGGTCAACGACTGCGCGCTGCACGTGATCGAGGAGCACCTGCCCTTCGGCGGCGTGGGCCCCAGCGGGATGGGCGCGTACCACGGCAAGGAGGGCTTCGATACGTTCAGCCACCGCAAGGCGGTGCTCCACCAGCCGCGCTTGAACAGCCGTTGGCTGACGCTGCCCCCCTTCGGCCGTCGGGTCGAGCGCCTCGTCGACTGGTTGACCTGAAAGCCCGCGCCGATCGCGCCAGCGGTTGCCAACGTCGCTGGCGCGAGGCAGGATCGGTGCCGCCTCGGAGGTTCGTTGCGTCGGACGACGCCATGGATGTCGTTGTTGTTCGTGGGGTGGGCCTTCGGCGCCTCGGCCCTGGCCTGCCCGGACTACGCGAACAACCCGTCCGAGCTGCGCTCGCTCGAGCCCGCGGCCACGCGCGGCGCCCTCAGCGAGGCCGAGCGCGAGTGCCTCGAGAAGAACTACTCGGCCGCCACCGAGCAGACGGTGAAGAACAAGATCAGCCGCGTGGAGCTGGTCGACGCGTACGCGTACGACACCAAGACCTGGGCGCGCCTCGTCCAGCGACACCTCGACGAGGTCGATCGCAGCGACCCCGACATGGCCTACCTGTACGCCTTCTGGCTGTACAACAACGACACCTCCAACGCCGCCGAGGCGGTCCGGTGGTGCGAGGTCGCGCTGGAGCGCAAGCAGATCTGGGAAGGGCCGGTGTTCGTCAGCCGGGTCTACGGACTGATGAAGCTGCGCGCGCTCGCCGCGACCAAGCGCTGGAAGGTGGCGGAGGAGGATCTCGCCAAGGGCGGATCGACCACCGAGGAGCAGATCGAGGAGCTGCGCACCGACGTGAAGGTGTACGCGCGGGAGTGGCTCGACTTCGCCAAGGTCTCGGGGCGCGATCCGGCGGAGAGCCGTGCGGCGTGCCTGGCCGCTGCCAACAACGTCGAGGCCTGCGGCGAGGGCGAGGGCAGCGGCAGCACGGGGCCCTGAGTGCGCCCGACGCGGCGGCAGCTCCTGCTCGGCGGCGTCGGCGCGACCGCGCTCGTCGGGCTGGGTGCCGCCGGGCTGCAGCTTCGTCCCGGCGTGATCCGTGCGCCGCGTCGACCCCTGCTGGCGCTCGACCCCGTCGCCTTCTCGGTGATCGCGGCGGTGGCGGACCGCGTGTGTCCGGCGGTGGACGGGCTGCCGTCCGCCTGGGAGCTCGAGGTGCCCGAGCGGGTGGACGAGCTGATGTCGCGGATGGAGCCAGGGCAGGCGACCGACGTGGGGCGCGCGCTGCTGCTGCTCGAGAGCCCGCTGGTCTCCGTGCTGTTCGGCGGCCCCCCGACGCCGTTCACCCGGCTCGATGGAGCGCGCCAGGACGCCGTGCTCGCCAGCTGGCGCGACGGGCGGGCCCTGCGGCGCACGGTGTGGCGCGCGGCGACCCAGCTCGTGAAGGGCACCTACTGGTCGCACCCGTCCACCTGGCAGCACATCGGGTACGCGCGTCCCGCCTGGGCGACGCCGTGATCCGGATCGGCGCGGAGCTGACGGGCGACGTCGACGTCGCCTGCGACGTGTGCGTGATCGGGTCGGGGGCGGGCGGCGGCGTCCTCGCCGCGGGGCTGGTCGCGCGTGGCCTGTCCGTCGTGATCCTGGAGGAGGGCGGCCACCACACGAGCCGGGACTTCCGGAAGGCCGACGAGGCGTTCAGCTTCTCGATGCTGTACCAGGACCGCGGGACCCGGGCGACCGAGGACCTCGCGATCACCCTGCTCCAGGGCCGGTCGGTGGGCGGCGGGACGACCGTGAACTGGACCACCTGCTTCCGCACGCCCGAGCGCATCCTCGAGCACTGGCGGCGGCACCACGGGAGCACGCTGACCGCGGAGAGCCTGCGTCCCCACTTCGAGGCCGTCGAGGAGCGCCTCGGGATCGCGCGCTGGGACGCCGTGCCGCAGAACGCCAACAACGACGCGCTCGCTCGGGGAGCGGCGGCGCTGGGCTGGACCTGGGAGCGGACGCGGCGCAACGTGCGGGCGTGCGCGAACAGCGGCTACTGCGGGTTCGGGTGTCCGTTCGACGCCAAGCAGGGGATGCTGCTCACGACCCTGGCGGACGCGGTCGCGGGAGGCGCCGACCTCTACGCGGACACGCGCGCCGAGCGGATCGTGGTCGAGGGCGACCGCGTCGTGCGCGTCGAGGCGCGGGTGCTCGAGCGGGAGCGGACGCGGGCCACGGGGGTGTCGGTGGTCGTGCGGCCCCGCGTGGTGGCGCTGTGCGGGGGTGCGGTGAACTCGCCGGCGCTGCTGCTGCGCTCCGGCATCACCGATGGGCCGGTGGGCCGTCGCACGATGCTGCATCCGGTCGTCGGGATGTCCGGACGGTACGACGAGCCCGTGCAGGGGTGGTCCGGCGCGCCCCAGTCGGTCACCGTCCACGACTTCGTCGACCGCGGCCCGGACCGGGTGGGCTTCTTCCTCGAGGCGGCGCCGGTGCACCCGATGCTCGCCGGCGTGAGCCTGCCGGTCGTGGGCGCCGACCAGGCCGAGGCGATGGGCCAGCTCGGGTTCTCCTCGTCGCTCATCGCGATCTGCGTGGACGGGCTGGTGCCGGGCGACGAGGGCGGGGTGGTGACGGTGAAGGGCGACGGGCGCCCGTCGGTGGCGTACCCGTTCCGCCCGGAGCTCGTCGAGGCGTTCGCCTCGGCCCACGAGGTGCTGGCCGCCGCGCACCTGGCCGCCGGCGCGCGCGAGGTGCTGTCGCTGCACCCGGTGCCCGTCCGGCTGACGAGCGAGCGCGATCTGCCCCGCCTGCGCGAAGCCGCCTACGGTGGGTTGCGGCACGGCGTGTTCTCGGCGCACCAGATGGGGGGCTGCACCTTCGGCCCCGACCCCGCGACCAGCGTGGTCGACCTCGACCTGCGCCACCACCGTGTCCCCAACCTGTTCGTGGTGGACGGCTCGGTGCTCCCGACGGGCCTCGGCGTGAACCCGAGCGAGACCATCTATGGCCTCGCCCACCTCGCCATCGACGCGGTGGCGTCCACGACCTGAGATCAGGGGGCGAACACCACGTCGTCGCCCTTCTGGTTCGTGAGCTGGGGCGTGGCGCCCGTGGACTGCACGCGCACGACGACCTCGTAGGTCGCGCCGTCCTGACAGCCGGCACCGGGCTGCTGGGCGATCCACAGCGTCGGGCGGCCGATCAGCGTCGGCATGACGCACGCCCCCGGGCACACCTTCGACAACCCCGTCCACGACGGCTCGCACGAGATCTCGTCGTCGAACTGGTCGCGGCTGGGATCGAGCCCGAAGTGCGCGCCGTCCGCCTGCGCGTAGTAGGCCAGCAGGTCCGCGCCGCCCTCGGACGCCTTGTTGCGCACGACGATCATGAGGGCGTCCGGCGGCGCGACCGCGGGGAGCTCCCACGCGTCCCACACCGGGTCCGACGCCAGATCACCGCAGTCCAGCGAGCCGCTCGCCTGGGGCGCGCCCACCGCGGACGGGAAGCAGGCCGCGCCGAACAGGTCGTCGCTCCCGTCGCAGTCCTGGTCGATGCCGTCGCCGCACTGCGTGGGGCGCGGGGCCTCGTTGCACTTCTCGTCGCCGTCGGGGCTGATGGTCGCGTCGCCGTCGTCGCAGTCCCGCCCGCCGCAGGCGGCGTCGAGGTAGTCGTCGTTGTCGCCGTCGTTGCACGGGCTGGTCGACAGGTCGAGGGTGTAGTCCTGGGTGGTGCGGCCCGGGTCCACCATCTGGACGACGTACTCGCCAGGACCCCAGCCGCCGACGAGCGTGTCGCAGGCGCCCTCGGCGCGATCGATGACCTGTCCCTGGTAGATCATCTCGGCCTGCGCCGTCTGGTCCGCGCAGGAGGTGGTGGCGCCGGCGCCGATCTGGGCGAACAGCACCTGATCCAGGCCCACCTGGATCGCGTAGGCATCGGTGGGGCCGTCCGTGCCGTCGTCGTCGGGGCAGAGGACGCCGTCGATCTGGCCCGGCGTGACGAGCGGCGCCTGGTTGGCGAAGTCGTTGGGCTCCTGCCCGTCATCGACGCACACCTGGCCCGTCTCGCCCGTCGTGTCGGTGTCGGCGTCCGTGTCGGCGTCCGTGTCGGTGTCGGTGTCGGCGTCCGTGTCGGCCTCGTCGACCAGCGCGGCGTGGTTCTCCTGGTGCTCGGCGAAGCCGATCCACGGGCAGCCGGCGAGGAGGACGAGCCAGGTGAGGGCAGGGGAGCGCATCGCGGTCACTTTCCGAAGAGGGCGAGGCTGGTGAACGTGATCGCCACGCCGCCGGACGCCAGCGCGCCGACGGTGCCCACGTCGGTGGCGACGAACAGCGCGTCGGTCGGGTGGTTGTCGTACGCGGAGCGAGCCAGCAGCGCAGAGCCCCACAGCGACGCTCCCACGAGCGCGAAGCCCATCCCCCGCTCGAGGTTCGTGAGGCGTGGCTCCGTCCACGGGCGCTTCTCGCGGGCCGGCTTGGGGGGCTTGGGGCTCTTGCCCGGCGTCAGCGGCTTGCCGTACCACTCGGGGAGGACGGGGTCGGTGTCGAGCGGTGGGCCCAGGAGGTCGTCCGGGAAGGCCAGGCCATCCTGCCACATCGCGATGGCCATGTACCCGCTGCTGTCGCCGACCTGCAGGAGGTGGGGGACGCCCGGCTCGCCCTGCGGCTTGGTCAGGAAGCGCCCGTCGAGGAACACGCCGCCACCGTCCGGGACGACCAGCCCTTCACCGTCGAGCGCCTGGACCACCGGGGTGGGTCGCTCGTCGGCCTGATCGCGGATCGGGTGACCGTTGGGCACGTAGCTCGGCCACGGCAGGGACGGATCGAGCGCCTTGGCGAGCCCGAGCCACCGGTCCACGTCCCCCTGGTTCATCTGGAGCGCGGCCGCCCAGGCCCGCCGCAGCGCGTATCGGGCGACGTCCTGTTGCTGGGGGACGTCGATGAGGCAGGGGATGCGCGGCTCGGCGCTGATCACCATGCCGATGCCGCGCTCGACCTCCATGTTCGCGAACGCCATGTCCACGTCGTCGATCAACGCGGAGAAGTTCGCGGCGTACAGGTCGGGGCAGGAAGGGTCCCGGGCCCACGCGGCGCCGAGCAGCAGGAGGGGGAGCATCGCGCAACAGACTACACCAGGAGGGGACGCTTGAGGCCGTCGTCGGCGTCGTCGGCGTCACATCATGGCGACGGCTGCGACCAGCCCGACGAGGGACAGCACGCCGAACGCCGCGAGCGCCGCGAAGCCGACCGCGAGCGCCATCGGGAGCTTGGGGACCGGCTTGGGATCGGGGTAGACCGGCTTCGAGTTGTCGGTGTGGTGCCCCACCGAGGCGGCCGGGGCGATGGGCTCTGGCGGAAGCGAGGCGAGGGAGGCCAGCATCTCCCGCTCGGCGGTCATGTCCTGGTCGAGCTCGTGCAGGTGGTTCTCGAGCTCCTCCACCACCTCGCTGGCCGTCTGCGGTCGCGCCGCCGGATCCTTGGCCAGCAGCCGCATCGTCAGGACCTCCAACCACATGGGGAGGCCGGGCGTGCGCAGGCTCGGGGACTGGGGCTGCGTGGTGACGTGGTCCTGCATGACCTTCATGGCGGGGCCGACGAAGGGCGCAGCGCCGGTGATCATGGCGTACATCAAGACGCCGAGCGCGTAGAGGTCGGAGCGGGCGTCGAGCTCGCCGTCGTCGACGTACTCGGGCGACATGTACTCCGCGGTCCCGAGCTTCACGCCCGCCTCGGTCAGCGAGTCGTCCGCGCTCTGCAGGCGCGCGACGCCGAAGTCCAGCACCTTGACCTGCTCGCCGTGCCGCGACCGGACGAGGAGGATGTTGGACGGCTCGAGGTCGCGGTGGACGATCTCGTGGGCGTGGGCGGCCCGCATGGCCCGCGCGATCCCCAGCCCGATGTGGGCGACGCGGTCCAGATCGAGGCCACCGGCGCCGAGCACGTCGGAGAGGCGCCTTCCCTCGACGTGCTCCATGACGAGGTAGCAGCTCCCCTTCAGGTCGCCCTCCTCCTCGACGCCGAAGTGGATGGCACGCACGACGTTGGCGTCGTCGATCCGGCGGAGCACCTCGAACTCGCGCGCGAAGCGCTTGAGCTCCGGCTCGTGGCTCGCCAGCTGCCGGTGCAGGATCTTGACGGCGACGCGGGAGTTCTCGCGGGTGTCGCGAGCCTGCCAGACGTTGCCCGTCCGACCCTCACCGAGCTGCTTGAGCAGCCGCCACCGTCCACCGACCACCAGGGGTCGCCCGCTGTCCGTCAAGGATGCTCCAGCACCACCCGCAAGATACCACCTCGACCGGTCTTCGGGGGGAACGGTGCGGACGCTCGGCGGGCAGATCCTGGCAGCGGCGATGCGCCTCCGTCACGGCGGCGGGTACCGGTTCGACCCCGAGCCCAGGCGACCGACCGATGCCGTCAATCCGCGCGACCCGCTGCACGACGGCGTCACCCGCGACCTGCTCTGGGAGGGGGAGCGGATCGCGCGTGCGGCGCCCGACGGCGCGACCTTCTGCTGTGGCGTGACGTTCGAGGCCTGGCTCGACGCCGGCCCGTCGCTCACCGGCGTCGGTCCGTCGGACCTGCGGGATCTGCTCGCCGACTGGTTCTGCCCGGTGATGGGGCACGCTGGCGCGGCCGAGGCGCTCGTCTCGCGCGGGCTCGGTCGCCGGACGACGCTGCGCACGGCGCGACCGGGGGACCTGTGCCAGTTCTGGCGGACCACGGACCTGGCGGCGCCGTCGGGGCACTCGGTGGTCTTCCTCGATCACCGGGACGGGTGGCTCACCTACTGGTCCAGTCAGCGGGCGACCGACGGTGTGGGCGTGCACCGGGAGCGCATCGAGCGCGGCTGGACCGTCCACCTGGCGCGCGCGCTCGGCTGAGGGCGCCTCAGGGCCCGCAGGGTGGCCCCGCGACCTCGGCGATGCCTGGGTCACCGGTGCGCGAGGCGGTCGTGCCCGCGCCGTCCCAGCAGGCCGTGAACGACAGCTCGGCCGTGCCCTGCTGCACGATGCCCGCGCCGATCCCGGCGGCGCCGTCGTGGAAGACGGTGGCCGCAGCCGGCCAGGCGAGCCCGTCCTCGGTGATCGCGAGGTCCGTCACGAAGGCGATGCCCGTGATCTCGAGCAGCTGCCACGGCTCCGAGACGGGTCCGCGTCGCAGGTCCGCGTCCACCTGGCGAGCCGCGGTGCCCTCCGGATCGGGATCGGTCGTGTCCAACGAGAGCTGACCCGGGGTCGCGTCCGATCCCAGCGCCTCCGCCGCTGCGGTCAGGTCCCAGACCTGCTCACCCAGGCGGCCCTGCTGCGTCCCGTGCCCGATCGCCCGAGGGTCGTCGGTGCGGCTGGCAGCCAGCGACACCGTCCACTCGAAGGAGCCGTCGTCGAGCTGGAGGATCTCGGCCGACGCCCACGAGGTCGTGCTGCCCGTGACCCCGAGCACGTCGCCGTCGATCTGTTGGGCCACCTCGAACGGCGCCCAGCGACGCGCCACGGTGGTCCGCTCGTCGGGCACCTCGGCGCGCAGCGCGTCCCCCAGCGCGATCGGGAGCTCCACGAGCCCGAACCAACGCTCGGCAGCGGCCTGCCCCGCAGCCAGCACCGGATCGGGACCCTGGGGGGCGGTGCGCAGGGCCTCCGGCGGAGCGAGCCGATCGCTCGTGGGGAGGACCGCGAGGAACGCCGCCTCCTCCAGCACGAGCTCGTTCGAGATCGGCGCGCCGCAGCCTGCCGTCGTCAGAAGCGCCAGCCCGCCGAGAGCAACAGGTCGGTGTACGAGGGCCAGCCCTGGTTGTCGTCCCACTTCATCACCACCGTCTGCCAGTCGAGCTGCAGGTTCGCGTCGAATCGACCGTGCTGGATGCCGGCGAAGAGCTCCCACCCGGCCCCGAAGCTGGCGCGCGCCTGGGCGTCGGGCCCGAAGTCCTCGAGCGTGCGCGACACGAGCACGCCCACCGCGCGAGCGCCCGCGCCGGCGCGGAAGAACATCGGCGGGGTGGCGACACCGAGCGTCCCACCGAGGCTCGACGTGCTCTGGCGGACCTCGACCGGGAGCCCGCCGATCTCGATGGCGCCGCTCGCGCCGCCCGTCCGCAGATCCACCCGCCCATAGGCCGGACGGGAGCCCATCCAGGTCGCCTGCAACCCGCCGATCGCGTGCGGCGCGAGGTAGGAGGCGGCGAAGCCCTGGTTGCCGGTGCCCCAGCTGCGCGCGCCCACCTGGAAGGCCAGCGACAGGTCGGGCAGCTTGCTGCGACGGACCGCGCGATCGAGGTCACCCCGCGAGGCGGCCGAGGCGTACGTCACGATCTGGAAGTCCTCGGCCAGCACCGAGTGCGTCTCGCCGCGGCGCACGACGTAGCGGGCCTCCTCGACCCAGCCGTTCATGCGCTTGTGGACGTAGTAGGTCCCGGGGCGGACCGCGAGCGTGGACGCCGACTCGCCGTCGACCTGCGCGACGTACCGGTGGTGGCCCGCGTCCCACACGGCGTACTCGCCCTCGAGGTCCCCGAGGAACGTGACGTGCGCGCTGGCCTCCTCGAGGGAGGTGAGCACCACGTCACCCGCGCCCGCCAGGTCGAGATCCCAGCTCGGCGTCTGCTCCTGTGGTGCATCGCGCGTTCGGAACGCGGTCTCGGTGTGCACGAACAGGTACGCCTCGGTGAGGCTGACCTCACCGTCGCCGTTGCGGTCCGCGGCGCCGGTGAGCGCGGTGTGGAGGTAGTGCGTGAAGAAGCCACCCCCGATCTCCGTGCTCTCCTGGGACAGCTCGCTCGCGGCCGAGCTCGTGAGGATGGCCGTCCCGTGGACCGACTCCACCTCGGGCTCGGCGAAGGCGAAGGCCGGGCCACGAACACCACCCTTGTGGCGCACCATGCCCCCGGACTGGCACGCGTCCAGCATCGCGATGCGCACCTGGGCCCCGCTGTGCTCGAGCATCGTCTTGAGGTTCTCGTGCTCGATGCGGGTGGTGCCGAGGTGCAGCGAGTCCGCGTCGCCGTGTCCCGAGTAGTAGAAGACGAGGGTGGCCTCGTGTCCGTCGTCGACCACCGAGCGGATCTGGCTCGAGAGCCGGCTCAGCTCGTGCTCCACGGCTCCCGCCGTGCGCCCCTGGAGCAGCACGGCGTCGCCCGCCTTCATGCCGCCGTACTCCACGAACAGATCGCGCATCTTGGCGGCGTCGGTCTCCGCGAAGATCAGCTCGACGTCGCCCGGCTGGCCCTCGTCGTTGCCCACGAACAGCCCGAAGCGGAACTCGTTCGCGAGCGCGGCGGTGGCGAGCGCGAGGATCATCGGCGGGTGACCTCCACCGCGTCGACGCCGGCAGCCGCACCTGCCCAGTCGAGGACGCCGGCGGGACCTCCGCTCTGCCACGCGTGCTCGAGCGCCGTCCGCGCAGCGGCCACGTCGGTGTCGAACACAGCGACGAAGAGCTCGGGGCCCGGCGCGTCGTCCAGGGTCAGGGAGCCCGGCAGGGCCAACAGCCCGTCCGCGTCGATCGGCTCGGCCACGCCTCCCTCCTCGGGCCAGTACACCTGGACGCGACCGCTGCCGTCCACCGACATCACGACGACCGAGGTGTGGCCGGTGGCGACCACCTTGAAGCCGAGCACGTCGCCCGAGCCCACCGCCACCCCCTGCTGGTAGGGGACGAGGCGCTGGCCGTCGAGCCGATGGACCTGCAGCGTGTCGCCCGTGCGGAAGCGGATGTCGGGACCCTGTGGCTGTGGGCGCCCGAAGGCGAGGAACACCACGAGCACCACGGCCGCCAGCGCCAGCGTCGCGAGCCCGTACCAACGGTTGTTGTTGGCTGGCGTCGCCGACGCGCGGCCGCGAAGGGCGGCGAGATCGAGCGGGGGGACCTGGGTACGCGCGGCCTCGATCTCCGCGAGGATCTGTCGGGCACGGTCGTCCAGGCGGGCCTCGAGAGCGGCGGCCTCGTCGGCCGACAGCTCACCGCTCGCGTACCGACCGAGCAGCAGGCGGCTGGGGCGCTGGCCCTCGTTGGTGTCGGACAGGTTCACGACCACCTCCAGAGCAGGAGGAAGAGGACGGCGACCCCGAGCGCGCGGCGCGCGTGGTCCAGGAAGGTGTTGACGCGCTTGCGCACGGTGGGGACGGACAAGCCGACGAGCTGCGCGACCTCCTCGCGGGTGCAGTCGTCGAAGTAGGTGTGGACCACGCAGGCGCGGGTCTCCTCGTCGGCGTCCTCGAGCAGCGCGAGGATCCTCGCCTTGTCAGGATCCTCGTCGTCCTGCACCGCGACCCGGTCCGCGCCGAGGTCCTGCGCGTGGTCCTCGTGCTTGCGCTCCCGCCCGCGGCGGTTGCGGACCTGGTTGAGGCAGTGGTTGGTGGAGATGCGGTACATCCAGGTCAACGGGCTCGATTGGTGGCGGAAGGTGTCGGCGTTCCGGATCACCTTGGCGAACGTCTCGTGGACGGCGTCCCACGCCTCCTCATCGTTCCGGACGATGGACCGGCAACGGTGGAAGAGGACGTGGGCGTACCGGTGGTAGAGCTGTTCGACCTCGGTGTCGGTGAGTTCCATGCTCGTCCGTTGGACCCGCGATGGCCGCGGAGCAGAAAAGGCGATCGCGTCGATCCGCGTCCACCCTACCTCGGGGCCCCGGGCCCCGGGCTCCGGGCTGCGGGCTGCGGGCTACGTGCTACGGGCTGGTAGCCATGAGTCCGTTGCCCGCCGAGCGCCGCCGACGCCTGCCTGTGGGCGTACCGGCCGTCGAGTCAACCTCCAGACCCGTGCCTATTGGCAGTGGAGGCCGATAATCGCCCTGCTCGATCAGGGCCGACTCCGTCGTGCGTGAGGACGGGAAAGGCGCATACGCTGCGCTCTCTCGGGCGGCCATGCTCCACCAGGCCCCGTCACTGCGGGCCGTGGAGGCCGAGAATCGTCCGGAGTGGCTGCCTCGCTCCGCCGCGCACGTTCGACGCCGCATGCCGTGCTCGGCAGGGTCGGTGGCTCGTAGCCCGTAGCCCGTAGCTCGTAGCCCTCGTCAGTCGGTGCTGAGGAGCGCGTCGAGGTCGTCGAACACGGCGTCGTCGTCCTCCGCGGCCGCCTCGACGACCGGCGCCGTCTCGACCTCGCCGGTCGGCTTCTTCTTGCGCCGCCGCTTCCGCTTCTTCTTGTCCCCGCTGGACGCCTCGGCGGGAGGAGGGGAGGGGGCGGCCGGTTCCTCGACGACGAACTTCGGTGCGCGGGCGGGTCGCGCGGCTACGCCCAGCCTCTCCGCACGATCCTTCGACTTCTGCGTGAGCGCGTCGAGCTCCTCCATCAGGGAGCGGCTCTTCTCCTTGCGGTCCGGCGCGCGCTGCGGACGGAACCGACCGTCCAGCTCGGCCTCCGGATCCAGGGCGTTGCGGGTCCACAGGTCCCACATCTGCTGGCCGTAGGCCTTCCCCCGCAGGTGCGGCAGCCAGCGCGAGAGGAAGCCGACGACGTTGTCCACGTCCCGGATCAGCAGGCGCTTGGCGTGCGGGTTCCCCGACGCGTCGACCGCCTGCGGGAAGTCGATGATCACCGGGCCATCGGCTGCCAGCAGGATGTTGAAGTCCGACAGGTCGCCATGGATCACGCCCGCGCAGAGCATGCGCGCGATCTCCGACAGCAGCTGCCGCAGGAGGTCCTGGGCCTCGGTGGGGTGGAGGTTCACGTCCGCCAGCCGAGGGGCGGGGCGGCCGTGCTCGTCGACCACCATCTCCATGACGAGCACGCCGTCCACGAAGTCTCGCGGCTCGGGAACGCGGACACCGGCGGCGCGCAGGCGATAGAGCGTGTCCACCTCGGCGGATCGCCAGGCCTGCTCGACCTGCTCCTTGCCGTACCGCGACTTCCGCTCCATCGCGCGCTGGTCGCGACTGTTCCGCACCTTGCGCCCCTCGACGTACTGGGAGCGGTGCTTGAACGAGCGGTTCTCGGAGGCCTTGTACAGCTTGGCGATGAGCGTCTCGCCGCGCGAGCGCACGACAAAGACCTGCGCCTCCTTCCCGCTCATGAGCGGGCGGACGACCTCATCGACCACACCTTGGTCGACGAGCGGCTCGAGCTCCGTTGGGACGCGCACGAGCCGCCGCCGGAGCTACTGGGCCTTCTTCACCGCGGCAGCGAGGCGCTTGACGCGCCTGGCGGCCTGGTTCCGATGGATGACGCCCTTGGCCGCGAGCTTCTGGATGACGCTCACCGCCTCGCGGAAGTCGCTCTGCTGCGCGTCGCCGTCCTTGCCGGTCAGCGAGGTGCGGAGGGCCGCGATCTGGTTGCGCATCCGAGTGCGATCGGCCCGGTTCCGGGCCCGGCGCTTGATGGCCTGACCTGCCCGCTTCGCTGCATCCTTGTGGTTCGCCACGTCTGACTCCGAGAAAATGACCCGGGGGGCTTATCGGCCCGCGGGCCACGTGGCAAGCACGTCCGCGCTCTCGTCGGCAGCGCCCGGACGGCATAGACGGAAGGCCGCCGGAGTGATCTGAATTGGACCGTCGCCCCCGTATCCGCAACTTCGCGATCATCGCCCACATCGACCACGGGAAGTCGACGCTGGCCGACCGCCTGCTCCAGAAGACGGGCGCCGTCAGCGATCGGGAGATGAAGGCCCAGCTCCTGGACTCGATGGACATCGAGCGCGAGCGGGGCATCACGATCAAGGCCCAGACGGCCTCGCTGCGGTACCAGGCGAAGGACGGTGAGATCTACGAGCTGAACCTCATCGACACCCCGGGCCATGTCGACTTCACCTACGAGGTGAGCCGGTCGCTCGCGGCCTGCGAGGGGGCGTTGCTGGTGGTGGACGCGACGCAGGGCGTCGAGGCGCAGACGCTCGCGAACGTGTACCTCGCGCTCGAGGCGGACCTCGAGATCGTCCCCGTGATCAACAAGGTCGACCTCCCGTCCGCGGAGCCCGAGCGGGTGCTGCAGCAGATCGAGGACGGGATCGGTCTCGAGATCGGCAACGCGGTGATGGTGAGCGCGAAGACCGGGCTCGGCGTGGACGACCTGCTGGAGGCGGTGGTCGCTCACATCCCTCCGCCGAAGGGCGACCTCGAGGGAGCTCCTCGCGGGTTGATCGTCGACTCCTGGTTCGACCCGTACGTCGGCGTGATCATCCTGGTGCGGATGTTCGACGGGCGGCTGCAGACCGGGGACCGCATCAAGCTGATGGCCACTGGCGCCCGCCACGAGATCATCAAGATGGGCGCCTTCATGCCCGCGGCCGTCGCGCGCGACACCCTCGAGGCGGGCGACGTGGGCTTCATCGTCGCGAACATCAAGGAGATCCGCGACGCGCGGGTCGGCGACACCGTCACCCACTTCCTGCACGGCGCGACCGAGGCCCTCCCCGGGTTCCGCGAGGTCAAGCCGATGGTCTGGTCGGGGATCTACCCCGTGGACTCGGCGGACTACGACAACCTCAAGGACGCGATCGACAAGCTCAAGCTCAACGACAGCGCCATCCGCTCGGATCCCGAGTCCAGCGACGCGCTCGGACTGGGCTTCCGGCTGGGCTTCCTCGGCCTGCTGCACATGGAGATCGTGCAGGAGCGGCTCGAGCGGGAGTACGACCTCGACCTCATCACCACCGCGCCCTCCGTGCTCTACCGCGTACGGAAGAAGAGCGGCGAGGAGATCGAGATCCGCTCGCCCTCGCAGCTGCCGCCGGTGCAGGTGATCGACGCGATCTCCGAGCCGATCTCGCGCCTGACGATCTACACCCCCGAGGAGTACGTCGGGCCGATCCTCAAGCTCTGTCAGGAGCGGCGGGGGACGCAGATCCAGTTCGACTTCTCGGCGCCGGGTCGGGTGCAGCTGGTCTACGACGTGCCCTACGCCGAGGTCGTCTTCGACTTCTTCGACCGGCTCAAGTCCATCAGCCGTGGGTACGCCTCGATGGACTACGAGATCCGCGAGTTCCGAGAAGACGACCTCGTGAAGGTCGACATCCTGCTCAACGGCGAGCTCGTGGACGCGCTGTCCATCCTGTGTCACCGCGACCAGGCCCAGCACAAGGGCGCGGCGCTGACCCGCAAGCTGAAGGAGTTCATCCCCCAGCAGATGTTCGAGGTCGCCATCCAGGCCGCGATCGGCGGCAAGATCGTGGCCCGGACGAACGTGCGTGCCATCCGCAAGGACGTGCTCGCCAAGTGCTACGGCGGCGACATCAGCCGGAAGCGGAAGCTGCTCGACAAGCAGAAGAAGGGCAAGAAGCGGATGAAGGCGCTGGGCTCCGTCGAGGTGCCGCAGGAGGCCTTCCTCGCCGTGCTCAAGGTCGGGGAGGACTAGCGTGGACCCGGAGACGAGCGCGCCCGCTTCCGACGACGGTCTCGTCGAGGAGCAGGAGCTCGTCGCTCCCCGGCGTCCCTGGCTGCGCCGGCTGGCCATCGGGGTGGTCATCGGGGCGTTGGCAGCGATCGCGCTCCCGGTCGCGCTGGTCGCACCGTACGTGCGGGACGACTGGCGCCTGGATCGCATCGTGCGGGTGGTCGCGCTCGACTGGCGGGACTTCGGGGAGCAGAAGGCCCGCGAGCGCCTCGAGTTCGAGCTGGACGATCAGCAGATCGGCATGAACGTGGGCGACGACGACTGCCTCCTGCTCACCGAGGGCGGCGCGCGGCAGGTCCGCTGCGAATGGGCCGTCGTGATACCGATCCCGGGCACGGATCTGTCGGTCCCGCTGTCCTTTTCGTCGACCGCAGCGCTGACGCCGGACGGCGCCCTGCGCTGAGCTACATTGGCCCGTCGGCCGCACCGCACGATCCACGAGGGTCCGCGCGCGCGCCTCGAGAGGAATCCATGACCCGCTACCCAGTCACCCCCGAGGGCTACGCCGCCCTCGTCGCCGAGCTCGCCAACTACAAGGAGGTCGTCCGACCGCAGATCGTGCGCGACATCGAGGAGGCGCGCGCCCACGGCGACATCTCCGAGAACAGCGAGTACGAGGACGCCAAGGAGCGCCAGGCGCACTGCGAGGGTCGGATCGCCGAGCTCGAAGGACGCGTCGCGAGCGCCGACATCATCGACGTGACGAAGCTGCCCAAGAACGACCGCGTCATCTTCGGGTGCACCGTCGTGATCGAGAACGGGAACGGTGAGCGTCGGACCTGGCGGATCGTCGGCGAGGACGAGGCGAGCGTGGAGTCGGGCACCGTGAGCTACAAGTCTCCCCTCGGCAAGGCGTTGATCGGCAAGAACGAGGGCGACGAGACGGTCGTGCCGGCCCCCAGCGGCAACCAGAACTGGGAGATCGTCGAGGTCCACTACCGATGACCGAGACCGCGACCACCGACGGCCCGGAGCAGCCGGCGCCGGCGGAGCGCGCGGCCGAGGTGGAGGAGCGGCTGCCGCTGCGCGACCTGGATCGCGCCATGGCCCCCGTGCGCCGCATGGTCGCGTGGGCGCTGTCGCCGCGCGGTCGGCCCTCTCCCTACCTCGGCGCCAACCTGCGGCCCCACGCCGCTCGCGCGCTCGGCCTGACGTTGCCGGAGGCGTTGCTCTCGCCGCTCGCCGAGATGGACGCGGCGCTCGCGCGGCTGGACGCCGCGGAGGACCCTCGCGTCGTGCTGTCGGAGGTCTACTCGCTGCTCGCGCGCGTGGACGCGCTGGCGGGCCTGCCGATGCGGGCCTCGTTCCGGCCGGTCCACAAGCCGCGCCGCGTGCAGGTCGAGGAGCCGCCGCCCGCACCTCCGCCTGCGCCCGCGCCCGTCGCGGAGGCGGGGACCCAGGCAACCGCGCCCGCCCCGAGGGCGGAGGCCCCGGCACCCACGCCCGCCCCGAGGGCGGAGACCCAGGCGCCCGCGCCCACGCCCTCGACACCGGTGGAGCGCGTCGAGGAGGAGGACGAGGAGGAGGACGAGGGGCCGACGGAGTTCGCCGGCGACCTCGGGCACGCCCTGGTGGATCTCGTCGGCTGTCCCCCCGCGCTCGCCTCCGGCCTGGCCGCCGCCGGCGTGGAGACGGTCCGCGATCTGGCCTGGCTGCGCCCCTCCCGAATCGAGGATCTCGGGTCGGTGCACGGCGCGGGACGCGACCTGCCGGAGGGCCTGGAGCGCGGAGCGGTCGGCGGGAGGATCGCCAGCCACTGGAAGGTGTTGCTCCCCGACGGCTCGGCGCAGCGCTGGTCGAGGGTCCGCGGCGCCGGACCGATGGCCGTCCGCTGGTCGAGCGTCGCTGCCCCGGTGGACATCGGCCAGAAGGTGGTGGTCGCAGGCACGGTGGTGGGCCACGGCGAGGGCGCGGTGCTCGTCGACGCCGAGTGCGTCACGGCCGACGACCACGTCGCGCGCCTGGTCTGCTGGGGGCTCGCGGACACGGACGATGGGGAGATGCGCGCGCTGTGGGCGACCCTGCAGCCGCAGCTGGGCCAGGTCCGCGACCCGCTCCACCCCGACGCGCTGGCCCGGGCCGGCGGCTTGTCCACGCTGGGCGCCGCGCTGGTGGAGGCCCAGATCCAGGGGGCCGAGCCCGGCCGTCGACGGATGGCCTTCGACGAGGCGCTGATGGTGCAGCTCGCGGGCATCCTGCCGCGCCTCCAGCCCGGCCGGGATCGGGGGCTGGGGCACACGATCCTCCACGAGCACGTCGCCCGCCTCGGGCAGACGATGGACATGGTCCTCGGCGACTCCGCCCAGGCCGCGCTCGAGGACATCAAGCGGGACATCCGTCGCTCGTTCCCGATGCGTCGGGTGCTCGTCAGTGAGGTCGGTGCGGGTCGGGGGCGGGTGGCCCTGCTCGCGGCGGTCATCGCGACCGAGTCCAAGAGCCAGGTGCTGGTGATCGGCTCGGACGCGACGGACGCCGAGAACCGGTTCCTGCACGCAGAGCCGGTCCTGCGTGAGCTCGGGCTCGTGGGTCGCATCCTCGGACCGGGCGGCGTCGGCAGCGCCCAGCGGGACGCGATCCGACGGGGCGAGGTGCACGTCGTGTTCTGCGCGGCGGACACCCTGGCGACGCAGGAGCCGCTCGAGTTCCGCCGCCTCGGGCTCGCCATCGCGTTCGAGCGCGAGCCCTGGGGTGCGGCCGCCGTCTGGCACGCCGCGCTGCCGGCCCCTCGTCCGCACCTGCTCGTCGTGCCCGTCGTGCCCGTCGGTCCGCGCGTGCTGTCCACGGCGTACGCCGACTTCCACCTGTCCGTCGTCCGGCAGGAGGGTCGTCGGCCCGCGCGGATCGCGCTGTGCCCCGCCTCGGAGCGCGTCACGGCGTACCACCAGATCCGCGAGGCGGTGGAGCGTGGCGACCAGGGCGTCGTCGTGTTCCCGATGGTGGACGGCCGCGACGCCCTCGAGATCCCCGAAGCCCTGCGCGTCGTGCGCGCGCTCGAGGGCGACGCGCTCCGCGGTCTGAAGGTGGGCCTGCTGCACGGCGCCATGCCGCGCGAGGAGCAGGCCCGCGTGCACGAGGACTTCAGCCACCGACGGATCTCGGTGCTGGTGTCGACGACCCGGGTGGAGGACGCGCCCTCGGTCCCGGGCGCCGCCGTGGTCGTGGTGGAGCAGGCCGACCGTGTGGAGCAGTGGCGTCTGCACAGGATCATCGGGTACTTCTCGCGCTCGGTGCGACCCGCCCGCGCCATCCTGGTGGTGGGGGAGAACGCCGAGGCCGACGCCGCGGCGCGCATCGACCGCGTGGTCTCGGCGCCCGACGGGTTCCGCCTCACCGAGTCGCTCGTGCAGCTGCGCGGAACGGACCGCTGTGTGGTTCCCGGATCGACGCCACCGGCGTCGTGGCGGTGGTTCGAGCCCGACGTGGACCTCGACCTGCTGCTGGCCGCCAGGGACGAGGCGCACCGGATGCTGCGCGCCGATCCGGGGCTGCGCCGCGCCGGACACGCCGACATCGCCCAGCACCTCCGTGCGCGCTGGGGTTCCTTCTGGCCGGACGCCGAGGAGCTCGGGTGGGCCTGCCTGCTGCAGAAGGACGCCGCCGTGGAGCCGCGGAGGAAGCGCCGGCGTCGGCGTCGCAAGCGCTGAGCGCGGAGAGCACTACCGGGGATCGAGCTTCTCGAGGCGCTCGAGGAGCTCCTCCCCGTAGTCGCGCACCTGCCACTTGCGGACCTCGGGCACCTGGCCGAGCTCGTCGAGCGTGCGAGGGCGGTACGTCGCGATCGCCTTGAGCTGGGAGTTGCTCGCGACCGAGAACGAGTTCAGCCGCGGGTTGCGGGCGATGACCTCGTTGCGCCAGAGCTTGAGGTCGGCGAGCACGCGATCCGCCGTCCGCCCGCGCAGCCGCGTCCGCAGGCCGGTCTTGGGGCGCTCCTTGCGCGGCGCGTCCTTGGCCTTCCGGGCGGGCAGGGGCGTCTCGTCCGCGAGGCCAGCGGCGATCATCTCGAGGAACTTCCGCCCGTGGCGGCGGCGCATCGCCGACTTGGGGTTGATGACGCCGTCGAGCTCGCGCTCCGTCTCGGGACGGGTGTCGGCGAGCTCCATGAGCACGTCGTCGGGGATGACCTTGTAGACCGGGCGATCCATCTTGCGCGCCTGCTCGTCGCGGTACCGCCAGAGCTTCCGGAGGACGCGCAGGCCGTCCTCGTCCAGATCCTGGGCACCACGGGCGTCGCGCCAGGCGTCCGGGTCGTTCGTGCGGCCCTGCCAGCGCCGCCGCTCGAGCACCTGGCACTCCTCGCGCTGGTGCCGCAGCTTGCCCACCCGACGGAGCTCGCGAACCAGGATCTCGTGCAGCGCCAGCAGGAAGTGCGTGTCGCCTCGCGCGTACTCGATGTGCTCGTCGAGCAGCGGGCGCAGCGCCCAGTTGTGACGCTGGAACGCCTTGTCGAGCTCGATGCCGAAGTAGCGGACGACGAGGTCGGCGAGGCCGATCCGCTCGAGGCCGACGAGCTGGGCCGCGAGCAGCGTGTCGAACAGGCCGCGGATCTGGAAGCCGTAGTCGCGCCTGAGGCAGACGATGTCGTAGTCGGCGCCGTGCAGCACCTTCACGATCGCGGGGTCCGAGAGGATGTCGCCCAGCGCCGAGATGTCACCGATCGCCAGCGGGTCGACGATGTAGTCGGTGGTCAGGTCGGACACCTGGATGAGGCAGACCTTCTCCTGGTACGCGTGGGACGAGTCGCTCTCGGTGTCGATGGCCACCGCTCGTACCTTGCGGAGCTGCTCCACCAGCTCGTCCAGGGCCTCGGGCGTCTCGACCATCACCAGGGGGGTGTCTTCGAACACGTGCTAGCCGTCCTCCGGGCCGCCTGACATAGCGGGATGGCGGCCGGGTCACAAGCGGGGATGCGCTCGCGCCACGGTTGTGCCACCATCGCGCGACGAACGGAGAAGGAATGCACCCCGAGACGGGACCCGTGAACGACGTGGCCGAGCGCCTCCAGGCCACCTTCGGCGCCGCACCCCCCACCGCGGTGGTGTTGGGCTCGGGGCTCGGAGGTCTGGTCCGCAGCCTGAAGGACGCGCGGCGCGCGCCCTACGCCGAGGTCGGGCTGCCTGCGTCGACCGTCGCGGGGCACGCGTCCGAGGTCGTGCGTGGGCGGCTGGGGACGGCCGAGATCGTGGCGCTCGCCGGTCGGGTCCACCTGTACGAAGGCCGCGACCCGGCGGAGGTCGTTCGGTACGTGCGCGCCCTCCATCGGTGGGGTGTGCAGCGCCTGGTGGTGACCAACTCCGTCGGCGGGATCACGCCGGGCATGGTGCCGGGCACGCTCGTCGTCGTCACCGACCACGTGAACTTCCAGGGGCGGAACCCGCTGTACGGGCCGGCCTACGGCACGCGCTTCCCCGACATGTCGACCGCGTACGATCCGGGGATGCGGGCCGTCCTCCACGCTGCTGCTGCGGCGGCGGGGGTTCCCGTCAAGGAGGGCGTGCTCGCCGCGATGCTGGGCCCCTCGTACGAGACGCCGGCGGAGATCCGGATGCTCGGGAAGCTCGGGGTCGACGTGGTCGGCATGAGCACGGTCCCCGAGGTGATCGCCGCGGCCGAGGTGGGGCTGCGTTGCGCCGTGCTGTCGCTCGTGAGCAACCTGGCGGCGGGCATCTCGCAGCACGCGCTCTCCCACGAGGAGGTGACGGCAGCGGCGAACGAGGCCGGCGGGCGCATGGTGTCGCTCCTGTCCGAGGCGATCGTCCGGTTCGAGGGGAGGGGACAGTGAAGACCGTGAGCACCAGCAGCGCACCGAGCGCCATCGGACCGTACAGCCAGGCCATCGTCGCCAACGGCTTCGTGTTCAGCTCGGGCCAGATCGCGCTCGATCCGTCGAACGGCGAGCTCGTGGGGGGAGGCGTGGAGGCCGAGGCGCGCCAGGTCCTGAAGAACCTGCGGGCGGTGCTCGAGGCGGCCGGCAGCGGCATGGATCGGGTCGTGAAGTGCACCGTGTTCCTGGTGGACATGGCGGACTTCGCGGCCGTCAACGCGGTCTACGCCGAGGCGTTCGGCGCCCATCGGCCCGCGCGCTCGACCGTCGCCGTGGCCGGGCTCCCGAAGGGGGTGCGCGTCGAGATCGAGGCCGTGGGCGTCGTCAGCGGCTGAACCGCGCGCGGAACGCGGCCATCAGCTCGTCGCGGAACCGAGGCTCGGCGATCGACACCAACAGCTCGGCGCGCTCGTGCAACGGACGGCCGTAGAGATTGACGGCGCCGTGCTCGGTCACGACCCAGTGCACGTCGGCGCGCGTGGTCACGACGCCTGCCCCCGGGCGCAGCGTCGGCACGATGCGCGAGATGGTGCCGCCCTTCGCGGTGGAGGGCAGCGCGATGATGGGCACGCCGCCCGCGCTCCGTGCCGCCGCGCGCAGGAAGTCCAGCTGCCCGCCCACGCCCGACCAGATCGCGGTCCCCATGGAGTCGCTGTTCACCTGGCCGGTGAGGTCCACGGAGATCGCCGAGTTGATGGCGACCAGCCGGGGCATGGAGGAGGCGACCACGAGGTCGTTCGTGTGGTCGCAGGGGTGGGCCTCGATCGCCGGGTTGCCGTCGACCCAGTCGTAGAGCTCGCGCGTGCCCAGGACGAAGGTGGTCACGACCTTCCGGCGGTGCAGCGGCTTGTGCCGACCGGTGACGACCCCGCGCATCACCGCGTCCATCACGCCGTCCGAGATCATCTCGCTGTGGACGCCGAGGTCGTCGCGGCCCTGGAGCTGGGCCACGACCGCGTCGGGGATGCCGCCGATGCCGAGCTGGAGGGTCGCCTGCTCGGGGATCAGCGGGACGATGTGGCGTGCGATGGCCTGCTCGACGTCACCTGGCACCTCGCGGGGGATGGTGGCCAGGTCCTCCTCGGCCTCCACGATCGCGTCGACCTCGGAGACGTGGAGGAAGCTGTTGCCGAAGATGCGTGGCATCCGCGGGTTCACCTGGACCACGACGCGCTGGGCGCGCTCGGCGGCTGCCAGCGAGGCCATGACCTCGACGCCGAGCGAGAGGAAGCCGTGGTCGTCGGGCGGGGCGACGGTGAGGAGCGCGCCGTCCAGGCGTGGCATCGCGCGGATCAGCCTCGGGATCTCCGAGAGATGGCTCGGGACGTAGTCCGATATCCCCTGGTTGACCTGGTCGCGGTCGGCGGGCCCCACGAACCAGGCGCGGTGGCGGACCTCCTCGCGGTCGTGTGGGAGCACGGGGTCCTTGCCCAGCAGCAGCACGTGGCCGACGGTCACCGTGCCCGGCGTGTCCTCGGCGTGTCGGGCGAGCGCCGCGCACAGGGTCCTCGGCGTCGCGGCGTTCCCGCTCAGGTAGATCATCGCGTCGCCCGGGAGCGGCTCGAGCGCGCGCTCCGGCGTCGTGAGCTTGCTGCGGTAGTCGGTCTGCCAGCTCATCGTCCTTCCTCGTCGATCCTGACCTTTCGGCCCTCGATCCTCAGCTTGTCGGCGACGGCCCACGCCAGCGCGCGGGGGTAGATCCGGTGCTCGGCCGCCAGGATGCGCAGCCGGAGCGCCTCGGCGTCGTCTCCGTCGAGCACGGGCACGGCCTCCTGCGCGACGATGGGCCCGGTGTCGGTGCCGGCGTCCACCAGGTGGACCGTGCACCCGGCGACCTTCACCCCGTGCTCGAAGGCCTGCCGCTGGGCGTCGAGCCCGGGGAAGGCGGGGAGCAGCGACGGGTGGATGTTGAGGACACGGCCCTCGAAGGCGTCGAGGAAGGTCGGCCCGACGATCCGCATGTACCCGGCGAGGCACACCCAGCGCACCCCGTGGGCGAGGAGTTGGTGGGCCACGGCGGCGTCGAAGTCCTCGCGGCTCGCGTGCCCCTTCCGGCGCACCGTGAAGGTGGGGACGCCCATCCCCTCGGCGCGCTGCAGCGCCAGGGCCCCGGGTCGATCCGAGCCGACGACCACGATCCGCGCGGGGAAGTCGTCGGTCGCGGCGGCGTCCAGCAGGGCCTGGAGGTTGGTCCCCGAGCCGCTCGCCAGCACGCCCACGGGCACCCGGGCCTGGCTCACGACACGAGCTCCCAGTCCTGGCCCTCGCCCCGTTCCACGATCTCGCCGACCACGAAGCCGCCGGTCGCCTCCGCGAGCGCCTCCGCTTGTTCGGCCTCGATGGCGAGCACCATCCCGAGCCCACAGTTGAAGGTCCGCACCATCTCCTGCTCGGTGAGCTCACCGCGCTGCTGGAGCAGCCCGAAGATGGGAGGGACGGGCCACGATCCGCGCCACATGCGGGCCGCGAGCCCGTCGGAGAGCATCCGCGGAACGTTCCCGGGCAGGCCTCCACCCGTGATGTGGGCGGCGCCGCCGAGCGGCCAGGCGTCCCGGATGCCGAGCAGCAGGCGGGGATAGAGCCGGGTCGGCTCGAGCAGCTCGTCGCCGAGCGGACGGCCGAGCCCGCCCGGGTCCGCCGACAGGTCCGCGTCCTCCGTGAGCAGCAGCTTCCGCACCAGCGAGTACCCGTTGCTGTGCAGGCCGGAGCTCGGGAGCCCGACGAGCTGGTGACCCGGCCGGATCGACGCCCCATCGAGGATCTTCGAGCGCTCGACCACGCCGACCGCGAAGCCCGCCAGGTCGTAGTGGCCCGGGGCGTACATCCCCGGCATCTCCGCCGTCTCTCCGCCGAGCAGCGCGCACCCGCTGCGCTCGCACCCGCGGGCGATGCCGGCGACCACGCGCTCGGCCACGTCCACGTCCAGCTTCCCGGTCGCGAAGTAGTCGAGGAAGAACAGGGGCTCGGCGCCGCTGACCGCGATGTCGTTGACGCACATCGCCACCAGATCGATGCCGATGGTGTCGTGGCGTCCGAGGGCCTGGGCGACGAGCAGCTTGGTGCCCACGCCGTCGGTCCCGGAGACCAGGACGGGATCCTCGTACCCCTTCAGGCCGAAGAGGCCGCCGAAGCCGCCGAGCCCGCCGATGACGCCGTCGCGCATGGTGCGCGCCGCCCACGGCTTGATGCGCTCGACCAGGGAGTCGCCGGCGTCCACGTCGACCCCGGCCTCGCGGTATGCGTCGCGCTGCACGATCACCTCGCGCGCGCGGGCTATCCGCTCAGCCGGTCGTGCGCTCGCGCCAGAGCGCCGCGGCCTCGCCCAGCCGCTCGACCA
>JACKER010000089.1 GCA_020632925.1 Alphaproteobacteria bacterium | reverse complement strand
AGCCGGTCCTCGTGGACGATCGGCGACGCGACCTGCACCGTCCCGCCGTCGGCGGAGGAGCTGGCCGCGGACGAGGCGGCGCGCCGGGAGGAGCTGAAGCGCGCGGTGGCCGAGAAGAGCAGGCTGTTGCTCCAGATCATCGGGAGGTCGGGTTCGGGAACGGATGCCGGCGACCTGTGGAGCGACGACACGGACGTGGGGGACATCGACAGGGTCTTCCGCGACGTCGCCCCGCTCCCGGCGCCCGAACCGGAGCCCACGAGCGGAGGGACGGCAGCCGACATCGGCAGCATCGGAGGCGTCCCCCGGTGACGCGTTCGCCGGGTCGTTGGAGGGCGTTCCGCGGGGGGCGTACGATGGTGGCGTGCGGTCGGCCCCCTTCGCGCTCGCCTTCCTCCTCGCCTGCCGAGACACCGACGACCGGGTCTCGGTGCCCGTCCCGTGGCACGGGGACGACGACGATGACGACGACGACGTCACGACCCCGGGCCACACCGGGGAGACGCCGACCACCGAGCCCACCACGCCCCCGCCGCCGCTCGAGCCGTGGTCGCGCAGCGAGGTGCGTACGCCAGGGTCCGTCGCCATCACCGAGATCCTGTTCGACGCCGGCCCCGGCGACGAGCTCGAGTGGATCGAGCTGACCAACCCGGCGGTCGTGAGCCTCGAGCTCACGGGCTGGTCCCTGCGCGGGGCGGTGGACTTCGCGTTCCCCGAGGGCACCCGCATCCCCGCTCGGGGGACCCTGGTCGTGAGCTCCGATCCCTCGCGGATCCCGTCGCTCGGTCCGTGGACGGGGCGCCTGGACGACGACGGGGAGCGGATCGATCTGTTCTCCAACGGCGGCCGCCGCATCGACTCGGTGGCGTACGGGGCGGACGACCCGTGGCCCGCGGGGGCGGACGGCACCGGGTACGCGCTGGCCAAGATCCGCGCGGACGGCCCGGGCGACCGCGCCGAGGCCTGGACGGTCGGGCGCCGGCTCGGGGGGACGCCGGGGGCGCCGAACGAGGTGGATCCGGACGCGCCGCCGGTCGTCGTGCCGCTCGTGCCGCGCGACGCCACCTGGGCCTTCTCCGCGGACCCCGTCGATCCCGGGTGGGCCGATCCGACCTACGACGACAGCGGCTGGGAACGCGTGGAGGCGCCGCTGTACGCGGGCCCGGCGCCCGCCGTGAGCGCCACGATCCGGTTCACCGCGGACAACGACTGCGCGGTCTACCTGGGGGAGGCGGACGGCGCGGGGCTGCGGCGGGTGGGCGACGACGCGGCGGGCGACTGGACACGCACCACGACCGTCCGCGCGACCGTGCTCCCGACGGACCACCTGTTCCTCGCGGCCTGGGAGGCGAGCGGCTCGAACGGCGGGGCGCAGATGGCCATCGCGGAGGTGGAGCTGCCCTCGGGCCTCGTCGGGACCTCGGCCGACACCTTCGACTGGACGCTCGGGCCGCCTGGGACCGCCCCCGCCGTGGGTGCTGCCGCTCCGCCGTCGGAGGCGGTGGTGTCCGCGGTCGCCGGGCTCTCGGAGCAGCTCGGCGCCTGGCGGGTGCCCGCGGTCGAGGCGCCCCCGTCGTCGGCACCCTGGGGCGCGACGCTCGGCGCCTCGTTCGACCCGTCCACGCGGTACGTCTGGCCCGACACCTTCGGCGATGTCTCCGTCACGAACACCCAGGACACCTGGGCGCTGCTGCGCTCGGTCGACCCGCTGCTCGACGGGGCTGCGACGGACCTCGGCGCCGCGCCCACGACCGCGCGCTTCCGCGTGGGCTTCACGTTCGACGGCGACCCCGCTCGCACCACGCTCGCGCTGGACTGCGACCTCGACGATGGCGCCGCCTTCACCGTCAACGGCACGGAGGTCCTCCGGAAGGGGCTCCCCGCCGGGCCGCTGACCGACAGCACACTCGCCAGCACCGAGGTCACGGGCGACCCCGGCTTCGTCGCCACCCTCCCCGGCACCGCGCTGGTCCCCGGCGACAACGTGCTCGCGGTCGAGGTCCACCAGGCGACCACCGATCCGGACGAGGACCTGCGCTTCGCGTGCGCCGTGGAGGCCCGGATCGCGCCGGACACGCTCGCTCCGCCGGTGGTGCTCTCCGAGGTGCCCGCCGCCGGGACCGAGCCGTTCCGCGTCGACCTGCTCGCGGACCACGATCCGGGCGGGCTCGTCCTGCGCTCGTCGTCCGGGGAGGGCTGGGCGCTGCCGGCACTGCCCGTCGGACTGTCGGCGATCTCCCTCGATCCACCGCCGGACGCGGGCGACGTGCTGGTGCTGGCGGAGGCCGACGGCGAGCTGCTGGACGCGGTGCGCGTGGACGAGCGCGGGCACGCGCGCCTGGGGGACGACGGTCCGTGGCGGGTGCCCGTCCGCGCCACCCCGGGCGAGCCCAACGCGGTCGCGGTCGAGGACCGCGTCGCCATCCACGAGATCGCGTACCACCGGGCCCCGCTCGACGAGGAGGGGACGCCGTTCACCGAGCGCCCCGACGAGTGGATCGAGCTGTTCGGGCGCGGGGACACGCCGGTCGATCTCTCGGGCTGGCAGCTCGTCGACGCCGTCCGGTACACCTTCCCCGAGGGGACCGTGCTCGCGCCGGGGGCGTACCTGGTGGTCGCGCGGGACGCGGCCGCGCTGCGCGCCGAGGTGCCCGGCATCGACGTCGTCGGCGACTTCGAGGGCTCGCTGGACAACGCGACGGACCGCATCCTGCTGCGGGACGCGCGCGGGAACCCGGTCGACGAGGTGCGCTACGCGGACGGCGGGCGCTGGCCCTCGGCGGCGGACGGCGGCGGCTCCACGCTCGAGCGGCTGGATCCGTGGGCGGACGGGACGGCGGCGGAGAGCTGGGCGGCGAGCGACGAGAGCGCGGGGGCGGCGTGGACCCAGGTGGTGATCGCGGGGACCGCCGATCCGAGCGCGGTCGGCCCGGACGGCCAGTGGGACGAGCTCGTGCTCGGGCTGCTCGAAGAGGGCGAGGTCCTGATCGACGACCTGAGCGTGATCCGCGATCCCCAGGGATCACCGCAGGAGATGGTGCGCAACGGGACCTTCGACGACGCGGACGCCTGGCGTCTGATCGGCAACCACCGCCACAGCCGCATCGTGCCGGACCCGGACGACCCGTCGAACCTGGTGCTGGATCTCGTCGCCACCGGGCCGACCGAGCACATGCACAACCACGCCGAGACGACGCTGCGCCAGCGCATCTCGACCGTCCCGTACGTCATCCGCTTCCGCGCGCGCTGGGTGTCGGGGAGCCACCTGCTGCACTCGCGGCTCTACTTCCAGCGGCTGCCGCGCGTCACCCGCGTCCCGCGCCCCGACACCTGGGGGACGCCGGGTCGGCCCAACGGGCAGGCGAGGGCGGTCGGGCCGACGTTCTCGGACCTCCGGCAGGACGTGGCGGCGCCGTCCCCGGGGGAGCCCGTGACCGTGAGCGCCGTGGTGTCCGACCCCGACGGGGTGGCCGGCGTCACACTGTGGACGTCGGTGTCGGGCGGGCCGTTCGCGCCCACGCCGATGGTCACGGGCGACGGCCGGTCGTGGAGCGGGGTGCTGGCGGGCCGGCCCGCGGGCACGGTGGTCCAGTTCTACCTCCAGGCCGAGGACGGGCTCGGCGTCACGGCGGACTTCCCGGCGGGCGGGCCGGACTCCCGGGCGCTCGTGCGCTTCGACGACGCCGAGCCCGACCCCGGGCTGCACGTCGTGCGTCTGATCATGACGGACGCGGACAGCGACTGGATGCTCGACCCGCCGAACCTGATGAGCAACGACCGGCTCGGCGCCACCGTGGTGATCGACGACGCGCGGGTGGTCTACGACGTGGGCGTGCGTCCCAAGGGCAGCGAGCGCGGGCGACCCGAGACCGTTCGGCTCGGCTACGGCCTGCAGTTCCCGCGTGACACGCCGTTCCGCGGCAGCCAGCGCACGGTCCTGCTCGACCGGAGCCAGGGCGTGAGCTTCGGGCAGCGCGAGTTCCTGCTGAACCTCGTCGCCGGGCGGGTGGGGCTGGTGTCGGCCGAGCTCAACGATCTCGGCTGGGCCGTCACCCCGCGCGCGGAGCACACCGGCCCCGTCGAGCTGCAGATCGACCGGCTGTCCGATCTCGTGCTCGACAACCAGTACGCCGACGGCGCCGACGGCGAGGAGTACGACTACGAGCTCATCTACTACCCACTCACCACCGACGACCGCACCCCGCAGGGCCAGAAGCTGCCGCAGCCCGACAGCGTGGTGGGCACGCCGCTGACCGATCTCGGCCCCGACCCCGAGGCCTGGCGCTGGACCTTCGAGCTGCAGAACCACGAGGATCGCGACGACCACGAGCCGATCATGAGGCTCGGGCGGACGTTCGCGCTGGCGGACCCGGCGTTCTCGCTGGCGCTGGACAACGTGATCGACGTGGACCAGTGGCTACGGGGCTTTGCGTTCGCGACGATGGCGGGTGCCGTGGACAACTACGGCGGGGACGGCGCGCAGCACAACGCGCGGTTCTACCGGCGACCCGACGACGGGCGGATGCTCTACTTCCCGCACGATCTCGACTTCTTCGGCAGCACGACGATGCCGGTGTTCGGCAACGCCGACCTGCGCCGCATCACCGCCGACCCGCTGTGGCGGCGCACCTACTACCAACACCTGTTCGACCTGGTGGACCGCGGCTTCCTGCCCGCCGCGCTGGACGCGGACTGCGCGGAGGTGGGGGCCCTGCTCCCGGCGCAGGACTTCGCGGGGAACTGCGCCCAGATGCACGCTCGGGCCGACTGGGTGCTCTCGGGCTCGCCGGACGCGGTGCTCCGCCGCTACCCCGTCGTCCCGTTCGCGATCACCACGAATGGTGGCGTCGGGTTCTCGACGGCCTCGGCCGCCGCGACGCTCGAGGGCGACGGCTGGATCGACGTGCGCGAGCTGTGGTGGAGCGGCTCGCCCGATCCGCTGGAGGTGACCTGGCTCGACGACCGCACCTGGCAGGTGACGGTGCCGCTGCTCCTCGGCCCCAACCCGGTCGACCTCACCGCGGTGGACCTCGCCGGCCAGGTGGTGGGTACGGATACCCTCGTCGTCACGCGCGTCCCGTGAGCGGCTCCGAGCGGCCCGGAGCCAGCCGCGTCGTCGCGATGCTGCAAGCGGCCCTGGGGTTGGTCCTGGTGTTCGTGCTCCACGTCCTGGTGGGCGCGGCGCTGCTGGGGGGCGCGATGACCAGCGGCGTGGACGCGCTGTACCGGGCCACCGTGTGGTGGGGTGGGTGCCTCGGTGTGAGTCAGCT
>JACKER010000088.1 GCA_020632925.1 Alphaproteobacteria bacterium | reverse complement strand
GGTGGACGGCGATCGTCCTCCCCCTTCGGATTTCCACCGCGAGCAACACGATGCGGCCGAACTCCCGCAGCGAGCGGTGCCAGCTGCCAACGGCAGCGTGCCAGCGAGCGTCAGCGAGCGTGCCAGAGAGCGTCAGCGAGCGTGCCAGCGAGCGCAGCGAGCGTGCCTCGTCCGGCACCCGGCGCCAATACGGATCAACGTCACCAACATCCCGACCACCCGCGCGAGGACGTCCAACGCCTCCTCCGTCGATGTTCAGGGCGACGGAGTTCGCGGCTCGACGGAGCTGGTCTCGGATGTACGCCCGGCGGTCGGGCAGCTCGTCGGAGGCCGGTGGACGGCGATCGTCCTCCCCCTTCGGATTTCCACCGCGAGCAACACGATGCGGCCGAACTCGCGAAGCGCCCGACCGCCCGAGCGCGTGGTCGGCTACGATCGGAGTGGGGAGACGATGAAGAGCGAGGTCGCCGAGACCCTGGACCGTGAGCGACGGGAGCGAGAGGCGAGCCTGGAGGCGGGCGAGCGGGTCGCGCTGGCGCTCGCGCTGGGTGCGAGGGATCTGCTGCTCTACGCCTCCGCCCACGGGATCAGCCCACGCGAGGCCCGGATCCGGCTGAGGCGACTCGCGCAGCGAGGGCGAACCCCGTCGGCATGCGCGGGCGGGTGATGGCCTCCGACGCGCTCCAGCGGGTCACCGCGCGCCTCGAAGGTGGACGGACCTACTTGGGGTCGTCCGGAGCGGGGCACCAGGGCTCGCCCTTCTCGTCGCACCACGTCTCGATCGGGATGCGCGCCTGCTGCTCGTAGCCCTCCGACAGCCAGATGCTGCCGCGGACGGTCCGGTAGTAGACCTGCCACCCCCACAGCCCGCGGTACCGCTGCGGATCGCCCTCGAGGTAGGCCTGGAAGTCCTGGATGGCGGCGACGTAGTGCTCGCTCTGGTTGTAGTGCCAGATCGCCTTCGCCGGGTCCTTCGCCCACCCCATCTTCGCCAGGTAGTTCCCGGCCGCGGCGATGGCGTCCTTGGGAGACTCGATGTCGCCGCCCATGCCGTACCCCTTCCAGGTCGCGGGCATGAACTGCATCGGACCGCGCGCGCCGGCCGGCGAGACCCCGCGCAGGCGGCCCATGCGGGTCTCGTTGAGGTGGATGGAGGCGAGCGCGCTCCACGGCACGCCGTGCGTCTGGCTGGCCGCGTCGTAGTAGCCGCGCAGCTCCGACGGCGCGGGCGGGCGCTCGATGCGCCAGTCGGGGAGATCGGTGCGCGGGCGGGTCACCGTCTTCGCGATCTCCGCGGTGCCGTGGACCACGAGCCGCAGGTCCTTCGCGAGCGCCTCGTCCTTGATGCCCGAGAGCACCGCCTCGCCCATCACCGGATCGGCGGCGAGCACCCGCGCGATCCGCTGCATCGCGTGTCCCCACAGCGCCGCGGTCTCGTCGTCCACCGTGGGGTCGACGACGGCGCGCTCGGCCTGGAGGAGCTTCGCGCGCGCGAGCAGCACGTTGGTGGGAACGGTCAGGTCGACCTCGGGCTTCTCGGGCTCCGGCGGAGGTGGCGGGAGCGGAGGCGCGGTCGGCGTCGGGGGAGGCGCGGGCTCGGGAGCGGGAGCGGAGCCACAGGCGAGGAGCAGGGCGAGGAGCGTGGTCATCCCCGCCGCCTAACGCCGTCGCTGCAGTGGTACACCTCCGGGAACATGCGGCGACTCGACCGGATCCGACGACGCTTCCTGGAGGGCGAGCTACCCTTCCTGGAGCTCGACGGGCTCGGACTGACGGAGGTGCCGGCCTGGGCCTTGGAGCGCGATCTCGTGGTGCTCTCGCTCAAGGACAACGCGCTCGCCACGCTGCCGCGGGAGCTGGCGTTGCTCGAAAGCCTCGAGGAGCTGTTGCTGACCCGGAACGCGCTCACCGAGGTGCCCGCCGTGATCCGTGAGCTGCAAGCACTGACCGAGCTGGCGCTGGACCACAACGCCATCGAGGTCCTGCCGGACTGGCTCGCCGACCTGCCGGCGCTCCGCTGGGTCTCCGTGACCGGCAACCCCGCGGCGCAGCGTCTGCCCGCCTGGTGGCGCTGGCCTGTATCAGGGTAGCTGGGGGACCGCCGTGTGGTCGATGACGATGACCGACGCCGGTGGTGGCGGTTCCCGGAGCGTGACCGACCAGGTGGCAGCGTCGTAGGACCAGTCGCCGCGCACCTCGTCGTCCACCCGCACCGAGATGGTTTCCGGATCGGGCACGCCAGGCCGGAGCGCGAACGTCGTCCGCTGACCAGCCGCCTGTGCGCCGAGCCGGGTCACGACCTCGTCCCAGTCTCCGGAGCACAGGTCCTCCACGCTCCCGTCGAGCTCGCTCGCCGCGCGCACGTAGTCGAGTTCCGGCGGATCGCCGCAGCGCGCTCCTCCGACGATCGAGGTCACGAGGGGCGACAGCGGTCGCGCCGCAGTGAGGTCCTGCACGAAGTCGTCCGCCGTCCTCGTTCCCTCGTAGGCAGTGTCGGTCAGGAAGAAGAGCACCTGCCGTCGACCTTCCGTGACGGCGAACAGCGTCTCGTCCACCGCGAGGCCCACGTCGAGCCCCTCCTCCGGTCCAGGAGTCGGCGCCGTGCTCACCAGTCGGGCAGCGAGCGCCGACCTCGCCTCTGAGTCGGTCAGATCGAGCACGACAGGCTCACCGACGACGAGCGGCTCACCCGTGGGATCGAGCGTGCTGTGGACCACCGTGGCCCGGACGTCGCGCACATCCTCCCAGAGCGTGGGAAGCCGCTCCGCCAGCGCCGTCCTGGCGGCCGCGGTCCCGGCGTCGAACCGCACGATGAACGCGAGATCGATGGGCAAATCGTCGTTCTGCACGAAGACGGACTGGATCGGGAACTCGGTCTCGACCGTCGGGTGTGACGGGCTACACGACACCGCGATGGCCAGCGCGACGCTCCACATCGATCGCGTTCGTACGAGGGACGCCATCTCCCCACCAGCGTAGCGCCAGACTCAGGGAGCGGGGGCGAAAACGAGCGGGACGACGATGGTCGCGCTGCCTCCTTGGGGCTCCGGGAAGGTCATGCGTTTGGCGCCGCTCACCAGACAGGAGGCGAGCGCCGGGTCGCCGATCGTGTCGGCCGCTGTGGTCGCCGAGGAGACGCTGCCGCTCGGACCGACGGTGATGCGCACCTCGATGCTGCCCGACGCGGACGGGTTGCGAGAGAGGGCCTGCTCGTAGCACGCCCGCATCCCCGCTCGGCTGCGCGCGAGCACCCGTGACACGACCGCCTTGTCCAGGCCGCCGGTCACGGTCACCGACCCCGCTCGGGCCGGCGCCGGAGTGGCCTTGGGACGAGGTGCAGCGCCAGCACCGGCGCCACGCGGGGAGGCCGGGGGCGTCTCCGTGCCAGGGAGCCGCCAGGTCGCCGCTGTGCCGCTGCGCGGGAGCCAGGCGGCGGCGAGCTCGCTCCACGGCGCGTCGGGCTGCACCTCGAAGGGCTCGGCGTCCTCCGTGAGCTCGAGATCGAGCGCCACCAGGGTGAAGGGTGGGGGCTGGAAGGCCACCTGGATCGCGGTCGCGACCTGGTCCTTGCTCGTGAGCGGGCACGACGGCAGCGCCTCCTCCATCCCAGCGACCACCAGCCGACACCGCATGTCCGGCGACGCCATCGCCACCGCCGAGAGCACCCGCTTCCCGCTCGGACAGAGCGTCAGCAGGCTGTCGAGCTCGCGCGCGGCGACGGTCATCCGCTGGTTCGGCTCCACCTCCGCCAGGCGGGCCTCGAGATCCGCGGCGTAGGTCGGGTCGACGAAGGCCACGGGCTCGGGGATCGCCGGCGAGCGTGCCAGGAACCGGACGTTCGAGACGCCGGCCTTCCGCGCGAGCTCGAGCGCCCGGACCACCTGCTCGCCAGGAACGTCGGGCGCGATCGCGACCAGGACCCCGTCGGAGAGCTCGGCGCCGGACGACCGCAGCTCGCGCACCCGCTCACGCGCCCCTGCCAGCGCCTCGGCGGGGGAGCTGACCGGCTCCCCGTCGATCCGGATACCCCCGGTCGTCATCTCGACGAGCACACCGGGCTCGACCGTGGGCGTGGGTCCCTCGAGCTCCACCAGGTCCACCGTCGGGGTCACGAAGGTCTGCGACGCGCACAGCGTCTCGTCCGCGCCGACCATCGGCAGCCCGCCGCACGCGAGCGACCCGAGCACGACGAACCCCGCCGCCATCCACCTGCACCGCCGCAAGCCCCCTCCCGACCGCCGGACCATCCGCCTGACGGACGTACCCCATGGGGGTAGTCTCCGCCTCGCGAGGCTCTCTTGACCGGCTCCCAGTGGCGCTTGCTCGCCCTCCTCTCCGTAGCGACCTTCTTCGAGGGCTTCGACTTCCTCGCGCTCTCCCAGATCCTGCCGTCCCTGTCCGAGGAGTTCGGCCTCGATCACGCCGGCGCGGGCTGGGTGATCGCCACCTGCAACGTGGGCACCATCCTGGCGTGGGGACTGGTCCGGATGGCCGACCGCTACGGCCGCAGGCCGGTCCTGACGGGCACCATCGCCGGCTACACCGTCGCCACCTTGCTCACGGGCCTCGCCCCGACGCTGCCCCTCTTCGTCGCCGCCCAGCTCCTGGCGCGGATGTTCCTGCTCGCGGAGTGGGGCATCTCCATGGTCTACGCGGCCGAGGAGTTCGGCGCCGACCGCCGCGGGGTGGCGCTGGGCGTGGTGCAGACCGCGTCCTCGCTCGGCTCCATCGTCTGCGCGGGCGTCGTGCCGATGCTCACCCACGCGTACGGCTGGCGATCGGTGTTCTTCGTCGGCGTGATTCCGCTGCTGCTGCTGGCCTGGGCACGCTCCTCGCTCCCGGAGACCCGCCGGTTCACGGAGCGCGCGCCGTCGGGGGACCGCGGGCTGCTCGCCGTGTGGCGCTCTCCCTACCGCTTCCGCGTGCTGCAGCTCGGCGCGATCTGGGCCTGCACGTACGCCGCGACGCAGACGAGCATCGCGTTCTGGAAGGAGTTCGCCGTCTCCGAGCGCGGCCTGGACGACCACGGCGTGGGGTTGGCACTCACGGTGGCCTCGCTCGGCGCGCTGCCCATGGTGGCGGCGGTGGGGAAGCTGCTCGACGTCCTCGGCCGGCGCCGCGGCTCGGTCATCATCTATGCACTCACGATCGTCGGCATCGTCGCCGCGTACAACCTGCACGGCCAGTGGCCGCTGACCGCCGCGCTGGTGCTGGGCATCTTCGGTGCCTCGGCGGTCCTGCCTCCGCTCAACGCGTGGTCCACCGAGCTGTTCCCGACCGAGCTGCGCTCCGAGGCGTACGGGTGGGCGAACTACGTGGTGGGCCGCAGCGCGTACGTCCTGGCACCCCTGCTGGCCGGCCTCGCCGCACAGCACGTCGGCTGGGGCCCCGCCGTCTCGACGACCGCCCTCGGACCGCTGGTGGCGCTGGTCCTGATCCTGTGGTGGCTGCCGGAGACGGCCGGACGCGAGCTGGAGGAGACGGCGCGGACGTAGCGCGAACCAAGCTAGCAGGTTGCTGAACAAGTCAGCAACCTGCACTTCAGCGTACCGCTCCCGCGTCCCCTGGCTACCTACCGGCCTGCCCTCCACTTCCTCCGAACCTTCGGTTCTACGGTCGCTCCGGGCGTCCG
>JACKER010000087.1 GCA_020632925.1 Alphaproteobacteria bacterium | reverse complement strand
GCCCGGTCGGTGCTGCGCCAGGCCTCGACCGCGACCGACTCGGGCGTCAGCACCTCGGGCAGGACCGCCCGGACGAACCCGTTCTGCCAGCCGCCGAAGCCCGTGTTGTCGAAGGCGGGCTCGCCGACGCGGATCTCCACGCCGAGCGCGTGCGTCATGTCCCGACCCGTCGAGATGATGCTCCCCATCGAGGCCTGGACGTCGACCTGGCCGAGCTCGAGCAGCTGGTAGCGCAGGTGGTAGATCTCGGGCGCCTCGGGGAGCTCCAGCCCCCCTCGGTACCGCTCGATCGCGCCCGCGAGGACGTCCTCGAGGGCCTGGGCGTCGGGGGCCGTGCCGTCGGCGGCCAGCGCGGTGGCGGCGAGCCAGGCGATCACCTCGCACCTCCGTCCGCCGAGCCGTCGTCCACGACGGGCTTCGCCATCAGGGGCGGCCGATCCTGGCCCTTCTCCTTGAGCTGGAACTCCAGCTTGCCGAACAGCATCGCGGGCGCGACCGCGCTCACCGGGACCCAGCCGCTGTCCGAGCCGCAGACGCCGTTGAACACCTGGGGCTCGTTGCCGGCCGCCACGATGTTCGAGAAGGCGACGAGCGGCGTGCCGACGAGATCGATGCCGCGCACCAGCTCGTCGGGTCGTCCGTCCACGTAGACCCGCCAGGTGGTCGACGCGCGCACGTTGAACGCGTTCGGCGTCACCCGGCCGGTCATCGTGAAGCCGCCCTCGATCTCGTCCACGATGTACGCGTAGGGGAGGCCCTGCTGCTTCGCGAGCGCGACCAGCTTCGCGCGGAGCTGGTCCATCGACTGGCCACCCTTCGCGCGGACGATGGTGTTGCCCATCCGCGCCTCCGCCGCGTTGCCCGTGGACCGACGGCCGTGCCCGTTGCTGTGCGGGAAGCCGGGGATCGGCGAGCGGTACAGCAGGAAGCCGCGGAACACGCCGTCGTCGACGATGACCGCCTCCTGGCCCGGGACACCCTCGTCGTCGTACCGGTAGAAGCCGTTGAGCTGCTCGCCCGCCAGCGTCTCGATGCGGGGGTCGTCCACCACGTCGAGCCAGGTCGGCAGCACCTGCTGGCCCACCTGATCGGCGAAGGTCTTGCCCTCGTCCTCGCGCTTCTGGCGCTGGCCCTCGACGCGGTGCCCCAGCACCTCGTGGAAGAACACGGCCGCCGCGCGACCCGTGAGCAGCACGGGCCCGCTCGTGGGCTCGGCGCGGGGGGCCGCCAGCCGGGCATCGAGCTGCGCGACCGCCTCGTCCGCCCAGCGCTGGAGCTCCTCGTCCGTCGGCAGCTTCTCGGGGTCGTGGACGTCCTTGCTGAGGAAGACCGTGACCTCGTCGCCGTCCGACGCCGTGCTCTGCAGCAGCATCGAGACGCGCAGGTGCCTCCGACCGTGCACGAGGCGCGTCCCCTCGGTGTCGACGAAGGTGGTGACGCCGCGATCGCCCTGGAGCGTGACCGAGGAGCGGTGGACGGCGGGGCTGCGCTCGATGCGCTCGGACAGCGAAGAGACCCGCTGCGCCCAGCCGTCGTGATCGACGACCAGCGGGGGGACCTCGCTGCGGTCCACGACGGGCTCGCGTGGCTCGAAGTCCGGCGCCGGGTCCTCCTCCTCGACCTTCACGTTGCGGTTCGCGCGCAACACCACGATCTTCTCGGCGGCGCTGCGGTACCGCGCGTCGATCTCGGCCCACACGGCGTGTCGGAGCGCGTACCCCTCGTCGAGGGGCAGCTGGACGGCGCCACGGCTGTCGTCCGTCAGCGCCGAGAAGCCGCGCAGCGGGTGCGTGCTGTCGAGCTCGGGCGTCCCCGTCCGCAGGTCGACGTCGAGCAACCGGGCACGCTCCACGTCGTCCGTCGCGAGCGTGCCGTCGCGCGCGGAGAGCGTGATCTGCTCCCAGTCCTGGACCGCCAGCGAGACGTAGTGAGGGGGTTCGTCGGAGGAGCCGAGGCTCGTCCAGGCCCGATCGAGCTCCTCGACGAGGGCCGCCTCCAACGGCGAGGTCTCCACCGCGGCGCCGTCCGCCGCCAACGCGCTCAAGCACCACAGCATCGGGCCGACGTATCTCGTGCTCCCCGGGTGCGCGTCTATGATGTCGCCGATGCAGCGGTTCGTGAGACCCGAGCCGATCGACGGCTCCACACGCGTCCAGCGCGTGTTCGACACCCAGCACGTCGCGCACCGCGCCTGCCGCACGGTGACGCCGGGCGAGGCCGCGTTCGACGAGATCCGCGATCGGCTCAGGCGGATGGCGAAGGTCGTCCACCCGCACCTCGCGAAGATCGTCGCGGTCGGGGAGGAGAGCGGCGAGCTCAAGGTGGTCACCGAGTGGCTGCCGGGTGGGTCGATCGCGGACCACCCCGATCCCGGGCGGCTCCTGGTGGGGGTCGCCGACGCGCTCTATGCGCTCCATCGCGAGGGCCTGGCGCACGGTCACGTCCACCCGCGCTCGCTGGTGTTCGACGGCGAGGGCGTGATCAAGCTCGTGGACGGCGGCGTCTGCGACGGCAGCGTGATCGAGGACCTCGAGTCCTTCGGCGCGGCGCTCAAGGGGCTGTACGCCGGGCGCCCCATGCCCGCCGCGCTCGCCACCGTGGCGGTCCAGGCCTCGGCGGGCGCCTTCGGCGACGCCCAGGAGCTCAAGCTGGCCCTCGAGGAGGCGCTGGCGATGGTCCCGCCGCCGAGCGACCGCTCGCTCGAGCCCGACGTCCACGTCGTCGACACCGCACCGCCGGTCCGTGACCGCGAGATCGCCGAGAACGACGAGGAACCGGAGACCCGCTGGTTGCTCCTGCTGCTGCTCGCGGGGCTGCTGGCCGTGCTCCTGGTGCTCGTCGCGGCGGTGGTGGGCTGGTTCGTCGGGACCGGGGGACCTCCGCCGGCCGCGCCCGAGCCCGTCCGGGTACAGGAGGTCGCTCCCGCGCCGGCCCCCGCGCCCGTCCCGGGGCTTCCCGCTCCCGCGCCTGCTCCCGTCGTGGTGTCCCCGCGGCCCGCGACGCCGGGTGTGGAGCCCGCGGCGCCCCCGGTCGAGCCCGACGGGCCCACCACGGTCGAGATCCACCTGCCGCCGCCCGGCGCCACGGTGGTCGCCGTCGAGCGGGTCCCCACCGGCGCCGTGATCAACCTCCCTCCACCGATGCCCGCGCCGGTCGCGCCTCCGCCCGTCCCCGCGCCGACGCCACCCCCACCCGCGCCGACATCGGGTTGGCGGGTGGTGACCTCGCCCGGCAAGGCCCACCCCACGACGACGCTGGTGCTGGACGCGCGCAGCGACGTGAAGGACCGGCTGGAGCGCGCGGGACGCCCTCGGCTCGAGATCCGCTGCAAGGAGCACCGCCTCACGGTGGACCTCGATCCCGGTGTGCGCTCGGTCGAGGCCGTGCCGAGCGAGGTGGGCGTGTTCTCGATGACCGCGCTCGTGAAGGCGGCGCACGACGGCCTGGCGGCGTCCGACGCGAAGCTCCGCATGGTGGACGGCGACACACGGCTCTACTTCCCGACGCCGGAGCGCTGGGTCTCGACGCTGGGCTCGGGCAACGCCTGGACCATGTCCTACACGCCCTTCGCGAGCCCCGCGGTGGTGGCGGTGTTCGACACGGCGGGTCTCGACGCGGTCCTGCCCGAGATCCGGAAGTTCTGCCGCCTGTAGACCGAACCCGCAGCCCTCCCTGGTTATCGGGACGGATGCGTCGCCTGGTCGTCTTGGTCCTGTTGTCCTCGCTCGCCTGCGGCGGCGTCGGGATGCGCGTCGACGAGGGGACCCTCGCGAAGGCGGCGGGGCTGCTGACCCTCGTGGACGAGGGGCCGAACCGGGAGGCCGCGCGACGGCACCTCGACGAGGCATGGCTCGGCCTGGAGAACGCCGACACCCTGGCGGCCAGCGGCTTGAAGCTCGAGGTCGAGAAGGCGGTCGCGGACGGCGTCCTGTCCGACGAGGAGGTCGCGGGCATCGAGGCCGAGCTCCAGCACTTCCGTCGGCCCGACGGCCTGACGGAGGAGGACGTCGCGGGTCGCCTGGCGGCGTTCGAGGAGCGGATCGCGGAGGAGGCGAAGCGGCACCCTCCGAGGCGCGCCGCGGCCCGGCCGAAGAAGGTCCGAGCGACGGGGAAGCTCGGGTCGCTGTCCAGCTTCGCGCTCACGGAGACGATGGGTGCCGCCGGGTGGACCGAGCGGCGTTGCCGCCAGCGGATGGACGACGGGGAGCTCGATCTGCGGTGCTCCTGGGAGCGAGAGGGCGCGCTGGTGGCGTTGGAGGCGTGGGACCACTCGGACGCCGAAGCGGCGGGCGAGGAGGCCGACGACCAGCTCGCTCACGGCGCCGCGGTGGCCGTGGACGGCGCTCGGCTGCTGATCGTCGCGTTCCACGACACGCAGGCCGAGGCGGCGTTGGCGGATCGGCTCTGTCCGGACGACTGCTCGCTCCGGCAGGGCGGCCTCCTGCGCGACCTCCCCACCACCCTCCGCGCCGCGGGGGCGACGACGGGCGACTGCTCGAGCTGGACGGAGGACGGCGACGCGAGCCACGAGTGCGAGCTGAAGCTCGACGGGCGGGTCGGATGGGTCGAGATCGGCCACCGGGATCGTCCTCACGAGGCCAGCGAACGGCGGACGATGCGATCGGGTGGTCTGGTGTTGGACCAGGGGGACGCCGAGCTGAACGTGAGCCTGCTGTCGCCCGGCGACGCGCAGATCGTGCTGACGAAGCTGCTCTCCCCCTGATCGCGCCCGGGCGGCGGGCCCCGCGGACACCGTCCCAGGTTTCGGTTGTCGGTGGGGCAGGGGGACCATATACTACGACGATCGGTACGGAGGTTTCTTGCGTTCATCGGTCCTCGTCGCTGCGGCTTCGCTGCTGGTCGCGTGCACCCCCGACCCCACCACGCCGGACCCTTCGCAGCCGCCCGACGGCTGCGGGACGGTCTCCGGGACGACCTGCACCGTCGCCGGCACCGGCGAGGCGGGCGCCATCGAGGGCGAGAGCGATCCCCTGAAGTCCCCGCTGTACGGCCCGATGGACGTGGCGATCCGCGACGGCGCGGACGACTTCTTCATCGCGGACTGGAACAACCACAAGATCCGCCTGATCCACGACGGTGTCGCCTCGGTCGCGGTGGGGACGCGGTTCCTCGGCGACGGCGATCCCGACTTCCAGGAGCGCGTGGCGCCGGGGGTGCCGGGCACCGAGGTGGCGCTGAACCACCCGACGCAGCTCGAGTGGAACCCCGTCACCGGCAAGCTGCTGCTCCCGAGCTGGCACAACCACCGCATCCGGGAGTGGACGCCCGAGACCGGGTACTCGCTGGTCGTCGCCGCCAACACGGACATCGACGACGGCAACGGCGCCAACGCGGGCTTCGCCGGTGACGGTGGACCGGCCGCCGACGCGCTGATGGCCTTCCCGAACTCGATCGCCATCGACCCGGACGACGGCAGCTTCTGGTTCGTCGCGCAAGGCAACCTCCGCGTCCGCTGGATCGCGAGTGACTACTCCCTGATCGACACGTTCGCGGGCAACGGCACCCGGGACTACACCGGCGACGGCGGCGATCCGCTCGACGCCTCGTTCCACTTCTGGGTCGCGGACGACCTGCAGCCCGAGCCCGCGGGGGCCGTGGAGTACGACCCGGGCCGGCACGTGCTCTACGTCGCCGACGTGTGCAACCACGTGATCCGCGTCATCGATCTCGCGTCCGACACGATCGACACCCTGGCGGGGACGGGCGCGCAGACGATGCCGAACGGCGCCTGCGACCCCGACGCGCTCTGCTTCCCGCGCGACGTGGAGATCGGGCCCGACGGGCGGCTCTGGGTGGCGGACGAGGGCAACCACGTCATCCGCGTGATCGACCCCGACACGGGCGTGATGGAGACGGTGGTGGGCACCTTCTCCCAGGGCGATGGCGAGGACGGCCTGCCCGCGCTCGAGACCGCGCTCGATCGACCCTTCGGCATCGACATCGCCGACGACGGCACGCTGCTGATCGCCGACACGTACAACCACCGCATCCGCAAGGTGATCCCGTGACCCGTGCCCTGCTGCCGCTGTCCCTGCTCGCGATGGCCTGCTCGCCCGACGATCCGACCACGCCCGACCCCGGCACCCCGGCCGAGACCTGCGATCCGGGCGACATCTGCACCTGGTTCGGCACCCCGATGATCGCTGGCCTCGCGGACGAGGGGACGCCGCGGACCGAGGCCTCCACCTTCTGGGTGGTGGACGTGGCGTTCCACCCCGACGGTTGGCCGGTGATCATGGACTGGAACAACCACCGCCTGATCACGCTCGACGACCAGGACCGCGTG
Organism: Alphaproteobacteria bacterium; assembly: GCA_020632925.1. Taxonomy (GTDB): domain Bacteria; phylum Myxococcota_A; class UBA796; order UBA796; genus JACKER01. The sequence continues at coordinate 234 of JACKER010000087.1, read as the reverse complement.
AAGATCATCACCGGCGTGGGTGGTGAGCTCGGCGACGGGCCCGAGGGCGACGCGCTGGTGGCGCAGTGGAACCACCCGACGGACGTGAGCTTCACGAGCGACGGCGCCATCATCCTGGCCGCCTGGCACAACTCGCGCGTGGTCCGCATCTCGCCGGACCTGACGACGGTGGAGTTCATCGCGGGCACCGGCGGGCGCGACTTCAGCGGCGACGGCGGCCCCGCGACCGAGGCC
>JACKER010000086.1 GCA_020632925.1 Alphaproteobacteria bacterium | reverse complement strand
CCGATCCGCGCCTGGTCCGCGCCGAGGTGTACGTCGGGCACGAAGCGGGCTTCCTGCTGACGGTGGACAGCGAGGGCAGCCGCGTGCGCGCACCGCTCGCCGAGACCACGATCCGTGCGCTCGCCCAGGTGCGTGCCAGCGACGGCGCCCTGATCACGGACCAGCGGCTGTGGACGGTGCGCGGGGTCGAGGATCTGCCCGACGACCGCGAGCTGATCGCGGCGGTGGACCAGATGGAGCAGGGCCTGCTCTCGCTGATCGACGCGCCCTCGCTCGACGAGGAGTACGTCGGGCCGGTGCTCTTCGAGGGTACGGCCGCGACCGACCTGTACCGGTACCTCCTCGTCCAGCAGCTCGAGGGCACACCGGCGGAGATCCCCTTCGACTCCTGGTTCGGCGAGCTCGGCGCGTTCCACGACCCCGTTCGCATCGGGCGCCGCGTGCTGCCCGAGGGCTGGACCGTGGTGGACGATCCGCAGCGGCTCCCCAAGCACCCCGGCGCGTACCGCTGGGACCAGGAGGGGACGCCGGCGCAGCGGATCGAGCTCGTGGACGACGGCATCGTGCGAACGCTGGCGATGAGCCGGGTGCCGCGGCGGGGCCTCGAGCAGACCAACGGCCACGCCCGCGGGTTCGTGGGGCAGCGCGCCGAGGGGCGGCTCTCGCAGTTCGACGTCACGCCGGACCGCGCGGTGTCCGACGCCAAGCTGCACAAGCTCGCGATCAAGACGGCGAAGGCCTACGGTCGCGACAGCTACCTCGTCGTCCGACGGCTCCAGGAGCCGTGCGTGATGGGGCTCGGGACGGACCTGTGGTTCGACGAGGACGAGACGCCGCTGCCCCCGCCGGTCCAGCTCGTGCGGCGGCACCTCGACGGCACGGAGGAGGTCCTGCGCGGTGCCGCCTTCGCGGGCGTCGAGCGCTGGCTGCTGCGCGACGTGGTGGCCGCGGGCGGCTCGGTCGAGGCGGACTTCATGGCGCCCCTCCAGGGCGGGTACGGCGGGCAGGCCCCCACGGAGGGCATCGCCTCGCACGTGCGCGCGCCGAGCGTGTTGGTGGGCGAGGTGGAGCTGGTGCCGGTCCCCGGCGACCCGCGCGAGCTGCCCGCCCTCCCCCCTCCACCCCTGGCCGGGAAGTAGGCAGGGGCGGGCATGGCGCGCAAGAAGAAGCCCAAGCAGCGTCCCCAGGTGGGGATGCTCGGCAAGGAGCTCACCCGCCGGTCGCGCGGGCGCTGCGAGCTGTGCGAGAGCAAGGCCGATGTCCGCGCCTACGAGCTCGCCCCCTTCCCCGACGAGCCCGATCCGGAGCGCACGCTGATGGCGTGCGCGCGCTGCCGCCAGTGGATGGAGTCGGACACGATCGACCCCGTCCAGGCGCACTTCCTGTCGTCGGCGGTCTGGGCCGAGGTCCCGCCGGTCAAGCTCGCTGCGGCCCGCCTGCTCATCGCCCACGAGGACCTGGACGATCCCTGGCTGCGCGACGCGATCGACGCCGCCGACGTGGATCCGGTGACCCTCGAGTTCCGCTAAGGTGAACCCATGATCGAGAAGGTGCGCATCGACCGGGTGGGCCCGATCGACAAGGTGGACCTCACGCTCGGCCGGCTGACGGTGATCACGGGCGCGAACGGGACCGGGAAGACGTCGGTGCTGCGGGCGCTGGAGAGCGCGCTCGGGGAGTCCGACCTGCCTGCCGACGCGCAGACGGTCGTGATCAAGGGCACGCGTCGGCGGGGCTGGAAGGCCGGGCAACCCATCGAGGGACCGGGACCGTGGCCGATGCCCGTCCCGCTGCGCCTCCAGGCGGCGGACCTCGAGGGCCCCTCTCCCCTCTCGTCGGGGCCGACGCTGCTCGATCCGCTCGGACGCGGTCTCGCCGGCGCCGTCGCCCGGGGTCTGCTGGCCGATCCGACGCTGCACGACCGGTTGGTGGCCGATCTGGGAGAGATCGCACCCGGGTTGCGGCGGATCCGCGCAGTCCCCGCCGAAGGCGGTTCGCTCCGGCTTCGGCTGGACTTCGAGCGCGCTGCGGACGTGCCACAGGACCGGCTGGGCGCCGGGACGCTGCTGGCGCTGGGACTGCTCACGGTGCTCCACGCGCAGCCGAGGGACCACGGCGCGTTGCTGTTGGTCGACGACGTGGAGACCTCGCTGCATCCCGACGCCCAGCGCGCGCTGGTCCAGCGGCTGCTCACGGCGCCCGACGACGTGCAGATCGTGCTGACGACGCACTCGTCGCACGTGGTGGACGCGGCCGGCCCTGAGAACACCTGGGTGCTGGGCCGCAACGCCGAGGGCCGGACGACCGCGTTGCTGATCTGAGTCGGTGGACGGCTCGCTACAAGCGCTCGACGAGGCGCTCGCCGAGCAGCCAGGCATCGCCGGGCCAGCGCCCCGACACGTAGGTGTGGTCCTCGACGACGAAGGCCGGACCGTGGTCGTCGCGTTGCCCACGACGGAAGAGCTCGAACGGCCCACGCACGAAGTCGCTCGGCGCCGCGAGCGCACCGGTGACCTCGTCCTGGACGTAGGCCGGGTAGGTCCGGTAGTACCGACCGCGAAGCCAGGCCGTCGCGTAGAACGCAGCCTGCTCCATGTACTTCGGGAGGCAGGTCGTCCGACGGCCGTGCAGCGGTGACCGCCCGTCCGCGCCCCTGGCCCGCGCGGCGACCAGGACGCCGTGGCAGATCGCCGCCACCGGACGTCCGCTCTGGAAGAAGCTCGCCACCTGCGCCTGGACCACCTCGCTGCCGAGGTACTGGCGCATCCCGGGTGCGTGGCCACCCGCGAGCAGCAGCGCGTCCATCGCCGCCGGATCGACCTCGGACCAGCGGCGGGGCCGCACGAAGGCCGGGTCCTGCTCGAGCTCGTGGTACAGCCGGCACGGCTCCGGCTCCGCGCCGAGCTGCCCGAGGATCACGCCGCTGAGCAGCAGCGGATCACAGCGCGGCGTCTCGCCCCGCTCCGTGGCGAACACCGGCTCGTGCCCAGCGTCCCGCAGGACGGCCCACGGGACCGCCACCTCGGTGACGTCGAAGTCCGTGTCGGGCAGCGGGATCCAGACCTTCATCGCGACCCCCGAATGCACGACAGCCCGACCACCGGGGTGATCGGGCTGCGTGCGGTCCCCACCAGTGGCGGGCACCAGATCGTTCACCCGCCGGAGCGGGCGACGGATCTCACATCGTGCTCATGGTGGTGCCGCCGCCCGGGGTCAGGCAGGTGACGACCGCCATCTCGCAGTCCGAGGAGATCGTGTACGTCTCGGTGCCGCACACCTGGCCGTCGGTCAGGTCGGGCTCCTCCTGGCAGTTGACCCAGGTGTCGAGCGTGCCGGTGCAGTCGGCGTTGTTGGCGGTCAGGACGGCCGCGAAGTACGCCTCGCAGTCCGCGATGGTGGTCGCCTCGAGGGTGACCTCGGTGCCGTCACAGTCGACGACCCGATCCTCGGCGCTCTCGTCCACCGCGCGCTTGCAGATCTTGGTCGCGTCGTCGGCGGTCAGGTCCAGGAGCGGGGTGTCGCCGGGGATCCCGCAGGCGACGAGCATTCCCAGGGTCAGGAAGTAGGGCAGGTTACGCAAGGTCTCCTCCAGGTGGCCCCCATCAGGCGGGGTGCCGTCGAAACAGGACACTCCGGAACGGTTCCACGTTCCGAAGGAACGGGAGCTTATCTGGACAACCGCGGACTCACCACGCCGCGAATCGTCAACGACGCAATTGTTACGCTGAAAACGCAAAAATGATTGACACATTCCGATGACGCCGTCGCCTGGCGCGTTCTCGCGAGAGGCGTCACGGGGTCGCCGCCGCCCGTAGCAGGCCCGCGGTGGGGTCCCACCCGAGCGCTGTGTTGGCGGCCTGGATGGCCTGGGCCGCCGCGCCCTTGCCGAGGTTGTCGATGGCCACGATCGCCACCGCCAGCCCGTCGGAACCGACGACCGAGACGTCGGCGAACGCCGTCCCGCGAACATGCCGCAGCTCGGGCGTCACCGACCGGCGCCGGATCAGGCGCTGGCCCCGGTACGCCTCGTCGAACGCGCGCTGCGGCTCGCCGCTCACGGGGACGAAGGCGGTCACGAGGATGCCGCGGTCCACCGGAGCGCTGTGCGGCACGAAGTGCAGCGGGGGAGCCTCGCCGAGGTGCGCCAGCAGGCCTCGGACCTCGGGCACGTGCTGGTGGGTCAGCACCTTGTACGCCTTGAGGTTCACCGCGCGCAGCGGGTGGTGCGTCCCCTCGGAGGCCGTCGCGCCCGAGCCGGTCGAGCCGGTGAGCCCGGTGGCGGTCACGGCGCCGCACACGAGCCCCGCGCGCACCAGCGGTCCGATGGCGAGCTCGAGCGCGGTCGCGAAGCACCCCGGCGCCGCGATGCGCGTCGCGCCAGCGAGCGCCTCGCCCATCAGCTCGGGCTGCCCATAGACCCAGCCGGGCGCGTGCCGGTGATCCGCCGAGGCGTCGACGACCAGCGGGACCCGCGAGAGCGCTTCCACCAGCGGGCGAGCGGCCCCGTGCGGCGTGGCCAGGAACACGGCGTCGAGCGAGGCGAGGCGCTCGTCGAACGGCTGGAGCTCGAGTGCGGTCAGGCCCGCGAGCGCCGGGATCTCGTCCGCGAGCGCCCTTCCGGCGCGGGAGGTGCTCACCACGCTGGTCAGCTCGAACCGGGGGTGATCGAGCAGCCACCGGCACAGCTCGGAGCCGACGTACCCCGTGGCCCCGACCACCCCGACGCGCATCAGCGGCGTCCGGCGACGACGCGCAGCGAGGGCGCCCCGCGGAGGCTGTCCAGCACGTGATCGCCGAAGGCCTCGGCCGACTGGCGCGCGTTGATCGTGGCCACGCCGGACCGCTCCGTGATCACCGAGCAGCCCGCGGCGTTGTCCGTCGCGGGGCCGGTGACGACGACCGGGCGCAGGCCGAGGGGCTCGAGCAGCTGCACCGCGCCCCAGGCGCCCACGGGGTCGTTGGCGGAGAGGACCACCGCGGACACCGACCGCTGGATCGCGGGATCCGTGAGCACGTCCATCACGCCGTACGTCCCGAGCAGGCCGTCCCCGAGCTCGGCGACGATGAGGTCCGGGCGGTGCTCCGCGACGGCCGCGAGCACGCCCCGCGCAGCGGGCACGACAGGGCCGGTGTTGGTGGAGGGCAGCCCGGCGTCCGCGAAGCTGTGGGCCACGGACGCCCCGTGGTCTTCCATCTCGAGCGTGTCCCGCCGCAGCGCCACGCCGGTGAGCTTGCACGCCCCCACGACGAGACCCCGGCGCGCCGCACGGCGCACGAGGGCGCAGGCCGCTGCCGTCTTGCCGGCGTGCATGCACGTCCCCGCGAGCAGGACGACGGGCGGCAGCGGAGGCAGCTCGTCGAGCAGCGGCACCGGCCCCGGCAGGATGGACGCGGGCTCGCCCTGCCGATCGTCGCCCGTCAGCCGCAGCACGGACCCGAGGATCTCGACGCGGAACGGCTGCCCCACGTCGGGGTTGACCGAGGTGCACCGGCCGATCACGCCGCCCAGGTTGAGGAGGTGGAGGATGTCGCCAGGCGCGACGGACTCCGGGACCACGCCCGAGTACCCCCGGAGCGCGTCGCGAGAGCCGAGCACGCCGACCACGACGTCGCCGCGATGCACCGTCCGCATCCGTCCGTGCGCGTCCTCGAGCTCCTTGTACGTCGACTTCTCGTCGAGCACGCGCCCCGCGACCACCGTCCCCGCGACCGCCGGGATGGTGCTGCCGAGCACGACCCGCGGGTGGGTCACCACGTGGCGAGCAGCGCTGGCGATCTTGTCGACGTCGATCCGCATGGGACCTCCTGTCCGCGGGAGCCGCCGCGGCGGGGTGACCTCAGCCGTGGCCGAGGAGCTCGAGCAGCGGCTCGGTGGCGGACATGCCGCTCGTGGCCACGAACACGGTGTCGTCGCCGGCGATGGTACCGAGGACTCCTTCGATCTCGGCCATGTCGACGGCCTGGGCGATGACGGATGCGAAGGCGATCTCGCACCGGAGGACGACCAGGCATCCTCCCGCCGTGACCTTCACGTCCTTCACGTTCGACATGATCTCGAGCTCCGGACCCAACCGATACACCCCTTCGACCTTGCGGACGCCGAGCGCGGTGAGCTCGCGCGACACCGATGCCTGGTTGATGCGCCGCCCCGTCCGCCGCTCGATCGCCCGCACCAGCTCACGCTGCGTGCGGTACGAGCCGGTCTCCACGAGGTCGTTGAGGACGGTGCGCCAGGACATGCACACGCATAATATGCGAACCTCTGCATCGCAAGGCGCGCTCCGGCACGTCCCGGAGCGGGGAGCCGAGGGGCAGAGCCCCCGGGACCCGAGGCCGTACGGTCCACCAGGGACGCGTCCGCCGCTCCGCGACCGTCCCTGGCGGCTTTCGCCCACACTGGCGGGCTGCGGCCTGCGCCTTCGGCTGGTCCGCATCCCTGGTGCACCCGCGAACATCCCGATCGCTCCGAACCCGTCGAGGCAATCGCACTCAGTGGGATTTCTCGCGAGGAGTGGGTCCCCGGGCTGTTCGGTAGGGGGAACTTGGGTCCTGCGGACGAAGTACCCTCGTCGGCAGGGTAGCTCGCCGGGCAGGGCGAGGGCCAAGGCGAGGCGGGAGACCGGACCGGAGCGCTGGGCCCGGTGGGCGGCGATAGT
>JACKER010000085.1 GCA_020632925.1 Alphaproteobacteria bacterium | reverse complement strand
GTGTCCGTCCCCCAGGCCCTCGCAGGTCGGTGGGTCCAGCTCCAGGCGGTCGAGCCCTCGGTGTGTGGTCTGTCCACCACGGTGATCGACCAGCTCTGACCCGAGGGTGTCAGCTCTTCCTGTCGAAGACCGGGTCCACCAGCGTGGTCTCGAGCCAGGTGGGCGTGTCCTCGGGGGTCGAGGGGAGCCGCTCGAGGGGTGCCGTCTCCTCGTCGTCGTCGAGCAGGATCCGCGCGAGGTGCTCGGCGTCCGCGACGCGCTCGTCCGGGTCCACCTTCAGACAGGCGCGGATCGCTCGCGCGACGTTCGGTGGGGCGCCGAGCTCCGCGGGGTCCTGGTAGCGGCCGTCCAGCACAGCGGTGAACACGTGCCGCAGGCTCTCGCGATGGAACGGGGAGCGGCCGGTGAACAGCTCGTAGAGCACCACGCCGATGGACCACAGGTCCGCTCGGTGGGTCACGCGCTTCGCGTCGCGGAACTGCTCGGGCGCCATGAAGCGCGGGGTCCCGAGCGCGGCGCCGGAGCGGGTGGCGGCGGGGCCGTCGAGGTCCTTCGCGAGCCCGAAGTCCGTCACCTTCGCGAACGGGCCGTCGTCCGTCTCGAGCACGAGCACGTTGCCCGGCTTCAGATCGCGGTGGACGAGGCCGCGGGCGTGCGCGTAGCCGACGGCCTCGATGAGCTGGAGCGACACCCGCTCGCGGTCCGGGAAGCTCGGTCGCGTCGTGTTCACCCAGCCCTCGAGCGAGCGGCCGTCCACGTACTCCATCAGCAGGGCCAGCAGCTCGGGCTCGTCCACGAGCTCCACCGCGCGCACGACGTGGGGGTGGTCGAGCGAGAGCTGCACGCGCGCCTCGAGCACGAAGCGGGCGCGCACCTCGGGCACCCGCAGCACCTTCGCCGCGAGCAGCTGCCCGTCGGGGTCGCGGACCCGCCACACGTCGGCCATCCCGCCGTGCGCGACGAACCCGTCCACCACCGTGCGCCCGATGCGGCTCCCCGCCCTCACGTCCATGGATCCATCCTAGAGTGAAAGCTCGGACCGCGCCCGGCGTTGGGCCAGGGGAGGCGAGGATGGACGTGCGACGGCGGACCCTGCTCGGCGCGGCGTTGATGGCCCTGACGACGCCGGGGTGGCTCGGCGCGGCGTTCGCGTCGACCTCCACCTCCACCGTGAGCGAGCTGCTCGCGGCCTACCGCCGGGCTCAGCAGGCCGGTCGCCCGCTGCTCGTGCTCGTCATCCCGGAGGCCATCGAGCACCGCTACGATCACGGTGCGCTGCTGGGTGCTCTCCTCAACCACGGGGACGACGCCGTCCTGGCTGCGCTCGCGCTGCCCGAGGTCGTGTGCGCGCTTCCCTCGCAGCTCGCGGAGCTCGTGCCCGATCTCACCGTGCCCGCGGACGCCTGGGCGGTCGTGGTGGAGACCGACGCGGTGCCGGCACGGACCACGGTGGTGGCGGGGACTCCGCCCGAGGGCGCGCGTGCGACCGACGGCGACTGGGCCGCGATCGAGGCCGCGGAGGACCGGGCGCTGCAGGCGCGCATGGACTGGCTCTCCGGGCAGCTCATCGGTCGGCTCCAGCAGGACCGCGCCACCCTCGCTCGGCGCGTCGCGCAGCAGCGGGCGGCCGACGCGGTGGCCGTCGACGCCGTGTCCTCCGCGCTGGCGTCGGGGATCCCCACCGTCGCCCGCGCCTCCCTCGCGCCGTCGGTGGTCGCGCTCGCCGCGGCGGACGCGAAGCCCGAGGACCGGGTGCCGCTGGTGGCGCTGCTCGCCGACGTGACCCGCGCGGCGCTGGTGCAGCGACCGGTGCCGGGCAGCGCGTGGGCGGTGTCGTCGGGCTGCGGCACGCACATCGAGGGAGTGACCGAGCAGGTCATGGTGAAATGCGGCATGGGGCACGTCACCGCGCGGGCCCGTCGCGCGCTCCACTTCTGGGACCAGGAGGCGATGTGACCACCCGACGCGATCTGCTCCGCGCCGCCGCGCTCGCGCTCACCGTGCCCGCGTTCGTGGCCGACGCCTTCGGCGCCACCCGCTCGTCCAGCTCGCTCGACGGCCTGATGTCGGCCTACCGCGCCGCGCAGAAGGGCGGGCGGCCGCTGCTCGTGCTGGTGATCCCCGACGACGACGGCCAGCGGTACGCCCACGGGCGGCTGCTCGGGGCCTTCCTGAACCACGCCGACGACGCCCACCTGGCGACGCTCGCGCTCGCGACCGTGGTCTGCGCGACGCCGACCGAGCTCGCCGAGCTGGTGCCGGGGACCGCGGTGGCGGCCGACAGCTGGGCGCTGGTGGTGGAGACCGACGCCGTGCCCGCGACGACCGCGGTCTTCGGGGGTGAGGGGCCGCCGCCCGAGAAGGTGCTCGTCCGCGGCGCCGACTGGGAGGCGGAGGACAAGGCGGAGGATCTGGCGCTGCAGAAGGGCATCGACTGGGTCGGCGCGGGGCTCACCGGGCTGCTCGCGAAGGACCGGGCGATGCTCGCGCGGCGGGTGGCCCAGGCGCGGACGGCGGACAGCGCGGGCGTGGCGGCGGCCGAGGCGGCGGTGGCCGACGGCACCGCGCACGAGGACCACGCGGGTCGCGCGCCCGCCGTGCTCGCGATGGCCGCGACCGACGCCCGGGGAGACGCTCGGACCGCGCTCGTCGCGCCGATGGCGGCGGTCACCCGCGCGACGCTCGTGCGCCAGCGCGTGCCCGGCAGCTACTGGGCGAGCTCCGGCGGCTGCGGCGTGGACATCGAGGGCGTCGAGGCGCAGTTCATGGTCGACTGCGGCATGGGGCACGTCACCGCCCGCGCGCAGCGTGCGCTCTACTTCTGGGACCCCGCCGACCGGGGCTATTGATGGGCAGGGTCGGGCTCGGGTTCACGTTCCAGCCCGATCCGGACTGGCTGGAGCTCTGCGCCCCCTGCTTCGCGCTCGCGGACGTGGTCGAGTGCTCGCCCGAGACCCTGTGGGTGCCCGACGGGGAGCCCGGCGTGCGTCCCAACGGCTACTTCCGGCTGCTCCAGGACCTACAGCAGCGGCGCGGGATCCCCGTCGTGGCGCACGGGATCGCGCTGTCCATGGGGTCGACGCTGCCCGACGACGCCCGGCGCGCGGCCTGGCTGGAGCGGGTGGCGAAGGTCCACGAGACCTTCCGCTTCGACTGGTACACCGACCACTTCGGCGCGACCTGGTACGGGGACCGCCACCTGACCGTGCCCCTGCCGCTGGCGCCGGTGCGACCGGTGCTCGACGGGTTGCGGGCGCGCCTGCGCGAGATGTCGCAGGTCGTGCCGCTCGTGGGCATGGAGAACAGCGCCTTCCCGTTCGCGCTCGGCACGCCGGAGGAGGAGGCGGACCTGCTGTGCGCCGCCATCGGCGAGGAGCACGTCCAGGTGCTCGACGTCCACAACCTGTGGCTGGCGGTCGAGGACCAGGGGCTCGACGTGGACGCCTGGCTCGCGCGGGCGCCGCTGCACCGCGTCGTCGAGATCCACGTGTCCGGCGGCTCGGTCTCCGACCCCCGCTGGCTGCCGTCGCGGCGGGTGCTGCGGCTCGACAGCCACGACCACGAGGTGCCCGACCCCGTGCTCGCGCTGCTCGCGAAGGTCGTCCCGCGCTGCCCGATGCTCCGCGTGGTGGTGCTCGAGCGCCTGGAGCACACGGTCACCCCCGAGGACGTGCCCGAGCTGGTCGCGACGATGCACGCGGTGCGCCAGATCCTGGACCGCGCTCCTCCGCCGGTCGCCGAGCCGCGGTCCCCCGGGCTCTTGCCCGAGGTGGACGCCGAGGTCCTGCTGCGGTTCGAGCAGGGCCTCGCGGACGCGCTGCTCGCCGCCGATCCGCAGGCCGCGCTGGCCGCGCTGGTCGCTCCCCCTCCGCTCGACCGGGCCCTGGCCGCCGCCCGCGCGCACCCCGAGGGCTTCCACATCGCGGCGCTGCTGGTGGCGAAGACGCGGTTCGAGCGGGTGGTCCAGGGTTCTCGCGCCGCCGCCGACTGGTTCGAGCGCGACCCCGCCACCTTCACGCAGGTGTTCCGGACGTACCACGAGGAGCAACGGCCCACCGCCGTCATCCCACTCGACGAGGCCCGGCAGTTCGTGCGTTGGACGCGTCTCGCCGCCGATGTCGCTAAATAAGTAGATGTCACTCACAATGTGAGTTGTGCTCCTATCGCACCAGGCCGGCGGCGCGCAGGCCGTCGCAGCGCCCGTTGCCGGGGTCCACGATCGTGCCGCCGGAGCCGAAGACCGCGACCGAGGAGGCGGCGGGGTCGTACACGGGCCAGCGGGCGGGGTCGGGCACGCCCATGGTGCCGATGCTGAGCCACTGGGCCTGCATGTCGGCGCTGACGGCCTGATCGGAGGCGTCGGGGCGGTAGTCGCCGGGGTTGCCGAACACGAAGGGCAGCTCGAACGCGTGCGCCGCGCCTGCCACGGCCCAGGCGCCGTGCAGCACGTGGTCGAAGAAGTAGACGTTGGCGTCGCCGTGGTGCGCGCGCGCGGCGCCGACGGTGGGGCAGGTGAAGAGCAGGTCGTCGAAGAACGAGGCCCAGGCGTTCTGCGGCGTGGTCCGACCCGGGGGGTAGAGCGCCTCCACGTCCGCGACCGACGCGCTGCCGACGAGGTCCGAGACGTGCTGGCGGAAGCCGGCGACGGTCAGGACGGGGTCCACCAGCAGCACACGGTCCCACTCCTCGTCGTTGCTGCCGAGCACGAGCTGCAGGTCGGCGCGCGACCCGTCGGCGATGCGCTCGAAGGGGTCCTCGGGCAGGAACACGCCGTCGACGGCGGGCCCCCAGGAGACGTAGGTGGCGAGGGTGGGGTCGTTGGCGCCGGCCGGCTGCGCCGCGGGGTCGAGGAAGCGCTGCCAGGGGAGGGCGCGGAGGCACGCCGGGTCGTCGCCACACCCGAGCGCGTTGGCGGTGTCGAGCCCGCGCTGGCGCATCGACGGCTTGTTGCGCGTGGGCGTGTCGAGGTCCGGGAAGCCGTCGCAGCCGCCGCCGCTCTGGACGATGGCGCGGGAGAAGAGCCCGTCGGCCTCGGGCGCTCCGATCAGCGCGCAGACGCTGATGCCGCCGGCCGACTCGCCGAACACGGTGACCTCGGTGGGGTCGCCGCCGAACGCGCCGATCTGGTCGCGGACCCACTCGAGCGCGAGCACCTGGTCGGCGATGCCGAGGTTCCCCACGCGGCCGTCGGTGGACTCGGCCTGCAGCGCGTCGGTCACGAGGAAGCCGAGCGCGCCCAGGCGGTAGTTGACCGTGACGATCACGGCGTCGCCGTTCGCCGCGAGGTTCGTCCCCTCGTACGTGTCGACGCTGCCGCTGCCGCTGGTGAACGAGCCGCCGTGGACGAAGACCATGACGGGCAGGTCGACCGCGCCGTCGGGGCTCCAGACGTTGAGCACGAGGCAGTCCTCGTCGCCGATCGCGGCTCCCCCGCCGATCTGGGGGCACTGCCGGCCGTAGGACCGGGCGTCGCGCGGGGTCGTCCACGGGCTCGCGGGCACGGGCTGTCGGAAGCGGAGCGCGCCGACGGGGGGCTCGGCGTACGGGATGCCGAGGAAGGCGCGCACGGCGCCGTCGGTGGTGCCGACGACCCAGCCGTCGGGGGCGTGGACGGCGGCGAGCCCGGCCGGGAGCCCCTGTGCCGAGGCGGATGCGAGGATGGAAGCGAGCAGCATGGAGACCCCCCGGAGGACGGTACACCCTCGCCACCCGATCCGCAGAGCCGGATAGGGGATCGCGTGACCACGCCAGCGCCGACGCCCCCGTCGTCCGTCCGTCCGCTCTGGGCGCTGCTCGGGGCCGTCGTGATCGTGGTGTTGTTGCCGCGGGTGCCGCTGATCTCCGTGGTGCTCCGACCGCTCGCCTGGCTCGGGACGTTGGCGCACGAGACGGGCCACGGGCTCGGCGCGGTGGCGATGGGCGGGCACCTCGACAGTGTGCAGGTCTTCACGGACGGCTCGGGCGTGGCGCACGCGAGCTACCCGAGCGTCGAGCCCGTCCGTCGCGCGGTGGTCTCCATCGCCGGGTGGTGGGACCCGCGGTCGCGAGCGCCGGGCTGCTGTGGACGGGGCTCGGGCCGCGGCTGGCTCGGGTGGGCCTGGTGGTGCTCGGGGTGGCGCTGCTGATCGAGGCGGCGACGGTCACGCAGGGCTTCGCGACGGCCATCGCGCTCGGCTGGGGCGCGCTCGCGCTGTCGGGCGGCTGGCGCCTGCCGGGCGAGGTCGCGCGGCTCGCGGTGCTCGTGGTGGCGGTGCAGCTCGCGCTCCACGTCTACCGGGGCAGCGGCTACCTGTTCGCGGCCGAGGCGAACACGGGTGCGGGGCTCCTGCCCTCGGACGTGGTGAACGTCGCGGACGCGCTCGGCGGCCACTACCTGCTGTGGGGCGTCGGGGTGGGCGCGCTCGACGTGGCGTTGCTGGGCGTCGGGCTGGTGGGCTTCTTCTTCGGCGACCGCGTCCAGGGCTGGTTCCGCCGGTGAGCGTGACGGTGCACGCCTTCGCGCTGTCGCTCGACGTCTGGGCGCGACGCAGCCCCGAGCCGCCCACCGTGGACGCGCTGCTGGCGGCCGGTGTCGTCGACGAGGAGCTACGGGTGGCTCCGGCGCACGCGGGCTGGGTGACGGCGGTGGCGACGCTGCTCGGCGACAACCGCAAGTGGTACGTCAACCTCGACGCCGAGCACGTCTACACCCGCGCCCGGGCCCACCTCGAGCCCGACGTGCGGGAGCGGCTGGACGACCTGATGGGTCGGCTGTTCTGGGAGCCCGCGCCCGAGGACGCCTACCGGACGGTGGGCGACGACCATCGGATCTACTCGCCCGCTCAGCTCGAGCGCGTCCCGGACCTCCGGGAGGACGACGCGTCCGCCCTGGGCGAGGCCATCCTGGCGGCGGCGGCGGAACCCGATCGGTTCGAGACCGATCACCCGCACCTCTGGGAGCCCGAGTGGTTCATCGACTGGGTGCGCGTCTGGCTGCGCCTGTTCGCCCGGGTTCGGGCGTCTGGACCCTCGCGTGCCCTCCTCCTCTGGATCTGGCGCTGAGCGACGCCAACGGCTCCGACGTGAACCCCTTCGGTCGCCACCGCACCCAGGGACGTGGAGGTGCGAAT
>JACKER010000084.1 GCA_020632925.1 Alphaproteobacteria bacterium | reverse complement strand
CCGCCGCCCGGATCGGTGTCCGCGTCCGTGTCGGCGTCCGTGTCGGCGTCGGTGTCCGTGTCGCTGTCGGTGTCCGCGTCCGTGTCGCTGTCGGCGTCCGCATCGGTGTCCGCGTCCGCCGGACCACCGGTGTCCTCGGGGAGCTCGACGTCGGGCATCCCCGTGTCGTTGGTGTCGACCAGGCGCGCACCTGCGTCGTAGTAGGAGAGCGAGCCGCCACAGGCGACCAGAACGAACGATGCGCTGCAGAGCGCGGAAACATTCGACATGAGAAACCCCGCGCCGCGCCAGATAGCGCCATTCTCGCGTCTTTCCAGCGCTTGACACGATCTTGACAGCGAGAACCCCCCGATTGTGCCGCCGATCTCGCCGCGACGCGGGCCTGGACACGTTCCTCGCGTTGCAGCGTAGGGGTGGCTACTCGGGGACGAGGTCGCCGGTGAGCAGGACGCGGTCCCCATCACCGTCGAGCGTGCCGAGGACGGTGGTCAGGCCCGTGCCGCCGGCGGCCGGCGGGGGCGGGGTCGGCAGCGAGCGGGTGAGGTTGTTCGCGATCTCCTCCAGCACCCGCCCCTGCGCCAGGGCAGCCAGCGGATCCGCGAGCGTCGCGCCCTTGGACTGGTCCAGCTGCTCCACGTCGTCGGCGACCAGCTTGATCTTGCGCTTCTTGAGCTCGGCGGTGCCCGTCGCCCGCACGTCCCGCCACCAGGAGCCGTGGGAGAGCTTCCACAGGCGGAAGTCCAGGGTGAACCGTCCCTGCGAGACCTCCAGCCGGTCCGGGATCGCGGCGATCTCGAGGTCGGACTGCGGGCCCAGCGCGAACGCCTCGCGCCGCCCGATCCACACGAGCGAGCTCGCGGCAGCGTCCAGCCGCAGCCCGTCCGCCGGCGGTGCGACCGTCGGGTCCACCGTGCCCCGCCGCAACGCGTCGGACTGCATCTCCACGCGCAGCCCGCCGTCCTCCGCGACCACGCGCTGCAGGGCCACCAGCGGCAGGTCGTCGCCGGTGAACGTGCCCAGCACGAAGGGCTCGAGGGTGCCGATCTGCCCGTTCAGCCAGCTCTCGAGCGGGTCGGACGCGAGCTTCGTGATCTGCGACGGGATCTTGCCCAGCTCGACGACGGGCTTCTTCACGTCGGTCAGCCGCGCGCGGACGGCCCACCCCTTCTTGCGCTCCGGCAGGTCCAGCTCGACCGTCACGCGGGCCGTGGCGTCCAGCGGCACGCGGTCGGCGCCGAGCAGCTTGCTCTCGTAGCGCAGCGTCCCCTTCAGGGTCACGTCGGCGACCAGGCAGGAGGGGCAGGTCGGACGCTCCTTGTCGACGAGCACGACGCGCTTCAGGTCGACGTTCGGCGTGATCGTGAGCCCGGGGACGACCGCGAGCTCCTCCTTGTAGTTCACACCGGTCGCGACCCCCTGGTCCACGAGGCGCTGCGCCGCCGGTCGCGAGAGGTGGAGCACGAGGTCCGGCGCACCCGCGGGATCCGCCGCCCCCCGGGCGCTCGCCTCGGCCCTCGCCGCCTCGTACGCGTCCCGGATCGCCTGGTCACCGGCCCCACAGGCCAGGGCGAATAGCGCGCTCACCACCGCGATGGACTTCCTCACGCCACCCCCACGCCGGGCAGCATAGCGGCTCACCAGCCGAGCAGGCGGACGACCTCGTGCCGGAGGAGGAACAGCCCGGCGGCGCCGACACCGAAGGACAGCGAGCCGATGATGGCGAAGGTCAGGGCGAGCTGGACGAGGAACTGGTCCGCGGCGACCTCGCGGGCGGGGCGACGCTTCGGGCGCCGACGCCCACCGCCGCGCGTCAGCATCCGATCGCGCGGGGTGTAGACCGGCGGCAGCACCTCGGGCGGCAAGGAGCGCGTCGGCTTCTTCGGAGCTTCGACCGGCGTACCGTCCGGAGCCGGCTCGAGGTGGACCGGCTCCCGCTCGGGCTCCGGCTCGGCGTGGACCGGCTCGGGCTCGGGCACGGGTTCGGCGTGGACCGGCTCGGGCTCCACCGCGGGCTCCGCCGCCGGCTCGGGCTCCGCAACCGGCTCGGGCTCCGCGACCGGCTCGGGCTCCGCGACCGGCTCGGGTTCGGCCGCCGGCTCGGGTTCGGCCGCCGGCTCGGGATGGACGGACGGCTCGGAGTCGACGGACGGCTCGGAGTCCTCCTGTCCGGAGTCCGGGCGGCGACCCAGCAGGCTGCGGCGACGTCGTGCCACGCCGGGTGCCCGGGGGGCCTAGCCCGCGACCGGCTGGTCGGGGGTCGGCTCGGCCTTCGACTCCGCCCGGGGTTCGGTCGGCTCCTCGTCCGCGCTCCGGGTCCCCGCGGTGGGCGGGGCGGGCGCCTCCTTCTTCTCCAGGAAGAGCTGGTGGATCACGAACATGCCGATCCCTACCACCAACGCCGCGTCGGCGACGTTGAAGCTCGGCCACTCGTACGTCCCGAAGGTCGCGATCAGCCACTGCTTGACGGAGGGGGTGTCGATGTACACCCGGAGGAAGTCGGTCACGAAGCGGTAGAGCACGCGGTCGATGGCGTTGCCGATCGCACCCGAGAGCACGAGACCGAGCGCCGCACCCATGAACCCGTCGTTCGGCTTGAGCTTGCGGAACATGTCCGCGATCACGAAGCCCGCGACGATCGTGAACGCCAGGAACACCCAGTGGCGGTACTCGAAGTCCCGCAGCATCCCGAAGGCGGCGCCCGGGTTGCGGGCGTGCACGATGCTGAAGAAACCGGGGATGACGACGATCTCGCCCGTGCCCTCGGGCAGGTTGTGCACCACCCACCACTTCGTGGCCTGGTCGAGCACCAGGCCCACCACGGCGGTCACGGCGAAGAGGACGTTGCGCGGATTCATGACCCCCTGCCGTACCCCGACGCACGTCCCTCGGCCACGCCAGGACCGGGTTAGCACCCGAGCGTGCACCCGATCCTCTTCCACATCGGCACCTTCCCGGTCCACGCCTACGGGGCGCTGGGCGCGCTGGCGTTCCTGGTGGGCTCGGGGATCGTGCTCCTGCGCGCGCGGGCCCGCGGCCTCGACCTGAACCGCATGTCCGACGTGATCTTCTGGACGGCGATCGTCGGCCTGCTCGGGGCGCGCGCGGTGTTCGTGCTGCAGAACCCGGAGACGGCGAGCTCGCTCGGCGACCTGCTCGACCTGCGCGGCGGTGGCCTCGTGTTCTATGGCGCGCTGATCGCGGGGTTGCCCGTCGGCTTCGGGCTGATGCGCCGCTTCGGCCTGCCGATCTTCGCGACGTGGGACATCTGGGGGACGGCCTTCCCGCTATCGCACGCGATCAGTCGGCTGGGCTGCTACGCGGCGGGCTGCTGTTTCGGCTCCCCGACCCACAGCGCGCTCGCCGTGACGTACCCGCCGGACTCGATGATCGCGCCGCCCGACGTGCCGGTGCACCCGGTCCAGCTCTACGAGGCAGGCGCGCTCGTGCTCGTCGGCCTGGCGACGAACCTGTTCTACCGCCACCGCCGGTACGACGGGCAGGTCTTCCTGCTCTACCTGGTGCTCTACGCGATCGTCCGCGCGGTGACCGAGACCTTCCGCGGGGACCTGGACCGCGGCTGGTTCCTCGAGCCCCTGCTCGGCGAGGCGCTCTCGTTCTCCCAGGGCATGAGCCTGGTGTTCGCGATGGTGGGTCTGGTGGTGTTCTTCGGCATCGCGCGCCGCGCGCCGCCGGCGGTGACCGCGTGATCGCCGTGCTCTCGACGCTGGCCTGGGCGGGCGACGCTCCGGGCGCGGTGAAGACCTTCGGCGACTGGACGGTGGGCTGCGACAACGTCGGCCGCTGCCGGGCGCTCGGGTCGACGGACACCGGCGACTACGTGCTGGTGCTCGATCGCGAGCCCGGCCCGAACGACGCGCTGCTGGTCGGTGCCGTGAACCAGGAGGAGGACACGCTCCCCACGGCGCTGCGCATCGACGGGCGCCTCGTGCCGATGACCTTCCACCGCGTGAGCGGCGACCCGGACCAGGTGGCGTCGGCGTCGGTGGCGCTGGCGCGGGACCTCGCGAACGCCGGCGTCGTCGAGCTCGTGGCCGGCGAGCGCACGCTCGGGTCGGCGCCGACGAAGGGCGCGGCCGCGGCCCTGCGGTGGATGGACGAGGCCCAGGGGCGCGCCGGCACCACCAGCGCGATCCTCGCCAGGGGTGAGAAGAGCGAGCTCCCGCCGGTGCCGCCGACGCCGACGGTGACACCGGTCCCCGCCCCGGCCGACGCGAAGGAGCACCCCATAGGGCAGGCCGTGGGCAAGGCGGCGCAGAAGAAGCTCGGGTGCTGGGAGGCCGAGCAGGAGGGCGTCCGCGCGATCCGGAGCTGGCCGCTCGACGGCGGGCGCACGCTGGTGCTGCTCTCCTGCATCGGTGGGGCGTACGACGTGTCCGACGTGGCCCTCGTCGTGAGCGCGGACGGCGCCTGGTCCCCCGCGGCCTACGATCACGAGCCCGCCCGGCTGGACGACGTGAGCGCGCCCATCGTCACGAACGCCGACTTCACCCCGGCGACCGCCACCCTCACCAGCTACGCCCGCGGCCGCGGCCCCGGCGACTGCGGGGTCTCGTCGAGCTGGGCCTGGGACGGCCAGCGCTTCCGGCTGCTCTCGCGGACCGAGATGCCGACCTGCGCGGGGAGCCGCACCTGGATCCCCACCTGGACCTGTGAGTCTGCTCCGTAGTCAGAAGCCCGGAGGGGGCGCGGCGATCGATCCCCAGCACCCCACCGTACCGTCCCGCATCATCGCGCAGGTGGCCAGCGAACCCGCAGCGAAGTCCACCACCTCATCGTGTGGCGGTGGGGACGGCCCACGGTCCAGGCCCAGCTCCCCGAACGAGTCGCGGCGACCCCAACAACCGAGGTGGCCGTCCTCGTGCAGGGCGCACGCATTCGTCTCGCCGACCCGAAGGCGGACCCACCCGTCGCCGTCGGGCGGAACGATGAGCGTGCGGCTACCCGGCCATTGGGCCGGCGCGCAGGCGATGCGACCATCCTCGGTCACGCCACAGGTGACCTCCAAACCGGCGGCGACGTCGACGAACACACCCGACGGTCGAGGAGGCGGGGTACGGCCCCAGGTGAGGATCCTCCCCTTCTCGTCGAGCGCCGCCGTGTAGTCGATACCACCGTCGATCGCGCTGAGCGCCCTCGTCGGGGTCCCCTCGGTCTGCTCACGTCCACCCCAACAGGTCGCGACGCCGTCGACGTCCAGCGCGCACGCGTGCTCCCACATCCCCGCCTCCACCCTCCGGTACCGACCGGCGGGAGGGTTTCTCACCGAGCCATGGGCGAAACCGAAGGACACGATCTCACCCGTCGGGCGCAGGGCCAGGCCGTACTCGGCGCCGATGCTGACCTGCACGAACTCACCTTCGGGCGCCTTCAACGGGGTCAGGCCCTCCTTCTGCCAGCACAGCACCCTCCCATCGTCGCGGATCGCGCACGCCGTCCCGAACCCCACCGAGATCCGATGCTCAGCGTCGAGCGTCAGGTGGAGGTCCTCGCCCGCGCACCCAGCGAGCACCAACAGAAGACCCACGCGGACTTGGCTACTGTCCATGAGTGCCCATTCAGCAATTGGTCGGATTATCACACATCCAATTCTCATCGCCCCCAAAACTCCCACAGCCATCGCCTGCCGTAATACAGGGAATTCGTTGTGCCATCGCCCATTGAAACGACGCCTGTAGCATGTAGGTTCGATTGCACTCACCCCGATCGTCGCCCGGCTCCACCTTTGATCTCGGGATACACGTGTGGAACAGCTCATGCAGCACCAACGACGCGACCTCGACCACCACACAGGCCTGATCTGTCCAATCGGATGTCGTCGTGGCGTGTTCGAAGCGATCCGCCAGACGCGCGAACCTATACATATTCACGTGAATGGGCGTCGATGGATTCGGGCTGATCTCCATCCACATCGTGCTGTCCTCGTGCACACTCCCAACCGAATAGTCGAACACAACCTCCTGCTTACCAGTGATTCGACCGTCAATACACCTAGAGGCGTCGGGCCCACCAACCAAGCACGCGAGCCATAGCGCAATGTCGATATTCTCAACCAGCACATTCCATGCCGCGTTGATCAGCAGCTCTTGCGACCTATCCAAGATTGTCGGCACATCGACTTCATCCGTGTCGATATCTACATCCGGCGCTGGATTTGGGCCGAGAGGTCCACTCGTTCGGAACGAACCTCCAGCAGAGGTAACGGCCGTGAAAGCAAGCAACCACCACAGTGTGGACTCGACGTCAACACCTGAATAAGGATCGTCGACCGAGAACTTTAGGTTGTCATTCGCTTCCGTGGACACGATCGTCGGCGGACAAACGTCGCCACACTCGTTCCAACCACCTGGGGGGTGGTATGCCTCGTCGTCACAGTTGCAGCCGACATCCGGCGGCACACCGCACCGATCCATGTTTCGAACGAGGTCGTCGAACGCATCTCGACACTTGCGGGTGTCGCCGGCTGGCTTGAACAGGGGTGGCGGTTCAAAGGGTTCATCGCAGTCGGGGATGCACCCGGCCGTCACGAGCTGAGAGTGGGTCATCGATGGATCACTGCACGGCATCGGCGGTGGACCCTGCGTGGACTCTCCCGGGAGCGATGTCCACCCTGGGCAACCCCTCGACCACAGGACTCCGTTCGGCAGTGACGGGTCGCACCAGTCCGATGGGTCCGGTGCCGGAACGTCCTCCACCCCTATCCGAGGCGCCGGGTCGGAGCCAGGCATGTCCCTCATCGACGATGCCGCCGACCGACCGGCGTGTGGGGCGTCCCAACCCACCTGTGCTCGATGGATGGCCCACGCAGCGTTCTCGGTCACACTGGAGATCCAGCGTGGCCACAGCGCCGTCCTGACCGTGGTTCTCGCCGCACACCCACCACCTTCTTCGCAGGAGCTGCAGCAGGACTTCTGTTCCGCGATGGCGGTCGAGGTACGCGACGCGAGCGTCTCCCTGACACCCCGCTGTTCCCTCAAGATGGTATCCATGTTTCTGTACGCCGTCATCACTCGACTCGCAGCATGGGGGACTCGCAGTACAGGGCGGACAAGGACCGATCAACCACCGCCAACACGGAGGGTCGGTCCCCACGCGCCACTTCCGTTCAGTTGTAGATGGCGGCGACCGTAACGTGAAGCCTACCACGAGCATTCCCGGAGAACCGAATGCC
>JACKER010000083.1 GCA_020632925.1 Alphaproteobacteria bacterium | reverse complement strand
ACCTGTTCGTCCGTGAGCATCTCGCCGCCCTCCAGGCACACGAGGTCACACGTCGACCAGGGAGTCGGCCCCAACCGGCGGTCGTAGTTGTCGTCGCCGCGCCGGTAGTTGTCGTCGGCCATCAGGCGGCCAGCGTCACCGGCAGAAGTAGTTGTCGTCCCCGGCAAGAGTAATTGACGCTGCTCAAGAGCCCGACGCATCCGCGTGCTGCCCCGCCACCCACGCTCCCCGCACCGGCGCCCCGGTCGCATCGACCACGGGGACCGGCTCTGCGTCGGGGTCCGGACTCCACTCCACCTGCAGCGGAGTGTCGGGCCACCACCCGGGAAGCGCCCCCATGAGCTCTCCGGGGGGGACCGCTCCGAGCGAGACCAGGACGGCCTCCTGCCGTGTGACCGATCAGCGACGCCGGGAAGCCCATCGTACGGGGTACCGATAGGTTGCCCGCGGCCCCGAACTACGCGGTCAGCGTGGCCTTGTACGCTGCCGGCGTGAGCTGATGGGCCTGCATGCCGTACACGTCAGCGTGCGTCCCTCTCCGCTCCAGCGCCCAGGTGAACCAGGCCTGCGGGTCCACGCCGATGTTGCGACAGGTCGCCGAGAGCCCCATGAGCACGGCCAGCGCGTGAGCTCCCTCGGTGCTCCCGGCGAACAAGCAGGCCAGCCGCAGCTTCGCCACCCGCTGGAACACCCGCTCCGAAGCGGAGTTGTCCGGGGGGAGCTTCGGGTCGCCGACCCATCGGGTCAGGGCCGTCCAGTGGTTCTGGTAGTACCGGAGCACCCCGGCGAGGGGCTCATCGGGGAGCAGCGTGGGCAGGACCGAGTCCCGCCAGGCGGCGAACTCCTCGTAGAGCGGGGCGATGCGCTCCTTCCGCCAGGCCAGGAGCTCGGGACCTTCCAGCTTCAACCGGTGCGCCTCCGCGTCCGCCGCGAAGATGGCACGGATGTACGTGCGACCCTCAGCCGCGAGGACGGGCTGCGAGCTCTCGGCGGCCTCGAGCTTCCGCTCCCCGTGGGCGTTGCAGCCGGCCTCCAGGATGGTCCCGTCGGCGAACGTGGCGTTGTGGCGGTGCTCCGCGTCGGCGACCAGGGTGCCCTTGAAGCGACGGAGCTTCGTCGCCAGCGTCTCGCCCTTCTTGTCGTGCTCGTACTGGAGCACCACCAGCCCCGACCGCTGGAAGACCTCGATGTGGCCCTTGTGCGTCCCGGGCACGCCATCCACCACGACCGCGAGCGGCGTGGCGTCGTGCGTCATCCAGTCACCCGCGAGCAACTGGGCCCAGTGCACACCGTCGATGGCATCGAGGAGACCCGCCGCCCGCTGAACCTGGCTCACCAGGAACGACATCGACAGCGGGATCCCCTGCAGATGCAGGAGGTCCCTGACGCGGTCGAGAGGCGTGAGCTGGACGAACTTCTGCACGACGAGCCAGGCCATCCACTCGCAGGTCACCTTCGACCGCGGGAAGGGCGCGGGCAGCGACCGCGCTGTCGTCCGCTTCCGACAATGCCGGCAGCGCCCCGTCTTCCGGCGCACCACCCGCCGACGCTGGTGCTCCTTGACCACGGTGAGCTTCTCCTCGACCACCTCGTCGACGAAGTCGAAGGCCGTGCAGCCGCAGGTGCAGCGGTCGGGCGAGAGCGCATGCTCCTCCTTCCCGAGGTGCGGCGGCAGGGGCTGGCGTCCCGTGGGCTTCGCCTCGCTCTTCAGCTTCTTCGGCTTGTCCGGCACCACCGGAGGACGAGGTCGATTCTCGAAGGCCTCGCGCACGTCGTCCGGGAGGTCCGGGGGCGGCGGCTTCGCCTTCGGCTCGTTCTTCTTCTCCGGACGCTTCTTCCGCTGGGCGATGGCCAGGAGCTCGGAGATCCGGTCGTTGGCCCGCGCCACCTGCTCGCTGAGCGTCGCGATCTGCGCGAGCAGCTCCTGCTGGGCGGCACGCGCTTCGCGTCGCTCGGCGGCGTGTGCGGCGAGGGTGCGGTCGAGAGTCTCGCGGAGAGCGGCGACCTGGGCGACAGACTCCTCCAACGCCTGCCTGAGGCGGGCGTTCTCCATTCGCAGCGTCTGGAGGGGGTCGTTCTGCACGCCCGAAGAAGACGATGTTCCCGCTCCCGAAGCTACCCACCCCGCGAAAGGGATCGACGAACCTCAGGCCCCGAGATGCGCGTTCTTCCTGAACCACCGGCGCCTCGGCGCGCGGAGGTCCACACCCTGGAGAAGACTGGCCAACGACGCCGCGTCGATCTGGAGTCTGGTGGCGTGCGCGGGGACAGCGGGGAGCTGGAAGGTGCCTCGGGAGAGGCGCTTCTTGAGCACGCACCAGCCGGAGCCGTCGTACCAGAGGAGTGCGGCGAGGAAGCGTCGCTGGTTGAGGAAGACGTAGAGGTTGCCGTCGGTGGGGTCGAGACCGAGGCTGCGGGCGACCCCGGCGAGGGAGTTGTGTGCCCCTCGCATGTCGACGGGCTGCACCGCGAGGAAGACGCGGATGGCCGGGGGCCAGCTCAGCATGCGGTGAGCACGCGCAGGAGGCGCTCGAGCGTGCCGTCGCGGAAGTCGTCGCCGACCTCGACCTCGATGCCGTCGAAGCGGACGAGGTACCGCGCGGAGCGTGCAGGCTCGGGCACGAGCTCGACCAGGCGGCCGGGCTGGTCGCGACCCAGCAGGTTCAGCTTCCAGCAGTGCAGGGACCTCCCGTCGATGCCGTGGGCACGTGCCCACTCAGCGAGCGGCCTTCCGCTCTGGCTCCATGCCTCGATGCAGTCCCGCGCGTCGTTCTCGTCCCGGATCTTCCTGGCCATGCAAACCTCCGGGCCCAGGATCACCAGGTGCACGTCACCGCGCTCCACGGCTTCGCTGATGGGTCACCCTGCCGTGATTGCAGGACGACCGAGCGGCCGTCCGGATGGGGGTGTAGCGCCAGAGGGTGGACGTCGGGTCCCACCGGGACCTCGAGCGCCACGTCACCGCTGCGCTCCAGGACGCGCAGGAGCCCGTCCGCCGGCCGCGATGCGCCCGTCCGGCAGGAAACCCGCGACGACACGGCCCCCGACCAGGGTCCGCTGCGCCTCGAGCTCGATCGAGCGTTGGCCATCCGGTCGGACGAGCACCACCTTCGCGAGCTCGCCACGCCCGGTTCCGTCGATCAGCAGGAGCGAGCCGTCCGTGTGCAGGTCCACGAGCTCTCCCCTGGGGCCCCTCGGGCGGTCGTCGACGAGCACGAAGTACCGCTGCTTGTCGGGTTTGTACCGGAGCCGCGCGACGTGCTCACCGCTGACGAGCGTCTTCTCGGCCACTCCCGGGGCTTCCCACCGCACCACCGACCCGTCCGGACGGACCGCCTGCCCTACCTTGCCCTCTCGCAGGCCACAGTCGGGGGCTGTGTACCGGATGCGGGCTCCCGGGTGCTGGTGCTCGGAGCACACGCGGGTTCCGGTGGGGGCAGCCTCCAGGGACGGTGCGCGCACGCCCTTCCGGTCGACCACGAGCCATCCGGTGGGCCCCGACAGCACGACGGCGTCTCCCACCAGGGCCGCATGCTCGGCTCCGGCGACCCAGCGCCCCGTGGTCCCGAGCTCTCCTTCACGAAGGGCGATCCACGTGCCCCCCGGCAGCGGGACGCCCAGGCCGTCGAAGCGCCTCACGCGCGGGTCGAGCGGGGTCGGGAGCTCGGGCGGGGTTCGCTGGAGGTAGCTGCACGCGCCCGCGTTTCCCAGCTCGCAAGCCCGCTCGGCGACCACCGCGAAGCTCGTGGTCAGACGGACGTCGGGCACACCGTCGTCGCCAGACGCGATCAAACGCCCCGCCTCCAGGCCCAGGACGCGCTCACAGGCCGGCAGGTCGCCGTCGTGACAGTCGGTGCGGTCGGAGGCCAGCGCATGCGCGAACAGGAGGAGCATGGCGCGCTCTATGCCCCTCCTCGCTGCACGTCACACCCTACCCCTTCATGCGGATTCGACAGGGCGCCACCGTCGTGGCGGGAGCTTCGGAGGGGTCGGGTGGGATTTCCTCTTCCAGGATGGGCCGGAGCTGAGTATCCCCCGTGCGAGCGGGGGAGAGGGTGGGCCTTTCCGGGTTGATGAGGTTCCCCCTGGATTTCCTCTTCACGAACCGACGATTCCCGGATAACCCCCGTGGCAGCGGGGGACAGGGTGGGTCCCCGGATCCAGGTTCCGATACATCGAAATCGATGGATCTCGCCTCCGGGAGAGCCAGAATCCATCGATTTCGATAGATTCTGCGCATGCTCACCCTCCTCCTCACCGTGCCGGACGCCTCTCGATTGATCGCGGCGCGCATTCGCGAAGCCCGCAGGCGTCAGGGGCTCACGCAGGCCGAGCTCGCCGAGCGCGCCCTGGTCGGCGTCGCCACCGTCCAACGCCTCGAGCAGAGCGGGACCGGGCAGATCACCACGTTCCTACGGGTCCTCTCGGCTCTGGGTCACCTGCGCGACGTGGAGTCCCTCCTGCAGCAGCCCGAGCCCGCACGCTCGCGGAGCTCCGGGAGCGCCGTTGACCCATCGGGAGCTCCGGGTGGTGGCGCACGAGGCGATGTACTGGATCAGGGCGATGTACGAGCGGAGGAGACGCGCCAGCCCGGGCGGTCTCCAGAATGGGATGATCTGTTTTCAGTCGAAACCTCACTCCAACTCCCCGACCTCAGTTCCCGCCATCTGTAGGCTCTTGGATTCCAGGAGTGACCTGGCACCAACCATCGCCCATCCAGTTT
The DNA here is from genome assembly GCA_020632925.1 of Alphaproteobacteria bacterium. Taxonomy (GTDB): domain Bacteria; phylum Myxococcota_A; class UBA796; order UBA796; genus JACKER01. Next base: position 3,052 of record JACKER010000083.1, on the reverse strand, counting down.
CCGGGTCGTCTGCGAAGCCGAGAGGCCAGATCAGCTGAACCCCAAGCCCCTCGCACCAGTCTACCAGAGAGTTCGCTGCACGGACCTGGTCGCCGCCCCACCCTGGCCCGATCAATTCCAACTCGCCCGGTGGATCACAGGGTGCTAAGGCGTTCTCTCCAATTGCAACGAAGACCCCCATTGTCAACTGCCGAACGGGCGCGATCCCGGACTGCCGCGGTGTTGCCGTGTGACCCGGTCGTTGTCGGCGTAGGTCGATCTGAATGGCCGGCCTGGGTTGCATGAGGGCGAACGCCGTGATCTGGTCCCCTCATGGGAGACATGGACCAGCTGGTGGACGATGTGGTCGCGGCGTTTCGCGCCCGCCTCGTCGAGGTCGTACGGGAGCTCGGTGAGGCTCGGGAGCCGTCGTCGTTCGCCGCCTCGGAGCGCGAGTTGGTGAGCATGGCGCGCGAGCTTGCCGCCGCGATGACGGAGCGCGTCATTCAGAGCATCTCCGATGATGAGGGTCGTCGAAAGGAGGCTCTGGCGAGGGTGAGGGCAAAGGCCGATCTGCGCGGAATCGACATCCGCACCGAGCGAAAGCGGAGGACGCCCATCCGAACGCTCGGTGGGCAGGTCATCCACGTGGAGACCCCCTATGCGAGCAGTCGGCCAAGAGGGACGGTGAAGCTCGAGAAGCGCGGGAAGGACGGGACGGGTGTGTACCCGGTCCTGGACCAGCTCGGCATCGTCGGTCGTAGCACTCCGGCGTTGCGTCTCCTCGTCAGTCGTGCGGTCTGTGAGGCGAACTCGGTGGACTCCGCTCGGGATCTCCTCGCGGAAGGCGGCGTGGTGATCGACCACAAGGCCGCCCTGCGCCTGACGTATCTGGTGACGGACGACGCCCTGCGTGCTCGACGACACGCGATGCGGGCCCTCGAGGAGGGCGTGAATGACGGGCCCTTCGCGGGTCGCCGTGTCGTCGCCGCGGTCGATGGCGGGCGCGTCAACATCCGCAAGCGGGTGGCCGGTCGTCCGAGAGCGGGCGGGCGCAAGCACTTCGAAACCGAGTGGCGCGAGCCCAAGGTCCTCACCCTCTACGTGGTGGATGAGGAAGGGCGCCGAGACCGGCTCGTTCCCACGGTGATCGACGGGACGCTGGGGAACGCGGACGCTGTGTTCGAGCTGCTCCGGTTCCACCTGCTGCGGATGGGAGCCCATCACGCGGAGTCGGTGGTTTTCGTTGCTGACGGCGCGAAGTGGATCTGGCGTCGAACAGACGCGCTCCGGCAGGCTCTGTCTCTTCCAGAGGAGCGGTTCCACGAGATCGTGGACTACTTCCACGTCGTGGAGCGGCTGACGGAGCTCTCGAAGACGCAGACTCGATGGGGCGAGGACCTCCGGCTCGAGTGGCTGCACGAGCAGAAGCGGCGCCTCAAGGCCGGCGACATCGAGGCCATCGAGGATGTCGTCCGCGTGATCGGGACCCGGAAGGACGCGGACATGGAGACGGAGTCGGAGTACTGGGCCAGGAACCGTGAACGCCTCCGATATGCAGCGTTCCGAGATGAGAAGCGACCCATCGGAAGCGGAGCGGTGGAGTCTGCTGTGCGCAGGGTCATCAACCTGCGGATGAAGGGCGCGAGCATCACGTGGACCGAGGAACACGCCGAGGGAATCCTGCATCTACGCGCTCATGCGAAGAGCGGCCGCTGGGCTGAGCTCGAGCGGAGCGTGCTCGAGATCACGGGGTGGCGTCCGAGCGCACGGAGCCCGAAGCGTGCTGCCTGATGCGAACGGCTCTCGATCATCACGCCCCTGCCGAACCCTGGACATGCAAACATGTAGGTCATGCATCCCAAAGGCGCAGAACTCCCGTGGAGGTGAGAGCGATCGTAGCGGCTCACCGAGCCTATGCCGGTAGATCCCCTGAGCTTCGCGGATTCGGAACGTCCCGGCTCGAGCCTGAAGGACATTGGACGGCTTCGGTACGTGAACGAACCCGACAGTCACGATGCTGCCCGATGGCAACGTTTCGCGGATGGTTCCAGCGAGGAGGTCGGTCGCGAGAAACGGGTCGCTGGCCACGACGAAACCCGTAGAGAAACCTGGCATTCGCAATCCCATGGGACGTGATTTTGCTCGTGGATTGTCGAAGTGCGGTCGAGTCTCGCCGAGGGAGGATGGCTTCGTAGTCAACTCGGAACTCGGTGCCAAGGGCATCCCAGGTGGGCGGCCACGTGAGCGAGGTCCAGCGCGACGCTCTGATCGCGCTCGGTTCCGGCCTCGGGCTCCCCGCGCAAACCGTCCGGGACGTGCTGGACGCGGTGCTCGGCGTCGCGAGCGGTGTCCGGGCAGCGTGCTGGAGGCAGGGTGCCGGGGCGAGGTCTCGAAGCAGGCAGCCAGCTCCGTGGAGCACGAAGTGGCCCGCCTCTGCCGGTGATCAGCACGACTCGACGTACCGGGTGTGGATGGCGCCTTGGCGACGATCGGAACCGCTGGCACAGCGTGTCAGCTCGGCTCTTCAACGCGGAGCATCGAAGCACCGCGGAGCACCGCGGAGGAGGAGAAAGACGAGGAGGAGCGCAGGGAAGGAGAGGCTGGAAGAAGGCTCCGACCCCGCGCTTGCATGATACGGTGTGGCATCGAGCGATGCAGGGAGAAACCCATGGCGCCCGAAGAAGGGAAAGAAGAAGCCAAGACGCGAGGGCCGACGAGCGAAGCGCCCGAGGGTCGGTTGCATACCCAGGAACCCGCCGAAGGAATCAGCTCGACATCCGCCCGGACGAACCCACCCGGAGACCCGCCGGAAGAGAGCGGGTATGGCCGTAGCGGACTTCGGATCGTGACGCGCCGCGGGAGGAAGGAGGTCGGGGAAGCGATCCTGCGCTACGCGCCCTGGCTGCGACGGGAAGTCGAGTTCCCGATGCGTGTGCCCGTCTACCTGTCCCCAAGGCGACGACTGCGGACGATGCACGGTGAGCTCGTCTCTGCATCCTTCTTCGCACCCTACGATCCCCTGGTGGAACCGTACATCCGCATCGCGACAGGCGACTTCGACGAGTTGTTG
>JACKER010000082.1 GCA_020632925.1 Alphaproteobacteria bacterium | reverse complement strand
CCCGTGGTGCCGGACGTGTACAGGACGTAGAGCGGGTCGCTCCCGGCGACGGGCACGGGGTCGGCGGGCCGGGCCGTGGCCACGAGCGTGTGCCAGTCGAGCTCGCGGTCGTGCAGCGCCACCGGGACCTGCTCGCGCTCGAGCACGACGACCGCCTCCACCGCGTGGTCCGCCGCCGCGAGCGCCTCGCGCACCAGCGGGACGTAGGGCAGGACCTTGCTCCCCTCGATGCCGCAGCTCGCCGTCAGCAGGACGCGGGGCTTCGCGTCGTCGATGCGGGCCGCGAGCTCCGGGGGCGCGAACCCGCCGAACACGACGCTGTGGACCGCGCCCAGCCGCGCGCAGGCCAGCATCGCCATCACCGCCTCGGGCACCATCGGCAGGTAGAGCACGACCCGATCGCCCCGTTCGACGCCGAGCGCGCGCAGGCCGCCCGCCAGCTTCGCCACCTCGTCCCGCAGCTCCCGGTACGTCCAGCGCTTCACCGTCCCCGTGACGGGCGAGTCCCAGATCAGCGCGATCTGCTCGGCGCGACCGTGCTCCACGTGGTGGTCGAGCGCGAGGTGGCAGACGTTGATCGCGCCGTCGGGGAACCAGGTCCACGAGCCGTCGGCGTGCCGCTCGAGCGTCGTGGTCGGCTCCTCGAACCAGGCGATCGCCCGCGCCCGCTCCCGCCAGAAGCCCTCCGGATCGGCCTGCCATCGCGCGTCGTCGGACATCGGGGCTCCCTGACGAGGTCGCGAGGAGGATAGCAGGGCGTCGTGTCCAAGCTCGATCCCGACGAAGCCGAACGCATCGCCGCCTGGCTGGAGCGCCTCGCGGAGGACCGCGGCCCGCTCAGCGAGCTGCCCGACGACCTGCGTCTTCGGCTGCTGATCGCGGCAGGGCGGGTCTCGCGCCCGGACGAGAAGGACAAGCGCGCGGTCAACCGCAGCAAGCGCAAGGAAGCGAAGAACGCGCGACGCGAGGCCGACCGCCAGCTGCTCGATCGCACGCGCATCCGGGTCGATCGCGCCGCGCCGCTGTTCCTCACGCCCCGCAAGCGCGGCGAGGAGCTGCCCGACGAGCCGCTGGGCGAGCTGTCCGAGGCCCGCGTCTGCTACGTGTGCCGCGCGCCCTACACCGAGGTCCACGCCTTCTACGACCAGATGTGCCGGACCTGCGGGGACGCGAGCTTCGCCAAGCGCTCGCAGACGGCGGATCTGCGCGGTCGGGTCGCCATCGTGACCGGCGGGCGCGTCAAGATCGGGTACCAGACGGCCATCCTGCTCCTGCGTGCGGGCGCAGCGGTGCACGTGACCACGCGCTTCCCCCGGGACGCCGCGCGACGCTTCGCGGCCGAGGTGGACTTCGAGGAGTGGCGCGACCGCGTGCACGTGTGGGGCATCGACCTGCGGCACACGCCGTCCGTCGAGGCCCTGTGCACGCGCCTGCTCCAGGAGCTCGATCGGCTCGACGTCCTCATCAACAACGCCTGCCAGACGGTGCGGCGCCCGCCCGGGTTCTACCAGCACCTCATGGACGGCGAGGCGCTGCCGCTCGGGGAGACCGAGGGTGCGCTCGTGCCCGAGCTGGTGGCGCCGAGCGCGCGGATGACCCAGCTCGCGCTGCTGCCCGAGGACCTGCAGTCCGGCGGGCACCTCTTCCCCGCGGGTCGGCTCGACCAGGATCTCCAGCAGATCGACCTGCGGACGGTGAACTCCTGGCGGCTCAAGCTCGCGGAGGTGCCCACCATCGAGCTCCTCGAGGTCCACCTCGTGAACGCGGTCGCGCCGTTCGTGCTCTGCGCGCGCCTCAAGCCGCTCTTCCTGCGCGCGGGCACCCGCGACGGGCACATCGTGAACGTCTCGGCGATGGAGGGGCAGTTCTATCGGACGATGAAGACCGACCGGCACCCGCACACGAACATGGCGAAGGCGGCGCTGAACATGCTGACGCGGACGTCGGCGGCCGACTACGTCGCGGACGGCATCCACATGAACAGCGTGGACACGGGCTGGGTGACGGACGAGGACCCCGCGGCCAAGGCGGAGGAGAAGCGCGAGATGCACGGCTTCCACCCGCCGCTGGACATCGTCGACGGCGCGGCCCGCATCTGCGACCCGGTGTTCGTCGGGCATCTCACGGGCGAGCACCCCTGGGGTCGCTTCTTCAAGGACTACAAGGACACCGACTGGTAGTCCGCCTACGGCGCCCGCAGCGTCGTGGTCGCGATCCCGAAGGCGTGGTCGTCGTCCGCCGCGAGCACGGTCACCCGGTAGCGAGCGCGCAGGTCGGGGAGTCGAACGGGGATCGAGGCCGTTCCGTCGGCTCCGACCACCACGGTCGTGAACAGGACCGTGGGCACGTCGGGGAGGTACGGCAGAGGAGGTGGGTCGCCCGGCAGCGCCAGGACCAAGGGGCCCGGGTCGGAGGGTGGCTCGTCGTCCAGGACCCCCAGCAGCGGGTCGTCGTCCGAGGCAGGCGGCGCCCGATCGTCGACGACGGACACCACGACCTCCGCCCCCGCGACGGGCTCGCCCCCCGGCCGGTGGATCGCCACCTCCAGCGTCGCCTCGCCGGCCCCCACCGCGCGGGGCTCCACCCCGACCTCGAGCCGCCGGGTCGGATCGTCCACGACGAGGGAGACGCGGTCCACGACGTAGGTGCTGGGGCCCACGAGGAAGAGCGCGAGCTCCGCGGCCGGCGCCAGCGCGGCGGTCAGGGGCACGTCGACCTGATCGTCGGGCCCTTCGAGCCGGAACGTGCCCAACCCCTGTCCGCCGTGGTGGCTCACGGTCCACAGGCCGTTGGCCGGGCGCCGCCCACCGAGCTCGAGGTGGGCGACGCCGTCCGCCACCCCGCTCGTCGGTCCAGCGAGCGCGACCCGCGCGGGCTGTGGTGGCCGGCCACCCAACACGTTCACCCAAGCGCGGGCCCTGGACGTCGCCCCCGGGTCACCGAGGACTCGGGCTTCGACCGTCAGGCTGGACGCGCCGACGAAGGTGCAGCGGCCGCGGCCCCGATCGTCCAGTGTGGGCTCGCAGGTGACCGCCTCCACCGCGCCGCGAGCAGTGGCCGGTCGTGCCCACACCTCGACTCGCGCACCGGGGACCGGGTCCCCGTTCGTGTCCACGGCCAGGACCTCGACGGGAAACGCCTCCCCGGGCTCGGCCTTGTTGGGCACCCGGAGCCCGACCAGCACCTCGGGGACGCCCACCGTCCCGGTGGTGCTCCCGACCACCGGGTGGCCGCGGCGATCGACGGCGGAGGCCACGACCGCCATCTCGACGGCGGAGGAAGCTCCCTGGAGGCGGACATCGACGATCGCGCGACCCTCCGCGTCGGTGGTCGCTTGGACCCGCTCGCGCACTTCGTCCGCCCAACCCACCTGGAAGTCGAAGGGCCAGGGGGCGCCGGGCGGACGAACGCCGCTGGCGTACGCCCTGACCTCCACGGTCACGTCCAGACCGCCCACCGGTGCGCCCGCGACATCGCTCGCGACCACCTCGACGCGGCCTCCATCGCCCCGCGGAGACAGCTCGGTGGCCAGCGACAGCTCGGCCGGCTCGGGCTCGGCCGGCAGGAGGGTGAGGTACCGGCCGCCCCAGCGCTCCACCACCTCCAGCCGCAGCTTCAGCTCGCGGCTCCCTCCAGTGGTCGCGGGGAACGGGAACGCGACGTCGAAGCTCCCGGCGTGCGAGAGCGGGACGGTGCCAGTGGCGCTCCCGAGCCGCCAGCGCACCTGGTCGAAGTAGGTGCCCAGCGGGTGGACGGAGGGTGGGTCACCGAAGTGCTCGAGCCGAACCCACCCCTTCACGTGGACGGTCTCCCCCGGTCGATAGGCGCCCCGATCGGAGATCGCGGTGATGGCCACGTGGTCTCGGAGCCGCCCACCCATTCCGCCGACGTCCATCGTGAGCTCGTCCTGTCCGAGGCGCACCACCATCGGCTCGGGCCGCCCTCTCTCCCTGGAGACCGGCACGCGCGCGAGTCCGTCGGGACCGGTGGACGTGGAGAACCCGTCGACCTCCACACGTGCACCCTCCACCGGTGCGCCGTCGGCGAGCCTCGTGACCCACGCCACCAGCTCCCGACGATCTGGGGCCACCACGACCCGGAGCCGTGTGATGCGCACGTCGACGTCGGCGTGGCAGGCGACCCTGCGCGAGTCGCAGGCGTCCGCAATCACGTGGAACGACCCTGTCCGCTCGGTGCCGACCCAGGGCGCGAGATCGATGCGGATCCAGCCGGTTCGGTCGGGCTTCAGGGTCGCTCGACCGACCTGGCGGGCGCCGTCGCGCACGACCAGATCGACGGAGCGGTGACCCGGCGCGGCGAGCCAGACCACGAGCTCCCCATCGGCGTCCAACACCACCCCATCCTCCGCCTGGTCCCCCAGGAACCGGAGTGTGCGACCGCTGTGGGTCCGAGGCGGGGAGGGTTCGGTGACGACCCAATCGGTGTGGAGCTCGACGGAGGAGAACTCGAACGGCAGACGCAGCTTCTCGCCGAGCACGGCGCCGTGGACGTCGGTCTGGGACGCCGGGACGGTGAGGGTGTACCGCTTGTTCAGCGCGAAGTCGCCCTCGACCAGCACCTCGGACCCCGCGCGGACGAAGCGCGCCCCCGCCTCGGGAGCCACACCCCAACCCTCGAAGCCGCCGTCGGACAGCGGCGCCGAGAACGCCACCCACACCCTGGCCGGCGCCAGGGGGGTGAGGAGGCACGGCGCCGGCGGCTCTCCGGGGTGCCGGTATTCCCAGGAGCAGCCGTGGTCCAGCAGCCGGAAGGGGCCGACGGCGGGCTCCTCCTCCCCGAGGTCCAGCACCACGGGCGCGGACCGGGCAGCGAGAACCAGCGCGTACAGCCACACGGCTCCTCCAGGGCATCGACGGTAGCACGACGGCCGGACGACGCCGGAACCGGCGGATAGACTGCCTTGGGGAGGAGGATGGCGGGCGATGCGCTACCACCGCTCACGCCGTTGCTCGAGGCCACCCTGGCCCTCGCGACGGCCGAGCATGGTGCGATGGTCTCGTGCCCGGTGCCCGAGGGCCTCGAGCTGGGCGCGGTCGTCGTCGATGGGCTGCGCCACGTCCACGCGGACCAGGGGACGCTGGCGGCCGTGGCGAAGCGCGACGTGGAGCGGTCGGCGACCGTCCGCCGGGAGGACGCGCGGCTGGGGCTGCCCGTGGCCGTGCTCTCCTGGGGCTCGACGGCCGAAGCGGGCCAGGTCGCTTGTGCGTTCGGACCCGTCGTGGAGGTGGTCCTGCCTCTCGCGACCACGCCGAGCACGGGGGTGTGGGTCACGGCGAAGGGCGGATGCCGCAGCGCCCGCGCGCAGGACGGATCGTGGACGGTCCACGCAACGGAAGGTCTCGGGTGTCACCTCCTGGTGAACGGGAGGACAGGACAGCTCGAGCTCGACCTGCAAGCGCCGTGGCCGGCCAGGATCGAGGGCGTCCTCGTGCCGAAGGAGGCGGCTGCCCCGAAAGAGCCGGAGCCGCTGTCGCACCACTACCTCCTGAAGCCGATGGTCGAGGCCCTGACCGCCCCCTACCTGCAGGCGGAGGCCCAGCCGGGTCTGTCGAGCGCAGCGCGCGACCTCTTGGAGCGCTGGCGTTGGCAGGAGGTCGAGCACGTGGAGACGCTGATCCGCAGGATGGATCCTGCATCCCCGTAGTCCTCTTGCAGCCACGAGGACTGGTAGGCTGGGGGCATGTCCGATGCCTTCGACATCAAGGGGACCCAGTCGCGGCCCGCCTGGCTCCCCTTCTTCGTCCTCGCGAGCAACAACCTCTACGCCAGCGTAGACGCGCGGCCCGACGCGCTCGTCGTGAAGGTCATCACGACCAACGTGCTGCCGTGGTCCCGGATCACGCGGGTCCGGGACACGACGACGCTCATCGGCTACGGCCTGGGCATCACCTGCGACGGCTGGGAGTACATCGTGCACCTGCACGAGGCGTCCGAGCGCCAGCGCCTGCGCGAGAGGCTGCGGGCCGAGGGTGTGCCCACGGCCTGAGCCTCACTCCGGCGGGCGGGCGACCGAGCCGTCGGGGTACCTCGCGAACCGACCGGCGTCCGGCGCGTGCACCGGCTCGTCGCTCGGCCACGGCCACCCTCCGAAGCGCGTCCGCTGGTAGTCCTCGAAGGCGGCGACGATCTCCGCGCGGTTCGACATCACGAACGGGCCGTACTGCGCGACCGGGCGCCCGATCGGCCTGCCCTGGAGCAGCAGCACCTCGGACGCCACCGGTCCGTTCACGAGCTCGATCTCGCCCGGGTCCTGCGCGAAGACGGCGGTGGAGGTCGCGATGGCCTCGCCGGACGCCTTCAGGCCGGCTCCCGCGAAGACGTGCAGCGTGCGCACGACGCCCTCCGCGACCGCGGGCAGCAGCAGGCGCGCACCGGGCGCCAGGCGGATGGTCCAGATGGCGACGTGACTGTCCGGACGCGAGGCCCAGCTCTTCGGCGGGGGTGACGGTGGCCGCTGCTCCCCGAGCGCGCCGGCGACCACGACGACCTCGACGCCATCGGCCTCGACGCGCGGGACCGTCTCGCCCCAGAGCATCGAGAAGTGCGGGTCCACCATCTTGTCTTCGGGCGGCAGGTTGATCCAGATCTGGAACAGCTCGAGCGGGTTGGGGGCGGACGCGTCGAGCAGCGGGAACATCTCGCTGTGCACGATGCCCTTGCCCGCCGTCATCCACTGGACGTCGCCCGGACCGAAGCGAGCGGCAGCTCCCAGCGAGTCCGAGTGGTCCACCAGCCCGCGCCGCATCACGGTCACCGTCTCGAAGCCGCGGTGCGGGTGCGGGGGAAAGCCCGGGATGGCGCTCCCGTGGTACATGTTCCAGCCGTCCTTCCCCGCGAAGTCCTGGCCGATCTGGCGGCCGGACAGCGGCGCGGCGGGCCCGAAGGCGCCGTTCCCCTTCGGGTAGGCGTCCACGTGGTGCACGCAGAACAGGAAGGGATCGATGCAGGGCCAGGGCGGGCTGCCCAGCGGACGGGTGACGAAGCGCGACATGCGGTGGCCTCCGGCAGACCGCGCCGTATCACCGCTTCTCGGCCAGCGCCGACCGGCCCTACCGGACGCGCCCGACGGTCGGCTCCTCACGAAGGCGCGCGCTCTCCGCGGACGTCACCCACCTGGGCATGCGAGGTCGAGAGCGGCGACCATGCTACGATCAGACCGTGACCCCTCTCTGGACGCTCATCGGCTCGCTGGGCTGTGGACACCCGGCTCATCCGGCGGTTGCTCCATCCCAGTCCAAGGACGCGGAACCTCCGATGGAGGCACGCTCTGATCGGATGACGGATGGGTCATGGGACGAAGGAACGCTGGTGGACGAGGAAAGGCCGGTTGGTACCAGAATCAGCGCGCACACCCTGGTCGTCTTCGACGAGGGGTGGGGCTGGCCACCCGGCTCCTACCGCGTGAGGGTCGACGGGCTGTTCGACTTCGGTTCCGAGCGGCCGGTGGACGTGGTGTGTGAAGGGCAGATCCACGAACCGGGGCACGAAGCTGGCACCTACGCCATCGACATCGAGTACTCGGAGAGCGCCGGCGTGACCAGGGCTGTCTGTTCGAAGGACGTGAACGCCGAGTGGTTCCCGCGGCCCGAGCTCGTCGGAGGCTTGACGATCATCGACGTCCTGCCGAAACCAGACGTGGAGGTCCGGGTTCGCGTGATCGATGCCAGCGGCACCGTGATCCATGATGTGGAGGTGAAGCCACTGGTCGACGTCGTGTTCCTCGGACCGGTTCCACCGATGCTCAGTTCCTACGCCGAGGACCTGGCCCATCTGGTCGAGCGCGGAGGTCGACCGGAGTGGGAGGGGCCCGTCGACGAGTTCGGACTTCCGATCGAGGCGGACGACCCCGAACCAGGAAAACAGTGAGCGACCATGCCGAACATCATCCTCCTTCTTTGGTGGTGCCATCTGCTGGCCTGCGGTCACGCTCGCGCACCGGTCGTGCCCGAAGCCTCGTTCAGTCCGACCCCGACCAGCCACGTCGAGGTGGAGAACACCGAGGTGGAGGACACCGACGAGCACGGCGAAATCCTCCTCTACCGCTTGCCACCGCAAGTCTGGCTGGTGTTCGACGAACGTTGGGACTGGCCGGCCGGCGCCTACGACATCTCCATCGATGGACTCATCGACCGAGAGATGCGAGCCACCACCGCAGTGGTGTGTCAGGCCACGGTGGGCGCGCCGGGGCTTCGTGCGGGTGACTATGTCATCGACCTGCCACCCGTCAGTGGCCACGGTGGCTCTGTGTCCTGTGACGGGAGTATCCGCGGTGAATGGGCCCTGGTGCCCGAGGTGGCGGGGGGCCTTCGGATCATCGGATGTTGGGCCATGCCCGGCACCGAGGTCCGAGTGACCGTGCTCGACTCGCAGGGGGCGATCGTCCACCAGGGCAGGGGTGAACCCGTCGACAACGTCTTCGTCTTCATGATGGACGGAGTGCCTCCCCGTCTCCAATCGATAGCGGACGATCTCGCTGCGGAGTATCGCCGGATGTTGGAGATACCGCCCCGGGAGCCGGAGCCTGGACCCGTGGACGAGTGGGGGCTCCCGCTCGAGTGAGCGGGTCGGACCGGGTTCGTGTCAGCGCTTCTCGGAGAGCGCCGAGAGCGGGACCGGCGGGTCGACGGACGCCGTGGCCCGCGACACGAGCATCGCGACCAGCAGCCCCGCCACCATCGCCACCGTGCGGAACGGGAAGGCCACCATCCCCCCGTCGGTCCACTCCGGGTACGGCAGGAAGG
>JACKER010000081.1 GCA_020632925.1 Alphaproteobacteria bacterium | reverse complement strand
CCGGTGGTCGGGCTCGTTGCAGGCGCCGGGCGCACGATCCCGGTCCACGCGGACCTCCGCGCGACCGCCCGAGCTGATGTCGAGCCCGACGCCCTCGTAGCCGAAGAAGTCGGGGGGTACCGAGTACGCGTCGGAGGACAGGTGGAACCACACCCGCTCGTCCATCAGGCCGGGCTCGTCGAACGCGACCCATCCGGTGGGGTCGCTCCGGAGCACCTGGTCGTCGGTCGTGCGGAGCTCGACGCAGGGGGCCGGGTTCCCGGCGCGGTCGAGGATCTGGATGGCGAAGGGCTGGGTCGCGAGCAGGGGGAGCATGGTCCACCATCACATCCCCCGTCCGCCGATGGCCACCCCGGCCTACTTCGTCTTCTGGTACGTCCCGATCAACTCCACCTTCGCGAGGACGTGCCCCTCCATCGCCTTCAGGAGCTGGACCTTGGTGGGCTCGTGCAGGTCGTCGAGCACGACGTCCAGCGCATAGAGCTGGTGGACGTACCGATGGCGGCCGATCGGCGGGCAGGGGCCGCCGTAGCCGGTGCGCTTCCAGTCGTTCTTCCCTTGCCGGGTGCCGTCGGGGAGCGTGGTCACGCCGGCGTCGAGGCCGGTGGACGTCACGGGGAGATCGTAGAGCACCCAGTGGACCCAGGTCATCTTCGGGGCCGCGGGGTCCGGCGCGTCCGGGTCGTCCACGATGAGCGCCAGGCTCTTCGTGCCGGCGGGCAGGTCGGACCAGGCGAGCGCGGGGCTACGGTCCTCGCCTTCGCAGGTGTGGACGGCGGGGATCTCGCCCCCGGCGGCGAACGACGTGCTGGTCAGCTTCATCGGGGGATCCTCGGCGAAGGCGACGGACAGGAGCAGCGTGATCATGCGCGCATCCTACGCCCGGCCACGACACGCTGCAGGAAGCCGTCGACCAGGACGTGCCCCTCCGCCAGGCGCTCGGTCTCGCAGGGCCAGGGCACGCTGTTGTTGTGCAGGAAGGCCTCGGTCGCCTCGGGGTGCGCCTGGAAGCCGTAGATGGGGAGCCGCCGGTGCGCGAAGGCGTCGACGGCGCAGGCCTCGGTGCTGCCGACCACGTCGACCTCGTCGGGGACGCGCACCACGGCCTCGCGATGGCTCACCACGAGGCCCGGCGCGCACGCGTCCCAGGCGGCGGTCGCCTTCAGGGGGACCACGCGGCGGCCGAGCTCCTTGTGGTGGTCCTCGTGGAGGAAGCCCACCTCCCCCCCGAGCAGCGTCGCGACGAGCTGGTGGCCGTAGCACAGGCCCAGGGTGGGGACGCCCGCGCGAAGGCGAGGGAGCAGCCAGGCCTTCAGCTCGTGCTGCCAGGGCAGATCGTCGTGGACCGACGCTCCCGACCCGAAGATGACGATGCCGCGCAGGTCGTCCTCCGCGCGGCGCAGGCTGTCGAGCCCGAACAGCGCAGGCGCGTGGTAGGTCAGCGGGAGCGGGGCGCGGCGGGCCATGCGGTTGAAGCAGTCCAGCTCGGCGACGCGCATGCCCGGATCGATGACGGCGACGTGGGGATGCATGCGGCCTCCTAACCCCCCATCGCTCCTCAGAACGTGCCCGTGATCCGGAGCCCACCGCCGTCCCGTCGGACGTCGGGGAGCACGGCCACGTGACGGTCGGTGGCGACGGCGATGGCACCGCCGACGGGGACGCCGACCACCGCGACCCCTACGCCGAGCAGCATGACCTCGCCCGAGGAGCTGGCCACACCCAGGGCCATCACGCCGACCCCCGCGCCGAGACCGAGGGTGGAGCCGAGCAGGGCGCGTCCGGCGCGCTCGTGGGTGAGGTGGGCGCTGACCCCGGTGCCCACGAAGCCCCCGGCCGCGACGCCGCTGGCGAACCCGAGAGAGGCGCCGATGAGCGGGCTCCAGCACTCGAAGGCGTCCCCGCAGGTGGAGGCCCCGATCGCGGCCCCGGTGACGGCCCCGCCCACGCCGAGCGCGACCTCGCCCCGAACGAGCCGAGCCCGACGAGCGTGGCGTGCGAACCGGACGAGCCGGCGAACGCCGTGGAAGGGAACAGGCAGGACAGCAGCAGGACGCGAGCGAGCAGGACAACCTCCGCCGCGGTCCGAAGCACACCTCGTGCCACGTGATCATCGTGGTTGTTCCTACGTCGTTGATGTGCGGCAGTGCGTGGCCGCGACGTGGGTGTCGGACCGGTCGCGCGGTGTGTCCGAGATCTCGCGACAGCTCAGCCCGACCGAGGACCCGAGCGGACGGTGGCCGCGGGCGGTGGCGGGCGAGAACGCAGGCTCGCCTTCGGGGGCTCGGGCGACGCGGGCGCCACGGGCGGCGGCTCCGGGGACGCGGGCGGTGGTGAGCTGGGCCGGCGCGGGCGGGCGCGCTTCGGGGGCGGCTCCACCGCGGCGACTGGGGTGGTCGCCACCGGAGTGGTGTCCGGCGCGGCCGCGACCGGCGCTGGCGCCTCGGCCGCGGGGGATGCTGGCTGCACAACCGCGACCGGCTCCTCGGACGGCTTCTCGGTGGCGGTCCAGCCACCCGTCACGAAGCCCAGCGCGAAGGTCACCGCCAACAGGCCCAGCACGATGGGCGGTGCCATCCCCCGCGGGGGCCGGGGCACGTCCAGGTCCAGTTCCTCGAGCAACGGGTCGTCCGACACGGTCCCTCCCGTCAGCTGGACACCGCCGAGCGTGGGAAGCGCCACCGACGAGGTCGGATCGGGCTACCCTGCGGGGTCATGGGGCTGCTTCGTTCCGCGAGCGGGGAGATCTCGGCGCTCGGCGCTCGGTCCACGGCGGGCCGGTCGCACGAGAACGCGCTGATCGTCCGAGATTCCCGCGTGAGCGCGCAGCACGCCGCCTTCGCCTGGGACGGGCACCACTGGACCGTGCGCGACCTCGGCAGCCGGAACGGGACGTTCGTGGACGGGCGGCGCGTGGGGCACGGGGAGCGCGTCGTGCTCCAGCTCGGGTCGTCGCTGTGGCTCGCGGGCCCGGATCTGGCGTGGACCCTGACGGATGCGGGGCCGCCGCGGGCGTGTGCATGCAGCGAGACCGAGGTGGTCGCGGCCGACGGGGACCTGATGTTGCTGCCGGACGCGACGACCGCCGAGGTCGCGGTGTTCCGGGAGAGCGACGGGCTGTGGCGGGTGGAGGAGGACGGCGATCTGCGCGTGGTGCGCGACGGCGAGACCGTCACCGCGGCCGGCCGCGCCTGGGTGCTGCGGCTGCCCACCGGCGTCGCGTCCACGCCCACCGTGGGGGTCGACGCGCCCCCCGAGCTCGTGTTCCGCGTGTCCTCCGACGAGGAGTACGTGGAGATGGACCTGACGACGGGCGGCCAGACCCACCGGCTCAAGGCCCGTAGCTTCCTCTACCTGCTCCTCACGCTGGCGCGGCTCGCGAACGAGCCCGACGCCGACGGGTGGATCGACCGGGAGGAGCTCGCGCGCATGCTCCGCATCGAGTCGAAGACGGTCGACGTCCACATCCATCGGGCGCGGGCCGCCATGGCCGACGTGGGGGAGGGCCTGGCGGCCCGGCTGATCGAGCGTCGTGTGGGCACCCGCCAGCTGCGGCTCGGGCTCGCCGTCCGCGCCATCGCCACCTGCTAGATGTCCGCGAACGACGACCGTCTGCGCCGGATCGGCGCCGCTTCCCTCCGCCGTGACTTCGTCGAGGCGCGGACGGCGCTCGAGGGCTGGTCGCTGGCGGTGCGGGGCCTGCCGGAGGACGCTCCCGAGGTCGTGGAGCTGGCGCTGACGCGGATGCGGGTGGACGTCGCGGCCGACCTCCCACCCCGCACGGAGGAGGCGCGGCGGCTGGCCGAGCGCGCCGAGGGTGTGGTCCGCTCGGAGGCCCTCGCGCGGCTGGGTTCGGCGCTCCTCACGGAGCTGGCCTACGAGGAGGCGGAGCGGGTGCTCGTGGAGGCCACGCGTCGTCCGGCTCACGTCGACGCGTTGCTCCAGCTCGGGTTCCTGCGCGGGCCGATCCAAGGGGACTGGCGCTCGTCCCTCCCCATCTATGAGGCCGCGCTGGAGGCTGCGCGCGCCCATCCCGACCCCTCGTTCCTCACGCGATCGCTGCTGGGCCTCGCCCGGACGCTGCACCACCTCGGCGAGCTCGAGCGGTCCGAGCCGCTGCTCGCGGAGCTGATGCGCGTGTGCCGGGAGCTCGACGCCCGGGCGACCCTGGTCCGCGCCCACCAGCTGAGCGCCTCGCTCCGATCGGCCCGCGGCGAGACCGACGGCGCCGCCGCGGACCTCGAGGCGGCGGTGACCCTCGCGGAGGAGGTCGGCCTCCGGACCCCGCACCTGCTCAACGATCTCGCCGACGCCTGGCTCCACGTGGGTCGGCTCGAGGAGGCCGAGCAGCTCCTGGTCGCCGTCGTCGAGGAGCTCCGGGGAACCGTTCGCGCCTGGATCCCCGTGATGAACCTGGCGCGGGTGCGGTTCGCCCGCGGGGAGACGGCGCTGGCCGAGCATGGTGCGCGGCAGGTGCTCGAGGACGACGACCGCTCGCTGATGTCCGAGCGCCATCTGGCCGCGAGAGGGCTGTTGCTCGCGTGCGCCGGGCGCGCGGGCGATGCCGAGGCGTGGGACGAGCACCATGGCTACGTCGACGCGATCGTGGTCCAGCTCCGCCCGGTCCACATCGAGCTGTCCGACTTCCTCGAGCAGGCCGCGCGGGCCGCCGCGACCCGGCCTGGCTGGGGGCTGCGCGCCGCTCGGGCGTGGCGACTGGCGTTGGCCCTCCACGAGGCGCACGGTCGGGTGGACGCGGCCGAGCGGGTGGCCGACGAGCTCGCGCGGCTGGACTGGAGCGACCTGCCGCTGGTGCTCGACGGCTTCGACCTCGAGCGCGAGCTCGGCGCTGGCTCGATGGGGGTGGTCTACGCGGGCCGCCACCACGTGGTCGGTGCGCCGGTGGCCGTGAAGGTCCTGACCGCGGAGTCGGCCCGCCACCCACGTCGGGTGCGGCTGGTCCAGGACGAGATCCGCACCCTGGCCCGCCTCGATCACCCCGGCATCGTGCCCATCCTGGACCACGGCGTCGTGGATCGCGTCGCCGAGCTGTGCTCCGACGGGCGCCTGGTCCGCGGCAGCCCCTACTTCGCGATGGCGGAGGTCTCGGGCGTGTCGCTGCAGTCCCTGGCCGGCAAGCGGCCCTGGCCCGAGGTCCGCAGGATGCTGCTGCAGCTGCTGCGCGCCCTGTCCTACGCGCACGCGCGCGACGTGGTCCACCTCGACCTGAAGCCGGAGAACGTGCTGTGGGACGAGGAGCGCCAGCAGGTCGTGTTGCTCGACTTCGGGATCGCCGCGATCCTCGGTCGCGGGCGGGGCCGGCTCCGGGTGGCGGGGACGCCGACCACCATGGCGCCGGAGCAGTGGCGGGGCCAGTGGTGGACCTTCGGGCCCTGGACCGACCTGTACGCCGTCGGCTGCCTCGCGACGACGTTGCTGACCGGGCGCGCGCCGTTCCGTGGGGACTCGGTGGATGCGTACCGACGCGCCCACGAGCAGCAGCAGCCACCGCCGCTGCGCCCGCGCGTGACCGTCCCGCCCGGGGTCGAGGCGTGGATCGCGCACCTGCTGGCCAAGGATCCGGCCGACCGGTACCCGAACGCCGCGCTCGCCGCGCTCGATCTGGAGGCGCTGGAGGGCGATCTGGACGACGAGGCGACGCTGATGACCTCGCTCGAGGACGCCACGTCCCGCGCGGAGGTGACCTCCTGGACGCCGGGGCGCTTCGGTGAGCCGGCCCCCCGGGCGCGCCCGGAGCTGATCCTCGAGGCTGCGGCGCACCTCGCGTCCATCCGGAGCACGCCGTTCCGCGGTCGGGACCGGGAGCTGGCGTCGCTGCACGCGCGCTTCGAGCAGGTCTGCCGGCGACGGACGTGCCACGGCACCGTGCTCGTGGGCGCGTCGGGCGCCGGCGCCACACGGCTCGCCTCGGAGCTGCTGATCGATCTGCACGAGCGCGGCTCGGCCTGGATGCTCGAGGCCCGCGCCGACGAGCCGGAGCTGGGGCACGTGCTGGGCCGGCTGTTCGCGCTGGACCACGCGCCTCCCGAGGATCTGAACCGTCGGGCCTGGGAGGTGGCCAGCGCGTTCGGGGTGGCGGAGGGGCACCTCGCCCGGCGGCTCGCGGACGCGCTCGGCGGGGAGGGTGATCTCGCGGCCGTCTCCCGCGATCTGTTGCGGCACATGGCGCGCCGTCGGCCGGGGGTGGTGCTGGTGGACCGCGCCGACGGGCCGAGCCCGGTGCTGCGCGACCTGCTGCCGCTGATCGGCCAGGACCTGCCGCTGTTCTTCGTGGCGACGGCGCACGAGGCGCCCGCGCCGGTCCGCGGTGTCGAGGTGCTGACGCTCTCCCCCCTGCGCCGTGCCCGGTGCGTGGCCGTCATCAAGGACGCGGTCCCGGTGTCCGACGCGCTCGCCCGGCGCATCGCCGAGCTGGCGGGAGATCTGCCGGGGCCCGCACTGGAGCGCGTGCGCGGCCTGCTCACGAGCCACGCGCTGTTCTTCCACGAGGACCGCTACGAGCTCCGCCCCGGTGTGACGCTGCCTACGCCGGGCGCAGGGTCACCGGGGTCCCGCTGAACGCGGCGTTGCCGGAGAGCGCGTCGATCCGGCGCTCGTCGGTCAGGTCGTTCACGCTGACGCCGCCCGCGGCCGCCGCCACGCGCTGACGCACGCCGTCGCGGGCGTGCCCCCAGCCGTGGGGCAAGCACACGACCCCGGGCCGCACCTCGTCGGTCACGCGGACCGGGACCTCGACCGCGCCCACCCGGCTCTCGACGCGCGCTCGTCCCCCGTCCACGAGCCCGTGCCGAGCGGCGTCCTCGGGGTGGACCTGGAGCACGCAGCGGTCACCGCCCTTCATCAGGCGCGGGGCGTTGTGCATCCAGGAGTTGTTGGAGCGCAGCTCCCGTCGGCCGATCAGGACCACGTCGGGTCTGGGTGCCTCGAGGGCCGCGCGCAGGCGGTCGAGGTCGGCCAGCATCGGGGCGGGCGCGAGCGCGATGCGTCGGCCGCGGGCGAGGCGCTCGGGCAGGCAGGGACGCAGCGGACCGAGGTCCACGCCGGACCCGGAGCGACGGAGCGTCCGCAGCGAGAGACGGTGCCGCCCGAGCCGCAGGCCCAGATCGAGGACACCCGCAGGGCCGAGCCAGGCCAGGGCGCGGTGCTGGGCGCGGACCTTCCACGAGGCGCCCCGGCGGCGCGCGAGGCCCCGGGTCAGGTGGCTCGCGATCTCCCAGTCCTGGCGCAGGTCGCCGTCGGGTGGCACCGCCGGATCGGCGTAGCGGGCGGTGTTCCGGACGGCGAGCAGGTGGAAGATCACGTCGTAGTGGGGCCGCGCGAGCGGCGCGACGGGCGGGAGCACGAAGTGGGCGAGCCGCGCGGTCTCGTCGAGCATCGGGCCCACGCAGACCAGCAGCTCGAGGCCCGTGAGCGCCCGCTCGAGCCTCGCGCCGTTCGGCGTCGACAGCACGGGGTTGCCGGCCCACACGACGAGCGCACGCACCTGCCCCTCACCGGGCTCCAGGATCTCGTCGGCGAGCGTGGCCACAGGCGGCTCGCCGGAGAACTCGGGCAGCCCGGCGACCCGGCTCGTCCAGCGGGCGAAGGTTCCCGGCCCCACGCCGAGCCCGAGCGGCGCATGGATCGGGTCGAACGCGGGCTCGGCGAACATGGCGCCCCCCGCGGTGTCGAGGTGGCCGGTGACCGTGTTCAGGACGAGCACCAGCCAGGCCACGAGCCCGCCGAAGTCCTGGGTGCTCGCGCCGAAGCGGCCGTGGACCACCGCGCGCGGGGTGTCCGCGATCCGCAGCGCGAGGGTGCGGGTGGTGGCGGCGTCGATGCCGGTGAAGGGAGCGACCCGCTCGGGCGGCCAGTCGGCGACGACGGAGCGGACGTCTTCCAGGCCGTCGACCAGGGACGCCAGGTGTCCGAGCCTGGGCTCCCGCTCGGCGAAGATCACGTGGAGCAGCGCCAGCAGCAGGGCCGCGTCGGCGCCGGGCGCGATGGGGAGGTGCTCGTCGGCGCGGGCCGCGGTCTCGGTCCGCCGGGGATCGATCACGACCAGCCGCCCGCCCCGGGCACGCAGCGCGTCCAGGCGCTTGCGTACGTCCGGTACGGTCCAGAGCGACCCGTTGCTGACCAGCGGGTTGGCGCCGAGGAGCACGAGCAGCTCGGTACGGTCCACGTCGGGGACCGGCAGCAGGAGCTGGTGACCGAGCATCAGGTGCGCCGCGAGCTGGTGCGGGAGCTGGTCGACGCTGGTGGCCGACGTGCGGTTGCGCGTCCGCAGCTCGCGCCACAGGTTCGGCCCGAACGTCATCATCCCGAGGTTGTGGACGTTCGGGTTGCCCAGGTAGAGCCCGACGGCGTCCTTGCCGTGGGTGCTCCGGATCGCGTGCAGCCGGTCGGCGATCTCGTCGAGCGCCTCCTCCCAGCCCACGCGGACCAGCTCCCCCGCGGCGTTGCGGCGCAGCGGGTGACGCAGGCGGTCGGGGTCCGCGTGGAGATCGGCGAGCGCGGCGGCCTTGGGGCAGAGGTGCCCGCGGGACAGGGCGTCGTCGGGATCACCGCGGACCGAGGTCACGCGGTCGCCCTCCACCTCCACCAGCAGGCCGCAGCTCGCCTCGCAGAGCGGGCAGATCGCGGGCTTCATGCCGGCGTCGACGCGACGGTCACTGGCCCACGTCCGCCAGGTACTCGTACTCGCTGGGGTCGTGGTTGGTCCGCACGGCGGTGAACCTGGACGAGGACGCGCACGTGGTGACGACGGTGAGCTCGCAGGTCGTCCCCTGGCAGTCCGCGTTGTCCGCCTGGTTGCGGACCGCGCCCCCACCGGTGTCCGGGTCGAGGATGTTCGCCCGGAGCTGGCCCGTGACGATCCCCACGTCGACGGGATCCCATTGATCCGTCTCGGACGTGCTCTCGTTCGCCTCGCTGCGCGCGTCGATCTTGCCCGAGGCGTCCTCGCCGTCGCGCTCGAAGCGGATCGTGACGGTGGTGACCTCCTCGTCCTCCTCCACGAAGGTGTACCCGGCGTCGTGGGTCTCGCTCTGGGTGGACACCGAGCGGTCCTCCAGCACGAAGGTCCACACGCCGTCCTCCGACGTCCCCTGGTACACGGCATCGGCGAGCAGGAGCACGG
>JACKER010000080.1 GCA_020632925.1 Alphaproteobacteria bacterium | reverse complement strand
TTCGCGCTCGCCGAGAGCCCCCCGGACGACCTCCGGGGGGTTCTTGTTTTTCGGGGTGACATTCGCTGACGGCCGAAGTCCCGAGCGGGCCTGCTACACTGGTCCAGGGGGGATCACGTGAAGCGGATCCTGGTCGCGTCGTTGGCGCTCGGCTGCAAGAGCGACGTGGAGTTCGTCCAACCAGGCGAGGTGTTCGGCGTCGCCAACCCCGTCGAGGTGGCGGACACCACGCAGACGGATCGCCTCGTGCAGATGACGATCCCCTCGGTCGACGTCTTGTTCGTGGTCGACAACAGCTGCTCGATGGACGCTGAGCAGGTGCTGCTCGGCTCGAACTTCCCGAGCTTCCTCGAGTGGTTCCAGGGCTCCGGCCTCGACTACCACATCGGCGTCGTGTCGACGGACATGGTGGATCCCCTGCAGGCGGGTCGGCTCCGCGACGTGGGGGGCCGCCGCTGGGTCCAGGAGGACTCGCCCAACCCCGAGTCCCTCTTCGCGGACATGGTCCAGATGGGGACCTCGGGCCACTGGGAGGAGAAAGGGCGGGACGCGGCGTACACCGCGATCGAGCTCCTCAAGGACTCCGACAACCAGGGCTTCGTCCGCGACGACGCGGGCATGCACATCACCGTGGTGTCGGACGAGAACGACGACTCCGGCGCGAGCCCCGTGAGCCGTGACGAGTTCGTGGACTACCTGTTGAACCTGCGGTGGAGCCGGCAGCGCGTGAGCTTCTCGTCCATCGTCGGGCCGACGTCGGGCTGTCCGAACATCGGGAGCCCGGGCACGGAGTACCTCGAGGTCACGCGGCGGGTCGGCGGCGTGGTCTGGCCCATCTGCTCGGACGACTGGAGCGACATGCTCGACCAGCTGGGCTTCCTGGCCGTCGGGCTGACGCGCGAGTTCTACCTCTCCCGGCGTCCGGTGGTGGACAGCCTCGAGCTCCAGATCGAGGACGGCGGCAACGTGCTCACGAACTTCGTCCGTGGGACGGACTGGCACTACGACGAGGTCCGGAACAGCGTCGTGTTCGAGGAGTACCTCCCGAACCCTCTCGCCACCGTCGTCGTGACCTACGAGGTCCGCGCCACCGACCAGTCCGCCGACGACCTGACGCCACCCGAGCAGTAGGTCGGCTCGCGCCAGAGGTCAGGCGGTGGTGGCGACGCGCTCGAGGAGGGTCGCGTCGGCTAGCAGGCGGGCTGCCCCGCGGGCGACGCAGCGTACGGGATCCTCCGCGCGCAGCACCGGAAGCGCGGTGTCGTCGCGGAGGCGGGCGTCGAGCCCGCGGAGGTCGCTCGTCCCGCCGCACAGGATCATGCCCCGGTCGACGATGTCCGCGGCGAGCTCGGGCGGCGTGGCGGCGAGCGTCTCGAGCACCAGCTGGCGGATGCGCAGCGCCGTCTCCCCGATCGCCGCCGCCACGTCGTCGGCGGTGACCTCGAGCTCCTCGGGTCTCCCGGACGCGAGATCGCGGCCCCGCACCCGCATGTGCAGGTCGTGGTGCAGCTCGGGGATCAGCGTGCCCACGCGTGTCTTGAGGGTCTCGCAGGTGCGCTCGCCGATCTGCAGCCCACGGTTGACCTTCATCCACGCCCCGATCGCCTCGTCGAGCGTGTCTCCCGCCACCTGGGCGGATCGCGCGACCACCAGGCCGCCGAGCGAGGTCACGGCGGCGTGGGTCCTGCCGCCCCCGAGGTCCACGATCATGCTGGCGACGGGGTCCTGCACCGGGAGATCGGCACCCAACGCGGCCGCGATGGGGGAGACGGCGAGGAGCACGCTACCCGCGCCCGCCGCCTTCGCGGAGTCCGCCACCGCGCGGCGCTCGACCTCGGTCGTGCCGTAGGGGATGCACACGAGCAGCCGCGGCTTGCGCAGCGAACGTCCGCCGACCTCCTTGAGGAGCGAGCGCAGCAGCTGCTCGGTGGCCTCGAAGTCGGCGACCACCCCGGCGCGAACCGGGCGCAGCACGCGCGTCCCCTCGGGCGTCCGTCCGATCATCTTGCGGGCCGCCTCGCCGACAGCGACGACCTCCTGCTTGCGTCCGCGAGAGGCGGTGGCGACGACGGTGGGCACGTCCAGCAGGAGCGGCGCCGCACCCTTGCCGACGACCCGGGTCCGGCTGGTCCCCAGATCGACGGCCAGGTCAGCCGTCGTCGCGGCCACGCGTCAGTTCCCGTGCAGCAGGGACTTGGACGGATCGGGCTCGATGTACGGCTTGTCCATCATCCGCGCGTACTGCCGCGCCTCGGTCTCGAGCGACCGGTCCTCGGACTGCGTGATGACCTTGCGCGTGCCGTCGAGCGTGATGGCCGTGATGATCGAGGTGCCGCCGGACGCGCTGAGCTCCACGCTGGCCACCTGGTCGAACATCAGCCGGTCGGTGGTGACGCCCGTGCGGTACTGCGTGGTCCACACGACCGACCGCGTCGCCTCGTCCACCAGCACCCGCTCCTCGACCGGCATCATGAAGACGGCGAGCAGCACGACCGACGCCACGACCGCCATCAGGGCGACGCTGCCCAGCACGAACAGCGGGCCGAGGAGGTTGGTCTTCGGCGCGTCCTGCGTGAAGTCGTGGAAGCACTGCTTGCACCGCGTGGCCTCGGTGGGGACCTCGGTTCCGCAGCTCGGGCACTCCTTCATACGCCGACCTCCCTCTTCCGCGACGACCCGAGGTAACCCCTCGTCCTCCGGGGCGCCCGCTTCGTCGGCAGCGCGGAGCGGACGTGATTACCCTGAGGTCGGAGGTCTCGTTGGTGTCCAGCGTGTTGGGAGCCCTCGCCCTGTTGCCCCGCGTCGCCCTGCGCGGACTCCATCGCGGCCTCACCGGCCAACAGGCCGTGCTCGACGTGACGGTGGAGCGGATGCCCGACCTCATGCAGCGCGACCGCTTCCTGCGTCGGCTGGGTGGCGTGGTGGACGACGCTCGGGTCGTGGCCGTGGTGCTGCGGCTGCACGCGCCCCCGGCGGGCTGGGCGGCGCTGCAGGATCTCGTGGACGTGATCCGGCGGATCCGGGAGAGCGGGCGCAAGGTGTACGCGTGGCTCGAGGCGCCGGGCAACGCGGTCATGGCCATCGCGGCGGCGTGCGACCACGTGTTCGTGGTGCCGACGGGCGAGGTCGGGCTGGTCGGCGTCGGCACGGAGCTCACGTTCTTCGGCGCGGCGCTGGGCCGCATGGGCATCCGGCCGGACTTCGAGGCCGCCGGGGCGTACAAGTCCTTCGGTGAGCCGTGGACCCGCTCGTTCCCGTCGCCGGCGAACCAGGAGGCGGTGCGGGAGCTCGTGGAGGACCTGCACCACCAGCTGGTGGTCGCCATCGCCGACGGTCGCGGTCAGGCCGTCGACGAGGTGCACGCGGTGCTGGCGCGTGCCCCGCTCTCCGCCGAGGAGGCGAAGCTCGCGGGCCTCGTCGACGACCTGCTGTACGAGGATCAGCTCGAGACCTGGCTCGAGGAGGCGCACGGGAGCAAGGCGCACCTCGTGTCCTTCCGCGGCTGGGCCTTGCGCGAGCTCGCCGTCGAGCGGCTCGGTCGCCTGGGGGCGAAGGGCCCGACGGTCGCGGTCCTCCACCTCCAGGGGCCGATCACGCTCGAGGAGCGGTCGGGCGCCTTCTCCATCGTGGCGCGCGAGGTGCTCCCGGTGCTGCGTCGGCTCAAGGAGGACGACGACGTGGCCGCGGTCGTGCTCCACGTCGACAGCCCGGGCGGCAGCGCGCTGGCGTCGGACCTGATGTGGCGCGAGGTCGTCGAGATCAAGCGCCAGAAGCCCGTGGTGGCGGCCTTCGAGGACGTGGCGGCCTCGGGCGGGTTCTACCTCTCGGCGGCGGCGAACGCGATCGTGGCACGACCGGGCACGCTGACGGGCTCGATCGGCGTGTTCGGCGGCAAGCTCGTGATGTCCGAGGGCCTGCGCAAGGTCGGCGTGCACACCCAGGAGGTGCTCGCCGCCCCCAACGCCAACCTGTACAGCGCCGTGCGCCACTTCACCGACGACCAGCGGGTCCGCTTCCGCGCGTCGCTGCAGCGCTTCTACGACGGGTTCGTGGGGCGCGTGGCCGAGGGGCGGGGCAAGCCGGTCGAGGAGGTGGAGCCCTTCTGCCGCGGCCGCGTGTGGACCGGACGCGCCGCGCTGGAGCACGGGCTGGTCGACGAGACGCGCCCGGGGCTCGAGGGGGCGATCGACCGCGCGCGCGGGCTCGCGCAGCTCCCGGTCGATCGGTACGTGCGCCACGACCTCGCAGGCCAGCACGATCCGCTGTGGACCCGGATGCTCCAGGGTCTCGTGCGCCAGGTGTTGCCCGTGGCCACGACGCGCGTGGGCGCGCTTCGGTGGGCGGAGCGCCTGCTCGCGCCCGGGCTGGCCCTGGCGGACGTGGTCGTCGCCCACCCGAACCAGCCCATCGCGATGCTGCCCTTCGAGCTCGAGGTGCGGTAGCCAGGCGATCAGGTGGGCAGGTGCAGGGTGAAGGTCGAGCCCTTGCCCTCCTGCGAGCTGAGCCCGAGCTGGCAGCGCGACGCCAGCGCGTAGTGCTTCACGATGGCGAGCCCGAGTCCCGTGCCGCCGACCTTGCGACTGCGTGCATCGTCCACGCGGTAGAAGCGCTCGAAGATCCGCTCGTGGTGGCGCTCGGCGATGCCGATGCCGTCGTCGATCACGTCGATGCGCACGCGATCGCCCTCGCGCCGCGCCAGGACCCGCACGTGCCCGCCCTCGGGGGTGTACGAGCTCGCGTTCGACGCGAGGTTGCCCACCATCGCCGACAGCGCCTCGGGGTTCACGCGCGCCGTGAGGTCCTCGGGACACTCGAGCTCGAAGGACTGACCGCGCATGGTGGCCTTGTCTCGCGCCGAGCCGGTCGCCTCCACCAGGATCGGGTGCAGGCGGTGGGAGCGGAGCGGGAGCTCGCGCCGACGGACCTCGATGCGGTGCAGGCGCAGCAGGTCCTCGAACAGGTCCCGCAGCCTCCGCGCGTTGCGGTCCGCCGTCTCGAGCAGCGGCACGACGTCGGCGGGCAGGCGGTCCCGGTCCGCGAGCACCAGGTCGAGGTACCCGAGCGTGGCCGCGACCGGCGTGCGCAGCTCGTGCGACACGTTCGCCACGAAGTCGGTCCGCGCGCGCTCGGCCTCGCGCTGCTGCGTCACGTCCTCCACCCGCAGCACGATCTGCCCCTGGCTCGTGGGTGAGGCCCAGGCCACGAGATCCTGGCTCTCGGTGGTGAACGCCCGCTCCGCCCGCTCCCCCGAGTCCGCGGCCTCCTCGGTCACCTCGTGCAGCTCGGCGTGCGACACGACCTCGATCGGGCGCCGTCCGACGGGCTCCCCACGCAGGCGCAGCATCGTGCGGAAGGTCTTGTTCGCCCAGGAGATCCGCCCCTCGCCGTCGAGGATGGCGATGGCGAAGGGCGAGGTGTCGAGCACCTCCCACGCGGCGGACGCCGCCGAGCGCGACTGCTCCAGGGCCTCCGCGTGCTCCGACCGCAGGCCCGCAGCCGCCGTCAGGAGGGGTGTGAGCTCGCGGTCGATCTCGTCGCGAGGGACACCGCGGATCGCGTCTCCGAGGAGCTGCACCTGCTCGTCGAAGCTCCGCAGCACCAGCGCGTTCCACACGGCCGCGGACAGTCCGAGCGCGCCCGCCGCAGCCACCATCTCCACCGCCCACCGCCCGGTGCCGTCGCCCCAGAGGTGTCCGGCGCCAGCGACCGCCGCCGCCGTGAGCGCGACCGACGCCACGCCGCTGACGACGACGCGCTCTCGAAGCGACATCGATCAGCGCCGCGTGGGCGCGTTGAACCGGTAGCCCACGCCGCGCACGGTCTCGAGCAGCGGAGCCGCCGACCCGAGCTTCTCCCGCAGGCGCTTCATGTGCGTGTCGACGGTGCGGGTGTTGATGTCGGGCGGCATGTCCCACACGTCCGACAGCAGGGTCCCACGGCTCTGGACGCGCCCGGGTCGCGCCGCCAGCGTGCGGAGCAGCTTGAACTCGGTGGCGGTCAGCGCGATCTCCTCGCCGTCCACGAAGGCGCGGTGCCCGTCGAGATCGAGCGTCAGCGTGCCGAACGCGAGGACGTTGCTCGACGCTTCCGGGGCGGGCTCCGGCGTGGCCTCACGGCCCTCGGTGCGCCGCAGCACGGCGCGCACGCGCAGCAGGAACTCGCGCACCGAGAACTGCGACTTCACCACGTAGTCGTCGGCGCCGACCTCGAAGCCCACCACGCGGTCGATCTCCTCGCCCCGCGCGGTCAGCATGATGATCGGCGTCGCGGCGATCTCGGGGGTCGCGCGGATGCGGCGGCAGACCTCGGTGCCCGACAGGTCCGGCATCATCAGGTCGAGCACGACGAGCTGCGGGCGCAGCGTCTTGAGGATGTCGAGCGCCTGGGTCCCCGAGCTGGCGACCACGGTGTCGAACCCCTCGCGACGCGCGGCGAGGTCGAGGAGGTTCCGGAGGTCCTCCTCGTCGTCCACGATGAGAATCGTGCCTGGGTGCGCCATGACCGCCGACTAACGCGAGGTGCTCGGCTGCGGCAGGGGCGTCACCCACCTGTCACGGCGGCGGGGCTATGCTGCCACCGCATGCTGCCGTCCCTCCTGACCTGCACCGTGGCCCTCGCGGCCAGCTACGACCCCGACCTGACCTGGCGGACGCTCGAGACCGAGCACTTCCGCATCCACTTCCATCAGGGCATCGAGCAGGTCGCCGACGAGTACTCGCTGGTCGCCGAGGACGTCTGGGACACGATGACCGAGGAGATCGCGTGGACGCCGAAGCGCAAGGTCCACCTGGTTCTCGTCGACCGCACCGACGACGCCAACGGCTTCGCGTCCGCCGTGCCGTACAACCACATCACGATCTACGTGACGCAGCCCACGCCGGACAGCTCGCTGCAGCTCTACGAGGAGTGGAACCGCGCCATCCTCACGCACGAGCTGACGCACATCCTGCACATCGACACCAACGAGGGGCTGGTCCACGCCTCGCGGTACGTCGTGGGCAAGATCGCGAGCACCAACGACGTGAGTCCCGCGTGGATCGTCGAGGGCTTCGCGACCTTCCAGGAGACGCGGCACACCTCGGGCGGTCGCGGCCGCGCGGCGTACCCGGACATGATCAAGCGGACGGCCGTGCTGGAGGACGCGTTCCCACGGCTCGGCAACCTCGACGGCTTCCAGCCCCAGCTCCCGAGCGGCAACCTCCGCTACCTGTTCGGTCAGGACTTCATCCAGTACGTGTCCGACCACGCGGGCCGGGACGTCTGGACCACCTGGGCCCACACCTACGGCGCCTGGTGGACGCCGGGCGTCCTGATGCCGACGAAGCGGGTGTTCGGGAAGTCCCTGCAGAGCTGGTACGAGGACTGGAAGGTCGCGTCGTTCGAGGAATACGAGGCGCAGGCCGCGCGGGTCCGCGCCGAGGGCGAGTCGCAGGGGAGGGTGGTCAGCGATCGGGACGCGAGCTGCTCGGCACCCGCGTTCAGCCCCGACGGGCAGCGGCTCGTGTGGAGCTGCTACGACGTGCGCACCGGCTCGGCGATGTGGATGGCGGACGGCGAGGGGTATGCGCCGGTCAAGCTCATCCAGGACTTCGGCGCCGGCACGTTCTCGTGGCGCGCGGACAGCCAGGCCTTCGTCTACGCCGGCGCGCACGTGGTCAACCAGTTCAACGTGTGGGACGACGTCTACCTGTTCGACGTGAACCGCCGCTCGGTGAGTGCCTTGACGACGGGCGCCCGCGCGCGTGACCCGGACTTCTCGCCCGACGGGTCGAAGCTGGTCTACGTCACGAACCACGCGCAGGACAACCAGCTCGAGGTGATGACGGTCGACCGCCGGCGCACCCCGCTGACCGACCACCACGACCACACGCAGTACTCGCAGCCCCGCTTCAGCCCGGATGGGAAGGTGCTCGCGGTGTCGATGTGGCGCGACGGTCGGCGCGACCTGTGGCTCGTCTCCCCCGAGGGCGAGCCGCTGAGGCGCCTGACCTCGGACGTGGCGATCGACCAGGACCCCGCGTGGTCGAAGGACGGGAAGTGGCTGCTGTTCAACAGCGACCGCTCGGGCATCCCCAACGTCTACGCGATCGAGCTCGCGACCGAGCGGCTGTGGCAGGTCACGAACGTCACCACCGGCGCCGCGCGTCCCGCGATGCACCCGGACGGCACCCGGTTCGCCTACCAGCGGTACAGCAACGACGGCTGGGAGGTGGTCGTCGAGGACTGGGATCCGTCGACCTTCCACGACCGCGGCCTGCTCCCGGCCCAGGTCCGCTACGGCGCGCCGATCGCCTCGCTCACGGGCTCCGCGCCGGCCGAGGTCACCGCGTCCTTCGAGCCCGGACCCGCCTCACCCGAGCGGGCGCGCGTGCTGCGACCCGTGGACGACCCGTTCCCCGCGCTCTCGTCGCTCCAGGCCGGTCTGCACGTCCCCGAGCTTCGCCCGCAGAGCACCGAGTCCATCGACACCTTCGCGGACGCCACCGTGAAGGACGCGTTCGGCGAGGAGCAGGACTACCCGTTCCACATCACCCCCCACCGGTACCGGCCGGGGACGACGCTGCTGCCCACGTTCGTCCTGCCGTACTTCCAGTCCACGCCGTTCGCGCCGAGCGACACGTTCGGGTTCACCTGCGTGCCCGGCGTGTTCTGCCGCGGCATCCAGGCGTCGGTCGCCTCCTCGGCGTCGGACGCCCTGCGCCGCTATGGCTGGAGCGGCGTGCTGTCCTACCGCACCGACGTGGACTGGTTCGGCGGGGGCGCCGCCTTCACCGTGAACCGCTTCCTGCCGATCTACACGGTCGGTGTCTCGTCGGTCGCGAGCCCGCTGTTCCCGATGCGCTTCTACGCGCCGGAGCCCACGACCACGACCACGACGGGCACCGACACCGGCACGGAGACCGTCCTCTACACGACCATCCCGCCGACCTACTACACGGAGAAGCGCCGCACGGCGTACGCAGTGGTGGCCTGGCCGTACAAGCTGCGCACCACGTTGTTCGCCCAGTACAGCTTCAGCGACCGACGTCCCCGCTACGCGCTTCCGGACGGTGTCTACTTCGACGACCTGCCCGCCATCGGGCGCGTGGGTGAGCTGTCCGCGGGCTGGCGCTGGAGCTTCTCGCGCCCGACCCCGTACGCGATCTCGGTCGAGGACGGGCGCGTCGCGAACCTCGTGGGCTCGATCGTCCACCCCTGGCTCGGGACGCGGCTCGAGGATCCCGCCTCCGGCGACACGTACCCGTTCACCCAGCTCCAGCTGACGGGCGAGCTGCGCCAGTACGTGGTGAACCCGCTGATCCCGAACCACGTGCTCGCGGGGCGCGTGGCGGCCGGGGTGACCTTCGGGGCGACGGACTTCTTCGGGAACTACGTGCTGGGCGGCAACTTCGGCGACAGCGGCTTCGGCGTGACACCGGACGAGTTCCGCATGCTCCGCGGGTACGCGTACGGGTCGGACGTGGGGGACCTCTACTGGCTGGGGGGGCTCGAGTACCGGTTCCCGCTCCTCCGCCTCGAGCGCGGCGCCGGCACGCTGCCCGCCTACGGGCGCACGCTGTCGGGCTCGCTGTTCGTGGACGCGGGCAACGCCTTCGTGAACCCGAGCCTGGCCACCGGCGTGCCGTCCACGCTGACGGACCTGGGGGAGGCCGCGATCGAGGAGCCCCTCGTCGGCGTGGGAGGGGAGCTCGTGTGGCGTGCGATCATCTTCTACGGCATCGGGCTCGACGGCCGCCTCGGGTACGCGCTGTCCGTGCGCGGTGACGGGATCACGCCGGTCACGACGGACGAGGACGGGAACACGTCGTACCTCGAGCCCTTCTATGCCCGGCTCGGCGGGTCCTTCTGATGGCGCTGTCGTTCGCGGACGCCGTCGCCCTGGGGAACTGCGAGGTCGTGGTCTCCTCCGACATGCCCGAGGTCGAGCCGGCGCACACGGCGCACGCGCTGGCGGTCGCGCGATGCCGCAGGTCCGAGCCGCAGGTGGCGCTGGCGGTGCTGGAGGGCGCTGGCGGCGTCCTGAGCGGGTACGTCGGCTTGCAGCGCGCGGAGGCCCACCTGGCCCTGGGCGACGTTGCGGCGGTGGGCACCGACCTCGAGGGCGTGACGCTGCCCGGGGTGGCGGGGCTCCGGGTGCGCTCGCTGCGGGCCACCGCGAAGCAGGACGTGGACGGGCTGCTCGCGCTCGG
>JACKER010000008.1 GCA_020632925.1 Alphaproteobacteria bacterium | reverse complement strand
TTGTTCGTGCGCTTCGGCGCACAGACCGCGAACGACACGGGCTCGTCGGACGTGGAGCACGCGCTCGCGCGGATGCTGCTGGCGATCAAACCGGTGGTGGGCGGAACGCTGGCGGCGGCGGAGCAGCTCGTGTTCAGCCAGGGGACGACCACGCGGATCTTCCACCCGCTGGTGGGTCCGGTGTCGGTGGCGGACGTGGGAGAGCACCGCGCGAGCCTGAGGCTCGAGAGCGGCAGCGGGGACGTGGACGTCATCCCTGCCTACCAGGTGAGCAACGATGGGGTGACGTGGTCGGACGGCGAGGGCGGCGGCGCGGACTCGTTCTCGACCTTCGGCTCGTCGCGGAGCAGCGCGGGGACGGACTACGGCACGACGTTCACCACGTTCGCGCCGACCAACGTGAAGCGGCTGGTGCGGTGGGGCGCGGGCGTGAAGAACGGGAGCGCCGGCAAGAACGAGACCGGCCTGGTCTCCCTCCGCATCGATCACCGGAGGACCACCTGATGTCCGTATTCCTCGATGTGGATGTGGCGGGGGAGTCTCGCGATAGGAGGATGACCTGATGGGTGTCTTCAGCCATGTGGGTGACGAGAACCCTTTCCACGGAGGTCCACCTCGTTGGCTTGTCGGCCACGGAGCCGAGGGTATCGTCGCCGGCGGGCCCTACGTGCCCGGAGGCGACGACGTCCCTCCCCCACCAGACATTCCATGGGGTAAGCTCTATTGTACCAACGTGAAGCGTATCATCCGAGTACTGCGTGATACCGCTGACGAGTTGGACGATATTGGAGATGGCCTGGAAAAGGCAGGTGACCAGAAGTCGGCGGACAAGTATCACACTGCATCGGATCGTTGGGATGCCGAGGCCGATGAGGGTGAACGCCATCTTCAGGAGGGTGACTGCCTTCCCGGTGGAACGGACGATTGAGGTTTACCCGTCGATCTCGCGCCGCGCTCGGCGCCATGTTCGGTATTGCTGTTCTTTGTACCGTGGTTGGCGTCCGTTCTCGCTGGTCGCGAGGGGAAAGTGCCCCATTCGTCCGTACCATCCCTGAAGCGCGGGCCCCCGGCGATCAAAACATCGCCCCGCGATCTGGGGCGCCCGCCGAACACGATGCGCCACCCGTCACGATGGGTCCGACGAATGGTGTGATGTCACCCGCCCACGCATCGCACACGCCGTCCCCCAGTCCGCTCTGCCGGGATCTGCTCAACCTGAGCGATGCTGGCGTACCCGAGGAGATCATCATCTTGACGTGGGAGGAGTTCGACGATCCCGTGACTCCGTCCGACCTAGCGTGCCTATCGGGACACCCGCTGCTTCAGGAACTGGTGGAGCGGCGCGGAGAGTCGGAAGGGTGGGGTGACCCACCAGACACGGGGCGGTAGCTGCGAGAGCTCGCGGCGCGCGGCGCGACCCTCGCGCATCCGCTCGGATGCCGGTCGCCCAGATCCTGTCGCTGCTCTCAATAGACGCCGCCATCTTCATGCCACCACCGCCGATCGGCAACCCGAAGTGGCGGAGACGCTCGAAGCAAACCCCGGGAATGTGAGACCAACAAGCTCGAGGTCGCGGGTGCTCGTGCGCGGGTCCATCCGCCGCAGGCTATCCTGTGGCGTGCGAGCTTCCCTGCCACTGTTGTTCGTGTTGTCCTGCTCGCGTCCGCCGGCCGAGCCCCCGGACGCGCACACCGCTGGCCACACCGGGACCTCGCCCACGACGACGACCGCGGACACCGGCGGGGGGCTCGCTCACACCGGCGGCCACACCGGCGACACCGGGCCGATCGGTCACACCGGGGGGACCGGCGACACGGGGACCGCGCCGTCTCCGCCCCGCGCCATCATGCTCGTGGTCGACATGTCCAGCTCGATGATGGGGACCTCGCCGGACGCCGCTGTCCAGTGGGCCCGCGCGGCCAACCTCACCTTCCTCGACGCCCTGGAGCAGACGCCGCGCGGCGGGGACATGCTCGGGATGGCCCTGTTCGCGACCTACGCCACCAGCCCTCCCACACCCGCCGCGCCGACCGGCATCGCGATCCGCACCGACACCCCGAGCGTGTCCCAACGACCCTGGGCCCCGCTGGCGGACGTGAGTGGCCAGGGGGCCGAGCTCCGACGCCTGTTCCGCGGGATCTGTGACACCGGCTCGAGCCTGGCTCGCTGCCGGACGGCCGACGCGCCGGACTACGAGCTGGTGACCACCGGAGGCACGTGGGCACCGCACCCGACACGCGACACCATCGAGACCATGACCAACCCCCAGCCTGCGCTCCTCCAGGCGGTCAACGAGCTCGTCGAGAAGACGGACGCGGCCACCACCTATCGTGGCATCTTGTTCCTCTCGGATGGCGTCCCCAACGCGGGCGGTGGAGAGGACGGCACGACGATGGCCGTCGACGAGGCCTGGGCGAACGGCATCCATGTGTGGTCCGTGCTGGTCCACAACGGTTCCTTCAACGACGCCTTCTTGCGGTCCCTGGTGCGCGGGGACGGCACGTTCCACGGCACGTCCCAGACGTGGTTCCTGCCCACCATCTACGAGGGCATCGCCGCTGAGCTCCCCTGAGCGGCGGTCAGCCCGCGTTCAGGATCTCGCCGGTGTACCCGGTGTCCCCGAGCGGCCAGTGGTCGCGCAGCTTCACGTCCGCGCGGTGGAGCTGATTGATGAGCCAGAAGTTGCGCCACATCAGCCCGTCGCCGCGGTTGATCTTCGCCATCCCGCGACGCAACATGCTGCGCCGTCCATAGAACGAGGCCCGCGCGGCGACGCAGCCCCGCTCGATGTCCTCGGCCGCGAGCCCCTTCGGGTGGAAGGGGACGCCGTTGTACCGGTAGGCGGGGTCCAGCCACCAGCGCTCGTACCGCAGCCGCCCCTCCTGCTCGAGCCGCTGGTAGAGCGGGGTCCCGGGGAAGGGCGTGAGGTGGTTGAAGGCGGCGATGTACATGTGGTGCCGCTTCGCGAAGTCCACGGCCTCCCCGAAGGAGCCGGCGTGGTCGTGGTCGTAGCCGAAGATGAACGTCCCGTAGAGCCGGATGTCGTGCTTGCGGAGGTTGGCGAGCGCGACCTCGTAGCCGCCCCCCATCGTGTTGAAGCCCTTGTCCATCGCCGCCAGGTTCGCGGGATCGAGGCTCTCGAAGCCGATCAGCACGCCCATGCAGCCCGACCGGCGCATCAGCGAGAGCATCTCCTCGTCGTGCGCGGCGGGGATGGCCATCTGGCTGACCCAGCGGATGCCGAGCGGCTCGAGCTCGCGGAGGAACTCCTTCGTCTTGCGCGGGTGGGTCGCGAAGTTGTCGTCGACGAAGAAGAACAGCTTGCGCGAGCCCTTCAGCGCGGACAGCTCCGAGAGCACGTCGCCCTCGGGGCGCCGGGTCTGCGTCCGCCGGAACACGGTCTGGATCGCGCAGAAGTCGCACTGGAAGCCACAGCCGCGACCGACCTCCACGAGCCCGATGGGGAGGTAGCGCTTGCCGGCGAAGATGCTGCGGTCCGGGCGGCTGCGCGCGAGCGACGGGCGGGTGGGGGCGACGTAGCGCTTGCGCGGCGTGCCGTGACGGAAGTCGTCGATGACCTCCTCCCACACGCCCTCGGCCTCGCCGACGACCACGGCCTCCGCGTACCGCTCGACCTCGTCGGGCACGAGGCTCGCGTGGAACCCACCCATCGCCACGGGCACCTTCCGCCGGCGGTACTCCGACGCGATCTGGTAGGCGCGCTTCGCGGTGTACGTCTCGACCGAGATGGCGACGAGGTCCGCGGGCTCGTCGTAGGGGATGGCCTCGGTCCGGTCGTCGTGCAGCCGGACCTCCACGTCGCGCGGGGTCAGCGCGGCGAGCACCCCCATCGGCAGCGACTCCATCTGCCAGGTCTTGATGTACGCCTCGCCCGGGCGGCGGCCGATGCACGGGTGGACGAGCGCCAGGCGGAACG
Organism: Alphaproteobacteria bacterium; assembly: GCA_020632925.1. Lineage (GTDB taxonomy): Bacteria > Myxococcota_A > UBA796 > UBA796 > JACKER01. The sequence goes on along the minus strand of JACKER010000008.1, from coordinate 643,385 downwards.
GACGGCTCACGACGCCACCTTCCAGCCGTCGAGGGTGTCGCAGGTGTAGTGGGTGTGCAGGTGGCGGGCATAGAAGCGGTACCCGAGGTTCGCGGGCACGGCGATCTGGAGCAACTGCCGCGACCGACCGAGCCGCTTCGCGATGTTGCGCATCGAGTAGACCGAGCGCCAGGCGCGCGTGTGCCCCTCGAGCAGCTGCTCGGGCGTGAGCCGCGCCGGCCGGTAGACCACGTGCTGCCCGTCGTAGAGCGACCAGTCGCGGGTCAGGATGCGCCCCTCGCGCTCGAGCCGCGCGAACAGCGGCGTGCCCGGGAAGGGCGTCTGGATGGCGAAGCGGGGCAGATCGATGCCCGTCTCGACGCAGAAGCGCACGGTCTCGTCGAAGACCTCGGGCCCGTCGGTGTCCATGCCGAACACGAACGTCCCCTGCACGGCGACGCCGCGCGCGTGGAGCTGCTCGATGAGGCGCGCGTAGGCGCTCGGGTCGTTGAACTTCTTGTCGGCGCCGGCGAGGCCCGCGGTCGAGAGCGACTCGAGGCCGATGAGCAGGCCGCGGCAGCCCGAGCGCACCATGCGGTCCATCAGATCGGGGTCGTGGCCGATGACCGTGGTCGCGAGGCCGAACCAGCGGAGGCGCAGCGGGACGAGCGCGTCGAAGAGCCGCCGGGCGTAGGCCGGGTCCGCCACGAGGTTCAGGTCGACGAACAAGGCCTTGCGCGTGCCCTGGGCCACGATCTCGCGCACCACGTCCTCGACGGGCTTCTGCAGCGGGCGACGCCCCCAGGCCGACGGCACCACGCAGAAGTCGCACTTGTGGACGCAGCCGCGGGTCGCCTCGAACACGGCGGTCGTGGTGTACCGCTTCGCGTCCACGAGGTCCTTGCGGGGGAGCGGGCGGTTCGCGAGCGACAGGTCGGGCGCCTGCTCGTAGCGGGCCTTCAGGTCGCCGCGGCGCAGGTCGCGCAGCAGCTCGGGCCAGGTGTCCTCCGCGTACCCGGTGACCACGGCGTCGGCGTGGGGGGCGGCGTCCTCGGGCACGAGGGTGGGGTGTGGGCCGCCGAGGACGACGGGGATGCCGCGCGCGCGGTAGGCCCGGGCGAGCTCGTAGGCGCGGGGGGCGCTGCCCGTGATCACGGTCATCGCGACGACGTCGGCGTCCAGATCGAGCGGGATGTCCCCGATGCCCTCGTCGTGGAGCGTGATGCGCGCGTCCAGCTCGGGCGGCACGAGCGAAGCGAGGGTGGGCATCGTGAGCGGCGCGTACCGCAGCGACTTGCGGAAGATACCGCCCCGGTGGCGGTACAGGGGGCCCTTGGGGGACACCAGGGCGATGTGCACGGCGAACCTCCGCGGTCCCGTGTCGTACCCCGAGGTCGGCCTCCCGGCTCGACGTTTCACCGCGCGTCCACACCCTCGTCGTGGAAACGACGTCGGACGGCCGCGAGCACCGTGGCTGGCGGGAGGAGCCAGCGGACGACCTCGGGCGGTAGCGGCGGGTGTTCCGGCGCCGGCAGCTCGCGACCCGTGAGCTGCCCGTAGCGCTCGCGGTCGTTGTGGCTGCGCTCCGTCTCCCAGACCCGGAGCGAGGCCTCGACCAGCGGCTCGAACAGGTCGGCGCGGTCGAGCTGCTCCCACACGGTCTCCGCCCACTCGGTCAGGTCCGACGTCGGGGAGCGGAGCCCCGCGGGGAGGGCCTCGATCCAGGCGGGCACCTCCGAGCGCACGCCGCGCGCGAGGTCGGCGACGTCGCGGATGCGGGTGGCGCGCCGCGAGAGCGCCGGGGGCAGGACGGCCTCGGCCCGGCGGAGCTCCGCGTCGGCCTCTTCGTGTCGACCCGACCGCAGGCAGGCCAGCGCGCCGGTGAGCACCTGGTAGGCCCACTGGAACGTGTCCACCCCGTCGGCGACCGCCGCGGCGAGCCGCGCGAGGGCCAGGGCGCGCTCCATCTCGCCGTGGGCCAGCGCGACCTCGGCCACGTTGCCCAGGAACATCGACGCGCTGCGGCGGTCGTCCACCTCGAGCGCCAGCGCCACCGCCGACAGCTCCACCCGCTCCGCGTCGGGGTGTCCGCTCACGAGCAGCGTCACGCCGAGGTTGCCGAGCGCGTCCACGATGCTGGCGCGGAAGCCGATCCGCGCCGCCAGCACCAGGTTGTCGGCGTAGTGGGCGACCGCGGCGGCGAGATCGTGCTCGCTGCTGCTCGCGAACCCGAGGTTCCCCACGGTGGCAGCGAGGGCGCGCAGGGCGTTCCGCTCCCGATAGCCCTCGGCCGCGACCGCCAGGTGGCGCCGCGCCTCCGCGAACCGCCCCCGCTGCAGCGCGTGATCCCCCCGGAGACGGACCACGCGGATCGCGATCTCGGGCAGGTCCCGAGCCTCGTCTTCGATCGCGTCCAGCTCGGGCTCCACGGCGTCCGGGTCCAGGTAGAGCCAGCAGGTCACGCGGTCCAGCCGGGTCTTCGCCCGGTCGACGACGGCGTTCGCGGGGAGCGTCGCCAGAGCCTCCTCGAAGAACGCCAGCGCGTCGCGGTGACGGGCTCGATCGACGCGAAGCCAGCCCGACACGGTCAGGGCGCGGGCCCGGATCGGGCCGTCGGACACCAGGGCCAGTGCGCGCTCGGCGGCGAGCTCCGCCTCCTCGTACGCGTCGGCCTCGCGGGCCGCGCGCGCCCACGCCACCTGGCTCTCGGCGTCCTCGGGCCGCAGCCGCGCGATCTCGCGCCAGGCTCGTTGTCGAGCGGTGGCGTCCCAGCGTCCGCGCGCCTCCTCCTCGAGCTCCGCCCACACCCCCACCGCGCCCTGGAGGTCGCCGCCACCCTCCAGGTGGTGCGCGAGGGAAGCGGTGAGCGGGCCCTCCCAGTGGCGTGCCGCCCAGTCGTGCAGGGCGCGGACCTCGTCGGCGGGCCGGCGTTCCTCCAGGGCCCGCCGGTGCTCCTCGTCGGGGAACCCCAGGCGACCGTCGAGATCCGCCCGGAGCAGGTCGAGGGTGACCCCGGTCTGCAGCGCGGCGTCGACCTCGTCGGGCTCGAGCGCGAGCGCCTCGGCCAGGCGGTCGGTCCGGGTGCCGAGCACGCAGGCGGCGGTCAGCACGGCGACGGTGCTCGGCGACGCGGTCACCAGCCGCGCTGCGATCACCTCCCCCAACGAGGGCAGGAGCCCCTCGGGCTCGGCGTCGGGGCGTGCCGCCAGCGTGTGGACGACGGTGGCCACCGCGGCGGGACGCCCGCGGGTCGCGGCCAGCAGGCGCGGGCCGAGGCGGGCGGCCAGCTCGGGGGCGCCCAACATCTCGCTCGCCATCCGGCCCACCTCCTCGGCGCCGAGGGGGCGAAGCAGTACCTGGCGAACGCCCGCCACCGGGGCTGTGGACGAGACGAAGGCCTGGACCGGCAGCGGCACGGCGTGGACGCCCCGGAGCACGGCGCCGAGCCAGGTCCGCGCGAGGCGATCGGCGCTCTCGAGGTCGTCGACCACGAGCACCAGCGGGTCGGTCTCCCCCAGCCAGCGGACCGTCTCGATCAACGCCGACACCCGGCGACCGAACGCCGCCTCGGGATCCACCGGCGCCTCCGTGGGTGGACACCACGCCGCGAGCGAGGCCCGCTGCCACCTCAGGTCGGCCATCCCGGAGGGCAGCGGTCCTTCGCGCCTCCCGTCGGCCAGCAGGCCCTCCACCCGGTCGAGCAGCCCGTCGACGATGGTGGCGCCCGTGCCGATGATCGCGGTCCGCCGGAGCGAGCGCGCCTCCCGGACCGCCTCCAGCAGCGCGCGGGTCCGCCCCGAGCCCGCCTCCCCCACGAACCCCACGCTCTCCGTGCCGTCCCGCAGAGCTCCCTGGATGCCAGCGACGACCTCCTCGCGCCCCCGCAGCGAGGCGCGGTAGACGGTGAGGCGCGGCGGCCGGGGCGGCTCTGGCCTGCCGAGGACCCGGCACAGGGTGACGCCGACCGCGTGGGCCTGGCCGGGTCGGTCGGCCGGCACGGGCTCCAGCAGGGCGCTGACGAGCACGTCGAGCTCGGCCGCCACCCCGGGCACCAGCGCGCTCGCCGCCGGTGGACGCTCGTGGAGCAGGCGCGTCAGCAGCCCGTCGAGCGCGGGCTCGGGGTGCGGCAGGCGACCGGTGAGCAGCTCGTACAGCAGGCAACCGAGCGCGTAAAGGTCGGCCCGGGCGTCGACGAAGCCGCCCGCGAGCTGCTCGGGGGCGAGGTACCCCATCGTGCCGACGCCGGCGGCGTCCCCGGCGGCCTCCAGCAGGTCCTCCCGCCCGCTGTCGTCCGCGGTCCGGACGGTGAGACCGAAGTCGACGAGCACGGCCCGCTCGCCCAGCACGATCACGTTGTCGGGCTTCAGATCGCGGTGGACCAGGCCGGCGGCGTGGACGTGGGCGAGCGCGTCGCAGAGGTCCACCAGCAGGGGCAGGAGGTGAGGGGAAGCGCCTGTGGTCCGGGGAGCCGCGACCTCGTCGTCGTCGTCGTCCCAGGTGAACGTCGCCGGACCGGAGCGGTCGGGGGCGGTGACGCTCGACCGGGGGAGGAGCTGCGCGAGCGAGGTCCCCTGGAGGCGCGGCATCGCGTACCAGGGGCGGCCCTCGTGCACCCCGTGGTCGAGGACGGAGACCACGCCCGGGTGACCGAGGCGCTGTAGCGTCGCGATCTCGCGGACGACGGCGTCCACCAGCCGCGGGGTGGCCCGACGAGCGACCTTGAGCGCCGCCACCTCCCCCGAGGCCCCGCGCGCCTCCCACACGACCCCCATCCCGCCCTCGCCGAGCGGCGCGAGGAGCTCCCAGCCGCCGACCCGATCGCCCGGGTTCACGCGACGGACCGGCGGTACGCGTGCAGGAAGGGGGCGGCGTGGGTCAGGAAGGCGCCGACGTCGTCGTGCCCCGTGTCGGCCCAGCGGATCCCCGCCCTGCGCCACCTCCGGAGCTGCCCGTCCGCGAGCGCCGCCCGGTACCGCGCGAACAGGTCCGCCAGGACGCGCACGTCGAACACCTCGTCGCGGACGACGCGATCGCGGAACTGGGTGTACGGGATCCCCGTCGCCGCGTGCAGCGCGGCCGGGTCGGCGTCGCGCAGCTGCCCGGCGGCCTCCGCCCGATCGTGGAGCTCGGTCCCGACATAGGGACGCCACACCTGCAACAGCGGCGTCGTCCCGAAGCGCTCGAACAGGTCCAGCCCGAAGGCCAGCGTCTGCTCGGCCTCCGCCACGGTCTCGCCCGGGAGGCCGACGATGGTGAACAGGAGCGCGTCCAGCTCGGCCTCGTGGCACCAGCGGGCGGCGCGCTCCACGTCCTCGAGGCGCAGGTCTTTGCGCAGGAGCTCGTCGAGCACGCGCTGGGAGCCGGACTCGACCGCGAGCGTGAGCGAGACGCAGCCGGCCTCGCGGCACAGGTGCACCGTCTGTTCGTCGAGCAGGTCGGCGCGCACGCCGTTCGGCGTGTCCCAGGTCAGCGGCAGCCGGGCGTCGCGCAGGGCGCGCAGCAGGTCGGCGAAGCGCCGCCGGTCGAGGTTGAGCACGTCGTCCTCGAAGTGGACGTGCTCCACGCCGAGCGCGACCAGCCCGCGGAGCTCCTCCACCACCGCGCCGGGCGAGCGGGCGCGGAACCGACGACCCATCGAGGTGTGGATGACGCAGAACGTGCAGCGGTACGGGCAGCCGCGGCTGGTCACCACGTCCACGCTGCGCTCGACGCCAGGTCGCCCGAACGCGGGCCGGGAGCGCCACCCCTTCGCGGCGAGCCCGAAGTAGACGGACAGATCGAGCGCGGAGAGGTCGGGGACGCAGCCCTCCACGTCGTCGAGGAGCGGGCGGGCCGGCGTGCGTCCGGCGCGGGTCGCGAGCCCGGCCACGTCCTCCCAGGGACGCCCGTCCGCGAGCCGCCCGACGAGCTCCGCGAAGGTCGCCTCGCCCTCGCCGACGCAGACGGCGTCGATCGGCGCGGCCTCGAGGTACCCCTCGGGCTCGACCGTGGGCTCGGGGCCACCGAGGAGCAGGACGGCGCCGGGGAGCGCGCGACGGAGCGCCTCGCACAGCTCGAGGGTCTCGCGCCGGTAGTAGTGGGCCATGACGGAGATGCCGACCAGGTGCGGGTCCCAGGCCGCGGCGCGGCGGGCGACCTCGTCCGGCGCCAGCCCGAAGAGCACCGGCCGCTCGGGGGTCGCGAGCACGTCGGGGTCCGGCTCGGCCAGCGCGTCGATCAGGCGCACCTGCACCCGCGGATCGTCGCGCACCGCCCCGGCCAGGTGCAGCAGCGCCCGAGGCGGCCCCACCATCGGGCCATCGGGGAAGGCGAGGTCCCGGAAACGACCGGGCGGACGCACGAGCAGGACGCGCAACATGCCGGTCGATATCCCGGCGGCTGGTAGGATTCGCGTCGGGGGGAACCATGAGGCTGCTCGTTCCGACGTTGCTCGCGGTCGGCTGCGCCGCCGCCGAGGACGACGTGCCGTTCCTGGAGGCGCAGGACCTCGGCGAGCTCCAGCTCGGCGCGCTGCTCCAGCTCGAGATGCACGCCACCTCCGATCGGGTGGAGCTGCTGGCCACCGGCGCGCCCGTGGGGGCCTGGGTGTGGTTCGCGCAGAGCGCGGCGGGCGAGGGGGCTGGGCCGTGCCCGGCGCAGCTCGGCGGGCAGTGCCTCGATCTCGTGCCGCCGCTCACGCTCGCGAGGCGGGTGCGAGCCGACGCCGACGGAGTTGCCTTCGTCGACCTGCCCAAGCCCCCCGACGGGACGGCGTGGCAGGCCGTGGTGGTCGGGGGCGCCGCGTCGCGGCTGAGCCAGGTCCGGACCTGGACGACCCTGTCCTGCGAGATCTTCCCCGCGAGCAACCCCTGGAACACCGACATCAGCGCGGCCCCGCTGCACCCGAACTCCGCGGGCTTCGTCACCAGCGTCGGTCGGACCACCGGGCTGCACGCGGACTTCGGCACCCGCTGGGCCGGCGCCCCCAACGGCATCCCGTTCGTGGAGGTCGAGGGGGACCAGGCGCTCGTCCCCATCGGCTTCGGCTACGCGGCCGAGAGCGACCCCGGGCCGTACCCGATCCCGCCCGATCCCCCGATCGAGGGCGGACCGCAGGGCAACGGCGACCGGCACGTGCTCGTCGTCGACCGGGACGCGTGCGAGCTGTGGGAGACCTGGAACACCTGGCCGCTGCCCAACGGGAACTGGACCGCGGGGAGCGGGGCGTTCTTCGACCTGGGCACCAACGCGCTGCGTCCCGACGGCTGGACCAGCGCGGACGCCGCGGGGCTGCCGATCTACCCCGGACTCGTGAAGTACGAGGAGGTGGCCTCGGGCGTCGTCGACCACGCGCTGCGCTTCACCGTCGGCAACAGCCAGGCGGGCTACATCCACCCGGCCACCCACGCCGCGTCGCCGTGCAGCCCCTCGCAGTGCCCGAACGATCCGCCCATGGGGGCGCGGTTCCGGATGCGCGCGACCTACGACTGCTCCGCCCTGTCCACCGAGGTGCAGGTCCTGTGCGCCGCCATGAAGCGGTACGGGATGTTCGTCGCCGACAACGGCTCGGACTGGTACATCTCGGGCGCGCCCGACCCGCGGTGGGACGACAGCGCGCTGGCGGCCCTGTCCCAGATCCCGGGCGACGCGTTCGAGGTCGTGGACACGGGGCCGACGCTCCAGTAGCGGGCATGAGCAGCGTCCTGTTCACCACCCTGCCGGCTTGGGGGCACGCTGCCCCGCTCTGCGCGATCGCCGCCGAGCTGGACCGGCGCGGGCACGACGTGTCCTGGGTCGCGCACGAGGCCCTGGCGGACCACCTCCTGCCCGCGGGCGCAACCCTGCACGCGACCGGAGGGCCCGGGCCCGAGGAGGGTCGGCCCACGAACGAGCGTCCGGGCGCGGCCTTCCGGCGGTACTTCGACGAGCTCCTGGTGGGCGCGGCCGAGCGGATGCTCCCGGCGGTGCGTGCCGCGATCGAGGCGGAGCGCCCCGACGTCGTGGTGGTCGAGCAGAACTGCCTCGCCGGGGCCGTCGGCGCGCGGCTGGCCGGGGTCCCCTGGGTCTGCGTCCACGTGACGCCCATCCTGCTCACGCGCCCGTGGCGGGTGCTCCCGATGCTGGAGGGGTGGGTGGACCAGCGGATCGGGCAGTTCATGCGGGCGGCGGGGACCGAGCCGCTGCCCTGGCCGCTGCGGTCGCCCCACGGCACGATCGTGGCGTCCTCGGCCGCGTTCCTGGGTCCGAGCGCCGATCTGCGCGAGGGGGACACGCTCGTCGGGGCGCTCCTCGTGCGTCGGGAGATGGAGGTCGAGCCGTGGGGGCCGTCGCCGCGCATCGTGCTGAGCTTGGGGACGCTGACGGGGGCGATGGGCCGGGCCTTCCTCGAGCGGACGGCGCGCGCGGCGGCGTCGCTGGGGTCGGTGCTGGTCGTGGCCGACGCCGAGCTGGACCTCCCCGAGGGGGTGTGCCACGAGCGCTGGGCGCCGCTGCCCGGGCTGCTGGCGCACGCGGACCTGCTGGTGGGGCACGGTGGCCAGAGCTCGGTCCACGAGGCGCTCGTCGCCGGCGTCCCGATGGTGCTCGCACCCACCCGCTACGACCAGCCGGTGGTGGCGGCGCGGGTGGAGGCGCTGGGCGCGGGCCGGGTGGTGTCCTGGGATCGCTCGACCGAGGAGCAGCTGCGGGCCGCGATGGTCGCGGTGCTCGGCGACCCCGCGTTCCGACGGGCGGCGGCGTCGGTCGGCGCTACGCTGGTGGACGGCGCGCCCCTCGCCGCGGACCTCGTGCTCGGTGCCGGGTGACCTGGCGCGCGGTGGTGACGGCGGTAGCGGGCCGCGCGGTGGACGAGCCCGTCGACCGGCGCCTGCTGCTCGCGCTCGGGCTCGGGTGGCCCGCCGTCGAGCTCGCCGTGCGGCTCGGTCAGCGCCTCGATCGACCGCTCCCGGTGCGCGCGCCGACCTTCGTCGTCGGGCACCCCCGCAGCGGCACGACCTTCCTGCACCGGCTGCTGGCGCTCGATCCCCGGTACGCGACCCCCACCGCACGCCAGCTCCTGCTCCCCTCCGCGAGCCTGCAGCGGGCGGCGTCGGCGCTGGGTCGCTCCAGCCGTGCGCGGGCGCTCGCGGCTCGAGCGGAGCGTCGCTGGCTCGGGGGCTGGGCCGACCGCCACGAGACCGGCCTGGCGCTGCCCGAGGAGGACGACTGGCTCCTGCTGCACGCGGGCGCCTCCCCTACCCTCGAGCTGCTGACCGGCGACCCCGGCGCGACCCGCCGCTACTGGTTCGGCGACCACCTGCCGGCCGAGGAGCGCGACGCCGTGATGCGGTGGTACGCCCGCTGCGTGGGCTCGCTGCTCCCGCTGTTCCCCGCAGGGAGCACGTGGCTGTCGAAGAACCCGCACTTCACGGGCTGGCTGCGGACGCTCGCGGCCCGCTTCCCCGACGCGCGCTTCGTGATGCTGGTGCGGCACCCCGCGGAGGCCGTCGCGAGCCGGCTCGCGCTGGCGGAGCACGCGTGGCGTCGGGGCGAGCCGCGACCGGTGCGCCAGGACCGGCGGTACGGGCTGTTGTTCGAGCAGAGCTGCGCGCTGTACCGCGAGGCCGAGGCCGCCTGGGCGACGTTGCCGGCGGACCGCGCGGTGCGGGTCGGGTACGACGGGTTGGTGATGGACCCGGTGTCGGTGTTGGAGGGCCTCGCGGAGCGGCTGGGCGACCGGCCCTCGGGCGACGTGCGCGCGGCCTGGCGCGAGGCGGCGGCTCGGGCGCGTCGTCGGGTCCCGGGCCCGGTGGCCGAGCTCCGGTGGTTCGGCATCGACCCGCGACGCGTGGGGGAGCGGCTGGGCGACCTCGATGCGCTGTGGGCCACGGTCGGGCGCGGACCGGGGAGGCGCCGGTGAGGGTGCTCGCGGTCGGGGTCCACACGCCGCTCGGGACCACGCCGGACGCGCTGTGGGACGCGATCGAGGCGGGGCGCGACGGGTTCGTCGACGTCGAGCGCTTCGCGGTGGACGGCCTCCCCGGGTGCGTCGCCAGCGCGTTCTCGGCCGAGCAGGTGGCGGAGGCGCTGCGCGCGACCGGGCAGGAGGATCCCGCCCTGGCCTACGGGGTGTCGGCGGGCCGGGCGGCGCTCGCGGGGTGCGACGCGGACCAGCTCGCGCGGACCGTGCTGGTGTGCGCGACCAGCGCGGGGGCGGCCGACCTCCACCAGCGCTACGACCGCCTGCGCACCACCGATCCGACGACCGCGGCGAGGCTCCGGCGCGGGGGCGCCTTCGCGGGCTTCGGCCGCACGCTGGCCGCCGCGCTCGGGGTGCGCCTGATCACGACCGCGAGCACGGCCTGCGCGTCCGGCGGCCACGCGCTGGGCCTGGCGGCGGACCTGCTCCGGGAGGGCGTCGCCGACCGGGCGCTCGTCGTCGGCGCGGACTCCGTCCACCCCTGGCTGTTCGCGGGCTTCCACTCGGTGGGCGCGCTGGCCCGGGGGCGGTGCGCGCCGTTCGGCGAACACTTCGGGATGGCGCTGGGCGAGGGTGGCGGCGCCGTGCTGCTCGCGGCGGGCGATGGGCCCGCGCTCGGGCATTTGCTGGGCTGGGGCGGCTCCTGCGACGCCTACCACGTGACCTCGCCCGATCCGCGCGGCGAGGGGATGGGCCGCTCGCTGCGCGCCGCGCTGGCCGACGCCGGGCTGCGACCCGACGAGGTCGACGCGTACAACGCGCACGGGACGGGCACCGAGGCCAACGACCCCGCGGAGACCCACGCCGTTCGCGAGGTCCTCGGCCAGGTGCCCGTGTCCGCCACCAAGTCGCAGCTCGGCCACACCCAGGGCGCGGCGGGCGTGCTCGAGGCCATCGTGGCGCTCTGGGGGCTGCGGCGCCAGGTCCTCCCCCCGAGCCTGCGCAGCGTGCCGGCGCGCCGGATCGCGCCCGCGGACACCGTCCCCGTCGCGCGCCCCCACCCGTGCCGGGTGGCGCTGTCGCACAGCGCGGCCTTCGGCGGGACCAACGTGACCGTCGCGCTCGGCCTCGAACCGCGTCCGCGCGCGGAGCGGCCGTCGGAGCCGGTCTACGTCGCAGGGGTGGGCGCGGTCGGGCCGTTCGGGAGCTCCGCGGGCCACGCGCTCGAGCCCGTCGGCGAGCCGCCGGTGGCGCCGAGGGTGCGGGTGCCGCGCGCGGACCCCGTGAGCGCGCTGCTCGGCCAGGCGGTCGGCGCCGCGCTGGCGGACGCGGGGCTGCAGGGCACCCTCGACGACGTGGGGCTGGTCGTCGGCATGTCCGACGGGCCGCAGAGCTCGATCCGGCGCTTCGTCGACTCCTGCGACCAGGACGGCCCGGCGCGCGCGTCCGCTGCGGCCTTCGGGCGCATGGTGCTCAACGCGCCCGCGGGGGTGGCGGCGACGGCGTCGCAGGTGCGCGGCCCGAACCTCACCGTGTGGGGAGAGCGCGACGCGGGGGCCCAGGCGGTCCTCGCCGCCGCCCGGCTGCTGCGCCAGCACGCCGAGCTCGCCGGGGTCGTCGCCGCGGGGGCGGACGAGGTGGGCCACCTCTCCCGCGATCGCGCGGAGGCCGGTGAGCTGCCCGCGCCTCCCGTCGGCGCAGCGTCCGCGCTGGTCCTGTGCCGCCGCCCGGGTCCGGTGGTGCTCGCCGGCGAGGCCACCGGGACGGCGCTCGAAGCAGTGGTGGCGGAGGCCCTCGGTGGGACCACGCCGGATCGCGTGATCGACGCGGCGGTGGTCTCGAAGCTGGGCCACGCGCCAGCGGCCTCGGGAGCGCTGGCCTGCGCGGCGGCGGTCGAGTGGATTCGGGCGGGCCGGGCGGCCACGGTCCTCGTCGTCGCGGGGTCGGAGGGCGTGGTCTGTGCGCTGCTGTTCGCCGCCACCGACCGTGCTATCGAGTCGCCGCGAGGGCAGCGATGAACGACGAGGAGCGCCTGGCGCGCCGCACGGCGGCCGTGGACGAGGTGCAGCGCCTGCTGGTCGAGCACCTCCTGCTCGAGGTCGAGCCGCACGACCTGGACCCCGACGCGCCCCTGTTCGGCAGCGGGCACGGGCTCGACTCCATCGACGCGGTCGAGGTCGCCGTGGCCCTCGAGAACCGCTTCGGCGTGCGGATGCACGAGTCGCGCGTGGAGAGCGTGCCGCACCTGCGGACCATCAACACCATCGTGGACCTCGTGCTGGCCCGCCAGGAGCTCGCGTGACCGCCCTGCAGGACCAGCTCGACGCCATCCGTCACCGCGTCGGGATCGGCGTGCGCGAGGGCCTGGCGCTGGGGCGGACGGACGCCACCTCCGGTCGGGCGGCGCTGGCGCCGCGGTCGGCCACGAACCTCGACCTGCGGGAGGCGCAGTTCCGCCAGGGGCTGGTGCTCGACGACGGTGGGCGTCCCACCGTGGACCTGCTGGTCGGCACCTTCCGCGGCACGATGTGGACGCTGCTCGACGACCCGCGCGGCGATCTCGCGGATCTCGGAACGCTCGAGGACCACGTGGTCATCGGCATCGACGGCCCGTTCGCCTGGGAGGTGCTCGGCGCCTGGGCGAGCCCGTCGGCGATCGGCCTGCCGTACCTGGGGGCGTTCGCGCCGCGCGACGACGAGCTCGTGATCCGCGCGGGTCGGACCGGCGAGTACGGGTACCTGGTGATCGTACCCGCCGATCGGGCGGAGGAGACGTTGGCCGCCGTGTGGGCCGCGGCCGCGCCGATGGATCCGGTGCGCACGACCGACGAGGCGGTGGCGCGGTGCGCCTTCGAGAACTTCGTGTTCGAGCTCGGGCGGGAGGGCGCCCACGGGCTGGACGCGCTCGAGCTCCAGCTCACGTGGCGGCTCGACCTGCACGCGGACGCCCCCGGGCTCGACGCGATCCGCGCCCACCGGGAGGCGGGCCTGCGCCGGCGTCTCACGGCGATGGAGGCCGAGGAGCCGCTCGTCGAGGGGGCGGAGGTCCGCGCCGGCGACCGGTCGATCGGGCGGGTGCTGGCGGCCGTCGGCGGCCGCGCGCTCGCGGTGCTGGACCTGCCCTGGGCGCAGTCCGGCATGACCTTCGAGGTGGATGGCCGGCCGGCGACCACGCGCTCCGCCCCGTTCGTGACCAACCGCAGCCTGTTCGTGAACCCCCAGCGCCACAGCTGGGCGACCCGGGACGAGATCGAGCTGCCGCCGGACCTCGCGTGATCGACGCGGCGGTCGTCGGGGGAGGCCTGGGAGGGCTCGCGGCGGCGATCGGGCTCGCTCGCGGCGGGCTGCGCGTGACGGTGTTCGAGGCGGGCGAGGCGGTCGGGGGCTACGCGGCCAACTTCGAGCGCGGCGCCTACCGCTTCGACGCGAGCCTCCACCTGCTGGACGCCGCCGAGCCGGGCTGCGCGAACCGCGAGATCTGGTCGGCGCTGGGCCTCGATCGGCGGGTCGCGACCGCGGCGCCGAGCCTGTTGCGACGGGAGCGCTGGCCGGACCACGACGTGCGCGTGCCGCAGGGGACCGAGGGGTGGATCGAGGCCCTGGCGGCGGCCTTCCCGAGCGAGCGCGCCGGCCTCCGGTCGCTGGTGGACCACGCGCTGCGGGTGCACGCGGCCGTGCTCGACGACCGCGCGTGCCGGCTCGCCGGCCGTCCGCCGCCCCCGCTCCGCCCGCCGCTGTCCGAGCTGATGGACACCACCGCCGGCGCGGTCCTGCGGTCGCACCTGAAGGATCCGCGCCTGGTCGCGATCGCGGGGTCGCTCTCCTGCTACCTCGGGCTCGGGTGCGACGAGCTCGCGGCCATCCCGTACCTGACGATGATCGCCAGCTACCACCACCACTCCGGGAGCTACCCGATCGGTGGGAGCGGTGCGATCGCCGCCGCGCTGGCGGACGAGCTGCGCTCGCTCGGCGGGGAGATCCGGGTCGGGTCGCGGGTGGTGCGCGTGCTCACCGAGTGGGGACGGGCTTCGGGCGTGGTCCTGGAGGGCGGCGAGCAGGTGCGTGCCTCGGTCGTCGTGGTCAACGGCTCCCCCGCGCACACCGTGAGCGAGCTGCTCGCACCCGGGGACACCGACCGTCGCGCCGCGGCCCGGCTCCGGCGGGCGCCTCTCGGCACGAGCGTGGTGAAGGTCTGGCTCGGCCTGTCCCGCGACCCCGATCCGGACGAGCTGCCGTACGAGACCTTCTTCCGCGGCACCTACGGCACGACCACCGAGGACGGCGGGCTCGAGGACATCGGGGTCGTGCTGCCGCACCGGCTCGACCCGGGCTGCGCGCCGGCGGGGGGCGCGGTCGTGGCGGTCACGATCGGCGCCGAGCCGACGCTCGACGAGGAGGAGCGGCACCGCGCGCTGGCGGAGCAGGCGGTGGACCGCGTGCGCCGACGCTGGCTGCCGTGGCTCGCGGAGGCCGAGGTGGTGCGGGTCGTCGCCACCCCGCGCACCTTCCACCGGTACACCTCGAACCCGGGCGGCTGCATCCACGGCTTCCGCCCGATCCCGTCGCAGAGCGGCCCGCGGCGGACCCCCATCGGCGGGCTGGTGGACGGGCTGTGGCACGTGGGCGGCTGGACCTACGCGGGCAGCGGCTTCCTGCCGTCGATGACCACGGGGCTGACGGCGGCGGCCGCGATCCTGGGAGGGCTGCGATGAGCGAGCGGACGGCGCTGGTGACGGGCGCCTCGGGCGGCCTGGGGAGCGCCATCGCGCGGGCCCTGGTGGCCGACGGGTACCGGGTGGTCGCGCACCACCGTCGCAACGCGGCGGCGGTGGAGGCGCTGTGCGAGGAGCTGCGCGCCGCCGGCGGGGAGGTGGAGGCGGTGTCCTTCGATCTGCGCGACCCGACCGCGGTCTCGGACGCGGTGCGTGCGATCGTGAAGACCCACGGGCGGCTCGACGTGCTCGTGAACAACGCGGGCCGCGTGGACGACGGGCCGTTCCTGATGATGGACGAGCGCAGCTTCACCGACGTCGTGGACACGAACCTCGGCGGGACCTTCCGCCTCTGTCGGGCCGCCGCGCGCGCGATGATGTCGCGCAAGGAGGGCGTCATCGTGAACGTCGCCTCGGTCGCGGGGCTCCGGGCGAGCCCGTACCAGGCCAACTACAGCGCGGCCAAGGCGGGGATGCTGGGGCTGACGCGGACGCTCGCGCGCGAGCTCGGGCCGAACGGGATCCGCGTGAACGCCGTGGTGCCGGGGCTGATCGACGCGGGGATGGGCGCTCGCGCCGACCGCCGCCACACCGACGCCCTCGTCGAGCGCATCCCGCTCGGCTCGCCGGGGACCGCGGAGGACGTGGCGCACGCGGTGAGCTTCCTGGTGTCCGACCGCGCCCGCTACGTGACCGGGGCGGAGCTGGTCGTCGACGGAGGGCTCTCGACGTGACCGAGCCGGGCTTCGTGGACCTGTCCTGCGGGGGTGCGCTGGTCCAGCGCCTGCTGCCGCAGCGCCCGCCCTTCCTCATGGTCGATCGGGTGGACGGCTTCGCCCCGGGCGAGCGTCCGGCCGCGGTGGCGAGCCGGTTCCTGTCGGCGAACGACCCCGTGTTCCAGGGGCACTTCCCCGATCTGCCCGTGCTGCCTGGCGCGCTCCTCGTGGAGGCCGCCGGGCAGTGCAGCAGCGTCGCGTTCACGCTGCAGACCGTGCTCGACGGGTACGTCGCGGCGGGCGCCGACCTGGAGCGCATGCGGGCCGACCTCGCCGAGCTGGACGCGGCGTTCGCCCTGCGGGGAGCCCTCCGCGGCGGTGGCGCGCCCGAGCTGCTCGCCGCCTTCGAGCGCCTCCGCGGCCTGCCGGTGGGGGTCGCCGGCGGGGTGCGGATGAAGTTCCTGCGCCCCGTGACCCCCGGGTGTCGGCTCGTGCTCCGCTCGCGGCTCACCCACCGGCTGGGGGAGCAGCTCCGCTTCGAGGTGTCCGCGGAGGTCGACGGGGACCTGGTGATGGAGGGGAGCCTCGCGGCGGTGAGCGTGGAGGACGTGGCGCTGCCGGGCAGGCCGCGGGCGTGATCGCGTTCCTCGCGCCGGGCCAGGGTGCCGAGCGGCCCGGGATGGGGCGCGAGCTCGCGGCGCGCTGGCCGGTCGCGGCGGAGATCCTGGGAGCGCTCGAGCCTGGGCTTCACGACACCGCCCTGGTGCAGCCCGCGCTGGTGGCGACCGCGCTCGCGACGGCGGCGGTGCTGGAGGAGCTCGACGTGCGCTGCGAGCTCGCGGCGGGGCACTCGGTGGGCGAGGTCGCGGCCTGGGCCCTCGCGGGTGGGGCCACCGCGGGGGACGCGGTCGGGCTCGCACGGGCTCGCGGTCGGGCGATGAGCGCGGCGGCGCGCGCGTGCGGGGGCGGGATGTGGGCGGTGACCACGGTGCCCGAGCCGCTGGCCGACGGGCTCGTGGTGGCGGTCCACAATCCGGGTCAGACCGTGCTGTCCGGGGTGGGGGCGCCGCCGCGGGGCGCTGTGGTACTGCCGACGTCGGGTCCGTGGCACTCGCCCTGGATGCGGCCCGCGGTCGCGCCGTTCGCGGCGGCCCTCGAGGCGCTCCCGCGCCGAACGCTGCGGTGCCCCCTGGTCCGGGGTCAGGACGGACGTGTCACCTCGGACGACGACGTGGCGCGTGCGGGCCTGGTGGCTCAGCTCGTGTCGCCACTGGGCTGGACCGGCGTCCTGGGCACGCTGGGGGAGCTGGGCGTCACCGACGTCGTGCTGCTCGGCCCTGGAAAGCTGCTGGCGACCCACCTGGCGACCGCGATCCCGCAGGTGCGCGTCCACCGCACGGACCGTGCTCGCGACCTCGACGCTACGGCGACGGCGCTGGCAGGTCCTCGGCCGTCTCGGGCTCGCTGAGGTCGCGCGGCTCGTTGCGGTGCTTCACGGCCACCATCAGCAGGCCAATCAGGAAGACCACCAGGCCGGCGCCGATCACGAGGATGCCGAGGATGGTCATCACGGCGCCGACCGCGCCGATGCCTTCGAGGCCGCCCGCGGCCATGAAGGCGATGCCGAGGAGGAACGAACCGAAGCCGACGGACGTGATGATCAGGCCGATCCCCGTCACCGTCCACGCGCCGGTCATGTATGCGAGCCGACCGCGGGCGACCGCATTCGGGCGGTCCACCACGAGCCGATCACCCGGTCCCGCACCGAGGGAGGCGGTCAGCGCCAGGTCCTCGCCGGCCCGCCGCACCGTGAGCGACACCGAGTCACCCGACGCTCGCGTCGCGAGCCAGCCGATCAGCGCGCTGGCGTCGAGCTCGAGCCCGTTCACCGCCCGCACCACGTCGCCCGACCGCAGGCCCGCGGCCGCCGCGGGCGAGCCGCTCGGGACGTGCTCGACCTCCGCGACCCGTCCTCGCGAGCGAAGCGTGACGCCGAGGTGGGCGCCGGTCGTGTCCAGCGGGACCGTCACATCGGCGGCATCGATGCCGTTCGTGGCGTGCTCCGCCAGAGGCCCGTCCGGATCGGCCACCAGCTCGAGCGAGCGCCACAGCGGGAGCTCGGCCTCGAGCCCCTCCCGCCAGTCCCGCCGGTCGACGCCGTTCCGTCGGCAGATCCGGTCGAAGCGGTGGAGCAGCTCGTCGATCACCGCGTCGGGCGACTGATGGCGCAGGCGCCAGGCGGTGTGGTCCAGCAGCTCCTTCGCCTGCGCCCTGCGCTCGGGCTCCACCCCCCTGGCGGCGGCGTGCACGTCGAAGCCCTCGGTCATCTGGCCCAGGAGCTCGGGCTCCGAAGCGAGCACCTCGCGGAGCTCACGGCGCTCCTCCGGACCCAGCCCCTCCAGCAGCTCGGCCACCTGGTACATCGAGCGGGCCACGGCCGGCCCTTCGTCGAGGAGCCACCGCTGGATCTCGGGTTGCGCGCGGACCGTCCGGGGGAGGTCGCGGAAGGTGGAGCTGAGCCACATGGTGGCGGCCACCTCGCCCAGCAGCCCACGGTCCTGCCCGCGGGCTTCCACCCACGCCTCGATGCGCGGGAAGGAGGCGGTGCCCCGGATCGCCGCCATCCGCTCCCGGAGCTGGTCGGCGAGGTGGACCGGCGGCTGGTCGGCGAAGGACGCGAGATCGGGCCCTCCCACCGTCGCGCACCCGGACACCACGGGAGTCAGCGACAGGGCGAGCACGCCGCCGATCCGGTGGAGCATCTCTCGGCGGTTCATGGATCCATCCCGGTCAGAAGGGAGCTTCGGCGATGCAGGCCGACAGATCGACCTCACAGGTGCCGCCGGCGTCCAGCCAGGCATCCGGCCGCTCGAAGCCGTCCTCGAGCCCGCGCCGGATGGCGTTGTCCATCAGCGCACCCGAGAACCCGCCCACGGCGGGTCCGAGCCAGGTGGCGTAGAAGCGGCGCGTCGTGCCACCGGCGGGGTCCTCGACGAAGACGTCCAGCCCGTAGCGCTGCCGCCAGGTCCGCCTGCCGTTGTCGTTGTCGAAGGGCTCCTCGAGCCAGGTCCGCGCGACCACGGCCTGCCTGCCGTCCTCGAGCACGACCCGCCGGAAGTCGACGGGCGCCTCGAGCCAGAAGTCCACGATCGTCTCGAGGCGGATGCGGTTCCAGGTGCGGTACGCGTCGCAGGTGCCGGCGACGAAGCAGTCCGGGTCCTCCTGGTCGTCGAGCGGCGTGCGCTCGTGGCACCGGATGGCGCGGGCGTTGCTGCAGCTCTGGTTCTCGGCCACCTGCGCCCGCAGGTCGTCCTCCAGCCCGTACCGCGACCGACCGACGAGCGAGGCCCGTACCTGCTCGTCCTCGCCCAGGCCCGAGGCCGCCGTGGCGCCGCCCAGGTCGTCCGCCGTCAGTGCGGGCAGGTCGTACCGACGATCCCTGGACCTGCTGTCGAGATCGAGGTCGTCCATGACGGCGTCCATCCGTCCGAGCGCCTCCGCGAGCGAGGTCCCGTCGCCATCGAAGTCGCGGAACAGCACGAGCGGATCGTCGCCGAAGGGGCTCGTGGGCAGGTCCGGCGCACAGGCACCGAGCACGACGAGGCCGAAGAGGGGAGCGCTGCGGATCATGGCGCATCATCGCGCTTCCGGGCCGGATGCGCCAGCAGGGACCAGGTGCTGGCTACTCCTCGTCCTCGTCGGCGTCCTCCAACTCTTCGTCCTCGTCGATCCATCGCTCCTCCTCGTACGACCGACCCCCGCCACCTCCCGACGCGATGGCCCCCACGATCACGATCAGCAGGCCCAGGATCAGCAGCAGCACCCCGACCACGGTCAGCACGGCACCCGCGCCCCCGACCCCATCCAGCGCGCCACCGCCGGCGGCCATGATCAACGTTCCGACCACGAACGTCCCCATCCCCAGCGCCATGACGATCAGGCCACCCCCAGCGATGGAGATGCCGCTCGAGGTGTACGCCAGGCGACTGCGACCGGTGCCGGGGCGGTCGAGGAGCATGCGGTCGCCAGGGCCCGTCCCGAGGTCCGCCAGGAGTACCAGCCGCTCCCGGTCACGCCGCACCTCCAGGGCGACGCGGTCACCGGGGGCGCGCATCGAGAGCCAGCCGATCAGCTCGGGTGCGTCGAGGGATCGGCCGTCCACGCCGACGATGGCGTCACCCACCCGGAGCCCTGCCGCCGCCGCTGGCGAGCCCGAGACGACGTGCTCGACGACGGGCGCCCGGCCCTGGTGCCGGAGCGTGAACCCGAGGTGGGTACCCCGGGTGTCCAGCGGGACGATCAGCTCGTCGGGATCCACGCTCTCGGCCACGTGCTCGACGAGGCGTCCCTCGGGATCACCGACGGGCTCGAGGGAGCGCCAGAGGGGGAGCTCGGCCGCCAGCCCCCGACGCCAGTCCTTCCGCTCCACGCCGTTCCGGCGGCACACGCGATCGAAGCGATGGAGCAGCTCGTCGATCACCGCGTCGGGCGACTGGTGACGCAGGCGCCAGGTGGTGTGGTCCAGCAGCGTCCGGGACTGCCTGCGCCGCTCTGGCTCGACGCCGGCGCTGGAGGCGTGCACGTCGAATCCCTCGGTCATCGCCTGGACGATCTCGGGGCGGGTCGTCAGCACATCGACGAGCTCCTCCCGCTCGGCCGCACTCAGGCCTTCGAGCAGCTCGGCCACCTGGTACATCGACCGCGCCATCGTCGGTCCCTCGTCGAGCAGCCAGCGCTGGATCTCCGGTTGGATGCGGACATCGCGTGGTAGATCCCGGAACGTCGTCGACACCCACAGGGTCGCGACGACCTCGCCCAGCAGCTCGCGGTCCTGGCCCCGCTGCTCGATCCAGTCGGCGAGGAGGGGGAAGCGTGTCGTCTCGCGGATGGTGGACATCCGCGCGCGGAGCTGATCCGCCAGGTGCGGCACCGGCATGCCCGCCATGGCCTGGAGATCCGGTCCGCCGACCGTGGCGCACGCCGGCAGCAGGGGAGCCATGGACAGGGCCAGCACGCCCCCGAAGTGTTCGAGCAACTCGCGGCGATTCATGATCTCGTCCTGGTGGGCGGGTCCTACGATGTCCGTGTTCCACGCACCGCTTCCATCCCGCTCCTCTGCGATGCTCAGCGGATGCCGTCTGGCGGCCTCGCCGATCGTCATGCCCTGACGGTCGGGGCGAACACATGGACGGGCTCGACCCGGCCCTTCACCTGGATCTCCCCGTGGTCTTGGGTCGCGACCAGCCCGGGACTGCAGGCCTCGAGCGTCGTGCCCGACACGAGGATGTCGGTGCCGAGCGTCTTGTTGAGCTGCTCCAGCCGGGCCGCGACGTTCACGGCGTCGCCGATGACGGTGTACTTCGTGCGGGTCTCGCTGCCGATGTTGCCCGCGACCGCGAGGCCGGTGTGGATGCCGACGCGGTGCGCCAGCGGGATGTCCAGGCGTTCGCGCAGGCCCGCGAGGCGCTCGCGCATGTCGAGGGCGCAGCGGACCGCGCGCTCGGCGTGGTCGGGCTGGCTGGACGGGGCACCGAACACCGCGAGGATGGCGTCGCCCAGGAACTCGATGACGGTGCCCTCGTGCGCGTCGATGGCCCCCTGCATCTCGCCGAGCCAGGCGTTGAGCAGCGCCACGAGCTCCCGGGGCGCGAGCTGCTCCGAGATGGTCGAATACCCCTGGAGGTCGGCGAAGAGCACGGTCAGCAGGCGCTCCTCGCCCCCGAGCTCGGTGCGGTGCTCGGCGATCAGCCGGCGCGCGACCTCCGGGGCGACGTAGCGTCCGAAGGTGGCCCGGATCACCTCGCGCTCCTGCAGCCCGGCCGCCATCTCGTCGAAGTGGCGGGAGAGCAGACCGAACTCGTCGTCGCGGGGGAGGGCGAGCCGGGTGTCGAAGCGCCCGTCGGCGATGCGCGACGCGGCGTCGATCACGCGCGTCAGCGGGTCGCGGACGTTGCGTCCGATGCGCCAGCTCGCGATGCCGACGAGCGCTGCGGCGGCGACCCAGGCCCCGACCGTGGCGAGCACGATTCGACGCTTCAGGGCCTTCAGCTGGGCGAGGCGGACGTCGACGCCCACGAGCCCGAGCGGACCGCCGTCGGCGGCGGGGATCGGCGCGTAGGCGGACAGGCTGGGGCCCCAGTCGTCCTCGTAGGGCTCGTCCTCGATCGCGGCGTGGTGGAAGCCCTCGAGCAGCACCGGGACGTCGCTGGCGTCGTACGCCTCGCCGGGCTCGGCCGGATCGTCGCCGCCCGGGTCCCAGTCGACGACGAAGGACAGCCGCGTCGGGTCCGGGTCGTACCGCAGGACGTAGAAGTTCCCCAGGGGAGCCGCGCTGGCGGCGTGCTCGAAGCGTCGGGCCATGGTCGCGCGGGTGGTGTCGTCCGGGGCCTCGATCCAGTGGGGATCGATGCCGTCGGCGAGCGCGATCACCGCGACCTGCATCCGCGAGCGCAGATCCGCCATGGCTGCGTCGAGCGCGGCCCGACCGCCCACGAGCGCGGCCAACGTGAGCACGAGGAAGACGACGAGCGTGTACACCGCGGTGATCCGCACGTGGAACCGCTGCCACGCACGGAGCCCGGCCGCCCAGTCCTCGCGCCGCTCCGACATCGGCGCAGCATACGCCGCTGCTGATGGCCACCGTCGACCTTCGCGCCGGGCAAGCGATAGGATCGGCGGCAGCGAGGGGAGCTTGCGGAGTTCGCTGGCGTCGTCGGCGGTGTTGTTCGGTTGGGCGCTGGCCTGCGCCGCGGACCCGGAGCCGGTGGTGGACGGCGGGCTGGAGCTCGTCGGTGACGAGCCCGACGAGGGCGCGGACGACGGCGCCGACGAGCCGAGGAAGCGGGGTCGCGAGCGGGGCAAGCGCGGTGGTCGCGCGCGCGGCGGGAAGAACAAGTCCGCTCCGAGCCCGTCGCCGTCCCCGAAGCCGTCGCCATCGCCATCGCCATCGCCATCGCCGAGCCCGGCACCCTCCGAGATCGTGTGCACGGCGGTCGGCGTCTACGTCGCCTGCGAGCAGGAGGGGAAGCCCGGCACCTGCAAGGACGAGGAGGTCTCGGCCAAGGGCCCGGGCGCCACGCGGTCCGCGGCGGAGACCGCTGCCGTGGAGGCCTGCGAGGCGCACATGGCGACGATGATGAGCTTCGCGGGCGCGGGCGCTGGCTCGGCGGAGGAGAAGACGCCCTGCCGCGTGCGGTCCTGCGACCCGTAGCCAGGGCTACGCGTCCGGCGGAGGTCGGCGCCCCAGGCGGACCACCGCTCGGACGGCCATGATGGCGCCTCCGGCGATCGAGCCGTAGTACAGCTTGGCGGCTTCACCGCCGAACGACGCGAGCGTGAGCACGACGCCCACCAGGATCGCGATGCCGCCGAGCACGAGCAGCACCCAGTCGGCGGTGGTGGAGGCCTGTGCGTCTCGCGCCGCCGCGACCGGTCTCGCCTGGAGGTCGGCGCGGATCTGGTCGGCGCGGGCGAGGTCTTGCTCGGTCACGGGCGCGTCGC
Source organism: Alphaproteobacteria bacterium (assembly GCA_020632925.1). Lineage (GTDB taxonomy): Bacteria > Myxococcota_A > UBA796 > UBA796 > JACKER01. Next base: position 620,601 of record JACKER010000008.1, on the reverse strand, counting down.
GGTCCACCCGGCAGTGCGGGCATCGCCCGTCTGCGCCGAACAACACGGTCAACCCGCAGTGGGGACAGTCCTCGACCATCCGCGGACGATACCGGAGTCGGATCTACAAGGGATCCATCACGGACAGCCCGAACTGGGGGACCGGCCGCCTCGGGCCACCCACCTCGTCGGTGCGCCATCCCCACGCGACGAAGGGACGGAGTTGGCTGGCGCGTTGGTAGAGCAGCTCGGGGCCGAAGCCGATCGTCGGGAGCGGCGGGCCGGGGTCCCAGCCGTCGAAGAGCCAGGCCTCCTCCGCGAACAGCGAAGCGTACGCGTCCACCGTGAACCAGGGCAGCTCGGCGTGGAACAGGCGCGGTCGGACCTCGAGCTCCGCGGCCAGCAGCCCGTCTCCGCGGGTGCGGATCCGCCCGTAGCCCGAGAGCACCTGCTCGAACCCCAGCTCGTCGCGCCACCGGCCGCCCGTGACGCCCTCCTCCCACATCGGCCGCGGGCCGACCGAGTGCTCGGCGACCCCGCGAACGCCGATCACCACCCCCTCCGTCGCTGGCCACCAGCGGACCAGCTCCGCGTGTGCGCCGGCCAGCGGGGAGAGTGCGCCGTCGGTGAGCGTGGCCCCGGCCCGCACGTCGACCTCCGCGCGGGCGCCGCGATCGGGCAGCGGCCAGCGGTCGGTGGTGTCCAGCTCGGCGCCGACGGTGAGATCGCCGTACACGCCCCCGTCGGAACCGAACGGGCGCTCCTGGTCGAGCAGGCCGCCGGGCGCGGCGTCCACCTGCGCCGGGTGCAGGTAGAGCTGACCGTACGTCCGCCAACCCTCGCCGACGGGTCGTGCGCCCGCGACCATCGCGTAGGGCGCGTGGATGGCGTTGCCGAGCTCGATCTCGGGCGACCAGAGCGTGGCGATGTCCGCGCCGCCGACCCCGGCGTAGGGCAGGTCGTTCCACACCTGGTACCCGCCGCGGACGATCCACGTCACGTCGCCGCGCAGCTCGATCTGGGCGTACTGCGACGTGTAGTGCAGCGTCACCGTCTCCCAGGTGGAGGCGGTGAGCTTGAAGCGGTAGCCGTGGCCGTCGCGGTCGGGCCGCTCGAAGAGCTCGCCGCCGAGCCCCAGGCCGACGCCGTCCGTGGTGTTGGCGCCGAACAGGGGCAGGACGTACCCCGACCAGTACGAGTGGTGCGCAGGCGGCTCGAGATCGGGCGCCAGTCGACCTCCTCGCCTTCAACCTACGCACCGGCCCTCAGCCGGCCATGGCCAGGACCCACGCGGCCAGCACGAACAGGGCGCCGAGCACGAAGAAGGCGGCGTGCGAGACCACGGGGTGGACCGGCGGACCGACGGCCTGTGGGACCGCCCCGCCGACCGCGGGGAGCGCAGCGTCCACCTCGGCCGCCAGCACGCTCGGGCTCGGACCGACGACCACGCGGGCGATCGGGAGGTCGACGCCGGCCTCGGCCAGCGCGTTCTTCAGGTCGATGGCGAGGAGCGAGTCCAGACCGAGGTCGTGCAGCGATGTGTCGGGGTCGAGGTCGCGGTCCGCGGGCACGCGCAGCACCCGGCGCACCAGGGCCTCCACCTCCTCGGTCACGCGCGCGCGGCGCTCGTCCGGCGGCAGGCTCGCCGCGGCCTCCACCCAGCTCGTCACCGCGGCGGGCGAGGGTGGCGCGGGCGGCGCGAGCTCGGCCAGCAGCGGACTCGGGTGGCGCGCGGCGTACCGCGGCCAGTCGGTCGGGAGGACCGCCACCAGCGGCGACGGGTGGGCCCACAGCGCGTCGAGCGTCCGTAGTCCCACGTCCAACGGGATCGTCCCCAGGCCCCGCTCGGCGCGCCGCGCCTCCAGCGCCGGGTCGAGCCTCGCCGCCATCCCCACGTCCTCCCAGGCGCCCCAGGCGACCGCGACCGCCGGGAGGCCGCGGACCCGCAGCGAGCGCGCGAAGGCGTCGAGGGCCGTGTTCGCGGAGGCGTAGGCGGCCTGCCCGGGCGCGCCGAGCCAGCCCGCGCCCGCGGAGGCGAGAAGGAACCCGACCACCCGGCGTCCCTCCACCGCGTCGGCGAGGGCGCGGGCGCCGCCGAGCTTCGGGCGCAGCGTCGTCGCGAGGTCCTCCGGGCCCGTGTTCTCGAGGGACCGATCCGCCAGCACCCCGGCCAGGTGGAGCACGGCCAGCGGGGCTGCCAGCGCCAGCTCGTGGGCGGCGTCGACCGCGCGCCGGGCGACCTCGGGGTCGGCGACGTCGCCCTGGACGACGCGGACGGGGCAGGGAGCGCTCGAGAGCCAGGCGTGGACACCGTCCTCGGGGGGGCGACGACCGATCAGCACCAGCCCGGCCGAACGTCCCGCGAGCGCGCGCGCGGCCGCCTGCCCGATGCCGGTCAGCCCACCGCTGATCAGCACCACGGCGCCGTCCGGCGGCCTCCGCGTGGCGAAGCGTGCGGGGACCAGGCGGCGGACCTCGCGCACGTTGCCCACGACGCGGGCCTCGGGCTCGTCGTCGGCGCGGATCGCGGCGTCCACCGTGTCGGGATCGGCCTCACCGACGACGTCCACGACGGAGGGCCGCAGGGTGGGGTCCTCGGCGCGGGCCGCGCGCACCAGGCCGTGGAACGCCGCCGCTGGAGGGCAGGTGCCGTCGGTCGCCCCACGCGTCACGACGACGAGGCGTCCGCCGCGGCGCCGGATCCGCTCCAGCACGGCCGTCCACAGCGGCGTCGGGTCGTCCTCGGGCCCGAGCTCGATCCGGTGGACCTCGTCCGGCGTGGACAGCACGGCGGGGGTGGAGGGGACCCAGCGCTCCTCCACGAGCCACCCCTCGGCCGACGGGCGCGCCTGCGGCCACTCGGGCAGCTCGAGCCAGGTCCGGCGCAGCTCGACGGGGGTGGTGGGCAGCGCGACCGGCGGCCGGGGCACGCCCGCGTCCAGCGCCAGCGCGTCCGGCGAAAGCCCGTGTTCCCAGCAGGTCCCGACCGCGTCCAGCAGGGCCTCGTGCGGCTCGCGGTCCCGCAGCTGGCTCGGGACGCAGGGGAGCGCCGTGGCGGCTCGGGCCATCGCCGTGTGCTCGCCGTGCGGGCCGAGCTCCACCAACAGGTCGACGCCCTGCGCCGCCAGCGTCCGGAGCCCGTCGAGGAAGCGCACCGGGTCGCGCATGCGCTGGCGCCAGGCGACCGGGTCGCGCAGCTCGGCGTCGGTCGCGAGGCCCCCGTGCAGGTCGCTGACGACGCCGATCCGCGCCGGCCTCGTCGGGACCGCGCGCACGGCCTCCTCCCAGGCGTCGAGCACGGGCTCGACCAGCGCGCAGTGGAACGCGTGGCTGGTGGCGAGGCGCCGGGTCGGGACCTCCCAGCCGGCGAGGAGGCGGTCCACGGCGTCGGCGGGGCCGGCGACCGCGCAGGCCTCGGGGTGGTTGACGGCGGCCAGCTCCACGCCGGGGTGGGCCCGCAGCCGCTCGCGGACGACCTCCTCCGTCGCCTGCACGGCCGCCATCGCCCCGTCGCGGGGCAGGGAGGCGAGCAGCCGCGCGCGGGTCGCCACCAGGCGCAGCCCGTCGTCGAGGGACCACACGCCGGCCACCGTGGCGGCGGCCAGCCCACCGACCGAGTGCCCGAGGACCAGCGCGGGCTCGATGCCGAACGACGCGTACAGCCGCGCGAGGCCGACCTCCAGCACGAAGAGCGCGGGTTGGGTCCACAGGGTGTGGTGGACCTCGTCCGACGCCATCGCCTCTCGCAGCGACCCGCGTCCGAGCTCGGCGAGCACCTCCTCGGCGCGCTCCAGGACCTCCGCGAAGGCCGGCCAGCGCGCGAGGGCGAGCCCCATGCCCGGCCACTGCCCGCCCTGACCCGCGAACAGGAAGCCCACCTTCGTGGCTCGGCGCGTCTCGCCCCCGTCGCCGCCGGTCGCGAGCGCCAGGAGTCGCTCCGCCAGCTCCTCCGGGGTGCGTCCCACCACCGCGCGCCGATGGGCCGCGGGGCTGCGGCCGAGGAGGAGCGAGGCCTGGAGGTCGCCGGGCCGGGTGGTCCGCAGGAGGGGCACCAGATCGGCCGCTGTGCGCCGGAGCGTGGTCGGCGTGCTCCCGGAGACCGCGAGCCAGTGCGCTCCCCGGTCGTCGGGCGCGGGCGGTGGCGGGCGCGTGGCCGGTGGCTCCTCGAGGACCAGGTGCGCGTCGGTGCCCGCGAGGCCGAACCCGCTCACGCCGCTGCGCAGCACGCCGTCGGGCGCGGTCCAGGCCACGGCCTCGGTCGGCACCCGGAACCCGCGCTCGTCCAGCCGGAGCTCGGGGTTCGGCCGCTCGAGGTGGCGGTGGGGCGGGAGCTCGCGCCGGCCGAGCGCCAGCACCACCTTCGCGACCGACGCGACGCCTGCCGCCACCTCCAGGTGCCCCAGCGTGGCCTTCACCGCCGACAGCCACAGGGGCGCCTCCGGCCCGCGCTCCCCGAACACGTCCGCCAGCGCGCCCACCTCGATCGGGTCGCCGAGCGCGGTCCCCGTCCCGTGCGCCTCGACGTGCGAGACCTGGTCGGGCGACAGCTCCGAGCGCGCGAGGGCCGCTCGGATCACGTCGGCCTGCGCGTCGCGGCTGGGCACGGTCAGGCCGCTGGCGGCGCCGTCGTGCCCCACGGCGGTCCCACGGATCACCGCCAGCACGGGCAGCTCGCGGCGGAGCGCGTCGTCGAGGCGCACCAGGGCGAACACGCCCACGCCCTCGCCGCGTCCGTAGCCGTCGGCGCTCGCGTCGAAGGTCCGGCAGCGACCGCCCGGGGACAACGCGCGCAGGCTGCTCACGTAGAGGAAGTCGTCGGGCGCGAGCATCAGGTGGGCGCCGCCCGCCAGCGCGAGGTCGGCCTCCCCGTCGCGCAGGGCCCGGCACGCGAGGTGGAGGGCCACCAGCGACGAGGAGCACGCGGTGTTGAGCGCGAGGTTGGGCCCGCGCAGCCCCAGGACGTGCGCCAGCCGGCCGGACGCGAACGCGCCGAGCTGCCCCGTGCCCGCCCAGGCGTCGGGGTACCGCGGGGCGCCGGGGGCGCGGAAGCGCTCGAGGTAGCCCGAGTCCCCGATGCCGACGATCACGGCGCCGCGCGTGCCCCGCACCGAGGCCAGCGGGATCCGGGCGCGCTCGAGCGCCTCCCGCGCACACAGGAGCAGCAGGCGGTGCTGGGGGTCCATGGACGCGGCCTCGCGCTCCGAGATGCCGAACGACGCGGCGTCGAAGCCCTCGACCACCTCCCGATCGAGGAAGGCGGCCTCGCGGGTCGAGGTCCTGCCGACCACGCCGGGCTCGGGGTCGTAGAGCGCGTCGTGGTCCCAGCGCCACCCCGGGACCGGTCCCACGGGGTCGACGCCGGACGTGAGCAGCTCCCAGAGCCCCTCGGGTGTCGCCACGCTCCCCGGTAGCCGCAGACCCATCCCGACGATCGCGACCGGCACCTCTCCCGCGGTCCGGATCTCCGAGGGACGCGTGGGCGCCTGTCCGAGACCTCGGAGGTGGCCGACCAGCCGCGCGGTGGTGGGGTGGTCGAAGGCCAGCGTTGCGGGCAGCGGCAGACCCAGGCGCGAGCGGAGCCGTCGCGCGAGGTCCACCGCCATCAGCGAGTCCAGGCCTGCGTCAGCGAAGCCACGGTCCTCCGGCAGCCCGTCGGCACGGTCGCCGAGGACGGCGCGCAGGGCGTCGCGCACCGCGTCCGCCACGTCCACCGACGCAGCCTGCGGCAGGGCGTGGACGAGGCCGCGGATGGCGGTCGGGACGCGGGCCTGCCGGGCGGCCCACCGATCCCAGTCCACGTCGAGCACCGTGGGCGCCGTGCGGTCGGAGGCCAGCGCCTCGTCGAGGGCGTCGAGCGCGACCGCGTGGGGGAGGGGACGCACCCCCTGGGCCTCCTGGTCGCGGGTCCCCCGGGCGGCGAGCCCGGTGCCGGCCAGCGGGCCGAGGTGCAGGCAGAGACCGTGCTCCCCGCGTGCACGGCGCGCGCGGATCAACCCCTCGAGCGCGGCGTTCGCCCCGGCATAGACCGCCTGGCCCGCGCTCCCGACGGTGGCGGCTGCGGAGCCGACCACCACGAAGGGCCGGGCGTGCGGCAAGGCGGCATCGAGGGCGAGGGCCGCGTCCACCTTCGGTCCCCAGACCCGCGTGATGCTGGCCGGGTCGACGGTCGCGAGCGCGCCGTCCTCGACCACGCCCGCGAGGTGGAAGACGGCACCGATCGGGGGTAGACCGCGGGCCTCGAGCTCGGCGAGCAGCCGCGGCACGGCGTCCGGCTCGGTGAGGTCCGCGGCGACGAAGCGCGGGTCGACGGGGGAGGGAGGCGTGCGCCCGACGAGCACGACGGGGGCGTGGTCGCCGAGCCGTGCGACCAGCGAGCGACCGAGCGCGCCGGCGCCACCCGTGACCAGCACGGTGCGGTCCGTCGGCGGGCGCCAGCGCGGCGCTGGCGAGGCCTGCGCGGGTGCCAGCGTCCGGAGCATGTGTCGTCCGTCCCGGACCGCGAGCTCGCCGTTGCGGGGGCCGCCGTCGAGCACGAGCTCGAGGTGGACGAGCGGATCGACGCCGGGATCGAGGTCGACCAGCAGGATCTCGAGCTCGGGCGCCTCGACCTCCGCCGTGACGACGAGCCCTGCCAGCCCGGGGTCCGCGCCATCGCTCACCAGCACGACCCTCGGGTGGCCCTGTCGGACCGCCGCGCGGACCGCAGCGAGCGCGACGGAGAACCCTTCCGTGACGACGAGGAGCTCGGCGCCCTCGCGCAGGGCGGCCTCCAGCTCCGTCGGCTGCACCCGTCGAGCCCCGCGACGGCGCTCGACCAGGGCCCGGGCGAGCTCGCCGCGGCCCACCACCAGGGTGGTGCCCATCGGCCGACCGCCGAGCCCGCCGACCTCCGGGCGAACGGGCGTCCACTCCGAGGTCCACACGGGCAGCGACGCGCGCGCGGTGGCCCGGCGCGTGTGGACGTGCACGCTGCCCCACCGGGAGCGCGGGAGGTCCACCATCCGTCCCCCGCGACCCTGCAGGAAGGCGGCCGTGTCGAGCGCGACGCCGGCGCTCCACAGGCGACCCACCGCGTCGAGGACCTGGGCCTCGTCGGACACGTCACGCCGCATCGTGGCGGCGAGGGTGGCCTCCGGCGCGATCCGTCCCACCATCCCCGCGAGCACCGGGTGGTTGCCGAGCTCGAGGAACACGCGGTGGCCGGCGCCGAGCAGGGTGCGCACGCCGTCCGCGAAGCGCACGGGCTCCCGCAGGTGGCGGGTCCAGGCCTCGGGCGTGGCGATCGCCGCATCCGCCCAGGTGCCCGTGACGGCGTCGATCATCGGCCGTCGAGGCGGTCGGAGCTCCAGCCCGGCGACGAGCTGGTGGACGGCGGGCAGGATCGGGTCGACGCAGGCGCTGTGGGCCGCGTGGCTGATCACCAGCGGGCGGAGCTCGTGGCCCGCGTCCTGCAGCGCCTTCGCGGCGGCCAGCACGGGGACCCGCCGCCCCGAGAGCACGACCTCCCGCGGTCCGTTGATCGCCGCCAGCGACACCTCCGCCGACAGCAGCGGCGCCACCTCCGCCTCCGACGCCAGCACCGCGACCATCTCGCCGTCCCGGGGGAGCTCGCTCGTGAGGCGGGCCCGCTCGACGGTCAGCGCCATGGCGGTCTCGAGGTCCATCACCCCCGCCAGGCAGGCGGCGACGAGCTGCCCCGTGCTGTGCCCGATCACCGCGGCAGGTCGTACCCCGAGCGACGCCCACCACCTGGCGCTCGCCCAGCAGACGGCGAACATCGCGGGCTGGGTCCAGGCCAGGTCGTGCAGCACCTCCTCGTGGGCGACCACCTCCGCGAGCGGGCGCGGCAGGCGCCGGTCGGCGGCGGCGCAGGCCTCCTCCCACCCCTCGCGGAACGCAGGCTCGGTCTCGAGCAGCCCACGGGCCATCCCCACCCGCTGGGGACCGGCACCCGTACAGAGGAAGACCACGCCGGGCTCGTCGCGTGCCTCGACCGGGTCGAGCGGGCCCTCGAGCGCGTCGCGCAGGGAGGCGGCGTCCGTCGCGACGACGTGCGCGCGTCTCGCCAGGGGCGCGCGGCAGCGGAGCGAGGTGTGCTCGAGGTCCGCGGGATCGGAGGTCGCGCGCGCGAAGGCGCCCGCCGCGGCGCGCAGATCGTCGTCGGTGCGGCCGCTCGCCACGACCAGGCGGGGTCGTCGGTCCGCAGGTACCCGGTCCGGCGTCGGCGGTCGGTCCAGGACGACGTGGGCGTTGGTGCCCGACAGCCCGAACGCGCTGGCGCCGGCCACCCGTCGGTCCGCTGTCCAGGGGACGGGGTGCGTCGGCAGGGCGAGGCCCCGGGCGGGCAGCGCCGGGTTGGGGGTCCGCAGCCCGGCGATCGGTGGCACGACCGCGTGCTCCAGCACCAGGAGCGCCTGGAGCAGTCCGACCAGGCCCGCGCCGGCCTCGAGGTGGCCCACGACCGCCTTGGAGGCGCCGAGCCACAGCGGGGTGTCGCGGTCCCCCAGCGCCTCCGCGAGCGCGAGCGCCTCGATCGGGTCCCCGAGCGGCGTCCCGGTGCCGTGACAGGACACGTAGCCCACGTCCGCGGGTCGCACGTCCGCGTCGGCGAGCGCGTCCGACACCACCTGTCGCTGCGCGGGGCCGTGGGGCACGGTGAGCCCGGCGCTGCGCCCGTCGTGGTTGGTGGCGACGCCCAGGATCCGCCCGTGCACCCGCTGATCGGGCGCCACCTCCGCCGCGCGCCGCAGGACCAGCGTGACGCAGCCCTCCCCGCGCACGTAGCCGTCGGCGTCCGCGTCGAACGGTCGGCAGCGCCCGGACGCCGACAACGCGCCGATCGCCGACATCCACAGCCAGGTGTCGGGGCCGGTGATCGCGTGGACGCCGGCGACCACGGCGGTGTCGCACACCCCCTGGCGGAGGTCTCGGACGGCGGCGGCGAGGGCGACCAGCGACGAGGAGCAGGCGGTGTCGACGGCGATGGCGGGACCGCGGAAGCCGAAGGCGTGCGCCAGGCGCCCCGCGGCGAAGCAGGGCGCGAAGCCGGTGGCGGCCGCGAGCGGGGTGTCGGGGTCCGCCGGGTCGAAGCGGTGGCCGTACTCCCCCGCCTGCACCCCGACATAGACGCCTACCCGCTGGTCCCGCAGCGACGGCGGCGGCAGCCCGGCGTCCTCCAGCGCGCGCCAGGCGCCCTCCAGCAGCATCCGGTGCTGCGGGTCGATCGCGGCGGCCTCCGCGGGTGCGATCCCGTAGCGCTCGGGGTCGAACACGAACAGCTCGTCGACGAAGCCGCCCACCCGGGTCGCGGTCCGTCCCGGCGTCCCCGGCACCGGGTCGAACAACGCGTCGACGTCGAACCGGTCGGCGGGCACGGGCGAGGTCGTGTCGCGGCCCTCGAGGAGCGCGGTCCAGAACGCGTCGGGGTCCTCGATGCCTCCGGGCAGGCGGCACGCTCGACCGATCACCGCGATCGGACCGTCGGACGCGGCGCGCGCGGGTGGCGTGGACGGGCGGTCCTCGACCGACAGACCGGCGAGGTGAGCGGCGAGCCGTTCGACATCGGGGTGATCGAAGGCGACCGTCGCGGACAGGGGCAGCCCGGTGGCCTCCTGGAGCCGGTCGCGGAGCTCGAGGGCCGTGATCGAGTCCAGTCCGAGCTCGACGAAGCCCGTACGGGGATCGGGGACGCGGCCGTCACGCCACCCGAGCACGCCAGCGACCGCGCGCTCGACGAGCGCCCGCGGGTCGGCCGGGGGAGTGGGCTCGGGCAGTGGCACCGGTTCGGGGAACGCCTCGATCGTGACCACGGCCGGACCGCCGAGCGCCCGCTCCATGCCCGCCACCGCAACGTCCGGGTCGAGCCGGCCGATCCCCAGGCGCGCCCAGGAGGCTACGCGGCGCGGGTCGGCGTCGCCCATGCCGACCGTCCACGGACCGAAGGACAAGCAGCTACCGACCTCGCCGTGGGCCCGACGATCCTGGGCCACCGCCTCGAGGATCCGTGCCGCCGCCGCGTAGGCGGCCTGCCCCGGGGTCCCCGCGCGGCCGGAGGCGGACGACACCAGCGCGAACAGCGCCAGGCCCCGTCCCCTGGTGGCGCGATCGAGCGACAGCGCACCGCGGACCCGGGCGCCCATCACCTCCGCGACCCGCGCCGCGTCGTGCTCGAGCAGCGGGGCGTCGGCGAGCGTCCCGGCGGCGTGGACCACGCCCACCAGGTCGGACACGCGGTCCAGCCAGGCGCCGACGGCGTCCGCGTAGCGCAGATCGAGCTCGGCGCGGCTCGGAGCGAGCACGCGGGTGGCGCCGCGCTCCTCGAGCCAGCGCCGGAGCCGTCCCCCGACCGCTCCGGTGCCACCCGTCAGCACCACCGTCCCGGTCGGGAGCGCGAGCGGTGAGAAGGGGGGATCGCACGGGCCGAGTGTCTCGACCTCCACCCGGTCGCCCACCACGAACACCGTGGGCTCCGGTCGGCGGACCGCCACCGCGAGAGCGTCCGGATCGACGCCGTCCCACCAGGTCACGCCCGCGCCCAGGCCGGGGTGCTCGCGCCGCGCCACGGCCGCCAGCCCGTCGACGGCGGCGTGGGCGACCCGTCCCGCCCTCAACACGAAGCGCAGCGGCACCTCGTCGCGCAGCGCGCCGCGGACGGCGTCGATCGCGTCGAGCACGAGCTGCTCCGGGTCCCCGTCACCGGGGTGGTGCAGGCGGGGCTCGGGACCGGGCGGGACGGCCGGCGCGAGCTGGCGGACCGGCGTGCGGAGCGCGACGCGAGGACGCTCCTCGGGCGCCGACAGCCAGTGGCGTCGACCCAGGAAGACCGTGGGTGGCAGGGCGGCGAGGCCACCAGCCGCACGCCCTCGAGCGGTGTCCACCTCGGCACCGGCGACCCAGGCGTCCGCCACGGACCGCGCGAGGGTCGCGGCCTCGTCGGGGGCCGCCAGCGACGGCAGCGCGCCAGGTCCGCCCGCGCGCTCGAGCAGCGGCCCGAGCACCGGTCGCGCGCCGACCTCGATCGCGAGCGTGACCCCGTCCGCCACCAACCTGGCCGCGGCGTCGGCGAAGCGCACCGGCCGACGGAGATGCTCCCGCCAGGTACTCGGATCGAGCGCTCGTTCGCCGAGCGGGGCCCCGTCGATCGCCGAGATCAGGGGAACCCGTGGCGGACGGGCCGGAACCGCCCGGACCTCGGCCTCGAACGCGTCGAGCGCGCCGTCGAGGAGGCGGGAGTGGAAGGCGTGGTCCACGCGCAGCCGGCGACAGCGGACGCCCTCCAGCGCGTGCTCGGCGGCCTCGATCGCCTCGAGGGTCCCGGTGAGGACGGTCTCGTCGGGTGCATTGACCGCGGCGACCTCGACCTCGCCGCCCACGCGCGCCAGGACCTCGCGCTCCGGAGCGGCGACCGCGAGCATGGCGCCCGGGGGACACGCGGCGACGAGGCGGCCCCTCGCCACCACGAGCCGTGCGGCGTCCCGCAGCGACCACACGCCGGCCCAGGCGGCGGCGGTGAGCTCCCCGACGGAGTGGCCCGCCACCACGTCGGGCTCGAGCCCCACCCGCTCCCAGAAGGTGGCTGCGGCCCAGCCGATCGCGAACAGGGCGGGCTGGGCGATCTCGGTGCGCCCGAGCGCCTCCTCGTCGGCGAGCAGCGGTCGCAGCGGGCGTCCGAGGGCCGCGTCCACCGCCTCCAGCGCCTCGTCGAGGGCCTCGCGGAACCGGGGCTCGGCCTCGCTCGCCCGCAGCCCCATGCCCGCGCGGTGGCTGCCCTGGCCCGAGAACAGCAGCGCGGTGTTCGGCCTGCGGGCCGCCCGTCCGATCCCGCGCCCCTCCGCGACCGCGGCGAGCCCTGGGCCGAAGGGGTGGAGGACGGCGGCCCGGTGCTGGAGGGTGGCGCGCTGCCGCGCGGCGTCCGCGAGCCCGGCCGTCGGGCCGTCGAGGGAACCCCAGGCGCGCGCCTGCGCCCGGACGTGGTCGGCCGAGCGCCCCGAGAGGACGAGGATCTCGTAGGGCAGGGGTTCGGCGGGCGGCGGCGGGGACGGTGGCGCCGCGAGCACGAGGTGGGCGTTGGTGCCCGAAAGGCCGAACGCGGACACGCCGACCCTGGTGGCGCCGACGTCCTCGGGCGCGGTGGGGATGCGCAGGCCGTCCAGCCGCAGCCGGGGGTTGGGCGCGCTCAGGTGGGGGTGGGCGCCCACCCGCCCGTCCTCGAGCATCGCCAGCGCGGACGCCAGCCCCGCGACACCGGCGGCCGACTCGAGGTGCCCGACGTTGGCCTTGACGGCCGACAGCCACAAGGGCCGGTCACGTCCCTCCAGGAAGACCGCCCGCAGGGCGTCCACCTCGATCGGATCCCCGAGCGGCGTGCCCGTCCCGTGGGTCTCGATGGCGTCGACCTCGTGCGGAGCTCGGCCGGCGTCCGCCAGCGCCGCGCGGATCACGTCCTGCTGCCGCTGGCCGCTGGGAGCCGTCAGACCGTGCGTCCGACCGTCGTGGTTGGTGGCGACACCCTCGATCACGGCGAGGATCCGGCGTCCTCCCGCTACCGCGTCCTCGAGGCGCTCGAGCACGACGAGGCCGGCGCCCTCCGAGCGACCGTACCCGTCCGCCGCGGCGTCGAACGGTCGGCACCGGCCGTCCGCCGAGAGAGCCCCGATCCGCCGGAACCAGACGGAGGGCTGCGGCGCGAGCACGACGTTCGCGCCGCCGGCGAGCGCGCGGTCGATCTCGCCCGACCGCAGCGCGCGGACGGCGAGCGCGACGGCGACCAGCGACGAGCTGCACGCGGTGTCCACGACCATCGCCGGACCCGAGGTGCCGAGGGTGTAGGCGATGCGCCCGGCGGCGACCGAGAGCAACGAGCCGGTGCCGGCGTACGCGCCGATCCGCGCGGCATCGGGGCCGAGGAAGTGCCGTCGGCCGTAGTCCGAGAGCGACGACCCCACGTAGATCCCGGTCCGGGAGCCCGACTGGCGGTCCGGCGCCAGCCCCGCGTGCTCGAGACCCTCCCAGGCCACCTGGAGCAGCAGCCGCTGGGCCGGGTCGAGCTCGTCGGCCTCGCGATCCGTCAGGCCGAAAGCGCCCGCGTCGAACGTCGCCAGGTCCGGGAGGAAGCCGCCGGCGGGGGGCGTGCCCCAGGTCACCGGATCCCAGCGGTCCGCCGGGACGGGCCCGATCGCGTCGCGTCCCTCGCGGAGCAGCGTCCGCAGCGAGCCCGGGTCGACGACTCCTCCCGGGAGCCGCAGCCCGACCCCGACGACGGCTACCGGACCCAAACGCCCCACAGCCCGCCCTGTGCGGCGAGCCCGGTGACCAGCTCCAGCGTGCGCGCCAGGCCCATCGTGGTGTGCGGCGCGGTGTGGATCACGGCGCTGTGCGGCCGGTCGAGGAGCACCGCCTCGAGGGTGGTCGCGATCACCGCGCCCACGCCGCCGCCAGGTGCCGCGTCGAGCGCAGAGCCCTCGGACCAGGCCCACATCGGGGCGTCCGGACCGAGGAGGTCGGCGATCACGCGAGCGCCCGCGACCGCGGTCTGCCAGCGGCCGATCTCGTCGGCAGGGAGCATGTCGCGGAGCGTGCGCGGCGTGGGGGCGTACCGCAGGATGCAGCCCGCCAGCTTCTTCTCGCGTCCGACGCGGGCGCGGATCTGATCGGCGCCCTTGCCGTCGGCGGCGTCGGCGCGGACGACGATGCAGGCGGTGCCCTGCTTCTGGAACTCGAGCACCGCCTTGAGGACCTCGGGCGCGGGCGCTCCCGCCGTCACCAGGAACATGCGCTTGACGCCGCGCGAGGCGAGCCAGCCGGCCAGCTCCAGGGACACGTGGTCCACGTCACCGGCGATGAGCCAGGTGCCGTCGGTGCTCACCTCGGGAGGCGCCAGGTGGGGGTGGACCGTCGTGACGACACGGATGCGGCGCTCACCGCCTCGGATGGACCACCAGGCGGGCGGTTCGCCGGACTCCAGCGTGTCCAGGAGGTGGCGCGTGAGCAGGTCGGGGTCCTCGTCGTCGCGCTCCAGGTCGATGATGCCGCCGAGCAGGCCGGTCTCCGCGAACAGCAGGCCCGCCAGGCCCCACAGCGCGGCGCCCGCCGCCGACCGCATCCCGCCGCCGACCACGCCGCTGGTCACGAGGTGGATCCTGGCCGGCAGGCCCTGCGCCAGGATCTCCTGGCAGAGCGACACCACCGAGGGCCACCCCTGGGCGACCTGCGTGCCTTCGGGGTCGTCGAGGGTCCACAGGTGGAGGACGTGGACCGCGCCGGTGACGGTGCCGAGGTTGTCCAGCACCTCGACCCAGGCGTCCTCGGCGGACGGGTCGGGGACGTGGATGCGCTCGGGGTGCTGGTTGGTGTCCGCGCGCACGACGCGGTGCCCGGCCTGTTCGAGCAGGGTCGCGACATAGTCGCCGATGCCCCGCTCGTCGACGAGCAGCACGAAGGTGGCGCGCTCGACCGAGCCCTGGCGCTCGGGGACCGGCGCGTCCCGCCACTGCTCCTGCCACACGGGCCCGCCCTGGCCCATGAGGTCGGCGGTCGGGTCCTGCGCGTCGTCGTCCTGGCGCGGACGGAACGGCCGGGGCGTGGTGGTGGGGTCGTCCAGCGTCAGGTCCATCATCGGCTCGCTGTCGACCGACATGGCCCCGTCGTCGTCCTCGGCGGGGAGGACGGACATGGGGCTGAGCGCCTGCGGACGGTTCAGGTCGAACAGGTCGTCGATGCTCGGACCTTCGACCCACACCGTGGAATCCTCGAGCGCCGGCTCCTCCGCCTGGGGTGACGGCTCGTCGGCCGCGACCGACATCGGGACCGCGGTCGTCATCGTCGGCGGCGCCAGGACCTCGCGCTCGTCCTCGGGCACCAGCGTGTTCTCGGCGTCGAGCTCCGGGAGCGCCGGGAGCCAGCTCGGGTGGCCTTCGGAGAGATCGACCTCCTCGGTGACCTCGGGCAGCCACTCGTCGTCCAGCGGGCGGCGGTCGAAGGCGTAGGTCGGGAGCGATGCGCCGCCCTGGATGCGGGCGAAGGTGCCGTGCTCGATGGTGGAGCCGCGGACCCAGAGGGAGGCGAGGTTCTCGCGGAGCTGGTGACGGTCGCCGACGCGGGGGTCGAGGGCGCACAACCAGCGCGCGGGCTGGTGGACCAGGGTCTGCTTGCCGACGCCGGCGAGCGTGGGGCGTGGCGCGAGCTCGAGGAACGTGCGTCCACCGACCTCCCACGCCGCTTCCGCCGCGGCGGCGACGCGCAGCGGCGCACGGAGCGTGGCCACCCAGTGGTCCGGACCCGCCTGCACCAGCCGGCGACCCGTCACGGTGGAGATCACGGGCATGTCCGTCAGCGTGAACGGAACCGTGCGGCCCGCCTCCAACATCTCGTCGAGGATGCCGTCCACCAGGGGCGAGTGGGCCACGCCACCGCCCATGGGCGACCAGCGCAACCCGCTGCGGGTGGCGCGCTCCTGGGCACGGGCGAGCCCGGCCTCGGTGCCGCCGATCACCGCGCGCCCGGGCGCCGGGATGGCGACCACGTCGACCTCGTCGTCCCCGAGCAGGAGCGTGCGCGCCTGCTCCTCCGTGGCGCCGAGCACCGCCCACGCGGCCTGCGCGGTGACGGTGGACAGCAGGCGGCCGCGCTCCACGGCGAGGTGCAGCGCCTGCTCCATGTCGAGCGATCCCGCGATCGCGGCGGCGCAGAGCTCGCCCACCCCACCACCGAGGACGGCGATGGGCTCGATCCCTCGGCCGCGGTACAGCTCGGAGAGCGACCAGGCGATCGCGAAGGTCAGCGGGTTGGCGAAGACGGGATCGTCGATCGCCTCGGGATCGCGGTCGTGCCCCGGGTACAGCACCGACATCAGCGCGCGCGGCAGCAAGCCGCGGCTGACGCGGTCGCACCGGTGCAGCGCGTCCCTGAACGCGGGCTCGCTCGCGTAGAGCTCGTCGCCCATGTTGACGAGCTGGGCGCCCGCCGGGGGCACGACGAACACGACGGCCGGCTCGGAGGCGGTGCCGGCGGCCACGGTGCCGAGCGCGCCGTCGAGCCACTGCTCCATGCGGGCGCGCACCTCCGGCCAGGGCCCGAGGGGCACGGCGAGGCGCTGCTCGAAGGCGGGGCGCTGGACCGCGTCGGCCGCGACCGTCGCCAGATCCTCGTCGGAGGCGACCTGATCGATGGTGGCGCGCACGACCCCGGCGAGGGAGGGGAGGGAGCGGGCGGAGATGCCCAGGAACGGGATCACCGTGTCGCTCACGGTGCTGGGCTCGGGCACCCCGAGCACGACGCGCACGAGCTGCCCGGCGGCCCGCCCGTCGACGCCGACCCAGGAGACGTCGTCCTCCTGGCCGAGCCACGCCACGGCCTGCAGCAGGCCCGCGGTCCCGTCGGAGGGAGCGGCGCGGAGCGCATCCTCGGAGATGGCGGCGCGCGCGGCCGCGTCCTGGCGCACCCGTGCCTCCACGGGTCCCGTGGCCGTGCCCGCCAGCAGGCAGCGCACGCGCCACTGCTCGACCGCGGCACGGTCCGTGGGACCCAGGAGCACGGCGGCGTACCCGTGCACCCAGCTGCAGCTCGCGATGCACAGGTCGATGTCGCCGGCGCGGACGCGCTGCGCGCCGAGGTGCGCGGCGAGGCAGAGCAGCCCGTCCCCGATCGCCACGGCCTGCTCGATCTCGGCTTCCAGGCCGAGGATGGAGGCAGCCTTCGCGATCTCGGCGTCGTCGCGGCGGTTCCCGACGTGGATCCAGGTCACGCGCGTGCCCGCGAGGCGCGAGAAGCGCACGCCCGACAGCTCCAGGGCTTCGTACACCACCTCGACGAGGTGAGGCACGGTCGGCCCCATGGCGCGCGCGCCGTCGGCGTCCACGCCGAAGAACGCGCGGTCGAACTCCTGGGTCACGTCGAAGACCGGCTGGGGTCTGCCGACGGAGGCGAGCAGGGCGACGGGCTCGACCGGACCGGCGTCCGCGGGCTCACGGCTGGACGAGTAACACTCACTCAGGGACCGCACCGGCTGTCCTCCGCGCGCGAGGGTAGCAGGATCGGGCCCGGTTGGCTCGCCCCTTGCGCAGTACTGGGGTCCGCCCATGCGACATTCGTGTCGCGATCCGCCGGTGGGTGTCAGCGATCCGCGCGGAGGAACGCGATCGGTCTCAACGGCACGGGTCCTGCAAACGATGAGGACGTAGCAGTAGGAGCACGACCATGATCGGGTCCCCCACTTCGCTCGCCCTGTCGCTTCTCATCGGGACGGGCGGCCTCGTCGGCACCGGCGCCCTCGCCACCGCCCTCGGTTGGGTCGCCCAGATCTTGATCAGCGTCAGCTGATCGAGATCTGACTTCCCCGTCATCTCCGGCTGCGCTTCGCTCCGCCTCCGCGGTCCGCCAGAGCGGACCTTGGCGATCAAGAAGCCGGAGGAAGGTACTTCTTGTTCCTCAGGTCGTAGCGGTGGCCGGCGACCAGGGTGTGCAGGACCATGTTCTCGAGGGCGATGGGCTCCCCGAGGCGGATCTGCCAGACGTTGCTGTACCGCACCTGGTGGCCGTCCACGATGACCACCACGCCGCTGCCGATGACCTCGACGATCTCGCCCTCGCGGATCACCACGCCGGTGTCCTCGCCGAGACCCACCCCGATCGATCCCGGGTTGCTCGCGATGACCTCGAGCAGGCGCGTGATCCGGCCGCGCTGGATGAAGTGCGTGTCGATGATCGCGTTCGGGAGCAGGCCGACGCCGGGCACCATCTGCACGTTGCCCTTGCGCACGCTCTTCGCGACCTCGCCCTCGAAGATCATCGTGCCGCTCATCGCCGCGGCGCCGGCGCTCGTGCCCGCGACCACGCCGCCACGCCAGTAGTGACCGGTGATCGCGTCCATCACGGGGGAGCCGCCGAGCAGGCTCGTGATCCGCAGCTGGTCGCCGCCCGTGAAGAACACCACGTCGGCCGCCAGGATGCGCTCGACGTAGTCCTGGCGCTGGGAGTCCTGCCGGGTCTCGATGTGCATGATCCGCACCTCGTCGATCCCGATCTTCCTGAAGGCGGGGATGTAGTCCCCGGCGACCTCGTGGGGGATCTGGCTCGCGAGAGGGATCACCTCCACGATGCGCGTGCCGCCCTCGGGGAGGCCCGCGATGTGGCGAAGGACCTTGAGATCCTTCTCCTTGTCCTCGTTGCCGCCGATGGCGACGAGGTAGCCCGTGGGCCTGGACTGGCTGTCCGGCACGCGCCCTCCCGGTGAGAAGGGCGACGGTACCCCCGCGGCCGTCACGCGGCAACGCGCCCGGCGCGGGTTACCCGGCACGGCCGGAGGGACCGAGGTGCTGGGCCCGGTGCGCATCGAGGACGTGAGCCGACGCTACGGCCGCAGGTGGGCGCTGATCCACGTCGACGTGGAGATCCGCCCGGGCGAGGCCTGGATGCTGCTCGGGCACAACGGGTCCGGGAAGAGCACGCTCATCGGCTGTCTCTCGACCGCGCTCCGCGTGCACGAGGGCCGGATCACCATGGGCGGCCGCGAGCTGTGGGAGCACCGCCAGGATCTGCGTGGCAGGATCGCCGTCCTCGGCCACAAGCCCCACCTGTACGACGACCTGTCCGCCGCCGAGAACCTCTCGGTCTGGGCCGGGCTCGGCGGGCTCGAGGCGGACATCCCCGGGTTGCTGCGCCGCGTGGGGCTCGATCCGGAGCGACGGGACCCCGTGCGCATGTTCTCCGCCGGCATGCGGCGGCGTGCGGCCCTCGCGCGGATGCTCCTCAAGCAGCCCGAGCTCGTGCTGCTCGACGAGCCGTTCACCGCCCTCGATCCCGCCGGACGCGAGCTGCTCGTCGGGGTCGTCCGCAGCCTGCGCGACGCCGGCGCGACCATCGTGATGGCGACCCACCTGCCGCAGGCCGCCCGCGCGGTGTGCGAGCACGCCCTCATCCTCGAGCAGGGCAGGCCCATCTACACCGGGTCGGTGGACGGGCTTCCCCAGGATCTGGCCTTCGAATGAGGACGCTGCGCCAGACCGCACAGATGCTGCGCAAGGAGCTGCTCACCGAGTGGCGCCAGCGCAGCCGCGTGTCCGGGATCTTCTGGTTCGCGCTCGCGACCGTGCTGATGGTGGCGTTCTCGACGCCGGAGTCCACGATCCTGCCGCGGATCGCGGGGGGCACGCTGTGGCTCGGGCTCCTGCTCGCGTCGACCCGCTCGCTCGACCAGAGCTACGCCGTCGAGCACGAGCACGGCGCGATGGAGGGGTTGCTGCTGTGGCCCGTCGAGCCGGTCGCCGTCTTCTACGGCAAGGCGCTCGCGAACACGGCCGTCCTGGTCGGCGTCGCGCTGGCGCTCCTGCCGCTGCTCGTCGGCATCTACGACGCGCCCATCCACGGCAGCCTGCCCATGCTCTTCCTCACGGTGCTCCTGGGCTGTGGCGCGCTCGCTGCCCCGGGGACGCTGTACGGCCTCATCACGAGCCAGGCGCGCGGCTCGTCGGTGCTCCTGCCGCTGCTGCTGTTCCCGCTCGTCGTCCCGGCGTTGCTGGCGGTGAGCAACGCGACGACCAAGATCTTCGAGGGCGATCCCATGAACCAGGCGCCGAGCTGGATCGCGCTCGTGGCGGCGTTCGACGCGGTCCACTGGTCGCTCTCCGCCGTCCTCTACGGCCGGATCCAGGAGGACTGATGTGCGACATCGGTGCCGCACATCGGGCGCCCGTGCACGTTCCTCCGTTCGTTACGGCTGGAACGCGCCTTGCATTAGACTTCCATGAGCGGGTCCCACGCGGGGTGGGGTCGACGATACTGAAGGGGACCGTCGCGCCGGGACACCGGTGGTGTACGGGAGGTGGACCATCAGCGGAGGCATGATCACCATCGCCATCGGGCTCCTGGGGCTCCTCTACCTGTTGGTGGTGGGTGCCCTGGGCCTGCGCCCGTCGCGACCCGTGCTGCCCGTGGCCTGGGAGCAGCCGATGGGGCTCGTCGGCCTCGTCCTGTTCGTCATCGGCAACGCGCTGGGCCTGTTCTATGCCCCCGCCGAGCGGTTCATGGGCGAGACCGGCCGCATCCTGTACGTCCACGTCCCGGCCGCCTGGCTGACGATGGTGTGCTTCCTCGTCGCCGCGACGGCCGCGCTGGGCTTCCTGTTCAGCGGCAAGCGGCACTGGGACAGCGTCGTCGAGTCGGCCTGCGAGGTCGGCGTCGTCGAGGGCGTGCTGCTCCTGATCCTCGGCTCGATCTTCGCGCGGCCCACGTGGGGCGTGTGGTGGAGCTGGGACCCGCGCCTGACCTCGTCCGCGGTCATGATGCTGTCCTTCGTGGGCGTGCTGCTGCTGCGCGGCATCGTGCGCGACCCGGACCGGCGCGCCACCTGGAGTGCCGTGGCCACCATCCTCGCCGGGGTCAACGTCCCGGTGACCTACATGTCCGTGAAGTGGTGGCGGTCGCTGCACCAGATCCAGTCCGAGACGATGAAGGGCTCGGCCATCGACGGATCCATGCGGTGGATCCTCTATTTCAACACCTTCGCCTTCCTCTTCGTGTCGGTGTGGTTCCTGGCGCGCAGGTACCGCCTCGCCGAGGCCCGGGCGGAGGCCGAGATGCCCGAGCCGCTGCCGCCGGCGGTGCCTCGTCCGGGGGTGACGGCATGAACGGCGTCGTCCAGGGTGGCTGGGAGTACGTGATCGCGTCCTACGTGATCACGTGGGTGTTCGTGGTGGGGTATGCGGCGAGCCTGTGGCTCCGCTCGAGGGAGGAAGCATGACCGACGCGATGAAGAAGCGGTTGTTCGGCGTCGTGGCCGTGGTCGTGGCGCTCTCCGCGCTCGGCTTCATCGGCATGTCCGACATCGGGCGCAACGTGACCTACTACTGGTCGCCGACCGAGCTCGCGGCCGCCTCCAACGCCAAGGACGCCACGGTGCGCCTCGGCGGGATGGTGGTCGCCGGGACGTACACCTGGGACCAGGACGCCCACCTCGTCACCTTCGACATCACCGACAACAAGACGACGGTGAAGGTCCGCAACGAGGGCAACCCGCCGCAGATGTTCCGTGAGGGCATCGGTGTCGTCGTCGAGGGGCGCCTCGGCGCCGATGGCGTCTTCCACTCGGACAAGGTGATGGTCAGCCACGGCTCCGAGTACCAGCCGCCGGGTGAGGGTGAGAGCCCCGCCGACGTGTACAAGAACCTGCCGCAGACGCTCCAGGGGTCCTGAACCTCATGATCTCGATGCTCGGCCGCGGGCTGGTGCTCGGCTCCCTCTTCTTCGCCACCACCGGCTTCTTCGGCGGGGCGGTCGCCGCCATGCGCAAGGACCGTCGCGCGTGGCTCGTCACCCGGAACGCCGCGTACGCGTTCTCGGCGTCGATGATCTCGGCGAACCTGCTGATGATCTACGCGCTGCTCGTGAAGGACTTCTCGGTCGAGTACGTGACCGAGGTCGGCTCCCTCGCGACGCCGTGGTGGATCGCCATCCCGAGCCTGTGGTCCAGCCTCAACGGCTCGATCCTGTTCTGGGGCGGTATCCTCGGCGGGTACGTCGCGCTGACGGTGTGGACGCTCGGCGAGAAGCACAAGGAGTACGCCCCGTGGGCGCTCCACGTGCTCATGGGCATCAGCATCTTCTTCGCGCTGCTGGTGGGCGGTATCGCCAACCCGTTCGCGCCGGTCGCGATGGTGCCGCCCGACGGGCCTGGTCCGAACCCGCTGTTGCAGAACCACTGGCTGATGATCGTGCACCCGCCGACGCTCTACCTCGGGTACGTCGGGATGAGCGTGCCGTTCTCGCTGGTGTGCGCGGCGCTGCTGGCGGGCCGGCTGGACGCGGGCTGGATGGTGCCCGTGCGCCGGCTGATGCTGGTGCCGTGGACCTTCCTGACCTTCGGCATCATGCTCGGCGGCTGGTGGTCGTACGAGGTGCTCGGCTGGGGCGGCGCCTGGGCGTGGGACCCCGTCGAGAACGCGAGCTTCCACCCGTGGCTCACGGGGACGGCCTTCCTGCACAGCGCGATGGTGCTCCAGCGCCGCGGCCGGATGCGGGACTGGACGCTGGTCCTCGGCATGACGACCTTCCTGTTGACGCTGCTCGGCACGTTCATGACGCGCTCCGGCGTGTTCAACAGCGTCCACAGCTTCACGCAGTCGGCGATCGGGCCGGTCTTCCTGGTGTTCATCGGGATCAGCCTGGTCTACTCGGTGGTGCTGCTGGCGATGCGCTCGCACCTGCTCGACGAGACCGCGCGGTCCGTGGACGGCGAGCTCGGCGGACGCTCCGACCGGACGGGCGGCGGCCTGCTGACCCGCGAGTTCTCGATCCTGGTGCAGAACCTGCTGTTCGCGGTGTTCACGTTCACCGTCCTGCTCGGCACGCTCTACCCGCTGATCACCGAGGCGATGCAGGAGCGCAAGGTCAGCGTCGGCGGCCCGTACTTCGACAAGTGGGCGCTGCCCCTCGGCCTCGGCATCGTGTTCATGATGGGTGTGGGTCCGGCGCTCCCCTGGGGCCGCACCGAGCCCGGCGCCTTCTCCCGCCGCATCGCGCCCGCCGCGGTCGTCGGCGCGCTCTTCGCGGGTTGGTCGTACGCGCTCGGCTTCGACAAGCCGTACACCGTGCTCACCCTGTTCACCATCGGCTTCGCGCTGTGGTGCAACCTGTACGAGTTCATCGAGCCCGTGATGCAGCGCGTGGGTGCCCGCAAGGAGAGCCCGGTCTCCGCGGCGCTCAAGGTGTTCGAGCGGAGCCGGCGCCGGATCGGCGGTCAGGTGGCCCACTACGGGGTCCTGTTCGCCGTCTTCTCGCTCGCGCTCTCCAAGGGGTACCGCCTGGAGCGCGACTACACGCTGAACATCGGGCAGTCCGTGGAGGACTTCGCGGGCTTCACCGTGACGTACGCCGGCAGCGAGCTCGTGACGGAGCCGATGCGGCAGTCGGTCGTCGCCAACTTCGACGTGACGAAGGGTGGGAAGGCCGTCGGCCGCTTCGGCCCGAAGATGCGCTATTACCCGACCCAGCGCGAGCCCATCGTGACGCCCGAGGTGTACTCCACCCCGACGTACGACCTGTACTTCTCGCTGATCGAGGTCTCGAAGGAGGCCAACGCCACGGTCGTCGTGCGCCTGATCCACGAGCCGTACCAGATGTGGCTGTGGTGGAGCGCGCCGATCATCGCGCTCGGCTCGGCGCTGGCGCTCTGGCCGCAGCGCTCGCGTCAGAAGCAGGGCGGCGCGCAGGCACAGGTCCCGGCGGGCGTGCAGCCCGGGGGCGCGAAGTGACCCGTCGCGGAGCGGTCAACGTCCGCTACCTGCTCGCGGGTCTGGTGGTCGTGCTGCCGTTGCTGTACTTCCTGGCGACGGGCTTCGGCAACGACCCGCACGCCGTCCCCGACGTGCGGACGGGCACGCCTGCGCCGCGGTTCGATCTCGTGGATCTCGACGGCAAGCACTGGTCGATGGAGGAGCTGAAGGGCAAGCCCGTCGTGCTCAACTTCTGGTCGACCTGGTGCGGGCCCTGCAAGTACGAGCACCCGCTCCTGCTCCAGGCCGCCAAGGCGTACCCCGACGTGGTCTTCCTCGGGGTGATCTACAGCGACGAGCCCGAGGCCGTCCGGCGCTACCTCGCGCAGAAGGGTCAGGCGTACCCGCACCTCGTCGACCCCACGGGTGCGATCGCCATCGACTTCGGCGTGACCGGGGTCCCCGAGAGCTTCTTCATCGACAAGCAGGGCACGATCGTGCACAAGGAGGCGCAAGCCCTCTACCCGCAGACGCTGCAGCCCCTGCTCGCCCGGATCCGCCAGTGATGCCCATCGTCGTCGCCCTGTTGGGCCTGGCCCTCGCACAGACCCCTCCTGCCGGCGGAGAGTTCGGCGCGATCGAGGCGGGCGAGGACCTCAGCGTCATCCCCGGCATCGCTGCGGGCGAGCCGCCGCCTCCCGAGGAGGTCGCCGCGCTGGCGCAGCACATCGGCCAGCAGCTCCGGTGCCCCGTCTGCCAGGGCCTGTCCGTCGCGGACTCCACGAGCCCCGCCGCCGTCAACATGCAGCGGCGCATCAAGGTGCTCGTGGCCGCGGGGTACACCGAGGCCGACATCAAGGCCTTCTTCATCGAGCGGTACGGCGAGTGGCTGCTGTTGGCGCCGCCCGCGGACCGCCGGAACATGCTGATCTACGTGGGTCCCGGCCTGGTGCTGGGCGGCGGGCTCGCGTGGGCCGCGTACACGATGATGGTCTGGCGCAAGGAGCCGGACGAGGTGCCGTTGCCGTCCGATCAGGGCCACGCCCCGAAGGACCGCTACGAGCAGCGGCTGCTCGCCGAGCTGGAGGACTGACCGTGGACATCGACTGGGGGGACTGGGGGCCGCCGCTCGCGGTCTTCGTCATGGGCGCCGTGGGCGCCGCGCTCACGCTGTCGCGACAGGGCAGCTCGTCGTCGGCGCAGGTGGAGGCCGAGCGTCGTCGCAACGACCTCCAGTCCACGCGGGACGAGGTCGTCGAGGCGCTGAAGAACCTCGAGCTCGATCAGGCGAAGATGGACCCCGCGGAGTACGCCGCGGAGCGTGAGCGCCTGCTCGCCCGTGGCGCTCGCGCCATCGAGGCCCTGGAGACCGGCACCGTCGGCGGCGACGCTCCCGCTCCCGCTCCCGCTCCCGCTCCGGCTGCCGCTCCGGCTGCCGCTGCCCCTCCACCTGCCCCCGCCGGGCTCGCCCCCGAGTGGAAGGGTGCCCTCTACGCCCTCGGCGCCGTCGCGCTGGGCTGGGTCCTGTGGACGTTCGCGCAGGACAACAGCCGCGATCGGGGCGGCGGGTCGATGACGGGCTCGCTGCCTGGCGAAGACGCGATGCAGCAGCAGCAGCAGCAGGATCCCACGCAGACGCCGCAGTTCAAGGCGCGCGAGGAGCAGCTGAACGCCGCGCTGGCCGCGAACCCGAACGACGCGGGCGTGCTCGTCGAGCTGACCCAGCTCTACCTGTCGCACGGCGTGCCCGAGAAGGCCCTGCAGTACAACGACATGGCGCTCAAGGTCGACTCGAAGAACCTCGACGCCCGCACGCAGCGTGCCCTGCTCACCGCGATGATGGGCATGATGGACAAGGCGCTGGTGGACCTCGAGGGCGTGCTCGCGGACGACCCGAACCACCCCAAGGCCACGGCCTACAAGGGCCTCATCCTCCTCGAGACCCAGCAGTTCGAGCAGGCGGCGGCGGCCCTCGAGAAGGCGGTCGAGCTCGACCCGAACAGCCCGCAGCTCCGAGCCGCGCTCAACGAGGCGCGCACCCAGGCCGCCGGTGGCCCGCCCCCGCCGATGCCGGGCGCTGGCGGCGACGTGCTGGCCAAGGGCACCGTGGTCATCGATCCGGCTGCCCAGGCGACGCTCAAGGGCACGGAGACACTGTTCCTGTCGCTCGCGACCCCCGGTCGACCCGGTCCGCCCGTGGCCGCGGACGTGGTGCAGGGCCCGCTGTCCTTCCCGATGCCGTTCGACCTGACGACGGCGGACATCCGCGCGATGCCCGGCTCGGGCGACGTGCCGGCCGTGATGGACCTCAAGGTGCGCGTCGATCTCGACGGCAACGCGATGACCAAGGAGCCGGGGACCCCTTCGGCGCTGGTGACCGGCGTCTCGCGCGGGACGGACGGCCTCGTGGTGACGCTGACCCTCGACGGTGCCACGAGCGTGGCTCCCGCGGGCGGTCCGCCACCCGCGCCGGCCGGCAACCCGCTGCTGGCGCCGGTCGCTCCCCCGTCGGGCGGTGGTGGGGCGGTGCTCGCGTCGGGGACGGCGACGTTGGACCCCGCGCGGGCTGCCGAGGCCGCCGGGAAGATGGTGTTCCTCTCGGTCCGCGACCCGGCCGGCGGTCCGCCGATCGCCGCCAAGAAGCTCATGAGCGCGACCTTCCCGCTGCAGTTCGAGATCACCGAGGCCGACATCGTCCAGATGGGCATGGCGCGCCCGGTGCCCGGCACCTTCAACGTGAGCGTGCGGCTCGACGCGGACGGCAACGCGATGACGAAGGCAGGTGAGCCCGAGGCGCTCGCGACCGGCGTGTCCAAGGGCAGCAGCGGGCTGTCGCTGGTGCTCAAGTAGCGCACGGCCCTCCGAGGGTCGTCGTCGTCGACCTCGAGGGGACCTGCTGGGACGAGCGGGACCCCGCGCTTTGGGCCGACCAGCGCAACGAGACCGAGATCATCGAGATCGGGGCGGTGTGGCTCGCGCCAGACGGCGACCGGACCTTCCGCGCGCTGGTCCGCCCGCGCCGGCACCCGGTGCTCTCCGCGCGTTGCACGGAGCTGACGGGGCTCACGCAGGCCGACGTGGACGGGGCGAAGCCGTTCGCCGCGGTCCACGAGGCGTTCCTGGCGTGGTTGGGGGACGAGCGCGACGTGCTGCTCGTGGGCTGGGGCGCTTGGGACGACCGCCAGCTCCGCCGTGAGTGTCTGCGCGCGGGCCTGCCGACGCCCCGCTGGCGTGCGCTCAACCTCAAGCGCCGCTACGCGCGCAGTCGCGGGCGAGGAGGCCTGCGCACGGCGGTGGAGCGTCTGGGGGGCACGTTCGAGGGCACCGCGCACCGGGCGCTGGACGACGCGCGGAACGCTGCCTTCGTCTACCGCGCGTTGGTCAATCCGCCGCCGGGAGGCGGATCGTCGGCTTCTTGCTCCGCCGGCGGTACAGGATCGCGATCTTCCCGATGATCTGGACCAGATGGCCGTGCGTCCCGCTGGTCAGCGCGTCGGCCGCGGCCTTCACACCTTCGCGGTCCGCGTCGATCTTGACCTTGATCAGCTCGTGGTTCTCGAGCTCCTTGTCGGTCTTGTCGACGACCGCGTCGGTCACGCCGTTCTGCCCGACGCGGACGACCGGGTCGAGGGCGTGAGCGAGCGAGCTCAGATACCGTGCCTGGCGTGGCGTCAGCGCCATGTGAGGGGCTCCCGATGATGACGAACGAGCGGCGGCTGCAGCGGATGAGCGACGTGCTCGACCAGCGCCTGCAGCGGGTCCGCTGCGCGGTCGAGGCCGTCTACCACCGCCACAACGTCTCGGCCATCCTGCGCACCTGCGACGCGCTGGGGCTGCACCACGTCCACCTGGTGGGCACCCGCAAGCTGCGCGTGTCGCCGGGCCCCGCCCGCGGGACGGAGCGTTGGCTCGAGCTGCACCACCACGAGGACTCTGCCGAGGCCATCGCCGCCCTGCGCGCGGACGGCGTCGCCATCTGGGTCGCGGACCTCGTGCCCGGTCGCTCGGTGCCCCCGGAGGAGGTGCCCGTGGACCGGCCCGTCTGCCTCTGGTTCGGCGCGGAGCTGCTCGGCGTCTCGCCCGAGGCCCGCGACGCCGCCGACGGTGTGGTCCACCTGCCGATGCACGGCATGGCTCAGTCGCTCAACGTGTCCGTCGCGGCGGCCCTGGCGCTCCGCCCCGTGTCGATGGCCGCGCGAGCGCTCGGACCGGAGGCCCTGCTGGGTGGCGAGGAGCGCCGGGACGTGCTGGACCGGTGGGTCGCCCGGGAGGAGGCCCGGCGGAGGACTACGGCGCGTTCTTGACGATCTCGCCGATCAGCCCGCGCTCGAGCGTCGGGTCGCCGAAGTCGTCCACCGGCGAGCCGTCCGCGTTGCGCACGCCCGTCGCAGCGATCAACGTGTTGAGGAACTTGTTGTTCGTCTGCGGCGTCTCGAGCGTGATCTTCTGGCCCGAGCGCAGGGTCCCGTCGCCGATGCCCGCCACGATCCAGGGGAGGTTGCGGTACGAGTGGGTCACGCCATCGCCGAGCTCCGACACGAAGCAGGCGACGGTCCGGTTGAGGACGTCGCGCTCGGTCAGCACGTCGAGGAGGTAGTCGAAGACCTCGAGGTGGAGCTTGTCGATCTCGCGGTGCTTCTCGTTGTCGCCGACCTGCTCGCGGTGCGAGATGCTGTGGAACGGACGGTACTTCTCGCCGTTGACCGTGTACGACGTGAGGTCGGTGCGGTCACCGATCTGGAGGGTCACCACGCGGGCCAGGTCACAGGCGATGGCCAGCGCGAGCACGTCGCAGTGGAGCTTGGCGCACGCGATCCGGTTGTCGTCGAGCCGCCCGAAGCCCGACATCTGCTCGAGGGTCATCTCCTGCTCGCTCGTCAGGCGGTCGCAGAGCACCTCGAAGTCGCGGACGCTGTCGGTGTGCTGCTCGAGGCGCAGGCGGTCGTCCTCGGAGAGCTTGCCCCCGTTCATCAGCGCGTTCAGCTGGTCGAGCACCAGGTCGTTGACCGAGCGCCGCAGCTCCGGAGACGCCCCCGTCCCCGTGAGCCGGCGGTACACCGACCAGGGATCGTCCTCGGCGGCGCGGAGGTCGCCCGGCCCCCGGTACGACAGGATCTCCTCGCCCATCCCCGCGCGGCGCCCCGTGTACAGCGTGAGCGGCTCGCCGCCGTTCACCTCGGGCTGCTTGCGGGCGATGAAGTTGTCCACGCTCTCGCCCGTCGCGTACGTCATGATCGTGTGCGTCGGGTACCCCGGCTCGCGGGCGGTGAGCAGCTGGTTGCCGCCCGAGGCGTGCAGCTCGGCCTTCGTCGGGAAGGCGGAGTAGACCCCCTTCACGAAGAGGAGGTGCTCGGCGTGGTGCCACAGGATCGACGTCGAGCGCTCCTCGTCCGCCCGCAACCCCAGGATGGTCTGGTAGCCGTCGCGGCTGGGCCAGTAGTAGTCGGGCTCGACGTTCTCGCCGGCGATCCCCGGGTTCGACTGGGCGACACCGTTGCCCGTCCGCATGATGACCAGTGGATACGGCCCGGTGGGCTGAGCGGCAGCCCTCGCCTGCAGGGAGGCGAGGAAGGGGAGGGGGAGCATCGCTCCGCCGACTCCTCGCAGGAACTGGCGCCGACTCGTGCTCAAGGTTCCCTCTGGCGTGTGGGGCAGGGTCCAGGTATCCTACCCTCATTCGCGCGAGGTCGCCCATTCTTCACGCCACTCTCATCTTGTTGGCGTCTCTCGGTTGTCATCCGGACCCGGGGACCACCGGGAAGGACGGCCAGACGACGACAGCGCCGCCCGTGGTGATCGTGCCCTCGGACGAGCTGCGGGTCGCCCGGCTGTCGCATCTCCAGTGGGAGAACTCGATCCGGGACCTCCTGGGGCTCTCGGACCGGACCGGTCTGTCCTCGTCGTTCATCAACGATCGGACCGAGGGTGTGTTCGACAACGAGGTGGTGAGCCTGGGCGTCGATCAGGTCCTGTTCCAGCAGTACCAGGACGCCTCCGCCGTGGTCGCGTCGATGGTGATCGACGATCCGACCGTTCGCGCCTTCGTCGTCGGCGATTCGCTCACCACGGGCGGGCCCGAGGGCTTCGTCCGCGCGTTCGGGGCCCGCGTCCACCGTTCCCCCATCAGCGACGAGGACGTGGCGCTGTACCTGGCGGCCTGGGACGACGGCGTGGCCGAGGCCACCACGGGTGATCCCACGGTGGACGGGCTCCGCCAGACGCTGGAGGCGATGTTCCAGTCGCCGAAGTTCCTGTACCGGGTTGAGAACGATTACGGCGTGCTCCCGGACGGCACCATCGAGATCGGCCCCTACGGCATGGCCAGCCGCCTGTCCTACGCGCTGTGGAACACGCTCCCGGACGCGGATCTGCTCGCTGCGGCGGCGGACGGCTCGTTGACCCGCGACCCCGCGGTGCTCGAGGCCCAGGTCGACCGCATGATCGCCGATCCGCGTTCGATGGAGATGCTGGCCGACCTGCACGACCAGCTGCTCAAGGTGGAGCTGTACATCAACGTCGCGCCCGACACCGTGCTGTTCCCCGACTACGACCTCGACACGGTCCCCGTGATGCAGGCCGAGGTCCGGGCGTACGTTCGGGAGGTCATCCGCACCGGCGGCGGCGTCCGGCAGCTGCTGACCTCCACGCGGACGTTCGTGAACCCGCTGTTGGCCGACATCTACGGACTGCCGCCGGTGGCCGACACGGGCGAGCTCGTGCCCGTCGACCTCGACCCGTCGCAGCGTGGCGGCCTGCTCACGCTCGCGGGCTTCCTCGCGACCCAGTCGGACCCCGACGTGAGCAACCCGATCCGCCGCGGGTTCTTCGTCAACACCTTCATCCTCTGCAACCAGCTCCCGACGCCGCCGGCCTTCGTCCAGCCCATCCCGCCGGCCACGGCCGAGCAGACGACCCGCGACCGCATCGACGCGGCGACGGGCGAGGGGACCTGCGGCCAGGGTTGCCACTCCGCCGTGATCAATCCCGTGGGCTTCGCCTTCGAGGAGTACGGCCCGCTCGGGGAGTTCCGCACGGAGGAGCGAGGGATGACGGTCGACGCGTCCGACACCTTCTTCTTCGAGGAGGGCGAGAAGTCGTACGCGAACGCGATCGAGTTCTCCCGTCTCGCGTCCGAGGGCATCCAGGCCCACCGCTGCTACACCCGGAACCTGTTCGAGTACACCTTCGGACGGTTCCCGGAGGCGGACGCGGACAAGGCGCTGGTCGAGTCCGTCGGCCTGGCCTCGCAGACCGAGGATCTGTCGACCCAGCAGATCCTGCGTCGGCTGGTGCTCGACCCCACGTTCCGGCAGCTCCCGCCCGCCGAGGAGTGAGCGCGCTCCTCGCTCTGCTGACCTCCGCTCGCGCGCTCGGGCAGGAGACACCCGAGCTGGGGGTTCTCTGGGGCCTCGAGGTGGACGGCGTGCCCGTGGGCACCCGCGAGCTCAAGGTCCGCTACGAGGGGACCACCGGCGAGCGCACCCGCTTCGTCGAGGGCTGGACCGAGCTGACGTTGCCGGCGCTGGAGAAGACCGCGCGGACGAAGGGGAAGGCCGCGTCCACGCTCCGCCAGCGGCTCACCGCCAACTCGCACGACGGGCGGCCCGCGTCCTTCGTGTCGGTGACGGAGACCGACGGTGCCGCCACCGAGGTCCAGGCGCACGTCGCCGACGGGCTGTGGCAGATCGCGTGGACGGACGGCGCGGGCACGCGTCGCGACCAGATCCCCGTGCGCGGCGTGGACCTGTCGACGGTGGACCTGTTCGATCCGGAGAGTGAGCGGCGCCTCGCACAGTTCGTCCAGGTGCGCATCCTGGACGACGCGACCGGCAAGGTGGAGGACGGCGCCGTGGTCGCTCTCGGGCCCTCGGACGTGCGCCTGGGCGGCGAGGACCTGTGGGTCGAGACCTTCGAGTGGCTCTCGCCCCACGGGTCGTGGCGGTTCTACTACGCGACCAACGGCTTCCTCGTCCGCTGGGAGGCGCCGTTGGCGGGCCGCCGGGTGGTCGCGACGCTGATCGGGCCCGCCCCCCGCGGCGTGGACGAGTTCGTCGTCCCGGCGGTGCCCGTGGTCGAGGTCAGCGACCTCCCCTGAGCTCCTCGTCGAGCCAGGCGCGCAGCGGCTCCCCGAGGGTCGGGTGGTCGAGCGCGACCCGGATCACGGTCTGGAGGTACCCGAGGCGTTCGCCCGTGTCCCAGCGCGCCTGGGGGATGGTCGCGGCGACGACGCGGTCCCGGTCGCACAGCGCCTGGATGGCCTCGGTCGCGTAGTACTCCCCGGTCCGCGGGCGGTCGACGCCGTCCTCCAGCTCGCGGAACAGCTCGGGCGTGTACAGGTAGCGGCCCCAGGACACGACCTTCGACGGCTCCGTCCCGGGTGACGGCTTCTCGACGATGCCGCGGACCCGCTTCACGCCTTCCCGCTCGTGCAGGTCGAGCACGCCGTACCGCGACACGTCCGCGTCCCGACCGAGGTCCCCTGCCGCGAGCACGCTGCAGCCGGTCCGCTCGTACAGGTCCACCAGGATCTGCGAGCAGTTGCGCTCCGCGGGGGCGAACAGGTCGTCCGGGAACGCGACCACGAACGGATCGTCGCCCACGAAGGACTTCGCCAGCAGCAGCGCGTGGCCGGTGCCCTTCATCTCCGCCTGACGGACGAAGGTGGCCTTCACGCTCGGTCGCGCCAGGCGCTCCGGCGGGTACAGCTGCTCGAGCTCGGGGTCGCGGTCGAACCAGTCCTCGATCGATCGCTTGCGGCGGCTCGTGATCACCAGGACCTCGTCGATGCCGGCCTGCTGGAACTCCTCGACGACCCAGTCGATCGCGGGCCGATCGACGATGGGCAGCAGCTCCTTCGGCACGACCCGGGTCACCGGCAGGAAGCGGCTCCCATACCCGGCTGCGACGATCACGCCCTTCATCGAACGACCCCCGTGCTGGCTCCGTTCGGGGTCTAGTCCGGGCCGGTCCACGCCGCCAGGATCGAGCGATACGGCTCCCTGCGCTGGAGCGCGCCGCCCAGGACCTCGTCGACCACCGGCTGGAGGTAGGTGCGAGCTGCGTCACGTCCGATCCACATCCAGCCGTAGGTCGGGCCAGCGAACACGTCGACGAGCCACTCGAGGAGGTGGTGGAGTCCCCGCTCGCCGCGGTCGTGGTGGGCGAGCATCAGGTCGACGGCGTAGGCGCGTCGCTCCCAGTCGGCCCTCGCCGTGCGGAGCAGGGGCAACGGCGGACCGAGCACGTACGAGACGTAGAACAGCGGGTACGAGGCCTGATCGAGCTGGTGGACGAGCTCGTGGCACAGGATGGCGGCGAGCTGGTCGGGGTCGATCTCGTCGGGCGCACGCGGAAGGAACACGCGGTCGCCCAGGACGGTCGTCGTCCCGTCGGCGAAGTCGGGTGCGAGGGGTCGGACCACCCAGGCCACGAAGCGAGCCGCCGGCAGGGTGCGCTTGTCGACGAGCCGCAGCCCGGGCCGGTGACGCCGCACCAGCGCCAGGACGCGCTCGAGACGTCGCGCTCCCACGGCTACTCGGGCGGCGGCGTCGGGACCGGGATGGCGAGCGGGGCGTCCTTGCCCGGGGGCGTGGTCGGCGCGCGGTCGATCGTGCGGGGATCGGGCTCGTCCTTCCAGCCGGCGTCGTAGCCCTCGGGCGGCTGCCACGCGTCCACGTCCTCGCGCTCGACCTCCTCGTCGGACACCCAGTACCCGGGGACCCACTCGTTGCCGTCGAACCAGCCAGGGACCCACTGGTGGCCGGGGTTGTCCTCGGTCGGAGACCAGTACCCGGCGTGGTAGATGCCCTGGTCGTCGTACCAGGCCGAGATCCACACGAATCCGGCGCGGAACTCGGGCCGCCAGAACCCGTCGTTGTAGTCCTGGCCGTCCCAGAACCCGGGCTCCCAGGTGTACCCGTCCGGCCAGTCGCCGGTGGGACGCCAGTGACCGCGGATGTGGGTGCCGTCCTCGAGGTAGTACCCGTCGACCCACTCCCAGCCGTCGCGGTCCTCGACGCGGTAGTACCCCTCGACGTAGACCGTGTTCTCCCACCAGCCGGGGACGAAGACGTACCCGACGGGGGCGTAGCCGACGGGACCCCAGTACCCGGGCCACCAGACCCCGTAGTACCAGTAGCCCGGGTACCAGGACCAGCCCCAGCGCGTCGGGGGGACCCACCACACGGCCCACGGATCGACCCAGAAGCCGAACGAGACCACCGCCCAGGTGCCCCAGGTCCAGCGGTACCAGGGGTGGCAATACCAGCCGGTGTACCAGCCGGCGTACGTGTGCACGATCGGCGGGCGGTCGTGCGCGTAGGGCGGGGGCCGGACGTGCGAGGGCGCGGGCCGCGAGTACCGCGGGTCACCGGAGCGCTGGGGCGGGCGGTCCGCCGGGCGGGTCGCGCCGCTCGTCGGGGGCTTGCGAACGGGCTCCCAGTCCCGGTAGGCGGGCGATTCCGGTCGTTGGTTCTGGACCACGTGGACGTTGGCCGGGTACGCGGACGTGCGCTGGGAGGCGTTGGGGACCGTCTGCGCGCGGCCGGGGAGGCGGTCCGCCCGCGGAGGTGCGCTCGTGGTCGGGCTCGTGGGGACGCCGGTGGGCCGACCCTGCTGGCCGGGGGACGAGCTCGGAGCCGGGCGAGACGACGGATTCGGCGCGGACGACGGCGGGCTCGGGCGCGAGGTCGGAGGCGCGGGAGAGGGCGACGGCGCGGGGCGCTGCGTCGGTGGGTTCGGCGCCGGCCTGGGCGTGGGCTTGGGCGCCGGCTGGGGCGCCGGACGCGGCGCGGGCCTGGGCTTGGGCGCGGGCCTGCTCGTCGGCACCGGCTTGGGGCTGGGGCGGCCACGACCCGCGCGCGGTGGCGGGGACGTGTGCTCGGTGTCGGGGCGGGCGTCGGCACCCTGGTCGTCACGCGCCTCGGCGGGGCGTGCGGTCAGGGCCAGCAGGACGATGGTGGGCAACATGGAGCCTCCCGCTCGGTCGACGTCCCGCGGGCGGTCCACATTCGATCGGGTCGATCGGGCAGGCCCCCGGAGCGCTCTGTCCCGTATACTCACGGGGTGCTGATCTCGCTGCTCCTGGCCTGCGCCACCGGTCCGGGGACGATCGGCTCACCGCTCGGCGCGGTGGAGCTGAGGACGGCGTCGTACCGGATCGCGACGACCGACGCCGGGACCGAGGCCGTGATCCTGCTGTCCAACGGCGACCTGCCGTGCGAGCTGCCGGTGGACGAGGTCGAGGTCCAGCGGGTCGGGACGGCGGCCTGCCGCGAGGGCGCGCGTCACCTGGTGCTCCGGGCCTACGCCGAGGACGGGGTCTACGTCGGCGAGTTCGGCGGACGCAGCCACCTGAGGGTCGACGAGACGACGGCCGAGGAGCCCCGCCTGGTGGGGGCGAGCTGGTACGCGGTGATCGAGGCCGCGCTGGTGGACCTCGATGGGCTCGGCCGGGCGTACATGGCGACCGACGACGAGCTGCTGGCGGACTTCGGTTCGGGGGGCGAGCTGTCGCTGGTGGAGGAGGACGGCGCGCTGGTGGGCTCCTTCTCCTTCCCGGTGGAGGACCTCACGGGGACCTTCGAGGCGACGGCGTGTGAGGGGGGCTCGTCGCTGCTCGACCTGCTCGCGCTCTACCCCGTCGCCCTCTGCCTCTGATCGGGGTATCGGACCGCCATGATTCCGTTCGTGGATCCCGGGCGCCGGCACGCCGAGGTGGCGGAGGCGGTGGAGGGCCGGGTGCTCGAGGTCCTCCGCTCGGGCCGGTGGATCGGCGGGCCGGTGGTGGCCGAGGCCGAGGGACTCGCCGCGCGCTGGCTCGGACGGAGGGGCGCCGTGGGCGTCGCGAGCGGGACGGACGCGCTGATCCTGGCGCTGCAGGCGCTGGGGGTCGGCGCGGGGGACGAGGTGATCGTGCCGGCGTTCACCTTCTTCGCGACCGCGGGTGCGGTGCTCGCGATCGGCGCGGTGCCGGTGCTCGCGGACGTGGGCGAGGACGCGCTGCTCGATGGCGCGTCGGCCGCCGACGCAGCGAGCCCGCGGACCCGCGCGATGATCCCGGTCCACCTGTTCGGGTCGCGGTGGGAGCCCGTCGATCTCGGCGTGCCGATCGTCGACGACGCGGCGCAGGCCATCGGCGCCGAGCCGACGCCGTGCACGGGTGCGCTGACGGTGTTGTCGGCCTACCCCACGAAGACCTGGGGGGCCGCGGGGGACGCGGGGTTCGTGGCAGGGGACGACGAGGAGCTGCTCGCCAGGGTCCGGAGCCTGTCGTCGCACGGCGCGCGGTCGCCGGGGCACCATGGTCGCGAGATGGGGCACGCGGGTCGGGCGAGCCGGCTGGACGCGGTGCAGGCGGCCGTGCTCGTCGGGCACGCGCAGGTGCTCCGCGAGCGGATCGACCGTCGGCGGGCGCTGGCCGCGCGGTACGACGAGGGGCTGCCGGACCGGGTGCGTCCGCTGCGGCGCTCGCCGGGGTGCGCGGTCCACCAGTACGTCGTGCGGGTGGAGGGTCGCGACGAGCTGGTGGCGGCGCTCGCGAGGGCGGGCGTTGGGACCGCGGTCTACTACCCGCGCCCGCTGACGGCGCAGCCCGCGTTGGACGGCTGTCCTCGCCGCCCGACGCCGGTGGCGGAGCGCCTCGCGGAGGAGGTGTTGGCCCTGCCCATCGCGGACTGTGGGCCCGCCGACGTCGACCGCGTGTGCGAGGTGCTGGCGGAGCTGCGGCCGTGATCGAGTGGGTCCCGTCGATCATCGGCCAGACCTTCGCGACGGTCTACGGCCTCGTCGTGGGCTCGTTCCTCGCGGTCTGCATCGTGCGCATGCCGCAGGACCGCTCGCTGCTCGTGCCGAGCGCCTGCCCGCGCTGCGGCGCCCACGTCCGGTGGCGGGACAACGTGCCGGTGCTGTCGTGGCTGGTGCTCCGTGGTCGCTGTCGGGACTGCGGCACGCCGATCTCGCCGCTGTACCCCATGGTCGAGGCGCTCGGCGGCACGCTGGGCTGGCTGCTGTACCGGCGGCTGATGCCGACGGTGGACCAGATCGACGGCGTGCACGCGGCCGCCTGGGTGGTGTGGTTCGTGTTCCTGGGCCTGCTGGTGGTGGCGGCGGCGGTCGACGTGCGACACCGGATCATCCCGGACCAGGTGTCCAGCTACGCCATCCCCATCGGCATCCTGGGGGCGGCGGCGCTGGAGTGGGCCGGCTTCGACGGGTGGCTCGCGGTGGGGTGGCGGTCGTCGGTGCTCGGGACGGCGGCATGGGGCGGGCTGTTCGCCACGTTCGCGGTGCTGGGCAAGTTCGTGACCCGGCAGGAGGTGCTCGGCTGGGGCGACGTGAAGCTGGCGGCCATGTTCGGGGCGTTCCTGGGGATCTTCCCAGGTACGTTCGTCACGGTGCTCGTCGGGAGTCTGCTCGGCGCAGTGGTGGGCATCGTCGCGACGCTGGTCGCGCGGCGACGCGTGTGGCTGCCCTACGGCCCTCCGCTCGCGGTCGCGGCCGCGGGGTGGGTGTTGTGGGGCGACGTGCTGATCTCGACGTTCTTCCCCGGGTTGGCTGCGTTCTCACGCTGAGGGGGTTCGATGTGGTGGCGGGTGGCCGGGGTCTCCGGCGCGTTGGCGGTGATGTTGGGTGCCTTCGGGGCCCACGGGCTGAAGGGGTGGGTGGACGACCCGCACCTGCTCGAGATCTGGGACAAGGCGGCCCGCTACCACCTGGTGCACGCGGTGGCGTTGATGGGGGTGGCGGCGCACCCCCGGCGTCCGAACGTGGCCGGTGGGGGCTTCGTGCTGGGGACGCTGCTGTTCAGCGGCTCGCTCTACGCGATGACCCTGACCGGCGCGACCTGGCTCGGCGCCATCACCCCGCTCGGCGGGCTGTCCTTCATCGCCGGCTGGATCGCCCTCGCCGCCGCTCCCACCCAGGTGTCAGGACGTGATCATTGATCATTTCCGGAGGGCTTCGACCCAGCCGGAGAGCTGCGCGTCGCCGCCGGCGTGACCGACCCGCCTGATCCATCGGCTGACAGTGGTGCGATCGGTGCCGAGGCGCTCGGCGATCTCGCGGTGGGGCATGCCGGCGGCGCGCTCGAGCCACCACGCGGCCAGCCAGGTCGCGCGGTTCCCACCACGGCCGCGACGGGTGCCGAGCTCGGCGGGTGCGACGCCCGTGACCCGCTGCACGTCGGCCAACGCCTCGTCGGCGCTCGTGGCGTCGGGCGCGGGCGGCTCCTCCTCGGCCTTCGCGGTGAACGGTGAGGTCCACAGCGCCTCCTCGTCGAAGCCCGCCGGCGCCACCGCGCGGCCGACGCGCACCTCCCACACGTACTGGCGGTACGCCTCGACCCCGCCGAACTGCTCGAGCAGCTCGGAGGTCGTGAGCCAGGAGGGGCGAGGGGACACCCCCACGTACGCGTCGTGGCTCGTCCACTCGGCGTCGTCGACCGCGCGCACGAGGTTCGCGCGCACCGGGTTCAGGTGGATGTACGCCAGCAGGTGGCGCCAGTAGGCGTCGTCCTCGACGATGCGGTTGCGGAACCGACCGCGGAAGACCGGCCCGTCCCAGGCGTGCAGCTCGTTGAGCTCGCGCGTGTACGTCGCGCCGAGGTGCTGCATCGCGCGCGACAGGTTCCCGCGCGGGGTCTCGAGCAGCAGGTGGAAGTGGTTGGGCATCAGGGCGTACCCGTGCACCTTCACGGCGAAGCGCTCGGGCAGCGACGAGAGCACCCCCAGGAACAGGGCGCAGGAGCGGGCGTCCGTGAAGATGGGGTCGCGCCGAGCGCCCCGGTTCATCACGTGGTGGCGGGCGCCGGGGTGGTCGATGCGGGGTGGGCGTGACATGCGCGGAGCCTACCCGTGGAAATGATCAATGATCAAGTCCTGACACCTGGGGAGAGCGCGTCCGTTGCAGCGTGGTAGCTTCTGGACATGCTCGCGCTGTACCTGGCCTGCCTGGGCTTCGGGGCCACCGTCCTGCTCGCGTCGCTGGTGCTCGGTGGGCGGGACGCCGACCACGAGGCGGGCGGTGACGCCGACCACGACGTCGGCGGAGACCACGACCTCGACGCGCACGGCGACGCGGACCTGGACGCCCACGCGGACGGCGATCTGGGCGACCTCGACACGGACGCCGACGGAGATCTGGACGCCGACGCCGACGCCGACGTGGAGGCGGATGGGGACGCGGACGCGCACGCCGACGCGGAGGTCAAGGGAGACCTCAAGATCGGGTTCGGGTGGAACCCCTTCCTGTCGCTGCGTTTCTGGACGTTCGGCCTGTTCACCTTCGGCCTGCTGGGCACCCTGCTCACGCTGTTCGGCGCAGGGACCGTGCTCACCCTCGTCGCTGCGCTCGGTGGCGGAGGGGTGTTCGGCTTCCTGGCGTACAACTTCTTCCGTTTCCTGAATCGCGACGCCGTGACCGGCGAGACCCAGCTCGGCTCCTTCACCGGCGAGGAGGCGCGGGTCGTCGTCCCGGTCCGGCCGGGTGCGCAGGGCAAGATCGTGATCGAGCGGATGAGCGGACGCACCGAGCTCCTCGCCACCACGCGCGACGGGCGCGCGATCGAGGTCGGCGAGAGCGTGCTCATCGCGAGCGTGCGCGACGGGGTGGCGGACGTGAGCCGCACGGCGCCCTCGGAGCGGTCCGAGCGGGCTCGCCGCGCGCAACAGTCCGCGAGCGGGCAGCGTACGAACGTGTAGACTCTGCGTCCGTCCATTCGACCGGGGGAAGTCGTGGGTGTTCTCGAAATGACCTTGTTCTGCGGCGGCGTAGGACTGGGTCTGGTCTTCGTCATGCTGCTGTTCCTGGCGAAGCAGTTCGTCTTCGTCGGCCGCCCCAACGAGCTGTACATCTTCTCCGGGCGGCAGCACCGCCTCGCCGACGGCAGCACCGTCGGGTACCG
Organism: Alphaproteobacteria bacterium; assembly: GCA_020632925.1. GTDB lineage: Bacteria > Myxococcota_A > UBA796 > UBA796 > JACKER01. The sequence goes on along the minus strand of JACKER010000008.1, from coordinate 581,517 downwards.
CGTGGTGCACGGCGGCTTCGCGTACCGCATCCCCTTCCTCGAGAAGGTGGACTCGATGGACCTGCGGACCATCCCCATCGAGCTCAACGTCCAGAACGCGTACTCGAAGGGCGGCATCCCGCTCGGCCTGCACGCCATCGCGAACGTGAAGGTGAGCTCGGACCCCGCGTCGCGGAACAACGCCATCGAGCGCTTCCTGGGCCGGGACCCCGAGGAGATCCGACGGGTCGCCAAGGAGACGCTCGAAGGCCACCTCCGCGGCATCATCGCGCGCATGACGCCCGAAGAGGTCAACGAAGACCGGCTGAAGTTCGCCGACGAGCTCGTGACCGAGGCCGGCGAGGACTTCGACCGCCTCGGGCTGACGCTCGACACCCTCAAGGTGCAGTCCGTCAACGACGACGTGAGCTACCTCGACAGCATCGGGCGCGAGCGGCTCGCGAACGTCCTCGCGACCGCCGAGATCGCGGAGTCCACGGCGAAGGCGGACGCCGAGGAGGCCCAGGCGAAGTCGGCGCGGGAGGGCGAGGTCGCGAACCAGCGCTCCGAGACGGTCATCAAGCAGCGCGAGAACGAGCTCCGCCGCAAGCTCGCCGAGCTCGAGGCCCAGGCCAGGTCGGAGGAGGAGCGTGCCCAGCAGGCCGCGCTCGCCGCCCGGTCCCGCGCCGAGCAGGCGCTCCAGGAGATCCGCGCCCGGCTCGAGCACCTCCGCCTCTCCGCGGACGTGGTGCTCCCGGCCGAGGCCGCGCGGAAGGCCTCCGAGATGCGCGCCCGGTCCGACGCCGCCCAGATCGCGGCGGACGGTGAGGCCATGGCGCAGGTCCTCGACATGATGCGCCAGGAGTGGCTCAAGGCCGGTCCCGACGCCAAGGACATCTTCCTGATCCAGAACCTCGAGACCGTGCTCTCCACGGTCACGGACAAGGTCAAGGAGATGCAGATCGGCCAGGTCACGCTGCTCGACGGCGGCGACGGCACCGCGCTGCCGCGGCACATGGCGGCGCTCCCGGCCACGGTCAAGGCCGTGCTCAACGAGCTGCGCGAGACCACGGGGGTCGACGTGACCGGCATCCTGGCGGGTGCGGGACGCTCCTCGAGCGACGACGACGGCGGGGGCGACGGCCCCGCGAAGAGGGAGCAGGCGGTGAGAGCCACGCGCGCGGTCGCGTCGAGGGAGGTGGGCTGATGGAGGTCGTGCTGCTGCTGCTCGGTGCCTTCGGCATCGCCGGCTTCTCCGCCGCGGCTGCCGCGGTCGGTCTCGCGGGCAACGTGCTCTACATCTGCGAGCCCAACGAGGTCCTCATCTTCTCGGGCCGCCGCCGGACCACGGCGGAGGGGTCCAAGGGGTACCGGATCATCAAGGGTGGTCGCGGCTGGCGCCTGCCGCTGGTCGAGCGCGTCGATCGCCTCGATCTGACGAACATGATCATCGACGTCGAGGTGCGCGGCGCCTACTCGAAGGGCGGCATCCCGCTCAACGTGCAGGGCGTGGCGAACATCAAGGTCGCGGGCCACGAGCCCGTCCTCGGTGCCGCGGTCGAGCGCCTCCTGGGCAAGCCGCGCGACGAGCTGGTGAAGATCGCCAAGGACGTCCTCGAAGGGAACCTCCGCGGCGTGCTCTCCCGGCTCACGCCCGAAGAGGTCAACGAGGACAAGATCGCGTTCGCCGAGAAGCTGCTGGAGGAGGCCGAGCACGACCTCGGACGCCTGGGGCTGCTGCTCGACACGATGAAGATCCAGAACGTGTGGGACGAGCGCGGCTACCTCGACAGCATCGGCCGCAAGCAGTCCGCCGAGATCATCAAGCGCTCGCGCATCGCCGAGGCCCGCGCGAAGGCCTCCGCCATCACGCGCGACGCCGACAACCGGCAGCGCGCGCGGCTGCAGCAGGTCGACGCCGAGGAGGAGATCGCCATCGCCCAGGCCGAGCGTCGGATCATCGACGCGAAGACCCGAGGGGTGGCGATGATCGCGGAGTCCGAGGGCCAGGTGAAGGCCGAGATCGCCAAGGCGACCGCCGCGGTCGAGGCCGAGGAGGCCCGCGTCGAGAAGGTGCGCCGCCAGCTCGAGGCCGACGTGATCGAGCCCGCCAAGGCCGAGATGGAGGCCGGCATCGCCGCCGCCCGTGGCCGCTCCGCGAAGATCCTCGAGGAGGGGCGCGCCACGGTGCGCGTGCTCGACGAGATGATCGGGGTGTGGAACGAGGCGGGTTCCTCCGCGCGCGACATCTTCCTGATGCAGAAGCTGCAGTCCGTCATGACGCAGCTCGTGTCCACGGTGGGCACGGTCAACGTCGACCGCATCACGATGCTCCCCACGGGCGACGGGGGGAGTGGCGACACCGCTCGCCGCGCGGTTCGGCTGGTCGAGGAGCTCAAGGGCGCGATCGGCGTGGACCTGCCGAAGCTCCTCGAGTCCGCCGCTGGCCAGCCGACGCCGTCAGCGCCTTCCTTCCCGAAGAAGGACCTCTGACCTCGACGGTCACGGGTGGATCGGGCCCAGGTCGGCGAGGCTCCTGGCGAGCCGGCACCCGCCGAACGCGTCCCGCCAGCGGGCGGCGGCGTGGAGCTCGGCGTTGCCGGTGGGCCCTCCCCAGTTGCCTCGACCGTCCCCCACGCCGCGACGGAAGCCGCCGGCGAACACCTCCGCGACGGCCAGGCCGCGCACACCCAGCGCGTTCTCGAGGGAGAAGATCTCCTCGGGCGGCCACATCCCGCCGTACCCCCGCTCGGGGACGGGCACGATCCACGAGCTGCTCCCTCCCTCCCGCGCGACGAGCTCCCACTCGTCCTCGGTCGCCAGACGCAGCCCGTCCGGGAAGGCCCGCACCGACGCCTCCCAGGACTCCAGGTCCCCGAGGGCCTCCAGATACCCGAGATCCTGCAGGCCCGTGCCTCCGAGCGCCGCGCCCCGCTCGACCGACAGCGGCTCCCGCCCGATCAGGAAGGCCGGGACGGCGACCTTCACCGGGGGCAACACGTCCAACGGGATCTCGCGCCGCGCGGCCTCCCGATCCTCGCCGCTCGGCTCGTCCGCGCCCGGGCCGAGCATCGCGGTGACCAACGACTCGCGCTCGTCGTCGCGCAGACCCCGGACGAACCGGGTGCTGCCGATGGCCACGAACGGGTGACCGCTGGTGTGCACGAGCTCGATCAGGCCGAGCGTGCCCACCAGCTCCTCGCTGGCTCGCCACGACGGTCCCAGGGTCCGGGCGAGCGCCGCTCCGAGCCGGAGCCGGTCGGCCGGCGAGAGCGCCAGGAGCTCGTCCAGTGGAGGCAGCAGCGGTTCCGGGCGTTCCACGATTCCTCCTATGTGGCCGCGGGCAGGGTCACCGTGAAGGACGCGCCCACCGTGACGGCGTCGGCGGTGACCTGGCCGCCCGCGCGCTCCACGATCCGTCGGACGGTGGCGAGCCCGATGCCCGTGCCGCCCTCCCGCGTCGTGAACCAGGGCTCGAACACGCGTGCGCGGACCTCGTCGCTCATGCCCGGTCCGTCGTCGCGGACGGTGATCTGCGCGTAGGTCACGCCGTGGACCGCGAGGCTCCCCACGCTCACGACCACCTCGCGGGCCCCCACGTCGCGTGCGTTCACCACGAGGTTGAGCAGCACCTGCGCCAGGCGCCCCGACGCGAGCGCGACCCGCGGGGCGTCCTGCAGCTCGAAGCGGAGGCGGACGCCCGCGTCGGCGAGCAACCGGTCCAGGAGCTCGTGCTGCTCGGCGACCACCACCATCGGGTCGCAGCCCCCGGCGGGTCCCGTCGGGCGGCCCACCCGGAGCAGTCGAGAGCACAGCTCGCCGGCGCGGTCGCCGACCACCATGAGGTCGGTGAACACCCGGCGGAGCCCGGGTGGCAGGTCGTCGCGGACCTCCGCCATCGAGCTCTCGGCCACCACCACGGTCATCAGGTTGTTCAGGTCGTGAGCGACCTCGATCGCCAGCTGCCCGACGAGCTCCGACCGCTGCGCCCTCACCAGCACCGCCTCGCGCTCCTCGAGCCGCGCTCGCAGCATCCGCGCCTCGATCAGGGGTCCCACACGGGCGAGGAGGAGCTCGACCTCCAGCAGCGCGTCGAGCTCCTCGGGGTCCGGCGCCCGGCCGTCGAGCGGTGCGTCGAGCGACAACACGCCGATGTCCTCACCCTCGATCCCAGGGACCATGACGTACAACGCGTCGTCGGGACCGAAGCCGCCGGGAGAGCGTTCGGCGCCGACCGTGTCGCGCACCCGGAGCTGGCTCGAGGCGGCCGGGATCCACGCGATGTTCGTGTCGGGGAACGCCCGAGCGCGCAGGCGAGCCCGGTTCGCCGTCCGCTCGGCCAGCGTCACCGGTCGGGACGCGAACCAGGCGAGATCCTCGTCCGAGAGGCCATGCCCCGTCACCAGGGTCCCCGCCGGCGTGGCGATCGTGAGCAGCGCGACCCGGAAGCCCGCGACCGCGCAGGCCTGCTCGCAGGTCCGACGCGCGGTCTCGGCCGGTGTCCCCGACGCACGCACCGCCGCGATCGCCACCAACCCGTCGTGGGCCACGTCGACTCCGACGGTTCCTTATCCCGCCGCGGCCTCGGCGCCCGCGGTCAGCGCCGCCGCGAACGAGGGGACGTCGGGCCAGCGGTCCACGCGCTCGTAGGCCAGGGCCGTGCCGATCACCGCGGCCAGGGGCCCGCTCACACCATCCAGCACCTCGGGACGCTTCGGCCACATGAACGGGTCGCGCTGCGTCCTGCCCGTGAGCAGGTAGAGCAGGGTCGCGCCGAGCCCGTAGACGTCGGCCCGCTCGTCGACGCGGTGCGAGTCGAGCCGCTGCTCCGGGGCCATGTACCGGAGACTGCCGAGGACGTGGTCGGTCGTGGTCAGCCGCGGGTCGTCGGCGACCAGCGAGCAGCCGAAGTCCGCGAGACGAGGCTGGCCGTGCCCGTCGAACAGGATGTTGGAGGGCTTGATGTCGCGGTGGATGACGCCGTGGGCGTGGGCCGCGGCCACCCCCCTCGACACGTGGCGGATGACGGCGACGGCGCGGGGCGGTCGCAAGGGGCCGTAGTGGGAGACCATGGCGCGAGCGGAGCCCCCCGTGAGGTGTTCCGTCACGAGCCACACGCGCCGCCCCTCCACCCCGGCATCCAGCAACGTGACGATGGCCGGGTGCTGCAGGCGTCGCAGGACGTCGGTCTCGCGCAGCAGCCGCGAGGGCTGGGTCGGGTGGTCCACGAGGTGTTCGGCGAGCAGCTTGAGCGCGACGGTGCGATCCTCCACGCGGTCGATCGCCCACCACACCTCGCTCTGGCCGCCGCGGGCCAGCAGCGTCGTCAGCTCGTAGCGGTCCGCGATGCAGGTCGTCATGCGACCGTTGTCGCGCGTCCGGATGCAGGTCACCCTGTCATGCTGCTGTCGGTACTCCCGGGGTGGGCTTCGCACCCATGGAACCGCCTGTCAGGCGCGTTCGCGGGCTTCGGGCAGCAGCGCGCACGCGATCAGGTAGGCCGCGGCACCCGCCAGGACGACCGCACGGAAGCCCGCCTCGATCATCGCCGTCGCCGCAAAAACCGAGCCGAGCACCGACCACAACGTGGTGAGCGCGTAGGTGGCGGGGACGGCTGCCGCCCGCCCCTGCGCCTCCAGACCGGCGACCGCTGCCGGATAGTACCGGCCCAGCGCCACCCCCGCCGGCCCGATCGCCGCGGGGACGAGGAGCAGCTTCGCGGCGAGCGGCGCGCCGAGGGCGTGGTCGCCGAGCCAGGCCGTGCTCACGAGGCCCCAGGCGACCGCGGCGGTCGTCGCGAGCGCGAGGCCCAACCGACCGAGCGGCAGCGGCCGGGACGAGGACCACGACCCGAGGGCGCTCGCGACGAGGAACACCGCGAGATCCACAGCGACGGCGTACAGCGGGTTGCCGACGAACAGCTCGGTCCGCGCGATGAGGCCGATCTCGACGCCCATGTACCCGAGCCCGGTCGCGCCGAGGTAGGCCACCCACCGCGCGGGGACCCGCGCCTCCCGACGTCCCGCGAGCAGGAGCGCCGCGCCCGCGACCGCGGACAGCGCAGCGAACAGCAGCACCGTGAGGACCTTCACCCAGCTCGAGATCCAGCCCAGGTCCCCCTGGTGGGCGGCGGGGTGGAGGTCCAACGCGCCGAGCTCGAGCCCGCGGGTGAACGGGCGGTCGTCCGTCACGGGGCGGTTGACGCTCAGCGAGGCCAGATCTCCGTCGCCCGGCAGGTAGAGCACCGGGAGGTGCGCGTCCCTGGCCTCGGCCCGCACGGCCGCACGGTCGGCCTCCGTCAGGCCCCCGGGAACCACCACCAGGGTGCGCAGCGAAGGGTTCCGCGGACGGCCGTAGACGGCCACCGCCTCCTCGAGGGGCCCCAGGCCGCGCTCCGCGAACAACGTCGCGAAGCTGCCGAGCTTCTCCGCGATGGGCTGGTCCGCGAACACGAGCAGTCCGCCGGGAGCCAGCCGATCGAGGTAGGCCGCCATCGCCTCGCGCGTGTCGAGGAAGCGACGGGTGTGGCCCGTGCGTCCCGCCTGGACGGCGCCGTTGTTCGCGACGTGGACGAGGTCGTACCGCCGGTCGTCGTGCTGCAGGAAGTCCCGTCCCTCGCGGACGACCAGCTCCACGTCGGGTTCGTCCAGGAACGTGCCGAGCCCGAGCTCGGAGACCCCCCGCGCGAGCTCGGGCACCGCGGGGTTGAGCTCCACCCCCACGAGCCGGGCCCGACCACCGGACAACACGTACAGGTCCTGCAGGTCGCGTCCGGTGCCGGCGAACATCACGAGCACGTCGCGGGGGGCGCGTCCGGTCCTCCACGCGAGGTCGTGCGGCCCCATCGCCGCGCCCTCGCGCGACACCGGCCAGGCCTGCACGGTCACGTTGGACAGACCGTTGTCCTGGACCACGTACCAGGAGGTCCGCTTCTCGCGATCGAACCGCAGGAGCGCCGTCCGCGCGATCGGGTTCCAGCGGACGGCCTCCTCGGTGATGGTGACGGGTTCCCCGCGGCGGACGAGCGCGGCGCCCAGCACGGCGGGATCGGGGTGCTCGACCAGGACCACACCGTCGGCCGCGCCGAGCCCGAGCGCCGTGACCAGCGCCAGCGCGCTCCCGCGCCACACGAGCGGCACGTCGGCCTGGACCAGGAGGAGGAGCGTGGCGCCCACGAGGGTCGCGACCACCGCGGCGGGGAGCCCGGAGACGGCGAGCAGCGTCGGCGTCACGAGGCAGCCCAGCGCGGCACCCGTGAGATCGGCCGCGTACAGCCGGTTCGCGTCGCGTGGATCGCTCGCGAAGAGCCCCGCGAAGAGCGCGCCGTAGACCGCGAAGGGGGGCACGAGCAGGGCCGCGTCGATCACGAGCCGCAGCGCGTCGCGGCCCAGCGTCGCCCGGAACACGTTCACGTCGTCGAACCACAGGTCGAACACGCCGAACAGCAGCACCAGCGATGCCGCCTGCACCGGGAGCGCCGCCATCGCCGCGAGCCGGACCAGTCGGTCGGGCGCGCCCCGGTACAGGTAGTGCGCCCCCATCGAGCCGAGCGCCAGGCCGAGCAGGGCGATCGGGATGGCGAGGAAGTCCACCGCCGACGTGAGGAAGAAGGCCAGGACGCGGACCAGCACGACCTCGAGCGCCAGGGAGGTCGCCCCGGCCAGCAGAGCCGTCAGGTGGTGTCGGCTCCAGCTTCGCGGGTCCATCGGCGCGGAGTCTACCTGTCGCCCGAGCCTCCCGCTCGATAGACTCGCGTCCTTGGAACAGCTCCACGGCAACACCCAGGGCCTCAAGCCCCACCACGCGAAGGCGCTGCGCGCGCTCTACCAGCGTCGCGTCGACCGGACCCAGTTCGTCTCGCCACAGCTCGCGCGCTCGCTCACCGAGCTGTCGAAGGAGACGGGGCGGCGGATCGGCCTGCTGCTGGATCGGCTCGGTCGCGTGGAGTTCGTGGTGGTCGGCGACGCGCACCGCGTCCACCTCCCGGACCTCGGTCCGCGCCGCGCGGGGGCCTCCCGCTTCCGCGGCGTGCGCCTGCTCCTCACCCAGCTGCGGCCGGAAGGGCTGACCGAGGACGATCTCACCGACCTCGCGCTGCTGCAGCTGGACGCCGTGGCCACGGTCCGCGTGCTGCCCGACGGCCTGCCCGGCGAGATCGAGCTCGCGGTGCTGCTGCCGCCGCAGGACGGGGCGACGGCGTCGGGCGCGCCGACCGCTCTCTGGCGCAAGGAGACCATCCCGAGCGTCCACCAGTGGGACGACGACTGGTTCGCGACGGTCACCGAGCTCGAGTCCCAGTTCGGGCGCCACCCGAAGCTCCGCAAGGTCGAAGGGCGCGAGAAGGTCATCCTGGTGGCGGTGGCGACGGGCGACGTGAACAAGGCGCGTCGCGGCCTCCGGGAGCTCGAGCGCCTGGCGGAGACGGCGGGGCTCGAGGTCGTGGACCGCGTGCTGCAGCGCCGCCGCAAGCTCGACGGGCGGACGGTGATGGGCGAGGGCAAGCTCCAGGAGCTCGTCATCCGCTCGATGCACCTCGGCGCCGAGGTGCTGATCCTCGATCGCGAGCTGTCGCCGTCCCAGCTGCGCAACGTCGCGACGCTGACCGACATGAAGGTGCTCGACCGCACCCAGCTCATCCTCGACATCTTCGCGCAGCACGCCTCGTCGCGAGAGGGCAAGCTCCAGGTCGAGCTGGCCCAGCTTCGGTACCGCATGCCCCGCCTCGCGCTGATGCCGACCGCCATGAGCCGGCTCACGGGCGGCATCGGCGGCCGCGGTCCGGGCGAGACCAAGCTCGAGATCAACCGCCGGCGCGCGCAGGAGCGGGTCACGCGGCTCGAGCGCGAGCTCGAGGAGCTGTCGAAGAACCGCGCGGTCCGTCGCGGGAAGCGCGAGCGGGCGAACATCCCCGTCTGCTCCATCGTGGGGTACACGAACGCAGGCAAGTCGACGCTGCTCAACCGGATGACGAAGAGCGAGGTCCTGGCGCAGGACAAGCTGTTCGCGACCCTCGACCCCACCACCCGCCGGCTGCGCTTCCCGCAGCAGCGCGAGATCGTGCTCGCGGACACGGTCGGGTTCATCGAGGATCTGCCGCGCACGCTGTTCGCCGCGTTCAAGTCGACGCTCGAGGAGCTCACCGAGGCCCACCTGCTGCTGCACGTGCTCGACGCGTCCGACGGCGACGTGGAGCACCACCGCAGGTCGGTGGAGGAGGTGCTGGGCGAGCTCGAGCTGACGGACACGCCCCAGATCCTCGTGTGGAACAAGGCGGATGCCTGTCATCCGGAGATCCTGGCGGCGCTGCTCGAGCAGCACGGTGGCATCGCGGTCAGCGCGCTGAACGGCGACGGCCTCCCCGAGCTGCTGGATCGTATCGAGCGGGCGCTGTTCCGGGTGTCGGCGCAGGAGCGGCACGCCCCCGAGCTGACGCTGCTCCCATCGGAGTCCTGATGTGGCTCGCGGCGGTCCTCGCGTGTCGGGGGACGCCCGAGCCCGTGCCTGCGGACACCGCGCACGTCACGCCGGTGGCCCCTCGCATCGTGGACAGCTGGGTCCGCTGCGACGTGGACACGAGCTCCTGGCAGGTCCACATCGAGACCGACACGTTCAGCGGCGGTGCGCGCGCCTTCTTCACGGCGGATGGCAAGTACGTCGAGAACCACGGTGTGAACGTCGTGTTCACCAGCGAGGACGGGTCGGGCGACCTGCTCGAGTCGAGCTACCCCATCGTCGGCGACTGGCGGCTCGCGAGCGCGGCGAAGGCGGCGTTCTCCTGCGCGGACGACCCGAGCGTGGCGCTGATCCTGTGGGACACGGACGCCGTGCCGCAGGACTGCGTGATCCACGGGGACCCGGCGCTGTTCGAGACGGTCAACGCGACGGCGATCTGTCGGGCTCGGTGAGCGAGGCGCAGGTGGCGTCGTCGGCGACGCGGTGCATCTCGAACCAGCTGGACTCGGGCACGAAGGTGGCGCGCGGGGTCGTGTGGAACAGGCGGTTGCTGGCGCCGATCGTGTGCTGCTCGAAGCCATCGAGCACGAACGAGCCACGCAGACCGACGACGCGCCCGTCGCGCACCTCGGCGAGCCCGTCGAGCAGGCCCCGTGAGCGCTGGACCACGTAGACGTCGACCTCGGAGAACAGCGGCGCCTTCACGCGGACGGTGCCCCCGGGCTGGCCGTCGGCGTCCCAGTCGGTGACCGAGGCGTGATCGATCTCGGTGGGGACGCCATCGGGGGAGAGCGTCGGGTCGTAGCCGATGAACAGGGGGCCCGTGTCGGCGCGGTACCGCCAGGCCTCGCCCTCGGGGGTCAGGGTCGGGGCGTAGACCTTGTGGGGGAGGGCGGCCAGGAACCCGTCGGGGAAGGTGGTGGTGGCGAGCTTGGCCTCCGCGCGGATCGCGCAGGCGTCGTGCTCCTGGAGCAGGGCTCCCGCGCCGTCGGCGCTGATCCGCGCGAGGCTGACCTGGCGGGTGGTGATGGTGGTGGTGCCGAGCAGCGGCACCCGGGCCTGGTTGGTCGCGACCCACTCCACGCGCCAGGTGCCGACGAGGTCGGGGGCGGCGGCCGCGTCGGGGAGGAGCCAGGCCAGCGCGAGCATGCTCCGAGCATAGCCGCCGCCCGCCGTGTGCGCGTTCCGAACACCAAAAGTAAGTCTTGCTCTGATATTGAAGTTTCTCTTACTTCTTGCTGATAAGCCTTTCAGAACGCATAGAAGTCCTCGGGCAGGGTCTCGGTCGGGCGCCAGTCGACCTCGCCGGCCTCCGCGCCCTGGTGCCGCAGGAAGGCCTGCGCCGCGAGGTCCATGTCGGTCTTCGGCCTCGCCCCGGCGGCCTTGCTCACCCAGCGCAGCAGGCCCGCGCCGTCGCCGCCGGAGGACGCCACCCCCAGCACCAGCAGGATCAGGTGCTTGCAGACCTTGCCCTGCACACCCATGCACTCGTCGAGCTCCGGCGTGGCGCAGCCGAAGCGACCGTCCGCGCGGAGGTGGGGGGCGTACAGCCCCACGCTGGTCTGCGAGCGCACCACACCGACGAGCCGCTCCTCGTCCTGGTCCACGTAGAGCTGGAAGCGCTCCTTCTGCAGCATGTCGAGCGCGCGGCGGACGCGCTTGGGGTCGAGCAGCGCGTTGAGCTCGACGAGCATGCCGGCGAGCCCGGTGTCACCACCGCCGCCCTGGCCGCGCATCAGCTGGAAGAACGCCTCCTCGTCGAGCACGGTCAGCGAGCCTGACGCCTTCAGCTCCTTCGCGGTGCGCTCCGCCGCCAGCCGGCCCGCCGCGCGGCGGGGTCCGATGACGGCGAACTCCACGGTCTCGTCGAGGGTGTCGGCGACGACGCAGCCCGCGGCGGTGGCGATGGCCGAGGGGTGGGACGCGGGGACGCCCGGGTCGGCGCGATCGAAGCCGCCCGCGAAGAAGAAGCGCGACCCTGCGAGGTCCATGCGGAGCAGGTGCTCGAGGCCCGGCTGGTCGAGCAGCTGGTACCTGGCCTTCCCCGACTGGGCGGCGACCGCGCGCTCGGCCTCGGTCTTGCCCTTGCCGCGCTTGGGTCCGAGGACGACCCAGTCGAGATCGGGCGTGACCTTGTCCGCGATCAGCGCGCCGCGGCGGGTGAGCGCGGCGATCGGATCGGCCCCCAGCCAGCTCGGCCAGTCGATCATCCCGCCGAACACGGCCACCCGCTTCCCTCGAAGGTCCTCCGCCCAGGTCGCCACGCTCCCTCCACGGGGAGCATGCTACCGACTCCCCTCCAGCTCGGGGGGCAGGACGGGCGGGGCCACTCGTGGATCGTCGGCCAGCACCCAGGGTTCCACGGCGAGCACCTCGGGCCGGATCGCCGCCCAGAGCTCCCGGGCGACGGGCGAGGGATCGGCGGCGTCGTACCGGTCGTGCAGCGCCGTGGGGTCGGTGGCCAGGTCGTGCAGCAGGATCGGGTCGGGCGCGACCCAACTGTACTGGAGCAGCCAACCACCCTTGCGCGCGCCGTGGACCGGACCGCCGAACGCGTCGCTGAACACCGTACGGATGGCGTCCGGGTCGCGCTGACCGAGCGGGACGCCGGTCATGGTGGGGGGTGTCGGGATCCCGAAGGTGGCGAGCACCGTGGGAGCGATGTCGGTCGCCATCACCGGAGCACCCACGTCGCCCGGGCGCAGGCCGTCGGCCCACAACGCCACCAGCGCGTCGTTCTCGTCGGGGCCGAGGAACCAGCCGTGGCCGTTGTACGCGTGTTCCCACAAGGCCTCGCCGTGGTCGGACCAGAACACGACGAGGGTGTCGTCCAGGAGGCCCTCGGCGCGCAGGTCGGCCCACAGGTCCGCGAGCTGGGCGTCGAGCCAGCGGACCTCACCGCGGTACCGCGCCTGCATGTTGGCGATGATGGCGTCCTGCTGCTCGGGCGGGAAGCTCGCGAGGCGGGACAGCGCGAAGTCCTGCTGCGGGCCGTTGTCCAGCGCGATCCCGGGGTCGGGCAGGGTCGCGAGCTCCGCGAGGTACGCCTCGGGCGGGACGTAGGGCCGGTGGGGCTCGAAGAAGTGCAGGTGGAGGTATCGCGGGGCGGGCAGGGGCTCGCTCGCGAGCGCGTCCCGGGCGCGGGACCAGATGGTCGCGGCGGGGGCGTTCTGGTCGTCGACGACGCGGTCGAAGCCCTGCGACGCGTTCCAGCGGTCGCTCATCCAGTCATTGGCGCTGACGAGCAACGAGGCGTAGCCGTTGTCGCCCAGGGTGCCCGCGAGCGACGGGCCCTCGGGCAGCGAGGCGTGCACGACGTTGTCGTTGGTGAGCACCGGGACCATGCGCCGCGTGTCCGCGAGGTCGACGTTGCTGGCGCCGCTGGTCACACAGGCCGTGCTGGCCATGGTCCAGTTGGAGCACGCGAGCGCGTCGGTCGCCACCACCGACTCGGCGAGCAGCCCGTCGAGGAACGGCGTCAGGCCACGGTGCTCGGGGTCGAAGCGCCCGACGTGATCGCGGCGCAGGGTGTCGATGCTGAGGACGACGAGGTTCCGGGGTGCGGGCCCGTCGAACACGAGCGCGCCCACCGACGTCGCGGTGGCGGTGTCGTCCGTGGTGCCGGTCGGCGTGGTGCCGTGATCGGTGACGGTGACCGTCCCGCCGCGGCACGCGAGGAGCCACGCGATCAAGCCTTCGGCCCCTGGGCCAGCACCAGCAGCTCGCGGTTCGGCAGCACCTGCGGCTGGCCGTCCACCAGCACCTCCGTCGAGAGCAGGCCGATGGGTCCCACCGGCAGGATCTCCTGCTTGCCGCGGCGGAGCAGGGTATCCGGGCGGAGGAGGTCGTCGAGCGCGACCCCGGCGCGGTACTGCTCCCAGACGTCGAGGATCTGTCGGCGCGCCTCGGGCCGGACGAAGAGGTAGATCGCGGCACCACCCGCGGCGATGACGAGCAGCAGCGGCAGCAGATCGGTCTGGACCACGAGGAGCGCTGCGAGCACGCCGGCTCCAGCCATCGCCCAACGCGCGGTCGCGCGGGCGCCGGCGCTCTGTCCGTCCTCCTCCGCCAGACGCCCCTGGGCCCAGGTCGCGGCGCCGGCGAGGAGGATGGCGCCGGGTGCCGTGGGCAGCAGCACGACGAACAGCCGCCCGAGCATCTCGGCGACCGCCTCGGCCCCCAGCATCCGCCCCACGACGGCGCCACCGCCGATCAGCGTCATCCAGAAGGCCACCACGCCGAGCAGGCGGGGCCAGGAGACGCCCTCCTCGGGCTCCGCCACCCCCACCGCGCGCGCCTGGAACGAGACCAGGAACCCCGCGAAGGTGGCCGCCACCAGGGGGCTCCCCGCCGCGATCAGCGGCAACCACGGGATCTCCACCGCGCCTCCCGGTACATTCTATGGCCCCTGCGCGGAGCCGGCAGGGTGGAGGTGGGCATGAGCACGCCGCTGTCCCGAGCGCTGGCCGAGCGTCGCGACCGCCTGCTGGACGCCGGCGTGGTCGAGCTGCGGACCTCCATCCCGAGCTACGAGCGCGTGGAGCCGGCAGACCTCCGCCAGTCGTTGCAGGGCCTCCTCGAGACGCTGATCGGCATCCTCGACGGCAGCGGCGGGGTCTCGGCGGCGGAGCGCATGGCGGCGGTGTCCCAGCGGCGGATCACGCAGGGGCTCACCTCGGCGGACGTCCTCCGCGCGGCCCTCGTGATCCGACCCGTGGTGCGGCGCGAGCTGCGTGACCTGCCGATGGCCGAGGGGAGCTGGCGGCAGCTCGACGAGGTGCTCCAGGAGCTCGTGCTCGCCGCGACCAACGCGTTCACCGAGGAGATGCATCGCCGCCTCGAGGCCCGCAACCAGGCGCTCAAGCGCGCGAACCAGGAGCTCGAGGCACATCGGGCGGCGCTGTCGAAGGAGGTGTCGGAGGCGAACCGGGCGCTGCTGGCGGCCCGCAACCTCAACGCGAAGGTGATCGAGAGCCTGTCGTCGGGTGTGGTGGTGGTCCAGGCGGGCACGCTCGAGGTGCTGCTGTACAGCGACCGCGCCGAGCAGATCCTCGGGGTGCCCTCGGAGGAGGTCCTGGGGCGCTCGGTCGTGGACGCGACGGACGGCCTGCAGGGACTCGATGCCGACGTGCTGGTCGCGGTGGTGCAGCAGCGCGGCGAGCTCCCGCTGACCAAGCGCCGCCTCGTGCTCCGGGACGGTCGGGTGCGCTGGGTCTATCTCTCGGCGCGGCGCATGCTCGACGACGAGGGCGAGGTCGAGGGGACGGTCGTGATCGTCGACGACGTGAGCGAGCGGGAGCTGCTGCTCGACTCCTTCTCCCGGTACGTGTCCCGCGACGTCGTCCAGCGGCTGCTGGCACGGGGCCACGTGGACCTCGCGGGTGAGCGCCGCGTGCTCACGGTGATGTTCGCGGACATCCGCGGGTTCACGGGGCTGGCGGAGCGACTGGAGCCCGAGCAGCTCCACGATCTGCTGAACCGCTACTTCCGCGTGATGATCGAGGCGGTCGCGGACCACGGCGGGTTCGTCGACAAGTTCGTCGGCGACAAGGTGATGGCGATCTTCGGTCACGCAGGGGCGGAGGACGCCGGCGCGGGTGCCGCGGTGAGGGCGGCGCTCGGCATCCAGTCGGCGCTGGCCTCGCTCGACGTGCCCGAGCCGGTGCGCGTGGGCATCGGCATCAACACGGGGGAGGCCGTCCTCGGGAACGTCGGCAGCGAGCAACGCATGGAGTTCACGGCCATCGGAGACGCCGTGAACATCGCGGATCGGCTGCAGGCGCTGGCGCGGGACGCGGAGGTGCTGATCGGCAGCGGCACGGCGGCGCGGCTGGACGGCGTCACCCTCGAGGCGCTGGGTCCGACGACGCTGCGCGGACGGTCGGTGGCGGTGGAGGTCTTCCAGGTGCGGGGGCCAGCGGCCTGAGGCGGGGACGTCGGCGCGCGTGATAGGAGCGGCGATGGACCAAGCGCGGTGGCCAGTCTGGATCGAGCAGTGGGTGCTGCCGTACACCGAGGAGCCGATCCTGCGGCCGGTCCTGTTCTCGCTGCTCGCGCACGTCGTCGTCGTGATGGTGCCGGTGCTGCTCGACGTGGTGCGGACCGGCTCCGGCTGGTCCGTGTTCCTGCTGCTCGCCTCGCTCGTCGTCACGGCGGCCTGCGTCGGCGTCGAGATCCGGGCGATCGGCCGTCCCAGGGTCGTGACGCTGCTCACCGTGGCCACCTGGGTGGGGATCCTGTTCTTCTCGTGGCTCGCGGACCGTACCGGGGTCTGGTAGACCAGCCCTTCCAGGAGGTGCTCGTGTCCAGCTTCCCCCAGCCTCGACGGCCGCGCCGCCTGCGTGGACACGCCGCCCTGCGCGGCATGGTGCGCGAGACGGTGGTCCACCGCGAGGACCTGATCATGCCGATCTTCGTGCAGCCCGGCGTGGGGGTGAAGCGCGAGATACCGTCGATGCCCGGCATCCACAGCCACTCCCTCGACACGCTGCCCGCCGAGATCGACGCCATCCTCGCGGCCGGTGTGGACAAGGTGCTCGTGTTCGGCGTGCCCGAGCAGAAGGACGCCGTGGGTTCGGACACCTGGGACGACGAGCACGGCATCGTGCAGAAGACGGTCCGGCTGCTCAAGCAGCGGTGGCCCGAGCTCTACGTGATCACCGACGTCTGCTTCTGCGAGTACACCTCGCACGGCCACTGCGGCGTGGTGTCGGACGGTGGGGCGCTCCTCAACGACCCCACGCTCGCCAACCTGCAGAAGCAGGCGCTGAGCCACGCGCGGGCAGGGGCCGACATGCTGGCGCCGTCCGGCATGATCGACGGGATGATCGGCGCGATGCGGGGCGCGCTCGACGGCGAGGGGCTCGAGACCGTCCCCATCATGAGCTACGCGGTCAAGTACGCCTCGGCGTTCTATGGGCCGTTCCGGGAGGCGGTGGACAGCGCTCCGGCCTTCGGGGACCGCAAGACGTACCAGATGGACCCCGCCAACGCCCGCGAGGGCCTGCGCGAGGCAGCGCTCGACGTGGAGCAGGGCGCCGACGTGCTGATGGTCAAGCCCGCGCTGGCGTACCTCGACCTGGTGAAGGCCCTCAAGGACACCTTCGACCTGCCGGTCGCCTGCTACAACGTCTCGGGCGAGTACGCGATGGTGAAGGCGGCCGCGCAGCGAGGCTGGATCGACGGGGACGCGATCGCCAGGGAGAGCCTGCTGTCGATGAAGCGGGCCGGCGCCGACATCCTGATCACGTACTTCGCTCGGGATCTGGCTCCTCGTCTCCCGAGCCTGGGCTGACCACGCCGTAGCGCTTCATCTCGCGGCGGAAGTTGGGGCGCTGCAGCCCGCTCGCCGCCGCTGCGCGCGACACCACGCCGCCGTGCTCGCGGAGCTTGCGCTCGAGGTAGGCCGGCACGAAGCGGTCGAGCAGCGCCTCCTTCGCCCTGGTCAGCGGCAGATCGTGAAGGTCCTCCCAGCCGGTCGCGGTTGGCGCGGACGGCGGAGGCGACCCATCCGGGGGCGGCTCCGGTGGCGCGATCGCGGGGCCGAGGCCCAGCTCCTCGGGGCGGATACGTCGATCGGGGGAGAGCACGACGGCGCGCTGCAGGGTGTTCGCGAGCTCGCGCACGTTCCCGGGCCAGGTGTGCGCCATCAGCACCCGCAGCGTCTCCGGCGGGAGGTCGACCGAGGATCGCCCCTCGAGGTTCGCGTACCGGCGCGCGAAGTGGACCGCGAGCAACGGGATGTCCTCGATGCGTTCGCGCAGCGGGGGCACCTCGACGGCCAGGACCGCGAGTCGGAAGAACAGGTCCTCACGGAACGTCCCGGCCGTGATGGCGTTCCGCAGATCGACGTTCGTGGCCGCGACGACCCGCGCGGTCGCGTCGAGCTCCTTGCGGGCACCGAGCGGACGGACCTTGCGGCTCTCGAGGACGCGCAGGAGCTTGGGCTGCAGGCCGATGGGCATCTCCCCGATCTCGTCGAGGAAGATGGTGCCGTTGGCCGCCGTCATGAACAGGCCGTCGCGTCGGCCCGTCTGCCCGGTGAACGTGCCGGGCTCGGCGCCGAAGAGCTCCGCCTCGATGAGGGACTCGGGGAGAGCGGCGCAGTTGATGCGGACGAACTCGCCCTTGCGGCGACTGCGCTCGTGGATGGTCTCGGCGACGACCTCCTTGCCCACCCCGCTCTCGCCCGTGATCAGGACGGGCGCAGAGGTTCCCGCGATGCGGTCGACGAGGTCCCGGAGGCGGACCATGGAGGGGGAGTCACCGATGATACGGTGCGTCGTGAGGGGGGAGGTGCTCGCCAGCTGGAGACGGAGGCGCTGGAGCTGCCAGGACTTGCGGACGACCTGGAAGAACCGGGTGCTGTCGACGATGGGCTTCTCGAAGTAGTCGGAGGCGCCCGCCAGCCGGGCCTCCTCGGCGACGCTGGCGCTGCCGTAGCCGGTGAGCACGATGCACTCGGTCGACGGACGCACGGCGGCGATGCGTCGGATCAGGTCCAACCCGTGGGTGTCCGGGAGCTGGAGGTCGACGATGGCGACCACCACGTCGCGCCGCGTGACCACCTCGATCGCGTCTGCGCCGTCGACGGCCGTGGCCACCGTGAAGTCTCGCCGGGTGAGCAGGCGCTCGAGCGCGCGTCGCTGCGCGGCATCGTCCTCGACCACCAGGATGCAGGGCTCTTCCAGGTCCATCCGGCCACAGTCAAGCACGTGACCGCATCCGCACCAAGCCTCGATGCATCTGTCCCCTCAACCGTCGCGCTCGGGGGCCGAGAGGAGCAGGACGGCACCGCAGTCCGATGGGCCCCCGCGCGGCGAGGAGGGAGTCAGGAATGAAACGATCCCTCTCCATGCCTCGCATCCACGGTCGGCGCGACCTCGACGAGACACCCGAGGAGCGCGCACGACGCGTGGAGTGCCTTCGGCAGCTGTGGCTGGAGGGACGGCTCGATCTCTCGGTCGCCGCGGACGCCGACGGGATGGAGCGTCTGCTGGACGCCCTCCTCGCGGACGACCCGTATCGAATCTGACTCTGTCTCGGGACAGACTCGTCCCGTCGATACGGTCGAACCTGATGTATCGGGCGAGCCAGCCTGGCACGCGGCTTGCGATCCCCCCCATCGACGAAGCTTGTGGGGGTATCGGATGTGCAGCATGTCGACAGACGCGGTCCCGGTCAGCAACATGGCGCTCGTGGCGGAGCACTACCCGCTGGCGTGCGCCATCGCGCGCCGCACCCACGCCCGCCTGCCCAAGGGGGTCGACCTCGACGACCTGATCGGGACGGCGGTGATGGGGCTGATCGAGGCGGTGGAGCGCTACGACCCCTCGCGAGGCGTGTGCTTCCGCTCGTACGCGAAGCACCGTATCCAGGGCTCGATCCTGGACTCGCTGCGGGCGACGGACTGGGTGCCGCGCGCCGTGCGTCGACGCGCCCAGGCCCTCGAGCAGGCGAGGTCGTCCCTCTCGGAGCGACTGGGGCGCGCCCCGACGCTCGCCGAGCTCGCGGAGCACCTCGGCACGGACACCGACGGCGCCCACGCATTTGTGGCGAACAGCGACACGCGACCGCTGCTGTCGCTCGACGCGCCGACCGACGACGGGACGGGCGCGCCGCTGGCCGACCTGGTGGCGGCGGACGGCACGCCGGAGGAGCGGGCCGAGCGGGCGGAGCTGCGTCGCATCACGCTGTCCGCGATCGAGCGTCTCCCGGAGCGCGAGAAGGTGTCGATCGTCCTGTTCTACTTCCACGAGCTCTCCCTCAAGGAAGTCGGGGAGGTGCTGGGTGTGACCGAGTCGCGGGCCTGCCAGCTCAACGGGCAGGGGATCGTGCGGCTGCGCCAGTGGTTGCGGGGCACGGCCGCCTGACGTACGGAACGTCATGCTCGTTCCGCTCGGAGAGGAGGTCGCGGTCCCCATCACGGTCGTGATCGTCGGCGACGTGCCCGACGTGCGACCGGGGGTGCTCCGTCGCCTCCTGGCCGAGCAGGTGCACGTCTGGCTGGCGGAGCCGCTCACCGAAGGACAGCGGGTGGTGTTGGCGGTCGGTGACCGGACCACCCTCTCCGGACGCGTGGTGAGCCGCGAGGGCGACGTGATGGTCGTCAGCCGCGACCGCGTCCGTGCGACCGACGATCGCGCCGCGCCGCGGGTCCGGGGACGGGCGGTCACACGCTGGATCGTGGGTGACGATCCCGACGGGGACTGGCTCGCCGGGGGCCCTGGTCCGGACGGCTTCGACGCGCTCGACGGCGAGGTCGAGCTGTCGCTCTCGGGCATGCGGATCGTCGTCGGACGCTCGCTCCCCGTGGGGACGCGGGTGCTCGTGGAGCTGGAGCTGGCGGGCCTGGGCGGCGGGCTGCGCGCGCTCGGTGCCGTGCGGCGCGTCGACGGCGGGACGAGCCTCGCGATCGAGTTCCTGCGGCTGTCCGAGGTGGCCTTCGATGCCCTCTCGGACTTCACGCTGCAGCACGTCGGCGGGTCGGAGGACCGATGACGCGCACGAGCATGGTGTTCCTGGCCGTCGCGGTGTCGGCGGGCTGCGAGAGCGGCACCGCGGAGGTGCTGGACATCGACGTTGCACCCGACGCCTCCGCCGCGTTCGACGCCACTGCACCCGGCCTGTTGCGCGCCTCGAGCCTGCCGCCGTCCCGCGCCGCGGCGATCCTGTGCGGGCAGCCCTTCGACGACGTGCTGCAGATCGTGATCGACCACGGGTTCGGGTGCCTGGCGGACGGGCAGAAGGGCTCGACCGAGTCTCGAGCCGCCTGGGTGGAGCCCATGCCCGCGGGCTGGGACGCGAGCGCGCTGTGTGCGCTCCCGGACCCGCGGTACGACGGCGTCGACCTGCCTCTGGAGGCCGCTGGCACCGACGATCCGGAGGTGTTGGAGGCCGCGCTGGCGACGGAGCCCGATCCCAGCTGGTTCCAGGGGACGGGGAGCGGCGCGTGGAAGCGCGATGCGAGCCCCTGCGGCGGCACGTTGAGGATCGACCTGCGCGTCGAGTGATCACCCACCCGTCGGCGCGTGCCATCGGGCGGCGGCCTGGCGACCGAGCGGCAACGCCTGGGCAGGAGCGTCGTCCTCCAGGCTCCGATGGAAGCGGATCACGTCGGCGACGGCGCGTCGCTGGTCGTCGTCCAACAGCGCGACCAGGGCCCGGTGCTCGGGCGCCCGGCCCTCCAGCAGCGAGCACAGCCCGTCGAGCATCGTCTGGGGGAGCGCGTCGGTCGGGTTCGCGAGCAGGTGCGAGAGGACCGCAGGGAGGTAGAAGCGGAGCCCCTGCGCCGGTACGAACGACAGCGCGTCGCTGCAGGCCCAGAGGGCCTCGAGCGGGAAGGCCTGCCAGGGTCCGTGGTACGCGTGGAACGTGTCGAACCCCTTCCAGGCGTAGGGAGAGGCGTGCGACGGCTCCTGGCGAGGTGGGCGGACGGCGCGGAACGCGGCGCCGATGGCGGCGATCAGCGCTTCCCGGGCCGCGTGCTGGTCGGCGGGCAGCTCGGCCGAGAGCGGGAAGGCGCGTGGCGCGGGGCGTCGGGGCATCGTCCGGACGTACCCGCCCTACGAGCGGCCCACCAGCGAACGGAGCTCCGCGCGGCCGTGGTGCAGCAGGGGCATTGGGGCGATCCGGTGGCCCTCCAACGCCGCATCCACCCGGTCGGACATCTCGGCGGCCCGGTCCATCAGCCCCTCGGCCGCGCTCGAGAGCCCCTCCTGGACGAGGAGCATCCCGATCGAGGTGTGGAAGCCCAGGCGTCGTGCGAGGGCAATGGCCTCCTCGAACAGGGGTCGGCGACGCTCGAGCTCGGGCTCGCACCGCTGGCAGGCGTGGAGGGCGCCCATCAGGCGAACGAGGGCCCCGGACGCCCTCGCGTCGGCCAGCACGCGCAGGGCCCAGGGGCGGGCGCGGTCCACCAGGCCCGCTCGGAGCAGCGCATCCGCCACCACCAGCGCCTGCCAGGAGTCGTCGTCCGCGCGCTTCGCGCCGTGCTCGGTGAGGCGCTCCACCAGGTCGAGGTCACCACGGCGCACCGTGAGCATCAGCTCCACGTCCGGGTGGCCCTGCAGCGATGGATCCGACGCGAACTCCTGGAGTCGGCGGTCGATCTCCGCCTCGTCTCCCGCGAGCTCGCACCACTCGAACAGCGCCCATCGCGCCGTGGAGGCGAGGAACCCGGTGAGGCGCCCCGTGCGCACCTGCTCATCCAGCCGTGCGAAGGCCTCCTCCCGCCCCTCGTCGTCGATGAACCGGGCCCGTGTCAGGCGGAGCGCGTCCCGACGGACCTGCGAGAGCAGCGCGCGGCTGTCGCTCCCCGCCGCGAGCGCGATCCGCTCCGATGCGTCGTACTGCGCGATCGCCTCGTCGATGTGGCCCAACATCGCGAGACTCATCGCGCTGTTCGCCAGCGCGTAGGCCTGGCGGGCGCCGTCCCCGTGGGCTTCGTACAGGGTGGCGGCTCGCTCGAGGAGGGGCCGGGCCGCCTCCGGTCGGCGGGTCGTGAACTCGAGGATCCCGAGGTTCGACAGGGCTCGAGCCAACTGGAAGCGATCCCCGTCCGCCTCGTTGTCCACCACCGACCTCAGCACGGCGCGGGCATCCTCCGGTCGGCGCTCCCGGCGCAGCGCGTCACCCAGGGTGGCGAGGTCCGCCGGCTCGAGGGTGCCGACCGCACGCACCAGCTCGGAGCGCAGGACGGTCGATGCGAACCGGCCGTGCTGCCAGTCCTCGTAAGCGAGATCGCGCGCGGCGTCGGCCACCGCCGCCCTCACGGACACGCCCTCGCCCGCTTCGTCGGCGAGCTGCACCACGCGCTGGCGGAACGCCTCGGAGACGAAGGTGGGGAGGTCGTGGACCGAGAGCACCAGCCCCGCCTCCTCGAGTCGGTCCTGCAGGGGGGTGACGTCGTGTCCGCCGAGCGCTTCGGCCGCCGCACGCCACACGGCCACGTCGATGTCCTGGCCCTGGACGGCCGCGCAGGCGAGCGAGCGTCGAGCGGCCGGATCCGGCGCGATCCGACCCAGCACGTCGTTCCACGCCGACTCCGCGTCGACCTCGCGCTCGGCGAGCCGCGCCCCGTCGTCGGTGGTCGTCAACAGGTCCGCGGCTCCCCACGCCGCGAGTCGCTGCGCCGCGGCGCCCGGCAGTCCCAGCGCGCTGCGAGCGAGCGCCTCGGCCGTCCGTCGGCTCAGCCCCATGGCGTGGCCCGCCTCGGCCAGGTCCGACTCCGCGAGTGGCGTGATCGGCAGCTCGGTGACCTCCGGCGCCACGCGCGGGTCCTTCTCCCCGCCCGTCAGGACGAACAGGATCGGGCTCGGTCGACCCAGCATCGAGCGCACCAGGTCGAGCGTCTCGGCCGAGCGCCAGGCCTCGTCGAGCACGACCACGAGCGGTCGCGCGGCCGCGAGCGCCTCCAGCGCGGCGCAGGTCCAGGAGCGCCGATCGACCTCGTCGGTGTCGCCGGGCGCGGTGTCGGGCCGGAGCAGCCAGCGGAGCGTACCCGGGAGGGGAACGTCGGAGGCGACCAGCGGAACGGGCTCGGGGCTGTCCCAGGTCCGCAGGTGGCGCTCCAGCGCGGCCACCAGCCCGTCACGGCGCGTCGGCGGGTCGTGGAAGGTGGCCACCAGCGCATCCGCGGTCCCGAGCTCCGCCGCGTGCTCGGCCAGCGCCCTCGCGAGCGCGGTCCGACCCACGCCCGGTGGACCCGTCAGGGACACCGCGATGCAGCGCCGCTCGCGAACGGTGGTCAGCAGCGAGCCCCACAGGACGTCCTGCTCCCCGGTCCGGCCGACCAGCGGCCACGGGCGCCGCGACAGCAGGTGGATCCCGGATCGGATGGCGGCGGGGGGCCCCATGCTCCAGGCGTCTGGTGGCGCTCCGACGGGGTCGATCGTCACGGGGCGCGAGGTGGTGACGGGGTCGATCTCGAAGGTGTCGTCGTCGAACGCGAAGGTCGCGGTGGCCACCCGCGCCACGGGGGTGGCGACGGCGGCCGTGGTCGGCGGGTCTCCGAGTGCCAGGAGTGCGCGCCGAGCGTCGGCGGCGTGGCGAACGCGGTCCTCCGGCCGCTTCTCGAGCAGGGCGGCGAGCCAGCCCTCCAGACCCCCGGGTACGCCCATCGTCGGTCGCAGCGGCGGCGGCTCGGCGACGAGGTGGAGCTGCCGCAGCCGCTCGGTCTCGGGGGCGTCGAACGGCGGCAGACCGGTGACCAGCTCCCAGGCGGTGCACCCCACCGCGTACAGGTCCGTCCACGGTCCGAGGTGGTGGGTGGAACGCCGCCACTGCTCGGGCGCCATCGACGTGGGGGTGCCGCCACCCACCGACTCGGACTCGGGGTCGACGACCAGCGCCAGCCCGAAGTCGCCGAGCTTGTACCTGCCGTCCACCTCGAGCAGGTTGGCGGGCTTCACGTCCAGGTGGGTCAGCCCGCGGGCGTGCGCGTGGGCCAGGACGGACAGCAGATCGAGCAGGAGGACGCGGACCTCCCCCCACGTCAGCTCGCCGACCCGGTCCGCCAGCGAGCCCGACGCCAGCTCGGTCGCGAGCCACGGGCGGCCTGCCCAGTCGTCGGGTGCGTCCCGCGGTGCCCAGCCGGCGTCGAGCAGGGCCAGGGCGCCGGGGTGCCGGATCTGGAGCGCGGCGCCGACCTCGCGCCGGAAGGCGCGCGCGAGCCGATCCTGGCGTAGGAGCGAGAGGCGCTTGAGCGCCACGGGCTGGCCGCTGAGCTCGTGGTGGGCCCGGAACACGGCGCTGCTCCCGCCGTGCGCGAGGAGTGCCTCGATCCGGTAGGGGCCCACGGACGGTCGCTGGTCGCTCACTCCCCCCTCGTAGCCGGTCCGTCAGCGCTGCTTGGCGCGGATCGCCTCGATGCGGTCCATGATCGCGTCCATGCGTGCCGCCAACGCGTCGTACGGCGCGGGCGTCGCGAGATCCACGCCCGCGTCCTTCAGCAGCAGGTAGGCGTCGCCGTTGCCGCCAGCCCGGAGCAGCCCGAGGAAGCGGTCCGCCGCCCCCTTCTTGCCGGAGAGGACGTCGTCGGCGAGCAGGGCGCTCGCGGCGACCGAGGTCGCGTACTGGAAGACGTAGAAGTCGTAGTAGAAGTGCGGGATCGTCGCCCACTCGGTGGTCCAGACGTCGTCGATGCGGGCGGCGTCGCCGTGGTACCGGCGGACGAGCTCGGCATAGATGCGCGTGGCCTCGGCCCCCGTCAGTGGTTCGCCGGCCTCGACCTTCTCGTGGATGGCGAGCTCGAACTCCGCGAACATGGCCTGGCGGAAGAAGGTGCCGCGGAGCTGCTCGAGCGCGGATCCGAGGTAGAACAGGCGTTCGTCGTCGGTCTTCGCGTGCTTCAGGACGTGGTCGAGGAGCAGGGCCTCGTCGAAGGTGGACGCGACCTCCGCGAGGAAGGTGGGGTAGCTCGCGGTCGGGTAGGGCTGCGCCTCCGACGCGAGGTGGCTGTGCATCGCGTGGCCGAACTCGTGCGCGAGCGTGCTGGCCGAGCGGTAGTCGTCGGTGTGGTTGAGCAGCACGAAGGGATGCACGCCCCAGGCCTCGTCGGACATGTAGGCGCCGGGCACCTTCCCGGGCCGCGGGTACGGATCGATCCATCCGTTCGCGAAGCCCTCCTTCATGGCGGCGACGTAGGCCTTCCCGAGCGGCTTGCTGGCGGCCATCGCGAGCGCCTCGCTCTCCTCGAGGGAGTAGCTCCGGTCGCTCTCGACGAGGGGCACCCAGAGGTCGGCGTAGGTGAGCTCGTCGAGCCCGAGCATGTCCTTGCGGAGCGCAAGGTAGCGGTGGAGCGTCGGCAGGTGCGCGTTGGACTGCGCGACCAGCGTGTCGTAGACGGCGCGCGGGAGGGCGTCGCGGTCGAGTGCGGCGTCGACACAGGCGTCGTAGCCGCGGGCCTGGGCCTCGAACCAGTGGGCCTGGAGCTGGGCGCCGAGCAGCGTGCCGAACGTGGCCTCGAACTCTCCGACCTTCCCGAAGTAGGTGTCGAACACGAGCTTGCGGGTGGCCGGGTCGGGGAGGACGCGCAGCCGTGCCTGGTCGGACTGCGCGAGGCGGGTCGTGGTGCCGTCGGGCAGGGTCAGCGTGGGCCAGGGGAGCTCGGCGTTGGCGAAGGTGACGTAGGCCTCGGACGGCGAGCCGGTCACGCCGTGGGAGAGCGCGAGGACACGCTCCTCGCCGGGGGAGAGGACGTGCTCGCCCTGGCGGATCGTGCGGTGCAGCGGGTAGTCCCAGTCGCGGAGCGCGGGCTCGGCGGCGAGGAAGGCCTCGACCTTCTCCTGGCCGAGCGCCACGATCTCGGGGGCCATCCACGCGGTCGCCTCGCCGTACTTGGTGTACAGCGCGTTGACGGCGCCGGAGCGGGCCTGCCACGCGTCGTCGCGGGTGTCGGCGGAGACGTGGTTGCTGGTGAAGGACGAGAGGCGACCGAGCTCGGCGGAGATCTCGCTGGACCGCTTCAGGCAGCGGAGCATCGTCGAGGCGTCCTTCCCGAGCTGGCCCCGGCACTCCGCGAGGGAGGGCAAGGCGCCGTCGACCTCGGCCCGGGCGGCGTCGAAGGCCTCGATCGACGGGTAGATGTCCTGGAGGTGCCAGGTCTGATCGGCCTCGGCGGCCAGGGCGCTCACGATCCACAGCATGCGGGTCTCCTCGGTGGGCCCTGATAGCGTGGCGAGAGCGGTGCTGAGCACACCGGAGACGTGACGACTACCAGACCTCGAGGTCGCGGCCGCTGGCGGTGGGGCCCTGCCAGCCGCCCTGGCGCAGCTCCTCCAGCAACGTCGCGTCGTCCTTCCGGAAGTAGAGCTGGTGGGTGAGCAGCAGCTGCTTGGGGTGCGCGCGGACCGCGAGCTCCCCGAGCTGCACCGCGGAGGTGTGGAAGGTCCCGTGGTACCGCTGGAAGTCCGGGTCGGGGACCGCGTCGTAGCCCGCCTTCGCGTACACCTCATGGATCAGCAGGTCGCACCCGTCGCAGGCCGTCACCACCGCGTCCGTCGGCGCCGTGTCGCCGCTGATCACCACCGAGCGCCCGTCGGCGCCGTCGAAGCGGTAGCCGAGCGCGTGCTTCCACGTCCCGTGGGCGACCTGGAAGGCCGTGATCCGCATGCCGTCGCCGTCCGCGACCACGCCCCCCGTCGTCTCGGTGACGTCGAGCAGCAGGCCCGCCATGGGCAGCGCCTCCACCTCCGCCGCAGCGCCACGTCCTCCTCCCAGGCCGCCAGGATCCCGTCGGCGAGCGCCTTCGTCCCCGGTGGACCGATGAGGTGCAGCGGCGTCTCGCGACCCAGGACCCAGCCCCCGAGGATCACGTCCGCCAGCCCGAGGGTGTGGTCGCTGTGCAGGTGGGTGAGGAGCACGGTGTCCAGCCGACCCGCGGCCAGCTGCGGGAGCTCGTGGTCGCGCGCGGCCTGCGCGGCCCTCCGCACCACCCCGGGCCCCGCGTCGACCAACCAGGCGCGCTCGGCGTCCACCACCGCCGTCGCAGGTCCCGAGCGCTCGGGGTCCGGCACCGGCGTTCCCGTCCCGAGCAGCACGACCCGCGTCCCGGACGTGGGCACGGCGCGGTCCACCGTCGGCGCCACCTCCTCCGGGGCGTCGGGGGTCTCGGGTTCGGAGGGCGGTTCGGGCGGCGTGACGGCGCAGGCGAGCAGGGTGAGCAGCATGGCGACGTCTATGCCGGAGCCGTGGTCGGCGTCAGCTCAGGTCGGGGGCCCGAGGTCGAGCACCGCGAGCTCCGTGGCGACCACCTTCGGCTTTCCACGCGGGTCCGCCGGATCGGGCCTCTCGACGTTCTTGCGGAGCACGAGCAACGAGTGGCGGACGGCTCCCTTCGGGACCGCATAGACCAGCCCCGCCGTCACCTCCGCGTTCGGCGCGAGCTCACCGGCCTCGCGGAGGTTGATCAGGTGCCTCTTGCTCTCGGCGTACCCTCCCGAGTTGTGGGGCAGCGTGAAACGCGCCGCGCCCGTCCCGTCCTCGAGGTAGATGACGAAGCCGACGTCGGCGGCGACCGGCGCCTTGTTGGTCAGCTTCAGCTCCAGTGCCAACCCGTGGTTGTTGGTCCTGGACATCTCGTTGCGCTCGTCGAGGTTCGGGATGTCGGGCAGGGTCGACTTCCCCCTCCAGGCCGTCGTCTCCAGGGCCTCCACCTCGAAGCCGTCGAACTCGGTGGGCTCGCCTGCCGCGACCGGCGTGCAGGGACAGTCGAGCTCGCGCGAGAGGTGGTCGCAGAGCGCCGTCGCCCACGGACTGGCGACGGGCGTGGAAGGAGTGGCGACCTCGGGAACGGACCTCGGCCGGATCCGCTGCGCGGGCGTCGGAGGCACCGCCGCACACGCCCATCCCAACCACAACGCAACCGAACCCCACCCGTACGATCTCATGACGCCTCCGGAGGAAGGATAGGGAGACGTCGCGTCCCGAATGTCGCAGACCTGCCTCAGGCGTCCGCGGTCACTCGTCGACCAGCGACTTCACGGTGCGCCAGTCCACCCCGAGGACCTCCGCGGTGGCCTTGTAGCTCCCGCGTCGCGCGTGGACGTGGCGGGCGTACCGACGGTCCACCTCGCGCAGTGGCAGCTCCCCGCCGTCCAGCTCGGAGAAGGGTGAGGCGCTCGTGCCCGCCAGCGCCTCCGGAGGGCCGCACGTCCCCTGGACGACCACGTTGCGGGCCACCTGCGCGAGCTCCCGCACGTTGCCCGGCCAGCCGTACGCCGCCCCGCGCACCCGCAGGATCTCGGCCAGGACCTCCTCCGTGACCCCGTCGGCGTAGTCGGGACCCACCGTGCGCGACACCACGGCGTGCAGGATGCGGCGCAGCTCGTCGGGATCGGCGTCCAGGCGCTCCCGCAGCGACGGCGCGACGATCCGGTCGCCGGCGAGTCGGTAGTACAGGTCCGCCCGGAAGTCCCCCTCACCGATGGCGCGGGCCAGGTCGCGGTGCGTGGCGGCGACGATCTTGCCCACGAAGCGCAGGACGCGCTCCTCGCCCACCGGGGCGAAGGTGCGGTCCTCGAGCACGCGCAACAGCTTGACCTGGAGCAGCGGATCGAGCTCGCCGATCTCGTCGAGGAACACCGTGCCCCCTCGCGGGCAGCGGGCCAGCCAACCCACGCGGTCGCCGGTGGCCCCGGTGAAGGCGCCCTTGCGGTGACCGAACAGCTCGGACTCCACGAGCGCGGGGGAGAGCGCGGAGAGGTTCAACGGCAGGAAGGTGGGCGCGAAGGCGAAGCGGCGCCGCTCCCGGTCGAAGGGGACGTAGCCCGACAGGCCGACCGCGCGCGCCACGAGCTCCTTGCCCGTCCCCGTCGGCCCGGTGATCAACGTCGGCACGTCCGGCATGGTCCGGTACAGGAAGCGCCGGTAGCGTCGGGCGTCGTGGGTGAACGTGGACTGCCACGTCGCTGCGCGCAGCCGCGCCGCGGGCATGGAGCCGCCGGCGAACGAGGTGAGCACGAGCTCGAAGGCACGCCGGATCTGCCAGAAGCAGGCGAGCAGGTGCTCGGGGGTGTCCACCTCGGGGTCGGGGGGCGTCGCGTGCCGGAAGAAACGCCGGAAGTCGGCCAGGTAGCGCTCCCAGCAGGTCACCACCGGCTGCGCGTCGTCGTCGGCGGGTAGCGGGATCTCGTGCGCGTAGCGGTTGTAGAGCACCATGAACACGAGGCCGCCGTACAGCTCACGCTCCTCGGCGTTCGGGGCCCGGTGCTCGAGGCGTCGCCGGACCCGCTCGGCGAGGTCCTCGCTGACCTGGGCGACCCGATCGACGTTGGGGTTGTCGGTGTCTCCGAGGCTCCAGACCGCCGGACCCGGGACGAAGGCGTCGCCCAGCGCGCGCCGCTCCCACTGGCGCCGCTCGGGCAGGAAGGGGTTGACCCGACCCAGCGCGCCGATCGCCACCGCCACCTCGCGCTCCGCCGCCGACCACAGCTCCACGTGGACCTCCGACATCCAGTGTCTCACGCACCGTCATCCTGTGCAGCTGATGCGACTCTCGTGAACGATGAAAACACGATGATGGCTGGCATCGCTCGTGCATTGGGAACGCGCGGGGGTTGCGATGACACATGCTGTCCGGCTGGTGACGGGGATGAACGCGGTGATGGGGGCCACGGCAGGTGTCGGCCTCCTACCTCTCACGTCGGCCTGGCCCGCGTTCGCTGGCTCGGTCGCCGAGCGACACCCGCCCGTGACCCTCGGTGGCACCCTCCTCGACGCGGTCCTGTGCTTCGGTCCGCTGCTGGTCCCGCTGGTCCTGGTGACGTCCATCACGGCGGTTCGAGCCAGCCTTCGACGCGATCGGGACGCCGCGCGGTGGAACGCCGTGGCGGCGGTCGGGTGGGGGCTCGTGGGCGCGGTGGGGGTCGGGCTGGTCGCGAGCTGACGGATGCAGCGACGGGGTGCGTGTGCACATCCGCTCCGGAGAGGCTATTCGGGCACCTCTCGCCCTCCATCGCCGAGGTGAGCGATGTCCGACGCCGTCGCAGCTCACGAGCCCGAAGAGGCTCCCGACGACACCCCCGCCCCGGCGGGTCGCGCCCCCAGCGCCAAGGCCGAGGAGCGCCGTGCCGGCGCCGCCCTCGTGAAGCGGACCTTCCCCTACGCCGAAGAGGACGTGGGGACGACCTGGCGGTTGTTCGCCGTGACGGTCGCCGTGTGGACCACCTTCCAGGTGGGCGCGCTGTTCCATCCCTGGTGGGCGGTCCAGCTCGTGTGCGCCGTGCTGCTCGGGCTCACCACGGTCCGCGTCTTCATCTTCTTCCACGACTACGCGCACGGCGCGATCTGGCGGGAGTCCAAGCTCGCGCACGGGATCATGACCCTGTTCGGGCTGTACGTCCTGTCGCCCCTGCCGGTCTGGACCCAGACGCACGACTACCACCACCGGAACAACGCCAAGATGCTCGGCGCCTCGATCGGGTCGTACCCGACGGTGACCGTGGCGATGTGGCGCCAGATGAACGAGACGCAGCGCCGCTGGTACAAGTTCGCCCGTCACCCGCTGACCATGCTGTTCGGGTACCTCCCGGTCTTCATGGGCGGCATGTGCATGGCCGCCTTCCTGCGCGAGCCCAAGGTCCACTGGCAGGGGCCCCTCGCGATCGCGCTGCACTTCACGAACGCGGCGGTGGTGGGCTGGCTGCTCGGGCCGTGGGCGGCCTTCGCCGGCGTCGTCCTGCCGCTGTTCGTCGCCTGCGCCGCCGGGGCGTACCTCTTCTTCGCCCAGCACAACTTCCCCGCGGCCGAGCTGCGCGGGCGGGACACCTGGACGTACCACCACGCGGCCCTCAAGGCGTCGAGCATGTTCGACATGCCGCTGGTGATGCACTGGTTCACGGGCAACATCGGGTACCACCACGTGCACCACCTGAACCACAAGATCCCGTTCTACCGGCTGCCCGAGGCGATGGCCGGGATGCCCGAGCTGCAGAGCCCCGGGCGGACCTCGTGGCGCCCCTCGGACATCGCCGCCTGCCTGCGGCTCGCCGTGTGGGACCCCGAGCGGAACAGGATGATCGGGTGGGACGAGATGCCGTCGGCCTGATCCCCCTCCGGGGGGCGGGTGCCCAGCTCGAGCGGATGGGAGGGAAGGCGGGGGGCCTCGCGCGCCTCGCCGCCGCCGATCTGCCCGTGCCCGACGGCTTCGTGATCCCGCCGGAGACGCTGGACCGGGTCCTCGCGGACACGGGGCTGACGGAGCTCGCGGGGCGGGCGTTCACGCACCCTGGGGCCGCAGCGGAGCTCGTGGAGCGGCTGGGGGCGGTGACGCTGCCCGCCGACCTCGAGGCCGCGTGGGTCGCCGCCGCCGAGCGCGTGGGCCCGAGCCTGGCGGTGCGCAGCTCGGGGCTCGACGAGGACGGCGCCGAGCACTCCTTCGCGGGTCAGCACGCCACGGTGCTCGGTGTTCCGCCGCGCGAGGTCCCCGCCGCCGTGCGCGCCTGCTGGCAGAGCCTGTGGAGCGAGCGCGCGGTGGCGTACCGGCAGGCGACGGGCGGGGGCAGCGCCTCGCTGGCGGTGCTGGTCCAGCAGCTGGTGCGTCCGTCCTGCTCGGGGGTGCTGTTCACGACCAACCCGCTCACGGGGAGCTGGCGCGAGGTGGTCGTCGAGGCGGTGTGGGGGCTCGGCGAGGGGCTGATGTCGGGGCGCATCGCGCCGCACCACTACCTCCTCCGCCGACCCCGGGGCGGCCTGCCTCGCAGCGTGGCCCGGGTGGCGGCGCGTGTGCGGCTGCAGGTCGTCGAGCGGCAGGTGCACGAGCTGACGGAGCAGCTGGTGCCCGGCGAGCACGGCCCCGTCCTGGAGGCCACGCCCGACCACCTCCGTCACCGCCCGACGCTGACGGACCAGGAGCTCCGGCGGCTGGCGCGCCTCGGGCTCAAGGTGGAGGCGCTGCTCGGGGCGCCGGCGGACGTGGAGTGGGTCCGTGACCCGCGCGGGGACTTCCTGCTGCTGCAGGCCCGCCCGGTCACCGCCGGCCGCACGCCCAAGCGCGACCCCGACCAGGTCCTGTGGACGCGGCGGTTCATGGGCGAGCGCTGGCAGCAGCCGGCCACGCCGCTCGGATGGTCGCTCTTCGAGCCGATGCTCACCTGGTTCGTGGGGTACCCGGAGACCCAGGCGCGCCTGCTCGGCGGCGGCCCCGCCCTGCGGCTGCACCACGGCTACCCCTACGTGAACGCGACGGTGTTCCGGCACCTGCTGTTCAAGCTGCCGGGCTCCCCGCCGCCCTCCTTCATGCTCGAGCTCATCCCGCCCGAGGAGGAGCGCGCCTGGCGTCGGCGCTTCGCGGTCGCGCCCGACGTGTCGGTCTACACCTCGATCTTCCGCACGACCTTCGAGGAGCGGCGGTGGCGGCGGTTCCGCTGGAACCCGTTCACGAACCACCTCGCCTGGGACCGCTTCGAGGCACGCCTCCAGCGGGAGCTGCCGGAGCTCGGCGGCCGCGGTCAGACCACGGACGAGCGGCTGCGGCTCGTCGATCGGCACCTGGACCTGGTCCGCGAGTACGTCGGCATCCACATCTGCTCGCTGCTGTTCGCGAACCTGTTCTGGCAGCTGCTGGACGGCGCGCTGGCGTCCTGGGTGCCCGAGCGTCGGCAGGAGCTGCGCACCGCGCTCGCGACCTGCCCGCCGGGGAACCTCACCGTCGAGACGAACGCGGCGCTGCGCGAGCTCGCGCGGCTCGCGACCGAGGAGGACCTGGTCCGGCTGGCGGCCGGCGACCCCGCGCAGGGCGCGTTCGGGGAGGCGCTGTCGGCGTTCCTCGACCGCTTCGGCCACCGCTCGGAGTCGAGCTGGGAGCTGATGAGCCCCCGGTGGCGGCGGGAGCCCGCGCGGTTGGTGCCGCTGCTGCGCTCGCAGCTCGCGACCTCCCACGACCCCGCGGAGCACGCCGAGCGGCAGGAGGAGCGCCACCGGGCGGCGCTGGCCGAGCTGCGCTCGCTCCTGACGGGACCGCGGCTGTCGACCGCGGAGCTCCTGATCCACCACGCGCGTCGGTACCTCTTGCTCCGCGAGAACCAGCGCTTCTGGTTCGACCGCCTGCTGTGGTCGCTGCAGGACGTGCTGCTCTCGTTCGGCGAGGACGGGGTCGCGGGCGGCTGGCTGGACGCCGCGGGCGACGTGGCCTTCCTGCAGTGGGAGGAGCTGCGGGACGCGGTCGCGCGCGGTCGCACCGACGAGCTCCGGGAGCGGGCCCGTCACCGCAAGGAGATCTGGGAGCGCGACGCCGCGCGGATCCCGCCGACCTTCCTCACGGGCCGCGACCCGTCGCCGGTGACCACGCCGGACGGCGAGCGCCTCTCGGGGCTCGGGATCAGCCCGGGTCGTGCGCGGGGCACCGTCCGCGTGCTGCGCTCGGTCGCCGACGGTGCGGCCCTGCGGCCGGGCGACGTCCTCGTCGCGCACGCCGTCGACCCGGCGTGGACGCCGCTGTTCCTCACCGCGGGCGCCGTGATCCTCGAGCTCGGATCCATGCTGTCCCACGGCGCCGTCGTCGCCCGCGAGTACGGCGTCCCCGCCGTCGTGAACGTCGAGGGCGCGACCCGGCGCCTGCGCGACGGCCAGGAGGTCACGGTCGACGGTGCCCGCGGCGCCATCTGGCTCCATCAGGGGCCAGGTCGTTCGCAGTAGCGCGCGATCCCCGAATCGACATGTGATGTGTCGGGTGCTCGGAGGATTCACCGCGGAGGACGCGGAGGACACGGAGAACCGGGCCCTCCCGATCGTCCGCTGATGATTTGTAGGTGGGGCAGTCACATGCAGCATCGTGCGCTACCTCGGTCCGACCTCCGCGCTCTCCGCGTCCTCCGCGGTGCAACACTTCAAGCCTGCCGGGTCCAATCGTGAAGTATGGAGAATAGTTGACGTTCTGCCAGCCGTTGGGCAGTTCGCCACGGACAAGTCGAGGGCCGCACGGCAGGGGGGAAGGTCGCGTTGAGAACGGAAGGATAGTTTGCAAGGTGACCATTCCCCCGACATGACTGACTATCAACGTCGCCGGGAGTATCCAGAAATAGTGAGTGCAGGCACGACCAGCAGGCGAGACATCAGCGCTTCGGCGCGATCACTCAGATCACCTGCTGTGAAACGGGTCTCGCGCGAGCCTCCGTCCCAATCGTTCGGATCGGGCACCGCCTTCGACAGAGCAGCGACGATCACCGCTGCATCCCAACGCCCAAGGTCGCTACCCGGAAGCGATGGGTTGTTGAAGTCCGCCCCGGGAAGGGAAAATCCGTAGACCTGAAGCGCCAAGAACAGACACGCAGCATCGGCCTCATCGATGTCGGGCAGGTGCGCGTCGAGCAATCGCGCCAACGCAATGACGGGCCTGCGGTCGGCAAAGGTGGAATGAACCTGAATGATATGCTCGTTCATCGCCATCCCCGTTACCGCCCACGGATCGCGTTTCCGTACCTCGGGACAGTCGCCCGTGCCTGGTGGTGGATCTGCTCCATATGTTACCATCAACCCGTGCGAAGACGTTGCGGGTGTTCGGACGCCGCCGAATCACCACAGAGGTTCACCGAGGTCCACCGAGGTCGCAGGAGCGGATGTCGGAGCGGCCATTTCTCCGCGTCCCCCGCGTCCTCCGCGGTGATTCCTTCGAGCACCCGACACATCACCTATTCTCCATGGTTTCCGTTCGCTCTGGCGTTCGTGGGTGACGAGGTGCACCCGTCATCAGAGGTGTTTCCCTCACCCCCGGCCCCTCTCCCGGAGGTAGAGTGGAGTTAGGAGCGGCAGAACAACCAGCATCACATCGCTCCGCAACGACCTCGGGCGCCTGCTGGAGACCCAAAGGCCCGCCCTGGGCGACAGAGCCGCTCCTCCCCCCTCTACCACCGGGAGAGGGGGCCGAGGGATGAGGAGAAATACGTAACGTAGAACGATGATATCCACGTTGCTGGTGAGTGTCGCATCTTCTCCATGTTCTACGGTTGGACCGGCGGGCTTGAAGTTGCACCGCGGAGGACGCGGAGAGCGCGGAGGTGGGACGGAGGTAGCGCACGATGCTGCACGTGACTGCCCACCTACGAGCCTCCAGCGGACGCCATCGGGATGGCCATGTTCTCCGCGTCCTCCGCGTCCTCCGCGGTGCATCCTCCGAGCACCCGACACATCGACTGTTCTCTATACTCTCCGTTCGCGCGGGGGTTCGTGGGTGACGAGGTGCACCCGTCATCCGAGGGGTTTCCCTCACCCCCGGCCCCTCTCCCGAAGGTAGAGGGGAGTTAGGAGCGGCATAGGAGCTACGGTTGCACCCCCGTCAGGACCACCATGGGCGACAGAGCCGCTCCTCCCCCTCTACCACCGGGAGAGGGGCCGGGGGGTGAGAGAAATTTCTCCCTTACGACCAAGGAAGTCGCTGCCATCAGTGTGGTCCCCATGCTCGACGATCAGACCCAGCACGGTCCTCAGGCCGTCACCTACGGGAGCTGCCCGTACTCCAGGCGTCCGTACTTGTGGCAGCCCGATGTGATACAGCTGGAGCCGGGCGACGTCGACGTCTGGCTCCAGTGGTACCCATACTGGAAGATCTCGGCGTGGCAGCCGGTCGTGCACGACAAGGTCGCGTAGTTCCCGGGCGCGTCCGTGTGGCACGCCTCGCATGCCGTCACCCAGTCCTCCGGATCCGTGGGCGTCCCCGCCTGCGTCCCCGGGTCGCGCGGCGCGTCGTTCGCCACCCCGTGCGGGACGCGGAACCCATCCGGCGGTGTCCCCGCGCCCGGCGGGTGGCGCTCGTTCTCCTTCCACTTCGGCTGCGCGTCGTCGTACGTGTGGCAGGGCGCGCAGTCCCAGCGCAGGTCCGTGCCCGACGGCCAGTCGCCCGCGATGTCCATGTAGTGGGCGGCGAAGAGCCGGTCGTCCTCGTGGCAGTTCATGCACATCGCGCCCGAGATCTGGTCGCAGGCCGTGTCCGCCGGGTCGTCGTGGCAGAGCGTGCAGGGCTGGTCGTGGTACCCCTCGAGGGGGAAGAAGCCGTGGTCCCCGGGGCTCGGACCGTCCGGACAGACGCCGCCGCCACCGCCACCCCACTCGCCCGCGGGGTCGTGGCAGACCGGACCGCAGTCCTGCTGGCCGCCGTTCGCGTCGACCTGGTCCTCGTAGTGGCAGGGGGGCGACTGGCCCGCCACGCACTGGGGCCGGTCGATCTCGTGACAGGAGTCGCAGCGCGTCGAGATCGCGCCGAACGGGGGCTCGCCGTGGCAGGCCTCGCAGGACGCGTCCGTGTGCTTGCCCACCAGCGCGTACGTGTTGACCGCGGGATCGGGGTCCCACACGGCGCAGCTCGTGCCCGCGGCGAGGGCGCCCGCCAACAGGACGAGCAGCAGGCTGTGACGCGCGTCACGGTTCATCGACGCATCCTACCGCGGAACCCGGCTCGGCGGCACTTCACACAACTTTGCATCCGCGCAAGGGAGCCGAAAGCCGCGGTGGTGAAGCTGAGGACGTGGGGGACGGACGGTGCCCCCCGGGAGGTCGACATGAAGCGCATTCTTCCCCTCGTGGCCGTGGTCCTGCTGGGCTCCACCCCCGCGCTCGCCGCCGAGCGCACGCCCCCGACCGCCGAGCAGGTGCTGGCGAAGGTCGATCAGCGGCTCGACCGCATCGGTGTGAGCGAGCAGCAGCGCGAGACGATCCATGGGCTCGTCGAGGGCGCGTTCGAGCAGCGCGAGGCGTTCCGCACCGAGGCCCGCACGATCCGCGGCTCCATGCACGACCTGCTGTGGACCGAGGACATCGACCGCAAGGGCCTCGAGCGGCTCCGCAAGGACGGCGTCGACCTGTTCGACCGCATGACCGCCTTCGGCCTCGACCACATGATCTCCGTCGCCGAGGTGCTCACCCCCGAGCAGCGGGTCGCCGTGCACGACCTCGCCTCCGAGTAGGATCGACCCATGGATCGCGTCCTGTTCGTGGACGACGACGTGCGGCTGTCGTCGATGGTGTCCCGCTACCTGGCCCAGCACGGCTTCGAGGTGCACGAGCGCCCCGACGCCACCTCTGGCATGGCGGCGGCACGCAACGGGCGATGGGACGCGATCCTGCTCGACGTGAACCTGCCCGACGGGGATGGCTTCGACCTGTGTCGCACGCTGCGCGCCGGCTCCGACGTCCCCATCCTGCTGCTCACGGCGCGCGGCGAGGACACGGACCGCATCGTCGGCCTCGAGCTCGGCGCGGACGACTACCTGCCCAAGCCCTTCAACCCGCGCGAGCTCGTCGCGCGGCTCCGGGCGGTGCTCCGACGCAGCCGCCCCACGTCGGCGCCCGGCGACAAGGTGCTGCGCTTCGGCCGGCTCCAGGTCGACGCCGGCGCGCGCCAGGCGCGGCTCGACGGCGAGGCGCTCGCGCTCACGGCTCACCAGTTCGATCTGTTGCTCGCGCTCGCCGAGCGGCCCGGCCGGGTGCTCTCGCGCGAGCAGCTCATGCGCATCGTGCGCGACGAGGAGCTCGAGGCCTTCGACCGCTCGATCGACGTCCACATCAGCCGGATCCGCGCCCTGGTCGAGGACGACCCGCGCCACCCGAAGCGCATCCTGACCTCACGGGGTGCCGGGTACCTCTTCGCCGAGAAGCAGTCGTGATCGGGCGGAGGCTGTATCTCCAGGTCTACGTCGGGTTCGTCGCGGTCGCGGTGTTCGGCGTGGTGGTCGCGGGCATCGTCGGCTCCTGGGTCTGGGGCGACAAGACGGCGGTCACCGACCTCGTCACGGGCACCGCCGCGGTCAGTGAGCTGCGCGCCGACGACCCTGCCCTCGAGGAGCACCTCGCCGAGGTCGCCGAGCAGGTCGAGATGGACATCACCTTCTACGACCGGGCGGGTGGCGTGGCCGGTGTGGTGGGCGAGCCCATCGAGCAGGGCGAGCCGGGGCCCTTCCGCGAGCACGGGCGCGGCGGCCTGCGGGTGATGCTCGCCGATGGACGGGCCTTCGCGCTCGCGCAGCGCCGATCGTTCCGGCCGCGGTTCTTCCTGACCTTCGGCGTGCTGGCGGGCGTGCTGGCCGTGGGCTGCTGGCCGCTCGCGCGCCGCATCACGCGCCGGTTGGAGGAGGTGCGGGACGGGGTGGCGCGCTGGGGCGACGGCGACCTGTCCGCGCGCGTCGTCGTCCGCGGCCAGGACGAGGTGGCGGCCGTCGCGCGCACGTTCAACGAGGCGGCCGACCGGGTGCAGCGGTCGTTCGAGGCCCAGCGCCGGGTGCTCGCGAGCGCGTCGCACGACCTGCGGAGCCCGCTCGCTCGGCTCCGGATGGCCATCGAGCTGCTCGACGACGGCACCGAGGAGCGCGCGTCGTTGTGTGAGGCCGCGGTCCGCGACGTGGAGGAGCTCGACCTCACCGTGGGGGACCTGCTCCAGGTGGGCCGGATGCAGGCCAGCGACGGCCCGGAGAACGCCGAGCCCGTGGACCTCGTGGCGATCCTGGAGGAGGAGGCCGCTCGGGTCGGTGCCGCGGTCGCGGGCTCGGCGCTCGTCGTCGACGGGGAGCCGGCCCTGCTCCGCCGGCTCGCGCGCAACCTCCTCGAGAACGCTGCACGCCACGGAGCGCCGCCCATCGAGGTCCGAACGACGGCGACGGGGTTCGAGGTCACGGACCGCGGCGAGGGGGTCCCCGAGGAGCTGCGGGAGCGCATCTTCGAGCCCTTCTTCCGACCGGACGGGCACGCCGAGGGGCGGGATGGCTCGGTCGGCCTGGGGCTGCACCTCTGTCGCGAGATCGCGCGCTACCACCGCGGCGACGTGCGTTGCCTGCCGCGCGAGGACGGGCAGGGGACCCGGTTCGTCGTCGACTGGAGCGGGGCGCTCAGTCCGAGCGGCGCAGCATCAGGGCCGAGAGCAGCTCCTGGAGCACGAGCGGCTTCTTGATCACCGGCCAGCTGAGCTTGGGGTGCGACACGCTGCCGGTCATCACGACGATGCGCGCGTCGGGCCACCGCACGAAGGAGTCGGCCGCCAGCGTCTCGCCGTGGAACCGGCCCATCTCCAGGTCGGTCAGGAGCACGTCGTATCCGCCGCGCGCGACGCGCTCGTGCGCCTCCTCCGGGGTGAGCAGCTCCACCTCGCAGTGACGTGCCAGCACCCGCCCGAGCGTGGCTCGGACCAGCGGGTCGTCGTCCACGACCAGCACACGTGTGGTGATGAGGCCCCCCTCGGCCCCGAGTTGTAACATTGTGTTCACAAGTCGTGAACACACCCGTTCAGGGGGCGTGTGCCTCGAGCACGAAGATCCGTTCCTCCCCTCGTTCTTCGGGACGGAAGGTGGAGAAGGTCACGCCCTCCATGTCGGCGGGACCGGTGCGACCCTCCGAGATCGCGACCAGCCACCGCTTCAGGAAGTCGTCGCCGGGCCAGGGTCCTTCGTACGTGCAGTGGCGGCCGTCGACGGTGCACGCCGCCGTGATCGTGGCGGGATCGATCTCGGGCCAGACCACGGCGAACAGCTCGGTGACGTTGCGGGTGACGAAGGCCTCGGCTTCCTCGGGGGTGTCGAACTCGCGGTGCGTCGCCGGATCGGGCGCCTGGCGCCACGCGTCGAGGTCGGGTGGCGCTTGCGTCGCGGCGTCGGGCTCGGTGGAGGGGGACGGCGCCGCGGGCGAGGAGACGGGAGCGGACCGGGCCGTGCTCGGACGGCGGTCGTTGACGGGGGGCGGCGTCGGGGAGGGCGTGGTCACCCAGAGGATGGCGACGAGCACGGCACCGGCCAGGAGGGCGAACAGGACCGCCACGATGGGCCCGCGAGCGTTCATGCGGCCCTGATACCCACCGGCCGCCGACTTCGCACTTCTTCACGGAGGGCTCGACCGGAGCTTCACGTGCGGTGGTGACCCTGTGGACACGGGAGGTGTCCGTTGTTCGGCTTCTTGTTCGGGACGGTGTGCATGATCGGGCTGGTGGGCGTGCTGAAGGGCTCGCGCGGAGGCTGCCACGGCGGCTGGGCCCACCACCACCACGGCTTCCGCGGTGGGCCCCACGGTCGCTGGCGCCACCAGTCGTGGGAGGGGCCGCGCGATCCGCGCCGGTTCCGCGAGGGGGCGGGCCGCGCGATGGCCGAGGTGCTCAAGCGCAAGCTGCGCATCGACGAGGACCAGGAGGGAATCGTCGACCACGCGCTGGCCGACCTGCGGCGCTCCGTCCACGCGTTCGGTGACGACGTGAAGGGCGGTCGCGACGAGCTCGCGGGAGCGTTCCGCGGCGAGCAGGTGGACGACGCCGCGCTCGACGCGCTGTTCGCCCGCTGGGACGAGGACCTGCGCCGCACCCGGCGCGAGGTGGTCTCGGCGCTCAAGCAGGTCCACGCGGTGCTCGACGAGGAGCAGCGCGAGGCCGCCGCCGATCTGCTCTCGCGCGCCGACCGCGCCGGATGGCAGCTGTGAGGGGGCCGCGTCTGCTGCTCGCCGCGATCCTCGCCGCGGGCGCGTTCTGGGGCTACTCCTCGGGCGTTCACGAGATGATGGGGCACGTCGGCCACTGTCAGCGTTCGGAGCAGGCCGCTCCGTCCGAGTGACGGCGGCCGGGCGGAGGGCAGGTGCCGGTACGGGTCCTCATGATCGACGACGACCCGCAGCTCGCCGAGCTGCTCGCCGCCTACCTCCGCCCGCACGACGTGCTGCTCACCAACGCGCCCGACGGCGCCCGGGGGCTGAAGGCGCTCGAGGGCGGCGGCTTCGACGCCGTCGTGCTCGACGTGATGATGCCGGGCCTCGACGGGCTCGACGTGCTGCGCCGCCTCCGCGCGACGAGCGCGCTCCCGGTCCTGATGCTGACGGCCCGGGGCGACGAGACCGATCGGGTGGTCGGCCTCGAGCTCGGCGCCGACGACTACCTCGCCAAGCCGGTCTATCCCCGCGAGCTGCTCGCCCGGATCCGCGCCGTGCTCCGGCGGACCGCGCCCCGGGAGCCCGAGCAGCGGCTGGTGGTCGGCGACCTCGAGATCGACCCGGCGGCTCGCGTCGCTCGGGTGGGCGCGGACACGCTCTCGCTCACCGCGCTCGAGTTCGACCTGCTGCTCGCGCTGGCCGAGCGGGCCGGACGGGTCGTCCCCCGCGACGCGCTGTGGGAGGCCGCGGGCCGCGGCGAGACGCACGTCTCGGACCGCACGGTGGACGTGCACGTCTCCCACCTGCGCGCGAAGCTCGGCGACGACGCGCGGGACCCGCGCCGCCTCAAGACGGTGCGCGGCGCCGGCTACGTGCTGGTCAAGGAGCCCGGGTGAGCCCGCCCTGGCGACGTCACCACCACCCCCCGTGGCACGGGCACGACCACCGGGGTCCACCACGTCGGCGACCACCGCTGCCCTGGCTCGTGGCGCGCGGGCTGCACCGCAAGGTCCAGCTCTTCCTGGTGGCTGCGCTGTTCCTGGGCCTGATCGGCGGGTTCGCGCTGCACGCCACGGCCGGGAGCGTGGTCCATGGCGCGCTGGTCGTCGCGCTGCTGTTGGTCATCATGTGGCCGCTCGCCTGGGTCGCGACCTTCCGCGTGGCGCGCCCGGTGATGGACCTCGCGCGCGTCGCCCACCGCCTCCGCGACGGGCGGCTGGACGCGCGCGCCGAGATCCCGCAGAGCGACGGCGAGGTCGGCGAGGTCGCACAGACGCTGCGGGGCATGGCGGATCGCGTCGCCCGGCAGCTCCAGGACCAGCGCGCGCTCATGGCC
This sequence comes from Alphaproteobacteria bacterium, assembly GCA_020632925.1. Lineage (GTDB taxonomy): Bacteria > Myxococcota_A > UBA796 > UBA796 > JACKER01. The sequence goes on along the minus strand of JACKER010000008.1, from coordinate 539,927 downwards.
GCCGTCTCGCACGAGCTGCGCAGCCCGCTCGGTCGCGTCCGCGTGCTCGTCGAGCTCATGCGGGAGGGCGAGGCGCCACCCGACGCGTACGACCGGTTGCAGGCCGAGGTCGACGGGATGGACCTGTTGGTGGGCGACCTCCTCGCCGCGGCCCGGATCGACTTCGAGGCCGTGAGCCCGACCGAGCTCGATGCTGGCGAGGTCGCGACGCGGGCGCTGGAGCTCGCCGGTGTGCCGCTCGACGTCCTCGACCTCCCGCTGCCGTGCAGCGTCACCGCGGACCCCACGCTGCTCGCGCGGGCGCTCTCCCTGCTGCTGGACAACGCCGTCCGACACGGGGGCCGCCCGGTGGCGCTTCGCGTGCGCGGGGGCAGTCGTCACGTGCGCTTCGAGGTCGTCGACGACGGGCCCGGCTTCGAGCCCGGCACCGAGGAGGAGGCGTTCCAGCCCTTCCACCGGGGGCAGGGGGCTCCCAGGGGAGGTCAGGGGCTCGGTCTGGCGTTGGTGAGGCGGATCGCCGAGACCCACGGAGGCGCGGCTGGAGCCGGTCGCGAGGACGGCGCCGGGGCCGTCGTCTGGCTCGAGCTGCCCGGTCGGTCCACGACCACGCAAGAAGGGCTGCGGGGACGCTGACGCCGGGCCGGCGCGAATGGTAACGTGTCGGACGGAGGATGAACGCGATGAGGGTCCGTCCCTTCGTATGGCTTGGGCTGCTCGCCACGGGATGTACGTGGCTGGGGAGCAACAAGCTCCAACAGCGGCTCGAGGAGATCGACGAGGACGGCGACGGGTACTCGATCGAGCAGGGTGACTGCGCGCCCACCGACCCGAACCGCTCCCCCGGTCTCGACGAGATCCCCTACGACCGCATCGACAACGACTGCGACCTCGAGGGGCTGGACCTCTTCGACGTGGACCAGGACGGCTTCCCCGGTATCTCGAAGGAAGAGTACGAGGCGCTCCCGGGCGACATCCCGTACCCCACGCAGTACACGCTCCAGAACGGCGAGCAGAAGGCCGTGGACTGCAACGACGCCGACAAGAGCATCTACCCGGACCCGTCGCGGGCGATCGAGAAGTTCTACGACGGCATCGACGGGGACTGTCAGCGCGACAACGACTTCGACGCCGACCAGGACGGGTACTACCCCGACAAGGTCCCGGGCGGCAGCGGTGACGTGGCGGCGCTCCTCCAGCAGTACATCGACGACAACGGGTTCTCCGCGGACGCCGCGAACTGGGGTCCCGGCGGCTCCGGCCCCGCCCAGGCGCACGACTGCGAGGACAACCAGGACGAGGTGAACCCGGGCATCGCCAACGACCCCTATTACGACGGGGTCGACGCGAACTGCGACGACCAGAACGACTACGACCAGGACGGCGACGGCTTCATGGAGCCCGGCTGGGAGGCGCAGTACGCCTTCTACATCAACAAGTACTACGGCGCCGACCCGCCTCCGTTCTATGTCGACGCCGATCCGTTCCGCGACTGCGCCGACGGGATCATCGCCTACCGGAACATCCCGGACGTGGCCACCGCGGCCACGGTGTACCCGGGCGCCACCGACCTGCCGTACGACGGCATCGACGCCGACTGCGCGGGCGACAACGACTACGACGGCGACGCCGACGGGTACATGCCCGACGGCCGGGGGACGCCGACCACCCTCGACGCGATGAACGACTACGCGGAGGCCTGGGGGTACGAAGGTCGGATCTCGTCGTGGGCGAGCGACGGCTGGACGACGCCGCAGCTCGGTGACTGTGACGACTCCGACGGCACCGTCCATCCGAACGCGCTCGAGGACCTCGGCGGGGCGGACCAGGACTGCAACCTCGACCCCAACCTGGCCGAGTGGGGCGGCAAGGACGGCGGCACCAACCCGCAGCCCCTGTACTCCTGGGAGTACCCGACGAACCCCGAGATCGTGCACGTCGCGGGCAAGTACCTGATCATCGTGGGCGCGCGGAACTTCAAGACGTTCACCGCCGTCGACTGGATCCCGGACTACGGCCCCTCGCTGTTGTTCGACCCGGCGCGCGCGGTCGGTGGGCTCCCGCCCACGTCCCACACCGGCGCGGTGTGGAAGTTCGGGTTCACGCCGCTGCACCTCCGCAACCGGATCGACGTCGACGTGTCGCCGGCCTCCGAGGACGCGGTGTTCGTGGCGGCGGCCACGTCCAACGACCCGCCGCTGTACTACTCGTACCTGTACGTCTCGAAGCTCGAGTTCCAGCAGACCTACGGCGTCTGGAGCGCAGAGTCGCAGTTCGACCAGGTCGACGGCACCGACCCCGACCTCATCACGTACACGGCGAACAACGTGGACGTGATCGTGGACGCCAACGGCGGTCCCTTCGCCGTCTCCTGCGGCACGCAGAACCAGGCGAGCCAGCCCGCGTCGTTGGTCCACGAGGTGTACTGGCCTCCCGGTGGCGGCATCTCCTCGGCACACACCACCGACGGAGGCAACGCCTGTTTCTTCACCGCCGAGCCGGTGGTGGGGACGCCGACCACCACCACCGTCGAGACCTGCCTGACGCTGCAGAACTGCGACCAGCTGCTGCTCACGTCGGTGCCCGCCATGTTCCAGGATCCGTCGTTCACGGACGTGGAGCAGTACCTCTACGGCGACAACGACGGCGGGTACATCGCGCTGCTGGACAACACGCGCCGGGCCTACGTCCGCGACACGTCGGGTCCCGCGGCGGACATCCCGCTGTTCGCGAACGCGGGGCGGCTGCCGACCACGCAGCTCAAGAGCCCCGTCGGGATCGGGAACACGCTCGACGTGGCGGTCAAGGGCACCGACGTGTACGCCGTCGCCATCCTCGACAACGACACCGTGTGGCTGCAGTACGGCAGCCCCGCCAACCCGACGTTCGTGAACCTCGGGTACAGTCCACCCTCGGGCGCTCCCACGGGGGTCTCGGTGTACGTCGACGACGACCGTGTCGGCATCGCGGTCTCGGCGCAGAACGCGTCGGGCCAGGGCGACGTGGCCTGGATGTGGCTGAGCCCTCCCTGATGGGCGCGGTCGAGGCCGGTCAGGCGTTCCTCCGAGCGCGCAACCCCGCCGCGGCGCTGGCGTCCTTCAGGGAGGCCATCGAGCTCGAGCCCGCCGATGTGAGCGCCTGGCGCGGGATGGTCCGTGCCTCGCTCGAGCTGCGCATCTGGCGGGAAGCGGCGACCTGCCTGGGGCAGCTCGAAGCGCTGACCTCCGACCGGGCGGAGCTCGCCGTCCTGATGACCCTGCGCGGTCAGATCCTCGATCTGCACCTGTCCGAGACCGCGGCGGCGCGCGACCTCTTCGAGAAGGCGCTGATGTACCAGCCGGACCGGATCTGGCTCTACCTCGCGCTCGCGGAGATCGACCTGCGGCAGCGGCGCTGGAGCCGCGGCATCGCCCACACCGACCACGGGCTGGAGCTGTGCTCGCCGAACGCGGCCGAGCGGCCGTGGCTCCTGCTGGTGAAGGCGGTGGCGAGCCAGCGCATCAGCGTGTCGATGGGCCCGCAGTCCACGTTCTTCCGGGGCCTGCGCGGCTCGACGACCGGCGAGGTCCCCGACGACCCCGGCGAGCGCGCCTACCGCCAGGCGGCGCGGCACCTCCCCGAGCTCGCGGGCCTCGGGTACCGCGCCTGGCTCGAGGACGAGGCGTCGGCGATGCGCTTCATCCGAGAGCGGATGCCGCGACCGTCGCTGCACCTGGGGTAGACTGCGCGCCAGGAGGATGCATGGCGGACGCCGGGCTGTTGATCGGGTGGAATCGGGTGGTGCCGGGGCGTGATCCCCAGGCCGTGGAGCTGTGGGGCGAGATGCTCCAGTACCTGGTCCGCCTGCACGCCGAGGGGCACATCGCGAGCTTCGAGCCCGTGTTGCTCGGGGCCTACGGCGGGTCGCTCAACGGCTTCGTGCTGGTCCGCGGCGTCCAGGACAAGCTCGACGACGTGCGGAACAGCGAGGAGTTCCTGCAGCTGAACATCCGCGCGAACAAGACGCTCGAGGGCTTCCTCGTGGTGCGCGCGCACTTCGGGTCGGACGCCGCGCGCATCCTGAGGTTGTACGGGACCGTCTGAGCGTCGCGGGAGCCTCTCGCCGGGGCTCCCGCCACGGGGCCGTCAGCCCTTCATCATCCCCGACTTGAGCGCGTTGGTCGGCGGGTGATCGCCGATGTACACCGCCCACAGCGCCTTCATGAAGTCCGCGTCGGCGATGGTGCCCTTGACCTGGCCCTTCACGGTGACCGTCGTGCCCGTGCCGGGGACGTAGTCGAACACCATCGAATCGCCGGACTTCATCGTCTCCATCCAGCCGAAGAACTTCTCGAAGTTCGCGCCCTGGTTGGCGGCGTACGAGTTGCTCTCGAGCCCCTCCTTGTACGCCTCGAGGAGCTTGTCGAGCGAGACCTCGCTGTACACGAAGTTCATGGTGATCCGCTTGGCGCCGTCCATCTCGATCGCGGCCTTCCAGTCGGAGGTCTTGCTCGGGAGGTAGAGCCCGCCGACATAGATGTCGAAGAAGAACTTCTCGCGCAGGCCGAGGCCGTTGAGCACCAGCTGCTGACCGCCCACGGTGGCCGTGTCGGGGACGTTCACGCCGGACAGCTCGGCGGCGTCGGCGAAGGACTGGAGCGCGAACAGCAGGGCGAACATGGAACCTCCTGGGGTGCGAACCCTCGAACCCCGGAACGTTATCCCCCGATCTGCGGCGCCACCACCGCCACCTCCAGATCCAGCCCGAAGGAGGGCGGTCGTTCGAGGGTCGTCCGCCACCAGCCGCTCAGCGCGGGCCGCAGCAGACCCAGGCGTACGCCGCCCCCGAACGCCACGGGGAACGCCGGTTCTGCCGTGGTGTACCGATCCACCACCCGGCGGTCACGGACGAGCCCGTTGACCACCCACCGCTCCTGGTACCCGACGCGCCCCTGTACGAAGACGGTCCCGGGGCTCCGGAGACCGAGCGAGCCCCCCAGGGCCCCGCCGTCCACCTGCAGGCTGCGGTAGCCGGTGGTGGCGCTCGTGAACGGCCCGCCGGCCTCCATCCGCGTCTCGGGGAGCAGGCCCACGCCGCTGTCGAGCGAGAGCGTGACCGGCCCGAGCGTGCCCTCGATCCCGAGGAGCAGCGTCTGGCCGAGGCCTGGCTGCCCGAGCGCCGACCGGACGCCGACGACGGTGGCGAGGGTCGCGACCAGCGGCGTGCGGACGGGTGGGTCGAGGTCCGGCAGCGGCGCGGGGGCGGGCGGCGGCGGCAGGTCGGGCACCCAGCGACGCCAGGTGCGCGACTCGGTGCGGATCGCCCAGGTGCGCGCGAGCAGGACCGCGACGTGCGCGTCGGAGGCGTCGGCCTCGCGGTGCGTGGCGCCGGCGTCCACCGTGAGCAGTTGGCCGTCCCAGCTCCATCCGTCGGCCTGCGGGGGGCGGGTGCCCACCACGACCTCGTGCTCGACCTCCGGCCACTCCGCCACGGTGGCCTCGCGCACTTCGTCCGCGAGCTGCGGATCGGGGACGAACCAGAGCTCAGCGGCGTCCGCGACGGCCAGCCAGAGGATCAAGGACTGAGCGCCTCCTCGACGGCGCGGCGCAGCGCGGGATCGAGCAGGTCGGTGTCCACCGTGCGCAGCCGGGCCCGCCCGGACTCGCTCCCCGACGACAGGGCACACAGGCCGAGCAGCGCCTCCGCCGTGGCCTGGCGCGCTCCGGTGGCGGAGGCGGCGACCGCGGCGTCGTGCGGAGCGGCACGCCCGCAGTCTCCGAGCGACTCCCGCCAAAGGTAGGCGGCGGACGCGTGCAGGTCGAGGGCGCGCGGTCCGTTCGGGTGCGCGCCGAGCCAGCGCTCGAGCTCGCTCACGGCCTGGGCCGGCGGGCGGATCCGGGTCGCGGCGAGCAGCGACATCGCCTCGGCCTCGAGTGCGAAGGGCGAGTCGGGCCAGGTGGCGCGGTACCCGTCGAGGAGGGCCACCCGCCGCTGGTCGCCGGGGTCGCGCTCGAGCTGGGCGAGGACGGCGCGCCAGTCGTCCAGGGCGGCTCGGCCGGGGGCGGGCTCGACCGTCGGCTGGGCGGGTTCGGGCTCGGGTTCGGGCTCGGGGGCCGTCGCCTCGGGCTCGGGGACCGCTACGGGGGCCGCTACGGGGGCTGGCTCTGCGATGGCGACTGCGAGGGGTTCCGTGCTGGGTTCGGGCTCGGATTCGGGCACGGGCACGGGCACGGGCACGAGGGCGGGAGCGGGAGCGACGGGAGCGGGAGCGGGAGCGGGAGCGGGAGCGGGAGGGGGAGCGGGAGCGGGATCGCGGAGGGTTACCGTCGCGATGGGCTGGGGCTCCGGCGGGATCGTCGGCGTGACGAGGGCCAGCGGGGACGACCAGCTCTCGCCGGGGCGCAGCGCGCGGTCACCGTCCCGGACCGAGCCCGAGAGCACGGTCAGGGTGTGCTCGTCCAGCAGGACCTCGGCCCGCTCGACCTCGAGGGTCCGGCCGTCCACCACCAGGCTCGTCGGCTCGCGGACGTCGATCCGCAGCTGGCCGTGCAGCGTCACCGTCCGGCCGTCGACCTCGGCGCTGCCCTCGCCGCGGACGGCGACACCCTCGAGCACCATCAGCTCCTCACCCGGCTGGACCACGAGCAGCGTGACCCCACCGTGCTCGTGGGCGCCCTCGAGCGTGGTGGGTACGGCCCAGCGGGCGGTGAGGAGCATCAGGACGGCGGCCACCGGTGCGGCCAGCCACAGCGGGGACACGCCGCGTCGCGCTGCCAGCACCTGTGGGCGCGGACGCAGCCGGGCGATCTCGGCGGAGCTCGGGGCCGTCGCGTGACGCACGGCGCGCAGGAGCTCGGGCTCGATCGGATCCACCAGGCCCCCGATCTCGTCGGGCGTGGGCTCGGTGGCGTTGCGGACCCAGGGCGGAACGCTCACGCGACACCTCCCCACGAGAGCACGGCCTCGGCGGTGACCCCCTTGCGCTTCAGGGCGGACGCGAACGCCCGCCGCGCGTGGTGGGAGCGGCTGTAGACGGTGCCGACGGGCACGTCCAGCATCTGCGCGACCTCGGCGGCGGGGCGCTCCTCGATGTCGAGGAGGACCACCACCTCGCGCTGAGCGAAGGGCAGCGCGTCGAGCGCCTCCTGCACCCGGCGGCGCTGGCTCTCCCGGCCCGACACGGCCTCGGGATCGGGACCCGGGTCGGCGCCCAGCCACCCGTCGAGCCCCACGAAGCTCCAGATCGCCTGCTTGCGGCGCGCGTTGGCGACGACGCGACGGGTGATCCCATAGAGCCAGGTGCGGGGCGTCGACTCGCCGCGGAACGACGGCAGGCGGTGCAGCGCGATCTCGAACACCTGGTGCGCCACGTCCTCGGCGTCGAGGCGGGCGCCACCGAGACGGATCACCCACCCGAGCACCGCCGGGGCATGATCCCGATAGAACTGTTCGACGGCCGTGGGCTCGAGTCCACGGAGCGCGTCGAGATCGCTCGTCGCGTTCATCGTCTCTCCGCTAGCCTGGGTGTCGCCGGTCCCGACATCCTTCATCGAAAAAAACATTGAAGGCCTGGCTGGCCTGCCCACACCGACAGCAGCACGGAGGTCGACATGAGAATCCTGACTTCGGTGATGCTGGCCGTGGCCCTCGTGGGCTGTGGCTCGGAGCAGACGCTCCACAGCCCCACCTCGAGCTCGACGATGGTGGCGGGGCGCTCGGGACGCCTGCTCGCCGTGAACGTGGACGAGGGGACCGTGACCCGGTTCGATCCCGCCACCGGGACCACCAGCGAGGTGCAGGTGGGCCTGGAGCCGACGCGGATCGCCACCGCCAACGGCAAGGCCTGGGTGACGCTGCGCGGGGAGGGCGCGGTCGCGGTGCTCGACGACGCCGATCAGCTCGTGGTCGAGCAGACGGCGAAGGTGGGCGCCGAGCCCTACGGCGTCGTCGCGCTGTCGGACGGCAGCCGCGTCTACGTGGCCGTGTCCATGCAGGACGTGGTCCTCGAGCTCGACGGCACCACCCTCAAGGTGCTGCGCACGTTCGCGGTGCAGGACGAGCCGCGCTGGCTCGCGCTGAACCCGGCGGAGACGGCCCTGTTCGTGGCGAGCACCCGCAACGGCACGATCTCGCGCATCGATCTCGACTCGGGCGCGGTCACGCCGATCCAGCTCCCCGAGACGGGTGACGACGCGCCGCCGGACGACGACGACGTCGACTTCGGCAAGAACATCCCGAACACGCTCACCCCTCGCCCCACGGGCGATCCGGTGGTCTCCCCGGACGGCGACAGCGTCGGCTTCCCCACGGTCTACGTCGACAACACCACGCCGGTGGTGAGCGACGTGAACAACGGGGGCCAGGGGTACGCGGGTGATGGCAGCGGTGACGTCGTGACGGCGGGCCGCATCAACCCGGCCCTCGTGGTCTTCCAGCTCGACGACGACGGCGAGGTCCTGGACGCCGGGCGCGCGGTCTTCCTCGCGGCCAAGAAGAACCGCAAGGCCTGGCGGAGCTACCCGAGCGCCGCGATCGCGCCGGACAACCGCTACTTCGCGGTGTCCATGGAGGGCTCGGACGCGCTGGTGGTGGTCGACACCGAGCCGTACCGGGGGCAGGGTCGCAACGACCGCGGCGTGAAGCTGAAGTCGTTCAGCGGGGCGCCCGCGCAGTTCCTCAACTTCTGGGTCCGCCCGGTGACCCCCGTCCTCACCGGCGCAGGTCCGCGCGGGATGGTGTTCGACGGCGAGAGCCTGTTCGTGCACGACTTCATCGACCGTGACATCCGCCGCGTGACCTGGGACGACGCGGTCGAGGTCAACCGCCACGAGGCCGACGACAAGAAGCAGCGCGAGGACGTCGTCCCCATCCACGCGGTCGACGCGATCAGGGTCACGGAGCCTTCGCTGTCGCCGCAGGTGGAGCTCGGCCGACGCCTGTTCTACAGCGCGACCGACAAGGCCATGGTGGCCCGGGGCGGCGGCGTGTCCTGCGCGACCTGCCACTTCGACGGTCGCGACGACGGCGTGACCTGGACCTTCCGCGAGGAGGGGGGCAAGGTGCGGCTGCAGACGCCGTCCCTGGCGGGGGCCGTGTCGGAGACCGTGCCGCTGACCTGGCGCAGCGGGGTGGACTCGGTCGGCGACGAGGCGCTCCTGACCACGACCCTCCGCATGGGTGGGCACGGTCCGACCGACGAGCAGCTCGACGCGATCGGCGCGTTCGTCGACAGCACGCGGCTGCCGATCCTGCCGGAGCAGGAGGTCTCGCTGATCGAGCAGGGCCGCGCGATCTTCGAGAGCGCCGACGTGGGCTGCGCCTCCTGCCACGCGGGCGACCGCGGCACCGACAACCGGCTGCACACCGTGGTGGACCTGACCACGAACACGCCGGGCCTGTCGGGGATCGCCGCGTCCGCGCCGTACCTGCACGACGGCTCGTTGCGCACGCTGCGCGACGTGCTCGAGTGGGCGCGCGGTGGCCAGATGGGCGACACGTCCTCCCTGACCGACCAGGAGATGGACGCGCTCGAGGCGTACCTGCGGAGCTTCTGAGCGCTGCTTCCCTCCCTCCCGCCCACCCGGGGCGGGAGGGCCGGGGAGGGTGGGGTGGGGAGGCCGCGTCAGCGGCCGGGAATCAGGCTTCGTCGCGCCGACCGGACCGCACGATGGAGCGCTGGTTCCCCGCGAGGACCCGCTTGCGGAGCCGGATGCGGATCGGCGTGACCTCGATCCACTCGTCGTCGTCGATGTACTCCATCGCGGCTTCGAGCGAGATCTCCCGCGGCGGCGCGAGGACGAGCTTCTCGTCGCTGGCGGTGGTCCGGAAGTTGGTGAGCGCCTTGCCGCGGACCGCGTTGACGTTCAGGTCGCTGTCGCGGCAGTGCTCGCCGACGATCATGCCCTCGTAGACGTCCTCACCCGGGCCGACGAAGAGCTCGCCGCGCGGCTGGAGGTGGAACAGGGCGTAGGCCGTGGTGGTGCCGGTGCGGTCGGCGACGATGGAGCCGTTCAGGCGGCGACCGATGGGGCCCGCGTGCACGTCCCAGCCGTCGAAGAGCGTGTTCATCACGCCCTCGCCGCGGGTCTCCGTCAGCATCTTGCCGCGGAAGCCGATCATGCCGCGGGTCGGCACGCGGTACACCATGCGGGTGCGGCCGTGGCCGTCGGACTGCATGTCGCGCATCTCGCCCTTCCGCCCAGCCATCTGCTGGGTGATCGCGCCGACGAAGGGGTCGGGCACGTCGAGGCTGACCTCCTCGAACGGCTCCATGACGACGCCGTCGACCTCCTTGAAGCGGACCTCGGGCCGCGACAGGGAGAGCTCGAAGCCCTCGCGCCGCATCTGCTCCACGAGGATGCCGAGCTGCAGCTCGCCACGGCCGAACAGCTTGAACGAGTCGCTGGTGTCGGTCTTCTCGAGGCGCAGCGACACGTTGGTCAGCATCTCGCGATCGAGGCGCTCCTTGATCTGGCGGCCGGTCAGGTACTTGCCGTCCCTGCCGGAGAAGGGGCTCGAGTTGATCGTGATCGTCATGCCGATCGTCGGCTCGTCGACCTTGATCCGCGGGAGCGGCTGCGGGTCCTCGCCGGTGGCGACCGAGTCGCCGACCGTGATCTCCTCGATGCCGGCGAGCGCGACGATGTCGCCCGGGAGCGCCTCGTCCACCTCGACCCGCTTCAGCCCCTGCCAGGTGTAGACGAGCTGGACGCGGACGTTGCGCTGCCCGTCCTCGGCGAAGAGCGTCGCCGTCGTCTGGCGGCGCAGCGGCTTGCCCACGAGGCGGCCGAAGGCCAGGCGCCCGACGTAGGGGTCGTAGTCGAGGTTGGTGATCAGCAGCTGCGCGCCGGTCGCGTCGGGCTTGGGCGGGGGCGGCGGGACGTGCTTCAGGATGGTGTCGAGGAGCGGCCGCAGGTCGGTGCCCGGGTCGTCCAGCGACAGGGAGGCGCGGCCCTCGCGCGCCACCGCGTACAGCACGGGGAACTCGAGCAGCTCGTCGTCCGCACCCAGATCGATGAACAGGTCGTACACCTCCTGGAGCACCTGCTGGGCGCGGGCGTCGGGGCGGTCGATCTTGTTGATGCAGACCATGACCTTGAGCCCGGCCTCGAGCGCCTTGCGCAGCACGAAGCGGGTCTGCGGCAGCGGGCCCTCGGAGGCGTCCACGAGCAGCATCGCGCCGTCGACCATCGACAGCACGCGCTCGACCTCGCCGCCGAAGTCGGCGTGGCCCGGGGTGTCGACGATGTTGATCTTGTGGTCCTCGTAGACCACGGCGGTGTTCTTGCTCGCGATGGTGATGCCGCGCTCGCGCTCGAGGTCCATCGAGTCCATGACACGGTCGACGACCTGCTCGTGCTCGGCGAACGCGCGGCACTGGCGGAGGATGGCGTCGACGAGCGTGGTCTTGCCGTGGTCGACGTGGGCGATGATGGCGATGTTGCGGAACTGCATGATGGGGCCGGACCTCGAAGGGCGCTAGGTGTATCTGGGCAGGCCCGGGAGCGCCCTGTCGGTCGTCGCCGGGGTAGGGTGGGGTCGTGCGGCTCGCTACGTTCAACGTCGAGAACCTGTTCACGCGCTTCCGGTTCGCTCGCGGGGTGGACCCTCGCCGGGCGACCGAGGAGGGCTTCACCTCCGAGGACCTGCGGTTCCGCCTCGAGGACCCGGAGTCCAAGCGGATCACGGCCGATCTCCTCAACGGGCTCGACGCCGACGTGATCGCGCTGCAGGAGGTCGAGGGGCTCGACACGCTCAAGCAGTTCCGCGACCGCTTCCTCGGCGGCCGCGACGCCTGGCCGCACGCGCTGGTGATCGACGGCAACGACCAGCGGCGGATCGACGTGGGGTTGCTGTCCCGCTTCCCGATCGTGCACGCGCGCTCCTGGCAGCACCTGCTGGGCGGCGATGGGCAGCCGGTGTTCGACCGCGACTGCCTGGAGGCGGACGTGGAGGTGCCGGGCCTCGGCGTGCTGACGCTGTTCGTGAACCACTTCAAGTCGATGCGGGCGGAGACCGACGACGCACCGGGCCGCGCGGTCACCCGGCCGCGGCGGGTGCAGCAGGCGCGGGCGGTGATGGACATCGTGCGCCGGCGCTTCGGCGACGACCCGGGTGACGCGCCCTTCGTGGTGCTCGGGGACCTCAACGACCACGTGGTGGACGACGAGCAGGGTCGGTCGGGCATCCTCGATCTGGTGCGCTGGGACGCAGTCGTGCCGCTGGTCGAGCGCCTGCCGGAGCGTGAGCGCTGGACGCACTACTTCCAGGGGCACGCGCCCTCCAACGCGCCCCCGGCGTACCGCCAGCTGGACCACGTGCTCGCGAGCCGGCGCCTGGCGGCGCTCAACCCCGGCCTGCCGACGATCGACCGGCGCGGGCAGCCCAAGCGCGCGGAGGCCTGGGACGGCGAGCGGCTGACGGGCGTGGGCTGGCACCGCCCGAAGGCGAGCGACCACTGCCCGGTGGTCGTGGCGATCGACCGTCTGTGATGTGGTGGCTGGCGTGCGCTCCCGAGGCGCCGACGACGACGCCGACGCCGCCGGCGGAGGAGGTCGTGCTCGAGGCCGGGCCGATCGTGGTCGTCACGAGCCCGCCCGAGGGGCACCACCACCACCACGCGACGGTGGACTGGGGAGCGCAGGGGGCGTTGGTGGCGATGGTGGTCGGCGACGAGCCCGCCACCCAGGTCTACGCGTTGCCGCTCGACGACGAGCTCGCGCCGGCCTCGCCGCTCGCGCTCGCGCCCGGTGATCGGCCCGACGTCGCCTGGGCCGACGGGCGCTGGGTGGTGGCGCACGACGACGCTGAGGGCGGGATCTGGCTGTGGCCGATCGAGCTCGATGGGCGGGTGGGGGCCGGTCAGGAGCTCCGCCGGAGCCCGATGCTGGCGGAGGCGGTGGACCTCGCGGCCTGGTCGGGCGGGGGTGCCGCCATCTGGACGGAGGCGGGCGGTCCCGGGATGGGGCCCGACGACGGGCGGATCGTGGCGCGAGGGTTCGACGCTGCGCTCGCGCCCGTGGGGGAGGCGCTCGTGCTCGAGGACTCCCGCCGCACCACCTCGGACGCCGCGTCGCGCGACGGGGGCTGGGTGGGTGCGTGGGCGCTGCACGTGCCGCACCCGACGATCCCGGGCGAGGTCGCCTACGAGGCCTGGGCGGGGCTGATGGGCGCGGACGGCGAGGAGCGCCGCTTCCGGGTGGACGACCTGCAGGACCGCTGGCCGAGCCGACCGGCGGTGGCGGTCACCCCCTCGGGGCGGATCGCGGTCACGTTCCGGGACAAGACGGGCAGCGACGGAGAGAGCGCTGGCGCCTATGTCCGCTGGTTCGAGCCGGACGGCGAGCCCCTCGGACCCTCCCTCGAGCTGGACGCGGGCACCGGCGGCAACCGGGTGGACGTGGCGTCGGCGCAGGAGCGGGTGCTCTGCGCCTGGCAGCAGGCCGAAGACGACGGCACGATCGGTGTCCGCGTGGCGCTGGTGGACCCCGATGGGACGGTGGTCGCGGGACCGCTCGCGCTGAACGAGCCCGGCGGCGACGACGACCAGCGCCCGTCGCTGTCGGTGCGCGCGACGGCGGCGGGCTGGGAGGCGGTGGTGGTCTGGGAGACGACACACGGGATCCGGGGCCGGCGCGTCACGTGGTGACTGTGGGGGCTCGCACCGCCGATCGTGCGGGATGGCTCAGTCGTTGATGCGGAAGACGATGGCGAGCTGCGTCGTCGCCACGATCTTGCCGCCCTTGCTGCGGGCGGGCTGCCAGCGGAAGCGCTCCATCGCCAGCATCGCGATGCGGTCGAGGTCGGGGTGGACCCCCTGGATCAGCGTGACCTTGCCGGCGCGCCCGTTCGTGAGGACCTCGACCTGCAGGACGACGCGCCCCTCGATGCCCTGCGCCGTCAGGTCGGGCGGGTAGGGGGGCTGCCAGGCGCGCAGCAGCTTGGGCGGCGTGTCCGGGGTCGCGACCGCCGCGCCGATCGAGGTCGTGCCGTCACCGCCGCCGGCACCTCCCCCGACGAAGCCGCGGATCTCGCCCGGTGCCACGTCCGCGTCGTACCCGGGGGCGAAGGTGTTGCCGACGCGAACGCCCATCCCACCCTCGGCGAGCTGAGTCGGGTCGAGCGGCAGCCCGGTGACGATGGGGACGGGCTCGTCGGCGGGGCCGGTCGCAGGGCGATTGGACTCCAGCGACGTGCGGTTGGGGTCGGCGTTGGGGTCGGGGTTCTTCGGGCCAGGCGGCGCCTTCGTCTCCGGCGGGGCGGGTGTGGGCGGCGTCGGCGGGAGCTCGGGCTCGGGCTTCGGCGGCGGACGCGCGGGCAGCTCGGCGAGCTCGAACTCGACGAGCTCCTGCTCCTCGGCGTCGTCGTACGGGTGGACGCGGATCGCGGCGACCGCCACGTGGATGCCCACCGCCACGGCCCAGGCGAAGGTCCACGACGAGAGCAGGTCGCGCGGTCCCATCAGGGCTCCGGCGGCTTGGTCGCGACCGCCACCGCGTCGAAGCCCACCAGCTTGGCCGTGCTGATCACGTCCACCGCGCTCTGCAGCGAGGTCGTCCGGTCCGCCACCAGCACCGCCCGGTGGTACCGCCGCCGCGCGGCCTCGAGCTCGCCGAAAAGCGCGTCGCGCGCCACGAGCTGGCCCTCCACCCACACCTGCCCGTCCGCGTCGACCTCGACGAGCAGCGCGTCGACCTCCGCCGGACGGCCCGCCTCGGCGGACGGCAGGTCGACGTCGATCCGCTCCTGGTCGGCGAACTTGGCCACCAGCACCACGAAGATGAGCAGGATGAAGATGACGTCGATCAGCGGCGACAGGTTGAGCGTCACCTCGCGCCGCTTCCGGTGGGGCAGCTTCACGCGGCGACCCGCGAGAGCAGTCGACCGACGCCTTCTTCCATCCGGTGCTGGAGCAGCTCGAGCCGGCGGCTGAGCCACAGGTGCACGCCGAGCGTGGGGATGGCGACGATGAGGCCCGCGGCCGTGGTGAGCAGCGCCTTCCAGATGCCCGCGGACAGCGTCGCCGTGCTCACGTCGCTGCCCGCCATCTGCATCGAGGAGAACAGGTCCACCATGCCGATGACGGTGCCGAGCAGCCCGAAGAGGGGTGCCGCCTGGGCGACGTAGCCGAGGAGCGCGAGCCAGGCCTCGTACCGATCGAGCTCCGCCACCGCCGCCCGCGAGGCCTCCCCCTCGGCCCGCGCCGGGTCCGTCCGTGCCGCCACCAGCATCACGCGGGCGAGCGGTCCACGGAGGGGGGTCAGTCGGTCGACGAGCGTGCTCCGATCAGGGTCGTCGAGGTGCCGGAGCGGCGTGGTGTCGCCCACGCCGTCGAGCGTGAACTGGAGCGCCTTGTGCAGCCCCACGCCGAGCGCGAGGACGCTGCACACGTACAGCGGGATCATCGTCCAGCCGGCCTGGGCGAGCAGGCTCCACAAGCTCTGTGCTTCCATGCCCTGGGCCCATGCACGCATCGTGCCGGGCGGGGCTCACGAAACGTTGACGGGGCCCGGCGAGGCACCGGGCTACGTGCGGGCCGCGGGGTCGGAGGTGCGCATGCTGTGGTTCACGAGCGCCGCGCTGGCAGGGTACGGCGACCCGGTCGACGGGCTCCCGACGTACGCGGACCGCGAGACCTTCTTCTGGACGAACGTGGTCCGCGCGGACCCCGAGGCGCTGCGCGACGAGTACCCGTGCAACTTCAACGGGTTCCAGAGCAGCGAGAAGACGCCCAAGCCGCTGCTGCGCATGGACAGCGGGCTGAACGCCGCCGCGTCCTACCACTCGAACGACATGCGGGACGACCACTACTTCTCGCACGACAGCAACGACGGGACGTCCTGGGACGCGCGGATCCGGCGCTTCTACAACGAGGGGTCGGCGCTCGGGGAGAACATCGCCCAGGGCTACGCCGACCCGTACTCGGCGGTGGTCGAGGGCTGGATGTGCTCGTCGGGTCACCGCAGCAACATCATGTCCTCGACGTACAACGAGCTCGGGACGGGTGTCGCGGGCAACTACTACACCCAGGACTTCGCCCGTGGGAACGTCCCGACGCGCGGCATGGGGATCGGGCTGCACCAGCCGGAGCAGCCGCAGGGGCAGGCCGCGCTGGCGGTGGACTTCGACGCCGAGGTCGTGCCGGACGAGATCTACGTGGTGGTGGCGGGCGAGCGCTTCGATCTGGACCTCGTCCAGGGCACCGAGCAGCGCGGCATCTACCGCACGACCGTGCCCGGCGGGAGCGGCTGCCGCCCGTACTACTTCGTGGCGAAGGCCGGGGCGTACACCGAGACCTGGCCGCAGGACGGCAGCTACGGGTGGGGCAACTGCGCGTGGGACGACCCGTCGGCCCGGTGGCTGGACGAGCAGGCCCCGCTGCCGACGCCGCCCGGAGACACGGGCGACACCGGGCTCTCGTCGACGGTGGACGACACGGGGCTCGTGGGGACCGACACCGTCGACACCGATCCCGCGGCGACCACGCCCGATGGGGACGTTCCGGCGACCGGGGCACCCGCCGGCTGCGGCTGCGCGTCCACGGGGAGCGCCGGGGCGTGGTGGTGGCCCGGGTGGTTGCTGCTCGGCCTCCGCCGCCGCCGCGCGTAGCCGCCCTCAGGTCGTGGCGCCGCCGCAGCTGCTGCCCGCGCCCGCCGTGCACCCGAAGCAGTGGCGGGCGGTGCGGACCGCGCGGCCATCGTGCTGCGCGGGGTCGTACGCGTCGACGTGGGGACGGTCCATGTCCGCCTCCATCGCCAGCATCTGGTTGAAGTCGCAGTCGTAGATCCGGCCGTCCCACCCGACCGACAGCGTGTCCGTGCACATCAGGCCCGACACCGCGCCCGGGTTGAACGCGTCCAGCAGGCGCTTCAGGTACGCCTCGGTGTTGCCCGTGCTCTCGAGCCACTCGAGGAACCGCGAGATCGGCATGTTGTTCAGCGCGATCAGCCGGTCGAAGCGCACCCCGTGGTCGCGCTCGAGGGAGGCCTTCCACTCGCGCTCCATGGCGGCTTGCGCCGAAGGGAGCCACGCCCCCGACGGGTTGTGCATGAGCGTCAGCACCCGCTTGGGGTCGCCGGCGCCGTACCCCGCGGCGTTCAGTAGCTTCATCGCCGCGATGGAGCGGTCGTACGTCCCGGATCCGCGCTGCGCGTCGGTGTTCGAGCGCCGGTTGTGCGGGAGGCTCGCGACGACCTCGACCCCTCGCTCCGCGAGCCACTCGGGCAGCCCCCGCGTCCGGCCCAGCAGGAGCACGGTGAGGTTGCACCGATCGATCACGTGCTTGCCGCGCGCCACGCACTCGTCGACGAGCCAGCGGAAGTGCGGGTTGAGCTCGGGCGCCCCGCCCGTGATGTCGACGGTGTCTGCCTCCGTGCGGTCGAGCGCGCGCAGGCAGGCCTCCATCGTCGGCCGGTCCATCGTCTCGGCCCAGCGGTCCGGCCCGGCGTCCACGTGGCAGTGCCGGCAGGTCATGTTGCACAGCTTGCCGACGTTGATCTGGAACACCCGGACCTTGCGCGCGACGAGCGGCGGCAGGCCGGCGCACGCCAGCTTCGCGTCGAAGTCGCCGCCGGGGAGCTCGATCGCGTCGAGCGTCGCGAGCTGGACGGCCGGGTCCACGAGCGGGGTCCGCCGGGAGAGCAGCGTCGAGAGGGCGGGCGTATCGCCGAGATCGTCGAGCGGGACGCGATCGTCGGCGGTCTCGTCGCTCACATCCCCGCCTTGGTCGCGAACTCGCGCATCTGCATGCCGTGCACCAGGCTCGCGCCCCCGCGGATGGCGGCCGCGACGTGCAGCGCCTCGGTCATCTGCTCGCGGTCCACACCCTTGGACAGGCAGTCCTCGGTGTACGCCTGGATGCAGTAGGGGCACTGGACCGCGTGCGCCACCGCGAGCGCGACGATGGACTTCTCGCGGGCGGTCAGCGCGCCGTCCTCGAACACCGCCGAGTACCAGGCGAAGAACTTGCGGCCGAGCTCGGGGGACGCGTCGGAGACCTTGCCGAAGTCCGCCAGGTGCTGGGCCTTGTAGTAGTCGCAGTCGTGGTGGTGGCTCATGGCGTCCTGGTCCTCCGGGGCGCACCTTCGTTACACCGCGGGAGCCGGCCTACCAGTACGACGTGGACACGGTGATCTCCGAGACGCCCTCGGGGAGCACCACCTGGCACGCGAGACGGGTGCGCGGCTCGTCCCTGGCGACGCGGGCGAGGATCTCGAGCTCGAAGCGCGTGGGCGGCGCGAGCTCCTCCCCACCCTCCTCGACGACGACGCGGCAGCCCCCGCAGATGAGCGAGCCGTAGCAGGTGGTCTTGATCGGCCGGTCGTTGCGCAGCAGGCAGTCGAGCAGCGTCTCGCTCCGGGTGGTCGCCAGCGACGCGATCCGCTCGCCCGCTGCGTTCTTCAGGATGTACCGCTCGATGTTCACGGCGTGTTCCTCACCAGATGCCGGGGACGTACTTGTAGGGGACGCGCTGGCGGTAGGGGGCGTAGTCGGGGTTCACCTCGCCCATGAAGTCGTCCTCGCGCTCCGAGCGCATCCAGTAGAGCAGGAACCAGGAGCTGACGGCCCACCACTGGCGCCAGGTCGTGAGCCCCGCGAGGTCGAGGACCACGAACATCACCGACTCGAGCGCGTAGCTCGGGTGGCGGACGACCGCGTAGAAGCCGTGGTCCACGAGCCCCTTGTCCACCATCACGCCGAAGCGCGTGCCCATGCTCCAGATGGACAGGGTGTAGAGCAGATTCAGCCAGAAGCCCGTGACCATCGCGAGCGCGTGGGGGAGGCCGCCGACGACCAGCGGATCGAGCCCGGGGCGCTCGGGGAGCAGCGTCCAGATGGCGGGGCCGAGGAGCGGGTAGCAGAGCGCGTTCGTGACCCAGCCGGGGACCGTGAAGTCCACGTGCCGGAGCTTGCTGCCGCGCCACAGCGGGCTCGCGATCGTGTGGAGGTACCCCACGAGGCAGCCCACGATCGTCGCCGACCACAGGAAGAACTTCGCGACCTCGAAGAACGTGGCAGGGCTGTCGAACCGGGGCAGGTGGGTGGCGACGTAGAGGAGGCCGTGCGCGAAGGTCGGGAAGCGCTCGGGTGCGCCCGGCCAGCCGGCGGCCAGCGCCTGGGCGAGGTTCGCCTGCAGGAAGCCGTACAGGGTGGAGGCGAAGGCCCACGCGATCAGCAGGTGCAACGCCCACAGCGCGAGCGAGCGGCCCTGCGGTGGGAGGCGCGCGACGAGGGAGCCGTGCCAGCTCACGCTCTCCCGCACGGCGCGGATCGGGTCCCGACGGCGCGCGATCCACAGCATCGCGAGCACGGCGATCCCCGCGGTGACGCCCAGCCAGGGACGGACGAGCGGCTGTGCGCCGAGCGGCGGCACGCGGAGGAAGTCCGCGGCGCGATCCAGCGCGAGGCCCGCGACCGAGGGACCGAGCGTGCCCAGCACCAGGCCGCCGACCACCGCCGCCGCGGCCCGACCGGCCCACCGCGGAGGGCGGGGCAGCGTCCGCAGGCGCTCGCCGAGGACGTCCAGCGGCCAGCGGCGTGTCCGCCAGCCCACGAGCAGCCAACCGCCGCACACCAGCGCCACCAGCGCGGCCTCGATCGCGGTGGCCACGGGGTCGTCGGCGCCGTCCGTGGCCTGCGTGCGGACGGTGTACTCGCTGACGCCGAGCCCGACGGCGTGGTCGACGGGCCCGCGGAGCCGCGCCGTGGACCGCCCTTCGCCCACCTCCCGCAGCACGAGCGCCCCGACGCGCTTCCGCCCGCGGTAGACCGAGAGCTCGTCGCCCTCCGCCAGGCCGAGCTCGCTGCCCACGTCGACCGCCACGTCCCACGTGTGCTGCTCGATCACGCGCCCGTGACGACCCATGGGCCAGCGGAGCGCGTCGGGGTCGAAGCGCGCGGTCGCGACCTCGCCGTCGACCTCGTCCACCACGATCTCGCCGAGGGGGACCTGCCACGGCAGCTGGAAGCGCCACAGCGTGAGCGCGTCGCCGGGCGCGAGCCCGTCCGCCGGGAGCTCCACCACCCCGTCCGGCAGCGTGCGCAGGACGTCGAGGTGGCGCACCGTCGCCCGGTGGACGGGCAGCGTGAGCAGCAGCGCCACCACCAGGACCACCGCCAGCTCGTAGGCGGCGCGGCACAGCGTCGCGATCATCCCAACCACACCGGGTCGGTGCCGTCCGCGCCGAAGGTCGTGACGGGCGCACCCACGCCCTGCAGCATCGCGAGCAACAGGTCCGCGAACGGCCGCCCGCCCTCGTCGCGGTACGTCCCGGGCGCGTGCACCCCGTTGCCCCGCCCGGCGAGCAGCACGGGCAGGTCGCGGTGATCGTGGAGGTCGCCGTCCGAGATCTCCGACGAGAACAGGAGCAGGGAGGCGTCGAGCAGCGTACCGTCGCCCTCCGGGAAGGCCTGGAGCCGCTGCACGAGGTCCACGAAGCGCTCGACCTCCCAGCGCCCGATGGTCACGAGATCCGCGAGGTTCTTCGGGTCGCCCTGGTGGTGCGAGATCGCGTGGTGGGCGCCCGGGACGCCGACGAAGTCGTAGGTCTGGTTCGAGGCCGCCTCGCCCAGCATGAAGGTCGCCACGCGCGTCAGATCGCAGGCCAGCGCCAGCGCGAGCAGCTCGTTCGTCACCGCGACGTGATCGGGGAAGGAGAGCCCGGCGGGCGGTGGCTCGGGGGCGTCGCACGCGGCACCCAGGGCGCCCGCGCGCTGCTCGACCTCGCGGACGGACTGCAGGTACTGCCCGAGCTTGTCGCGGTCCTCGCCACCCAGCCGTGCCCGGAGCGCGGTCGCGTCCGCCAGCACCGCGTCGAGCACGCTGGCCCGAGCGATGGACCGGATCCGCGCGGTGTCCGCGTCCACGCCCGGTCCCGCGCCGAACAGGCGCTCGAAGAGCAGCCGCGGGTCCGTCTGGTTGGGCAGCGGTCGGTCGGGTGCGGCCCACGAGATGTTGCGGGTGTAGGCGCAGGCGTAGCCGGCCGTGCAGTCCCCGGTGTTTCCGCCGGGCGCGACCCCGAGCTGGAGCGAGGCGAACAGCGTGTCACGGCCCAGCGTCCTCGCCGCCACCTGGTCCGCGCTGACGCCCGCGCTCACGTCCGCACCCGCCGTCCGACGGACCGGGACGCAGCTCAGGAAGCTCGCGGTGCCGCGCGCGTGGTCCCCCGGCACCTCGTCCTCGGCGTTGCGGTTCTCGAGGCCGCCGAACAGCGTGACCTGGTCGCGAACGGGCTGCAGCGGGGCCGTGATCGCCTTCAGGTCGTAGTCCGGGCCCTCGCGGTCGGGCGTCCACCAGTCCTTCTGGATGCCGTTGGGGACGTAGAAGAAGACCAGCCGCGTCGGTGGCCGGTCGTCGGCCCGCGCCAGCGACGGGAGGAAGGGCAGGGCGAGCATCGCGCCCGCCGCGCCGCGCAACACGCTCCGGCGGCTCGTCATGGGCTGCTCCCGTACCGGAAGGGGCGGCTGTCGACCAGCGCGAGGGCCAGCGCACGGTAGCGGAGGTCGCCGTCCGCGAGGGCCGTGCGGAGCTCGTCGACCACGTCGGCGTCGCGCTCGTCGGGCGGTCGGCCCACGGCCCGGGTGAACGTCCAGGTGATCGCGCAGTCGAGGAAGGCCGGGTCCTCCGCCAGGATCACGGCGAGCTGCGGCGGACCGTCGAACGGGCGGCCGTCGAGCTCTCCGCGGGTGTCGACGGGCTGGCCCCGGTCGTCGAGCGTCCGCGCGGCGCCCGTCGCGTCGAAGCCCTCGAACGCGAGCCCGATCGCGTCCATGCGCACGTGGCAGCCCGCGCAGGCCGGATCGGACCGGTGCTGCTCGAGCTGCTCGCGCAGGCTCGTCGGCGCGCCGTCCGGGTCGGCGGTGAGGGGAGGGACGCCCTCGGGCGGCGGCGGCGGTGGCGCGCACAGCAGGTGATCGAGCACCCAGGCTCCTCGCTTCACGGGCGAGGTCCGATCGGGGAGCGAGGTCGCGGCCAGCCAGCCCCCGCGTCCGAGGAGCCCCGGGCGGTCCGCCAGCGTCGCGGTCGCGGGCCAGGCGTCGTCCGGATCGAGGCCGTAGTGGGTGGCCACGCGCTGCTCGAGGGTGGTGTCGGTCGCGAGCAGCAGATCGGTCAGCGGCCGGTCGCCGAGGAGCACCTCCGCCAGGTCCGCGTGCATCTCCCGCTCCAGCGCGTCCCGCAGCGCCGCGTCCCAGGCCGGGAAGCGCTCGCGGGAGGGGGAGGCCTCCCCCACGCCGCGCAGCCCGAGCCACTGGCCCCCGAGCTCGGTGACCAGCCCGTCGGCGCGCGGATCGAGGAGCATGCGCTCCGCCTCGGCCCGCAGGACGCCGGGGTCGTCGAGGCTGCCCGCCGCCGCGAGGTCGAGCAGGCGGTCGTCCGGGAGGCTCGCCCACAGCGCGAACGACAGCCGCGTCGCGAGCTCGAAGCCCGAGAGCCTCGACGCACCCTCCACCGGGTGCAGCTCCACCCGGTACAGGAACCAGGGCGAGAGCAGCGCCCCCTTCAGCGCCGCGCGGATCCCCTCCGACCAGTCGCCGCCCGCCCCGCGCGCGACGCCATAGACCGCCAGCAGGTCGGCCACCTCGGACGGCGCCGGATCCCGACGCCAGGCCCGTCGCACGAACCCGCGCACGACCTGCTCCGCGCACTCCGGCTCCCCGATCACCGCGGGATCGCAGGACAGCACGCGGCCCGGGTTCGGGTTGGCGGGGCGCGGGGCGTCGAGCGGGCCGGTCAGCTCCAGGCGATCCACGATCAGCTCGTCGCCGTCCCCGTCCGGCACCCAGGCCACGGCGAGCTCGTGGCGGCCCACGTCCAGCGCCAGCGTCCAGCTCGAGGCCTCGGCCCCGGCCCAGGGCGCCCCGTCCACGAGCAGCGCCGCCCGACCCTCCGTGAGCGCGTCGAAGCGCCAGGTGCCCGCGGTCTGCACGAAGAAGGTCGCGGCGATCTCGCCTTCCTCCCACAGCGCCCAGGCGTTCCCCTCGCGCACGGCGCCGCTCGTGGGGCGCGCGTCGGGGCCCTCCGCCTCGATCGAGGTGAGCGTGACCGGTAGCGTGCCCTCGCCGAAGAGCTCGTCGAGGACGTCGTCGACGCCTCGCTCCCAGGCCTCGAGGTGGAGCGCGCTGAAGGTCTGCGCGGGTCCGAGGGAGTCGAGACCCAGCGCGAAGTCGTCGGCGGGCAGCTCCGACCCCGGGCGGAGCGTGGTGCCGAACAGGTCGCGCGCCGCATGGTCCAGCTCGGCCCGCGACAGGCGGCGGATCACCACGTTCCCCGGGTTGGTGGGGGCTGGCTGGCGCTCGCAGGACAGGAGCAGGAGGAGGGCGGTCACCCGCCGATGGTAGCGCGCCGGCGCCGAGCGGCGAGCACGAGGACCCACGCGAGCGCCGCCGGACCGCCGGAGGTGCCGTGGTCGCAGCCGCAGCCCTCGGGGGGCGGTGGCGGCACCACGCCGCCGGCCGGCGACCCCGTGTCGGACGTGGTCGGCAGGCCCGTGTCGGCGGGCTCCGTGGGGTCGTCCGTGTCCTCGGTGCCGCCGGTCCCCCCGGTGTCCCCTGGCCCGGGCTCGTCGGTCCGCCAGGAGGCGCAGGTGCCCGTCTCCTCGTCGCAGGACGTGCCCGCCGCGCAGTCGCAGGGCTGCCGGCAGCTGCCCGCGCCGCACACGAGCTCCCCGCCGCAGTCCGCGCTGGCGATGCAGGTCTCGCCTTCCTCGAGCTCGCCCGAGTCGCCGACCCACGTGAACCGGACGGCGTCGAACGCGACCTCGGCGGCGGCGGACTCCCCGGTCCCGTCGTGCAGCTCGACGTGGTGCTCGGCGCCAGCGACCAGCTTGAACGCCCGGTCGGCGCCCAGTGGGTGGAAGGCCCCGCCGATGATGGACTGGTCCTGCGTGAACACCGCCCGCTCGCCCGCCGCGACCACGGTGAACGGCGCGCGCGTGGCGGTCGCGTGGTTCGAGTAGGGGATGAAGGCCGAGACGGTGTACAGGCCCGTCCGGGTGATCGGCGGCGTCCACCAGGCGCGCGTGGTGGCCGCCATCGCCGCCGGGACGTACCAGAAGTCGTCGCGGTATCCGCCGCTGGTGGCGCGCGAGGCCGGCCCCGTGAGCAGGAACCCCGGGTCCGCGTCGTCGACGATCAGGCTCGCGACACCGTCCGGGCCGGGGCCCGCCACGAGCTGCGCGCCGTCGTCGAGGTCCTCGTAGCCGTCGATGGGCTCGGGCACGGTGCTGTGGCCGCCGTACGGTCCACCCGCCCACGAGGCGTCGCGGTAGACCGCGAAGTGCGTGTGCGACCCGAAGTAGTGGTCGGTCATGTTCCCCGAGCCGCCCATGCGGCCGATCGGGTCCTTGGCCGAGACCTCCTGCCCCACACTCACGTCGATCGCGGCGAGGTGGGCGTAGAGCGTCTGGTAGTGGTGGCCGTCGCCGAAGTCGTGCTCGATCAGCACCACGCGCCCGAACGTGGACCAGCCGCCGGTCGCCCACTGGGCCATCACGACCTCGCCCGCGGCCGCCGCGAGCACGGGCTCACCATCGCCGCCGCCGGGCTGGTCGCGGACCAGATCGAGCGCGTAGTGGTCGTTGGTGCTGGTCGGGCTGTCGGTCCCCGAGTGGAACCCGGAGCAGCCGGGCCCGTAGGCGCAGGTCACGACGACCGGCGTGCCCTCGGGGAAGGGCAGCGTCAGATCGACGCCGGGGGGCAGCGCGACCGCCCCCGCGATCGGCGGGGTCAGGGCGTGAGCGGTGGCGACGAACAGCAGCACGTGGGGATCGTAGCTGGCCCCCGCAGCGATCCGCGCGACATCGACGCCGTCACCGCGGGCGCAGGGGAGGCAGGCCGCGGATCGCGCGGTAGGCCCACACACCGTTCGGGGTCGTGTCGGCCGGCGCGCCGATCCGCAGATCCAGCGCGATCGCGCCGTTCGAGGGGTCCACCTCCACCAGCCGCGCGGTCCGCTCGCCGAGGCCCAGGCTGGGATCCTCGTCCGCGATCGAGCCGTACACGATCAGGCGGTGGCCCGTGATCGGGAGCTCGTCGACCTCCCCGAGCGTGTCGGACCGCAGGGGCCCGGTCGTGGTCTCGGTGCTCGCCCACACCTGGCGCACCGTGCGCGCCTCCTCGTCGATCTCGAAGCCGACGCCGCGGCTCGGCATGCCGGGGCCGGACGGCGGGCCGTAGGGGGTCCGGTCGGGGATGTGGTTGTCGAACAGCAGCAGCAGGCTGCGGTCGGGGTGCCACTCGAGCCCGTGCTGGTGGTAGGGCCACACGACCTCGCCGACCGGACGCAGCAGCAGGCTCGCCCACGGCTCGGACCACCCCGACGGATCGCCCAGCATCCACACGATCTCCCCGTCGGCGTCCAGCCGCAGGATCACGTCGTGCCGCTGCACGCTGATCATCGCCCCGCCGTCGTCGAGGGGCTGGCCGGCGTTCGCGTGGACGAAGTCGACCTCCCCGTCGGCGGTGTTCCTGAGGGCGTCGTACCCGGAGCGCGCCGGGTCCAGCAGCCGGGCCAGCGGAAACCTCCCGGCGATCGTGGCGTCGGCGCGGACGTGCGTGAACGGCGTGTCGCGGACGGTCGCCTCCCGCGTCTCGTGGCTGCCGTAGTCCACGGGGACGGTGCCCGGCACGGGCTCGTGCCCGAAGGTCCAGAACCCGCCCTCGCCGTCCTGCAGGATCTCGTGGTCGACCGCCCCGCTGGGCAGCGGGAGGGCGTCGCCTTCGGGGAAGACGTCGTAGCGGACGCGGCGCTCACCCGCGAAGGACAGGCGCATCGCCGCCCGTAGCCCGATCCACGTCCACAGCCCGTCGTCGCCGTCGAGCTCGGCGTTGTAGACGTGGGTCTCGCGGTTCCACCACCACCAGCGGGGGCGGAGCTCCTCGTCGACGACGAGGACCAGACCCTCCTGCACACCGGCCGAGTCCAGGGGGAACAGCGTCCAGCCGGGCTCGGCGAGGTCGGGCTCCCACACGATCGGGTCGAGCACGGGCCACAGCACGGTGTCCGGCGGCGACTCGGTGCGGAAGCCCACCTCGGGGAACCAGGCGCCCTCGGCGGTCGCTGCCACCTGGTAGTCGGTGTCGGGCAGCAGGCCGATCAGCGGGATCCGGTGCTCGAGCGCTTCGGGCGACCGCAACGTCCAGGTCTCGCCGCCCCCGGTCACCCGCAGGACCACCTCGGCGGGCGCAGGGAGCGCCGCGGTCCACAGGCGCACGGGCCCGACCCCTGGATCCTCGGGACCGTCGAACGCGGGGAAGACCGGCGCGGACGGCCCGGGGGTGTCGCTCGGTCGACAGGCCAGCGCCAGCAGCGGGAGCATCGGGGCCCACGGTATCCGACCCCTCAGCTCGCGGCGCGGTCCTCGTCCTCCTCACCGCCGCCGCGCAGGAGCAGCAGGGCGCCGAGAGCGCCGAAGGACACGATGACGACGGAGGCGCCGCCCGCGATCATCCACGCCGGGCCCCCCTGTCGGGACCGTGCGGCGCCCGCGGTGATAATCCTGCACCGCGTCGAGGAGGGGGCATGAGCGACATCGAGGCGTTCGCGGGCTGGCTGGATCTGGCGTCGTCGGCGCTCGGAGGCCGGGCGATCGCGACCAGCGACGACTGGTTCGCCGGGATGGAGCACCTCGTGGAGCCGAAGCCCGCCCGCTTCGATCCGACGACGTACACCGAGCGCGGCAAGGAGATGGACGGCTGGGAGTCGCGCCGAAAGCGGGTCCCGGGGCATGACTGGTGCGTCGTCCGGCTCGGGGTGCGGGGCTCGCTCGCCGGCGTGGACATCGACACCAGCCACTTCCTGGGCAACCACCCGCCCTTCGCCTCGCTCGACGCCGCGGACACGACGGACGCGGAGGTCGCAGCGGGGACCGTTCGGTGGACGCGGGTGCTGCCGTCGGTGCCGCTGCGGCGGGGGAGCCACAACCTCCAGCCCGTCCGCGCCGAGGGGTCGTTCACGCACGTGCGGCTCAACATCTACCCGGACGGCGGGGTCGCGCGGCTGCGGGTCTACGGGACGCCCGATCCGGTCGAGGACGGCGGTCGCATGGACCTCGCGGCGCTCCACCTCGGGGGGCGGCCCCTCGCGTGCTCGGACATGTTCTTCAGCCCGATGACGAACCTGCTGCTGCCGGGCCGCTCGACGTACATGGGCAACGGCTGGGAGACGAGGCGGAGCCGCCCGCCGGGCGAGGACTGGATCATCGTCGCGCTGGGTGTGCCGGGCCTGGTGGACGAGGTGCTGCTCGACACCGGGCACTTCAAGGGGAACTACCCGGACCGCGCCGTCGTGGAGGGGTTGTGGTGGCCGGACGCGCCGCCGCAGGCCCTGATCGGGCACCCGGACTGGCGGCCCGCGACGCCGAAGGTGCGCCTGCGGGCAGACACCGAGCACGAGGTGTCGACGAGCGACCGCGGGCCGTACACCCACCTCCGGCTGCGCATCTTCCCGGACGGGGGCGTGGCGCGGATGAGGGCCTTCGGCGTCCCCGCGCGTCCCGAGGGGCACGATCCGCTGCTGCACCGGCTGGCCCGCGCGTCGGACGCCGAGCTGCGCGAGTGGATGCTGAAGTGCTGCGGCTCTCGGCGCTGGGCCGACGGGATGGTGGAGCTGCGGCCGTTCTCGAGCCGGACCCAGCTGTTCGGGATGGCGGAGCAGGTCTGGTGGCACCTCGCGGACGAGGACTGGAAGGAGGCCTTCACCCACCACCCACGCATCGGGGAGGACCCGGACGCCCTGCGTCGGCGGTTCGCGTCCACGGCGACCTGGTCCGAGGGCGAGCAGGCGGGGATGGCGGGCGCGGACGAGGCCACGCTCGCAGCGCTGGCCGACGGCAACCGGGAGTACGAGGCGCGCTTCGACCACGTCTTCCTGATCTGCGCCACGGGCCTCTCGGCGGCCACGATGCTCGGCGAGCTCCGGGCCCGGCTGCCGAACGATCCGGCGGCGGAGCTCCGCATCGCGGCCGGCGAGCAGGTGAAGATCACGGCGTTGCGGCTGGAGAAGCTGGCATGAGCGACCCGCGTCGATCGTCGCCTTCGGTGTCGCGGAACCGCGAGCCGATCCTCGCCGTGTTGCGTCGGGTGCTGCCCCAGCGTGGGCGCCTGCTCGAGATCGCGGCGGGCACGGGCGAGCACGGCGTGTTCTTCGCGCCGGCCTTCCCCGATGTCGAGTGGCAGCCCACGGACGCCGACCCGGACACGCTCGCGTCGATCGCCGCCTGGCAGGAGGCCGAGCCCGCGCCGAACCTGCGGGCACCCGCCGTGCTGGACACGACGACGCGGCCCTGGCGGTACCAGAAGCTCGACGCGGTGCTCTGCATCAACATGATCCACGCGTCCCCGTGGGAGGCGACGGTGGGGCTGTTCGAGGGCGCGGGCGAGGCGTTGGTGCGCGAGGGCGTCCTCGTGACCTACGGGCCCTACCGGGTCGCCGGCGTCCACACCGCGCCGTCGAACGCGGAGTTCGACCAGTGGCTCAAGGGCCGCGACCCGCGCTGGGGCGTGCGCGACCTCGAGGTTCTCCAGGAGCTCGCGGCCCGCTGCGGGTTCGGGGATGTCGAGCGGGTGCCGATGCCGGCGAACAACCAGGTGCTGATCTTCGAGAAGAGCTGATCGTCACGCGCGGAGAGCGCGGGTGAGCCAGCTGTCGAAGGCGTTCGCGAACGCGTTGGCGGCGCGGGCGTCGAAGGGGCGGGGGCCGCCCCCCTCGATGATGCCGGCCGCGCGGGCCTCGGTGAAGAAGTCGCGCTCCGAGAGCCGCGCCCGGACGTTGTCCGCCGTGAACATCTCGCCCCGCGCGGACAACCCCGTCGCACCGCGGGCCACGATCTCGGCCGCCAGCGGCACGTCGCTCGTGATCACGAGGTCGCCGGCCTCCACCTGGCTCACGATCCACTCGTCCGCGACGTCCAGCCCTCGCTCGACCTGGACGGCCCGGATGCGCGCGTGGCGCGGGATCGCGACGGGGCGGTTGGCGACGATCACCACGTCCACGCCTCGCTTCTCGGCCGCCCGGAACACGATGTCCTTCACCATGCGGGGGATGCCGTCCCCGTCGACCCACACCTTCATCGGACGTCCACCGGATGGTAGCGGAGCGGGACCGCCACGTTCTTGACCACCGCGCTCTCCTCGGGGCCGAGCTGGAACCGATGGCCGGGGGGCAGCGCGAGGGCCGCCTCCGCCATCACCAGGATCTCGTCCCGCTTGGCGCAGCCCTGGAGCCGGGCGGTGTTGTTCATGCCGCTGCTGAAGCCCGTGAAGTTGTCGTTCTTCCCGAAGATGCCGACGAAGAGCGGCGCGAGGTTCACCCCCGTCGACACCGCCAGCCCGGGCTCGATCAGGTGCTCGAAGCCCGGCCGGGTCGGGAACCGACGGGTCATCTCGCGGATGTCGACAGCACAGGAGAGCGCGGCCTCCAGCCGCTCGTGCGGCCGCTGGTCGTAGAACGGGGGGCCGAACAGCCCGATCACGCAGTCCCCGACCATCTTGTCGAACACACCGCCGTGGTGGAAGACGAGCCCGATGGCCTCTTCGCTCCACGCCTCGACCAGCGCCGCCACGCGCTCGGGCGTCTGCAGGACCTGCTCCGACAGCCGCGTGAAGCCGCTGATGTCCACGTAGAGGATGGCGACCGTCTCCTCGCGGGGCGCGAGCCACTTCCGCTCGTAGTCGTCGTCGCTCACGAGGCGCGCCACGTCCGCCGCGCGGAAGCTCGAGGACAGCCGGCGCCACTCCTTGTTGAAGTCCACGACGCGCTGGCGGACGTACCCCGCGAAGGCGGCGAGCAGCTCGCGGTCCCAGGTGTTGAACGCGCCCGCGGACGAGCTCACCAGCACCTTGCCGACCACCACCGAGTGCGTGACCCCGTTGATCAGCACCTCCTCCTGGGCGTCCAGCAGGTCCAGGCGGCGCAGCAGTTCGCGGTCCCCGGTCGCCAGATAGCGTCGAGCGTCGTCCACCATCTCGCGTGGGGCCTCGGACGCCATCGTGTCCACCTTCGCCACCATCGCGCCGTCGCGGCTCTCGTGGAGCTGGACGTGCAGGACCGAGGCGTCCTCCTCCTCCGCGACGAAGGTGAGCAGGATGCGCTGCAGCGGCACGGCGCGACCGAGCACCGCCACCGCCTCGCGCAGGCCGTCGGCGAGGACCCGGTGCCGCAGCGCGTCGCCCAGCTGCATGGTCACCAGGTGCTTCTGGCGCGCGGCGCGGACCGCGTGGAGCAGGTTGTCGAGCTCCTCGCACGCGGTGTCGAGGAGCAGGTGGGCGCGGTCCGCGTCGGGCTCGTGGTCGAAGACCGCCGCGGCCCGACCGAACCACTCGCCCGCCACGTCGAGACGCTGGCCGAGCGCGAACCGACCGCCCTCGTCGGTCAGCACGAACCCGCTCGAGCCCTCGTCCGTGCCCGCGATCAGCGCGCGTTCGGCCGGCAGCACGAGATCCGCGGGCCAGCGGAAGGTCTCGAGCTCGAGGCTCTCCCCGTACGTCTGCAGGGTCATCCCGACGGCCCCCAGGCGCTCGGCGATCCACGGCAGGATCTCGGGCAGGAAGGCCCGCAGGGGCTGGCGCCCGCGCTGGGCGGCTTCGATGCGCACGTCCAGCTCGCGGTGGATGTCGATCTGGGCCCGCAGGAGCTGGGGATCGTCGCTCATGCGCCGAATGTGCCCCCCCCCGCACCGCCGCGCCACTGTCGGCCGCGAACGAGCGTCCCGATGGGATCTCCCACCGGACGCCCATCCTCGACGATCCGCTCGCCCCGCATCCACGTGGTGCGGACCTCGCCGGCGAGGACGCGTCCCGCCCAGGGCGTCGTCGGGTGGCGGTGGAGCAGCTCCGCCGGGTCCACCGCGCGCTCGACCTCGGGTCGCAGCACGACCAGGTCCGCCCGCGCGCCCACCGCGATGGCGCCTCGCTCGAGGCCGATCAACGCCGCCGGGGCCGCGGACATGAGCCGCACGACCTCCTCGAGCGGCATCCCGCGCCTGCGGGCCTCCGTCCACACCGCGCGCAGGCCGAGCTGGAGCGAGGCGATGCCCCCCCACGCGGACTCGAAGTCGCCGGTGTCGAAGCGCTTGAGCTCCGGCGTGCACGGGCTGTGGTCGGTCACGACGACATCGAGCGTGCCGTCCATCAGCGCTTCCCAGAGGCGGTGCTGGTTCTCGCGCTCCCGGATGGGCGGGGCGCACTTGAACGCGGTGGCCCCGTCGGGCACCTCGTCGGAGGCGAGGCCGAGGTAGTGCGGGCAGGTCTCGGCGGTCAGCGGCAGCCCGGCCTTCTTGGCCTCGCGGAGGGTGTTCAGGGCGCCAGCGGACGAGAGGTGGACGATGTGCGCGCGGCACCCCGTCTCCTCCACCAGCCGGGCGACGAGCGCGACCGCGCGGTCTTCCCACTCCTTGGGGCGGCTGTGGAGGTAGCGGACGTACGATCGGTGGTCGTCGGGCAGGGGGCCCCGCAGCTCGGCCTCCAGCTCCGCGTGCACCAGCAGCGGAACGCCGAGATCCCGCAGGATCGGCATGGCGGCGCGCAGATCGGCCTCGGTCGAGGCGGGGAAGTCGTCGATGCCGGAGTGGCAGAGGAAGGCCTTGAAGCCCAGCGCCCCCTCCGCCACCATCGGCCCGAGCTCGGCGGCGTTCCCGGGCACCACGCCGCCCCAGAGCCCCAGATCGACGTGCAGCTGGCCCTGCACGGCCTCGATCTTCGTCCGCAGCGCGGCGAGCGAGGTGGTCACGGGGTCGCTGTTCAGCGGCATGTCCACCAGCAGCGTGACCCCGCCGGCGGCGGCGGCCCGCGTCCCCGTGCGCACGCCCTCCCACTCGGTCCGTCCCGGCTCGTTGAGGTGGACGTGGGTGTCCGTCAGCGCCGGGAGGAGGACCTCGTCGTCCTCGAGCACGACCGCGCCCGCGGGGACGGGACCCGCGGGGGTGACGGCGGCGATGTGTCCATCGCGGACGGTGACGTTGGCAGGGCCGAGCCCGTCGGGCAGCACGGCCCAGCGGGCGCAGAGGGTGAGCTCGGGGGGCATGCACGGGAGTGTACCGCGCGAACGGGGTAGTCTTGGGCGCCGTGACGACCACTTCCGCCGACCCCGACCTGCGCCAGCACCTGCTGGCCGTGTTCGTCGCCTTCCACCTGACCGCGATGGTGGTGGTCTCGTTCCCGGCACCCAGCCGGTCCCTGCTCGCGGACGAGCCGTCGGCCAGCGCTCGCGAGCTGCTCGCGCCCTGGGTGGCGGCGGGCGCTCGCGTCGGCCTGGACGAGGACGCGGTCCGGGGCGTGGCGCGGGGCTGGAGCGAGGGCGTGCGCGCGGTCCACGGCGCCTTCTACCCCTACACGCACTACCTCGGCGCGCTCCAGGGCTGGACGATGTTCGGCCACATCACCGCGGAGTCGGCGCTCCCCGAGATCGAGATGCAGCGCGACGGTCGGTGGGAGCCGGTCTATGTCGCGCGCTCGACCGAGCACGCCTGGCGCCGCTCGTTGTTCGACCACGACCGGGTCCGCACCTGGCTGCACGAGGCGGGGTGGAAGGGGCACAGCAAGGGCTGGAGCACCTTCGCGGACTGGGCGCTGCGCGAGGTCTCGGCGGACTTCGACGGCGTGGAGGCCGTCCGCGTCCAGTTCGTCCCGGTCCACATCCCCGATCCCGTCGACCTGCGCGTCAGCCGCAGCCTCGAGGTCGGCCGGCCCGAGCGGGTCGAGGTCCGGAGGCCCTGATGTGGCGGCGCTTCGTGGAGCTCGTCAACGCGAAGGAGCCCGTGGTCGGCCTCGCGGCCTTCCGCGTCCTCGTGGGCCTGGTGCTGTTCGAGGAGCTGTTCACCGCCTGGTGGGTGGGCGTGGACCGCGCGCTGTGGCTGCCCCCGGAGCACGGCGGGATGGTGCCGCTCGCCGACCCCTGGCAGTTCCACGTCCTCGGGGGACCCACGCCCGCCACCGTCGCGCTCGTCCTCTGGGGCACGATGGTCGCGTCGCTCCTGGTGTCGGCCGGCGCGCTGACCCGCGTGGCCTCGTTCGTGGCGCTGCAGGGCTTCCTCGCGCTCATGTTCGTCAACCTCCCGTGCGGGGGAGGGCACGACAAGCTCATCACCAACGCGCTGTGGATCCTGGCCCTGTCGCCGGCGGGCGCGTCCGCCTCCGTGGACTGCCGCGTCCGCACGGGGCGCTGGCTCGACCCCACGCCGAGGGCCTGGTGGCCCCGCTGGGTGCTCGGTCTCCAGATCGCCTGCACGTACACGTACGCGGGCTGGGCCAAGATGGGCCCCGAGTGGTGGCCGTGGGGTGGCTGGAAGGCCGTCTACATCTCGATCCTGCAGCCGCAGTGGAACGAGGTCGACAGCACCTGGGTCGCGTTCGCGTACCCCCTGACCCAGCTCGCGACCATCCTCACGATGGTGTTCGAGTGCGGCTTCTTCCTCGTGCCGCTCTGGATGGCGCTCCGCCACCGGCACGTCTGGCTGCGCCGCTACGACCTGCGCGTGCCGTTCCTGCTCCTCGCCTTCGTGATGCACGGCACGCTGGAGACCTTCATGAACCTCGGGCCGTTCGCGCGGATCTCGGTGGCCTACTACCTGCTGCTCTTCGACGCCGAGGAGTACGCCCGCGCCTGGCGCACGCTCCGAGGGCTGTTCGGCGCTCCCCACCCCGCGGAGGCGACGTGATCGGGTTCCTGACCGAGTGGGCCGGCCTGCTGGTGCGCTGGTTCCACCTGACGATGGGCATCGCGTGGATCGGCGCCTCGTTCTACTTCGTGTGGCTGAACAACGCCGTCCGTCCACCGGCCGAGGGCGAGGCCCCCGAGGGCGTCGCGGGCGACCTGTGGGCGGTCCATGGGGGCGCGTTCTACCGCGTGCAGAAGTACGGCGGCGCTCCGCCGAAGCTCCCCTCGGTGCTCCACTGGTTCCAGTGGGAGGCGTACCTCACCTGGCTGTCCGGGTTCACGCTGTTGATCCTGCACTTCTGGTTGTCCGCGGGCACCACCATGGTGGACACCTCGGTGATGGCGCTGACGTCGTGGCAGGCCGTCGGGATCGGTGCGGGGACGCTGGTCGGCGGCTGGCTGGTCTACGACGGGCTGTGCAAGAGCCCCGTGGCGAAGCAGCCCGCGTTGCTGGGGGGCCTGCTCGCAGCCTTCGTCGTCGGCGTCGACGTCGCCCTGTTCCACCTGCTGTCCGCGCGCGCTGCGTACCTCCACGTGGGGGCGATGCTCGGGACCTGGATGGCGGCGAACGTGTGGTTCGTCATCATCCCGGGCCAGCGCGCGATGGTGGACGCGATGGTGGCGGGCAGGGAGCCGCCGGTGGAGCGCGGGAAGGCGGGCTCGCTGCGGTCGCTGCACAACAACTACATCACGCTGCCCGTGCTCTTCGTGATGGTCTCGGGCCACTTCCCGTCGACGTACGGCAGTGCGTACGGCTGGCTGATCCTGCTGGGCATCGCGGCCGCCGGTGTCGCCGTGCGGCACGCGCTCAACGTCGCCGAGCAGGAGCGCCCGATGCCCTGGCTGTGGCCGGTGGCGGCGGTGATCTTCGTGGCGACGGCGCTGCTGGCGCGCCCGAGGTCCGCACCCGCGGTGGAGGGGGAGGTCGCTCCGAGCTTCACCGAGGTCCAGCTGATCATCAGCCAGCGCTGCCTCGGCTGTCACAGCGAGCAGCCCATCCTCGCGGGCCTGGCCTCGCCGCCGAAGGGCCTGCTGCTGGACTCGCCCGAGCACATCCGCGCCGCGAGCGACAAGATCCGGGCGAACGTCGTGGACAGCAAGATCATGCCGCTCGGCAACCTGACCGCGATGACCGACGAGGAGCGCGAGGTGATCCGCCGCTGGCTCGACGCCGGCGGCTGAATCGTGAGGAGTAAACCAGAACGGGTCGCGCTCAGTCGAGGTACATCCCGCAGGTCACCTCGATGTCGGTGACGTACGCCTCCCCGCCTTCGACCGTGGACGTCGATCGGATGGGGAACTCCTCGAGGTCGTCGTAGGTGTAGCGGAAGGTGAGGCCGACGGACTGGCCCCCTTCGTCACCCGGCAGGATCTCGGTCTCCGAGTCGTACCCGAGCCACAGATCGCCGTCGTAGAGGTAGGTGGTGACGCTGTGCGCGGGGAAGGGGATCTCGGTGTCGTTCTCGATCGACAGGAGCCGGTCCCCGTCCCACTCCAGGCGAGCGGTGTTGACGAGCAGGCCGTCGTCGTCGCCGAGGTTCGCGGCCGTGGTCTCGCCGAGCTCGTAGATCTGCCGCGCCTGGACGAGCTGCCCCCCGTCCCAGGTCAGCTCGGTGCGCACGCCGAGCGAGGCGCCGTCCTCGTCCACGTCCTCGGTCGACGCGAGCCTTCCGTGCTCGTACGTGTGTTCCCAGAAGAACTCCTGGGTCGTCGAAGCGCCGATCGCGACCCCGACGAACTGATCGACCCGCGAGGTGACGTGGACGCGCTGATCGTGACGGTCGCATTCCGCCGCGTCCCGGGCCTTGACGCTCGAGCCGTCGGAGGGGCCCGTGCGGCTGTCGGTGGTGTCCACGACCACCGGACACTCCCCCTCCCAGGTCGTGTCGCGGCTGGAGTGGGTGGCGCTGCCGTCGTCGGCGCGCGTGTCGAAGAACTCCTGGAAGCGACGCCCTTTCGCATCGAACCGTCGGCGGGTGTCCGATTCCACCACCGGGGGCAGCAGCTCCGCCGGACGCTCGACCCACTCGCAGGTGGCGAGCGACCGATCGATCGCCGGCCTCAGCGGATCGGGAGGTCCGAACCGGGGTGGCGCGCACGCAGACGCCCCGATCAAGAGGAGCATGGATCGTTTCGGCAAACACCCTCCGTCCGGAGCCTACCGCGGACAGATTCTGGCGCACCAGCGCTGTACATTCGTTCAGTACCCGGAGGTCGTGGTGTTCCCACCTCGGATCGCCTGTCTGGATCTGGACACCTTCTTCGTCTCGGTGGAGCGGCTGCTCGATCCGTCGCTGATCGGGAAGCCCGTGGTCGTCGGCGCGGCCCCGGGCCACCGCGGCGTCGTCACCTCCGCCTCGTACGAGGTGCGTCCGCTCGGCGTCCGCAGCGGCATGTCGGTCACGGAGGCCCGTAAGCTCGCGCCGCACGCGATCTACCTCCCGACGCGCCACGGGGTGTACAGCGGGTACTCGAAGCAGGTCCGCGCGGTCATCGAGGACACCACGCCCGCGGTGCAGGCGGCGAGCATCGACGAGTTCTTCCTCGATCTGCGTGGCTGCGAGCGGCTCTATGCCCGCCCGGGTGACGACGGGCCGACGGTGGGCATCGTGCGGGCCGTCCGCGAGCTGCGGGAGGCGGTGCAGGCGCGCGTGGGGCTCCCGTGCTCGATCGGGCTCGCGCCGTGCAGACCGCTGGCGAAGATCGCGAGCGGGCTGGCCAAGCCGGCGGGGGTGCGGGTCGTGCCCGAGGGTGGCGAGCTCGCGTTCGTGGAGCCCCTGCCGGTGCGCAAGTGGCCCGGGATCGGCCCGCGGACCGAGGAGCGCCTGGTGGGGGCGGGCGTGCTGACGCTGGGGCAGCTGATCGATCTGCCGCCAGGGCCGCTGCGCGCGCGCTTCGGGAGCCTGGGGGAGGGTGTGCGCGCGGCGTCGTTGCGGGGGCCCCGCTCGCTCGGCGAGGACCGGCCCGCGTTCAAGGAGCACGACGCCCCGGGCACCGCGGAGGGGACGCTCTCCAACGAGCGCACCTTCCACGCCGACGTGGGGGACCGGCAGGGGGTGTCGGACCAGCTGCGCTCGCTCTCGGAGCGTGTGTGCTGGCGCGCTCGGCGGCGTCGGGTCACGGCGCGGACGGTCGTGCTCAAGCTGCGTACCAACGACTTCCACACGGTGACCCGCTCGCGGACCCTCCCGTCGCCGACGGACCGGGAGGACGTGGTGTTCGCCTGCGTCCTCGGGCTGCTGGACGAAGCGTGGAGCGGGCGGCTGCCGGTGCGTCTCGTGGGCGTGGGGCTGTCGCAGCTGCAGGACACCGGCGGGCAGCTGGGCCTGCCGTTCGGTCAGGGGAGGCCCGCGGTCGGCCGCGCGATCGACGGCGTGCGGGACCGCTTCGGGTACGACGCCATCCGGCTCGGCGCCGTCGGCGAGAAGACGTCCTGGATCGCCTGAACGCTCAGGGCCTGCGCACCTCGACGACGGTGAGCCACATCGGCGCCGGACCCGTGCAGGTGGTGCAACGTCCGCCCACGAGCCAGCTCGTGTCCGCCTCGAAACCCGGGAAGCTCCCACCGGCCGCGTCGCGGGCGTCGGAGAGCACCGCGGAGGTCCCCGTCGGCGAGACCGTCCACCAACCCGACGCCACGTCCGACAGGACGAGCAGCTCGGCACCGAGGTCGTCGGCCTCGGCCACGTCGTCGAAGCGGCCCACGAACACCTCGTCGACCCGGGCCGCGTCGAACGCCTTACCGTAGCTGTCGACGGTCAGGGCGCTCCAGTCGATGGTGTACCGGTCCTTGCCCTCGTCGGTCCGGAGCTCGTCGTTCCCGAACCGCATCGTCCACGTGTAGTGGTTGGTCGTCAGCGGGAAGGAGATCTGGATGCCGAGCTCGCTCGCCATCGGGATCATGAACATGCCGTCGCGCACGTCGGTGCGGCCGCCGTCGACGTCGACCAGCGCGAGCAACCAGCTGGTGCCGGCGTCCTCGTTCAGGTCCGTCGCCGCGTCGAACCCCAGGTCGGAGAGCCGCGCGCTGGTCTCGCCGGCCACCGAGGTCCGCCACGTCCCCGCGAGGAGGGGTTCGAGGTCGTCCGCGGCCAGCGCGTCGAGCGTCTGCGCGCGGCTGCCCGAGACCTCCCACAGCACGAGCTCGTCGAAGCTGTCCGCCGCCCGCGGCGCTCCCCACGCGTCCTGGGTCTTCGTGTCCCACGACAGGTAGATCTCGGTGTTCGCGCGGACGTTGCTCGCCGCGAGCTGCCACTCGGGCTCGTAGGCCATGTTCGCGTCGTCGGTGACCACCAGGTCGCCGGACAGCGTGAACGTCGGGGGCGTCCCGGTGTGGTCGGCGGGGGCGTCACCCGTCGTCGTCGGCCCTCCACAGCCCACCCAGACGATCGGCCACAGGATCCTCACACGCACCTCCGAGCCCGGGGAGTGTACCTTCCAACGTGCCAGGAAGCGGTGACTGAGGCGCCGTTCACCGCGGCCTCGCCACCTCGGGGGCGCGGTGCTACGTTCCCCTCCCGAGCGCGTCAGGAGGTAGGTCGTGGCCGAGTCTGGAAGTGCAAAGCTCACGCTCCCGGTGGGCGGAATCGAGAAGACCATCGAGCTCCCCATCCGGGTGGGCACGGAGAACGAGCCGGCCATCGACATCGCCTCGCTCCGCGCGAAGACCGGGTACGTCGCGCTCGACCCCGCCTTCGTCAACACCGCGTCCACGCTGTCCGGCATCACCTTCCTCGACGGCGAGAAGGGCATCCTGCGGTACCGCGGCATCCCGATCGAGGAGCTGGGCGCGAAGTCCACCTTCGTGGAGACGGCCTTCCTCCTCATCTACGGTCACCTGCCGAACAAGGCCGAGCTCGACCGCTTCAGCCTGATGCTGACCCGCCACAGCCTCATCCACGAGGACATGAAGAAGTTCTTCGAG
The DNA here is from genome assembly GCA_020632925.1 of Alphaproteobacteria bacterium. Taxonomy (GTDB): domain Bacteria; phylum Myxococcota_A; class UBA796; order UBA796; genus JACKER01. Next base: position 501,377 of record JACKER010000008.1, on the reverse strand, counting down.
GGATATCCGTCGACGGCCCACCCGATGGCGATCCTGTCGTCGATGGTGTGCTCGCTGTCCGCGTACTACCCCGACCCGGTCGACACGAACGACGCCGAGCAGATGGAGATGGCCATCGGTCGGCTGCTGTCGAAGGTGCGGACGATCGCCGCCTTCTCGTACAAGAAGTCGATCGGCCAGCCCTTCGTGTACCCGAAGAACAACCTGTCCTACTGCGCGAACTTCCTGAACATGATGTTCGCGGTCCCGGCCGAGCCCTACGAGATCGATCCCGAGATCGTCAGCGTGCTCAACCTGCTGCTCATCCTGCACGCGGACCACGAGCAGAACTGCTCGACCTCGACGGTGCGCCTGGTCGGCTCGTCGAAGGCCAACCTGTTCGCGTCCGTCGCGGCCGGCATCCTGGCGCTGTGGGGCCCCCTGCACGGTGGCGCCAACCAGGAGGTCATCGAGATGCTCGAGGCCATCCAGCGCGACGGCGGCGATGTCCAGAAGTTCGTGAACCTCGCGAAGGACAAGGAGAGCGGCTTCCGCCTGATGGGCTTCGGCCACCGCGTGTACAAGAATTACGACCCGCGCGCCAAGCTGATCAAGACGGCGTGCGACCGCGTCCTGGCCAAGCTCGGCATCAGCGACCCGCTGCTCGACACCGCCCGTCGGCTCGAGGAGGCGGCCCTCAAGGACCCGTACTTCGTCGACCGGAAGCTGTACCCGAACGTCGACTTCTACAGCGGCATCATCTACCGCGCGCTCGGCTTCCCCACGAACATGTTCACCGTCATGTTCGCGCTCGGTCGCCTGCCCGGCTGGATCGCCCAGTGGAAGGAGATGAACGAGGACCGGAGCACGAAGATCGGCCGCCCGCGCCAGATCTACACCGGCAACCTCGTCACGCCGTACGTCGACATCGCCAGCCGCTGATCCTGGCGAGCGAACGTCGCGGGCCGTCGGTCACCACCGGCGGCCCGTGCTGCTCAGAGGGTGACGGCCCCGACGGCCATCGCCGCGCCCAGCGCCGCGGTGAGCGCGAGACGGTACCAGCCGAAGGGCGCGAGCCCGTGGCGGCCGAGGAAGGCGACGAGCCACTTCACCGCGACCCACGCTGAGACCGCCGCGACCGCGATGCCGAGCGCGACCGGCGCGAACCCGAGCAGGTCGAAGAGGTTCGGCGTGCCGTCGTCGTGCGCGTGCTTGAGGTTCTTCAGCAGGGAGTAGGCGGTCGCGGAGCCCAGCGTCGGAAGGCCGAGCAGGAAGCTGAACTCCGCCGCGTCGCGCGCGCGCAGGCCCGCGATGGTGCCGCCGGCGATGGTCGACATCGAGCGGCTCGTGCCCGGCCACAGCGCGAGGCATTGGAAGCAGCCGACGAGCAGCGCGTCCCGGAAGCCCAGGTCCTCGATGGTGCGCTCTCCCCGGCGCGTCACGCCGCTCCAGTCGAGCCCGATCATGAGCACGCCGCCGAGGGCGAGCGCCAACAGCACCGGAACCGGGTGGAAGAGCATGGACTCGAGGAGGTCGTGGAGCAGCAGCCCCGTGACCGCGGCGGGGACGAAGGCCACCAGCAACAGGCCGAGCAGCTTCAGGCCGGCGGGGTCGCGCCCGACCAGCCCCATCAGCATCGACCGGACACGGGACGCGTAGAGCCCGAGCACGGCGAGGATGGCGCCGCCCTGCACGACGATGTCGAACGCGTCCATCGCCTCCTTGTGCGCCGGGTCGTGCAGGCCCAGCAGCCAACCCGCGAGGATGAGGTGCCCGGTGGAACTCACCGGCAGGTACTCGGTGATGCCCTCGACCAGCCCCAGGACGGCCGCCTTCCACGCCTCCATCAACCCCTCCGCGCCGCCTGGAGCACACCCTGGCGGAGCCTCGCGAACGTCCCGGGCGCCACGTCGCGCGTGATCACCTCGGTGTTGCCCACCTTGCCGTACCCGATGCGCTCCGTGGGCTCTCGATCCAGCAGACCCACGACGCACCGGATCACACCGCCGTGCGCGAAGATCAACGTGTCCTGGTCGTCGTTGGCCGCCAACCAAGCGAGCACGCGCACCGACAGCACCTCCTGGCTCTCGCCCTCGGGCGGTGCCCCCTCCCAGGAGGTCAGGACCGACATCGCGCCCGCCTCGGCGAGCTGTCCGATCGGCACGCCTTCCCAGCGCCCGACGTGGCGCTCGCGGAGCTCGGGGATGCGTGAGACCGGGGGGAGGCGGTGGTTCCAGGCCAGCGCGCCCGTCCGCCAGGCGCGCTGGAGGTCCGAGGCGACCACCCGGTCCGGCGTGAGCGCGCGCAGCTGGGGAGCGAGGGCTCGCGCCTGCTCCTCGCCGCGAGCGGTCAGGGGCACGTCGCGGTGGCCGGCCAGCCAACCTTCGGCGTTGGCGACCGACTCCCCGTGACGGACGAACCAGAACCGCGGCATCAGAGCCGGGTGACGGCGCCGGAGACCCGCTCCTCGAGGACCATCAGCGTCGACACGCTCGGGCTCTTCTCCGCGCCGAGGACGTCGTCCACCTGGCGGCGCACCGCGCGGATGCGTCCGGAGGCCAGGGCCGCCTCGAGCTCCTCCACGGTGCCCTCGATCCGCTCGGTCTGGCACTTGCCGACGAGGGCGCGGAGCAGGGCCTGGAAGCGCGTGTGCAGGATGCGCAGCGCCAGCGGGTCCCAGCGGCCGCTGGCCGGACGGGTCGCGAGGTCGTCGAGCACGCTCTGCAGCCGGCTGGCGCGCCCGACGGCGAGCTGACGGGCGGCGATCGTCTCGAGCGGGAGGCCGGATCGGTTCGACTCGGCCCAGGCGGCCAGGCCGACGTTCAGCGAGCGCGCCTCCAGCACGATCTTCGCGACCGCGCCGGTGACGCCGATCGACGCCATGCGCTCGGCCGCCGCTCGGTCGGAGGCCGCGACGTCGGCGGTCTGCAGCGCGTGCACCCGCGGGGCCGCCTCGCGCATCTGCTCGAGCACGACGTCGTCGGGGATGCGACCCGCCGACGACAGCCAGAAGGTCGCGACCTCGCGCGTCCCGTTGTCCAGCTCCACCCACAGACCGTACGCCGTGCCCATCGAGCCGTCGTTGCGCAGCAGCTGGAGCTCGGCGCGGGCCTCCTCGACGCGCGCGACGCGCTGCGCCTTGAGGTAGGCCTGCGTGATCTCGAGCGCGGTGGCGCCCACACCCTCGATCATGGTCGGGAAGTACGCCGCGCCGGCGTCGGCGAACATGCGCGTCACGGCGACCGTGATCACGATCTCCTTGGCGAGCATGTGGGACGTGATGTCCTCGGGGTACGTCGCCTGGATGCGCTCGGGGAAGTAGGTGCGGAGCAGGTCGCTCGCGCCCGGGATGTCGTCGAGCGTGGCCTTCAGCAGCTCCCGCTTGACGTACATCTTCACCCAGCTCGAGAGCACCGCGAGCTCGGGCCGGGTCAGGCCCTGACCGGCGGCGATGCGACGCTCGATCTCCTCGGAGGAGGGGAGGTCCAGCGTGGAGCGGTCGCGACCGAACTCGCGCTCGATGAACGCGATGGCCCGACCGAACTGGAACAGGTTGCGCTGGGAGCGGATCTCGTCGCAGGACAGCTGGCGGCCGTGCGCGTCGTTGTCCGTGAGGACGAGCTGCGCGACCTCGTCCGTCATCGCCTCGAGGAGCTGGTTGCGCTCCGAGCTGCCGAGGGCCCCGCGCGCCATCACGCTCGACAGCAGGATCTTGAGGTTGACCTCGTGGTCGGACAGGTCGACACCCGCGGAGTTGTCGACGGCGTCGTTGTTGATGCGCACGCCGCGCAGACCGAGCTCGATCCGCGCCTTCTGCGTCAGCCCGAGGTTGCCGCCCTCGCCGATCACCTTGGCCCGCAGCTGGCTGGCGCTGACGCGGATCGCGTCGTTGCTCTTGTCGTCGGCGTCCGCGTCCGTCTCGGAGGTCGCTCGGACATAGGTGCCGATGCCACCGTTCCAGAAGAGGTCCACGTCCATCTTGAGGATGGCGTTCATGACCTCCTCGGGCTGGGCCTCGGCCTTGTGGATGCCGAGCATCGCCTGGCACTGGGGCGACAGCGGGATGATCTTCGCGCGGCGGTCGAACACGCCGCCACCCTCGGAGATCAGGCTCGCGTCGTACTTGTCCCAGCCACCGACGGCGCGGAACAGCCGCAGGCGCTCGGCGTGGCTCTTCGCGGGATCGGGGTCGGGATCCAGGAAGATGTGGAGGTGGTTGAAGGCCGCGAGCAGCCGGATGCGATTGGACTCGATGAGGCCGTTGCCGAACACGTCGCCGCCCATGTCGCCCACGCCGATCGCCGTGATCGTGTCTCGGGCGTACGGGTCCTTGCCGAGCTCGGCGAAGTGCCGCTTCACGAGGACCCAGGCGCCCCGCGCGGTGATGCCGACCTTCTTGTGGTCGTACCCGTTGGAACCGCCGGAGGCGAAGGCGTCGCCGAGCCAGAAGCCGTACTCGAGCGAGATGGCGTTCGCGGTGTCCGACAGGTGGGCCGTGCCCTTGTCGGCGGCGACGACGAGGTAGTGATCGTCGGGATCGTGGCGCACCACGCGCGGCGGCGGCACGATCTTGCCGTCGACGCTGTTGTCCGTCACGTCCAGCAGGCCGCGGATGAACGTCTTGTAGAGCTGGTCGGCCTGGCGCCGACGCTCGGCCATGTCCGGATGCGCGTTCTTCAGGAAGAAGCCGCCCTTGCTTCCGGTCGGGACGATGACGACGTTCTTCACCCGCTGCGTCGTCACCAGCCCGAGCACCTCGGTGCGGTAGTCGTCTCGGTCGGACCAGCGCAGGCCGCCACGGGCCACCTTGCCGAAGCGCAGGTGGACGCCCTCCACCTCGCGGGCGTGCACGTAGATCTCGAACATCGGGCGGTTGTGGCCGAGGCTGTTGATCTTCGCCGCGTCGAACTTGAAGGAGAGGTACGCGCCCTTCTTGTCCGTGCGGTAGTAGTTCGTCCGGACCGTGGCCTCGATCAGGTTGCGCACGGTCGACAGCAGCAGGTCCTCGTCGTGCGCCTGGACGTACCGGAGCTCGTCGATCACGAGGTCGCGAGCGGCGGCCTCGATCGCGGCGCGGTCGCCCTGGAGGTCCGGGTCGAAGCGCGCGTGGAACAGCTTGACCAGCGCGTTGACACACACCGGGTGCGCCAGGAAGACCTCGGTCATCCGACGGATCGAGAGCTTCATGCCGACCTGGCGGGAGTACCGCATGTACCCCCGGAGCATGTCGACCTCGGAGGCCGTCAACCCCGCGACCAGCACGAGACCGTTCATCCGGTCGGCGCTCACGCGCTCGGCGAAGACCTCGGCGATGGTGTCGACGAGCAGCGGCCCGCGAGCGAGCAGCGTGCCCCGGTCGATGCCTCGGGCGCCCGCCAGGCGGAAGGTGTCGATGTGCAGCGTGCCGCCCAGGCCGTGGACCTGCGACGCGTAGCTGTCGATCACCTCGATGCCGAAGTTGGAGAGCACGGGCAGCAGCTGGGTCAGGTAGACGTCGACCGCCTGGTAGACGCGCAGGATCAGGTCGCGACCGTCCTGGTAGACGTCGGCCTGCACCTTTCGCGTGGCGGTGAGCGCCTCGAGCATCTCGATGTCGCGGACCGTGCGCTCGACGCTGTTGTCGCGCGACCAGCCCTCGGGGAAGGCGCGGCCCCAGATGTCGGTGAGGCGATCGGCCTCGGCGTGCCCCAGACGGCTGGTCAGCGCGTCGAAGAGCCGCGACAGCCACGGGGTGGCTTCGGTCCGGATCTGCTCGGTCAGCGCCTGGATCGCGTCGGCACCGGGGTCGGTCACGCCGGTGAGGAAGTAGTGCAGGAGCACCGTGTCGTACCGCCCGACGAACACGCCGTGGTCGCAGTACGTCGCCTTGGTCACGGCGAGCAGCTGCTGCTCGATCGCCCGGCGGAGCTCGTCGCCGTACTGCGCCTTGGGCATGGCCGCGAGGCAGAACGCGGAGTCGCCGCCGCTCATCAGGAGCGACACGCCGGCCTCCTGCTGCTGCTCGGCGTCGAACACGCGGTCGAGGAGCTGCGCCACGACGCCGCGGCTGGCGGTGAACAGGAACTCGGTCGGCAGCGTGTCGAAGACGTTCGCCAGGCCCTTGTACCGGTGGGAGCCGGGACCCGCGGTCTGGCCCGCGAGGATGTCGGCCAACATGCGGCGCAGGATCGGCACGTGCCGCGAGGGCAGGGTGATCGCGCGGTACGTGAACATGCCGCGGACGAAGAGCTCGCCCACACCCTCGAGACGCACGAGGATCTCGTCGATGCGGCCCGACCGGTGGATCGGCGACTCGAGCGCGCTCTTGCGGACGCTGACGGTGCCCGGGAAGTTGGGCTCGGGCCACTCGCCGGCGTTGGAGCCGATGAACGGGCTGTCGACCATGGCCTGGATGCCGAGGGGGGTGCCGTCGGCGTCCATCCCGAGCAGGACGAAGTTGTCCGCGACGAGCCAGGACAGGAAGGCGGCCGTCTCCCGGGCGGCGTCGGCACGACCCGGGTCGTGCGCCGCGATCTGCTCGGCTCGCTGGGCGAACGTCTTGATCGCCTGGACCATCGCCTCGAAGTCGCGCACGCTGGCCTGCGCGTGCTCGAGGTTGCGGCGGAGGGTGTCGGCCGCCCCGGGCGCACCGAGGTCCGCCGTGTCCGCCTCGTAGATCACGATCGACTCGGACCGACCATCCGGCTGGCCGACGCCCACCATCCGACCGTCCGCGTCCCGACTGATCCGGACGACGACGTTGAAGCCGCCCCAGAACTCCGCGGCCCGGGTCTTGAGGAACAGCCGGGTCGTGTCCACGATGAACGGCTGGTCGGGCATGTTGACCAGCAGCGCGATGCCGCCCTTGGCCGGCCGCGGCCGGATCTCGGTCCGAACGTCGGACCCGTCGCGCCGCTCCACGAAGTGGAAGGCCTCCTCGAGCAGCTCGAGGACCAGCTCGGGGGTGTGCTGCTGCAGGAACGGCCCGCGCAGCCGCTGCAGCACCTCCTCGACGAACGCGACGAACAGGGGCCGCCGACCGGGGGGAACGGTTCCGGTCCAGCGAGACAGGTGCGAACGGACCTGGGGTTTCGAGTCGCTGGCGGGGACGGCGCTGTGCATGACTCCGACTCCTTTGGAGGCGCGCGCAGTGTAATCGAACTGTGAGACGCGGGAACGGGCTCCGCGAGGGGGGATAGGATCGGCCGCGGGAGAACGGATGAAGAGCGCGATCGGCTGGGCGCTGGTGGTGGTGGGTTGCGGGGGCGGAGCGGCGTCCTCGGACACCTCCGACACCCCGGAGACGGAGACCGAGCCGTCCGGCGCCTGCGGAGACGTTTCCTCGATGGACGTCACGCTGACCGGAAAGGTGGTCGACGGGGACGGCGTGGGGATCGAGGGTGCCGAGCTGTGGCTCGAGGAGCGCAACTGGTCGCCGGGGAGGGTGCACGGGACGGCGCGATCGGCCGCCGGAGGCACCTTCGAGCTCATCGGTGGCGACCTCCCCGTGGTCGAGGGCTGCTGGGGGATCGCCGTCTCCTACTGGTTGGTGGGCGACGACGGCGGGCGCGCCGGCGAGAAGCCGCTGAACCCGGAGCTGTTGCATGCCTGGGAGGACGGTAGCTTCGCCGCCGACATCTCGGCGTTTCCGCTCATCCTGCGCTGAAGCCGTCCACGATCATGGCGGGCGCGTCGACGTGGCCGATGCGGTCGGTGTCGCTGCACACGTCCACCACGCGCGCGAGGACCTCACCGAGGTCGCCATGGAGCGGCAGCGCGCGCGCGGACCCCACCGCGCGGTTCCCCTCGAGCACCGTCCCCCAGACCCGACCGTCGTAGCGCCCGGTGCGCAGGTCCGCGCCGGTCGGGTCCAGGTCGTCCACCATCAGGACCCGACCGCCGAGATCGGCGAGGCACGCGTTGACCGAGCGGGTCCCCGCGCGGAGCAGCAGGTTCCCCGGCCGCGCGCCGTCTCCGTGCGCGTGTCCGGTGGGGCGCGCACCGCGTTGGTGGGCCCGCTCGGGATCGAGGTACAGGCCGTCGGGCACGCCCTCGCGGAGCAGCACCAGCGGAACCGGCGCCACGCCACGCTCGTCGAACGACGCCGTCCGCAGGCCGCCGGGCAGGCCCGCGTCGTCCTGGAGGTGGATGCGGGTGTCGAGCCGTGGGATCCGGTCGCGCGAGGGCGCGAGGAAGCTCGGGGTGCCGTCCGCGAGCAGATCGTCGCCGAAGGCGCGCGCGAGCCAGGCGAACAGGTGACCGACGGCGAGCGCCGGTAGCACGACCCGGATCGGGCCGGACAGCTCGACCGGCGGCGCGCCCAGCGCCTGGAGCCGTCGTCCGAGATCCGTGCCGTGGGGGAAGCTCGCGGCGGTGGCGAAGCTGCGCGAGGCGAGGTGGTGGTCGAGCCACAGCTGCTCCCCGTCGATCGTCGCGCCCGCTCGGCCCGTCACCTCGAACTCGGACGAGGCCTCCTCGAGCGTGGTCCCGCGGCTGCTCGCGTACCGCCGGACCGTGCGCCGCTCACGGTACCCGAACCCGCCGCTCGTGAGCTTGCGGTCCACCCCGCGCAGGTCGCGCTCCGCCTGGACCACGATCTCGACCCGATCGTCGTCGGTGATCTGATCCAGCCGACGGTCCAGGATGCCGAGGCCACCGAGCACGCCGGTCTGGCGCACCGTCGGACCCGGGCCCCGTTCGCCAGCGCTCGCGCTCGCGAGGGCCCGCCCGAGCAGGGTGTCGAGCGTGGCCGGGTCGCCCGTCGCGGCCCCCAGCCGGCCCTCCCCGTCCCACACCCGGACCGCGAGCCGGCGGTGGGACACGGGGGGAGCGACCACCGGCCGACCGCCGCGACCGGCCGTGGCCACGATCTCGCTCGTGTCGTCGAGGAACAGCTCCGCCGCCCTGGCGCCCCGCGCCTTCGCCTCGTCCAGCCCGACCCGCAGCGCCCTCGTGTCCATCGACCTCGACCCCCGCGCCCAGGGTGCCCGATGGCGGAGGCATCCGCCAGGACATACATCGGTGCACCTCCGGGAGTTCGAATGTTCCTCGCTCTGCTCGCGTGGGCGTGCGCCGCGCCGCCCCCGGGACCCTCCCCGACGCCCGCGCCGTCCACCGCCCCGGCGACCCCCGCGCCGACGGCCCGAGCGGCCCCGCCGCCTGGGGTGGTGGAGGCGAGCGGTCGCCGGATCGTCGCGGTCGGCGACCTGCACGCGGACCTCGACGCCGCGCTGGCGACGCTCCGGATCGCGGGGGTGGTGGACGCGGGGGGCCACTGGTCCGGGGGCGACACCATCCTCGTGCAGACGGGAGACACGACCGACCGCGGCCCGGACAGCCACGGGGTGATGGCCATGCTCCGCCGCCTCCAGGAGGAGTCCGCCGCGGCCGGCGGCCAGGTCGTGGCGCTGCTGGGCAACCACGAGATCATGAACCTGCGCGGCGACTGGCGGTACGTCTCTCCCGAGGACCTGGCCGGCTACGGCGGCGATGCGAAGCGCCAGGCGGCGTTCGGGGTGGACGGCGAGGACGGCCGCTGGCTGCGGACGCTCGGCGTCGCCGCCCGCGTGGGCGACACGGTGTTCGTGCACGGCGGCATCACGCCCCGATGGGCCGAGGGTGGCGTCGACCGCCTCAACCAGCAGGTGCGCGCCGCGCTCGACGACCCGGGCAAGCCCGCCGTGCTCGGGGAGGACGGCCCGGTGTGGTACCGCGACTACGTGCTGCAGCCCGAGGAGCAGGCGTGTCCCGTGCTGACGCAGGCGCTGACCTCGCTCGGGGCTCGGCGGATGGTGGTGGGGCACACCACCCGCCGCGACGGGAGGGTCGAGTCCCGCTGTGGCGGCGCGCTCCTCGTCATCGACATCGGCGTGTCCGCCCACTACGGCAGCCACCTCGGCGCGATCGAGCTGCGCCAGGGGACCGACGCCTGGGCGGACTACCCCGAAGGCCCCGTGGACCTGCCCGACCCTACCTGAAGATCCCGGCGGCCTCGACGACCCAGGCCTGGTCGGCGTCGATGCCGGTGGGTCGAGCCGCGACGGCCGCGTCCCGCTCGGCGAGTGCGGCGTCCGGGCTCGGCGGCGACATCGGCGTCGGCGTGTCGCTGGTCACCGCGTCCACGAAGGCCTGGGCCTCCCCGCTGACCGCCACCACGGTGAGCGCGTCGAGCGAGATGTGGCGGCGGACGGCCTCGTTCACCTGGTCCAGCGTCAGCGCGTCCAGGCGCGCGGCGAGGTCCTCCTGCAGGTCCGGCGTCCCCGTGGCCCGCGCCTCGAGCGCGTAGGTCAGGCGGCGCCCCGGGTCCGCGGCCAGCACCGGGATCGTGGAGCGGAGGAAGGAGCGCGCGTCCTCGAACTGCGTCTCCGACAGCCCGTCGTCGTGCCAGCGGCCCAGCTCGTCGAGCGCGAGCCGCAGCGCGAACGGGCCGTTCTCCACCGAGGTCGGGCGGATCCAGACCGCGAACCGGTTCTGCGACCGCAGCGTGCCCTGGTCCTGCCAGGTGGAGGACCCGCGCTCGAGCCAGGGCTCGATGTACGCGTAGTCGCCGTAGTTGAGACCCCGATCGGCGCGGAGCGTGCGGTAGAGCCGGCCCCACGAGGAACGGTGCGCCCCCAGCGCCATCGTGGCGAGCCACACCGCCGGCCAGTCCTCGTCGTTGCGGTCCAGGTCGATCGGCGTGCCCAGCCACAGGCCGGTGACCGGGGTGGCGGTGTCGACGGCGACGAGGCGGGGGCCGTCGACGGACACGGGCTGCTGCAGGGGCAGCTCGGGGGCGAGCGTCTGCGGGAGCGCGAGCAGGCGGTCGGACACGGAGGCGACGATCGCGTCGTCGACCGCGCCCGCCAGCCCGACGATGACCGACGAGCGGACGACGTGGGTCCGGTGGAACGCGGCGAGGTCGTCCACGCCGATCACCTCGAGCGCGCCCGAGCGCCCACGGGTCGGGTGTCCGTAGGGATGGCCCTCGTAGAGCGTGGCCTCGAGCACCTCGCGGCCGAGCAGCTCCTCGTCGGCAAGCATCCCGTCGGTCACCGCGGACACCGCGCGGTCGCGCAGCCGCAGCACGTCGGCCTCGTCGAAGCGGGGCGCCACCAGCGCGTCGGTGAACAGCTCGGCGCACAGGGCCGCCTGGTCCTGGTGGCAGCGGAGCCGCAGCTGGACCCACTCGCGCTCCACCACGACGCGGAACCCGTTGGCCGTGGGCCACAGCGCGGCGTCCACCTCCTCCGAGGTGCGCTCCCCAGCACCTGCCTCGACCAGCGCGCGCGCCATCAGGTCCGCCAGTCCCTCCTTCCCCGTGGGGTCGAAGGCGCTGCCCGCGCGGATCATCGCCTGCAGGTACAGGTCCGGTGCGCCGGGCACGGGACGCAACACGAGCGGAGCGGGCTGGAGGGCGACGAGCGCGGGCGCCGGTCCCGGATCGATCTTCGGCCCGCAGGCCAGCAACCACAGACCGATCACTGGCCACCTCCCACGACGATCCCGACGAACGCGTCGTCGGGCTTCAGCCAGCGCGCCGCGGCCTCTTCGACCTCGCCCGGCGTGATGTTCGCGTGCGCCGTCAGGCGGGCGTCGATGGCGGCCGGGTCTCGGTCGCGCCGGACTCGGTGCCCCACGAAGTCCGCCACCCGGGCCGGGTCGTCCAGCCCGGAGAGCAGGGCGTATCGCTGGCGCACGCGCATCGTGTCCATGGTCGCGGCGTCGGCGTTCTCGGCGAGCCGCGCCACCTCTTCGCGCACGATCTCCTCGATGCGGGGCAGATCCTCTGCGTCCGCGGCCGCGACGCGGATGGCGAGGATGCCCGCCTGCACGGTGGGGTACACGGTCGCGTACGCGGACCGCGCGAGGCCGTCGCGGACCAGCCGGGTGTCGAGCGGGCCGCCCGGCGCCGTGAGCAGGTCGGCGGCCCAGTCCAGCGCCTCGTGCCCCTCCTCCCCGTAGGCGGGGACCCGCCAGTCCATCAGCAGCACCGGCTCGGTCGGCGTCTCCCAGGTCAGCGTCACCCGCGCCGGCGGGCGCTCGGCCGGCGGCCCCGGATCGACCGGCGGGTGCTCGGCGCGCTCCCACGGGCCGAAGGCCTCGGTGACCGCCGCGAACAGGGCCTCGGGCTGGACGTCGCCCGCGACGACCAGGGTGGCGTGCTCCGGTCGGTACCACGCGTCGAAGAAGGCGCGGGCGGCCTCCCAGCTGTCCGGCATCGCCGCGATGTCCTCCTCGAACCCGAGCGTCGAGTGGCCGTACGGGTGGGTCCCGAACATCTTCTCCATGAGGCGGTCCTCGAGGACGTTCTCCGGGTTGGCGCTGCTCTTCCGGAACTCCCCGTACACCGCACCGGCCTCCCGGCGCACACCCTCGGGCGTCAGCGCGAGGTGCTGGAACAGGTCCGCCTCGATGTCGATCCAGCGGGGCAGCGAGGAGGCAGGCAGCAGCGCGGGGTAGGTCGTCTCGTCGAGCCAGGTCCAGCCACCGTCGTCCACGCCCAGCCGGAGCAGCTCGCCCAGGCGCCGCTCGCGGGGCAGCGTCTCCGTCCCGTGGAACATCAGGTGCTCGAAGAAGTGGGCGAAGCCCGTGCGGCCCTTCTCGGTCTCCGAGCCCGAGCCGACCGACATCCGCACCTCCCAAGCCACCACCCCCGGGGTGGGCATCGGCACGGCGACCACGCGCAGTCCGTTGTCGAGCTCCGTGGTGCTGATGTCGTAGGGGAAGCGCACCGTCGCCGGCTCGGGAGGACGTTCCGCGTCGGCCCCCATCGCAGGAAGCGCCACGATCGTCAGGGCGATCGCCGAGATCGTGGTCAAGAATCGGTGAGGGGGTGGGGATCCGCGTCGCTGCATCGTGAGGTCCCGCTCTCGGGTGGTTCGCGGGGCCTCGCGGGAGGCTCCCGAGGAAGGGCCGGTGGTAACATGCCCGGCGGTCCGAACACGGGTTCCGATCTGGAGGACACATGGAGTTGTCGCTGGTGGACGCCGCCGCTCCCTCGCGCGAGCTCTTGCGCAACCTGCGCGTGATGAGGACGGACGCCGAGGTGCTCCCCGAGAGCATCGCCTGGCAGACCTTCCTCGAGCTCCGTCGCCGACAGGAGCCCGACGCGACGCGGCTCTTCCTGAACGCCGTCCGCTCCCTGCACTCCCGCCGCTGCATCGCGGGCGCCGAGCTCCCGACGACCGATCCGCTCCCGGACGAGCACCGCCTCGCCGAGGATGCCTTCCTGGGCGACCTGTGGAAGGCATACAAGAAGTGCATCCGGAACCACCGCACGGGTCCGGCGATGCAGCTCATCCGCGACATGGAGCAGCACCTGGCGTGATCGGGCGGGATACCCTGGAGCCACCGGAGGTGGTTTGGTCCGCGCCCTCCTCGAGCAGTTCTCCGGATATCCGGCGTTGTGGCTGGCCTGCGCCACGTCGGGCATCCTTGCGCCCATGCCCGAGGACTTCCCGCTGGTGTACGCGGGCACCCGGGTGGCGGACGGGAGCTGGACCTGGGGAGCCACCCTCGCCGTGGCCGTCCTGGGGGTGGCGACCCGCGATCTGATCGCGTGGACCGTGGGCCGCCTGCTCGGTGACTGGCTCCTCCATCGGCACTGGATCCGCGCGCTCGTCGGTCGGAAGAGCCTCGATCGCGCGCAGCGGATCGTCACGCGACACGGCTCCGTCGCGGTGCTCTTCGGGCGATTCTTCATCGGGTTCCGAGCGCCGGTCTTCGCGGTCGCCGGGGCGATGGGGGTCCCGCTGCGGGCCTTCGCCGCGTACGATCTGGTGGGTCTGGTGGTCGCCGTGCCACTGGCCGTGGCCGTCGGGTACGAGTTCGGGCCTTCTGTCACCGAGGCGCTCGCAGCGGTCGTGGAGCGCACCCGCCTCGTGATCGCGATCGCGGTGCTCCTGGGAGTACCGTACGTCGCATGGAAGGTGTCTGCCGCGCGATTCCGGGCGCGCGCAGGGGTGGACGACGAAGAAAAGGAAGTCGTCTGACATGCGCGAAGAAAATTTTCTGTGTTAGGATTCCTCCCATAGGGGGAAGCCCATGCACGACCTCACCATGTTCCTCGCGGAAGAGGACGGCAACAACGCGATCGAGTACGGCTTGATCGTGGCCCTGATCTTCCTGGCCATCCTCGGCGCCGTCAGCGCGGTCGCCGCGAACACGTCGGCCATGTGGAACAACATCGCGACCCACGTGAATCCGTAGCGCACTCGCCCACTTCCGTGGAGCGGCTCACTCGTCCGGGTCGACCAGCCGGAGGTGTGGACGCGGCCGTTCCTCGGATTCCGGCTCGGGCTCCGGGTGCTCCTCGGCCTGCGTGACCCCCTCCCAGGGGGCCGGGAAGAACGTGATGTGGCCGAACGCGCGCCACGGGAACACGCACGTGTAGAGCGCGTCGAAGCTCAGGACCAGCGTGAGCGCGGCCTCGTCGAAGCGGGGCTCGTTGTACGCGTGGTAGGCCGCGTCCAGACGGATCGCGAGCGGTCGGCCGCGGTGCGCGTCGAGCACCTGCCTCGGCACGCCGCTGTCCTGGATCAGGGCGGCGTCGCACACGAACTGCACGTCACAGCCCAGGTCGAACGCCATCCGCATCAGCTGCGCCGGGTGGTTCCCGAACGGATCCGTGCCGCCCGTGGCCCCGGGTGGGGCAGGGGACTCGGCCAGCTGGTCGCCCTCCTCGAGATCGGGCATCCCCATGTCCGCGGGCGAGATCTCGAGCGCCTGGGAGATCGCGAGCAGCTCGTCGACCAGCATCGGCTCGGCGCCGGAGAGCAGCTTCCGCATGCGGGCGCGGGGGATGCTCACCCGCTCGGCGAGGGAGGCGGTGTTCACGTTCCGATCGGTCATGATCTTGCGGAGCCAGGCGAGCACCTGGTCGCTCGGGCGCCCCATCAGAACTCCACCCGGAGCCCCAGCTGCCCACCGTACGCCGCCTCGGTGAACGAGGAGGGCGTCACGCCGTCCGCGCTCACGCTGTACACCGAGCCGGGGAGGAACGCGCCCAGCCGCAGCGTGGCCGAGAAGTGCTCGATCCCGGTGTACCCCGCGCCGAGCTGGAACTCGTTGCCGTAGCTCCGGCTCTGGTTCGTGTTGTTGATCTTCTGGGCGCGGGCGGTTCGGGCGCCGGCCCAGCTGCCCCACACCGTGAAGCCGTCCACGATCTCGCGCGAGATGGTGGGCCGCAGGAACAGCGCGTTGCCGATCGCCTCGCCCGAGAGGGCCTCGCTGTAGTCCCGTCCGCCGTTCGTGTCGTTGGCCGCTGCGGCCGTGGTCGCGAGCGTCGGCATCGGCTGCTCGAACAGGAACATGCCGAGGGAGTAGTCGCGGTCGAACGTGAACGTCTTGAGGTTCAGGTCGTTCGGGTCGGCGTCGCCCGTCGCCAGACCCGCGCGGACCGCGGCGACGAAGGGCCCGAGATCGAGGTCGGCGTCGAGGGCCGCGCCGAAGGTCGTGATGCTCACGTCGTTCGCGCCGCTGTCGAGGTCGCCCCCGCCGAACTGTCCCACGACCTCGGCCGCGGCGTGCAGCTTGCCGAGGTACAGCTCGCCCGAGCCGTCGAGGGTGAAGACGTTGAGCGGACCGACGTTCTGGTCGCGGGTGCCGGAGTGGTCGTACCGCGCGAGGATCCCCGCCGTGATGTCCTCGGACCGGTAGGCCACGGACAGGTCGATGGCCTCGGTGTCGTCCTCCTGGTTCACGAACCGCTCGGCGGGCACGTCCACGCCGACGCGGACGAAGAACTCGTCGCGGATCAGCGCGTCGAACGCGACCCGGTCGGTGGTGTCGCCATAGTTCGCGAAGTCGCGATCGAGGGACACGCCGTCGTTGAGCCAGATGCCCGAGCCCCAGTGCATCGGCATGCGGCCGAAGGAGAGCCGGCCGGTCCCGATGTCCACCTCGCCCCAGGCGCGCCAGACCGTGAAGTCGAGCAGCGGCGCGCGCTCGTCGGTGTCCGAGGTCGGCGCCTCGAGCCCGAGCTCGAACACCGTGGGCGCGGGGGTCGTGTACGTCTGGTAGTAGGCCGGCTGATCGCCGTACTTCACGCCGTCGAGGCCGCGGAAGTCGACGTTGAGCGCGACCGCGTCGGTCACCAGGAAGCGCGGGCGCAGCCACAGGCGATGCTCGCCGTACATCGCGAAGCCCTCGCTGTTGGCGAGGTCCCTCGCCAGCGACAGCGTGTCGAACGCGCGGAGCCGGCCTCGGTAGAAGCCTTCGAACTGGACCTCGGCGGCGTGGGAAGGGGCCGTGGAGGCGAGGGCGAGCAGCAGCAACGGAAGGGGGCTCCGGGAGAGGACGGACCCCGGTAACACGTGGTGGCGAGCGGCGAGGTCGCGGTCTGTCAGAGCCCGGGGACCCACCAGTCCCGGCTGCCGCCGCCGACGAGCAGGTCTTCGGTCCCGTCGCCGTCGAGGTCCACCACCTCCAGCGAGGTGCCGACGGCGTCACCACCGACATCGAGCAGGATCCAGTCCGCGTCGGCGGTGCTCACGACGCCGGCGGTCGCCTCGAACACGTAGACCGCGCCGCTGTCGGGACCGACCAGGTCCGCGGTGGTCGCGCCCACCAGCAGCTCCATCTCGCCGTCACCGTCCACGTCCGCGCCCGCCACCGAGGCGCCGATGGCGTCGTTGGGGTTCCCCATCACCCCCAGGATCGCGTCGGCGAGCGTGAGGTCGTACCGCGGTTCGGACCACGCGAACACGCCGCCCGCTCCCATACCGATGTCCGTGGCGGTCCCGAGCAGCTCGTCGTACCCGTCGCCATCGAGATCGGCGAACGCCATCGCCTCGCCGAGTCCCGCGCCCGGTGTGCCGATCACGTTCGCAACAGAGCGGTTCTGGAGGGTTCCGATGGTGCACCCCTGCTCCATCAGCCAGATGCCGCCGGACCCGCCCCGAAACCCCGGATCGCTGACGACATACCCGATCGAGAGCCATCGAAGGTGTCCACCCGTCGCGACGGCATGGCTCGGGTCTGCCGATTGGCCGTCGACGATGCAACCCACATCGATCGCCTCGCTCGCGGTGGTGGTGCTCGAGAGTCCACCGGCGTAGCCCACGGTGAGCCAACCGGTGTCGTGGCTCACCAGCGTCCTTCCAGCCTGCGGCGTCGTTCCGGACGAGGAGATCTCCCCGATGACGGCCATCCCGTGCCGGGGCCCGCTCAC
Organism: Alphaproteobacteria bacterium; assembly: GCA_020632925.1. Taxonomy (GTDB): domain Bacteria; phylum Myxococcota_A; class UBA796; order UBA796; genus JACKER01. Next base: position 484,267 of record JACKER010000008.1, on the reverse strand, counting down.
CACCTGGACCAGGTCGAGCGTTGGGATGCCGAGCGCCAGCTCGCTCCGCCCGCGGATGCGGACCGCGGACACCGCTGGACCCGCGAGCGTCACGTGGACGGCATCCTGGAAGACACCGGCGGATTCCGGGGCGGGTCCGAACAGCACCGTCAGGTCGGAGCTACCGCCGAACACCGCCAGATCCGTGTACCCGTCGCCGTCGAGGTCGCCGACGGACACGGTCTGCTGGTCGGCGGACCGTTCGAACATCGCTCGCGCCACGCCATCGAGATCCTGGAGGGGGTCGAAGGCGTCCCGGCAAGGGGGATCGTAGCCCGAGCAGTCCTGATCGATGCCGTCCCCACAGAGCTCGGTTGCCCGCGGGTGTCGGGTCCGGTCGGCGTCGTCGCAGTCCAGCGAGGCCACGTTGACCATGCCGAAGGGCCTCGTGCAGGTGGTGCCCTGGGTGGGAGGCCCCGCACCCGCGCCGTCCCCATCCGCATCCGCGAGCCATACGTCGGGTCCGATCCAGCGGTCGGTGTCGTCGCAGTCGAGCGCGTTCGCTGCGATCCCCGCGTGCAGCACACATGCGGACATCGGCGCGTCGGGATCGCCGAATCCGTCACCGTCCAGATCCGCCCAGGCCTGGAGGGCGCTCGTCGGGTCCAGGGTGGGGTCGTCGCCGTCCACGAGGCCGTCGCAGTCCTCGTCACCCCCGCCGCAGACCTCGGTCGCGGCACCGTGGACGTCGGGGTCCTCGTCGTCGCAGTCGATCGCGTCCGTCGAGGCGCCGACGAGGGAGCACCCCCAGGTGGGCTCACCGTCGGACGCTCCGTGCCCGTCACCATCGGCGTCGGGCCAGGCGAGGTACCCCGTGGCCAGCGTGGGGTCGTCGGCGTCGACGAGCCCGTCGCAGTCGTCGTCCACGCCGTTGCACAGCTCGAAGCGCGTCGGCGAGATGTCGTTGCGCGTGTCGTCGCAGTCGCCTGCGATCGGCGTCCACGTCGAGGGGGGGTCGCACAGGAGCTGCCCCTGGTCGTCGGCGCCGAACCCGTCGCCGTCGAGATCGGGGTACCAGATCGCGTCGCCGGGCGCACCCTCGTCCACGAGCGCGTCGCAGTCGTCGTCCTGGCCGTTGCAGCGCTCCGCGGCACCCGGGAAGGCCGCGTCGTCGTCGTCGTCGCAGTCGCCACCACGCTCGACGAAACCCGTGGGCACGTCGCACACCCGCGTGGTGAGCCGCGTCGTGCCCCAACCATCGCCGTCGGCGTCGGCGTACCAGAGGGGGATGTCGGCGTCGACCACACCGTCGCAGTCCTCGTCCACGCCGTCGCAGCGCTCGACGCGGCCCGGATGGATCGCGCGGTTGTCGTCGTCGCAGTCCCCTGCGCGTCGGACCGCGCCCTCCGGCGCTTCGCAGGCGTGGACCGGGGACGTGGTCGCCCCCCAGCCGTCGCCGTCGACATCCGGGTACCAGGGCGTGTCGCAGGGGTCGCCGCATCCGGCGAGCGCGGCCCAGGTCAGCAGGATGGGCAGCGGACACTTCATGGCGACGGGAGCCACCAGGCGCCGTCGAAGCCGCCCAGGATGGGCTCGTCCACGCCGTCCCCGTCGAGGTCCACGGCGACGACCGAGGTTCCGAGCGCGTCGGGGTCGGTGGCGACGAGGATCCAGGTCGCGTCCAGCGCGTCCGCCACCAGGGGCAGGGGTTGGTCGAACACATAGACCGCCCCGCTGCCCGCCCCCCCCACCGAGGCGCCCGGTGCGCCCGCCAACAACTCCTCCTCGCCGTCATCGTCCACATCGACGGCCGCGAAGGAGGTCCCCAGCGACATGTCCGACCACCCGCCCTCGATCCGGCTGATCCGCTGGCCCGACCCGTTGTAGGCCATCACCGCGCCCTGGCGGTCGCCACCCCACTCGACGGCAGCGCCGATCAGCTCGTCGAGCCCGTCCCCGTCGACATCCCCGAAACCCACCGCCGTGCCGATGCCCTCTGCTGGCCCTCCGGTGACGCGCGTGAGGGAGATGTCGTAGAGGAGCGTGTTCGGGAAGCAGCCCCTCGGCCGCCACACCCAGAGCTGACCGGCGCCGTTCGCGGCATCGGGCGAGCCCGCGATCGCGTCGCCCGCGCCGAGCCCGTACACGTTGCCGCCCCAACCGAGCGAGTCCGAGATCGGGACCCCCGCGGGGTTGACGCAGCCCTGGTCGAGATCCCTGGACGTTCCTCCCACGACCACACGGGAGACGCCCTCGTCGTACGCGACGAGCACCGTCCCGGGTGGACCGCCCGCGTTGGCGAGGGCCCGCCCCGCTGCCGGGAGCGACCCGGACAGATCGGGCTCGACGGTCATCGCGTGGCGGGGGCCGGACACCAGCAGCGTCGACGGGACCGACGGCGTCCCGACGACGAGCTCACTGCGCCCATCCTGATCCACATCCAGCGCCAGCAGCGCCGCACCAGGGGCCGGGAGCTCCAGGTCGACGTGCTCCGGGAAGTCGCCGAAGACCTCCGGCAGCGGTCCGAAGAACACCGTGAGCCGGGTGCCCGAGACCTCGGCCAGATCGTCGTGGCCATCACCGTCGAGGTCGCCCGCCGCTGCCAGCACGCCGACCTGATCCCCGTCGGCCACGATCCGTCTCCCGAGGTCGCCCACGTCCGTGATCGGGCGGAACGGTTCGCGGCAGGCCGGGTCGAAGCCGGTGCAGTCCTGGTCGATGCCGTCTCCGCACACCTCCGGGGCCGTCGGGTTGATCGAGGGGTCGTCGTCGTCGCAGTCCACCAGCGCCGCGTTGACGGTCCCCGGTGGCCCATGGCAGGCCGTGCCCGGCACCGGGAGCCCGGCGCCCACGCCGTCTCCGTCCAGGTCCGTGACCCACCAGTCACCTCCCACCCGGCGGTCGATGTCGTCACAGTCCAGGTCGTTGTCCACGTGATCGTGGCTGCGTGCGCACCGGATCTCGCCGCTGTCGGGGTCGCCCAGCCCGTCGCCGTCCCGATCGAGGAACTCGAGCACCCCGCCGGACAGGTCCACGTCGGGGTCCAGATCGTCCACCAACCCGTCGCAGTCCTCGTCACCGCCGCCACAGACCTCGGTGGCGCCGACGTGGACCGCGGGGTCGGTGTCGTCGCAGTCCAGAGCGTCGAACGCCCGGTCCGGCGCGCCGGGGCAGCTCAGGGACGCGGACCGGGTGGGTGTCCCGTGTCCGTCGCCGTCCGCGTCGGGCCAGCTGAAGGCCGCGTCCGACACGCCGGGATCGGCGGCGTCCGTCAGGCCGTTGCAGTCGTCGTCGATCCCGTTGCACGCCTCCGTCGCCGCAGGGCTCACGTCGCTGTCGGTGTCGTCGCAGTCACCTCCGATCGCGACCCAACCGTCGTCCGGGATGCACAGGAACACGACCTCGAGGACGGTGCCGTAGCCATCGCCGTCCGCGTCCCGGTACCAGGCGCGGTCGCCGGGGGCGTCCTCGTCGATCTGCCCGTCGCAGTCGTCGTCCTGGCGGTTGCATCGCTCGTCGGCGCCCGGGTGCGCCCGCGCGTCGTCGTCGTCGCAGTCCTGGTCGTCCTCCACGAAGCCCGGTGGCGCTTCACAGGCCTCCGTCGTCAGTCGCGTGGAGCCCCAGCCGTCGTGGTCCACGTCCACGAAGAACCGTCGGAGGTCCGGGTCCACGACCCCGTCGCAGTCGTCGTCGATCCCATTGCATCCGTCGGAGCGCTCGGGGTGGACGGCGGCGTCCGCGTCGTCGCAATCACCGCCGCGGGCGACGGTCGCCTCCGGTGCGTCGCAGGAGACCACGGGCTCCTCGTCCGCTCCCCACCCATCGCCGTCGCGGTCCGCGTACCAGGGCTGCTCGCAGGCGCGATGACAACCGGTGGCGAGCATGTACAGCGAAGCGACGAACACGGCTCCGGGAGGCCTCCGCCGGCCATCATAGCGGGGCGGATGGTTGCCCGTCGCGGCGAGCGGTCGGGTATCGTACGCGAGATGTTCGCGATGACGCTCCTGCTCGCCCGACTCGCGATCGCGGGGGAGCCACGCCTGCCCGTGCTCGTCTATCAGGAGCTGCCGGCGTACCCGGAGCGTGCGCTCGAGCGTGCCATCGAGGGCGATGTCCTGGTCGAGGTGACGGTCGACGAGGACGGGCGGGTGGTGGATGCGCGCCTGGTCGAGGGGGCGGGCCACGGGTTCGACGCGCCCGCGGTCGCCTCCGCCTGGTCGATGCAGTTCGAGCCGGCGCTGGACGAGAACGGGCGGCCGGCCGCTGCCGTCGTCCAGGTGCTGGTGCCGTACCGCATGGCGTTCGTGGTGCCGCTCTCGGCGGCTGGCGAGGTCCGCGAGCGCGGCGGCAAGAAGCTGGTCGCCGGCGCCCGGTTGCGGGCTGTCGGCCCCGACGACCAGATCGTCCGCACGGTGAGCGACGAGAAGGGCGCGTTCCGCTTCGCGGGCATGGACCCCGGCACCTGGGTCCTCACCGTCGACGGTCCGGGCCTGATCACGTCCAGCGCGTCGTTCGAGGTGCCCGAGGACGGCTACGTCGACGGGCTCTCGGTGTCCGTCGAGCGTGTCCCGGAGTGGCAGGAGGGGGATCCGACCTTCGACGAGTACGTCGAGGTGGTGACCGAGATCGCGCCCGAGCCGGCCGAGCGCGTCCTGACCCACGAGGAGATCGTGTCGCTCCCGGGCTCGCTCGGTGACCCGGTCCGCGCGCTGCAGAACCTCCCGGGGGTCGCGAGGGCGCCGTTCGGCAGCGGGCAGCTCCTGGTCCGCGGGACCAACGCCTCGGACACGGGCTACTACCTCGACGGGATGCGGATCCCGCTGGCCTTCCACTTCACCGCGGTGTCGACGGTGGTGCCGGCGGATCTGCTCGCCCAGGTCTCGCTGTCGACCGGCGGGTACGGCGCCCGCTACGGCCGCGCGCTGGGCGGCGTGGTCGAGCTCGACACCAACGACGACCTGCCGCGCCGCTCGACGACCTCGGTCTCCGCGGACGTGTTCCAGGCGACGGTGTTCACCCGCCAGCGCCTGGGCCAGTCGACCGCGCTGTCGCTGTCCGCGCGCCGCTCCTACGTCGACGCCCTGCTCTCGCCGGTCCTGGCCGACCTGGGCGCCCAGAGCGTGCGCCTCCCCCGGTTCTACGACGCGAGCGTGCACCTGGTGCACCAGCTCGAGGGGCGCGGCCGGGTCACGGGGACCTTCCTGCTGTCCGAGGACCGGTTCCGCCTGATCGGTGCGTCGGGCATCGACGCGGTGACGTACCGCACCGCCTTCCAGAAGGTGATCGGTCGTTGGATCCAACCCACCGGAACGGGCTGGGACATCCAGACCTCGTTCGCGGCGGGGCCGGAGGTCCAGTCCATCGAGTTGTCCGGTGAGGAGGCGGATCTGGGCTCGCTCGGTATCCCGATCGACCTGTTCGGCAGCAAGCCGGGGACGATCAGCGAGGAGAGCCCGATGCGCGTGGCCTTCCGTCACGACTGGATCCACGATCCGGGCGACGGCCACGTCGGGCTCCGGATGGGGCTCGACTGGAGCTGGGGCAGGCAGGAGCTGGTCTATGCGCTGGGCGAGACCGACGAGAGCGGGTCGAGGGCCGTGAGCCAGCCCGCCGTCTGGGTGGAGCCGACCCTGCGGTGGGGCCCGCTCGACGTGGTGCCCGGGATGCGGGCGGAGCTGACGCGGCTCAAGGGCGTGTCGGGCACCGGCGTCGTGGATCCGCGGCTGGCGGCGCGGCTGCGGCCGGGGTCGACGACCGAGATCACGGCGAACGTCGGGTGGTACAGCCAGCCCCCCGCCAGCCGCGAGCTGCTCTCCGAGGAGGGGCCCACGCTGACGTTCGAGCGGAGCTTCCTGGTGGGCGCTGGCGTGGACCAGCGGCTGGGACCCGATCTGGACCTCGGGCTCGGCCTGTACCACCAGACGCTGTGGGACCTGATCACCGGGCGTGACAACCTGTTCCGCTTCGATCGGACCTCGCTCTTCGGCGGCGAGGACAACGGTCCGTTCCAGAACGAGGCGACGGGCGTGGGGTACGGCGTCGAGCTCCACGGGACCTGGGACGACGACGTGAACCTCCTCTGGCTCTCGCTGACGCTCTCTCGCGCGCTCCGCACGCCCTGGCCGGGCGCGGAGCAACGGCCCGCGGAGGCCGATCAGCCCGTGAACCTCGTGCTGATCGCGAGCCGCCGGATCCACGCCACCCGCCTCGGTGCCCGCCTCCGCTTCGCCTCCGGTGCCGCCACCACGCCCGTCCAGGGAGGCGCCTACGCCGTCGATCTGCAGGAGTGGCTGCCGCTGTACGGCGATCCCTGGTCCGACCGGCTGCCCTCGTTCTTCGCCATCGACCTGCGCGCGGACCACGACCTCCGCATCCGGCGCTCCCGGATCGACCTGTACGGTGAGCTGCAGAACGTCACCAACCGGTCGAACGTGGAGATCGCGGGCTACAGCCCCGACTACAGTGAGTTCCGCCCGACCTACGGGCTCCCGATCTTCCCCGCCTTCGGGTTGGAGGTCACGTTCTGATGGTGCTCCTCGCCTGGCTCGGATGCGGTGTTCCGCCCCCTCCGCCCTCGCTCGTCCAGGGCGTGCAGGTGGTGGCGGTGACCTCGTCACCACCGAACCCCGCGGAGCTGGACCCGATCGGGCTCGACATCTGGGTCGCGGACGCGCTGGGGGCCGGGGCGGACGTGCTGGTCTGGTCCTGCACGCCGGTCTTCGGGGTCTGCCTCGAGTCGCAGGCGCCCGGCTCGGCGGGGCTGCCGCTGACGATGTGGACGGCGACCGGCACGGTCCGCGACCACCACGTCTCCGTGCGCACGAGCTGGCCCACCTTCCACGGTGTCGCCCTGCGGTTCGCGGAGACGCTGCTCGCCGATCCCGAGGTCCAGGCGCTGTACCCCGAGGCGGTCGAGGCCCTCGACGCCGACCCGACGCTGCTCGTGTGGGCGCTCGCCTGTGCCCCGGGGGAGTGCCCCATCATCGACGACGTGCGGGCCAACCCCATCGGTGGTAGCGACGCGTGGAAGCGGGTGGCCTCGCAGCTCGCGGACCCTGCGCGGCTGCTCGAGGGCGTCCCGGAGCACCACGCGTCGATCGCGGTCAAGACCGTCCCGATCTGGGAGCCGCTCGATCCGTTCGACCCCGACTTCGATCCAACCCAGCCGCTGAGCCCGAACAACGCGCCCGAGCTGAGCTGGATGCCGCCGGGCGACCTTCCGTTCACGGCCTCGGTGGCCAGTCGGATGTGGGGCTTCGGCGACTCGTCGCCCGACCCGCCCGTCGAACCCGGGCCGCAGCTGATCAACGACGTGTCCTGGTTCGACCGGGACGGCGACTCGGTCTCGTTCCAGGTGTTCACGACCGAAGGCGCGGTGGATCTGTCCGAGCCCGCCAGCGGTGTGGTGAGGATCGCCCAGCGCCCGACGCCCTACGGCCCGCCGGGGCCGGCGTTCCTGGTGGGCGTGGACAGCCGCGGGGGGACCGCGGTGTGGATCGGCGGGGGTGGCGTCGCGGGCAGCGTGTGCGGGGACCAGGTGGTGCTCGAGGCCTTCGACGACGTTCGGCCGCGCCCGCTCCGCGACTGGGACACGCTCGAGATCGCGCCCGACTCCCTGACCGTGGGCGCGCGGATCTCGGGGATCGAGGGTCAGGTGCTGTTCCAGGCCACCCTGCTGGACGAGGACGGGAACGAGCTCGGCGTGGCCGGACGTTTCCTCGACGTCTTCGGGTGCCGCAGCGATCGGGCGTTCATGGAGCTGTTCTGGACCCGAACGCCCACCTGCGCCTGGGGTGGGAAGGTCGCGACGTTCCGGATGACGGCCACCGGTGCCGCGGAGGTGTCGACGGAGATCCCGGTGGTCCTCACCCTGTCACCGACGGCGGCCTGCGCTCAGTGAGCGCTCACAGGTCCCAGCGGTAGACCGCGCGCACCTTCTGCCACTCGGACAGCGTCTGCCACACCGCCTGGTACGCCATCTCCGCGTTGCGCCGGGCGCGCATCTCGTCCTGCGGGTCGAGCCCCAGGCCGTAGCGCACGCGGTCCGCGATCTCGGCGCACTCGAGGATGGGCGCGGTGTTCAGCCCCTTGGGCAGCTGCGCGATCGCCCGTCGCGCGTACCCGGTGGCCGAATCCCCCGGGTAGGCCTCGATCCCGAGATCACCGAGGGCCACCGCCGTGATCCGCCAGGCGTGCTCGACGCGGTGGCTCGGCGTCTGCGCGCCGGGGGGACGGCGGAGGGCGGTGAGCAGCGCGCTGCGCCGGAGCGGAGGACCGAACACGAACAGACCGACCAGCGTGAGCACCACCATCATCACGAGGAAGAACAGGGAGATCCCTACGTTCTTCATCACCTCCCTCATCTGCTCGCCGCTGTCCCCCTGGTCGTCGTCGTCCGCGTCGCCGATCCCGTCCCCGTCGGTGTCGGGGTTGGTCGGGCTGGTGCCCTTGGGGCCCTCGTCGCCGTCCTTCACCCCGTCGCCGTCGGTGTCGGCGTTCTTCGGGTCGGATCCCTGCCGCTTCTCCTGGCCGTCGGTCAGCCCGTCGCCGTCGGTGTCGGCGTTCTTCGGGTCCGTGCCGTCCTTCCGCTCCTGCTCGTCGGGGACGCCGTCGCCGTCCTCGTCGTCGGGCTCCGGCTGCGTGCTGTCCGGGCCGTCGCCGTCCACCGGGCCGGTGCGCCACAGGAAGGGCGCGAGCAGCCCGGTGCCGACCGTCAGCACCACGGTGAACAGCATGACCGCCGCGAGCGTGGCGCAGCCCGACATCGTCGCGCCCACCGCGCTGCCCTTCGTCCGCCGGGTCGTCGCGTGCTCGGGGGCGTGGGTGTCCGTCAGCCAGCGGTGGAGCCGGTGCCGCTCTCGGCTCGCGAGGTAGAGCACGGACATCAGCACACCGAGCAGCAGGATCGGCGCGGTCGCGAGATCCCACACGGCCCACTTCGCGCCCTCCTTCCAGCGCCCCACGCCGCCCGACCGCTCGGCGATCGTGATGATCGAGCCCGTGATCCACACGATGGGTGCGAAGAGCGAGAACACCTGCAGCGAGCTCGTCCGCAGGGAGAGCAGCCCCGAGACGCTGAAGAAGGGGAACAGGAACCAGACGATGGCGAGGAAGAGCGCCACGGGGGAGGCCCCGGTCATGCCGCTGCCCACCATCAGCGCGAAGGTGATCCCGGAGACGGTCGCGCCGGCGGCGACCACGATCGGCAGCCGGAGCCGCGTCAGCGCGCACACCTGGCCGAACCCGATCCCGAACACCGCGGCGGCGTAGAAGATCCCGAGGATCATGTACAGCTCGGGGTTCGGCCCGGCGTACACGGTGAGGACCGCCCCGAAGAGGGCCATCCCCACGACGTTCATCCCCCAGTAGCCGACCAGCGGCCAGGCCATGGCTCGCAGATCGCGCCAGCGCCGCGCCCACGGACTCGGTGCCTTGGGGGCGCTCACGCGGCCCTCCCCGTCACGGGGCCGCCCTTCGCGTCGGCGCCTCGCAGACCCACGAGCTTGATCGACGTGGGCCCGCGCTCGATGCGGTACACCGCGTCTCCCCGGGCCTCGAGCTCCTTCAGCGTCCGGCCCGCGCGCTGCCTCGCCACCGCCCGCAGCACCGCCCGCGCCTGCCAGCGACGGTGGATCCGCCACGCGTCTCGCAGCCGGAACCACAGGTGGTTGTCCTCGGACCCGACCGGGTGCGGCAGCAGGAAGATCCAGCGCAGCATCGTGAGGAAGCCCGTCCCGCCGATCACCTGACGGAGCCAGTACGGGTCGGGCGGGCCGAGCGCCTGCGCCGGATCCATCATGAGCCAGGTCAGCGACTTGCCGGCGGTCTGGCCCGGCGGGGGTGCCGTGAACCGGGCGGTCACCACCACGCCGTGGCTGTCGGGTCCGATCTCCTCCAGGATGTCCATCAGGTCGTACCGCGACTGCCAGCGGGCGCGGGCCCCGAGGTCCTGCCAGCGGGAGCTGGTCCCCGAGCGGGCGTCGGTGGTCTCGAGCACGATCTGGTCGGGATCGGAGGCCGCTGTGGTCGCTGCGACCAGGGTCACGCGGTTGCCGCGCTCCACGAGCTCGCGGGCGATGCCGAGCCAGGCGAGCACGAGCGAGTCGAGGATCTCGTCGCCGCCGTGGGCCGCGTCCAGCAGCTTGCCCTTCGGCAGGAAGGAGTCGAGGACCAGCAGGATCTGCTCGGTGCTGGTCTCCTTCGCCTCCGGCAGGCGGACCTGCAGGCGTCCGGCGCGCATCGAGAGCCGCCAGTGGATGCGGCGGGTGTCATCGCCCGGGAGGTACTCGCGGAAGCGGAAGTGGTCCTCGGTCGCGAAGCGGTGGGGCCGGGCGACGACGTCGGGCGTCTGCATCGGCGAGCGCGGCGGATCGACGACGACCACGGGCAGGATGCGCGGGAGCACCTTGAGCTCGGCGGTCGCGACCGAGGCGACGCTCACCAGCGTCAGCCCGAGGATGTCCTGGTACGAGATGCGGGCGGGGCCGAGGTGGAACATGCCCCGAGGGGTCGCGCGCAGGCGCCCGCGAGCCTCGACCTCGCCGCTGGTGGCCGTCACCCCGACCGCGTACCGGCTCTCGGTGCGCAGGCGCACGGGGTTGGGGTCGTCGACGATGAGGGTGTACCCCCAGGGCACGGGCACGCGCCGGAACCGCACGACCTCCTCGACCGCCTCGCCCGAGAGCACCACCGCCGGCATCATCTGGCGCGTGATGCCGCGATCGTTGCGGCCGAGCCCCGTCTCGAAGGTGCGCGCCAGGAAGGTCGCGACGAACAGCGTCCAGCCGACCAGGAGGTAGAACATCAGGAGCGCGAGGACCGCGAGGATCCCGAGCTCTGCCCACTTCCAGCCGAGCGCGAACACGGTCATGCCGGAGCCGCCGAACAGCAGCACCCACCCGCGCGGCGTGACCACCCCCGCGTGCCGATGGATCACGTCGATCCGCCGCGACAGGGAGAGCGCGCCCTGCTCCCGCCAGAAACGCAGTTCCTTGCGCGTCTTCAGCAGGAGCCCCAGCACGTGCAGGACACTGACCGGCAACAGCACGATGGCGGAGAAGGCGAGCAGCGCGGGGAGCGTCTCGAGGACCTGCGACACCTCGAACAGCAGCGCCGCGGGCACCGCGACCAGGAAGGGCAGCAGGAAGATGCCGCACACCTGGAAGAGGCAACCCGGCGCCGTGAGCCAGAGCGGGCGCGGGGGTGCGAAGCCGGCCGCCTGGCCCGCCATTCAGAGAACCGCGACCTTGCGCATCAGCTCGTCGACGAAGGCTCGCCCGGTGGCGTCGCCGCTGATCACCATGCGGTGCGACAGCACGTCCGCGGCGATCACCTGCACGTCGTCGGGCGTGAGGTGGTCCCGGGCCTGGGTCAGCGCGTGGGCCTGCGCGGTCCGCACGAGCATGAGGATCGAGCGCGGCGAGGGGGGGGAGAGCGCGCGCGCGTCGCCGCGGATCACGTTCGCCAGGTCCACGACGTAGCGCTTGACGGCGTCCGAGACGTAGACCAGCGGGACCGTCTCCTGCCAGGCCACGAACTGCTCCTTCTGGATGACGGCCTCGAGGTCGTCGATCGGGGAACGGACGCCGAGGTGGACGTCGAGCATCTCCATCTCCGCCTCCGGCGGCGGGAAGCCCATCGTCAGCTGCATCGTGAAGCGGTCCAGCTGGGCGGCGGGGAGGACATAGGTCCCGTCGTGGTCGAGCGGGTTCATCGTCGCCATGACCTGGAAGGGCGCCTCGAGCTGGTACGTGTTGCCCTCGACCGTGACCTGGCGCTCGGCCATGACCTCGAGGAGCGCCGACTGGGTCTTCGGGGTCGCCCGGTTGAGCTCGTCGGCCAGCAGGATGTTCGTGAACACGGGTCCGCGCTGGAACTCGAAGGCCTTCGTGCGGAGGTTGAACACGTTGCTGCCGGTGATGTCCATGGGCAACAGGTCGGGCGTGAACTGGATGCGCTTGAAGTCGCAGTGCACGCTGGCCGCGATCGTCCGCGCGAGCATCGTCTTGCCGGTGCCGGGGACGTCGAGCAGCAGGACGTGGCCGCGGGCGGTCAGCGCGATCAGCACCTTGCGGACCACCTCCTCCTTGCCCTTGATGACGTGGCCGACGTTCCCGAGGACCTGCTCGAACTGGTCGCGGAAGGTCCGGATGCGCGCGGCGAGCTCGGGGTTGCTGGACGGGTTCTGGAACGGCTTCAACCTTCCTCCGGGAGCTCGTCGTCTACCACGAACGGACGGAGTACTGGTGTGCCGGAGGTTCCATGCGACCGCTGATCTGGATGTGCGTCGTGTCCCTGTCGGTCGGGTGCGTCTCGAAGTCGAAGTACAGCGAGCTCGAGACGAAGTACGAGCAGTGCCGCACCAAGCTCGGCAAGGCGAAGGAGCGGAGCGGACCCCCCGCCTGGGTCCAGCAGCTGCAGCCGCTGGTCGACCGCGGCCTGCTCGAGGTCGAAGACGTCGACGGACGCACCGTGATCGGCATGTCGTCGGAGGTGCTCTTCCGCTCGGGGTCGGCCGACCTGTCCGCGGACGGACGTCAGACGGTGTCCGACCTCGCGAAGATCCTGGCCCGCCAGACGGACGCCGACTGGCAGGTCGAGGGCCACACGGACAACCAGCCCATCTCGAGCGAGGCGTTCCCGTCGAACTGGGATCTCGGCGCGGCGCGCGCCCTGTCCGTCCTCAAGGTGATGCTCGACGCGGGCATGTCCGCGGACCACCTCTCGGCCGCGACCTTCGGGCAGTTCGCGCCCGTCGCCTCGAACGCCACCGATGCGGGCCGCGCGCAGAACCGCCGCATCGAGGTCGTGCTGCTGCCCGAGATCCGGTCGCGAAAGCTCAGGAAGTGAGTGGGAGCGGGAGCACCACCTCGACGGCGGTGCCCTCGCCGATCTCGCTCGTCAGCGTCAACGTCCCGCCCATCAGGTGCGTGAAGTGCCGACACAGGACGAGCCCGAGCCCCGTCCCGCCGAAGCGGTGGGAGGTGGTCTCGTCGGCCTGGCCGAAGGGTTGGAAGAGACGGCCCTGCTGCTCGTGGCTGATGCCGATCCCGTCGTCGGTGACCCGCAGGTGGAGCAGGCGGACGCCTGCCTGCACCCCCATCCGCGCGGAGAGGCCGATCTCTCCTTCGCTGGTGAACTTCGCCGCATTCGCGAGGAGGTTGTGGAGGATCTGCGTGACGCGGCCCCCGTCGACGTGCCCCACGCCGAGGGGCTCGGGCACGAACACGTGGAGCTGGTTGCCGTTGCGCTCGATCAGGGGCGTGACCATCGCTCCCACCCGCTCGATCAACGCGTCCAGATCGATCTCCTCGCGGTGGAGCACCATCTTGCCGGCCTCGACGCGTGACAGGTCGAGCACGTCGTCGATCAGGGCCAGGAGCTGGTGCGCCGCGCTGCGGACGTGGCCGAGGGGCTCGCGCTCCCCGGCGGACGCGTCCTCGAGCACGAGCTCGGTGTACCCGATGATCGCCGTCAGCGGCGTGCGTAGCTCGTGGCTCATGTTGGCGAGGAAGCGACTCTTCTGCTCGCTGGCCTCCCGAGCGAGCTCGAGCGCCCGCCGTTGCTCGCGCGCGAGCGCCTCCTGCTGGGCCGAACGGGACGCCTCCTGCTCCATCACGTGGACGAGGGCCCGGTCCTGCATGGCCACCGTGGCGATCGCCATCACCGACACCACCGGGAGGGTCGACAGGTAGACCATCGCGGCGTTCGGATCGAAGGGACGGTCGAACCAGAGCTGGTCCGCGGCGAGGAGGAGCAGGCTCTCGACATAGACCCCGACGGCGACCACGATGGCGTCCCGAGTCGGGAGCGCGGCGGCAGCCACCACCAGCCACGCGAAGAAGACGGACGGGAGAGACCCGGTGAGGCCGCCGTAGATCGCGATGCAGAGCCCTGTCCCGACCGACAGCATCGCCGTGAGGAGCCAGGCCGCCGCGGTGTGGTGACCGCGGAGCGAGATGGCGAGCGCCGCACCCTCGATCGCTCCGAAACCCACCACCCAGGCGAGCGTCGTCGCCTTCTCGTCCACGAAGGGGACGCCGAGCAGCGTGCTGACCGACGACGCCAACAAGCACACCAGCAGCGCCGGTACGATGGTCGCCTGCCGTCGGCGCAGCGCTGCAGGATGAGCCCTCATCCCACGCATCATCCCGTGTGGGTGTTCCTCGCGGGGCTCAGGCCGGTTTCACCCCTCGCGCCACCGCCGGGAGCGCTCGACGTCGGCGCGGTAGGCGGCGATCTCGGCGCCCGTGCGATCGGCGTCCCAGCCGAGCAGCTTCGCCATTCGCTCGGCCACCAGCCCCGTCGCCGACAGCCCCTGGTCGACGTCCTTGTAGAAGAGCTGGGTGCGGCGGATCATCACGTCGCTGACGCGGTGCGCGAGCTCGTGCTCGACGGCGTGATCGACCTGTGCCAGCACCTCGGGCCGGCCGACGACCAGCGCCGCACCGAGGTCGGCGTCCTTCGCGACGCGCTTCGCCACGTCCAGACCCCGCATGCCGTACGTGTCGGCCAACAGGCGGGCGGACGCCTCCGAGAGGCGCTGGGAGCTGGCCGCGCGGATCTGTGCCGCGACGCGCGCGTGATCGTCGTCCTCGGGCCAGCCGACCGCGCCCGGGAGCGGCTCCTCGTCCGTCCTCGGCGCCACGAGCTTGCCCGGCAGCTTGTCGTCGAGCCGCAGCAGGTTGACGACGGTGTCCACCACCTCGCCCGCCATCCGTCGGTACGTCGTGAGCTTGCCGCCCGCGATGGTCACGAGCCCGTCCTGGCCGACCACGATCCGGTGCTCGCGCGAGATCTTGGACTCGGACACCTCGCCCTCGCCGTGCTCCGGCGGCGCCATCAACGGGCGCAGTCCGGCCCACGTCGCGATGACGTCGTCGTGGGTGAGGGGGTGCTTGGGGAAGTAGGAGGCGCAGGCCTCGATGAGGTAGTCGACGTCGGCGCGCGTGGCTGCGACCTCGCGCGGATCACCGTCGTGATCGGTGTCCGTGGTGCCGACGTAGCTGCGCTCGCCCCAGGGGATGGCGAACAGCACGCGCCCGTCCTTCGGGTGCATCGCGACGACCGCGTGGTTCACCGGGAGCTTGGCGCGATCGACCACGATGTGCACGCCCTTGGTCGGACGGAGCAGGGGGCCGCCAGCGAGCGGGCCCGACATCGCGATCGTCGCGTCGGTCCACGGGCCGGTGGCGTTGACCACGGCCGAGGCCTTGACCTCCTGCAGCGTGCCCGTCTGGGTGTCCTCCACCATCGCGCCCGTGATGCGGCCCCGCGCGTCCTTCACGAACGAGCGCACCCGGGCGTGGGTGACCACCAGGGCGCCGGCCTTCACGGCGTCCAGCGCGGTCTCGAGGGTCAGCCGGGCGTCGTCGGTGGCGCAGTCGTAGTAGAGCGGGGCGCCCGTCATGCCCGTCGTGTCGAGCGCGGGCTCCTCGGTCTTCACGTCCGCCGGCTTGAGCGTGCGGTGGAGCTTGGGGCTGCGGAACAGCGACAGCCCGTCGTACAGCCACATGCCGGCGTTGATCATCCACAGGCCGTGGCGGCTCTTCTTGTAGACCGGGAACAGGAAGCCGAGCGGGTTGACCAGGTGCGGCGCGATGTCCATCAGGATGCGCCGCTCGCTGACGGACTCGAACACGAGGCTGAACTCGTACTGCTCGAGGTACCGCAGGCCGCCGTGGACCAGCTTGCTCGACCGGGAGGAGGTCCCGTAGGCGAGGTCCTCCATCTCCACCACCGCGACCTTCAGGCCACGCCGCGCGGCGTCGCGCGCCACGCCGCAGCCCGTGATGCCGCCGCCCACCACCAGCAGATCGAGGGCCTTGTCCAGGCCCGCCCACATCGTCTCGCGTCGCGCCATCTCAGCCCTCCAGCGTCCGGGGACCCCACGAGGGAGTACCACCGGCGCGCACGGTGTCGAAGCTCGACCGTCCGATCGCGGCCTCGCCGCTGTCTACGCAGCGCTCGTAGGCCCTGGCCTCGATCTCGGTGCGAGCGGCGCGATCGGTGCCGATCGACGCGAGCACCCCGCGCTTGAACGCGGCGACCGCGGTGGGGGACCGGCGGGTCACGAGCTCCGCCAGCGCTGCAGCCCGACGCAGCCCGTCCTCCACGGTCGCGACGCGCTCCTGGGCCAGGCCGATGCGGAAGGCCTCGTCGGCGTCGATGCGCTCGCCGGTCATGCCGAGCCGCAGCGCCTGGTTCGGCCCCACACGGGCCCACAGCTCGCTCGTGCCACCCGCGCCCGGCAGGATGCCGAGGCCCGTCTCGGGCAGCCCGAAGGTGGCGCCGTCGCAGGCCAGGACCCAGTCGGCGGTGAGGGTGTACTCCGTGCCCCACCCCAGCGCGACGCCGTCCACGACGGCGACGTGGAACACGGGGGCCGCGGCGAGGCCGGCGAGGACGGAGCGCTGCCAGCGGACGTGCGCCTTGACCTTCGCCTCGTCCCAGCCGACCCGCTCGGTCACGTTCGCGCCGGCGACGAAGATCGGGGTGCCCTTGGAGCTGACGCGGCGCGAGGTGGTGACGAGCGCCACCGCACCGCTCTCGGCGAGCCACGCGGTCAGCGCCTCGAGCTCGCGCAGCTGCGCCGAGCCCATCTCGTTGGCCTTGCCGTGGTCGAAGCACAAGTGGACGACCCGCCCCTGATGTTCGGTGGTCACCTTCAGCGACTCGAACTGCACCTGCACCTCCGCCGCCGACGTACCCCGCAGGCACGCGCGGATCGAGGTACACGGTCCGCGGTGCAACGCTCACGGCTGGTGACCCTGCTTCGCTGGACTCTCGGGTCGACCGTGCTCGTGCTCGCGGTCTACGCGCTGTCCCACCTGCCGATCGGCGAGCGCCTGCTCCACTTCATCGAGACCCTGCGGGATCTGGGCCCGGCGGGGATGGCGCCGTTCGCCCTGTCGTACGCGATCGCCACGGTGTTCTTGCTGCCGTCCACGCCCTTCCCGCTGGCGGCGGGCTTCCTGTATGGACCGTGGGCGGGCTTCGTGGTCGCCTGGTCCGGGGAGGTGTCCGGCGCGCTCGCCGCCTGGTGGCTCGGCCGCACCGTGCTGCGTCGACGGGCCGAGCGCCTGGTGGCTCGGTCGCCGGTGCTCACCGCGTTGGGCGAGGCGATCCAGGAGGGTGGGCTGCGGCTGCTCTTCCTCGTGCGCCTGTCGCCGATCTTCCCGTTCGGCCCCCTGAACTACTCGCTCGGCCTGTTCGACGTCCCGGCGTCGACGTACCTCGTGGCCACCGCCTTCGGGGTCGGTCCGGCCTGCCTCTTCCTGACCTGGACGGGGTCGACGCTGCCGCGCCTGCAGGCCGTGCTCGAGGGTGAGGAGGGGATGGGCAGCGCCTGGGGCTACTGGGTGGGCCTGCTCGTGACGGCCATCGCGGTCATCGCCGTGACCCGGGCCACGCGGCAGGCCCTGAACCGGAAGCTGGGGCGGTGATCCTGCTGGTCGTCGCGACGGCGCTCGCGGGCGAGGATCTGCGGGGCGCGGATCTCGCTGGGCAGCAGCTCGGCGACCTCCGCTTCGCCGACCTCCGGGGAGCCGATCTGCGGGGGACGGACCTGTCGGCGGCTCGGGTGTTCGGCGCCCGGTTCCGCGACGCCGTCGCCGACGAGCGCACGCGCTTCCCCAGGAGCGCTCCCCCGGGGGTGCGCTGGCTCGCCCCGGGCGCGGACCTGTCCGGCCTGGACCTGTCGGGCTGGGATCTCCGGGGCGTCCGCGTCGGCGGCGCCGATCTGCGGGGCACCGACCTCTCGGGGGCCGATCTTCGCAGCGCCGATCTCGGCGGGACCGATCTCAGCGAGGCGCGCTTCGAGGACGCGCTGGCGGACGCCTCCACCCGCTGGCCCGGGGACGTCCCCGATGGGTGCTGGGTCCTGGTGCCGGGCGCGGACCTCCGCAACGCGCTGCTCCAGCGGCTCGACCTGCGCTCGGCGACGCTGTCGGGCGCCAACCTGCGCCACGCGTCCCTGCAGCAGGCCGATCTGGGCGCGGCAGACCTGGCGGGCGCCGTGCTCGCCGACACGGACCTGTCGGGCGCGGACCTGTCCGACGCGCGGCTCGACGGGGCCGACCTGCGTCGCGCGGTGCTGCTGGGGTCGGTCCTCGCGGGGACCTCGCTCGACGGGGCGGACCTCCGCGACGCGGTCCTCGGCGGGGCGCGGTGGCCGGGGTGCGCGGGCTGCCGCCTCGACGGTGCGGACCTGCGGGGTGCCGTGCTCGACGGGGCGGACCTGCGCACGGTCGGGCTGACGGGCGCGCGGCTCGACGGCGCCTCGCTGGTGGGGGCGTCGCTGCCGGCGCGGGTCGCCGCCAGCCTCGTGGGGGCGGATCTGCGCGGGGCCGATCTCCGCGGGGTGGACCTCGCCTCGAGCCGGCTCGAGGGTGCCGTGCTCGACGGAGCGCTCACCGACGAGCTCACCCGGCTTCCGTGACCTGACCGAGCTCGAACCGAAGGGCACCGTCGAGGTCCGGGTGGAGGAAGCGGAAGCCGGCGTCGAGCAGGCGCCGGGGCAGCGCGCGCTGGCTCGCGAACACGAGCTCCCGCGCCCGCTCCGGACCCATCGCCACCGAGACGGCGAAGCGCGGCGCTGGGACCAACGCCGGCCGCGACAGGACGCGCCCGAGCGTGTGGGCGTGCTCTCCCTGACGGACGGGGGCCGGCCCCACGCTGTTGACCGGGCCGCTCAGGTCCGCGTCGAACAGGAAGTGGATGGCGCCCACGAGGTCGTCGAGGTGGATCCAGGGCACCCACTGCGCCCCGTCCCCGATGGGGCCGCCTCCGCCCGCCCGGAACAGCGGCAGCATCGTCGCGAGCGCGCCACCCTTGCAGGACTGCACGATGCCCACCCGCAGGTGGACCACGCGGATGCCGGCGTCCTCGGCGGGAGCGGTCGCACCCTCCCAGGCGCGCCCCACCTCGGCCAGGAAGCCCGTGCCCGACCCGCTGTCCTCCGTCAGCTCCTCCTCGCCGCGGTCGCCGTAGAACCCCACGGCCGAGGCGGAGATCAGGACCGCGGGCTTGCGCTCGAGCTTCGCCAGCGTGCGGCAGAGCAGGTCGGTGGAGCGGATCCGGCTCTCCGTGATCGCGCGCTTGCGCTCGGCGCTCCAGGGCTCGCTCGCGACCGACTCGCCCGCGAGGTGGACGACGGCGTCCACGCCCTCCAGCGCCTCCGCCTCGAGCTCGCCGCGATCGATGTCCCAGCGGATCCCCGTGCGTCGGCTGACCGGCAACACCTCGTGCCCGCCGGTGGTGAGGAAGGCGGACAGCTCCGTACCGACCATCCCGGTCGCGCCGGTGATCGCCACGCGGCGGGGGCGGACGCCGCGGTGGCGGACGAGGTCGTCGTGGGTTCGGCGGTGTCGGAACGCGAAGGCTCGCTCGAGGCGCGGCGCGACGGTGACGGCCGTGACCGCGCCGCCCACCGCGCCCAGCGGCGCCTCCCAGCGGATGTGGTCCTCGAGGACCGAGCCCTCGCCCTCGGCCAGGAAGCGGTGCTCGTGCCGCCAGCTCGCGAAGGGGCCGGACTCCTGCTCGTCGACGAAGCCGCCCGGCCGCTCGCAGGCGGTGTGCACGGTCACCCAGCGGACGGGCACCGGGCCGAAGCGCGCCTCCAGCTCGAGCCGCTGGCCCGCGTCGAGACCCTCGCCGCTCCGGGACAGCACGCGAACGGGGTCCCACGGCGGGTTCAGGCGCTCGAAGGCGCCCGGACGCGCGTGCCAGTCGAACAGCTCCTCCACGGAGCAGGGCATGGCCGTACGACGCAGCAGTTCCGGCACGGTTCACAGCCTCCCGAGCAGGAAGTCGGCCTCCTGCCGCACGTGTTGAGAGCTGAAGCGATGGGTCGCCCAGACCACCCGGAGCTGGGCGCTCACCATGCTCGGATCGGGCGCCTTCGAGTCGTGCTCGTAGACCGAGAGCACCTGCTCGAGGTCCGCCAGGTCGATCAGGCGCCGACCGTCGGGGTCCACGATGCCCATCTCCACGAGCTCGTCGAACAGCCGCCCGCTCTGCTCCTCGTCGTACCGGGGGAGCCGCGCGAACCAACGCGGATCCAGCGGGATCTCGGTGCCGATCACGGCGGGGCAGGGGACGCCGGTGGAGGCCTCGCACCGCTCGGAGGCGTCCACGTACTCGGCGCCGGTCGCGCCGGTCTCGTCGTTCTCGGCGGAGACGAAGAACCCGGGGACGGCGCCCTCCTGGTAGCTCTTGCCCTGGTGCGCCGAGAACGCCCGGATGTCCCAGCCCTCGTCGTCCAGGACGTTCACCGCGCGGGTGACGAAGTGGGCGCCGTTCGAGAAGCTCGTGAAGAGCACGGGAGTGTCCTCGGCGAGCGGCGTGGTGGCGACGAGGTGGTCGCGGAGCCTCCCGAGCCACTGGATGTCCGGGTTGTCCACGTCCACCGGCTCCAGCTCCCAAACGCCGTCGACCCGGTCGCGGGACTGGGTCAGCACGACCGCCACGCTCTCGGCCTCCAGCAGGTTGTACAGCGCGATCCAGTCGATCTGCGTGATGGTGTCGAAGCCCCCGCCCGAGCCGTGGAGCGGCATCAGCACGGCGCGAGGCTCGTCCGGGATCCAGTAGCTGACGCGCTCCCCCTCGAAGGCCACGTCCTCGAACGCGTGGAGCGGGCTGATGTCCGCGTACCGATCGGTGGTGGTCACGTCGTCGTCGTCGTCGCCCGCGGTGGGCGTCGAACCGTGACATCCAGCGAGCACCCAGGCGATCATGTCGGGTCCGTAACCAGCGTGGCCCGACCATGCCGCAGCAGGCGCGCCACCAGCAGGGTGGCGACGATGGCCAGCGCGCAGGTGTACCCCACCCACATCCCCGGCAGTCCCCAGCCGAGGCCGAAGATCAGCACGCCCGCGAGCGGCAGGCCCGCGAACCAGTAGCCGACGACGTTGAACAGGGCGGGGACGCGCAGGTCGCCGAGCCCACGCAGGACCCCGAAGCTCACGACCTGGGTCCCGTCGAACAGCTGGAACAGCGCGGCGATGGGCAGGATGATGCCGACGAGCGCGATGACGTCGGCGTCGGTGGCGTAGATCCGTGCGATGGCGGTCGGCATCGTCAGGAAGATCACCGCGGGGACGCTCATCGCGAGCGCGCCGAGCCCGACCGCGGTCCGTCCGGCGCGTCGCCAGTCCCGCCCCGCGCCCACCAGGTTGCCCACGCGCGTGGCCGCGGCGGCGCTGATCCCGAGCGGCACCATGAACGAGGTCGACGCGGCGCCCATCGCCACGGTGTGAGCGGCGGCCTGGGTGTCGCCGAGCAGGCCGGCGAGGACGTAGCCGGCGTTGAAGGCCCAGACTTCGAGCCCGATCTGCAGCGACACGGGCAGCGTCTCGCCCGCGACCCGGACCAACGTGCGAACGTCGAAGACGACGTCGTCGGGCAGCGCCTCGCGGAGGTGGGGGAGGGTGATGGCGACGAGCGCCAGCAACATCGCCGTGCGCACGATCGAGGTCCCGAGGCCGGCCCCGAAGACGCCGAGCGCGGGGACCGGCCCCCAGCCGCCGATCAGCGCGCCCACCGCGACGACGTTGAGCAGGTTGGCGGCGAGGATGGTGATGGTGGTGGGCAACAGCACGCCCTTGCCCTGCAGCAGCTGGCGGGTCGCGTGCCACAGGAGCATCGGGACGATGCCCGGACACAGCGCCTGGAGGTAGTCGGCGGCCAGCGGCACGACGCTCTCGGGTTGCCCGAGCAGCCGCAGCAGGGGGGCGCCCGCCAGGTGCACGACGAGCACCGGGATTGCCAGGAGCAGCGCGACCACGCCAGCGCGCGCGGCGGCCGTCCCCGCGGTCCGGGGGCGATCCGCACCGTAGGCCTGGGCGACGAGCGGGTCCGCACCGTGCACCACACCCATGCAGAGCAGGAAGGTGCCGAAGGACACGGTGTTGCCGAGGCCCACCGCGGCGGTCGCCTCCTTGCCGAGCGGCCCGACCAGCCACAGGTCGACCAGGCCCATCGACATCAGGCCCAGCTGACCCAGGATCGCTGGCCACGCGAGGCGCAGCAGCGCCTTCACCTCGTCCACGACGACGCTCCCCGGAGGGAGGCTTACTCCGCCGAGGAGCCCTGCGCCTGTCCGCGGGCCTGGTAGGTCCGGAACACGAAGTCCCAGAGCGGGCTGCTGATGCCGTGATTGGCGTCGGCGTTGGCGAAGTGGTGCACCATGTGGAGCCGCCTCAGGGTCTTCCCGATGCCCGAGGTCGGCGTGAAGTGGTGCGTGTAGTAGTGGACCCAGTCGTAGGCGAGGTACCCGGCGCAGGTGCCGCCGAACAGCGGCCACATCAGGTCCGGACCCAGCACCGCCCGGTACAGGAACCAGACCACGATCGCGATCGGCCAGCTCATGAGCGGCGGAGCGACCAGTCGCCACGGATCGTTGGGGAACTCGTGGTGGTACCCGTGCGCCATGAACTGACGGAGCTTGCTGTTGAAGTCGGGGCGGGGGACCAGATGGAACACCCAGCGGTGGAGCGTGTACTCGAGCAGGGTCCAGGCCAGCACGCCCAGCACGTACAGGCCGAGCCCCGCGACCACGCCGACCGACGGGTTCACGAAGCCCACCACGAGACCCCACACGATGAAGGCGCCGAACCACACCCCCGGCAGCGCGGGGTGCGACGTGGCGAACCAGCGCTCCACGAAGTCGCTCCGGAACACCCGGATGCCGACCTTGCCGCGGTTCTCCCTGGCAGGAGGTCCCACGTGGCCGTCCCAACGATCCACCGCTTCCCGGCACTCGTCGGTCAGATCCAGCAGTCCCATCGGTCCTCCTCGCCCACGCCGCCGGCTGCAAGCCCCGGGCCGCCCGGGTCTCCGGATGATCGGCGTTCGGCCGTGACGAGGAGTGTGCCACCGCACACCGGGGTGGGCGATTGCACCCGGTGACAGCGAGGCCGCCGCGTGGCAACCTAGGCGCATGCGCATCGCCCCCCTGCTGCTCCTGCTCGCTGCCTGTTCCAGGACCCCTCCCGGCACCGGGCCGGGTGACGACGACGACGACGTGACCACCGGTGACGACGACGACGACGTGACCGGCGACGACGACGACGACACCGCGACCCAGGTGGGCGACGACGACGACGACGACGACACGACCGGGTGCAGCACGTCGATCGACGCCGACGCGGACGGCTCGAACCAGTGCGACGACTGCGACGACAACGACCCGAACCGGCACCCGAACGCCCGCGAGCGCTGCAACGAGATCGACGACGACTGTGACGGTGCGCCGCTCCCGGACGAGAGCCCGGCCTGCCAGCTGTGCGACGCGGAGGGCTTCTGGTTCTCCACGCGCAACCTCACGGGCTCGACGCTGACCGACGAGCTCCGCAACCTGCTGGAGACGAACACCTGCCGGGACTACTCCACCGAGACCACCTTCATGTTCGTCGATCTCGACAAGCACAACGGCGAGGTCGAGTGCGTGTACACCGGTCGCACGACGCCGGTGGGGTCGAGCAAGCCGGACGCGACGGACATGAACACCGAGCACTCGTGGCCGCAGAGCATGGGCGCGGACACGATCCCCGCGCGGTGCGATCTGAACCACCTGTACCCGACGGACAGCGACGCGAACTCGGTCCGCGGCAACCTGCCCTTCGGCATCGTCACGAGCGCGAACTGGTCCGAGGGCGGCAGCCAGCGGGGGACGGACGGCAGCCTGCGCACGGTCTTCGAGCCACGCGACGCGCACAAGGGCAACGTGTCGAGATCGATGCTCTACTTCTCGCTGCAGTACGGGTACTCGATCGACGCGGCGACGCTGGACCTGTACCAGGCGTGGAGCGCACAGGACGTGGTGGACCAGGCCGAGATCGACCGTGCGCTCGCGATCGAGGCCCGGCAGCGCGCGGTCAACCCCTACGTGCTGTGTCCGTGGCTCGTCGATGAGCTGTAGCAGCGCGCGCGGCTAGCACGTGGATCTGGCCGCCGGCACCGTGATCGCGGGTCGCTACGAGGTCGACCAGCTGCTCGGGCGCGGCGGGATGGCCACGGTGTACCGCGTGTACCACCTGGGGCTCGGGACCTCGCACGCGCTCAAGGTGCTCGCGATCTCGTCCGGGACGGTCCGTGAGCGGATGCTCCGCGAGGGCCGGCTGCAGGGGCAGATCCATCACCCGAACGTGGTGGCGGTGACGGACCAGGTGGAGGTCGGCGGGCTGCCGGGCCTCGTGCTCGAGATGGTCGAGGGGCCCTCGCTCGCGGCGCTGGTCGGCGGTCCGCCGCTGTCCGTCGAACAGATCGACCAGCTGGGTGCGGGCATCCTGGCCGGCGTGGCGGAGGCCCACCGACACCGGCTGGTGCACCGCGATCTCAAGCCCGCCAACGTGCTGGTGGCGATCCGCGAGGGGAAGCCCGTCCCCAAGGTGAGCGACTTCGGGCTCGCGGTCGCGCTCGACGACGAGGGGCCGCGCGCGACGCGGACGGGCGCTCACCTCGGCACACCCCAGTACATGGCGCCCGAGCAGGTGCGCGACGCGAAGAGCGTCGACGAGCGCGCCGACGTGTGGGCGCTCGGGGTGCTGCTGTACGAGCTCGCCGCCGGCCACCTGCCCTTCCAGCACGCCGATCGCCTCGAGCTGTTCAAGGCCATCGCCTCCGGCGAGCACGTCCCCTTGCACGAGCTCCGCCCGGATCTCCCGGATCGCATGCGCCACACGATCGAGCGGGCGCTCACCGTGGACCTCGACGAGCGGCCCGCGGACGCCGTCGCGCTGTGTGCCCTGTGGGGTGAGCGGACGGTCCCGGTGATCGATCCGCTCGTGGACCGCGTGATGTCGCTGGCGCCGCCTCCGAGCTCGCGCGGGGCCTCCTCCGTGCCGGCCAGCGCGGCCACCTCCGATGCGCCCCAGACCTGGGCGCCGGAGACGCGGGTGGCAGAGCCCGCGCCGACCGCGCCGGCCCCGCGACCCGCACCGGTCGCCCAGGTCACCTCGTTCCCCTCCGAGGTGCCCTCCGAGTCGCTGCCGCCTCAGCCCCCGGTCCACGTGCCCGCGGTCGCGCCCGCCGCGATGCCGACATGGGTGCCTGCGGTCGTCGCGGGCAGCGCCGTCGCCGCGCTCACGGCGGTGGTCGTGGCGCTCCTGCTGGTGGTCGTTCTCTCGCGGCCCCCCGAGCCGACGACCGTGGTGGTACCGGTGCCCGCGGCCCCCGTGGCGCCCGAGGCCGCGCCGCCCACCCCCTTCGGCGTGCCCCCCAAGCGGCTGCCCGAGAAGGGTCGCGACCGCCTGCTGGACGGGCGCTTCCTGGACGCCATGTACGAGGCGGACTTCTTCCTCGCGGTCCAGGGCTCCGAGGCCGAGATCCTGTCGTCGACGGCCCACCGCGCCCGCGAGGCCTGGTACCCGGAGCGCGAGGAGCTGGACAAGGGGACCCGCGCCGACGGGGACAGCGATCGCTCGCGCGTCTTCCTGGACATGCTCTCGGACCCGGCGCGGGCTGACGAGTGGCTCGTGACCCACCCGGACGACCTCGAGGCGCGCGTGATGTACGTCGCGACCGCGTGTCCGGGCCCGTACTGCGCTTCGGCGGCTCCGCACGCGGCGTCGCTCGAGCGCGACTTCCCGGGCCGCGGGATCGGTGACTGGGCGCGGTCGATCGTGCTTCGGGAGTCGGGGAAGCTGGCCGAGAGCGAGTCGGCCTGGAAGCGTTGGGCGGCGTTGGCCCCCGACGAGGCGATGGTGGCGGTGGAGCGGGGCCGCTGGCTGATCGCGTCGAAGCGCTACGAGGACGCGGTGGCCGCGGTCTCCCCCACGCTCGAGAAGAAGAAGAAGGGACGCCCCCCGGTCGGGGCCTGGGTGGTCGCTGGCCTCGCGCACCGCGAGCTGGGTGAGGCCGGCGCGGTCATCGAGCTCGAGGCCCGCCTCCAGAACGAGCTCTGGGAGGTCCAGGTGGGGTACGCGCGGGCCGTGGCGGCGTGGGAGGCGGGTCGTGGCGACAGCGCCGCCGCCATCCGGCGCCTGGACGAGGCCCGAGGCTCGTTCGACCGGTACAACGACGAGCTGGTGAAGCTGATCGACGTGGAGATCTCGCTGCAGGAGCTGGTGCTGGCGGTGGACGCGGGAGATGCAGCCGCCCAGGAACGTGCCGCGCTGGCCCTGGCCGCCGTGCGCTCGATGGAGCACCGGCCGTGGGCGAGGGCCTTCCTGGACCGAGCGGGGCTGCTCGCGGAGGGGCTGCGGATGGTGGGGCGGGGGCGAACGAGCGATGCGAGGCGCATCCTCGAGCAGCTCGAGGCGGCCGGCGCGACACCGCATGAGACGCAGGCGTTACGCGACAGGGTCTGACGGGGTGGTCGGCTGGTGTAGGCTGTCACCGGAGACCGACGGCATGTCGCTCGTGACCGTCCTGCTGATCGTGGCTTCGGCAATCATCGCGGTCGTCGTCTGCCTCGTGATCGGCCTGGTGGTGCTGCAGCTGGTGTGGCGCGCGCGGTCCGCGCGGGAGGTTGCGTCCCCGCCCGCGCCCGCGCCCCAGCCAGCCTCCGCGCCACCTCCTGCCGCGGTCCGTTCGTCGAGCCTCCCCCCGGACCAGCTCGGACCGATGGTGGACGATGACGACGACGTGACGATGATCACGGTGTCGGTGGACGGCCTGGTGCCCCCGCCGCGCCCGGCCCGGCCCGCACCCGTCGACCCCTTCGAGGCCTTCTCGCGCGAGCGCACGGGCGAGGGGGAGACGGTGCCGATCGTGACGGATCCGGAAGCCGAGGTCGACGGCCCGACGCTCGTGTCGAAGGTGTTCCTCGTCAGCGCCGCGGGCCAGACCGACACGGGGCGTCGCCGGACGGAGAACCAGGATCGGTACGCGGTGCTCGACCAGCACCACCTCTACGTCGTGGCGGACGGGATGGGGGGCTACCAGGGCGGGGAGATCGCCGCGCAGCTCGCCTGCGACACGATCACCGAGGCGTTCGAGCAGCAGCGGTTCGACTTCCCCCTCCCCGAGGACGTGTCCCGGCGGGCGGGCGAGCTGGCGGTCGCCATCCAGATGGCGAACCGGGCGATCCACGAGCGCGCGGCGTCGGAGCCCGAGCTCAAGAGCATGGGCACGACCGTGGTCTGCGCCCGCTTCGCCCCCCGGAACGAGCGGCTGTACATCGGCCACGTCGGAGACAGCCGCTGCTACCGGCTCCGCAACGGCGAATTCCGGCAGCTGACGACGGACCACACGATGGGGAACCTCGGGTTCGGCGGCAAGGTCGCCCACCAGCTCAGCCGCGCGCTCGGGGTGGACGCCGGGGTGAAGGTGGACCTGCTGCTCTGCAAGCCCCGCGTCGACGACATCTACGTCCTGTGCTCCGACGGTCTGACGAAGATGGTGAAGGACGACGCCGTCATCGCCCGCGTCCTGACCGAGGAGGGGGACGCCGAGAAGGCGGTGCAGCGGCTGGTCCGCATGGCGAACAACGCGGGGGGCAAGGACAACGTCACCGTCGTCCTGATCGCCGTGCGGGACATCGCGGGCTTCCAGGCCTCCCTGTCCACCTGAGGTCGCCGTCCGGACCTCACGGCTGGACCTCGTTCCACGTGAGGCCGAAGCGCGCGAGGTACTTCCGGAGGCGGTCCGCGTCGTTGGTCGTCGTGCGGCGCTCGCGGGAGGCGGCGAACAACGTGCGTCCCGCCTCGGACAGCGACCGTGACGAGGCGCAGACCTCGAGGACGTCCTCGAGCTGGACGCGGTCGAAGCGGTCGAGCGCCTCGGCCGCCTCGCCCAACACGGCGGCGACCCGATCCCGACGAGGTCCGTCGGACCAGCTGGACCGCAGCCGATCCGCCTCCTCCTCGACCAACGCGCGCCCGATCCGCCCACCGTCCGCCAGCGTCGCCATCCGGGTCACGGCGGCCGCCAGGTCGCGGAAGTTCGCTGCCCACGCCGCTCCGGGCCCCGTGGCGAATCGGAGGAAGGCCTCGCGCCCCTCCCGGTTGAAGGCCACCCGACGCCCGCTCGCGCGCGTGAACTGCTCGAGCTCGTGGTCGAGGTTGGGCTCGAGGTCGGCCAGCCGCTCGCGGAGGGAGGGGAGGCGGAAGGTCCACAGGTCGATGCGCGCCAGCAGGTCCTCGCGGAACCGACCCTCCCGCACGGCCGCCCGGAGGTCGCGGTTCGTGCCTGCCACCAGCTGGAAGCGGCTCTCCACCTCGCGGTCCGCCCCCACCGGCAGGAAGCGACCCTCCTCGATGGCCCGCAGGAGCATCGCCTGCTCGTCCAGCCCGAGCTCGCCGATCTCGTCGAGGAAGAGCACGCCACCGTTCGCGGCCATCAGCAGGCCCTGACGGTCGCCGGTCGCGCCCGTGAAGGAGCCGCGCCGGTGGCCGAACAGCGCGGAGCTCACCTGGTCGCCGCGGAGCGTCGCGCAGTTCACCTCGCAGAGCGGACCGGAGATCTGGCGTCGCGCGCGCTTGAGCTCGTAGATCCGCCGCGCCAGCCGCGACTTGCCCGCCCCCGTCGGCCCCGTGAGCAGGATCGGCGCCGACGAGACCACCGCGACGCGCTCGATCCGATCGATGAGCGCGTTGTACCCCTCGTCGCGGGTGTCGATGCCCGCCTTGAGGAACGAGGTGCCTGCTTGCTGATCGCGGTCGAAGCGCTGCGCGATACGGTCGTAGCGCGCGAGATCGAGGTCGATGACGTCGACCGTCCCCACCTTCGCGTCGCCTCGCGGGGGGCCGGTCTGCAGGAGCTTCCCCGGCAGGAAGCGCGCCTCCGTCAGCAGGAACAGGCAGATCTGGGCGACGTGGGTGCCGGTGGTGATGTGCACCAGCAGCTCCTCGTCCTCCTCGAAGCGCCGCCCGCGGACCAGGTCGTGCAGCGCCGCGTACACCTCCTCGAAGTCCCAGGGGTTCTGCAGCGGCAGGACGTGGAGGACGACCTCGGTGTCGGGCGACAGGACGCGGACGTCCGCCACCAGGGTCGCCGCGCGGGCCGCGTCGGGCACGACCAGATCGAGCCGGTCGACGGTGAGGTCCGGCTGCTGGAACAGGGACACCGTCGGCCGCCACCGTTCCCAGCGGTTGGCCCGGGACGGCGCGTCCAGCTGCGTCCCGAAGAACCCGAACACGACCTTGCGCATGCGCTCTCTCCGTATCGATGACGATACAGACTGCTAGATCCAGGTGCGCCCGTCGTTCGGTGGATTGGGCTACGACGTCGATGGGGACGATGTTGAAGCCCGATGGCACGCTCCTTGGAATGCAGAGAGCAGGAGGTCGTCATGGAGCGTGGCTACGAGGTCTTCGAGGGTGCCGGTGCGGGGCTGATCAAGGCCTGGACCCGCGGGGTCCCGGTCGAGGACGCCGCGCGCGAGCAGGTGCGCCGCATCGCCGCGCTGCCCTTCGTCCACCGCCACGTCGCGGTGATGCCGGACGTGCACCTCGGGAAGGGTGCGACGGTCGGCTCGGTCATCGCGACCCGCGGTGCCATCGTCCCGGCAGCGGTCGGCGTGGACATCGGCTGCGGCATGGTCGCCGTGCGCACGTCGCTCACCTCGGCGCGGCTGCCGGAGTCGCTCGGCGCGGTGCGGTCGGCGATCGAGGCGGCGATCCCGCACGGTCGGTCCGACAACGGCCGCGCCGGTGACGTCGGTGCCTGGAAGGACCTGCCGGACGAGGTGGGCGCGACCTGGGCCTCGCTCGAGCCCCGCTTCGAGGAGATCTGCGCGCGCACGCCGGGCATCCGTCGTGGCAACGGGCCGAACCACCTCGGCACGCTCGGGACGGGCAACCACTTCGTCGAGGTCTGTCTGGACGAGGAGGACCGCGTGTGGCTGATGCTGCACTCGGGCTCGCGCGGTGTGGGCAACCGCATCGGCACCACGTTCATCGGCCTGGCTCGCCGGGAGATGGAGCGCTGGTTCGTCCGCCTGCCGGACCAGGATCTCGCCTACCTCCCGGACGGGACCCCGCTCTTCGGCGCGTACCTGCGCGCCGTCGGCTGGGCGCAGGACTTCGCTCGGGCCAACCGCGCGTTGATGACGCGTGCCGCCCTGCGGGCCATGCGCGAGGTGCTCGGGCCGTTCGAGACCGACGAGAAGGTCGTGGACTGCCACCACAACTACGTGGAGAAGGAGCACCACTTCGGCGAGGAGGTCTGGGTCACGCGCAAGGGCGCCGTCCGGGCTCGGGTGGGTGATCTCGGCATCATCCCGGGGTCCATGGGCACCCGCTCGTACATCGTGGCGGGCAAGGGGAACGCCGAGTCCTTCCACTCGTGTTCCCACGGGGCGGGGCGCTCGATGTCCCGCGCGGAGGCGCGCCGTCGCTTCACGCGCGAGGACCACGAGCGTGCCACCGCGGGTGTCGAGTGCCGCAAGGACGACGGCGTGATCGACGAGACGCCGATGGCGTACAAGCCGATCGACGCGGTCATGGAGGCCCAGCGCGATCTCGTGGACGTCGTGCACGAGCTCCGCCAGATCGTGTGTGTGAAGGGCTGATGCCCCGGACGCCTTTCGGGGGGGACGCCCGCGTCGTATGGTGACGCGGTTTGTCCACCCCGAGCGTCCGCGGCTATCACCTTCTCCGGCCCCTCCCCGGGGAGCCCGACGCGGAGATCTGGGAGGCCGCCCCCGAGGTGGGCGGGCGGCGCGTCCTGCTCCGTATCGTGCGCTCGATCCTCGATCCTCGCCATCGGGCAGCGTGGCTGCGCGAGCTTCGGATGGCGGGTCGCGTGCGGTCGCCCCACCTCCGCCCGGTGCTCGATGCCGGTCCCGCGGGACCCGAGATCGCGCCGCCATCGCCCCTGTCGGCCACGCCTGCCGGGGTGGCGAGGACGCTCGGTCCGATCGTCCCCGACGATCAGCCCTGGTACGTGGTGACCCCGCTCTCCGGCGGCCCTTCGCTCGCCACGCTGCTCGGGCGGTTGCCGGCGTCGGCGGTCCTCGACGTGGCCCTCCAGCTCTGCGATGCGCTCACGCACCTCCACGAGCTCGAGCTGCACGACTTCGCGGATCTCGGTCTCGGCGACGGCGCGACCGTCCCGGGCCTGCTGCATCGTGACGTCCGGCCGGCCAACGTGATCGTGGAGCGCGACGGGCGGGTGACGCTGGGGGGGATCGGGCTCTGGCGCCTGGTCCCGCCCGGGGCCTGGGCGGCCGAGGACGCGCTCGATCCGCTCGCCGATCCGAGCGTCGACCTCTTCGGCCTGGCGTGCACCCTCCATGCGCTCGTCACCGGCAAGCCGCCGTTCGCCGATCGGTCCGAGGTCCGACGGGTGGAGGATCGGCTGGCCGAGCCCGGCTTCCTGGCCGCCCTCGATCAGGCACAACCGGGCCTGGGAGACGTGCTCTATCCCTGCTTCCGGCGAGATTCTGCCCATCGCTGGCGGACGGCCAGGGACCTCGGTGAGGCGCTGCGGGCGTTGGGTGCGCCCGTCGGCGGGCTGGGCATGGCGGTCCCGGTGGACGCGTTCCGCAAGCTCGAGCCGTTCTCGACGCCGGCCGTGGCGCCCTCCGCCGATCTGGTGGGTCGCGCCGAGGAGGTGGACGGGATCGTCCGCCAGCTCAAGGGGGCCGGACGCGCCATCGTCCTGGACGGACCGCCCGGCATCGGTCGGACCCAGCTCGCGTCGGCCGTCGCCGCCCGCCTCTCGGAGGAGCTCGGATACGCCGTGCTCCACGTCCATCCCGGCGGGATGGCGGACGCGGGCGCCCACGCCTGGGCCATGGCGTGCGCTCTCGGGGTCGGGCTCGATCCCGTCGAGCCGAACACGCGGCTCGGGCGCGTGCTGTCCCGGCGGGGGAAGGTCGTCGTCGTGCTGGAGGCGAGGGAGGAGAGCTCCGAGACGCTCGCTCCCGCGGTGGGCGAGTGGATGTCCCAGGCGCCCGAGGCGCGCTTCCTGATCGTCGGGCTGCTGCCTGGGCTCCGCGCCGCGCGCCGCCTGGTCCTCGAGCCCCTCGGTGGGACCGTCGGGGCCGAGCTGCTGGGGCTCAGGGCCTATCGGCCGGCGCTGGCGCACGATCCGCTCGCGGTCGAGCTGGCGGTCCGCCTGCGGGGGTGGCCTGGCGCGATCGGCCTCGCGGGGCGGGCGCTGACCCGAGGCGCCTCGCTCGAGTCGCTGACCACGCGCGTCAAGGAGCGCCTCTCCCTGCGTCGCGACGGCCTGGTGGTCATGCTGGAGGTGGTGCGGGAGCTGTCGCCCGAGTGGGCGTCTGTGGCGCTGCGCCAGCTCGCGGTGATCGAGGGGCCCTTCGGGATCGAAGCGGCCGCGGCGGTCCTCGATCTGTCCGCGTGGCCCGAGGCTCCCTTCGCCTCCGGTGTGCTCGCCGAGCTCGACGACGCGGGCCTGGTGGAGGAGGTCGTCGGCGGCGTGTCGGACCAGATGCGGTACCGCGTGCCGATGCACGTCCGTGGCTGGATCCTGGCCTCCCGCCCGAGCCTGGACCTCGAGCTCTCCGCGCTCAGGCGGGCCATGCACCTCGCCCAGCTCGGTACGGGGCCGGCGCTCGGCGCCATCGAGCGCCGCGTCGAGGGCTTCGCGCCGTCGGATCTGGAGGAGGAGGTCCCCGATCTGCTGGGCGCGCTGAAGGACGCCGTGGAGCGGGGACAACAGCGGGCGGCGACCTCCCTGTTGCTCGCGATGGTCGCCATCCTCCGTGACCGGATGCCGGTGTCCGCGGCCCTCGGCGCCGCCTCCCTGGTGCTCGCGATGGAGGGGCTGGCGCCTCCACAGCTCGCGCTCGCCCACAGCGCCGCAGCGGAGATCTGCGCGCTCGCCGGCATGTCGACCGAGGCGATCCGGCACCGCGAGCGCGCGCTGGTGTTCAGCGTCCGCTGCGGGGACCGGCGCACGGAGGCCCTGTTGCGCGCCGCGGGGAGCGCCATCGGGAACATCCAGCACGGGCTGCGGATCGCCGAGGCCACGTGCGATCCCCACCTGTCGGGGCGGGTGCGGCTCCGGCTCGCCGAGGCGATGGTCGCCGAAGGGCAGCTGGAGGACGCCCACGAGCACCTCGGGGTCGCGATCGAGCGTCTCGGGGCGGCCAGCGATCGGGCGGGCGAGGCGCGAGCGCGACGACTGCTCGGCCGCGTGATGATCGAGCTGCACGACGCCCGGGGCGGACTGGCCCAGCTGACGACGGCGCTCGCCACCCTGCACCAGCTGCGGGAGACGGAGGCGGAGGCCGACGGACGGGTCGAGCTCGCCGCCCTCCACCTCGACCTCGGGCACCCGGACGAGGCGCGCGCGATGCTGGAGGAGGCCCTGCGCGAGGTCCGAGCCGCCGGGGACGCCACGCGCGAGGCGACGGTGGCCTCGGCGCTCGGCGATCTCGAGCTGTGGACGGGGGCCCTCGATCTGGCCCTGCAACACCTCGACGACGCGGAGCGGGTGCAACGTCGGCTGGTCGAGGCGGCCGCCCGCGGACGCGGCGAGTCCGACGCCGAGGCCCTGGCGCTCACGCTGGTCCGGCTGGGCGCGGTCCACCTCGAGCTCGGGCGCGCGCGCGACGCTCGGCCCGTGCTCGAGGAGGCGCTGAAGCACGCCCAGGGACACCCGACGGCGCTCGCCGAGGCCCACCTGGGTCTCGCCGCGCTGGAGCTGTACGAAGGCCACCACGAGGAGGCCACGGCGCGACTCCTGGCGCTGCTGCCCGCCGCTCGCCGGACGGCGGGGGCGCGGCTCGGCCGGGTCATGACCCTGCTCGGTCGCCGCAGCGTGCGCGAGGGCGAGCCGGACAGCGCGCTCGAACGCCTGCAGACGGCGGTGCAGGACCTCGCGGGTCGGAGCGTCGGGTGGGCCGCGCTCGCGCGGGTCGAGCTGGCGCGCGTGATGGACGCCAGCGGCAGCCAGGCGCAGGCCGAGGAGGTCCTCCAGCGTGCGATCGACGAGCTTCGCTCGGCGGGCTTCGCGCCGGCCCTCGGACACGCCCTCTGCGCGCGTGCGCGCCTCCGCCGCCTGGGGGATCGGAACGACGAGGCGGCCGCTGATCTCGACGAGGCGCGGGACATCGCGAAGCGGTGTGGCGTCCGGACACGTTCCCCCTTGCAGCGCGCGATCGACGCGGCGACCTGAACGCCGTAGGCTCCCGACCCGGAGGGAGACCCATGATCGCAGTCCTGACGCTCTTCGCCTGTTCCGGGAGCAGCACCCCGCCGCCCGAGCCCGAGCCGGCGCCCGTTCCCGAGCCGGTCGAGGCGCAGCCCGGCACCATCCCGGGACTGGACTTCCCCGTGGTCAAGACGACGGCCGCGGAAGGTGACTTCGTGCTCGCACCGAGCCGCGACTTCTTCGACCGCGCCGTGTCCGACGGCATCGACAAGGCGACCTTCATCTTCTATGGCGCCACCATGTTGGAGCCCGGACCGGCGGAGTCGAAGGTCAAGTCGCTCGCGGGCACCGAGTTCACCATCCCGAACTCGCTCATCATCCCCATCCCCAGGGCCCAGGAGGCCAAGGTCGGTGACCTGCTGCTCGGTCACTGGGAGTCGGGTAGCGGTCTGCAGCGGGCCATCGTGGTCTCGGGCACGGCGACCGAGCCGGTCGTGCGCGACCTCGACCTCGACCTCGACAACCCCGCGGGGGTCGGCCAGAAGGACGATGCGTGGAAGGCCGACCGCTTCCGGGCGCTCGAGGCAGGGCGCGTCGGCGTCTCCGTCGCCTGCAAGTCCGGCGACAAGGTCGAGCACGGTGTGCTGGTCGCACTGACCCCGAAGAAGCTGCTGTCCCTCGGGTTCGCGGGCCGCTTGTCGGCCTGGACGGTGGACCAGTGCATGCCCATCGACCCCGGCGTGACGTACGCGGTGGGTGACACCGTCCAGGTCCCCTGGGTCGGGACGTACACCGAGGCCAAGGTCACCAAGGTCGACGCGAAGATCGGCCGCGTGTTCGCCTCCGTCCACGACAAGGAGACCGGGTACGCGGTCACGGACGTGGCGAAGGCCCTCGACACCTTCGGGGAGGGCTTCGTCGCCGGCAAGGGCGGCGGCGGCGAGGGCAAGGCCGGCAAGGGCAAGGCGGGCGAGGGCAAGGCCCCCGCTGGCGGCGACGGCGGCGGCGAGGGTAAGGGCGGCAAGGGGAGCAAGGCCAAGCGGCCGCACTGACCGTGTAACGAGGGCCTCCCCCGCAGCTCAGGAGAGGGCGTGGGAGGTGTCATGACGAGTCGCCGTCGATTCCTGGTCCTCGGGCTCTCCGCCGTGGCGTGCGCCGCCGCCGGGGGGACCGAGGGGGGCCAAGCCCCGGCCGCGCCTGCGAAGCCGGGCTTCCCGGATCTGCCGTCGGACCCGGAGAAGGTCGAGAAGCTGGTCAAGACGCCGGAGGAGTGGCGGGCCGTGCTCTCGCCGGAGGCCTACCACGTGCTCCGCGAGCAGGGTACGGAGCGCCCGTTCACCGGTGCGTACTGGAACAACCACGCGGACGGGGTCTACCGGTGCGCGGGCTGCGGGCTGACGCTGTTCTCCTCGCAGGACAAGTTCGACTCGGGGACGGGTTGGCCCTCGTTCACCCGCCCGATCAAGGCGGACCGCATCGCCGAGACGCGAGACGCCTCGCTCGGCATGGTGCGGACCGAGGTCGCGTGCGCGCGGTGCGGCGGCCACCAGGGGCACGTGTTCCCCGACGGGCCCGCCCCGACCCACCTCCGCTACTGCATCGACTCCATCAGCCTGGTGTTCGCTCCGAAGTCCAGCTGAGGCGCTCCCGGAGCTTCTCGCCGTCGATCGGGTGGCAGCGCCAGCCGACGTAGCCGTCGGGTCGGACGAGGAACGCCGTCGCCACGCCCGCGCCGAAGACCGCGTTCAGGTGTCCGTCGGGGTCGAGCAGCAGCGAGGGCTCGTCGGCGCAGGCCTCGGGCGCGTTCCCCGCGTGGACCACGAGCCAGACGTCGACGGTGTCGGGGTGGGTCCGCGCGGTCTGCCGGGCCACCTCCACCAGGCGGGCGAGCGTGGTGGGCGGGCGGTCCGCTCCCGCGAACAGCAGCAGCACGTGCCGGGCGCTGCGCAGCAGGCCGCTCGTGCGCAGCGTCCGATAGATCGGCACGTCGGGGACGTGGTCGCCGGCGCGCAGCGCGCTCGGGGAGGGGGAGGAGCCGTGCTCGCTCGAGAGCGGGCTGCTCCGGTAGCTCACGTCGATCTCCGCCGCGCGCCTCAGGAACGGTGCCTGGACCAGCCCGAAGCCAGCCAGGAAGCCGACGACCCGGTCCCGCACGAGCTGCGGGATCGCCCCGCGCGCGACCGCGAAGCGCGTGGCCTGGCCGGTCTGCTGGGTGACCGCTCGCGCCACGGGTCGACGCTCGGCCTCGTAGCTGTCGATCAGGGCCTCGTCGGCCAGGCCACGGAGCACCAGCGCGAGCTTCCACGCGAGGTTGTGGGCGTCCTGCAGGCCGGTGTTCATCCCCTGGCCCCCGATGGGGGAGTGGGTGTGGGCCGCGTCACCCGCGAGCAGGACGCGCCCCCGCCGGTAGCGCTCCTCGACCCGCTCCAGCACCGAGAAGCTGCCGACCCACCCATCCTGCTCGACGTGCGCGCGCAGGCCGGCCCGCTGCTCGAGCACGATGCGCATCAGGTCGGCCTCGGGGACGATGGGATCGGAGTCCCGCGTGTCGGCGATCAGGCGCCAGCGGTCCTCCCCACCAGGCAGCGGCACCACCGCGCACAGGCCGTCTCCGGTGGTGTACAGCCAGGACTCGTCGCGACCGAGCGGCAGCGTCGCGCGCAGATCCCCGATCAGGAAGCGCACACCGGCCTCCCGACCCCGCAGGTCGCCGTCCGTCCAGCGCCGCACCGCGCTGGTCGCGCCGTCGCAGCCCACGACCCAGCGGTAGACGCGCAGCTCCTCGGCGCCGTCGGACAGGCGGTGCAGCAGGACCCGCGGTGGACCCTCGCCGCGCTCGAGGTGGACCAGCTCCACCCCCCGCTCGACCAGGATGCCGAGCTCCCGGGCGCGCTCCTCCAGCTCGCGCTCGGTGTCGGACTGGGGCAGGACCAGCACGTAGGGGTGGCTGGTCGGCAGGTCGTCCAGGGGCACGTCGAGCTCCGCGCTCCCGGACCGGAAGCGCAGGCGCCGGACCTTCAGCCCGCGGGCCAGCAGTCGCGCGCTCACCCCGGAGCCGTCGAGCGCCTCGAGGGTGCGGGGCTGGATCGCGATGGCGCGCGACAGCGGCGGGTGCTGGGTCCGCCGATCGACGATGCGGGGCCGCAGGCCGTGGCGGACCAGCTCGATGGCGAGGAACAGGCCGACGGGCCCGGCGCCGACGACGAGAACGTCCTCCATCCGACCTCCGGACGCAGGGTACTCCGGTCAGGGCCAGGTGCGCGCCTCCACCGAGAAGACGGGCAGCACGGGCAGGCCGAAGCCGTAGGAGGGGCGGGACTCTCCGAACCCGGTGATCACCGGCTCCACGACGCGTCGGTTGTAGACGTTCTGCAGGTCGAGCGCCGTCGCCAGCTCCCAGCGCCGGAACGAGAAGACCTTGCCCACGTGCAGATCGAGGGCGTGGTAGGCCGCCAGGCGGGCCTGGTCCTCGGGCAGATCGAGGTCCACGGTCCGCTGCAGCAGGATGTCGTAGGCCGAGGTGGGGGTGTAGAGCGGGGGCTGGCCGGGCAGGTCGAGCAGCGAGGTCCGCGGAAAGCCGCTCGTGGCCCGGAACCGCGCCGACAGCTCCCACCGCCGGGGCAGCGACTGGAGCGCGGCGAGCTCGACCCGGACGGGCACCTTGAAGGCCGAGGGGGCCCAGTCGTCGTCGGCGTCCTCGCGCTTGTCGCTGCGGGTGAGCTGGAACAGCGCGGTCGCCACGAAGTCCCGGTGGCGGCCGCGCAGGGCGGACTCGAGCCCGTCCGCCCGACCTGAGAGCTGCCCGACGGAGCCGTCGAGCTCGAGCTCGGCGAGGTCCCGCGCGGTCCGCGTCCACAGGTCGACGTCCAGCTGGAGCCGCTCGTCGCCGATCCGGGTGCCCGCCGTGACCTGCTCGGAGCGCTCGAGGCCGAGGTAGGCCCCGTCCGCGATGCCGAGCCAGAGCGTCGGCGTGGGCGTGGCGACGAGCCGCCCGAAGGAGGTGTGCAGGTCGAACCACGACCGCGGCGCGAAGGTGGCGCCTGCCCGGGGCGAGAGGCCCGTGCGGACGGGCTGGTACGGGTCGCCCTCCACGATGTCGAGCGTGCCGCGCACCTCGGACCACAGCCGCACGGGGCCGTCGATCGAGGCCGACACGAACGGGTCGAGCGTCCACACGGCGGCGTGCGCGTCCGCGTCGGCCCGGGTCAGCGCGAAGTCGTGGCGCTGCCCGTCGAAGCCCGCGCCCACCGTCAGGCGGTCGAGCGAGGTCTCGCCCACGATGCGCAGCCCCGGATAGAGCTCGGCCACCGACTGCGGCTCCACGTCGCTGCCGACCTCGCCGGTGACCGTGCGGTGGGTGGTCGCGAGGTAGGGTTGGAGGCGGACATCGCCCACCGGGACCACGGCCTGCGCCTGGACCGCCTGCTGCTCGATGGTCAGGATGCCGTCGCCGTCGAAGCTCGGCGCGTCGATCGCGTCGGAGAGCCCGAACACGGTCAGCGACCCCTTCCCGATGGTCGCGTGCAGCTCCGCGTCCCAGAAGCGCGGTGCGATGCCGGCGGCGTCGGGACCGACGGCCAGGGCCAGCACGCCGTCGAGCCAGGAGCGCCGCGCCCCCACGGCCACGCCGCCGAACGGTGTGGGGACCTCCGCCCAGACCGACGCGAAGACGACGTTGGCGCCGACCGAGGCGTAGGCGCGGTCGCCGACCGGGCGCAGCGACAGATCGACGGCGCCGGAGAGGGCCTGCCCGTAGCGGGCGGGGAAGAGCCCGGGCCAGAAGTCGACCCGATCGACCAGCTCGGGGTGCAGGATGCTGGTGAAGCCTCCGAGGTGGTAGACGAGCGGCACGCGCACGCCCTGCACGAACAGCCCGACCTCGTCGTAGTCGGCGCCACGTACCAGCAGCCAGCCCGAGTCGAAGGGGGCCCGCGTCAACCCGGGCTGACCGGCCAGCGCCCGCAGCGGATCGTCGAGGCTCCCGGGCATCGCGCCGGCCCGCTCGAGGTCCACCGTGCGCGCCACCACCGCGCCCTCGTCCCGGTCGTAGATCGCGACCAGCTCGTCCTGCGGCTTGCCGGGCCCCGCCCAGAGCTCGAGCTCGAGCCCCGCGTCTGTTTCGACCCGGACGGTCGTCGCCGGCAGGCGCCACTCGGGGTCCCCCAGCCGAAGGCCGTGGTCGCCAGGCGCGACGTTGCGCAGCTCGAAGCGTCCGTGGTCGTCGGTGCGCGCGACCCGCTCGCCCACGAACACCACCCGGCCGACGATGGCGTCGCCGGTCCCCCGCGCGCGCAGGACGCCGGACACGTTGACCGGCGGGAGCGGTACCACCCACGTGAGCGGGGTGGACGTATCCGGCGCCAGTCCACAGCCGTCGAGCCCGAGGAGGGCGGACTGCACGAGCTCGGTCGGACCCTCCTGCTCCTCGATCCCGGTGACGGCGCCAGCGGCGTCCGTGCGGACCAGGAGCCTGACCGTCGCGGGCTCGGGTTCCGCGCCCGGGGGCCAGGTCGGCGCCGGACAGTCCGCGCCGGCGGCCACCGCCCACAGGGGCCAGATCACGTCCCGTCGATCTCGAGCACCACGTCGAGCCCGAGCTTGCCGATCGCGCGGCGCGCCGACAGCTCCCGAAGCGCGACGGCTGCCCGCGGCAGGTCGACGAAGCCGTAGCCCCCGTCCGGCAACGCGGGCCACCGCAACACCGCGGCCAGCTCCTCGGCGTCGGGTCCTCGGACGATGATACGGCCCTTGTCGTCGGCAGGCATGCCCGGTCTCCGGTCACAGCGTAGCAGCCGCCGGACGCCACCGCTGGCGTGCCGATCCGGCCATGGGCGGATCCTGGCCGAAGATCACGGTACCTCGGTACCCGTTCCCACCGCCTCCGTTCTCGTCTAGAGTGCGCGCATGTCGACGGGTGGTCCCGACGCCGCGGTCGTGGTCGATGGGCGGTTCGAGCTTCGGCGCCAGCTGGGTGAGGGCGGGCAGGCCGTGGTGTGGGCGGTGTTCGATCGCCGCCTGAACGTGGAGCGCGCCATCAAGGTGCTGCTGCCGAAGCTCGCCCACAGCCCCAAGCTGCGCCTGCGGTTCGAGGACGAGGCGCGCGCCATGGCCGTCCTGGAGCACCCGAACGTGGTCCGGGTCTATGACGTGGCGGAGTGCAACGGCGCGGTCTACTTCGTGATGGAGCGCGTCCGGGGCGGCAGCCTCGTCGATCGCGTGACGCGCACGGGCCCCCTGCCACCTCGTCTCGCGGTGCAGACCGCGCTCCAGATCTGCGACGGGGCCGCCGCGGCGCACGCCGTCGGCATCGTCCACCGCGACATCAAGCCGCACAACGTGCTCGTCTCCCGCGATGGCACCGCCAAGCTCGTGGACTTCGGCATCGCGCGCACGGCCGACAGCCACCGGACCATGGCGCACTCCGCCATGGGGACGTACGGCTTCATGGCGCCCGAGCAGGTCGCGGACGCGCGATCCGTGGACGTGCGGGCCGACGTCTTCAGCATCGGCATGACGCTCTTCGTCGTCATGGCCGGCACCGACCCGAGCTACTGGCTCCGCCACCGCTCGCACCCGAACATCCCTCCAGCGCTCGCCGCGATCATCGAACGCGCGACCGAGGACGATCCGGCCAGGCGCTACGCGACCATCGCCCCGCTGGCATCCGCGCTCCAGGCCGTGCTCGCCACGCTGCCGCCCGATCCGCCGGGTCCGGGGCTGGTCGACCGGTCGGACGCGGAGGATGCGCTGGCTCCCCTCGAGCAGCGCCAGGAGGTGGCGTCCTGGTTCGCGGCGCGGGCGGCTCCCCAGCGGCCCTCCGTTCCGCCCGAGTCCAACCCGCCGGCGGGTTCGCCTCCGACCCCGCCGTCCGTCCCGTCCACCAGCGGGTCGGTGCGCCCGCTCACGCCCTACTACATGCCGAAGGTGGAGGCGCCTCGCGCGTCGAGCGAGGAGCGACCGTCGTGGCTCGCCGAGACGCCGCCCCCGATGGTGCGTCAGGGGTTCGACGTGACGCTCGACAAGGACGAGCGCGTGGGGTCCCAGGAGGCTCGGGTCCGCAGGATGTCGAGGCCCGCCACCAACGCGGGCGCGACCTGGGAGCCGACGCGGCGCGAGGCGTCGCCCGGCGCTCCGGACCTCGAGGAGGAGGAGGCGCCGCGCGCGCCGATCGTCATCCCCTGGGGCATCGTCCTGCCGCTCGTCGCCCTCCTGCTCATCGGCGGGCTCGGGCTGGGCGGGTGGACCTTCGTGACCCAGCGCGAGGTCGCCGACCGAAGGAACAACGCCGAGTCCGTGCTGTTCCAGCAGATCGCCGGCGATCGCGATCTCATCGGGACGCTGGACGCGATGGGCGCCGACGGGGTCGCGCTCGACGAGATGTACCGGCGGTGGGAGGGCGAGCGCGACGCCCGGAGGAAGGGGGCGCTCGCGGCCGAGCTGGTCCGTCGCTTCCACGAGGAGGCCGATCGCGTGCTGATCGCGGGCTCCACGACCGAGACCTCGGTGCGCACCACGCTGCGCGGGCTGGACGCCGCTCTCGCGGAGTACGACGCCACCCACTGACGGGGGATGTTCTACTCCCGGGATGACCGACTACGTCCTCATCGGCGCGGGCATCATGTCCGCCACCCTCGGGAGCTGGTTGCGCCAGCTCGAGCCCGACGCCTCGATCGTGGTGCTGGAGCGGCTGGACCGCGCGGCCGCGGAGAGCTCGGACGCCTGGAACAACGCCGGGACGGGCCACTCCGCCTACTGCGAGCTGAACTACACGCCCGAGCGCGACGGCGTGGTGGACATCGCGAAGGCCGTCGGGATCGCGTCCTCGTTCGAGGTCTCCCGCCAGCTGTGGGCCTCGTTCGTGGAGCGTGGGGTCCTCACCGATCCGTCGGCCTTCGTGCGCCCCATCCCGCACTGCAGCTTCACCGCGGGCGAGGCGGACGCGGGCTTCCTGCGACGCCGGTACGAGGCGATGCGGCGTTCGCCGCTGTTCGCGGGGATGGACTGGTCCACCGACCCCGCGGTGCTCTCGTCCTGGATGCCGCTGATGATGGACGGACGCGACCCGTCGGTCCCGGTCGCGGCGACGTCGATGGCGCTGGGCACGGACGTGAACTTCGGCGCGCTGACGCGCGCGTTGTTCGCCCACCTGCGGACCGAGGGCGCCGACCTGCGCTTCTTCCAGGAGGTCGCCGCCATCGAGCGGTGCGACGGCGGGTGGTGCGTGCGGACCGAGGATCCCGACACCGGCGAGGAAGCGGAGGTGCGCGCGCGCTTCGTGTTCATCGGCGCGGGCGGTGGGGCGCTCCCGCTCCTGCTGAAGTCCGGGATCCGCGAGGGCCGCAGCTACGGGGGCTTCCCGGTGTCGGGCCAGTGGCTCGTCTGCCGCGACGCGGACACGATCGCGCGGCACCACGCCAAGGTCTACGGCAAGGCCGCGGTGGGGGCGCCGCCGATGTCGGTGCCGCACCTGGACACGCGGTTCATCGACGGGAAGCAGGCGCTGCTGTTCGGCCCCTACGCCGGCTTCTCGACGCGCTTCCTCAAGCACGGGTCGCTGCTCGACCTGCCGTTGTCGGTGCGCGCGCGGAACATGCTGCCGATGCTGGCCGCTGGCTTCGACAACCTCGCGCTCACCCGGTACCTCGTCGAGCAGGTCGTCCAGTCGCACGAGGACCGGATGGCGACGCTGAAGGCCTTCGTCCCGACGGCGCGCGACGAGGACTGGGAGCTGCTCGTCGCCGGACAGCGCGTCCAGGTGATCAAGAAGGACGACGAGCAGGGCGGGGTGCTGGAGTTCGGCACCGAGGTCGTCGCGTCCTCGGATGGGACCCTGGCCGCGCTGCTCGGCGCCTCGCCGGGCGCGTCGACCGCGGCGAGCATCCAGCTGTCGGTGCTCGAGCGCTGCTTCCCGGAGCGGTGGGCGTCGGCGCGCTGGCAGGACCGCATCCGCGAGCTCGTGCCCTGCCACGGTCAGGACCTGCACGCCGATGCGGAGGCGCTGCGTGCGGCGCGCGCCCGGAGCTCCGCGCTGCTCGGAGCCTGAGGCCGGCCACCCGAGCGTTCGGGGCGGAACCAACTCCGCTTTCGGGCACGGGCACGGGCACGGGCACGGGCACGGGTTCTTTGGCACGGGCACGGGCAGGGTGACCACCGGGCCACGCCCGCGGCCGGCTACCGGGCGTGCGGAAGGTACATGTTCAGGACGTAGTCCCTCACCATCCGGTCGCTCGTGAACTTCGGCGCGCAGGTGGCGATGCTCCGGCGCACGCGCTTCAGCCAGGTGTGCGGCAGGCCGGACGCGTCGCGGTCCTCCCACTCCCTCACGACCTGCTGCTCGAGCGTGGTGTACAGCGACTCGGCGTCGAACACGTCCTGCGCCGGCTCGTCCTGCCACTCCTGCCCGTCGCCGATCGACCAGCCGTTGGTCCCGTCGAAGCCCTCCGGCCACCAGCCGTCGAGCACCGACAGGTTCAGCCCGCCGTTGAGGACGACCTTCTGGCCCGAGGTGCCCGACGCCTCGTGCGGGCGGCGCGGGTTGTTGAGCCACACGTCCGCCCCGGAGGTCACGACCCGGCCGACGTACATGTCGTAGTCGGTGAGCAGCACGACGCGCTCGCGGAAGTCGAAGGTCTCGGACACGCGGACCACCTCCGCCACGATCTCCTTGCCCGCCTCGTCGCGCGGGTGGGCCTTGCCGGAGAACACGAGCTGCGCGTCGTGCTCCTCGAGGAGGCGCTTGAGGCGGAGCGGGTCGCGGAACACGAGGTTGCCCCGCTTGTACGGAGCGAACCGCCTGGCGAACCCGATGGTGAGCGCGTTCGGGTCGAACTCGCGGTGACCGCGGGTGGCGACGAGCTGGACCAGGCGCAGGCGCAGGCGGTTGCGCACGTCCCACAGGGCCTCGTCGGGCACCTCCTCGATCCGCGCCCAGACCTCGGGGTCCCAGGGGCGCGTGCGCCAGCCCGGCAGCCACTCGTCGAACAGCGCCTGGGTCTCGGGCGCGGTCCAGTAGGGGGCGTGGACGCCGTTGGTGACGTGGCCGATGGGCACCTCGGAGGCGGAGTGCTCGGGCCACAGGGCCGTCCACATCTCGCGGCTCACGTGGCCGTGCAGCTCGGAGACCCCGTTGCTGGCGGCGGCGAGGCGCAGGGCCACCACAGTCACGCAGAGCGTCTCGGCGTGATCGCCGGGCGACACGCGGC
This sequence comes from Alphaproteobacteria bacterium, assembly GCA_020632925.1. GTDB lineage: Bacteria > Myxococcota_A > UBA796 > UBA796 > JACKER01. The sequence continues at coordinate 440,081 of JACKER010000008.1, read as the reverse complement.
CCAGGTCGACCACGTCGCCGGCGTCGAGCCCCACGTCGTCGCACCAGCTCCCGAGCACCTCGCGCACGAGGGGCTCGTGGAACCGGTCGTGGCCGGCCGGGACGGGGGTGTGGGTGGTGAACACGCAGTGCTGGCGCACCTTGGCGCAGGCGTCCTCGAACGTGTCGCCGTCGCGGGTGTGCTCGCCGACGAGCGCGACGGGGACGAAGGCGCAGTGCCCCTCGTTGAGGTGCCACACGCCGATGTCGAGCCCGAGGGCGCGGGCCGTCGCCACCGCCCCGAAGCCCAGCAGCACCTCCTGCCGGATGCGCAGCTTCTCGTCGCCGCCGTACAGGTGGTGGGTCAGGCCGCGATCCTCGCCGTGGTTGGCGTCGATCTCGGTGTCCAGCAGGAGCAGGCGGCAGCGGCCCACGTCGAGCTGCCACACCCGCGCGATCACCTCGCGGTCGCCGTTGGGCACGCGGACCTCGACGATCGCGCCGTCCGCACCGAGGCAGGGCTTCACGGGCAGCCGCTCGAAGTTCGACGCGGGGTACGCCGCGAGCTGCCGGCCGTCGTCGATGACCTGGCGGAAGTACCCGTGACGGTAGAGCAGGCTGAAGCCCACCAGCGGGATGCCGAGGTCGGACGCCGAGCGCAGGTGGTCGCCGGCCAGGACGCCGAGCCCGCCGGAGTACAGCCGGAGGCTCTCGTGCAGCCCGAACTCCATCGACACGTAGCCGACGCCGTGCTTCATCAGGCCCCGGGCGTGCTCGGTGCCCCAGGCGGACGCCCCGAGGTACGCCCGGAAGCGCCGCGCGATCCCGTCCAGGCGATCGAGGAAGGCCGGGTCGGCGGCGAGCTCGTCCCAGCGCGACCGCTCCACGTCGTTCAGCAGGGCCACGGGGTTGTGGTGGTACACGCGGAACCGCAGGGGATCGATGTCGTGCCACAGGCGGGTGGCCTCGGGATCCCAGCTCCACCAGAGGTTGTGGGCGAGGGCGTGGAGGGCGTTCAGGCGCTCGGGGAGCATGCGTGACTCCAGATGGGGGCACGCCGTTATCCCACATGTCGTGCGGCGTCGCGCGCCGGGTGTCCCCGACGCGCGGGTTAGACGGTGGCCATGCCGCGCTTTCCCTCGTCGACGCCGTCCATCTCCGCCATCCCCAGCACGGTGTACAGCCCGCTCGCGCACCGGCTGTCGCACCACCAGGGGGAGCGCTTCCCGTTCCACGTGGGCGACACCTGGATGGAGCCCCCCGAGGGCTGCCGGATGGAGGACCTGTCGATCGCGGAGAACCCCGGGATGCACCGGTACCCGCCGGTGAACGGCGTGCCGGCGCTGGTGGACGCGCTCTGCGCCCGCTCCGAGGAGCGCCACGGCGTGCCCACCTCCGCCGAGAACGTGCTCGTGACGGCCGGAGCGACCGCCGGGCTCGGGTCGATCGCGATGGCGGTGGTGGCGCCGGGCGACGAGGTGCTGCTGCTCGCTCCCTACTGGCCGCTCATCGCGGGGATCGTCCGCTGCGTCCAGGGTGTGCCCGTCCCGGTGCCGCTGTTCCACGCGGGCGCGCCGAGCCCCGAGCAGGTGACCGAGGCGCTGGCGGCGGCGCTCACGGACCGGACCGTCGCGGTGTACCTGAACACGCCCAACAACCCCACGGGTCACGTGATGCCGCGCGACGTGATCGCGGCGGTCGTGCGCTTCGCGGAGCAGCACGACCTGTGGATCTGGGCCGACGACGTCTACGAGGACCTGCAGTTCGAGGGGCAGCACGTCCCGACCCGCGCGCTGTGCCCCGAGCGCACCTTCTCCTGCCACTCGTTCAGCAAGCAGGCGGGGATGGCGGGCAACCGGGTGGGGTGGATCGCGGGGCCGAAGGTCGGCATGGACGAGGTCCGCAAGGCCGCGCTGTACACGCTCTACTCCGCGCCGACGGCCTCGCAGCTCGCGGCGGTGCGCACCCTCGGCGAGGCGGGGCGTGCGTGGGCGGCGGACGCGCGCACCCAGTACGCCCACACGGCGAAGGAGGTCGCGGGCCTGCTCGGCACCGACGTACCCAGGGCCGGGACCTTCGTGTTCATGGACGTGGCCGACCGCCTCGACGAGCGTGGCCTGCCGGGCTTCCTCGCCGATCTGGTGGAGGAGGGCGTGCTCGTCGCCCCGGGCCACAGCTTCGGACCGTACCCGACGTGGATCCGGATGTGCTTCACCGCCGTCCCCCACGACGCGACCCTGTGTGGCGCGAAGATCCTGGCGCGACACCTCGGCCGCTGACCGTGGACTGGGAGCGGGCCACGCAGGAGTGGGTCGAGGAGGGGCTGATCGAGCCGGGTCAACGCGCGGCCCTGCAGCGCTGGCTCGAGACCCGGGTCTCCGATCGCTCGAACCTGCTGGACACCTTGCTCCCCGGGCTGGTCGCCGTCGGGACCTGGCTCGTGACGGGCTCGGCGATGGTCGTGCTCGGGCTCGTGGCGTACGACGTGTACCGCGCCTGGCACGGGTGGATCCTGCTGGGGATGGCGGCCGCGCAGCTCGCGATCGGCGCCCTCGCGCGGGCCTTCGGCGTGCTCACGGTGTCGCACGGCGTGTGGGCGGCGGGTTGGGTGGTCGCCGCCGCGGGCGTGGCGAGCCTCGTCGAGGTGGACGTCCTGGACGGGTGGGCGACGCTCGTGTCGGCCGGGCTGCTGCTCGTCGTGGGCGGGGTGGCAGGCGTCGTCGAGCGCATGCCGGGGCTGTGCTGGGCGGCCACGGTGGGTGGGATGCTGGCGGTGCCGCTGGCGGCGGACGCCGACGCCGATCCGCGGACGGCGGCGCTCGTGGTGGGCTGCCTCGCGGTCACGGGCGCGGTGACGGCGGGACAGGTGCTCTCCGAGCGCCTGGGTGCTGTCGGGGTGCTGGTGGTCACGCCGACGCTGATCGCGCTGATCGCGCTGGTCCAGGTGGGCGGCGACCTGTCCCCCACGGGCTGGAGCTGGCTCGGCAGCGGGCTCGCGACCGCGACCTGGGGAACCGTGCTGATCGTGGCCTCGGCCCTCTCCCGGAGCCGGTGGGTGGTGGCGGCGACCATCGGGGCCTGGGCGGTCGCGGAGGCCTGCGTGCTGTTCCAGGTCGGGAGCCCCGTGCTCGCGGCGGCCGTGCTCGGGACCGAGGGCCTGCTGCTGTTCGGGGTGGTGGCGGTGTGGATGGTGGCGCGCGCGGGCCAGGAGCGGCGCGCAGCCGCGCGCGGGGAAGGGTAGGGTGGGCGTCGGAGGTCGGATGCGCGGGTGGGCGTTGCTGGTGGCGCTCGGCTGTCAGACCCCGACGGACGGGCGCGACCCCGCCGACGGCGACGCCGACACGGACAGCGACAGCGACAGCGACGCGGACAGCGACGCCGACACGGACACCGCCGTCGTCGAGCACTCCGGCGTCACCATCGTCGACGACCTGCTGTTCGACGAGGACCACCTGCTGGTCGTCCCCGACGGGGACGCGCTGCAGCTGCTCGACCGCGACGGGGTCGCCGTGTGGCGGCGCGGGTGGACGGAGCTGTTCGGCGAGTGCTCGGCTTGCGGCGGCGAGGGAGCGTCGGCGGACGGTGACGGGCTGCTGGTGTCGTTCACGACGACGGGCGTGACCTCGGGGGGCGCCATCGGCCGCCTCGGACCGAGCGGGACCGCGGACTTCCGGCTCGACGGCTTCCTGTTCCCCCACGACGCCATCCGCGACCCTGGCGACGGCACGGTGATCGTCCCGCAGGTGGGCAGCAACGACGTGGACTGGGTGGCAGGGGACGGGAGCGCGGTCGACCCCGTCCGGACGCTGGATCACGACGACGCCGACTGGCCGGGAGGCAACCCCAACGGCGCGGAGCTCGTCCGTCGAGACGGCCGCCGGTACCTCTTGCTCTCCCACCGCGGGATGCTGGGTCAGCCGGGGCCGCTCGGCGGGACCTTCAGCGGCCTGTTGTCGATGTGGGACATCACGGATCCCGAGGCGCCGACGCGCCTGTGGAACTTCCCTCCGACGGGCCCGCTCGCCACGCCACACGGCGCCGTCGTGCGCGAGTGGAACGGCGAGACCTGGCTGTTGTGGGCCCACTCTGACGGTGCGTCCGACCGCTCGAGCACGATCGGCGTCGCGCTGCTGCCCGATCCGGCGCTGCCCCCGACCTACGTGGCGGACCTCGTGCCGAACGGCGTCGCGGCCCCGTTCGACTTCCTGCGCGGGGTGGAGCTGACGGCGGACGGCGAGCTGTGGCTGACGGACAGCGGACCCGGCGGCGGCGCTGGCACCGGTGGGGCGCGCGGACGCATCCTCCGCGCGACCATGCCGGTCCTGGCGGCCGCGGGGGCGACCGGCTCCGTGCCCGACGGTCAGGTGTTCGTGGACGTGCCGGTCACGCTCGTCCGCGACAACCTGCGCAACCCGTTCGAGGGCTGGCTCTGGAAGAGCACCTTCCCCCGGTGAAGGGGCGCAGGTAGGTGGATTTCGGAGCCCGCCGGCAGAGCCCCCGGGACCCGAGGCCGTACGGTCCACCACGGACGCGGCCCCCGCTCCGCGACGGCCGGTCCCTGACGGCTTTCGCCCACACTGGCGGGCTGCGGCCTGCGCCTTGCGGCTGGTCCGCATCCCTGGTGCTCCCGCGAAAATCCCGATCGTCGCGAACTCGTCGAGACGCCCGAACCAGCGTGGGATTTCTCGCGAGGAGTGGGTCGCCAAGGGCAGCTCTGCTGCCCGCGGAGGCGAAGCGAAGCGGAGCCGGAGTTGATCAGGGAGATCCGGTGTCCGTGGTGTCGTGCGTCCCCGGGGTGTCGGTGACGGCGGTGCCGTAGAGCGCCTGGCTCGTCGGGCAGCCCGCGAGCGTCAGGCCCAGGAGCGTGGCCGCCACCGTGGCCTTCACGGCAGGCTTCACCGTCCCGCAGAACACGCACGGGGTCTCGGTCGTGGACGGCCTCGTGTGGCGTCCGCAGCTGGGGCAGGGAATCATCGTCACCTCGGTCCGTGCCTGTCCGAGGGTACCACGCCGACGCGCCGCTCGACGGACTGGTACACTGCGCCCGGTGAACCGACCGACGTTGGTGGAGAGCCGGTGGGCGCGGACGCTGCTCTTCCCGGCGCTGTACTTCGCGCAGGGCGTGCCCTGGGGCTTCGTGTCGGTCGGCTACGTGGTGATGCTGACCGATCTCGGGCTCGACGACGCCACGATCGGCGGACTGCTGGGCCTCGCCTACCTCCCCTGGTCGTTCAAGTTCGTCGCGGGGCCGGTGCTGGACCGGATCCCGATGCTGCGGGCGGGTCGTCGTCGGCCGGTCGTGATGTTCGCCGAGTTCGTCATGGGCACGTCGCTGCTCGGCCTGCTCTTCGTCGATCCCGCGCGCGACGTCACGCTGACGAGCGCCATCCTCTTCGTCCACAACGCCTGCGCGGCGCTCCAGGACGTCGCCGTGGACGCGCTCGCGGTCGACGTGCTCCCCGAGGACGAGCGCGGGCGCGCCAACAGCTACATGTGGGCCGCGAAGAGCGGCGGCATCATGATCGGCGGGTCGTTCGGCACCCTGGTGGCCGGCCGCCTGGGCTGGCCCAGCGTGTTCGTGATGCTGGTGCTGATCCTGTGGGCCGTGCTCGCGCTCGCGGTGTGGATCCTCGAGCGGCCGCCCGAGACCGCGCACGACACCCCCACCGACCACCTGTCGCTCGCGGCGCTGAAGCGGGCCTTCGGGTTCCCGACGCCGTGGCTCGCGATCGTCGTGGGGCTGGTCTCGCCGATCGGGTACGCGCTGGTGTCGACGCCCTTCACGACCCTGACCAGGGGCGAGCTCGGGTGGACCGACGAGCAGATCGCCACGTCCGCGTTCGTGGATCCCTGGGTGGGCATCGCGGGCGCGCTCGTGGGCGGCTGGCTCGCCGACCGGTACGGGAGCCGTCGCGCCATGGCGACCGGGCTGCTCGCCATCGCGGGTCTGCTGGCGGGCTTCGCGGCCTGCGCCCCCGCCTGGCAGTCCTTCGCCTTCACCCTGGGCTTCGCGGCCATCCTCGGGTTCTTGACGAACCTCTATGGGGCGGCCTCGCTGGGCTACTTCATGAGCCTGTGCGACCCGTCGGTCGGAGCGACGCAGTTCTCGATGTACATGGCGACCACGAACCTCACCTACGCCTGGACCAGCGCGGCGGGGGGCTGGATCTCCGAGCATCACGGGCACGCGCTGTTGTTCCTGGTCGCCGGTGGGGTCCAGGTGGTGGCCATCGCCTCGCTCCTGCTCGCCGACCCCGCGGTCGCGCGTGCGCGCTACGCCGCCGGAGGGTCGAGCGCGTGACCCGCTACGTCCGGAGCTTCGTGCGCGCCGGGGAGCGGCAGGCGGTGCTCGCCTGGCTCTCCGAGCTGCGTCCCCTCTGGGAGCAGCGCTGGTCCACGCTCCGCCCCCCGCCGCCCGGCGAGACGCAGCGTCCGCTGCTCCGACCCGTGTGGTGGCTCGGGTCGTGGCAGTTCGCCTGTCTGGGCTACTACCGCCCGCCCGGCGGCACGCGGGACCGCTGCGTCCGCGCCGAGCCCTTCCCGCCGCCGCTGCGCGCCTGGGTCGAGCGGATCGGCGCGGAGGTCCGATCGTCGGTGGCACCGTCGGACGTGCCCCGCGCCTGGGCGCCGAACACCTGCCTGGTGAACCTCTACGGAGAGCGGCTGGTCGACGGTCGGTCCGAGGACCGCGGTCGGGTCGGCGATCACCGCGATCACGAGCCCGGCCCTGTGGCATCGGTCTCGCTCGGCGCGCGCGCCCTGTTCCAGTTCGTCGATCGGCGGGGGCGCGTCTCCGAGGAGCGGTGGCTCGACGACGGTTCGCTGCTGATCTTCGCAGGCCCTCGTCACAAGGAGCAGCTGTTCCACCGCGTCCAGCGGGTGGACCGCAAGGGCGCCCCGCTGCCGCCCCACCTCGACGACTTCGTGACGCGCCGCGTGAACTTCACCTTCCGCTACGTCCCCGAGGAGCACATCCTGTCGCTGACGCAGCTCTCACCGGAGTCCTCGGCAGACGTGGCCCACTACGTGGATCTGCTGGCCGAGCGGTCCTCCTGGTGGTTCGATGCGCGAAAAGAGGCGGGTTGGGAGGGGTCGGGTTAGCATCGTGGTTTCGGAGGGAACGGCCATGGCGAACCCCACCCATAGTGCACCGATCCAGCAGGTCGGTGGGTCCGGCACCGGCGGCTCGGGAACGGGCGGCGGCTCGGGGACGGGCGGCGGCTCGGGGACGGGCGGCGGCTCGGGGACGGGCACCGGCGGCTCGGGCGCGGGCGGCTCGGGCGCGGGCACCGGCTCGGGAACGGGCAGCGGGACGGGCGGCGGTGGCGGCTCGGGGCAGCACACCTGCTTCGTCGCGGGCACCCCGGTGACGACGCGCGGAGGCCTGGTGGCCATCGAGCGCATCGCGGTCGGTGACGAGGTCCTCTCCTGGCACGCGGGCGCCGCCACCTGGCGTCGCGTCCGCCGGATCCACGTCGGCACCTCGGGCACCCTGGTCTCGCTGCGCACCGCGTCGGTGGTGATCGACGGCGTCACGCCGGGACACCGCGTCCTCGACCCCGAGTCGGGCAGCTGGCGGCTCGCCGCGCAGCTCCGCGTCGGCGATCCCGTGCTGGTGCGCACCGACCTCGGGCACGTGACGGAGCTCGTGGAGGCCGTCGAGCTGTCCTCGGTCGAGCCCGTCCCGGTCTACAACCTCGCTCTCGAGGGCGAGGGCGGTTTCCACGCCGCCGGGCTGGTCGTGAGCCAGAAGCACGAGGGCGTGGCGGCCCGCCTGCCGCGCGTCGTGCAGGGCATGGCCACCGCCGTCCTGCTGGCGTGCACCGGCGGCGGGTTCGCGACGAACCCCCCGACCGGCACCGACCTCGATCTCGAGGGCGACTCGGACACCGACGCCGACTCGGACGCCGACGTCGACACCGTCGGCCACTCCTGGAACCTCTGCTAGGAGCCTGTGGCGCGTAGGCCCCTCCGCGGCCTCACGCACAGGCTCCTCCCAGCTCGCGCGGCGAGCGGTGCCCGTGCCCGTGCCCGTTCGGTCCCGGCGGAAATCCAGGGCGAGACACGGGCTCCTAGCGCTGGGCGAACAGCTCCTCGCTGACGCCCATGCCCGATGCCTCGAGGCGCGACAGGAACTTCGGCACGCGTCCGGTGGCCGCGAAGCGCCCGTGGACGCTGACCGGTCCGGTGCGCTCGACCTCGAAGCGGAACAGGTCTTCGACCTTCAGCAGCCCCTCGTCGTCCTGGCCGACGACCTCGCTGATCGAGGTCACCCGGCGCGCGCCGTCGGCGTGCTGGTGGATCTGGACGACGAGGTCCAGGCCGTGGGCGATCTGGCGTCGCACGACCTCGGAAGGCACACCCAGCCCGGCGAGCGGGACCAGGTTCTGCAGGCGGACCAGCGCCTCCTCGGGGCTGGACGCGTGGATGACGGCGAGCGAGCCGTCGTGGCCGGAGTTGAGCGCCTGGAGGTAGTCGTAGGCCTCGGCCCCACGGATCTCACCGAGCAGCACGCGGTCGGGACACATCCGCAGCGAGTTGCGGAACAGGTCGCCGATCGTGACCTCGCCCTTGCCCTCGAGGTTGGCGAGGCGCGTCACCATGCGGACCACGTTCGGGTGGTCCACGTGGATCTCCATCGTGTCCTCGATGCAGATGATGCGCTCGTGGTGCGGGATCGTGCGGGACAACACCTCGACGAGCGTGGTCTTGCCGGTCCCCGTCGCGCCGGAGAACAGGATGTTGAGGCGCGCGCGGGTCGCGGCCACCAGCAGCTCGCCCATCCGCTCGTCGAGCGTGTCGGTCGCGACCAGATCGTCGACGCCGTGGAAGCGGCCCTGGTACTTGCGGATGGTCAGATGCATGCCTCCCACCACGATCGGCGGGATGGTCACGTTCGCGCGGGACCCGTCCGGCAGCGCGATGTCCACCCACGGCTTCGACTGATCCAGGCGCGCGGAGCTGTCGAGCGTCATGATCTTGTCGATCGTGTGCCGGAGCTCGTTGGCGTTGGCGAACTGGACCGGCTCGGCGCCCACCTTGCCGTTGCGCTCCGCGAACACCTTGTCGGGCGCGTTGACCATCACCTCGCTCACGGACGCGTCGAACAGGATGCGCCACAGTGGCCCGAAGATCATCACCTCGTGGGCGATCTCGCGGTGCAGCGCCGGATAGTCCACGTCGGGCAGCAGCGCCTCGCCAGCGACCTTCTGGGTCAGGTCCTCGAGGACCGTGAGGATGTCGGCCGGGGCGTAGCCCCCTGCGCGGCGGTCGGCCTCGACGAGGGAGTGCTGGAGGGTGCGTCGGAGAGTGGCGGCGTCCATGACGGCTCCTGGGATTCGAGCGTGGTGCTACCAGGGAGATGCAGGCCCCATGCCAACGAGGACCTGCGCACGACAACCGTGAGTCGATTCGGTCCTCGGCGTCGGACCTGGGAGCGTCGACACATCCGGGTGGTGCCATCCCGCACAGGGGCTCAGGGCAGGGGAGCGGGTCGGACCGGGTTGGGCACCGGCGCATGGATCGCGTCGTGGAACGTGGACGCGAAGTCCCCTTCGGCATCGAGATCGCCGAGCACGCTGAACAGCCCCCAGTTGAGCCGCCAGCTGAACGCGAGGTGTGGCGGGATGTCGGAGCGCAGCAGGTTCGGGTTCTTCCACGCGAGCGTGTCGAACGCCTCCTTGGCGAAGGCCTTCGAGAAGCGGAACGGGCGCTCGCGCATGGGGGCGTAGATGACGTGGAACACGCGGTACCCCGCGTCGTAGTCGTACCGGGAGCTGCCCACGATGCCGAGCGCGTCGGCGCAGGCGCGGAAGTCCTCGGGGCGCTCCTCCACGATGCACCGCGCGAAGCGCTGCCAGGTGGCGACGAAGTCCGGCTCGAACACCCGCACGCACCCGAAGTCCAGCAGGCCGACCCGACCGTCCGGGAGGAAGAGGTAGTTCCCCGGGTGCGGGTCGCCGTTGAACATCCCCATGGCGAAGATCGCCCACATCGCCGTCTGGAACAGGGTGACGCCCGCGCGCCCGCGCGCCTCGTGGGTCGCGGTGTCGCGGAACTCCGCGAAGCGCTGGGCGTGAAGCAGCTCGGTCACGAGCACCTGCCGGCGCACGAGCGGCGTGATCACCTCGGGGACCACCACCTGCGGGAACACCTTCAGCGCCTCGCGGAAGTGGATCTGGAAGGCAGCTTCCTGGCGGTAGTCGCACTCCTCGCGGAGCCGCTCCTCGAGCTCGGCGAGCAGCGCCTTGGTGCCGAAGCTCGAGGCCGCGAGCAGGAAGCGCAGGCTCCCGATGTTGCGCAGATCGTGCTGGATGGCCTCGTCGATGCCCGGGTACTGCACCTTGACCGCGACCTCGCGCCCGTCCACCCTCGCGCGGTGGACCTGGCCGATGCTGGCCGCGGCGAAGGGCACGTCCTCGAACGCCTCGAACACCTCGCGGTGGTCGACGCCATAGGCCTCGCGCAGCACGCCATGGACCGCTTCGGGCGCCAGCCCGGTCGCTCCGGACTGCAGCCGGGCGAGGGCGGCAGAGACCGCGGGGTGCAGCTCGCCCTGCGCCAGGCTCGCCATCTGCCCGACCTTGAGGGAGAGCCCCTTGAGGTCGTCCAGGCGGGCGGCCAGCGCCTCCGCGTCGGTGGGATCGAGCTCCGTCACCGACCGCGCCTTGTCGATCGCGACCCGCCCCGCGACCTTCGCGGCCGACAGCCCCGCCCGCGCGGTGAGCATCGTGCGGCTGGCCCAGGTCCTGGCGATCTCCCGCTTGGACAACGACGCCTCCGCGACCTCCATAGCCTCCAGCAGGGCCGCCAGGCACTTCTCAGCTGGTGGCGGCCGGGGTGCGGGGGTGTGACCTGACGCTGCGGGGGGTGGCGTGGCGGTACCGGTCCTGGGGAGCTTCGAGCCCGGTCCGCACAGCTGGTGGGCCACCGACCCGGCGTGGCGGGAGGGCCGCGGACCCTATGCCCACGTGGCGCCGGCGGACCTCGAGCGGCGGCTCCTGGCGCTGGTCGCGGCGCACCCCGACCGCGCGTCGCTCGTCACCCTGGGCCGCTCGCGGCTGGACCAGCCCCTGCTGGCGCTACGGATCACGGCGCACCCGGACCGCGACGAGGACGAGCCCGCCGTCCTCCTCACGGGGGCCACCCACGGACACGAGCTGCTGACCGTGCTCTACGCGCTCGACGCGGCGGAGCGGCTGCTCACCGAGCCCTCGCTCGCCCGCTACCCCGAGGCGCTCGACGTCTGGATCGTCCCCGAGCTGAACCCGGACGGCGTGTGGACGACGCTGTACGGCGACGCGCGCGGGGAGGCGCGGTCCGGGCGCAAGAACGGCGCGGCCTTCGAGGCGCCACCGAGCGAGGTCCGACGCGGGGTGGACCTCAACCGCAACTTCCCCTACGGCTGGGGCGAGGAGGGCAGCAGCGCGGACCCCGACGCCTGGAACCACCGCGGGCCGGAGCCGGCGTCCGAGCCCGAGACGCGCGCGCTGATGGCGTTGTCGGAGCGGTACCGCTTCGTGGCGTCGATCAGCCTGCACACCGCGGCGGGCGCCGTGCTCTCCCCGTACACGCTCGCGCGGGACAACCCCGAGCCCGATCTGGCCTACGCGATCGCGACCGAGCTCGCCCAGCTCTCCCCACAGAGGTTCACCGCCCGGCACCGCCTGTACCCGGTCGCCGGGGCCGATCAGGACTGGCTGTTCCACACCTACGGGACCCTCGCCCTGATCGTCGAGGGGAGCCACCACAACCCGCGTGACGAGGCGACCGTGCAGCGCTCGGTGGAGGGGGTACGCCCGATCTGGGAGGGGCTGCTCCGTCGGGTGGTGGACGGTCCGCGGGTCTCGGGGCACGTCCGCGACCCCGACGGGCAGCCGCTCGCAGCGCGGATCACGGTCGTGGGGCAGGTGACGCGCGAGGGGGAGGTCTGGACCTCGCGGCCGTCGGACGGACGCTTCGACATCCTGTTGCCGGACCCGGGACCTCATCGGGTGGTGGCGGGCCTGGGAGACGCCTGGCCCGCGCTCGCGGACGTCGCGGGCGGGGACCCCGTCGAGCTCACGCTGCGCCCCCGCTGACTCAGGACGCTTCGAGCAGCTCCGGGAACAGGTCGCGAGCACACCGCAGCGCGCGGCTCCGGCGCTTGTACAGCGCGTCCCGAGCGCGTCCGCGGTGCGCCGTCTCGCCGACGAGCTCGTCCACGTCGCGCTCGCCGAGGTAGTGCTCTGCCAGGAACCGACCGTGGGAGGGTGCGAGGTGGAGCACCCGGCGCATGACCCGCTTGGCGTCCAGCGCACGCTCCACCCGGTCCGCGAAGGTCCCGTCCACGGGCTCTGGGAACGCCTCCTGGCGCTGCCCGCGACGGACGTGGTCGATCGCGAGGCGCCGCGCGACTTGCCAGGCGAAGGCAGACGGGTGCCGGACCTGGCTCGCGTCGAGCACGCGCAGCACCGTCTCCTGGCACAGCTCCTCGCGCACCTCTGACGGGATGGTCCTACGGAAGGGGAGCAGGGACTTACGGGCTGCCTGGAGCACCGCGTCGACGGGGGGTGACGACATGGTGGAAGCATGGTCGCCGTGCCGTGTCGGCACCACTGCCGCTTGGGATAAACCGTATGCCGCAGCGCATACACCTCCCGCGGAGCCGACGTGCAGCCCCCCGACCCCTTCGCCCACACCGATCACCGCGCCTACCTCGAGGCCTGGTACCGCTGGCGGAAGGCGAAGAACCCACGGTTCTCGTACCGCGCGCTGTCCCGGCGTCTCGGCTCCAACGACCCGAGCGCCGTCCTCAACGTGGTGCGCGGGCGTCGCGGGCTGACCGACGATCGCGTGGAGCAGCTGGTCGAGATCCTCGAGCTCGACGAGCCGCAGGCGGTCTACTTCCGCGCGCTGGTGCGGGCGGGCCAGGCGGTGGACCCCGAGGACGTCGAGCGGACCCGGGCGGTCGTGGCCGAGCTCCGATCCCGCCACCGCCAGCGCCGGGTGGAGGCCGCCACCCTGCTGGCCGACCGCTGCTGGCCCACCGTGCTCACGCTGGCCGAGTGCGAGGGCTTCCGCCCCGAGCCCGCGTGGGTGGCGGCCGCGCTCGAGCCCCCCATCTCCGAGGAGAAGGCCGCCGAGGCGCTGCGCGTGCTCGCAGAGCTCGGCCTGCTGGGGCCGGGCGACGACCGCACCCTGGCGACCGACGAGCGCGTCGACGACCTGGCGAGCCAGCCGTATCACCGGCAGAACACCGCTCTGGCCGCGCGGTGGATCGATCGCCTGGAGGACCCCGAGGTGGCGGAGCGCTGCTCGTTCCTGGGCGCCACCGTGGCGGTCCCCGAGGAACGGCTCGCCGACCTCGGTCACCTGCTGTGGGAGCTGCAGCAGCGGCTGCTCCACCAGATCTCGACCTGGGAGGGTCCCCGCGACCGCGTCGTCCAGATCACGCTGCAGGCGTTCCCCGCGTCGAGGCGGGTGGGCTGATCAGCTCCCGGAGGGGCTCCACTTCACGACCGTGTTCTCGACGGGCGGGACGGTCCGTAGCCAGGCCCAGATCGCGCGCAGATCGTCCTCCTCGAGGCCCGCGAACGAGCCCCAGGGCATCAGCGTGGTGAACCCGCCGGGGGCGATCCGCGTCTCGTGCATGGCAGCCACGTCGAGCCCCTTGAAGCGAGCGACGAACGCCTGCTCCGACCAACCGCCGAGGCCGGTGGCGTGCGGCGTGAGGTTGGCCGAGCGCACCGTGCCGCCGTTCGGCACGACCCACTCGTGGCCGCCCGACATCTCCTTGCCGGGGATGACGGTCTGGTTGCTGTCGACGGGCGAGTGGCACCACACGCAGCTCGCGACGTTCGCGAGGTAGGCGCCCCGCTCCGGCCCGCTGCTCGGCGTGGTCGCGGCCGCGCTCGGGGCCATGGGCATGGTGCGGACCACGAGGTTGAGGGGCAGTGGCAGCACCCGCTCGGGGATCTCGTGGCGGACCGGCGGCAGGGTCCGCACCCAGGCCACGAGGTCGGTCAGGTCCTCGTTCGAGAGCTGGCCGAACTGGTCGTACGGCATGTTCAGGAACAGCGGTGTGCCGTCGCGCGACAACCCCGCCGTGATCGCGCGGGCGATCTCGCCGTCGGTCCACTCGCCGAGCCCGGTCTCCGGGTCGCTCGTGATGTTCCGGCTCCACAGGACCGTCCCCTCGGGGAAGGCCTCCACGCGCGCCGTGCTGTTGCTGCCGGCGCCGAGCACGCCGTCGGTGTTGGGGGCGCCCAGCAGGTCCCAGTCGCGCTGCGAGTGGCACATGAGGCAGTTGGCGACGTGCTCCCCGAGGTAGCGCCCCCGATCCACGTCGCCGGCAGCGGCGGAGAAGGCGTTGTCGACGGGAACGTCGGCGATGCAGGCGGTCAAGACGGTGAGGATCCACATGCGTCGAGGATAGGGTTGGGGGCGGAGACGTTCCATGCCCCTCCGTCCCGATTTCGATGCCGATCCTCCCGACGATGCCCTGTCGGCGGCCCTGTCCGAGCTGCGGGCCGTCCGGGGGCGGTTCTATGCCTCGCGGGTCGCGCCGGGCTGGTCGCTGCGGTTTCCTCCGGCGGAGGGGTGTGTGGTCCACCTGGTGCGGGGCGGCCACACCAGGATCTGGGTGGGCGGCGAGGTGTACCCGATCCGGGACGCAGAGCTGCTGCTGCTGCCGCACGGCGACGCGCACGCCCTCGGCGACCGTCCGGACGGCCACGAGGTCGGCTTCCCGCAGCAGTCGAGCGTGCGGCGCGACTGGTCGGCGGGCCACCCGGACGCGGTCGACCTCGTCTGCGGGGAGGTCGTCCTGCGGGAGTCCGCCGGGCTGCCGCTGCTGGCCTCGCTCCCCCGGGTGCTGCGCGTGGGGGCCGACGACCCGGCGGACGGCGTGATCCGGGTGCTCGTGGAGCAGGCGGACCGCCAGGGCCCCGGCGCCTCCGCGATGGTCGCTCGCCTCATGGAGGTGCTCGTCGTGCACGCGGTGCGGAGCTGGGCGACGGCCGCGGACGGTGTGCCCGCCTGGGTCCTCGGCGCGCGTGACCCGGTCGTGGGCCGCGCGCTCGCCGCCATCCACGCTCGACCCGAGGCCCCGTGGACCGTCGAGGCGCTGGCGAGGGTGGGCGGCAGCTCGCGCAGCCGGTTCGCCGAGCGCTTCGCCGATCTCCTGGGGGTCGCGCCGATGGGATGGGTGCAGCGGGTGCGGATCGGTCGCGCGTCGGACGACCTCGCTCGCGGCGACCGGGTGTCGGAGGTGGCCGCCCGCTGGGGCTACGCGTCGCCCGCGGCGTTCTCCCGTGCCTACAAGCGGTCGACCGGACGAACGCCCCGAGGCCAGCGAGCCGCGCGGGAGTAACATCGCTCGATGCTCCGTTGGATGGCCGCGCTCGTCTGCTTCGCCGTGGCGTTCGCGCTCGTCGGCTGCGTACCTCCTCTCGTCGGGCTGCTGCGCTTCCTCCCGCTCCCGTGGGTCGTCGCCACCTGGCTCGTCATCGCGCTGGCCGTGCTGGCGCTCGCGTCCGCCTGGCCGTTGGCGGCCGTGGCCTGGTGGCTCATCGTCCGCCGTCGGTGGGTGCTCCGCGGGCTCGCCATCGGGCTGACCTGGCTGCTCATGGTGCCGTGGCCGGCCTGGTATGCGTTGATCCTGTCCCTGACGGTGGACGACGAGGTGGGTTGGGTGAGCGAGGGGATGGGTGATCGCACGGCCCACGTCCAGATCACCTGCCGTTGGCACTCGGGAGACGAGTTCCGCTCCTGCGACGCCGACGGATACCTCCAGCGTGGCTGGTCGCCGTCGCTGACCCGCATCGGGACGATCCACTGGACCGAGGGGGAAGCGCGCTGTTGCTTTCGCCGGTGGGTCCGGGAGAGCAGCCACGTCGTGTACCGCGTACACGCCTACTCCGACGTGCACGAGCTCCGGTTCTGAAGCCGGCTCAGGCGAAGAAGTCGTTGCCCTTGTCGTCGACGACGACGAACGCCGGGAAGTCCTCCACCTCGATCTTCCAGACCGCCTCCATGCCGAGCTCCGGCATGTCGAGCACCTCGACCTTGCGGATGTTGTCGCGGGCGAGCACCGCCGCGGGTCCGCCGATCGAGCCGAGGTAGAAGCCGCCGTGCTTCTTGCAGGCGTCGGTGACGGCCTGGCTGCGGTTGCCCTTGGCCAGCATCACCATCGAGCCGCCCATCGACTGGAACAGGTCGACGTAGGGGTCCATCCGCGCCGCCGTCGTCGGCCCGAACGAGCCGGACGGCATGCCCTCCGGGGTCTTGGCGGGGCCCGCGTAGTAGACCGGGTACTTCAGGAAGTAGTCCGGCAGGCCCTCGCCGCGGTCCACCCGCTCCTTGAGCTTGGCGTGCGCGATGTCGCGCGCGACGACCAGCGTGCCGGTCAGCGAGACGCGCGTCTTGATGGGGTGCTTCGAGAGCTCGGCGCGGATCTCGGCCATCGGGCGGTTCAGGTCGATGGCCACCACGTCGCCACCGAGCGCGTCGGGCCGCACGTCCGGCAGGTACCGCGCAGGATCCGTCTCGAGCTGCTCGAGGAACACGCCGTCGGCGGTGATCCGGCCGAGCACCTGGCGGTCGGCGGAGCAGCTCACGCCGATGCCGACGGGGCAGGAGGCGCCGTGGCGGGGCAGGCGGATCACGCGGACGTCGTGGCAGAAGTACTTCCCGCCGAACTGCGCGCCGATGCCCATCGTCCGCGTGAGCTCCAGCACCTGCTGCTCGAGCTCGCGGTCGCGGATCGCGTGCCCGGCGGGCGATCCCTTCGAGGGCAGGCCGTCGAGGTACCGGCAGGAGGCGAGCTTGACCGTCTTGAGCGTCATCTCGGCCGAGAGCCCACCGATGACGACCGCGAGGTGGTACGGCGGGCAGGCGGCCGTCCCGAGCTTCTTGATGGCGCCCCGCAGGAACGTCTCCATCGAGGCCGGGTTGAGGACCGCCTTGGTCTCCTGGAACAGGAAGGTCTTGTTCGCGGAGCCGCCGCCCTTCGCGATCATCAGGAAGTCGTAGGCGTCGCCGGGCACCGCGTAGAGCTCGGTCTGCGCGGGGAGGTTGGTCTTCGTGTTGACCTCCTCCCAGGTCGTCAGCGGCGCGAGCTGGCTGTACCGCAGGTTGGTCGTGGTGAACGTCTCGTAGACCCCGAGCGACAGGTCGCGCTCGTCGGTCCCCTCGGTCCACACCTGCTGGCCCTTCTTGCCGACGACGATGGCGGTGCCGGTGTCCTGGCAGGACGGGAGCACCATCGCCGAGGAGACGACCGCATTCTTGAGGAGGGTGAACGCGACGAAGCGGTCGTTGGCGGAGGCCTCCGGGTCGTCCCAGATCGCGCGCAGCTGGGCGAGGTGCGACGGGCGGTAGAGGTGCTCGATGTTGCGGAAGCCCTCGCGCGTCATCAGGGTCAGCGCCTCGGGGGCCACCTTGAGCACGGTCCGACCCTCGAAGGTGCTGGTGCTCACGAAGTCGCCGGTCAGCTTGCGGAACGGCGTGTCGTGGTGATCGAGGGGGAACATCTCCTGGAACTGGAACAAGGGGCCTCCCTGGCGCCCCGCCTAACTCCCGAAGCGGTCCAGCGCCGTCGCCACGCCCTCGCGGGACCGGAAGCTGGAGGTCCAGGTGGACGGCAGGTCCGCCGTGATCCGCTGGGCGGCCTTCGCGACCGCCTCCACCACCCGCATGTCGGGCTCGGCCTTGTACATGGCGAGCAGCAGCTCGAGCTTGAGCCCGCGGTTGCCCGAGCCCTGGACCAGCTTCAACCCCTGCTTGACGGCGGACCGCGCCGCGCCGTGGCTCCCTGCCTCGAGCAGCGCGAGCGCTCCGTCGAGCTTGATGCGGGCGGCCCGGAAGGCGAGCAGCGGCTCGGCGCGTCCCATCGCCTCCGTCGCGAGCGTGCGGGCCAGGGCCTGGTCGTGTCGGGCCTCGCACCGCGCGCGGACGGCGAGCAGGGCCCCAGGCGGGTCGTCGAGCACCGAGTACGTCAGCTCGCCGAGGGGCGCGAGCAGCTCGGCGCCCAGGTTCGGCTGACCGAGCTCGCAGGCGGCCCGCGCCGCCCGGATGCGAGCCTCGGCGCCACGGGAGCCGAGGTGCCGCGCGAGGTGACCCACCTGACCCGCGGCCTCGAGGGCCTCGTCGCGGGCGCCGACCGCGGTGAGCGTCTCCGCCAGCAGCGACATCGCCTCCGCCTGGTGGTCCACGAGCCGGCGCTGGGCGGTGTGCGCCAGCAGGTCCTGCGCGCGCTCCACCGCGGGTCCGAGCAGGCCGAGCACGTTCTGCAGCTCGATCGCGCGGGCCTCGATGCCGGCGAGCACCTCGGGCTGCACCTTCTCCCCGAGCAGGCTGCGGGCGCGGTCCAGCAGGTCGAGCGAGCCCGTGAGATCGCCCTGGACGGCCTTGGCGTGTGCCAGCCCGCGCAACGCACGGGCCTGGTCGTCGGGGTTGCGCGCGCCCGCCCGGGCCTCCTCGAAGCGGGCCTCTGCGGTGGCGGTGTCGCCGCGGCGCAGGGCGAGATCCCCGAGCAACCGCTGTGCCGCCGGGAGCTCGTCGGCAGCGAGCCCCGCGGTGAGCGCCTGCTCGATCGCCCCGGACGCACCCGCGTAGTCGCCGGCGTGGTGGAGCGCGCGTCCCAGCGCCCAGCTCGCCCGCGCGACGGCTTCGCGCGCACCCTCGCGGACCGAGGCCTCCTGCGCCGCACGCAGCGGTCCGACCGCGTCCGCCCAGTCACCCAGCCCGAGCAGGGCTTCGCCGTCGAGGAGGTACGCCCAGCGCTGGCCCCGCGTGACCTCCTCGCGCGACAGCGTCCCGCTCGAGCGTTCGACGAGCCCGCGGAGGTCCTCGGCCATGCGGCGGACGTCGCTGAAGCGACCCTCGCCGAGCTGCTGGAGCGCAGCCGTCACGAACGGACCGACGACGCCGCCGGTGATCGGACCCGCGGCCGCGGGGCTCGCAGGCTCCGGTGCGGGCTCGGGCGCCGCGTCGCGGGCGACCACGCGTCCGGGGCGCGGCTCGGGGCGAGCCTCGGGCCGAGCTT
Organism: Alphaproteobacteria bacterium; assembly: GCA_020632925.1. Taxonomy (GTDB): domain Bacteria; phylum Myxococcota_A; class UBA796; order UBA796; genus JACKER01. The sequence continues at coordinate 421,076 of JACKER010000008.1, read as the reverse complement.
CCGGCGGAGCGCCGGCGCGGCCGGTGTCAGGACCCGAGCGCCCGGAGCGCCCCACCGCGCGCGACATCCCGCGGGAGAGCGCGCTGCCCCCCGCAGGCTCGTCGGGCACGCGGTCGGCGGCCGGCGACGCGGACACGGGGCCAGAGCCCTCCCGTTGGGGAGCCGGCGCGGGCGTCGCGGACCTGCCGGAGCGCGCGAGGGACTGGCCCGGACGCGGGCGTGCGGCGACCACGCGGCCGACGACCTCCCCTTCCGGGCGAGGGGTGGGCTCCGCGAGGTTGGTCGGCGCGCTCGGAGCCACCGGCGGCGCGTTGGGGTCCGGTCCCAGATCGGACCCGGGGGTCGCGACGCGACGCAGCTGCTTGATCTCCGTGACCTCGCGGCGGCCGCCCTCCGGCTCGGCGCCGATCGGGGTCTCGTCGTACCCGCCGTCGAGCGGCTCGGGCAGCAGGGCAGGGGAGGGCGCGCTCGGGGGCGGGCCGGCCAGCGCCGCCTCCACCATTGCGGGGTCCAGCACGTTGGTGGCCGCCTGGTGATCGACGGCGGGCGGGACCACGCGCTCCATGCGGGGGACGGTGTCCTCCGGGAGATCGGGCAGGAGCTGGGTCGCCTCGCCGCTCGACGGCGGCGGGAGCGCGACCGTGGCCTCGCCGCTCGACGGCGGCGGGAGCGCGACCGTGGCCTCCCCGCGCAGCCCCTCGCCCAGCGGCCGGAGATCGGCGCGCGGCGCCGTCACCTCGGGATCGTCCGAGGGCGCCTGGACCAGGGCGGTCGGCACGTCGCGCGCGGCGGGCGCAGCCGGCGCCTCCGGCTTGCGCTCCTCGGGCTTCCGCTCCTTCTTCTTCGGCTCGTCCTCCTCGAGGTCGGTGATCCGCTTGCCGAAGTGCTTCTTGATACGGATGCCGGCGGCCTGGAGGAACTTCGTCGGGAGCACGCCGCCGACCATGACGAACACGTGGTCGTTGGGGATCACGACCTGCTCGCCCTTGAGGTCCAGCGTGACCCGGTCCGCACCGATCTCCTTGACCTGGGACTCGAGCATCAGCTCGACCTCGCCCTTGCGGACGGCGTCCCGCAGCCGCTGGATGTTCTTCTCCTTGGGCCGGTTGATCTTGTCCCCGCGGTACGACAGGACGACCTTGTTCCCCGGCTGCTCGCCGAGCTGCATCGCCGCTTCGACCGCGCTGTCCCCGCCGCCCACCACCAGGAGGTGGTCGTACTGGTAGTTCTCGGGCTCGAGCAGCGAGTACGCGACCTTCTCCTGCTCCTCTCCCGCCGCGCCGAGCTTGCGGGGCGTCCCTCGCCGGCCCAGCGCGAGGATGACGCGCGAGGTCTGCAGCGCCCGCTTCGTCGTCGTCAGCTCGAAGCCACCGTCGGGCAGCGCCTTGATCGCGTCGACCCGCTCGTAGGTCGAGACCTCGAGCCCGGCCTTGTTGACGATGTCCTCGAACAGCTTGACCAGCTCCTCCTTCATGAGCTGGCGCAGGTTGACGCGCCCGTAGATCGGCAGGTCCATCGGCCGCGTGAAGACCAGCTTCTTGCGGGGATAGTGCCGGACGGCGCCGCCGACCTCCTCCTGGTCGAGCAGGATGTAGGACAGGCCCTTCTGCTTGGCCGCGAGCGCCGCCGCGATGCCCGCAGGACCCGCGCCGACGATCACCACGTCCGTCCGCCCCGACTGCCGCTGCAGCCCGGCGGCCAGGTTGTTCATCGCCTGCACGCCCTGCTCCGCGGCGGCGGCGATCAGCCCCATGCCACCGAGCTCGCCGGCGACGAACAGGCCCTTCACGTTGGTCTCGAAGCCGGGGCCGACCTCGGGGATGTCGATGCCGCGCTTCTCCGAGCCGAACACGAGCTCGATGGCGTCCACCGGGCAGACGGGGACGCACACCCCGTGGCCGATGCACGAGGACATGTTCACGGCGATGGCCTGCCCGTCGATCAGCTTCAGGACGTGCTCGGGACAGGCGGTCACGCAGGCGCCCGCGCCCATGCACAGCGACAGATCGACGTACGGCTGGATGGTCACCGGCTCGTGGCGGCCCGCCTCAATCGCCTTCTCCCGCTCCGCCCGGTTCTTGCGCTCGGTGATCTCGATGTAGAGCCACATCGGGAACATGAACAGCAGCGTGATGAGCCCCACGCACACCAGCGCCGGCAGGTTCTCCACGGTCAGATCCCGCCGAACAGCGTCTGCAGCGCTCCGCCGAAGACGATGGCGTTGAGGATGTGGATGGCGGAGATCAGGTACATCGCGAGGGCCAGCGGCTGGTGGAGCAGGTTCCAGTACCTCAGGAGGCGCCGGGCGACGTCGAAGCCCGCCATGTTCCGGCGCGCGACGAGCTGGCTCACGAGCGTCTTCTCGGCCTTCTTCCGCGTCGCGGGCGGGAGGTTGGCGCGGTGGAGCATGATGCGGATCAGGTCGGCGCGTCGCCGCACGTCCGCGTCGAGCACGATGAGTTCGCCGAGCGACCGGGGCTCGAAGGTGACGTTCTGCGCGAGGCGGACGGCCTCGGCGACCTGGTCGGCCCGGGCCTCGCGGGTGTCCGCCACGAGGCGGGCGCGCAGGTCGGCGAGCTTCTTCTGCTCGGTCTCGAGGTCCAGTCGCATGCCGTGGGCGGTCGCCGGGAAGTACCCGAAGAGGTACCGCCCGAAGAACCCGGAGAGCGCGACCAGGACCATGCACCAGAACCCGATGCCGATGAAACCGGTCGGCATCTTCAGCGAACCGTGGAGCACGATGTACAGCGGTCCGAGCAGCCCTGCGACGAGGTGGAAGCGCATCCAGAACTGGCTCGACCCCATGAACGACAGGAAGGGCAGCCACTTGCGGACGCTGTACAGCAGCAGGACGACCATCAGCGCCGTGCCGACGATGCCGAGCAGCAGCCCCACGATGCCGCCCGAGCGGTAGATCGGATCGAGCGCGTGCTCGGGGCGGAGGTCCACGCTCGTCAGGTAGTAGGGGAGGCCCACCAGGGTCACGATGGCGGCCACGAAGCACAGTCCGCCCACCATCACCGTCAGGAAGAACCAGCCGAGCAGGTTCCTCACCGAGGGTCGCTGTCCTGGGAGTGCGGCCGCCTTCGCCAAGGGTCGTCCTGTCGAGGGGAACCGCCCCCGTATCGCGTCGGGGCCGGACCGTCACCCGGGCATCGCCCTGCGGCATTTCGATCGCGCCTCAACTCGTCGATCCCGGGGGAAAGCCCACTCCTGGAGGGCGTCGGGCTGGTCCGTTCCTTGCAAAATGTGTCCTGGGCCTTCGGGTCCAGACTCGGAGAACCATCTCGATGAGCGCGCTCCTCCCACCATCGCCCCACATGAGGCGTCCCGACGGGCAGCGGGGACTGGATCCCGTCGGTACGACCCATGGTAGGATGGCCGCGGTCGGGAGCCACGGCAGCGCGGTCTCTCGCCAGCCAACGATCGGAGCATGGTGCTCCGGAACGAGGCCGACGAACCGTGACGCTCGGACGACACCGGCCGTCACTCCACCGACACAGAACATGCGCCAACGTTCCCTCGACGACATCCTTCGCCGCTGCGAACAGGCGCTTCCTTCGTCCTTCCGGATCATTCGCCACGGATCCCAGCCCGTTGGCGTACCGGGAGACAACCGCAACCAAACCCCCACCCTTCCTCAGGGGTGGGTCGGAGCACCCATGCGAGCACTCCTCGTTTCCAGCGTGCTCCTGGTCACCGGATGTACCACCATCCAGGACTACGACCAGGATCCGCTCGACGAGCCGATTGTGACGGGGCCCACGGTCCCGACGGTCCCACAAGCGGACTGCAATCAGTACGAGTTCAAGGGTGAGACCTACAACTGCAGCCAGCTCGATCGCTGCACGGAGCAGGACTTCCAGTACAGACTGGCCTGCTGCGACTGCGATCCGACGCTCTGCGACCCCGATCCTGACTGCGAGGATCCGGAGGTCCCGCCCCCGACGGGCGGCGCAGAGAGCTGCATGGTCTGCCACAACGGCTCGAACAACAACGACTATGCCGGCACCGGCATGTCCAACCCGCATCCGTTCTCGGGCGCGGCGTACATCAAGTGCACCACCTGCCACGGCGGGAACGGCGCTGGCACGAGCAAGAGCACGAGCCACGTCCCCAACCCCCCCTGGATCGGTGACGACGAGAACCTGCAGGTCAACGCGGAAGCGTACTTCAACTTCCTGACCCGCTCCGGCCTCGACAAGCACGACGACTACACGGTCGACGGCCAGACCTACTCCCCCTACGACTACATCCAGTTCATGAACCCGGGCGACATCCGGGTGGTGGACAAGGGCAGGGGCTGCGGCAACGCCGGCTGTCACGGCGACACGCACGCGGACTGGGTCGCCAAGGGTCCGATCGCCACCGAGATGGGCTTCTGGTCCAACTCGCTGTACAGCATCGGCGCCGAGAACAAGGTCGACCGCAACAACGACTGGTACAACGACACGATGGCGGACGTCGCCTTCCGTGCGGTGGAGGACTCCACCTTCGTGTACGACCCGGACAACATCGGCCGGGCCCAGCGCCTGATCGAGGCCCCGGAGTACGCGCAGTACGGCGATCTGTCGGGCTTCTACCAGAACCCCGAGTTCGACGCGAACACCATCGCGAACTTCCGGTTCACCGCGGCCGAGAATCAGGGCACCAAGACCAACCGGGTCCGTCCGGGATCTCCGCTGGAGAAGGTGGCCATCGAGGCCATCACGTTCCAGTGCGGCGACTGCCACCTGGGCTCCGCCGGCGCCAACAACCGGTACGGTGACTTCCGCTCCGCCGGCTGCACGGCCTGCCACATGCGGTACAGCCTCGACGGCCGCTCCCGTTCGACCGATCCGAACGTGAACAAGCTCGAGCCGGTCAACCCCGACGCCATCGCCGCTCCGGAGCGCTCGCACGTCGCGACGCACCAGATCGCGAACGTCGCGAAGGTCCTGTCCAACGGAGCCTTCATCCAGGGCATCTCCGACAACGCCTGCGTCGGATGCCACCAGGGCTCGAACCGGACCGTGCTGCAGTTCTGGGGCATCCGCCTGGATCAGAACCAGGATCTGGTCAACAACTTCCAGTACCCGGACAACCCGAACACGTTCGTGAACACGGCCCAGGACACCCGCCTGTACGACCCGGCGGTGGCGAACAACACGTTCAACGGGCGCAACGCGAACCAGTACATCCTCTACGAGGACTACGACAACGACACGCTCGACGACACCCCGCCCGACGTGCACTACGAGGCCGGCATGGGTTGCATCGACTGCCACGGCAGCCGCGACCTGCACAACGGCACCAAGCGCACCGACGGCACCATCGATCCCACCAGCGGCCAGATCATGTCGCGGATGGGCCAGATGGTCATGGTGGAGTGCGAGAGCTGCCACGGCGACGACAAGGGGTACGCGTACACGACGAGCTGCACCGACTACACCGGCAACACCAAGGAGTGTGTCGTCGACAAGGCGGGCAACCCGATCCGGAGCACGTACAAGGACGCCCAGGGCTACTGGCTCATCAGCCGCCTGACCGGGGACCGTCACTTCATCCCGCAGACGCTGGACACCATCGTCCCGAACAACAAGACCAACCCGACGCAGGGCGGTCGCCTGATCTACAGCCCGATCGCCTCGTACGCGATGGGTGTGGCCGACGGCAACCCGAACACCGGCGTGGGGCCGATGCAGACGGATCCGAACCTGTACAACAGCGGGTTCACCCACATGGACAACCTGGCTTGCGACTCCTGCCACGCGTCCTGGAACGTCAACTGCATCGGGTGCCACATCCAGCTGGCGTACAACGCGAACCCGGCGAACTACTTCTTCAGCAACGTGACCGGCGAGCGGATCACGGTGCAGGTGACGAACGCCGACTTCACGTACATCACGCCCGTGTGGATGGGCATCGAGGTCAACCAGCGCGGTGAGATCGGGTCGGCGCAGCCGGGCATGAAGGCCTTCTGGCGGTACCTCGACCTGAACAACAACCTCGCGGACGGCATCGTGTTCAGCGATCGGAACGGCAACGGCAACAACCCGAACATCGGTGGCCGCGGCGCGTTCCCTGCCCTGTCGCACAACCGGATCTACGCGCACAGCATCCGGGGTCGGCAGACCCAGCAGTACGAAGGCACCCGTCAGTGCGTCACCTGTCACATCAACCAGGATCAGCTGAACAACTACGCTGACTACCCGGTGTTCTTCGACATCCTCGAGAACCGTGACTACCAGGCGTACGCGGACAACAACTACTTCGAGCTGCTGCAGACCGAGATCGGTCACAACACCGGCAACCAGCTGAACAACCCGTACTTCCCGCACATGGTGTCGGGCCTGGGTACGGGGCTGCTCCAGTTCGACGCCGACGGGTGCCCGAACAACCCGCTCGACAACAACGCCAACCGGCAGTACTGCCCGAACGGCGCTCCCGCGGCCAACTTCGACCCCAACAACACCGTGTACGATCTCGACAAGACCGTCGAGCTGAACGGTGTGTCGAACACGTCGCACACGCAGCCGCTGCTCGAGCAGTCGCAGTACCCGATGCGGACGGGGTCGATCGATCCCTACCTCGCGGGTCCGATCGGTTCGCTGCTGCTCTACAAGCTCGCCCACTACGACGCGAACCAGGGCGCGCTCATCCTCGACAGCTACGTCGACGCAGACGGCAACGCCCGGGGCGGCGCGGCCAACTTCATCGTCCAGTAGCGAGTCATCCCGATCCCGGGTCACCAACGACGGTGACCCGGATCCTCGAAGGGCGGTGTCCGGAGATCCGGCGCCGCCCTTTCTCTTTGCGGGTTAGCGGGCGCGGTCGATGACCTTCAACAGCCTCGAGTTCCTGGTCTTCCTGCCGGTGGTCGTCGGGCTGTTCTTCGCGCTCCCGCACCGCTGGCGCGGCCCCTGGATCCTCGTCGCCTCGCTCGTGTTCTACGGGTGGTGGAGCCTCGGGTACCTCGCGCTGCTCGTCGGCACCGCGACCGTCGACTGGTTCGTCGCCCTGCGGCTCGCGGCCACCGAGGACGTTGGACGGCGGCGCGCCTGGCTGCTCGCGTCGGTCGGCTCGAACCTCGGCGTGCTGTTCCTGTTCAAGTACGCGGACCTGTTCGCGGACACCGCGGGCTGGCTGGCCGGGCTCCTGGGCTCGCGCTGGCACCCGGGGCACACGGGGCTCGTGCTCCCCGTGGGCATCAGCTTCTACACGTTCCAGTCCCTGGCGTACACGGTCGACGTGTACCGCGGCCAGCTGCGGCCGGTGGGGCCCTGGTGGCGCTTCCTGCTCTACGTCGCCTACTTCCCGCAGCTCGTCGCCGGGCCGATCGAGCGGGCGTCGCGCCTCCTCCCCCAGCTCGAGCGCCCCGTCACCTTCGACTGGGACCGCGCGGCGTCGGGCCTGCGGCTCGCGATGTGGGGCCTGTGCAAGAAGGTCGTCGTCGCCGACCGCCTCGGTGAGATCGTGGACCTGGTCTACGCCGATCCCCGCGGCTTCGGCGGCTTCGGGCTCACCGTGGGCACGGTGTTCTTCGGCTGGCAGGTGTACTGCGACTTCTCCGGCTACTCCGACATCGCGCGCGGGGTCGCCCGGCTGATGGGCGTGGACCTGATGGTGAACTTCCAGCAGCCCTACCTGTCGCGCTCGATGAGCGAGCTGTGGCTGCGCTGGCACGTCTCGATGACGAGCTGGTTCCGCGACTACGTGTTCGTGCCGCTCGGGGGAGCCAAGGTCAGCCAGCCGCGCTGGGTGCTGAACATGTTCGCGCTCTTCGTCGCCTCGGGGCTGTGGCACGGCGCGAGCTGGTCCTTCGCGCTGTGGGGCGCCATCCACGCCACGATCGTGGTGACCGAGCAGCTCACGGCGGAGCGGCGCAAGCGGCTGCGGGCGGCGCTGGGGCTGACGCGGGTGCCGTGGCTGGTCGCGGGCTGGCAGTGGGTGGTGACGCTGGTGCTGTGGAACCTGACGCTGCCCTTCTTCCGCGCGTCTTCGCTCTCCGACGCGGTCTACGTCCTGACCCACGCGCTCACGGGCTGGCGCGCCGCCGGGAACCTCGCGGGGCTGGTGATCGTGTTCGGACGGCTGCACATCGACGGCTTCCTGTTCGTGTGCTTCCTCGTCGCGCTGCCGGTCGTGGAGCTCGTCGAGTACGGCTTCCGCGCCCGCTCCATCCGCGAGCGCGTCGCGACCTGGCCGACCCCGATCCGCTGGACGCTGGACTGGGGTCTCGTGCTGATCACGCTGGCGCTCGGCGCCTTCAACGACGCTCCATTCGTCTACTTCCAGTTCTAGCGCGGTCGGCCTATCCTCCTCTGAGGGCGGGGAAGGACATGCGGCTGCGGGTGGAGCTTCCGGCGGAGAAGGTGCGTACCGACGTGAGCGACGAGGGCGGGCGGCCCGTCGTGCGGATCCCGTTCGATCTGCTCGTGCTCAACGACTGGCACGGCTGGATCGACCGTTTCCGCATCGGGTACATCATCCCCTGGGACTCGGACGAGGTCCCGATGAGCCTGCGGTCGAAGGTCGCGATGCGGGAGGGGGAGGGGGCCCAGCACATCCCCGTCGACCTCGCCATCGGGCCCTTCGAGACGCACCACCACGAGTTCGCCGTGTGGTACCCGCGGTACACCCAGGCCGGGAACCTGTCCGTCGCGATCTACGTGACGGACGGGGAGCATGTCCGCTGGTTCCGCATGGTCATCGACTACCAGACCCGCGACGCCCAGCAGGCCGCCGTCACGACCGCCCTGCTCGACGCCGACGGCCGCATCGCGGTCGCGTTCACCCCTCGCTGAGCGCCCACTCGACCGAGATCGTGCGCGCGTCGAAGCGTGCGCCGCCGTCGCGCTCGACGGGGACCTCGCGGGTGACCGAGAACGAGCCCGGCTCACCGAGGAGCGCCGGCATGGTGGGGGCCGCGAGCCGCTCGGTGCGCGTGCGTCCGCGGCGGTCCAGCGCCTCGTCGTCGAAGGTGAAGGCCAACGTCCACCGCTCGCCCTCGACCGCCACGACCTCCACCCCCAGGAGGTGCCGCACGCCGTCGTCCCCGGCCAGCACCACCCCGGGGAGCACGCCCGGCCCCACGTCGTGCAGCGTGACCGTCTCGGGGCTGTCGCCCGTGGGGTCGAAGGTCAGCGTCAGGTCGGCGGCGAACGCGAGGGCAGGGACGAGCAGGAACATGCCGGAGAGACTACCTCCCGGTGGGCGACCACGCCATCTCCGTCGCGCGGTAGCACCCGTCGAAGCGCGTGGCTCGCAGGCCGATCGCGTTCTCGAAGCCCTCGATGAGCGCGTCGGTGTTGCAGCCCTGGCCGTTGTACGGGTAGCTGTACCCGCACACCGGACCCGAGACCCGCTGGACCGGGACGTCCGTCCCGCGCACGATCTGCTCGTAGTAGCCGGCCACCAGGATGGCGCGCAGCTCGGTGTCGGGCCCCACGCGGACGTTCCAGGTGACGGGCTCGTAGCTCGAGAGCGCGAGGACGTGCTGGCCCGGGATGTCGAAGGTCACCGACACCTCGCCCATCGGGTGGACCTCGCCCGAGTGGTCGCTGCGCGCCTCGTACACCCCGGCGATCCACAGGCCGGGCTCGCACATGCCGTCCGCCGTCCACGAGTTCACCTCGTACCCCTCGCGGATCGGGCAGTCCTGGATGACCTGGCGGACCGCGGGGACGGGGAGCGTCTCGCACTGGGCGAGCTCGGGCGGCTCGTACCCCGGGCCGTGCAGCGACAGCCGCCCCTCGCCGTCGTACAGCGAGCTCGCGAGCGCCATCCGGCCCTCGAGCGCCTCCTGCTGGAGCTCGTCGGGGGTGATCAGGCCGTCCACGGGCTGCTGCGCGACGAGCTCGGCCAGCCAGTCGGGCTCCGAGAGCACCAGGCCGTACTCCGCCTTGCGGTCGCTCGTGGTCTGCGGATCGACGTTGAGGGCGTCGCCCTCCGAGAGCAGGACCTCGAGGGTGCGGACGGCGAGGTGGATCGTGCCCGTCGGCACCTGGAAGTCGAGCACGGCGTCGCGCAGGCTCACCTCCATGCCGCACCACGTCCCCGGCGGCAGCTCGATGCCCGTCAGCGCGCGCTCCGTCGACAGCTGGATCAGCCCGTCCGGGGGGAACGTGGCCGGATCGACGTCGACCTCGGAGCCGTCGCAGCCCGCCAGGACGACCCGCTCGAGCCTCGCCGTCCCGTCGCCGCGCTCCACCCCCGTGGTTCCGGCGCTCGAGACCGAGAGCTGATCGGTGCCCCCGGGGTTGCCCACGAACGTGCCCGGCCGGGAGGGCGCGGTGTCGCAGGCGAGGGCCATCAGGAGGAGCACGGGGGTCAAGAGGCCTCCCCACGCCGATCGCTCAGCGGGAAGAGCTGGAGGTTCATCTGCATCACCTGGTCGGCGTCCTCCTCGGCGCTGTCGCACAGGTGCATCATGCGCTCGAGGAACGCGTTGGACTCCTGCTTGAGGCGGGGGACCAGCGACGCGGGGACGGACACCGTGATCGCGACCAGGTGACGCTCCGGGGGCGGGAAGCTCACGATCGCCTCGGCGGCTCGCTCCAGCATCCCGCGGTGGTAGTTGTGGACGGCGAGCCCGGCGACCTCGGGCGGCGTGGTGATGCTGGCGTCGGCGGGGGACAGACCTCCCTCCTCGTCCTCCACCAGCATGCCCAGCTCGACCAACGTCCGCAGCGCCTTCTTCGCATCCTTCGCGGAGATGCGGGGGCGGAGCGCGTTCCCGATCCACTCGGGGTCGGGCACGAAGTCCGCGCGGGTGGCGAGCTCCCGGATCGCGGGCAGCATCCAGTTCGAGAGGTACTCGAAGCCGTGCCCCTCGATCTTGCGAGCGTCCCGGAAGCGGCGGGTGGCGGCGATCTGCTCCCAGATGCGATTGCGCTCGCCCGGATCCCGCGTCTGGTCGAGGTCGACGAGGAGCGTGAAGAAGGCGGCCTCGCCGGCGCGCAGCCCGAGCGCCTCCACGAAGGCCTCGGTGGTGGCGGGCGTCAGGTTCCGCTTGCCATCGACGACGTGGTGCAGCAGCGACGGGCTCACGCCGCGCGCCTTCCGCGCGAACAGGCGGTAGCTGTAGCTCGGGTTGGCCGACTTCTTGGCCTGGAACCAGGCGTTCAGGTACGCCCGGTAGTCCAGGTAGTCGTAGACCGATGGCAGGGCCTGTTCCACGATCTCAACCTACCATGAGAACACCATCGGCTCAAGAATGTCGTGTTCATGCGGTGTTCTCAAGATGGGAACACATCGTGACCCCGAAATCTGGTCCTCGATGAGAACACCCCGTAGTCTGATGTCAGCCGAGGGGCTGGACAGGAGGTTCCGATGTCGAAGATGTGGTGGACGGTGGCGCTGGTGATGCCGCTCGCGGGCTGTCAGCAGCTGTTCGGGGTGCTGACCGGCGGGATGCACCACGACGACGGCACCGACGGCGACGTCATCACGGGTGACGACGACGACGACGGCCGGGTGGACACCGGTGACGGTCGCGACCCCGATCCGGGCCGTGGCGAGGTCACGCCGGTCGTCGATCCGGTCATCGTCGATTGCGACATCCGCGCCGGGTACGAGGTGGACACCTGGCAGGCGGACAGCGCCGGAGACACCCAGCTGTGGCTGGCCGGCGTCTACCAGACCCGCGACGACCACCGTGGCGGCGTGCACCCGATGGGCGAGGCCGACGTGACCTTCGACCTGCCCGGCTCCCACGTGCTGGCGTTGTCGAGCTACGAGCCCGTGACCTGGAACGTGCGCATCGGCCCCGACTCGCGCGTCGAGAAGATCGTGGTGGTCGGGTACCTCGAGCAGGTCGTGAACGCCGACCCGAACATCCCGGTCGAGATCCACGAGAGCACCGCCTGCGGCTACTCGCTGCCGTACAACGGTGGCGGCTGCGACACCGACGAGCTGATCGCGGTGGTGGAGCGCGCGGCGGGCCTCCCGCTCACCCGCTTCGACGGCTGCTACGACGCGACCACGATCCAGTACCTGCCGCGCGTGGACGACCCGCAGCCCGAGGGCGTGCCCTGCGGCCCGGGCGAGCGCGTCGAGCTGTCCTACGACATCCCCGCCCGGCACATGGCGATGGGTGCCAGCGACCCGAGCGGCCCCGGGGTGTGCACGGGCGTGGTCCAGTTCGCGCGCGACCTCGATCAGGTGGGCGTCCTCGGCATGATGAGCGAGGACTACTCGCAGCGCGTCGAGGTCGAGTACAACGGCTGGGGCGACAACACCTGCGGCGCGGCCCACTGCAACACGCTGATCCACGCCGACGGTAGCGCCGAGCGCCAGATGTGCACGGTCGTCGGGATGTGCGAGAACGGGTTCGCGCGGGCCACCGGGTACACCTGGTGACCTTCGCCGCCCGCGGGCGGAGGGTACGGTGGTGACCGGAGGCGGTCCCTGGTCACCAACGTCCTGTTGATCCTGCTCGACGACGTGGGCGTCGACCAGGTCTCCGCCTACGGGTACCCGGGGGCGCCGCCGACCCCGGTGATCGACGATTTGGCCGAGCGCGGGCTTCGCTTCGACCACGCCTGGGCCATGCCGACCTGCTCGCCCACGCGGGCGGCGCTGCTCACGGGCCGTCAGCCGCTGCACAACGGCGTGGGCTCCGTGATCATGGCGATGCAGCCCAAGGAGCTGGCGCTCTCCGAGGTCACCATCCCGGAGATGCTGGACCTGTCCGGCACCGACTGGTCCTCCGCGGTCGTCGGGAAGTGGCACCTCTCCACGGTCCGCAGCCCGAGCGCGGAGGCCCACCCGCACCTGCAGGGCTTCGACCTGTTCGCGGGGAGCCTGAACAACATCGTGGCGAAGTCGGACCTGCCCGACCGCGGCGAGCCCTCCTACGTGAACTGGGAGCGGGTCGGCTTCGACGGGACGACCGCGCTCGACCACCGATTCTCGACCACCGCCATCGTCGACGACACGATCGAGGCGGTCGGCCGGCTGCAGGAGCCGTGGTTCGTCTACGTCCCGTTCCACGCCTCCCACCGCCCGCTGATGGTCCCGCCCGACCTCCCCATGGGCGGCGAGATCGATCCCGCCGACGAGAACGCGCTGTTCGCCGCGAACGTCCAGGCGGCGGACCTGGAGATCGGGCGGTTGTTGCAGGCCCTCGGGCCGACGCTGGACCACACGCTCGTCTTCGTGATCGGGGACAACGGCACCCCGAGCTACGCGAAGGACGCGGACGGTCAGGAAGGGGAGAAGGGGAGCTTCCTGGAGGGGGGCGTGCGGGTGCCCTTCGTGGTCGCGGGACCGGGCGTGGTGCAGGGCGCCCACACCGACGCGCTCGCGCACATCGTCGACGTCTTCCCGACGCTGATGGAGCTGGCGGGCGTCGACCAGGCGCCCGCGCCGCTGGACGGGGTGTCGCTGTGGCCGGTGCTGCGGGACCCCGAGGAGCGCGTGCGCGACCTGGTCTACTCCGAGATCCGCCACCCGGCGGTCGGTCCGCCGTGGACCCGGGTGGAGCGGGCGGTGAGCGACGGCCACCTCAAGCTCGTCGATCAGGGCGGCGAGATCAGGACGTACCGGGTCGACGGGGACGCGGAGGTCGAGGTCACCGGCTCGCTCAAGCGCAAGGAGCTGCGCAAGGACCTGCCTGCGCTGGTGGAGGAGCTCAACCGGTACCCGAAGAAGCCTCAGTGAGCGGCGTCACCAGGTGGAGATCTGCCCGAGCACGGCACCGTCGGGATCGGTGATGAGCACGCGGTCCCCCTTGCTGTCGACGAGGTAGAGCCGGCTGCAGTCCTCGGACACCGCCAGATCGAGCAGCTGGACGGGGCGGTCGGGGCCCGCGGGCGTGGGCGCGAAGGAGCTCAGCAGGCCGCCTTCGGTCGTCACGCGGACCACGCGGAGGTTCCCGAAGTCCGCGATCGCCACCCACCCCTGGGCCTCACAGACCCCGATCGCGCTCGGGAACCGCAGCTCGCCGACGTCCTCCGACGGCTCGAACCGCAGCGCCTGCCCGTGGCTGTCGAGCGGGGTGATCCGGTGGCGCATCTGCTCCACCTCCCAGAACACCATCCCCTCGCGCACGAGCGCCGTGGGGGCGGCGTCAGGCCGCGGGATACCGCCGAACCGGCCCACCAGACGCCCCTCCTGCACCACCATGAGCTCGCCGTGGGCGCTGTCGGCGAGGAGCCAGCGCCCGTCGTCCATCGGCGCGATCGCGTCGAGCCAGGCATCGTCCTGCAGGACCTTGCCCCCGAGATCGACCCGCTCGACCTCGGCGCCGTCCACGAAGCGCTTCACCTCCACGACCGTGGCGCTGTCCTCGGCGTCGGACTCGGGGCGCCGGTTCGCGACCAGCAGCGAGCCGTCCTCGTCCACCACCATCGCCGTCACCCGCCACAGCTGGTTCGTGCCCAGCCCCCGGCCTCCGAACGTCCGCACGAAGGTCCCGTCGGCGCGGGTCTGGACGATCCGGTCGTGCTCGAAGTCCGAGACGTAGACCGCGTCCGCGCCCACCGCGAGTCGGTTCGGGCGTCCGAGACCGTTCGGCGGAGCGGCGCAGCCGGCGAGGAGCAGCTGTGGCAGCATGGGGGCCAGCGTACCCGGAGGAATCCATCGCCGCCCAGCCCCCGACCCCAGGAACCCGCCAGCACGTGTCCCTGTGGATCAAGCTGGGCCTGCTGTTCGGCGGGGTCTACGGCTTCACCGTGGGCGCCTACGGGTTGTGGGACCTGCACACGCTCACGCAGGAGCAGGAGCTCCGCGAGCGCGCCGAGCTGGAGGAGCTGGCGGTCATCGTGGCCGCGGGCATCGACGCCGACGAGCACCTGAGCTTCCGGGGCGAGGAGGACCGCGGTCGTTCCTCCTTCGGCCGCGCGGTGCAGCTGCTGCGGTACGCGACCGACCGGTCGGACCTGGTCTACTACGGCACCACCTGCACCCGCGACGAGTCCGGCACCTGGCGCTACGTCGTGGACGGCGCGCGCTCCAACCCGTACCCGGTCGGCTTCCCGATCTTCGACGGCATCCGCGAGCGTGACCAGGCCTACGAGGGCCGCCTGATCTATGCCCCCGCCCTCCAGGACGACGCCGGCCGCTGGGACACAGTGCTCGCGCCCATCCGTGGCTCCGACGGCGCCGTGGTGGGCCTGGTGGAGCTCATCGCCGACGCCGACCGCGGGGACCTGGTGACCGAGGGGCGCCGGATGCGCGCCATCGGCCAGCTCGTCGTCGCCGTCCTGCTGGCGATGATGCTGGCGTTCGGGTTCGGGCGACTGCTCGCGGGCAACCTGCGCAAGCTCGCCGACGCCGCCAAGGCGGTCACCGCCGGCCGCCTCGACACCCGCGTCCAGCTGTGGACGCGCGACGAGCTCGAGGAGCTGGCCATCGCGTTCAACGGGATGGTCGAGGGGCTCCAGGAGCGCGAGTTCATCCGCGACACCTTCGGGCGCTTCGTCAACAAGGACGTGGTGGCGCAGATCCTGGAGGACAAGTCTCGCCTGCGGCTCGGCGGGGAGTCGCGCGTGGTGACCGTCGTCATGACGGACCTCCGCGGGTTCACCGCGCTCGGCGAGGAGCTCGGGCCCGAGAAGATGGTCGCGCTGCTCAACGCCTACCTCGCGCGCATGACCACGATCGTGGAGCGGTACGAGGGCAACGTCGCCGAGCTGCTGGGCGACGGCATGGTCATCCTCTTCGGCGCGCCCGTGACGCACGCCGACGACGCGCGTCGGGCGGTCCAGTGCGCGATCGCGATGCACCAGGAGCTGCAGGCGTTCAACGCCGAGCAGGGCCGGCGGCTGCAGATGGGGATCGGGATCGACACGGGCACCGTGATCGCGGGCAACATCGGCGACGAGCGCCACATGAAGTACGGCGTGGTCGGCGCCGCGATCAACGTCGCCGCGCGGCTCGAGTCGTTCACGCTCGGCAACCAGGTCCTGGTCAGCGAGACCACCTGGGACGCGGCGGGGAAGGACATCGAGGTCGAGGAGGCGCTCGAGTTCCGCGCCAAGGGCCGCCGCGGCGTGCTCCGGGCGTACCCGGTGCGCTCCGTCGGTTCGCTGGCGATGCCGGACGAGCTCGCCGCGGTCCACGTCGACGTCGAGCTGCCGGCCACGGTCTGGCGGGTCGAGGGAAAGCAGGTCGAGACCACGGAGCACCGGGCGACCCTGCTGCGCCTCGAGCACGACGGCGTCACGCTCCGCTGCGACCTGCGGGCCCGCGAGCGCGACAAGCTCAAGCTCTCGCTGGACCTCGAGGGCAACATCGTCGACGAGCTCTACGGCGTGGTGGAGTCCCTGCGGCCGGGCGGCTTCGTCGTGCGGTTCACGTCCGTCCCCTCGCTGCAGCGTCGCGCGCTCGAGCAGTTCGTGTCGGAGCGGGCCGGCGAGGCGACCGGGCCGAGGATGGCGTGATCGCGCTCGCGCTCGGCTGCGCGCCCGACGCGGCCTGGCCCGAGCGGACGGAGACCTTCCCCTGGGTCTACACCCCCGAGGAGGATCTGCCGCCCTACGCGGACGTGCGGGTCGAGACGGAGACCTGGGTGCCGCTCGAGGACCTCGAGCAGACCGCGCTCTATGTGCAGAAGTCGGTCTTCCACCGGCCGTCGGCGCCCGACGAGGTGCTGGAGCACTTCGACGCGATGCGACCGACGCTGCCGCCGCTCGGCGCGGGCGATGCGGTCCTCTCGTTCGTCGGCGACGTGATGATGTTCGAGGGGGACCCGACGGGCTTCGCGGACGCGGTGGTGGACCGCATGCCCGGGTTGCGTGCGGGGAACCTCGAGACCCCGGTGGTGCCGGGCGAGCCCGTGACCCGCGAGGGGCTGACCCCGCGGTGGGGCCTGTACGCGTTCAACAGCCGGCCCGCGCTGCTGGACGCGCTGCCGCTCGACGTCGTCCAGCTCGTGAACAACCACGCCCTCGACCTCGGCGACCCGGGGCTCGAGCGCACGCGGCAGCAGGTCGTGGGCCGCGGGATGCTCGGCGTCGGGCTCGACGGGGCGGCGCCGATCGTGGTGGTGGACGGGCTGCCCGTCGGCTTCGTGGCCGCGACCTGGGGGGTGAACGTGCACCCGCCGGTGACGTCGCACGATCTGGGCATCGTCCCCTTCGGCCACCTCGACGAGGACATCGACCTGAGCCCCGTCGCGAGGGACATCGCGGCGGTGCGTCGACGCGGCGCCCACATCGTCGTGCTGATGGTGCACTGGGGCTACGAGTACGAGTACTACCCGGACCCGCACTTCCTGCAGCTCGGCCGGAGGCTGGTGCAGGCCGGCGCGGACGTGGTGGTGGGCTCGGGACCCCACGCCGTCGAGCCCGCCGAGCTCTGCGCGGTGAACCGGCCCGAGGAGCTGCCCGGCATCGGCACCTGCTCGGTGCGCACCCGCGACGGACGGCCACGGACCGCGGCGATCCTGTACTCGCTGGGCGACTTCGGCACGGACCTCGCGACGATCCCGCTCCAGGTCGGGCTGATCGCGTCGGTGGGGGTGCGCGACGGCTCGGGGGTCACCGGGCTGGCGTGGGACCCGGTCGCCACGGTGACCGACGGCCCCGACCGCAGGCTGATCGCGCTCGACGACCTGCTCGGGGACGCCGACTACGCCGCGGAGTCGGAGCGACTCGACGCGCTGCTGGGCACGGGCTGGCGTCGTCGGCCAGCCCCGTAGGCCTCAGAGCCCCAGACGGGCCTTCTTGGCCTCGGCGGTCGGCAGCGGGGTCTGCGTCTCGGTGATGTGGTTCAGGCCGCCGGCGTTCGTCTTGTCGGCGTTGACCTGGATCCAGGAGTTCTGCGCGGCCGGCACGTCGTCGGCGCTGAAGATCGCCTGGACGGGGCAGGCGGGCTCGCAGGCGCCGCAGTCGATGCACTCGTCGGGGTGGATGTACAGCATGCGGTCGTCGCCGTAGAAGCAGTCCACCGGGCAGACCTCGACGCAGTCGGTGAAGCGGCAGTCCTGGCAGTTCTCGGTCACGACGTAGGGCATGGGCGCGATCTCCTGTGGGCGCGGAGCATAACCCGAGCAGCCCTGACGCAAAGGGGACGCGACCGCACGAGGGCGAGGGTTATGGGTGGTGGGTGAGGTCGGTCCTCCTGATCGCAGCCGTGCTGGGTGCCTCCGGGGCGCTGCTCGGTGGCCTGGGCGCCGCCGCCGTGCTGGCGTGGATCGGCGCCCCCACCTGGGGCTGGCTGCTGGGCGGCGCGGTCGCGGGCGTGGGTGGCGGGCTCGCGGGCGTCGCGGGGACGGCCGCGCTCCCCGTGCCCAAGCCGCCGCCACCTCCACCCCCGCTCGCCCCCGCCCTCGCGGAGCTCCGCGCGCTCGCCGACGGCGAGTCGACGATGCCGCCGCACGAGGGCGAAGAGGGCCCTCCCGAGCTGATGAGCGCGATCCGCGACACGGCCACGGCCATCCGGCAGAAGCGCTCGCGGCTCGAGCGCCAGCACCTGGACGCCACGGTCGACCTCGAGCAGGCGCAGGCGCGCGTGGCCAAGCTCGAGTCCGCGCTGGCTTCCTCCCGCCAGCAGTACCGCGAGTCGCTGTCGGTGCAGGAGGCCTTCCTGTCCCGGATGAGCCACGAGCTGCGCACGCCGCTCAACGCCATCTCCGGGTACGTGGAGATGCTGCTCGAGGAGGTGGAGGAGCCCTTCGTCGACGATCTGCGCAGGATCCGGCTCGCGTCGCTCAACCTGACCGCGCTCGTGACCAGCGTGCTCGACCTCACCGAGCTGCAGTCCGGATCCTACGCGGTGCGGCCCGAGCCGATCGCGCTCGCCGAGCTGATCCGGTCCGTGGTGGACAGCACGCAGATCACGGCGGACAACCAGCGGAACCGGCTCGAGGTCGAGGTGCCGGCCAACCTCCTGGTGGTGCTGGACAAGCGGATGCTCCAGTCGGTGCTGTTCAACCTCGTGTCGAACGCCTGCAAGTACACGGTGGGCGGGGTGGTCCGGGTGGTCGTCACCCAGGACCCCGAGGCGGAGGGCGGGCCGCGGGTCTCCATCCGCATCGAGGACACCGGCATCGGCATGACCGAGCGTCAGATCGAGGCCGCGTTCCGTCCGTTCACGCAGGCCGACGAGACCAGCACCCGCCGGTACGACGGCTCGGGCGTGGGCCTCGCGGTCGTGAAGGGGTTCGTCGAGTCGATGGACGGGACCGTCGCGATCGACAGCGAGCCGGGGAAGGGCGCTCGGGTGACCGTGTCCCTGCCGGTCGAGGCGGAGGCGCGCTCCGAGGATCCGTTCGGCGAGGACGAGCCGACGATGCTGGTGCGCTGACCGGAGATGGACCTCGAGCGCGCGCTGCACCACCTCTGCGAGCCCGTCCGGCCCGTGTCGCTGCCCGATCTGCCCGCGACCGAGCTCTCGCGCTCGCCGGCGGCCGCTCGGGTGGGTGCGCTCGCCGGCGAGAGCGAGCTGTTCCTGTTCCACGCCGAGCACCGCGTGCTGCTGCCCGCGCCGGACGCCTGGGTGTCGGAGGCCGACGTCGAGCTCGCGCAGCCGCCGGTGTGGGACTCGGGGGTGCTCCCGGAGGCGAAGTACCAGGCGTTCCGCCACGATCTGCCGCTCGGCAGCTTCCATCCGGGCCACCGCGCGAAGTGGAGCACGCACGAGCTCTGCCACGGGTTGGTCGGCTTCGCCTGGCGCCCCGACGCCTCGCCGCTGTTCCACGCGACGGCCGGGCGGCTGGCGGAGCTCGTCCCGGTGGTGCTGTGGTACTTCCTCGACGAGATCGGGTTGCGCCGCTGCCCGCGGCACACGGGCCCCCTGTTCCGCGCGCACTGCCCCGCCTGCGAGCGCGCGGCCGCGGCGGGGCCGACGGCGCCGGATCCGGCGCTGGCCACCGAGGTGCTCCGGGAGGCGGCGCGCTTCGTCGACCGGGAGCTCGCGGCGGTGGCGCGCACCCGGCGGCTGGGGCTGCCCTGCCCGCACGTGTGGGGCTCGATCGACCTGTGCAGCGACGGGGTGGCGTACGCGGCGTCCCATGGGCTCCGGCTGACCTCGGACGCGGCGACGGACTTCGCGGACCTGTTCCTCACGCGTCCCGGCGACGGCTTCCACGCCGAGCTCGATGCGCTGGAGGAGCGGGCGCTGGCGGTGCTGGCGGCCATCGCGGAGGGTGCGCCGCTCGCGCCGTGGACCGGTGGACGCGCGCGCTGGGTGGCCTGGGATCTCGCTCAGCGGCTGCTCCAGGTGGGCGAGGAGGTCGAGGGTGAGGTCCGCGCCTCGCTCGTGGCGCTGGCGGCGCGCCTCGCCGAGGGGGAGCCGCCGGTCACGGTCGCCGCCGACTACGCCACGCTCGCGCTGGACGAGCCGCTGCCCACCCCCGAGGTCCTGTTCGCCGTGGGGTACGCGGTGGACGGGCTCCCTGGCCGCTCCGTGGACCAGGTCCGCGAGGGGCTGGGCACGGTCTGCCCCCTGCTGTGCGAGCTCGAGCAGGACGCGGGGAGCACGCTGTGCGAGCGGTTCGTCGCGGAGGACCGCTGGGAGCGCGTGCCGCTGGGCGACCGCTTCGCCTCCTGGCTCGAGCGGGCGAACCCGGGCCCCGCCGCGTGGCTCGCGAGGTTCGAGGCGAGCCTGCGCACGGCCGGGGGCGAGCCCGAGGTCGAGGTGCTCGCTGAGGCCGAGGCGGGCGCCCGCTGGGTCGAGGGGACGCGGCGGCTGCGCTTCCCGGCGGACGTGCCGGCCTGGGCCGAGGCGGTCGAGCGGGGCGAGGTGGTGCCCGAGGCGGACGACGGCGCGCTCGTGCTGCCCACCCCCGGCGGCTCGCCCACCGCGCTGGTGATCGGACGCGATCGGACGGGGGAGCTCGTCATCGCCGACGTGCCCGCCGACCTGCCGGAGCGCTGGGTGGACGACGCGAGCGTGCTCGGCGAGCTGGTGCCGGCGCTGGCGGAGGTCGGGCTGGTCGCGCCCGAGCGCTACCGCCTCTGATCCCATCGGGTCTCTACATGTCGTCCCAGACGGAGCGCAGGCCGCCGGCGTCCGCGATCCGATCGATCAGGCGGGCGAAGCGGGCGTTGCGCGCCAGGGTGCCGGTGTCGCCCACGAGGTGGAGCCGGTGGCGGGCGCGGGTCAGGGCCACGGTCAGCCGGCGGTCGTCGGCGACGAAGCCGAGGTCGCCGTCGTGGTTGCTGCGGACGAAGGACACGATGACCACGTCCTGCTCGCGGCCCTGCATCGCGTTGACCGTCCCCACCTCGATGCCCGCCAGCTCCGGGCGCGCCTTGAGCCGCGAGACCTGCGCGGAGTAGGGCGTGATGACGACGATGCGGTCGCGCGGCGTCCCCCGGGCGAGCTCGGCCTCGACCAGCCGGGCGACGGCGTCGATCTCCGCGGGCTCGTACAGCGAGCTCGTGAGCGGGTCGCGCTCCTCGGCCCCCGCTCCCGCCGTGTCCACGAACACGACCTCGCCGACGCGGTCCGCCACGCTCGGCGCGTCGCGGTAGTCCGGGCCGTAGATCTCGGCGACCAGCTCGCGGATGGCGGGCGCCATGCGGTACTGGACCTCGAGCATGGGCAGCGGGACGCCAGCCTCGACCAGCCGGTTGAGGAGCGGCTCGGAGAGCACGGGGTCGCCCGTCTTCACCACCGGGCCCAGCTGGTGCGGGTCGCCGACGAGGACCAGGCGCTTCACCCAGGGCACCACCACCCACACCGCGGGCTCGGTCGCCTGCGTCGCCTCGTCCACCACGGCCGTCACCGCGCGCGGCAGGTCCTCGGCGATGCGCGCGAGCGTGCCGAAGGTGGTCGCGAGCACCTGCGCCGTCTGCAGCGCGTGCTCGCGGGCGCGGGCGCGGAGCTCGTTGCGCTCGGCCAGCAGCGTGCGGGCGTCGGGGCCACCCCACGCGCGGCGCAGGTCGCGCTCGAGCGTCGCGAGCGCGGGGCCGAGGGGGCCGGTGCGGATGCGCTCCTCGAGCGTGAGCGGGGCGACCTCGGGCCGCAGCCGGTTGTGGGGGCCGAGGCGCACCACGTCGAGACCCTCGGCGGCGGCGGCGAGCGCGAGGTTGTCGGTCCCGGCGTTGGACTCCGCCAGCGCCCAGGGCCGGTCGCCCTCCTCCACCAGACGGCGGAGGATGCGCGCCAGCAGCCACGTCTTGCCGGTGCCCGGCGGACCGTGGATGACGGCGACGTTCGGCGTGCGCAGGGCGTTGCCCGCGGCCCGGGCCTGCGCCTCGTCGAGGCCGGGGAGCTGCGTGCTCTGCGCGATCGGCGTGAACGGCTGGTCGCCGAGCAGCACCCGGCGCAGGTCCGAGCGCGTGGCGTCGGCGCGCTCGAGCGCCTGGCGGTACCGGACGAAGGTGGCCGCGTCGAGGCGCCGGCGGACGCGTGCCTGAGCGTCCTCCGGGGGCTCGTCGGCGTCGATGCGCACCTCGGCGGCGCCCGGCTCGACCTCCTCCACCCAGCCGGGGCTGAGCGTGCCCAGGATCTCGACGGACACGGCGTCGCCGGCCTGGAGCCCGTCGTGCAGGACCACGCCCTTCGCGGCGACCAGGCGCAGGATCACGGTGCGGCCGCGGCGCTCGACGGACGCGACCCGGGTCGGGGGCCAGGCGTGGCCCACGGCGACCTGCTCGTCGTACGCCAGGGCGTCCCGGCGCGCGAGCTCGCGGGCTTCGGCGGCCTCCTCCGCGCGCAGCGCGTCGTGCAGGGCCTTCAGGTGGGGGTGGAGATCGGCCATCGCGGGCGATCCTAACCGTTCGGCGGGGGCCTTTGTTACGAGCGGATACGAGCCTCGGCGGCGTTTCGGTGGGACCTGGTTCGCTCGGAGGTTCCATGTGGTGGATGGTCGTGACGAGCGGCGCGCTGGCGAAGGCCCCGCCGAAGGAAGCCCCGATGGGCGCGGTGGCGCGCTGGTCGGAAGGGGAGATCGTCGTCCAGCTCGCCGCAGGCGCCCCGAGCTGTGAGCTGGCGGACGGCGAGGAGGCTCGCCGGCTGTCGCTCCGCCGGACCGACGACGGGAAGGGCTGGTCGCTGGCCCAGGTCGACGTCCGCACCGAGGGTGGCGCGAGCGGGGTCTGGTACGCCGAGGGCGAGCACCTCGTGACCGGGCTCGGCGGGACTGCGAAGGGCGCGGTGGACCTCGTCTTCGCCGAGGTTCCGGTGGAGCTGGACGACGGCGTGACCACGAAGGTGGCGGGCCCCGTCCACGCGACCTGGTGCGGGCGTCCGCTGGGGAGCGTGATCGCCGAGGAGCGCGACGGTGGCGTGGTCCTGCAGATCGACGACAGCGGCGTCCTGCACGCGTGCGGCGAGGGCCACCTCGGGGACCGCGAGCTCGTGCTGTGGCGCTACATCGACGACGACGCGTCGGGCTGGGGTGTCCAGTCCGTGATGGAGGCAGCGACGGGAGCGGTGGACGACTACTTCGTCAGCGGGGCCTCCGAGCGGCCCGTGAAGGGCGTGGGAGCGGGGCCGGTGATGACGCTGTCCTTCGCCCCGCTGACGCCCGGTCCGGACAGTGGCCGCACGACGACGGTGACCGGGCCGCTGGACGCCGTCTGGTGTGGGGCCGCGGCACCGCCGACGGTCGGCGCGGACGCCGCGGGAGCAGGGGGCGCCTGGATGGGGGTCGGTGGGCGCTGGTTCGAGGTGAAGGGCGCGCGCTGGTCGCCCGATCACGGGCTGGAGCTGTCGACGCTGGAGCTGACCTGCGACCGGATGTTCCACTACATGGACGAGGACGTGTCGATGAGCCTCGAGACGAAGGGCAAGGAGCTCGTGTTCTGGTCGGTCTCGGGCAAGCTGGTCGCGCCGCCGCGGAGCTGGAACGGGAAGGCGGCAGCGCCGAAGCTGGAGGGTGATCGCGTGGACTTCGGCGGACTGTCCGGCGTCTCCGTGGGCGCGCTCGGCTACGAGCTCCGCGGCTCGGTCCCGGTGGTACGTTGCCCGGCAGAGTGAGCGCGGGAGCCGGATGAGCGAGGAGCGTGCCCCTGGTGGGGTGAAGGTGCGGCGCGACGGTGACACCGTGCGGCTCACGATCCTGCCGTACCTCGAGGAGGGCGGCCGGAACGATCTGCGCGTGCTGCGCTGGCTCCGCTGGGTGGTGCTCGTCGCGGGCGGCGGGGGCCTGTTCGTCGGGGACCTGGTGGTGCGCGGGCTCGCGCTCCTCGTGATCCTCGCCGCCGTGGCCTGGATGGTGTGGGACGCGATGCGCGTGGCCCGCCGCCAGCGCTCGGAGCTCACGCTCGCCATCGGCCCCACCTCCGCGGAGGTGACGGTGACCACCGACGGCCAGGTGGACCGCCAGGACCGGGTGGACCTGCGCGCGATCGGGACCGCGAGCCCCGTCGAGGCCGGGTACCAGCGGTGGCACGTCCTCGTGAACGTCGCCGGGCGCGAGCCGCTGGTCGTCGAGATGGAGCGGCACGACGAGACAGCGGCCGCCTGGGTCGCGAAGCGCCTCGTCGACGCGGGGCGCGCCGCCCGCCAGTGATCGCAGGGGTCAGGTCGTCCACCCCCGGCCGGCACCTGCCCCGTGCGCCCTCCCGCCCACCCGGGGCGGGAGGGTCGGGGAGGGTGGGGTGGGGAGGCCGCGCAGCGGCCGGGAATCCCAGGATCAGTGGGCGAAGAGCTCGACCTCGACCATGAGGTGGTCGCCCTTGTCCAGATCGGCCGTCGCGTCGCCCTCGAACAGGGGGACGCCGGAGCCGTCGTGCGCGACGAGGACCGCGGCGTACGTGCCGGGCATGAGCTCGGCGAACTCGAGCTCGCCTGCGTCGCAGTCCACGTCCTGCTCGTCGATCAGGAAGTCCTGGTCGTCGAACAGGGTGGCGCTGATGTCGGAGACGCCGTTCGCGGAGCAGAGACGGCCGTTCTCGAAGAACCAGGTCAGCCGCAGGGCCGCCGGGAGGGCCGAGAGGACGACGTGCGCGGACGAGGTCTCGTCGCTGATCACGGAGACCGAGGTGGACCCGGAGTAGCGCTCGGCGCCGTCCGCATCGAGCCCGATCGCGTCGATGTCATAGCGCCCGGGGGCGGCGCTGATCGTGGCCTCGCCGGCCGCGCAGGCGAAGGTCTGCGTCTGCTGGCCGACCTGGACCTCGATGTCCGCGACCCCGGCGGCTTCGCAGCCTGCGGCGCCCACGGTCCACGACAGCTCGATCGTGCCGGGCGCGCCGGGGGTGCCCGGATCGTTGGTCTGTACGATGCATCCCACCAGCGCTGCTGCCAACCACATGTGTCCCTCCACGTCCATCGGACACCGGACGTCGCCCGGAGCGCTACCTTCGATCCACCAGGAAGACCCACATCGTGGTCCCGGCGGCGTCGTCGCCCCAGCGGACGCGACGGATCGCGTTGCCGATGCAGCGCACCACGGGCTCGGGGAGGGCCGGCACGTCGCCCTCGCCGATCTGCACGACCGCCACCTGGGTCACCGCTCCCGCGGCCACCGTCCACTGCAGGCGCGTGGCGCCGCGGAACGCGTGATCGGCGCGCCAGCCCTCCGCGATGCACTGGCCGAGCCCGCCGCCGACCTGCTCGAGCGCCTGGTGCACCGCGCCCTGGCCGCCGAGCCCCTCGGTCGACAGGTGCTGCAGCGCGAAGGTCGTCTCCCAGCTGCGGCGGACCTCCTCGGTCGTGGTCGCGATGCCGTCGACGCCGATCACCACGGTGTGGACGGCCTCAGCGGTCCGACGGTCGCGACCGTCGCGGCGCAGCAGCTCGCGGGCCACGGTGACGGCGCCGTCGCGGGCGGTGGCGACCGTCGGCTGGCCGGTGGGCTGGGCGAACGCGAGGAGCACCTGGTCCACCCAGGCGGTCGCGTGCGCCTCGCGCTGGTCGGCGGGGGTGTCGGCCCAGCCGGGGACCGACGTGGGCTCCGTCCAGGCGCCGTCGAGCACGACGCCGTACGGCTCGCAGCCCGTGGCCGCCTTGCTCACGCCGACCACCAGCGGCGCGAGGCCCTCCCACGGCGTGGGGCGCGCGAAGCACATCGCGGCCCAGGGGATCTCCTTGCCGTAGCGAGCGCTCGCCTCGGTGCGCGCGGCGACCTCGTCGTCGGGGTGGGCGGGCTCGGCGGCGAGGGCGGCGCCGACGATCAGCACGGGAGCCGCCGGTGGGAGGCGAGGGGGATGCCGCGGCGGACCGTCTCCACGCGCCGCACGTCGATCTCGGCGACCGCCAGGCCCGGGCCGTCCGACGCCATGCCGACGACGTGCCCCCACGGGTCCACGATCATGGAGTGGCCCCAGCTCGCGCGCAGGCCGCCGTCGTCGTGCTGGCCCTGCTGGCCGGCGGCGATCACGTAGCACTGGGTCTCGATCGCGCGGGCGCGGATCAGGGGCTCCCAGTGGTCCTTGCCGGTCGTCAGCGTGAACGCCGACGGGATGGTGATCAGCGTCGCGCCCGCGTCCCGCAGCGCGCGGTACAGCTCGGGGAAGCGCAGGTCGTAGCACACGCTCATCCCGACCTTCGCGAGCGGCGTCTCGGCGACCACCACGCGCTCGCCGGGGACCACCGTGTCCGACTCCTTGAACCGGGTCTCGGGCGACACGTCCACGTCGAACAGGTGGATCTTGCGGTACGACGCGAGGATCCGACCGTCGGGCCCGAAGAGCACGCTCGTGTTGTAGCAGCGAGCGGGGTCCTCACTCCTCTCGGCGAAGCTCCCGAGGAGCAGGTGCAGGCCGTGCTCGCGGGCGAGGCCGGCGTAGTGGGCGCACAGGGGACCCTCGAGGGTCTGGGCGCGCTTCACCTTCTCGCCGTGGGGTCCGAGGTAGTCGGTGTTCTCGGGGGTCGCGACGAAGGAGCAGCCGTAGCGCGCGGCGCGGCGGATGCCGTCCGTGGCCTGCTCGAGGTTGCCCTCGGCATCGCTGGTCGAGGTCATCTGGACGGCGGCGGCGAGGAACAAGCTCAGCTCCGGGCGGCGCGGGCCTCGTCGATGACGGTCTCGGTCCGCAACAGCGCGACCGCCCCGAGCGCCACGCCGAACCATAGCGTAGCGACGCGGATCAGGAGCGAGGCGGCCAGCGCGGTGGGCGCGTCCACGCCGTCCAGCACCGCGACCGCGCCCTCGGCGAGCGCGGCGTCGGCGATGCCCATCCCGCCGGGCGAGGGGGCGCCGAACACGGTCGCGAAGGCGTAGAGGAACGTGCAGGCGTCGAGCGGCGCGTCGACCCCGAGCCCGCGGAACACGAGCCAGTAGCCGACGCACTCCGCACCCCAGGCCACGAGCGAGGCGGTCATGGTGACGAGGAAGGGGATGGGCGACAGGCAGGCGCGGGTGGCCTCGTACGTGTCGAGCAGGCGGTGCGAGAGCCCGGCCAGCGGCGGGATGCGACCCACGAGGCCGATCAGGGCGACGGCGACCGGGCGCACCGCGATCGCGCCGACGACGGCGAGGATGGCGGCGAGGGTGCCGAAGATGAGCGAGGTCGCCTCGGCGTAGTAGGTGGAGACCGAGAACGCGGCCAGGATCACGACCGCGAGCCCGTCGGTGCCGCGCTCGGCGATGAGGGCGGGGATGGTGCGGGTGTAGGGCGCGCCGGCGGTCTGGCGAACCATCCAGGGCTTCACGACCTCGCCGGCCTTCGCGGGGCTGATGACCATGGCGAGCCCGGACGCGAAGATCCAGCCGTTGGTCCGGTGGGGGACGCGGATGCCGAGGACGCGCAGGAAGTACGCCCACTTGAAGTAGCGGAGGCCGTAGTTGACGGCGGTGAGCGCGAGGACGGGGACGTACAGCGGCCAGGAGAAGCCCACGAGCTGGGCGCTCGTCTCGGACCAGCCCTTCCACACGGCGTACGCGACGTACCCCAGGACCGCGAGCGCCACGGCGACGGCCGCCCAGCGGCGAAAGCGGCCGATGGCCTCGGGGGTGGCGTCCTGGTCGACCGGCTCGCTCATGGGGCGCGCCTATCCTGCTGCGCTCCGGCCCGCATCGGGGTACGCTCGGGGCGATGCGCAGCTGGTCGGTCACGGCGCGAGGACTCGCGGCGGTCCAGGTCCAAGGACGGAACTGGATCGTGGCGCTCGGGCGTGGCCTGGAGGAGCTGGGGCGCGTCCCGGATCTCACGCGCCTCGCGTGCGAGGTGCTGCCGAACGGCACGGTCATCGCGAGGGACATCGCGACGGGCACCGGGTACGTCGTGACGGGCATGGACGAGGCCGAGGCCGAGGCGTCCGCTCCGGCCCCCGCGGAGGACACGGCGGAGGCGGAGACGGTCGAGGCCGCGCTGCCGCTGGCGGACGAGGACGACGACGTCTCCGAGAGCGGCGAGCTCTCGCTCGGCGGGGACGACGACGACGACGACGCGTCGGTGGAGCCGATCTTCGAGCTCCCGGCGGACGCGATCGAGCTCGTGGAGGACTCGCCCAACGGCGCCATCCTGGACGCGGAGACGGTCTCGCAGGCCTGTCAGCTCGCGCTGGATGCCGCGCGGCGGCAGATCCCGGCGGAGTCGGGGGCGGTGATCCTCGAGGAGCGGGGGTACCTCCGGTTCCTCGCGGTGGACGGGCCGGCCTCGCGCAAGCTCGTGGGCGTGCGCTTGCCGCTCGGGACGGGCGCGGCGGGCTTCGCGATGGAGAAGCGGCGGACGGTCGTGCTGGCGAACGCGCACGAGGATCCCCGGCACTGCGGCGAGGTCGACGCGCTCACGGGGTACGTCACGAAGGAGATGTGCGTGGTCCCGGTGCTGCACGGCGACAAGGTGCTCGGCGTGCTCGAGCTGATGAACCTCACGAGCGGCCAGCGCTTCGGCGACGCCGAGATCGAGACACTGACGGGCATCGCGTCGACGCTCGCGGAGCGCCTGGCTCACTGAGGGGATCAGGGGGCCCGGGAGTCTTCGTAGACGGCGGTGCCCTCGACGGTGAGCGTGCAGCCGTCGACGCCGTACCCGTTGGACGAGGTGCCGGCGAGCTGGTCCTCGACCATCTGGCAGTCCGGACCGTCGAGGTCGAAGCGCGTGGTGAAGGTGAACGCGAGCGTGCCCCCTTCGTCCGTCAGGTCCTGGCCGAGCCAGGCGACCTGAGTGCAGTCCGCGTTGTCGTATGGCGTCTCCGAGATCAGGCCCTCGCCGACGAGGTGGTGGCCGTCCACCGTCATCACGAGCGGCGGATCGCGCGGCACGCAGCTGCTGGCGGCGGTGGTCTCGCAGCTCATCGCGGTCGCGGTCGCGCCGTCGTCGGCCACCTGGTAGAAGATGTAGGACCCGTCGATGTTGTCGTAGGCGTCGGAGGTGGCCCGCAGGTCCGGGTCGTCGCTGCACTCGCCCCACACGGGCTCCTGGTGCGACTCGATCCACCAGTAGAAGACCTCCCCCCGCTCGTCGGGCGAGGGCCCGGCCTCACGACCCCGGCACGCGGCGAGCAGGCCGAGCACCATGATCGCGGCGACGCGCATCGACACCTCCGGACGCACGGTAGCATCGGCGGCTGAAATGATCCCGGCCAGGTGCACGTCCCCATCGGTGGAGGACGACACACATGCTCTCGGGTCTGATCTCGCTGCTGGTGACGGTGTTCGTGGTGCTGCCGATCAAGCTCTTCGTGGTGCTGCCGCTGAAGCTGATGGCGGGCGGGACCCAGGTGTTCGCGCTGTTCGGCAAGCTCCTGGGGATCGTGGCGTGGGTCTGCCTGCTGCCCCTCAAGCTGATCCTGCTCCCGCTCAAGATCCTGCTGTAGGCGCTACAGCTCTTCGGCGAAGAAGGTCCAGGCCATCGCCCACATGTTCGCGCGCTGGATCTGGTTCGCCGCGCCCCCGTGTCCGCCCTGCGTGTTCTCCCAGTAGAGCACGTCGTGGTGGTGGTCGAGCATCTTGGCCGCCATCTTCCGCGCGTGCCCGGGGTGGACGCGGTCGTCCATCGTCGAGGTCTGGAAGAACACGGTCGGGTAGTCGCCGTCCGCGCGCTCGAGGTGGTAGGGCGAGAAGGTCTGGATGTACGCCCACTGCGCGGGGTCGTCGGGGTCGCCGTACTCGCCCATCCAGGACGCGCCCGCGAGCAGGTGGCTGTACCGCTTCATGTCGAGCAGGGGGACCTGGCAGACGATGGCCTCGAAGAGCTCGGGGTAGCTCATCGCCATGTTGCCCATGAGCAGCCCGCCGTTGCTGCCGCCGAACGCGCCGAGGTGCTCGGGGCTCGTGACCTGGCGCGCGATGAGGTCCTTGGCGACCGCCGCGAAGTCCTCGTAGGCCTTGTGGCGGTTCTCCTTGAGCGCCGAGGTGTGCCAGGCGGGGCCGAACTCGCCGCCGCCGCGGATGTTGGCGAGGACGTAGACGCCGCCGCGCTCGAGCCAGCCCTGCCCGATCACCGGCGAGTAGTTGGGGGTCATCGCGATCTCGAAGCCGCCGTACCCGTTGAGGACGGTGGGGGTCGTCCCGTCGAGCGGCAGATCCTTCGGGCCGACCTGGAAGTAGGGGATGCGCGTGCCGTCGGCCGAGATCGCCTCGTGCTGCTCGACGACGAGGCCGGAGGCGTCGAAGCGGGCCGGGGTGGTCGCGAACACCTCGGGGGCGGGCGCGCCGGGGGCGGCGGAGCCGAGCATGCCGGTGGTGGGCGTGAGGAAGCCGTTGGTGGACAGGAAGATCTCGTCGCCCTCCTCGTCGTCGAGCGCCCAGATGCCGAAGTCGCCGTTCTCGGGCAGCCCGGTGATCTCGCTGCGCGCGAACGTGCCGTCCTCCTGGGGCGTGAGCGTCCAGGCGCGGCTGCGGACGTTGTCGAGCGCCTCGATCACGAGGTGGTTCTTCGTCCCGGTGAGCCCGGCGTAGGAGACGCGCTCGGAGGGCGTGAACAGCGGCTGGAAGTGACGGTCGCCCTTCAGGAAGTCGTCGATCCGGATGGCGAGCACGCTGCCCGTGGGCCAGGTGCGCTCGACGGTCTTGGTGGGGGCGTCGGGCTGGTCCTCGGGCGGGGGCACGTCGTACCGCACGGCCCAGTCGGACTTGAGGTCGACGATGAGCCACTCGTGCCAGGAGTTCACCTCGGCGTCCTCGGGGACCTCGATCCGGACGAGCTTCCCGTCGACCTCGAGCCAGTTCTCCGACGTGAAGAAGGTGACCGCGCGGTAGACCCAGGTGCGCTCGAAGCCCTTCGTCAGGTCGCGCCAGCCGCCGACGCGGACGTCGGCCTGCTCGCCCTCGAACACGATCTCGGCGTCGGTGATCGGGGTGCCGCGCTTCCAGCGGCGGACCTGCCGGGGGTACCCGGAGTCGGTGAGCGTGCCCTCGCCGAGATCGGTGCCGACGAGCACGGTGTCGGCGTCGAGCCAGCCGATGTCGGTCTTCGCGGGGGGCAGCGTGAACCCGCCCTCGACCCAGGCGAGGTCGACGGTGTCGAACTCCCGCACGATCTCGGTGTCGCCGCCGCCGTCCGACAGCGACACGAGGCAGCGGCGGTACTCCGGGGGGAGGCAGCTGGCGCCGTGCCACACCCAGCTCTTCCCGTCGGCGGCGGAGAGCTGGTCCAGGTCGATGACCGTCTCCCACTCGGGCTTCCCGCCGAGGTACGCCTCGCGCGTGGTGCGGCGCCAGATCCCCTGGACATGCTCGCCGTCCTGCCAGAAGTTGGTCCAGCGGTCGCCCATCTGGGAGGGCCACGCGATGCGGTCGTCGGAGGTGAGCGTCTCGAGCACGCGGTCGCGGAGCGCCTCGAAGCCGTCGACCTTGCCGAGCAGCTTCTGGGAGCGCTTGTCCTGCTTCGCGACCCAGGCCAGCGCCTTCTTGCCCTGGACCTCCTCGAGCCAGAGGTAGGGGTCGGCGGCGCCCGCGTCCGCGTCCGCGGCGGCGTCGGTGGCGTGGGCGGAAAGGGCGAGCAGAGCGAGCACGTGGACCTCCGGGGGAGCCCGGTAACCCGCGAGGCTTGACGGACGACGCGGGCGGACGCATGTTGGGGGTGAGCTCGGGCGGACCTCGTCCCGCGCGGGCTCGTGGTTCGACGTTCTTCCGGGGGCGCAAGGGTTTCGACGGGGTCGCGGTAGGTCATCAACTGCGTGCCGAGGACGTGCGTTACCTCGTAAAACATCGTGCAAACCAAGTAGTTGCCAACAACAACAACTTCTTCGCTGCGCGGATGGCCGCCTAGTCCTACTAGGTGTTCATCACCGACTCCCTGATCGGAGTCACAGCCGTCCGGATGAAATAGCTGCCAGGGGCTTCATCTGGGCGTGTCACGACCTGGCTGGTCCTGACCTCGAGCGTGGCGCGCGGGGAGGGGACGAGAAAACAATCCCGTAAAGTCGCCGCCGAACCCGACTGTCGACGCGGCCCGACGTCGACCGGGGGAGACGAATCGGGCCTACGCATGTAGACGTTGTGACTGAGTGGCTTCGGACGCGGGTTCGACTCCCGCCGCCTCCATCCCCTCGCCGGCCATCGCTGGACCAGGACGCCCGTGGGCGTTGTCACCGGCCTTCGGCCGCCGCGCTCTTGCGCGGTTCGTCGGTCGCGTACAGAGTACGCTTCTGGAGTATCGAGCAGCACGCCTAACCACGATTCTACGCCAGGAAGTTCCATGAGCCCTTTCGCCAACGACGTCTTCGCCATCCTGCGCAGCCGCGTTCCCGCGCCGCCTCAACCGGGTCGCCTGTCGTACAGCGACCTCGTACTGGCGCTTCAGGGGCGAAACGCGGCCCGGTACCGCGGCCTCACCCCAGATAGCCCCGCACTTCACGCCGCTCTCGGCGAGGTCTGCACGGCGTGCAACACGAACGGCCTCGCCCCACTGTCGGCCATCGTCGTGCTGTTCGACAACGGACGGCTCACCATCCCGGGCGTCGGCTACTACGAGGCCGCGCATCCCGGCATCGGCGACGACTACGTCGCGCGAATGCGGGCATGGCTCGTTGACGTGCAACAGGCCGAGGCCACGAACTACCCCGCAACGATCTGAGCCAAGCATGCCGGGAGCGCGCCCCAACAACCCTCGCGTCGGTGACCGCGCGGAGTACTACGCGAACTTCCTGCTAAGCCGCATCGCGAGTGCGGTTCAGGTTCCCCGGCAGGAAGACTTCGGCATCGACTTCATGGGCGCTCTACTGCGGCGCGAAGGTCAGAGTCTGCGAGAAGGCGCGCGGTTCAACGTCCAGGTCAAGAGCAACGCCGATTTGCTGGCCAAGCCGTTCGGGGCGCTTCGCACGTCCGGCTGGTCACACCACGAAGTGAAGTGGCTGCTCGGACGAGAACCCTTCCCGATGCACCTTTCACCGTTGTTCGTGGGCGTCGTCGACCTGGACGGCGGCTGGCTCGACATCTACACGACCGTCAACATGTTCCATGCGCGGTGGATGGCAGGCAACCCCACGGAGATCGTGCTCGTGCCTGGAGAGCTTGCGGAAGGCCCCCCGCTCGCCTACGCGTTCGGAACGCCCCTCCCGTACGAGCCAGAGACCCTTGCAGCGAACCCACCACCCGGCGATGCGCAGCGATGGCTTGTGCGGCTGCGAAACCCCGTGGCGCGGTTGAGCGCGCAGATGGCCGCAGGTACGGACGAGGACCTCGCTCCAGTGATCACGGCCTTGGAACGCTGGATACACATCGATCAACTCAACCGGGTTTCGGCGTTTCTGAGGATTCCGGCTGCGTGGTACGTGGATGCTTGGTTGCCGAACGTCGCGCCATCCGGTGAAGATGTCCGTTCGACCGTGTACGGCACGGATCGGACGGATGCCGACCTGCCGCACATGGAGGACGTCCTGCACGTGTTCCTGACCTCGCTCCGGTACAACTACGGCATCCAGAAGGATCAGGTCGGTATGGCCGCCGCCGCCCTACTCGGAGACCTCATCGGAGCGCGCCACGTCGCCCGGCACCCCCGTAGATCGTGAGGACGCCAGGCAGGCCCACGGTGGCCGGAAGCGGCTACGTGGTGAACGCCGCGGCCCCTCGGGCATCCCTCCGCGGACGGCGACCGACGAAAACCTGGCTGTATAAGCCGGATTCCTCGCGGAGATCCGTTAGTGTATTGAGCACGACTCCCGCCGCCTCCATCTTCCAAAACGTAGGTTCAACCTTGTTCCGGCCCCGAACCCGCCGCCAGAATCCGCGGACTGGGCCGCAGCTGTGATGACGTGGCCTCGACGTGTTGACCTGGGAAGGGCCTGAACATACGTTCTACCCGAAGCGCCCAACCGGGGGGACGAGTGCCGGATCGCGACCACCATCTCCTGTTCATGCGCAGGTTCCGCAAGCTCAAGAAGCGCCTGAGCAGGCTTCAGGCAGACGCGATCGCCGAGGCATGCATGGAGAAGCTGCGGCAGGTCGAGCGAGTAGCGCCGCAAGACTACGGCGGGTGGCTGCCGTGGCACCTGTTGCTCGTGATGCGGTGGGGCCTCGAGTTTGGGCGCGGGTGTCCGCCGTGGGAACCAGTCACGGAACCAGTGCTGATCGAGCTCGTCAACCAGGTGCATGAGCTGAGCGCTGATGCCCAGGCCCACCTGTTCGACGAGCCCTTCGGTGTTCGCAAGTGGATGCGGGTGATCGCCCACCAGCAGTTCTGGGTCCAACGCGGCATTCGGCCGGATGAGCTCGGACGGCAGTGGTCTCTGTTCGGCGAGTTGCCCGTGGATCACCAGCTGGTTCGGCAGTTCTACGACCGCGTAGGCATGGGGATCCGGCAGTACCTCGTGATGTGCTTCGTCCTCTGGTCCTACATCCAGAGCGCGAAGGGGCCGCTGTTCTTCACCCCAGCCAACGCGTTCGTGAACACCTCCCTTCCGCCGGAGGCATGGACTGCGTTCCTGGACCTGTTGGCCGTCGACCTGGACCACACCCGGGCGTTCGTCGGCGGCGGGAAGGTGCGGAATCCCCGCTACCAGTTCGCGGAGCGGAGCCCGTTTGCGCAGCGGCCCCTCATCCGCGTGGGAGGCCGATATGCCTGCGCGTCCCTCAGGTTGCTGGAGGAGTTCCTGAGAAACGGGCTCGTCACGCTCCTCCGTGAGATCGATCCGCAGTCCTTTGGAACCCTGTACGGCCCCGTTCAGGAGCAGCACGTGCGAAGGGGCTTGGAGGGCGTTGGCTTCGAGCTTGTTCCTGAATCGGAGCGTCGTCGTACATCGCAACCAGGGCGTCTTGTTGCCGACTTCGTCGCGACCCGCCCGACGCGCACGTTGATCGTCGAGTCGAAGGGTGTCGAGCCCGGGGCGTTGGCCAAGGTGAATCCGATTGCCGGGGTGATCGAGAACGACCTCCGTGCTCACGTGGTCGAAGGGGTGCAGCAGTGCGCCGAGACAGCGTTCGAGCTTGGTCTTCGACCGGGCGAACATCGGGTCTTCGCCGTCGTGGTCACCCGGGCCGAATTCTACATGTCCAATGGCCCGTGGGCATGGGAGGAGATCCTGGCCGCCGAGGTCCGCGAGCGCTTGCGCAAACGGGAGCTTCCAGTAGATATCTTGGACGCTGATGACGTGTTCGTGCTGTCTCTGGAGGACTTCGACTTCCTCGTGGGAACGCTGCGCGACCCCGAACAATTCCTCGACTTCCTTGAGCGTGCCGCTCTCGCGAATCGGAGCGCCGATACCGCTCGTCTCTTCCTGTGGCAGCACATGGACGGCCCTGATGCTGGTCCATTGATGCCCGTCCATGTGACGGCTGGTCTGGACGCCCTCACCGCCAGCACCGTTGCGGCCTTCAAGCCTTCGTAGAACGCTCAGACTCGCGCGGTGTATCGAGCAGCTTGACGTACTCGGCGGTGGCCCCCGGCGCGAGGTGGGCGTAGCGCATCGTCATCTCCAGCGTGGCGTGGCCCAGCAGCTCCTGCACCGCCACGATCGGCACGCCCTTCATCACCAGCTGGCTGGCGAAGGTGTGCCGCAGGTCGTGGATCCGGATCTTCTTCACGCCGGCGATGCTGATGCACGTCCAGAACGGGTGGTTCACCTTGTTCCGGTTGAGGATCCCGCCCTGTTCGTCGCAGAACACGAGATCCCCCCGAAGGTGCCGGTGTGCGTGCAGGGCGGCGGCGAGGTCTGGCTACATCGGCAGGTGGCGGGATCGCCCGTTCTTCGGGGTGGTCATCGCGCCGTGGCTGAAGGAGCGCTGCGCGAAGATGGTGCCGATGCTGAAGTCCACGTCGTCCCAGCGGAGAGCCAGGATCTCCCCGAGGCGCATCCCGGTGCGAAGGGCGCAGAGGAAGAACGGGTACCAATCGTCCCGCTCTCTAGCGGCATCGAGGAAGGCGTTTGACTGCGCCGGTACCCAGAAGTCCATGTCCTGCGGGGGTACCTTGAGCGCGCCCACCCCGGTCACCGGGTTCACCTCGGCGTACCGCCAGTCGATTGCCTTCTTGAAAAGCTTCGAGAGGATCCCGAGGTGGTTGTTCACGGTCTTCGGGGCCAGGGTGCCGACGAGGTGAGCCCGCCGTTCGGAGGGACCTGCTCGCTCCCGGCATGGTCGTGAACGACGTTGCGCGGGAGACCGATGTCGACGCACCGCGAGAGGTAGGCGTCCTGGCGGTCCCGCCGGCTTCCACCGTCCGTCTTCAGCTCCACGAAGAACACCTTCGAGCGGTCGGACGCGAACGCGGCGTTCACACTGGTGTTGCTCGGCCTGTCCCGCCCGATCAGATCGCGCCGGATGGGCAGCTCCGGAATCACGTCCGGCGAGACCTCGAGCCCTGTGTGCTCGGCGACGACGGCGGGCAGGTAGGCGGAGAAGAAGAGGTCGGCTCTGCGTTCGAGTTGGCAGGCCGGCAGATGCCGCCACCGGTCCATGTTGGAGAAGATGCGCTGGGTGGGGCCGAACAGGCTCTCTCCGCTCCAGTTCACGATACGCTGAATGCAATTTCGTGTCGCATCGAACCGGAAGCCTGTGCTAGTAGGTAAGGAGAACCGGGATCTCCCGTCGACCGGACCTCCGTCAGCACCCGCGCACGATGCTATAAGGCACCATGGCCGCGACCCAAGAGAACGCCGTAGCGTCCCCCGGCTACCCCCATCACGCGCTTCAGGCGCGAGCCACCGGCTCCGGGCTGCAGTTCGCACTCCTCACGCAGGCCGAACGCGCCTCCTTCGAAGCCGGCCTGCACACGCGTCTGTGGAAGCGGGTGTTTGAGGCCGTGAAGGCGCCCACCGCGGGCGAGTACCGGCGCCTGCGGAACGAGGGGCTTCTCCCGTATCACCACCTCCTCGAGGTGCTGCGGGTCGAGGCGGAGCATGCTGCCGAACCCGTCACGGACGAAGACGTCCTCGGCGCTCTGGACCAGGTCGAGCGCGACCTCGGCGAATCGTGGCGGCACAAGATGGAGCATGCCATCAACGTCAGCCAGGCGGCGCTCAAGATCATGGCACGCGCCGAGGAGCGGAGCGACGGCGTCCCGCTCGAACCAGACCAGGGTGTCCTGCTCCTCACCGGGTGGGTCGGGAGCTGGATCGTCCTGAACTGGACGACGGACTGTGTGGTCGCGGCGACCGATCGGCGTGTCGTCGCACAATCCGAGGTGATCGAGGCCGTGTTCCAAGACCTGCGGGAGGCGGCCAACGCCGTCTACACCATCGCCTGTGAAGCGCATGACGCACGGTTCGGCGACCCGGACGAATAACGTGGGCAACCCTTTCCGGCCGGGAACGGTCTACTACGCCGATGTTCCCGAGGCGCACGCGCTCCCCAACGAGTGCCGCAACAACCCCGACAAGGGGCCGCGGCCCTGGATCATCTTGTACTGCCGTCAGCACGCCCAGACTGGCGTCGTCCTGGCCGCACCTCTGTACTCGAAAGGCGATACGTCGCTCACATCGCACGTTGTCTGTGCTGCCGACCAGTTCGACGACCCCCAGGGCAGCGACCCCGCCATCCACCAGTCAGGCTTCGTGCACCTCGAGCAGCTTCGAGCGCTCGACAAGGCACGCCTGAAGATGGAACACGGCGCCCTGGGTCGCATGAAGCGTCAGCCGTTCCACGCACTCCGCGCAGCCCTGATGGGGATGCTCGAACCCCGCCTCCTGCCAGAGTAGAGTACGCTCCGGAGCCGGGGGTGCCGGTGGGCTCCATGGCCAGGGTGTCGAAGCGAGAGCCCATCGGGGTGGATCACCTGTACGACCGGCTCGACGACTGGTTCACCACCACCAACGAGGCGACGATCGGCGACGTGGACAACCACCAGGGCCGGACGGCGTGGATCTGGGTCGAGATCGGTGACGAGCTGTGCAGGATCCACGCCGACACCACTCGCGACGGGGTGGCCGAGCTCCGTCGCCTGGTCCGGGAAGCCGACCGCACCCTGGAATGGCATGTCGTGGCCAACGATCGGGGCAACGTCAACAAGATCGCCTTCGGTCCCTCCAAGGTGATCATCCCGGGGGTCTATGCCTACCTCGGCCGCACGCTCGACCGGATGCACCGGCTGATCTGACGTGCGTCACTGCAACGCGAACGCGCTCTGGCCATCGATGGTGTTGGGGAGCACCCAGGCGAACACGCCCGCCGAGACCACGCCGACGGCAGCACCCGCGAGCACGTCGCCGACGTAGTGCTTGCCAGCCTTGACCCTCCCTGCACCGGTCGCCACGGTCGCCACGGTCGCCGCGCCGAAGACCAGCCCGCGCTGGGTGGGCGTCAGCGGCTCCAGTTGGTTCAAGGCGAAGGCGGTCGTGAAGGCGTTGTAGGACACCATCGACGTGTGACCGCTCGGGAAGGACTTCTTGCCATCCTTGTACGCGTGGTCGTCGTAGGGGCACTGGTTGGGCTCCGACTCGGAGGGAGCGCACCCCTTGTACACAAGGGAGTGCGTGTAGGGCCGATCTCGGACCTTGGACTCCTTCACCACGAACGTCGCCAACCACGCGACCGCCGCACCGCCGAGCATGGACCCTGCGGATTCGACGGAGCGCACGTCGTCTCCATCGGGATCGGGCTGCAGCGCCACCGCGGCCGCCGACGTGGCCAGAGCGCCGAAGCCGCCGTACAACAGCACGTCCGTCGTGTCCGCCCAGAAGCAGTGCCCGTCCTCGACGCAAGGATCGCGGAGCGGACTACCCCAGGAGTCCACCGGCTGACCGAACGCCACCGCCGACCACATCACCCACATGCACCCTCCGCTCGTCGGCTCCATCCTAGACGATCGTGGTGCCGCTGCGGCAACGGAAGGCTCAGCGCGCGCAGCGGAACTCACGGGCTCGGTTCTGCCCGTCGGCGATCTGGATGGCGGACACGACGGTGCAGTTGGGGTTCGACCCCGCGGTCGAGACCGTGAGGCCGCCCGCGCCGCTGTCGACCGGTTGGTTGGAGATCCACTGCGTGGTCGGGGCGTTGGCGGTGTCGTTCAACCCGAGGGTGAGCGCGTCGGGGCAGACCAGGAGCCACTCGAAGGGCTGAGGAAGCCTCATCCCCTGGGCGATGCACGTGGACCGCGCCTCCGCCCAGGTCTCCTGCGGCCTCACGTCCTGCTCCATCACGAAACCCACGGCGCCGGGTGGGCAGTTCCCACCCGCGGTCGAGCCGCCGGCAGGATGCTGGTCGAACTGTTGCGCGCCGCCGACCCAACAGACCTCGGTGTACGGGTCGAGGAACGACATCGCGACGATGGTGTTGGTGTACCCGCCCTCGCCGACCAGGCTCGCGTAGGCATCGGTCAACGGCGTGGCCTGGACCATGCCCGGGAACAAGAGTAGGAACATCGTGACCTCCCGCGAGGAGTCTACCCCAGGGCGGGCCGCGTCCCGCTCAGGCGCGCAGCACCTTCGCCATCGCCTTGCCCTTCGCGAGCTCGTCGACCAGCTTGTCGAGGTACCGGATCTTCTGCATCAGCGGGTCCTCGACGCTCTCCACCCGCACCCCACACACCACGCCGGTGATCTTCGTCGCGTTGGGGTTCAGCTCGGCCGCGGCGAACAGGTCCTCCAGGGTGGTGCGCGCCTCGAGGTGGTGCGCCAGCGTCGCCTCGTCGAAGCCCGTGAGCCAGCGGATCGCCTCGTCCAGCTCCGCCCGTGTGCGCCCCTTCTTCTCCACCTTCGCCACGTAGTGCGGGTAGACCGAAGCGAAGCTCATCCCGAAGACCCGATGACTCAAGCTGCCTCCTGTCGTCCGTTCCTGTCCCGGTGAGCCTACCCCGGGTTGGAGCGGGGGCCCGCCGTGCGCAGGTTGGAGCAGAGGTTCACATGCGCCGCTTCCTCCTCCACTGGTTCTCCATCACCCTGGCCCTCGCGGTCGTCGCCTGGATCATGCCCGGCGTCCACCTGACCTCCTGGGTCGCGCTGATCCTCGGTGGGCTCGCCATCGGGCTCGCGAACGCCCTCGTCCGGCCCGTGCTCACCGTGTTCACCCTGCCCATCACCGTGGTGACGCTCGGCCTGTTCTACCTCGTGGTGAACGGGGCCTCGTTCGGGCTCGCCGCCTGGTTCGTCCGCGGCTTCTCCGTCGACTCCCTCGGCGCCGCCATCGTTGGCGCGCTCCTGGTCAGCCTGATCTCCTCCTTCGTGGAGTGGCTCCTCCGCGACCGACCGGCCCGCAAGTCCGACTGACCCGTCAGGACACGCTGTACGCGCCGCGGAAGCCGAGGTGCGAGCGGCGCGCCTCGGCCCCGATGCGGAAGCGATTCGCCACACCCAGCAGCAGCTCGGCGCTGTCCCAGGTCCCTCCTCGGATCGCGCGCAGCGCCCGGGGAGCGTCGGGATCGAGCACCTGGGGCTCGTGCACGACGTCGTCGGGGTGCTCCAGGGTGGGGGAGAACGTCTCCGCACACCACTGCTGCGTGTTGCCGACGACGCCGCGGACGCCGTAGGGGCTGGCGTCGAGCGGGTAGTCGTCGACGACCGAGGGGCTGCGCTGGCCGCGGTGACTGGCGGTCATGCAGCAGCGCGTCGCGTCGAAGTGCGACCCCCACGGGAAGCGCCGCCCGTCCACTCCCCGCGCCGCCTTCTCCCACTCGAGCTCGCCGGGGAGGCGCCACGGCCTTCCGGTGCGCTCGGCGTGCCACGCGAGCCAGGCCCGCGCGTCGAACCAGCTCACCGCGAGCACCGGCCACTCCGGGTCCCACGCGTCGCCCTGGGGATCGGCGCCGATGTGGAACCGACCGTCCTCGAACGCGTAGATGGGCGCGCCGTTGGGGTCGGTCGGGGCGTGGCGATGGGCCTCGTCCGCGCGCCCCTGCGCCACGAGGTCGTCGAGGAACGCGACGTACCGCGCATTGGTGACCACGAAGCGCTGGAACACCCGTGGGCCGCACCAGAGCCTGGCCGACGGGAACCCGCCGGTTCCGCCACCCGCGCGGAACCAGCCGGCCGGGACGTAGACCTCGTCCTCCGCCAGCCAGCCCCGCGGCGGCAGCCAGACGGGGGCCGGGTCGCTCGCGCCCGGGGGGACGCCGTCCCAGTGGGCGCAGCGTGTGATCTCCACCGGGTACCGCACGGGCTCGCGGTCGGGGTGGACGAGGATGCACACGTAGCTCCCCATCGCCAGCTGCGCCTCGCGCAGCGGCGTCGGGCCGAGCGACCGCTCGAAGCGCTCGACCAGGCGGCGATCGACCTCCTCGTACCGGTAGAGCAGGACCTCCGCGCCCGGCGGGTCGGTCGTCAGCGTCAGCGCGCCCGTGCCCCGCAGCCAGGAGGCCGTGGCGGCGCGCGTCGGGTGGCCGTCGGGGAGGGCCGCGGCGTGGGTCTCGAGCAGCGCGCGCGCCACGCTGGCGTCGCCGGCTCGCCCCTCCCGCTCGGCGTCGTCGAAGCGCGCGCGGTGCCGCTCGACCAGCGCGACGTGCGCCTCGGGCAGCGTGGGGTCCACGCGCAGCGCGCCGTGCAGCCCCTCGTCGACGCCGACCTGCGCGATCCGGGCCTGCGTGCGCACGCGCTCCGCCTCGTCCGCGAGCGCCCACGCCGCCACCTTCCGCGCCTCCGGCTCCCACGGCCGCACGCCCTCCAGGAGCGCCGCCGCGCGCTGGTCGAGCGCCGCCGCCTCGGCCTCGAGCCCCTGGGCGCGAGCGACGCCGGCGAGAGCGTCCCGCGTGACCTGGAGCGCCCGGTCGCGGGCGTTCGCGCCCTCGAGCCAGGCCTGGACCACGTCGGCGAGGGCGGCCGCGTCCTGGAAGCGATCCGCCGGGTCGCGGGCCATCGCGCGCTCGCAGGCGTCCACGAGCTCCTCGGGCAGCGCCGGCCCACCGGCGGCCTCGTCCAGCGTCCGCCCGAACCCGAAGGAGGTGGCGGGAGCGGCCGGACCCACGGGTGGCGGCGGGCCTGCGCGGACCTGGCGGACCACCTCGGAGGCGGCGCCGAGGTAGGGCGGTCGACCCGAGAGGATCTCGTAGAGCACGGCGCCGAGCGCGTAGACGTCGCTGCGCGCGTCGATGGCGTCGACCTGGCCCCGCGCCTGCTCCGGCGGCATGTACGCGGGGGTGCCCGCCACCTGTCCCACGCGGGTCGCGCTGTCCCGCGGTCCGGTGTCGACGATCTCGTCGGTGTCGAGGTCGGACTCGCCCACGTCCACGAACTTCGCGAGCCCCCAGTCCAGCACGGTGACGTCGCCGTGGTCACCGACCATGAGGTTGTCGGGCTTGAGGTCCCGGTGGACCACGCCGCGCTCGTGGGCGAAGGCGACCGCGCGGCAGACGGCGTGGAAGACGTCGATCAGGCGCCGCAGCGGCCAGGTCCCGATC
This sequence comes from Alphaproteobacteria bacterium, assembly GCA_020632925.1. Lineage (GTDB taxonomy): Bacteria > Myxococcota_A > UBA796 > UBA796 > JACKER01. The sequence goes on along the minus strand of JACKER010000008.1, from coordinate 378,606 downwards.
ACGTCGGTCAACGTCTGGCCGCGGACCTCCTTCATCGTGAACCACACGCGCCCGTCGGGGAGGGTGCCGAGGTCGTGCACCGGCACGATGTTCGGGTGCTGGAGCCGTGCGGTGGCCCGCGCCTCGCGCAGGAAGCGCTCGACCGCCGCGGGCTTCCCGAGCAGGTCCGCGTGCACGAACTTCATCGCGAGGACGCGGTCGAGCACGCGGTCGCGGACCCGCCGCACCTCGCCCATCCCGCCCTGGCCGATGGGGCCGAGGTCCTCGTAGCGCTCGGCCTCGGGCGGCGCGGTGGGCGCGGGCTCGTCGAGGTCGTCGAACGACAGGGTGGCGCCCGGAGCCGTGCCCACGCCCAGCAGGACCGCCAGATCCGCGGCGGCGGCAGGCGACAGGCCGTGGCGACGCACGAGCTCGGCGAGATCCATCCGACCCCCAGGTCGACTGCGGTATCAGGACTCGCGGTGCGCGGCGACGAAGCGGTCGACCTCGTCGCACAGCTGGCGGATGCGCTCGGGAGGCAGGAACGACGCCTCGAAGCTGTTCTTCGCGAGCGTCGCCAGCTCGGCGTGCCCGAGGTGGAGGGCCTCCGCGGTCCGGGCGAAGTTCTCGGCGACGTAGCCTCCGAAGTAGGCGGGGTCGTCGCTGTTGACGGTCACGCGGACCCCGCGCGCCAGCATGCGCCCGAGGACGTGGTCGGCGAGCGTGTCGAACACCCGCAGCTTCACGTTCGACAGCGGGCAGACCGTGAGCGGCACGCCGTCGTCGACGAGCCGCTGCATCAGGGCCTCGTCCTCGATGGCGCGGACGCCGTGGTCGACGCGCGCGACGTGGAGCAGATCGAGCGCCTCCGACACGTAGGCCGGCGGCCCCTCCTCACCGGCGTGGGCGACGGCGCGGAAGCCTGCGGCGCGAGCGCGGTCGAAGACCTCGCGGAAGAGGGAAGGGGGCCTTCCACGCTCGGAGGAGTCGAGCCCGACGCCCACGATGCGGTCGCGGTGGGGCAGCGCCTGCTCGAGCGTGGCCATCGCCGCCTCGGGCGACAGGTGGCGCAGGAAGCAGAGGATCAACGCGGACGACATGCCGAGCTCGTGCTCCGCGCGACGGAGCGCGCTCCACAGCCCGTCGAGCACCGTCTCGAAGGCGACGCCGCGGTCGGTGTGCGTCTGGGGATCGAAGAAGATCTCCGCGTGCCCGACGCCGTCGGCGGCTGCGCGTTGCAGGTACGCCCACGCCAGGTCGTGGAAGTCCTGCTCGGTCAGGAGCACGCTCGCGCCCTGGTAGTAGATGTCCAGGAAGGACTGGAGGTCGTCGAACTCGTAGGCCGCGCGGACCTCCTCGACCGATCCGTACGGGATCCGGAGCCCGTTGCGGGCGGCGATCGCGAACATCAGCTCGGGCTCGAAGGTGCCCTCGATGTGCAGGTGCAGCTCGGCCTTGGGGAGCCGCCGGCAGAGGGTGTCGAGATCCACGCTGTCCTCCCGGCGGACCACCTACTCGGCTGCCGCCGGCGCCGCTCGCAGCAGGTCAGGGTCCCGCGTTGCCGAGGTAGAGCCACACCCGCCCCTCGTTCACCTGATCGTCGTCGAACTCGCTGGCCGAGAGCGCGACGTCGTCGAACCCGTCGTCGTCGACATCGCCCAGACCCACCGATCGGTCGATGTGCTGGCTGGACGAGACCTCCCACACCGGCGCGGCAGAGAGCCCGGATGGCTGGCCCAGGAAGAGCTGCGCTCCACCGTCCACCGATGCGTACGCGCTCCCTTGCTGAATCAGCATATCGGCGAACCCGTCACCGTTCACGTCTCCGGCCGACGACACCCCCCCGAAGCGGGCATTCGGAGTGTTCGACTCCACGGTCCACGTCGCCACGGTCGACAGGCCCGCAGGCCCACCGAGATAGAGATAGGCTCGTCCCTCGGAAGTCTCACCATTGGAGTACGTGCTGTCGCCAGTCACGAAGTCCGCATAGCCATCGCCGTTCACGTCCCCGACCGCCCCGCGCGACCCGAAGTCGCCTCCTTCGTACGCCGCCCATGCGGGAGATGCCGACAATCCTGTGGCGGATCCATGGAACACACTGGCGCCCGCATTGTGCGAGCCGACCACGACGTCGTCATACCCATCGCCGTTCACGTCGGCGCCTGCCAACGTGCGCCCGAATGCCGAGAACGGAGCAGCACCCACCCATGTACCGGCCTCGGTCGGAGACAGTCCGGAGGGTTGTCCGAGGTAGAGGAAGAAGGCACCGTGCGAGTCGTCATAGCTGGCGTCACCGACCACCACGTCGTCGAAGCCGTCACCGTTCACGTCTCCCGCTGATGCGGCGATCTCACCGAAGGTGATGGAGCCCCCGGCCTGGGACCCCGTCATCGTCCATGCGCTCGTCGTGGCCAGGCCGGTGGGTTGTCCGAGATACAGCGACACGGTGCCCCGGTTGGTCCGATCCGAGATCAACACGTCGTCGAACCCGTCGCTGTTCACGTCCCCGGCGGGCGCGGCGTGGGTCCTCCCGTCGGAGGCATTCGACTCCACGGACCACACTGGCAGCGAGGAGGCGCCGGTCGGGGACCCGAGGAACAGGACCACCCGACCCTCGTTGCCCTCCGGGTCGTCGTACTGGATGGACTCCACCAGGAGGTCGGCGAAGCCGTCGCCGTTCACGTCCCCCGCCGGCACGCCCGCCGCGGTCGCGCGGGCCTGGTTCGAGTCCACGCTCCAGATCGGCCCCATCAGGTACTCACAGCGATCGGCGAGCCCGTCGCCGTTCGAGTCCTGCGCCAGCTGTAGCGGGTCGAAGACCTGCGGGCAGACGTCGCAGGCCGCTGGGACGCCGTCCCCATCGACGTCGTCGAGGTCGTCATGGCCCACGCAGACGTCCGAGCCGTCGAGGACCGTGTCGCTGTCGGTGTCCGGGTTCAGGGGATCGAAGAGCGGGAGCTCGTCGCCGTCCTCGAGGCCGTCACCGTCGGTGTCGGCCACAGTCGGGTCGGTGCCCAGAGGAGACTCGTCCGCGTCGACGATCCCGTCTCCGTCCCAGTCCGTGGCGACGACCAGCAGCGGAGACGCGACGGAGTCGGCGCCGCCAGCACCGCGTGGGACGGTGGCCTGCAGACCGAAGGTGCCGAACACGGGCACGGCGCCGGGCACGGTGACGTGGAGGGTGGCGACGCCGGTTGCATCGGCCGCTGCGGTGCCGATGGACACCGCGGACGGTCCCAGATCGAGGCAGAGCCCGCCGAGTGAGGCCGGGCACGGACCCACGCCTCCGCTCCCCGCCGCGCCCCAGAAGGACACCGGCTCGCCAGGCGCCACGCCGCTCGCGACCACGGTCGCCTCCTCCCCGCGCGAGGCGACACCCAACAGAGCGAGCTCTGGCGCGTCGCAGGCGTCTCCGACGCCGTCCGCGTCGGTGTCGAGCTGGTCTGGATCGGGCACGGCGGGGCACAGGTCGACGTCGTCCGGCCACCCGTCACGGTCGAGATCACTCGGGAAGTCCGCTACCTGCACCGCGCTGAGCCGACAGGTCGGGACCTCGAGGATCTGGTAGGGCACGCTGCGTCCGGCGGTGGCGACCAGGATCGGACCGGCGAGGACCGCTCTCCCGGCCTCGTTCGCGACCGCCGAGCCGAAGGGCTGCACGGGTGCGGCCAGGCCGGTGCGCGTCGACGAGCACGCGGCCACGGGTGCGGGCGTCGCTCCGAAGCCCGGGCCGGCGAGGAGGACCTGGGTGCTGCCCGGCGTCGCGTTCGTCACGAGCACGGCGTTGACCGTCCCTGCGACCATGGGGTTCGGGAGCGAGACCAGCAGCGGATCGTCGGCCGGATCCAGGGGATCGTCGCCGAGTACCCACTCGGTCCCGTCGATCAGCCCGCCCCCGTCGGTGTCCGGGTCGGCCACGTCCGTCCCCAGGACGCGGAGCTCGACGGCGTCGGGGGCCCCGTCGCTGTCCGTGTCCAGCCCGGTGCACTCCTCGAGCGACTCGAAGAACCGGGTGTCGGTCAACAGATCCAGGTCACCGTCGGGCTCGATGTCTCCCACCTTCACATCGTTGCCCGCCCCAGTGACCAGCTCGACGGCTTCCAGGAAGGAGCGGCCGCCGACGTTCTCCTCGAAGTAGACACCTTCGTACGCCGAATAGAGGAGGTCCAGGTCGCCGTCGTGGTCGAGATCCTCCATGACCTCGACCCATGGAAGCGCCTCGGGCGCTGAGAACCCGGTCACCTGGCCCCAGTAGATCCACCCCCAGCCGAGGGTCGCCAGATCCAGACGGCCGTCGCCGTCCACGTCGGCTGCCGTCACGTCGGAGGCGGCGCCGTGCAACGAGCTGAGCGTGGTCGGCGCACCGTAGAGGCCACCGGGGCCGCGGCGGACCCAAGCTGTTCCGCCATATTGAAGATAGCCACCGGACGTGTACGTGAAGGCGAGGTCGAGGTCTCCGTCCCCATCGAGGTCGGCAGCGAGGACACCATCGATGTGGGTGGCTCCGACCACCTGGGCCAGGTTGCCACGGGTGGCGAACGTCCCGCCCTGGTTCTCGAGCCAGCGCACGTTGGGGCCAGCGCCGTAGATGAGGTCCAGATCGCCATCGCCGTCCAGATCGGCGGCGTCCGCCGTCCGGGCATAGACCGAGACACCCGGGATCGGTGCCAGCGGCTCGAACGTCCCGTCTCCGTGGCCCTCGAACCACCCCAGGATCGAGTAGTCCGAGCACACGAGCAGATCCAGGTCGCCGTCCGAGTCGAGATCGACGAGCTTCGGATCACGGTGCTCGGCATAGTTGGTGGTGTAGACGATCCTGGACCCGCCATAGGTTCGTGTGGCCCCATCGAACAACGTCACCACGCCCCTCGAATACGACCAGGGATTGCCGTACTCGATGGTGAGCAGGTCGAGGTCTCCATCCCCGTCGAGGTCGCCCGGCAGCGTGTACTCCGCCGCGTCGAGGTGTTGGGTGGAGAGGGGTGGTCCGTAGGGGTCCACGCCGTCCCCGGGCCGCGCGCACACGTCGCAGACATCGCCCGCCCCGTCGGCGTCCGTGTCCACCTGGAGCGGATCGGCGACGAGCGCGCAGGTGTCGATCGGGTCGCACCACCCATCGCCGTCGGTGTCTGCGAGCTGCCCGCCACAGCAGGCGGGACGGCGCCCGCAGTCGGGATCCTCGCAGTCGGTCAGGCCGTCGCCGTCGTCGTCGACGCCGTCGTCGCACAGCGCTTCCGCATGCGCCGGGCTGGCGATGGAGATCAGGAAGGCGAGGTCATCGTCATCGTCATCGTCCCGCGTTGCCGAGGTAGAGCCACACCCGCCCCTCGTTGCCCTGATCGTCGTCGAACTCGCTGGCCGAGAGCGCGACGTCGTCGAACCCATCGCCGTCGACGTCGCCCAGACCCACCGATCCGTCGATGTGCTGGCTGGACGAGACCTCCCAGACCGGCGCGGCGCCTAGACCGGAGGGCTGGCCCAGGAAGAGCTGGGCCGCGCCATCGACGCCATTGAGGCCACTGGCACCTTGTCCGATCAACACGTCGTCGAACCCGTCACCATTCACGTCCCCCGCCTCCGCCATCCTTCCGAAGGCGGCGTTCACCGTGTTCGACTCGTGCGTCCACGCCGGCACCGTGGACAGGCCGGCGGGCCCCCCGAGGTAGAGGGAGGCGCGACCCTCGTGGTTCTCACCGTTGGTGTAGCAGGTGTTCCCGACCAGGACGTCGCCATATCCGTCGCCATCGATGTCGCCACCTGCGACGGACGCGCAGGGCTCGGTGATCTCCCATGCCGGCAATGCGGAGAGGCCCGTCGCGGACCCCAGGAAGACATCTGCAAGGTAGTCGGAGCCGACGATGAGGTCGTCGTAGCCATCGCCATTCACGTCGCTCGCAACGGACAATGACTGTCCGAAGTCCTCGTAGAGCTGGTGCCCCTCCCAGATGCCGGCCTCGATACGTGACAGTCCGGAGGGACCGCCCATGTAGAGGTAGAAGCCACCTGTGGTCTGCTGGCCGTCGTAGTAGTGGTTGGCGCCCACGACGAGGTCGTCGTAGCCGTCACCGTTCACGTCGCCCGCGGCGAGAGCCGCGCCATACGCGGTGTAGCGAGGCAACCCGCGGCTCGCCTGCCACGCCGGCGCCGTGCTCAAGCCTGTCGGCCCTCCGAGATACACCACCACCGAACCGCTGTTGACCTCGGCTCCGATCGCGACATCGGCGTACCCATCCCCGTTGACGTCTCCAGCCGGCGCGCCCGTCCATCCGAGCTTCCAGCGTTCGCCGTTCGACTCCGTCGACCACACGGGAACGGTCGAAGGGCCGGTCGGGGATCCGAGGAACAGGGAGACCCGCCCCTCGTCGTTCTCCGGGTCGTCATACAGCTCGGACGCCACCAGGATGTCGGCGAACCCGTCGCCGTTCACGTCCCCGGCGGCCACGGCCTTCGCATGTGCATTGGTTTGATCGGAGTCCACGCTCCAGGTCGGGCCCATCAGGACCTCGCAGCGATCGGCGAGCCCGTCGCCGTCCGAGTCCTGCGCCAGCTGCAACGGGTCGAAGACCTCCGGGCAGACGTCGCAGGCCGCAGGGACGCCGTCACCATCGACGTCGTCGAGGTCGTCATGACCCGCACAGACATCCGCGCCGTCGAGGACCGTGTCGCCGTCGGTGTCCGGGTTCAGCGGGTCGAAGAGCGGGAGCTCGTCGCCGTCGTCGAGGCCGTCGCCGTCGGTGTCGGCCAGGGTCGGGTCGGTGCCCAGAGGCGACTCGTCGGCGTCGACGATCCCGTCTCCGTCCCAGTCGGTACCGACGACCAGCAGCGGAGACGCGACGGAGTCGGCGCCGCCCGCACCCCGCGGGACGGTGGCCTGCAGACCGAAGGTGCCGAACAGGGGCACGGCGCCGGGCACGGTGACGTGGAGGGTGGCGACGCCGGTTGCATCGGCTGTTGCGGTGCCGACGGACACCGCTGACGGTCCCAGATCGAGGCAGAGCCCGCCGAGCGCCGCCGGGCATGGACCCGCGCCTCCGCTCCCCGCCGCGACCCAGAAGGACACTGGCTCCCCAGGCACCACGCCGCTCGCGACCAGCGTCGCCTCCTGCCCGCGCGACGCGACGCCCAGGACGGCGAGCTCTGGCGCGTCGCAGGCGTCTCCGACGCCGTCCGCGTCCGTGTCGACCTGGTCTGGATCGGGCACGGCGGGGCACACGTCGCCGTCGTCGGGCCACCCGTCGCGGTCGAGATCACTCGGGAAGTCCGCGATGCGCACGGCGCTGAGCCGGCAGGTGGGTACCTCGAGGATCTGGTACGGGACGCTCCGCCCGGCGGTGACCACCAGGATGGGTCCCGCGAGCGTCGCTTCCCCCGAGGCGTCGGCGACCGCCGATCCGAACGCCTGGACCGGCGCCGCCAAGCCGGTGATCGCGGACGAGCAGGCGGCCACGGGTGCGGGCGTCGCCCCGAAGCCGGGGCCGGCGAGGAGGACCTGCGTGGTGTTTGGCGTCGCGTTCGTGACGAGCACAGCGTTGACCGTCCCCGCGACCATGGGGTTCGGGAGCGAGACCAGCAGCGGATCGTCTGCCGGATCCAAGGGATCGTCGCCCAGCACCCACTCGGTCCCGTCGATCAGCCCGCCCCCGTCGGTGTCGGGGTCGGCCGCGTCCGTCCCCAGCACACGGAGCTCGACGGCGTCGGGGGCCCCGTCGCTGTCCGTGTCCAGGCCGGTACACTCCTCGAGCGACTCGATCACGTAGCCGGAGATCAACAGGTCGAGATCGCCGTCCGGTTCGATGTCCGCGACCCCGAAGGCACTGAAGCGCTCCGGTACCCCGAACGCGTCGTGGTGGGGGTTGGTCTCGACGATCTCGATGGGTGGGAGGAAGGTGCGGTCACCGACGTTCTCCCCGAGTTGGACGCCGCCGTCCAATGCGAGCGGTCCGCCCAGGGAGCCGAACAGGATGTCCAGGTCGCCATCGTGGTCGATGTCCGCGATGACGTGGTCGTCACCGACGTTGTAGACCAGCTCGTCGGGCGCAGAGAATCCGTCGGCCTGTCCCCAATGGATCCACCCGCTCTCGAGCGTGACGAGGTCGACCCGTCCGTCGGCGTCCAGATCCGCCACCTCCACAGTGGAGTCGTCTCCGCTGGAGGGGTTGAGGGTGATGGGGGCGCTGTAGACGCCACCCAGCCGGCGACGCACCCAGGCTGTCTCGTGGACTGCAAAGTAGCTGACGGGGAGGGTGTAGGTGAAGGCCAGATCGATGTCGCCGTCGCCGTCGAGGTCGGTTGCGAGGATGTCTTCCATGGTGGCACCCGCCACCTGGGTCAGCTGCCCACTCGTGAGAAAGGTCCCGCCTCGGTTCTCGAGCCAGCGGATGCCGGCGCCGAAGCTGTAGACCACATCCAGATCGCCGTCCCTGTCCAGATCGGCGGCGTCCGCGGTCCGTGAGTAGACCGAGACGCCCGGGATCGGGGCCAGCGGCTCGAACGTCCCGTCCCCGTGGCCTTCGAGCCACTGCAGGACCGCGTTGTCCGAGGAGACGAGCAGATCCAGGTCGCCGTCCGAGTCGAGATCGACGAGCTTCGGATCGGCGTGCCGGGTGTAGTTCTGGTGGTAGACGATCCGGAACCTGCCATAGGTTCGGGTCGTGCCGTCGAACAGCGTCACCACACCCTGCGAATACTCCTGCGGGCTGCCCTGGTACTCGATGGTGAGCAGGTCCACGTCACCGTCGCCATCGAGGTCGCCCGGCAAGGCGTACTCGGCGTTCCGGCCGTGGGTGAGAAGGGGTGGTCCGTAGGGGGCCACGCCGTCTCCCGGCCGACCACACACGTCGCAGACATCGCCCGCCCCGTCTCCGTCCGAGTCCACCTGGAGCGGGTCGGCCACGAGCGCGCAGGTGTCGATCGGATCGCACCAACCGTCGGCGTCCGTGTCCAGGACCGAGGCGCCGCAGCAGACGGCGTCGAGCCCGCAGTCGGGGTCCTCGCAGTCGGTCAGGCCGTCGCCGTCGTCGTCGACGCCGTCGTCGCACGGCGCCTCCGCTCGTGCCGTGCCGCTGATCAGGAACGCCAACGCAAGGGTGAGTGTCATCGACCGATGTTGCCAGCTCGGTGGCCCACTGTCCATGAGGATCTGCTCGTCGTGGTAGCGTCGGCGCGTGGCGACCGATCCCCGGATCCGCAAGCTCGCGCGCGTCGTGGCGCGCATCCGCGAGCGAGGCTCGTCCCGCGAGCTCGGCGACCCGCTGACCGCCGCGGAGCTGGGCGCCCTGGAGGCCTCGCTCGGGGTGCCGCTGCCCGCCGACGTCCGCGACTTCTTCGGTCGGGTCACGAGCGGCGAGCCGGGCCACGCGGGGGTGCCGCCGCTCCTCGACCCGCGCACCGGTCGGACCCTGCTCGGCGACGGCCTGCTCGCGATCAGCGACCACGGATGCGCCACCTACGACGCCGTGGTGCTCTCGGGTCCCCAGGCCGGGGAGGTGTGGCAGTCCTGGGACGAGGGGCTCACCCCGCACGTCGGCGAGGACGGCGAGCCGCTGCGCTTCCTCGATTGGGCAGAGCGGATGCTCGACGAGATCCTGGCCGCCGCACCCCCCAAGGTCCGCCCGACGGTCACCGAGCTCGACTACCTGCGGACGGACGCGCGACTCACCGCCTTCCCCGCGACCATCCGCCAGGCGAGGGGGCTGCGGCGACTGGTGCTCGCGAGCCAGGCGGTGCGCCGACTGCCCGAGTGGATCGGCGAGCTGACCGAGCTCCGCGAGCTGATGTGCGGCGGCTGCGAGCTCGAGGCCGTCCCCGACTCGCTCGGCGACCTGGTGGCGCTGGAGCGGCTGTCGCTGTCCAAGAACCACTTGGGATCGCTCCCCGAGGGCCTCGCGCGCTTACCTCGCCTGCGGTCGCTCGACGCGTGGGGCAACGAGCTGTGCGCGCTCCCGCCGTTGGGTGAGCTGCCGGCGCTCGAGCAGCTCGACGTCCGCAAGAACCACCTAAAGGACCTCGACGGTTGCGTCCCCCGCTCGCTGCGTGAGCTCCAGCTCGTGGGCAACCCGCTGCAAACGCTACCGGAGGCGCTGGCGGGCACGTGTCTGGTGGAGCTGCGGCTCGAGGACCTACCGGGCCTCGACCTCGACCAGGCGCTCGCGGTGCTCGGGCGCACCTCCTCCCTGCGGACCCTCGCGCTCCATGGCCTGTCGCCCTCCGCCGACGCGCTCTGCCGGCTCACGGGCCTCACGACGCTGCGCGTGATGGCGGCGGGCTGGAGCGAGCTGCCGCGCGCGCTGCGGTCGCTCACGTCGCTCCAGACCCTCTCGCTCGACCAGAACCAGCTCACGGACCTGCCGGCGTGGCTGTTCGAGCTCCCGTCGCTGCGGACGGTCGTGCTGTTCTCCAACCCGCTGCCTCCGGACCGCGCCGCCGCCATCCGCGAGGCCCACCCCCAGGTGACCCTGCACGGCGCCTGACCTGCACGGTTCCTGCACGCGTCACGCACGGACGAGCCTCTCCTCCTCCACCCGTGGTCCGCGACCCCAAGGTCATCCTGGCGTCGTGGGAGGTGGTGATGAGCGACGTGGCGGTGCTCGCCGAAGAGCCGGTGGCGGAGGCGGAGCTCCCGTCGGCGCCCGCGCTCGCCGGCGCGGTGGCGGGGTTCCTGGTGCTCGGGCTCTGCGCGGGGTTGGGGGCTTCGGACCCGGGGACGGCCATCCGCGCGGTGCCCTCGGGGGTGTTCGTCGGTGCCGGCGCCCTGGTCCTCACCGGGCCGGCGCTGGTCGTGGGTCACCAGGTCATGGGGCTGGACGCGCGCCCCGCGCGGCTCGTTGGCGCGATGGGCGACGGCTTCGTGCGCGCTGGGCGGCTCGCGCTCGGCCTGTCTCCCGTGATGGCCTTCTTCTCGCTCACGACGGGCCTGTGGGGCGTGATCCTCGCGCTGCTCGCGGCCGCCGTGGGTGCGGTGGGCTTCGGGTGGGTGGCGTCGGGGCTGCGCGCTGTCGAGGCCCGGTCGCCGCGCATGGACGCGCTGGTCTTCGGTTGGGGCGCGCTCTCGGTGCTGGTGGCGCTGCGGCTCGCGGTCGACGTCGCGCGCCTCGTGATGGGCTGAGGAGGAACGATGAGCGAGATCCTGGCGACGACGGCCCGCGTGCTGCGGTCCCCCCGAGGGTTGGTGGAGGAGGCGGACGACCCGCGCGTCCTCGGTCGGATCGTGCCGCACCTGCTGCTGGTCACGACGGTCGGCGCCGCCGTGTTCGGCGCGGTGGTCGGGTCCTACCGCGGCGGCGAGCAGACGCTGTACGCCGCGCTCAAGATGCCGCTGCTCTACGGCATCCCGCTGCTCGTCGGGCTCCCCGCCGCGCGGGCGCTGTTCGAGGCCTTCGGCGCGGAGGTGCGGTGGAGCCGGCTCGCGGTGGCGGGCCTCGCGGGGACGGCGCGGGCGGCGGTGCTCGCGGCGGCGCTCGGTCCCGCGCTGTGGCTCGTGTACTCGCTCGCCCCCGGCTACCACCTCGCGGTGCTGCTGATGGTGCTGCTCCTGGGCGTCGCTGGCGCTCCCGGGCTGCTCACGGTGGCCGAGGCGGTGCCGGCGGGGAGGGCGCGGTGGCTCGGGGGGCTGGCGGCGCTCGCGGTGCTCGGCCTGGTGACGGCGCAGACGGGCTGGCTGCTGCGGCCCTTCGTCGCGCGTCCGAACGCCGAGGTCACCCTGTTCCGCCCGGTCGAGGGCGACGTGTTCGGCAGCCTGCTGCGCGTCCCGCTGGCCTCGGTCGACGTGTACCTCGAGTACGAGCCCCAGCGGAAGCGGGTCCTGGGGGGTCGATGAGCCCGACGCTCCAGGTCCTCCTGGCCGGCCTGGCCTACGTCGGCGTCGGCCTCGGGGTGGCGGTCGTGCTCCGTCGCCGGGGGGCCGAGGCGGCGACCGCGAGCTCGGCGGTGGTGGTGTGGCCGCTGCTGCTGCCGATGCTCTCCGACGCCACCCCTCCACGAGGGCCGCTGGCCGATCGCATCGACTCGACCTTCGCCGCCCTCGCGACAGCCCTCGCACACCCGGCTGCCGCCGAGGTCGACTGGAAGGCCGACGCCGAAGGCCTCCGGACCTCCCTCCACACCGCCGATGCCCGACTGGCGCTCGTCGACCGCCTCCTCGGCGACGCCGGCGACGACCCGGGGCTGCGAGAGGAGGCCGAGCGCCTGCGCAGCGCCCGCGACCACGCCGCGGCCGAGATCGCCGCCGTGCTGGCGGGCGTGGGACAGCTCCGGCTTCGCCTCGGTCTGCTCGCGCTCTCCGGCGAGACCGCGTCGATCGGCGAGCAGCTCCGGCGCTGGCGTGACCAGGTGGCCGCGCTCGACGAGGTGGCCCGAATCCCGTAGCCTCCCGCCATGTTGGACGAAGCGTTGGAGGCTCTGGGGGCCTGGTCCGCGGGGCAGGAGCACGTCGAGGCGCGGCTCGGTCCTCCGCTGACGGACGCGGCGATCGACGCGGCGTTCGCGGCCATCCAGCCCCACCACGGAACCTTCGCGTTCCGGCCGGCGGGGGAGTACCGCGCGTTCCTGCGGCGCCACGACGGCCTGGCGATCGCGTACCGGGGCGGGTCGCCGCTCGACGACGTCGCGTTCCGGGTGTTCGACGTCGCGACCATCGTCCGGGTCCAGCGCGATCACGTCTTCCTCCGCACGCCGGACCTCCCGGTGGGGGTGGGACGCGCGGCGCGCACGATCCGCGCGGGAAGGAACCACCTGCTCGCGTTCGCCGGAGGAAAGCACGCGCCCGACGTGCTCCACGTGTTCGACACCCGCGCCGACCCCGCCGATCACATCCACACGCTCGACGTGGACGCCGCCGCGTATGGTGAGTCCACGCTGCTCGTCGACGAGCACGGCGCCTGGCTGCCGCCCGCCCCGACGCCGCGCGGGCAGACCTTCGTCGCGTGGCTCGGGGAATTCGTGGAGACCGTGCGCGGGACGGACTTCTCCGACTGGTGACCCGCTCGCGCTCTCAGCACACGCGACAGCCGGGGGGCCGGTCCGGGTGCGAGGAACGAGAGCCGCTGGAGACGGAACCACTCGAACTCACCGCGGAGAACGCGGAGGACACGGAGGAGCGGCCGCGGCGTCACTCCCGTCGGTGGCGCGCCTCGCACACCATTCGCCGAATACCGTCCTTCATAAGACCACGTTGAAGTTCAGCAACAGGCCGACGTGATGGTCCGCCGAAGGTGCGTGAGCAGCTGCGTGCCGCGATACCGAGCGGGCAACGACTTCTGCCGTTCCACGCCGACTCCACGCTCGGTGAGCCCGTGCGCCAGATCGACTCGAGCAGCCCAGTACGTCCGTCCACTCAGTCCTCCGCGTCCTCCGCGGGCTCCGCGGTGTATCATCCTCGGCCTGTCTCCGAGGACGTCATGGCCGAGCTGATCCCCCACCCGATCGAGCACCTCGCGACGCGCATGTTCCGCGAGCTTCAGGCCGAGGACGCGATCTTCGGCCTGCCGCGCAGCCGGTTCTTCCTCGGAGACCCTGCGCACGACCTCTCGGTGGACTTCCACGGGCACCGCGTCGGCGGTCCGCTCGGTCCCGCGGCCGGCCCCCAGACGCAGATGGCACAGAACATCGTGCTGGCCTGGCTCGCGGGCTGCCGCGTCATCGAGCTCAAGACCGTCCAGGTGAACGACCGGCTGGTCATCCCGCGGCCGTGCATCGACATGGCGACCGTCGGGTTCAACGTCGAGTGGTCGCAGGAGCTACGGCTCGAGCAGTCGCTCGACGAGTACGTGAAGGCGGCGATGCTCATCGAGATGCTGCGGCACAGCGGCGCGCTCGCGCTGGCGCCCGGCTTCGACGCCGTGCACTACGACATGAGCGTCGGCTACGACCTGGCCGGCATCCAGAGCGACCCGGTACGCGCGTTCATGGAGGGCATGCTCGACGCCTCCGCCACCATCGAGGCGCAGCGCGCGCGGCTGCCAGCATCACTCGGGTCGCTCCGGGATCTACCGTTCCCCACCCGCCTCTCGGGCAGCCTGACGCTGTCGACGTTCCACGGCTGCCCGCCCGACGAGATCGAGCGCATCATCGACTGGCTGTTGCACACCTACGGCATCGACTGTGTCGTGAAGCTCAACCCGACGCTGCTCGGCAAGCGGGACGGTCGCCACCTGCTCAACGACGTGCTGGGCTACGACCTCGAGGTGCCCGACCACGCGTACGACGCCGACACGCAGTGGGACCAGATGGTCGGCTTCGTGGGGCGCCTGGGGGACGTGGCGGACCGGCTCGGGCGCGGGTTCGGCGTGAAGTTCACGAACACCCAGATCGTACGCAACACCCGCGGCTTCTTCCCGGCGTCCGAGGAGCTGATGTACCTCTCGGGCCCGCCGCTACACGTGCTCGCGATGGAGCTCGTCCGCCGCTTCCGGCGGGTCTTCGGAGACCGCTTCCCGATCTCGTTCTCGGCCGGCATCGACCGCCAGAACTTCGCGGACGCCGTGTCGCTCGGCATCGTGCCGGTCACCGTGTGCAGCGACTTCCTCCAGCCCCAGGGCTACGGGCGCGGCATCACCTACTTCCAGCACCTCGCCCGGCGCTGGGACGCGGTCGGAGCGCGCGACGTGCCGACGTGGACGCTGCTCGCCCACGGCCAGGCGGGGAACGCGCTGGCAGGGCTGCCCGCCGAGGTCGCCGACGCCTGCCGGGAGGCGCTGGTGGATGGTGGGGATCTGCGGGCCGCGGCGGGGGAGCACTTCGGCGCCTGGGTGAGCGCGGCGCGCCTGCTGAACACCGAGCGCTACGTCGACCAGGTTCCTCGCCGACCCGCGGTACGCCCGCGCCGAGAACGACCGCCCGCCGCGCAAGGTGGACACGACGCTGGTGCTGCTCGACTGCCTGAGCTGCGACAAGTGCCTGCCGGTCTGCCCCAACGACGCGAACTTCACCTTCCCCCTGCCGGTGGGCCCGCTGCCCTCGTTCGTCGCGTGGCAGGAGGGCGGTGCGTGGCAGGTCGAGCCGGACCACCCGTCCAGGTCGGGAAGAAGCACCAGATCGGGAACTACGTGGACTTCTGCAACGCGTGCGGCAACTGCGACGTGTTCTGTCCCGAGCTCGGCGGGCCCTACCACCTCAAGGCGCGCTTCCACGGGAGCCTGGAGCGCTGGCGGGCCGACGAGGCCGATGCGCTGCACGTCGCGGGGGTGGAGGCCTGGGGCGCATGGACGGGCGGGCGTGGCACGTGCGGCGGGAAGGGGAGCGCCTGCACGTCGACGGTGAGGGCGTCGCGCTCTCCTTCGTGCCCTCGGATCCCGCGGGGACGCTGGCGGGTACGGCGGCGGGGCGCGTGGACCTCGGGCCGGCCGTGCTCCTCGACGCCCTCCGGCGCGCCGTCCTCGAGAGCGGCAGGATCTCGTACGTCGCCACCGTCGGATCGACATAGGAGGGCGCCATGCCACAGCTCGCCTCGCTCGACGACACCGCGCTCGACGCCCTCCTCGGCCAGAGCCTGCTCACGACCGCCTCCGCGTCCGACGAGCGCATCGCCGCCGTCGTCTCGCTCGCGGAGGCCTTCGCCGCGCTCGACCGGGCGGGTGTCCGGACGCCCTTGTGCCCCCAGGAGCTCGCCTACGCCGTCTTCTTCGACAACTCGACGCGCACGAAGAGCGCCTGGGCGGGGGCGGCCGCGCGCCTCGGGATGACGCCGGTCATCGTCGACGGCAGCAGCACGCAGGTCGCGCACGGCGAGACGGCCGAGGAGACCGGCGCGATGCTGGGCATGAACGCCCACGCGCTCGGCATCCGCCACGATCTCATCCTCGGCGAGGGCAACGCCTTCATGGGGGACGTGAAGCGCGGCATCGACGACTACCTGCAGGCCACGGGCGACCGCCGCTCCGTGCCCATCGTCAACCTCCAGTGCGACGTGGACCACCCGACGCAGTCGCTCGCCGACCTGCTCCACCTGCGGCAGCGCTTCCCCGACGGGCTCGCCGGCAAGAGGATCACGGTCTCCTGGGCCTACTCCCCGAGCTACGCCAAGCCGCTCTCGGTACCCCAGGGGCTGATCTCGCTGATGACGCGCTTCGGTGCCCACGTCACGCTCGCCCACCCCGAGGGGTACACCCTCCTCGACGAGCCGGTCGAGCAGGCACACCGCTTCTCGTCGGCCTCGGGCGGCTCCTTCCGCGTGGTGCACGACATGGACGCCGCCTTCGCCGACGCGGACGTGGTCTACCCCAAGAGCTGGGGGCCGCACGCGCTGATGCTGGAGCGGGTGGCCGCGAACCGCGCGGGCGACAAGGCGGGCATGGCGGCCATCGAGCAGCGCTGCCTGGCGAACAACGCGCGGCACACCGACTGGATCTGCGACGAACGGCGCATGGGGCTGACGGCGGACGCGCTGTACATGCACTGCCTCCCGGCCGACATCGGCGCCGAGGTGAGCCACGGCGTGCTCGAGCGCTTCCGGGTCTCGCTGGCGCAGGAGGCGAACTGGAAGGTCTACGTGATCATGGCGCTGCTCGCGGGCGCCAAGGTCCCGTCGCTGGCGAAGCGCCTCCGCGAGCTGGAGTCCCCGTGAGTGATCTCGACCAGAGGGTGGCGGCCCTCGCCGCGCGCGATCTGCCGCTCGCACGCAGCATCCTCGCGGAGTGTATCCGCATCCCCGCCGACCACGTGGATCGTCCCGTCGACCAGGGCGGCGACCCGCGCTGCGGGCTGTCCAATCACGAGGGCCCGCGCCTCGAGTACCTCGCGCGCACCATCGTGGAGATCGGTGCGGTGCGTGACGCCGGGGACGTGGGCTTCGACGCCTATGGCAACCTCGTGTGGACGGTGTCCGACCCCGACGACGGCATCGATCCTGCCGACAAGAAGGTGGTCTACCTCGACGGCCACTCGGACACGGTCAAGGCCCTGCGGGACGCCTGGCGCGACAAGATCGGCGGCGGCGTGGACGCGTACGACGGGCTCGTGGACGCGAGCCGGATGGACCAGGGCTTCCTGCGGCGCGAGCTCGGCTGGCTGCCCGGCGAGGAGGAGCTGGGCCACGTGCTGTTCGGCCGGGGCTCGGCGGATCAGCTCGGCGGCGTGGTCGCGGAGGTCGTCGCCACCCGCATCCTGCTCGAGCTCGCGCCCGAGGGTGCGCTGCGCGGCGTGATCGTCCGGGCGTACGCGACGGCGGCCGAGGAGGACAACGACGGCGCGGGCCCCATGCACGTGATGCAGCAGGTGCTGCCCGGCGCCCCTGCGGAGCTCGTGCCGGACGTGGTCATCCTGACCGAGGGCACGGGCGACAGCCGCAAGGGCGCGCTCGGCATCTACCGCGGGCAGCGCGGCCGGATGCAGATCGAGGTGGCCGTGGTGGGTCGGTCCTGCCATGGCTCGATGCCCTGGGAGGGGCTGAACCCGCTCGAGTGGGGGGCGCGCATCCTGGTGGAGGCGACCGCCCGGTACGACGCGCGGCAGGGCTTCCTGGACGACGCCTTCCTCGGCCACGGGACGCGCACGGCGTCGTGGGCGGTGCTCGACAGCCCCAGCGACTGCGCTGTCCCCGACACGTTCACCTTCCGCTTCGACCGCCGCCTGACGGTGGGGGAGGACCCGGAGGAGGCGCGGGCGGCCGTGGAGGCGTTGCCTGCGGTGGCCGCCGCGCGTGCAGCCGGGCTCGGCGTGAGCGTGACCGTCCCCGTCTACGACCAGCCGACCTGGCGCGGCTACGTCCCCGGCAACCCGCAGATCTACCATGGGCTGGGTGACCCCCGAGGAGCACCCCGCCATCCAGGCCGCGGTCGCGACCTACGGGAAGGTGGTCTCGCCCGCGATCGAGGACGGTCCGCGGACGGGCGGGCACCTGCGCAAGGAGGCCCGCGTCGATCGGTGGATCTTCAGCACCGACGGGGTGGGGTACCCGGTGCGGCGCGGTGAGCACGGCATCGCGGCCACCGAGCGCAAGGGCTGGGTGCAGGCGGGCGCCTGGGAGCACCCACCCATGTTCGGCTTCGGCCCCGGCATCGAGCAGAACACGCACAAGATCGGCGAGTGCGTGGACACCCGCGAGCTGCAGCACGTCATCGCCTTCCTGGCCCGCTTCCCCAGCGTCTTCGCCCAGAGGGGGTGAGGGGAGCCCCGGTGTGACCCACGACCCGGTCGCTCGTGGGATGGGGTCACGCAGAGCTCGCTGAGACGCAGAGAGGTCAGCGACTTGTCCAAGGCCCGCTACCGCCGCACCACTCCCGGATGAGTTCCTGGTGTCCCAGCATCGGGCAATCGTTCGCCTCGCCTCTCCCTTCTCTGCGTCTCAGCGGGCTCTGCGTGATCCATACTCGCCGTGGACCCGAAGCCACCTACAACCACCGGCGACGCACCCATGCACGAGAACGGCGTATCAGCCATTGTTTTGGACGCCGGGATCGAAGTCCATCGGATACTGGGTCCGGGCTGGACGGCAGGCATGCTCCTGACGGGCCGGGGCTGACATGAGGCGCGCTCTGGTGGCCGGGTCGTGGGTCGTCGTCGGTGCGGCCGGGTTCCTCCTGGGCCGACAGATCCCCACACCCGTACCCGTACCTGAGCCAGTGCAGGAACACGTGGTCCCCGCCGACTGTCCACCCGTCCCCGCCGACTGTCCACCCGTCCCTCCCGTCGAGCCGGCGCCCGTCGAAGCCTGCGTCGAGACGCACCACTGCGAGTGCCCACCACCGCCGCCGGACGATCTCGACCCCAGGTACGCGGAGGACGCTGTAGAGGCGTGGCTACAGAGTGTCCTCGAACGATGCCCCGACGTCGCGGAGCGCGAGCTCGTCGTCAGCTGCGAGACCTTCCCGTGTCTCGTGGGCATCTCCATCGACGAGGACGACGCCATGAAACGGCACCCGGAGCTGGACGCCACCTGTGGTCTGTCGGCGGAGCCCGCGGCCCCGGAGCTCGTGACCGTGGCCAACACGAGCCTGAACGACGACTGGTACGTGGTTTTCGCGGTTCGACCGAAGGCGTTGAACGACTACCTGGCGACCGAGATGACTCGCGCACGCGAGCTGATGGGTCGCTGACGGCACTCAGGTGAGGGTGTGGTCCGTTCCCCGCTGAGGGCGTGGTTCAGTGAGCAGCCATCACTTCGGCTGACGGACGCTTCATCTCAGCCCCGGCCCGTCAGGAGCACCCCTGCCGTCCAGCCCGGTGGCAGCGGGAACGAGCGGAGCCCCGCCAGCCCGGCGCTGCCGGTGGGACTGGCAAGGAAGCCGGCGGCGCGGGCCTCCTCGTTCGCGGCGATCAGGGCGGCCTCTTCGACCACGAGCGCGTCCCCGCCGGTCTCTTGCATGCCCTGGCAGCAGGACCACCAGTCGTAGGTCTCGTCGTCCAGGATGCCGTGCGCGACGCTGTGCGGTGGCGTCTCCCAGGGCCACATGTGCCGGGAGCGCTCGCGGGCGGCCCGCTCGAGGTCGCGGTCGTCCAGGCTCTGCCACGCTCGGCGCAGCGGCCAGGCGCCCTCGGTCTGCACGGTGTACAGCCGGGGGAGGCGGTCGACGAGACCGAGCGCTCGTGCGTCGCGCAGCCCCTGCCAGACGGCGCTCGCGAGGGCACCGCCGCCCACCTGCACGAACAGCGCGTCCGGGAGCGGGCCCTGGTCGGCGAGCTCCCAGCCGAGCGTGCGCCCGCCCTCCACCGCGATGCCGCACACGTCCCCCTGGACCGAGAACGGGAGCGCCCCTCGCTCCAACGCCTTGCGGAACGCGTGCACGGCGGGGTCGCCGGGGACGGCGGGGTCGCGCGGGCAGACGTGGATCTCGGCGCCGAGGGTGGCCAGGCGCTGGAGCACGTGCTCCTCGGCGTCGGTCGGGACATAGACCTGCAGTGGCCAGTCCGCCGCCCGCGCGATCACCCGCCAGCCGCGAGCGCCGCGTTGCCGCAGGACGCGATGGCGAGCGGGCGGCGCCGATCCAGGCGACCACACACCTCGAGCGCGCGGAGGTAGATCATGACCCCCATCAGGTGGCGCCCCTTGTGGCTGCCCGCGACGTTGCCCGTCTCGTCCTTGACCCAGCACCCGAGCGGCTCGCACAGCGTCCAGGGGGTGACGCGGAAGCCGGCGCCGTCCACCTGCGCGACGGCGGCGTCCAGCTCCTCCACGATGCCGACGAGGACGGCGTCGTCGACCAGGCGCGACGCCAGCGTGAGCGACCGATGGCGCAGGAAGGGGTTGCTCTCGCGGCCGGTGGGCCAGGACCGACCCTCGAGGACGGGCTCCAGCACGTGGTCCACGTCGTCGCCGGGGCGGGCGGCGGGGCAGGCGAAGGCGAGGACCTCCGTGGGGTCGAAGTGCTGGCCGCACCCGTGGCAGACCAGCGCGCTCACCATGCCGCCAGCGCCCCGGTCTCCGCGTTGAAGGCCTCGATCATCGCGTCCCAGGCGGGGACGATCTCGCGCAGGCCCCGCCAGAAGCGCTGGTGCTTGCGCGCGCGGAAGTCCGCCACATCCACCCCCTGCTGCTCCACCCAGGTGAAGTAGCCGAGGTTGAAGATGCGCTCCTTGTCGTGCTGATCGAGCTCCAGCAGGTGGTCGGTGGCGGCGGCGAGCATCTGGCCCGCGAAGGTCTCGCCCGCGCTCACCGCGTCGAACCCGCGGGGAACCAGCGGGCCAGGGCCTTGTCGAGCTCGGTGCGGTACAGCTCGTACCCGTCGGTGGCGACAGTCAGGATCACGTCGTCGCGGCCGAGGCCGAGGTGTTTGGCGGTCTTGACCGCGGCCACCACGTTGCAGATGGAGGAGAGCCCGAGCTGGGGCAGCGCCGCCACCACGGCGGGGTCGATCCCGCGCCGCTCCACCAGGTACCTCCGCCCGACCTCGGTGTTGAACAGCACGCCGAGCGTGTCCGTGGCGTGCTCGCTGACGGCCACGACGAAGTCGGTGTTCATGGCGTTGTGGATGTAGGGCACGTGCTTGTCGCCGATGCCCTGGATGTTGTGCTCGCCGAAGCCGTTGTACAGCAGCGTCGGGCACTCGACGGCTTCGACCGCCACGATGCGCGCACCGTAGTCGTCCTTGAGGCGGTCGCCCGCGGCCAGCGTGCCTGCGGAGCCGGTGGCGGAGACGTAGGCGGCGAGCCGCAGATCGGGGCTCGTGGCCCGCAGGTGCTCGAAGACGTGGCCCAGGGCCCGGCCGGTCACCAACCAGTGGACGAGGTGATTCCCGAACTCGCAGAACTGGTTGAAGATGATGTTGTCGGGGTCGCGGTCGAGCTCGTTGCAGGCGTCGTAGATCTCCTTGACGTTGGACTCCGAACCCGGGGTCTTGAGGATGTCCTCGGCGGGGTGGGTGGCCCAGGCCTCGAGCCAGCGGAAGCGCTCCTCGCTCATGCCCTCGGGCAGCACCGCGACGCCGCGGGTGCCCATGATGCGCGAGATGGCGAGGCCGCCGCGGCAGTAGTTGCCGGTGCTCGGCCAGACGGCGCGCTGCCGGACGGGGTCGAGCTGGCCGGTCACCAGGCGAGGCGCGAGGCAGCCGTAGGCCGCGAGCACCTTGTGCGCGTGGATCATGGGGAAGCGCTGCCCGATGGCGAGCACGATGCGGGCGTCGACGCCGGTGAGGGAGGAGGGGAGCTCGAGGTGGGCGGGAACCTCGACGAGCCTGCGCCGGGCGGCGTCGTTGTACCAGTGGACGCGGAACAGGTTCAGCGGGTGCGGGGCGTCGGGGTCGACCTCCGCGAGGGCGGCGGCGATGTGCGCGGGGATGGTGCGCGGATCCGCGAGCTGCGCGAAGGTCGGCAGCGGGATCCGCGCCTCGCGGAAGCGGGTGACGGTGGCGTCGCGGACGGCGCGGGTCGACGACGTGCTGCTCGAGTCCGAGCGTGGGCATGTGGCCCTCCGCCCAGCCTCTATCCCGCCCGCTCCCGCCCCGCTCCCGCTCCCGACGATGCTCGTTCCAGACACAGGGGGATGGCCGGGCAAGGTGGCCCGAGTGCAACACGGGGCGTGCATCACGCTGGGGATGGCTGGGCAAGGTGGCCCGAATGCAACACGAGGCGTGCATCGCGGTGGGGATGGCCGGGCAAGGTGGTCCGAATGCAACGCGGCGGGAGGCAAGGTGCCTCCTATGCAACATCTGCGGACTGCCGCGACGAGGGAACCTGGGTTCTCGTGGTGGACGGGGCCGGGACTGTCCTCGAACCACGGTGATCGGTTGCATTCGACCCCACTTGCCTCCGCCGTCGTTGCAGGCGACCGGGGATGGCCGGGCAAGGTGGCCCGAATGCAACACGGGGCGTGCACCGCGCTGGGGATGGCCGGGCAAGGTGGCCCGAATGCAACATGAGGCGTGCATCGCGCTGGGGATGGCCGGGCAAGGTGGCCGGAATGCAACGCGGCGGGAGGCAAGGTGCCTCCTATGCAACATCTGCGGACTGCCGCGACGATGGAACCTGGATTCTCGTGGTGGGTGGGGCCGGAAGTGTCCGCGAACCACGGTGATCGGTTGCATTCGACCCCGCTTGCCTCCGGCGTCGATGCAAACCACCGGGGATGGCCGGGCAAGGTGGTCGGAGTGCAACATGAGGCGTGCACCGCGGTGGGGATGGCCGGGCAAGGTGGCCGGAATGCAACACCCCCCGGCAGGGTCCGGAAATGATCAATGATCAAGTCCTGACACCTGGTTGGAGGCGCTGCCAGAGCGCGTTCGCCTCGACGGTGGCTCGGGCGCGGATCGCGTCCAGGTCGCCGCGCACCAGGCGCCCGCCGTCGACGACCAGCTCGCCCTCGACGACCACCTGCCGCACGCCCTCGGGGACCGCGGACCACGAGGTCCGCCAGCCCACCCGACGCCAGCGGCGTGGGGTCGGCGCCGAAGCGCTCGGCGATCAGCGCGTGCCCGCGGCCGAGGCGAGCGCTCGCCTCCTCGGCGCTCACGCCCAGCCGGACCGCGGCGTCCCGCTCGACCGCCATGTCGGCGGTCCACCCGTCGGTGCCCAGCGCCACCCGCTCGGCCGCGTCCAGGCTCGCCGCGAAGCCCACGCGGTTCCCCTCGTTGCTGCGCGGGTTGTGTACCCACCACCACCCGTGCTCGTCGGCGAGGGCGACCTGCTCCCGCGACAGGTGCACGCCGTGCGCGAGGATGGTGCCCGCAGGCAGGGCGTCGAGCGCGAGCAGCCGCTCCAGCGGGCCCGCGTACCCGCGCTCGCGCGCGTCCACGACGTCCGCGCCGTCCTCCGCGACGTGCACGTGCAGCGGCACCCCGAGCTCCCTGCACAGCGCGCCCGCCTCGCGGACCGTGGCGTCGCCGACGGTGAAGCTCGCGTGCAGCCCGACCAGCCCGCGCAGACGAGGGGAGCGGCGCTCCCGCACGAAGCGCGCACACTCCGCCAGCCCCTCCGCGGCCTCGGCAGGTCCCCGGTTGCGCTCGGTCGCCCCGTAGCAGAGGAGCGCCCGCGCACCGAGCCCCTCGATCGCGTCCGCCAGCACGTCGAGCGAGCCCGCCACCAGGTTCGGCGACTCGTGGTGGTCGACCAGGCTCGTCGTCCCCAGCAGCAGCGCCTCCGCGACGTAGAGCTCGGCGGCCGCCGCCAGGCTCTCGGCCGTGAGCGCGCGGTCCAGCC
The DNA here is from genome assembly GCA_020632925.1 of Alphaproteobacteria bacterium. Classification (GTDB taxonomy): domain Bacteria; phylum Myxococcota_A; class UBA796; order UBA796; genus JACKER01. The sequence continues at coordinate 355,065 of JACKER010000008.1, read as the reverse complement.
GCCACCAGACGCGCTCGAGGATCTCGAGGAAGCAGGTGGGCGGTGGATCGGCGGCGGGCATGCCCAACGGCGCGAGCCCGCTGTACAGGTGGGTGTGGGCGTCGACGCGGCCCGGCTCGATGACGGCGTCGGCGCAGGCCAGGACCACCGCGTCCGCCGGCGCCTCCGCGACGATTCGACCGCCGACCGCGTGCACCACGCGACCGTCGCGGTCCGGTCCGACGGTCAGCGCGCCCATCAGTGCCACCGCCCGGGATCGCCGTGGCTGTGGATGTGACCCACGCGGATCGCGTGCGCGGCGGGCGAGTCCTTCATGGGCAGGTGGTGGTGGCGCGTGCCGTCGAACATCGCCAGCGCACCTGCCACCGCCCCCGCCGTGGGCACCAGGCCGATCTCGCCCACTCCCTTGGCGCCGAAGGGGCCCTCGGGCTCGGGCTCCTCCACCAGCAGCACCTCGACGCGAGGCATGTCGTGGGCGCGCAGCGGGCCGATCTCGCGCAGCTTGAAGGTGACGGGCATCCCGTCCTCGCACGGCAGCTCCTCGGTCAGCGCGAAGCCGAGCCCCATGTGGACCGCCCCCTCGATCTGCCCGCTGACCAGCGCCGGGTTCACCACGCGCCCCACGTCGTGCGCGGCGATGAAGCGGTCGAGCGCGCCTCGCTCGTCGAGCACGCAGACCTGCGTGGCGTACCCGAAGGCGGTGTGGGTCTTGGGGTCGGGCACGCCCGCGTCGGGCGGCGTGGTGTCGTCGATGAGCACGTCGCCGGCGTAGACACGCCCCACCAGGTCGGACAGCGTGCGGCCGGCGTCCAGGTCGGCCCGGAGCCCCTTCGCGGCCTCGATGGTGGCGCGCCCGCCGAACAGGGTCGCGCGGGAGCCCGTCGTCTGCCCGCAGGCGAGCGCGAACGTGCTGTCCACCCGCGGGCGGAACACCGACGGCGGCAGGCCCGTCACCTCGACCGCGAACTGCGTCAGGACGGTGAGCAGCCCCTGGCCCATCTCGGTGAAGCCGTTGTACAGGCCGACCGTGCCCCCGGGCTCGACCACCAGGCGGCACTTGCCCCACTCGGCGGCGCCGTTGCCGATGCCCGTGTTCTTGATGCCGCACGCGATGCCCACCGCGCGCCCGGCGCCCAGCGCCTCGTAGTAGTCGTCCTTCACCGCCAGCAGCGTCTTGCGGACGCCGACCGACTTCTCGAGGATCTGCCCGGTGCCGAAGCGATCGCCCACGTCGACCGCGTTGCGCCAGCGCATCTCCCAGCCGTCGAGGCCCACCTTCGCGGCGAGCAGATCCATGCAGCCCTCGATGGCGAAGCTGCTCTGGTTGGCGCCGAACCCGCGCATCGCGCCGCAGGGCGGGTTGTTCGTCATCACCGCCACCGCGTCGATGTCGACCGCGGGCACGCGGTACGGACCGCAGGCGTGGCCGGCCGCCCGCTCGAGCACCTTGCTGCCGACGCTCGCGTAGGCGCCGGTGTCGCCCACCAGGCTCGCGCGGACCGCCGTGAGGTGGCCCTCGGCGTCGCAGCCCACCGTGTACGTCAGGGTGATCGGGTGCCGCTTGGGGTGCATGCGGATGGACTGCTCGCGGGTGAGCGTGATCCGAACGGGCCGCCGCGTGAGCCAGCACAAGAGCGCGGTCTGCGCCTGGACGGACATGTCCTCCTTGCCGCCGAAGGCGCCGCCGTTGGGCACGAGCTCGACGTGCACCTCCTGTGCGGGCAGCCCGAGCAGCCGCGCGACCTGCCGCTGGTCGTCGAAGATGCCCTGGCCTTGCGTGTACAGGTGGACGCCGCCGTCGCGGGGCACTGCCAGGGCGCTCTCGGGCTCGAGGAACAGGTGCTCGATGCGCTGCGTCTGCCAGGTGCCGGTCACGACGTGCGCGCTGGTGGCCAGCGCCGCCTCCACGTCCCCCCGCGCGAACCGCGTGGCGGACAGGACGTTGTCGTGCACGGGGTTGACCCGGGTTGCGCCGCTTTGGCGGGCCTCGTGCGGGTCGACGAGCGGGGGCAGCACCTCGTAGACCACCTCCACCAGGTTGGCCGCCGCGCGGGCGGTGTGGATGTCCTCGGCGGCCACCGCGGCCAGCACGTCGCCGACGCAGCGGACCTCCTCGCCGACCGCGACGAACGCCGGCCAGTCGTCGTAGAGCAGCCCGTTCCACCGCTCGCCCGGCACGTCGGCGGCGGTGGCGACCGCGATCACGCCGGGCAGCGCTCGCGCCTGGCTCGTGTCGATGGCGACGACCCGCGCCCGCGCGTGCGGAGAGAGCGTGACCGCGCCGTGCAGCAGCCCGTCGACCTTCAGGTCGTCCACGAAGGCCCGCTCGCCGAGCACCAGGTCGCGGCCTCGGTACCGCGCGAGCGGCTCGCCCACCCGGCCCTGCTCGCCGATCTCGGGCATCACCCCCGTGCGCCGCGCCTCGGCGTAGAGCAGGACGGCGTCGACGACCTTCGCGTAGCCGGTGCAGCGGCAGAGGTGGACGTCGAGGCCGCGCGCGATCTCCTCGCGGGTGGGGTCGGGGTGGTGGTCGACGAGCGACTTCGCGCGTAGCGCCAGGCCCGGCGTACAGAAGCCGCACTGGAGGCCGGCGGCGGCGACGAAGCTCCGCGCGAGCAGCTCCCGCTCGGCGGGATCGAGGCCCTCCAGCGTGACGATGTCGTGCCCGTCCATGCGGCTGGCGGGGGTGGCGCAGGTCACGAGCGGCTTGCCGTCCACGAGCGCGAGGCAGGCGCCGCACTGGCCCTGGGGCTGGCAGCCGCTCTTGGTGGACGTGAGCCCGCACTGGTGCCGGAGCACGTCGAGCTCGGTGTCCCGTTCGTCGATCTCGACGGTCCGGGGCACGCCGTTGAGGGTGAAGCGGACGGTGGCCATGGGCCTCTCGGGGCGAGGGTGAGCGCGTGATCAGCGGGTGGCGGTGAAGATCTGGAGGACGTTGCCCTCGGGGTCCGCGCACTCGCAGTGCGTCGTGCCCTCCCAGGTCCACGGGTCGGGCGCGAGCCCGCCGTGCGTCACGATCGCCACGCGGAGGGCGGGCAGGTCGTCGGTCTCGAAGCAGATCTTGGTCGCCGAGTCGCTGCGGACGGTCGGGGGCGTCGTGAGGTGGATCTGGTCGGCGATCGCGGCGGGGACCCGGTGCAGGGCGACGCCCGCTGCTCCGGCGGGCGCGTCGGGCCCGGGCAGCATCCGCACGAACCCCGGATCCGCCGTGGGTGTCGGGACCAGGCCGAACACCTCCTCGTAGAACCGCACCATCGACTCCAGGTGCTTCACGAACACGAACGCGTGGCTCAGTCGGGTCATCGTCCCTCCGTAAGCGGTTCGTATCCGGTCTTGTCGGCGCCTCCACGATGGGGTCACATGAGGGAGGAGGCACGATGAACGCACGCAAGCTCCTGGTCGCCACGGCCCTGTCGGCGCTGTCCCTGCCCGCGGCCGCCAGCCCGGCCGTCGACACCTGCCGGGTGACGGGCAACGTCGTGACCAGCGGCAAGTCGCAGATGTGCCAGCTGACCGACCAGGTCACGGTGGCCATCGACGAGGTGACGGTCCAGCTGACGAGCGAGTTCACCTGCGGGATCGAGGGGGAGCTCGCCAAGCGCGGTCGGGTCTGCCGGGTCGACCTGCCGGACGGGGATCGGAAGGACCTGCCGGTGGAGCCGCCTCCGCCCGCCCCCGAGCCCGGCGCGTGAGCCTGTTCGAGCTCGAGTGGCTGGGCGGCGAGGCCGAGCAGGTGTTCCGTCGGCACCGCGGCGACCGGGTGGACGCGTTCGACTGGGCCCTCGACACCACCGGTGTCTCCGACGAGGATCGGGATGCCCAGCGGATCACGTGGACGCGCTCGGCCCACCTCGAGTGGTGCGCGGCGGGCGCCTTCGCGACGCTCCAGCAGGCGATGCTGGTGGCGCGGGCGCCGGTCGACCTGATCGGGATGTCGGGGCGGTTCCTGGCCGACGAGATGGTCCACGTCGAGCTCGCGTGCCGGATGGCCGCGGCCTGGGGCGGCGGTGCTCCGCTGGAGGTCGACCCGGCGGCGCTCGGGCCCCGCCCCGACCCGACGCTGGACGCGCTCCCCGCGGCCTGCGCGCTCGCGATCCGGACGAGCTGCGTGGGCGAGACCTTCTCGCAGCCGATGCTCGCGCACGCCCGCTCCAAGGCGACGGGCCTCGCTCACGCCGTGCTGGACCGCATCGTGCGCGACGAGACGCCCCACGCGAGGCTCGGCTGGCTGCTGCTCGACTGGGCGGCCCCGCGCCTGTCGGCCGCCGACCGCGTGCGGCTGGCGGAGGAGGCGTCCGACGCGATCGCGGCCCTGCGGGACACGGACGCGCCAGTCGACCTGCGCGAGCGGGTGCTCCTCAAGCGCGTGGTGGAGCCGCTGCGCAGGCGGGGGATCGCGGTCGCCGCGTGACGCGCTCAGCCCGGCGGCACGCAGCCCGTCGGCGAGCAGTCGAAGGTCGACGAGCTCCCGTACGCGTCGAGCGTGGCACCACCCGGCAGCGCGACGTCGTCGGGAGCGTTGTCGGAGGCGCCGGTCCCGAGGTCCGCGCCCACCACCTCCGCGGCGCCGTTCGACGTGAGCGACAGCCCGCCGCCCTCGGTCCCGGCGTCGTTGTCGACGATCGAGCCACCGAACACGTGGACGATGCCATCGAGCCTCGCGCCGCCCCCGGCGCCGACGGCGGTGTTGCGCACCACGTCGGTGTTCACCAGCGCGAACTCGGCGTCCCGATTGGTGGACAGGCCGCCGCCGTCGCCGTTGGAGTGGTTCTCCACGATCAACGAGTCACGGATCACCTGCGGGCCGCCGCTGCCGATGTGCAGCCCGCCTCCCGACTCCGACCGGTTGCCCCGGATCTCGAGGTTCTCGAGGATCGCGTCCCCGGAGGCCCAGAGCCCGCCGCCCTGCCGTGTCTGCGCGACATTGCCCACGATGCGGACGTCCCGGACGGCGGAGCCGAGCGCCTGGATGCCGCCGCTCTGGTAGCGGCCGGTATTGCCCTCGACGGTTCCGCCGATCAGCGTGGTGTAGCCCCACATGTCGACGCCGCCGCCGGTGTCGCCCACGTTGTTGCTCACGATGGAGGTGCCCTCGAGGTGGACCTCGGCGCCGATCGTGCCTGCCGAGCCCACGAGCAGTCCTCCGCCGGAGTAGCGCGCCTCGTTGCCGTCCACGACCACGTCCGTCAGGGTGTGGACGCCCGGCCAGAACGCGATGCCGCCGCCCTGCGTGCTGTGGTTGCCGGAGACGGTCGTGCCCGTCATCGTGCAGTCGCCGGTCAGCGACATCCCGCCGCCGAACGCGTACCCGGGAGAGCTGGCGGTGTTGTCGGTGACGAGGCCGCCGACGAGGGTCGCGGTGTCCAGCGACACCCCTCCGCCCCGGACGGCGCTGTTCTGCGTGATCTCGGTGTCGCCCAGGTCCACGACCGCGAACTCGGCCGCGAACAGACCGCCGCCCTCCATCGCCGAGTTCTCGACGATCCGTACCCCCTCCAGGGTCAGCGAGACCCCCGAGGCGGCGGCGAGCCCGCCTCCCTCCGTCCCGGACCGGTTGCCGCGGATCAGCGTGTCGCGCACGGTGGTTCGTCCCGAGGAGACGACGAGCATCCCGCCGCCGCGTCCCGCTGCGTTCCCACCGACGATCGTGAAGCCCTCGACCGTCGAGCCACCCTGCACCGCCAGGGCGCGCGCGTTGTTGCCGTCGATGGTCGTCACCGACGGTCCCGCGTGCGACTCGAGCGTCACGGGCACCTGCGCGACGTGGGCGCCCACGTAGCGGCCCGGGCAGACGACGATCCGCGCGCCGGGCGTCGCCCAGCGCAACACCTCGGCCAGCGCCCCCGGGCCCGCCTCGGTGAAGTCGCCGTCCATCGTGACCAGGAGCTCGTCGGCGGTGCGGTCGCAGTCGGTGACCAGGTCGTCGCCGCAGATGTCGGGTGCCCCCGGGAAGACGGTGGGGTCGTCCGGGGCGCAGTCCAGATCGTCGGGGGAGCCGTCCCCGTCGCGGTCCGGCAGGTCGGTGTCGGTGTCGGTGTCCGCGTCACTGTCCGCGTCGGTGTCGGTGTCCGCGTCGGTGTCGGTGTCCGCGTCCCCGTCCCGATCGACCCGATCGGTCGTCGGATCCTTGTCGGTACTGCTCGCGCAGGCCACGAGCATCGACAACAGCAGTGCTCTTCCATCGATGTGCATCGATCGATCTCCTCGCGGTACTGGTTCTCGCCGCGTCGTACGGTGATGCCCACCACCTCGACCCGCCTTCACGACGACCCGTCCCGACCGCGCTAGATCGCGTCATGCTCCTGCTGCTGTTCACGGCGTTCCTCATCTTCGCCAACGGTTTCTTCGTCGCCGCCGAGTTCGCGTTGGTGAAGGTCCGCTCGACCCAGCTCGAGGTCGAGGCCGAGCGAGGCAACCGCCTGGCGGGCATCGCTCGCGGGCTGCTCGACCACCTCGACAGCTACCTGTCGGCCACCCAGCTCGGGATCACGCTGACCTCGCTCGGCCTCGGCTGGGTCGGCGAGCCCGCCGTCGCCTCCGCGCTGGCGCCGCTGTTCGCGCTGTTGAACGTCCCCGAGCACACCACCCACCAGGTGTCGCTGGTGGTCGGGTTCTCCGCGATCAGCTTCTTCCACATCGTGCTCGGGGAGGTCGCGCCCAAGAGCCTGGCGATCGCGCGCCCCGTGGTCACGTCCTCGGTCGTGGCGATCCCGATGCGCGTCTTCCACTGGGCGACGTACCCGTTCCTCATCGGCCTGAACGCCTCGTCCAACGCCGTGCTGCGGATCGTCGGCGTCGAGCACGCGGGGACGCACAGCCTCGCGGTCCAGGGCGAGGAGCTCGTGCGGATCGTGGAGGAGTCCGCGGCAGGCGGAACGATCAGCGTCGGGGAGGGGGAGATGGTGAGCAACGTGTTCGCGTTCTCCCACCGCGTCGCCCGCGAGATCATGGTCCCGCGCAACCGTGTGGACGGGGTGGACCTGCTCGAGCCCATCGCGCCGCAGCTCGCCCGCGCGCTCGAGTTCGGCCACAGCCGCTGCCCGGTGTTCGAGGGGGTGCTGGACGAGGTCGTCGGCATGCTCCACCTCAAGGACCTGCTCCGGCACGACGTGAGCACGATGACGGAGGCCGAGGTGCGCGCCTTGCTCCGTCCGGCGCTGATGGTCCCGGAGACGCTGCGGGCCGAGAAGCTGATGCGCCGGATGCAGGCCCGTCGGACCCACCTGGCGGTCGTCGTGGACGAGCACGGTGGGGTGGCCGGGGTCGTGAGCCTCGAGGACGCGCTCGAGGAGCTCGTGGGCGACATCCAGGACGAGTACGACGAGGAGCTGCAGACGGTGCAGCCCATCGAGGGTGGCTTCGCGCTCTCGGGTGCGGTGCTCCTCGAGGATCTGGCGCCCGTGCTGCGCATCCCGGTGCCGGATGTCGACGCGGACACGCTCCAGGGCTGGCTGATGGAGCACCTCGAGCGCATCCCGCGGCCGGGCGACCAGCTCGTGCTCCTGGGCTGGCGCTTCGACGTCGTCGAGGTCCAGCACCGCGCGATCACCCGTGTGGAGGCGCGTCCCGAGGTGGCGCCCCCACCCGTGGAGGAGACGGCCGAGTGACCGGTACGGCCGGGCGCCTCCCGCACGACCCGGAAGCGCTCGCAGCACTCCGGATCCCGACCGAGGACGATCCCTGGCGGGTGCTGCTGTCGGGCTGCATGGCGGGCTGGCCGTGTGGCGTGGACGGGACCTCGTACGGAATGGAGGGTGCAGCCGGGTGGCTCGCGACCTGCCCGCGCATCCGTCGGGTGCCGTTCTGTCCCGAGGACGTCGGGCTCGGCACGCCGCGCACGATGCCGGATTTGCACGGAGGCGACGGCGGTGACGTGCTCGACGGGCGGGCACGGGTGTTGGACGAGCATGGCGTGGATCTGACCGAGGGGATGATCCGGGGGGCGCGGGCGATGGTGGAGCATGCGCTGGCGCAGCGCGTGGAGCTCGCGGTGCTGACCGACATGAGCGCGGCCTGTGGCAGCCAGGTGATCAGCGACGGGTGCCGCTTCGACAGCCCGCGACGGTTCCAGCGGGGTGTAGGGGTGGCGACGGCGGCCTTGCTGCGCGCGGGGGTGTGTGTGGTGAGTCAGCGGGATCGAGCGACGCTGGAGCGGCTCCGCGAGCGGGCGGAGCCTGGGTACGTGGCGGAGGTCGACGCGCTCGATTGGCATCGACAGCCCTGGTATCTCCAGACCTTCGGGTGAATTTGGGCCCGAACGGGGGCGAGGAGCGGGGCTGAACGGGGGCGGGCGGCGGGCCGGGGGCCGGGGAACTGGGGGGTAGGGGGGGGGGGGCACGGGGGTTTACGGGGGGCGGGCAGCGGGCAGGGGGCAGCGGGCAGCGGTCGGCACCCACCCCTGGGACGGTTCGAAGTTCTACCGGGTGTCTCCGGAGTCTACCGATGGCGTTTGACGGCGACAGAACACCGCCCGCCCCCGTTCCGCCCCCGCTCCCCCACTTCCCGCGGCCGTATCCCGGCAGTTCCGCTGCCCGCTGCCCCCCGCCCCCCCCCCCGCCCCCACCCCCCAGTTCCGCTGCCCGCTGCCCGCTGCCCGCTTCCCGCCCCAGGTCGTTGCCCGCTGCCCGTCCCCCGCCCGCCCCCGCTGTCCGCCCCGCCCCCGCTGTTCGTCCAGGTCAACGCCAAATCCCGACCAATACGGGCCCATCCACCAATGGCCCCTCCCCCGTCACCCCACCGACGACCCAGCGCGCCTGCCCATCGTCGCCGAGATCCCACAGCTGCCCGCGCAACGGGACCGTGAGCACATCCAGCCCCCGCGCCGCACCCCTCGCGGTCGGGCCGTAGCGGGCCCAGGCCTCTCCCTCCGTGATCGCGCCGACATCGGCCGGATCGACGTCCTCGGGGGCCGGCCAGCCCGAGTAGCCGCCCCAGGGCGCCGCCCACGCGCCGTCGCCGCTCGTGAACTGCGGGACCACGACCACCTGCGCGCCCGCGTCGCGGACCGCGTCCCAGGCTGCCGGAAACCAGCCGTCCGCGCACACCAGCACGCCCAGCCCCACACCGCCCACCTCGATCGCGGGCAGCCGGGCGGGATCGCCGGGGAGCACGAAGGGCAGCTCGTGGGCGGTCGGGAACGCCTTCACCACGGGCGCCGCGAGGAGCGACCCGTCCGGGCCGAAGATGGCGGAGACATTGCGCAGCGGCGCCTTCGGCGTGGGGACGAGCCGCCCGTCGACGAGCGCGGGCTCGGGCAGCAGCGCGCTGCCGGCGACCAGCGTCACGCCGTGGCGGGTGGCCAGGTGGGCCATCGCGTCCTGCCAGACCTCGGCCACCCGGTCGGCCTTCATCGCGAACACGGCCTCGGTCGCCGCGTCCTCGGTGCCCTTGCGCTTCGCGCGTCGCCAGGCGCCGAGGTGGTGCATCACTAGGCGCTTCATGGCGCCGGTCGTGGTGTCGGGCGCGACCGTCCGCGGCTTCTCGTCCACCGCCACGAGCCAGGTGCCGACATACTCGGGGAACACGACGACCGTGCCCGGACCGAGCCACCCGCGCGCGGAGGCCGCGTCGAGCCAGCTCCCCAGGCGCCCCTCGAAGGCCTCGGCGGTGAGGTAGTCCTCGACCTGCATCCAGGCGACGACGCCGACCAGGTCCGCCGGACCCTCGGGCACGCCGACCTCGATCACCACCGGCTCGGGCGCGTCCACCTACGTCAGCTCGCGGAGCGTGCGCTCGACGGCGGGCGCCCAGCCCGAGCCGAACATCGCGGCGTGGACCAGCAGGAAGACCAGGCGGAAGGCGGGCAGCGACGCGCGGACCTCGTCCGGTGTGGGCCAGACCTCCTCGTAGGCGGCGCGGCAACGGCCGTCGAAGCCACCGAACAGCTCCATCATCGCGAGGTCGTACGCCCGCGGGGCCCGCTGGACGCTCGGGTCGATGAGCGCCGGGCCGGCGGTCGTGTGCAGGACGTTGCCCGACCACAGGTCGCCGTGGACCAGGGAAGGCCCCTCGCTGGGCACGGAGAGGTGCTCGAGCAGATGCTCCACATCGGTCACCAGCGTCCCGAGCGCGGGCGCGGCGCGGCGCAGGAGCGGACGTAGCCGCAGCGCCACCAGCGCCTCGGTGGGGTCCTCGGTCTCGCCCGCGGGCAGCGGCACGGACCCGAGCCAGAGCGGCTCGGCCGACCCGTAGAGCCCGGACCGATCCTGGTGCAAGCGCGCGATCGAGCGTCCCAGGGCCTCGGGGTCCGGGGTGCCCGGCTCGAGCCAGGTGAGCACGATGCCGTCCTCGTCGGCATGGAGCACCTCGGGGACCCTCGCTCCCGCAGCGGCCAGCCTCCGAAGGCCGCGGGCCTCCGCCAGGAACATCCCGGGGATCGTCGGAACCCGGGTCTTGACGACAGCATCGCCGCAGCGCCAGACGACGCCCACGTCCCCGCCCGCGAGGGAGCGCGGCTCGACCGGCGGCAGACCCGCGCGCTCGAGCAGCACCTCCGGCCTCATCGCGTCAGCTCCTCGATCCAGGCGGCGACCGCGCGGTCGAGCTGGGCGAAGTTGGTCTCGAACCCGTCGGGTCCGCCGTAGTAGGGGTCCGCCACGTCGCCTCCGCCGATGGGCTCGAGCATGCGGCGCACGCGGTCACGGGCCGAGCGCGGCGCCCGCGAGAGCAGCGTCTCGTGGTTGTTCCCGTCCATCGCGAGCAGCAGGTCGAAGCACTCGAAGTCCTCGGGCACCACCTGGCGCGCGCGGTGCGACAGCGAGATCCCGTGCCGGCGCAGGGTCGCGAGCGTGCGCGGGTCGGGCGTCTCGCCGACGTGCCAGCCGCCGGTGCCCGCGCTGTCGCACGCGAGGCGGTCGGTCAGCCCGCGCTCGGCCACGCGGTGGGCGAACAGCCCGTGCGCCATCGGGGAGCGGCAGATGTTGCCCAGGCAGACGAACAGCACGCGCACGGGAGCCTCCTCACCAGCGGGCGTCGTGGTCCTCGAACAGGCCGAAGGCCCGCTCCACGCGGCGGCCCGCGACCACCCCGGAGAACGTGCCGTAACGCTGGCGGAAGCGCGATCGCACGACGAGGACGTCGAGGTCCTCCCGCCGCTCGCCGTCGCCGTCGAAGCGCAGATCGAGGTCGGTGGCGGTGATGCGCCAGGGCTCGCGCTCGAGGTGGAACTCCGGCAGCGGCAGCTGGCGCAGGCCCCCGTCCAGCCAGACGGCACACTCGTGCAGGGTGGGGTCGCGCACGACGTTGCGCGTGAGGTTCACCGCGAGCCGACGCCCCTCCTCGTCGCGGCCCGCGAAGGTCGCCCAGCGCCACCAGGTGTGGTGCGGGTAGTGGGCCTTGTGGATGTCGAAGATGCCGGTGGTCTCGGTGCGATCGAGCTCGAACACGCGTCCGCGCCAGCGCACCGTCCCGCTCACCGGCAGGGGCACCTTGTGCGACCACATCGCGCGGCCGCGGCCGACGGGCAGCACGACCTCGAGCGGGGTGGTGGTCGCGTGGCAGGTGAGCTCGGCCTCGATGTCGCCGGCCTCGACCTCGACGTCGTGGCGCTCGTCGTCCAGCCGCGAGCGCAGCGCCAGCCGCAGCCCCCGTGCGCGCAGCCAGGTGTCGCCGTCGCCCAGCCGGTCGGCGACGTGGACGTCCAAGAGCGGTGAGCTGCGGTGGACCTCGTGGCGCTCCCCGGTGCGCCGGTCGATGACCTGGACCCAGCCGAGCCGCGTCGCGCCCGCGTCCACGACCGCCAGTGTCAACGCCAGGTCGTCGTGGACCACGCAGAGGTGCTGCCACTGCTTGTACCGCGCGCGGGCGGCCAGGGAGTGCGGAGGTAGCCCGTACAACGCCGTGTCCTGGACGTTGGGGTCGGCGATGGCGCCAGCGTACATCCCGAAGCGCTGGACCCTGCCGTCCACCACGATGCGACGCGGGGGCTCGTCCAGGTCGGTGCCTTCGGTCGGCAGGGGGGTCGGCATCCGGCGCATCGTCGCACGGAATGCACTCCCGGATCAGTCGATGGTGCCGTGCACGCCCTGCGGCCCGGTGAGGAGGCGGAACTCGGCGCGACGGTTCTCCGCCCACACCGACTCACCACCGCCCGCCACCAGCGGTCGCTCCTCGCCGTAGCTGACGAGCGCGAGCCGCGCGGGCCCCACGCCGCGCGCGACGAGCTCGTCGATCACCACCCGTCCCCGGCGCTGCCCGAGCGCGAGGTTGTAGTCGACGGTGCCGCGCTCGTCCGCGTGGCCCTGGACCTCCACCCGCACGTCGCGGTGGTCCAGCAGGATCGCGGCGTTCGCGGCGAGCGCCGCGCGAGCCTCGGGGTCCAGCAGGGCGCTGTCGGTCGCGAAGTGCACCCGCGCGAAGTTGGCCTCGAGCGCGGCGCGGACCTCCGGCGAGAGCGATGCGGTGGCGCTGCCAGCCGCGCCGGGGACCTCGAGCGTCCCGGCGGCGAACGGGTCGGCGCGCAGCGCGCTGGGATCGGTGTGGGCGTTGTGCCGGCAGGCGGCGAGGGAGAGCGCGACGAGCCACATGGGGGACCTCCGCCTCCCCCAGCGCAATCCCTCAGGCCTTCGACCAGGGTGGGACGAAGTCGCGGCGCACGATCAGCGGGAGCGCGCGCGGCAGCACCTCGACCTCGAACGAGCGGCCCGGCACCCACTCCTCGCCGTCGATCTGCGAGGGGACGTCGTGCCCGTCGGCGGTGAACAGCTCGATGCGGACGTGGCCGGCCGCGAACCCGTCCTCGTAGGACAGGCCCACCCAGTCGACCACGTCGGCGTCCACCGGCAGGTCCTTCCAGTCGCGGAGCAGGCGATTCACCATCTCGGTGCGCCCCCGCAGCGGGATCACGTCGAACTTGCCGTCGTCGGGGGCGGTGGAGCGCGCCGGGACCCAGATCCCGCCATAGACCGCGGTGCCCTTCACGATCAGGTCGGACAGCCCCTCGTAGTGGTGCTTGGTGCCGTCCGCCGTGAGCTCCGCCGTGAAGGTCGTGGGCCCGACGTAGCTCCGCAGGACCTCGCGGACGGTCGCGCCCACGTAGACGGCCTGGTCGCGGTAGATCGAGCCGAGCACCGGCACCTTGGCCACGAACTCGCGGTCGCGGTTGCGGCCGACCAGGATCGCGGGGTGCATGCCCCAGCCGGCGCTGTCGAAGAACCAGTCCTCGCGGACGACCCGGTCGCCGTCCATCAGCCGCACGATGCCGGCGTCGATGGGCTGGACGTGCCGCGCCATCACGATGTCGACGTTCTCCTCGAGCCGCCCCGGGTGGCTGCGGATGCCGAAGGACTTGCCCTGGTCGTTCGCGGTGCCCGCCGGGAGCATCCCCATGGTGACGCGTCGGTCCGCGCTCACCACCGCTGCCGCCACCTCGCGGAACGTGCCGTCGCCGCCCATCGACACCACGACCTCGCCGCGCCCGGCGTCGATGAGGTCGCGCACCTTGGCGATCGTGCGCCCCTCGGGCTCGGTGGTCACGAGCTCGGCGTCCACGCCGCGCGCGAGGAACTCGTCGAGCGCCGCCTCGATGCGTTCCCGGTTCTTGCCCGACCGCGCGGTCGGGTTGCCCACGAGCAGCAGGTCCACGGACCCGATTCTACCGGCTCGCCGTCCAGACGCCAGCGAGCACCAGCGCGCCCCCGAGGACGGCCTCCCGCTGTGGGATCTCGTGCAGGACCAACGCCGCGAGCAGCGTCGCCCCCACGGGCTCGAGCAGCATCAGCGTGGACAGGGTCGACGCGGGGACCCAGCGCAGCGCGTAGGCGAAGCCCTGGTGACCGAGGAGCTGCGGACCGGCCAGCGCGAGCGCGAGCAGACCCCAGGTGCTCGACGGGAAGCCGGTGAGCGTCACGCCGGTGCCCGCCCCGACGGCGAAGAGCGTCAGGCTCCCGGCCAGGCAGACGAGGCACATCGTCGTCGCGGCGTCGACCCGCTGGCGGACGCGGCGCCCGACCACGAGGTAGGCGGCCCACAAGAGCCCCGCGAGCCCGGCGAGCAGGTCGCCGTCGAGCGAGGCGTGGCGGTCGTCGCCGGAGAGCAGCGCGAGGCCGGGCAGCGCGATCGCGAGCCCCAGCAGGTGGCGGCGGGTGGGGACCGTGCCGCGCAGCATCCACTCGAGCAGCGCGGTCCAGGCGGGCACCAGGCAGACGAGCAGCGTGGACCGCAGGATGCTCGTCAGCGTCACGCTCGTGAACCAGCTCCAGAAGTGCAGGCCGAGCAGCACGCCAGCACCGATCAGATCGACGACGTCGCGCCGACGCAGGGCGGGGACGCCGCGGAGCAGGGCAGGGGAGAGGACGACCGCGGCGCCGAGCGTCCGCCAGGCCGCGATCGCGAGGGGATCGGCCTGCATCCCGCGGACCAGCACGGCGGACGAGCTGATCCCCAGCACCGCGAGCGCGAGCACCGCGCCCACCTTCGTGCGCTGCGCGGGAGGGGTGTCGGGATCGAACCCGAGGAAGCGCATGGCGTGGGACGATATCAAGCCCTGGTCAGGGAGGAGTGATGCTCGCGCTGCTGTCGCCGGCCAAGAAGATGGACCTGGTCTCGCCGCTGCCGGAGGTGGCGATCACGCGCCCCGCGCTGGTCGAGCCCGCCTCCCGGCTGCTGAAGGTGGCCCGGAAGCGGACCAGGGCGGACTGGGCGAAGCTGATGGACCTGTCCGACGATCTCGCGACCAGCACGTTCGAGCGCTTCCGCGATCTGGACCTGGACGCGGAGGGTCGCCCGGCGCTGCTGACCTTCGCCGGCGACGTCTACCAGGGCGCGGACGTCGGCAGCTGGAGCGTGGACGACCTGACCTGGGCCCAGGACCACCTGCGCATCCTGTCGGGGCTGTACGGCCTGCTGCGCCCGCTCGACGGGATCGCGCCCTACCGCCTGGAGATGGGGACGAAGCTCGCCAACCCGAAGGGCAAGGATCTGTACGCGTTCTGGAAGCCCACCCTCGCGGGGCAGATCGACGCGCTCGCGGACGGCGTGGTCGTGAACCTGGCGTCCGACGAGTACTTCTCGGCCGTCGACAAGAAGGCGCTGAAGGCGCGGGTCGTCACCCCGGTGTTCCAGGACATCAAGGACGGCAAGGCGCGCTCGCTGTTCCTGTTCGTGAAGCGCGCGCGCGGCGCGATGGCCCGATGGATCGTCCAGCACCGGATCACGGACGCCGACCGCCTGAAGGAGGCCAGCTTCGACGGGTACACGTGGGACGAGGCGGACTCCACGCCCGACCGGCCGGTCTTCCGTCGGCCCCAGCCCCCGCCGCCGGGCAAGCAGAAGGGGTGACCGTCAGCAGGTTGCTGAAGAGCAGGCTGGTACTTGTTCAGCAGCCTGCTACCGCGCGGGGACGGCGATCACGCAGTTCCGCACGCTGAAGTCCACGGACTCGCCCACGTCCCCGCTCGGGTTGTCGAGGATCTCCTGCGGGTCGAAGCCCCAGGCGATGCAGTCGGCGAAGTTGCCGTCGAAGTCCCAGATGCCGATCGCGTAGGACATCTGGTCGTCGTCGACGTGGCTGCAGGTGAACACGGTGGAGACGTCGGGCTGCCAGGTGGCCACGCTCGCTCCCGTGTCGAGGTCCACGTCGAAGCGGTCCCAGCGCCCGCAGGGATCGAACGCGTAGCTCGTGAGCTCGTGGTTCTCGCTCCAGTAGGGGCTGTTCGCGTTGTCGCGCAGGTGGACCACGGCGAGGCTGATCCAGGCCTGGGACTCCGCGTCGACGGTGAGCTGGGTGCCCGTGCACACGACGCTCGCCGCCTCCACCAGGGTCGGGCCGGGGTCCGTCGTGGTGCACGGGTCGCCGCTGTCGCGACCCCAGGTCCTGCCGCTGTCCCGGCGGACGTGGTCGTCGTCGTCGTCACCGACCGGGTAGCAGTTGCCGTCCGCGGCCCGCTCGAAGCCGTCGCTGCAAGGGGTCTCCCCCACCCCGCACGCCCACAAGGTCCACCACATCCCGGCCCCCCTCACCGCGTCGTGACGCCGATCACGCAGTCGACCACGTCGAAGTCCGCCGGCTCGCCCGCGTCCGCCGACGGGTTGTTCACGATCTCCTCGGGGTCGACGCCCCAGGCGAGGCAGTCGGCGTAGACACCGTCGAAGTCCCAGATGCCGATCGCGTAGGACATCACGTTGTCGTCGATGATGGCGCAGGTGAACACCGTGGAGACGTCCTCCTGCCAGGTGGAGATGCTCGCGCCGGCGGCGAGCTCCACGTCGAAGTGGTCCCACAGCCCGCAGACGTCGAACTCGTAGCTCGTCAGCCGGTGGTTCTCGCTCCAGTAGATCGCGTTCGCGTTGTCGCGGAGGTGCACCCGGGCATCCGAGATCCAACCCTGGCTCTCACCGCGCACCCTGAGCGTCTGGGTCTGGCAGGTGACGCTCGCCAGCTGAACGAGCGCGGGGCCGTCGTAGAAGGTGGGGCATCCGGTCGAGTCGCCCGTGTGGTCCGTCCAGCGCCGCCCCGTGTGGAGCCAGCCGATGGTGTAGTCGTCGTCATCGTCGTCGTCGTCACCGATCGGGTAGCAGTTGCCGTCCGCGGCGCGCTCGAACCCGTCCTGACACGGGGTCTCCGCGGTGCCTCCATCGCACGCCGCCAACGCCCACCACCACATCGCGCCTCCGAGTCGCCAGCGTACCGCCTCGGGGACAACAAGTCGCGGAGAACCGTCCGGATCGAGTGCCGAGCGACATCCTGACGGCGACGGGGGGTGCAGACGGCCTCCCCGGGCCGTTCTGCGGCTGGCACGCCGCTTGCGTTCGCGGTGCGCGGGAGGTGTCGGATGCGTGCTCGTCGTCGAGGGATGTCGCTGGTGGAGGTGATGGTGGTGATCGCCATCATCCTCACGCTGACCGCGGTGCTGTCGATCGGGATCTGGAGCATCTACGAGGGGGCGCGGGCGGACACGACGATGCTGACCATGGGGCGGCTGGGCCAGCAGATCGAGGTCGCGCGGCTGCGCCTGCGTCGCCCGCTCTCGGAGAGCGCGGGGCTGGAGGGGCTGGGGATCGAGGTGCCCCTCGACGACTGGGGACACCGCATCGAGCTGAACGTGCCCGGTCGCGGCGGCGGTCCCTATGAGCTCGTCAGCTTCGGCGCGGACGGGCAGCCCGGCGGCGAGGGGCGCGACGCGGACCTCGTGTGGGAGCCGCAGGGCTGAGGCTCACTCCGCGGTCGTCTCCGAGGTGTCGCCCGTCTGCTCGATGGTGTCGGTCGGCGTGCTGATGCCGTACTTGGGCTGCGGCGCGGGGCAGCCGGTGAGCGTGAGCCCGAGGAGCAGCGCGGCGGCGCTCTTGAGCGGGAGCGTGACCGAGGACGAGCCGCACCACGGACAGACGTCGGTGTGGGGCAGGCGGTGCGTCTCGCAGGTCTTGCACTGGATCACGGGTCCCTCCGTCGGCCGATGGTAACCTCCAGCAGGTCGCTGAAGAAGGGCCGGAAGGCGCTTCTCAGCGACCTTCGGGCGAGCGGGAGCGCTATGCTGAAGTGCAGGGTGCTGACTTGTTCAGCAGCCTGCTGATCGGAGGGTCCGTGGGCTGTGCGCTGGCGTCCGCGACGGCCGCGGACCTCCCCGAGCTGGCCGCGATCGTGCGGGACATCGAGGACGACGGGGACACCGTGCTCGTCGTGACCCGGCCCCCGGTCGGCGCCTTGCGGCGGGCGCTCGGGACCGCCGTGGTCGCTGTCCGGTCGGAGGCGGGGGCCCCGCAGCTGGCGGAGGCGTACCGGTCGTTGCCCGGTCGCTGCGTCCTGGTCGCGCTGCCAGCGGACACGGGGTTCGAGCTCGCCGTGGCACCGGCGTGGACCACACCTCCGCCCCGCCCACCGGTCCCCGAACCGCTGGCAGTCCCTCGGGAGCGGCACCCGATCCACGTCGTGTTCGATCCGCGCGCCGCCACCAACGCCTCCGTGGGGTACGCCGTCGGCGCGGCGGTGGGGGCCACGGCGGGGATGGGGGTCGTCGTCGCCATCGGACCGGACAACGGCGGCCCGCTGATCATCCCCGTCGTCGCCGGGGCCTTCCTGGGCGGCGTCGGCGCGACCCTCGGGACCGCGCTGGCGCCTCGCCCGCGCCGCTGGGCGACGCTCGCGACGCTCGCCTCCGGGCTCGTGATGACCCCCGTGGTCAGCGGGACCGCGTGGCTCGCGGGGGCCAACCCCGCCGGGCTCGTGCTCCTGTCCGGGGAGCTCCCCGTGGTCCCGCTGGTGGCGAGCGTGACGCGCGGGAGCGTCGACCTGCGGCCCAGACCTCAGCGCGGTCCGACGTAGTTCGACTGGGGCCGGATGAGCCGCCCCTCGCGGCGCTGCTCGGCGACGTGCGCGAGCCAGCCGACCACCCGCCCGGCGGCGAAGGCGGCGGTGAACGCGCGCCGGTCGAGGCCGACGGCATCGAGGAGCACGGCGGTCGCGAACTCCACGTTCGCGGCGAGCCCGCGGCCGGGCTTGCGGCGCTCGAGGGCCGCGACCGCCGCCTTCTCGACGGCCGAGGCGAGCGCCAGCTGGTCCTTCGCCTCGCCCGCGCGGACGAGGTCCGCGATCGCGTCCTCCAGCACCGCCACCCGCGGGTCGCGCACCTTGTAGACCCGGTGCCCGATCCCCATGATCCGGCGCCCCGCGGCGAGCTCCGCCTCGACCCAGGCCTCCGCGCGCTCGGGCGTCCCGACGGCGTCGAGCATGTCGAGCACGGGCCCCGGCGCACCGCCGTGCAGCGGTCCCTTGAGCGCGCCGATCGCCGCCACCACCGCGGAGGTGTCGTCGCTGCCCGTCGAGGCGACCACCCGGGCCGTGAACGTGCTCGCGTTCATCCCGTGGTCGGCCACGGTGCACAGGTAGGCCCCGAGCGCGCGGGCCAGCGCCGGACGAGCTTCGCCATTCAAGCGTCTCACCAGGTCGTCGGCGTGCCAGGCGTCCGGATCGGGATCGAGCGAGGCGCGCCCGGCCTCCGTTGCCGACCAGCCCACCAGGACCTCGCCCGCCGCCGCCACCAGCTCCACCGGGGTCGCGCCCTCGAGCGGGGCGAGCGCGGCGCGCATCGTGGCGACCGCGTCCGGCAGGTGCCGCCAGGTCCCGAGCGCCTCGCGCACCCTGACGCGCGCCGCCCCGAGCTCGGCCCGTAGCACCTCGGACCGCGACAGGTCGCCGTGCCAGAGGAGCGCCATCGCGTCCTCGAGCCTCGCCCGCGCCGCCAGCGCCCGCACGGGCATCCCGCGCACCACCAGCTCGCCGTTCGCGCCGTCCACCATCGACAGCTCGGTGTCGGCGACCACCACGCCTTCCAGTCCGGACATGAGCACCTCCTGCACTCGGGGTGACCCGGCGATAGGTCGATCGACGAATCGAGGTGTGCGTGAAGCTCGTGACGGCCGAGGAGGCGGCGAAGCGGCTCGGGGTCCGCCGGCAGACGCTGTACACCTATGCGAGCCGCGGCTGGCTGCGCGCGATCCGGCGCGGGCGGCGGAGCCTGTACCCGGAGGACGACGTCGAGGCGCTGCGCCTGCGGGCGGCGGCGGCGGGCGGGCACGAGGCGGCCGCGGCGGAGGCCATGGACTGGGGGTCGCCCATCCTGTCGTCCGCGATCACGTCCATCGATCCGGACGGCCCGAACTACCGCGGGGTGCCCGCGCTCGAGCTCGCGGAGCGCGACACGCCGTTCGAGCGGGTCGCGACCCTGCTGTGGACGGGAGAGCTCGCGCCGGCCTCGTTCGCCGGGCCGATCCACCCCCTGGCGAGCTCCTGGCCGGACCTGGTGCCGGCAGGGTCCACGGTGGGTGCGGCGCTGCTGGCGGTCGTCGCGACCCTCGGGCTGGCGGAGCCCGCGGGGGACCGGCGGTCGTGGGTGCGGCACCTGGCGGGGGCGCTGGCGCTGGCGGGCCACGGCGATCGGCGCGGGCGGCTGCTGGAGGCGCTGCGTCAGCCCACGGTCGCGGCGGTCGTCCGCACCGCGCTCGGCGCCACCCCCGACGCGGACCGATGGATCGACCGTGCGCTGGTGGCCTGCGCCGACCACGAGCTGAACGCCTCGGCCTTCGCGGCGCGGGTCGCGGGCGGCACGGGCGCCTCGGACGCGGCCTGCCTGGCGGCGGCGCTAGCGACCTGGTCGGGCCCGCTGCACGGCGGCATGACGGATCGGGTGGAGCGAGGGTGCGCGCGGCTGCCCGAGCGCGACGGCCCCATCCCCGGCTTCGGCCACCGCCTCTACCCGCTGGGCGACCCCCGCGCGGTCTTCCTGCTGGACGACGCCGCCACGATCGACCCGTCCACCGCCCGGCCCTTCCTCGAGCTCGCGGAGCAGGTGGTCCGCGAGGGCGGCGAGCCCCCGACCCTGGATCTGGCCCTGGTCGCGCTGGCCCGCGCGCTCGGCCTGCCTCCCGGCTCCGGTGCGGGGCTGTTCGCGGTGGGGCGGAGCGCGGGGTGGCTCGCCCAGGCCGACGAGCAGCGGGCCTCGGAGAGGATGCTGCGTCCGCGCGCGGTCTACCGCGGGCCCTGATCGAGCGCGACCACCGCCGGCCGCGTCGCGATCAGGTCCTCGGCGATCTCCTCGGGACGCGCGGCATCGCGGAGGTGCCGCAGCGCCTGTCGCGCCCCGGACACGTCGCCCCGCAGCGCGCACCGGTCGGCGTGATCGAGCCACGCCGTCGCGACCGCGAGCCGGACCTCGCGGCCGGCGGGGCTCTCGAACGCGCCCTCGAGCACCGAGGTGGCCCGCTCGAGGTCACGGACCGCGGCGCCGGGCTCGCCGAGGTTCGTCCACGCCCGTCCGCGCGCCAGCAGGAGCATCGCGGCGTCCACCGCCTCCTGGCCGCGCAGGTTCCGGAGCCGCCGCTCGAGCCCGGTCAGCCCCGTGGTCAGCGCCCGGCGGATCTCCTCGTCCTCGTGGTGGGCGTGGATCGGGATGCCGTAGGCGCGCCCGAAGACCGTGAGCCACGCGTCTCCCCAGACCTCGTCGAGGACGGGGCCCATGGTCGCGAGCCGCAGCCGCAGCACCTCCTCGGCCCGAGCCAGGACCCCGGGGTCCGTCTCCGGACGGGGCAACGCCCGCACGAGCGCCAGCGCCTCGTCCGTCCGACCCGCGTCGCCCAGGGCCGCCGCGTACCGGAGGGCCTGGCCCGCGGGCGTCTCCGCCGGCAGCTCGCCCAGCGCCCAGCGGCGGAGCACCTCCGCCTCGGGTGGGGCCGGGGGCGCGGGACCGAACGTGCCCACGAGATCGATGCTCCGTAGCAGGACGACCGCCTGGCTCGGGCTCTGGAGGTTCGCCCTCACCGGCGTCAGCCGCCAGGTCCAGGTGCCCGCCGCGAGCGGCTCGGCCGGGGCCTCGGTGTGGGTGGTGTCGTCACCGAGCTGCAGGCGGCAGCGGCGTCCACCGGCCTGCGACAGGTCCACCGAGACCCGCGCATCGCCGTCCTCGCGCGCGCCCCCCACGGGGACACCGATCACCGTGGTCGGCTGGTCGCGGAGGGTGCAGGCCAGCTCGCGCTGGATGACGTTGCCTCCGCCCCAGGAGCGCGCCGCCACGCTCGCCGCCACACGGCCCTCCGGGTCGACGAGGTCCATCGACCACCCCGCTCCCCACTCGACCCGCTCGAGCGTCAGCGCGACGTCGAAGCCCAGCCGCCCGCCGGTCACCGCGACGGGGATCTCGAGGGTCGACGGTCCGTCCGTGAGCCCGGCCACGCGCAGGCCGACGCCAGGGACCGCCGTCACGCCCAGCGGATCGTTCACCCGGACGGCCGGGGGCAGCGCACCCGACGCGATCACCACGTGCGTCGTCGCCGCCACCTCGTCGGCGAACGGGGCGATGAGCTCGCGCGCGCGTGGGTCGTCGACGGCCGCGACGGCGACGGCGTCCTCGAACCGGTGCAGGCCGAGCAGCGTCCGCGCAGCGGCGAGCCGGTCGTCCACGTCGTCGCTGGCCTGGACGAGCTGGAGCACGACCTCGGCCGACCGCTCGGGGCCGAGGATCTCGACCTGCCTCCGACGGGCGAGCACGGCCTCCGGGTGGCCGGTCCACGCGTCCGCGAGGCGCCCCATCTCCCGGGCGGCGGCCTCGTCCAGACCCATCGCCACGAGCTCCTCGGCCCGCTCCCAGGCGGCGCGTCGGCTCTGTTCCATCTCGGGCGCCGCGCGGGGCTGGCCGGGCGGGTCGGCGGAGGGCAGCCGAGCGTCCCCGGCGCCGAGGATCAGCGTCTGGCGCTCGCCCCCGTCGAAGGTGGCGACGACGAGCTCCTGCTCCGGGTCGTCGTCCAGCTGCGCGGCGAACAGGGGCTGCAGGCCGGACAGCACCAGCGGAGGGCCCGACTCTCCGGCGGGCACGATCACGAGCGAGCCACGCGGGCCGTTGGCCGTGCCGAAGATCACCTCGTCGCGCCCGTCCCCGTCCAGGTCCGCCAGGAGGAGCTGGGTCGCGGTGCGCGGTTGGCCGCGCGGTCCGGGGGTGGGGAGGAAGCGTTCGGTGCGCAGCTCGGTGCCCGCGAGCTCGAGGAGGTAGGCCCCGCCTGGCTCGCCATAGGGTGCGTCCGCCGGGAACACGACATCGCTCGGGTACAGCTCGGTGTGCAGCGCCCACAGCCGGTCGGGCGCACCCGGGGACACCTCCAGGCCGGCGAGCGTGCCGAGCTTGCGCCGCGCGATCGGTCGGGCGTGCGGCCCGTCGGGGAGACCCTGGTAGACGCGGAGGTCGTAGGCGGTCCACGGACCGAGCGCCACGACCGTCTCGGGCTCCCCGTCCCGGTCGAGGTCCGCGCTCCGGATCGCGGTGACGTCGGAGGCGGGTGCGTCCACCGAGGGGGAGGGCGCGTCGTGCCGCCACGTGCCGCCGGGGCCGGGCGTCAGGCGGAGCAGGTGGCGGACGTACGGGCCGATCGCGAGTCGGATGGAGGCGTCGGGCGCCACAATCGCGTCCATCGGCGCGCCGTCGGCCCAGGCGCCCACGCGGTCCGGGTGCCCATCGGCTGTGGACCACAGCTCGAGCCGCCCACCACCCACGATCGACCACAGCGCCAGGACGACGGGATCGGTCGGCAGCGGCACCATCCGCTCCATCTCCGGCCAGCGACCGACGACCTCGCTCGGGAGGCCCGGGACGATCCGCGTCCGGCGCACCTCGCCGCGCTCGAGCGACCACCAGTCCCGCGTCCCGTCGCCGTCGGTGTCGTAGACCGCCCCGTCGGGCACCGGGTCCACCGGGGTGGCGCGGGCGAGGCGCTCCGCGATCGCGGAACCCTCACGCCCGGCGACCCCGAGCCACTCCGCGGCCTCGGCCGGACGTCGGAGGGCGAGGAGGGCGTCCGCGCGTAGCGAGGCGAGCTCCGGGACGTTCGTGGCCGCCGGCGCCAGCGCGAGGTGGCGGTCGAGGACGCGCAACAACGAGGCCCAGCGCCACGACGCGGCGAACTCGGACTCGAGGCCCCGCAGCGCGCGGTCCTGGTCCTGGGGCTCGGAGGCGGAGAGCCACGCCTGCGCCCAGGCCTCCAGCGCCTCCTCGTGGCGCCCGGCCGCCTCCGAGAGCTCCGCCGCGTCTCCCCAGGCACCCGCGGCGGCGTGCGTCCCCTCGACCTCGGGGGTGCGGGCCAGCTGGACGAGCAGGGCGCGCGCCTCGTCGAGCTCGCCCGCCGCCCGCAGATCCTCCGCCTTGGCCCGCGTCCCGAGCAGCATCCGCGCGGCCTCGGACTGGCGTGCCTCCTCGGCCTGGTGCGCCCAGCCGGCGCGGACGGTGTCGAGGCCGCGCAGGCCTGCGAGCCCCAGCGTCAGGCCGAGGGCCCCACCCACGAGCGCGCGGCGGTTCGCGACGCTCCAGGCCCGGAGTCGGCGGGCGAGCGACGGCGGGCGGGCCACGATCGGCTCTCCCCGGCGCCAGCGATCCAGGTCGTCCGCCAGGTGGCGACAGCTCGGGTAGCGGTCCGCGGGGTCGCGGGCCATGGCGGTGGACACCACCACGGAGAGGTCCACGGGCAGGTCGGGCGCGATCTGCTGCAGCGGTCGCGGTGGCCCCTCGACGATGGCGTAGACCATCTCCTGGGCGGTGATGTCGCCGTAGGGCGCCTGGCCCGACAGGGCCTCGTAGAGCACGGCGCCCAGCGCGTACTGGTCGCTGTGGGGCGAGACCTCGCCGCGGGTGGACTCGGGCGCGAGGTAGGCCGGGGTCCCCATGAGCTGGCCGGTGCGCGTCAGCCGGCGGTCCTCGTCGAGCTGCATCGCCAGCCCGAAGTCGGCCAGCAGCGGTGTGCCGTCCGCGCGGAACAGGATGTTCCCCGGCTTCACGTCGCGGTGGACCAGGCCCCGGTCGTGCGCGGCCGCCAGAGCGCGGGCCATCGCGGCCCCGAAGCGGGCGACCTCGGGCCCCGGGAGCTTCTTGCGCCGCTTGAGGACCGCGTGCAGCGACGGGCCCTCCACCAGGTCCATCGTGAAGTAGGCGCCGCCGTCCGCCCAGCCGATCTCGTGGACCCGCACGAGGTTCGGGTGCTCCACCCGCGCCGCGGCCCGCGCCTCGCGCAGGAAGCGCTCCACGTGGTCCTGGGTGGCGTGCTCGCCGGAGAGCAGCACCTTGAGCGCCACCTCGCGCCCGAGGTCCGCGTCGAACGCGCGGTACACCACCCCCATGCCGCCGCGCCCGAGCTCGCCGCGCACCTGGTACCGGCCGACCTTGCGCACGGACGAGCTGCGTCGTGTCGGCGTCGGTGGGGTCGCGCTGGGGTAGGCGTAGGAGGCGGTGGGCTGGAGCGAGTCGCTGCTCGTGCCCTCGTCCGCGTCCAGCCGCTGGTCGCAGCGCAGGCACAGGTAGCGGACACCGGGTGCCGGCGCGAACGCCGGGTAGGTCTGGCCGCAGGACGGGCAGCTCCGGGTCTGGCTCTGGCCCGCGGTCGTCACTGCCGTTCCGCTGCCACCTTCGCGTGGCGCTCGAGGATGGCGCCGAAGTCGGTGCGCGTCCCGAGCTTGCGGTGGATGGCGTACAGGCCGCCGAGTGACCGGTGGGGGAGCAGCACGTCCTTCGGGATGATCACGGTGGGGCGCTTCACGAAGCGAGCCAGGATCGGCTTCATCTCCTCCATGATCTGCTCCCGGTTCGCGCCGAGCTGGATGACCCCGCTCTTGAAGGGCTTCGTCAGCCCGTGGCAGAAGTCGAGCAGCAGACGGGCGTCGTCGGGGTCCGTCCCGTTCCAGGCGCCGAGCTCGTGGCAGGCCTCGAGGATGGCGTCGTCGTCGGCGCGCAGCGAGGCCACGGCGGCCTGCGCGTACGTCCGGATCCAGTGGTCGTCGAAGCGCTTCACGCACCCGAAGTCCACCATCCCCACGCGCCCGTCGGGCTCGAACAGGTAGTTGCCGGGGTGCGGGTCGGCGTGGAGCATCCGCAGGCCGAAGAGCTGCAGGTAGTACAGGTCGGACAGGGTCTCGCCGGCCCGCTGCCGGGCCTCGGGGGTCGACGTCGGCAGCCACTCGTCGAGGTGTCGGCCGGGGAGCCGGTCCATCGTCAGCACGTTCTCGGTGCACAGCGCGTGGTGCAGCCGCGGGATGCGCACGCGCGGGTCGCGGCCGAGCGCGTCCTGGTACGCCTGGATGTTGACGGCCTCCTGGAGGTAGTCCAGCTCCTGCGCGAGGTGGACGCGGATCTCCTCGAAGGCGGCGTCCACCTCGGCGCGATCGCGCTTGAGGGCCCGGGTCGACAGCAGCATCGCCTTGAGCGCCATCAGGTCGGTGTCGACCGCGCCCGCGACCCCACGGTGGAGCACCTTGACCACGACCTCGGTGCCGTCCTTCAGCGTCGCGACGTGCGCCTGAGCGAGGCTCGCGGTGCCGAGCGGCTCGGGGTCGAAGGTGGCGTACGCCTCGTCCAGCGACATCTCGAGGCTCGCCTCGACGTCCTGCCGGATCTGCTCGAAGGGGACCCGCTCGGCGTCCTTGTGCAGCCGGGAGAGCGCGCCCGCGACCTCGTCGGGGAGATCGAGCGCGTTGGCCGCGGACGCGAGCTGCTGCCCGAGCTTCATCGCGGCGCCCTTCATGTGCGACAGGGTCTCCGCGACCTGCTCCGCATTCTCCACGTGCAGCCGCGCGAGCGACTCCTTGCGGCCCTCCTCGTCGAGGAAGGCCTCTCGCACCTTGTTGCCGAGGTAGCTGGCGCTGACCTTGCTCGTCAGCCCACCCAGCGTGGCGATACGCTTCCAGCGGGACACGGCTTCTCCGGACCCGGAGCGTAACCGGACGCTCACGTTAGTTGGGTGCCATGACCGTCACCCGCCTGTCGGACGCCCTGACCCTGCGCAGCGGCGTCGTCTTGAAGAACCGCGCGGCGCTCGCGCCCCTCACCAACCAGCAGAGCCACGAGGACGGCACCCTCGGCGAGGACGAGCTGCGCTTCCTGCGTCGACGGGCGGCCGGCGGCTTCGGTCTGATCGAGACCTGCGCGGCGCACGTGGACCCCGAGGGGCAGGGCTTCGACGGCCAGCTCGGTGTCTGGGGGGACCACCAGCTCCCGGGGCTGACGCGCCTCGCGAGCGCGGTCCGGGAGCACGGCGCCCTCCCGGTGGCCCAGCTCTTCCACGGCGGGGTGCGCAGCCCGTCGCGGCTCACCGGCGTCCAGCCCGTGTCGGCCAGCGTGTTCGACGAGGGCAAGCCGGGCTTCGAGATCCCGCGGGCGGCGACCGACGAGGACCTCGAGCGCTTCGTGCACGGGTTCCGCGACGCCGCGCGACGCTGTGTGGCGGCGGGCTTCGGCGGGGTCGAGCTGCACGGCGCCCACGGGTACCTCCTGTGCCAGTTCCTCTCGACCGTGCAGAACACGCGCACGGACGGCTGGGGCGGCTCGCTCGAGCACCGGGCGCGGCTGCTGCGCGAGGTGACGCGCGCGGTGCGGGCGGCGGTGCCGGGCGACGTCGCGGTCGGCGTGCGGCTGTCGCCCGAGTCGATGGGGCAGGCGGCGGGCCTCGACGTCGACGAGAGCCTGCAGATCGCGGCCTGGCTCGTCGAGGACGGGGTGGACTGGATCCACCTGTCGCTGTGGAACGCCGAGAAGAACACGGCGAAGCACCCCGACCGGCACCCGATCCCGATGTTCCGGGAGGTCGTGCCGTCCGAGGTGGCGCTCTTCGCCGCGGGGAACCTCTGGTCCTCCGACGACGTCCAGCGGGTGCTCGATCTCGGCGCGGACGTGGTGAGCGTCGGTCGGGCGGCCATCGTGGATCCGGACTGGCCGAAGCACGTCCTCTCCGGGGAGCCCCCGGTACGTGCGCCGCGGACGCCCACGCAGTACGCGGAGGTGGAGGTCGGCGACGCGTTCGTGGCCTATCTCCGACGGTTCAGGCTCGTGGAGGACGCGTGATCGCCACGTTCGTGTCGTTGCTGGGCTGCTCGGGCGAGCCGACGCGGACGCCCCCGACCACCACGCCGCCCACCGGGGACACCGGCGCGACCACGCCGACGCACACGGGCACCCCGCCGGGCCCGGATCTCGTCGTCACGGCGGCGCAGGACCCCGGGCTGTCGCTCACGATGTCCCTGACCACGCAGGAGATCCGCGCGGGCTTCGATCCGCTCGTCACCTGGACGACGCTGACGACGGACGCCTGGGGCGACCCGATCGTGGCGACGGCGGCGGGCACGCTGGTGCTGTTCGAGGTCCTCGAGCCGCCCGCGACCGTCGGTGAGCGGCTGGCCCGTGACGACATCTTCGAAGACCTGATCGCGGTCTGGAGCCTGGACGCGGCGGGCCTGGCGTCGGCGCACCTCTCGGACCTGCACGCCGGGCCCACCGCGTTCGACACGGCCGCCTTCCTGGTGGAGAACCCGGCCAAGAGCTGGGTGCTCGGCCTGGCCCACGACGACGGCGTTCGGCTCGATCTGCGCGTCGCGACCGTGCTGGTGCCGATCCGCAACGGGTCGGGGTCCGCCGTCTCGCTCACGGACGCCAGCGCGTCGTTCACCTGGTCGGCGGGGCAGGGGGCGCCGCTCCTCACCTCGTCGCGGTGGGACCTGTGGACCGTGGACTGGTCGGCGCTCACGACCGATCTGGTGGGCAAGCCGATGGAGGAGGGCGCGGTGGACGAGGTGTCGATCACCCGTCACCCCGCGGGGACCGATCTTTCGGCGAAGCTGATCGATCTGCCGGCAGCGTCGGATGCGAGCTGGAGGCTCGAGGTGTCGGGCTTCACCGATGTCCGGCTGGACCTCGCGCTCGACCCCACCGGGAAGGCCTTCCCCGGCTTCACCGCGGGGCACGTATGGGCGATCTCCGGGCGTTGCTCCTATTGCATGACGCGCTTCCCGGTGTGGACCGCCCGGGTGGACGTTCAGTAGCGGCTCGTCGCCGACGGTCTCCGTTCGTCATCGGGGGGACGGTCCGGCGCGGGCGGTGTGTCCAACGGTCGGATGCAGCGCCCGGTCGCCGCCGGCTCAACCCCCGTCGCGACGCAGCTCCGAGCGGTGACCGGGCGCTCCTTCATCCTCCATGACGATCCGGCCGCGGACGGCTATCGTGGCTGGCGATGGAGGCCTCGATGAAGGGATGGGTTGCGCTGGCGCTGGTCGGCTGCGGTGGTGGGTCGGCTGACCTGGTGATGGAGCAGGCGAACAACTTCGAGTACAAGGGGATCGTCACGCTCGACTCGGTGGACGTGGAGTCGCACGCCGACTTCTGCGCGGACTGGTCGCAGGTGACGCTCGATCTCCGGGGGCGGCCGTTCGAGCCAGGGAAGGTGGAGCAGGTCTATCTCCTGGAGCTCGACCTGACGCAGGCGGAGGTCGAAGCCAAGATCGCCGCGAACACGCTGGTGCAGGCGGACGCTGCGACCCAGTGGATCGGCGAGATCGACGGCGTGACGGACACCAACATCTGTGCGTCCGAGTTCGAGATCATCGGCAACGCGCTCGACACGGGCCCCGACGGCCCGCTGGACGAGAACGTGGACCAGACCTGGCTGCTGTCGCTGGTCGACATCGTCGACGGCGTGACCGACGTGCTCACCAGCGTGTTCGTCGTCCCGACGGACGGCAACGCGAACCACGACGTGGAGTTCACCGACACGAGCAGCCAGCTCGACGTGCAGACGCTGGACATCGCCGGCAAGCCGACGATCGAGACCGAGGCCGACATCGGGCCGTACACACTCGACTGGTCGGCCGTGACCACGGACGTGAACGGTCAGACCTTCGACTCGCTGCTCGGCGATCGGCTGCTGGTCGCGCACTACGACGCGGACGACGCCACGACGGTCGAGGACCAGTTCCTCACGCTGGACGAGTCCGCCGCCGAGAAGTGGACCTGGGACGTGTTCGGGAAGACCGACGCCGACCTGTCCCTGCCCGACATCAACGGCGACTCCTTCAGCGGCTTCACCGCGGACGGCGTGTGGCTGGTGGCGATCAGCTGCTCGACCTGCACCAGCCCGGTGCCGCTGCTGCTCTCCGTCGTCTCCGTGAACTGATCCGGGTACGTGCTCCAACGGGAGGATGACCCCTGGAGGAGACCGTCTTCGTCGCGAACACCACGGAACCCCGGCGGTTCCGGGTGGCCGCGGTGCGTTCGCGGACCGGGGATCGGATCGTCCTGATCGCTCGGCCGGAGCGCGGCGGCGTGGCGGTGCGGATCGACCTGTACCCGGAGTGCAGCGTCCGGCAGCTCGCCCGCCTGCGGGACGAGGCCCGAATCGTGGCGGGTGTGTCGAGCCGCAAGGTCTCGTCGGGCGAGGGCCCGGTCCGGATCGCGGGGCACTTCGCGATGGTCCGCGAGCACCGGGGCGGTCGCGATCTGCTCACGCTCTTGCGGACCCGGGGCACCGTCCCCCCGTCGGCGGCGCTGCCGATCGTGTCGGCGGTCGCGCGCACGCTCGACGAGCTGTGGAACCGGGAGCGCGCGGACGGCGTGCCGATGCACCTGCTGCACCGGAACATCAGCCCCTCCGCCATCGAGATCGATCCGGACGGCAACGTGCGCCTCTGCGACTTCTCGGAGGCGCGGGCGAAGGTCGAGGGCATCGAGGGCCAGACCGGCTGGCAGACGCTCGGCACCAGCGGGTACGTCCCGCCCGAGCGCATCGAGGGCCAGGAGGACCACCGCGGCGACATCTACTCGCTCGGCATCGTGCTCGAGGAGCTCGTGACCGGCGCCCGCCCCGGAGACGCCGACGCCGACGCGCCCACCGTCCACATGGCCGTCCGCGTGCCCGGGCCCGTCATGGTCCTCGCCGCCCGCATGCGCGCCCCCGACCCCCGCGACCGCCCGTCGGCGATGGACGTGGTGCAGACGTGCCAGCAGCTCGGCGAGTCCCTGTGGGGCCCGTCGCTCGCGGACTGGGCCGCCGAGAACGTGCGCCCCGACGCCCCCGGCGGCGACGAGCTCGAGGGCGCCCTGCTCACCGAGGGCATGGATCCCCCGGTCCTGCCGCAGCCCGAGCCCGAGCCCGACCCCGTCCCCGAGCCTCTCTACGTGGAGGAGGAGGAGGAGGAACGCTCCGGCGCCGGGTGGATGCTCGCGCTGGTCGCCCTCGCCGCCGCCGCCGCCGGGTTCGTCCTGGTCCTGCTGCTGGCCGTGTTCGCGTTCGGCGTGATCGTCGCCATCACCCCACCCACGGCCTCAACTCCCCCTCCCGCTCCCGCTCCCGCTCCCGCTCCCGTATCCATGCCCGTGCCCGTGCCCGTGCCCGTGCCCGTGCCCGATCCCACGCCCGCTCCCGCTCCCGCTCCCGCTCCCGCTCCCGAACCCCTGCCCATGCCCGTACCCGTGCCCGATCCCACGCCCGCTCCCGCACCCGTACGCGTGCCCGATCCCCCGAAGCCCGCGCCGCACCCCGTCCCACCAACCCCCGCACCCGCACCCGCACCCGCTCCCGCACCCGCTCCCGAGCCGATCCCGAGCTCCGAACCCACCGCCACCCTCACCGCCGAGGGCGCCGATCAGGTCCTCTTCGTCGGCCCCGCCGGCACCTTTCCCCCCGGCCCCGTCCCCGCGGGCGAGTACCGGGTCATGGCGACCTTCGGCGGCACCCAGGTCCCCGCGGGCAAGGTCGTCGTCGCGCCCGGCGCCAACGTCGTCCTGCGCTGCGACCCCGCCTTCATGCGGTGCCGCACCCGCTGACTACTGGGGAGGAGCGATCCGACCCGCGCCGCGCTTCTGCGCCTGCGGCTCGCAGTACAGCCCGCGCCGCTGCACGCGGTCCAGCGTCGGCTGGTCGTCCGTGAACCCGTTCATGTCCAGGATCTTCCGGTACACCTCGGCGATCGGCGGGTGCCCGTACTTCTGGCGCTGCTCGTCCGTCACGTCCGGCTCGACCTCCACCAGGCAGCGCCGCCCCTGGCTGTCGATGCGCGTCTGCGTCCCGTAGGACTGGCGGTACCCGTTCGCCACCCGCTTGCGGTCGAAGGAGTAGGCCACCAGCCACGGGCCTCGCCCGTAGTGCGCCTCCATCGTCTCCACCGCGAGCTCGTAGGCCAGCTCGAGCGTGTCCACGTCGTCCGCCTGCATCATGATCCAGGCGGCCTGCCACTTCTCCTCGGCCGTGCACAGCTCGCCCTTGCGCGCGAGCTTCGCCATCGCCTTCGTCCGCTGCTCGTCCGCCTTCTGGACCTCGGGGTCCGTCGCCCGCCGGTCGCGCTGCGCCTCGGAGTCCTCGAACGCCTGCTTCACGACCTCGGCCTGCGTCGAGGTGCAGTCCACCTCGGTCGCCCCCGCCGTCGCCAGCCACCACCCGAACCCGATCATGCCGTCACCCTCTCGCGCTTCTTCAGCTTCGACACGCGACGGAGGTACCAGCTTCGCTTGAACCGGCTCGCCTTGTCGAGGAGCACGGTCCCATCGAGGTGATCGAGCTCGTGCTGCACGATCACCGCCTCGTAGTCCTCGAACCAGCTCTCCCGCGGCGACCCGTCCTTGCAGTCCTGCCAGGCGACCTTCACGCGGCGCCAGCGACGCAGCTCGATCTCGAACTCCGGCACCGACAGGCAGGTCTCGTTCCAGTCGATCGTGTCCTGCGAGTGCTCGACGATCTTCGGGTTGGCCATCGCGAAGAAGCGCCGACCGCGCTCCTCCTTCTCGCCCGGGTCCAGCACCAGCACCCGCCGCGGGTCGTTGACCTGGGGAGCCGCGAGCCCGACGCCGGGGGCGGCGTACATCGTCTCCGCCATGTCGGACACGCGCTGCACCAGCTCGTCGCCGAACTCGTCGGCCTCCACGTCGCGGGCGCGCTTCTCGAGGGTGGGGTGGGGGGCGGTCAGGATGTCGAGGACAGGCATGGCTGCTCCGGCTGGACCCAGGATCGTAACGTCCACGCGCTCCGCCGTGGTACGACGAGCGATGCGCCACCTCCTCCTGCTCCTCGCCCTCGCCGCGTGCAAGCCCTCCACGTCCACCAAGGACGATCCGGTCGACGCGGACACCGACACGGACGCCGACAGCGACGCGGACACGGACGCCGACAGCGACGCGGACACGGACGCCGACAGCGACACGGACACGGACACGGACGCCGACAGCGACGCCGACACGGACACCACGCCGACGGGCGAGACGGGTGTGCTCGATCCGTGCCTCGAGGACGCCGGCCTGACGGTCACCTCGTTCACCGCCGCCGCGGGTCCGATCACCACGCAGGTGGAGCTCACCGTCGACCTCAGCGCGTCGGCCATGGTCGCCGCCCGCTGCATCTCGGACAGCGAGTCCGACCAGGTCTTCCTCGTGGAGAGCGACGCCGCCGGGACGCACCACGTCCTGCGGATGTCCGGGCTCGTCCCGAACATGGACTGGACCTGCACCGCGGCGCCCACGTGCCCGACGAGCGCGGGCCCCGCAGCGTCCACGACCTACCACACCGACGTCCCGCCGAACGCGCTGCGTCCGCTCGACGTGACCATCGACCCGGTGCTCGGCATGACCGGCGCCTGGACGCTCGCCCCGTACGCCCAGTCCGCCTTCGGCGCCGCCTGGCTGGTCATCTGGGGCCCGGACGGCCGCGCGCGCTGGTGGTCGGCGCTCCCGAACGGCGTCGGGAAGTGGGTCGAGGCGCGCTACCACCCCGAGGACGACAAGATCGTGTGGGGCGGCGGCATGGACGCCGACGGCCGGGTCCGCATCCTCGACATGTGGGATGGCGTGACGTACGCGTTCGCCCCCAACGGCTGGCAGCAGAACGAGTTCCACCACGACGGCAAGCGCATCCGCGACGGCCGCCTGATGACCCTCGAGATCCGCCGCAACACGCGCGGGACGCAGAGCTGGGACGGCTTCGGGCTGCGCCTGATCGACCCGACCACGAACCAGGTGGACTGGGAGTACGACTCGCAGGTGGCGGCGGACGCGGGCGACCTGGCGCCCGGCGGCGGGTTCAACTCGGACCCCTGGCACGCGAACTGGATGGACGTGGCGGACACCGTCGACGGCCCCGAGGTCTACGTCAGCCTCTGCCTGTCGCAGCAGATGATCGCCATCGACATGACGAACCGCCGGACCAAGTGGGTGCTCGGCACCGGCCTCGGCTGGAACGTGATCGACGCGCAGGGGCGCAACCTGGGCGACAGCGCGCTGCCCCAGTGCCAGCACGGGCTCGAGGTCAGCGACGACCGGCACTTCCTGGTCTACGACAACGGGTACGACCGGGGGCACAGCGAGGCGCAATTCTGGTTCATCGACCCGAGCACGATGACGGCGCAGCGGCTCTGGCGCTGGCAGGAGGCGGGCTGGTTCGAGCGGTACATGGGGGACATCGACGACCTCGGCAACAACCGGGTGTTGATCACCGAGGCCAGCGAGTCGAACCGCGCGGACATCGTGGAGGTCGACCGGACGACGGGGAACGTCGCGTCGCGGATGAGCTTCGCCAACGGGGGATACACCTACCGCTCCGACCGCTACGACGGGTGCGCCTTCTTCGACTCCGCGAAGGACTGCGACGCGCTGGCCACCCGGTCCGCGGCGCTCGACGCGCTCCTGACGCCGTAGAAAGCGGATAGGAGCCGTCGTGCTCACGGGCTCGCTGGCCATCGCTCGCCGGGAGTGGGTGGCGGCGTTCGGGCGGCCGCTCGCCTGGGGTGTGCTCGCGCTGTTCGTCGCGAGCTTCGGGTTGCTGACGCTCTGGTACGACGACCTGTTCCTGTCGGGGGTCGCGAGCCTGCGCGGGCCGCTCTCCTGGCTCGCGGGCTGCCTGCTGCTCGTGGTGCCGGCGACCACGATGCGCTCGTTCGCGGAGGACCAGCGGACGGGCGCCTGGCAGGTGCTCCACGCGCTCCCCGTGACGCCCACGGCGCTCGTGGTGGGGAAGTGGCTCGGCGCGCTCGGGGTCTGCGGCGGCGCGATCCTGCTGACGGCGCCCTGGCCGGTCGCGCTGGCCTGGGTGGGCGAGCCCGATCCTGGGCCGATCCTGGGTGGCTACCTCGGGGTGGGCCTGCTGGCCTCCGCGCTCGCGGCCGTCGGGATCGCGGCGAGCGCCTGGTTCGACAGCCAGGTCCTGGCCTACCTGGTGGCGCTGGTCGCGGGGGGCGCGCCCTGGCTCGTCGGTCGGGCGCTGCCGCTGGTGCCGGCCCCGCTCGTGCCCTGGGTCGAGCGGCTCACCGCGGAGCACCACCTCGCAGAGCTCGCGCGCGGCGTGGTCGATCCGGGGAGCTTCGTGTACTTTCTCGCGCTCGCCGCGGTCGCGCTGCGGCTCGCCGTCCACCGGGTCGAGCACCGGAGGCTCGCGTGACCCGGCTCTCGCTGCTGCGGGAGGAGTGGGTGCGGACGGCGTGCTGGGTGGCGTTGGCGCTGGCCGCGGTGGACCTCGGCTCGGCGCTCGGGGCCCGCCTCGACCTGACCAGCGACGGGCGGTACGGGCTCTCCGACGCCGCGATCGAGAGCGTGAGCCACCTGGAGCGCCCGCTCACCGTCCAGGTGTGGTTCTCCGAGGACCTGGACCCCCCGTACCACCAGCACCGCCAGGCGCTGCTCGACCTGCTCACGGATCTCGGACGGCACGCGGACGGCCAGCTCCGCGTGGACGTGGTGGACCCGACCGGCGACCCCGAGCTCGTCGCGCAGGCCGCGCGATCGGGCGTGCGGCCGCTCCCGTACGCGTTCCGGAGCTGGGATCGCACCGAGACGCGCTCGGTGTTCATGGGCGCCTCGCTCGACCATGGCGACCGGCACGTGGTGATCGGCGCGCTGCCCTCGCTCGAGCACCTGGAGCTCGACGTCGTGCGCGCGATCCGGGCCGTCACCACCGAGCCCGCCGACCGCCCGTCCATCGGCTGGTGGCTCGGGCACGGCGAGCCCGACCCCACCACCGCGCCCGACGACTCCCCGGTCGCGGACCTGCGCCGCCAGCTCGTGGGGAGGGGCTCGTTCCGGACGGTGCCGGGGATGGACGTGGGGGTCCCCGACGACGTCGACCTGCTGCTGGTCGTCGCGCCGCGAGACCCGATCCCGACGGTCGATCTCGTGCACCTCGACCAGTTCCTGATGCGCGGCGGGCGCGTCGCCGTGTTCGCGTCCGGGGTGGTGCCCGACCTGCAGCGGCTGACGCTGTCCGAGTCCGAGCACGGCCTGCGCCCCTGGCTCGGGCGGATGGGGGCGGTGCTCGGCGACCAGGTGCTCTTCGACCGCGACGACAACGAGGTGCTCGCGCTGCCCGTGGCGGCGGGCGGGCGTCGGCAGCTGGTCCGCGTGCACCACCCGCTCGCCTTGGTCACCACCCGCCTCGACCGGGCCGTGAGCGCCGTGCGCGACCTGCCGCGCGTGGTGCTGCCCTTCGCGTCGCCGGTGTCCCTCGCCGAGCCGCTGCCGGAGGGGGTGGAGGGCGAGGTCTGGGTGTGGACCGACGATGACGCGGTCGCGCGGTCCGGCCTGCGCTCGCTCGATCCCGCGGCCCTGGAGGTGCCCGATCCGACGGAGCGCACCGGCAGCTTCCCGGTGATGGTGGCGCTCTCCGGGCGCTTCCCGAGCCTGTTCGTCGGGCGGGAGCTCCCCGAGCGGCTGGATCGCGAGGCGCCGCCTTTCGAGGACCTGCGCACCACCAGCGAGCCCACGCGGATCGCGGTGGTGGGGTCGGCGGACGCGGTCGCCAACGATCCGGTGCTGGTCGCGAACACGGTGGACTGGCTGCTCGAGGACGAAGCGCTGATCGGGATCCGCGGTCGCGGTGCTCCCGAGGTGCCGATGGAGGCGCCGTCGCGCGAGCAGGCGCTGCGGCTCAAGGCGGCGATGGTGGGGGCGCCCCTGCTGCTGATCGCGCTCGGCGCGCTCGCGACCCGCCGGAGGAGCGGGTGAGGCCGGCCACCCGCAACCTCCTGGTGGTCACGGTGGCCGTCGTCGCCGCCGACGTCGCGTGGCGCGCGTGGCCTCGCCCGTCCCCGGAGGCGCTCCCGACGCTCCCGGGCTTCGACCCGCGCGACGCCGTGCGCCTCGAGATCGCGCAGGTCGATCGGGCGGTACAGATCGAGCGGCGAGGGGAGGGGTGGTGGCTGGTGGCGCCGACGGACGCGCCGGCCGACGACGCCGAGGTGGAGGCCGCGCTCTCGGTGCTCGCCGGCGGGATCCACCCGGTCGCGCGGCTCGATCGCGCGGACCAGGACCGCTACGGGCTCGAGGGCGGGCAGGAGCTCCGCGTCGAGGTGGTGGGGAGCGGGTCGACGCTGCTCTCCGTGGTGGTGGGCGCCGACACCGTGGGCGGGGATAGCTTCGTGCGCTTCCCGGGCGCGCCCGACGTGTTCCGGGCGGACGTGGGCGGCAGGGCGTTGCTGGCGCGACCCGCGGGTCGCTGGCGGGACCGGACCGTCGTGGACCTCGATCCCGCCGCGGTGACCGAGATCGTCGTGCGCTCGGGGGCCGGCGTGGTCCGCGCGACCCGCACGCCGACGGGCTTCGACGGCGGCGTGGACCAGGCGACCGTCGCGCGGCTGGTGGCGGAGCTCGCGCACCTGCGGGCCGCGGAGGTCGTCGACGAGGGGCCGGACGGGCTCGCCCGGGTGGAGCTCGGGACCACCGACGACCGCGTGGTGCTCTCGTTCGGCTCCGACGGCGTGCGCACGGTGGTGCGGCGCGAGGGGAGGCCCGAGGTGTTCCGGCTCGCGCTGCCCTGGGTCGAGCACCTCGCCGACCCGTCCGTGCTGCTCGATCGCGCGATCTGGACGGTGCCGCCCGCAGAGGTCCGCTCCATTCGCCTCGAGGGGCCGGGCTGGGACGGGCGGCTCGATCGCGAGGCCGACGGATCGCTGCGGCTGGTGCGTCCGGCGAACCTGGTGGTCGATCCCCAGCGCCTGGCGGCCGCGGTCGCGCTGATGTCCCAGCCGCGGGTCGTGGCGTGGGGCCAGGCGGAGGCCCGCTTCCCGGGTCACCGGCTGGTCGTCGAGGCCGCCGACGGACGGCACGTGCTCGAGGTGGGCGAGGCGGAGGGAGATCGCCGCCCGGTGCGCGAGGCGGGGCGCCCCGAGCGGGCCGGATGGATGGACGCGGAGCTGATCCGCAAGCTGCTGACGATCTTCGGATCACCCGACTGACCTTCGGTGACAACTGACCCGCGAATGACCGCGGGGGGAGTGGCGTCCAGGTCCGGCAGAACGGAGGAGACGCCATGAACCGACACCTGGTCGTCGCGACCGCCCTGCTGGGATGGGGTGGGGTCGCGGCCGCAGCGGAGCTCGACGAGGACACCACGCTCGGCCTGTACGAGCGCGCCGGGCCCGATCCTGGCGCGCGGGAGGCCCGCCACCGCAGCGGCGGCCGCAAGTCGAGCTCGCAGACCACGCACACCCAGACGAGCGCGGTGCGCGGCGGCACGACCCGCAGCACCACGGCCACGCCCGTCCGCCACCAGACGCAGCATGTCACGGTGGAGTCGCCGCGGGGGACGCTGACCGGCACCCGCTGGGTCGGGCAGCGCGACGCGAGCACCTCCTGGCACCAGCAGGACGGCGACTGGGGCCACGCGAACACGACCCGCACCGCCACGCGCTCGACCTGGGAGTGGGACGGCCGCTACCAGGACCGCAGCGGGACGCGCACCAACTCGTGGACCACCGGCACCGTCCAGGGCCAGCGGGACGGCCGCGCCTTCGACGGCCAGGGGCACGTCCTGAGCCGCGGGGTCGTGGACCAGCAGAACGACAGCGTCACCTGGGACACGCACGCCGGGTACCACGGGACCGTGGACGGGCGCCGCGTGGACACGACCCGGACCCGCACGGACACCGTGAACAACGTCTCGACGCGCCCCATCCGTCCCAACCAGGCGGACTTCCGGCCGGTGCGCTGCGGCCCGACGAACCAGACCACCAACTGCGAGGGCGGGACCCGCCCGGGCGGTAGCGGCGGCTCGACGCGCCCGGGCGGCAGCACGACCGGCGGTGGCACGACGAGCGGCGGCAACACCGGCGGCGGCTCCATCTCGACCGGTGGCTCCACGCGCCCCGGCGGCGGCTCCACCCGTCCCGGCGGCAGCACCGGCGGCACCGTCACGACCACGAGCAGCGGCCGTCCGAACACGGGTCCCACCGTGGTCCACACGGGGACCGGCCGTCCGAGCACCGGTCCCACCGTCGTCCACACGACCGGCGGTCGTCCTCCGACCACGGTCGTCCACGGCGGCCGTCCGCCGACCACGGTCGTGCACACCGCGCCCGTCAGCCACGTGGTCGTGCACCAGCCGCCGCGGGTGCACACCGTCACGTACACGCACGTCTACCCGTACCACGGGGTGTTCGTGTACGGCCCGCGCCCGTCCACCCACGTGACCTACGTGGAGCAGGCGTCCGGTCCGGTGCAGGTGCCGCAGCGCGACCTGCCGAAGCGGGACATCGACCGCGCGAACACGCTGGCGGTCGGCGTCATGGGCGGTGCGCTGATGTCGGCGACCCCGGGAGGCTCGTTCTACGGGGACCCCGGGCTGGGGCTGGTCGGCCGTTACCGTCCCGCGGAGCCCGTCGCCCTCGAGCTCGGCGTCGCGCACCACGCGATGTCGTTGGACGCGGGCTCGCGCAGCCAGACGATGGTGAACGGCGACGTGAAGCTGTTCGCCTTCCCCTGGACCCGCGTGAGCCCCTACGCCCTGGCCGGTGCGACGTACAACGCGGCCAACATCCAGGAGCAGGTGCTCACCGGCGACACCCTCGGGACGATGGAGACCGTCGACGGCCAGTGGGGACTGGACGCCGGGCTCGGCCTCGAGCTCGCGATGGGCAACAACTTCGCCCTCGATCTGCAGGGCAAGTACATCGGCTGGATGGACGAGCGGTACGAGGGGGAGGCGCCCGGAGCCTTCCAGTTCGGCGGCGGGCTGGCCTTCCACTTCCGCTAGGAGGTAGCCGAAGGATCGGCCCCGTCGAAGACGATGGAGGAGACGCAGCCCCACCGGGACACGGAGCCCGGTGGGGCCTTCTCGCCTACCCGTCGAAGAACCGCTCCGCCTCGGACCTCCTCCTCGGGTGCCGGCGGCGCCAGGTGTCGACGGCCGCCTCGACCTCGCCGCGCGACGCGGACGGCACGAGGTGGAGCGCCGCGATCAGCGCGTTCTCCGCGCGGGTCACGTCGCCCGCCGCCGCGTAGACCAGGTGGCGGGCCCAGCACCCACGCCAGTCGTCCGCGGGGAGCCCGCGCAGGAGCTCGTCCGCTCGACCGATCTCGCCCATCAACGCCCACCACAGGGCGCGCAGGCCGGCCTGGTCCTCGGGGAGCGCCGCTACGTCGTCGGAGGTCTCCCGCAGGCCCTCCCGCCAGGGGACCCCGTCCGTCACGCAGGCCGCCACCGCCGCCGCCACGCGCGCGCTCGGGTCGGGAAGCGCCTTCGCCGCCCGCAGCGAGGCGCGCTGCGCGTCGGTCACCCGCAGGGCACCCGGGTCCACGCTCGGATCCGCCAGCCCGCGGCGCTCGCGCCCACGCCACCACCACAGCGCGCCGCCGCCGGCGACCAGCGCCAGCAGCCCTGCGACCAGCCAGCTCACGTCAGCGCTCGGTCCAGCAGCCGGTGGAAGTGGTGCAGCCCGCGCTCGTGGGCCGGCGCATACCGTCCGCGGCGGAAGAGCGTCGCCGCCTGCACGCCCGCCCACGCCCGGAGGACGACCTCCTGGTCCTGCTCCTCCACGAGATCGAGCGCTCCGCCGGCGCCGCGCCCGCGGGAGGCGTCGTCCAACACCCAGGCCCGGTAGCGGACGGTGCAGCGGCCGTGGGCCACGTCCTCGATCAGGTTCAGGCTCACCCCCCACGGGTAGACGTTGACCAGCGTGGTCGGCCAGAGCCAGAACCACCACGCCGCCACCCGCGTCCCCGCGTCCGGTCCGGTGGTCGGCACGAAGGCGGGCGCGCCCGGGTCGTCGGCGGGGGCGACGCCGACCTGCAGCGTGCCGTGGGGCAGGAGCTCGTGCCGGTAGTCGCGCGGGTCGAGCACGCGCTGGAGCTCCTTGTGCACGAAGGGGACGTGGAAGCCCTCGAGGTAGTTCTCGAGGTAGAGCAGCCAGGGGGCCTCGATCGTGTGCAGCCGGTCGCCCGCCGGATCACGGCGCAGGGCCTCCCAGTCGAAGCCGACGGCCGCGGTGCGCTCGCGGACGGGCGCCCACCAGTCCTCGAAGGGGATCTCGGGCGCATAGGACCCGAAGCGCAGCGGGCCCACGCGACGCACCTCGGCCCGGGGCAGGGAGGCGTCGGGCCCGGGGTCGGCGTCGAAGCCCGGGGCGGCGACGAAGCGCCCGTCGAGGTCGAAGCGCCGTCCATGGTACGGGCAGCGGATCGCGCGGGCCGTGCAGGGCCCGTCCACGAGCGTCGCGGCGCGGTGGGTGCAGACGTTGGAGAGCAGCCGCTCGGGCTCGCCGCCCACCCAGAGCACGGGCTCTCCCGCGATCCTCGCCGGCACCAGGTTCGCCTCCCCCGGCTCGTCGGCCTCCCACAGCTGGTGCCAGCCGTGGACCAGACGTTGCCGAAGGCGGGCACGAAGCGCCGGATCGACGTACAGCTCGCGCGGCGGTGTGCGCGCGACGAGGGGATCGGGGTCGATGTCGAGCGGGGTCGGCATGGCCGATTCTGGTAGCATCGGGGTGCCGATGTCGACCGAGCCACTCACCCAGGCCGTGCTGCACCGACGCCGCCAGGAGGTGGCGGAGCGCCACCAGCGGGCCCTGGGCAAGGTCAACGAGATGGTGGCGACCCAGAAGCGCCTCGGGGGCGAGCTCTCCGAGGGCATGGCCTCCCTGTCGCGCACGCGCACCGAGCTCGAGGCCACCGAGCAGGCGGCGACCGGGTTGCTCGCGACGCTCACCCGCCCATTCACCGCGCGGCGCACGGCGCTGATGCGGCGCTCGGTCGCGGAGGAGCTGTTCAAGCGGTACGAGGCGACCAGCGTGCGCCTGCGCGAGGCCACCGCGTTCACCGACGAGCTCAAGCTCGTGGCGCTGGAGCTGCAGCACGAGGTCGATCGGCTGCACCGCGAGCTCGGGGAGGCCACCCGCCACCGCCGGACCTGCGCCGAGCGCGTGCTGCGCGCCGAGCAGGCGCTGGCCGAGCTGGACCACGAGGAGCTCACGCCCGAGGAGCGCGATCGCCGCCGCGATCGGTACACCTTCGACCTGCGCTCCGAGGCGGTGGACGGCGCGCTCTACGAGACGGCGGTGGAGCTCTGTCGCCACCACCTCGATCCCGCGCGGGCGCTGCGCGACACCGTGCTCAAGCTGCACGAGGAGATGGCGTCGTACGTCCTGTCCGCCACGCACATCGTCAACGCCGCGGGTCGGCGCATCCAGGGCCTCGGGATGCTCGCGGACGCGCCGCTCGTGGTCGCGGAGCTCCAGGCCTCGCTG
Source organism: Alphaproteobacteria bacterium (assembly GCA_020632925.1). Taxonomy (GTDB): domain Bacteria; phylum Myxococcota_A; class UBA796; order UBA796; genus JACKER01. The sequence continues at coordinate 313,352 of JACKER010000008.1, read as the reverse complement.
GGGGAGCTGGACGAGGCCATGCAGGCGACCGCCCGGTACGTCGAGGAGGGCCAGCGGATGGTGGCCGAGGTGCTGCCCGAGCTGTCCGCGCGCCTGCGCACGGAGCTCGAGGTGACCGAGCAGGCGCTGTGCGTCGAGCTCGACGGCATCGACCGCGAGAAGGCGCGGCTGGACGCGGAGCGGGCCCTGCGCCGCGCGGCGGACGCGGAGATCGCCGACCTGCTGAAGGGGGAGTGACGTGGAGCTGCCGCTCGCGAGGAGCGGGCCCTACGTGCGCGCGCTGCGAGCGGCCGTGGACGCCCTCGCGCCGGACGAGGACCACGTCCCGCTCCGGCGGGCGCTGACGCACCTCGAGGCCATCGACCCGGCGACCAGCGGCGACCTGCTCGCGCCCGCCGAGATCACCGCCACCGGCATGCCGTCGTACACCTGGCTCGAGCGGGCCCGCGCGGAGCAGATCCTCGCCCGTCGCACGGACCCGTCGCGCGACCCGGGCGATGCCGAGATCCGGCGTGCCGCGTCGCTCGATCCCGCCCTCGGGGCCCGCATGCGTGACCGCCGCGCGGTGCACCGCCTCCTGCGTCACCAGGACCTGCTCCCGGCCACCGAGCTGGCCGTCGCCACCCGCGCCTTCGGTCCGACCGGCGGCCGCCTCGCCGTCCACTACGACCGGCTCGCCCCCGACGGGCGCTGGCTGCGCCTGCGGCTCGAGCTCGACGCCCCGTCGCGGCCCCGGTCCTTCACCATCGACGCCGCTGGCCGCGCCTCCGCCGACGAGTCGCTCCGCCACCTCCTGACCCGTCACTTCGCGGTGCCGCTGCCCGCCCTGGTCCGGCAGGTGGCGGACGCCACGGGCTGTCGCGTCGCGCGTTGTGGACGCGGCTGGATCGGGCCCTTCTGGTTCCCCGGCATCGAGCTGCCCCCGGAGGTGCCGCCCGACCTCGGCGCGGGACTGCTGCTCAACCTCTCGGTGGAGGTGGTGGCCGACGACATCGAGCACCCGCGCACGCTCGACCCGCTCCACCCGTTCCTGCCCGCCGACGCGCCCGAGGGGCTGTCCTGGTTCCTGTCGCGCCGCTTCGCAGCCACCGGCGTCGCGCACCGGGCCGTCGTCGGCTGGCTCGAGGGGATGGGTCTGCAGGGCCTCGTGGTCCCGTTCGGGACCCGTCCGCGCAATCTGTAGGCGCTCAGGTGTCTTCGAGCAGTGCCGTGAGCGACGTGTCGGCGCCGAGCGCGGACGCGGGGTCCATGCCGGCGAGGCGGAGCAACGTCGAGCCGACGACATCGGGCGTGAGCTGGACGCCGTGCGAGGGATCGGTCTCCCCGGAGGCGAGGTCCACGCCGAGCCCGACCAGATCGTCGTCGTACCCACCGAACTGACGACCGCCGCGGACGCCCGGACCCCAGGTGATGCAGGAGGTGAACATCCAGTGCTCGCGGCCGTCGGCGACCGTGACGTACGGCGTCCTGCCCATCTCGCTGTAGACCACGACCACGGTCTCGTCCGCCAGCGTGGGGGCGTTGGTGCCCGGCGTGGTGCGGAGCATCCGGTCGATCAGCGTCATCGCCGCGAACGTGTTGTCCAGGGTCCGCGACTGCGTGGGGTCGTCGTAGTGGGTGTCGTAGAAATAGGGCAGGATCATCGAAGCGCAACGGCAGAGGCCGGACCCGAGGTAGGCCCCGACCTGCGAGATCCGCCCCGTCAGGTCCCCCTCCGAGCTGAGGTCGAGCGCCGAGCCGCGACGCTGGAAGTCGATCAGGCGCTCCTGGGATTCGCGCCAGCCCCGCAGCAGCCGCTCCTCCTCGTCCGAGCGCGCATGGACCCTGCGCACCGCAGCCTGGGCATAGGCGTCGACCAGCGACTCCACGGCGGCCGGCGGGAGCGCGGTCGGCACGTCGGCCTTCGCGATCGCTGCGCCGTCCAGCAGGTCCGACACCTCGTCGCGGACGCCCACCAACCCGGTCAACCAGGCGTCGTCGCCAGCCAGCGCCTTGTCGCCCGAGACGATGTGCGGGACCGCGTATCGGTCGGCTGCATCGGCGCCGATCCGCGTAGGCCAGTCGACCGCGCCGGGGTCGGTGCTGTTGCTCAGCCAGAGCCGACGGCAGGTCCGGTGGTTCACCGAGCGGACCAGCAGTCCGTCGATCGTCGAGACCCGGTCGCGCATGGTGTCGAGGAACCGGTCCACGTTCGGGCGCTGGCGGTTCGCGACATAGACCAGATTCCCCGCGCGGGCGGGCTCGTCGCCGGCGTCTCGGGTCACGGTCGGCGCGAACACGGGCGCGAACACCCGGGTCACGTCCCAACCGCCCTTCGCCAGCACGAACAGGAACTTCCGGTCCTTCGGCGCGACGGAGGCGCGCACGGGTCGAGGGGCGAGGAGGCCCGCGCCCAGCGCCGCACCCCCGAACAGAGCCTGGCGTCGCGTGAGCATCAGTAGTTCTCCATGTCGGGGTGGCGGAGCAGTCCGGTGACCACGGCGATCCAGGCCTCGGTGACATCTCCGGTCGCATCGAGGGAGGCGTCGTACAGCTCGAACAGGGCCGTGATCTCCGGATCGTCGTCGTCGAGCTCCCTGCCGAGCATGCGGAGGTAGAGGTGGCGCAGCTCGGTACGAACGCGCACGTCGTCGATGTCACTCGGGTCGAACCCGGCAGAGAACAGCCGGCGGTCGGCGCTCGCGCTCTCCTGCTGCACCACGTGAGCGGCCGCGGCCTCCGCGAACCGCTTCTGGACCAGGACGGTCGACACGCTCGCGCTCGTGATGCCGGGCTCGGCGCCGTCGCTCGAGCCCACCATCACGCCATACCCGGGAAAGGAGGTCAGCTGGTCGACGCCGCCCGTGCTCCAGTGGTAGCCGGTGAGGTCCTCGACCATCGAGGCGAACACCTGGGGTGCCATCCGCCGCCTCGCCAGCCGCGCGTCGTAGCCGCGGTACTCGGGGCGCATCACGACCGCCCGGAACACCTCGCGGACGTTGCCGCCGGTGCCGTCGAACGTCTCGACGAGGTCGGAGAGATCGATGTCGAGGTCACTCGCGTCGGTGCGGGAGAGGATGGACCAGGCCTCGTCCACGAAGCAGGTCGCGAAGCGGGGGTCGTCCTGGAGCAACGCGCCGAGCGAGCCCAGTCCGTCGCTCTGCTGTCCCATGAAGCCCGGGGGAGCCGTCGTCCCCTCCCACATCCCCTCCTGCTCCGCGTGGTAGGTCGCGATGATGCTCGGGCGCGAGATGGAGTCGTAGTAGAACCCCCAGAAGTGAGCCGAGAGCGGGTCCAGCGTGGCATGACACGCCTGACATGCGGGATCCTGGTTCACCGCGTCACCCATGGCCTCGTCGGAGGCGAAGGACTGGCGCGTGAAGGGCAGCAGGCGCTCGAGGTAGTCGTCGCAGAGCAGGACGCGCGACACGAGGTTTCCGCGCGCTCGCTGGCGATTCATGATCTGCGCGCCGCGGAACCACCACAGGCCGTTGGTGGAGAGCGCGCCGGCGCCCGGCCGTCCGTCGGTGTACGTCGCGAGCTGCCAACCGCTGCCACCGGACGGGTAGTCCACGGGGAAGATCTGCGCGAGGAGGTCGTCCACGACCGTCCAGTTGCCCTCCACCATGGCTCCGTAGGGGAGGTCGTTCTCGACGACCCAGGCGAACATCCGCAGGGGCTCCTCCGCGACGTGCTGCTGGAGGACCGCTGGGTCGAAACGGTCGCCGTACGCCCCGTCCAGATCGACGTAGAACTCGCCGGCGATGCGGCTCGGCACGATCTCGCTGTAGAAGTCGATCGCGCGCCGCTGCAGGTGGGGGTCGTGGAGATAGGCGTCGACCACGGCCTCGTACTGGCCGGGGGCGTCGTCGAACGCGCGGAGCTCGTCGATCGAGGGTCGGATCCCGCGGAGATCGAGGGACACCCGCGTGAGGAGCTCGCTCGGCGTCAGCGCGCTGGCGGGCGGCTCCTCCACCGGCGGCGCCGTGCTCGACGAAGGCGTGTGCGGCTCGGCCCGAGGCGCGAGCGCGTCCGGCGTGGCACACCCGGCCCACCCCAACCCAAGGAACCACCAGCCGGCGCGGAACATCCGACCTCCCACACCGCTACGTCGCGAGCGGGAGCGACGTCACACGTCAGCCCGAAGAGATCTCGAGTCGTGGCCGGCCGCGACGAATCCTGATCCCAGATGCTTCGAATCGTAGATCAGCAGCCGCTGGGGATCTCGGCACCGATACGCCACTCGTCCACCACGAGATTCTCGCTGGAGACGGCGCGGACGCGGATCTCCAGGCCGTCGATCACGAATCCGTCGAGCTCGGCGGGGGTCGGTCTGGCAAGCCACCACCCGTCGACGGTGTGGGTGGCTCCTGCCCACGGCGTGGTCGCGTGCGGGCCGTCCGGATGCCCGACCTGGCCCATCCGGACACGGCTCTCGACGATCAGTCTCACGTCGGGGTTCGCCACGACCTGCCAGGAGACCGCGGTGGGATCTGCGCCGAGGGAGATGGCGATGGGCCCGGTGGGCTCGTCGCGGCGCCGTGTGGGCTCCTCTTCGAAGCCCGCCCCATCGGGGTCCGCAGCGATGGCGCAGATCGCGTGATCGCAGGGGAGCGTGTCCAGCTCGGCCGAGGTCGCCACCGTCGTCATCCACCACACCAGCACACCTCCTGCGCTCGAACCGTTGCAGGGGGCGTGCCAGGTGGTCCGGGTCAGAGGTCGCGGATCTTCACGCGCGTGATGCCCGGCTGACCGCCGACCCGGGGGTCCATGTCGCGCGTCTCGATCTGGGCGGCGCCGGGGTTCACGCATTGCACGAGGACCTCGACGTCCACCACGTCACCGGGCGCGAGCCTCGTGTCGACGGGGATGACCATGGTCATGAGGTCGGTGTCGAACACCATCTGGGCGTACGTGTACTGGCCGAAGTACGGGCTGATGCCGTACCACATCTCGGCGGCACAGACCGAGTTGGGGTTGGTCATCTGGACCACCACCGAGATCTCCGACAGCGTCAGCGCCCTCGTGACCTCGAGGTGGTCGTCGTACAGCGCCGCGGTCCCGGGGACCGTCTCCATGCGGACGTTGGTACCCCCGTAGAACTGCGGAGCGCCGCAGAGGTACCGGCCGCTGGGGAGCGCGCACCCGTCGTTGGCGTCGCTGCCACCGTCGTAGTAGCCGAGCGAGACGTCGTCCCAGGTCACGACGTCGGGCGAGCCCTGGTTCTCGTCGGCCGTCCCGGGCTCGCCGAGGTCGCAGTGGTCGAGCGTCATGGGCGAGTCGTGCACGAGGTACACCGCCGATCCGTCGCTCGCGGTGTTGCCGACGATCCGCGACCGCACGCAGTCGAAGGAGCTGCCGATCGCCGCGCTCACGCCCCCGCCGTTGACGGAGGTGTTGCCGGAGACCTCGCTGTCCGTGAGCGTCAGCGTGGAGCCGTCGCGCGCGTGGACCGCCGCCGAGCTCGGCGCGTCGTTGCTCCACACGACGGACGAGGTCAGGTCCACGACGCAGGTCTCTCCGAGCACGCCCGCGCCGTAGTCTCCGACGTTGTCGTGGACGTCGACGCCCGTGAGGTCGAGCGTCGAGCCGTTGCAGAAGAACCCGTTGCTGGAGCCCGAGACCTCGACGTTCGACACCGCCAGCGACCCGCCGGAGGTGACGGAGAAGGCGCGACCGCCGTCGCCGCTCACCAGAGCGCCCCCACCGTCGACCGTCGCGATGCCGCCCACGGCGGAGAAGCGGGCCTGGTAGGTGCCCGGGCACAGCGTCACGTCCTGATCGGTGATGTCGATGCTCGCCGGAGCCCCCGGCGCGCCCGAGGACAGCGGACCGTCGAGCGACATCCCGGAGGCCGTCCAGCCGAGGTCGGTGAGCCCGTCGCAGTTGGCGTCGGTGCCGCAGATCCCCGCGGCCCCGGGATGCACGGCCGGGTCGAGATCGTCACAGTCGCCCTCGATGTTCGTCCAGCCGTCGTCGTCCACGTCCGCCTCGACGATGAGCGTGTTCGTCGTCGACACGCCGGGGCCGGCTGGAGAGTTGCCCACCCAGCGCCAGGCATAGACGCCGGCTGGCAGGGTGTCCCACTGATCCTCGGGGACCTGGAGCGGCCCGGGCAGCCGCCAGGCGGTGAGCTGCTTGTTCTGCGGCGTGAGGGTGTTCCAGTACTGCAGCCGCACGCGGGCGCAGTCCGTCGTGGCGTCGAACACCGGCGAGGACGCGGCGACGGAGCCGGTCGTCGGCACGACGTTGGAGAAGGAGCACGCGGCGTGAGCGGTCTGGAGCGCGAGGGCGATGAGCACGGGAACCTCCGAGGTCGACCCTCCCACCTTGACGCTGACCGAGCCGTCCGGTGTTTTCAGTTGGTTTCACTCCGAGCCCGGACTCGACCGCGCAGCCACCAGGGGCGGAGGTTACGGCGGTGCGCGCTGGTCGCCAGCCTCGGAGGAGCCATGAACCGAACGATCGCCACCCTCGTCCTCGTCGCCTCGTTGGTCGTGTCGGGGTGCAAGAAGAAGCCCCCCGAGCCCGTCGCGGCACCAGCGCCCGCTCCGACCATGGCGGCGCCTGCGCCGGTGGCCGCGGCCGTGCCGGAGCACGTGCAGCAGTTGCGTGACAACTTCCAGAAAGTGTACTTCGACACCGACTCGTCGGACCTCAACGCCGACTCGAAGGCGGTGCTCGACGCCAACGCCGAGATCCTGCAGAAGCACGTCGACGTCCGGGTCCAGATCACCGGACACGCCGACGAGCGCGGTACCAGCGACTACAACCTCGCGCTCGGCGACCGGCGCGCGGAGATCGTGAAGAAGTACCTCATGACGCAGGGGGTCTCTGCCGATCGGCTCACCGTGCTGTCCTTCGGTGAGGAGCGCCCGGAGGCCACGGGCCACGACGAGTCCGCCTGGTCCAAGAACCGGCGTGCGGAGTTCGTCATCAGCTGGGAGAATGCGTCGGGCGCCGTCCGGCCACAGTAGCCGTCAGAACTTCGCGCGCAGGCTCAGCAGCGGGAGGAAGGTGGGGCCGCTGACCCACCCCTGCTCGGTGTAGTCGAAGTTCCAGGTCGGGTACAGCTGCGCCGAGGCCTTGGGCACGATCCAGACCTCGGTCGTGAAGGTCAGCGACCAGCCGCGGAAGCTCCAGGTGTGCGCCGCCCGCAGGTCGACCTTGTGGTACGGCGGGAGACGGGCGCCGTTCGTCGGGCCCGGGGTGGGGACCCACACGTCGTTGCCAGCGTCGTAGAGCGAGCCGTCGAGCTGCGTGAACGGGAGTCCCGACGCGTAGCGGTAGCGGGCGCCGAGGTTCCAGCCGCCCTGGTCGACGGAGACCACGACCCCGCCGGACACGCGCTGGTCGCCGTCCGAGGGGACGATGGTGCCGTCGGGCTCCTCGACCGTCGACTGCTGCACCGCCAGCCAGCCCCACAGGAACACGATCTCCCGGATCCGGTACCGCGTGATCGCCTCGACCCCCCAGGCGTCGCCGGTCGGCACCGCGTAGGCCGCGTCGTCGATCGGGAAGACCAGCGGGTCGAAGAGCCACTTGCGGTACGCCTCGAGGCCGAGCTCGAGCCGCCCGGACACCGTCTGCTCCCAGCCGCCCGACACCTGCCAGGAGGTGGTCGTCGGCAGATCGGGGTTCCCCGTCCCCGCGAACAGGTGCTCGCTGTCGGGGCGCTGCGCGTACCGGCCCGCGCCCGCCTTGATCATCGTCTGGTCCGCGAGCTTCCAGCGCGCCGCCAGCCGTGGCTCGACCTGCGCCTCCGCGATCGTGGAGTCGCCGTCCACCCGCAACCCCGGCATCACCCTCACCGGCCCCAGCTGCGCGTGCCCCGTGCCGTAGAGCCCGCCCTGGAGCCGCCACAGCTCGTCGTCGATGGAGACCCCGCGCCCGAGCCCCGGCGCCTCCTCCGCGACCCGCAGCCCGTCGGGTCCCGCGTCGTCGATCACGTAGCCGACGCGGCGGCTGTTCAGCTCCCAACCCAGGTCCAGGCCGCGCGCCCAGCGGTCCGCGGCGGCGGTCGGGTACCACCCGAGGTCCCCGCGGGACACGAGCGCGTCGCTCTCCAGCCGCTCGTCGCCGATGCCCGACAGGTCCGCGCGCCGCACGTGGCGCACGAGGCCCGCGCTCACCCGCCCGCCGAGCTCGCCGCCCCACTGGCGACGGACACCCAGGCCCTCGAAGTGCTGCGCGTAGTCGAGGTAGGGCGTGGTCGTCGCCTCGAGCGGATCGAGCAGATCGAGCTCGCCGGCCGCACGCTCGTACCGGTCGGAGGCGCCGAACGCGAAGACGCCCGTGCCGCGGGTGGGGCTGCCGTGCTCGGCACGCACCACCCAGTCGCCGAAGATGGGCCACAGCGTGTACTGGGCGGTGCTCTCGCCCGCGAGATCCTGGTACGACCGGCGTCCGCTCACCCCGAGCCACCAGCCGCGCCCGACCGGCGCCTTCGCCTCGGCGCTCGCCATCACGAAGTTCACGCTGCCCGAGCCGTGCAGGCCGTCCGGGACGTCGATGCGCGAGCGGGCGTCGATCACGGCGCCCACCGCGTCGCCGTAGCGGGCCGAGAAGGTCGACGGGAACAACTCCAGCGTGTCGATCTGGGTCGCGGGGAAGACCGAGGCGTACTGGTTGTAGTGGTAGAGGTACGGGATCTCGATCCCGTCGAGGAAGTAGCGGCTGTCGCCCGGCGAGGAGCCGCGCACGGACAGGTCGCCCGAGGACGGGCTGTACTCCCGCTGGACGGTGACCCCGGGGAGCGACTGGACCAGGCGCACCGCGTCGTCGAGCGTGCCCGGTGTCTCCTCCGCCTGCTCGGCGTCGACGGAGTAGCGCGTGGGGTCGGCGGTGGACTTGAGCCCCTCGACCACGATCTCCATCTCGCCGTGGCCCGGGCGGACCCAGACCACGACCTCGCCCGGCGCGTCCAGCGTGCGCTCGGTCGCGTGGAAGCCGGGGGCGGTGACGGACAGGGTGCACGGCGGGGTGCCGAAGGACAGCGTCGCGCGGCCCTCGGCGTCGGTCGTGGCCGACCGGGACCCGTCCCCGCAGGCCAGATCGACCGTCGCCGACGCGATCGGGCCGCCGGCGTCGCCCTTCTCGCGGACCTCGACCGCCAGCTCCTCGGCGAGCGCCACCCCGACGAACCACCCGATCACCGGAGGCCCCCGGGATCGGGGATCAGGCCGACGCGGAGGCCGTCGATCCCGTTGGTGAAGCACTGCTGCGTCAGCCACCAGTCCGGATCGAGCGGACCGTCGTGGCCGATCACGCAGGGGAGGGAGGGCGTGCCCCAGTCGGCCACCAGCGACGGGTCCGTGACCTCGCCACCCTCCAGGCGGAAGCCGGTGGGCGAGGTGTCGTCGGCGCGCAGCGTGGTGGTGAGCGCCTGACCGGGTGCGACCTCGGGCAGCCCGTCGCCCGGCAGGAAGCGCCCGCCGACCCACACCCCCTCGGGTGCGTCGCCCACGAAGACCTCGGTGGCGCGGAAGGCCGTGTCACCGGGATCACCGAGCGCCAGCGCCAACACCGTCACGATCTGCGGCTCGAGCGGGATGCGCTCGCCCTCGAGCTCGTCGTCGTCGAGCAGCAGGTCGTCGCCGGCGATCCAGTCGGCGGTGTGCCGGTCGAGCTCGAACCAGGTGCCGGCGGTGGACATCCAGCGCACGAGCGGATCCTCGTCGCCGACCTCGGCCCCCAGCCGGAGCGCGCCGCCGGGCGGGACCGCGTCCCCGGGGTCGGCGGAGAGCGCCTCGCGGGCGTCCAGCAGGAGCTCGGGACCCAACAGCGCGCTCATGGCGGGCAGCGGCAGCACGCCCGACGTCAGCGCGCGCGGCGGGTGCACGGACGCGGGCGGCGTCGGGAGCTCGACGAAGGCACGCTCCTCGAGGTCGCCCTGGCGCGCGATCAGGCCGAGCACGCGGCGGTCGGCGGGCACCACCAGCTCGGGCTCGGGGCCGACGCCGTCCGCGGTGGACAGCGGGTCGAGGTCCAGCAGCTCGTCGGGGTCCGCGAGCAGGTACCACGCGAGATCGACGGGCGCGTGGGAGAACGGGCGACCGTCGACGATCACCGCGACGCGCGCGGTCGTCGTGCCGCCGTCGCGCACCGGGTCGGCGTCCACGGCGGCCACACGGAACCCGACCAGATCGTGGCGATCGGCACCGAAGGGGGCCTGGCAGGCGGCGAGGAGAGCGAGCAGCACGCCCGTGTCTATCCCGCGCCTGCTACAACGGTCGCGGGGAACGCCACCGATGGACGTGCTGGGGCAGATGCACCTGTTCGTGAAGGTCGTGGAGTCGGGTGGCTTCACGACGGCCGGGCGCGAGCTCGGTCTGCCGAAGTCCACGGTGAGCCGGCAGATCGCTCGGCTGGAGGACCGCCTCGGGGTGCGGCTCCTCGAGCGGACGACGCGGTCGCTGCGCCCCACGGAGGCGGGCCAGGCCTACTACGAGCGCTGCGTGCGCATCGTGGCCGACGTGATGGACGCCGAGAACGCGGTGACGCAGGGGCAGCGCGAGCCGCGGGGGACGCTGCGGATCTCGGCGCCGATGTCGCTCGGGTACCGCTACCTCGGGGACGCCCTGGGAGCGTTCCTGCGGACGTACCCCCAGCTCCGCGTGGAGGTGTCGCTCTCGGACCGCCGCGTCGACCTGATCGACGAGGGGTACGACGTGGCCGTGCGGATCGGCGTGCTCGACGACAGCTCGATGATCGCGCGGCGCCTCGGTCCGACGCACATGTCGATCGTGGGCGCGCCGTCCTACTTCGCGGAGCACGGGACGCCCGAGTCCCCCGAGGAGCTGCGGCACCACGCCTGCTTCCAGTACGAGTACGGACCGACGTTGTCGACGTGGCGCCTGGGACCGGAGCTGACGATCCCGGTGAAGGGGCCGATGGTGTCGAACAACGGCGACGTGCTGCTGGCGGCGGCGCGGGCGGGCGTGGGCCTGGCGCTGCTCCCGCGGTTCATCGTCCGCGACGATCTGGCGTCGGGCGCGCTGGTGACGGTGCTGGATGAGCACGTCACGCAGTCACTGGCGATGTGGGCGGTGTACCCGGCGAACCGCTACCTGTCGTCGAAGGTGAGAGCGTTCGTGGACTTCGTCGTCGCCTGGGTCGACACGCACCCCGCGGAGTGAGCGATGACCTGGGTGGTCGCCGGGGTCGTGCTGGGTGCGGCCCTGTCGCACGCGACCTGGAACGCCCTGCTGCGTGGGCGGAGGGGCGACCCGCTGGCGGCGTCCACCGGGCTCTCCGTGGTGTGGGCGGCGGTCGGGTGGCCGCTGGTGGCGCTGGTGGGACCGCTGCCGGCGGAGGCCGTGCCCGCGCTCGCGGGGTCCGTCGTGATCCACGTGGTCTACTTCGGGCTGCTGACCGCCGGGTACCGCACGGGGGAGCTGTCGCTCGTGTATCCGATCGCGCGGGGACTGCCGCCGGTGCTGGTGGCCGCGGGCTCCTGGTGGTGGCTCGGGGAGCGCCTGTCGCCCGGCGGCTGGCTCGGGGTGCTGGCGGTCGCGGCGGGGGTGGTCGGGCTCGGCGGTCTGCGAGCGGGGAGTGGTCGCGCGGTGGCGGCGGCGGTGGGCTGCGCGCTGTGCACCGCCGCGTACACGCTGGTGGACGGTGGCGGGGCGCGGTCCTCGGACGCGGTGGTGTACCTGGTGCACCTGGTGGCCGTGCAGGGGACGGTGTTCGCGGCGTTGGCGCTGGCATGGCGTGGCCGGCCGCTGGCGTCGCGGGTCTGGGAGGGGCGTCGGGCGGCGCTCGGGTCGGGCCTGCTGTCGGCCGGCGGCTACGCGGCGGCGTTGTGGGCGATGACGCGCGCGCCGGTGGCCGAGGTGGCCGCGCTGCGGGAGACGTCGGTGTTGTTCGCCGCGCTGATCGGCGCGACCTGGCTCGGCGAGCCGCTGGGTCGCCGGCGGGTGCTGGCGGCCGCGGTCGTGACCGTCGGCGTCGTCCTCGTCCGGTAGCTCGCCGATCCACCCTACTCGGGCTCGGGGCAGGGACCCTTGTTGCGGTAGCGACGCATCGGGCAGTTGCCGCCGGCGAGGAAGGTCTCGCCGTCGCAGCCGCAGTAGGGGCGGAGGTCGCGGGTGCAGGCGCGCATGTCCTCCGCGCACACGCCCGGGTGATCCTCGTCGCAGCCCACACCCTCGCACACGCCGGACGGGCAGTCCGCGCCCGTCAGGCAGTTCAGGACGGGCCCGGGTACGACCGGCTCCGGTTCGGGCTCCGGTTCGGGCTCGGGGGCTGGCGCGGGGGCCTGCTCCACGGCGGCGGGGACCTCGGGGGCGGGCTCGGGGCTCGCGGGTGGGCTCTTGTGGCAGGCGGCGACCAGCAGGACCAGCATCGTGCGAGGGTAGCCCGGAGGCCGGCCGCGAGGGTAGCTTGCGCGCCATGGAAGCCCTCCGTCTCCCCGCCGAGCGGCGCTGCGCCCTCGAGCTGGCCGCGCTCCGCGCCGGCGACACCGATCCCCGTCCAGCGGGCTGGGCGCTCTCCCCACGCGCCGTCGAGACCTTCGTGCTCGGATCCGGTGGCCGCACCCTGCCGGTCGTCGTCGACGGCGAGGAGCGCCAGGTCGCGATCTCCCGCAAGCTCTATGGCCAGGACATCCTCGTGCAGCGGGCGATCGTGACGCTCGCCTCCGACCGGGCGCTGCTGCTGATCGGTGAGCCGGGGACCGCGAAGAGCTGGCTGTCCGAGCACCTCGCGGCCGCGATCAGCGGCGACTCGCTGCTCGTGGTCCAGGGGTCCGCGGGCCTCGTCGAGGACCAGATCCGGTACGGCTGGAACTACGCCATGCTGCTGGCCGAGGGCCCTTCGCCCAAGGCGCTCGTGCCGGGCCCGATGCTCACCGGCATGCGCTCGGGGCGGATCGTGCGCTTCGAGGAGCTCACGCGGGCGCCGCCCGAGGTCCAGGACACGCTGCTGCAGGCGCTGTCCGAGAAGGTGCTCACCATCCCCGAGCTCGCGGGCGAGGAAGGCGTCGTGCTCGCGCGCCCCGGCTTCAACCTCGTGGCGACGGCGAACACGCGCGACCGCGGGGTCAACGAGATGAGCGCCGCGCTCCAGCGCCGCTTCCACTTCGAGACCGTGCCCCCGCTCGACGATCTGCAGCAGGAGGTCGAGGTCGTACGGTCCCAGGTGGCGGAGCGCACCCGCGGGACGCCGGCCGAGCGGACGGGGATGGACGACGACGTGCTCGAGCTGCTGGTCACGACGTTCCACGAGCTCCGGTCCGGCAAGACGGTCGACGGCGTGGCGCTGGATCGGCCCTCGACCGCGATGTCGACCGCGGAGGCCGTGGCGGTCGGGCAGCACGCGGCCCTGTTCGCGGCGTTCTTCGGCGAGGGCGCCGTGAAGCCCGAGCACGTCGTGCTGCAGCTCGCGGGGACGGCGGCCAAGCTCGACGCCGACGACCGCAAGGTCCTGCGCGGCTACTTCGACGTCGCCGTCAAGCCGCGCGCCAGCCGGGAGCTGGGCCTGTGGAAGGCCTACTTCGCGGCCCGCCACCACCTGGGCGGCTGATGGGGCGACGGGCGCGGGCCCCACAGGGACCGGTGGAGAGCGTCGACGCGCTGCTCGCCGACGAGCGGATCGCGTGGCTGCCGGTCCGCCACCACAGCGCCGCCTGCGCCCACCACGTCGAGACGTGGATCCGCGAGCACCGGCCCGCCGCCGTGCTCGTCGAGGGGCCGGAGGACGCGACCGAGCTCCTCCGGTACGTGGTCGACCCGCTCACCGAGCCGCCGGTGGCGGTGCTCACCGCCTTCGTCGACCACAAGAACACGCTCGGGCGCAACGGCGTGCTCACGGAGAGCGAGGCGGTGCCGGCGCGGTTCCGGGCCTGGTGGCCGCTGGTCGAGCACGGGCCGGAGTGGGCGGCGCTGCGGGCGGGCCAGGAGGTGGGCGCCGAGCTGCGGCTGATCGACGCGCCCCTGAGGGCGGTGCTCCCGTACCACACCGAGGAGGCCGGGACGGGTGACCGCCACCTCGCCGAGTCGGCGTGGTTCTCAGCGCTCGCGGCCAAGCTGCGGCGACCGGGCTTCGAGGCGTTCTGGGACGCGACCTTCGAGGCCCGCGCGGCGCGGCAGACGCCGGAGGCCTTCTTCCGTGAGCTCGCGGTCTTCGCCTGGTGCACCCGCGCCTCCAGCGACGACGAGGGGGCGCTCGAGGCCGACGGGACCTTGCTCCGCGAGGCCCACATGCGCTGGCACGTCGACCAGGTGCGCAAGACCACGGAGGGGCGAATCGCCGTCGTGACCGGCGCCTTCCACACCGTCGCGCTGCCGCGGACCAAGGGGAAGCGAGCGAAGGCGAAGGCGGACAAGGGGAGCTCGACGCTGCTCGTCGCGACCTCCTCGCCCGCGCTCGTGCGCTGGGGCGCGTTGACCGTCCCACGGTGGGAGGAGGAGCTGCTCGCCGCGCTGCGGAGCGGATCGCGCGAGCCCGGGAGCACCGCCGCGGAGCGCCTGCTGGTCGAGGTCGCCGCGGGTCTGCGGGCCGTCGGGTGGCCGATCGGGACGGCGGACGCGGTGGGCGCGGTCCAGGTCGCGCGGGGGCTGGCCTCGCTGCGCGGGGGCGGCGTGGCCTGGCAGGACGTGCGCGACGCCGTGACCGGAGCCTTCGTGAAGGGCGACCTGGGCTCGCACGGGCGGGGCGTGCAGGCCGTCGTGGACGAGGTCGTGGTCGGGCGACGTCGCGGACGGCTGCCCCCCGACGCCGGGCGCCCGCCGCTGCTCGTGGACTGGGAGACCGAGGCCGCCGCCCACCGGCTGGACCTGTCGGGCGCGCCGCGGGAGGTGCGCTGCGACCTCGGGACCAACGTGAAGCACCGGGCGAAGTCCGCCTTCTTCCACCGGTGCTCGCTGCTGGGCGTCCCGATGTTCGACGCGCTGCCCAACGGCGGCGATCCCCCCTGGTTTCGCGGGCCCGACCCGATCCACGGCGAGGGGATGCACCTGCTGGGCGAGACCTGGGGCGTGCGGTGGTCCGAGGAGGTGGACGACACCCTGCTCGAGCTGTCGGCGTCCGGCGCGACCCTGGTGGAGGTGACGGCGGCCGAGCTCGGGCGCATGCGGCTCGCGGCGGGGCAGGACCTCCGCGCGCGCACCCACGTGCTCCTGCACGCCGCACGGACGCGCCTGGTCGAGCTGATCCCGGCGCTGCTGACGGAGCTCCGGTCCGCGCTGGTCGTCGACCCCTCCTTCTCCCACCGGGTCGCGGCGCTGCGCGAGCTGCTCCTGCTGTACGGCTACCGCGACGCGTGGCCGACCCGCGGCGACCGCGGCCTGGCGGAGCTGTGCGCGGCGACCTTCTCCGCCGCCTGCCTGTCGCTGCCCTCCCTCGGGTCCGAGCCCGACGAGCGCGCCTCGGACGCGGTGGACGATCTGATGGCCCTGATGCGGGTCGCGCTGGCGCCGTCGCTTCCGGAGGACCTGCGTCCGGACCGCGAGCTCCTGGCCGAGCGGCTGCGTACGCTCACCGACGACGAGGAGGCCCAGCCCCTGGTGCGGGGCGCGGCCGCCGGCGCTCGGCACGCGCTCGGTGATCTCGGTGAGGGCGGCGTGGCGCGGCTGCTCCGCGGGCACCTGCTGGGTCCGCCGAGCGCGCTGCGTCGCGCGGGGCTGTTCCTCGAGGGCGTGCTTCGCACCTCGCGGTCGACCCTCCTCCACGGGCGCCGGCTCCTGGGCGCGGTGCACGAGGTGATCGAGCGGCTCGACGAGGAGACCTTCGTGGCGGTGCTGCCCGACCTGCGCCGCGCGTTCTCGGTGTTCGTGCCCGCCGAGCTCGAGCGCGTCGGTGAGCGCGTGGCCGGGCTGTTGGACCCCGAACCGGTCGAGCGGCTCGAGCCCGAAGCCGCCGCCATCGAGCGCGCACGCACGCTCGACGAGGACGTCCACCGCGCGCTGGCCCGCCTCGTCCGGTGACGCTCCGGTGGGATCCCTCGGGTGGCCCATCCTCCACCCGAGGGATCCGATCGCCACACCCGATGCGGGCAGCACGGGGGCGACCGTTGGAGCGCGGCGTCAGGACCTACGTCGCCTGAGCCGTCGGCCGCGACCACCGTCCGCGAAGCGCGACGATGGACGCATCCCGCCGCCCGTGCGGGGGCAGGAGAGTCGTGAGGGACATGGCGTGCATGTGCCGGGGGAGAGAGGGGAGTGGAGAGGTCGGGGGCCGGGGAGGCCGTGGGGAACGGGCCAGGCGGGGAACCCGGCCGCGAAGTGTTGTCAGGTCAATGACTGACCATAGAAATCACTTTAGCATTCTCGAGATCGTGCGCAAGCGGGTCCGGCAAGAAATCCTCTCGACGTCGGTAAAGGCAGGGGAGTCGCCTACAGTCCCACGTCGATGAAGACGGGGAAGTGGTCGGAGGCGCGGGCGGTGGCGTCGCGCGCGGGGGCCGACCCCGCCTTGGGGAGACCGCCGCTGCCGTCGTCTCGCGAGTCGTACACCTCGGACCCCGCGACCCGGGCGCGCGAGCTGACGAACAGGTAGTCCAGGCGCCGGCCGGAGCTGTCGCGCGTGGTGTCGCGACCGTCGATCTGCAGCGCGTCCACGGGCGTCAGGCCCCGATCCGTCATCGACAGGAAGGGGTCGTTGGGGAGGCCGCCGCCCGTCACGCGCGCGTAGAGATCCGAGCCCAACCAGAAGGACCCCGGGATCCCGGAGGGGAGGCTGGTCCACGCGGCCGGGTTGCCGAGACCGTCCTCCAGCTCGGCGTTCACGTCGCCGGCGACGACGATGATGTCGGCGTCGACCTCGTCCGCCGCCTGGCCGACCCGCTCGCCGTCCACGCAGCGGCGGAAGGTGTCACTGTCGTAGAACCCGCTCTGCCAGTGCTCGGACACCAGCGCGAGCGTGCCGCCGTCGATCTCCACGATCACCGAGACCGGGAGGCGGGTCACGTCGTTCGCGCGGTTGTCGCCCGACAGCTCCGCGCTGGTCCAGGTGTGCGAGGTGACCACGGGCAGTCGCGTGAGCACGGCGTTGCGCAGCGGACCGAACGGGTTGGACGACGGCACGAGGGAGAACGCCATCCCCAGGTCGTCCGCCAGGTCCTGCAGGTGCGAGGACTCGCCGTCCGTCAGCTCGTTCAGCCCGATGACGTCGGCGTCGATCCGCGCCAGCACGTCGCGCGTCGCGACGTACTCGTCCGTCCCCGCGGCCCCCAGGGTCTCGACGTTCCACGTGACCACGCGGATCGTGTCGTGATCGGTGTCGGCGTCCGAGTCCGCGTCGACGTCGGTGTCGGCGTCTCCGTCGGTGCCACCGTCGAGCGGGGGAGGCGTTCGGCTGCAGGCGACGAAGGTCAGGAGCGCGGGGAGGAATCGCATCGGGCCCCGGTAACCCGCCCGCGTTACCGGCTCGCATGGCGGACGACAGGACCCTGCGGGCCGCGCTCCGATGGCGGCTCGTGCTGGGCTCGCACGCGGACGGACCGCTGGATCTCCGGGCGGCGGCGGAGGGGCTGTCCGAGGGGGAGGCGGACCTCGCGCAGCGCCGTGACGGCGCGCTGGCCTTCCTCTACGACCGCGAACAGGAGCGGCGGGAACACCGGCGGGCGGGCGCGGGCGGACCGTCGACGGTGGCGGTGCCTCGCTGGCTGGCGGACGTGCGTCGGCTGTTCCCGAAGGAGACCGTGGAGGTCGTCGAGCGCGACGCGCTGGTCCGCTACGGCCTGCGCGAGCTCGTGACGGACGCGGAGGTCCTGGCCCAGCTCGAGCCGACCGAGGACCTGCTCAAGGTGCTGCTCTCGTTCCGCGAGCACATGGCGCCCGACGTGCTGCGCGAGGCCCGTCGCATGGTGCGCCGCATCCTCGACGACCTCACCGAGCGGATCCGCGCGACGATGGAGCCCGCGCTCCGAGGGCGCGCTCGCGGCCAGGACCGGCGTCCGCCGCGGACCTTCCGCAACGCCGACTGGCACCGCACGATCCGCCGCAACCTCGGTCGCTGGGATCGGGAGCGGGAGCGGATCGTGGCGGACCGCATCGACTTCCGCGCCGTGCAGCGGCAGCACAGCGCGCTGCGGGTCGTGATCGCGGTCGACACCTCGGGGTCGATGCTCGACTCCGTGATCCATGCGGCGGTCTGCGCGTCGATCCTGGCCGGCCTGCCGTCGGTGCGCGTCGATCTGCTGCTGTGGGACCACCGCGTGGTCGACGTGTCCGACCGCGTGCGGGACCCGCTCGAGGTCCTGTTCGCGGCCCAGCTCGGCGGCGGCACCAAGCTCCTTCCGGCGCTCAGAGCGTGCGCGGAGCGGATCGAGGTCCCCGAACGCACCGTGCTCGCGGTGGTGTCGGACTGGTTCGTGTACGACGAGGTGCGCCCCAGCATCGAGCTGGCCGCGGAGCTGGCCGCGGCGGGTGTCCGCTGCTTCGGGCTGTGCGCGCTCGACGCCGAGGCCCGTCCCAACTACGACGCGCGCGTGGCCGCCGCTCTGGCCGACGCGGGTTGGTGGGTGGGCGCGGTCACGCCGCGGCATCTGGCGGAGCAGCTCGCCCGCGTCCTCTGAGCGTGTAGGGCAGGACGAACAGGTACAGGCCCGACACCAGCAGGAACAGGAGGGGGAGCAGCGTCACCATCCCCACCCACACGGCCTCGGGCGCGACCGCCATCGCGACGAAGTTCGCGAGCACAGCGAGGGTGAACACGATCGACGTCCAGCGGTGGATCTGGCGAATACGGGCGTTCCAGCTCATGGGTGACCTCCGTTCGGTACGGGGTCAACGTCTCACGCGAGCCGGTCGGCGCGCTTCTCCGAACCTGCTCAACCCGCCAGCAGGCGGTCGAGCTCGCCGGTGTCGACGAGCGCCATCATGTCGGTGTACCCGCCGATCCAGGTCTCTCCGATCCGGATCTGCGGCACGGTCGTTCGCCCGGTCTGCTCGACGAGCCACCGGCGCTTCGGCTGGTCGCCCGCGACGTCGATCGCCTCGTAGGCCAGCTTGCGGCCATGGAGGTAGCGCTCGGCGGCGATGCAGTAGGGGCAGGTGCGGGTGAGGTAGACGGTGATGTCGGCCATGTGGCCCTCCACTCCCCTGGTCCATCGAGAGCGCTCGGCGTGACAGGTCTCCGTCACCTCAGCCGGCGAACTCCCGGATCCGGATCCGGATGAACCGCTTGCGGCGCTCGATGAGCCAGGGGTCGAAGCCCGCCTTGCCAACCTCGGCGCGGAGCCGGTGCACCAGCACCTTCAGGCGGTTGGCGCCGTCCGCGAGGCCGCCACGGCCCCACACGCCGACGATGATGTCGTCGTCCGCGCACCAACCGATCTCGTCGCGCGGCTTGCCGGACTTGCGGTCCTCGTCGACCTTGCGCCCGAGCAGGAAGAGCAGGATGGCGCGGGTCTCCGCCTCCACCCGTGCCTTGCGGCCGTCGTCGAGGTTCTCGAGCTCGGCCAGCGGCCCCGTCGGACCGTCGAGGGTGGCGCTGAGGCGGTAGGGGAAGCGGTCGCGCTGCGGCTGGATCGTCGGCGCGCGCGGGATGTCGACCTCGATCAGGCGGAACGTGAGGCCGGCCACCTCCACCGTCTGCCCCACGTCGAGCTGTCGATCCTCGTTCTCCACCATCATCCAGAGGTCGTCGACGCCGTGGTACGCGAACTCGGCGGCGTAGGGTGGGGCGTCGGGGAGCCGAAGGTCCGCGTCCATCGCGCTGCCCACGATGAAGCGGGTGCTGCGGAACGGGTGCTTGAGCCCGGTGGCGACCTCCTCCAGCGCGATCGAGCGCATGTCGAAGCGGCCGCCGGTCTCCTTGCCGTGCAGCTGGACCTTGAGGCGCAGCTTGCCACCGACGGAGATGCAGTCCCCCACGTCGAGCTGGACCGTCCCCGTGATCTTCTGGTCGTTGACGAACGTGCCGTTGGTGCTGCTCATGTCGGCGCACCAGATCTTCGCCCCGTCGGCCCAGATCTTGGCGTGCTCCCAGCTCACCAGGCCGTCGGGGACCACGAGATCGTTGCTCGGTCCACGGCCGATCGCGAATGGGCGATTGCCCACGGAGACCGCGCGGGAGACCGCCGAGTCCCCCTCCACCAACAGCTCGTACACGACCGCCATCGATGCGACTGTAGCCGACCCGGACCGCGTGTGGAAGCACTCCACGATTCGCTGACAGACGATGCACAGAAGGACCGGGGTGTGCGGCTCCGGTCGCGGTTACTTCGCTGCATGGCGGTGGTGGGGACGGACGGGGTGATCGAGCGGCTGGGCGATCTCCTGGATCGCCTGGCGTTCGGTGGACTTCGCCACAGCGGTCGAGAGTTGGTGGCGGAGCTCGAGGCGGCCGTTCCGACGGCGCACGTGGCGAAGCTGGTGCGCGTCGAGCGCGAGCTGGCCGCGCTGGCCACGCACCTCGAGCGCTACTCCGCCCGCGATCCGACCTTCCAGCCCTGGGCGTGGGTGAACGCGTGCAACCGGTGCTGGACGCTGCTCCGCGCCGCGGCGAGGGCGGAGGGGGACGAGGCCGAGCGAGAGAGGATCGTGGGGGTCCACCGGCGCCGCTACGTGCCCGTCGAGGGGCCGGTGACGGTCCAGGCGGTCGCGGCCTCGGGGTGGGTCACGGACAGCGGCTTCATCGGGATCACCGTCCACCTGTGGGTGGCGGCCACGGGGCAGCTGCTGCTCGCGACGCTCGCGCGCCCATCGGCCGTCTTCGGGACGGAGCCGCGGCGCCTCCTGTTCCAGCCGGTGAGCGAGGTCACGCCGCTGACCGTCCACGAGCTGGCTCACGGCGCGTGGGTGCTCGACGACGTGCGGCTGTCCTCGGACGGTCGGCTCTCGCTGCACCAGGGGCTCCAGGCGCATCCGGCTCCCCCCATGCTCGCGCTGGCGACGCGGGCGCTGCGGGTCGAGGGGTTCGACGGCGCGCTCGGGGCGCTCGTGAGCGAGCAGATCGATCCGGTCCCGCGATCCGACCCGCGGCCGGTGCTGGTGGAGATCGGCGCGATCGGTCCAGTGCACGTCGATCGGACCCACGCGCGCGCCACCTGCGACCTGCGCGACCGAGCGGGTGGCTCGGCGCGGGTGGTGGTGCCCCTGAGGCCCGAGCACGATCTGCTGGTGGACAACCTCGGTCGGCTGCGCGCGCGTCCGTGCGCGGCGATGGTGGGGCGGTTCGCCGTGGTCGGCGGGGAGGCCCGCTTCGAGCCCTGGACGGCCCTGTTCGACGAGCCCCAGAAGCTGGGCTTCCGCCGTGCGGGGGCGGTGCAGGAGGTCCACCTCGCGCTCGAGCCCCTCCCGGGGGAGGTGGGCGCCGATCACGCGCCGCCCACGGACCGCGCCCGGCCGGTGCCCGACGGGGTCACCGCGGAGCTGTCCGAGGTCCGCGAGCTCGTGGTCGAGCTTTGGAGCTGTGGCGTGGCGTCGGTCGACCCCGACATCCGCGAGGCGCTGGTGGAGCGGGCCGCGCTGGTCCGCGAGCTGCACCCGCACCTCGCGGACGCGCTCGAGGGCCTCGCTGGCGCGATGGGCACGCCGGCGGGACCCGAGGCCCTGCAGCGCGCGACGGCGCACGTCCGGCTGCTCTCGGCCGCGTGGGGCGTGGAGCGACTGCGCTCGCGGGACCGCCCCGTGCGGGCGTCGGCGCCACGTCGGGGCGAGGACCTGCGCGTGGTGCCGATCGGCGTGGAGCGGGAGCGTCGTGAGCTCGTGATCGTCGGTCTCGAAGCGACCACGGGCGCACCCGTCGAGCTGCGCGACCCGATCGGCGCGCTGCCGGACGGGGTGCCCGCCGAGGAGCGGCTGTCCTCGCGGCTGTTCCAGGACCATGTCCGGCTGGCGGACGTGCTCTCGCACGAGATCCTGCTGACGGACCACCCGGTGTCCGCGGGTCGGGGCGGCCGCGTGGTGAGGCCAGCCTGGCACACCCGGCCCCGGCTGGGTGCGCCCGTGGGCGCGCTGGCCCTCCCGGTGGCCGACCTCCCGCGCCGGGGGCCGCCGCACCGACTTCGGGTCGACGCGCGACGCGGCCCCTCGGGGTGGGGTCTGTGGACGCCGCGCGGGGAGCTGGACGTGGCGATCGACGAGCTGCTCTCGTTCGACCTGGAGAAGCGCTCGGTGCTCGGTGGGGCCGCGCTCGACGTGGTCCTGGTGGCGCGCGGCGATCGGTTCCACGTCCTGCGGATCGACGACACCTTCCCCTCCGTCGATCCCGCCGCGACGCGGTGGACGATCGAGCGCCTGCGCACCCGGGCGGCGGGCACGGCGCTGGCGAACGCCGTGGAGGGGTTGGCGGGTGGGCCCGTCATCGAGCCCGGCCCCGACGAGCTCGCAGCCACGGCGCGGGCGATGGGGGAGGGCGGTGCCGCCTGGTTGGCGTCGCGGGTCGAGGCGGTGGCGAGCGGGGTGCGTGACGGCGAGCCGCTGCCGTCCGGGAGGGCGGCCTGGGCGTGGGGGCGCGTGCTGCGTCCCGACGGTCCGCCGATCGACGCGCTCGGGTTGCCGGTGGATCGCCTCCGCGCCGCCATCGTCGGGCCGCTCGCCCGGTGGTTGCGGGGAGCGGACCCCGACGCGCAGACCGAGGAGGCGCTGCTGCTGCTCTCGGGCACGGCCGAGCTGGCGAACGTCGTGACGGTCCGGGTATGACGGCCCCCATGTGGTCGCTGCTGCTCGCCTGCCACCCGCCGTCGACCGACGAGGAGGTCCCCGTGGTCGACACGTCGACCGACTCGAGCTGCGTGCAGGCCGAGACGGTGTGCGAGGACGAGGTCTGCTGGGTGCGGATGTGCGGCGGCGCGTTCGAGATGGGTGCCTGGCACGACCTCGGCATCGCGGACGAGCAGCCTGTCCACACGGTCCACCTCACCAGCTTCGACATCCTGCAGACCGAGGTCCTCGTCGCGACCTGGGACCGGTGTGTGACCGATGGTGCCTGCGTCGACGTGATCGCGCGCGGGGCCCCCTCGTACTGCCAGGACCGGCTCCCGGAACATCCGCGGGGCTGCCTGTCGGCCGAGGACGCTGCCGACGTGTGCGCCTGGCTCGGGGGGAGCGTGGCGAGCGAGGCGCAGTGGGAGTACGCCGCGCGATCCGGCGGCCAGGAGCGCATCTATCCGTGGGGCGACGAGCCCGCGCCCACCTGCGACCTCGCGGTCCTCGGCTACGTCGACAACGACCCCTGCGGCGAGGAGGGACCCGGGCTCGCGTGCAGCCGCCCGGACGGGAACACCGCGGACGGGCTGTGCGACATGGCGGGCAACCTGTACGAGTGGGTCGCCGACGCGTACCACGGAAGCTACGACGGCGCGCCCGCGGACGGTTCTGCCTGGACGGAGCCGCCCTCGACCTGGGGCATCCTGCGGGGCGGCGGCATCAACTCGGACGAGTCGGTGACCACCACCAACCGCGTGTTCCACGAGCCCACCTTCTATTACTCGGGCTCGGGCACGCGCTGCGTCAGGCCTCCTCCTCCGGAGGCGCGACGTTGACCATGCTCGAGGCGACCTGCGCGAAGAAGATGCGCAGCTGGTCGCGGAACGGCCCCGGCTCCACGTGGATCTGGAGGGCGGCCTCCATGCACATCATCCACTGACCGGCCTCCTCGATGCCGATGGCGAACGGCATGTGGCGGGCGCGCAGCATCGGGTGGCCTCGCTCCTGGACGAACAGGTTCGGTCCGCCGAACCGGCCGACGAGGAACATCCACAGGCGACGCCGGCTCTCGGTGAGATCGTCCGGGTGCATGGCCCGGATCGGCGCACAGTCGGGGATCTGCTCCATCGCGGCATAGAAGGTGTCCACGAGCTCGCGGATGCCTTCCTCTCGCCCGAGCCGCTCGTACGGGGTGATCTCGCTCACGGAGACTCCTGGTCGGTCGCCGACAGCCCGTCCACCCGGGCCTCGAGGCGCTCCCAGGACGTGTGGATGTCCGCCAGCGGGGCGCCGGTCCAGTTCTCCCGCGCGGCCAGCTGCACGGCTCGGTCGTAGAACAGCGTCCCCTTCACCCACACCTTCTCGACCCGGTCCTCCAGCAGGTCCCGGTTGATGGCGAGCTGCGCCTCGGTCAGCCCGCGGACGGGGGACTCGGCGAGCAGGTCCACGCCGAGGTCCTCGTACGATCGGCCCAGCCGGAGGAAGCCGTCCAGCGCGTAGCCGACCTCGCCGAGCGTGATCGTCTTCGCGAGCTGGTCCTCGGACAGCGCGATCAGCCCTGCCCGTCGCTCCAGCGCCTTGGCCTTGGCCCGGTCCGACCCGTCGAAGGCGAGGTCGTCCGCCTGATCCAGCGCGTGGTGGAGCAGGACGTTGCGAGCCATGGCCTGGTAGTAGCCGGCCTCCTCGCCCGCACCGTCCAGCACGCGGTCGAGCTGCTTGAGCGCCTTGCGCTCCTTGCCGAGCTCGAGGTCCCAGATCGCGAGCAGCACGTTCACCTTGATCTGGTCGGCCTCCGAGAGCGCACGGACGCGCGCGATGTCGTCGAGCTGATCGCGCGCCTCGGTGACGCGCCCCATCTTGCCGAGGCACTCCGCCCGTCGGAAGCGCGTGTCGTCGCTGGGGGCATCGACCATCAGCGCGTCGTACGCCGCGAGCGCCTCGGGGAGCCTGCCCTCGAACTCGAGGCACAGGGCCGTCAGGTACCGCGCGACCACCTGGTGCTCGCCGGGCACCTCGGCGGCGTCCTGCGCGAGGATGCGCGCTCCCTCCCAGTCTCCGTGCCGCGCCCGCTCCCGCGCGAGGTGCAGCAGGTCGTCGGGCGAGGACGCTTCGGGCGGCGCCTCGGCGTGGAGGGCCGGTGGGTCGGAGGTGTCGGGCGTCATGTCGAGGGAAGGGGTGCCGGGTGACCGTGTGGGAACCGTTCAAGACCCCCTACGCTCTGGTAGGTGGGCCTCGTATCGCCGCTTCCGGCTACCCTTCCAGAAGGGCATGCACTCCACGGCGAGGAACAAAGTCCTGTAAAAGGAAGCTTGTGAGGGGGACCCGAGAGCGGACCCCAAGCACGCGCCACCCCGCAGCCCCATGCTACGTACGCGAGCGGTACGTGACAAGGGGAAGAGGGGAGTCGAGCGCCATGTCCTGGCCGGTCGCGGTGATGATCGCCTATCTAGCGGTGCTTTCCCTGCTCTCCGTCAACGGTCTGCACCGGTTGTGGATGGTGATCGCGTTCTGGCGTCGCCGTCCGGCGATCCCGCCCCCCGATCCACCCGAGTGGCCCGTCGTCACGGTGCAGCTGCCCGTGTTCAACGAGCGCTACGTCGTGGAGCGGCTGATCGGGGCCGTCGCCGCGCTGGACTGGCCGAGGGATCGGCTCGAGATCCAGGTGTTGGACGACAGCACCGACGACACCACGGAGCTGTCCGCGCGCGTGGTGGACCGGCTGTCGGCGGCGGGTCACGACATCCGCCTGATCCACCGGACGGACCGCACGGGGTTCAAGGCGGGCGCGCTGGCCGCCGGCCTCGCGGTCGCGAAGGGCGATCTGGTCGCGGTGTTCGACGCCGACTTCGTCCCGACGCCGGACTTCCTCCGTCGGCTGGTCCCCTGGTTCGCCGACCCGGGTGTGGGCATGGTCCAGGCGCGTTGGGGCCACCTCAACGCCGAGCAGGACTGGCTCACGGCGGCGCAGGCGACCCTGCTCGACGGGCACTTCGTGATCGAGCACACCGCGCGCAACGCCACGGGCCGCTGGTTCAACTTCAACGGCACCGCCGGGATCTGGCGGCGCCAGGCGATCGTGGACGGCGGCGGCTGGCAGCACGACACGCTGACCGAGGATCTGGACCTGTCGTACCGCAGCCAGCTGGCGGGGTGGCGTTTCCTGTACCTGCCCGAGGTCGTGGCGCCGGCGGAGCTGCCGCCGGACATGAGGGCGTTCAAGGCGCAGCAACACCGCTGGGCCAAGGGCTCGGTGCAGACCGCGCGCAAGCTGCTGGGCCGCATCTGGCGGTCGGCCGCGCCGCTGCCGGTGAAGCTCGAGGCCACGACGCACCTGACGGCCAACTTCTCGTACCCGCTGGTGGTCGTCCTCACGCTGCTGCTGCCCTTCGCCGTCGCTGCGCGCATGCAGCCGGGGGAGACGCTCACGCCGCTGCTCGCGCTCGACCTCGTGCTCTTCCTGCTCGCCGTCTTCCCGTTCGTCCTGTTCTACGGCACGGCCGTGGTCCGATCGGGCGCGGGACCCACCGGTCGGCGGCTGGCCCGGTTGCCGGCGGCGCTCGCGCTGGGGCTCGGCATGGCGGTCTCGCAGTCGCGCGCGGTCGCCGAGGGGCTGTTCGGGCCCGTCGGCGTGTTCGTGCGCACGCCCAAGACGGGTGGTGTCGCGGCCGCCGGCTATCGCGCGATGGGCCGCGGGCTCGTGGGCGTCGAGCTGCTCGTGGGCTGTTACCTCGGTGGCGCGTGCGTCTACGCCGTCCGGCACGGCTACTGGGCGTCGTTGCCGTTCCTGCTCTTGTTCGCGACCGGGTACACGATGGTCGGCTCGTCGTCGCTGCGCAGCTGAATCCATCGCCCGGCCGCGAGACCGGCGAGCACGTTGCCCCACACCCACCACCACAGCCAGGGTTGCTCCGCCCAGCTCGCGGTCGCAGCGTCCCAGGTGGCGAGCACCGCGTAGGCCTGCAGCGAGCCGATGGCCGCGAGCGCCCAGCCCGCGCGTCCCAGGAGCAGGCTCGGGACCAGCGCCCACAGGACGTACCAGGGGTGCACGGTGGGCGACAGGAGCACGAAGGCGGTCCCGGCCGCGGCCCACACCTCGAGCGGATCGCGCGCCCGCCAGGTCGCCGTCCCCACCACCAGCGCGCCGATGCCCACGAGCACCGGGCGGGTGGCGCCGCCGAGCACCGGGTCCAGCCAGGGCCAGGCGAACCCCAGGAAGGACCAGGTGCCCGCGTAGAGGCGCGCGCTCGACAGCAGCCCCGGGCCGAGGTGGACCAGGGGTACGGCGAGCAGCGCGGTCGCCATGCCCGCCGCCAGCAGGTGCACCGCGGCACGGGCGGGTGGGAGGCGCCGCAGCACGGCGGGCAGCATCACGACCGGGAACAGCTTGGTGGCCGCGCCCGCCACGGTCGCCCACAACGCCACCGCCGACGCATCGCGGCGGAGGGCGAGGACCGCGAGCGCCGCGAGGAACACCGCCGGTACGTCGATGTGGGCGCCACAGGCGGACTCCAGCACGGGCAGCGGGTGCAGCGCATAGATCCAGGCCGCGGCCGGTCGCCGCGAGGCCCGGAGCAGCACGCCTGCGGTGCACGCGTCGACGCACGCCGTGAGCAGTTGGGCCCAGGCAGGTGTGCCACCCACGGCGAGGAGCCGGAACCACCACAAGGCCAACGGCGGGTAGACCGAGGTGAGCTCGGGGTGGTTCACGAGGGAACGAAGGTGGTCGTCGAGCCCGCCGAGGTCGGCCGGGGCCACCGCGAACGGGTCGTGGCCGGCGGAGAGCGCGAGACCCTCCCAGAGGTAGCGGTAGAGGTCGTCCGAGAGGTGTGGAGGGCTGCCGACCCAGGGCACGCGGACCAGGAAGGCCGCGGCCACCACCCAGGCGGCGGAGGTCCGGGGCATCCGCGCGCCACCGAGCACCGCGACGAGGCCCCACACCGCCGCGATCGGCAGGACCTTCCAGACATCGGACCGACCCGCGGCCGACCACGAGGTGAGCGCTCCGATCGCCGAGAGCACCGGGACGGCGGTCAACGGGAGCCAACAGCGGAGGTCTCGGGCGATTGACACGGGAGCGGGGCGGTCATAATCACTCGCTCCGAGCTCGCCACACCGGAGGACGAATGTCCCGCCACAACCTCGCCACCGCGCTCCTTGTCTCGACCCTCCTCTTCGGGGTGGGCTGCAAGAAGAAGCAGGAGCCGCCGCCCCCTCAGCCGCTTCCGCCGCCCCAGGTCGAGGTGCGCCTCCAGGTCTCCTCCATCAGCCCCTCCACCGTCGCCCCCAACGTCGCCACCTCCGCACGCATCTTCGGCTCGGCCTTCCAGGATGGCGCGTCCGTCGCCTTCGTCGGTCCCGCGAAGGCGCCCGGCACGGAGATCACGACACAGGGCGCCAACACGCTCGAGCTGACCATCCCGCCCCTCCCCGAGGGGTCGTACGACGTGAAGGTGTCGAACCCGGACGGTGAGTCCGCGACCCTCCGCGCCGGCCTGACCGTCAAGTCGATGGAGCAGAACACCTGCCGCAACGCGACGGTGAACTTCGACTTCGACATGTCGACCGTCCGGTCGGACGCGCGCTCGGTGCTCGACGGCCACATGAGCTGCTACCAGAAGCTCACCGGCGCCATCCGCGTCGAGGGCCACTGCGACGAGCGTGGCACCGTGGACTACAACATCGCGCTCGGTCAGCGCCGCGCGGACTCGGTCAAGCAGTACCTCGTCGGCCATGGCGTCTCCGCGAGCCGCGTCTCGACCACGTCGTACGGCGAGGAGCGCCCCGTCGACCGCGGCCACACCGAGGTCGCCTGGGCCAAGAACCGGCGCGCCGAGATCTCTGCCTCGGAGTGAGGATGGGCATCGTTCGCCTCGTCGTCCTGGCCACGGTCGGGTGGTCGTCCGCGGCATGGGCCAGCTCCACGCCCACGGCCGAGTACGCCCGTCAGGTGTCCACGGCCCAGATCCGCCTCGCGCAGCTCGAGGCCTTGCTGGTCGAGTCACAGCTCCGCATCGAGCAGCTGGAGGACGTGATCCGCCAGCAGGGCAAGAACGAAGCGGCGAAGCTGGAGAACCTCGATCAGGTCAACGCCGAGGTCGTGCGCCTGCGCGGAGCGATCGAGGTCCTGCAGTTCGAGACCGCGGAGATCAAGCGCGTGGTCAGCGAGCAGCAGATCGCCGTCGAGCGGCGCCAGCTGCACGCCGAGATGCGCCTGGCGCAGATCGAGAAGCTGCTGTCCATCAAGCCGCCGCCCCCGCCGACCGACGAGCAGCTCGGGTTGACCGGGACGGCGACGGCGGACGGTGGGACGCCCCCGGTCCCCGCTCCGGCACCCACCACCGACGGTGGGACGGAGGAGGCTCCGTCGGACATGCCCGAGGACGCGGCCGGCAAGCTCGAGCTCGCGGCCAAGCACATGGCCGAGGGACGGAACCTGGTGGCGCGCGCCATCCTGGAGTCCGCGATCGAGCAGCACGTCGGCGCACCGGAGATGGCCGAGATCCGGTACCGGTACGCCGAGACCTTCTTCAACGAGAAGGACTGGCGGCGCGCGATCTCGAAGTTCAACGAGGTCATCAACAACTTCCCTGATTCACCCTGGAAGTGCTGGTCGTTCTACCGCCAGGGCGAGTCGTTCGAGGCCATGGGCCAGGGCGAGGGTGCGAAGGCGTTCTACAAGGGCGCCACGACCGATGCCTGCAAGACCTCCGACGCCGCGAAGGAAGCGAAGAAGAAGCTCTGAGCGGCAGGATCGCGATCGGGCTTGCTGACGGACCATCGCGCGGGTTAAGCCGCGCCACCAACAGCAAACCCAACCATCGGGGGAGCGGTCGGATGACCGGTCCCCTTTTTGCGTTCCGGACCCCGATCCGGACGGACACGGCCCATGGACGCCTTCGACCTGCAACGGCGCATCCGCGACCTGCTCACCGCGACGGTGGAGCGGCTCGGCTACGACCTGGTGGCGGTCGAGTGGACCGGCAGCACGCGCGGCCGTGTCCTGCGCATCTCCATCGACAAGCCGGGTGGGGTGGACGCCGACGACTGCGCTCGGACCTCCGAGCAGATCTCGCCCGTGCTGGACGCCGAGGACCCCATCGAGGGGCGCTACACCCTCGAGGTGTCGAGCCCCGGCATCGAGCGACCCGTCCAGCGCGAGCAGGACTTCGCGCGGTTCCTCGGGTACCGCGTCAAGCTCCGCCTGATCGAGGGGCACATCCCTCCTGGCGGTGGTGCGCCCCGCCGTCGGTACACCGGCCAGATCGGACCGCTCGAGGGTGACGAGCTCGTCCTGACGGTCGACGGAAAGGAACACCGCGTCCCGCTGGACGCCATCGAGAGCGCCCACCTCGCGCTCACGCTCGAAGAATTCCAGAAACTCGCGGAGGAACCCCATGATCATCAGTGATCTCGAACGGCTGGTCGAGTCGATCCAGAAGGAGAAGAACATCCCCCGCGACGTGGTCATCGAGATCCTCGAGTCCGCGATGGAAGCGGCCGCGAAGAAGAAGTACGGGATGACCAAGGACATCGAGGCGCAGTACAACGCGGAGCTCGGCGAGGTCGAGCTCATCGAGTGGCGTACGGTCGTCGAGGAGGTCGAGGATCCCGACATCGAGATCACGCTCGAGGAGGCCCGCGCGCAGGATCCGGGCTGGCAGGTCGGCGACTCCTACGGTCGGATCGTGGACGCGAGCGAGCTCGGCCGCATCGCCGCCCAGACCGCCAAGCAGGTCATCATCCAGAAGATCCGCGACGCCGAGCGCGAGCTGACCTTCAACGAGTTCAAGGACCGCAAGGGCGAGCTCATCACCGGCATCGTCCGCCGCTTCGAGAAGGGCAACATCATCGTCGACCTCAACCGCGCGGAGGCCATCCTGCCCCGCCGCGAGCAGGTCCCGACCGAGACGTACCGCCCAGGTGACCGGATCCAGGCGTACGTGCTGGATATCACCCGCGCGACCCGTCAGCCCCAGGTCGTGCTCTCGCGTACCCATCCGGGCCTGCTGCAGAAGCTCTTCGAGATGGAGGTCCCCGAGATCTACGAAGGGATCGTCCGCATCGAGGCCTGCGCTCGCGAGCCCGGCCACCGCGCGAAGATCGCCGTGTCCTCGACGGACCCGGACGTCGATCCGGTGGGCGCGTGCGTCGGCCTCAAGGGGTCGCGCGTCCAGGCGGTCGTGGGCGAGCTCCGTGGGGAAGCCATCGACATCATCCCCTGGCACCCGGACCCGGCCCGCTTCATCGTGTACGCGATCGCTCCGGCGCAGGTCGCCCGCGTGTACATCGACGAGAGCAACCACACGATGGAGCTCATCGTCCCCGACGACCAGCTGGCGAAGGCCATCGGCCGCCGCGGCCAGAACGTCCGCCTCGCGGCCCAGCTGACCGGGTGGAAGATCGACATCCACAGCGAGACCAAGCACGCGCAGATGCTCGACGCGTCGCGGGACGAGATCGCCCGGGTGCAGGTCCTCGACGACCAGATGGTCGACGCGCTCGTCCGTAGCGGCTTCCAGAACGCCCAGGACCTGGCCGACGCCGAGGCGTACGAGATCGCCCAGATCCTCGGCGTGGACGACGACTTCGCCGAGGAAGTGGTCAAGGCCGCCGACGATGTGGTCGGCGCGCTGATCATGGAAGAGGCGGAGCGGCGTCGGCACGGTCCCGAGGAGACCGCGGACGCGGAGTGACGTGAAGCGGAAGGGCGCCAGCACCCGCTCCGCACCACGGCCGGACGGCGCGGTCCGCACCTGCGTCGCCTGCCGGGGTGAGGCCGTGCGCGACGACCTGATCCGGCTCGTCCAACACCCGGACGACGGATCGGTGGTGGTGGATCTGCGGGCCACGCTCCCCGGGCGCGGTGCCTGGGTCCACCCGACCCGCGCCTGTGTGGAGAAGATCGAGGCCCAGCCGTCGTTGCTGTCCCGCGCGTTCAAGGGGCAGGTGCGCGCGCCCGGTCTCGCCGCCGCCGTTCGTGACGCGGTCGAGCGCGCGTTGCTGGATGGGCTGTCGCTGGCCGCGGCGGGCGGTGGCCTGGTCGGTGGACACGACGCGATCGTGCAGGCGCTGGCGGGTGGCGAGATCGAGCTCCTCGTCCTCGCGAGCGACGCGGCGGACAGGACGATCCGCGATCTGCTGCGTGCGGCGCCCGAGGGGATGCCGGCGGTGCCCGTCACCCTCGATCGCGAAGCGCTCGGATCGCGCGTCGGATCCGCCCCCAGGGCTGCGCTCGGCGTGAGGCCGACGGGCAGCACCGTTCACCTCCGGCGTCAGTTGCGCCGCTGGGTCGGGCTGGGTTAGGCATAGCGCCCTGGCGGACGCAGCGACGGGTGTGTCTGCAGGTCGTCGGGTCCGAAAGGTCCCGAAGGGGCCGCTCCGACCCCTGGTCGAGGCCCGTCCGTTCCACCCCTCTGGGGTACCCCCTCGCCGCCAGCGGTGAGAGGCTCGAAAGAAAGGCTTCTATGTCCAAGAAGGATCTCCTCGAACGACTCACCCGGGCCCCCACGGACCCGCTTCGTCCCGCCCGCAAGGAAGACGAAGTGGCGACGCGGGCTCCGTCCGATCCGGCCGCGGTCACGCGGATGAGCCGGAGCGTCGTTCGTCGTCGCGCGGCGGATCGTCCCGAGGACACCGCGCCGCAGCCCCAGGTGCTGCGTCGGCGCGCCGCCGTGATCGAGGAGCCGCCCGTGCGCCGCGTCGCGCGGGAGCCCGAGTCCGTCGCACCGCCCGAGCCCGCCCCCGAGCCGGAGCGCGTCGAGACGCCGCCCCCGCCGGTGCACGAGCGGCCCGCGGCCGTCGAGGCCGCTCCCGTGGCGGAGCGTCCGCCCGAGCCGGTCCCCGAGCCCGTCGCGCCCGTGGCTGCGCCGGAGCCCGTGCAGCCCGTGGCCACGCCCGCCGCGCGCGAGCCCGAGCCGGCGCCGGTGGCACCCGCTCCGCCGCCTGTCGCCGAGCCGGCTCCCGTCCCGGTCGAGAAGCCCGCGCCGATGGCGGCCGCTCCCGCAGCCCCCGTGCGCGAGGTGATGGAGACGCCGGACACCCCGCGGTACGCCGGGCTCGGCAAGGCCGTCGTCATGCCCCCACCGGGGTACGACCCGACCAACCCCGCTGCCTTCCGCCGCCGGCAGGAGGCCGAGCGCCAGACCACCACCGATCGTCGTCCCGCGCCCACGCCCGGCCGTCGTCGGATGGAGTCCCCCACGGACCGCCCCGATCAGCGTCCCGGCGGTGGTGGTGACGCCGGGCGTCGCCGGCGCGGTGGCCCCACGCCTGCTCCGGGCCGCCTCATGGAGCGCCCGAACCGCATGAAGCGGCGGAAGGTCGCCGGTCAGAAGGCGAGCTCTCCGGCGCCCAAGGCGCAGAAGCGGAAGATCCGCGTCGACAACGTCATCTCCGTGGGCCAGCTCGCCCACGAGCTCGGCGTGAAGGCGTCGGTCGTCATCCGCCACCTGATGGATCTCGGCACGATGGCCGGCATCACCCAGATGCTGGACGTGGACACCGCCGCGCTCGTGGCCGGCGAGTTCGACTACGAGGTCGAGAACGTCGGGTTCCAGGAGCACAACTACCTCGAGAAGATCGAGGAGGCGGCGGAGGAGGAGAACCTCCAGAGCCGTCCGCCCGTCGTGACCATCATGGGTCACGTCGACCACGGCAAGACCACGCTCCTCGACGCGGTCCGCAAGGCGCGCGTCGCGGCCGGCGAGGCCGGCGGCATCACGCAGCACATCGGCGCCTACCAGGTGCAGAGCTCGTCGGGTCCCGTGACCTTCATCGACACCCCCGGCCACGAGGCGTTCACCGCCATGCGGACGCGCGGTGCCCAGGTGACCGACATCGTCGTCCTGGTGGTCGCCGCGGACGACGGCGTGCAGCCGCAGACCATGGAGTCCATCGCTCACGCCAAGGCGGCGGGCGTGCCCATCGTGGTCGCGGTGAACAAGATGGACAAGGTCGGGGCCTCGATGGACCCGATCATGAACCGCCTCGCCGAGCAGGAGCTCGTCCCGGAGCAGTGGGGCGGCGACACGATGTACGTCGGTGTCTCGGCGCTGAAGGGCGAGGGGATCGACAACCTGCTCGAGGCCATCCTCCTGCAGGCCGAGGTCCTCGACCTCCGAGCCAACCCGGACCGTCTGGCCGAGGGTGTCGTGCTCGAGGCGAAGATGGAGCGGGGCCGCGGCGCGGTCGCGACGGTGCTGGTCCAGAAGGGCACGCTCCGTCGTGGCGACCACGTCGTCCTCGGCTCGGCCTTCGGCAAGGTGCGCGCCATCGTGGACCACACGGGCGCCACGCTGAAGGAGGCTCCGCCCTCGACGCCGGTCGAGCTGTTCGGCCTGTCCGAGCTGCCCGAGGTCGGTGACACGGTGCACGCGGTCAAGAGCGAGCAGAACGCCCGCGCCCTCGCGGAGCACCGCGCCAACGCCAAGCGGGAGGCCGCGATGGCGACCATCCGCAAGGCCTCGCGGGAGGACCTGTTCGCTCGGGGCAGCGCCGAGGATCGCGTTCGGTTCCACATGATCCTCAAGGCCGACGTGGGCGGTTCGCTCCAGGCCTTGAAGGCCGCGGTCGAGAAGATCGAGGTGGACGGCGCCGAGTGCCGCATCCTCCTGTCCGGCGTCGGTGACATCACCGAGTCCGACGTGAACCTCGCGGCGTCCGAGGGTGCCCACATCCTCGCCTTCAACGTCAAGTTCGACGCCAAGGCGCGCCAGGCCGCTTCGCAGCTCGGGGTGGAGCCGGAGTTCTACTCCGTCATCTACAACCTGCTCGATCGTGTCGAGCGCGGCATGAAGGGCCTGCTCGCCCCGGTCACGACGCTGGTCCGCCAGGGCACCGTCGAGGTCCGCCAGCTGTTCCGCATCTCCAAGGTGGGTGTGGTCGCCGGTTCGTACGTCATCGACGGCAAGGTCGCCCGCGGGCACCGCGTGAAGGTCCTGCGCGACGGTTCGATGATCCACGAGGGCAAGATCACGGGCCTCAAGCGCTTCAAGGACGACGTGCGCGAGGTCACGGCCGGCCTCGAGTGCGGCGTGTTCGTCGACTTCGACGACATCCAGGAAGGCGACCTGATCGAGACCTACGCCGAGGAGATCGTCGAGCAGACCTGAGCGGTCCGGCTCGACGCTCGCGGGAGTGTCCAGTGGGTGAGCCCGTGATCTGGATCGGTGTCCTCCACGTGGAGGCGCTGGTCCATGGTGCGCGCACGTTGAAGGACCGACGGCAGGTCCTGCAGTCGCTGCGCGACCGGTTGCGCCACGCCTTCGACGTCACCTTCCACGAGGTGGGGGACGGCGATGATCCGCAGCGACGCTCGATCGTTTGCACGACGGCGGGCAACGACCGGCGTACGATCGAGACGATCCTCCAGCGTTGCGCCGACGCGTTCCGCACGCACCCCGTGGCGGAAGCGGGGCGTGTCGACCTGGACGTCTTCCGGTGGCATCCTTCCACGGAGAGCTGGGAGGCCCGCATGATGGCCGAGCTCGGTGGGGAGGAAGGCGATGGCTGAGCCGCAGGACGTGCTCGCCGGGGCGTTGTCCGATCTTCGCGGTCGGGAGATCGAGCGTCGGCGCGGAGCTCGCGACCTGTGGGTGTCCCGCAGCCACGTCGCCGCCGCCGCCGCCGGTGCCTGCGCCCTCGCCCTGACGACGTTCGGATTGGGGTGGTTCCTCGGTGGGTCTAGCGCCCCGCCGCCCGCTCGTGCCGCGCTGACCTCGGAGCTCCCTCGGGAGGAGCTGCTCCAGCTGCTCGCGCGGATCGACGGCAACAGCGCTGGCGCCGGGGCGGCCGAGGCGATCACGTTCCCCGATGCGCTCCGTGGCGGCGCAGCCGCCGGTGGTGCGGCGGTGGCACCACCGAACGGCGAGGGGACGGCGACCCACGTCGCTGGCGACCCTGCTGCGGTCATGGGCGAGCCGGGCGCGCTGCCGACCACCGGGTTCACCATCGTGGCCGGGCGATTCGACGCGCTGTCGGACGCCCGCCAGCTCCGCGATCGGCTGCGCGCTGCCGGCTTGGACGCGTGGATCGCGACCGAGCTCGTGGATGGGACCTCCCGGCATCGGGTGGCGATCGGGCACCACGCTTCGGAGGCGGACGCGGCCGAGGCGCTGCCGCTGCTGCAGGGCGTGGGATCGGTCGAGGTCGAGTCGCTCGGCGTGGACGAATGATCGCTGGCGTCAGCTGAACAGCAGCGGCCAGTCTTCTTCGAGCAGCGGCGGGAGCGGCAGATCGTCCGGGAGCAGCAGGATCGCCGACGCACGTCGTACCAGGTCCAGGCCGACGGGACGATCGGGGGGATGCCCGGACTCAGCCGCCAGCTCTGCCACCGCCACCAGGAGTCGGTCCTGGCCGTCGGCGTCGAGGTGACCGAAGTCCTGGAGCAGCCGAAGCCACCGAGCTGCGCGTCCGTCCACGGCGTACGTCTTCTGGCTGCTCACGGACCCTCTCCGGCGGGGGCGTAACGTCCGCCGGGCAGGCGCACCACCGTGCCCTCGAGCTCCAGGCGCGTGAGCTGGTTCATCAGCTCCACGGTGGACATCCCTCCCACACGAGCCGCCTCCGACAGGTCGCTTCCTCCGAGGACCGCCGCCAGCCAACCCGAGTGGCGTCGCCCGACGGGTGAGCGGACGGCCAGCGCGTCGAGCAGCACGTCCACGTCGACGAGCGGCTGCGCTCCATAGCCGAAGAGTCCGTTCGAGCCCCGCCACCCCTCGTCCCCGAAGGGACCGGGCACCACGAACACCCGGTCGTCGTTCGCCAGCTTGAGGTTGGCGGTGTGCAGCGCGCCCGACCGCGCCGGAGCCTCGACGACCACCAGGTGGCTGGCGAGCGCCGCGATCCATTCGTTACGCCTCGGGAAGCTCTGTTTCGACGGAGGGACCGGGTCCGGCCAGGTGCTCACCATCGCGCCACCCCGCTGCACGATCCGCCTTCGCAGCTCGCGGTTGGACGGCGGGGCGGTGTGCATCAATCCGTGGCCGAGCACGGCGACGGTCGGTCCTGCGCCGGCGAGCGCGCCCTGGTGGGCGTGGGTGTCGATGCCCCGCGCGAGGCCGCTCACGACCGTGATGCCCTCCCGAGCACACGCCCAGGCGATCCGATGCGCGACCGACGCGCCGTAGGGGGAGCAGCCTCGGGTGCCGACGATGGCCACGCTGGGCCCATCGAGCGTGGTGACGTCGCCCTCCACGAACAGGACCGGCGGAGGCGTGGACCACTCGAGCAGGCGCGTCGGGTAGTCGCTGCAGGCGAGGGTGATCGCCCGCCCAGCGGTCTCGAGGGGTGGCGTCCGCGCGATGCGTTGCGCCACGTCGAGCCGCAGCCCCAGCGAGACCCAC
Source organism: Alphaproteobacteria bacterium (assembly GCA_020632925.1). Taxonomy (GTDB): domain Bacteria; phylum Myxococcota_A; class UBA796; order UBA796; genus JACKER01. Next base: position 276,436 of record JACKER010000008.1, on the reverse strand, counting down.
CTGCTGGGAGAAGCGGCCGCGAGCCGCGCCCAGCCACCGGCGCTCGCAGCGAGCGTGTGGATGTCCAGCTCGCACCCGGGCGCGCCCAGATCGCGCTTCCGCCACAGCTCCGACATCGCCGCCCAGAATCCGGAGACCACGTCCATGTCCCACCCTCCGGAACGGACCTATCGGGGTGCGGATGCATCCAGGGTTCCTGGCGCCTCGGATTTCCGCGGCCTCCCCCGGCGGTACAATGGGCCCATGGACGACGACGCTCGCCGGCAGCGCTTCCTCGACCACCTCAAGGTGGAGCGGGGGTTGTCGGCTCACACCCGTCGCGCGTACGACCGCACCCTGCGAGATCTCGTCGCCCACGTACAGGGGCTCGGTCGGACCACGCTGACCGTACGGCGTGTGGACCTGCGGTCGTTCCTGTTCAAGGCAGGGCGGGGGCGCTCGCCGGCCACGCTCGCGCGCCACGTCGCCGCGATTCGGACCTACTACCTCTGGCTGACGGAGCTGGGCGAGATCACGGCGTCACCGGCCGACGACCTCGAGCCGCCCAAGGTGGGCAAGCACCTCCCGCGGTTCGTGTCGGTGAGCAAGGCGGCGGAGCTGCTGGACGAGACCACGGAGGCCGAGGAGGCGGGGCTCCGCGATCGCGCGATGCTGGAGGTGCTCTACGGGTCCGGGTTGCGCGTCGGTGAGCTCTGCGCGCTCGACACGGACGACGTGGATCTGGCCGGCGGCCTGGTGAAGGTTCGCCGAGGCAAGGGCGGCAAGGAGCGGCACGTGCCGCTGGGGCCGGCGGCGGCGGACGCCGTGGTCGCCTGGCTCGACGAGCGGGGGACCGAACCCGGACCGCTGTTCCTGAACGCGCGTGGTGCCCGCGTCTCCGACCGAACGGTCCGGCGCGTGGTGGAGCGTCGGGGCCGCCAGGCGGGCGTCTCCGCCCTGCACCCACACGCCCTCCGGCACTCGTTCGCGACCCACCTGCTCGACGCTGGCGCGGATCTGCGCGCCATCCAGGAGATGCTCGGGCACTCGAGCCTGTCCACCACCCAGCGGTACACCCACGTCTCGGTGCAGTCGTTGCTCGACACGTACCGACAGGCACATCCGCGCGCACGGATCCGCGAACCGGAGGACTGACATCGGTTACGTAGGCGGCGCGAGGGGCACATGCCGAACGTCGTGGTGGTCGGAACGCAGTGGGGCGACGAAGGCAAGGGGAAGATCGTCGATGTCCTCTCCCGCCAGGTGCGCGCGGTCGTTCGGTTCCAGGGTGGAAACAACGCGGGTCACACCCTCGTGGTCGACGGCTCGAAGATCGTGCTGCACCTGTTGCCCTCCGGCGTGCTCCGGGAAGGCTGCACCTGTGTGATCGGCAACGGAGTGGTCATCGATCCCCGCGTCCTGCTCCAGGAGATCACGACGCTCGCGGACCGGGGCCGGGCGTTGAACGCGGACGAGCTGGTCATCAGTCCGCACGCCCACGTCATCATGCCGTACCACCTCGTGCTGGACCGGGTGCGCGAGGCTTCCCTGGGCGACAAGCGAATCGGCACGACCGGTCGTGGGATCGGTCCGTGCTACGAGGACAAGGTCGCCCGACGCGGTGTGTGGGTCGCCGACCTGCTCGACGCCGATCGGCTCCGTGCGCGGGTCGAGGCGGTGCTGCCCCGGAAGAACCGCGAGATCTGCGAGTGGTACGGCGGGGAGGCGCTGGCGGTCGACGCGATCGTCGAGGAGTACCACGCGCTGGGCCAGCGGTTGGGCGCCTACGTGCGCGACGGCACCGTGGTCCTGCACCGCATCCTCCGACAGGGAGGGAGCGTGCTGTTCGAAGGGGCCCAGGGGACCTTCCTGGACGTCGATCACGGCACGTACCCGCACGTCACCTCCTCCAACACGGTGGCGGGGGCAGCGTGCGCCGGATCCGGTATCGGGCCGACCGCCATCGACGAAGTGGTGGGGATCGCGAAGGCGTACACCACCCGCGTCGGTTCCGGCGTGTTCCCGACCGAGATGGAGGGGCCGAAGGCGACGGAGATCCAGACGCGCGGCGCGGAGTTCGGAGCCACGACCGGCCGTCCGCGGCGGTGCGGTTGGTTCGACGCGCCCCTCGTCCGGCAGGCCGTACGCGTCAACGGGGTGACGCGCCTGGCGCTGACGAAGCTGGACGTGCTCTCCGGAGAGTCCGAGATCCCGGTGTGCGTGGCGTACGAGGGCATCGAGTCGGACGACTTCCCCGGGTCGCTGGACGATGCACGCCCGGTCTGGGAGACGCTGCCCGGTTGGTCCGAGCCGCTGTCCGGCTGCACCACGCTCTCCGAGCTGCCCGCGGCGTGCTTGCGGTACGTGAAGCGGCTGGAGGAGCTGGTAGGCGTGCCCATCGAGCTCGTGTCCGTCGGGGCGGACCGCCGGCACACGATCTTGTCGGGCGACCTGTTCACGCGCTGACCACGCTTGACGTGGGGCTTGGGGCCCACTACGTGCTGGGCAGGAGACGGGTCGCTAGCTCAGCTGGTAGAGCACCGGCCTTTTAAGCCGAGGGTCACAGGTTCGAATCCTGTGCGACCCATCCGGCAGCATCGAGGAAGGAAGCGAACATCCGAGACCCCATCGTCTAGAGGCCCAGGACACCGGGTTTTCATCCCGGCGACGCGGGTTCGAATCCCGCTGGGGTCACACCTCGCGCCTCGCCCAGCAGACTACTCCCGACCCCATCCCTCGGTGGCTGGGATCGGGAGTGTGGCGACCAACGCTCCTCAGAGCACGGCTTCGGACAGGTGGCGGACCTCGTCGAGGCGCCAGGTCCCGTCACCGCGGGCGTCGAGCCAGCTCTGGGCAGCGCCGCACGCATCGGACATCGTGGCGCCGATCGCGACGAACTCGACCTTGCGGTCGCCGGCCGAGGCCGTCACCTGGAACGCGAACCGGCCCGTGCTGGGGGCGCTCTTCCGGGGCTTGCGCGCCGTGGTGGTCGGGGCCGGGGCGGGCTCGGGGGCCGGCGCGGCGACAGGGGTGGCCACGGCAGGAGCGGCGGCCTCGCGAGGCACCCCACCCGGCGCACGGGAAGCGGCGATACCCCGGTTCCGGCGCCAGGCGGACACGGCGGCCCGCGTCACGCCGGCCTGACGCGCGACCTCGGCGTCGGTCTCCACCCCGAGCAGGTGGGCGTAGTCCTCGATGCGGCTACGCGGGCCACGCGTGCGCGTGGTCTTCGGTGCCTCGGGCGCGGGCGCCTCGGGCGCGGCCTTCGGCTTCCTGGGCTTGGGAGGAGCCTTGGGCTTCTTGGCCTTCGTCTCCGTCTTCGGGCCGAGCGGCGCATGCCCCTTCTGGAAGAGGTATCCATCGTACGGGGGGATGTTGTGCGTACGCCGATACGCGCCCACCACTCCGCGGCTCAGACCCACCTCGGCGGCGATCTGGTCGTCCGGGAGCTTCCCGAGCTTGTCCTTCACGCCCTCGAGCAGGGCGGCGGCGGACTTGCGGCCCCCCTTCGCGGGTGCTGCGCTGCTCTTCTTCGACTTCGCTGCCATGGTGGTCTCCCCTTCTGATGCGTTGGAGGTCGTCTCGGTCACGGGTGGGGGTGGGGCGACCAGGATCTCCTCCACCTCATCCGCACCTTGCTTGCGACGGAGGAGTCGGGTGGGACCTCTCGGGGCGACCACTTCGGCCGGCGCGCCACCGCGTGGACGGCGGTATCGCTTGATGCCGTGGCTCGCGCGCCAGGCGCGTACCTCCGAAGGTTCGATCCCGAGCTTCAGCGCAGCATCCTCGTCCGACATCGTACCGGCGAGGCGCTCCAGCGTCAGCAGCGCCATTTCCTACCCTCCGTGGTGGGTAGTCTATCACGTGACCGGTCCTCGGGAACGAAGTGCGTCCAAACAAGCAAGATACAACCGGACCACGGGAGTACCGCGAGTTCAGGGTGTCACTGGTTGTCCCGCTCTGCGCTGCTCCGATGTACGTACGGTGTCCAGGAACGCGACCATCCGAGCCGCTGCGTCGTCGTAGAGCTCGTGGTCGGCCGCCATGATCTCGATCTCCGCGGCGACGGCGGTTCGAGTGGACGGATCGAGGTCTGCGGTGCCGTCCACCTCGCCCAGGCTCGCGGTGACGCGAGCTCCGGTGACGACGAAGCGATCATCGGAATCGACGAAGCCCGCGTCCCGCAAGCCGTTCGCGATCCGTGCCGACTCCACCGGGTCGACCCCCGCGACGCGCTCGAAGCGCTGATCGTAGAGGGGAGTGGTCGGGTGCACCCACAGGTCCGTGGCGACGCCTCTGTCGACCAGAGCGTCGCGATACCGCGTTGCATCCTCAGTCGCCGTGGTCATGACTGAATCGTGTTCGGCCAGGTACCATGCCGTTGGCGTGGTGGTCCGCGCGAGGACGGACGCCGCGCCCGCCGCGCACCAGGCCGCCACTCCGGCGGTGGGGAGCTCCGCGCCCGCGAGGTGGGCGAAGTTCCCACCCGAGGACATCCCCCAGGCGAACCTGGGGAGGCCCGCAGGCGCGGTGCCGTCCGCCTCGAGCGCCACGAGCAGATCGCGGACCGTCTGGAGATCCTCGTTGGACGAGGGCTCCCCAGCGCTCCAACCGCCGGTCCCACTCGCGGCCTCGGCGACCGACGGCAGCGCGATCACCGTGTACCCCGCGCGGTGGAGGGACATCACGATCGTGCGTGCGGCGTTGTCGTTCAGCTCGTCCACCGCGTAGGCCGCGCCATGGAAGAACAGCACGACACCCACGGGGTCGTCCGCGGCTGCGATCAGCACGCGTCGGTCTCCGGTGGCGATCGCGTACGTCCGGGCGATGACGGGCGCGTCGACCTCCGCGATCACCGGTCGGACGACCGCGGGCACGGTCGGGGGCGAGGCGCGCCCGTTCCACTCTCCGGGGCGTTCGAGCAGCTCGATGTCGCCCGTCCATCCCGTCACCACGGCTGCCTGCGGATCCACGTCCGCCCAGACGTGCAGCCAGCCGTCGACCGCGACCGCACCGCCCCCGTAGCCGCCCTCCACGCGGAGGGAGGGGAGGTCGGTGGGCGTCGTACCCACCTCCTGTCCGTCGGACCCCGGACCGCAGGCCAACAGGAGCAGCTGGAGCACCATCAGAGCCTCAGTTGCTCGCGGTACCGGATCTGGGACAGGTCCTCCAGGAGGCGATCCGCCTCCTCGGGCGACACCGCATCGATCGCCTGGCTGACACAGCGCTCCACCAGGTCCAGGAGCGCCTCGTTGAGTAGCGTGCGCTGAGCCTGCTCGGGCCGTTGGGCCAGGTTGTACAGCACCACCATCTCCGGCAATCCGGTGGCACGAGCCTCCACGCCCAGGAACAGCGGGGAGAAGCGCTTCGGCGTCGCGTCCAGCGCGAGCTGGAGGAGGCTGCGGCCGTGCCCCGGACCCCCCGTGCGATCGAACGCGGCGCCGATGACGGCGAGGGCCTCGTTCGCTGCCTGGAGCTTGGTCCGGCCGTCGGTGACACTGACGGAGGTGTTGCGGCGGTGTCGGATCACGGTGTCGGAGGAGAGGTCCTCCTGGTCCTGCTCCTGGTCCGCCTCGTCCTGGTCGGCGGGGGTGGGCTCCTCGTCCTCGACCAGCATGGGCGCGGTCGGCTTCGTCAGCGCCCACCGGAACACGATCGAGGTGTCCCCGATGAGGATGACGTCGCCGTCCGCGAGCAACCGCTCGTCCACCGGGTCCCCGTTCACCATGGTCCCGTTGGAGGAGTTGTTGTCCCTCACCCGGACACCGAGGGGGCCGACGATGAAGGTGCAGTGGTGACGCGAGAGCTTGCCGTCGGCGGTCAGCTGCAGGTCGTTGCGCCGCCCGCGCCCGATGGTGAAGGTGTCGCGCGTGATCATCAGGGTCCGTCCGCCGGGGACGTCGTCGAGGAACAGGCTCGGCAGGCGGTCGTCGCGCCGGAACTCGGGTGGCGCGCGCGGCGGTGCGGGGGCGGGCGTCCGAGCCTCGACCACCTGGAACTCGAAGTCCACGTCCGCGATCGTGAACCGCTCCCCCTGGGTCAGCAGCTTCGGCTGGCCCGGCCCACCGGGACCCGCCACCCCCTGCAGCTCGATCTGGTAGATGCCGAGCGTGGGGTGTTCGATGCGGGCGTGCCAGCCCGTACCTTCCCCGATCTTCAGGTCGGCGTCCGCCTCGGGTCCGATCACCACTCGCTCGCCCACCAGGGGCAGGATCCGCTCCGCGCCGTCGAGCCTGAAGAACAGGGCCGCTCGGATCGGATCCTGATCCATCGCCACGTCGGTGGGATCGTCGAGCCCGAAGGAGGTCTCCACCTTCAGGCCGGGGATCGTGTCCTCCTCCTCGTGCGTGTCGGCGGGCAGGGTGGGGATGGCCACGTCGGGCGGCAGGTCGGCCACGAACCGCATGGGATGCCCGTCGATCGTGATCAGCGCGCCGTCGTCGAGCCTCGCCTCGCGTGACGGACGTCCGTTCACCTCGACGGGCTCGGTCGCGACCACGTACACACGACCACAACGCTGCTCGAAGCGAGCGCGCTCGTCCACGTCGTCCTCGTCCAGCTCGACGTGGGCGGTCGGACCGCTGCCGACGATCAGGAGGGGGTCGACGGGGACGGCGACGCCGTTCGTCGCGATGATCGCCGGTCGGCGATCGGGCTCGATCGGCGGTGGGGCCTCCCCCTCCTCGCTGAACTGGAGATCCTCCTCGCGCACCAGCAGCTCGCCCCAGGCGTCCGCGTCCGACAACGCTCCCGGTGGACGGGTGGGGCCGGGCTGGACGGTGCCGATGGGCACACGGTGGGTCCGACGGAAGTGGTCCGGGCCATCGGTCGGGCACCAGGTGTGTGCGGCGGCGACCGGAAAGGCCACATCGGTGCGAGCGGAGCCGTACCAGAGACGACGCACGGCTTCGACCCAGCCCTGGTGGTCCTCGCCGGCGAGGGCGGCGAGGTCGTCGAAGAGCCGCGCGTCCACGAGCCCGTGTCGGAGCAGCAGGTCGACCACCATCCCGGCGCGCTCCAGCCGCGAGCCGTCCGTGCTCACGTCGCCGTCGGCGCGCAGGAGCCACGCCATGACGGCGCCGGCGTCGAGCAACCCGCCGATCAGCCGTGCGAGCGCCTCCTGCGGCGGGAACCGCTTCGGGGCGGCCCGCAGCCAGGCGGGCTCGGCACCCGTCCGCCCCGCCACCCAGGCCACCTGGACCAACCCCCACCAGGCGGAGCTGTCCAGGGGGTCGTCCAGCAGGACCTCCTGGTAGTGACGGGCCGACACCTCGAGCAGACCGTCCTTGCGGGCCGTGTCCCCGAGGACCAGCAGCGCCTCGCGTCGGCTGGCTCCACCCGGCCCGACGCGATCCACCAGCTCCCGCGCCACGACGGGGAGCATCTCGTCCGCGCCCACCTGCAGCGCGATCACCAGGGCACGCTGGAGGATCCCGACGTGTCCCGGCCAGCGCTCCCGCCCGAGCTGTACCTGGGCCAGCGCCTCGTCGGGCTTGCCTGCCGCCATCCAGGCGTCGATCGCGCGGCAGGAGTCCTCGGGACGCGGCTCGGTGATGGCCGCGAGGGCGCGCGCCGCCGACTCCCGCCGCCCCTCGAGGGTCGCGCGACGGGCCACGTGGCGCAGGGCGTCGTCGTCCTTCGGGTCGAGCTCCACACGCCTGGCGCAGAGCTCGGCCGCGTGCTCGTCCTCGCCGAGCGCCCATCGGGCGGTGTCGGAGGCCGCTCGCAGGAGCGCGAGCTTCTCCGCACCTTCGGCGCGCTCCGCTTCCTGCTCCAGCAGGTCGACGGTCTTGGCCCAGTCACCGCGGGCGGTCCGGAGCTGACGAACACGGACGGGGAGCTCGGGGTCCGGGTGTCCGGCCGTCAGCGCACGGTCGAGCCACAGCAGACCGTTGTCCGGATCGCCGAGCTGCTCGAGGAACGTCGAGCCCAGGTCGTGCGCCAGCGTCGCTCCCCGGGCGGGATCGTCGACGTAGGTGTACAGGTCCCGGCCCCACCGGACCTTCCGGCGCGGATCGGCCTCCGCCAGTCGGACCAGGTTCTCGAGGGCCTCGCGGGCCTGGCCACGGGTGCGGTGGTTGGCGAGCACCGACTCCCAGTCGGCCAGCACGTCCTTGCGGAACCTCGCCAGCTCGAGCAGCGCGATGTCGCGCGTCGCCGACTCGTCCTCCGCCAACGCCTCCAGGGTGTCGACGTAGGGTCGGTCGTCGCCCGTCTCCTCGGCCAGCGCCCGCAGCACCGAGAGGTCCACGGCGAGCTCTGCCTCGTCGTCACCCACGAGCAGGGTCGCTTCGGCCAGCGCGCGGGCGGCGTCGGCGGGTCGTCCGACCGCACGGAGGGCCTCGGACAACGAGCGTCGGAGCTGGCGGTCCTGGGGGCGCTCCCCGAGCACGGCCTGGAACCGGTCGACGGCGACGTGGTTCCGCCCCATCTCGAGGGAGCGGCGCGCCAGCAGGATCTGGTCCTCCAGGTCTCCGAGCAGCGTGACCCGGACCTCCTCGACCGACGGTCGGAGCTCGGCCTTCCAGTGGAGCATGCGCCGGAGGAGATCGCGGAGCTCCTCCACCCGATCGGGATCGGTGCTGGGCTCGACCTCGGACAGCACCTCCTCGGGCTCGCGCACGACCCAGTAGGGCAGGGGAGCGTCCCGCAGCACCGTCAGGGCGAGCAGACCGAGCAGGTAGACATCACTCGCGGGGGTCGCGATCCAGCTCGGGTTGGCGGACTCGGGGGCGACGTAGAGGCCCATCACGGCCCCACCGTAGAGGCCCACGTCGGTCAGCCGGATGTCGCCTCGGGGTCCGACCAGCACGGTGTCGGGAGAGAGCGCACCGTGCGCCACGCCGGCCTGGTGCATGCGCTGGGTCGCCTCCACGATCTCGAGCAGCAGCTCCAGGCGACCGTCCCGATCGAGGTGCCCGATCCGACTCGTGAGCGGCTCGCCGGGCTCGTCGAGGACTGCGTAGGCGAAGCCGGCCCACTCGCGATCGAAGGCCATCGCATCGGCCACGGGGGGCGTCGCGTCGGCCGTCGCGAGCTGGTTCTGCGCTCGCGGCCCCGCCACGAACCGATCCCAGAGGGTCGGGTCCGTCAGGTGCTGCGGGTGCAGGACACGGATCGCCACGTTGGCGCGCGTGACGAGGTCGAAGCCCTGCCACCGACCGGCGAGCGAGCCGGGCGCGCGCGCCTCGACCAACAGGAATCGGCGATCGAGGATCTCGCCCGGCCGCAGGTTGGGTCCTCGGCGGACGTGGCTCTCCGCCTCCTCCAGCGCCTTCGCCGTCGCGGCGTCCTCCGGCTCCGCCAGGTGGGCCAGGCACCGATCGAGCAGGTTTCGCGCCGCTGATGCGGCTTCACGGTCCAGGTGGGGAAGGGGGATGCCCGCGAGGTCCATGGTGTCTCCGGCGGGCAGTGTAGGTGATGTCGACGGGGTGTGGGCCCGCTCGGACCAGAGGCCGTGCTTCAGCGGCGCGATCGTTCCCGTGTCTCCAGGGTCTGCTCGTGGCACGCGGCGCAGCCCTCGAGCACCTGCCCGAACGCCTCGGCGCGATCCTCGAGGCTCTCGGCGGCGACCGCCTCCGCCAGGCTGGCGCGGAAGGCGTCGGCGGCGTGCCCGACCTTGTCGGACATCGTGTCGCGGTCGACGGGGGGGACGACGTTCGACAGGCCCATCAACAGCGTCGGCTGCTTCGGCGTGATCAGGCCGACCCAGGCGAAGGTCGCGGCGTAGATGTGACGCTCGCGGGCGTCCTTGCCCGGGATGGCGCCCATGTCGTGCGGCACGGGGCCGTGGCCCGTCGTGAGGTGGCAGTCCGCGCAGGTGCTGCCCATGCGTCCGACGGCTTCCGACGCGCAGGACACCTTCTTGCAGTCCGCCACCTCGCGAGCCGCGGCCACCAGCGGATCGGGTGCGCCTGCCGTGTCCACGATCCGCTGCGCGTGGCTCCGCGCCACGTCGACCCGGTTGACGGCCACCGCCAACATCGTGGTCGTGGCCTCGACGAAGTGCCCCACCATCAGGTTCGGAGCCTGCTCGGGCTGGGGCTCGGGCGGCTCGGCCTGGGGTTCGGGTGGCTCGGCGGGCTCGGGGGCCTCCTCCGGAGCGACGTTCGGCTCACCGTCGACCGGGTCGGTGGACTCGGCGTCGGTGGGTTCGGTGGGCGGCGGGTCGTCCGCGCCGAACGCGGACCACCAGCAAGCGAGCAACAGCATGGGAGCTCCTCGGCCGCACAGCGTACACCACGGCGGAGGCGCCCCCGGAACGCCGGTCAGGGCTTGTAGTAGAAGACCTCCTTCACGATCCGACCGTCCTTCCACCACTGCATGGCCGCCTGCGTCCGCACGACGCGCTGCCCGTCGATGGTGAAGTCCATCCACATCTCGTAGGCGCTGTGGTCGCCGTCCACGATCACCGGGCCCATCTTCGCGCCGTGCCACTGCGCCTTGTCCGCGAAGTACTGCTCGTAGGCCCGGTTGGCCTCCTTCCCGACCCGCGTGGGATCGGGCTCGCCGTTCTCCATCATCACGACGTCGTCGGCATAGAACTTCTCGAAGACCTCCATGAGTCGCCCGGTGCTCAGGCCTTCCAGCAGCTCCACCAGGTGACGGCGGTTCGTCTCGGTCGTGGTCATCGGTACCTCCCGGTGTGGCCGTATCTGCCGGTGTGCGGGGTGGAGGGAAACGAACCGTTCCGCGCCGGACAACGATCGGTGGAGCGGTCCCACACGTGTTAGGCTCTCGCCGCGGAGGGCAGCGGATGGGCCCGGCGGTGCGGCTGTTCGAGGTGTGCCTGAGGGACGGCCTCCAGAACGAGGCGGTGGTGGTCCCGACCGAGGAGAAGCTCGCGCTCGCGCGGGCGCTCGTCGGGGCTGGGTTCAAGGACATCGAGGTCACCTCGTTCGTCCGGCCGCGGTGGGTGCCGCAGCTCGCCGACGCCGCCGAGGTGGTGCGCGGGCTGCCCGAGGCGCCCGACGTGCGGTTCTGGGCGCTCGTCCCCAACGCGGTCGGTCTCGATCGCGCCATGGAGACGGGGCTCCGCCACATCTGCACGTTCATGTCGTCGTCGGAGACGCACAACCTCAAGAACGTGAACCGCACCATGAAGGAGTCGCTGGCCGAGACCCGCAAGGTCATCGCGGCGGCGAAGAGCGACGCCATGTCTGTTCGGTCGTACATCTCCACCGTGTTCGGTTGCCCCTACGAAGGGGCCGTGGACCCGGCGCGCGTCGAGGCCCTGGCGTTGTCGTTGCTGGAGGCCGGGGCCGACGAGATCGCCCTCGGCGACACGACCGGCATGGGGCACCCGGCCCAGGTGGTGACGATGGTGCGTCGCCTGGCTGCGGCGGGCGTCCCGAAGGAGCGCATCGCGCTGCACTTCCACGACACGCGTGGCACGGCGCTCGTGAACGTGTGGGCTGCGTGGCAGGAGGGCATCACGACGTTCGACGGCTCGGTGTCGGGCGTGGGGGGCTGCCCGTACGCGCCCGGTGCGGCCGGCAACGCGTGCACCCAGGATCTGGTCCACCTGTTCGAGCGGTTGGACGAGCGGCAGGAGCCCTCGCCGGGGTTCGGACCGGTGACCGGCGTCGACCTCGAGCGCGTCGGCGAGATCGGGGTCCGTCTGGAGGAGGCCCTGGGCCGCCCCCTGCCCGGTCGCTTCCACCAGTTCTGGAAGGGGCGTCAGCAGCGGCGCGCGCAGCGGAGCGCCTGAAGGTGGACACCGCATTCCTGCAGATCGTCAGCGGCATCCGGCGCGGGCTGAACGTCCCGCTGCACTCGGACAAGCCGCTGATCGTGGGGCGCAAGAAGGGCGACCTGATCCTGGACGATCCGCTGGTGTCGGGCGCGCACTGCCGCATCCTGAGCAAGGAGGACGGGTTCGTCCTGCAGGATCTCGGTTCCACGAACGGGACGATGGTGGACGGCAGGTTGGTCCGTGAGGCGGTGCTCAAGCCGGGCGCCGAGATCACCGTCGGATCGAGTCGCATGGTCCTGTACGTGGGAGAGGACCCTCGGGAGAAGTCGGAGTCTCCGCGGACGAGCCCCTCCCAGCTCGAGATCGCCTGGCTCCTCGACGAAGAGCTGGTCGAGCTGCGCAGCGGCAACGAGCGCGGTCGCGCACCCGCGGACGTGATCGGTCAGGACCTGCGGCTGCCCCCGGGCCTCAACGCGGTCGTGGAGGTCATCGCGGGCCTCGACGCGGGCAAGGTGTTCCGCTTCACGCGGGGCAACGTGGCGGTGGGGCGTCGCCAGGGCGAGGTCCCGCTCTCGGACGTGGAGGTCAGCCGTCACCACGCCGTGATCGAGGTGTTCGGGCGGGACATGATCTTCCTGCGCGACCTGGGCTCGACGAACGGCACCTACCACAACGGGCGCCGGATCAACTTCAGCAAGCTCCAGTCCGGCGACACCGTGGGTGTCGGCAAGACCATCATGCGGCTGCAGGTCTCCCGCTGAGGGCTACAGCTTGAGGGCTCCGCGGATGTCCTCGGTGTACGCCGCCTCCATCCGCTCGGCTGCGGCGATCACCTCCGGATCGGTGGACGGAGGCACCGTGGGGCGGAGCACGAGGTAGAGGTCGCCCGGGGTCCCGCGCTTCTGCACGCCGCGCCCCTTGATCCTGAGTCGAGCACCGGATCGAGCGCCTGCCGGGACCGTCACCTTCACGTCGCCCGTCGGCGTGGGGACGGTGACGGCTGCACCCTGGAGCGCCTCCAGCACCGTGATCGGCACGTCCATCTCGAGGTCGTCGCCCTCGCGGCGGAGCAGCGGGTGGTCCGGCACGTCGAGGATCACGATCAGGTCGCCGCACGGCCCGCCGCCGCGCGGGGGCAGCCCCTGGCCCTTGAGGCGCACCTTTCCGCCCTCCCGGGCTCCCGCAGGGATCGGGACGCGCACCGGCTCGGTGGTGCCGTCGGGCCGGCGGAGGCTGACCTGCCGCTCACCCCCGAGCACCGTGGTCATGAAGTCGACGCGGATCTCGACCTGCTGGTCCTGTCCCCGTCGCCCGCGACCTCCGCCTCCGCCGCCGAACAAGGACCCGAGCAGGTCCTCCACGTCCACACCGCCCGCGCCCGGGCCTCCTCCGCCGAAGCCGAAGCCTCCGCCGGTCGACCGCCACGCCCGGGCCTGCTCGGCGTTGAAGCCGGGTCGCGTGGACGCCTCACCGAACTCGTCCCACGCCTTGCGCTTGTCCTCGTCGCCCACGATGTCGTACGCGGCGTTGATCTCCTTGAAGCGCTCCTCTGCCTTCGGATCCTTGTTCAGGTCCGGGTGGTACTCCTTGGCGAGCTTGCGGTACCGCTTTCGGATGGTGTCGGTGTCGGCGCGTCGGTCGACACCCAGCACGGCGTAGGGGTCGCGCATTCCAGGTCCTCGGGGGTCGGGAACTTACTACCGCCGACGGAAAGGACAAGACCGGGTCACGCCGGCGCCCATCCCGAGAGCTCCGACGCGCGTCGCGTCGCCCGCAGGACGCGCTCCTCGGACACGGTCACGGTCGCGCCGCCGCCGGGCACCGAGCGGAGGTCACGCACCCGAGCGTACTGCACCTCCGCCCCCTCGCCGTCTCCCATCCCCGCTCGCTGGAGGAGGAGCTGGGCGCCAGCCAGGAGGTGAGGCAGGGAAGGGGAGGCCCCCTTGGCCACCGACAGCACCACGTGGGCGGAGGGGCGATCCTTGAGGTGCATCCACCAGTCGTGACCCTTCGAGGCCTGGAAGACGAGGCGCCGGTTGCCCGCCTCGTTGCGCCCGACGCGGATCCGTAGACCGCCGGGGCCCGTCCACTCCTCCCACGGCAGCGACGGTGCGGGGCCCGAGCGGCGCTCGTCACGCGGCAGGCTGCGCTCCAGCCGGACCAGCTCCTCCAGGGGCAGCTCGTCCAGCCGCTCCGCCCGGGCGCGCAGCTCGCGCAGCTCCCGCTCCACGCCATCCATCCGCTGCAGCACGTGGTCGCCCATCCGCTCCAGGCGGCGTGCCTGCTGGAACCAGCGCTGGGCCACGTTCTGCGGCGAGCCCAGGTCGTCCGGGAGCGTCAGCGTCACCGTCTGCCCCGTCTCCCAGTCTTCGACGTCGACGACCCGGGTGCCGCGCTCGCAGCGCCAGAGGTTCGCCGTGAGCAGGTCGGCGCGATGCCGCACTTCGGGGCCGGCCTCGGCGCGCTCCAGATCGCGACCGAGATTCTCCAGCAGGCGCACGTGGTGCTGGATGGCCCGAGCCAGGGACCGCTCCAGCCGCCCCCGCAGCTCCTTCTCCCGCCGTCGCCGTTCCTCCGCCGCGAACCGACGCTCTGCCGCGTCGTTCCAGGTCTGGTCGCCCTCGGGTCGGAAGCGCGTCGTGCCGCGGGAGACACCCCGCTCGGGCAGGTCTGGCAGGGCTTCGGGCGCCGGTCCCTCGAGCGACGCGACCACACGTCCCTCGTCGTCGAGCAACCACAGGCCCCCCGAACGCCCGGTGAGCCGCAGCTCCAGCGCACCACTCGCGAAGGCGAGGCGAACGATGCGCTCGGTGGGCGCGCGCCCCATCGACGTGCACGGCCCCTGGAGCCTCGCGCGGCAGGCCCCCTGGAAACTGAAGGGACGAGCTGGGTTCGTGGGACGTGACGCGATGGTGTGCAAGCGCGCGAGCGGACCTCGGGGTACGATGACGAGCAGCGTTCCATCGCGCCATCCGAGGACCACCCGGTCCCGCGCAGGCTGCCAGACGTTGGACAGCGGCATCCCCACCAGCCGCTGGAGCTCACCGAGCACCCCGTCGATCTCCTCCTCGTTCATCTCCTCTCCCCTCCTCTCCTACTCCATCCTCTCCCCTCCGGAGCTCCCCATGCTCTTCCTGCTGTTCCACAGCGCCGTGGCGCTGGCCGACGACTGGTACCTCGAGACCCTGGACCGCCCGCAGCGGGCCGACGCCACCGCCTGGCAGACGGAGATCGCGCCGACCGGCGTCGACGTTCGCGTCGTGCGGCGGTTCGTGGACGGTGAGGGGTGGCGCTTCCTGGTCCGTGGCGAGGGCTTCGGGGACCAGGCTGGCGCGTCCGAGGCCGCCCAGAAGGTCGCGGACGCGATCGACGCTCCCGTGAGCGTGTTCCGAAGCGACGGGCGCACGGCCGCACGGGTGGCGGAGCTCGAGCCGAGCCAGGGAGCGACGGTGGTGGCGGAGGTCGAGCGTGAAGACGGCTCCGGGCCGCTGGCCGAGGCGGTCGCGGCGCTGAACGCGGGCAAGCTCGCGGATGCCGTGCGCGATGACGGCCGGCTCCTGCTGGCGTACCGACGGACCTTGCCTGACGGCCGGGTCGCGGACCACACCTGGGCGACGGACGGAAACGGCGCCGTCTACGTCCAGATCGAGAAGGTGGAGGGGGACGTCGTCCCGTCCAGGATCCTGCTGTCCGGGGGCAAGGCCTGGCTCTCGGTCGCAGGAGGTGCCTGGGCCGAGCAGAACGAAGAGAAGGCCCGGATGCTGGTCGACGCCCTGGGGCCGACCGAGGTGCTTCCGCTCCTGCTCCAGCTCGGCGACGCGGTGGCCACCCGTCGGGAGTTCGAGCGGATGGTCGTCCTCGGTGCGGGCACGTTCGACGGCGCCCCCACGCGCCGCCTCGGGTACGCCGGTGACGCCACCACGCAGCCGATCGAGGTGGAGCTGACGCAGGACGCCCGTCCGGTCCGCATCCGCTTCGGTGAGGGCGATCAGACCGTGGTCCACGAGTTCCGCGACTACGGCAACGACAAGGGACGGCGACTGCCCGGGCGGATCACGACCGTGCGCGGTGGGGCGACCGACGTGGTCGAGATCGACAAGCTCGATCCTGCGGCCTCGCTCCCGGCGGAGTGGTTCAGGATCCCCGGCTGACCGGACCCGTCTCGACCGCTCTTGACAGCCCCAGGACGCACGCATAAGGGCGCACTGGTCCGGTTCGCTGCTGGTGTAGCTCAACTGGTAGAGCAGCTGATTTGTAATCAGCAGGTTGTGGGTTCGATTCCCGTCGCCAGCCTGGAAACGGTCACCCGCGCGTCGGGTGCGTTCTCTGAATCACATGTGTTCCCGTGGGGGGATGCCCGAGTGGCCAAAGGGAGCAGGCTGTAAACCTGCCGGCATTGCCTTCGTTGGTTCGAATCCAGCTCCCCCCACACCCTTCTCGACGCCGGCGCCGCCTGTGCGCGTGCTGGCCTCGCAGACCTCCCGGTCACCCGGGAAACCAGCGGGAGTAGCTCAGTTGGTAGAGCATCAGCCTTCCAAGCTGAGGGTCGCGGGTTCGAGTCCCGTTTCCCGCTCCACGCCCATGTAGCTCAGTTGGCAGAGCACGTCCTTGGTAAGGACGAGGTCACCGGTTCAAGTCCGGTCATGGGCTCTCTCCTCTCTCTTCGCGGATGGCGGCGCGCCGCCGACCCGAGAACAACGGTCCGCAGCTCCCTGGCTCGCAAGCCGGGACGCCCATCGACCAGCCCTTTGACACCTCCGCCGGCCCAGACCGGCGACCACCTTTCCCGGGGTGCACCCGGACCAGCAGGAGACGCCGATGGCCAAGGAGAAGTTCGAGCGCACCAAGCCCCACGTGAACATCGGCACGATCGGTCACGTGGACCACGGGAAGACGACGCTGACGGCGGCGATCACCAAGGTGCTGGCGGAGAAGGGCGGCGCGAAGTTCCTGGCGTACGACCAGATCGACAAGGCTCCCGAGGAGAAGGCGCGGGGCATCACGATCAACACGTCGCACGTGGAGTACGAGACTCCGAACCGGCACTACGCGCACGTCGATTGCCCGGGCCACGCGGACTACATCAAGAACATGATCACGGGCGCGGCGCAGATGGACGGCGCGATCCTGGTGGTGAGCGCGGCGGACGGCCCGATGCCGCAGACGCGGGAGCACGTGCTCCTGGCCCGTCAGGTGCAGGTTCCGTACATCGTGGTGTTCCTGAACAAGGTGGACCAGCTGGATGACGAGGAGCTGCTCGAGCTGGTGGAGATGGAGGTCCGCGAGCTGCTGTCCTCGTACGAGTTCCCCGGCGACGACACCCCGGTCATCCGCGGGTCCGCGCTGCTGGCGCTCAACGGGGACCGCTCGGAGATCGGGGAGCCGGCGATCCTGAAGCTGATGGAGGCGGTGGACGCGTACATCCCGACGCCGGTGCGTCTGGTGGACCAGCCGTTCCTGATGCCGGTGGAGGACGTGTTCACGATCTCGGGTCGTGGGACGGTGGCGACGGGTCGCGTGGAGCGCGGCATCGTGAAGGTCGGCGACACGATCGAGATCGTGGGCATCAAGGACACGACGTCGACGACGGTGACGGGCGTGGAGATGTTCCGGAAGCTGCTGGACCAGGGGCAGGCCGGTGACAACATCGGGGCGCTGCTGCGCGGCGTGAAGCGCGAGGACGTGGAGCGCGGGCAGGTGCTGGCGGCTCCGAAGTCCATCAAGCCGCACACGAAGTTCGTGGGCGAGGTCTACATCCTGAAGAAGGAGGAGGGCGGCCGTCACAAGCCGTTCTTCGCCGGGTACCGGCCGCAGTTCTACTTCCGGACGACGGACGTGACGGGCTCGATCAAGCTGCCCGAGGGCGTCGAGATGGTCATGCCGGGCGACCGGGTGACGATCGAGGTCGAGCTGATCATGCCGATCGCGATGGAGGAGCAGCTCCGCTTCGCCATCCGCGAGGGCGGCCGGACCGTGGGTGCCGGCGTCGTCGCCAAGGTCATCGACTGACCCGGAGGATCGCGCGGGGCTTGACATCTGCCTCCGCGTGATCATCCAAGCGCGGATGTCCCCACGCACCGCCGGCTTCGGAACCTGGTTTACCAGAGTCCGAGCGGCGGCTCGCTTGCGTACCGGTCGCAGTCGAGCTAGCTGGCACGTCGCTTGCTAACGCCGGGCGCCGGTCCCGGAATCCTTCGAGGCTCACTTGTCCAAGCAACGGTTCGTCCTGCTGGCGTTCGTGCTCGCTGCGGTCGCGGTCGGGTTCACGCTCCAGGCCGCGCTGGTGTCGGGGTTCACCGAGTTCGGTGTCCCGGACACCCGGGTCGGCGGGCTCGTCAACACGAGCTCGGCCATCGCCCTGTTGGGGAGCCTGGCGACCTTCGTGGGGCTGATCCGGAGCCGGCGCGCGCTCGAGTTCGCCGGCGAGGTCGTGGGAGAGCTGCTCCGTGTCACCTGGCCGTCGCGTGACGAGTCGGTGCGTGCCTCGACCACGGTCATCCTGACCACCTTGTTCACCGCGGGCGTCCTCGCCCTCTATGACCTCACCTGGAAGAACCTGGCCGACCTCGTCCTCTTCACGGAGAGGTAGGCGCCGTCCGGCGCCGTGGCGCCGCGGGAGCTCGCGAACGATGACGATGCGGTGGTATGCCGTCCACACGCTGTCCGGATCCGAGGACAAGGCCATGAAGGCCTTGCAGCAGCGGATCGAGCAGCACGATCTCGGAACCCGGTTCGGGCGCGTGCTCGTCCCGTCCGAGGTGGTCGTGGATCCGAAGACGAAGCGCAAGGTGACTCGCCGATTCTACCCCGGGTACATGCTGGTCGAGATGGATCTCGACAACGAGACCTGGCACCTCGTGAAGAACACGCCGAAGGTGACGGGATTCGTGGGCGACATGCGGAACCCACCGCCGGTCCCCGAGTCCGAGGTGGCGCGCGTGACCTCGCTCCTCTCTCCCGAGGAGGAGCCGCGGCCGGTCATGGAGTTCACGGTCGGCGAGGAGGTCCGCCTCACCGAAGGCCGGTACGCCTCGATGCGCGGCACCGTGGAAGAGGTCAACGAGGCGCGCGGCAAGCTGCGCGTCGTCATCAACATGTTCGGCCGGCCGGTCCCGACCGAGCTGTCGTTCCACCAGGTCGAGAAGCTCTCCTGACCTGATCCCGATTCCCTTCGTTCCCGGGTGTGAGCCCGGGAATCCCGCCGCTCGGCACCGCCCGCGGCAGACGCTCTCCGGAGACTCCCATGGCCAAGAAGGTCGTCAACAACATCAAGCTGCAGATCCCCGCGGGCATGGCTCGTCCGGCGCCCCCGGTCGGTCCGGCGCTCGGCCAGGCCGGCGTGAACATCAAGCAGTTCTGCGACGAGTTCAACAACGCCACCAAGCCGCTCGCAGGCGAGGGCCTGATCATCCCCGTGGTGATCACGGTCTACTCCGACCGCAGCTTCACCTTCATCACCAAGACCCCACCGGTCCCGGTCCTGCTGTTCAAGGCAGCCAAGATCGAGAAGGGCTCGGGGCAGCCGAACCGGAACAAGGTCGGCAAGGTGACGATGGCGCAGGTCGAGGAGATCGCCAAGACCAAGCTTCCCGATTTGAACTGCACGAGCCTGGAGGCGGCAGTCCGCCAGGTCACGGGCACCGCTCGCTCCGCAGGGATCGAGGTCGCCTGACCTCGCCTCCGCAGAGGAGAGCACCCCGGCCGACGAGCCACCGTCGATCGGGTCCACCGGCGCGCAAGCGCCACTTGTGACGGTCCGGGGGAGGGAGAGCCGCCTTCCCGTTCACCCCGCCCGCACGTGCCGCAGCCTCCGGGCTTCGGCGAGGAGATGTCGAGTGGCACAAGGAAAGCGATTTCGCGCAGTGCGCGAGCTCGTGGATCAGGGGACCCGCTACGGCGTCGATCACGGCGTCGAGCTGGTGAAGAAGACCGCCAATGCCAAGTTCGACGAATCCGTCGACGTGGCGTTCCGCCTCGGGGTCAACCCGCGGCAGGCGGACCAGATGGTCCGAGGCGCCCTCTCCCTGCCCCACGGTAGTGGGAAGACCGTCCGGGTCGTCGTGTTCGCAGAGGGTGACGCCGCGCGCGCCGCTCTCGAGGCCGGCGCTGACGAGGTCGGGGCCGACGAGCTGATCAACAAGATCAACGACGGCTGGACCGACTTCGACAAGGCCATCTCGGTGCGAAACCTGATGGCCAAGGTCGGGCGTCTCGGTCGTGTCCTCGGCCCGCGCGGTCTGATGCCGAACCCGAAGACCGGGTCCGTCGTCGGTCCCGAGCAGGTCGCGGAAGCGGTCCGTGAGGTGAAGGCTGGTCGGATCGACTTCAAGGTCGAGAAGGCCGGCATCGTGCACGTCTCCATCGGCAAGGCCTCGATGAAGGAAGAGCAGCTCAAGGACAACCTGGTTGCCCTCGCCCAGCTCCTCCTCCGTCTCAAGCCGGCCACGGCGAAGGGAACCTACGTGAAGAGCGTCGCGCTCTCCACGACCATGGGCCCCGGCGTCCGTCTCGACGCGAACGAGGTCGTCCGCGTCGCCAGCGAAGCGAGGTGACCGGTGAACCGTGAAGAAAAGGCACAGATGGTCGACGAGCTCCACCAGCAGTTCACTGCCGGCGGTCTCGTGGTCCTGACCGACTTCCGTGGCTCCACCGTCCCCCAGATGGACAAGATCCGTCGGACCTGCGAGCCCCTCGGTGTGTACTTCAAGGTCGTGAAGAACACCCTGGCGGTCCGCGCCCTCGAGGGGACCGGCAAGGAGTCGCTCGCCGATCACTTCATCGGCAACGTCGGCCTCATCGTCTCCGGTGAGGACCCGATCGCTGCCGCGAAGCTGGTCAAGACGTACACGAAGGACAACGAGAACATCAAGGTCAAGGCCGGCTACTTCGACGGGGAAATCCTCGACGAGAAGGGCCTGCTCGCGGTCGCGGAGCTCCCCTCCAAGGAAGAGCTCCAGTCGATGCTGCTCGCCACCATCCAGGCGGCGCCGCGCGATCTCCTCGGTGTCATGCAGGCGCCCGCGCGCGACCTGCTGTACCTCCTCAACAACTACGCCCAGAAGCTGGAAGAGCAAGGGTAGGAACCGGTTCGTCCGGAACTTCCGTCAAACCACGATCCATGAATCGGCCGGCTCCTGCCCGGCATCCGGAGTGAGAACAACATGTCCCTTTCCCAGAACGACGTCGTCGAGTACATCAAGAACCTCAAGCTCTCCGAGGTCAAGGGCCTCATCGAGACGCTCGAGAACGAGCTGGGCGTCAAGGCCTCCGCCCCCGTCATGATGGGCGCGATGCCCGGCGTCGGCGCGGCCGCCGCTCCCGTCGAGGAGCAGACCGAGTTCGACGTGATCCTGACCGGGTACCCCGACACCGCCAAGATCAACGTGATCAAGGTGGTCCGCGAGATCACCGGCCTGGGCCTCAAGGAGGCCAAGGCGCTCGTCGAGGCCCTCCCGGGCAAGGTCAAGGAGGCCGCCTCCAAGGACGACTCGGGCGCCATCAAGAAGAAGCTCGAGGAGATCGGCGCGACCGTCGAGGTCAAGTAGCGTCGACTTCCGCGGTCCCCGGGTCCTCCGGGGATCGCGCTCGGCCCTGGGCTCGGATCCAAGCCGGATCCGACGCCCGGAACCCAGGGCCCGGGTGCTCACCGCACCCCACCTACGGGTCGCACGCCGGTCGCCGACCGCGGCGTGCGAGCGATCGGCTCTGCCGATCAGGTCGGCGCACTGCCTCCCGCACGGAGTCCCCCGATGTCCAAGTTGTTGGCGAACAACTACCGGTACCGCCGGAGCTTCTCGAAGATCCAGACGGTGCTCGAGGTCAGCAACCTCATCGAGATCCAGAAGCGTTCCTACGACGCCTTCCTCCAGCCCGAGACCAAGCCCGAGGACCGCGAGGACGTGGGCCTTCAGGCCGTGTTCAAGCGCGTCTTCCCGATCGAGGACTTCTCCGGCCGTGCCTCGCTGCAGTTCGTCTCGTACGAGCTCGAGCAGCCGAAGTACGACGTCGACGAGTGCCGCGAGCGCGGCATGACGTTCTCGGCGCCGATCAAGGTCACGGTCCACCTGGTCGTCTGGGACGTGGACTCCGAGTCCGGCACCCGTACGGTCTCGAACATCAAGGAGCAGCCGGTCTACTTCGGCGAGATCCCGCTGATGACCGAGAACGGCACGTTCATCATCAACGGCACCGAGCGCGTGGTGGTCTCCCAGCTCCACCGCAGCCCGGGCATCTTCTTCGACAGCAGCCGCAGCAAGACGGGCGGTCAGAAGGAGATCTTCAGCGCCCGCATCATCCCGAACCAGGGTTCCTGGATCGACTTCGAGTTCGACACCAAGGACATCCTGTACGTCCGGATCGATCGTCGCCGGAAGCTCCCCGCGACGGTCCTCCTGCGGGCCCTCGGGTACGACACCGAGTCGCTGCTCAACTACTTCTACGAGTCCGAGCGGATCTTCCGGACCTCCGAGGGCTGGTTCAAGGAGACCACCTCCGACCTGCTGTTCCAGCAGAAGGCCACCGTGGACGTGATCGCGCCCGACGGGTCCGTCATCTGCAAGAAGGACAAGAAGTTCCTCAAGAACATCCTCCGCAAGATGCGGAAGTTGGAGATGCTGCGCGACGAGACCCGCGTGGTCGACGGCCGCGAGCGCGTGGTCGAGGTCGGCATCATCCCGATCTCCGAGGAGGAGATCATCGGCAAGGTGTCCGCGTTCGACATCGTCGACATGGAGACCGGCCGCATCTTCGTCGAGTGCAACGAGAAGCTGACGGACGAGAGCGTGGCGAAGGTGCTCGGTGCGGGCATCGAGGAGTTCCACGTCCTCTTCATCGACGGGCTCCTGGTCGGGTCCTTCCTCCGCGACACGCTCCTCGTCGACAAGATCGAGAGCATGGAGGAGGCGATCATCGAGATCTACCGCCGCCTCCGCTCCGGTGACCCGCCCACCTGGGACACCGCCCAGCAGCACTTCGAGAACCTGTTCTTCAACAGCGAGAAGTACGACCTGTCGCGCGTGGGCCGGCACAAGCTGAACCACAAGCTGGGCGTCGATGTCCCGCTCGAGCAGACGACCCTGACCCGCCAGGACATCCTGAACGTGGTCAAGTACCTGATCGACCTCAAGAACAACAAGGGCCAGGTCGACGACATCGATCACCTCGGCAACCGCCGCGTCCGCGCGGTGGGCGAGCTGCTCGAGAACCAGTACCGGGTCGGCCTCGATCGCATGGGCAAGGCGATCAAGGAGCGCATGAGCCTCTCCGAGGTCGAGGCGCTCATGCCGAACGAGCTCATCAACAGCAAGCCGGTGAGCGCGGTCATCAAGGAGTTCTTCGGGTCCAGCCAGCTGTCCCAGTTCATGGACCAGACGAACCCGCTGTCCGAGATCACCCACAAGCGCCGCCTGTCGGCCCTCGGGCCCGGCGGTCTGACCCGTGAGCGCGCCGGCTTCGACGTTCGCGACGTGCACCCGACCCACTACGGTCGTATCTGCCCGATCGAGACGCCGGAAGGTCCGAACATCGGCCTCATCGCGTCGCTGTCCACGTTCGCCCGCGTCAACGAGTTCGGCTTCATCGAGACGCCGTACCGCGAGGTCATCGACGGCAAGGTCCTCCCCGAGGTCAAGTTCATGGACGCCATGGACGAGGACCAGGAGTTCGACGGCAAGCACCACGTCATCGCGCCGGCCTCCGCGCCCACGCACGCCGACGGTGCCTTCGTCGAGGATCTCGTGCCCGCCCGTCGCGGTGGTGACTTCATCCTGTCCGACCCGAAGGACGTGACGCTGATGGACGTGGCGTCCAACCAGCTCGTGTCCGTCGCGGCCTCGCTCGTGCCGTTCCTCGAGAACGACGACGCGAACCGCGCGCTGATGGGCTCGAACATGCAGCGCCAGGCGGTCCCGGTCATCCGCACCGAGGCTCCCCTCGTCGGCACCGGCATCGAGCGCGTGGTGGCTCGCGACTCCGGCGTCACCGTCACCGCGAAGCGCTCCGGCATCGTGGAGACCGTGGATGCCTCCCGCATCGTGGTGAAGACGGAGGCCGCGGACGGCGACGAGATCGGCGCCGACGTGGACATCTACAACCTCACCAAGTTCATGCGGAGCAACCAGAACACCTGCATCAACCAGAAGCCGGTGGTCCGCCCGGGCGACGTCATCCACGCGGGTGACGTGATCGCCGACGGTCCGGCCACCGACCGCGGTGAGCTGGCGCTCGGTCAGAACGTGGTCGTCGCGTTCATGCCGTGGGGTGGGTACAACTTCGAGGACTCGATCCTCATCTCCGAGCGCCTCGTGCGCGAGGACATGTACACCACGATCCACATCGAGGAGTTCGAGGTCGCTGCCCGCGACACGAAGCTCGGCAAGGAAGAGATCACCCGCGACATCCCGAACGTGGGTGACGAGGCCCTCAAGGATCTGGACGACTCCGGCATCGTGCGCATCGGCGCCGAGGTCCGCCCGGGCGACATCCTGGTGGGCAAGATCACGCCGAAGGGCGAGACCCAGCTCTCCCCCGAGGAGAAGCTGCTCCGCGCCATCTTCGGTGAGAAGGCCGGCGACGTGCGCGACACCTCGCTGCGCGTCCCGCCGGGCGTCGAGGGTACCGTGATCGGCGCCCAGGTCTTCGCCCGCGAGGGTGTGGAGAAGGACGCTCGCGCGCTCGAGATCGAGCTCGCCGGCGTTCGCCGCATCGAGCGCGACCGCGACGAGAAGGTCCGTACGATCAAGGACTCGGCGCTGCGTCAGCTCGCCCGCGTTCTCACGGGCCACGAGGCGACCGTGCCGGTCGTCGATCCGTCGACCCGCAAGGAGATCATCGCCGCTGGCGAGAAGTACACCTTCGACCGGCTGAAGAACCTGTCGATCGAGCTGTACGACCGCATCGGCGTCGAGGAGCGCTCGGTCGAGGACGAGGTCTGGCGGATCACCGACCAGATCCGCGCCAAGATCGACGAGATCCACGAGCGGTACGCGGCCAAGATCGAGCGCCTCAAGAAGGGCGACGACCTCCCGCCCGGCGTGATCAAGCTGGTCAAGGTCTACGTGGCCATCAAGCGCAAGCTGTCGGTCGGTGACAAGATGGCCGGCCGCCACGGGAACAAGGGGGTCATCTCCAAGATCCTCCCGGTCGAGGACATGCCCTTCCTCGAGGACGGCAGCCCCGTCGACATCGTCCTCAACCCGCTCGGCGTTCCGAGCCGGATGAACGTCGGTCAGATCCTCGAGACCCACCTCGGTTGGGCCGCGAAGGGCATGGGCATCGTCATCGGTGACCTGCTCGACCGCCAGGAGCGCAAGGAGCTGCGCGAGTACCTCAAGCGCGCGTTCGTCGATCAGCCCGAGGTCCAGGCCTTCGCTGACAACGCGAGCGACGAGGAGCTCGACCGGTACGCCGACAAGTACCGGAACGGCGTGACCGTCGCGACTCCGGTGTTCTCGGGCGCCCAGGAGGAGGAGATCCGCGACGCGCTGGAGACCGCCGGCTTCCACCGCGACGGCCAGTCGATGGTCTTCGACGGTCGCACCGGCGAGGCCTTCCACCAGCGCGTGACCGTCGGCGTCATGTACATGCTGAAGCTGCACCACCTCGTGGACGACAAGATCCACGCCCGGTCCATCGGGCCGTACAGCCTCGTCACCCAGCAGCCGCTGGGCGGAAAGGCGCAGTTCGGTGGTCAGCGTCTCGGCGAGATGGAGGTGTGGGCCATGGAGGCGTACGGCGCCGCCTACGGCCTGCAGGAGTTCCTCACCGTCAAGTCCGACGACGTGGCCGGCCGTACGCGGATGTACGAGTCCATCGTCAAGGGCGAGAACGTGCTGGAGGCCGGCCTGCCGGAGTCCTTCAACGTCCTCGTCAAGGAGATGCAGGCCCTCGCCCTCGATGTCGAGCTCATCGAGGACAAGGAGGTCCTCCGCCAGTAGCGGAGGCCGCCTGCCGTCCCGGTCGCCCAGCGCGACCGTCCCTCACTTTTCCGAACCCGTACGTCCGCTTCCCCAAGCTTCCGGAGATTCGCCCTATGCGCGAGATCTACAACCTCTACGAGAAGCCGAAGAACCCCCTCAACTACGTCGCCGTGCGCATCAGCCTGGCGTCTCCGGAGAAGATCCGGTCCTGGTCCCACGGCGAGGTCAAGAAGCCGGAGACCATCAACTACCGTACGTTCAAGCCCGAGCGTGACGGCCTGTTCTGCGCCCGCATCTTCGGTCCCGTCAAGGACTACGAGTGCCTCTGCGGGAAGTACAAGCGGATGAAGTACCGCGGGATCACGTGCGAGCGCTGCAACGTCGAGGTCATCCAGGCCCGCGTTCGCCGCGAGCGCATGGGGCACATCGATCTCGCCACGCCCGTCGCGCACATCTGGTTCCTCAAGAGCCTCCCGTCGCGCATCGGCAACCTGCTCGACATCTCGCTGAAGGACCTCGAGAAGGTTCTGTACTGCGAGAGCTACATCGTCACCGACCCGGGCGACACCACGCTCGAGCGCGGCGCGATCCTCGCCGAGGACGACTACCAGGAGATGATCCAGACCTTCGGGTACGGGTCCTTCGAGGTCGGGATGGGCGGCGAGGTCATCCGTGATCTGCTGGCCGAGCTCGACGTGGTCGCGCTGGCCGACCAGCTCCGCACCGAGATGAAGGAGACGTCTTCGGCCGCCCAGCGTCGTCGGTACGCCAAGCGCCTGAAGATCGTCGAGGCCTTCCGCGACTCCGGCAACCAGCCCGAGCACATGATGCTCGAGGTGCTGCCGGTGCTCCCGCCCGACCTGCGTCCGCTCGTGCCCCTCGATGGCGGCCGCTTCGCCACGTCCGACCTCAACGACCTGTACCGCCGCGTCATCAACCGGAACAACCGGCTGAAGCGTCTGCAGGACCTCAACGCCCCCGAGATCATCATCCGCAACGAGCGGCGGATGCTCCAGGAGGCGGTCGACGCGCTGTTCGACAACGGTCGCCGCGGCAAGGTCTTCACCGGCCCCAACAAGCGTCCGCTCCGGTCGCTCTCCGACATGCTCAAGGGCAAGCAGGGCCGCTTCCGGCAGAACCTGCTCGGCAAGCGCGTCGACTACTCCGGTCGGTCCGTCATCGTCGTCGGTCCCGAGCTGCGCCTGCACCAGTGCGGGCTGCCCAAGAAGATGGCGCTCGAGCTCTTCAAGCCGTTCATCTACAACAAGCTCGAGGAGCGCGGCTTCGTCACCACCATCAAGGCTGCGAAGAAGATGGTGGAGAAGGAGCGCGAGGAGGTCTGGGACATCCTCGAAGAGGTGATCAAGGAGCACCCGGTCATGCTGAACCGGGCCCCGACCCTGCACCGCCTCGGCATCCAGGCGTTCGAGCCGATCCTCATCGAAGGGCGCGCGATCCAGCTGCATCCGCTCGTCTGCACCGCGTTCAACGCGGACTTCGACGGCGACCAGATGGCCGTGCACGTCCCGCTCTCGATCGAGGCGCAGATCGAAGCGCGCGTCCTGATGATGTCGACGAACAACATCCTGTCGCCCGCCAACGGCAAGCCGATCATCCAGCCGTCCCAGGACGTCGTGCTCGGCGCCTACTACATGACGCGCGAGCGGAAGTTCGGGAAGGGCGAGGGCCGCACGTTCGGCTCGCCGACCGAGGTCCTCGTCGCCTACGACGCCGACGAGGTGGATCTCCACACCCGCGTGAAGGTCCGCATGCCGAGCCGCCCGCTCGAGCATCGCCTCGTCGAGCACCTCGCCGACACCCTCCTCGACGCCCACCTGATCGTCGGTGTCGATGTGGCCGATCGCGGCGAGGTCTGGCACCTCCACCGCGGCCACGTGGACCGTCGCGTCGACCAGGGCGCTTCGATGGACCTCGGTGAGTTCGCCGCCCTCGGTGGCAACGGCGTCGCCGTGATCGGTACCGCCGCCAAGCCGGTGTCCGTCACGACGGACGACGACACTGCGGTCGTGGTGGACCTCGGTCGCCTCGATCAGCCCACCGGCAAGCCCGACGCATACGCTGGTCGCGCCAACGGCATGGGTGATCCGAAGCGCTTCGGTGACGACGTGCTGGCGTTCGTGTCCGGCCACCACCACGCTCAGACCGAGGGCTTCGGCGAGCGGTCCTGTGGTGGACGCATCCAGAACGTGCGCCAGGTCGAGATCGAGGGCGTCCTCGTCTGGATCTACGAGCTGCCCGAGATCCGTGGCGCCAGCCGGACCGTCGCCGTCCTCAACCCGATCGTCGAGGTCGACGGTTCGGGCAAGCCGAAGATCGATGGCCGGTTCAACGTGTCCTACCGCTTGAACCAGCTCCGGACGGTCCTGAAGACCCTCCGCGGCGAGTACAAGGACACCCTCACGCTCGTGGTCGCGCCCGCTGGCTTCTTCGGGTTCGAGAACCGACTCCCGGTGTGGACCACGGACAACGACGAGGACGTGGTCGAGGCGCGCGGTGAGCTCGTCGACACCACCGTCGGTCGCGTGATGTTCTACAACATCGTCCCCGACGAGCTGCCGTTCAACCTCGTCGACCGCCCGATGTCCAAGAAGGCGTTGGGTGAGCTGATCGACCGGTGCTACCGCGTCGCGGGCCCGAAGAAGACCGTGCTCTTCGCCGACGGCCTGATGCAGCTGGGCTTCCGCATGGCGGCCCAGGCCGGCATCTCCATCTGTATGAACGACATGGTCATCCCCGACACCAAGGCGAAGATCCTGGCCGATGCCGTGTCGCAGGTGCGTGAGACCGAGACCCAGTACCAGGAGGGTCTGATCACGCCGCGCGAGAAGTACAACAAGGTCGTCGACATCTGGACCAAGGTGACGGCGGACATCTCGGACGCGCTGATCAAGGGCATCAGTGTGGAGCAGGTGTCGTCGCCCGACGGGGACCAGACGGAGACCCAGCCGTCCTTCAACTCCATCTTCATGATGGTCGACTCCGGTGCCCGTGGGTCGCCCACGCAGGTCCGTCAGCTGGCCGGCATGCGCGGCCTGATGGCCAAGCCTTCGGGCGAGATCATCGAGCAGCCGATCACCGCGAACTTCCGCGAGGGTCTGACCGTCCTGCAGTACTTCATCTCCACGCACGGCGCGCGGAAGGGTCTGGCGGACACGGCACTCAAGACCGCGAACTCCGGCTACCTGACCCGTCGCCTCGTCGACGTGGTCCAGGACATGATCATCACCGCCATCGACTGCGGGACCCACGACGGTCTCGAGGTCAACTCCCTCATCGAGGGCGGCGAGGTGATCGAGCACCTGGGTGAGCGCGTGCTGGGTCGCGTCGCGGCCGAGGACATCCTCGACCCGTACAGCGACGAGGTCCTCGCGGCCCGTGGCGAGCTCCTCGACGAGCGTGCCATCGAGCGGGTGGTCCAGGCAGGTGTCGAGCGCGTCCGGATCCGGTCCGTCATCACCTGCGAGATGCGGTGGGGTGTGTGCGCGGCCTGCTACGGTCGTGACCTGGCCCGCGGCCGCATGGTGAACATCGGTGAGGCGGTCGGCGTCATCGCCGCGCAGTCCATCGGTGAGCCCGGCACCCAGCTGACGATGCGGACCTTCCACATCGGTGGTGCGGCGTCTTCCGCTGTTGCCCAGACGTACCTCGAGCTCCGCACGAGCGGCATCATCCAGTACGGTGAGACCCTGCAGACGGTCATCGACCGCGAGGGCCGCACGATCGCCACCTCCCGCAACGGGGAGATCGCGGTCATCGACGCCAAGGGCCGTGAGCGTGAGCGCTACGGGGTCCAGTACGGCGCCGAGCTGCTGGTGCGCGACGGCCAGAAGGTCGCCGCCAAGAACCGCGTCGCGCAGTGGGACCCCTTCAACCTCCCGATCCTCGCCAACACGAACGGCCACGCCAAGTTCGAGGACCTGGACGAAGGCCGCTCGATGAAGGAGGAGATCGACGTGACGGGTCTGTCCCGCATGGTCGTCACCGACTTCAAGGACACGGATCTGAAGCCGCGGATCGTCTGCCGTGACGACGCGGGCAAGACGCTCGGCCGGTACTTCCTGCCCGTCAGCGCGTACATCATGGTGCAGGACAGCACGGAGATCCGGGTCGGCGATGTCCTGGCCAAGATCCCGCGCGAGACGACCAAGACCAAGGACATCACCGGTGGTCTGCCGCGCGTCGCCGAGCTCTTCGAGGCCCGCAAGCCCAAGGAGGTCGCGATCATCACCGAGGTCGACGGCACCGTCTCCTTCGGCAAGGACACGAAGGGCAAGCGCCGCATCATCGTGACCTCCGAGAGCGGCAGCGCCGAGGAGTACCTGATCCCGAAGGGCAAGAACATCACCGTCAACGAGGGCGACTACGTCCGCGCCGGTGAGGCCCTGATGGACGGCGCGGCGAACCCGCACGACATCCTCAAGATCAAGGGTGAGGCCGCGCTGGCTCGGTACCTGGTCGACGAGGTCCAGGAGGTCTACCGACTCCAGGGCGTCAAGATCAACGACAAGCACATCGAGGTGATCGTCCGCCAGATGCTGCGCCGCGTGAAGATCCGTGAGGTCGGCGACACCGACTTCCTGGTCGACGAGGTGGTCGAGAAGCATCGGTTCGATCAGGTGAACCGTCAGGTCATGGCGATGGGTGGTCTGCCCTCCAAGGCCGATCCGCTCCTCCTCGGCATCACCAAGGCGTCGCTGTCCACGGACTCCTTCCTGTCCGCTGCGTCCTTCCAGGAGACGACGCGGGTGCTCACCGAGGCCGCGATCAAGGGCTCGGTGGATCAGCTGCGTGGCTGCAAGGAGAACGTGATCATGGGTCGCCTGATCCCCGCTGGTACCGGCTTCGCCGCCTACCAGAAGCTGGGGATGTCCTTCCGTGACGAGTCGGAGGCACGCCTGGCCGACGCCGGGCTCTCCAAGTGACGCTTGACATCGCCCGCGCGGCCCCATAAGCGCGGGTGTCTGACCAGGGAGGCCTCCGAGCCGCTCGAGCGACGAGCACACGGAGAGCCCCCGACGGAACCGGCGGCAACGCGCGGACCGTGAACGGAGAATCGAGGAATCATGCCCACCATCAACCAGCTGGTCCGTAAGGGCCGCGAGCGGATCCGTCGCAAGTCGACGGCGCCGGCGCTGAAGGGATCGCCCCAGAAGCGCGGCGTGTGCACCCGGGTGTACGCGACGACCCCGAAGAAGCCGAACTCGGCTCTCCGGAAGGTCGCTCGTGTGCGTCTCACCAACGGGATCGAGGTCACCTCGTACATCCCGGGTGAGGGCCACAACCTGCAGGAGCACAACTCGGTGCTGATCCGCGGCGGCCGTGTGAAGGACCTGCCGGGCGTGCGCTACCACATCATCCGTGGTCCGCTCGACGCTCACGGCGTCAACGATCGTCGCCAGGGCCGCAGCAAGTACGGCACCAAGCGTCCCAAGAAGTAGGGAGTCGGACCATGCCTCGTCGTCGCGTCATCGCCAAGCGCCGGGTCCTTCCCGACCCGAAGTTCAACGACCAGCTCGTCACCAAGTTCATGAACGTGGTGATGGAGCAGGGCAAGAAGCACGTGGCCGAGAAGATCGTCTACGGCTCGTTCGACGTGATCCACAACCGGACGCGCGAAGATCCCCTGATGGTCTTCCGTCGGGCCGTGGACAACGCGAAGCCGGCCGTCGAGGTCAAGTCGCGTCGCGTCGGTGGTTCCACCTACCAGGTCCCGGTCGAGGTCCGCTCTGAGCGGCAGACCGCCCTGGCGCTGCGGTGGCTCATCGAGCACGCCCGGAACCGTGCGGGGAAGTCGATGGACGAGAAGCTCGCCAACGAGCTGATCGAGGCCAGCCACAACCGTGGTGGCGCCATCAAGAAGAAGGAAGACGTTCACCGTATGGCCGAGGCCAACAAGGCCTTCGCCCACTACCGGTGGTGAGGAAAGCTCACCTGGACGATCGGCCGGCGCGATCCACGCTGGCCACCGCGCACCCGATCGGCTAAGGGGGCGCGTCGCTCGTGCGCCGGAACGTGCGGACCCCAAGGGGTACCGCGCCCCGGCACCCGGGCACAAGGCTCGACGGTAACCACCCGCATCGCCCCGGCGTCGCGGTAAGGACCGAGCGAACGACAAACACCCGCGGCGGATCCCCGCCACATGCCCACCAGTCCCGGCTCCGTGTCGGGTGTGGAGTACGAGATGGCCAAGGAGAAGTTCGAGCGCAACAAGCCCCACGTGAACATCGGCACGATCGGTCACGTGGACCACGGGAAGACGACGCTGACGGCGGCGATCACCAAGGTGCTGGCGGAGAAGGGCGGCGCGAAGTTCCTGGCGTACGACCAGATCGACAAGGCTCCCGAGGAGAAGGCGCGGGGCATCACGATCAACACGTCGCACGTGGAGTACGAGACTCCGAACCGGCACTACGCGCACGTCGATTGCCCGGGCCACGCGGACTACATCAAGAACATGATCACGGGCGCGGCGCAGATGGACGGCGCGATCCTGGTGGTGAGCGCGGCGGACGGCCCGATGCCGCAGACGCGGGAGCACGTGCTCCTGGCCCGTCAGGTGCAGGTTCCGTACATCGTGGTGTTCCTGAACAAGGTGGACCAGCTGGATGACGAGGAGCTGCTCGAGCTGGTGGAGATGGAGGTCCGCGAGCTGCTGTCCTCGTACGAGTTCCCCGGCGACGACACCCCGGTCATCCGCGGGTCCGCGCTGCTGGCGCTCAACGGGGACCGCTCGGAGATCGGGGAGCCGGCGATCCTGAAGCTGATGGAGGCGGTGGACGCGTACATCCCGACGCCGGTGCGTCTGGTGGACCAGCCGTTCCTGATGCCGGTGGAGGACGTGTTCACGATCTCGGGTCGTGGGACGGTGGCGACGGGTCGCGTGGAGCGCGGCATCGTGAAGGTCGGCGACACGATCGAGATCGTGGGCATCAAGGACACGACGTCGACGACGGTGACGGGCGTGGAGATGTTCCGGAAGCTGCTGGACCAGGGGCAGGCCGGTGACAACATCGGGGCGCTGCTGCGCGGCGTGAAGCGCGAGGACGTGGAGCGCGGGCAGGTGCTGGCGGCTCCGAAGTCCATCAAGCCGCACACGAAGTTCGTGGGCGAGGTCTACATCCTGAAGAAGGAGGAGGGCGGCCGTCACAAGCCGTTCTTCGCCGGGTACCGGCCGCAGTTCTACTTCCGGACGACGGACGTGACGGGCTCGATCAAGCTGCCCGAGGGCGTCGAGATGGTCATGCCGGGCGACCGGGTGACGATCGAGGTCGAGCTGATCATGCCGATCGCGATGGAGGAGCAGCTCCGCTTCGCCATCCGCGAGGGCGGCCGGACCGTGGGCGCCGGCGTCGTCGCCAAGGTCATCGACTAGGTCGAAGAGGAACACCATGTCCGCCGGAAACAAGATTCGCATCCGCCTCAAGGCGTACGACCACAAGCTCCTGGACAAGAGTGCCCGGGAGATCGTGGAGACCGCCAAGCGCACGGGCGTCGACATTCGGGGTCCGTTCCCGCTGCCGACGACCATCAACCGGTGGACCGTGCTCCGTGGCCCGCACGTCGACAAGAAGTCGCGCGAGCAGTTCGAGCGTCGGACCCACCATCGCCTGCTCGACATCCTCGAGCCGACCCAGGCCACCGTGGACGCGCTGATGAAGCTCGATCTCTCGGCTGGCGTGCACGTCGAGATCAAGCTCTCCTGACCGACTGCGGATGCACCGCATCCGCGACAACCGGGATCCAGTCATGAAGATCGATGTCTACAACCCCTCGCGTGAGAAGGTCGGCGAGATGGACCTGGCCGACGCCGTGTTCGGCGCCGAGGTCCGCGAGCACCTTCTGTACGCCGTGGTGCGCTACCAGCGGGCCGCGGCCCGTCAGGGCACGCACAAGGTCAAGGAGCGCGCCGAGGTGAGTGGCGGCGGCAAGAAGCCGTGGCGTCAGAAGGGGACCGGTCGTGCCCGTCAGGGTTCGTCGCGGTCGCCGCACTGGCGCGGCGGTGGCGTGGTCTTCGGGCCCCGCGTCCGCAGCCATGCGTTCAAGCTCAACAAGAAGGTTCGCCAGCTCGCGCTGGTCAGCGCCCTGTCCCGTCGTGCGCAGGAGAACGCGCTCGTCGTCCTCGATGCGTTCGAGGTCGCCGAGTACAAGACCCGCCAGGTCAGCGACTTCATGAAGCGCTTCGAGCTGTCGGACATGCTCCTGGTCGCCAACCGCGACGACCGCCTGGAGCGCTCCGCCCGCAACCTCCCGTCGGTGACGACCCTCCCTCCCGAGGGTCTGAACGTGTACGACGTGTTGCGGCGCCGGAACCTGGTCATCACCCGTGCAGCGATCGACGCTGTCACGACCCGCCTGACCGCGGCCTGAGCGGGACGAGGATCGTCATGCTGATCAAGGACACCCTGGTCCGACCCCTGGTCACCGAGAAGAGCACGAGCGGCCTCGGCAACGAGCGCACGTACGCCTTCGAGGTCTCCCTCGGGTCCGACAAGCAGCAGATCAAGCTCGCCGTCGAGTCCTTCTTCGGCGTGAAGGTCGAGA
Organism: Alphaproteobacteria bacterium; assembly: GCA_020632925.1. Taxonomy (GTDB): domain Bacteria; phylum Myxococcota_A; class UBA796; order UBA796; genus JACKER01. The sequence continues at coordinate 242,284 of JACKER010000008.1, read as the reverse complement.
CCGTCCGGACCTCTGTGGTCCGCGGCAAGAACAAGCGTTTCGGCCGTCACTACGGCAAGCGTAAGAACTGGAAGAAGGCGTATGTGACCCTCGCCGAGGGCCACGCGCTGAACCTGTTCGGCTGAGGCCCATCATGGCAGTCAAGAAGTTCAAGCCCACCTCCGCCGGCCGCCGTTTCATGACGGTCGCCAGCTTCTCCGAGATCACTCGGCGGGAGCCCGAGCGGTCGCTGGTCGAGCCCCTCTCCAAGAGTGCGGGGCGCGGCAACACCGGTCGGATCTCGGTTCGTCACCAGGGCGGCGGTCACAAGCGTCGCTACCGTCGGATCGACTTCCGCCGCGACAAGTGGGGGGTTCCGGGCAAGGTCGCTCACATCGAGTACGACCCCAACCGGACTGCGCGCATCGCGCTGATCCACTACGCGGACGGCGAGAAGCGGTACATCCTGCACCCCGTCGGCCTCAAGGTCGGTGACCAGGTCATCAGCTCCAACGAGGCGGACATCCGCCCCGGGAACTGCATGGAGCTGCTCTCCGTCCCGCTCGGTACGTTCGTCCACAACGTCGAGCTCCAGCTCGGGCGTGGTGGGCAGCTGTGCCGGTCGGCCGGGACCTACGCCCAGGTGATGGCGAAGGAGGGCGGCTACGTCCTGCTCCGCATGCCGTCGGGCGAGCTCCGCAACGTGTGGGGCAAGAACCGCGGCACGATCGGGCAGGTCGGCAACCTCGATCACGAGAACGTCGTGCTCGGGAAGGCCGGTCGTTCCCGGTGGCTGGGCGTCCGTCCCGCCAACCGCGGTGTTGCGATGAACCCCGTCGACCATCCCCACGGTGGCGGTGAGGGCAAGGCCAAGGGCGGTCACCCCGTGACCCCCTGGGGCATCCCCACCAAGGGCTACCGTACCCGGCGCACGAAGAAGGCCTCCACGCGCTTCATCGTGAAGCGTCGGAACAGCAAGTAGAGGATCACCATGGCGCGTTCCGTCAAGAAGGGGCCGTTCGTCGACGGCCATCTGGTCCAGAAGGTCCGGTCCGCCAAGGACGCCGGCAGCAACCGGGTCATCAAGACCTGGTCCCGTCGGTCCACGGTGATCCCCGACATGATCGGGCTGACCCTCGCGGTCCACAACGGTCGGCAGTTCGTCCCCGTCTACGTGACCGAGCACATGATCGGCCACAAGCTCGGGGAGTTCGCCGCGACCCGCAGCTTCCGCGGGCACGCCGCCGACCGCAAGGTCAAGGGCAAGTAGGAGACTCCGATGAGCAAGGCCACCCTGCGCTACTGCCGCGTCTCCGCCCGCAAGGCTCGCCTCGTCGCGAACCTGGTCCGGGGCAAGGACGTCTCCGAGGCGATCGAGATGCTCTCGTTCGCCGAGAAGAAGACCGCTCCGATCCTCAAGAAGCTCGTCGAGTCCGCCGTGGCGAACGCCGAGCAGGCGGCCCGGCGCGATCGCGAGAGCATCGACATCGACTCGCTGTACGTGAAGACGGTCTGCGTGGACGAGGGCCCCGCCCTCCGCCGCTTCCGTCCGCGCGCCCAGGGGCGTGCGACGCGCGTGCTCAAGAAGACCAGCCACATCACCGTCGAACTCGGGACCAGGTAGTCACATGGGTCAGAAGGTACATCCGATCGGGTTCCGCGTGGGCATCACCACCGGATGGGACTCGAAGTGGTACGCGGACAAGGACTACGGGCGGTTCGTCGAGGAGGATCTGCGGATCCGTCGGCACGTCCAGGACAAGCTGGCATCCGCCGGTGTGTCGCGCATCCTGATCGAGCGCGCCGCCAACAAGGCCAAGGTCTACATCCACGCGGCGAAGCCAGGCATCATCCTCGGTAAGCGCGCGACCGGTCTCGACTCCCTCCGCGCAGACCTCCAGCGTCTGACGAGCACCGAGGTGTTCGTCCACATCATGGAAGTCCGCAAGGTGGAGACCGAGGCGGTGCTGGTGGCCGAGAACATCGCCCAGCAGCTCGTCAAGCGCGTCAGCTTCCGTCGTGCGATGAAGAAGGCCATCACCCAGGCTCGGCGCGCTGGCGCCAAGGGCATCAAGGTGATGTGCGCGGGTCGTCTCGGCGGTGCCGAGATGTCCCGGACCGAGTGGTACCGCGAGGGCCGCGTGCCCCTGCACACGCTTCGCGCCAACCTCGACTACGGCCTGGCCGAGGCGAAGACCTCGTACGGTGTCATCGGCGTCAAGGTCTGGATCTTCAAGGGGGAGATGCTCCCCGGTGAGGACGCGCGGCAGGCCAACTAGGCTCGCCGACGCTCAAGGAGTAACGGATGCTTTCCCCGAAGCGCGTCAAGCACCGGAAGGTGCAGAAGGGCAAGATGCGTGGGCTCGCCAGCCGCGGCAGCGAGCTGTCGTTCGGCGACTACGGGCTCCAGGCCACCGAGTGTGGCTGGATCACCGCTCGCCAGCTGGAGGCCGCCCGTATCGCTATGACGCGGCACATCAAGCGCGGTGGGAAGGTGTGGATCCGGGTGTTCCCGGACAAGCCTGTCACCAAGAAGCCCCTCGAGGTCCGGATGGGTTCCGGTAAGGGCGCCGTCGACAAGTGGGTCGTCGTCGTCAAGCCGGGTCGCATGCTGTACGAGCTCGATGGGGTCGACGAGGAGACCGCTCGCGAGGCGTTCCGTCTCGCCGACCGGAAGCTCGCGCTCCACACGCGCTTCGTGAAGCGCGGCGACGAGGTGCTGTGATGTCCCACGCCGACCTGACCGACGAGCAGCTCGTCCACAAGATGCTCCAGGCGGAGCGCGATCTGGTCTCGGCTCGTTTCAAGCACAAGACCAACACCCTCGAGAACACGTCCACGCTCCGCGTGATCCGTCGCGACATCGCTCGCCTGCGGACCGAGGCGCGTCGCCGTGAGCTCGCGGGCTCGATGGGCAAGGGTTCGCTGATGTCGACCCACGCGCGCTCCTTCTCCAGCGAGGGCGGCGCTGTCGCGGCCACCGCGGAGAAGGGTGGCTTCCTGTCGGGCATCGTTGACAAGCTGACCGGCAAGGAATAGGTAGCAGGCCCCGTCGAGAGGCGGGGTTCGGGCACCGGGTCTGCACCCGGTGCTGGCACGAGCCAGCGGATGCGCGTCCCGGAAACGGGAGACCTCCTCCGCGACAGTGTCGCTCCCGGGCATCCCGGGACTGGATCGTCCTTCGAACGTCCGCTACGTGAGCTCCCGCGGGGAGCCCGTGAGAGGTTCCGATGAGCAGCGAAGTCAGTGACACCGAGCCGACGGGCCGTCGGCGGACCCTCATCGGTCGTGTGGTGTCGGACAAGATGAACAAGACCGTGACCGTCGAGGTCGTGCGCACCGTTCGGCACCGCCGGTACCACAAGTTCGTGAACCGGCGGAAGAAGTACCACGCGCACGACGAGAACAACGAGTGCAAGGTCGATGACCTGGTGGTCATCCAGGAGAGCCGTCCGCTCTCCAAGACCAAGCGTTGGGTCGTGCTGGAGCGGCGTCAGGGCTGATCCCCTCGTGGTGAGGTCGGTCTGCGCCACCTCGCCCATCCTTTCGACGGTCGCTCGCTGGTTCGTCCGGCGCGACCGAGACGGAGAATCCGATGATCCAGATGGAGAGCGTGCTCGACGCCGCTGACAACAGCGGGGCGAAGCGGCTGCGGTGCATCAAGGTGCTCGGCGGGTCCAAGCGCAAGTACGCCACCGTCGGCGACATCATCGTCGTGTCGGTGAAGGACGCCGCGCCGAACGGCAAGGTCAAGAAGGGCCAGGTGGCCCGCGCCGTGATCGTGCGGACCCGCAAGGAAGTCCGGCGGAAGGACGGCAGCTACATCCGCTTCGACGGAAACAGCGCCGTGCTGATCAACAAGGAAAACGAGCCGGTCGGCAGCCGCATCTTCGGGCCCGTGGCCCGTGAGCTCCGCGCGCGGAAGTTCATGAAGATCGTGTCGCTCGCCCCCGAGGTGCTGTGATGTCGAACGCGAAGTGCCGCATCAAGAGCGGTGACCAGGTCATCGTGACCACCGGCAAGGATCGGGGGACCGTGGGGCGCGTCGTGCGCGTCATGCCGTCGGACCGGCAGGTGATCGTCGAGGGTGTGCGCCGCGTGCGCCGTCACCGCAAGCCGGTGGGCGAGACCCCCGGCGGCATCATCGAGAAGGAGATGCCGATCGACATCTCCAACGTCGCGCTTTGGAACGCCGCCGAGAACCGGCGCGTGAAGGTGACCTACCGGGTGCTCGAGGACGGGCGCAAGGTCCGGGTCGACCGGAAGACGAACGCGGTCCTCGACCAGGACCAGGGGTGATCGAGCCATGGGAACCTACCTTCCCCGCATCCGGCAGAAGTACGACGCCGAGACCATCGGCGCGCTTCGCGAGAAGTTCAACTACGCGAACCCGATGCAGGTTCCGCGGCTGACGAAGATCGTGATCAACCTCTCGATGAAGGACGCCATCCAGAACGTGAAGCTTCTGGAGACGGCCGCGGAGGAGCTCACGCTCATCGCCGGTCAGAAGGCGGTCATCACTCGGGCCCGTACCTCGATCGCGAACTTCAAGCTGCGTGAGAACATGCCCATCGGTGCTCGTGTCACCCTGCGTGGCGCCCGCATGTGGGAGTTCTTCGACCGGCTGGTGACCGTCGCCATCCCGCGAATCCGGGACTTCCGCGGCGTGAACCCCCGTGCCTTCGACGGCCGCGGGAACTACAGCCTCGGCCTGACCGAGCAGATCATCTTCCCGGAGATCGACTACGACAAGGTGTCGAAGGTCAGCGGGATGAACATCGCCTTCGTGACCACGGCCACGACTGACGAGGAGGGGCGGGAGCTCCTGCGCCACCTCGGCATGCCGTTCGCGTGAGTCCACAGACGCACTTCCACCGCTCCCGGGTGCCAGCCCGGGAACCCGAGCTCTCCCGGACCCAGGTTCGGGGTCTCTGTACCAAGGTGACTCCCGGATCGACCGGGACGGAGTTTTCTCCATGTCGATGACCGATCCCATCGCCGATATGCTGACGCGGATCCGCAACGCCCAGCTGGCGGGCCACGCCAACCTGACGCTTCCTCGGTCGAAGCTGAAGGTGGAGCTTGCGAAGATCCTCAGCAACGAGGGGTTCATCGAGGGCTTCGTCGAGGACGCCCGCGGACCCCAGGGCGACATCAAGCTGTTCCTGAAGTACGACTCGGCCAACAAGGGCACGATCCGTGGCATCCGCCGCGTGAGCCGGCCCAGCCGCCGCGTCTACGTCGGCAAGGACGAGGTCCCGCGCGTTCGCAACGGCCTCGGCATCGCCATCCTCACCACCCCGCGCGGCGTCCTGACGGATGCCCAGGCCCGTCGGGCCGGCGTCGGTGGCGAGGTCATCTGCCACGTCTGGTGAGCGGAGTACGCCATGTCCCGAATCGGTAAGCTTCCCATCGACCTGCCCAAGGGTGTCTCCATCGAGACCTCCGGTGGCAGCGTCCAGGTGAAGGGCCCCAAGGGCTCGCTCTCCCAGTCCATTCCCTCGCACGTCGATCTCAAGGTCGAGGGCGACCAGCTGCTGGTGACTCGTCAGAGCGACATGCGGCAGGCTCGTGCCAACCACGGCCTGATGCGTGCGCTGTGCCGCAACATGGTCGTCGGCGTCAGCACCGGCTTCGAGCGGAAGCTCGAGATCGTGGGTGTCGGCTACCGCGCCGAGGTCAAGGGGAAGAACCTGGTCCTCAACCTCGGCTACAGCCATCCCGTCGAGTACGCCATCCCCGAGGGGATCGCGATCGCGGTCGGGAAGGACAACTCGATCGTCGTGTCGGGGATCGACAAGCAGCGCGTCGGTCAGGTCGCGGCGGACATTCGCTCGTTCCGGAAGCCCGACTCCTACAAGGGCAAGGGCATCCGGTTCTCGGGCGAGTACGTCCGCATCAAGGCCGGCAAGAGCGCCAAGTAGACCTGACCTTCATCACGGACGGACACGAGCATGAAGACCAACCCCAAGGCGAAGGCGCGCGCTCGGCGCAAGAAGCACATCCGCAAGACCGTCGTCGGCAACACGGCGCGTCCGCGGCTCTGCATCTTCCGGAGCGAGAACCACATCTACGCCCAGGTCATCGACGACACCAACCACAGCACCGTCGCTTCGGCCTCGAGCCTGAAGATGGCGATGGACGAGGGCGCGACCGGGGGGAACCTCGAGGGCGCCAAGGCCGTGGGCAAGGCGGTCGCTGCGGCTGCCATCGCCGCGAACGTGCGCCAGGTGGTGTTCGATCGGAACGGTTACCTGTACCACGGCCGGGTGGCTGCCCTGGCCGATGCTGCCCGCGAGGCGGGTCTCGAGTTCTAGTTCAGAAGGCTCGGATCCATGACCGGTGACCCATCGTCGCCGGCTCGGACCGAGAAGCCTCGCGGGGTCGCCCCGCACGGAGGATTCATGGCGAGGCGTCGCCGCGAAGAAGAAGAAGAGAACCTGATCGAGAAGGTCATCTACATCAATCGCGTTGCGAAGGTGGTGAAGGGTGGCCGTCGGTTCAGCTTCTCGGCCATCGTGGTGGTCGGGAACGGGAACGGCTCGGTCGGCGTCGGTTTCGGCAAGGCGAACGAGGTGCCCGAGGCGATCCGCAAGGGCACCGAGAAGGCCCGCCGGTCGATGAAGGCCATCCCGCTCGTCTACGGAACCATCCCGCACGACGTCGAGGGCCGCTTCGGCTCCGGCCACGTCGTCCTCCGCCCGGCCGCCGCCGGTACCGGCGTCATCGCCGGTCCTGCCGTGCGCGCCATCATGGAGGCCGTCGGGATCCACAACGTCCTGACCAAGTCGCTGCGCAGCACGAACCCCCACAACGTGGTTCGTGCGACGTTCGGTGCGCTCGATCTCCTCGAGTCCGCCGAGCAGTACGCCCAGCGGACCGGCAAGGACATCGAGCAGGTCTACGCGAACTACACGGTCCGGCCGGCGCCCGTCGCTGGGCCCGCGGCCTGACGGGAGACGTCATGACCCGCCTGAAGGTCACCCTCACCAAGAGCCCGATCGGCTGCAGCGAGAACCAGCGGCTCAACGTCCGCGGCCTCGGTCTGCGGAAGATCGGCAAGTCCCGCGTCCTCGAGAACACGCCGGCCGTCCGCGGCATGGTCAAGAAGGTCCTCCACCTGGTCACGGTGGAAGAAGTCCAGGACTAGGAGTCCACGATGGCCAACGAGCTCTCCAACCTCAAGCCGGTTCCCGGCGAGCGGCGTCCCAAGTTCCGGGTCGGCCGTGGCAAGGGATCGGGCAACGGCAAGACCGCCGGCAAGGGCACCAAGGGCGCCCAGGCTCGCGCGGGCTACGGGTACCGCCCGGGCTTCGAAGGTGGACAGATGCCGATGCATCGCCGCCTGCCGAAGGTCGGGTTCAAGAACCCCTTCTCCAGCGACTACGCGGAGGTCAACGTCGGGCGCCTGTCGGTGTTCGATGCGGGCACCGTGGTCACCGAGCAGCTCCTGCTCGAGCGCGGACTCGTGTCCAAGCTCGGCAAGGACGGCGTGAAGATCCTCGGCGACGGTGATCTGGGGGTTGCCCTCCACGTCCGCGTGTCCAAGTTGACGCGGTCCGCCGCCTCGAAGATCGGGGCCGCGGGTGGGACGACCGAGGGCGACACCCCCTGATCGTCCCCGTTCTTCCTCGCTGCTGACCAAGCCGCGAGGGATTCGCCGGGGGCGCCGGAGCGCTGCCCGGAGAGCCGAGGATCGGCGACGATCCCGGCGCGAGGCAGGGCACCTTGGCGAACATGTTCACCGAGATCTGGGAGATGGAGGACCTGCGGAAGCGGGTCCTCTTCACGTTGGGGATGCTCGGTGCCTACAGGCTGGGCATCTTCATCCCGTCTCCCGGCATCGACCGCCTGGTGCTGGGCCAATGGTTCAACAACCAGGGCAACTCGCTCTTCGGCATGTACGACATGTTCTCGGGCGGCGCGCTGTCTCAGTTCAGCGTGTTCATGCTCGGCATCATGCCGTACATCACGGCCTCGATCGTGATGCAGCTGTTGGCCGAGATGGTGCCGCAGCTCAAGCGCATCAAGGACGAGGGCCAGACCGGCCGCCAGAAGATCACGCAGTACACGCGGTACCTGACGATCGTGGTCGCATGCGTCCAGTCCTACGGCTGGGCGTACTCCATGGAGCAGATGCGCGTCGGCACCAGCGGGGTCGTCATCGATCCGGGCTGGGGCTTCCGGCTGCTGACCATGCTCACGATGACGAGCGGATCCTGCTTCATCATGTGGCTCGGTGAGCAGATCACGGAGCGTGGCGTCGGCAACGGGTCGTCGATCATCATCGGCGCCGGCATCATCGACCGCCTGCCGGCCTCGCTCGCGCAGATGGTGACGCTGGTGCAGGTGAACGAGGTGAACCTGCTGCAGGCCACCCTGATGCTCGGCTTCATGTTCCTGGTCGTGTACGCGATCGTGTTCGTGGAGCGAGGCCAGCGGCGCGTTCCCCTGCAGTACGCGAAGCGTGTCCTCGGTCGGAGCGTGTACGAGGGTCAGACCACGTACCTGCCGCTGAAGGTCAACATCGCTGGCACCGTGCCGCCGATCTTCGCGTCGTCGTTGCTGATGGTGCCGACGACGGTCGGCCAGTTCTACAACTCGACGGCGATGCAGTGGCTCGCGACGGCCTTCTACCCGGGTCGCTGGCTGTACAACGTCGTCTACGTCGTCATGATCATGTTCTTCGCCTTCTTCTACACGGCGATCACGTTCAACCCCGAGGACGTGGCGGAGAACATCAAGAAGCAGGGCGGGTACATCCCCCGCGTGCGGCCCGGCAAGGAGACCGCGACGTACATCGACTGGCTCGTGACGCGGCTCACCGCCGGTGGCTCGATCTACCTCGGCGTGCTCTGCATCCTGCCGACCATCATGATCACGCAGTACCACATCCCCCTGTTCCAGCTCGGCGGAACGGGCATGCTGATCGTCGTCGGCGTGACGCTCGACACGGTCGCGCAGATCGAGGCCCAGCTGTCCACGCGTCACTACGACGGCGTGGTCGCGACCAAGGGCCGGGTGCGTGGGCGGCGGCAGCCGATCGGCACGCAGCAGTCGGGTAGCTGATGGCGAAGGTCAAGGATCCCTGGGAGCTCGCGCTGATGAAGCAGAGCGGGCGAAAGCTCGCCGAGGTCAGCGCCATCCTGCGTGAGGCGGTTCGCCCCGGGGTGACCACGCTCGAGCTGGACGAGATCGCCGCTCGGGAGATCGTCAAGCGTCAGGGGAAGTCGAACTTCAAGGGATACAAGGCGGGAGGGATCACGCCGTTCCCGGCCACCATCTGCGCGTCGCTCAACCAGGAGGTCGTGCACGGCATCCCGAACGACCGGCCGCTGAAGGAAGGCGACATCATCAGCATCGACATGGGGCTGATCTACGCGGGGTACCACTCCGACACCGCCTTCACGGTCGGGGTCGGTCGGATCGACCCTGCGCTGCAGCGGCTCCTTGACGAGACCGAGCAGAGCCTTTACTTGGGCATCGCTCAGGCCAAGGCTGGCCAACGCACGGGAGACATCGGACACGCGATCCAGTCCCACATCGAGCCCCTGGGGTACGGCATCGTCGATGCCTTCGTAGGCCACGGGATCGGACGGCAGATGCACGAGCACCCGTCCGTTCCGAACGTCGGTCGACCCAACCAGGGGACGCTGCTCGTCGAAGGACACTGCCTGGCGATCGAACCCATGATCACCACCGGTTCCGGCGACACGAGGATCCTGGACGACGACTGGACGGTGGAGACCGTGGACGGAAGCCTGGCAGCTCACTTCGAACATACGATCGCGGTGACCCCGCGTGGCCCGGAGATCCTGACGGTCCTCGACGACCCGAAGGTGGGATGAACAGGCCGGCTCTGGCTCCCTCGGGAGACCCCACCGGCGACGACCTCCAACAAGGAAGCGGAACGTGGCTCGAATCGAAGGCGTCGACCTGCCCAGGAACAAGCCGGTCTGGATCGCGCTCACCTACATCTACGGGATCGGTCAGACCACCGCCCGCTCGATCGTGGATCAGGCCGGGATCAACCCGACGACCCGCGTGTTCCAGCTGACGGACCACGAGGTCGCCCGCATCCGCGAGGTGATCCAGAGCGGTCACCGCGTCGAGGGTGAGCTCCGCAAGGAGATCGCCCTGAACATCAAGCGCCTGGTGGATCTGGGGACGTTCCGGGGCGTTCGTCATCGGCGGGGCCTGCCCGTCCGTGGCCAGCGCACCCACACCAACGCCCGGACCCGCAAGGGACCCCGTCGCACCGTCGCCAAGAAGAAGTGATCGAGGAGATCGACGATGTCCGCCAGCCGCAAGGTCCGTAAGACCAAGAAGAACATCCCCGCCGGGGTGGCCCACATCCAGGCGACGTTCAACAACACCATCGTGACGATCACCGATCTCGTCGGCAACACGGTCGCATGGAGCTCCGCCGGTGTCCTCCGGTTCAAGGGTTCCCGCAAGTCGACCCCGTTCGCCGCGCAGCTCGTCGCCGAGGACGCCGCCCGCAAGGCGATGGAGCACGGCATGAAGCAGGTCGGTGTGTTCGTCAAGGGTCCGGGTACCGGCCGTGAGTCCGCTCTGCGGGCGATCGCCAACACCGGCCTGAAGATCACGCACATCAAGGACGTGACGCCGATCGCCCACAACGGGTGCCGGCCGCCGAAGCGCCGTCGCGTCTGATCGTCTCGGCCGGCTCGTCCGGCCTCCTCGAGGCTCCGGTGCGGTCCCACCGGCGTCGTGCTCAGGCGCGACGGTGGCCTCTTCCTTTGGCCCACTCCGCGTGAGCCGGTGCTCGGACCCGCACCGGCAGTAGCGGATCGGGAGTGCACATGCAGCAGGTCGTCTACTCGAACTGGCGGTCGCTCATCAAGCCGCGCCGTGTCGAGCGGGATCCCCGCTCCAACACGACGTACGGCAAGTTCGTCATCCGCCCGCTGGAGCGCGGCTTCGGCACCACCATCGGCAACGCGCTGCGCCGCATCCTGCTCTCGTCGCTCCAGGGCGCCGCGATCACGAACGTGCGCATCGACGGCGTGCTCCACGAGTTCTCGTTCATCCCCGGCATCGTCGAGGACGTGACGGACATCGTCCTGAACTTCAAGGGCGTGCTCCTGCGGACGAGCTCTACCGAGCCGCTGCGCGGTCGCATCTCCCGCAAGGGCGAGCCCGGCCGCACCGTGGTCGTCACGGCCGGCGACATGTCGTTCGACGCCGAGTGCGAGGTCCTGAACCCGAACCATCCGATCGCCACGCTGACCGAGGAGGGGGAGTTCTCCTGCGAGGTCGTGGTGCAGATGGGCAAGGGGTACGTGCCTGCCGCCCAGAACAAGGACGAGGACCTTCCGATCGGCACCATCCCGATCGACGCGATCTTCTCGCCCATCCTGCGCGTGCGGTACACCGTGACCAACGCCCGCGTCGGTCAGCGCACCGACTACGACCGGCTCACGCTCGAGATCTGGACCGACGGCTCGGTCGTCCCCGAGGACGCCGTTGCGTGGTCCGCGAAGATCCTCAAGGAGCAGCTGCAGATCTTCATCAACTTCGCGGAGGAGGAAGAGCCCGCCGCGCAGGAGATGCAGGAGTCCGAGCAGGAGTTCAACGAGAACCTGTTCAAGCGCGTGGACGAGCTCGAGCTCTCCGTGCGCTCGCAGAACTGCCTCCAGAACGCCGGCATCGAGTTCATCTACCAGCTGGTGGAGCGGACCGAGGCCGAGATGCTGAAGACGAAGAACTTCGGCCGCAAGTCGCTCAACGAGATCAAGGAGATCCTCACGGACCTCGGACTCTCGCTGGGTATGAAGCTCCACAATTTCCCGAAGCACAGGGTCGGCTGACCGGCCGGCGTCCAGGAGTCCACCATGCGTCACCGCCAGATCGGCCGTCGCCTCGACATGGACGGCGCCCTGCGTCGGGCCATGTTCCGCAACATGGCCACGTCGCTGATGCTGCACGGCCAGGTCCGCACCACCGTGCCTCGCGCCAAGGAGCTTCGCCGCTTCGCGGAGCGCCTCATCACCCTCGGCAAGCGCGCGCCCTCGCAGGCCGCCCTGGCCGCCCTGTCCGGTGACGAGCTCACCGCGGCCAAGGCGGATCGGGTCGCCGCGTACCGCCGCGTCGCCGCCTTCCTCATGAACGACGATGCCGTCGCGCGCGTCATGACCGAGTACGCCGATCGCTTCCGGACCCGTCCGGGCGGGTACACCCGGATCGTGAAGCTGTCGCGCCGTCGGCCGGGTGACAACGCCGCCATGGCGGTCATCCAGCTCGTCGAGGCCTACGAGCCCGTTGCCGCGACCGAGGGGGAGTCCGCCTCCGCCGCGGAGTAGGACGACCTTCGACGGACATGATACGACCCCCGGCGGGCCACGACGGCTCCCCGGGGGTCGCGTGTCTCAGCCCTCCACGCAGATGGAGCAGTTTCGCTCGTGGCTGGCTGAGCGAGGGCTCAAGGTCACGCGGCAGCGCGAGGCGATCGCGGAGGTCTTCTTCGGGAGCGGCGGTCACCTGTCCCTCGAGGAGCTGCTGGAGCTCGCCAAGGAGCAGCAGCCGTCCGTCGGGTACGCCACGGTGTACCGGACGATGAAGATCCTCGCGGAGTCGGGCCTCGCGAGCGAGCACAAGTTCGCGGAGGGCAACGTCCGGTACGAGCCCAGCGTCGAAGGCGAGCACCACGACCACCTGATCTGCGTGACCTGCGGAAAGATCCTCGAGTACGAGGACGAGCGCGTGGAGCGTCTCCAGGAGGAGGTCGCGCGCAAGCACGGCCTGCGGGTGGTGTCCCACCGCCACGAGATCTACGGGGAGTGCGTGCGTCCGGCCTGTCCCGACCGCCCCCCTGGCCGCCACGCGAACGGTGATTAGACTGCCGGGTCTGCGGAGGGTCCATGTACCCCTTCTTCGTCGCGCTCCACATCCTCCTGTCGCTGTTCCTCATCACCGTCGTCCTCCTCCAGCCGGGGAAGGGCGGTGACGTGGGTGCGGCCTTCGGCGGAGGCGGTGGTTCGACGATCTTCGGCCCTCGTGGCCCCACGAACGTGCTCCAGCAGGCCACGACGGTGACCGCGGTGCTGTTCATGGTGACCTCGATCACCCTCGCGATCTACTCGAACCGGACGATGTTGGCCGACGCCGACGTCGAGGGCGAGCTGCAGCGGCTGCAGCAGGACGTCCCGCACGACGAGACGCCGGCGGAGCTTCCCCCTGGGGATCCCGCGAGTGTTGGCGAGCAGTAGTGATCGGGCGTTGACGCTCGCCGAGTCGAGCGATAGGTCGTGAACGCACCCTGAGCGCGGGTGGCGGAATTGGTAGACGCGCAAGGTTGAGGGCCTTGTGGCAGAGATGCTGTGGGGGTTCGAGTCCCCCCTCGCGCACTTCGGTGGTTCCCGGCGGACCTCTCCGTGAGGTCCCGGGAGCTGCCCACCCTCACAGGCCGACGGTGGCGGCCGTGATGTCCCCGAGCTCGGGGAACTGGTAGACGACGCTGGTGATCTCGTCGTCGCCGTCGTTCCGACGCTCCGTCTTGCGCCTGAGTCGCCCGACGGTCGCGACCAGCCTCGCGGGACGGACGGGCTTGTTCAGCGCACTCCACACCCCCTCGGGCATCGCGCTGGCGTCGGGCACGAAGGCGCTGACGAACAGCACGGGCACCTCCGGGTGCAGCTGGTGGCAGATGCGGGCGAGCTCCAGGCCGTGGAAGCCGGGCATCACGACGTCCGTGACGAGCACGTCCGGCACCTGCGTCTGGAGCCAGTGCAGGGCCTCGGTGGAGTTCGACAGCCCGACCACGTCGTAGCCGGCGTCGCGCAGGGCCTGGGTGTAGGTGTCGAGCAGGACGTCCTCGTCCTCCACCACCAGCACCCTCCGTCCGCGGGGCAGTGGGGCAGGGGCCTGGTCGACCGCGTCGGCGTGGCGGAGCGCGAGGAGGAAGCGCGCGCCGCCGCCAGGCCGGTCCTCGACCCAGATGCGGCCGTGGTGGTCGGACAGGATCTGACGGGCGACCGCGAGGCCGAGGCCGGTGCCCTGGGGCTTGTCGGTCACGAAGGGCTGGAAGATCTGCTCGCGACGATCCTCGGTCACGCCCGGACCGTCGTCGTCCACCGCGATGACCACGCCCGCCGACGCCTTGCCCACCATCAGGGGACGAGCCGCGAGCCGGACGTGGCCCCCTTCCCGGGTCACCGCATCCCGCGCGTTCACGAGGAGGTTGACGACCACCTGTTCGAGGTCGCTCGCGGCGCCGAGCACCGGCGGGAGCTCGTCGGGGAGGTCGAGCGTGAGCTCCACGTTCTCCGGGATGGTGGGCTCGACCAGGTCCGCGGCCTCGCGCAGGACGGGGAGCAGGTCGGTCGCCTCGAGCTCGCTGCCGGTCCCTCGAGCGATCGTCAGCAGCCGGCGGGTGAGCTCCGAGGCCCGATCGACCGTGGTCTCCATCCGCGAGATCCGGTCGACCTGATCCGGGGTGGGCAGCTTGAGCTTGAGCAGGCCGAGGTGGGCGAGCAGGGTCGAGAGCATGTTGTTGAAGTCGTGGGCGATGCCGCCGAGCAGCACGCCCATCGTCTCGGCTCGCGCGGCCTGGAGCATCCCGCGGTCGAGCTGACGTCGGACGGAGATGTCGCGCAGCGTCAGCATCATCAGCTGGTCGGACAGCGGGGTCGCGAGCGACTCGAGGACTCGCCCGCCGGGTGTGTGGAACTCGGTCCGGTCGGCGCGGAGCAGCGCCCGATCGAGGTGGGCACGGACCAGGGGCTGGTCGGCCTCGACCACGGCGAGCAGGAAGCGATCCTCTTCGTCGACCGGGTGAAGCATCCGCCGCGCGCTCGGGTTCGCGTCGCGGATCCTCCCCGCACGGTCGACCGTCACCATCGCGTCGAGGCTGCCGCGGACCAGCCGCTCGTGTTGCTCCGAGAGCTCCGCGTCCCTCACGACCAGCGCGGCACCGAGCAGCACGGCGAAGCCGATCGCAGCGACGAGGAGGTGGGAGCCGCCGCTGCGCAGCCCATGCGTGAGCGCCACCTCGGACGCCACCGCCCACAGGACCGGGACCATCGCGCCGGCGAGGAAGACGGATCCCGGGACGCGCTCGCGGACGGACCGGACGGCCAGCGCGACGAAGGCGACGAAGCCCGGCACGAAGAGTGCGTCGCCACACACCTCCAACACGTACATCCAGGACGCTGGCGCGACCGCGCCCACGAGCGCCACGGCCATCCCGATCCCACAGAACCAGCGAGCGGCCCTCGAGGGGGTGCTCCGCAGCAGCGCATCGACGAACAACACACCGAAGGGAGCGACCAGGGGATCGGACAGGCGGCGCAGCCGCAGCACGGCGTCGGTGCCGAGGAGCTCGAGGGCCAGGTCGGTCTGGGCCAGGGCGAGGACGGACAGGGACGTGGCGAACAGACCGTAGGCCAGGTGGGCGGGCCGCCAGGCGCCGCGCGACGCCACCGTCAAGGGGAGGGCGGCCAACAGCGCGAGCCCGATCGCCAGCGCCAGGCGCTGGACCTCGCCGAGGCTGGCGAGCTGGTGCAGCGGGGAGGTCGGGCCCATGAGGATCCGCCCCGTCACACCGCCCTTGCCGTAGTCGCCGCGAAGATCGAGCCCCAGGCGGTGCACGGAGCCCGGCTTGTCGTCCGGCAGCGACAGGAAGACGCTGTGGGACGAGCGGTCCCCGTCCGCCGCGCTCGGATCGCCCACCGCGCCGAGGGGTCGCCCGTCCCAGGTGACGGTGACGGCGTACAGCGGGGCCTCCAGGAACACCGAGCTGGCGTTGCCCGTCGCGCGGACCGTGCGCTCGGCGAGGACGCGGGTGTCCGCAGGGATGCCGGACCGCGCGAACAGACCCGGGAGCTCGATGGGCGCGTGGTGGACCTGTCCGTCGGCGTCGGTCCAGGTCGCGTCCCACGCCCCGCCCAGGTCGTCCACGCCCGCGGGAACGCGTCGCAGTCCCACCACCCCGATGATCAGGACCACCAGGATCAGCGCGATCCACGCCGGCCCGCGGCGCACGACCCGACGGCTCGCCGCCCCTTCGGTCGCCGCCACCACGAGCGTGGTGCGCCCCCTCACGGCTGATCCTCCTGCAGCCACCCCGCCGCCTCCAGGACGCCCGGTTGGTAGCCGAGCTCACGGGCACGCGCGAGCAGGGTCCGCCACCGCTCGGTCGCCTTCGAGGGATCGGTGCGCTGGAGCTTGCGCGCGTCCATCTCGAGCGCGCCGAGGAACACCTCCGTCCACATGGACGTTGCGGCGCGACCCTGCAGCTCCGCCCAGCCGTCCTCGTCGAGGTGGGTGACCGTGCCGAGCACCAGCTGGGCGCATGTCCCGAGCTCGGCGAAACCGCGGTCGGTGGCGGCGTCGAGCGCGGTCCGGGCCTCGGTCTCCGCCACCTCGACCAACCCGCCGGCCATGGCCGCCCTCGCGCGCTCGAGGCGCCACAGCACGGCGCCGTAGCTGCGGGACTGGTCGTCGGGTCCCTCCACGTCCAGGGCCCGGTCGATGTCGCCTCGGGTCCGCCACCAATGGACCTCGGCCGCCGGGGTCTCCGGGTCCAACGCCTCCGGGCCGAGCATCCGGAGCTGGTCGAGCGCCACCGCGGCGTCCGGGGCGGAGGCCGTGAGGGTGGCGACCTGGAGCGCGAGCCGAAGCGCGATCGGCATGAGGTGACCCATCGACAGCCCCCGGATCGCGCGGATCGTCTGGTCCAGCAGGTGTCGGGCGGGTAGCGGCTCGCACCGCTCGACGAGGAGCGTCGCCAGCGCCAGGCCCGTCTCGGCGCCGAGGGCGACGTCGCCGGACGTCGCATAGGTCTCGCGGGCCGCACGGATGCGGTGCTCGGCCTCGCGCCGCCGCCCCAGCATCCGAAGCACCAGCCCCAGTCGAAACGCGGCCTCCGCCTCGCCTCTCGCGTATCCGAGCTTGCCGGCGGCGCGGATGTTCTTCTGGCAGAGCGCGCGACACCAGAGCAGATCCTCCTGCAACAACGCCAGCTCCGCGCGGGTGTTGGAGATGCGGACCGCGTGGATCGAACGATCCCCCAGGCGGGCCGACGCGATCTCCGCCCGCTCGAGCTCCCGCAGCGCCTCGGGGATCTGGCGAAGCGCCAGGCGACAGCGGACGGCCAGGAGGGACGCGGCGACCTGCACCGCGGAGGGGGCGCCCGATCCGGGAGACGCGACGCGGAGGGCCGTGACGAGCGCGGGCCTCGCCTGGCCGAGGCGGAGCTGGTACTCGGCGTGCAGCACCCGGGCGCGCTGCTCGTGCTCCGGATCCCGCGCGAGCCGCTCCACGAGCTGCACCAGCGTCGGGCGCACCGTGGTCGCGTCGGTATAGAGCGCCACCCGCGCCTGGATGCGCGCCAGCTCGAACTCCTCGCTCGGGTCCCGCCGCGCTGGCGGGAGGGTGTCGAGGATCAACAGCCACTGTCGGGCGGACGACCACGCCTCCAGCGCCTCGTCGGCCGATGCCGCCCTCAGCGCGGGTGCCCAGGCGCGCGACGGATCCTGCGCGAGCAGCCAGAGCGTGGCGAGGTGGCGGGCGGTGTCGACGTGATCGGTCGTCTGTTGCTCCCAGGCGTTCGCGAGGGCGGCCGCGCTCCGCTGGAGGCTCGCGACGCGGCCCAGCACCAGCGCCCGGGCCGTCGGGCCATCGAGGGTCGCGCCCTCGTCGTCGAGCGCGATCCAGTCGCTCCGCTCGTCCCCGCCGAGCGCGCGGAACAGCTGGGTCGGCAGCGGTGCGTCCTGGACGGAGAGGCACCACAGCGACGGCTCCGGCAGCGAGAAGCTCTCCCCCCTCCACGCGGCCAGCAGCTTCCAGCCCGCCTCCACGGCCACCCGGGGCTCGGTGGGTCGGTCGAAGGTCGGCGGGGAGGCACCGGGGGGACACAGCCCCAGCGCGATCCGCTGCGCCGCCTCCGCGGCGAACCGCGGCGGGGTGACCACGCCCGCTCCCCGCTCCCGGCGCAACGTGGCCACGACGTCCTTCGACAGCGGTGTGGCCCAGCGCTGCTCGTGCAGGAGGAGCAGCCCCAGCTCGGGCCCGGCCCCACGTGCGAGCAGCGGGAGCCAGCGCGCGGTGAACGGGTCGACGCGCTCGAGCTCGTGGACCACGATCAGGATGGGACGCAGGCTCGCCAGGCCGGCGACCGCCCGCGCCAACGCCTCGACGTGGCGATCGTCCCCGTCGTCGGCCACGTTCGTCGCCCACGGCAGCGGAAGGTGGGGCCACAGCGCCCGGATCGCCGTGGTGGCGGGCGCCAGCAGGGGCGCGAGCTCGTCGTCGTCGATCGCCGCCAGCGCGATCTCGAGCGCCTCGAGGATCGGTCCACCCACGCGATCGACCCGGCATCGCAGGTGCCAGGTCCACGTGCCCTGCAGCAGACCGAGCCGGTGCAACGTCTCCGCGAGTCGACGCCGCCCCGATCCGGACGGTCCCTCGAGCACCCACACCGGGCCGGTGGGTGCGTTCCCGATGCACCCCTGGATGGGTTTCCACCACTCGCCGGGATCCACGAACGGGGGTTCCGGCCACGTGGCGCTGCGAGCCCCCCGGGCCACCCGTTGCAGCTCGTCGGCGGCCTCTCGCGCGGTGGGACGGTCCCGGGGGTCGACCGAGAGCACGCGGTCGATCAGCGCCGACAGTCCGCGGGGCACGTCCTCGAGGACGGTCGCCAGCGCCACCGGGCGCTCCAGACAGATGCGCGGGATCCACCCGACGGTGGTCGAGGGACGCTCGCGCCGCCCCACGAGGCACTCGTGGAGGACCAGCCCCGCCGCCCACACGTCGACCTTCTCGTCGACGGGCAGGCCGGAGAGCTGCTCGGGGCTCATGTACGGGACGGTGCCCAGGACCTCACCGCTGTTCGACAGCGTGTCCTGGTCGCCGAAGTACCGGCCGATGCCGAAGTCGAGCACGTGGACCCCGCCCATCGGGTCCACGAGCACGTTGGTGGGCTTGATGTCGCGGTGGACGAAGCCCGACTCGTGCAGCGAGGCGAGGATCCGCAACAGCTCACCGCCGATCGCCAGGACCCGAGCGACCTGCTCCCGCGCGGGCAGCCCCTCGAGGATCTTGCGGTTCAGCGGCCGACCGTCGATCCGGTCCATGGCGAACCACATCACGTCGTCGTCGAAGCCCGCGTCGTGCACCTGGACCACGCCCTTGACGCGCAGCAGCCTCATGGACTCGAACTCGCGGAGGAACCGGCGGTCCATCTCCTCGTGTCCGCGGCGCCTCACCTTGATGGCGACGTGCTTTCCGGCCGGGTCGCGCGCCGCGTGGACGACGGCGGAGGCCCCGGTGCCGATCGACTCGCCCAGCACGTAGGGACCGAGGACGGTTCCGGCTCGAATCTCCCGCCTGTCGCTCACCGGCCCAGCCTACCCCATCGGGCGCGGATAGAGTGGGTGGGATGAGCCTCGTGGTCCTCGGAGCGTGGTGGTCCGTCGGCGCGTTCGCCGCCGCCGAGGTGGTCGTGTCGACGGATCGGCCGTGCGTCGTCGTGGTCAACTTCGCGCCCTACCCGACCTCGGGCGGTCAGGACGTCGTGGTGCACATCCCCGACGGCAAGGAAGGGGAGCAGAACGTCCGGATCCGCAACCTCCTCGGCGAGCAGCAGTGGGCCGGGAAGGTGACTGCTGGGCCTGGTGAGCGCGCGACCCTGGTGTGGGCACGCGCCGGGATGACCTATGGCTCGGTGACGGCCATGGCTGCCCCGAAGAGCAAGGCGGAGGTCTCGCGTCCGCCGCCCGTCCGTCCCGAGCCACCCAGGCCACCGCCGGCACCGTTGCGGCCGGCACGTCCCTCGGAGGATCCCCTCGTGGCGGCCGTGAAGGCGGCGTCGGCGGAGGGAGGCGGAGGAGGGGTGGCACCCACGCCCCAGGAGCCGCCCCCGACCGGGTACGCAGCGCACGTGACCCTGGAGAACCGCACGGGATCGTGGGCCAACGTCAGCCTCGACGGCGAGTTGTTCGAGTTCCGGGGCGAACGGGAGCGTCCGCTGGAGCTCGGGTCCGGCATCCATCACGTCCAGGTCCGCGAGTTCCGCGACCAGAAGGTGTGGTGGACGGGCGAGCTGTGGGTGTGGCCCGACGACGAGCTCCAGCTCCAGTTCTCGCAGGCAGCAGCACCCGCCGTCCCCGGGCGCCCCGACGCCTGGCACGCGCCGGAGCCCGATCAGGCCGGACCGTGATCCCACTGCTCTGGGTCGCCTGCCATGGCGCGCAGCACGAGGTGGAGCCTCCCGTCCACACCGCCTCCACCGAACCGCCGCTCAGCGGCCCCCCGGACGTACTGGTGATCCTGGCGGACGACGTAGGGACGGACAAGGTCGCGGTCTATGGGGAGCACGACCGCCCTCCGCCCACGCCGAACCTCGACGCGCTCGCGGCGCGGGGCACGCTGTTCCGCAACGCCTGGGCCACACCGTTGTGCTCGCCCACCCGCGCGGCGCTGGTGACCGGCAAGATGCCTCGCCGGTCGGGAGTCGGCGCCAACCTCCAACCGGGCTCGCGCAAGGAGCTCCCCCTCTCGGAGCGGACGCTGCCCGAGCTGCTGGACGAGGCCCCCGACCCCTGGGCGACGGCGTGGATCGGGAAGTGGCACCTCGCCACCCCGACCTCGCCCTCCAACGTCCACCACCCGAACCTCCAGGGCTTCGACCACTTCTGGGGAACGCTGACCAACCTGTACGACGAGCTGCAGCCCGACGCCGTCCGCGCCGGGTACTACCACTGGGACCTGATCGACGACGGCGAGGTCTCGAAGCGGTCGGACTACGCGACCACCGCGGTGGTCGACGAGACGCTGCGGACGATGGCGGACCTGCCGCACCCCTGGCTGATCGTCGTCGCGTTGCATGCTGCGCACAAGCCGCTCGATCCGCCTCCGGCCGAGCTCTCCCCCGAGGTGGCGGCAGGTCCCGACGCGGCCGTGCCCCAGCAGTACCACGCGGTGGTGGAGGCGATGGACACCGAGCTCGGCCGCCTGCTCGCGGCGGTCGACGAGGACCGCACGCTGACGTTCTTCCTCGGCGACAACGGAACGCCGGGCTTCGCCGTGCTCCCGCCGTGGAAGGCGAACCACGGCAAGGAGTCGCTGTTCGAGGGCGGCATCAACGTGCCCATGCTCGCCGCCGGTCCGGGGGTCGCGGTCGGTGCCGAGTCACCCGCGCTGGTGCACGTCGTCGACGTGTTCGCCACGGTCGCGGAGGTCGCCGGCGTCCCGCTCCCCGACGACGTGGACGGGCGCTCGCTGCTCGCCGTCCTCGCGGACCCCGACGCCCCTCTGCGTGACGTCGTCCACACCGAGCGCTTCGAGCCCGCCGGCCCGCCGCCGTACCGCCTCGACTGGCGCACCAGCCGCGGACCACGCTTCAAGGTCTTCGAGCGGGTGGAGGACGAGGAGCTGCGGGTCTACGACCTGGCGGGGCGGGTGGACGACGGGAGCGCGATCGACGTCGACGCCCTCCCGGCCGACGAGCGCGCCGAGGTCGACGCGCTGATCGCCGACCACCTCGCGTACTGGCCCACCCTCGGCGGCCCGGAGGCCCCGTGATCGCCTGGCTCCTCGCCCCCGCCTCCGCCACCACCCTGGTCCTCGAGGGGGAGGTGCCCGACGACGGGCTCGACCACTTCCTCGTGCCGTTCGAGGTGCCCGCCGGGACGAAGGAGATCGAGGTTCGCCACGACGACCTGTCCGCGGTCAACATCCTCGACTGGGGGCTGTTCGACCCCGACGGCTGGCGCGGCTGGGGCGGCGGCAACACGGAGCCCGCGACCGTGGGAGAGCTGGACGCCTCGCGCAGCTACGTCCCCGGGCCCCTGCCCGCCGGGACGTGGAACGTGCTCGTGGGCAAGGCGAAGATCCTCGAGACCCCCGCGCGCTGGCGGGTGGAGGTCGAGCTGCGCGACGCGCCGACCCTGGTGCCCCGAGCCCGTCGGCCGTGGGTCGATCCCGGCGCGCTCCGGGCCGGAGCCGGGTGGTACGCCGGCGACCTCCACGTGCACTCGGCCGAGTCCGGCGACGCCGACGCCACGCTCGAGGAGATCGCCACCCTCGCCGAGCAGCGCGGGCTCGACTTCGTCGTCGTCACCGACCACGACACCGTGACCCAGGACGACCTCCTCCTCGAGGTCCAGGACCGCCACCCCGACCTGCTGCTGGTCCCGGGCACGGAGTTCACGACCTACGGAGGCCACGCCGGGGCCTGGGGTGCCACGGCCTGGGTCGACCACCGGATCGGTTGGCCGGGCGTCACGATCGAGGGAGCGGTGGCCGCGTACGAGGCACAGGGCGCCGTGGTCGGCATCAACCACCCCGTGCTCGACCTCGGCGACACCTGCATCGGCTGCGCCTGGGAGCACGGGCTGCCCGACGGGGTCGCGGCGATCGAGGTGGGGACCGGCGGCTGGAGCCCGATCGGCCAGCTGTTCACGCCGGACGCGCTCGCGCTGTGGGAGACCTGGACGGACCAGGGCCATCGGTTGGCAGCGGTCGGCGGCAGCGACGACCACCAGGCGGGACGCGACGACGGCCCCTTCGCGAGCCCGATCGGCAGCCCGGTGACGCTGGTGTACGCCGAGGAGCTGTCGATCACCGCGCTGCTCGACGGGATCCGCGCGGCGCGCACGGTCGTTCGCCTGCAGGACGTCGACGACCCGATGGTCGAGCTCGTGTCGTCGTCCGGCACCGCCTCGGCCACCGTCACCGGGGCGAGCGGGGGCGAGCTCGTGTGGGTGATCGACGGGGAGGTCGCGTCGCGCGAGCCCGTGGACGGGGACCCCGTGGAGCTCGTGCGCGATCTGTCCTCCGGTTCCCGCGCGCGGGTCGAGGTGTGGGTGGAGGGGCACCCGGCGACCGTGAGCAGCCACGTGTGGGGGGAGGCGAGCGCCGCGGAGGATCCCGGCGGGTGCGGCTGCGGTGGTGGTGGGGGCAGCGCGGGCCTCGCGCTGATCGGGCTCGCCGGGCTCGGGGCCCGTCGTCGGCGCGGTACGGCTCCGTAGGCCGGATCGCGGGATCCGGGCCCCCCGGCTATCTTCTGCCGGACGGGAGGGGAGATGGCCACGAGGTGGGCGACGTGGATCGGCGTCGGCGCGCTGGCGCTCGGCGTGCTGGCGTGCGGTGGCGCGGGCGAGCCGGACCCCGAGCAGGACGCCTCGACGTCGGTGCAGGCCGAGCGTGACGACGCCGTGGGCGAGGCCATGAGCCAGCTCGGCGGCACCGAGCTCGACGCCCAGCCCGCGCCCCTGGCCTCGGTCACCTTCGCCGAGGGCGGCGCCTCCTTCGACGTGGGCGGCGGCATCCAGGTCCTCCAGGCCTCGCCGGTGGGGGAGGGCCGGCGCGCGCTGCAGGCGTCGGTCGTGTTCGACCGCCCGATCGTGCCGCTCTCCGACCTCGACTCGATGGCCGAGGGCGCTCCGCTCGCCTGCTCCCCCGACGTGGGTGCCCGCGCGCGCTGGGCCGGGACCTCCACGGCGGTGCTCGTCCCCGCGGACGGGGCCTTCCCCGATGCCACCCACTTCACCTGCACCGTCGGGGCGGGCCTGAAGGCCGTCGACGGCAGCACCCTCGAGAAGGCGCTCACCTTCGAGTTCGAGACGCCCCGTCCGCGCGTCCTCCGCTCCACGCCCTACGACGGCGCCGAGCAGGTCCGCCCCGACACCGAGATCGAGCTGGTCTTCGATCAGCCGGTCGACCCCGAGGTGATGAAGCCCTACCTGGCGATCGACGACGGGAAGGTCGCGATCCGCTCGGTCGAGGGCGGGGACCAGCCCACGCGGCTGAAGCTGACGGCCGGGCTCGAGAAGGCGCACCACTACACCCTCACCGTCCGCGCCGGCGCCACCTCCATGTCGGGGCCCCTCCCGTCGAAGGAGGACTGGACCCTCGACTTCGACACGTACCCGCCGTTCGAGGTGGTCTCGAGCGAGCCCTCGGGCACCACGAGCGCCAACGCCTGGCTCGAGCTGCGGTTCAGCACGGAGGTCTCGCGCGCCGAGGTCACCCGTCACCTCACGATCGAGCCGAAGCCCTCGACCTGGAAGCCGAGCGACGGCGAGGACTGGCCCTCCCAGTGGTGGTCCTACGGCGTCGCGCTCGCGCCCCGCACCGACTACACCCTGACCCTGGACGCGGACACCGAGGACGAGCACGGCCAGAAGCTCGGCAAGCCCTACGTCTGGCGCCTCCGGTCGACCGACTTCGACCCCTCCGCGAGCTTCCCGACCGGCTTCAAGGTGTACCCGGCGAAGAACCCGGCGTCGCTGCCCTACAAGCACCTCAACCTGTCCGACGTCGACCTGCGCGGCGTGTCGTTCTCGCCGAGCGCGCTGACCTCCCCCGAGAAGTGGGAGGAGCTCGTCGAGAAGGCCGTGGCCTCCGCCAGTCGCGCGCCCGTCGACCTCGATCCGACCCCCAACACCACCGAGCTCGACAGCTGGGACTTCCGCTCGCTGCTCGGCGGGGATGGGTTCGGCTGGGTCGGCACGCGGTTCACGGCGCCCGAGCTCGTCGACTACCGCGACCGCCCCCGGGAGTACACCGGGCTGTGGGTGGTCACCGACCTCGGCGGCACGGTGAAGATGGGGCCGCACGCGACCGAGATCTGGGTCACGGCGCTGTCGACCGGCGAGCCCGTCTCGGACGTGCAGGTGATCGCGCACGACGGCGCGAAGGTGCTCGGCACGGCGTCCACGGGCGGCGACGGCCTGGCGAGGATCGAGGCCGGGATCACCGGGTCGGGCTGGGACCGCAAGGGGGTGTGGTTCGAGCTGAAGAAGGGCAAGGACGACGGTGTGGTCGTGTCCCGCTGGGGGCCCGAGGGCTGGAGCTGGGTCGACGACGACGGGTACGCCATGCGCAGCACCGGCTGGGCGGACCGCGGCGTGTACCGCCTGGGCGACCCGGTCCACGCGTACGCGCTGTTCCGGCGCGCCGACGGTGACGGCCTGTCGACGCCGAAGGGCAGCGTGACGTGGAGGCTCAGCGATCCGGAGGGCGAGCAGGTCGCGTCGGGGTCGGGGCAGCTCAACGCCCGCGGCGGCTTCTCGGTCGACGCGGTGGTCCCCGCGGACGGCATGCTGGGCAACTACGAGATCGGCCTGACCGCCAGCGGTCCGGGCTGGTCGCGCTACGAGTCCATCCCGGTCCCGGCTCGCGCGTACCGGCCGCCCGCGTTTCGGGTCACCGTGTCGGCTCCCGAGCAGGCCGTGGCTGGCGACCCGGTGAACGCCACGGTGGACGCGCGGTACCTGTTCGGCGCCGAGATGAGCCGCGGCGAGGTGACGTGGCGCGCGTGGACCACCGAGAGCCGCTTCTCGCCCGAGGGCTGGGACGGCTGGTCCTTCGGGTCCGAGCCCCGTTGGTGGTGGGACGAGCCCGAGCCCGGCACGCACGATCTGCCGAACGTGAGCGGCCCGCTCGCGGAGCAGCGGAGCTGGAGCCAGACGCTCGCGCCGGACACGGTGCGTGATCCCGTGCGGCTGTGGGTCGAGGCCGAGGTCACCGACGTCGATCGCCAGGTGATCGCGGGGCACGACGAGATCGAGGTGCACCCCGGCTCGCTGTACGCCGGCCTGCACCCGAAGAGCATGATGCCGGTCGCGGGGCAGGCCACGCCGATCGAGGTCGTCGCGGTGGGGCTCGACGGGAAGGCCGTCAGCGGCGCGCCCGTGGAGATCACGCTCGTGAAGCGGACGACGGACAGCGTCCGCGAGAAGGGGCTGGACGGGCACTGGTCCTGGGTGAACACCACCACGGACACCGAGGTCGCGACGACCCGCCTGACCAGCGGCGGCAGCGCCCAGACGTGGTCGGTCACCCCCACCGATCCGGGCCGACACGTGCTGATCGCGACGGTCACCGACAGCGCTGGCCGCCAGGTGCGCACCGAGTCCACGTTGTGGGTGGTGGGCGCGGGGTACGCCTCCTGGGGTCGTCGCGACGACGGCCAGATGGGGCTCGTGCTCGATCGGACGAGCGTGGCGCCGGGCGAGACCGTCCGCATGCTGGTCCAGGCGCCGCTGCCGGACCTGTGGGCCTGGGTCACGGTCGAGCGCGAGGGCGTGCTGTGGCGCAAGGTCGTGAAGCTCGAGGGCAACGCCGCCGCGGTCGACATCCCGACGCAGGACGCCTGGCTGCCCGGGGTCACGATCTCGGTGGTCGCGGTCACCGGGGCGGGTCCCCAGGACGCGCCGGACAAGGGTCGGCCCGAGGCCTTCTTCGGGCGCACCGAGCTCACGGTCGACAGCGCGCGCGAGCACCTCGCGGTCGAGGTCTCGTCGGGCAGGGACGTGTACCGCCCGCGCGACACGGTCGACGTCGAGATCGCGGTGAAGCGCGACGGCCAGCCGGCGGCTGGCGCGGGCATCGTGCTGTACGCCGTGGACGAGGCGATCCTGTCGCTCACCGACTACCGGACGCCCGACGCCTACGCCGCGATGTACGCGCCGCACGGTCGCAGCGTCGCGACGGCCGACGCGCGCTGGGAGGTGCTCGACCGGGCGCCGTTCCTCACGAAGGGCGCGAAGATCGGCGGCGGTGGCGCCGACGCGGGCGAGGGTGGGCCCGCCGTCCGCAACCGGTTCGTGACCACGATCACCTGGCAGCCGGATCTCGTGACCGGCCCGGACGGCAATGTCAAGGCTCGCTTCGAGCTGCCGGACAACCTCACGGCCTTCCGCATCATGGCGGTCGCGGACCAGGGGGCCGTCTCGTTCGGCTCGGGCGAGCGCGAGATCCGCGTCACCCGCCCGCTGGTCGTGCGGCCCGCGCTGCCGCGGCTGATGCGCGAGGGCGACGAGGCCTTCGCCGGCGTCGTGGTGCACAACGACACCGACGAGGTCCGCTGGGTCGAGGTCTCGGCGGACGTGAAGGGTCCGGTCGAGGTGACGGGGACCCCGTTCGGCCTCGACGTCCCTGCGCGGACCTCGGTCGAGGTGCCCTTCCACCTGCGGGCGCTGGAGGCCGGTCGCGCGACGTTCACCTTCCGCGCGGACAGCAACGACGACCACGACGGCGTCGAGGTCCCGCTCGAGGTCGGTCGCGACGTGGTGATCGAGACGACGGCCACCGCTGGCCTCGTGGACGGCAGCTGGACCGAGCAGATCGCGCGGCCCGACGGTGCCCGGCCCGGCTTCGGCGGGCTGAGCCTGGATCTCGCGAGCACGGCGCTCGTGGGCACCACCGACGGCCTGTCGTACCTCCTCGACTACCCCTACGGCTGCATCGAGCAGAAGACCGCCCGCGGGCTCGGCGCGCTGGCGGTGTTGTCCGTGCACGACAAGAGCGGGACATCCCTGTCGACCGACGTGCTGCGCTCCAACGTCGAGGGCGTGCTCGGTGAGATCCCGCGCTTCCGCAGCTCCTACCAGGGCGGCTTCGGCTACTGGACCAACAGCAGCCAGCCCTCGATCATGGGCACGGTCTACGCCGTCGAGTTCATGGCGCGCGCGCGGGCCGGCGGCTTCGACGTGTCGCAGCGCCAGCTCGACGCGGGCACGCGCTTCCTCCGGGACGTGGAGTCGAACGCCCGGTACTGGTTCCGTGGCTGGTCCGACGCCGAGCGCCTGGCGGTCGAGGCCCACATGGCCTGGGCGCTCGCCCTCGCGGGTCAGCCCGACGCCGGCCTGACCAACCGGGTGTGGGACGGCCGCGGCGACCTGCCCGTGTTCGCGCTGGCCCGGCTCCAGGAGACGCTGGTGCTCTCGGGGCAGCAGGGGGCGCGGACCGAGGAGCTCGCGCGCATCGTGGGGTCGCGCACCACGATCGAGGCCGCCAGCGCGTCGGTGAAGGAGACCGAGAGCGGGCGCTGGGCGCGCCTGTGGGCCAGCGACGATCTGGCGACCGCGGCGGCGCTCGACGGCCTCGTGGCCTCGGGCGGCGGTCCGCTCGCCCCGAAGTACGCGCTGCACCTCGCGTCCTCGCGCAAGACGGGCCACTGGCACGACACGCGCGCCACCGCGACCGCGCTGTTCGCGCTCGCCCGGTACGCCGACCGCTACGAGACCCACGGCGACGACGTGAAGGTCGCGATCACGCTCGCCGGGACCGAGCTGATGTCGGAGACGCTGCCGGTGCCGGGCTCGGCGCACCGTGACGTGCCGCTGAAGGACCTCCCGAACGGCCCGATGGTCGTCACCAGCGAGGACCCGGTCTACTGGTTCGCCCGCCTCCAGTACGCGCCCCAGGTCGCGAAGGCGCGTGACGAGGGCATCGGCGTGCAGCGTCGGCTCGAGATCATGGAGGGTGGTGGCGACGGGCGGCAGGTGGTCGCCGGCTCGACGCTGCGGGTCACGCTGACGGTGATCACGCCGGTGGCCCGCCACTTCGTCGCGGTGCGCGACCCGCTGCCCGCGGGCTTCGAGCCCGTCGACACCTCGCTCGCGACGACCTCGCGCCACGCCACGACGGACACCTGGGAGGAGCCCGACTACGACGACGAGATCGAGGACCGCCGCGCCGAGCTCCCGGAGTACGGCGGCTCGCAGGCCTTCGACCACTCCGAGATCGACGACGGCGAGGTCCGGCTGTTCGCGAGCTACCTGCCGCCCGGCGTCCACACGTTCCGGTACCTCGTGCGCGCGACCAGCCCGGGGACGTACCAGCACCCGTCCATGCGGGCCGAGGAGATGTACGAGCCCGAGAACTTCGGCCAGACCGCCGGCGGCAAGATGGTGATCGGGGAACGGAAGGTGGCGGAGCGGTGAGGAAGCGGCTCGCGCTGCTGCTCGCTGCGCTGGCGTCGCTGGCGGTCGGGATCGACCTGGTCCGCCCGCTCCCCGCCTCCTGGTTCGAGCCCGTCGAGGCCCGGCGGGTCTACGCCCGGGACGGTGAGCTGCTGGCGGAGCGCGCGTTGCCGGACCGGGGGCGCCCGGAGTGGGTG
Organism: Alphaproteobacteria bacterium; assembly: GCA_020632925.1. Lineage (GTDB taxonomy): Bacteria > Myxococcota_A > UBA796 > UBA796 > JACKER01. The sequence continues at coordinate 213,429 of JACKER010000008.1, read as the reverse complement.
GCGCTCGACGAGGTCGCGCCCGCGCTGATCGACGGGCTGATCGCGTCCGAGGACCGCCGCTTCGGTCACCACCCCGGCGTCGATCCGATCGCCGTGGGCCGCGCCGCCTGGCACGACCTTCGGGCCCGGGCCTTCGTGGAGGGCGGCAGCACGCTGCACCAGCAGACGGCGAGGCTGCTCGCCGGCCGGCCCGGGGGGCTCCCGGGGAAGGCGGTCGAGGCCTGGCGCGCGCTGAAGCTCGGGTGGCACCTGTCCGACGACGAGGTGCTCGGCTGGTACCTCAACCGCGCCTACTTCGGCCGCGGCTGCTGGGGCGTGGCCTGTGCCGCGCGACGCACCTTCGACGAGAGCCCGGCGTCGCTGTCCGTGAGCGAGGCCGCCACGCTCGTGGGGGTGTTGCCCTCGCCCGAGCGCCTCCACCCCGAGGTCGACGCCGACGCCGCCCGCCGCGCCCGCGACCGGGTCCTGTCCCGCATGGTGGCCGAGGGCCGCCTGTCGCCCGAGGTGGCCGAGGAGGCTCGCGCCGAGCCCATCGAGCTGCGGCGGCGGACGCCCGAGGGCATCGCACCCCACTTCGTGGCCCTGGCGCTCGACGACGATCCCGAGCGCGCCGAGGTCCGGACCACGCTCGACGCCGGCCTGCAGCGGACCGTCGAGCGGGTGGTGCGCGAGCAGCTCGCGATGCTCCAAGGTCGCGAGGTCGATCACGCGTCGGTCCTCGTGGTCCACCTCCCCAGCGACGAGGTGCGCGCCTGGGTCGGCAGCGCCGGCCACGACGCCCCGTCCGGCCAGGTCGACGGCGTCCGCGCCCCACGGAGCCCGGGTAGCGCGCTCAAGCCCTTCCTGTACGAGCTGGCCTTCGAGCGCGGCGACCGCCCCTCGGACGTGCTGCTCGACATCCCCAGCCGCTTCGGGACCACGCACGGCACCTGGACGCCCGCCAACTACTCGGGGACCTTCCACGGGCCGGTGTCGATGCGGGTGGCGCTCGGGTCATCGCTCAACGTGCCCGCCGTGCGGCTGCTCGACGACCTCGGCGTGCCCGTGCTCCAGCAGCGCCTCGTCGAGCTGGGGATGGACCGCGTGCGTCGGCCGGCCAGCCAGGTGGGGCTCGGGCTCGCGCTGGGCGACGTCGAGGTCACGCTGGAACAGCTCGCCACCGCGTACGGCGCCCTCGCGCGGGGGGGCAGGCTGAGGCCGTTCGTGCGGCACGTCGGAGGACCGCTACCACCGGACCGGGAGGTGCTCGATCCCGTCGGGACCGCGCTGGTCGTCGACGTGCTCGCCGATCCGGGCGCCCGGGTCCTCGGGTTCGGTCGCTACGGTCCGCTCGAGCGCGCGTACCCGGCCGCGGTGAAGACGGGCACCAGCACCGACTGGCGGGACAACTGGACGGTGGGGTTCACCGACACCTGGCTGGTCGCGGTCTGGGTCGGGAACTTCGACCACCGCGCGATGGTCGACGTGTCCGGCGTGACGGGCGCGGCGCCGATCTGGGCCGCGGTGATGGACGTGTTGGTCGACGGCCGCGCCGAGCCGCTCGGTCCACCACCGGGTCAGGAGCAGCGGCGGGTCTGCGCGCTCTCGGGCCACGCGCCGGGCCCCGGGTGTCCGGTCGCGACCGACTGGGCTCCCATCGGTGGCGCGGACCGGGAGCCGTGCGCCTGGCACGACGAGGGTGGCGCCGTCCGCTGGCCTCCAGAGCTCGCGGGCTGGGCGGCGAGCCGTGCGCTCGAGAGCAGCGCCGTACCGGGGGAGGGGACCGCGTCGATCGCCTGGCCGCGCGACGGCGCCGTGCTCTGGGTGGACCCGCGGCAACCCCCCGAGTCCTCCCGCTTGCCGCTGCGGGCGGCCGCACCGTCGGGGAGTCCCGAGGTCGACTGGCGTGTGGACGGCGCGAGCGTGGGGCGGGGACCGGCGGACCGACCGGTGCTCTGGAGCCCGGCGCGAGCGGGTCGGCACAGCGTCGAGCTGTGGTCGGAGGGGCAGCGGATCGGGGCGGTCGAGGTCGACGTCAAAGGCGTTCGCTGACCGTGGTAGGGTGGCCGCTGCACGCACGGAGGACCGCTTGCGGAGGTTCGAGTACATCCAGGGCAACACCGCCAAGTTCTGGGAGGTCGCCCGTCGCGGCGCCACCCTGACGACCACGTCCGGGCGCATCGGCGGGGCCGGGAAGACGCGGACGCGCCAGCTCGCGGACTACATGGCGGCCGAGCAGGAGTTCGATCGGCTGATCCGCGACCACCTGCGCCGCGGGTATGTCGAGGTCCACGAGGCCACAGAGCACGTCGAGGCGATGGAGGACCGCGCCCTCGTGTTGCGCCGCGGTGACGGCAAGGAGGAGATCGAGCTGCCCCCCGCGGCCACGCGGTACATCCTGTGGCGCATGGTCGAGATCGGCGTGATGGACAAGCAGATCCCCGCGCCCGACCTGCTCCGTTGGGCCGAGCGCGCGGCGCGGCGCATGCGCCTGGCCGAGGTGCCGGGATCCGAGCACCCCGAGTACGAAGCGTTCGTCGACCTGTTCCTCGAGTTCTCCGCCGCCGACCGGGCCGCGGAGTCCGGTCAGCACAGCGTCGTCGGCGCATACAAGCTCGCCGAGGGCAGCGAGTGGATCCTGACGCCGCAGGAGTGCCGCTGGCTGGGCGACGCCTCGCGCAACCGCACGCCGCGGCGCCACAAGGTGACGACCAACCAGGAGCAGTGGCTGGCCGAGTGGATCGCGTTCGTCGACGGCGCCGCCAAGCACGGCGGTGCCACCGTCACGCTCCAGTAGGCGCCGCCTCCAGCACGGACCCGTGCCGGGCCATCATCGCCCGCAGATCCTGTTCCCAGGTGGGCGGGGTGCTGCGGGCCGCGGCCGGGCGAGCCAGCAGGCGGGCGCTCCACGCGGCGACCGCGGGCAGATCGGCGATCAGGTCGAGCCCGTCGCGCTCCCGATGGTGGGCGAGGCGCGTGAACGCGGGCAACATCGCCACGTCCGCGAGTCCGAACGCGGTGCCGTCACCCGACAGCCAGGTCCTGCCGTCCATCTCCCGCTCGACCCGCGCCAGCGCCTTCGTGAGGGTCTGGCACCGCGCGTCGACCTCGTCGGTGGTCTTCGCCACCTCCAGCTGGTAGAGCGGGCCGAACAGGTCCTCGCCGGAGAACGCGAACCAGGCGCGCTCCCGCGCGCGGCGCGCCGGATCTCGCGAGGCCAGCGGCTCACCCAGCGTCTCGTCCAGGTACTCGCAGATCGCCTGGCTCTCGAACAGCACGGTCCCGTCGTCGAGCACGAGGATCGGCACCTTCCCGCGTGGTGAGAGCGCGAGGAACCACTCCGGCTTCCGCTCGAGGTCGATGAACTGCACGTCGTAGCGCGCGCCCTTCTCCTCGAGGGCGAACACCGCCCGCTGGACGTACGGACACACCGTGAACGAGACGAGCTTCACCTGGACCTCCCTTCTTGCGGGCACCACGTATCGTCCTCGACATCGATGCGTAATGCATATATGTTAATGGCATCGAAAGGAGTGGTCGTGATCGCGGTGCGGCACAAGTCGATGGTCCCGGCCCAGCTCGAGAAGCGGCACCCCGGCGCGCTCGTGCTCGACGTCACCTCCAAGGGGCCCGACCCGTGGCGGCGCCTCTCGCCCTTCTTCCCCCACGGGGGTTTGCCCGTCCCGGGCGGCGGCGGGCGGCTGGCCGCGTCGGTCGAGGGGATCTGGCAGGGGCTGAAGGTGTTCGAGAGCGCCGACGTGGACGAGGCCACCTTCGACAACGACCGGATGGTGGGCCTCAAGCGCACCGTGCGCCGGTTCGGTCGCTGCCTGGGTCACCGCGAGGGTTTGGTGGGGGAGCGCCTGCTGGGGTACCGCGAGGCCCGGTGGGCGATCTACCTCCCGGCGTACCGCTATGTGCTGGAGCACGCGTGCGCGCCCGAGATCCAGGCGCTGCGAGGTCTCGCCGGCGAGCGCGATCTGGTGCTGCTGGACTACACGACCAACGGTGATCCCGACCGGCTCGAGCAGCCGCTGTCCCACGCCGCCCTGGTCGCCGCCTTCGTCGAGGACCGCTGGCCCGTCCGCGCCGACACGTGATCGTCACGATCCGTTTGCGGAGCTGCCTCCGGTCCGCTGTGAGCGATCGGTAGGTTGAGGACATGTACGAAGACGCCCCAGGACGGTTCCCCGACGAGGCGGATGTCTCGGACGAGGGGTTGGCGCCCGCGCCGGTCGCGTGGGGTTCGGCGCCGGCGCTGCTGGCGCTCGCCGCGGTGCTGCTGATCGCCGCCAGCTTCCTCGGCTGACGCGCCGCCCTCACTGCCAGAGGCGGGCCACCACGCAGGTGCAGTTGTCGCCGCCGCCGCCCTTGTTCGCCAGCCCCACCATGCGTCGGGCGGCGTCCTCCGGATCGCTCGTGCTGCCCACCACGTCCCACACGACAGCCGCCACCTCGGGGTGCGTCTCGCCGACGTAGTCCGTGATGCCGTCGGACCCGATCATCAGCGACTCGCCGGGGAGCAGCGTGAACGACGTGTGGTGCGCGGAGAGCGCCTCGGGCCGCATGTCGTCGTTGAAGTGCCCGAGGTACCCCACGAGCGCGAAGCCCGCCGGGTCCCACATGTCGAGGAAGCCCAGGTGCCAGGCACGCAGTCGCTCGCCCGCCTGGTTCTCGTCCGCGGTCACGATGGACGCGCCGTAGGGGCCCACGAGGTAGCAGCGGCTGTCGCCGAGCCAGGCGAGCGACACCCAGTTGCCGTGGACCACCGCGATGGTGCAGGTCGTCCCCATCGGCACCCGGCCGTCGAGGTTCCCGCCCGCGAAGCGCAGCGCGGCCTCGCAGACCGCCGTGTTCGCGGTCCGCAGCGCGCGGTCGAGGAAGTCCCGGATCTCGCCGGGCCCCGCGCTCACGAGACGCGGGAGCGCCTGCTCCCAGAGGTTCGCGATCACGTGACAGGCGATGGAGCTCGCCACGTCCCCCGAGCCCGCGTTCGCCGTGCTGATGCCGTCGCACACGCACAGGAGCGACAGGGGCCCCTTGCACGCGATGGTCATGCAGTCCTGGTTGGTCTGCGTGAGCAGCAGCTTCATCTTCCCGATGTGGCTGTCGTACCCCACGTGCAGGCGGGCGGTCGGGTTGCGCGAGGCGTAGGACCGGTTCTCCTCCGCCACCGCCGCCGTCTGCCAGCGCGCGAGCCACGCGAGCCCGTCCTGGGGGCGCCGCATGGGGTCGGGGTGCAGACCGGAGTCCAGCGCCGCCAGCGCCGAGGGCGGAAGGAGCGGGATGCAGGTCCGGAGGTACGGCAGGGCGCGGTTCGCCGGCAGGTTGCGCGGCCACGGCTTGCCGATCAGGGCCTCGAGGAGGAGGACGGACGCGGCGTACACGTCGGCCGCGGTGCTCTCGGGCTCGAGGAGCGGGCGCGGGCAGCTCGCGTGGTCCTCCGACGGCTCGGCCTCCATCGTCTCGTTCGGCAGCACCTTCACCGAGAAGGCCGTGGGGTTCACGACCCGGCCCTCCTTGTGGTGCAGGGACAGCGCGCGCGCCATGGCGAGGCCGAGCCCCAGGAGCGAGGCGCCCGAGCGGGCGGGGAGCTTCCCGATCGGCATCGGCTGGCTGACGATGTCCGACAGGTCGATCTCGGCGGTGTGGAGCGTCTCGTCGGTCGAGTCGTCGTACTCCGCCAGTCCCGGGCGGTCCTCGACCCCGCGGAAGGAGCTCTTGAACCACTTCGCGAGCGCCGGCTGCTCCGTCTCGATGCGGTCGGCCATCTCGGCAGGGTCCACCAGCGCGAAGCCGAGCGCCTCGCCGCCGAGCCACTGGGCCGACTCCTGGTCGCCCGTCTCGAGGGAACGCTCCAGCAGCTCGAGCGCGAGCAGCTCCGCCCGACGCGGGGGCAGCGCACCGAACGCGGCGCGGAGCAGGCGCTTCCCGTCCGCGGAGATCGACGCCTCGTGCAGCGCGTCCACCACACCGGGGGAGGGCCAGCGCGCCAGCGTCGCGGCGAGCCGACCCTCGGCGTCGAGCGGCCCGCCCTCGTCGAGACCGCGGAGCACCAGGCCCACCAGCGCGGCGTGGGTCGCCTCGTCCACCTGATCCGGCTCCCAGCCGGCGCGGCGGATGCCGTGGATGATCGCCTCGATGGCGTCGGTCCCCATCGCGAGCAGGTCGCCGAGGATCCGCTGCGCGGGCTCGTGCTTGAGCGCGGCCAGCGCGAGGTCCTTCACCTGGGTCCCGCCGGTGCGCCACGCGAGCAACACCTGCGCGAAGTAGAAGTCGGGCTCGAGGGTCTCGCGGTGCTCGAGGGCCAGGTCGAGGCGGCGTCCCGGCGCGAGCAGCGGGTTCTCGAGACGGGCCTTCGGCGTGTCGGTCGTGTTGCCGCTCCGGAGGACGACCGCGTCGTTGTCCACCTGGAAGCGTACGTCCTCGCCGATGACCGGATGCACCCCCTTCCACCAGTGGGTGAAGGCGGCGTCCGCGAACACCCCGCGGCCGACGAGCCACTCCCGCAGGTCCGACTCGCGCTGTGGGCCGTGCAGATCGCCCAGCAACAGCGCCAGGCCGTCGGTCGGGTGCTCGACCAGCAGGCCGCGGACGCCCTCGCGATCGTGCGTCGCCCGGTGGAAGAAGCCGTCGGGAGCGCACAGCGCGTAGACCCGGAGGACCACGTCGTGCGGGACCCGCGCAGGCAGGTTGTCGCCGCCGCCCTCCCACGCCAGCACGACCCAGTCGGGATCGACGGCCGTGACGCGGGCGAAGCCGAACGCCGAGTGGTAGAGGACCGCACCGGGACGCAGGTCCGCGATGTCGCGGATGGGAGTCATGAGCGCGAACCCTATCACCCCTGGGACCTCCGGGAGCGTCGAAGTGAGGGACCCGTTGCACGGCGCGGTCGTCCTCGACCGATCCGAGGTGGCGGTCGCCGATCACCCCTGGATCCAGCGGTTGCGCAACGTGCGCCAGACGGGGTTCTCCCAGCTCGCCTTCCCCGGCGCGACCCACTCGCGCTACGTCCACTCGATCGGGGTGATGCACCTCGCGGGGTTGGCGTTCGACCAGGCGTACCGTGACTTCACCTTCGACCGTCCGGACGCGCGCGCGACCTTCCGTGCCGCCGTCCGGGTGGCCGCGCTGTGCCACGATCTCGGACACCCGCCCTTCTCGCACTGCACCGAGTTCGCGATGCCGCCGCTCCGCGACCTCGGGACGCGCTGGCTTCGCGACGAGGACCGCGCTGCGACCCACGAGGACTACACCGTCGCCATCCTCGAGCTCACGGACCTCGGGCGCACGATCGATCGGCACTTCCCGTTCGGTGCGCGGCACGTCGCGTCGCTCATCCGCCCGGAGGTCAAGCCGGGCGACGACCTGTTCTTCGACGGTGGCCTCGACCACCGGCGGCTGCTCTCCCAGATCGTGAGCAGCGAGCTCGATGTGGACCGGATGGACTACCTCGTGCGCGACGCGACGTACACGGGCGCGCGCTACGGCCAGGTGGACACGAGCTGGCTGCTCGGCAACCTCTCGACCTGGGTGGCGGACGGCCAGGTGAACCTCGCGCTGGAGGGGCGGGCGGTCTACGCCTTCGACCACTTCCTGCTCGCCCGACACCACATGTTCCTGATGGTGTACTTCCACCACAAGTCCGTGATCTACGAGGAGATGCTGCGGCGGCACGTCGAGAACACCGATGATCCGTGGACGCTGCCGGCCGACCTCGAGGCGTACCTGCGGACCGACGACGTCTCCCTCACGATGCACCTGCGGAGCTCACGGGACCCCTGGGCCCGGCGGGTGGCGGACCAGCGGCCGTATCGCCGGGTGCTCGAGCGGCACGGCTCGGCGCGCGAGGCGGACACCTCGAGGCAGGAGGCCGCGCTGCGCGACGCGGGCATCGACGTGATCGCGGTGGCCTCGACGGGGAAGCTCTCCCGGTATCGGGCCGGCGCCGGACGGAAGCGCCAGCGCGCGCCCGAGATCTACGTGCTGGAGCGCATGCCGGGGCGTCCCGTGGAGCGCGTGCGCACGCTGGGCGAGGCGAGCCAGGTCTTCGACCGGTACGCCGACGAGCGCGTGATCGCGCGGCTCTATGTCCCGCCCGAGGACCACGAACGAGCCACCCGGGCGGTCTCTGGTACTCGCTGACCAAGCCCTCGCGCAGGTGGCCCGGACGCGGAGCTAGACTCGGTCCGATCACCCGGAGCTCACTTTGGTCACCCTCCTGGCCCTCCTGTTCGTCGAGGGGCGCGCGTCCGCTCAGGAGACCTGCGCCGACGGGTTCGACGACGACCACGACGGCCTCGTGGACTGTGCCGATCCGGACTGCGCCACCGACGCCTCCTGCTGCCGCGGCGGCACCAGCGACTTCGACGGGGACGGCTGGTGCGACGCGAACGACCGTTGCGTCCTGGTCCCCGACCCGACCCAGGCCGACGCGGACCGGGACGGCGTCGGCGACGCCTGCGACCTGTGCCCCGTCGTCGGCGGGGGGCTGGAGTGGTTCGGCGGGCCGTTCGATCTCGGCGGGAGCGCCATGGTGGCGGTGGCTGCCGGCGACCTCGACGGCGACGGGGTGCCGGACGCGATCACCACGTCCTCCACACTCGATCGGGTCAGCGTCCACCGGGGTCTCGGGGACGGGCGGTTCGAGGCCCCGGTCGTGGTGGCCGAGGGCACCGATGTGAACGGCGCGACGGCGGTGCAGGCGGTGGACCTGGACCGGGACGGCGACCTCGACCTCGTGGTCGGCGGCAACACCGGGGTCGTGTGGCTCCGCAACCAGGCCGGCAGCGCCTGGTCGGCGTTCGCCATCGCCCAGGGGTACGACGTGGCCGACGTCGAGATCAGCGACCTCGACCGCGACGGCGACCCCGACGTCCTGTGGGCCGACGGCCTGGGCTCCGCCGTCGCCTGGGCGCCCAACCTGGGGTTCGGCACGTTCGGGGCGGCGACCCAGCTCAACGTCACCTTTCAGCGCCCGGTCGAGGTCGTGGCGGGGGACCTCGACGGGGACGGCGACCCGGACGTGGTGAGCGCGGAGTTCAACCGCGACGAGCTGGGGTGGTACGCCAACGACGGCTCCGGCGGGTTCGCCGCGTTCCGGCTGGTGTCGACCGCGGGCCACGGACCCACCGCGCTCTCGGCTGCGGACCTCGATGGGGACGGTGACCTGGACCTGCTCGAGGCTTCGACCTACGACGACGAGATCGCCTGGTTCGCGAACGACGGCAGCGGGACCTTCGGCGCCCAGACCCTCCTCGGGCGGGTGCAGGACGTGAGCGCGGCGGTCGCGACGGACCTGGACAGCGACGGCGATCTCGACGTGGTGGCCACGGGTCGGCTCGGCGCTGGTCTGGTGGTCCTGTGGAACCTGGGCGGCGGCGCCTTCGGGCCCGTGGAGAGCATCGACGACGGCCTCGAGTACCCGGTGAACCTGGTCGCGGCCGACCTGACCGGCGACTTCGCGCCCGACCTGCTGGCGGGCACCCAGTTCGGCGCGGACGCGTACGCCAACACGATGGCGTGCGGCAGCTTCGACACCGACCGGGACGGGCTGCCCGACGCCGCCGAGCTCCTGGTCTTCGGCACCGACCCGGCCGTCTCCGACAACGACCCCGCCCACCGCGATCTGGACGGCGACGGCGTCCCGAGCCACCTCGACACCTGTCCGCTCGTGCCGAACGCCAGCCAGACGGACGGCGACGGCGACGGCGTGGGGGACGTGTGCGACGCCTGCGCGGGGGCGGACGGGTCCGGCGACCACGACCTCGACGGTGTGTGCGACGACATCGACACCTGCCTGCTCGTGACCGATCCGGCGCAGAACGACCTGGACGGCGACGGCGCGGGGGACGCGTGCGATGCGTGCCCCACCACGCGTGGCGACGGGACCGAGATCTTCCCCTACGAGGTCAAGACCGCCATCACCACCTCCCGCGGACGGGCCTGGTCCATCGACACCGGCGACCTGGACGGTGACGGCGACCTCGATCTGGCCTGGGCCTGGGTGGAGTCGAGCTACCAGGGGGGCTATCCGGTCCAGCGGGTCGGCGTGGCGATCAGCGCCAACCAGGGAGGTACCTTCGGGCCTCAGACCGACGTGGGGTCGGGGCTGGACGGGGACCGACCGTCGATGGAGGTGGTCGACCTGGACCGCGACGGGCGGCGCGACCTGCTGGTGTCGTCGGGGCAGTACACCGGGCAGGTCGGGTGGTACCGGAACACGGCGGTCGGCTTCGGCGCGATCCGGGTGATCGAGCAGTCGTCGGTGCCCGCCAGCGACGCGACCGCAGCGGACATGGACGGCGACGGGGACCTGGACGTCGTGTCCTGCTGGCCCGATCAGAACCGCGTGGTCTGGACCGAGGCAGTGGTGGGGGGCTTCGGCGCGACCCACGTCGTCACCACCACGACCTCTGGCGCGCAGTCCGTCGCCGTCGCGGACCTCGACGGTGACGGGGACGAGGACCTCGTCGTGGCAGCGTTCATGGGCGACCGTGTCGTCTGGTTCGCGAACCAGGGGAACGGCACCTTCGGCAACGCCCGGATGATCGCGACCCTGGACGGCCCGATGGACGTGGTCGTGGCCGACGTGGACGGCGACGGCCACCCGGACGTGGTGGTCGCGGGGTACCTCGCGCGAGACCTGACCTGGTACCCGGGGAACGGCGCGGGCGGCTTCGGCCTGGGCCAGGTCGTGAGCAGCGAGATCAACCAGCTCTGGGCGGTGCGGGCCGGGGACGTCGACGGGGATGGGGACCTGGACCTGATCTCGTCGGGCTCCAACTGGCTGGGGTTGGCCTGGCACGAGAACCTGGGCGGCGGCGCCTTCGCGGAGATCCGGGCGCTCGGGCAGTACGATTCGTCGTCCACCGCGCTCGGTGACTTCGACGGCGACGGGGACCCCGACGTGGCCTCGGCCTCGGGGAACGCGCCGACGGTCGGGGTGTACTCGAACCTCGCGGACTGCGCGCTCATCGACACCGATGGGGACGGCCTGAGCGACGCCCAGGAGCTGCGCGTGCAGGACACCGACCCGACGGACCCCGACACCGACGGGGACGGGCTGAGCGACGGGACCGAGGTGGCGGCCGGCCTCGACCCCCTGCTGTGGGAACCCGACGTGGACGGTGACGGCGTGCTCAACGACGTCGATGTGTGCCCGCTGGTCGCCGACCCGTACCAGCTCGACGCGGACGCCGACGGCATCGGTGACGCCTGCGACCCCGAGGTCACCCTGCCCGACACGGGGGACACGGGCCTGGTGGTCCACACCGGCACGGAGCTGCCCACGGGCGACACGGCCGAACCCCGGCACACCGGGTTGCCGCCGGTCGACGACACCTCCGACACGGGTGGCGGCACCGAGCCCCTGGACACGGCCGAGCCCACGACGACGTCCACGGACGGGCCCGTGGGTACCGACGGCGGTGACGAGCCCGGAGGTTGCGGCTGCGCGTCCACTGCGCCCGCCGCACCTGCGTGGGGAGGCTGGCTCGCGGCGCTGCTCGCGATCAGAGCCGGTTGCCGGCGAGCTCCCAGAGGCGCTGGACGCGGATCGGCCCTTCGCCGGTGAGCAGGGCCCCCTTCGGGATGTCCGGGTAGATCTCGGCGAGCGTGCGCACCTCGGTCGGGCTGATCCGCCGCGACACGTGGTACCGCCGGAGCTTCTCGGGCGACGGCAGCCCCACGGCACCCACGATCTCCATCGCGGCGTTCACCGTCCGCGTCTGGAAGCTCGCGACCCGGGCGGCCTTGTTGGGCACGTCGAGCGCCTGCGACAGCTCGGGGTCCTGGGTGGCGACGCCGACCGGGCAGCGGTTGGTGTTGCACTTGAGCGCCTGGATGCAGCCCAGCGCGAACATCATCGCCCGCGCCGCGTTGCACAGGTCGGCGCCGAGCGCGAGCTGGCGAACCACGTGGAAGCCGCTCGCGATCTTGCCGGCGCTGATGAGGACGATGTCGTCGCGCAGGTCGGCCCCGACGAGCGTGTCGTGGACGAACGACAGGCCCTCGTCGAGCGGCGTCCCCACGAAGTCGCTGAACTCCACGGGCGCCGCGCCGGTGCCGCCCTCGGCGCCGTCGATCGTGATGAAGTCCGGGCGCAGGCCCGTCTTGCGCATCGCGTGGCAGATCGTGAGCCACTCGACCGGGTTGCCGACGCAGAGCTTGAAGCCGACGGGCTTGCCGCCGGACAGCTCGCGCAGGTGGGCGACGAACTCGAGCAGGCCCGTCGGTCCGTCGAACGCGGTGTGTCCCGGCGGCGAGAGCACGTCGCGGCCCATCGGAACCCCACGGATGGCCGCGATCTCGGGCGTGAGCTTGCTCGCGGGCAGGATGCCGCCGTGGGCGGGCTTCGCGCCCTGCGAGAGCTTGACCTCGATCATCTTCACGGCGGGGCGGTGCGCGTTGTCCTTGAAGCGCTCGGCGTCGAAGCCGCCGTCGTGGTTGCGGCAGCCGAAGTACCCGGTCCCGATCTGCCACACGAGGTCGCCGCCCGGCTCGAGGTGGTAGGGGCTGATGCCGCCTTCGCCGGTGTTGTGGTAGAAGCCGCCGATCCGCGCACCCTGATTGAGCGCGCGGATGGCCTCGGGGGAGAGCGAGCCGAAGCTCATCGCCGAGACGTTGAGCAGCGCCGCCTGGTACGGGTGCTTGCACTCGGGTCCCCCGACCTTCACGCGGCGCCCCTCCTCCGCGTGCTTCGGGTACAGCGAGTGGCTGACGAACTCGTAGCCCACCTCGTACACCACGCGGCGCGTGCCGAAGGGCTGCGTCTCGAGCGCCTCCTTGGCCCGTTGGTAGACGAGGCTCCGGTCCTGCCGCGAGAAGGGCGTCTGCTCGCGGTCGTCCTCGACGAAGTACTGCCGGATCTCGGGGCGCAACGACTCGAACAGGTACCGGAGGTGGCCGAGCACCGGGTAGTTGCGGAGCACCGCGTGGTGGTTCTGGTTCATGTCGCGCACGCCGAGCGCCACCAGCGCGAGCCACGGCAGGAGCAGCACCCAGATCGGCCACCAGAACACGCCGCCGATCAGCAACGTGGCGACCCCACCGACCGCCGTGATCGTGAAGGTGCGGCGGGACCAGTGGTCGAGGAAGTCGGGCACGCGGTGGTAGATCGCGCGCTCGGTCACGCGGAGGGGAAGGTCGGGCTTCATGCAGGCACGATCCGCCCGGCAGCGCCCGGTGTCAACGTGGCCGGGGCGGCGTCGAACGCATAACGAGCCCGACCATCCGGAGGTGCTGGTGTTCCGCACGATCCGGCCGAGTCGCGCCCTGCTCGTGCTCGTCGCCGCCCTGCTCGCCCTGCTCGGGACCGCCCGCGCACAGACCTCGCCCTGCGCGAACCCGCAGTCCGCCGCGGACTCCCTGTTCGAGCCGTTGACGCGCGGGCGGTGGGAGCCGAACCAGGCCGCCGTCTGCTTCGATCTGCCGCCGAACGTCGACGGTGGACGGCGGGCGGCCCAGCTCAAGCAGCTGCTCGACGCGCGCGGGCTGTTCATGCCGGTGCACACGCTGTCGCTCGATCCGGAGTACCGCGACGAGGCGGGCAGCTCGACCGTGGTGCCGCTCGCCGCGCTGCCGCAGATCGCGTTGGTGCGCGGACAGGACGGGCTGTGGCGCTACTCGCGCGCCACCGTCGAGGACATCCCGCGCCTGTACGCCGAGACCTTCTCGCCGCTGTCGGTCTGGTTCCAGTCCCGGCTGCCACCGATCTTCTACGTCGACCTGTTCGGCCTGCACCCGTGGCAGCTCGTGTACGCGGTGCTGCTGATCGCGTTGGCGTGGGCGGTCGGGACGGCCTCGCGGGCGGTGCTGCGCACGCAGGTGCTGCGCGTCATGCGGCGAGCCGGCCTCGCGCTCGACGAGAAGACCTGGCAGCGGACGCAAGCCCCGACGGTCGCCCTCGCCGTGTTCGCCTTCCTGTGGTGGGGCCTGTCCGATCTCATGCTCCCCATCCGGTACTCCGAGCCGCTGACGCGCACGCTGTGGGTGGGGGTGTGGATCTCGGGCGTCATCGTGGCGCTGCGGGGGGTCGCCGTCGGCGCGGGCGTCGCGGCGAGCTGGGCACAGAAGACGGACAGCAAGCTCGACGACCAGGCCATCCCGATGCTCCGGCAGGCGACGCAGCTCGTCGTGCTGGTGCTCGGCACGCTGTACACGGCGGACGCGATGGGCTTCGACGTGTGGAAGCTCGCCGCGGGCGTGGGCATCGGCGGGCTGGCCTTCGCGCTCGCCGCCCAGGACACCGTCGCCAACCTGTTCGGCTCGATCAACATCTTCCTCGATCGCCCCTTCCAGATCGGCGACTGGGTGAAGATCGGCGCGGTCGAGGGCGTGGTCGAGGAGGTGGGCTTCCGGTCGACCCGGGTCCGCACGTTCTACAACTCGCTCGTCACCATCCCGAACAGCCAGATCACGAGTGCCAACGTCGACAACCTCGGTGTCCGTCCGCGTCGTCGCGTGAAGATGATGCTGGGCCTGACCTACGACACGCCGCCCGACCTCCTGCAGGCCTACGTCGAGGGCGTGCGCGCCATCCTCGCCTGCCACCCGAAGGTGCAGCGGACCTACGAGGTGCACGTCAACGAGTTCTCGGCGTGCTCCATCGACATCCTCGTCTACTACCACGTGGTCACGCCGAGCTGGTCCGAGGAGCTCGACACCAAGGCGCAGAACATGCTCGAGTTCATGCGGCTCGCGAAGGAGCTCGGAGTGAGCTTCGCCTTCCCGAGTACCAGCGTGTACCTCGAGAGCACGCCCGAGCACCCGCTCCCGGCCCGCCACGTGCCCGATCCGGACGAGCTGCGCGCCACGTTCGACGCCTTCGGCCCCGCCGGAGAGCTCGCGCGGCCCGGCGGGCCCGTGTTCGGCCGGAGCTGGTCGGTTCCGGCGCGCGCCGCCGCGGAGGATCGGGGCAGCGCCGAGTAGCGGTCTATGCTTCGGCCGATGTGGTGGCTCTGGTCCTGCCTGGTGCGCCCTGCGGAGGACGTGGTCGAGTCCGGGTCGCCCGCGGAGCCACCGGCGCCGGGGCTCGTGGTGCGCGCCTCGGTGCCCGACGCCGACACACCGCTCGTCTGGCGGATCGAGGTCGACGCGGACGAGGCGTTCGCGGGCGCGCTGGAGGTGGGCGACCTGGAGCTCTCGCTGGAGCCTGCCGCCACCCACCACGAACGCCTCCTGGTGGGGCTCGCGGCCGACACGCCGTACACCGTCACCGCGATCGCTCGGGGGCCGGGGCCGAGCGGCGGCTCCGCGTCCTTCCGCACCGACCCGTTGCCCGCACACTTCCCGGAGATCGTCCGGCTCGCCGACGACTCGCCCGCGTCCCACCTGTTGCCGCTGCACCGGGCGGCGGGGACGGGCCCGAGCCCGGACGATGCGGCGATCGTGCTGGACGGCGAGGACCGTGTCGTCTGGTGGCACGGCTTCGATGGCACGCTGCAGGACGTGACGGACGCCGGGGACGGCGTCTGGGCGCTGGTGGGGGACGATCCGGCCGAGCTGCGTCACGTCCGCTGGGACGGCGTGGTCACCGAGCGGTGGGCGCTCCCTGCGACCGCGATCACCGGCGGGTTCGACGGCAACCTCCACCACGACGTGGGGCGGGTGGGCGAGGGGACCGTGGTGCTCGCGCGCCGGCCGCTCGAGGTGCCCGACTACCCCGCGTCGACGGTCGACCGGCGGGCGACCGAGGCCCGGACGGTCTCCGACGACGTGGTGCTGCGGCTCGACGCCGCGGGCGCCGTCGTCGGCGAGGTCGCCGTGTCCTCCTTCCTGCCCACGTCCCGCATCGGCTACGACTCGCTCGGCGAGACGGTGGAGGGCTGGGCCGACTGGGCCCACGCCAACGCGGTGAGCGACGACGCAGGCGAGACGCTGCTCACGCTGCGGAACCAGGACCTGGTGGTGAAGCTGGACGCCGCGGGGCGCGTGCGCTGGGTGTTCGGCCAGGAGCGCGACCTGTCGTCGGACCTGGTCGCCCTCCGCCTGACCCCGACCGACGCCGCCCCGCCGTTCTGGCACGCCCACGGTGCCCACCTCGGTCCGGTCGAGGCCGACGGGACGCGCCTCCTCACGTTGTTCGACAACGGCACCTGGGGAGCAGCCCCGTTCACCGACGTGTCGCCGATCACCGATCCGGTCTCGCGGGTGGTCGCCTACCGCATCGACGAGTGGGCGAGGACCGTGACCGAGCTCTGGTCGTACCGCCGGGGTGAGCTGTACGGCGAGGTGGTGGGCGACGTCACGCCCACGGAGGACGGTGTGCTCGCGACCTTCGGCCACGTGACCACCGATCCCTTCGGCACGCCGTTGAAGCTGCAGGGCTTCGGCCGGGTGGGGGCCACCGTGGTGGAGCTGCGAACCCCCGCGCCGGGTGCGCAGCCGGAGCTGGCCTGGGGCATCGACGTCCGCTCGCGCCGGGAGGCGAACGAGGCGGGTTGGGTGGTCGCGCGCGCGGAGCGCATCCCCGAGCTGTGGGGCCGCAACATCCCGTAGCGAGACGGGCTGTTCTCCGGACGAGCGGTTAACCACCCGGCCGCTGACTGCCGGACGGGCCCGACGGGTCCTCCGGCGTGACCCCTTCCCGGCCGGACCGGATCAGGAGAAATCAGGTGGAGAACCTCATCTACGCCGTACCGGTCGCCGCGGTGATCGGGCTGGCCTTCGGAGCCTTCAAGGCGTCCAGGACGGCCGCCGCCCCCGCTGGCGACGCGAACATGCAGGAGATCGCGACGCGGATCCAGGAGGGCGCCATGGCCTTCCTCGGCCGCGAGTACCGCGTCCTGTCCATCTTCGTCGTCATCGTCGCGGTCCTGCTGGCGGGCCTCAACCTCACGGGCGAGACGCAGAGCCCGCTCATCGCGTTCTCCTTCGTGTGTGGCGCGGCGGCCTCCGCCCTCGCCGGGTACGCCGGGATGCGCGTCGCGACGCTGGCCAACGTCCGCACCACCTTCGCCGCTCGCACGGGCCTCGGCCCCGCGCTCGACGTGGCGTTCAGCGGCGGCACGGTCATGGGCATGGCGGTCACGGGCCTCGCGCTCCTCGGCCTCACCCTGCTGTACATCCTCTACACGATGATGGGGGCCACGCTGTTCGGCGGCAAGGACCTCATGATGACCACGATGAACACCCTCACCGGGTTCTCGATGGGCGCGTCGTCGATCGCGCTGTTCGCCCGGGTGGGCGGCGGCATCTACACCAAGGCCGCGGACGTGGGCGCCGACCTCGTCGGCAAGGTCGAGGCGGGTCTCCCCGAGGACGACCCCCGCAACCCCGCCGTCATCGCCGACAACGTCGGTGACAACGTCGGCGACGTGGCCGGCATGGGTGCCGACCTCTTCGAGTCCTACGTCGGCGCCATCGTCGGCACGATGGTCCTCGGCCTCGGCTTCAAGGAGGCCGCCGCCGGTGGCATCTCCTTCGGCCCCGTCATCCTCCCGATGCTGGTCGCGGCCGCGGGCATCCTCTGCTCCATCGTCGGCACCTTCGCGGTTCGCACGCACGAGGGCGGCAACCCGCAGCACGCGCTCGACACCGGCGCGTTCGGCGCGGCCGGCGTGATGGCGCTCGCCACCTTCGGCCTGGCGTACCTGGTGTGGCCCTCGGCCGGTGTGAACGCCATGATGGGCGGCCAGACCGTCGTGTGGTGGCAGGTCGGCGTCGCCACCGTCGTCGGCCTGATCTGCGGCGTGCTCGTCGGTCTCGTGACCTCCTACTACTGCTCGATCGGGAAGGGGCCGGTCAACGGCATCGTCGAGCAGTCCAAGACCGGCATGGCCACGAACGTCATCGCGGGCCTCGCGGTCGGCATGCAGTCGACGGCCATCCCGATGATCCTCATCGTCGTCGGCATCATCGTGGCCTACCAGACCTGCGGCCTGTACGGCATCGCCATCGCGGCGCTCGGCATGCTCTCCACCACGGGCATCCAGCTCGCGGTCGACGCCTTCGGCCCCATCGCCGACAACGCGGGCGGCATCGCCGAGATGACCCACCAGGACCCCTCGGTCCGCGTCCGCACGGACAGCCTCGACGCCGTCGGCAACACCACGGCCGCCATCGGCAAGGGCTTCGCCATCGCGTCCGCCGCGATGACCGCGCTCGCGCTCTTCGCCGCCTTCCAGCAGCAGGCGGGTCTGACCAGCATCGACGTGTCGAACCCGATGGTCATGGCCGGCCTCTTCCTGGGCGGCATGCTGCCCTTCCTGTTCAGCTCCATGGCCATGTCCGCGGTCGGCAACGCCGCGATGGACATGATCGAGGAGGTTCGCCGGCAGTTCCGTGAGATCCCGGGCCTGCTCGAGGGCAAGGAGGGCGTCCGCCCCGACACCGCGCGCTGCGTCGACATCTCGACCGCCGCCGCCATCAAGCAGATGGTCGTCCCCGGCCTGCTCGCGGTCACCACCCCGGTGGTCATCGGCTTCGGCCTCGGCCAGGAGGCCCTCGGTGGCCTGCTCGCCGGTGTGACCATCTCCGGCGTGCTCATGGCGATCTTCATGTCGAACGCCGGCGGCGCCTGGGACAACGCGAAGAAGTCCTTCGAGGGCGAGGGCTTCAAGATGAAGGACGGCACGCTGCACAAGAAGGGCAGCCCCACGCACGCCGCCGCCGTCGTCGGCGACACGGTGGGCGATCCCTTCAAGGACACCGCGGGCCCCTCGCTCAACATCCTGGTGAAACTGATCTGCGTGGTCGCGCTCGTCATCGCGCCGACCCTGCACCGCATCCCCTCGCTGTTCGAGATGATGGGCCTTCACTGATCCTGGTGGGTGCCCGTCGGAGCCCCCGGTCGCACCCGCGCCCGGGGGCTTCGTGCATCTGGTGCTAACGTCCGCGCGGACGACGGCGCGCCGTTGGCGGGTCGGGGTCGGCGGAGGTCGTGATGCTCGGATGGATGGTGGTGGCGGCGGCGTGGGCGGGTGGGGCCGCGCGCCCGGGTCCGGTGGGCTTCTGGCATCCCGACGACCTGGCACCCGTCTCCAAGCGGTTCGTGTCCTCCTCCGAGCGTCTCCAGGAACCCTTCGGGGTGCGGGAAGGGGAGGCGGATCGCGTGGCTGCCGCGCTGCGCCAGTACCGCGAGGCGCTCGACCTGCTGGGGTCCCAGGCGCCAGCCGCCGAGCGCGAGCGGCTGGAGAAGCTCCAGACGGCGTTCCAGCGTGAGCACGCCGTGCTCCAGGCCTTCGCGGACCGGGTGATCGAGGACTACGACACCGCCTTCGTCGCCGCCGTCCAGCGCGCGGTCGAGGGCGTGGACGGCGAGGTCATGGAGTGCGAGGCCCGCGTGATGCCGGCGAGCACGGGCCCCCGGATCCCTGGGATGAAGCCGCAGTCCGAGCCCAATCCGGACTGTGTGGGCGAAGATCTGAACGCGAAGCTGGCCGCGGTCGTGGACGCCGACCCGGAGCTGGCCGCCGCGATCGAGGAGATCCTGGGCCGGAAGTGGCCCGTGCTCACGGTGGCGGCCGAGCCGCAGGCGCCCATCGGGAGTGGCGAGCGCTGGCTCCGGGTGCGCGATCTGATGGTGGCGGGAGCGCAGGGACCCCTGCGCGCGATCGACCGCGCGGACGACGAGGCCCGGCTGCGCTTCGAGGCGGCGATCGAGGACGGCGCGACCCCGGAGCAGCTCGCGGCGCTCGAGCCGGAGGCGCAGAAGGTGACGGACGAGACCGCGGCGGCGCGTGCCGCCCTGGCGGCGCCGGTGCTCGAGGCGGCGGCGAAGGCGATGTCGAAGTGGAAGGGGGAGGCGCCGGCGGCGTGGTGCGCGAATCCCGAGGTGTTGGGCGGATGTACGGGGACGGATGCGAGCCGGGAGCTGGTGGGGCGGTTGGTGGATGACAAGAGGGTGCAGAAGGCGTTTCCCGAGTAGCGGCGGGCCGGGGGAGGACGGCGGGGGGCAGCGGGCAACCGGGGAAGCGGTAGCGGGCAGCGGAGAGAGGCGGGCAGCGGTAGCGGGCGGCGGACGACGGGAGTGGACTCCCGGACCACCGGGTAGTGGACATCGGACCGGCGGGCTGTGCGCGGCGCACAACGCCTCGCTCCGCCTCCCCCCGCGCCCCAGCACTTCCGCTACCCGCCGCACGCCTCCGTTCCCACCCGACGCCTCGACTCCACACCCCGCGCGCCGCGCCCCGGAAGTTCCGCTGCCCCCTGCCCGCTGCCCGCTGCCCGCCCCCGTTCGCCCGCCTCCGCCTCCCGCCCTGCACCCGCTGCCCGCCTCCGTCTCCCGCCCCCGCCTCCGCCCACTCGGTCGCTCGGGTGGCTCACCACCTCCGCACGGATACATCGCTCGGGATGAAGCTCGACCCATCCGATCTCGTGTCCTGGGCGACCCGTGACTGGGAGGCTCCCGAGAGGCTGTCCCGCGAAGCACGCGCCCGCCTACCGGTCGAAGACAAGGTGCGCATCGCCATCTCCCTGTACGAAGCGGCGCTCGCGACCGCTGGGAAACCCGACGACCGCGCTCGGCTCGCCGACCTCGAGCACCACCTGAGGGTGAAGGCCCTGCTCACCCGAGCGGCGCATGTCGGCCGTCGGTGAGGTCCTGACCGGCGTCGCACGCGCGTTCGAGGTCTGCTCGGTCGACTGGTACGTGTTCGGAGCCCAAGCCATCGCGGTACGCGGCGCTCCGCGCGCCACGATGGACGTGGACGTGACGATGGCCGTCGAGCGCGCTCGAATCCCCGTCGTCCTGGACGAGCTCCACACACACGGGTTCGTCCATCGCTTCCCCGACCGGTCGGACGAGCTGATGCGGGCTGGCGCAGTGCTGCCGCTGTCGCACGTCGCGACCGGGATGGAGCTGGATCTCGTCGTCGCGGGGTCGGGACTGGAGACGTTGACGCTGTCCCGCGCGACGCTGGAATCGACTCACGGTTGTCGTGCGTGAGGGCGGAAAAAGGCGCTTGCGCCCCGCTCTCTCGCGCGGCAATCGTGAGGAGATTCTTCGTCAAGGCCCGCGAATGCGAGCCGCGGAGGCCGAGAATCGGCCGGAGTAACTAGAATGGATCGACGGCATCCGCGTCCCCGTGGCGAGCGGAACCGATTTGGTCGTCATGAAGGTCGTCGCCGGACGCGGCAAGGACCTGGACGACGTCCGCGCGCTCCTCGCGGGAGGAGAGGTCGACATCGGGGAGGTCCGGGACCTGCTGGGTCAGCTGGAGGAAGCACTCGGGCAGTCGGACTTCCTGGCTCCCTTCGAGGCGGCGCTCCGTCAGGTCCGCGGGCTGCCGCGGAGGGGATGACGCAGACGGCGCGGCGGTCGTGGTGGGCTGTAGCGCTGCGACTCCCGGACCGTTACGGGCGCGGTCCCGAGGAGCACACCATGATCGGCTTCGAGCCCTCCGACGACCAGCAGGCCCTGCGCGAGCACGTCCACCAGTTCGCGGTGAACGAGGTCCGCCCCCGCGCCGTGCACCACGACCAGACCATGGCCTACCCCTGGGAGGCCATCCGCGCGGCGCACGAAGCGGGCCTGATGAACACCCACATCCCCGAGAAGTGGGGCGGTCTCGGCCTCGGGTGCGTCGATGCATCCTTCATCGCCGAGGAGCTGGCGTGGGGCTGCACGGGGATCGGCACCACGTTCGAGGCCAACGGGCTCGCGCTCGAGCCGGTCATCTCCGGCGCCAGCGACTACCTCATGGAGAAGTACGTGGCGCCCATGGTGAGCGAGGTCCGCATGGCGGCCTACGCGGTCACCGAGCCCAACGCCGGCTCCGACGTCGCCGCGATCCGCACCACCGCGGTCCGCAAGGGTGACCACTACGTGCTGAACGGCAGCAAGATGTGGATCACCAACGCGGGCGTTTGCGACTGGATGTTCGTGCTCGCCGTGACCGACCGCGAGGCCGGGTACAAGGGCATGACCGGCTTCATCGTGGAGCGTGGCTGGAAGGGCGTGGAGGTCGGCAAGAAGGAGATCAACCTCGGCCAGCGCTGCTCCGACACCCGCGGCGTGACGTTCACCGACGTCGAGATCCCCGTCGAGAACGTGGTCGGCGAGGTCGGCAAGGGCTGGATGCTCGCCATGGGCGCCTTCGATCACACCCGGCCGCTCGTCGCCTCCTCCGCCGTCGGCCTCGCGCGCTCCGCCATGGAGCACGCCGTCCAGTACGCGACCGAGCGCAAGACCATGGGCAAGCCGATCGCGCAGCACCAGGCCGTCAGCTTCATGATCGCCGAGATGGCGCGGGACATCGAGGCCGCGCGGCTGCTCGTGTGGCGGGCGGCCTGGCTCAAGGACCAGGGCCAGCGCAACACGAAGGAGGCCTCGATGGCCAAGGCCTTCGCCGCCGACATGGCCCACCGCGTCGCGTCCGACGCGGTCCAGGTCTTCGGCGGGTACGGGTACAACTCGGAGTACCCGGTGGAGAAGCTGCTCCGCGACTCGAAGATCTTCCAGATCTACGAGGGGACCTCGCAGATCCAGCGCCTGATCATCGCGCGCGAGCTGTTCAGCGGGCGGTGAACCTGCCGATCCGCGGGCGGACGGTTAGGGTCGCGCCCGGAGAGACGACACCCATGCGCAAGATGCTGCTGGTCCTGTTGGCGGTTTCCGCCTGCAAGAAGAAGCAGGTGGACGACGTCGAGGGACCCGTCCGGATCCAGAACCCCGTGGAGGTCACGGTCCAGATCGCCACGGTCTCGCCCGGAACGGTGAGCTCTGGCCGCCAGACCACGGTCACCGTGGTCGGCTCGGGCTTCCAGCAGGGAGCCAGCGTCAAGATCGGCGACCAGCTCTCCCCGACGACGTTCAAGAACGCGAACCAGCTCGAGGTTGTGGTGGGGTCGATGGTCCCCGGGCAGTACGACGTGCGCGTCGACAACCCCGACCTGACCAGCGCGTACCTCTCGCAGGGGCTGTCCGTGCGGGCCGCCGAGGCGCTCGCCGGCATGGTCGCCTGGGAGAGCTGCCGGCACACGGTGCTCTACTACGACACCGACGCCTCGGGCCTGTCCACCGAGAACCGAGCCTCGATCGACGCGATCCTGCCCTGCCTGCAGCAGTCCGGTGTGCCGATCCAGGTCGAGGGTCACGCCGACGAGCGTGGCACCACGGACTACAACGTCTCGCTCGCGCAGCGCCGGGCCAAGGGCGTCGCGGACATCCTCGTCGCCGGCGGCATCGCCCGCAACCGCCTCGTCATCACCAGCTTCGGCGAGGAGCGGCCGCTCGACCGCGGGTTCGGCGAGGCCTCCTGGGCCAAGAACCGTCGCGTCGAGATCAACCTCGAGTAGTCAGCGGAGCGGGGAGAGCAGCGCTCGCTCCACCTTGATCCTCCGCTTCCCCTCGCGCTTCCCCATCGAGGCCAGCAGGACCACCCGGGCCATGTCGCGCTGGACGAGCCAGTCCTTGGCGTCGTCCTCCGTGGTCTGGACGACGTTCGCCACCAGCAGCACGTCGCTCGCCACCTCGACCACGGTCATCCCCGGCGTCGTGGGCAGCGTCACGCTCCAGTCGAGGTGGTCGGTGTCGCCGAGCGAGAGCCGCCCTCGGTCGTCGAAGCGCGTGCTCGCCCGATCGAGCGCCAGCTCCACCAGGAGCGCGTCGTTCGCCGTGACGTGGAGCCTGGCCTTCATCGTGGGCACCATCTCGAAGCGACCGTCCTCGTCGACGACCACCGGCGCCTCGCGCTTCACCTCGTCGTCGCCGTCGCTCCCCGGACTCAGGAGCATCGTCGGCGCGGCCCACAGGTCGATGCCGTCGTCCTCGACCAGCGTGTCGTCCTCCGCCATCACCAGGACGGCGGCCCCCACCGCGTTCGGGTCGCGCTGCGCGGCGTCGCGGAGGGCCGGCAACACCCACGGCTCGGTCGTGTGCAGCAGGAACAGCTCGACCCCGACCACGTGCGCCTCCGAGGGCTCGTCGTAACCGCACCCCGCGTTATGCGAAGCCGCTGGAGGAGAGATGTCGACCGTCGCCGCACACCTGACCGCGCTCGTGCAGCAGGCCGCCGAGCGAGCCGGGTTCGAGGGCGTGACCGTCGACGGCTGCGTTCCGACCAAGGACGCCTCGCTCGGCGACTACCAGTCGAACACCGCGTTCCGCCTCGCGAAGTCCAAGGGCATGAAGCCCCGCGACGCGGCCGAGGCGCTGCGCGCGAACTTCCCCGAGGACCCCGCCGTCACCGGCGTCGAGGTCGCGGGGCCGGGCTTCCTCAACCTCTCGGTGGACGACGCCTGGCTCGCGGCCGCGGTGCGCACCGTGGCGTCGCCGGGCGTAGGCGCCGGCAAGACCGTCGTCATCGACTACTCGAGCCCCAACATCGCGAAGCGCATGCACATCGGGCACCTGCGCTCGACGATCATCGGCAACGCGCTCGACCGCATGCACCGCTGGCTGGGGTACCGCGTGATCGCCGACAACCACGTCGGCGACTGGGGCACGCCGTTCGGCAAGCTCATCGTCGCCTGGCAGGAGTGGCGCGACGAGGCGGCGTACGCCGAGGATCCGGTCGGCGAGCTCCAGCGCCTGTACCAGCTGGCCGACGAGAAGATGGAGGCCGACCCGAGCCTGCTCGAGCGCGCCCGCGCCGAGACCGTGAAGCTCCAGCAGCGCGACCCCGAGACCCTCGCGCTCTGGCAGCGCTTCGTCGACGCCTCGATGGCCGAGTTCGACGTGGTCTACGGCCGCCTAGGCATCCGCTTCGACGAGGTGCTCGGCGAGAGCGCGTATCAGGACCGCCTGGACCCGCTGGTGGCGGAGCTGCTCGAGCGCGGCATCGCCGTCGAGAGCCAGGGCGCCATCGTCGTGCCGCTCGAGGAGAAGGGCCTCACCGACCACCCGCTGCTCATCCAGAAGGCCGACGGGGCCAAGCTGTACGGCACGACCGACCTCGCGACCATCGAGCACCGCCTCGCGACCTGGGCGCCCACGCGCGTGCTCTACGTCGTCGACACCCGCCAGCAGCTGCACTTCCGCTGCGTGTTCGCCGCCGCCCGCAAGATGGGGTCGAGCGGTGACTTCGTGCACGTCTGGTTCGGGATGCTCAAGTTCCCGGGCGGTGCGGTCGCCAGCAGCCGCAAGGGCGTGACCGCCAACCTGCTCGACGTGCTCGACACCGCCGCCGAGCGCGCGTACGCCGTGATCACCGAGAAGTCGCCCGAGCTGCCCGAGGAGGAGCGCCGCGCGGTGGCCGAGGTCGTGGGGACGGCGACCATCAAGTACTTCGACCTGTCGCAGAACCCGCAGTCGGACATCACCTTCGACTGGGACCGCGCGCTCGCGCACGACGGCGGCAGCGCGGTGTACCTGCAGTACGCCTACGCCCGCCTGCACAGCATCCTCCGCGCGGGTGGTGCCGCCGAGGCGCCCCCGGACGTGCTCCCGGCGCACACCGAGGGTCCGGAGAAGGCCCTGCTGCGCCTCGTGGCCAGGCTGCCCGAGGTCGTCCAGTCCGCCGCCGAGACCTGCAAGCCCAACCTGCTCGCGGAGTACCTCGAGACGGTGGCCCGCGCGGTCGGACCGTTCTACGAGCACTGCCCGGTGCTCAAGGACGGCGTCGCCCCCGAGGTCCGCGCCGCCCGCCTGTCGCTGGTGTCCGTCGTGGCGAACACCCTCGAGGTGGGGCTCGGCCTGCTCGGCATCGGCGTCGTCCCCCGCCTCTGATCGTCGGAGCGAGCGCTCGTTCGGCCAACGCCTGACCGAGATCGCCCTGCGCTCCGTCGATCGTGGCCTGCCTGCGCGGACATGCGTCCCGTCGGTGTCCCTGGCGTGGTCTCGAGATTGTTGGGTCAGGATCTTGACCGTCCACCAGGGGGGGGGGGTACGTTACCGAGACTTCGATGGCCGACGTGACGCCTGGTCCAGATGGCGCTCAGCGGGTTCATCGGGGCTGGAGGTGACATGGGCTGTGGGTCACGAGAGTCGAGATCGACGGTGTTGGGGACGACGAGCGGCAGCGCCGCGACGGACCTGTTCTTCGCCGGGACGCCACCGTTGAGCACCGGCGAGGTCGGTCAGGTGGTGGTGACGTTCGAGGTGGTCGCGTCGAGCGGGACGGCGTCGGTGGAGATCCAGCGGGCGTACCAGCTGTCGAACGACGGCATCAGCTGGGACACGGCGGTGGCGTTCACGGCGGACAACGCGTGGGTGTCGTCGCTGGGCTTCGACTACGGGTCGGCGACCGAGACCATCCCCGTGACCAGCCGGTTCGTCCGGGTGGGTTTCCAGACGAACCAGAAGGCGGGCACGGACATCGAACAGATCCGGGTCAACGTCAACACCAACCTGATTCCGCGGTAGGGTGGAGGAGTCATGACGATCATGCGGGCGAAGATGGAAGGGCAGGTGGTGGACACGGGGCTGAAGCGCCTGTGGACAGCGAAGGCGGGCACCGGCTCGCCGTTGTGGATCCCGATGACGGGCGCCATCAACACCACGTTGGTGAAGGAGGTGCGGCAGGCGCGGTGGCTCGAGGCGGTGACGCCGAAGTTCCTGGCGCGGCTGGCGTACGAGATGTCGGACGACGGGGTGACCTGGTCGGGGACCGTGACGGGGACGGGGTCGTACCTCGGGACCGAGGGCTGGCTGTACAACGACACGTCGACGCTGCTGTCCGTGACGACCGACCAGCGGCTGTTCGTGCGCTTCGGCGCGCAGACCGCGAACGACACGGGCTCGTCGGACGTGGAGCACGCGCTCGCGCGGATGCTGCTGGCGATCAAGCCGGTGGTGGGCGGGACGCTGGCGGCGGCAGAGCAGCTGGTGTTCAGCCAGGGGACGACGACGCGGATCTTCCACCCGCTGGTGGGCCCGGTGTCCATCGCGGACGTGGGAGAGCACCGCGCGAGCCTGAAGCTCGAGAGCGGTAGTGGGGACGTGGACGTCATCCCTGCCTTCCAGGTGAGCAACGACGGCGTGACCTGGTCGGACGGCGAGGGTGGCGGCGCGGACTCGTTCTCGACGTTCGGCTCGTCGCGGAGCAGCGCGGGGACGGACTACGGCACGACCTTCACCACGTTCGCGCCGACCAACGTGAAGCGCCTGGTGCGTTGGGGCGCCGGGGTGAAGAACAGTAGCGCCGGCAAGAACGAGACCGGTCTGGTCTCTCTCCGCATCGATCACCGGAGGACCACCTGATGCCGGTCTTCCACGACGTCGAGCTCGAGTCCCCCTTCTCCCCGTCCGTCCCGGGTTGGCTCGCCGAGGAGTACGCGGTCGTCGATTCTGGAGCTGCCACGCAGAGCATCAAGGTCCCCAAGTGACTCAAGAAGCTGTTTGGCGGTGGTGGTGGCGATGGTGTCAATCTGCACGATTCGTGCTGTGAGAAGGAGGAAGACATGCAGCGCTTGCAGTGCGAACTTGAGGGGAAGGAGTTCGATCGGAGTCGCTTCGGCTGCGTGTACATTGGCAGCGGATGCAGTCCGACGGGTCCAGCTCCCTGCAAAGATCCCGGTCGCGGATAGGGAGGAAGGATGGTTTCTCTTCTAATCTCGGTATCAGTGGCGTCGGCCAACCCCACCATTCGTGTGAACGAACTGGGTTTGGCGACGGCGCCGTATCCGACGGAGGTCTGTTTCCCGGGCGAGGCTCGGTGGCGTCGGAAGAGTCCGTCGAACGCAACGATCAACCAACCGTTCATGGACGGTGGTCGGATCAGCTGCTTCGCCAAGGACGGGTATGTGTCCATTCTCGCCTGCTTCGACCTGGACGCGGACCTGGACACCATGCCCGAACAGGTGAACTGCTCCGTCGGCGATCGAACGTTCGACATCGGCCTCGAACGTGTCTCGGTCGACTCCGGACCGTGGCGAGTCTGGACTCCCGATGAGGACGATGACACTGAGGAGTAGTCCTTCCTGGTCGTCGCCAGATGGACACGCCTCGGATGCCGCGGCCGAGGCCCGGTTTGGCGACGCCCTGGCGCTGCCGACGTTCGAAGATCAGCCGAGCGAGCGTCCGCGCCACGGGGACGCCGAGGGTGTAGACGACGGCGTGGGTCGCGCGAGCAGTGTAGGCTGCAGGGGATGGAGTTCGATCGGTCACGTTTCGGCTGCGTGTACACCAACGACGGGTGTCACACAACCGGGCCTGCACCGTGTGTTTCTCCGGGTCGTGGGTGACTGACTGAGCGGGAGGTCGTGTGATTCTGTATTCCATGATGATGCATGTCGCCTCGGGCGCTCCGACGGTCCGTGTCAATTCCACGGACCTCGAGACCGCTGCGAAGGATGCACCAGAGGTGTGTTTCCCAGGTGAAACCCGCTCGCGTCTGAAGACCCCTACGGATCCCATCATCAACCAGGTGTTCATGGAGGGTGGTCGGATCAACTGTTTTGCCAGAGAGACCTATGTCTCCTTCCTGGTGTGCTTCGACCTGGATGTGGACCTCGAAGCCATGCCGGAAAAGGCAACCTGTTCCGTGGGTGGTCGGTCCTACGACGTTCGACTCGAACGTGTCTCGGCCGACTCCGGACCCTGGCGAGTCTGGACTCCCGACGAGGACGCTGAGGAGTAGCCCTCGTGGTCGTCGCGGGGTCCGTCCAGCCGTCAGCGAATGACACCGAGGGCCACCAGCCCGAAGGTGACCTGCGCGCCCACGCCGGTCATGAAGGCCAGCGTCCGCGCCACGGGGACGCCGAGGGTGTAGACGACCGCGTGCGTGAGGCGCGCGAAGAAGTAGACCGCGGCCGCGACGGTGGTCAGCGTGCCGCCCACGCCCTCCGCCTGGGTCACGAGGACGAGCGTGGCGAACACGACGAGGTTCTCGACGGCGTTCGCGTGCGCCGACATCAGCCGGTAGGCCCACTGCGCTTCGGGCTGCTGGTCGCGCTCGGGGTTGCTCATGGCGGCCCAGACGCCGTGCTCGCGCATGCGGTCGAGCACGTAGGGGATCCACAGGCCGCCGGTGAGCAGGGCGCTCGCGGCGAGCCAGCGGAGCTCGGGGGTGATGTTCACGGGGTCCTCCTCGGTTGTGGTAGAGGAGATAGTCCGGGCCGGCAGGAGGTTCAGTGCCCATCTCTCCGGAAGACGAATCCGATCGTCCGGCGACCGAGGACGCGGCCGACGTCCTGAGCAGCGCGCTCACCAGCCTGCGCATCTCGGGCAACGTGGTCCTGCACCACACCTACGGGGCACCCTGGGCGGTCGACGTCCCTGCGTCCAACGCGCTCGCGCCCTTGTTCGGCGTCGGGTCGGACGCGCGGATCGTCGTGTTCCACCTCGTCGAGCGGGGGGAGGTGGTGATGGAGCACGGCGGAGACACCGTGCCGATCGGGCCCGGCGGCATCGTCGCCTGCTTCGGGGGCGGTGGGCACCGGCTGCGGCGCGGGCGGGCGCGCGCGCTGAAGCTCGCGGACGTGCTCGCGGGGACGGTCCCGGTGCCCGAGCCGACCGGGCGCCCCGACGACACCCGCCTGCTCTGCGGGGCCTTCGTGCTGCGCGACATCGCGCTCCACCCGCTCCTGGCCGCCGTCCCCGCCGTGCTCTCGGCCAACGCGCTCGACGACGACCTGGCGGTGGTCACGGGCCTCATGGCGCGCGAGCTCGGGCGCGGTCGGCCCGGCTCGGGCTTCCTGCTCGATCGCGCCCTCGAGATGCTCTGCGCCTCACTCCTCCGCGCCCACCTCGCCCGGTCGGACGTGGGGTGGTTCCGGGCGCTGCGCGAGCCGCGGCTGGCACGCGCGCTGGAGCGCATCCACCGCGCGCCGGGCGAGGGGTGGACCGTGGACGAGCTCGCGCGCGTGGCGGGGCTCTCCCGCTCGCACTTCGCGGAGCAGTTCACCGAGCTCGTCGGCGAGTCCCCCATGGCCTACGTCACGCGCTGGCGCATGGGCGAGGCCTGCCGGGCGCTGCGCCACACCGAGCGCTCCATCGCCGAGATTGCCACCGACCTCGGCTACGCCTCGCCCCCGTCGTTCGCGCGGGTGTTCCGCCGGCACGTGGGCGTCCCGCCCGCCGAGTGGCGTCGAGACCACCCACCCGTCAGCCTGCTCGCCACTTGATGGGGCCCCGGTCTCCCATGCGGCAGGTGGCCGCCGGGCTGGTCGTCGCGCTGGTCCTCCTGATCGGGTTCCTGTCCACCACCGGCTCACCCTCTCCCGTCGAAGCAGCCAGGACCGATCGCGAGGACGCGCCTCCACCTCCCATCGGGGCGCTGCGTTCGACCGATCGGGACCCCCTCCGACCCGATCCGGTCGAGGGCGCGCTCGTCGCGCTGGCGGAGGCCCTGGACGGTGGGGTGGTGCGCTGCTCGATCGCCGAGGCGGACCCACGGGCACGGCAGGAGGACCTCGCGCTCGCGGGGGCGCTGCGCGTGTTCGTGACGTCCGGCGAGCTGGCCGCCATCGTTCCGGCGGGGTCCGGTGACCGTCGGCTCCTGAGATCGCGGCCGCCCTTTCGCCCGGTGGCGCCGCTCACCCGTGCAGCCGACCTGTTCGCCCACATCGAGCGGTCACGGAGGCTCGAACCACCGCTGGGTGTGGTGAGCTGGGGCGCCGTGGAGCGAGGGCGGCTGACCGGGTGCCACGTGGAGCCCGTCGTCGAGCGTCGGCTGCCGCTGGAGACGACGCCGGTGGCCGAGGAGGTGAGGGGAGCGGGTTGCCGGGCCACCTCGGACGCCGACGGTTGGACCGTTCGGGTGGTCGACGGGATCCCCTGCACCCTCTGGATCAGCGCGTCGGGGCTGGGTCTGGAGCTGGAGCTGGAGGAACCCTGGCCTTCACGGGTCACCGGGCAGCTCTCGGAGGCGCTGGGAGGCACATCGGATCTGCAGGGCGCGCGGGCGTTGGTGGAGGACACCCTGGTGATGGTCGAGGACGTGATCGCGAACCGAACCGAGCTCTATGCGACGCTGCTCGCGGACCCGGACCTCTCCTCCGACGAACGCGAGATCCTCGAACGCTGGAGGGACCAGGAGCTCGCCAGGCTCGCCCTCCCCGCCATCGACGCCAATGCCCTGCTCGACCGGGTGGACGTGCTGCTCCCGCCGACGGAGACTCACGGAGAAGTGGTGGACGATCCCCGGTAGTAGGCGATGCGTGATGGTCTCGGATCAGATGGGCAACAGATGACCGATCGCGATCGGCGCCTCGGCTGTCGTGCTGGTGCTGCTGGTCGGCCTCCTGCTCTGCTCCGGCACCCCGGTCCCTCCCGTCGATGGCCCGGCGCCGACCGGTCACCTGCCGTGAGCTCGTCAACCTCGAGGAGGCTGGCGTCCCGGACTGGCTGATCGTCGAGACCTACGCCGCCGAGTTCGATGCGGCTCCAACGGAGCGGGACGTCCGCTGCCTCGAGGGGCACCCGAACCTGCAGGACCTCGTGTCGGAGCGGCTCGCCGCGTCGGCGTCCGACACCGGGAACCCATGACGAAACATCCGTTCCTGTTCGATGTTTCATTCTGATACGAGAGTTGGCGGAGGGTGTACGAATAGGGGGGGGCCACCGAACTGGAGGTTCCCCATGCGTGTGTCCGCTCTCCTCGTGCTCGCGGCAGCGTGCGCCCCGATCGATCTCGACGCCCCGGTGGAGGAGGCGTTGCCCGAGGGTTGGGACGAGGTCTCCGCCGAGCTCGGTCGGCAGGGTGTGGGCGTGGGGCTCCAGTTCTCCCAGGGCGCGCTGGTGCCCGACACCGACGTGGACTTCACGGTCTCGGGCGTGGCCCCGGGCGACCTGGTGCGCTTCCTCTACAGCACGACCGGCACGGGCGCGGGGCCGTGCGTCCAGCAGCTCGGCGGGCTCTGCCTCGGGCTCCGCTCGCCGGTCCAGCAGCTCGACACCGCCGTCGCCGACGCGAGCGGCACCGCCGCGATCACGTTCTACCTCCCGGCCAACGCGCCGCAGATCTTCGTCTTCACGCAGGCCGTCGTCGACCGCGGGCCGGCGTCCGTGGCGACGAACACGATCACCGCGCCCATCCTGTCGGGCTCGCTGGACAACGACGGCGACGGCTACTGCGGCGGCACGGTGTGCGCGGACCCCGCGACGCTGCCCGGCGACTGCCACGACGGGGACCCCGCGGTGCATCCCGGCGTGACCGGCTTCCACGCCCAGCCCTACGCGCTCCCCGGCGGCGGTAGCTCCTACGACTGGGACTGCGACGGCGTGGAGCGCCTGGAGCGGCCCCAGGAGTACGACTGCACGCCCAACGGCGGGCTGTTCCCGACCTGCCCCTACACCCCGGGCTACACCTCGGGCGTCCCGGCCTGCGGCGACACCGCCAACTGGGGGGCGGGTTGCACCGAGCTCCCGCTCCTGGGCCTCCCGTTCTGCACCTCGACCAGCGGCTCGCAGGTCACCCAGCGCTGTCGCTGATCCACGGCGCGCGCCTGGCGACCTCGGCGCGGAGCAGCGTGAGGTCCGCCTCGACCTCGCGCACGTCCAGCAGCGTCCGCTCCACCTCGGGCCACGCCGCCCGCGCCTCCTCCTCGCGCCCGAGCCCGATCAGCGCAGCCACGCGCACGAGCCCGGCGAGCGACCGCAGCAGCGAGGAGTGGCGCGCGACCACCTGCTCCGCGCGCTCGAGGGCGGCCGCGTCGTCGCCGCGCAGCAGGTGGAGGATGGCGAGGTTCGTGGTCGGGACCTCGGGCTCGGCCTCGAGGCGGACGTACAGATCGAGGGCCGCCAGCGCCTCGACCGTGGCCTCCTCCAGGCGCCCGAGCCCGCGCAGCGCGTCCGAGGTGAGCGAGTGGCCGTGCGCCATGCCCATCCAGGTGCCGTCGCGGCGCGCGAGCTCCGTCGCCTCCCGGGCCAGCGCGAGGGCCTCGGCGTACCTGCCTTGCTGGCAGCGGAGGACAGCGAGCTGCCGGCTCGTGCGCGCCAGGCCGATGCGCTCCTCGCCCGCCTCGGCGATGGCCCGTGCCCGATCGAGCTGGTCACCCGCCTCGTCCCAGCGCCCCGCGCGCTGGAGCGCGTTGGCGGCCGCCACCCGCGCGGCGATCTCGGTCTGACCCGATCCCTCCAACGTCGCCACCGCCCCCAGCGCGAGCGCCACCGCCCGCTCCACGCGGCCCGAGGACAGCTCGTACAGCGCGTGGTTCACCTGGGCGCGCGCCACTGACGTCGCGTCTCCGAGGGCCTCCCAGGCGCGCTCCGCCTCCTCGGCGTCCGCGATGCCGGCCTGGTCGTCGCCGCCGATGTGCCGGCACCACCCCCGGAGCTCCAGCGCACGGGCCCTGAGCGTCGGCCAGCCGTGGGCCTCGGCCTCCGCCAGCGACGCCTCGACGAGCGCGACCAGGGCAGGGGAGTAGCCGCGCATCGACGTGACCGTCATGCGGAGCACCCGCTGCTGCGACCACCGCGGATCGGCGACGGGGATCCCGGCCTCGGCGAGCGCCCGACCCGCGAGCTCGGCCAGCTCGAGCGCCTCGGCCAGCGCCCGGCGCGTCAGCACGACCTCGGCCCCGGTGAGCAGCGGGTCCACGGCGAGGTCGGGCCGCCCCCCGGCCAGCAGGTGACGCCCGGCGCGCTCCGGCGGCAGGTCCTCGCGCTCCGCCGCCCGCAGGTGCCAGCCCGCCAGCCGCCCGCCCTCCGTGGCGCGGCGGATCAGCGCGCGCCGCAGATCGGGGCTCGCGAACACCACCTCGCCGCCCGCGTCCACCCGCAGCAGGCCGAGCTCGAGCAGGACCTCCGGCGCCAGCTCCACCCGGTCGCCGGCGATCGCGGCGGCCTCGAGCCAGCGCAGCGCGTCCTCGTCGTGGCCGAGCGCCTCGCTCGCGGTCTGCAGCGGCCCGGTGTCCGTCTCCACCAGGTCCGCGCCCGGTGGGAGCTCGAGCCCACGCGGACCGGGAACCAGGCGCCCGCGGGCGCGCAGGGCCGCCACGAGCGCCAGCGCATCCCCCGGCAGGCCGCCGCTCTCGGCGGTGAGGCGGTCCGCGAGAGCGGGCGCGAGCCCGACCCACTCGCGCAGGAGCAGCTCGACGTCCACGGGAGCCAGTGGCCCGAGGGTGATCGTGTCCACGTCCGGTCGCGCCTGCAGCGCCTCCACGCGCCCCAGCGACGGACCCTCGCCCGCGACGAGCACCGCCATCACCCGCAGCGGCACGAGCTCCGCCTGCGCGAGCAGCGCCTCCACGAACGCGAGCGTCTCGGGACCGCAGCTCGCGTCGTCCACCGCGAGCAGCAGCGGTCGCTCGTTCCAGGCGCCGCACAGCGAGACCGCCAGCGCCGCCGGTTGGATCGCGGACCGCCCGTCCAGCCAGGCCGCGAGGTTGCGGACCACCCAGGGCTCGGGGTCCACGAGCAGCGAGCGGAGCACGTCCGCGAGCCGATCCTCGAGATCGCCGCCTTCGAGCCCGCGCAGGTGCCCCCAGCGCGTGATCGCGGCCTCGAGCCCGTCGTCCTCGCCGCGCGGCTCGGCGTGGTGGACGCGCAGGACGTGGGCCGCGCCGGACTCGTGCGCGCGCTCCGCGAGCCAGCCCGCGAGCATGGAGGCGCCCGCGCCGGGGACACCGCGGAGCACGACCACCCGGGGACGGACGCCGCCGACGCCCTCGCGATCGACCTGCACCGAGCGCAGGGCCTCCCACAGGCGGTCGCGCTCGGCCTCCCGACCGACCAGCCGCGGCTGGCGCAGGCCCACCATCGCGAGCCCTCCGTCGGCCAGCGGCCGGGTGCGCTTCCAGGCCTCCGGGCGTCGCCAGGTGGCGGGGGCGGTCGCTCGCGGCCAACGCAGGCCGTGCTCGCCCTCACGCAGGGTCGCGTCCTCGAGCGCGTCGAGGTCCATCGTGGTCGCGCCCGAGTCGCGCGCCGACGGGCGGCTGACGCGGACGGGGGCGCCGGTCTCGTCGCCGAGGGCGCGCAGCGCGAGCAGCAGGTCCGCGGCGCGCTGCGGGCGCAGGCTGGGGGAGGGCGCCAGGCACCAGCCGAGCCACTCGGCGAGCAGGTCGGGGACCGCGAACCGCGGCACCAGCGGCGGCAGCGTCCCCCGCAGCTGGGCGCGGAGGACGTCCTGCGTCGCCCCCACGAACGGTGGACGCCCGGCGCACAGCTCCCACACCAGCGCGCCGACCGCGTACAGGTCGGTCTCGGGGCCGTAGCGGCCGCGCTCGCCTCGGATCTGCTCGGGCGACATGAAGCCCGGCGTCCCGACCGCCCGTCCGCGCGTCGGACCGGTGGCGCGCAGGTCGTGGGAGAGTCCGAAGTCGGAGAGCCGCAGCCCCGGGGGCGCGTCGTCTCCGGCCTCGTCCACCTCCTCGGGGCAGCCCAGGAGCACGTTAGCGGGCTTCACGTCGAGGTGGAGCAGGCCGCGGCCGTGCGCGTGCGCCAGCGCCTCGAGGACGGCGGCCGTGGCGCGCACCACGCTGGTCCAGTCGCCGACGGTGCGCAGGGTCCCCGTCGCGAGCTCCATCGCGATCCACGGCTCGCCCTCGTCGCCCACGTCGAGGATCTGGACGATGCGCGGGTGGTCGAGCGCGGCGATGGTGCGCATCTCGCGGCGGAAGGCGAGCAGGTGGCGCTCCTCCACGAGGCTGCGCAGGCGCTTGATGGCCGCCGGACGACCGGTGGCGGCGTGCCGCGCCGCGAGCACCTGGCCCTGCCCGCCCGACGCGAGGTGACGCTCGAGGATCCAGGCGCCGAGCTGCTCCATGCCGCTACCCTCCCACGAGCGGGGCCGTGTGGACCACCAGCAACGCGACGGTCTGCGGCGGGCTCTCGGACACGATCGCGCGGACCTCGCGGTAGAAGCGCCGCTGCGCCTCCTGGATGCGCTTCAGGTCGTCGTGCCCCACGGCGAACACGTTGAAGCTGAACAGGTCCCCGACCGCGCCACGCGCCATCCGCCCGGCGGACACGCCGGCCCAGTGGGCGCGCAGCCGCGCCATGTCCTCGGGCGTCGCGGCGACCTCCACGCTCGCCGGCGGCGCGACCTTGCGCAGCACCCCCCGCTCGATGCGCGCCACGCCCGCGCCCACCAGCGCCTCGATCAGCCCGGCGGCGAGCTCCTCGGGCAACCCCAGGTCCCGCCCGAGCGCGGTGGCGGCTCCGTCCGCGTCGACCTCGCCCCGACACGCGAGCCAGGCCTGGGCGGCGGGCGACCACGGGTGCTCGAAGGCGAGGCGGGCGAGTGCGCGCCGCGACTGGCCCTCGCGCGCGAGCTCCGGCACCTCCTCCAGCGGGACGAGCTCGCCGACCAGCTCCGGGAGGCGCCCGGTGAGCGCGTCGACCACCTGCATCACCATCGGCAGGCGGCCCGCGGTCCGCCCGGAGAGCAGCCGGCCCACCTGCTGTCGCGACAGCCCCGTGCGCTCGGCGACCAGCGCCTGCGCGGTGCGGCCCTGGAGCGCGCGCAGCCAGCCGTCGACCCGCTCGGGCTCCGCCGGATCCCAGGCCTCGGCGCTCGGTGCGTGGAAGCGGCGCAGGGCGGCGCCGACGTCGATCCCCACGCGCGCGCTGGCCCTGAGCACCTCGCCGAAGGTCGGGTAGCGCTGCCCACCCTCCCACTTCGCGAGCACGTTCCCGCGGTACCCCAGGCGACGCGACATCGCGACCTGCGACCGGGGGCCTCGCAGGGCACGGATCCACTGGCGTGCGGCGCGCTCCATTCCTCCATCTACCCCGAAATCGAACACGGAGGGGACCAACTGCACCACGATACGTTCGATACCGACCTGGTGCCCGGTGGCGACCCGGCGAACGGCGACGTACGATCGATGATGTGGAGGACGACGTGGGCTGCAGGGGATTCGTCGCGATCGTGGCGGTCGGCGCGCTCGGCTGCGACGACACGCTCGGCAACGGCCTCGTCGGCGACGTCGGGCGCGACTCGGGGCTGACCTCGGACTCCGGGTTCGAGTCCACCACCAAGATCAGCGACGCCACCCAGGTCGGCTCGGAGGGGTTCTGGGGGTGCCCGATCGAGAAGCTCGACCCGCTCGAGCCGAGCGCCCAGCCCGTGGGCTTCGACGAGGGCGTGGGCGTCGCGGTGCAGGGGCACCTCGGGAGCTGGCCGCTGACGGTGATTGACGCGGCGACGGCGGGCGAGGTGGTCGGGACGCTGGAGCTGACGGCGGGTGAGGTGTGGCGCTGGGTCGACGTCGCCGACGGCACGGGGTGCGAGGACCACGTCCTGGCCTCGGTCACCGCGACGCTCACGCGCGACGCCGGCCCGGCGATGCCGCTGTCGGGGATGGTCGTCGTCCGCCCCGACGGGCAGGGCGGGGTGGTGCTCACCGGGGACCGCGCCGCCGCCGAGCCCGCCTGGGGCACCGGCACCTCGGGTGGCGCGTTGTTCCGCCTGGAGGGCGCGCTCGGAGTGTCGGAGGTCGCCGCGACCGTGGCCTACGCGGACTGCGCCTCCACCGAGCCGCACTGCGAGGCCGTGACGCCCATCGCCTCAGTGAACGGAACGCGCTGAGAGGCGTTGAAGGACGGGCGCCGCGTGGTATCCTCCAGGAGCCTCCCCGCCTCCCTCCTCCTCGCCCTCCCCGGCTCCCGCCATGTCCCACGCTCCCGCCGCCGGCCTCCAGCGGATCGGCCGCTATCGCATCGTCCGCCCCCTCTCGAAGGGGGGTATGGCCCTGGTCTACGAAGCACGCCGCGAGAGCCTCGCGGGCGTCTCGCCCAGGGTGGCGCTCAAGATCATCCTCCCGGAGCACGCGAGCAGCGAGACGTTCCGGGAGCTGTTCATCAACGAGGCCCGGCTCGGCGCGTCCATGCGCCACCAGAACCTCGTCCAGATCCAGGACTTCGACTCCGAGGGCGACACGTACTTCCTCGTCATGGAGTACGTGGAGGGGCTCACGCTCCGGCGCGTCATCTCCGCGACCGAACGCAGCGGGCGCAAGCTGCCGCTCTCGGTGATCGCCGAGCTCGGGCGGCAGGCCTGCGACGGGCTGCAGTACGCCCACACCGCGACCGACGAGCAGGGCAAGCCGCTGCAGCTCGTGCACCGCGACATCAAGCCCTCGAACCTCATCGTGAGCCCGACCGGCATCCTCAAGGTGCTGGACTTCGGTATCTCGAAGGGGCGGCTGCGCGAGGAGCGCAAGGGCAGCGTGAAGGGGACCTGGGGGTACATGGCCCCCGAGCAGGCGATGGGCCTCGAGGTGGGGCCGTCCTCGGACGTGTTCGGCCTGGCGGTGGTGCTCTACGAGCTGGCCTCGCTGCGGCCGATGTTCTCGCAGGACCAGGCGAAGGACGAGATGCGTCGCCTGCTCAAGGACGACCACGCCGCCCGGATGGCCGCCACGCTCGACAGCGCCTACGGCCCGCTCGTAGGCGTGCTCGTCCGCGCGCTCCAGCGCGACCCGGCCGCCCGCTACGAGTCCGCCGAGGCCTTCGGGCGCGCGCTCTCGGCGCTCCTGCCCGACCCGATCACCGCACGCGACGAGCTGGTGCGGTTCGCGGCCGACATCGAGGCGATGGACAAGCCGCGGCCCCGCGCGATCGCCACCGACGAGGCGCCGTCCGAGCCCGTGCGCAAGCGTCGCCCGCTGCCACCCGCGGTCGGCAACGCGCTGTCCGTCGGCGTGGGCGCGCTGGTCTCGTTCACGCTGCTCCTCGGGCTCGGCGTGGGGACGCTCTCGCTGCTCCAGGACCCGTCGCGGGACGTGGTGCTGGAGGGCGAGGTGCCTGCGACGGCGATGGCGGCCGTGCCGCCGGCGGAGGGTGCTGCGCCCGTACCGACCACGCCCGCGCCGCTGCTCGCGCAGGACGAGCCGCCGGGTCCCGCGGGGGTCGGAGCGCCCGGGGAACGTCGCGGGGTGCCCCTGGCCCGCCCGCGCATCGGGACGCGCCGCCCGCCGTCGTCCTCGCGCCGCGCGCAGCACCTGGCGAGCGAGGCGAGCCCGTCCGCGGCCGAGGAGATCGCCGCGGCGCCCGTCGTCGAGGAGCCCGTGACCATCGCCGTGATCCGCCCCAAGCCGCCGCCGACCGAGCCGTCCGCACAGCCGGTGGCACCGGTCGCGCCGGTGGTGGAGGAGCCCCGCGACCCCGGGACCGTGATGGTGGGCTCTCGCCAGGCCGCCGAGGTCTGGGTGGACGGGTCCTTCGTCGCCCAGGCGCCCGTCGAGCAGCTCCTGCCGGCGGGTCGCCACGAGATCGTGCTGGTCGCGGCCGACGGTCGCCGTCGCGCGTTCGACGTCGAGGTCCAGCCCGGTGGCCGCGTGAAGAGGGTATGGGACTTCGACAGGATGGAGTGGCGTTGAGCGAGGAGCCTCCCGGCATCCTGTTCGTGGACGACGAGCCCGAGAACGTCGAGGTGGCGGTCGGCATCCTCGAGGCCTCGCTCGGGGTGCCGGTGGTGTCCGTCGACTCCGTGGAGCGCGCGGTCGAGCTGTTGCACGAGCGCCCGTGGAAGGTCGTCGTGATGGACCTGTTCGTCCCGCTGGGCGACCACCCGCGCCGCGTCCTCGGCCCCCGTGCCCGCCGGTACCAGGAGCACGTCGAGCACCTCGGCGGCCTCGTGCTACTCGAGGAGATCGAGCGCCTCGAGAAGCCGCCGATCGTCGTGTCGCACACCGCCTGCACCGACCACGTGCTGCACGAGCTGTTCGGCGACCGCGTCGCCCGCATGATCCCCAAGCCCGCCCCCCTCGACACGCTGCTGCAGGGGTTGATGGACGTCATCCGTCCGTAGAGGGCCTCAGAACACGAGGTTCAGACGCTTCTCGCTGTCGGTCTCGACCACGAGCGCCTCGTCCTGCCGGCTGTCCGGACGGGCGGGCAGGGTCGCGGTGAGCTTGTGCGGGCCCGAGGGGAGCCAGGCCTTGAGCGGGGCGTAGCCGAGGGGGCGGCCATCGACCGTGATCAGCGCCCGACGGTTGCTGCGGATCTCCACCAGCCCGATCGACGGCGGCGCGCCCTGCGCCTGCCCTGCCTGGTCCACGTCGGCGCGCGAGGTGTAGACGCGCGGGGCAGCCATGGGGTCCGCGGCCGGCAGCATCCACAGCTCGCGGATGTCCTCGCCACCTTCGTCCACCACCTCGGTCCGCACGGACGACGCGTAGGCGGCCAGGCCCACCTCGGGCGGCTCCGGCAGCTCGGGCAGCTCGATCGCCCCGCTGCGGATGCCCCACACCACGCCGGCGACGATGCCTGCGGCGACCACGGCCGAGCTCAGGGCCGCGATGCTGCGCGTGATCTGCCGGTCCGTGCGCGGCGGTGGCAGGTCCTGCCAGCCCTTCCGGATCCGCGCCACCAGCTCGTCGGGCTTCGGGCGACGCTCCGGGTCCTTCTCCAGCATCGACAGCACGAGCGCGTCGATCCACCTCGGGATGTCGGGGTCGATGGTGGAGGGCGCCGGCGGCACGGCCGAGACGTGGTGATGGAGGACCTGGCCCCCGCGGCCGTCGAACGGCTGCTTGCCGGTGAGCAGCTGGTACGCGATCACCCCCAGCGCGTAGATGTCCGCGCTCGGGTGGACCGTCTGGGACGCGATGTACTCCGGGGCCATGGACGAGGCGTGCCCCACGCGGTCGTCGGCCGCGGTGAGGCTGGCGGTCGCGTCGTCCACCGAGACGAAGCTCGCGAGCCCCAGGTCGCGGATGTACACCTCGTCCTTGTCGTCGATGAGGACGTTGCCCGCGACGAGATCGCGGTGGATCACCCCCTCGCGGTGGAGCGCTGCGAGCCCGACGGCCACCTTCGTCACGAGATCGGTCGCGCTGAACGGCTCCAGCGGACCCTCGTCGATCAGGTCCTGCAGCGTCCGCTGCGGGATGCCCGGGAACACCGAGAACGTCAGGCCCTCGTGGCTGCCCGCGTCCACCAGCCGCAGCACGCCGTCGCTGCGGACCAGGCCGTGCGCCTCGATCTCCCGCTGGAACCGTCGGAACTTCTCCTCGTCGGCCGCGTGGAGGAACTCCCGCCGCATCAGCTTCAGCCGCACGCGGCGGGGCCGCTCGCCGTCACGGGCGAGGTACACCCGTCCGAGGAGCTCGTCGCACGCGACCTCCTCGAGGGTGTAGCGACCGTCCACGACCGTACCGACGAGATCGTCCTGCAACGCCCCCCCAACCTCTCGGAACGCGCCCCGGGCCACGCTGCAACCCGAGTGAAACCGATCCCCCGATCGGTGTCCGTCTGGTTACACGTCCCTGGAACCCTCGGCGTCTCACCTCGACGACCGAGGAGCGCTCACGTGCTCGCGACGGGCAGCAGCAACGCGACCTCGAAGCCGCCGCCAGGGTGGTTGCGGGCCTGGACGGTGCCGCCCATCCGTTCCATCAGTCCGCGTACCAGCGCCAGCCCGATGCCGGTGCCCTTCGTCCGGCGCACGAGCTCGCGCTCCCCCCGGTAGAACGGCTCGAACACCTTCCCCATCTGGCGCTGTGGCACACCGGGCCCGTGGTCGCGGACCGTGAGCGCGACGGCGCCGTCCTGGTGCCCCAGCGTGCAGCACACCACCCGGTTGCCCTCCGCCGCGAACTTCACGGCGTTGTCCACCAGGTTCACCACGACCTGCACCAGCCCGTCGCGGTCGACCCGCACCGGCGGCAGACCCTCGGGCGCGCTCACCTCGATGGTGAAGCCCGCCGCCGAGGCGTGCGGACGGACCACCTGGAGCGCCTCCTCCAGCAGCGCTGCGGCGTCGCCCACCACCAGCTCGGGCTCGGCGCCGCCCCGCTCGAGCCGCGCGAGCTCCAGCACGTTGCCGATCAGGCGGCCCAGGCGGTCGGACTCGGCGGTGATGGTCTGGTGGTACCAGTGCTGGCGCTCGGCCGTGGGCACCATGCCGTCTCGCAGCATCTCCGCGTACATGCGGATCGTGGTGAGCGGCGTCTTGAGCTCGTGGCTGACCGCCGCCACGAAGTCGCTCCGGCGCTGCGCGAACTCGAGCTCGGTGCGGACGGTGCGGGCGATGAGGAGGCCGCCGCCGACGAGCAGCACCACGAGCGTGCCCGCCATCCAGCGGATCGTGGCGCCGCTGGAGCCGACGAGTGCGGGGACCCGGTCCACCGCCGCGACCACGCTCATGCCCTGGAAGGGCTCGGCGAACCGGTGCTGGATCCGCCAGTGGCGCTCGGTCTCGGTCCCGCCGTCCCACGCGAGCGAGACGTAGGGCTCGAGCTCCGAGCCGCCGAGGACCGTGCTCGCGAGGCGCTCCTCGAGCTCGGGGATGCGCAGCACGAGCCCCTGGCGCCAGGACTCGCCGTCGCCCACCACCAGCCGGTGCAGCACGAGCCGATCGCCCACCCGGTACCCCTGGAAGGGACGCACCTCGACCGCCACGTCGCGGGCCGCGTCCGCTTGCGGCTCGAGGAGCGCCTGGTCGACGTTGCGGTACGCGTCGAGGTTGCCGAGCTTGGTGGCGACCATCTTGTTGGTGCGCTGCTGGCGTTGCTGCACGGCCCGGTTCAGCAGCAACCCCGCCTGCTGGACCTCCTGCTCCGCCAGCGTCGGTGGGGGCAGCTCCGCCGAAGCCGGCGGGAGCCTCGCCAGCAGCCCGCGGATCTCCGAGACCGCGTCCAGGTCGACGTCCGAGGCGCTCCACCCCTGCTCGCAGGCCAGGCCGACCTCGTTGTTGCGCGGCTCGTCGGGGGTCCGCAGGGTCCCGTCCGGCTCCACGCTCCACCAGCCCACCACCGTCGGGTCCTCGGACGGGCGGGAGAGCGGGGACTGGACGACGGCCGGGTTGGCCTCGTCCGCGTTGTCCTGCGGCACGAAGAAGTAGCGGTACTCGAGGAAGGAGCGCGCCTCCTCCCGCTCGATCAGCGCCGAGAGCTCGCGCTCGACCTCGTCGAACACGCGCTCGGCGACCTGCCGGTGCCGCTCGGCCTCCGACGCCTCCACGCCCGACAGCGCCTGCGCGACGAGCCAGCCGCCGCCGGCCAGCACCAGCGCCACCAGCACGACCCCGCCCACCAGCAGCGAGCGCTGGCGCCTCACGGGACCCGGTACCCGGCGCCGCGCACGGTCTGCACGAGCTCGTCCTCGGTCACCGCCGCCACCTTCCGCCGCAGCTTGGACAGGTGCATGTCGATGCAGCGGGTCTCCACGCGGTCGGTGCGGGCGTATCCCCAGACCTCGCGCAGCAGCTCCTCGCGGGCGACGACCGCGCCCTTGCGCTCGAACAGGTAGGCCAGGAGGGCCACGTCGCGCGGGGACAGGTCGACCTCGCCGCGGTCCGTCGACAGCTTGAGGGCGTCGGCGTCGACGGTCGCGTCCGCCACCGTGAAGCGCTGGCGCGCGCTGGCTCCGCCCCGCCGCAGCAACGCGCGGATCCGCGCCATGAGCTGGGCCACGCTGAACGGCTTGGTCACGTAGTCGTCGGCGCCCGCGGCGAAGCCCTGCAGCACGTCGGCCTCCGCCCCCTTCGCGGTGAGCAGCAGGATGGGGACCGACGGCCGGCGCTCGCGGACCGCGCGCGTGATCGAGAAGCCGTCGAGGCCCGGCAGCATCACGTCCACCACGAGCAGCGCGTGGTCGCCGTCGAGGGCCGCACGGAGCCCGAGCTCACCGTCGCCCACGGGCTCGGGGTCCATGCCGTGGAACGCGAGCACGTCGCACAGCCCGACCCGGATGGGCTCCTCGTCCTCGATCACCAGCACCCGCGCCCGCTCCACGCGTCCTCCCGCCACCAGCGTGACCGCGGGGAGGCCGGCGGGCAAGTCAATCCTCGGTAACCATCGCGCCGCCAGCGCTTGCGCACCCGATACGCGCGGGAACCGGCCTCCTCGCTAGCCTGTGGGCCAGGAGGTCGAACATGTACGGACGCCGCTGGCTCACCCTTCCCCTGCTCGGAACCGCTACCCTCGCGGCCGCAGTCGCTCCCCGCCTGGTCGGGACCCCGACGCCGGATGCGCCGTCGCCCGCGGGTCCGGAGCCGGTCGTGGTCCACGGCGGCGACGAGCGGATCACCGCCACCATCGAGGCCGACCGCGCGACGACGGACACCGGCAGCCGACGGGTGGGGCTGCACCTCGATCTCGTGGGCGCCGAGGTCGACGGCCCGGTCACCCCGACCGATCTCGTCGTCGTCCTGGACCGCTCGGGCTCGATGAGCGGCACCAAGATCGAGGACGCCCGCGCCGCTGCGAGCGCGCTCGTCGGCCTGCTCCGACCCGAGGACCGCTTCGCGCTGGTCTCCTTCGCGAGCGACGCCCACGTGGACATCCCGCTCTCGGTGGTCGGGCGGAACGACTGGGCGCCCGTGATCGCTGGCCTGTCGTCGGGTGGCTCGACGGACATGGCGCAGGGTCTGGCGGTGGCGGGCGGCATCGCCGAGCGCGTCGCTGGGCGCACCACACGGGTGATTCTCGTGTCCGACGGCGCGCCGGACGACCGCACGGGGCTGGCCCAGCTCGTCCGCGGGCTGGCGGTGCGCGAGATCCCGCTCACCGCGGTGGGCATCGGCGACGACTGGGACGAGCAGCTCATGGCCTCGCTCGCGGACGCCGGCACCGGCAACCTCCACTGGGTGCAGCGCGGTCAGCGCCTGGAGTCCGTCCTCGCGGCGGAGCTCTCGGGGTCGCGCAGCGCGGTGGCCCAGGCCGCCGAGCTCGTGGTGGACGGGCCGTTCACGATCGTGGACGCGGGCGGCTTCCCGACGGACGGCAAGCACGTCCAGCTCGGCCAGGTGCTGGCGGGGCAGCGCCGTGGCCTGTGGCTGCAGGTGGAGCTCGATCAGGGTGCGCCGGGGGCGGTCTCGCTGGGCTCGGTGGGCGTGCGGTGGCGGACGCCGGAGGGGGCCTCGCAGCAGGCGCGGCTCGCGCTCGGGCAGGTGGAGGTCGTGCGCGA
Organism: Alphaproteobacteria bacterium; assembly: GCA_020632925.1. GTDB lineage: Bacteria > Myxococcota_A > UBA796 > UBA796 > JACKER01. The sequence continues at coordinate 168,827 of JACKER010000008.1, read as the reverse complement.
CGAGCGCGTGGCGTGGGCCTCGCTCGGCGACGGGTGGGCGCGCAACGTGGTCGAGGGGGACTGGAACGACCTGAAGAACGAGGTCGCGGAGCAGGTGCGCGCGGGGGACCAGGACGCCGCGCTGGAGGCGATCTCCCGCTACCGCCTCGGCAACGAGACGATGAACGCCTACGCGCAGAACAAGCTCGTGGTCGACAACCTCGAGGAGGCCTCCGCGCTCGAGGCCGAGGTCCGTGCGCAGTTCGTGGGCGCCGATCAGGCCCAGCGGCAGAACGCCTGGGCGAAGACCAACTGCGTCGAGGCGAAGCAGGCGCGCAAGGGTCTTTCCTACTGAGGAGGCTTGTTCTAGAATCTACTTCAGGTACGATGTTGTCACGTCAACCGGAGGTGGATCCATGAACCCGTCCGACACCCACATCGAGCGCATGGCCGAGACCTTCGCCGAGCGCACCCCGTTCCTGCGTCGCACGCGCCGCGAGGCCGTGGAGACCTGGCGGGACGCGCTCGAGCTGGCCCGCGAGGACGGCACGCTCGGGCAGATCGAGCACAACATGAAGGAGCGGACCCGCGGCTGCGCCGATCTCCCCGTCCAGGACGTGTGGGAGCGCGCCCGGGCGTACCCGGGCGACAAGCGGTAGCCAGCCAGGGCTGCTACAGCGAGGCGCGGACGATCGCGGCGAAGCCCGCGGCTTCCAGGGCGGCGCCGCCGACGAGGGCGCCGTCGATGTCCGGGCAGGACAGCAGGTCCGCGGCGTTGCTCGCCTTGACCGAGCCGCCGTACTGGATGCGGATGTCGTCGGCGACCGCGCCGTACCGCTCGCGCAGCCAGCCGCGGATCGACGCGTGCACCGCCTGCGCCTGGTCCGGCGTCGCGACCTCGCCCGTGCCGATGGCCCACACCGGCTCGTAGGCGAGGGTGATCGCAGCCACCTGGTCGGGCGCGAGCTTCGCGAGCCCACCCTCGAGCTGGCGGAACACGACCTCGTCCACTCGGTCCGCGCGCCGCTCGTCGAGCGTCTCGCCGATGCAGTAGATCGGCAGCAGGCCCGCGTCGTAGGCCGCGACCAGCTTGGCGGCGCAGCTCGCGTCCGTCTCGCCCCAGAGCTGACGGCGCTCCGAGTGGCCGACGAGCGCGTACTCGCAGCCCGCCTCGCGCGCCATCACGGCGGAGTTCCCGCCGGTGAACGCACCCGAGGCCTTCGCCTCGATCTCCTGCACGCCGACGGCGATCCCGGAGCCCTTCAGGACCGGGACCACCGAGCCGACGGAGAGCGCGGTCGGGAAGACCGCGATCGTGCAGCCCGACACGTCCGCCAGGCCCTCTCGCAGCGCGGTGGCGAGCTGGTGGGCGGCCGTGGGGCCGAGGTTGAGCTTCCAGTTGCCGGCGACGAACGGACGGCGAGCCATCGCTACCTCCTGAGGGCCTGCAGCCCGACCAGATCTCCCTGCTCCATCAGCTCGAGCGAGGCGCCGCCGCCCGTCGACACGTGCGACACGCGGTCCTGCAGCCCGAACTTCGCCAGCGCCGCCGCGGAGTCGCCACCACCGACCACGGTGAAGCCCGTGGAGGCGGCGAGCATCTCGGCCACGCCGCGGGTGCCGTTCGCGAAGGACGCCCACTCGAACACGCCCATCGGGCCGTTCCAGAAGATGGTGCGGCACGAGGCCAGCACGCCGCCCCACGCGGCCAGCGTCTCCGGGCCGATGTCGAGGCCCATCTTCCCGTCGGGGATGGTGGTCACGACCTCGGCGGGCGCGTCCTCCGCGAAGCGGTCCGCCACCACGTGGTCGATGGGCAGGTGCACCTTCACGTTCCGGTTGCGGCACTTCTCGAGCAGCGACAGCGCGAGCTCGAGCTTGTCCTCCTCGACCCGGGACGCTCCGACGGGGATGCCCTGGGCCTCGAGGAAGGTGTACGCCATGGCGCCGCCGATGAAGAGGTGGTCGACGCGCTTCGCGAGCGACTCGATCACCCCGATCTTGTCGGACACCTTGGCACCGCCGAGGATCGCGGCGAAGGGCGCGCGCTCCAGGCGGTTGTCGGTCGTCAGCAGGCTGCCGAGGGACTCGACCTCCTTCTGGACCAGCAGCCCGACGCCGCCGGGCAGCAGCTCCGCGACGCCGGCGATCGAGCCGTCCCCGCGGTGCATGCAGCCGAACGCGTCGTCCACGTAGACCTCGCCGAGCGCGGCGAGCTGCTTGGCGAACGCGGGGTCGTTGGTCTTCTCGCCGGGGTGGAAGCGGAGGTTCTCCACGACCATGATCCCGCCGGGCGGCAGCTCCTTCGCGAGCTCGGTCACCTCGTCCCCGACCACCTCGTGGGCGAAGACGACCTCGGTGTCGAGGAGCTCGGCCAGCTTGGCGGCCGCGGGCTCCATCGAGTACGCCGCCTCGAAGCCCTTGCCCTTCGGCCGGCCGAGGTGCGACCCGATCACCAGGCGCGCACCCTTCTCGCGGAGCGCGGTGATGGTCGGGAGGGCCCCGCGGATGCGGGTGTCGTCGGTGACCTTGCCGTCCTCCATGGGGACGTTGAAGTCCACCCGGAGGAACACGCGCTTGCCGGCGACATCGAGGTCACCGAGCGTCTTGGGGAGGATGCTGCCGCCGGTGGCCATGGGCTAGCCCGAGATCCGCTTGGCGAGGTCCAGCATGCGGCAGGAGAAGCCCCACTCGTTGTCGTACCAGCTGAAGACCTTGACCATGTTGCCGGCCATGACCTGGGTCAGCGGGAGATCGACGATCGAGCTGTTCGGGTTGCCGACCATGTCGCTCGACACGATGGGCTCTTCGGTGGCGGCGAGGACGCCCTTGAGGGGGCCCGCGGCGGCCTTGGAGAGGATGTCGTTGATCTCCTCCTTGCTGGTCTCGCGGCTCGCCTGGAAGACGAGGTCGACGATGGACACGTCCGTGGTCGGGACGCGCATCGACATGCCGTTGAGCTTGCCCTTGAGCTCGGGCATCACGAGGCCGATCGCCTTGGCGGCGCCGGTGCTGCTCGGGACCATGTTCGCGGCGGCGGCGCGGGCGCGGCGGAAGTCGCCCTTGCGGTGCGGCGCGTCGAGCAGGTTCTGGTCCATGGTGTAGCTGTGGATCGTGGTCACGAGGCCGTGCTCGATGCCGACGGCGCCGTGGAGCGCCTTGACGACCGGCGCCAGGCAGTTCGTGGTGCACGAGGCGTTCGACACGATGTGGTGCTTCTCGCCGTCGTAGTCGCTGTCGTTGACACCCATGACGATCGTGAGGTCGACCTCGGTCTCGCTCTTGGCGGGGGCGGACAGGACCACCTTGCGCGCGCCGGCGTCGCGGTGGACCTGGAGCTGGGCGCGGCTCGTGAACACGCCCGTGCACTCGAACACCACGTCGACGTTCGACGCGCCCCACGGGAGCTTGGCCGGGTCCTTCTCGGCCGTGACCGGGATCACCTTGCCGTCGATCGAGATCCCGCCGTCGACCGCCTTCACCTCGTGCGGGAAGGTGCCGTGCACGCTGTCGCGGCGCAGCAGGTACGCCAGCATGTCGGCGCTGGTGAGATCGTTGATGTGGACGAACTCGAACTCGGGCTTGCCCCACCCGGCGCGCAGCACGTTGCGCCCGATGCGACCGAATCCGTTGATGGCGATGCGAACGGCCATGACCTGCCTCCTGCGAAGGACGCCCGCCTAACACACGCGACGGGTCGCCGCGCCCCGGATAGGGCTCGGACATGGCTCTGCTGGTGTCGGAGACCCCCTGGGAGCAGGGCGGGGACGAACGAAGGGCGATCGCCCGCCGCCTCAAGATCGGCGTCGATGGCGTGTCGGACTACGTCCTGGTGCGCAAGTCGTTGGACGCGCGGCACCGGAAACAACGTTGGCTCGCCGTCTATCGGGTGGAGGTCCGCGACGAGGCGGGCCTGCTCGCGCGGAACCTGCACGGCGTGCGCCCCTGGACCGAGCGCGACGCCGCCCGGTACACCTTCGACGTCGACGAGCCCGTCCGACGCGGCCCGCCGGCGCTGCCCCCGATCGTCGTGGGCATGGGCCCGGCCGGCATGTTCGCGGCGCTGTGGCTCGCCGAGAGCGGTGCGGAGCCGATCGTCCTCGAGCGTGGCGGCCCGGTGGACGAGCGCGTCACCGCGGTCAACGCCTGGTGGCGCCGGCAGGTCGACCTCGACCCCGAGCACAACCTCGTGTTCGGCGAGGGGGGCGCGGGCACCTTCAGCGACGGCAAGATCTACACCCGCCGCCGCGACGGTGAGCTGGGCTACGTCTTCCGCAAGCTGGTCCAGTTCGGGGCCGACGAGTCCGTGCTCAAGGAGGCCTGGGCCCACCTCGGCACCGATCGCATCCGCCAGATCCTGCCGCCCCTGCGCGAGCGCCTCGCCCAGCTCGGCGCCCAGGTGCGCTTCCGCGCGCGGGTGACCGGCCTGCTCGTCGAGGACGGGCGCTGCCTCGGGGTGCGGCTCGAGGACGGCGAGGAGATCCGAGGGAGCTCGGTGATCATCGCCACCGGGCACTCCGCACGGGACGCGGTCCAGATGCTCGTGGACGCGGGCGCCTCCGCCGAGCCCCGCGGGATCGCGATCGGCGCGCGCGTCGAGCACCCGCAGACCCTCATCGACCAGGCGACCTACGGTGGGGAGCGCGGGCCCCTGCCGGCCGCGAGCTACCGCCTCGCGCACAACCCGTCGGAGGGGCTCGCAGCGCGCTCGTTCTGCATGTGCCCCGGCGGCGTCGTGGTCCCTGCGAACAACCACCCCGAACGCGTCGTCGTGAACGGCATGAGCTTCGCGGCTCGCCGTGCGTTCTGGGCGAACAGCGCCATCATCGTGGAGGTGCCCGCCTCGATGTACGGTGCGGACGACCCGATGGCGGGCTTCCGCTGGCAGGACGCGATCGAGCGCAGGGCCTTCGAGCTCGGGGACCGGGACTACCGCGCGCCCGCGCAGCGCGTCGTGGACCTGATCGACGGTCGCGCCGGCGGCGAGCTGCCACGCTCGAGCTACCCCCTCGGGCTGACCTCGACCGACCTGCGGGAGGTGCTCCCGGAGGCGGTGATCGCCGGCATGCTCGGCGCGCTCGCGGCGTTCGACCGCAAGATGTCCGGGTTCGCGGGGCCCGACGCGCTCCTGATCGCGCCCGAGACGCGCACGACCTCGCCGGTCCGCTTCCATCGCGACGAGATGGGGCAGTCGACCAGCCTCCGCGGCCTGTACCCGGTGGGTGAGGGCGCCGGCTACGCGGGCGGTATCGTGAGCTCGGCGCTCGACGGCCTGCGGACCGCGCGCGCGCTCACGCACTGAGCCAGAGCGCGCCGCGGCCGAGGACCGCGAGGGCCACCACCGCCGCCGCCGCCCGCTCGGTGCGCGCCGATCCCCGTCCCACCGCCGCGGCCGCCAGCCCCGCCAGCAGCACGAGCCCCGCCGCCGGCCAGGCGCCCGTCGTCGCACCCAGCCCGGCCAGCGCGAGCCCGAGCGCGACCGGCGGTGGGGCGAGGGCGGCCGAGAGCAGCGCGGTCCCACCCAGCACCAGCTCGGTGGTCCCGGGGAGTCGGGCGAGGGGAGCGAGCACCCCGAGCAGGCCGAGCGCCAGGCCGACGTGCGCCCGCCCGAGCGTGCGGGTGGCCAGTCCGGCGCCTGCCGCGGCCAGTGTCGCGAGCGCCAGGCCGATCGCGTCCATCGTCGGCGGCGCGAAGCGCGCGAGCCCCGTCCGCGCCAGCAGCTTCCCCGCGCGGACAGGCTCGCCACCGCGCCCGAGCAGCGTCGCGACCAGGCGCGGCTCCCGTCCGTCGAGCACGACCTCCACGCTTCGGGCCTCTTCCTCGGGCTGCAGCCGGAGGCTCCCGTCGCGGACCACCTTGCCGTCGCGCGTGGTGAGCAGCGAGCAGGACGCGACCCGCCAGACGGGCTCGAGCTTCACCTCGGCGGCGTAGACGTTGCGCAGCTCCAGGAGGTTGGCGGTGGACACGCGGATGCGGTGCGGGTCCGCGGGGAGATCGGCGCGCAGGTGCTGGACGAAGGTCGTGGTGTGGCGCGAGCCGGGGGCGGGCGCGGGAGCGTCGTCGACGGAGACCATGTGGACCACGTGGTCGTCGACCTGGAGGACCAGGCCCGTCCCGAGCTCCACCGCCATCGCCGCGTGCGGGTCGAGGCCCGACGCGCTCGGACGGAGCACGTCGTCGGGCACCTCGGCGGTGTACGTCACGTCGACGGCGTCGTGCTCGACCACCACGACCGTCGTCTGCGTGGCGACGGTCGAGCCCATGGGGTGTGCCCCGGCCACCGACGCCAGCGCCCACCAACCCACGTGCATGCTCCTCAGCGGTCCAGCAGGCCGTACTTGTTCAGCTTGTACCGCAGGGTGTTGCGCTCGACACCGAGCAGCTTGCCCGCGGCCGCCCGGTCGCCGTTGCTCTTGCGCAGGGCCTCGACCAGGATCCGCCGCTCCACGCCCTCGAGGTAGTTGCTGAGGTTGAAGCCCTGCTCGATCTTGGGCAGTCCTGGGGCAGACTCCTCGATCACGTCGAGCTGGACGCCCTCCTCCCCGAGCACGGCGGCGCGCTCGGCCAGGTTCACGAGCTCACGGATGTTGCCCGGCCAGAAGTGCCGCTGGAGGCGCTCCTTGAGCCTTGCGCTCACCGTCGGGCGCGGCCTGCCGTACCGCTCGGCGAAGGCGTCCAGCGCGCGCTCGAACAGCGGCACGATGTCCTCGGGACGGCGGCGCAGCGGCGGCACCTGGATGACGACGACGGCCAGCCGGTAGTAGAGCTCGGCTCGGAGCTCGCCCTCCGCGACCCGACGGCGACCATCCGGCTGCGAGGTCGCGATCACGCGGATGCCGTCGGGGAGCAGCTGCAGCTCCCGGTGCAGCTCGCGTTGCTCGTCCAGCCCGAGGTCGTCGACGTTCGACAGCAGGACCGTCCCCTCGGAGGGCCAGGGCTCGGTGGGCCGCAACACGTTGCGCACCGCGTACGGCGTGGTCGACCCCGACTGCTGGTCTCCGAGGCGGTGCAGGGTGCGAGCGACGAAGCTCCTGCCGCTGCCGATCTCCCCCTCGACCCACACCGGGGTGGGGAAGGCCGCTGCCCGCTCGAGGGTGGCGAGCAGGGCACGGCTGGACTCGCTTCGCGCGACGAAGTCGGCGTCGTCCGCGTCGTCCGCCTCGTCGATCGCGTCGGCCGTTCCCGTGAGGCTGCGGCGCAGCTCGTCGAGGCGGTTGGCGACCTGCTCTACCGTCACGGGCTTGGTGAGGAAGTCGCGGGCGCCGAGGTGCATCGCGCGCACCGCCACGTCGACCGCCCCGTACGCCGTGAACACGATGGTCTCGACCGGGGGACGGAGCGACCGTGCGACCGCCAGCACCTGCATCCCGTCGATCGGCTCCATCTTGAGGTCGGTCAGCACCACGTGTGGCGGGTCCGTCCGCAGGCGCTGGATGGCCGCCGCGCCGTCGTACTCGACCTCGACATCGTCCCCCTGCTTGCGGAGCAGGCGCGCGAGGGCGTCGGCGCTGGACCGGTTGTCGTCGACGACGAGGATCCTAAACCTCGGCTGATTCACGCGACTCCTCCGTCCTCGGCTGGGTCAGCGGAATCCACGCCCGGAAGCGTGCTCCACCGAGCGGCGACGGCTCGTAGCGGATGTAACCGTTGTGGGCTTCGAGCACCCCCTTGACGAGGACGAGGCCGAGCCCGAGCCCACCCTTCTTCCCGTGCGTGACGTTGGGCTCGAAGATGTGCTCCACGAGGTTCGCGGGGACGCCCGAGCCGTTGTCGTCGACCATGATGGTCAGTCCGTCGTCCTCGTCCTGGACGTTGATCAGCACCTCCCCGTTGCGACGGGGCACCGCCTGGAGCGCGTTGAGCACGAGGTTCTCAACGCACCGCTTCACCAGCGCGGCGTCGAACTCCACCTCGGTCCAGGACATCGCGCCGATCGCGAGACGGACGCCCTGCGAGTTGGCCTGGGGGCGGCGCAGGGCGATGACCTGGTCGACGAGCGGCGCGAGCGCCTGGGTCGTGATCTGCAGCCGCAGCGAGCCCTGGGCGGCGCTCTCCCGCAGCAGGCGCGTGACCACCTGCTCCAGCGTCGCGATCTCGGCGTGGATGGACGCGGCGATCTGCAGGCGCTCGGCGGGGTCGTCCTCCGAGGCGATCAGGCTCGTGAGCAGCTCGAGCGACTGCAGCGGGTTCCGGACCTCGTGCGCGACGATGCGCGACATCTCCTGGACGACGGCGATCCGCGCCAGGATGGCGTCCTCGCGGTCGTCGACGGACCGGGCGGCCGCGTTGAGGCGGTTCACGAGCTGGTCGAGCTCGGACATGCCCGTCTGCTGGACGTTCACCCCGCGCTCGCCCGCGCCCACGCGGTCGAGGGCTCGCGACACCATCGACAGGGGGCGGAGGAGTCGGAGCACGCCGAGCGCCGTCACGATGCCGACGAAGGCGGCCAGGAGCAGGACCATGAGGAGCACGCGGCGGGCCGGCGCTCCGGGATCCAGCGGCTCCGCCACCAGCACCCGCACGCCCTCCTGTTCCACGCAGGCGGCCGCCCACATCGTGCGCTGGCTGATCGCGACCAACCCGCTCGGCGGGGTGGCACCGCAGAGACGGACGATCTCGTCGTCGGCCACGTCGCGACCGAGGTGGACGGTGCGCTCGCTCGGCTCGTCGTCGACGGTGACGCTGATCGTCCCGACGCTGAACCGGTCGACCCACTCCTGCTGGGGCACCGATCCCGACACGACGGCCGCGTGCACCGTGTAGGCCGCGGCCGTGCTGTGCTGGACGCCGAACAGCTCCTCGGCGGCGATGATCTGCCAGATCAGCGGGATGGCCGTCGGCACGAACGTCAACGCCGACAGCGCACCGGCCATGGTGCCCAACACCAGTGCCGCGGAAGGCGGCGGGCTCTGGCCGCTCAGCAGCGACCCCCGACCCTTCTGCGTGTCTGGCGGTGCCACCGCGCTGTCGGGCGGAGGCTAGTTGCCGTCCACGCGGAGGGTCGACGAAGCCTCCTCTTCGTCCGAGGTCTTCTTCTGGACCTGGATCCGGATGGCCTCGGCCTCCTTGCCGTACAGCGGGTACTGCTGGTTCGCGACGGACGGGCGCGACAGATCGGCCTGGTTCGTGAACGCCGCGGTGTACGCGCGACCGAAGTCGTAGGTGAGGTGCAGCGGCGAGGCGCACCCGCCGAGGGCGGCGGCGGCGACGAGGACGTAGAGGTTCTTCACGGCTCCTCCGGGAGGTCGGTCGGTGTGGTGGATTCGGGCGGATCGGGCTCGATCGGGTCGGCCTCGATCTCGGCGAGGTGGTTTCGGGTCGCGACGTGGTGCGGGTCGTGTTGGAGCGCCTTGTCGTACCACGGACGGGCGGCTTCCAGGTCGGACGATCGCTCGACGGCCAGCCCAACCATGTAGGCCGCGTCGGCCTTGCCCATGGTGGACGACAGCGTGCGGAACGCCTGATCCTCGCGCCCCAGCGAGGCCTGGACGAGGCCGAGGTTGTTGCGGTACAGCGGGTCCGTGCCGTCCAGGCGCACCGCCTCCTCGGCGGCCTCGAGCGCCTCGTCGAGCTCCGAGCTCGCGAGCAGGAGGAACGCGAGGTTGTTCCAGGCGGACGCATCGTCCTCGCTCAGGCGCGTCGCCTGGCGGCAGTGGTCGATCGCCTCGGGCAGCCGCTGCAGATCGGCGAGGAGGATGCAGAGCTCGGCGTGCGGCCGGGGGTCACCCTTCATCTTCTTCTGGGCGAGCAGGAGGAGCCGCTCCGACTCGCTGGTCACGCCGTCCTTTCGGAGCGCGATGCCCTGCCTGAGGTCGACCTCGGGTCCGTCCAGCCCGTCGACGCGCATCTGCCGCAGGATGTCCAGCGCCATCATGGTGTTGCCGTCGGCGAGGAAGTTGTCCACGACCGCGAGGCGGACCTCCTCCCCGTGCGTCATCCACGGCGGGGGGCCGTTGTTGATCTCGCCGTGCTCGTCCGCCGCCCGACGGTTCTTGGGGCCGGCCAGGGCCGACGGCGCCGCGACCAGCAGGCCGAGCGCTCCCAAGACAGCGACGAAGCGCAGGCGCGTCTGGATCACCTGCTGCCCATCATCGCCAGGACCTTGATCATGGCGGGACCCATGATGATCAGCCCGAGGGTCGGGAGCAGGAAGAGCACCATGATGATGGTGAGCTTCGGGGAGACCTTGGCGGCCTCTTCCTCGGCGCGGGCCATCCGCTTCTGGCGGGTCATCCGGGAGTGGACGCGCAGACCCTTGGCGATGGAGGAACCGAACCGCTCCGCCTGGGTCAGCATGTTGACCAGGGACCGGATCTCGTCGAGGCCGGTGCGGTGCTCGAGGTGCCGCAGCGCCTCGGCGCGGGGCACACCCGCAGAGATCTCGTGGGTGACGATCTGGAACTCGCGGGACAGCTCGGGAGCGGCCGTCTCGAGCTCGAGCGCGACGCGGCGGAACGCGGCGTCCAGACCGAGGCCGGCCTCGACACAGCTCACCAGGAGGTCGAGCGCGTCGGGGAAGGACTTGAGCAGGGTGCGCTTGCGCTTGTCGGTGATGTTCGTGAGCCACAGCTGTGGCGCGTAGTACCCGAACGCCGAGCCGATGAGCGCGCCAAAGGCGGTCTGGGTCAGGCCCGAGTTCGACGCCATGGGGATGACGAGCAGCGGGAGACAGAGCGCCATGGTGACGCGGGTCCCGTTGAAGATCTCCAGGGCGTGGCGGGACTTGTAGCCAGCCTGCATCAGCATCTGGCGCTGGCGGCTCTTCTCCTCCTCGCTGGTCGGCGCAGCGAACTGCCCGAGCTTCGAGGCCATGCCGCCCATGCCACCGCTGTCACCGCCGGTGTCGACGGTGATGATGTCGACGACCTCGGCCTCGACCGGACCACCACCCTGCAGGTCGCGGAGGCGGTCCGTCGCCGTCCGCGTCGGGTTCATCAGGACGTAGAGCCCGTAGAAGAACATGCCGGCCACGCCGAAGACCAGCAGCCCCAGGAAGGCGAAGAGAACCGCGTTCACCCTACACCTCCACCTTGGACATCTCGCGCATGAAGAAGATGCCGATGGCGTACATGACCACGCACGTCAGGAGCACCAGGTTGCCCTGCGTCGTCTGCCAGAGGGGGTCGAGGTAGTCGGGGCTCATCACCATGAGGATCCCGAGCACGCCGAGGGGCAGACAGCCGAGGATGAGGGCCGAGAACCGGGCCTCCGAGGTCATCGCGCGCACCTTCGCGTCGAACAGGAAGCGAGCGCGGATGGTGTCGCTGATGTTCTCGAGGATCTCGATGAGGTTACCGCCGGTGTCGCGCTGGAGCATGACCGACGACACGAAGATCCGGAGGTCGAACACCCCGGGGTTCCGCTGGAGCATCTTGTCGAAGGCCTCGCGGTAGTCGCGACCGAAGCGGACCTCCTCCTGGATCCGTCCGAACTCCGCGGCGATGGGCATCGTCATCTCCTCGGCGACCAGGCGGAAGGCGTCGGAGAGACCGACACCGGCCGACAGCGCGCGGGACATGAGCTCGAGGGCCTCGGGCAGCTGCTCGACCAGCAGGGTCAGCCGGGAGCTCGCCTGCTGCTGGACGATGAAGTACGGGATGTACGCGAGCGGGAGGCCGGCGAGCATCCCGAGGGGCCCGATGGCGACGCCGCCGAGCACGGCACCGATGCCGGCCGCGATCATCATGCGCGTCACGAGCGTGCTCACGCCGTAGTTCACGTCGGCCGCACGCAGGGTCTCCTGCATCGTCGCGCCGATGGAGCCCAGCGAGCCCGCGACGGTGTCGACGGCCTGCTCGCGGAACAGGGAGGCGATCTCGCCGGTGTCGTCGGTCGCGGCCGGGCCTGTGCCCGAGCCGAGGCGACGGAGCAACTCCTCCTGCTCACGCTCCCGACGCGCGACCCAGGCCCAGTACAGACCCTGGCCGGTCGCGAGGACCGCGGTGAACACGATGGCGAGGATGACGACCAGCAACCACGGCGGCATCAGACCTCCATTTCGAAGCGGAAGAGCTCCGGAGCCAGGCGGATACCGTTCGAGGCGAGGCGGTTGGCGAACCGGGGACGGATGCCGCTGGCGCGGAAGGCCCCACGCACCTTGCCGTGCTCGTCGATCGTCCGCTGCTCGAACACGAAGATGTCCTGGCTCGTGATGACCGGGCCTTCCATGCCCGTGACCTCGGTGAGCGCCATGATGCGGCGGGAGCCGTCCGTGAGGCGCTCCTGCTGCACGATCACGTCCAGCGCGCGGGCGATGGTCTCGCGGATCGCCTTGTCACCCATGTTCGGCATGCCGATGCCGACCATCGTCTCGAACCGGGCGAGCGCGTCACGCGTGTTGTTGGCGTGGACGGTCGCGAGGGAGCCGTCGTGGCCCGTGTTCATGGCGGTGAGCATGTCGATGGCCTCACCGCCACGGATCTCGCCGAGGATGATGCGGTCGGGGCGCATCCGCAGACAGTTCTTCACGAGGTCGCGCTGCGTGATCTCGCCCTTGCCCTCGAGGTTCGTCGGGCGCGTCTCGAGGCGCACGACGTGGTTCTGCTGGAGCTGCAGCTCCGCGGAGTCCTCGATGGTGATGATCCGCTCGCCGTCCGGGATGAAGGACGAGAGAACGTTGAGCAGCGTGGTCTTGCCGGAGCCGGTGCCGCCCGAGATGATCGTGTTCAGGCGCGAGCGGACGCAGCCGCGGAGCACCTCGAGGATCGGCCGAGGGCAGGAGCCCAGCGCCACGAGGTCCTCGGCAGTGATCGGGATGGTGCCGAACCGACGGATGGAGACGCAGGGGCCGTCGAGCGCGAGCGGCGGGATGATCGCGTTGAACCGGGAGCCGTCGACCATCCGTGCGTCGACCATCGGATTCTGCTCGTCGACGCGGCGACCGACGGCCGCGACGATCCGCTCGATGATCTGCAGCAGGTGCTTGTCGTCGTTGAACTGGACGTTGGTCTTGACCAGCCGCCCCTTCCGCTCGACGAACACGACCTTGGGGCCGTTGATCATGATGTCGCTGACCTCGGGGTCGCGGAGCAGGGGCTCCAGCGGGCCGAGGCCGAGGATGTTGTCGAGGATCTCCTCGACCAGGCGCTCCCGCTCCATGCGGTTGAGCGGCAGCTGGCGCGCTTCGACGCGCTCGGTGAGCGTCTGGCGGAGGCGGGCGGCCAGCTCTTCGCGCGGGGTGTTGCCGACCTGCTCGAAGTCGAGGGACTCGATCAGCTCGTTGTGCAGATCGCGCTTGATCTGCGCGAAGTCCTGCTGCCCGGGCAGTCCGCCGAGGCCGCCAGCTCCACCCGGTAGGCCCGGGCGCGCACCACCGCCTCCGCCCATGCGCCCCTGCGCGCCACGGACACGATCGATGAGCCTTCCGCCACCAGCCATCTGTTACCTCCGCCCGAACAAGCCGGACAACCAGCCGCCGCTACCGCCTTCCGGACCGCCGCCACCCTCGGGCGCCACCGGGCCGTCGTCCGTCAGGATGGCGACCAGCGTGGCGATGTCCCGGGCAGCGTCGCACCGGCGGTTCACGTCCCGAATCAGTTTACCCTCGTTCACGGCCTGCTCGACGTGACGAGGATCGTCGCTCACCGTCGCCGCGACCGGAATGCCCAGGTTCTGGGCGATGTCCTTCTTGGAGACGTACGCTGCCTTGTGCCAGCGGTTGACGACGAGCCGGATGCGCTCCTTCTCGAGCCCGAGGGTCGTGAAGGACCTCATGCGGCGGTAGGCGTCCCGGACGGCCGTGACGTCGGGGGTCGTCGTCAGGATGGTGGTGTCGGAGACCTGGAGCGCGAGGGTCACGGCGTCGTGGGTGAACGTCCCGCAGTCGATGATGACCCACTGGTAGGCCAACGCCGCGACGCTGATGATGTTGTACATGTCGTCCGCGCGGATCTCCCCGACGTTCTGCATGTCGTCGGGCATGGTCAGCACGTTGACCTTGGACTTGTGGACCACCACCGCGGCGGACAGCATCCGCTCGTCGAGCCGGTCGGACCGGGCGACCAGATCGCCGATCGAGTCGCGGCTGGTCAGGTCCATCATCGGCGCCACGTCGCCCATGCCGAGGTCGAGGTCGATGACCAGGACCCGGTGGATGCCGGCCAGCTCGGCGGCGAGGTGGATGGCGAGCGTGGTCACGCCCACACCACCCTTGGAGCCGATCAGCGAGATGACGCGGCCCTTCTCCTCGTCGTCGGCCTGGTGGAAGGCCGCGCCGTGCACGGTCTGCCGCAGGCGGTTCGCGTCCGACGGAAGGACGACGAACTCCTTGTACCCGGCGCGCATGGCGCCGAGGATGGCCGCCGAATCGGGCATGTCCGCCAGGGCGACCATGACGATGTTCGGGTACGCGCGGCGCAGCTCTTCGGCGAGCTGCAGCGACGCGTCGACGGCGCGGGTGTAGCCGACGATCACCACGTCCGGACGTGCGCGGTCGATCACCTCGAGCGCGTCGCCGAACCCCACAGAGGAGCTGGGCAACACCGCCTCTGCGGCGAGGACCTCTCGCACCATCCCCATGGACTCGTTGTCGAGTCCGACGAGGATGACGTTGGCGGCTCCACTGGCTCTGCCGATGTTGCGCAAGGCTAGCTCCGTGCGGGTTGGATCAGCGCTTCAGGCCCACGGCGCCCGTCGGCTCCGCGGTGCGGCTGTTCGGGCGATGGTTCATGCCGAAGAGGTACAGCTCAACATCGCTCGGGTTGTTGTTCTCGGTCGTGCCCGGAGCGGGCGGGACCTCGCCCGGAGCGAGCGGACGCACGAGGCGCGGCGTCACGTAGATGACCACCTCGGTCTCCTCGCGGTCGTGCGAGATCGTGCGGAACAGCGAGCCGACCACCGGAATCCACTGGATCCAGGGGATGCCGACCCGAGCGAAGCTCGACTTCTCGGACAGCAGGCCGGCGACCGCGAAGGTCATGCCCGTCTCCATCCGGAGGTGGTTCTGGCTCTTCCGGACGGTGAACGCCGGCACGTCGAGACCCGACACGCGGACGGAGTTCGCGTAGTCCGGCTCGGAGATCTCGAGGTACATCTGCACGTCGATCACGTCACCGGCGAGCACGGTGGGGATGAACCACAGGTTCACGCCGTAGTCGCGGTAGGTGATGGTCACGACGGTCTGGCCGGCGCCGCCCTGCGGCGTGGGGATCGGGATGGTGCCGCCGCTCAGGAACTCCGACTTCTGGCCGGAGAGGGCGACCAGCGTCGGCTGGGCGAGGATCTTGCCCACCTTGTAGTCGTCGAGGGTGCCGAGGATGGCCACCAGGTTGATCTGGCTGATGTACGCGCCGAGCGAGTACCCGCCGACGACCGGCGTGCCGATGCTGCCGCTGCCCACGTTGCTCGTCATGACCTCGAGCAGCTGCGGGTTGGTCAGCGACGGACGGGTCGAGGCGGGGGCCTGCAGCGTCGCCGCGAGCGACCGGTCGCCGTACAGCATGTTGAAGCCGAGCGAGCGGGCCGCGGTGCGCGACACCTCTGCGAACACGACCTCCAGCTGGACCTGGTGATCGCCGCGCACCTGCATCAGGTTGACGAAGTCGTCGTCGTAGATGCGGGACACGAGGGCGACCTGCTCGAGGGTGTCGAGGTCGTCGACCGAGCCTTCGACCACGATGCGCTCACCCAGCGGGTAGACGCGCGGCGGCTCGCCTTCGACGATCGAGTCGATGCGGCGCACGAGGTCCGACAGGTCGCGGTGGACCGTGATCTCGTAGATGAGCGGCGCCACACCGGGCCCGAACTGGACCACGAGGTCGGTGGTGCCGATCGAGGTGCCCTGCACCTGGATCTTGTTGGCGACGCCGAGCGTGACGGCGACGGCCACCTCGGGATCGGTGATCGCGATCGCGGTCGGGACACGCGGGGTCGTGATGACGAGCGACTTGCCGAGCTCGATGTCGAGCCAGTCCGGACGCTCCTCGTCGACGGCGAACGCCTCCGTCGGGGCCGCGGCGGCGCAGAAGATTCCAGCGAGAAGAGCGAAGCGGAAAAGGAGTGCGCTCATCGGATGGTGTCCTCGGAGGTGGGAGACGCTCGCCGAGCATGGATCGGGGAGCGGAACGAAGCGCGGGAGGGAATCCCGCGGCCCTTGGGGATGAGCCCCGGAGGGCCGTGAGTCGTCAGCGTACCAGCAGTCCGGAGCGCGGTACGCGCCGGAGTCGGGCGGAGGCTACCAGAGTCGGCGGTCGGGCGCACCTGATCTGCGCGTGGTATCGCGCGGTGGTCGATCGAAGTCGCGTTCGATGCGCAGCTTCCAGGTGGCTCGTTCGTCACTGGTGTTGGTCCGGGTGCACGGCGAGGCGGCCGGGAGACCAGCCGCCGTGGTTCGATCGATCAGGGGACGTTCTTGATCGTCTCCTTGGTGCTCTCGGGACCCATGATCATGATCACCTGCTGCGAGGTGCTGGCCGCCGACCGCTGGCGCCACTCCTTCACGGTGATCCGCATGGACTCGTCCTGACCGCCCAGCAGGTTCTGGACGATCGCGCCGTGGGTCTCCACGTGCGTCACGTCGATGTCGTTGCGGAGGGTCAGGGTGACGGTGCCCTGCGCGACCGCGTGGGTCAGCTTCTCGGCGAGGTCCGGGGTGACCGCGAGGGTGACCGACGGCTTCTTCGAGCCCTCGCCAGCGGTGGAGTCACCGAGGCGGTTGTTGACGGCGAGCACGGTCACGGCCTGGAGCAGCGTCACCGTCTCGGCCTCGCGGCCGTCGTCGTCGCCCTCGATGGTCACGAGGACGTCGACGTAGTTGCCGGGGTTCAGGAAGCCCGACACCGAAGATCCGTCGCTGATGTCGAGCGACATCGCGCGCATGCCGCGGGGGATGATGGCGTTGAGGCCGACGCCGGCCGCGGGATCGGCGAGGCGCTCGTCCCGGATGAACTCGTGCGCCAGGATGCGCTCGCGGGGCACGCGGCCCACCGCCTGATCGATCTGACGCAGCACGCTGTCCGGCACGTACGACGGGGGCAGCTCGACCATCACCAGGTCTTCGGCCTGGATCGTCTTGCCCTGCCAGATGTCGTGGGAGGCCACCATCACCTTCACGACCTCCGTGGGCGCCGTGACCTCCTTCAGCTCGTTCTGGTACGAGGCGATGACGAGGTAGATGACGACACTCGCGACGGCCGCGGCTCCGAAGGAGATGAACAGGAAGAGGAGCGCTCGGAGGCGGCCACCGGTGCTGCGTCGGGCCATGACGACCTCAGGGGAAGAGGGTGCAGGGGTCGAATCCTAGCGCATCCCGGTCGTGGTGGAAAGGGGGCCGGCATCGACATCGGGCGCCGAGAGTACCGCGGTGCACGGCGGGCATCGTCATCAGCGCCGCATCGGTTCGCAGAGCGGTCCCCAAACGAAGAAAGCCGGGCACGAGGCCCGGCTTCCGACGTTCGGCCAGGAGCCCGAGAGCCCCTGGTCGCGGACACCTCAGTTGAGGTGGGCCGCGACGGTGCCGAAGAGGGCGCTCAGGTTGGTGCCGACGGCGCCAACGGCCACGATGATGACGATGGCGATGAGGGCGGCGATGAGGCCGTACTCGATCGCGGTCGCGCCCTGCTCGTCACGGA
This sequence comes from Alphaproteobacteria bacterium, assembly GCA_020632925.1. Lineage (GTDB taxonomy): Bacteria > Myxococcota_A > UBA796 > UBA796 > JACKER01. The sequence continues at coordinate 151,281 of JACKER010000008.1, read as the reverse complement.
TGAACTTGGTCAGCATGGGATGCTCCTGTCGTGAGGGGATTGTCGCCCACGGGTTCGTTCGCTGCCCGCAAGAGAATGTTCACACGGGGTGTCGAAGGCTGCAAGCGGCGGTGACGAAAAAAATTCGCCACATGGTGAAGACGGCGAATAAGCGGCAATATGGGGTGGAGAATTTTTTCGTGGCCACGTTTGGGGGGCGGATCCCTGCCCAATCGGCTGCGGATCACCCGCGCGCGACGACCCCACCCTCGACGGTCAGGTGCAGCCCCGTCCCACCCTTCAACGCGTCGTCGAGGGCTGCGCCGATCAGGGGGTCGCGCCAGCCGAGCATCGCGCACAGGGTCTCGCGGTCGAGCGACGCTTCCTGGGAGAGGCGATCCGCGAGCGTACGCGGGAGCACCAGCGGCTGCGCCCACCGGGCGTCCTGCCCGACCACCTGCGCCCAGAGCTGGAGCCACGAGGACCGCCGCGCAGCGGGGCTGGTCCTGTGCACCGCGGTCGGCCAGGCGGAGGGGTCGCTGGCGAGGACGCGCGCGATCAGGTGGGCGATCTCCTCGGCGTGGCGGGCCATCCGGCGCGGGGCGTTGCGGTTGGCGGTGACCGTGCCCGGTGACGTCGGGAGTCGACGTGCGAGATCGAGCAGCAACCCATCGGACAGCACGCTGCGTGGGGGTTGGTCGGTGTCCCGGGCGCGCGCCTCGCGCCACGCTGCCAACGCCTGGAGGACGGCGAGGTGCACGCCTTCGAGGATCGCGCTCGCGGTCAGGGAGCGGAACACATCCTCGTCGCGTGGTTCGAGCGCTGCTGTGACGGCTTCCGCGCACGCCGCGCGCGCCGCCTCGGTCCGGCCGAGGGAGGCGAGCTCCGCATCCAGGCGATCGGCCAGCGGCAGCAGCAGCTGGACGTCGGCGGCTGCGTACTCGAGCTGGGCGCGCGAGAGGGGACGCTGGCTCCAGTCGGACAGCGTCTCGCTCTTGTCGATGTCCCTGCCGACCCAGGTCCGCACGAGCGATGCGAACGTGGACGGAAACCAGGTGTCCACGAGGCCCGCCGCGATCTGGGTGTCGAAGACGGTCTCCGGTACGCCCCCGAGCGCGCGCTCGAGCAGCTTGAGGTCCTGCTCGCCACCGTGCACCAGCCACGGGGTGCCGCGCAGCGCTGGCGCGAGCCCCTCGATCAGTCCGGGCACCTTGGGATCGACGATCCAGGCATCGCCCCCGGGGATCGCGATCTGGACGAGCCACAGCTCCGGCAGCCAGCGGTGCTCCGCGTGGAACTCGGTGTCCACGGCGATCCTCGGCGCCTCGACGATCGCCTGCGCGAGCCCGGCGACTCCGGACGGCGCCAGCACGTGGCTGTTCACGCTGCCCCCCCACGGAGGTAGGCGGGGAAGGCGAAGCGGCAGTTGGGACAGGTCTCCTGGCGACGGTGGTCCTCGCCCTTGGGGAGGAGGCACCGCACGCAGTCGTGCCGCTTCGGTGTCGCGATCGCGCTGCGAACGAGATCCGCCAGGCAGCGGACGAAGGCCGGCTCGACGCCGAGCGCCGGCGCGCGACCGAAGTGGGGGATCCCCACCTGGTGGGCGTGCTCCCGGTACTCGATGTCGATCTCGTGGAGCGTCTCGATGTGGTCGGCGGCGAAGCTGACCGGCACCATGCACACGCGGCGCGCGCCCGAGGCGGCGATCGTGTCGAGGACGGCGGGGGTGCCCGGCTCGAGCCAACGCACGGGGCCCACCCGGCTCTGCCATCCCACGTGGCTCGGCCCCTTCCAGTCCAGGTGGCGCAGCACCGTGCGGACGGTGGTGCGGATCTGATCCGGGTACGGATCGGCGCGCTTCGTGACCCAGGAGAGCGGGAGCCCATGTGGGGTGAAGACGAGGTGGATGGGCTCGTCCTCCGGGCCGGGCGTCGCGGCGATCCCGGCGCGGATCGTGCTCGCGAGGGCCTCGATGTAGTCCGGGTGATCCGGGTACCCGGCGACCCACCGGACCGGGATCCGCTCCATCCCGGCGCGCGCGAGTGCCTGATGGAAGAAGGTGAACGCCGCCTGCGTCGTCGCGAGGGAGTAGTGGGGGAACATCGGCAGCGCGACGATGCGGTCCACGCCGGCCGCCTTCAGCTCCGCGACCGCCTCGTCCATGGTGGGCGCCGTGAACATCATCCCCGACACGAGCGGCGGCGCGTCCGGACCGAGCTCGGCACGCAGCGCATCCACTTGTCGCCGGTGCGTCGGAACGAGGGGTGACCAGCCGATCTGCTCGTAGTTCCGGCCCACGTCACGGGCGCGGCGCGTGGCCAGCCAGGGAGCGGCCGCCGCCTTGATCGGACCCGGGCCGGGGAGGACGTCCTCCAGCAGCTTCGTCAGGAAGGGGACGAGCTCGTCCGGACCCTGGGGTCCACCGAAGTCCACCACCGCTACGCCCGTCATCGCACTCCACCGCCCCGTCGGCAGCGCCGCGTCCGTCCGGGGACCAGCAGCCTTATCGACGGTGTTCGGCGCTCACCACCCGGTGGCGGGCTGAATCCACCATCCGCGCCGCCGAGCGCGGTCCCGGAGCGGGTCGTGGCCGCGATCGACCAGCAGGGCGTGGCGCGCCGCCGCCATCATCGGCTCGTCGGAGACGGAGTCGCCAGCGGCGAACGTGGGGTCGGCGCCGACGTGGGCCCGCACCGCCTGGAGCTTCCCCTCCCCGAAGGTCACGGGATCGAGGACGCGCGCCAGATACCTGCCGTCCTCCCCGACCTCCGACCGCATCCCGACGACCCGGTTCGGAGGCACGCCGATGTGCTCCGCCACCGCCTGGACCAGGACCTCGGGGCTGGCCGTCACGACCCACACCTCCCAGCCGAGGCGCTGCAGGGCCCACACGAGCTCTCGCATCGCCGGGCGGATTCGGAGGGCCCCGCTGCGGACCCCGGTGGCGAAGGTCGCCTGCGCGAGACGTCGCGACTCAGGCTCGGTGCGCCCGGCCACCAGCGTGTGGACGAGCTCGACGTAGGCGGTCCGGAGATCGCGGGAACAGGCCTCCTCATAGACCGCGACCAGCGGCTCTCCGCGGCGCGCAGCCAGCTCCGCCAGCAGCGCCTCGCTGATGTCGCCGTGGAGGATGGTCTGGTCGAAGTCGAACACGGCGGTCCCGGGCCGCACGGTCGCGAGCATCTGCTCGAGGCCGGTCCGAACCTCCTCCCGCCAGCCGAGCGAATCGAAGAGCCCTGACAGTCCTCCGGCGATCAACCCATCTCCTCCAGCAGCCAGCGATCGAGCTCCTGGTGCTCGGCCCGAGCGGCGGCCGAGCGTTCGCGCAGCGCCTGGAGCTCGTCGATCAGCGCCTCCCGTAGACGTCCCAGATCCTCCACGGCGCGCCGGGCGCCCGCCAGGTGGACCTCCAGGGCCGCGAGCTCGGGCTCGGGCGCCAGCTCGGGCACGGCCGGCTGCGGAAGTCCCTCGATGCGGACCTCCGACAGCACCGAGTCCAGGCTCTCCACCACCGTCCGCGCCAGTCCGCAGGCGAGCCAGGCGGAGCGGCCGCGCGCGCCCTCGGCGGGCTCGGGCTCCGCGGCAGCGGCTTCGATCCGCGCAGCGAAGGTCGCGACCAGATCGATCGTCGGCTCGAGGACGCCGATCGCCTGATCGACGGGGTTGAGGTCCACCATCAGGTGGTCGCGGCGGTGGATCGCGTCGTGGATGCGCCGGGCGAGGTCGCGGTGGGCGGGCTCCTCCATCGCCGCCTGCTGCCGCACCTGCAGCTCCTGCATCTCCTCCACCCGCCGCATCAGGGATCGGGCGATCGGGCGGAGGTGCCGCTGCGCGAGCGCCAAGAAGGCCCGCACGGACGCGAGATCCGGGTCGGCGGCGAGCGCGGGGAGGGCCCAGTCGGCTGCGAGGCGACCCGTCAGGTCGAGCAGGGTGGTGTCCGGCCGCGCCCCGCGCGTGCGTGCGAGCTGCTCGGCCGCCGCTGCGGCGCCGTCGGTCTCCGCCAGGTCCAACGCGGCGCGCTGCGACTCGAGCACGTGCGCCCGTGCCTCGCGGATCTCGGGTACCAGCGGCAAGCCCACGACACCTCCAAGGGGACAGCATACCGTGACGACGGGGCCTTCCCGAGGCAAGATGCCGCCCGGAGGTGCGGTGCCCCACGCGCTCCCAGAGCGGTATCAGGTCCTCGACGCCCTCCCGAGGGGCAGGCGTGGCCCGGTGTTCCACGCGCGCGACGCAGCGACCGGGCGCGAGGTGCTCGTCCGTGCCCCCGAGCCACAGGACGACGTCGGCTGTCACGAGCTCCGCAACGCCATCGCCCGCGCGCGCAGGGTCACCCACGCGGGGTTGGTGGAGGTCCTCGCGGCGGACATCGGCGAGCGCCCGTGGATGGTGACGCCCTTCCTCCCGCACACGGCAGGGGATCGTCGCGACCTGACGTGGGAACGTGTTCGGGACTGGATGGTGGGCGTGCTGCAGACGCTCGGCGATCTCCACGCGCGGGGCCTGTGGCACGGCGACGTGCGCGCCACCAACCTGCGCGAGGACGGGTCGGGAGCGTGCTGGCTGTCCGAGCCGTGGGCTCCCGCGGTGCCGCCACCGGCCGATCAGCTCGGCGCGGGCTCGGTGCTCTGGGAGCTCGTGACCGGCGCGCGCCCCGGGATCGGCACGTTGCCGCAGTTCCCGGTCCCCGAGGAGCTGGGGCGAGTGCTCGGCGTGCTGGTGCATCCCGATCCGTTGGGGCGCTTCGCGAGCTGCTCGGACGCGGCGCGCGCGTTGGCGTCCCTGGATGGGCCGGTCGGCGAGGAGCCGCTCCTGCTGCCCGAGGCCGACGTCCTCTCGCCGCCACGCACCAGGCGCCCCGCACCGGCGTCCTTGCCCCGGACGGCTCCGACCAGCCGCGCTCACCCCGCCACGATCCCCGACGAACGCCTCTGGGTCGAGCTCGCCCGGGTCGAGGACGAGGGCGCCCCGCGGGTCGTGTGCCTGCTCGGGGATCCGGTGTCGCTGCGCTCGGCGGTCGACGCGCTCGAGGAGGCCGTGGTCGCCGACGGTCTGGCCGAGGTGACCCGCCTCGGCTGGGACGACGTCCCGAGCGACGGCGACGGCGCGGTCGGCGCGCTGGTCCGCGACCTGCCACCGGGCCTGGAGGTTCGTGGGAACTGGCTCGCTCGCGTGCGCGCCGCGTCGGGCACGGTGTCGGAGCGCGCCACCGTGGAGGGCGACACGATCGCGCGGTGGGTCGCGGGACAGCGTCCGGGCGTCGGCAACCTGGCCCTCGAGGAGGTCGTGCGGCGCGTCCGGGCCGCGGCGTGGCGTGGTCGTGCGGTCCTGGTGCTGGACCGCGTGGACCGCTGTCACACACCCGAGGAGGGCTGGGATCTGGCGATGGCCTTCCTGGACGGCACCCTGTCCTCGCCCGTCACCGTCCCGGCGCTCGTGGTGTTGGCGGTGTCCTCGACCGCGCTCGGCCGTCCGGAGGTGGTGAGCCGCCTCGACGCGCTGACGCAGGCGGGAGCGGAGCGGATCGCGGTGTCTGCGCCGGTCGAGCCCGACGCGGTGACGGTCGCCGAGGACACCGTCGAGGTGCTCGCGGGACCTCCCCCCTCGAAGCGGGAGCGCGACGCGGTGCATCTCGCCGCCCTCCTCGGGGACGAGGTCCCGATGGCCCTCCTCGAGGGTTGGTCGGGGCCGGCCTGGGGCGTGATGGAGCTCGCCAGCGGCTGGACGGTCCGCTTCCCCCGCGTGCGCTTCGAGCCGGGGGAGCGTCGGCGCGCGCTCGACGAAGCGGGCAAACGCCCTGATCGACGGTACCTCCACCGGCGGGTCGCCATCGCGTTGCGAGCGGCTGCGCGCCCACTGGATGCCGCGCACCACGCCGCGATCGCGGGCGACACCGACCTCACGGCCGCGCTGTGCTGCGATGCGGCGGCCTGCGCGGCGGCCAGCGGTCGGGACGCCCAGCTGGCGGAGGCGGCTCGGCTGGGCGCGGAGCTGTTGGCCGGGCCGGGTGCGCCAGCTGCCAGCGCGGCCGGCCTCGAGCTCTGGGTGGGGACGGACCTGGCCCGACGGCGCGATCCGGAGGGTCTCGCGCACCTCGGTCGCGCCAGGACTCGGGGGAGCCCGGCCATCGCCGTGCGAGCAGCCATCCGTGCCTCCGAGATCGCCGAGGCCTCCGCTGCGGACGGTCTGCTCGGAGAAGCGGCCAGTGCCGCTCGCGCGTCCGAGGACCTCGCGCTCGAGCAGGAGGCGACGCTCGCGCGCGCGCGCGCCTTCCTTGAGGCGGGCTCGCTGGGGGAAGCGGACCACTGGTTCGGCAAGGCCCTGGCGCGCGCCACCCAGCGCGCGGATCTGGCGGGTGCCGCGCAGGCGCTGCTGGGCCAGGTCACCCTCGCGCAGCGGTCGGGTCGCTTCTCGGAGGCGTTCGAGCTCGTGGACGAGGTGACCGACGCGCTGCGTGGCGGGCACGATCCCATGTCGGAGCTGCGTTGCCGCGTGGCGCGCGCATGGATCCAGTTCCAGACCGGGCGCACGGAGGCCGCTCGGGACCTGATCGGTGCGGGACGCTGCCGGGCGGTCGAGATCGGCGCGCCCCGCCTGCGGGCGTCTCTCGATCTCCTGGAAGCACAGCTCCTCGCCGAGCAGGGGCGGCGCGACGAGGCGCTCGCGGCGCTGGCGCGGATCGAGGAGGCGGCGGAGGCGGCCGACGACGTCGACATCGGGGCCGAGGCGGCCATCACCCGCGCCGTGCAGCTCCTCGCAGCCGACGATCTGGACGCGGCCTACGACGCCGAGCGGCAGGCGGCGGCCCGCCTCGAGCGCGCTCCCGGACACCACCTCTGGGGTCGGTACCGTCTGGCGGTGGCCGTGTTGCTGGCGCTTCGCGGCGACCACACCCAGACCTGGCAGTGGCTCTGGTCGGCGCAGGAGCAGGCCGTGGCCCTCGGGGCGGACCTGCAGGTGGCCTGGTGCCTGGAGCGCCTGGTGAGCGTGGCCGCCGAGCGGCGATGGGGGAACGTCCTGCGTCTGGCAGGCCAGCTCGGCGTCGAGCAGCTCGATCGGCTGGGCCAGGAGGAGCGGGCGCAGTCGCTGCGGGACCAGGTGGCCGCCGCTCGCGGTTGACCAGGGTATGGGGCGGGGTGCTCTGGCTGCTCGCCAACGCGTGCTCCCCGTCCGAACCGGCGCTTCCCGAGGTCCGTGTACGGCGCGGGGTGGTCCGCGCGACGGGGCCGGGGCGGCCGCTGGCCGACGGGCGCTTCCTCGCCGACGATCCGGGAGATGGGCTCGTGGCCTGCATCCGCCTGTTCTCGGTCGATCTGCCGGCACCGGGCGATCTCGTGGCGCTCGGTGGCGCGAGCCCCGACACGGCGCTCGCCTTCTCGCCCGATGGTGAGCGGCTGTTGGTGGGGGCCACCGGTGGCGTGGTCCTCGTGCTCGACGCCTGGTCCGGGGAGGTCCTCGCGCGGCGCGCGCTCGCCGAGACGGCGGTGCGAGCGGTGGCCTGGTCCGCGGACGGCGGTAGGGTCTGGGCCGCCGAGCAGTCGCCCGACGCCGCGGTGCTGGCGCTCGACCCGAGCGATCTGGCGACCGTCGCTTCGTACGACCTGGCGGCGGAGGTGGGCACGGCGGCACCGGCGCCCGACGATCTGTACGGGTTGTACCAGCTACCCTCGGTGTCGGGGCTGCATCCGCTGCCGGACGGGAGCGTGCTCGCGCTCGGGACGCACGGCTGGGACACCCCCGAGGGGCGGCGCAACGCGTCGCGGGTGCTGCGCCTCCGGGTGGAGGGGGATCGGCTGGTGCCGGTGGCGGCCTGGCCCGCGGAGGGCGCGGCGGACGTCGTCCTCGGAGCCTCGGATCTGCGGGGGCAGCGCCTGGGGATCGCGCTGCGGCGCTCGGCGTCCGGCCCGGCGCCTACGGAACTGCCGGTCGACGGCGTGCTGGAGCTCTCGCTGCCCGACCTGCGGGTGACGGACGCGATCCGCTTCGCGCCGACGCCGGGCTTCGACCAGGTCTTCGTCTGGGACGCGCTCGCGCTGGTGGACGGGGGTCTCGTGGTCGGCACCGGCGACGGGCGGGTCATCGCGCACGTGGGTGGGGAGGAGCGGGAGACGGCGCTCGGCGCCCCACGCGATCCCGCCCTCCCCATCGCGGCCAGCGTCGGCTTCCTGCGGTCGGTCGGCGCGGACGTGTGGGCCGTCACCTCGCGCAGCTGGGCGCCGGGCTCGACGGACCCCGAGACGCGGCCGGGGAGGCTCCATCCCGACGAGCGGGTGGTCGCGCGCTTCCATCGGGAGGGTGCCACCCTGGTGGAGCGCAACCTGTACCGCTCGCCCTACGACGTCGGCGGGATCGCGGTCGGACCCGCCGAGGTCGCCGTCGCCGCCGGTCCGCGCCAGGACGCTCGGACCGACCTGTTCGGGGCGCTCGTGTTCGACGTGGCGGGTGGCGACCCGGTGGTGTGCGCGACGGAGGGCCCGGCCTACCACGCGCTCGCGCTCGCCCCCGACGGGCGGGTGGCGGTGGCCGAGGTGCCCTGGCTCGACGGGGGCTCGGTCCGCGGTGGCTATCGGGTCACCGTGCTGCGCTGACATGTGGTGGATCGCCTGCACCACACCCGTCCAGATCGTCGCCGAACCCGTCGTCGGTGGGATCGAGCTGCACGCCACCGAGCCGATCGACCTCGCCACGCTGGTGGTGGACGGCGAGCCGCGCGCCATGGCCCGACCCCCCGCTCCGACCGTCGACGTGCTCGTGCCCGGCGTTTTGCCCACGGGGAGCTCGGTGGTGGTGGAGGTGCACCTGGCATCGGGCGAGCTGCGCGAGGTCACCGTCGTCGTGCCCGACCTCCCGATCTGGATCGAGGTCGAGCTGCCAGCGGGTCGCGCGCCGGTCGCGGTGGGGGACGGCGACGTGCTCGACGCCATCGGCCCCGCGGACGCCGACGCCCTGGTCCGCGTCACCGCCAGGGAGCCCACCGACGTACGGATCGGCGAGCGCACGTGGACCCTGGTGGCGCCAGGTTCGCAGGCCGAGGCGGTGGTGCCGGTGGGCGAGGTCCGCGTCGAGGCAGGTGACGCATCCGCGACGGTGTCGACGCACCTGTCGGACCCGGGCCCAGACGCTCTGCGGGACGCGCTGATCCTCGGGGATCAGGTGTTTCCCGCCGATCGACGGGGGCGCTCGGACCCCACGCTGCCCGCGAACGAGATCGTGTTGCCGGGGGCGCTCGGGGACCTCGCCGAGCGTCGGCTGGGCGTCGGGTACCGCCCGCGGCACGATCTCGCGCCGTGGGCCTTCGCCGGCGTCGAGCTGCGCAGCGGCCTGGACCAGGATCTGGACGTCGCGCTGACCACCGAGGTCCTGCGTTCCGACGGCGCGCCCGATCCCGCCTTCGCCTCGCCCGACGGGGCGCCGCCCATCGTGGTGGTTCGGGTGCCCGCGCGCGGCGAGGTGACCGCGGCCCTCCCGGTGTGGGTCGATCCCCACCTCGTTCGGCCCGGGGCCTACGTGAGGGAGGTCCGCGCCCGTCCGCTCGGGCTCGACGAGGCTGTTCGGATCGAGCGGGCCCCGCTGGTCGTGGTCCGCGGGAGCGCGGCGCTCGAGCTCGGGTTCCTGGTGTCGCTGGCGCTGGGTATCGCCGGCATGCTGGCGCTGTGGAGGGGAGCTCCCCGCTTCCTGCGGACCACTCCGGTGCGGGATCAGGTCACGATCGCGTTGTTCGGCGCGGCCACCTTCGTCGTCGGTGGGGGCTTCCAGCTCCTGGGGTACGCGCTGGCCACGGCACTCGGTCCGTTCGCGCCCTTCGTGAGCGGGCTGTTCGACGACGCCTTCCGCGCGGTCCTCCTCGCGACGCTCCTGCAGCAGGTGCCGCGCCCGGGCGTGATCGGCGCGGCGACGGCGGTGGGCTTCCTCATGCGCGCGCTCGCCCTGGGCAGCTTCCACCCGGCCGACCTGGTGTACCTGGGGACGCAGGTGCTGCTGGGCGAGGCGACGGCCTGGCTCGCCGGCCTCACGCGCGACCCCTCGTGGGTGGACCGGGGACGCGTCTCCCGCTGGTTGCGGCTGTCCGCCGGGCTCGCTCCCGCCAACGCCATCGCAGCGGGGCTGGGCCTGGCGTCGACCGCCGTGCTCTACCGCCTGTGGTGGGCGCCCGCCTACGTCGCCGCGCTGGTGCTGCTCCCCGGCTTCGTCTACGTCGTGATCGGCTGCTGGCTAGCGGTCCCGGTGGCCGAGAGTCTGCGTCGGGTGGCGCCGTGATCCGGGTCGAGGCGTCCTGGGTCCGGAGCTCCGACAGCGCGGAGCTCGGTCCGTTCCGCCTGACGCTCGGGCGCGGGGAGCGCGTGCTGATCAGCGGCCCCTCGGGCGCGGGCAAGTCCACATTGCTGTCGCTCCTGTCCGGGGGGCTCGCACGCCATGGTCGGGGCAGGGTGGTGGGCGAGGTCCGGATCGACGAGCGCGATCCGGCGACGATGCCACCGGCGGAGCGGCCGTCTTGCCTCGGGGTCGTGCCACAGGAGCCCGGCGACGCACTGGTGGCGGGCACGGTGGCCGACGAGGTCGCGTTCGGCCCTCGCTGCGCGGGCCTGACCGAGCTCGAGCGGCGCGTGGGCGAAGCGCTGGAGCGCGCCGGGTGTCGGGTCGACCGTGGACGGGATCCGCGGGAGCTGTCGACCGGGGAGCGGCAGCGGGTGGTGATCGCGGGTGCACTCGCGGCGGGGGCGCCGGTCCTGTTGCTGGACGAGCCGCTGGCCTTCCTGGATCCCGCGGGGGCGGAGGCGCTGCTGCGCGAGCTGGCCGCGCTCTCCGAGGTCGGCGTCACGGTGGTGGTCGCGGAGCACCGCGTGCGCACGGTGCTCCCCTGGTGCACGCGCCACGTCGCGCTGCGGGACGGCGTCGTCGTCGCGGATGGTGCGCCGGGCGCGTCCCCTCCCGAGCCGGACGCCCTCCCGCTCGCCCCACCGGCGGAGGAGGTGGTGCTCCGCGTGGACGGGGTCGACGAGCCGCGCGCGCCCGGGCTCCGCGACCTCTCGGTGGAGCTGCGTGCAAAGGAGCGCGTCGCGGTCCTCGGCGCCAACGGGGTGGGCAAGTCCACGCTGCTGCGCGCGCTGGCCGCCGGATCACCCGACCGCATCGAGGTCCCCGCGGACCCGGACCTCACGCTGTTCTGCGGCACGGTGCGCGAGGAGCTGGCCTACGGACCGACCGAGCGTCGGCTTCCGGGCGCCATGGAACACGTGATCCGGGTCGCCCGCGCCCTGCGGATCGAGCACCTGCTGGACCGTGCGCCCCACGCGAGCTCGCGCGGCGAGCGACTCCGGATCGCGGTCGCGGCGGCGCTGTGTACCCGGCCGGCGGTGCTGCTCCTGGACGAGCCGACGGCCGGGCAGGACGAGGCTGCCGTGGAGCGGTTGTTCGCCGGCCTGCGCGAGCTCGTCCCCGACGCGGCGGTGATCTTCGCCACCCACGATCCCGGGGTCGCGCGCCGCCACGCCCACCGCACGATCGTGCTGGGGGAACGATGAGCGACGCGCGCACGCGGGTCCTGCTGGTGCTGGCGGTCGGGCTGCTGGCCACGGTCCTCGACCGACCGACGGCGCTCTCCGCGCTGGCGCTGACCTGTGTGATTGCCCTGCTGGCGGTGGGCGGGCGCTGGTCGCGGGCCGCGCTGCTCGCGTCGCTCGGGATCGCCTGGACCACCGTGGTCTCGCAGGGGCTGTTCTATGGGGGGCTCCCGCGAACGCCCTTGATCGAGCTCGGACCCGTCGCCGTCTGGCGCGAGGGCGTGGCGCACGGCCTGGTGCAGTCGCTGCGGTTCGTGGCCAGCACCTGCGCTGGCGCGGCGCTCGCGCTGTCGACGACTCCCGACCGGCTGGCCGAGGCCCTCGTACGCCTCCGGGTGCCGTGGGGCGCGTCGTTCCTGGCGGTGACAGCGCTGCGCTTCGTACCTGTCGCGGCCTCGGAGTGGTGGACGGTGCGCCAGGCCCGCGCTCGCAGGGGACGGCCGCTGCTGGCCCGTGCGCCGTGGGCATGGCTGGCCGCCGAGACCGCGCTCCTCCGTCCGGTGGCCGCGCGCGCGTTGCGTCGGGCGTCGGCGCTCGGGGAATCGCTCGAGCTCCGCGGCTTCGACCCCTCGGTCGCTCCGCGCGCCGCCGCCGAGCCGTGGCCCACGCTGGATCGCGCCGTACTCGGGACCGTGGGCGCGCTGGTCCTGGCGATCGTCGCGGCGGAGGCGCTGACCTGGACCTACGTCCACGGTCTCGTCTACGTCCCCGCGCTTCGTCCGGTCTACGGCTTCGTCCGCACCTGGCTCTAGAAGCCGAGCAGGAGCTTGGTGCTGTCGAGCAGGCCCAGCACGACGAGCGTGGAGCCGACCACCGGGCCGGACATCATCGCGCCGAAGATGGGCAGGGTCGCGCACAGGATCATCCCGATCTCGACCATGGAGCTGCTGTCGTTGTTCGCCATGTGGCCTCCGAAGGAGGGGAGCGTATGACGCGCGGCGCCCGGCGTCACGCCATCCATCGTTGCAGGTACCATCCGCTCGCCAGGGGGTGAGGATGCGCGCGACGCGCCACGATGGGTCCGCGGTGGAGGTCGGGACGGTGTACGGGATCGGGCGCAACTACGCGCTGCACGTCGCCGAGCTCGGCAACGCCATCCCCGAGGAGCCGCTGGTCTTCCTGAAGGCTCGAACCTCGGTCCGCGGCCTCGCGCCGAGCCCGATGGCCTTCGCGGACGAGGCCTTCCACCACGAGCTGGAGGTCGTGCTGCTGATCGGCCGCCCCGTACAGCTCGGCGAAGACCCTGGTTGGGAGGCGGTCGAGGGCGTGACGCTCGGCCTCGACCTCACCCGCCGTACCGTCCAGTCGCGGTGCAAGGAGAAGGGGCTCCCGTGGACGACCGCCAAGAGCTTCGCCGGTTCGGCGGTGCTGGCGCCCTTCCTGCCGCGGAGCGCCGTCTCCACCGAAGCCTCGCTCGGGCTCACGCTGGAGGTGAACGGGGAGCTGCGCCAGCGCGGTCGGACCGAGCTGATGCTGTTCCCGGTCCCCGTCCTGCTGCGCCACCTGGCCTCCCTGGCGCCGCTGGAGCCGGGCGATCTGGTGTTCACCGGCACACCCGAGGGCGTCGGACCGATCCGGGTGGGCGACGGGTTCCGCATGCGCCTCGAGTCTGTGGGTACGTCTTGGACCTGGGACGGTGTCTTGTAGACTCCGGCACGGAGGAGACCATGACGCGTGGATGGATGAGCCTCGCGTTGCGCTACGGCGCAGCGACGACGGTACTGGCCGCTGGGGCAGCGCTGATCGCGCCCGACGCGGTGGCCGCGGACGCGAGCCGTCCGAGCACGGGGAACAAGCCGGCGAAGAAGCCCACCCCGGCGAAGAAGAAGAACAACAAGAAGAAGAAGAAGAACCCTGGGATGGGGCCCTTCGAGAAGGACGAGTACCCGTTCGCCGAGCGTGCGCGCCCGCTGGTCCTGCCCGACAACATGGGCGAGATCACCGTGTCACCCCAGATCAGCCACGTCCATGTGGTCGGGAACACCGACTACTTCACGACGGGGCTCGACTTCGAGTACGGGCTCGCGGACGTGGTCGAGCTGGGGATCGGGACCGGCTTCATGTTCGCCCCCGACGTGGACTGGACCAATGAGCTCCACGTCCAGGTCCACTGGCTGGCGTACGACAGCAAGGACTTCGACTTCGCGCCCGGCGTGGTCGTGCCCTTCTACTTCTACGACGGTGCTCCGTTCGGCGCGAACATCGACCTGACCAGCCGCTACGTGATCGACGACCAGTTCTTCCTCACGTTCGGCCAGGGGGCCATCGGTCTGGTGGCGAGCCCCGACTTCGGGCTGAACATCAACGCCAACGGCGCGTTCAACTGGCAGGTGGACAAGCCGATCGTGCTGTTCCTGGACACCAGCCTGTTCAGCCTGCTCCTCGCCCCCGACGTGGACGTGACCGGGCTGTGGGAGACGCTGAACGTCGGCATCGGCGGGCAGTACACCGCTGCGCGCACCGTCGACATCGGCGCGCGCCTGTCCTACGTCGACACGTTCAGCGTCTCGGACGAGTTCACGTTCAACGCGCTGATCTACGGTCGGTTCCGCTTCTGATGCGCACGGCGCTCCGGTGGGGTCGGTCGGCGTACGAGACGGACGACGATCTCGCGCTGGAGGAGGCGGCGGCGCGTCGCCTCGGCCTCCGCTGGCGCACCCACCCGGAGTCGCCCGAGCCACCCGATCTCGCTGGCGTCGACATCCTCGTCGTCACCAGCCGGGTGCGGGTGGACGCGCGGGCGTTGGAGGGCTTCTCCGGCTCGCTCGTGCTCACGACCACCAGCGGGTGGGACCACATCGACGTGGCTGCCGCAGTCGCGAAGGGCGTGGTGGTGGCGCGTTCCCCGCGTGCGCGGCGGGACGCTGTCGTGGAGCAGGCGATCTACGGCTTGTCCTCGTTGCTGCGTCGCCAGCCGGCGCTCGACGAGGCTGCCCGGGACGGCCGATGGGCGCGCGCGGATCTCCCGCTGCTCGACCCGATGACGCTGCGCGACGCGGAGATCCTGGTGGTGGGGCTCGGCGTGATCGGTCGCCGAACGGCTGAGGTCCTCCAGGCGATGGGCGCTCGGGTGCTGGGCGTCGACCCCGCGGGCGTGCCCGAGGGGGTGGAGGCGGTGTCGCTCGAGGGCGGGCTGCGGCGAGCGGCGGGGGTGACGCTGCACTGCGCGCTCGTCCCGACCACCCGAGGGCTCATGAGCGCCGAGCGCATCGCGTCCATGCGCCGCGAGGCGGTGCTCGTGAACACGGCGCGCGGGCGGCTCGTCGACGTGGACGCGGCGGTGGACGCCGTGAGCGCAGGGCGGCTCCGTGGCCTGATGCTCGACGTGTTCCCCGAGGAGCCGTGGCCGCGTCTCCAGGAGATCGCGGGGATCCCCGGCGTCATGGTCACGCCGCACTCCGCCGGCTTCACGCGCGGCCTCGGTCGCCGGGTGGCGGAGGAGGTGGACCGCGCGCTGACGGCGTGGGCGACGGGCCAGCCGATCCCCCATCGAGTGACCGCGCCGGGCTGAGTCAGGTGGGCGTGGTGCTCACGCTCACGCGCCCGAGCGCGGTGCGGACGGAGCGTTCCGCGGGGGCCGTGGTCAGCGAGGACACGCCGAACAGGCAGGTCCCGACGACGGCCTCGATGGCGGCGAGCAGCCGTCGCTCCTCTTCGGGGCGCAGCGGGCGGATCTCCCCGTCGTCCATCGCGATCGCCCGGGGCATGCGACCCCCGGCCAGCTCCAACCCAGCTGCGCGACAGGCCTCCTGCTCGTGCTCGTCGTACTCCGAGACCGGATCGAGGAGCAGGGTCAGGTTGTGCAACCCGTCGAAGTCGGAGGGCTGACCCGTCGCCATCGCCAGGAAGCGCTCGTGGGCGTGGTCGTCGGGGTAGACCACCACCCCCTCCTGCTCGCCGGAGAACCCGAGCAGGACGACGATGTGGCCCTCGATCTCGGGTACGCCGGCCAGGCGGAAGGTGAAGTCGTCGTGCAGCGTGCGCCAGGGCTCGGCGCGACACAGCGCGTCCAGCGTCGCACGCCACAGCGGCAGCTCCACCGTCAGTCCGGGGGCGGACATGGGGCGGAGGTGCTGGACCATCGCCTCCATCGCGTGGTCGGCGATCGGCGTCTCCCCCTGCACGACCCGTACGGGCGTCTGGGCGAGCGCGGTGCGCAGCTCGTCCGCGAGCTCGGCGTGCGAGCAGACCAACCGCTTGGGACGACCCGGCCGCGTGCCCTCCACCGGCGACAGGAACATCCCCTGTACGAGCTCGTCCACGGCGTGGTCGCGTCGGAGGGGCGCGGCGAAGCGGACCCGGCCTCGACCGTCCACGGCGAGCACCAGGCCCGCGAGGTCCACCCCGTCGACGAGCTGGCCGAGGTCCGCGAACGCCAGCTCCCATCGCTCGTCCACCTGCGAGAGCTTGCGGATGTCGTTGCTGTCGATGGCCACGGGAACCTCCGGCCCCATCGCTATCCGGCGCCGTCGCGATCCTCACCTTGCACAAAAGATGTCATGAGCATATATGTATGGCACATCCAAGATGGGAGGTCCCGTGGCGAACATCCAGCTCCTGGTCATCGATCCCCAGAACGACTTCTGCGATCCGCAGGGTTCGCTGTCCGTCCCTGGCGCCGACGCCGACATCGATCGGCTCGCGGTGATGGTGCGGCGGCTCAAGGACCGGCTGACGGACGTCCACGTCACGCTCGACAGCCACCGCCGCGTCGACATCAGCCACCCCCTGTGGTTTCGCGACGGCAGCGGCAAGCACCCTGCGCCCTTCACCTCCATCCGCGCCGCGGACCTGCACCAGGGGCGGTGGAGCACGACGCACCCCGGCGCCTGGGACCGGACGGTGGCGTACCTCGAGGCGCTCGAGGCGGGTGGGCGCTACCCGCACGTCGTCTGGCCCGAGCACTGCCTCATCGGCACCGAGGGCCACGCCGTCCACCCGATCCTCATGGATTCGCTGTCGGAGTGGGAGGACCGCTTCGCGCTGGTCGACTTCGTGACCAAGGGCAGCAACCCGTGGACCGAGCACTTCTCCGCGGTCCAGGCGGAGGTGCCCGACCCCGAGGACCCGGGGACGCAGGTGAACACCACGTTGGTGCGCACGCTCGAGGAGGCCGACGTGGTGCTCCTCGCGGGAGAGGCCTCCAGCCACTGCCTGGCGAACACCGTGCGCGACATCGCCGCCCACTTCGCCGACCCCTCCTGGATCCGGAAGCTCGTGCTCCTCGAGGACGCGACGAGCCCCGTCCCCGGCTTCGAGAGCTACGCCGCCGACTTCGTCCGCGACATGACCGCGCTCGGCATGTCCGTCACCACCACCACCCGCTTCGCCGCCTGAGAGAGGTCACCATGCCCGTCTTCGATCCGAACACCCCGATGCAGACGCGCCGCCTCGCCGGCAGCCACTACGGATACAGCGGCACCCGGCTCGATGCGCTCGGCAGCGCCGAGTACACGCTGGTCGCGATCGCCGCGGACAAGTCCGGCTCGGTCGCCTCCTTCCGCACCGAGATCGAGCGCTGCCTCGGCGAGATCGTGTCCGCCTGTCGTGCCCATGCACGTGCCGACCAGCTCATGATGCGGGTGCTCACCTTCCACGGCGGCATCGAGGAGCTCCACGGCTTCGTCCCGCTGCCCACCCTCGACCCCAAGGGGTACCAGGGTCGGGTGAAGGTGGGCGGGAGCACCGCGCTGTACGACGCCTGCCTCAACGCTGTGGCCAGCGTCGTCAGCTACGGCGACACCCTGGCTTCGGCCGACTTCACCGTCAACGGGCTGGTCTTCGTGCTCACCGACGGTGAGGACAACGTCTCGAGCAGCTCAGCGGCGGACGTGAAGCGTGCCATCGACGAGGCGGTGCGCAGCGAGAAGCTCGACAGCGTGCACACCGTGCTCGTCGGTGTCGGGGTGGGCGGGGCGACGTCGCAGGCGCTGATGCGATTCAGCGCGGAGGCGGGCTTCGACGACTACCTCGCGATCGAGACGGCGGACGCGGCGAGCCTCGAGCGCCTGGCCCGGTTCGCCTCGCGCTCGATCGCCCTGCAGTCCACGGCGTTGGGCACGGGCGCTTCCTCCACCGTCAGCCTGAAGTTCTGACGATGCGGATCCACGTCGACGGCGGTGGGTGGGTCGATCTGCCGCAGGACAGTTTCGTCGCCGCGGGCGGGGAGGGGACCGTCCACGCCGTCGGCGACGTGGCCTACAAGCTGTTCACCACACCAGTGGACGAAGGCCGATTGCGTGCCCTGATCGCGTTGTCCGTGCGTGGCGCCGTCCTCCCGCGGGCGCTGATCCGCGACGCCACCGGTGCCGTCGTCGGCCACACGATGGACTGGGTGCCTCGTGCGACGCCCCTCTCTCGCGCGCTGTCCCGCGCGTGGCGCGACCGCGAGGGGTTCGGACCCGATCAGGCGCTGGCGGCGGTCCAACAGCTCCGGGAGATCGTGCGGGAGGTCCACGCCGCGGGGGCTCTGGTCGTGGACCTGCACGAGGGCAACGTCCTCCTCGACCAGCGGCGCGAGCCCGTCCTGATCGACGTGAGCAGCTGGCAGCTCCCGGGCTGGCCCGCGACCGCCATCCAGGACGCCGTTCGCGATCGGCACGCGACGGGCTTCGACCGTGGCACCGACTGGTTCGCCTTCGCCGTCACCACGCTCCAGCTGCTGCTCGGCGTCCACCCGTACCGGGGGACGCACCCGACGGTGAAGGGCCTGGACCAACGGATGGTTCGCCGGCTCTCCGTGCTGCGGCCCGAGGTGCGACTTCCGCCGGTGGCCTGGCCCACCGACGTCGTGCCCCCACGGTGGCTCGAATGGTACCGAGCGGTCCTCGACGGAACCGAGCGGTCTGCTCCGCCGTCGGGTGGCAGCGGAGGCACCGGCTGGACTCCTTCGCCCGTGCTCCTCGGACGCAAGCTCGTGCTCACGCCGATCCTGACGGCGCCGAGCACCCTGCGTCAGGTGGTCGAGGTCGGAGGAACGACGGCCGCGCTCGTGGACGGGGCCATCGTGACGGCTCGCGGGGTCTTCGCCGGTCCATGGGAGGCGGTGTTGGTGAGCGCAGAGGGGGCGGTGGTGGGCGCGTGGCGAGAGGGGCGTGTGCTGCGGCTGCGTGAGGTCGATGGCCGCAACCTGCCGGTCACGTTGCACGCCGACGCCATCGCGCCGCTCGGGTCCGCCCTGATCGCGGTGAGCGGTCCACGGCTGGTCCAGCTCGACCTGCGCGCGGGCCTGGCGCTGCCGAGGGTGCTCGCGACGGTGCTCCCCCACGCCACCCAGCTGTTCGATGGGCTGGCGGCCCAGGACCTGCTGGGTTCGATGCACCTGCTCCTGCTCTCGCCAGGTCGATGCGACGTGCGGCGGGTGGCGGAGCTCGATGGGTGGACGATCCTCGACGCGCGGCACGCGGGTGGGGTGGCGGCGGTGCTGGCACGCCGGGACGGCCGCACGGACCGCTTCGTGTTCCGGTTCGGCCCTCGTGGGTACGAGCTTCGCAGGACCGAGGACGTCGACGGCGCCGATCTGGACCTGGTCGTCCTCCCCACTGGGGTGGCGGTGCTGAGGATCGACGGACGACTGGAGATCTTCCGCGTGCGTCCGGGAGACGACGATCTGCGACTCGTCGAGGACGCTGGACTGTCGGGCGCCAGGGTCGTCAGCCTCGGAGCACAGCTCGGCCTGGTGGTCGGACGCGACCTCGCGCGCGCCGCGTTGGCCTAAGTGGGCGTGGTTCCGTCATCTCCCGGCGGCCGGCCCCACCCCCTCACGTCGGATTCCCCCGCTGTTCGGGCAGCGCACACTCGAAAACGCCGTGTGCAGCCTGGCGCCCGCATCCGCTGAACCAGGTCGTGTGCACCTCCCGAACACCTCCTCCGGCCTCCTCCGCCGAGAGCGTGTTCGGGTGGCGCACATTGACGAGGGCGCTCGATCGAAGGAGGACGGTCGATATCGAGGTTCGGAGTGTGCGCCCCCCGAACAGCGGAGGTGTCCAGTGGCGGCACGCGGGATGGGGGATCGCGGTGGATCCACTGCTGGGGCGGATCTGTGCGCTGACGGTGAGGATGTGCGGAAGTTTGGAGGGGGAGGACGTCCGAGCCGGATCGCCGCGGGCTACGGGGTGGTCATGTGTATGGACCTCTCGGATCGAACGCTCATCCGCCGTCTTCGCCTCGCGCGCTACGGCGACACCGGCTTCTGCTGCGAACACTGTGGCTGTACCCACGGCTTCGAGGTCAAGGGCCGACCTCGTGTGCTGAGATGTCAGCAGTGCAAGCGCCAGCAGTCCGTCACCGCCGGGACCCCCATGCACGGATCCAAGGTGCCCCTGCGGGCCTGGTTCGTGAGAGGTGGGCACTTCGAGGCGGGCAGCGTGCCCACCAGCGGACACTTGAGGGCCGAGGTCAAGATGGCGCGCTCGACCGCGTGGCACGTCAACCAGCGGTTCATGAGAGCCACCTTCCTCGGCCGTGCGAGCTACATCGTGGGTCAGCTCACGATGATGTTCCCCTGCCGACGGCCCAAGGGGAGGGACACCGACGAGGCCCGGCCACAGCTGCATCGAGACCTGCTGCGCTACTTCCGACTGTCGCCCAGGGGACAGTCGCGCATGACCATGACCGCGATCACGTTCGACGGCGCGCAGCCACAGTTCACGCACGTCGCCATGGACCACGAGCAACACCACGCGGCGCGCAAGGACCCACCCTTCCAGCCGCCGACGATCACTCGTCTGCTCGAGCAATGGCTGCGGTACCACATCGAGAAGCGGCACGACACGGTGTGCCTTCGCTGGCTCTCCCGGTACCTCGACCACTACCTGGGTATCTATGCCCACCTGTCGAACTGGTCCGAGCGACCCGACTGGAAGCACCTGCTCACCCACCAACCGCGACGACGGCTGCGCGAGCTCCGCGCCGAGCCCGCTGCGCCCGAGCCGGAGCGCCCGGACCGGGTCCCGACGCGCCTGGTCTACCAGGCCGTGATGCAGCCCGAGGGGATCGCCCTGCCCCAGCCGAGCTAACGCCCGACGCCGACCTCGGTGGGGACCACCACCACGAGCTGGCCCGTCGCCTGCGCGGTCGCGATCCGTTCGGCGTGCGCGGCCGTCACCGCCAACGTCACGTAGCCGGGGGAGGGGACCGCCAGGACCTCCGCGGTCTGCAGCACCGTGTGGACGTCCCGCCACGCCGCGCCCTCGCGCGTCCCACCCACGACGGTGACCCGCGCACCGGGCACGAGCTGCACCCCCGTGCGGTCGGGGTCCTCGAACGGGATGGTGATCGCGCGCATCCCCGCCGGCACCACGACGTTGAGCCCGCGACCCTGCGCAGCGTCCGCGAGCCGCGCCGCGCGCACCACCTCCGCCGCCAGGATGCGCTCGGCAGGCACTCGTCCCACCAGGTCGGACGTCGTGGCGAAGGCGTCAGGGGCGACCATCGCCTCCGGGAGGTCGACGACCAGGAGGTCGACCTCGCTCAGCGGCACGCCGGCGGGCAGGTCGTGGGTGGCCGTGACGGCCGGGGCGGCCAGCGCGATGCGTAAGGCGAACCACAACATCGCGCCAGCGTATCACCGCGCGGCGCGCATCCCCGGGGCCTCCCGACCCGTGGCGGTCACGTACTCGTCGTAGGTGCCGGGGTAGGCGTGGGGCTCGCGGCCCACCTCGAGCACCCGCGTCGCCAGCGTCTTGAGGAAGGTCCGGTCGTGGGACACGAACACCAGCGTCCCCTCGTAGTCCTTCAGCGCCGTCACCAGCGCGCGCTTGGTGAGCAGGTCCAGGTGGTTGGTGGGCTCGTCGAGGACCAGCAGGTTCGGCGCGTCCCAGAACACCTTCGCGAGCACCACCCTCGCGCGCTCCCCACCGGACAGCACCGAGATCGGCTTCTCCACGTCGTCACCCGAGAAGCCGAACGAGCCCGCGAGGTTGCGGAGCACGCCCAGGTTCGCCGTCGGCGCGTGCGCCTGGAGCTCGTCGATGACGGTCCGGTCGAGGTCGAGCTGCTCGGTCTGGTGCTGGGCGTAGAAGCCCATGCTCACGCTCGCGCCGATGCGTACGGCGCCGTCGTCCGCGTCCGACCGGCCCGCGAGGAGCGACAGCAGCGTCGTCTTGCCGGCGCCGTTCTCGCCCATCACCGCCCAGCGCTCCCCGCGGCGCACCACGAGATCGAGCCCGTCCAGCACGACGTGATCGCCGTAGGCCTTGCGTAGCCCCTTCGCCACGATCACGTCGTCGCCCGACCGCTGGATCTTCCGGAACTGGAACTTGCGTTCCTGCATGCGCGGCGGCGGCTCGATCCGCTCGATGCGGTCCACCATCTTCGCCCGCGACTGCACCTGCGAGGCCTTGCGCGGCTGCGCCTTGAACCGCTCGATGAAGCGCAGCTCCTTGGCCAGCATCGCCTGCTGCTTGTCGTACTCGGCCTCGCGGCGGGCGGCGTCCTCCGCGCGCATCCTCTCGTAGAAGGCGTAGTTGCCGGTGTACGACCGGATCGTGCCCCCGTCGATCTCGGCGATCCGCCGCACCACCCGGTCCATCACGTCCCGGTCGTGGCAGGTCATCAGCACCGAGCCGGCGAAGTCCTTGAGGAAGGTCTCGAGCCACAGGATCGACTCGAGGTCGAGGTGGTTCGTGGGCTCGTCGAGCAGCAGCACCTCGGGGGCCTGGATCAGGACGCGCGCGAGCTGCAGCCGCATGCGCCACCCACCCGAGAGCGAGCGCGCTGGCTGCTTCAGCTGGCGGTCGACGAAGCCGAGTCCCACAAGCACGCTGGCCGCGCGGGCCTCGAGGTCCCAGCCGCCGAGGTCGCCGAAGCGCGCCTGCGCCTCGCCGTAGCGCTCGAGCACCGCGTCGAAGTCGTCGCCACCCTCCTCCATCCGGGCCTCGAGCGCCTGGAGCTCGGCTGCGAGCGCGCTCACCTCGGCGTCGCCCGCCATCGCCTCCTCGAGTACGGTGCGATCGGGGTCGACGTCGTCGGCGTCCTGGCGGAAATAGCCCACCGACAGGCGCTTGGGGCGGTCCACCGAGCCCTCGTCGGGGCTCTCCTCACCCACGATCATGCGGAAGAGCGTGGTCTTGCCGGAGCCGTTGGCGCCCACCAGCCCGACCTTGTCGCCGGGGTCGAGCTGGAAGCTGGTGTCGACGAACAGCACGCGGTGGCCGTGCTGGCGGGTGACGCGGGAGAGGGAGATCATGCGCGCGGGTAACCCGCACGGACCTTCTCCGGGCTGCTGCCGGTCCACCGGTGGAAGGCGCGCACGAACGAGTTCGGGTCGTCGTAGCCCAGCAGGAAGCCGATCTCGGGTCCCGCCATCGCCGTCGTCGACAGGTAGTGGCGGGCGAGGCGCTCGCGCGTGTCGTCCAGGACCCGCTGGTAGCTCGTGCCCTCGTCGCCGAGCCGCCGCTGGAGCGTGCGCGCGCCCAGCCCGAGCGCGCGGCCCACGTCGTCGATCGATGCGCGTCCGCTGGGCAGGAGCTCCACCAGCACGGCGCGCACGCGGTCCGCTGCCGCCGCCTCTGCGTCGATCTCCGCCAGCCGCCGCCGGAGCTGCGGCTCGAACGCCTGCCACATCCCGGCGTTGGCGGTCAGGAACGGCCGGACCGCGTCCCGCGTGGAGAACGTCAGTGCCCACCGGTCCGTGATCCTCGGCGTCGCCCCGAAGAACGCGGCCCACCGGTCCAGCGGACGTCCAGCGGGCAGCGCCATCTCCACGCTGGTCGGGCGCAGCTCGGTGCGCGTCGCCATCCGCGCGAAGCTCACCAGGAAGACGAGCTCGGTGGTGGCCAGCGCGACCGGCAGCGGTCCCCGGGGACTGCCGAGCACCAGCCCCAGTCCTGTCTCGTCGTGCCCCACCTTCAGGGTCAACGGTCCCATCAGGCGCTTGTACGTGGACAAGCGGGCGGCCGCCGTCGCGAGATCGGGCGAGCAGAGGGCCGCGAACAGCGGCGGATCGAACGCCTCCGCCGGGACCGCCTGCCCGATGCGCAGCCCGATGTCGGGGTCGCCGGAGGTCTCGACCAGCGCCTCCCACAGGCGAAACCAGCCCTCTTCGCCCACCCTCGGCTCGGGTCGCGAGAGCAGGTCGGCCGGGAGCTCCGCGCGCCGCAGCAGCTCCTCGATCGACAGGCCGAGATCGGCGGGGACCAGCCGCCAGGCCGACTCCAGGCGGACGGTGCTCACGCGAGCGCCCGCACGATGAAGCGCTCCCACAGCCAGTCGGGCATCCACCGGTGCAGGAAGATGAGGCCCTTGGCGTCGAAGGGCGTCGCGTACCGGCGGCGAGGCGCGGTCGTCGCGAGCGCCCGGGAGACGGCGTCGCTGACCACCGACGCGGGGGATGCGGTCGTGTACCCGCGCAGCACCTTGGTCATCGGGGCGACGAACTGGGCGTAGAGGGTGCCCTGGCTGGCCTTCTCGAGGTTGTCCGCGGCCACGCCCGACCACTCGCTCTGGATGGCGCCGGGCTGGACGACCACCACCTTGACCCCGAACGGCGCGACCTCCACGCGCATCGTGTCGGAGAGCACCTCGAGGGCGTGCTTGGTCGCGTGGTACCACCCGCCGATGGGCATCCAGATCCGACCGCCCATCGACGTGATGTTCACGATGGTGCCCGAGCGTTGCTGACGCATCGTGGGCAGCACGAGCTGCGACAGGCGGATCACGCCGAACACGTTGACCTCGAACTGCCGGCGCGCTTCGTCCAGCGGAACCTCCTCGAGCGCGCCATAGCTTCCGTAGCCAGCGTTGTTCACCAGCGCGTCGATACGACCCTCCGCTGCCAGCAGCGTCTCCACCGCGGCCTTCGTGCTCGCCTCGTCGGTCACGTCGAGCGGCAGCACCCGGGCGCCCTCGGACGCGATGTCCTGCATGGCGTCGACGCGGCGGGCGGCCCCGTAGACCGTCCACCCGTCCTTCAGCAGCCGACGGACGATGTCCTTGCCGATGCCCGCCGACGCCCCCGTGACCAACGCGACCCTGTTCGTGCTCATGCCCGGCTCCCTGTTCGATGGGGGGAACGTACGATGCAGGACGCGACACGACACTCGCCGATCGCGACAGGTCATCTGCCGAAGCCGACAGCCGAGGGAGCGGATAGCTGCCCCGGATGCACGTGCTCGTCCTCAATGCTGGCTCCTCGAGCCTGAAGTACCAGCTGGTCGACCCCTCCTCCGGGACCCGCCTCCTCCAGGGGCTGATCGAGGAGATCGGCGGTGAACGGACCTACGAGGCCGCCATCGCCGAGGTCCTGGGCCACCTCGAGGGTCGAGCGGTCGCCGCCGTCGGTCACCGGGTCGTGCACGGTGGCGAGCGCTTCGTGGACGCGGTCGAGATCGACGACGAGGTCGTCGCCGCGATCCGGGAGGTGGTGCCGCTGGCACCGCTGCACAACCCGGCGAACCTCGCTGGCATCGCCGCCGCGCGTGCCGCGCTCCCCAACGTGCCGCACGTGGCCGTCTTCGACACCGCCTTCCACGTGCGCATGCCCCGCCGCGCCCGGACCTACGCGATCGATCTCGAGGTCTCCGAGCGGCTCGGACTCCGGCGCTTCGGGTTCCACGGCACCAGCCATCGGTACGTCAGCGCCCAGGCCGCGGCCTTCCTCGAGCGTCCGATCGCCGAGCTCCGGATGGTGACGTTACACCTCGGGAACGGGGCCTCGGCCTGCGCCGTCGAGTGGGGGCACAGCGTCGAGACCTCCATGGGGCTCACGCCGCTCGAGGGGCTCGTGATGGGCACGCGCTCGGGCGACGTCGGTCCCGGCCTGGTGCTTCGCCTCTGCCGCGAGCTCGGCGTGGAGGAGACGGATACCCTGCTCAACCGCAAGAGCGGGCTCGCGGGGCTCAGCGGGCTCGGCAACGACCTGCGCGTCATCCAGCGCGCCGCCGCCGAGGGCGACGACCGGGCCCGTCTCGCCATCAACGTCTTCGCCCACCGGGCCCGCAAGGTCATCGGCGCCTACGCGGCGGTCATGGGCGGCCTCGACGCCGTCGTGCTCACGGGCGGCATCGGCGAGCACTCGGTCGACATGCGTCGCCGCATCCTGCAGCGGCTGGACTTCCTCGGCGTCACGCTGGACGAGGACCGCAACGCCGACGCCCGGGTGGACCACGATCGGCCGGTGGTCGACATCGCCGCCGAGCACGCCCGCGTCCGCGCGCTGGTGGTGGCGACCAACGAAGAGCTCCAGATCGCCCGCGACACCGAGGCGGTGGTCCGCGCCCACAAGGTCGTGAAGGCGCCGTCCCCCATCCCGATCGCGATCAGCGCGCGCCACGTCCACCTCGACCGCGCCGCCATGGACGTGCTGTTCGGCGTCGGCTCCGATCTCACCCCGAGTCGACCGCTGTCGCAGCCGGGCCAGTTCGCCTCCGAGGAGCGGGTCACCGTCGTCGGCCCGCGCGGTCGGCTCGAGCGCGTCCGCGTGCTCGGCCCCCTGCGCAAGGCCTGCCAGGTCGAGGTGTCGCGTACCGACGAGTTCCTGCTGGGTGTGGACGCCCCCATCCGTCAGTCGGGGCAGACCGCGGACTCCGCGCCCGTCGTGCTCGAGGGGCCGAAGGGGACGCTGCAGCTCAAGGAAGGGCTGATCTGCGCGTGGCGGCACATCCACATGCACCCCGACGACGCGCTCGCGTTCGGGGTGAGCGACGGCGACGAGGTCGAGGTGGCGGTGACGGGTGGTCCCCGCGATCTCGTGTTCGGCGACGTCCTGGTCCGCGTCAGCGAGAAGTACGCGCTCGAGATGCACATCGACACGGACGAGGCCAACGCGGCCGAGCTCTCCTCCGGGGCCTCGGGCGAGCTGCAGGAGCCCTACCGCGCGACCGCCGCGACCGGCCTCATCGAGCGGCGGCGCTGACCGAGCCCGGGCGCTGGATCCAGGCCCCCAGCAGCTCGGCGAAGCCCTGACCCACCGGATCGTCCGCGCGGCGCTCCAGGTGGTCGCGCATGGCCGAGTAGTCGAGGCACGCACCCTCGCAGCTCGGGCGGACGCGCAGGACGCTCAGCAGGCGCTCGCCGGGTGCGACCGTGATCTGCACGCGGTCCAACGCGCGACGGTACGTGCGGCGTGTCCGGGGCCAGAGCTGATCGTGGAAGTCCGCGGGCAGCTCGAGGCAACCCTCGTCCGCCAACGCCTGGAGCAGGTGCGCGTACCGGCGGCGGTCGGGCGCCGTCCGGGCCAGCTCGAGGACGCCCTCCAGCACCTTGCGGAAGCCGACCGCCGGGAGGCGGGACAACATGCGCTGTTGTCGGGCGTTCTCGGGCTCACCGTCCCCCAGGTCGACGGCGATCACGCGCTGACGGTCCGCGGTGAACAACACGAGATCGACCCGCCGGGCGGCGTTGCCCTGGCTGGCGCGCCAGACGAGGCCGTTGCGGACGGGCAGCTGCGGGATCACGACGTCGCTGAGCGGCGTCCCGAGCTGCGCCTCGACGATCTCGGGCAGGTAGATCTCGAACAACGTGCGAGCGTGCTCGGCAGGGTGCCAGCCCGGCAGGTGCTGCCAGGTCCGCATCCGCGCCACGGCGCGCTCGAGGGGTGTCTGCATGGTCGCTCCGGACCACGAGACGTGTTGGCGGACAGGATCGGACAAAGGTCACCCCCCTTCGATGCGCCACGAGGGAGGCCCCGTGGCTGAATATCCAGCTCCCAATGGACCTCCGAGCGCCTCGAGCACCCGGTCGATCACCGCGATCGTCGGCGTCGGGTCGAGCTCGACCATCGCCGATCGGAGGGCCGCGTCCATCGTGGCCGCCATCTCCGCGTCGTCCTCGGTCAGCCGGCTCCGCAGGCGTCGGTCCTCCGCGAACCAACGTCGCCGACCGCGCAGCCAGAGCTCGGCGAGCGGCCGATGGAGCTGCGCCACGTAGGCCCGGAGCTCGTCGGGGTCGCGCGGACGCCGGAGGTGCTCGCGGGTGATGGTGAGCTGGTACCGGGCCTGCTCGAGCGCGTGGCGGGGGAGGGGAGCCGGACCGTCGCGCAACACCCTCTCGGCCGTCGCGCGGATGCGGGGCAAGAGGTCGGGGTCCTGCTCCCACACCGCCACCGACTCCACGATCATCGTGCTGTGCGCGGGGATCCCGGAGGTCGGGTCGAGCCGGCGCAGGTAGTGGTCGAGCGTGCCGGGGTCGTGGACGAACAACTCGACGGTCCACCCCTCGGTCACGAACGTGCTCCGGGTGGCCCGTGGGACCCGCGGCGCGACGATCACGAGGTCCAGGTCGCTGCGATCGGTTGCCACCCCGCGCGCCACCGAGCCCGCCACCAGACCGAGCAGCGCCGGTGGCCCCGACGCGAGCAACCTGCGGGCGACCTCGATGCCGTCGGTGCGTTCGCCCAACGGTGCCTCCGCGGTCAGGGTACCCTGCCGTCCGCGGAGGACGCATGGACATCCACGAGTTCCGTCGGAACGCGCTCGCGCAGGCCGACGCCACCGAGCGGGACCACCACGGGTTCCCCTCGTTCCGGGTGGCCAACCGCATCTTCGCGACGCTCCCCGAGCCCGGCATCGCGCACCTGATGATGGACGAGGACGCGATCCACGAGGCGGTCATGCTGGACCAGGCCTGCGAGGAGAAGTGGTGGGGGACGAAGCTCGCTGCCGTTCGGGTGGACCTGGAGCGCGTCGCGGACGACGTGCTGGTCCAGCTGCTGCAGGAGGCCTGGACCCACGCGTCCCGAAAGCGCTGACGCGATGTCTGAGGTCCTCTCGATGCAAGAGAGCCTCGCTCACTCCAGCTATTCGTTCGGCAGGCACTGGGTCGGCGCGCATCCCTGCTTCACGCCGGCGGAGCCGTCGAGCTGCTCGATGAGGATGCTGATGGTCATGTTCTCCTCGCAGTCCGCGTTCGACCAGAACGCCGCGGAGGCCTGATCGGCGCCCCAGCCACCGCCCTCCGCCATCCGGTCGTGGCAGTAGCCGTACACGTCGCAGACCTCGTACACCCCCGCCGAGAAGCAGATCCAGCCGCCGGGGGGCACGTCGAGCTCGCAGGCCTCGAGCTGCTGGCCGCACGCCTGCTCCACGCACGACCAGTCGGCGCACCCGCTCGCGACCGAGCAGTCGTTCAGCGCGTCGTGGAGCTGCTGGCCGGTCGGGTAGGCCGCGTCGTAGCACTGCTGGATGCAGGCGCCGTCGTTCGGGTCGCACAGGTCGTAGCAGTCCAGGATCTGGCCGCACGGGATGCCGGTCAGCGCCTGGTCCGTGGTGGCGGTCGTGCCGCTCCCGGTCCCCACGCCGCACGCGGCGAGGACGAGGAGGGTGGCGAGGGCGAAGCGATGGGTGTGGGTCGACATGTCGGTTCCTCCGATGTCCCTCCGTCACCGGGGTCCGTTGCGCCGGTCTTGCAGCGGTCACGGACCCTGGGTGACACTGCCGCGCCATGCCCCCGCCGAACCTCGACACCGTCGTCCTCGAGCTGCTCTCGCACCTGGTCGAGCCGGGATCGCTCACGGCCGGGGTGCTCGTCGTGGCGCTGCTGGTCAACCGTTTCGCGGTCGAGCACCGACGGCAGCTCCGGCGCGTGGTCCTGCTCTATGGCCTGTACGTCGTCAGCTGGATCGTCGGCGCGGTCGCGCGCACCTCCCCGCTCGGGGCGCTGACCTGGATCGAGGTCACGACCGACCTGCTGCTCGCGTTCACCGCGGTGAACCTGGCGGCCCTGGTCGTGTTCGACCTGCTGCTGCCCGCGCTCGCCATCGAGGTCCTGACCATCGTGTCCGACCTCGCGCTGGGCATCGCCTACGTCTTCGCAGCGGCCGTGGTGTTCTCCGCCGCCGACGTGGACATCACGTCGGTCCTCGCCGCGAGCTCCATCGCCGCCGCGGTGGTGACGCTGTCGCTGCAGAGCACCCTCGGCAACGTGATCGGCGGGATCGCGCTGCAGATGGACGGCTCGGTCCAGCCCGGCGACTGGATCCAGCTCGAGAACGGCAAGCAGGGGAAGGTCACCGCGGTCCGCTGGCGCCACACCGTGGTCGAGACCCGCGACTGGGACACGATCATCGTCCCGAACGCCTCGCTGCTGTCGAGCCAGATCGTGATCCTCGGCAAGCGGGAGGGCCAGCCGGTCCAGCACCGCATGTGGGTCTACTTTCACGTGGACTACCGCTGGGCGCCGACGCTCGTGTCCCGCACCGTCCAGGACGCGCTCCGGTCGAGCGAGCTGCCCAACGTCTCCACGAGCCCGCCGCCCGACTGCATCTGCATGGACTTCGCGCGCGACCGCCGGGAGAGCTTCGGGCTGTACGCGGTGCGCTACTGGCTGACCGATCTGGCGGTCGACGACCCGACCAGCGCCGCGGTCCGCGCGCGGATCTACTCCGCCCTGCGCCGCGCGAACATCGAGCTCGCCAAGCCCTCCATGATGGTGTTCCACGCGCCTGCGGACGACGAGGAGGCCCTGCGGACCAAGGCCCGACGCGAGGAGCGCGCGCTGCAGGCCCTGCGCAAGGTCGAGCTGTTCGCGCAGCTCACCGACGAGGAGAGCCAGGAGCTGGCGGAGCACCTGGTGCACGCTCCGTTCACCGCCGGCGAGACGCTGACCCACCAGGGTGCCGTCGCCCACTACCTCTACGTCATCGTGTCCGGCCGGGTGGACGTGGTCACCCAGGTCGCTCCCGAAGGGCCCTCCCGCGTGGTCGCCAGCATCGAGGGGCCGGGCTTCATCGGCGAGATGGGGCTGATGACCGGCGAGTCGCGGCTCGCGTCGGTGATCGCCCGCACCGACGTGGAGTGCTACCGCCTGGACAAGCCCGGGTTCGAGAAGGTGCTCCAGGACCGCCCGGCCCTGGCGGCCGAGTTCTCGGACATCCTGGCGCGCCGGCGCGTCGAGCTGCTCACGGTCCGGGAGGGGCTGGACGCCTCCGACAAGAGCCAGCGCCAACAGGCGGAGCGCGACCGGATCCTGGACCGCATCCGGGTGTTCTTCGGTCTCGAGGACTGACGCACACCGCTCGTCGTGAGTCGACGTTACGGCTGGATGATCACGCGATGATGTGCGGCACGTCGGACAGCTCGCCCGGGTCCGCCACGACCACCTGCTCGACCCGCCGCTCGGCCAGCGCTCGGAACAGGAGCCAGCCGTCGGGCGTGCGCGCCTTGACCAGCCGCCCCTCCGCCGTGACCCGCCCGACCTCGCCCACCTCGTCCTCCACCGTCGCCGAGGCCTCGATCTCGGAGCCGTCGTCGAGGCGACACCGACCCCACCAGGCGATCCGATGCTCGTCGATCTCCACCCGCGTCCCGTGCTCGAGCCGACCGTAGCTGTTGTCCGCCATCACCAGGGTGAACCCGTCGCGGCGCAGCACCGCGGGCACGTCGCCCACCGGCGTGTGGCCGACCACCAGGCGATCGATGCCGGCGGCGCGCAGCCGCGCCAGCACGCTCGCTTCCGGCAGGCGGGGGTCGTTGTGCCGGTCCGCGAGCCGCCCATAGACCACGCTGCCCTGGTGCGCGAGGGTCCCCGGGATGGGGGCCTGGTAGGCGACGAGGGCGGACCACCCGGGGACACCGTCCACCACGCGTTGCTCGGCGAAGGCACCCACCTGGTCGGCGTGGAACGCGTCGAGCGCCGCCACCCAGCCGTCGACGTCGTCGATGGGTGCGGTGCCCGGCACGGTCCCCAGGCTGTCGGCGGTGACCGCACCGTGGACGAACAGCGTGCGCCCCGCCCGGTGCGCCAGCGTGCAGGCCGCGAGGTAGGTCGCGAGCGCGCCACCGGGCGCCACGTCCCGTGCGAACGAGCGCACCACGGCCTCGTCGTCGGCCGCTCGCCCCTTCGCCGCGAGCTCCGCCGCGCGGTGCGCGAAGGCCTCGCGAGCCCCCATCGTGTTGGCGAAGATCCACCGCAGCAGCGCCACGGGGTCGGCGCGGACCTCCGCGGGCGCGCGTTCCGGAGGGTGGCCGCCGAGCTCCCGGTGCAGGCGCAGCTTGTTGATGTCCCGGTTGCCCGCGAGCAGCACCACGCGGTCGCCGTAGCGGCGCCTGGCGCGGAGCAGCGTCGCCACGATCCGCCGGCCGGCCGGCCCCCGGTCGATCGCGTCGCCGCCGAACACGAGCGAGCTCCCCGGCGCCAGCACCAGCTCGTCGCCGCGCAGCGAGAGCCACGCGCTGCCCTCGCAGGCCTGCTCGAGCTTGTCCCAGCGCCCCTCGAGGTCGGTCAGGTAGGTGATCACGGCCTACAGGGCCGCGCCGGCGCCACCGTCCACCGGGATCACCGCGCCGGTGACGTAGTCGGCGTCGGGCCCGAGCAGGAAGGCGACGACCCCGGCCACCTCCTCCGTGGTCCCGGCTCGCCCCAGCGCCGTGCGGGCGACGAGCGCCTCGCGCGTCTCGGGCGGCATGGCGAGCGTGCGCTCCGTGTCCACGAGGCCGAGCGCCACGACGTTGGCGGTCACGCCCTCGCGCCCCGCCTCGCTGGCGATGGTCCGCGCCAGCGCGACCTGCGCCGCCTTGGCCGTCGCGTAGGCCGCCTGGCCCGGGCCGGGACGAGCGCCGACGACCGAGCCGACGAACACGAAGCGCCCCCATCGCCGCTCCCGCATGTCCGGCAGCAGCGCGCGGGCCAGCAGGTAGGGTGCGCGCACGCCCACCTCGTGCACCTCGTCGAAGGACGCCGGCGCGGTCCGCTCGAGGCGGGCGTAGGGCGCGTAGGCCGAGGCCACCCACACCACGGCGTCGATCGGTCCCGTGGCGTGCACGCGCGCCAGCCAGTCGGCGTCCCGCACGTCGCCCACCAGCGCCTCGGCCGCGCCACCCGCCGCCAGCACACCGTCGACGCAGGCGCGGACATGCTCCTCGCGCCGCCCCGAGGCCACGACCCGCCACCCGTCGCGCCCGAGCCGCGAAGCCACCGCCCGCCCGAGCGACGGTCCGACACCCACCACCAGGACCGCGCGACCCACTTCGAGGCGACTCTCCGGACCCGATTCTATCCGAGGCCGTGAGGAACGTGCCGCCTGGGACATCGGGGAGAGGTGGGCATATGCTGTCCGTTGCGCGACAGGGGGCGAGGATGCCGGACGAGGCACGGATCGAGGTCGTGGAGGACCGCTGTCAGGGGCACAGCCGCTGCGTGGCCATCGCGCCCGATCTGTTCGACTGCGACGAGCTCGGGAACGTCGTGCTCCTCGGGGACGGACGCGTGTCGCCCGAGGCCCTGGAGCGCGCCCGGCTGGCCGTCCTCAACTGCCCCGAGCGCGCGCTCGTGCTGCGCGAGGGAGGCGGCGCGTGAGTCGGTCTCCCGTCGAAGACTGGACCACGGACTTCGATCACACCGATCCGCGGTGGACCGCCGACCCGTACACGCTATGGTCCGAGCTGCGCCGCACCTGCCCGATCGCACACACGGATCGCTTCCAGGACGGCGTCTGGCTGCCCACGCGCTACGCCGACGTGCGCGCCATCGCCTACGACACCGAGACCTTCTCGTCCCGGCGCGTCGTCATCCGCGACCGCAAGATCGAGCCGCCCCACCCGGCACCCCCGATCACGTCCGACCCGCCCGACCACAAGCGCCTGCGGCTGCCGCTGCTCCCTCCGTTCTCGCTCCGGTCGGTCGCGAAGCTCGAGCCGTTCACCCGGGCCGCCTGCGAGGAGCTGGTGAACGCCCTCGCGGATGGCGAGACCTGCGACGGCGCCCAGCAGTACGCACAGCACGTCCCCGTGCGTGTCATGTGCCACCTGCTCGGCGTGCCGGCGTCCGACGGCGAGCGCTTCCGGCACTGGATCACCGAGGCGCTGCAAGAGGGGATCCACGACATGCCGAGGGCGCTGCGTGCGCTACAGGCGATCAACGCCTACTTCCGGGAGAAGGTGGAGGCGTGTCCGGGCGGGACGGACGACCTGATCGGGTACCTGCTGGCGGTGGAGCCCGAGGGCCGGAAGCTCGATCGCGACGACATCGTCGCCATCCTCCGGCTGTTGATGATCGCGGGCATCGACACCACCTGGAGCGCCATCGGGAGCTGCCTGTGGCACCTCGCGACGCACGTCGACGACCGACGGACGCTGGCGGCCGCGTTCCGCGACGGCGACACCCGCGCGGTGGACACGGCGATCGAGGAGCTGCTGCGGGCCTACGCGCCGGTGGCCATGGCCCGGGAGGTCGTGCGCGACACCGAGCTCGGCGGCTGTCCGATGAAGGCGGGCAGCATGGTGCTCCTGTCGTTCCCGGCCGCGAACCGCGATCCCGAGGTCTTCCCGGACCCCGACGTCGTCCGCCTCGACCGCGCCGAGAACCCGCACGTCGCCTTCGGCCTCGGCATCCACCGCTGCCTCGGCTCGAACCTGGCGCGCATGGAGCTTCGGACCGCGCTCGACGTCTGGCTCGCGCGCATCCCCGAGTTCGAGCTCGTGCCCGGCGAGCCCGTCACCTGGTCCGAGGGCACCGTCCGCGGCCCCCGCAGGCTCCCGCTGCGGCTGCTCGGTGGAGGCTGAGGTGAACGTCGCCATCACCGGGATCGGCGCCGCCATCCCCGAGGAGCGCATCGACAACCCGACGCTGATCGAGCGCTACGGGCTCACCGTGACGCCCGAGTGGATCGAGCGGAACACCGGCATCCGCTCGCGCCACTGGCTCGCCGAGGGGCAGACGACGTCGGACCTGGCCGCGGAGGCGGCGCTGGCGGCGCTCCGGGACGCGGGGCTCGCCCCGACGGACATCGACCGGCTCGTGCTCGCCACCGTGAGCCCGGACATGCCCACGCCGCCGACGTCGACCCGGGTGCTCCGCAAGATCGGCGCGAGGTGCGCGGCCTACGACCTCGCCGCCACCTGCACCGGCTTCCTCTACGCGCTGGACGCGGGCGCGGGGGCGCTGCGCAACGGGGCCCGGCGCGTCCTCGTGGTGTGCGCGGAGGCGCGCTCGCGGTTCATCGACAAGACGGACCACCGGGCGTCCGTGCTGTTCAGCGACGGGGCCGCCGCCGTGGTGCTGGAGCGGTCCGAGGAGCCCGGTGTGATCGGGGTCCACCTCCTGGCCGAGGGCATGGAGATGCTCGGCGCCTACGTCCCCGCGGGGGGTGCCGCGCTGCCGACCAGCCCGGACACCCTCGCCGAGCGGCTGCACCACCTCCGGGTCGACGGGCGGCGCGAGATCTTCGACCACTTCCTGCGGCTCGTGGAGGAGTCCGTCGAGGGCGTGTTGGCCACCTCCGGGGTCTCGCTCGATCAGGTGGACCTGCTGGTGCCTCACCAGGGCAACGCGCGGCTGACGGAGGCCATCGCCCATCGGCTCGGCGTTCCCTGGGAGCGCACGCTCGACCGGATCGCCGAGCACGGCAACGTCTCCGGGGCCAGCATCCCGCTCGCGCTCCACGACGCCGTCCGCGACGGCACCGTCCGCCCGGGCCAGCTGTTGCTGCTCACCGCGGTCGGCGCTGGCGCCACGGCGGGCGCCGCCCTCGTCCGGTGGACCCGATGAGCTTCGAGGAAGACCTGCTCGACTGGCTCGAGGGCGCCCCCGACGAGCGCGTGCTGATCGAGGAGCAGGAGCGGCGGGTGACCGGCGCGGACCTGAAGGCCTGGACGGCGTCGCTGGCTGGGGCGCTGGTGACCCGCGTGGCACCCGGCGAGCGCTTCGCCGTGTGCGGGAAGAACCGGGCGGAGATCGTGGCGGCGCTGCTGGCCGCGCGGTGGATCGGCGCCGTCGTCGTCACGCTGAACCACCACCTCAAGCCGCCCGAGCTCGCCTGGCAGATCGAGGACGCGGACGCGCGGGTGGTGCTGCTGGCGGACCACGTCGCGCCCCAGCTCGCGGAGGCGCGGGTGGCGCGGGGAGACCGGACCGCGTTCTGGTGCTTCGACCCGCTGGACGACGTCGATGCGATCCCTGCCGCCGTCGCCCCCTCGCGCGCCCCCACCGGACACGACGCGCCCCTGGTCCAGATGTACACCTCGGGCACCACCGGGCGACCGAAGGGGGCCGTGCTGTGCGAGCGCAACCTCGTGGCGCTGGTGCGCTCCTGGGCGGAGCTCGTGCCGCTGGACGCGCACAGCCGGATCCTCCAGGTGACCCCGCTGTTCCACATCGGCGCCGTCACGCAGGCGCTGTCGAGCCTGGCGATGGGCGCCACCCTCCTGCTGCACCGCGAGTTCACGCCGACCGCGGCGCTGCGCGCGCTCCGGGACGAGGGGGTGACCCACGCGCTGCTCGTCCCCGCCATGATCCGGTGGATCCTGATCGAGAAGGAGGCGGCGGGCGCGTCCTTCCCTGCGCTCGAGGTCCTGATCTACGGGGCCGCACCCATGCCGCCGACGCTCGCGGCCGAGGCCCGGCGGCTCTTCGCGTGCGACTGGTTCCAGGGGTACGGGCTGACCGAGACCACCGGCGTGCTCACCGCGCTCCTGCCGGCGGACCACGAGGTCCCCGAGCGTCTGTCGGCCGCGGGGCGCGCGCTGTCCTGCTGCGAGGTGCGGGTGGTCGGTCCGGACGACGTGCCGCTGCCGCCGGGAGAGGTCGGGGAGGTCGTGGCCCGCGGTGCCAACGTCGCGCTCGGGTACCACGCCCGCCCCGAGGCCACGGCGGAGGCCTGGCGCGGGGGCTGGTTCCACACCGGCGACGTGGGCCGCCTCGACGCCGACGGCCTGCTGTTCCTCGTCGATCGGCTCAAGGACATGATCCTCGTGGGCGGCGAGAACGTGTACTCGCGGGAGGTCGAGGTCGCGCTCGAGGCCCACCCCGCCGTCCGTGAGGTCGCCGTGATCGGCGTCCCGCACGAGGTCTGGGGCGAGGCGGTGACCGCGTTCGTGGCGCCGCGCGAACCGGTCGGGGACGCCGCCGCCTTCGAGCGGTCGCTGGTGCGCCACTGCCGCAGCGTGCTCGCGCGGTACAAGTGCCCCACCCGCGTGGTGCTCGCCGAGGCGCTGCCGCGCAACGCCGCTGGGAAGGTACGGAAGGACGAGCTGCGGGCCCCGTTCTGGGCCGGGCGCGATCGAGGGATCTGAGCGATGCGGTTCCGACCCCTGGACAGGGTGCGCGTGGTGGCCACCGCGACCCGTGGCCCCGGTGATCTGCTCGGCGCGGCGCACGACCTGGACAACGACGCCGCGTGGGAGGCCCTGCTCGGCCCGGAGTGGTTGGCGGCCCTGGCGGAGCGCGCCCTCGACCGCGACCACCCGCGGACCGCCTGGGGCGTCGGCCGTCGGGGTTGGTGCGCGCTGCCGGGTCGCGTGGCGCAGGCGGACGCGGTGGACCTGGGGGTCGCCGCTGCGCGCGCGGCGCTCGAGGAGGCAGGGCTACGGCCCGACGACCTCGACGTCATCGTGTTCGCGACCTCTACCCCCACCCGACCCACGGCCAGCGACGCGCACCGGGTCGCGAAGGCGCTGGGGACCCGCGCGGCGTCCTGGGACGTGCGGTCCGGTGGCGCGGCGGGGCTCCTCGGCTGGCACCAGGCCGGCCTGGCGGTCGACCAGGGGGCCCGCGCCGCGCTGCTCGTGGCCGCCGAGGCCATCAGCCCGTGGATCGATCCGGAGGACGTGGCCCTCGCGCTGCTCTACGGCGACGCGGCGGCCGCGGTCGTGCTCGCTCCCGGCGATGGCGCGCTGCGTTCGTTGTCGGCGGGCCACGCGACGGTGCCGGGCCGGGCCTTCACCGTGCCCGCGAGCCTCCCGCCACGTCCGGGGGAGCGCCTCGTCGCCAGCCGTCCGGACGCGACCTACCAGCAGGGACTCCGGGCGGTCTGGGCCGACGCGCGGGCCGCGTTGCTCGACGGGTTGGCGGGGCGGGCGGCGGACGCGCTCCTCCCCTACGCCGTCACGCGGCAGCAGGTGCTCGAGCTGGCCGACGGCGTGCCCACGCGGCGGGTGGTCGACGTGCTCCCCGAGTGGGGATGTGTCGGAGCCGCGTCGCCCCTGGTGGCGCTCGATCGCTGGCGGCGCACGGGCGGATCCGGGCTCGTCGCTTCCGCCGCCGTCGGTGGTGGTGTGTCCTGGGCGGCGCTGACCTGGGAGCAGGGATGAACGTGCTCCTCGCGCTGGTCGCCCGGCTGGCGGTCGAGGGGCTGCAGCGGCTCGGTGTCTGGCCGCTCCGCGTGATCGCCGTGGCCGTCCCGGTCGCCGTCAGCACCGCCCTCGTGGTCGCGATGGTGCAGCCCATCCCTCGGTGTCAGCAGCGGTGCGAGCTCACCGAGCAGCTGGACGGCGCGCTTCGGGCCCACGATCCGAGGTTGGTGGTCGTCGGCAACTCGATGGCGCGCAGGAACGTCGACGTCGAGCTGCTCGCGGAGGGCCTGGGGCAGGATCCCGACCGCAGCGCGCTGCTCACGCTCCCCGGGTCCTCTCCGGGCGCCTGGTACGCCTTGCTGCGCTACCGCGTCTTCGAGCGGGGATACCGGCCACGGAAGATCGTGCTCCTGGGCGCGAGCCGCCTGCTGTGGATCACGCGTCCGGTGGTCGGCGCCGACGTCTCCGCGGTCGTCCGCATCGCGGGCACGGAGGACCCCGTGGTCCGGCGGGTCTCCGGCATGGACGACACCGGCCGGATCCTGCTCTACCGGGCGAACCTCCACCGGCGGATGTGGCGGGCGTCGGTGGTGGACGGCCTCGCGCAGGGCGCGCGCACCCTCCAGGCCATGGTGGGCGTCCCCGTCGACGAGCAGATGGAGGACGTGTTCGGCGCCGGAGGTGGACCTCAGGGCGGCGGGCTTCGAAACCTGTTCGGCGGTGCCGTCCGCGACGGTGAGGTGGGTGTCGCGGCCGACGTGGCGTCCACGTTCCTGCCGGAGATCCTGGCGCTGTGCCGCCAGTACCACGCGGAGCTGGTGGTGGTCCGGATGCCGCCCCGCGACGCCTCCAAGGTCGAGTTCCTCGAGTCCCGACCCGAGGCCCTGCGGGACGTGGCGTCCTGGCTCGGCGCGGAGGGTGTGCCCTTCTACCCGATGGACGGTCTCGAGATTCCGGCCGACGAGTGGGACGATGCCTGGCACCTCGCCCCTGCGGGCGCCGTCCGCTTCACCGACGCATTGGTGGCCGCGATGACGGGGCCCGCCGGTGGGGCCGACGGCTCAGAAGCGGAAGTACTCGAAGTCCGAGCCGCCGGGCTTCACGAAGATCAGGACCGCCCAGACGGCGAGGCACCAGGCGGTGGTCTCGAGCGGTAGCCGCACCGGATGTTGCGCGAGCCGGTCACCGTACCTCCGCATCACCCACCACTGGGCCGTCATCAGCCCGCCGCCCGCGAGGGTCGCCGCCCAGACCACCATGACAGCGAGCCACTGCGAGGGCGTGCCGGCGATCGGGTTGAGGAAGAACCACGACAACGTGCGGCGCAGATCGGGTTCCTGGAACAGGACCGCCGAGATGGCCATGACGACCACCATCACCGGCGTCTGGACCCACGCCCGATGCTTCCATTGTGCCACCGGCTTCGGCACCAGACGCCCGGTGGCGTAGTACCCGAGCTGGATCACCGAGAAGAACACGCCCCAGGCAGCATAGTGCCAGGCTGCACCGTGCCAGATGCCACTGAACAGCATCGAGCCCACGATGCCGCGCACCATGTGGTCGTGCTGGGTGGGCTTTCGCATCGGCAGGACGCCGTTCCGACGCCAGAAGGGATGCAGCACGAGCGGCTGGAAGACGTAGTCCCGCACCCAGTCGTAGAAGGAGATGTGCCAACGCGTCCACCACTCGTTGGGCGTCCGCGAGAGGAAGGGTGCGTCGAAGTTGCGCGCCAGCTCGAAACCCAGGAGCCTCGCAGTGCCTCGCGCGATGTCGGTGTATCCGCTGAAGTCGGCGAACATCATCACGTTCGCCGCGAGCGCCGCGCTCCACACCATCGCCCAGCTCGGCTGGTCGTGGGCGAACAGGGGTGCGATGAAGATCCGCATCGTGTCGGCGATCACCACCTTCTTGAACGCTCCCCAGAGCGCGAGCCCGATGCCGCTGCGGACGCGCTCGCCGTCGATGCTCCGGGGGCGGGAGATCTGGGGGAACAGATCCTTGGAACGACCGATCGGTCCGGCCACCAGCTGGGGGAAGAACGAGACGAAGAGCAGGAAGTCCAGTGGGTCGCGGCAGGCCTTCAGGCGCTTGCGTGACACGTCCACGGTGTAGGACAGGGTCTGGAAGGTGTAGAACGAGATGCCGATCGGCAGGACGATGCCCAGCGCGTGCACGTCGTGCGGGATGCCGAGCGCCGTCAGGGCCGCCGCGACGTTGTCGACGAAGAAGTCGAAGTACTTGAAGGCGCCGAGCAGCAGGAAGTTGCCGGCGACGCTGGTGGCCACGATGGCGGTGGTGCGCTTCGGCCAGCGCTCCAGGGCGAGCCCGCACGAGAAGTCGAGCGCCACGGAGTACAGGAGCAACACCGGGTACCAGGGCGTCAGCCAGCCATAGAAGACGAAGCTGACCACCACCAGGAACAGGTTCTGGAGGCGGTGCGGCAGCCACCAGTAGACCGCCAGCACCACCGCGAGCAGCCCGAGGAACTCGGTGCTGATGAAGCTCATTGCACGTACCCCGCGGCCTTCAGCAGCTCGACCGTCTCGTCGTCCAGCTCGGGGTCGATCAGGGCGTCCACCCGCTTCGCCAGCGCGCGGAGCTCCTCGGCGTCGGGGCTCTCGTCGAGGGGTAGTGGCCGGTCCTCCCCGGGGTCCGTCCGCAGGTCGTATCGAGCGAACTCGCCGTCGTGGTAGACCAGCTTGGACCCGTCGCCAGGCCAGAGCGCGACCCCCGTCCAGGCGTCGGGGAAGCGGAACACGTGGTTCGTCGCCCAGCGCGAGGGCTCCGTAGGGAAGGTCCCGTCGAGCAGCAGGTCGTGGACGGCGCGCACGTCCAGCTCCGCCGGGAGCGGGGGCTGCGCGTCGACCGAGCTGTCCCGGTACAGGAAGGGGATCCGCATCCCCGGCTCGAACAGGGTGTCGCCGTGGCCGATCGCGTCGTGCTCGCCGAGCATCTCCCCGTGGTCCGACGTCACGACGACCCTCGCACGGTCGAGCCGTCCCCGCTGGCGCAGCTCGTCGAGCAGCACGCCCACGTTCGCGTCCGCCTGCGACACGCCGAAGACGTAGCCGTGGTCGAGCTGGACCAGGAAGTCCGCCCGCTCCTCGGCGGCCATGCGCCCCTCCATGAACCTGGCGAACGGCGAGTCCACGTCCTTCTCGAAGCGCCGCGTGCCGAGCGCGGGCTGCGGGGGGAGCCAACCCAGGTCGTCGGGGATGGCCGGATAGGGGGAGTGGGCGTCGATGAGGTTGACGAACAGGTAGAGCGGTAGCTCCGGGTCCACCTCGTCGAGCGCCTGCACCAGCGCTCTGCGGAAACGCTTGCCCTTCAGCTCCGGCATGCTCGTGGCTGCGCGCCAGCTGTCGAAGCCCTGGTGGAAGCGCGGGTCCTTGCGGAGCACCGTGTTCGCGGAGAGCCCCACCGTCTGGTACCCGCGAGCCGCGAACCCGTCGGCGATGGTGCTCACCGCGTCGTCGGGGTGTTCGTGCAGCTCGAGGTACGGACGGCCCGTGAACAGCGAGAGGTGCGAGGGCAGCGTCCAGGTCGCGGGTGAGCGGGCGTCGCAGCTCACCGCCCAGCCCTCGTCCCGCAGGCCGTCGAGCACGGGTGTGTTCGGGTGTTCGTACCCGCACAGGTGGGTGCGGTCCGAACGCAACGTGTCGATGACGACGAACACCACGTCCGGTGGACGCTGCAGGACCCGCGGCGGCGGTGGCTCGCGGGGGGCGACCAGGAACGCCGTCGCCACCCCCGCCACGAGCAGGGAGGTCAGGGCCCCTGCGAGCAGCCAGCCCCTCCTCAACGCGCCGCTTCCACGCGCGCGGCGACCTCTCCGATGGTGCTGCACGCGAGCAGGTCGTCGATGGACAGGGCGACGCCGGACTCGTCGTAGAGCGAGCCCAGGAAGTCCACCATGCCCATCGAGTCCCAGCCCTCGAGGTCGGCGAACCGCGTCGTCCCTCGCAGCGAGCCGGGGTCGGCCTGGAGGGCGCGCTCCACGAGCGCAATGACACGCTGTTCCTCGGACACGGACACCTCCCTCGTCGCCGACCCTTCAGGCCGGCCTGGGTCAGAAACCTGCGTACCAGCGGGGATCGCTGCCGCCCGGGGCCTCGGCGAGGGCCGCCCCCGTCCACAGCAGGTACCCGCGCCCCTGGTTGGTGGCGGTGATCACGATGGCCGCGTCGCTCGGCGCGGGCGGGTCGAGCGTCACCACGAGCGGTCCCTCCCGGAGCTCCGCCACCGTCGGCTCGAGCGTCGCCACCACGGCGCCGCCCACCTCCACGTCGAACCGGACCGACCCGCTGGCGCGCTTCGTGGGCGCGACCACGAGGGACAGCTCGTGGATCGGGCGGTGGAAGTGCGTCCGGCGCTCGGTCGGGACCTCGAGCCGCGCCGTGTCGGAGGGGTACAGCCAGACCGCGCCGTCGCAGCGGCGGTCGGGGTCCAGGTCGAGGGTGTACCCCCGGCCGTTGGCGTACGGAGGCGTGCGATCCGAGCTCGCGAACCACACCTCGTCGCCCTCGTGCGCGACCCGTCCCCAACGCGAGTCTCGGACCTGGGCGCGGGCGACGTGACGACCGGGCAGGGGGCGTCCGTCCTCGAGCACCCGCACCGGCGAGCAGCGCGCCCACCGCGGCGTGAGCGCCATCGTCGCGTCGTCCGACACGTGGCTCCAGCGGGGGAGCCGGAAGATCGCCTCCTGGCCGTCGGGGAAGAAGTCCGCCTCGGGCGGCGGCGGGACCGGACCGCTCGAGGTGACGGGCACCTGGCCGGGGACGAAGACGCCTCCCTCGATCCAGCCCGGCGCGAGCAGGTCGACCGAGGCTCCGAGCACCTCGTCGACGGTGCCCACGACGACGGTGCGGCCAGCGCCTCGGCCCACCGACAGCCCGTGCACCGTCAGCGGCCCGTCGCCGGCCGTCACCGTGATCTCCCAGGGTCCGGCGGGGGGCGGCCCATCGACCACGAGGTCCACGAGGCCCGCGTCGTCGACCTCCACCTGCAGCTCGCGCCCGGCGACCGTCACGCGTGGCGTCCCCTCGGCGCTCGCCAGCAATCGCACCTCGAACCAGTCCGCCGGGCCCTCGAAAGGTGGGAAGGACCAGGTGGCGATGCCGCGTGGCCCGAGCGTGTTCCCGGTTGGCTCCTCGGTCGGGTGGAGCGGTCGGAGGACGCGGCCCTGCAGGTCCTGGCCGAGCGCACCGTCACGCAACAGGGCGTCGGACATCGCCAGCACCGTGCGCGACATGCCGTCGTCGGTCGGGTGGTCCATCTTCACGAAGTAGTGGCTCTCGTCCATCGGCATCGCGCGCAGATCGAGGAGCGAGCCCCCGCCGCCCTCGATCAGCTCCCTCATCCGTACGAGCCGCTCGTCGCTGATCACGTCCCCGAGCGCGCCGATGCCCGGCATGACCGGGGGCGCCACCCACGCGAGCTTCAGCCCGTTGTCGTCGCACAGCTCCACGATCCGCGGGATGTCGGAGTCGTCGACGTCGAGGTGCCCCTCGGGGTTGATCAGGTGCGAGCCGTCGTCGGCGGTGCCGTCTGCGATGGGCACGCTGCGGCCGTGGAGCGTGGCGTCCATGCGGCCGGGGTGGAACGTGCGGTTCATGGACCGGTGCGCCACCGTGGGTTTGCCGTCGGGCTGACGGGGTTCCAGCACCGCGACCGGGACGTCCCGGACCGCGGACAGGATGGCCCGCTGCAGGCGCGTGCGCGCCACCCACAGGTCGTTGAGTGGGCCCGGCCGGGGCGTGCTCGCTGGCATCAGCCCGTTGGACAGGGTCGCCTGGACGATCACCAGGCGCGGGCGGTATCCCTTGTCGATCACGCCGTACTCGAGCACGCCGCGCCAGTGGGCGCCGACCGAGTAGGGGATGGACAGCACCACCACCTGGTCGCCGCGCAGGCCCAGCGCTCGCGCCAGCAGATCCGGGTCGTTCGTGCCCGCCATGCTGTTGCCCAGGACCACGACGTCGGGGCGAGACGCCATGCGGGCGTCCATCTCGGCCATCAGCTCCGACGGCGAGAGCTGGCCCGCCTCGACGCTGCGCCAGCTCGCGAGCCCGCGATCCAGACCCTCCTGGCGCGATGCGCGGTCCCGGAACTCGAACGTCGCCTCGTTGAGGGCGATCGCGCCCAGGAACGCGGCCAGCACCACCACGGGTCCGAGGACCGCCAGCGCGACGACGGTGCGGTCGGGCCGGGGGAGTGGAACGTCGTTCGGGGGGTGGCTCATCGGCCGTCGAGCCTACATCGTGGGGTAGGCTTCGTCCGGAGCGGCACATGCAGAAGGCGCAGGATCCACCGTTCGAGATCGGACCCGAGCTGCTCGCGGGTCTGCACCCCCTCGGCCGGTACGAGCGGCGGTTCCCGGTCTCCGTCGACCGGTACTACGAGAACCTCCTCGACTGGGAGCACCTGCCACACCTGCACCCGACCAACTTCGGCGGGGTGCAGCTGCTGGCGAAGGGCGATCGCTGGTGGACGGCGTTGGTCGCCACCGCACGGGAGGACACGCCCACCCGCCCGACCAGCGTGGTCGTGGCCGAAGACCGGTCGGCGTACGCCGTGCGCAACCCCACCGAGACCGTGTTCGTCCGCCTGACGGAGGTCGGGCCGCACGAGGTGCTCGCCGACGTGAGCTTCCACAGCGTGAGGGAACCGCGCAACGCCGTCGTTCGCGAGGCC
The DNA here is from genome assembly GCA_020632925.1 of Alphaproteobacteria bacterium. GTDB lineage: Bacteria > Myxococcota_A > UBA796 > UBA796 > JACKER01. The sequence goes on along the minus strand of JACKER010000008.1, from coordinate 107,105 downwards.
CTGTTCGACCTCTATCGCAAGCAGTTCCTCACCCTGTCGGGCGAGGACCTCGACGCCATGCTCACCCGCGAGGAGGCGCTCGCGCGGCTCGCTCGCCGCGAGTCCGAGGTGGCGGAGGGGACCTGCCTGGGTACCGTGGACGAGGTCGCGGCCCGTGTGCCCTTCGTCACCACCTGGCTCGGCTCGCGGTTCTGGGTGGTTCGGTCGGGAGACGGCTTCGTCGCCCACGCCGCCGACTGCCCCCACATGCTGGGACCGGTGACGCCGATGGACGAGGCCTGCGGTCGCGAGGTGTCCTGTCCCTGGCACGCCTACCGGTTCGACGCGCTGACCGGGGACAGCACGGACGCGCGGGGCCTGAGGCTGCGCCCGCCCTTCACACTCGCCGTGGTGGAGGGTCGTGTCCACGTCAGTTCGCCACGACGCGGATGACGCCGACGGAGCTCTTGCCGACGCAGCGGTAGGGGTCGACGTAGCGGGTCTCGCCGGGCTCGAGGAACGTGTGCTGGTGGGTGGTGGGGTAGGGGTCGCGAAGGGGGCCGTCGCCCCGCGCCATCGCGCGACGTCGGTCGTGGAGCTCGGCGTTCAAGGCGGGTAGCACGGCGGAGGACGTGGAGGCTGCGGCCTCGTAGATCTCGAAGAACGTGACCGGTGTGCTGTCGAGGCCGTTGCGCATCGTCTTCACCAGATCGGTGGGGCCACGGACCTCGTTGTGGGTCTGCAGACCGACGATCTGCCCCTCCTCCCGCTGCGTGCGGAGCATGCGGTTCACGGGGTGGTTGGGCTGCACGCCGGCGTGCATGATCGAGAAGCGGGCCCCGAGCTGCTTCCAGCCACGTTCCAGCAGCTCTTTCGTCTGGTCCGTGGCGCCGATCGGGGCAGTCTTCGGGTCCTGACCGCAGCGGAGGTACCGATCCGCGCTCTCGACCAGCGGGAACCCGCTGTGGATCAGCATGAAGTTCATGTCCTTGTCGGGGAAGCGCTCGGCCAGCACCCGCTCCTGGTCGGCGAAGAAGGCATAGAGCCCTTCGGGGGTGTACCCGCTCTTCGCCCAGACCTCCGTGTTGCAGATCCGACCGTCGGGACCGAGGTTCGGCGCGTCCCTGAATCGCGGGGGGACGGGGCAGGGGGCGTTCGGGCAGGACCGCTCGCAGTTGCAGCGCTTGGGGAGGCGGGCCTCGGCGCTGTACAGGTTGGCGCCGGACGGCTTGATGTAAGCGAGGCTGCGATAGTAGGCGGCGTTGCCGCGCAGGTGGTCGGCGAGCGCGCCCAGGACCTCGAGGTACAGCTCGCGATACCGCGGATCGGTGGGGGACCCGAGCTCCATGAAGGCGCCGCACGCGCACTCGTCGCGCCCGTGGGTGCCGTGGTCGCGGAACACCAGCCGCTCGACCCCGGCGTCGAAGATCCAGCTCGGCGTGCCGTGGTAGCCGGCCTTGATCGAGACGTTGAACAGCTTGCCGTTCGCGACGGCGCGGTCGAGCTCCCGATCCAGACCGCTCCAGTCGTACCGCCCGCGCTCGGGTTGGACCTCGTCCCACTCGAGCCGCAGCGAGACGCCCACGTTGTCGGGGCTGGCCCAGGTCTCGTCCGTCACCGTGCTCCCGACCTCCTCCTCGTCTTCGCCGCTCCCGTCGAGCACGAACACGCCCGAGGCGTTGCGTGGCAGGGGACCCGTGAGGTCCTCGGGTCCGCCGGTCCAGGGGGCGAACGCGCGGCACACGTCGGCGGCGCCGTCGCGGAGCGGCACCACGCTGTCGCGGTACCGGTCGGGCAGCTCCCAGGTCACCGTCGTCCCGGGGCGCACGGTCAGCGTCGGGGGATCCATGGACCCGTCGGGACCGATCCGGACGGTGACCCGATCGGCCTCCACGAGCGGTGAGGAGGTCGGCCGGGCCCTTGGACGTACGGGTCGGTCGCCACCCGAACAAGCCAGGATGAACGCCGTGGAGATGGCGATCACGGTCAACAGGAGTGAGTGTGACTTTGTTTGTGAAATGTGCTTACTCATTGGGATGGGCTGCAGGGAAGACCTGGAGATCGGGCCCAGCGGGGGCATAGTCCGGGAGAGCCTGGCGGAGCACCCACATCAACACGACGGCGAGCGCCATCCCGACCAGCAACGCCGCTGCGTGGGTCCACATCGAGGGTCCGGGGGCCTCGGGTGCGACGTGCGATCCGGGGCTGGGTGCCGCGAGGGGCGAGGCGGCGTCCGCGATGGCGGCCAGCGACGGGTCGAGCAGCAACACCCGCACGGGCACGTCGCGACCCGCACGGAGAAGCCTCGCCCGCAGCTCGACGGCCCGCATCGAGTCGAGGCCGTGGCGGGCCAGCGGCTCGTCCTCGGGGACGGCGAGCGCCGCCACGCCGGTCAGCTCGGCGAGCTGCTCGCGGACGAAGGCCACGACGGCCTCGCGGCTCCCCAGCGCCGCCCGGACGGCCGGGGCTCCTCCGTCGAGCCAGTGGCGCTCGCGGCGACGGGGCTCCAGGGCGAGGGGCGCCCGTCCGGTGTGTGGAGGGGCCTCCTCCAGGATCGCGTGGGCGTTCGTGCCGCCGAGCCCGAAGGCGCTCACCGCCGCGAGGCGTGGCCGCTCGCCGACGGGCCAGCTCACGCGGGTGTCGGCCAGGCGGAGCCCGTCGAGCACAAGGTCGGGGTGCGGCGTCCGGAGGTGGAGCTGGGCGGGGATGGCTCCGTGACGCAGCGTGAGGAGCGCGTGCAGCAGGCTCGCGAGCCCCGCCGCCGCCTCCAGGTGGCCGATCACGGGCTTGACCGAGGACAACACGAGCGGCTCGGCGCGTTCCCGCCCATAGACCGCCGACAGGGCCTGGGTCTCGACCACGTCCGCGAGCGCGGCGCCCACCGCGTGGCAGGCCACGTGCTCCACCTCCGCCGGGACCGCGCGGGCGTCGGCCAGCGCGTCGCGCATGACCTGCTCCTCGCCCTCGACCGAGGGCACGAGGAGGCCGGCGGCCCCACCCCCGTGCGCGACGGCCGTGCCGCGGACCACGCCCAGCACCGGGTCTCCGTCCGCCAGCGCCTCGGACAGCCGCCGCAGCACCAGCACGACGCAGCCCTCGCCCCGCACGTACCCGTCGGCACCGGCGTCGAAGGCGCGACCCATGTCGGTGGGCGAGAGCAGCCCGAGTGCGGACAACGCCGTGAAGCCACCGGACGAGCACAGCGCCTGGACGCCGGCGACCAGCGCCATCGAGCAGGTCCCGGCCCGCAGCGCGCCCACCGCCTCGTGCAGCGCCACCAGCGAGGAGGAGCACGCCGTGTTGACCGTGGCGACGGGACCGCGCAGGCCCAGACGCGCCGCGAGCCGGCCGGTGGCGAAGGCCGGGTGCAGCGCGGCGAGCGCCGAGGGCGGGTGGGTGGTCGCGTCGGGTGGGAGGCGCTCCGCGTACGACTGCTCCGCGAGCCCGACGAACACCCCCGTCCGCGTCTGCGCCACGTCGCCCGTGGTCCGTCCCGAGGAGGCGAGGGCCGCGGCGCACCCTTCGAGCAGCAGGCGGTGCTGGGGATCGAGCCAGTCGGCCTCCCAGGCGGGGACGCCGAAGGCCGCCGCGTCGAAGTCCGCGAGGTCGGCGACGAGGCCGGCGCGACGGGCGCAGGTGCGGCCAGGGGTCGCGGGCGAGGGGTCGAAGACCGCGTCCACGTCGAAGCGGTCGGCGCCGATGGGCACGATCGCGTCGCCCCCGCGCTCGAGCAGCGCCCAGAGGTCCTCGGGTGCCTCCACGCCACCGGGGAGGCGGCAGGACCAGCCGACGATCGCGATCCGACCGTCGTCGGCGTCGCGCGCGACCGACGGGACGGGCTCGGGGTCGGGTGCCGACGGCTCCCCCCGGAACGCGCGGACCACGGCCGTCGCGAGCGCCCGCGCGGTGGGGTGGGTGTAGAGCGCGGTGGCCGGCAGCGCCACGCCCGAGCGCTTCGTCAGGGTCCTGCGCACCTCGAGCGCGCCGAGCGAGTCCAGACCGAGCTCGTCGAAGCGTGTGTCAGCGTCGGAGGGCTGCCGGACCAACGGACGCAGGGCCGCCTCGATCCAGCCGAGGACCGTGCCCTCGTCGAGCTCGGCGGGCGGGGACCCGTCGGTGTCCGCGCCCAGCGTCGGGGTGGCGTCGAAGATCGCGGCCAGCGGGGTGACGGCGGGGAGGCGGAGGGCGGCGTCGAGCAGGGCCAGCGCTCGAGGCGTGGACAACGCGACGAGCCCTCGGGCTCGCTGGACGGCGACCAGTCCCGCGGACATCCCCGCCTCCGCCCACGGCCCGAAGCCCACGGAGCGGACCGGGAGACCGCGCGCCCGCGCGTCCCGGGCGAGCTGGTCCAGCGCGGCGTTGGCGGCCGCGTAGGCGCCCTGGCCGGGGCTCCCGAGCGCTCCGGCCACGGACGACAGGAACACGAGCGACGGTGGAGGGCGACCGTCGAGGAGCTCGAGCAGCACCTGCGCCCCGACCACCTTGGGCCGCAGCACGCGCGCGATGCGATCCGGGTCGTGGTCCTGCAGGAGGGCGTCGTCGAGCACGCCGGCCGCGTGGACCACCGCCCGGAGGTCGGGCAGGCCGTCCAGCACCGCGCGCATCGCGTCCCGATCCGCCACGTCCGCGGCGACCAGCGACACCCGCTCGCCGAGGGAGGCGCGGAGGGCCTCGGCCTCCGGCCGGTCCGGCGTTCGTCCGACCAGGACCACCCGGTCGAAGCGCGGGGCGAGGTGCCGCGCGACCCGGACGCCGATCGCGCCGAGACCGCCCGTGATCAGCAGCGACCCACCCGAGGGCTCGTCCTGCTCGGGCAGCCAGCCGGTGACGGGTCGCAGCCGCGGGACCTGCCGTCGGCCACCGAGGCGGCGCACCTCGTCGAAGCGGCCCGGCTCCGCGAGCTCCCCCTCGATCGCCGCCCGCGCGTCGGCGTCCGGATCGAGCGTGAGGCGGCGGACACGGAGCTCGGGGCGCTCGAGGGCGAGCACCCGTCCGAGGCCGAGCAGGCCGGCGCCGACGAGGTCCCCCCGCGAGACCACCCACACCTCGCCAGTGTCGGCGGCCAGCTCCCGGAGCCGCGCGAGCGCGCTCGACAGGGCGCCGTGCAGCGCCTCGGCGTCGTCGCCGTGGGCCTGGAGCACGCAGGGTTCGGTCCGGAGCGAACCTGTGGTCGAGAGGGGTCGATCTTCCCACACGACCTCCCACAGCCCCTCGGGGACGGGGCTCCGCGCGAGCCGGTCGAGTGCGTCGGTGAGCCTGGTCCGCGTCAGGCCACGCCGGCGGAGCAACTTCGAGGCCTGGCTGTCGGGCAGCCCAGCCAGCGCGGCGAGGGCGGCGGCCTCGGGCACCGTGTCCCCGCTCAGGGCGCCGCGGACCAGCGCGTCCACGCTGGTCACCGGGCGGGGCGCTTCGTCGACCTGATCGAGTCCGTCGAGCCAGGCGTCCACGTCGTCCGCGAGCGCCTCCGGGCTCGCGCCGAGGTCCGCCAGCCAGCGGGTGACGACCTCCTCGTCCAGCAGGGACCGCAGCAGATGCTCGGGGAGGACCGCGCGGTGTCGTCGACGTCGGGCGAGGTCTGTGGCGGCGGTGAGCATCGGACGATCGATCCTGGCGCCGGAGACGGGGGCAGCGGCACTGTACACCCATGTCGCGAGCGCTCGTCCCTCACAGGCGCGCTTGCCGCAGCCGGGGTCGTCGGGCATCCTGTCGGCCCATGGACACCCGCGCCCGAAGTCTCCTCGCAGGTGCCGCCGCGTTGGCGCTGGCGTTGCTCGTGCTGGCGTTCTGGTGGTTCGGCGGTGGCGATACGCCGACGGCTCCCCCGGAGCCCGTCGCGGCCGCGCCCCGGCCGGGCGCTCGTCCCCTGGGGGTCGGGGTGGTCGGCGAGGAGCCCGAGGTCGCACCGTCCACCGAGGAGGCGGTGGTGGACGCGATGGGCGCCCTCGCGAAGGCGGACGGGCGGGGCTTCGTGCGGTGCGCCATCGGCGAGGTGGTGAGCGGGCCGGTCCACGCGAGCGGCCTGGTCCACCCCCGGGTCTCGGGCGGCGTGCTGGTCGCGGAGGTGGACGAGCCCGAGGGCAACACGGTGCTCTATGCCGACGTGTCGGCGGGGGAGCTCGAGATCCGCGTGGCGACGTTGGGAGAGGACGGGCGGCTGGTCGTGGAGCCCCCGAGCCCCGCCTCGGCGGCCCGCGAGGACGACGCGAGCATGCCTCGCGCGCGCCTGGCCTGGACCGACGCCACGCCGGGCCACCAGGGCACCTGCCGCGTCGACCCCGCAGTCCCCGTCGAGCTCGCGGTCCGCTCGGGCGACGGGCAGGCGACCTCGGGGCTGTCCGCGACCGGATGCGCGGTGCTCTCGTCGCGCTCCTCGGACGCCGACGGGCGCTACGTGGTCCGCGCCACGAGCGGCATGCCGTGCGAGCTCGTGCTCACGCGGCTCGAGCGAGGCGAGGACGGCGAGGCCACGCTGTCGGAGGCGTCGGGCCGGGTGGACGACCCGAAGGACGGCGATGCGATCACGCTCGGCGGCTGGGTGGTGCTGGAGAGCGAGGACGATCCCGACAAGGTCGACGACGAGCCCGACGAGGAGGACGCCTGGGAGCGGGCGCTGGCGACGGAGGGCCTCGCGCCCGAGGCACGCGCGGTGCTCGAGTCCTGGCAGGAGGAGGAGTTCCAGGGCGCGGACGAGCTCGGTCGGCAGTGGATGCAGCTGGGCGAGCTGCTGAAGGGCGAGGGCCAGCCCTGAGACCTGGACCTGACGAGGTCCGCTCCAGCGGCTAGGAGTCCCGTCGGAGGAACCCATGCCCGTCATCGCCATGACCTGCGTCGACAAGCAGGCGCACGACAAGACCGACAACCTGTTCGTCTACGCCTTCGAGAGCCCGGCGCTGGGCCGCAAGACCATCGTGGCGAACCTCACGAACGTCTACGAGGTCGGTCAGGTCGCGGCGATCGCGCAGCTCGGCACGCTGCTCGAGGAGGGCGAGATCAAGCCCCGCAAGGTGTTCGGCGTCGACAGCGAGGGCATGGCGCTCGGCCCGGTGGACGCCGCGCCCGACACCGATCTGACCGCGACCTTCGGCGCCGACGCGCCCGCGCGCACCTGGACGCTCACGTTCGAGATCCAGGTCGAGGGCCACTACGCCGCCGACGCCGAGGTCGCCGCCCGCAAGGCCTTCAAGGGCGGGCAGGGGAAGCTCGTCAGCGCGAGCTGAGGTTCTCGGGCGCCTGCCCCTTCGGGGCACCGGGGCCCCTGCGGGGTCGGCCCTTCGGCCTCCGTCCGCCCTTCGGGCGGGACCGGCCTGCGGCCGCCCTCCGGTCCCCCTGGCGCGGGTCGGCCGCGGGGGTGCATGCGCAGGCATGGGCACAGGCACACCGAAGTACCTTGCCTGGTGGGGGACCTCGCCTCGGGCCAGAGGCGACCTTGAAGGCGCTGGCGGCCAACGCCGCCGAAAGGCTGCGTACGTCGGCCCGCTGAGCGACACGGGATGATCCGCGGGTGCTGCCTTGGGAAGGCGAGGTCCCGTCGGGCGTTCGTCGACCCCTGCTCATGAACAATGTGCGTGGCAACATGCTGCCGATCACGAACGGTTGAGCATGATGACGGTCGATGGACAACGACGAACCGGCATCTGCGTTCGGTGCCCCGCAGGCCACTGCGACTCGTTCGGCGTGAGCGGCAGTTCGCGCGCGATCTGCTCAATCGAATCATGGAACCGCTACCCCTACCGCTCGTCGGGTCCGGTAGACTTCGCCGCTGAGGCGAAGAACGTGCCGAACCCTCATGTGGCTGCCCTACCCTTGTTGCTCGTCGGATGCTCTGGAAACGAGGTGTTGATCGTGCGCCTCGACAGCGCGACGTTACCGGAGGACTCGTGCTCGGGCGCCCCCTGGGAGGACAGCGGCCCGGACGTGTACATTGAGCTCACGTCGAACTGGGACGGCTCGACCTGGGAGTCCGACACGCTGCAGAACGACCTGGCACCGACCTGGGGCGTCGCGGCGAGTTCACAATGGATGCCGCACTGCCCACCTGCCCGTGGCGCCTCGAAGGCTGCGGGCGCGCAGCTCACGTTGGCGTGACGCCCCACCAACCCCAAGAAGGACGCCCGGTGCACACGGCTCGGTGCATGCGGCACCCCGACGACGCCGTCCGCTCCGGCGAGCTCGGTTGGGGTGCCTCCGGGCAGGCCGTCCACGGGAAGGCGGTCGTGCCGTCGCCGACGCTGGGCCGCCTGCGGCGGGCTTCGGCGCCATGTGGCCGTGGTTCTGCGAACGTCGGTGGGGCGCCTCGTGCTTCCGCGTGAAGGGCCGAACGCCCGGAAGGGACAGGCTTCTGCTGCCGCAGGGCGAGGCGGGACGCCATCCGTCCGCGAAGGCGCCGCGGTGGGCGCAGGCGGGACCGGCGTGCCGAGCCGTCCCCCCATCCACCGAACGCAGGGAGCCCCCGCCGGAGACCGGATCGCTCGCTCGTCGGGCACGGGCACGGGCACGGGTGTCGGGGTTCTGGGTGAGGGTCCGGAGTCAGAACTGGAAGTAGATGAAGTTGTACGTGGCGGTCAGCTTGAACAGGAAGATGCCGACCACGCACAGCATCGCGAACGTCGTCTCGAAGGCCAGACCGAACCTCGTGTCCGCCAGCCTCGCCACCCGCGGCCCCACCAGCTCCGCGAGCAGCAGCGGCGCGCCGAAGAAGGCGAAGGCGGAGAGCGTGACCACCGCCGCGACCTGCTCGTCGAAGGTCGGCGCCAGGTTCGGGTGGAAGAAGGCGGCGGCGATGCGGTCGAGGTGGTGCTCGCGGAACATCAGCGCGCTCGGGACCATCGCCAGCAGCAGGTAGTGCAGCGGGAGGACCACCCGGTGCAGCGGGACCTTGCGCTCCCAGCCCGGCCATCGGCGCGAGATCGTGGAGTGGCCGACGACCCAGGCGCCCTGCCACAGCCCGACCAGCACGAAGTTCCAGGACGCGCCGTGCCACAGCCCCATGATCGCGAAGGCGCCCATCGTGGCGGCCACGAAGCGGGGGTAGCTCGTGCTGTCGCCGAGCAGCGGCACCAGGACGTAGTCGCGGATCCACTCGGACAACGACTTGTGCCAGCGGCGCCAGAAGTCCGGCGCGGTCAGCGAGAGCAGCGGGCGGTCGAAGTTCTCCGCCAGCTCGAAGCCCAGCATGCGGGCGACGCCGCGAGCGATGTCCGTGTACCCCGAGAAGTCGGCGTACAGCTGGACCGCGAAGGCCAACACCCCGGACCACAACAGCACCGCGGGCGGGTCGATCATGATGAAGATGTTGTCGACGTAGGGGGCGAGCATGTCGGCGATGGCGACCTTCTTGAAGCCGCCCCAGAGCGCGAGCACCAACCCCCGCCAGACCTGGCGCGCACGGAACGAGCGGTCGCGCTCGACCTGGACCAGCAGGTTGCCCGCGCGCTCGATCGGGCCGGCGACGAGCTGCGGGAAGAAGCTCGCGAACACCGCGTAGTCCAGCAGGTTCCGGCGGGCGCGCGCCACGCCGCGGTACACGTCGATCGTGTAGGCCATCGACTGGAAGGTGTAGAACGAGAGCCCGACCGGCAGAATGACGCCGATGGTGCTCAGGTTGGTGCGCACCCCGAGCTGCGCGAGCGCTCCGACCAGGTTCTCCACGAAGAAGTCGGTGTACTTGAAGTAGGCCAGCAGGCCGAGGTTCCCGAGCACCGAGAGCGCGACGTAGAGCCTGCCGTTGCGCCGGTCCGCGTCGATCCGCCGGCCCATGAGGTAGTCGAGGCCCGCGGTGCCGTAGAGCAGCAGCAACCAGGTCGGGTGGACCCAGCCGTAGAACGCGGCGCCGGCCAACACCAGCACCACGTTCTGCGCGATCCGTCGGCGCAGACCCCAGTAGGCCACGAAGACGATGGCGACGAACGCGAGGAACGTGGGCTCGGTGAACAGCATCTAGAGAGGGTTCACCTGGTAGATCGGGAAGTAGGCGTCGACCTCGTCGCGCGCGTAGGCCGCTGCCAGCGCCGGCACGTCCTCGAAGGCCCAGATCGGCTCGTCGTCCGCCACCGGGTTCATCCAGCCGGTGCGCTCCGCGAAGGCCATGGCCTCGGCGATCCGATCGCGGCGGGCGTAGTGGGTGTGGACGTGCAGGTGGCGGCGGATGCACTCGAGCGCGCGCATCGACGTGATCTGCATGCCCTCCTTCCAGCCGGCGGTCGTGAGCACGCCCTGGCGGCCGAGCGAGCGGAGCGTCGTGCGGATCAGGGGGGAACCCAGGAAGTCGAAGAAGATGGAGGCCCCGAGGCCGTCGGTGAGCTCCTGCACGCGCGCGTGGAACGCGTCGTCGCTGCGCGCGAAGGCCTCGCGGTACGCCGCATCGGTGGCGAACGCGCGCTCGTCGCAGCACAGGTCCGGGTACGCGCGGCGGTCGACCACCTCGATGCCGAGCGCCTCCACCTGGGCCCGACGTCGGTCGCTCGAGGTGGTGAGGACGGCGCGGTGGCCGAGCACGGCGGCGAGGTGCGCGCCACCGAGCGAGGTGCCGCCACCCCAACCCCAGACGTGCGCCCGGGGCTGATCCGCCTCCGAGAGCTGGGTGCGCCAGCAGGCGTGGGCGACCTGCCAGTTGTCGTACGCGGTCGCGTACCGGACGCCGAACGCGGCCCACTGACGGGGCGTGAAGCGGCTGTCGGTCGGGATCGGGAGCAGGATGGACGCCGTGACGCGCGACCGGCGCGCCAGGAAGCCCATCGAACCTGGCCAGTCGTAGCCCCAGACCTGCTCCGGGTACCCGAAGCGGTCGTACCGGCCGCCGTTGCCGATGATGCACAGCTCCCCCACCCGCAGGTGGGTCACGTCGTCGCCGAGCTCGAGGACGCGGACCAGGCCGCAGTTGCCGAGCACCACGGCGTCCTCGCCGCGGGTGCGCGCCACGTCCAGCGGGCGGCGGGAGAGCGCGTGGCTCATGTTCGCCTCCCAGCAGCCGTAGATCGGCTCCACCAGTGCGTCGTCCGCGCCCAGCGTGCCCAGCGGCACCTCGGCGAGCCGCAGCGTGGCGGGTTCCGGGCGGCGCCCCTGGCCGGCGGTCAGTACCCAGGCCTCTGTCGTCCTCACGTCGTCCATCCGGTCGTCGCGGCACCCCGAGCGGCGCCACTGTACACGCGGATGTCGTCGAACGGTGGCGTCTCACACCGGCTCGCGGTCGAGCGCCTTGGCAACCGGCGACCGCCGGCGTAGGGGTTCGAGGAGCGTGCGCCGTGCGTCGGCTCGAAGGCAACCTCTCGCGGTACCTGCTGTTCGGCGCGACGCTGCACACCCCGGTCTTCGTGCCCGTCGTGGTCCTGTTTTGGACCGAGCGCGGCCTCGACCTGTCCGACGTGTACCTGCTGCAGGCGGTCTACGCGGTCGCCGTGGTGCTGCTCGAGGTGCCGACGGGGATGCTGGCCGACCGATGGGGCAAGCGAGCGAGCCTGCTCGCGGCGGCGGCGATCTACGCCATCGGCTTCGTGGTGTACGGCTTCGGGGAGGGGTTCTGGTGGTTCCTCGGGGCGGAGCTGGTGCTCGGCGTGGCGGGCGCGCTGTTCAGCGGCGCGGACTCGGCGCTGCTCTACGACACGCTCGCGGCCCTGGACCGGCGGGACGAATTCGCCAGCTGGGAAGGGCGGAGCCGCGCGCTGCAGATGGTGGTGTTCTCCGTGGCGAACGTGGTGGGCGGACTCGTCGCGACGTGGTCGCTGCCCGCCACGCTCTGGCTGTCGGCGGTGGGGCCCACGGTGGCGGTGTTCGTGGCGGCGACCATGGTGGAGGCGCGTCCGCCCGTCGCGGCGGCCACCTGGGCGGAGGGCTGGGAGCGGTACCGGGCGCTCGTCTCCGGCGCGCTTCGCTTCGTGCGCAAGCACCGGCGCGTGCGGTTCCACCTGCTGGCGCTGGCGCTGCTGACCGGGAGCTCGAGCTGGCTGCTGTGGATGGTCCAGCCGTACATGACGGAAAACGGTGTCCCGCTGTGGTCCTTCGGGTTGGTGTTCGGGTTGTACAACCTCGTCGCGGCGCTGTTCTCCGCGCTGGCCCACCGACTGGCCTCGACACTCGGTGACCGGGCCACGCTGCTCCTGCTGTGGGTGCTGCAGGCGGCCCCGCTCCTGCTGATGGCGCTGTTCCCGTCGCCCGCGGCCTTCCTGTTCGTGCTCGGCCAGCAGGCGGCGCGCGGGTGGGGACGCCCGGTGATCACGGGCTGGGTGCTCCAGCACACGTGGGAGGACAAGCGGTCGACGGTGCTCTCGGTCGGATCGCTGGGCGGCCGCCTGTTCTTCGCCACCACCGCGCCCGTCGTGGGCTGGGCGCTGGACGCCTGGTCGCTGTCGGGGGCGCTGCTGCTCCAGGTGGCGGCGTTGATCCTGGCGGGTGGGCTGCTCGCCATCGAGAGCGCCCGCATCCCCGAGAAGTACCTCCGCGTGAAGCCCGATCGGTCCTGACCGCGTGGTAGCGTCCGCGACGTGAACCGGACGCGCGAGGCGGTGGCTTGGTGGGCGCTGGCGCTGGTGTTCCACCTCGTCTACGGCGCCTTCGTGCTGCCGGCGAACGACTGGGACCCGGCCTACTACCGGTCTGTCGCAGCGCACGTCGTGAACGGGGACGGGGCGGTCGACGGCGCGCTGTGGAACCTGCTGTGGCTCCCGCCCGAGCTGCCGATGGTCGCGAACCTCCACTGGATGCCGCTGCCCTCGCTGATCCTGGTGCCCGGGATGTGGCTGTTCCCGCGCGGCGACCTGCTCGTGACCTCGGCGCTGGCGGCGTGCTGGGCACCCATGGCCTGGCGTTTCGCGGAGCTCTTCGGTCTGGACCTGGTCCGCCGTCGGTGGGCGGCGCTGCTCGGGCTCACCGGGCTCGTGAACATGTCCTGGTGCTCGACGGCCGACTCGTACGCGCTGTACGGCACGCTCGGCGGGCTGGCGGTGCTCGCGGCCGCTCGGGAGCGCGCGGGTGGGTGCGCGTTGCTGGCGGCGGTGGCGGCGCTGACCCGAAACGACGGGTTCCTGTTCGCCTTCGCGCTCGCGCTCGCGTTCCGGGGGCTGCCGGCGCTGGGGGTGGCCGCGAGCGGACCGCTGGCGGCGGCGGCCTGGCACCTGCGCAACGCGTGGATCGTCGGCCCGGACTATGCCCGGATGCGCGCGCTCACTGCGGACGTGGTGGACGTGGAGAACCTGTCCGACCTGGTCCTCGCGAACGCGACGCCGCTGAGCCTCTTGGACCGCCTCTCGTTCCTGGTGCACGCGCTGCCGCAGCTCGCCATCATCTGGATCGCCGCGACCCCCGCGTGCGCGCTGTGGTGGTTCGGGCGGCGCGAGCGGTGGATGCGGTCGGTCTGGGCGTACTACCTGCTCATGCCGCTGGTGGTGGTCTTCCTGGCGCCGGGCGTGGGGCTCTCGGGCAGCGTGGCGCGCTCCTCCTGCGCGCTGGTCGCCGTGGTCGCGGCCGCCACCGTCGGCGGCATCTCCGCGCTCGCGGCCTGGGGGCACCGGGTCCGTGACCTGCACCCTGCCTTCGTCGCCACCATGGCGTCGCTGGTCTCGCTGACCGTCCCGCTCGGCTTCGGGCTGCTCGGCCTGTTCGCGACCCCGCTCCTGTCGGCGGACACCTGCGACGTGCTCGCGCCGGTCCCCGAGGGCGCGCCCGTGTTCTCGACCTACCCGCTGCTCATGGAGGAGGTCTGCGGGCGCTCGGGCGTGGTGGTGCTGCGCGACATGGACCCGGCGGTCGCCCAGGACCTCGCCCGCCGGTACGACGTGCAGTGGATCGTGGTGTCGGCGGGGACGGGAACGCCGGTCGCCGTGCGGCCCCAGGACGTGCCGCGGCTCCTGCCGGGCTGGGAGCGGTCGAGCGATCGGCTGTACCACGCGCCCGAGGCCGTCCCCGCGGAGTGAGCGTCTCACACCAGCACCTCGAGCGCGGTGCGGCGGCGCTCCGCCGTCGGCTGGTACGCCTCCCAGGCCCTCGCGAGCCGGCGTACGCCCTCGCCGAGCTCCCCTGGCAGGCGCGTGATCGGCAGGCGCACCCGGTTGCCGTGCCCCCCGTCGGGTCCGGCGAGGTGTCCCGGCACGATGGCCACGCCGTGGCGACGCGCGACCTGCGCCAGCTCCGAGGCGTTTCCGCAGGGCAACCGCAGCCAGAGCGAGAGCCCGCCCGCAGGCATCGCGAAGTCGAAGCTCGGCAGGTGCTCGGCGAGCTCCGCCACCACCGCGTCGCGGCTCGCGATCAGCAGCGCACGGCGCTCCCGCTGGTACCTCGGGAGGTCGCGCAGCAACCGCACGGCCACCACCTGGCTCGGCACCGCTGACCCGAGGTCGGCGACGGTCTTCAGCCGTCCGAGCCGGCGCACCAGCTCGTCCGAGCCGCGCACCCAGCCCACCCGCAGCCCGCCCCACAGCACCTTGCTCGTCGAGCCGAGCGTCAGCACCGTGCCCGGCTCGGCGAACGCGGCGATGGGTGGCGGTACGGGGTCGTCGGTGAACGAGAGCTCGGCGAGCGCCTCGTCCTCGACGACGGTGAAGCCGTGGCGGCTGGCGAGGGCGGCCACCGCGCGGCGGGTCGACGCCGGCATCACCGTGCCCAGCGGGTTGTGGAAGGTGGGTACGAGGTAGACCATGGCGGGCGCGTGGCGCTCGATCGCCTCGCGGAGCGCGTCCAGGTCGACGCCTTCGGGTCCCGTCGCCACCGGGGCGAGCCGCGCGCCCGTGCCGCGGAGCAGGTCGATCGCCGTGAGGTAGGTCGGGGTCTCCACCAGCACGGTGTCGCCGGGTCGGAGCAGGAGCGACGCCGCAAGAGCCAGGCCCTGCTGGGCGCCGTTGGTGATCAGCACCTCGCTCGGCCGGGTGGGCGCTCCGCGGTGGGCCAGGTGGGCCGCCACCACCTCGCGGAGCTCGGGCAGGCCGAACGGGTGGTAGCCCGAGTGCGACAGGTGCGGGCCGAGGTCGGCCATCGCCTCGGCGAAGAGCGCCGGCCCGATCGAGGGGAGCGCCTCCACCGAGGCCCCCAGCAGGTCGATGGCGCCGGCGTTCGGATCGACGAAGGCCTCGGCCACCACGTTGCGCCGCAGCGCGAGCGACGGATCGGTGCGGGGGAGGCGGCGCCGCGCGTCGACCGCCACGCGGGTGCCGCTGCCGTGCCGGCTCGTGACCAGCCCCTCGTCGCGCAGCGCGGCCAGCGCGGCCACGACGGTGCTCCGGCTCACGGCCAGGGACTGGGCGAGCGCGCGCTCCGCCGGCAGGCGTGTCCCCGGAGGCAGCGACCCAACGGAGATCGCGGCCCGCAGCGCGTCAGCGAGCTTGCGCTGCAGGGGCCCCGGGCCCGCCGACCAGTCTCCCAGGACCTCCTCGACCCGCGCCATCGTCCGCTCCTCCGTCCACACCGTCCGCGGACCAGTCCACTTTACGTCGAGGTGGACCGGCCAGCCAGGGGCCCAGCACCACCAGCCCCACGCCGGCGACCACGAGCGCCGCTGCGACCAGCGTCCGCGGCCCCAGCGGCTCGCCCAGGACCGCCGCTCCGAGCGCCAGCGCGACGATCGGGTTGGCGCACGCGTAGGTCCCCACGACCGCCGCCGGCGCCGAGCGCACGAGCCACCCGTACAGCGTGAAGCCCGCGAGCGAGCCCGACAGCGCGAGCCAGACCAGCGCGAGGAGCGAGGTGGTCGACGGGTGTGCGGTCCACGGGGCCTCGCCGCCCAGCAGCCCGAGCGCGAGGAGCAGGGCGCCACCCGCGAGCATCTGGCGCGCGGTCGCGGCGGCGGCCGAGCCCGAGGGTGGCACGGCCCGAGCCACCGTGGACCCCACGGCGAACGCGAAGGCCGCACCCAGCAGGACCACGAGCGCGACGGGGTCCACGGGGGACCGGGGGTCGGCGAGCGAGGCCACCCCCAGCATCCCGAGCACCACGCCCGCGACGGTGATCGCCGTCGGGCGTCGCCCACCCGGCCGGAGCGCGTCGAGCACCACCAGCCACGGCGCCACGGTCGCGATGCCGAGGGAGGCGATGCCGCTCGGGATGCGCGTCTCGGCCCAGGTCACGCCGCCGTTGCTCGCCGCCACCAGGAACACCGAGAGCAGCGCGGAGCCGCCCCACGCCCGCCAGGTGGATCCTCCGGGCGGGCGGACGAACGCGTAGAGCAGTCCACCTGCCAGGAGCCATCGCGCGGCCGCAGCGGTCAGCGGGGGTACCGTCTCGACCGCGAGTCGAATCCCCAGGAACGTCGATCCCCACAGCAGGTAGAGCGCGATCAGCGCCCCCACCACGCGTACCCGCTGCGGCACCCGATGCCACCCGACCACGGTCCACCTCCCGGTCACACCCGTAGAGTGGCCCGATCCAATTCATCCTGACCAGTCCAAGGTGTCGCTAAGTGGACTGGAGTGGTCGCATCAGGTCAGGTCCTCGACCCAGGGGGTGTCCCAGGGCCACAGATCGTCGTCGGGGAGCTGCTCTCGGATCAGGCAGCGATGGCGCACCAGGTCCCCGAGGTCGCGACCCGTGACCTCCGAATCCACGAACTCGTCCTGGGGCAAGAGGTCGGCGTCCACGTTGAAGTAGACCACGCCATCGAGCACGAGGTCGCGACGGAAACTGGTTCGCCACTGGGAGTTGTGCCCCCAACCATCGGACAGGTCCAGCGTGGGACGACGCTGTCTCGCGTAGCTCCAGTAGAGCCTGGAGCGCTCGGCGACCTCGGCCGCGACGTGTTGGCGGCCCGCGCGGACCCGGACGCCCGTTCGAGCGATCACCAGCGGCCCATGCATGAAGCCGTCCCAGAACGCCGGACCGACGATGGAGGGGGCCTCCGACGGATCGTCGGCCGCCACGACCTCCACGATCTCGTGGAAGACCGGGTGGAAGGGTCGGGAACCGATGGGTTCCAGGTCGAGACCTGCGAGCAGCGCACGATGGTCGCTCGCCGTGCCAGCAGAGAGGTTCCAGCCGTCCGGGTTCACGAACGCCTGCTGCGTGCTCGTGATCAGCAGATCCGACACGCGTGACAGGGCGTACAGACGCCAGAGGTCCTCGATGGGTGGTCGCGTCCTCGGATCGTCCGCGCGCAGTCGCGAGATCCAGCGCCGCTCCTCGTCGCCGAACTCCCGGAACCAGGGCTCGAGCAGGTCCGCCGGTGGGGCGCCGTCGAGCAGGCGGCGATGCAGCTGGTGGAAGGCCCATTGATCGGAGTGCACAGTCATCCCCTCCACTGGATGCGGTCGCCGTCCACGGTGACCAGGCCGCGGGCGACGAGGACGTCCAGGCCGGCGCTCATCGCCTCCGACACTCGCGTCCCCAGGCGCTGGATGCCGAAGAGACGCGCGGTCTCGCGGGACAGATCCTGCGTCGGCATCGACAGGTTCGTCGCCAGCAGCCAGGCGGCGGCGGCAGCGATCTCCTCGGGCGGGAGCTCGCTGGCGTCGCGGGTGGTGCCGTCCTCGGACGGACCCCGGATGCGCGTCCACGCGGTGGGGTCGGCGCCTGCGGGCCACACGGTGCTCCCGCGGACCTCCACACCCTTCGCGACGGTGAGGATGCGCTTGCGCAGGCGGTTCGTGAGCTTCGACGCTCCGAAGGCGGTGCCCACGCGCCGCGCGAGCAGGTCGACGGTCAGCGGGGCCTCCTCGGCGACCACGCGGGCGATGGCGCCGCGGACCTCGTTGGCCCGGCGGGCCTCGTGGATCGCCTCGGGATCCTCCGAGAACACCGGCAGGACGCACACCCGGTAGGGCTCGACCGGGCTCGTGGGCGCCGGGGCCTGTTCCACGCGGACGGGCTGCGGCGGCGGTGGGGGAGGGGGCTCGGGCAGGGACTCGGTCGGCGCGCTCATCGCCTCGGTGATCGCGGCCTCCAGGCGCTCGCGCTCACGGTCGCGCGCGAACCACCAGTCCGTCGACCAGATCCGGTGCATCCGCCATCCGAGGCCGCGGAGCACCTGCTCGCGGAGCCGGTCGCGGTCCCGCGCGGTCGCGGCCGAGTGGTAGGCCGCACCATCGCACTCGATGCCCAGCAGGTACTCCCCGGGCCGATCGGGGTGCGCGACCGCGAGATCGATCCGGTACCCCCCGCAGCCCACCTGCGTGTCCACGGTGTGCCCCGCGGCGACGAGTGCGTCGTACACCTCCCTCTCGAAGTCGCTGTCGAAGTCCCCGCTCGGGCCGGTGCGCGCCGGCCGCTCACCGCCCTGCTCCTCGACGTAGCGCAGGAAGGCCTTGAGGTGACGCGCCCCCTTCGACGCCGTGCGCGCGAGATCGATCTGCTGGTGCGTGAGCGTGGAGAACACGCGGAGCTTCTGGCGCGCACGGGTCACGGCGACGTTGAGCCGCCGCTCGCCGCCGGCCCGGTTGAGCGGACCGAAGTTCATCCACACGCGCCCGTTGGCGTCCGGCCCATAGCCCACGCTGAACAGGATCTCGTCGCGCTCGTCGCCCTGGACGTTCTCCAGGTTCTTCACGAAGACCGGCTCGTCGATGCCCGCGAAGTGCGGCTCGAGCTCGGGATCGGCGGAGCGCGCGGCGTCCAGCAGGTCGCTCACCAGCGTCTGCTGCGCCTGGCTGAACGTCACGACGCCGAAGGTCCGCGCGCCGGGCGTCGTGCGGCGCAGGGCCTCCACGAGGTGCGCCACGAGCGCGGTCGCCTCGCCGCGGTTCGTGCGCGTCCCGCCCTTGTCGTAGACCCCGTCGGGCACCGGGTGCCACGACAGCCCGAGGTCGGTCACGCGCCCGCGAGCGGCGGGGAACACGGACAGGCGGCCCTCGTAGTAGTGCTCGTTCGAGAACTGGATCAGCGCCTCGTGGCGGCTGCGGTAGTGCCAGCCCAGCATCTGCTCGGGGAGCCCGGCGGCGACCGCCTCGTCGAGGATGGACTCGAGCTCGTCGAAGTCGTTCTCGTCGGGCGCCTCCTCCACGCTGCGCGAGAAGAAGCTCGTCGGCGGGAGCTGGCGACTGTCGCCCACCACCACCACCTGCTCGCCACGCGCCAGCGCGCCGATCGCGTCGTGCGTACAGATCTGGCTGGCCTCGTCGAAGACCACCAGATCGAAGCGCTGGCCGGAGGCGGGGAGGTACTGCGCGACCGACAGCGGGCTCATGAGCAGGCAGGGCTTGAGCCGCGGCAGCAGCGTCGGGATCTCCTGCAGCAGCCGTCGGATGGGCTTCTGCCGCATCTTCTTGCGCGCCTCGCGCTGGATGATGCCGGGCTCCGAGGAGTCCGCGAACACGGCACCCGCGGGGAGGCGCTGCTCGAGCCGCGAGACGACCGTGCTCGCCGCGAGCCCGATGTGCTCCCGATCGCGGCGTCGGAAGCGGTCGACGGCGGCGTGGCGCTCGGTCCCCACGAACTCGCGCAGCGCGGGCTCGCTGTCCCGGACCGCCGCGACCCAACGCGTGAGCAGCGCGGCCTCACAGGCGCGCTCGACCTGGGACGCGGGCAGCTCGCCGCGCCGGTGGGCCTCACCGAGCTCGCCCAGACCGAGCTCCTCCATGCCGACCGCCGCCCGGCCACAGAGCGCCTGGTCGCGGAACCTCGAGGCCGACGCGATCCAGCCGTCGAGCTTCGCCGCGAGCGCCTCGGGCTCGGACGGGAGCGTGGTGCGGAGGGCCGCCTCGACCCGAGCGCGCGCTTCGGTGTCGGAGGCCATGGCCGCGGAGAACTCGCTGGCGGCATGGGCCAGGGCCTGGCGGCGGGCGGGGGCGAGCGTCGGATCGGCCAGGACGCGGACCGTGGCGGGGAGCTCGTGGCCGCCCGCTCGCAGCCGACGTGCAATCGCTCGCAGGCGGGTGGCGCGGTCCAGCGCTCCGCGGAGCCCGTCGAGGGTCTCGCCGTCCCACGCGCCCTCCCAGCGCTCGCGCAGCGCCGACCGCTCGCGCTTCAGCTCGTCGGCGGAGGTGGTGACGGCGAGCGCGGTCTTCAGGTCCTCCGCCACACGGTGGTTGGCGAGCGCGCCCCTGGCCGCCGTCCGGACCTCGCGCCGCGGGAAGAACAGGAACAGGAACGCGAACAGGAAAAACGCGCGGGCCCAGCGGTCGAAGGTCGCGGAGAGCCGCGCCAGATCGAGGTCGTAGACCTGGGGCGTCCAGCGCTCGTCGATGCTCGCCCGGCGCGACAGCTCGAGCTCCCAGGCCTCGATCGCCGTGCGTGTCCGCTCCGCGAGCGCCGCGAAGCCGGCGTCGTCGGTCGTGACCTCGGGCAGCCCACCGTCACCGAGCAGCTGCGTCAGCGCGAACACCTCGTCCGCGGGCAGACCCTCGCCGCCCACGAGCGCGCTCGCCGCCGCCCGCCGCTCGATCAGCGTCCGGACCGCGGACCTCGCCCCCGTCAGCGCCGCCTCCATCGCCTGCTGCTCGCGCTCGGACCAGGAGGTCGGCCGGCAGTCGTGGAACGGGTGGCTCGTCGTCGGCTCCACCGCCGTCGCGACCGACGCGAACCGCGAGGCGCGGTCGAGCAGCGTCCGCCAGCGGTCCTCGTCCAGCGCGGCGGGATCGGCCAGCTCCACGCCGAATCGTGGGGCGTCGCTCAGGGCCAGGAGCCGGGCGCTCGCCACGTAGAACGACATCCCCAGCGGGCGCGGGCGGTGCAGCGCCTCGACGTAGGCCGCGAGCCCGTCGCGGAGCTCCTTCAGCTCGGCCGAGCGCTTCGCCCACCCCGGGTCCGGCACGCGCGTATCGCGGGCGAGGTTCGCGGCGAGCGCTGCCGTGACCTCCTTCTTGTTCGCCTTGTGGCTGTGCAGCTCGAGGCAGAAGTCGCCGAGGCCCACCTGCTGCAGCCGCCGGTGCACGACCTCGAGCGCCGCCATCTTCTCGGAGACGAACAGCACCGTCTTGCCCTCGCCGAGCGCCGCGGCGACGAGGTTCGTGATGGTCTGCGACTTGCCCGTCCCCGGCGGCCCCTGGAGCACGAAGGAGCGCCCGCGCAGCGCCGAGTGCACCGCCGCCGTCTGCGTCGAGTCGGCGTCCACCACCAGCGGTAGCGCGTCGGGCGGCACGGTGGCGTCGAGCTCGGCGGGCGAGGTGGCGGGCACGGGGTTCGGGTAGGCCCGTCCGGACCGGGTCGCGATGTGCTGGACCACGGGGTTCTGGAGCAGGACCCGGGCGTTGTCCTCGAGGTCCTTCCAGAGCAGGAACTTGGTGAACGAGAACAGGCCGAGCGACGCGATCTCCAGCACCTCCCAGCGGGGCTGACGGCCGATGGCGAGCCGCGCGCTCCGGAGCAGGTCGGCCACGTCGACGCCGGCGTCGTCGGCGCGGGGCGTGGTGAGGGCCGACAGATCGAGGTCGAAGTCCCGCCGCATCTTCTCGACGAGGGTGACGTTCGGTACGGGATCCTCGGGCAGGCGGCGCAGGCGGATGCGACCCGTGGAGCGCTGGACCTCGAAGCCGACGGGCACGAGCAGCAGCGGGGCGAGGCGGGCCTGCTCGCTGGAGGCGGACTCGAACCAGCGGAGGAAGCCGATCGCCGCGAACAGCGTGTTGGCGCCTCCCTCCTCGAGGTCCACGCGGGCCGCGCGGTCGAGCGCGACGACGCGGGAGAACAGCTCGGGCTCGTCGAAGGGGAAGTGCAGCCGGCGCGCCTCGAGCTCGGTGCGCAGCCGCTCGAGCATCTCGTGCGCCGGGACCGTGCGCTCCACGACGCCCTCGTCCCGCTGGTCGCGCGGATCGACGGGCGGCCGTGGGAGGAGCTCGAACACGCCCTCGTCGGCGAGCAGGTCCTCGAAGCGCGCGAGGTCGACCACGTCGAGCGGCAGGGCGGACCGCGTATCGGCGCGGAACGCGAGGAGCTTGTTGCGCAGCGACAGATCGAGGAGCTTCTCCTTCCACTTCGCGAACCGGGCGACGACGGGCTCGGGCGGCGGTGGCGGCGGCTCCTCCTCCCTGGGTGGCGGTTCCGCGGCGGCCTCGGCGAGCACGCGCTGGGCGAGGGTGGGCTCGACGTCCGGGGGCGTGGCGGGCGCCTCGAACGTGCGACGCACGGGCAGTGGCAGGTAGCGGTCGAGCCGCGCGACGTGGACGTCGACGGCGGACTGGAACCGGGCGTCGTCCTGCAGCGCGAGCGCGGCGACGGCCTCCGCCTGCGCGAACGGCAGCCGCGGCCTGGCGACGGTCGTGCTCGAGTCGAAGAACACGAGCTGGTCGAGGGCGACGGCGTTGCGCAGCCGCGCCGCGTCGAACACGGTCCCCTCGGGAAAGCGGTCGTCGACGAGCCAGGCGCCGGGGAACGCGTGCCCCTGGATCAGCACGATCAGCGGGTGCAACCCCATCTGCTCGAGGCAGGCGGCGACGAGCAGGGAGACGTCGAGGCAGTTGCCGAGGCCCTCTGCCAGCACGACGTCGGGCAGGCGCACCTTCTGCCCCATGGCCTCGAAGCTCGCGGGGACGCCGACGTAGGTGAGGTCGAAGCCCTGGAGCGTCTCGTAGAGGGCGACGACCTGCGCGCGCGCCCGGGCCGGGCTCCGACGCTGGTACCCGTCGATCGCGGGATCCCCACCCTCGCCGAGGCGGTCGCGGACGCGCCGGAGCACGGTGGAGACGACGGGGTGGTTCGGCGTGACGAACACGGCGAGCAGCGCGGGCGGGGCGCGGTGGCCGGCCCACTCGTTCCACGCGAGCACCTCGATCGGGTGCTCGGTCGTGCCGAGGACCTCCTCGCCCACCAGCAGGCGGCAGGACAGGCGCGCCTGCTCGGCCTCGACGATGGTGCGCAGCCGCTCGACGGGCAGGACCAGCTCGACGGCCTCGAGCTCCACGACCTCCCCGGGGTGGAGCGGCGGCAGGTCGCGCCGCACGGGCAACCCGAGGTCGGGGCCGAGCTGGAGCTCCAGGCTCGCGCCCTCGAGGCGATCGGCGCCGAGGTTGCGGACGCGGATCGCTTCGACGAGCGGGACGCCGGCGTGTGCCAGGGCGAGGTTCGTCGTCTCCCGGGCGTCGAGCGTGATCTCCACCAGCGGCATCGCATCTCCGTACGCGCACGTAGCCGACCGCGGCGCGAGCGAGCGCTCAGAGGGGCTCGACGGTCACGTCGACGCTGTAGAGCCCGCCGTCCACGGGACCCCGCAGGGTGGTCTTGCCGCACCCTCCGAGATCGCGCAGGTCGCGCAGCTTCAGCCCGACCGACCCGACGTAGTCGTCGAAGGTGAGGTCCTCGTCCCAGACGTCGAGCCAGAGGGTCTCGTCGGAGAACAGGTCGACGTCGACGCGCTGCCGGAAGACGGGCTCGTAGGTGTCGTCCTCGGTGTCGAGCGTGGCGAACGTGAACGTGCCGTAGGTGGTGGTGGTGGTGGTCCCACCGAAGAAGGTGGAGGTCGTCGTGGTGGTCCCGGTGTCCAACGCAGCGACGACCTGGAGCACGGGATCGGGTGGCACGGTCCCGGTCAGCAGCAGGGGCGCGACCTCGTCCACGATGGTGAGGATCTCGGCGGCGGTCTTGAGCTCCGGCGAGCCGGCGATGTCGCCCAACGCGTCGGTGACGTCGATCATCCAGTCGGGGATGTCCCCGTCCCAGTCCCACGGTGACTCGGTCTCGGGCTTGTACGGGAACACCGTCGCGCCCAGGACCTCGACCTCGAACTCGGAGCCGGACGCCCCGCAGTTCCCCTTCTTCCCCCCTTTGCCCCCTCTGCCGTCGTCGGAGCAGCCGACCAGGATCAGGACGAGACAACCCATCGTCGTACGAAGCACGCGACCTCCCGTTGAAGGGGACGCGCGGGGCGCCAGGATCGGACGCTCGCGCCGACCACGGGGGATGGCCGGGCAAGGTGGCGGAACTGCAACCCGGCGGTTGCGCCGGCGGGGGTATGGCCGGGCAAGGTGGCCGATCTGCAACACGGCGGTTGCGCCGGCGGGGGTATGGCCGGGCAAGGTGGCCGAACTGCAACACGGCGGGAGGCAAGGTGCCCCGAATGCAACACGCCTCGACGGCCGGGACGGTAGAACCTTCGTTCTCGGGGGGCTCGGTGGCGTGAACCCGCGTCGAACCCGGCGATCGGTTGCATTCGGCCTACCTTGCCTCCGCCATTGTTGCAGTCGCTGGGGGATGGCCGGGCAAGGTGGCCGAACTGCAACCTGGCGGTTGCGCCGCCGGGGGTATGGCCGGGCAAGGTGGCCGATCTGCAACATGGCGGTTGCGCCGGGCGGGGAGATGGCGGGGCAAGGTGGCCGAACTGCAACACTGCAGTTGCGCCGGCGGGGGTATGGCCGGGCAAGGTGGCCGATCTGCAACGCGGCGGGAGGCAAGGTGCCCCGAATGCAACACGCCTCGATGGCCGGGACGGTAGAACCTTCATTCTCGGGGGGTTCGGTGGCGTGAACCCGCGTCGAACCCGGCGATCGGTTGCATTCGGCCTACCTTGCCTCCGCGATTGTTGCAGTCGCTGGGGGATGGCGGGGCAAGGTGGCCGAAGTGCAACATGGCGGTTGCGCCGGCGGGGGGATGGCCGGGCAAGGTCGCCGATCTGCAACATGGCGGTTGCGCGGGCGGGGGGATGGCGGGGCAAGGTGGCCGAACTGCAACACGGCGGTTGCGTTGGCATGGGGATGGCCGGGCAAGGTGGGCCGTCGACAACACCGCCCAAGCGGGGTCACCACCAGGCGGGGCGTGGGCAGGTCCGCGGCGAGAGGCCGGTCTTCGACCAGCTCGTGAGCTTCGTCTTCACGCCGATCCGGTTCGCGCCGCCCACCGTCTCCGAGTAGTAGAACACCACCCCGCTGCCGTGCCGCAGGGCCGACCAGTGGCGCCAGCGCTCGTTCCCCACGAACGCGTAGAGCGTGGCGACCGAGAGCTGCCAGCTCGTGCCGTCCTGCGAGACCGCGTGCCCGACGCCGCCGTCCAGCACGTCGCCCCAGGTCCCGTCCCGCTGGCGCCCGCCGAAGTAGTCGCTGTAGGGGAACGTGTTGGGCAGCGTGTCGAACTCGCAGACCAGCGCGGGGTTGAACACCTCGTCCGCCGCCCACGAGGTCACGCCGATGCTCGTCACCGGCGTGGGGTCCAGCGTCCACGGTCCCTCGGGCACGTCCGCGGTCGCCACGTACAGGTCCGGGTGGCTCTGGAGCATCATCGTGTACGTGCCGCTGACGTTCACGACCGAGGGGTAGCCCATCACCTGGGAGGTCGTGACCACCGGCGTCGACGCCACCGTCACCGTGGTGAAGTCACCACTGACGTGGGCATACCCGATGCCGCTGTACAGACACGCCGCGTCCCCGCCGCAGGTCGTGTCGTCCTGCTCGGCCTTGAACCACAGGTCGTACCCCGTGCCCGTCTCGTCCACCATCAGCGTCGGGTGCGCCACCACGCACGAGCGCCAGGTCCCGCCGACGGGCGCGAGCGCCGGCGTGCCGAGCATCGTGAAGTCGCGGCCGGTCGTCGAGGTCGCCAGGCCGATCGACCACTTCCCGTTCGGACAGTCGGCCGATGGCGCCTCCGTCATCGACTCGAAGGCCATCACCATCTGCCCGGTGGGCTTGCGGTAGACCACCGACGGCGCACCCACCCCGCTGGACGCCCAGCCCTGGGGCAACAACACCCACGGATCGACCCCGACCAGGGCCCAGGCCGCGTCCACCACCTGCTCCTCGGTGCTGTCCGTCCCGTACAGGTCCTCGGCCGCGAGCAGCGTCGCGACGCGCATCCCCTGGAAGTCGGTGGAGGCCGTCGCGTACGTCGTGAGCCCGCGGTACCAGATCTGCTCGGCCACGTCGATGCCGAGCCCAGTGATCGGCACACCCCCGTACGTGGGGTGATTGCCGCCCTCGCTCACCGGGTAGAACGCCAGGTTCCCGATGCCCGAGTTGTAGTGGACCCCTCCGTTGTCCGCCGTGCCGGTGTACCGGTGGTCGTAGTGGTCGCGGGAGGCGCCGTCCGCGGTCGGGTCCTCCATGTACCGCAGGGCGTCGTTCGCGGTGCCCGGCGTGTAGCAGTCCTCCCCGATCCACCAGGTGTCCGCCGAGACCGCACCTTCGCCGAAGGCCTCCGCCGCGGCGCCGAACACGTCGGACATCGACTCGTTGAGCGCGCCCGACTCGTTGGCGTAGGTCAGGTTCGCCGTGTGCTCGGTCACACCGTGGGTGAACTCGTGCGCCACCACGTCCAGGGACACGAGCGGGGAGAAGAGCGAGCCGTTGCCGTCGCCCGCGACGAACAGCTGGCTGCCGGTGCTCCAGAAGGCGTTGTTGTATCGGTTGCCGTAGTGGGCCGCGCCGGCCAGGGCGGGGACACCGGTCTCGACCCGAGCGACCGAACCCGGACCCCCGGCCCCGTCGATGCCGTCCCGGCCGTGGACCTGCTGGTAGTAGTCCTCCACGGTCGTGGTCCCGTGGTGGAGCTGGGCCAGCGTGGTGTCGGAGAACGTCGAGCTGGTCGTGCTGACGTAGTAGAGGTACCCGAACCTGTCCGAGCTGAGGGTAACGAAGTCCCGGATGGGATCCTCGAGGTACTTCGTGCCGCCGGTCTGATAGACTTCGAGCGGCTGGGTGCCGTCGTAGCGTGTGGCGTTCTGGATCTGGACGGTCTGCAGGTCGTCGTACCGCCAGAGCTCGAGCCCGTCGTGTGCGTCGACGAAGACCCGGGGCGCGGTGGGCTCGTCGACATCGAGCACGGCCCAGCTCACGGACCAGGCGAGGTGGACCTGCTCGTCGCGGCGCAACAGCCACAGGCGCGCGGTCGGGGCGGTGTCGATGGCGGCGTCCGCCTCGGGATCGGGCGCGAGCGGCTCGGGGGCACCCACCGCGGCGATCGCGTCCTCGGCCGACAAGGTGGGCACGAGGTCCACGTCGCCGACCGGGATCAGGTCGTCGGTCAGCGCGCGGATGCGGTCCCTGGCGTCGACGTGGACGATGGCCTGTCCGCCGAACACCGGTACGCCGCCGACGCGCTGCTGGAGGTGAACGTGGCCGAGGTCGAGGTCGTCGGTCCAGTGGCGCAGCACCTCGTACGCGTCGACCTCACCGTAGACGTCCGGGTCGACGTGCTCCGCGAGCCACCCGGTCGCGCGCTCGATCAACGCGGTGTCGTCCGGCGCGCTCGGGGTCGTCGACGGTGAGGAGACCGGCGGCGGCGCGGAGGGCTGGCCGCACGCAGCGAGCACGCCGAGGACCCAACCGATGCGCATCACGACCTCCGGGGATGCAGTCTAAGACGCCCCGAGAGCGACCCGATGCGGATCTCACACGCCGCCCGAGGCCCACAGGGCGATCTGGTGCCACAGACGCGCGTAGTGCTCCCAGTCGCAGAACGCCGGGGGCGCCCAGTGCGGGCCGCAGTCCGACGCGAACGCGACCGCGCGGCCCCGCTCGTGCCTGCCGGCCACGACCAACGGGTACCCGCCGGCGGTGGCGACCAGGGACCCACCCGGATCGACGCTGAGCTCGTTGAGCCCGAGCAGCGCGGGCCACGTCTTCGGGAGCCCGGCGGCGATGGGGTGGTTCGGGTCGACGACCTCGGGGATCAGCCCCTGCGGTGCCTCGACGCGGTCGTCCGTCCTGCGGAGCGTGACCGGCAGCACGTCCTCGAGGGGGCTGCCCGCGTACCGCGCCTTGCCGTCGATCCCCTGGAACGTCATGTACCCGCCGACCATGACCAACCCGCCACCGCCGGCGACCCAGGTGCGGAGCGCCTCGAGCGCATTGGGCAGCGACACCGAGCGGACGAGGGTGTCGGGGTGGAGCAGCAGCGTGTTGGAGCCGATGTCGGAGAGCAGGACGACGTCGTAGGCCGCGAGCGCCTCGGGGGTGCGCGGGAAGGAGCGCGCCGCCACGTGCGCCGGCTGGTGCTCGACCGTCCACCCGTACGCCTCGAGCGCGTCCCGCAGCCACCCGACGCCCTCGACGTACTCGGTGGTCGTGAAGCTGTCGAAGCCCTTCTGGTGGATCGAGTGGGTGACCCAGGACTCTCCGGCGATCAGGATGCGCTTGGGCACGTGGGCCTCCGCTGGACGGGTGGGACGGTCGCACCAGGCTACGCGATCCCGACGACCCCTCAGCGGTCCTGGCTGCCCTTCTCGCTCTCGCGGCCTCCCAGGAGCGTGGTGAGCCCGAGCAGCACCCCGCCGCCGACGGCCCACGCGACCAGGAGGGTGGCGGCGCTCATGCCGGTGGAGGTCTCGAAGTAGCCGGGGTGGTGGTCGGACACGACGATCCCCGCGGAGGCCGGGTTCTCCTGGGCCCACCGCGCCCACTCGTACAGGTCCGATGCCAGCCAGAGTCCCGTCACCATCAGGAGGAGCTGCGTCGCTCCCACCAACGTCACCGCGGCCTTCCAGAAGGGCGTCATGAGCGGCGGTTATCGCAGGATGCGGACGTGGACCATAGGAGGGGGGATGACCGTACGCTACGACCGCGAACCCGGTGAGCCGCTGATCGAGCTCCTGGAGGACGGGGCCTTCCTGGCTCCGCTTCGCCGTCCATGGTCGGTGGCCGGGGTACCGCTCGACCTGCAGTTCCGCGAGCGCGACGAGGTCCACCTCTACTGCGGGCTCACTCGGCTGGTCACGGCGCGACGTGGGCGGGGTGGTATCCGACTCACCGCGTCGCCGACGTACACGCGCCAGGCGTGTGCGCACGGCCTGTTCCGGACCTGGGTCGTCGATGAGCGCGGATTCGACGATGCCCTGCGCACCTACCTCTCCGGGGTGGTCGTGGACGCGCGGTGGGTGAAGAAGGAGGGGCTCGTCCAGGCGTCGTGGATGGCGCTGCAGGAGCCCTGGGTCACGCTCGACCGCGAGGCCGTCCTCGGCCGGTCGTCCGGCGAGGCGCGAGAACGAGCCCTCGACGTGGACGCGGTGCGAGCGGCGCACGCGGCCGTCGACGCGCTGTCGGTGGAGCGAGGGTGGAAGCGTCCACCGGCGCCCAAGGGGGCCAACGAGCTCGATCAGCTCGCCATCGACGACGCTGGCCGGCTGGTGCTCGTGGAGCTCAAGGACGCGCGGTCCTCCGAGGTCGTCACGGCACCGCTGCAGGCGCTCCGGTACGCGTGGGAGTGGCACGAGGCGCTCGACGCCGTCCTGCCGTCGCTTCGGGCGTTGGCCGCCGCTCGTCGCCGGCTGCACCTGATGCCCCAGGGCACGCCGGAGCTCACGGGCGCGCTTCGGGCGGTGATCGCGTGGGGCGAGGGAAGCCCCAGCGCCGAGGTGCTGCGGAGGTCGCTGGCGGTGAAGCAGGTCGTCGACGGCCACCTCCCGCCCGGCATCGGGGAGGTGGAGGTGTGGTCCCTGGCGGGTGGGTCACGGGCGGCGCGGTTGGCCTGACCCACGCGACGTGTCCGACGACCGTCGTCGACCACTGTCACCCAACGAGCGAACCTGGTCATTCCTGGGCACGGCCCTTGCCCTCTCCGTGGTCGGGAGGTGGCTGTGGGAACCGCGTTCGATCATCGACAGGAGCGGGGGTCGGAACAGGGGGTGGGATCGGTGACGGCGCAAGCGCCGCCTTCGACGCTGGGGTCGAACCAGGACACGCAACAGGCTCTCGGTCTGGGAGCCCAGGCGGGGCCCGCGGTCGAGGACTGGACCACTCAGGCCATGGGCGAGGGTGGTGGTGGCGGGGATTGGTCCTTCGCGGTCGAAGACCGCAACGGCGCGATCACGCGTGGCGTGGACAGCTCCATCCACGTCGGCGACACCGTGCACCTCAGCTGCGACCTCGCAGGACGAGATGCTCTGCACGCGCTCGGCGGGAACCAATCGTTCGTCCAGGGCACCACGACCACTCGTGGGACGATGGTCACCGTGGAGTTCGAGGCTGTCGCGGCTGGGCGGCATCCGTTCTTCCTGACCGCCTGGCGGGGTGATGCGGGGGCGTCGGAGCACCACCGCTTCGCAGCGGTGCTGTCGGTGCAGATGGACCCCACGCTGTTCTGTCAGCGCAATCTGCTCGCCACTCAGCTCGCTACCCTGAAATACGTGGCACTCCAGGCTGCCGCGGGCAGGATCGGGGCTGCTTGGGAGATCGCCTGGGAGCGTCACTCGAAGACCCTCGAGGCGGCGGAAAAGGCGCAACAGCTGGTGGCCGAGCTGCTGTTCGGTGCCTTCGTGACGGGCCTCAGCGCCGGCGCGGGGACCGCGGCAGCCCTGGCGTTCAAGAACGCCCAGGCCAGTGCGTACCTGATCGATGGTGCCAAGGACCTCGCCAAGTTCGGGGTGAAGTCCGCGGTGCCGAAGCCGAAGTCGGGTGGTCTGCCGGCCGTGGCCATGGATCCTGTGACGTTTCGGGCGTCGATCGAGGATCGGGTCGGTCAGGAGATGGTGAGTGTCCTCGAGCTCCTCGCCTGGTGGACGGAGGCAGCGACCGCTGGCGATCCGGACTTCCTGTTGGATTTCGATCCGGCGGAGGTCGTGCAGGGTCTCCTGACGCTCTCCGGCCAGCCGCTCGAGGCTGCGGCGCCGGGGCTGTGTGCGGACATCGCGGGTGGGGCGGACGAGTTCGAACGTGGGATGTGGGCGGAGTGGCTCGAGGCCTACGCCTACTCGCTGGAGCTCAACCTCTCCGGACCGGATCTCCTCACTGAGCGGTGGTTCGCGCAGAGCGAGGTCAACTGGCCGATCATGAAGCGCCTGGAGGTCCTGCTCCCGGACGAGGCGAGGTCCTTCCTGGCGCAACACGCGGCGGTGGCGAGGGAGCGCGTTCAGGGTGAAGCGGGCGAGCTGAACGGGGGGAGGTACGAATGAGCCGGATGGCCTGGGTGGTGTCGTCGGTGCTGCACCTGGCGGCATGGTTGGCGGTGGTCGGCTTCCTCGTGACCCGCGGCGAGCCCGAGGCTGACGTCCTCCGCGTGCGAGGGCTCCAGGTGGTCGACGAGCAGGGCGTCGTTCGGGTGGACATCAGCGTCCTCGGCGACACCACGCAGCTCCGGATGGGCGACGGAGCGGCACGGACCTCCGTGACCGTGCGGACGGCCGCCGACGGCCACGCGTCCGTCCTGTTGTCGGCGCCGAGCGGCTTCGTCCGGACCGACGAGAACGGTGTGCTCGTGTCCACTCCGCGTCCCGAGAACGCCTTCGCGGCCCAGACGAGCGACGTGTCCACCCCTTGACGGGTTCAGCTCAGCATCCCCGGCAACCCCGACATGCGCTGGGTCACCGTGCGGATGGCGGATTCGACGAGCTCGGGCCGCCCGACGAGGGTGACGTGGCGACGGGCGCGGGTCACGGCGGTGTAGAGCAGCTCGCGGGTGAGCAACGGGCTGGGCCGGTCGGGGAGCAGGACGTAGACGTGGTCGTACTCGGAGCCCTGGCTCTTGTGGACCGTCGTCGCGTAGACGGCGTCGTGCTCGGGCACCAGGGCGAGGCTCACCGAGCGCGGCTCGCCCTCCTGCTCGAGCCACAGGCGCAGCGCGCCGCCGGCGGACGGGTCCGGGTGCACCACGCCCACGTCGCCGTTGTAGACGCCGAGCCGCGCGTCGTTGCGGGTCACCATGACGGGCAGGCCGCGGTGGAGGGCCTTGGGCGGCGCCAGGCCTGCGTCCTCCAGCGCCTGGCGCGCGGCGAGCTGGACGCCGGCGACGCCGAGCCGCCCGTGCCGGTGGGCGCACAACACGCGGAAGCGCTTCAAGGCCTGCAACGCGCCCTTCGGGTCGGTGGCGTCGAACACCGGGCGGTAGCCGTCCACCAGCGTCGCCTGGAGCGCGTCGGCGGTCGGCGGCTCCCGGATCCAGGTCAGGTCGTCGTGCGAGGTGAGCGCCGACACAGCCGCGTCCACGTCGCCCCGGCGGATGGCCTCCGCGAGCACGCCGATCCCCGAGTCCGGTGCGTAGCGCCAGGTGTGCTCCAGGCGGACGCGCGTGCGTGCCAGCGGACCCGCGTCCACCTGGCACAGGTCGCCCAGCACCGAGCCGAGCTCGACGGACACGAGCTGATCGGGGTCGCCGAGCAGGATCAGGCGGGCGTGCGGAGGGACCGCCTCGAACAGCTTCGTCATCAGCGGCAGGTCCACCATCGACGCCTCGTCCACCACGACGACGTCGGCGGCCAGCGGATCGTCGGGGCCGTGGCGCGGGCGAGGGTCGCCGGGACGCAGGCCCAGGGCGCGGTGGAGTGTGGCGGCGTCGGTCGTCAGCGCCTCCGCCTGGTCCTCGGTCAGCCAGCGGGCGGCGTTCTCGCGCAGGGACTCCGACAACCGGGCGGCGGCCTTGCCCGTGGGCGCGACCAGCACCGTGCGTGAGCCGGCCAGCAACGCCAACAGCTTCACCACCACCGCCGTCTTGCCGGTGCCCGGGCCGCCCACCACCAATGTCAGCCGTCGCCGGACCGCGACCTCCGCCGCTCGCCGCTGCAGCTCGGTGCGTGGATCGGCGGGGAACAGCGTGTCCAGGGCATCTTGCAGCCAGGCCTCGTCGACCGTGGGTGGCGGAGCGTCGAGCCGCGCGCGCACCGCGTCCGCCAGGCGCCGCTGGTAGTCCCAGTACCGGTCCAGATAGAGCGCGCCGTCGGCGACGACGAGTGGTGTGCGGCGTGCCTCGTCGGGTCGTCGCACCAGGGTCGTGCAGGCGACGACCGCCGCCTCCCAGTCGTCGGGGTCCGGGAGCTCGAGCGGGTGCTCCTCGGTCGACAGGGTGTGCGCGGCGCGAAATTCGATCCCCACGTGGCCCACGCGAGGGGCGCGGTTGGCCAGCGCGGCGGCGAGCAGGACGCGGTCGTCGTCGGTGCCCCCGAGGCGTCCCAGCGCTCGGGCGAAGCGCACGTCGAGCCCGTCGAGGAGGCCCAGCTCCTGCAGCGCGCGCAGGCTCATCGGCCACCCCCGAGCACGTCGTCGAGGTGCGCCACCAACGCCGCCGTCGGGTGCAGGCTGTAGACGCCGGTGGACCGGTCCGGGTGCATGCCGCGCAGGAACAGGTAGTGCACACCCTCCACGTGGCGGTCCCAGGCGTAGTCGGGGACGCGCAGGCGCAGCCAGCGGTGCAGCGCCACGGCGTAGAGGTGGGCCTGGAGCTGGTAGCGCGCCACGGCCATCTCGTGCTCCAGCGCGGGACGCTCGTAGCTCGACCAGGTGGGGCCGAGGTGGTTGGACTTCCAGTCGGCCAACGCGAAGCGGCCGCCGTGGGACCAGACGAGATCGATGCTCCCGACCAGGAAGCCGCGGACGGGCAGGAACTCGAGGCGGGCGAGGCGGTCGGCGAAGCCCGCGGGGGCGTCGGGGTGGCGGAAGGCGTCGGCGAGCTCGCGCACCGTGAGCGCATCGACGGTGTCCGTGCCGCCGCGGAGGGGGAAGGCGAACTCGAGCTCGTTCAGGCGCTGCTCGGGGCGCAGGGTGTCGAGGCGGACGCCGCCCACCGTGGTGGCGAGGACGTCGTGCAGCGCGGGCTCCAACGCGTCCGCGAGGGCCAGCGGCAGCCCGTGGGCGGGGAGGTGGCGCTCCAACACCCCGCGGAGCTCGTGCGGACGGGTGAAGTCGTGGACCTCGAGCACACCGTGGAGAAAGGTGCCGACGTGTGCGCCGCGGGGGAGGTCGGCCAGGGGCACACGCGCGGTCGCGAGCTCGGCCTCGTCGACGTCCTCGCCGCCGTCGTGATCCACGTGAGGGGCGGGATCGTGGTCGTCCACGCCGCGGAGCAGCGCGGTGAAGCTCGTGCGCCGCCACAGGCGGTCCGGGGCGAGGGTGCGCGTCAGCGTCCGGACGGCCAACGTGGGTGGGGTGGAGGCTCTCGGACGCCAGCGCCGGGTGGGGACGTTCTCCCAGTCGACCTCCGTGAGGCCGATGTTCGGGCTCGCCAGCACCTCGTGGAGCTGTGCGAGGAGGTCGGCGTCCGACTTGTGGCGCAGCCGCGAGTTCACGCGATCGTGGACGTCGCCGTCGTCGGGCTTCTGGTGCAGCAGGTAGCCGAGCGCCGAGCTGTACGCGGCCGCACCCCAGTACACGACGCAGCGATGGCGGGCGCGGGTGAGCGCGACGTAGACCAGACGCAGGTCTTCCTGGAGCTGCTCCTCTTCGCGCCGCGCGAGGTGCTCGTCGTACGCGTCGGAGCCGATGTCGAGCGTGCGGCGGTCGTCGGCGTCGGGGTCGTGGAACACGAGGTGCGCCTTGTCCCGCGCGGTCAGGAAGGCGCCCGACCAGAGGGTGGGGCACCAGACGAAGGGGTACTCGAGCCCCTTGGCGCCGTGCACGGTCGCGACCTGGACCGCGGGCTCGTCGGAGGAGAGGCGCAGGATGGCGTCCTCGGCCTCGCTGCCGCCCCGACGCACCCACGACAGGAGCGCGGTCGGACCCAGCCCCTCGGCGCGCGACACCTGCTGGAGCAGGTCGGCGAGGTGGAGCAGGTCGGTGGCGCGGCGCTGGCCCTCGTCGCCGCCGAGCAGCCGCTCGAGCACGCCCTCGTCGTCGATGAGCGCCTGGAGCATCGGCCCGACACCGTCGTCGATCCACCGCGCGTGCCAGCGGTGGAAGCGCTCGGAGACGTCGGCGGCGGCGAGGTCGTCGGCCTCGAGGCTCGCCAGGTCCTCGCCCGTCCGGCCCAGGAGCACGGTCAGCAGCGCCGTCCGTCGCAGGCCGGGGTTGCCCGGCTCGAGGATCGCGGCCAGCACGGGCACCAGCTCGCCCGCGATCTCGCTCTTCCACACGCGATCGTCGGAGCGGCGGACCGCTGGGACCCCGCGCGCGCGGAGGGCGTGGGCGATGGCGCGGGCCTGGGCGTTGCTACGGACCAGCACCGCGCAGTCGCCGGGGCCGATGGTCCCGCGCTCGAGCTCGGCCACGACGTCGGCGGCGACGAGCTCGGGGAGGCGCTGCTCCAGCCACCTCCGGTCCAGGATGCCCTTGGAGAGCGACGCGTTCTCACGAGGCAGGAAGCGGATCTCCAGCGCGGGTCGGTCGTCGCCGGTGCGGCGGGAGACGGGGTGGTGCGCGGTCACCTCGGGGTAGGTCGGGGTGTCGGCGCCGAATGGCCGGGTGAGCCCTGCGCGACCGAAGACGTGGTTGACCGCCCGAACGAGGGGCTCGTCGCTGCGAAAGTTGACTCGTAACGTCTCGTTCCGCGTGACGATGTGCGACGCACGGGCGTAGGTGTGGACGTCGGCGCCGCGGAAGCCGTAGATCGCCTGCTTGGGGTCGCCGATCAGCACCAGGCGCTGGTCGAACAGCGTGCGGAAGATGTCCCACTGGACCGGGTCGGTGTCCTGGAACTCGTCGACGAGCGCGACCTCCAGGCGGGCGCGGACGGCGTCGCGCAGGGGGCCGCTGCGAGCGGGGTCCGCCAGGGCGTCGCGCAGGTCGCGGAGCAGGTCGTCGTAGGCCCGCAGGTTCAGGGCGCGCAGCAGGCGGGGCAGGCGCTCGCGCACCTCGTCCACCAGTCGCAGCTTCAGGCTCTGGACATAGGCCAGCAGCGGCTCACGGAGCGCCTCGTGTGCCAGCGCGAACGCTTCGAGGGCGTCGAGTGCGGGGTGCGTGGGCGGCGGGCTGCTGCGGGTGCCGGCGCGGAGGCGTTCCTCGCGGAACCACGTCACGGCCTCGGGCAGCACCTCGGTCGGTGAAACCCGCCAGAGATCGTACTGGATCCACCGGGCGTGGTTCTCGGTGGTCGTCGGGGGGAACGACACAGGGTGGGCCTTCGTCTTGCGTTCCACCAGGTCGGCTGCCCGCAGGGCATCACGAACCTCCCACCATCGCCAGCTCGCCCTCAGGGCCGCGTGAGTCCGCTTCCAATCGGAGACGTCCGGCGGTGGCTGGAGCGGGACCCGCGGCAGGACCGGCACGTCGGGGTCGCGGGCCTTGTCGGCGAGGTCGGTGAGGAGGTCGCGGGTCACGCCCGCGGTCTTCAGGGCGGGCAGCATCGCGGGGTCGGCGTCGTGGGTCAGGCGCGACCAGAAGTCGGAGACCACGTCGTCGAGCAGCGTGCGGACGTCGCCCGTGAGGTCGGCGCGGAAGCTGGCGCCGCTCTCGAACGCGTGGCGGCGCAGGATCCGCTGGCAGAACGCGTGGATGGTGGAGATGGAGGCTTCGTCGAACTCGTTGAGCGCTTCGCGCAGCCGGAGATCGGCGATCCCGGGGTCCGCGACGGCCTGTCGCCAGGCCTCCAGCACCTCGTCCGCGGGCTTCCCTCCGGCGAGCGCGAGCCGGGCGTCCCGCAGGCGCGTCCGGATGCGGTGCCGCAGCTCGGCGGTGGCGGCCTCGGTGAAGGTGACGACGACGATGGCGCGGACGTCGAGCCCCTCGTCGGCGACCAGCCGCAGGAACAGGTGCGCGATGCGGAACGTCTTCCCCGTGCCCGCGGAGGCTTCGAGCAGCGTGATGCCGGGCTCGACGGCGCTCATCGGGCCTCCTCGAGGGCGTACCGGCGGGCGGGCGCCCACAGCTCCTCGGCCAGCTCCCAGGCCTGGCAGCCCTTCGGGATCCGTACGTCCGACAGGTCCACGTCCGGGTCGAGCGGGCATCGGTCGCCGATCACCCGGCGCGTCTCGGCGTCGGGCTCCTGGTACCGGCCCCAGGAACGCCGCACGGCGTCCAGTCCCCGCGGCAGCTGCCACGAGGCTTCGGGGAACCACAGGAGCGGCAACCGCAGTCCCCAGCTGCGCAGCGTGACCAGGCGTTCGAGCAGCCCCTTCGCCTCGTCGGCAGGCACCGGACCGAACGCGACGTGCGTGCCGCCGTTGCCGAAGACGTGGGTCTCTCCGGGATGTTCGCAGGCACAGACCAGGAGGTGCCCGATCCATGCCGAGAAGCGGGCCTTCCCACGGATCTTCGAGGCCGTGACCTCCACCTGACGGTCGCCGTGGAGGGTGGCGTGCCCGACCAGCGTCGTGCGCGCCAGCGGCAGGGTGAGGGCGACGCGCCGTTCGGGCTCCTCGAGGTGGGGTCGGGCGGCCTCGTGGATGGCGGCGACCTCGGCGAGCACGGAGCACAGGGCGACCTCGCCGGGCATGCCCATCGGCAGGGTCCCGCAGCGCATCGCCCACCGCCAGGCCTCGCCGCCTTCGGTCAGGTCGTCGCCACGGATCGAACGATCGAGCAGCGCCGCGCGCAGCGCCCACTGCTCCAGGCCACCACCGAGGTCCAGCGGCTCACGGTCCTCGACGGTCACCTCGTCGTCGGACGACCAGGCGCCGAGGCTCACGCGGAACAAGGTTCGGATGGGCGCGGCCCAGAACTGCCGGAGGGTCGAGAGCGGCAGCGTGTCGGGCCACGGCGACGCCGGCAGCTCCTTCGTCAGGAAGGGTGGTCGATCCTGCGACTCACGCAGACGGGCCTGTGCGGCGCGGAGCATCCGTCGGTCGTGGGCGGGTGAGGAGCCGTCGAACGCGCGGAACGCGAAGGGTTGGAGCGGGTGGTGCGTGATCAGGTGGTCGCGTGCCGGCCGTCCGTCCCTGGTGCCGAAGGTCGCGTCGAGCACGTCGAGCAGCTCGGCGACGGGGACCGCGGGTGGGCGCGGGCGGTCGTCGGTGGGGTCGCGCCCGGTGAACAGCACGACGAGCCGGTCGCGCGCGGAGAGCATCGCCTCGAGGAACAGCGCGCGGTCCTCGTCGCGCACCGAGCGGTCGCCGGGACGCGGGTCGTCCGCCATGCGGTCGAAGCCGAGCCGCGCGCCGGTCCGCGGGAAGGCGCCGTCGTCCATCCCGAGCAGGCACACGACGCGGAACGGGATGGCGCGCATGGGGACGAGCTGGCAGAAGGTCACGCCGCCGGAGAGGAAGCCGGCGCCGGGGTCGGGCGTGCCCAGGCGCTCCGCGAGCCACACGATCAGCGCGCGTCGATCGAGGTCCCCGGCGGTCCCACCGCCCGCGAGTGCAGTGAGCACCTGCTCCACCTGGCGGAGCTGCCAGGCGCCGGCGCCACCTACGTCGACGAGGTCGTGCACGAGCGCCAGGAGCGCGTCGCGCCAGGCGGCCGGGGGGCGAGGCTCACGCAGGTGGGCGAGGCCGTCGAGCACGGTCTCCACGAGATCGACGACGCCGGCCAGCAGTGCGCGCTCGTCCCGTCCCTCGACGCCGGTGAGCGGGACGCGGTCCAGCAGCAGGTCGTCGCCGGCGGTCGCCTGTCCGAGGAGCAGGCGGTCGAGCCCGAAGCGCCAGGTGTACGCGTCGTCGTCGGGCAGGCCGTGCTGCACGCGGTGGGCGGCGTCGGCGCCCCAGCGAACCCCGCTGCCCACCACCCACTCGCGCACCGTGGGCAGGTCCTCGGCGTCGAACCCGAAGCGCGCCTGGACCGGCGGGAGCTCGGCGAGGTCGAGCACGCTGGAGGTCGTGAGCCGCCCGTCGACGAGCTCGAGCAGGCCGAGGAGCAAGCGCGCGACGGCGTTGCCGTGCCCCCAGCCGCGGTCGGCGACGCGGAACGGGATGCGGGGGAGGCCACCGGGGTGCTCGTGCCGGCGGTGCCAGTCGACGGCGCCGTCGGAGAAGGTGGCCTGGACCAGGGGGGCGAAGACCTCGATGTCGGGCGCCATGACGACGATGTCGCGGGGCTGCAGGTCGGGCACGGTGTCCAGCAGCCAGAGCAGCTCGTCGCGGAGGACCTGGACCTGGCGAGCGGGGCCGTGGCAGGCGTGGAGGCGCACGCTGGGGTCGGCGGGGAGGGGACGCCGGGTCGTGCGTCCCTCGAGGAGGTCGGCCTGCAGGGCGCCGAGGACGGTGCTGGGGTCGGGCGGGGTCCAGGCGTCGAGCAGGGCAGGGGAGAGGGCCTCGACGCCGCGCTCGAAGTCGCGGGCGAGCCTGCCGAGCGAGGAGAGCAGCGGGTGGTCGCCGTCGCTGCGGCGGCTGGGGGAGAGCAGGAAGAGGCGGACGTCGCGGTGGGTGGCGAGCGCGTCCACGAGGCGCAGGGTCAGCGGCGGCAGCGTACCCACGGAGAAGAACGCGATGCGACGTGGGACGCCGGGCAGAGCGACGCCATCGCGCAGGGCCTGCTCGAGCCGCAACGCGACCGAGCCCGGGTCCGAGCCGTCGAGTCGCTGGGCCACGGCCCGCCACAGCACGGGCTCCCAGCCGGGATCGGCCTCCGGATCGGCCCAGGTGGCGACGAGCTCGGGGCGGTAGGACGCGTACCGCTCGAAGAGGGAGGCGAGCTGGTGGACGAGCTCCATGCGGCGCCGGTCGCCGGACTGCGGATCGACGGCGAGCCAGGCGCGCAGCGGCGAGAGCGCCGGGTGCCCGAGGACGGCGGGGTCGTCGAGGGCGGTGAGCAGCGCCCACACGAGCGCGTCCCGCGTCCAGGTGGCGACGTCGCCGAGGGCTGCCCGTTGGATCTGGGCGAGGAGCTGCTGCGGGAAGGGGAAGTGGACGTTGGCGCACACGCCGAGGCGCTGGGCGAGGGCGTGCTGGAGGTAGCGCTCGAGGCCCTTGCCGTGCACGACGACGGCGTCGGCGGCGAAAGGGTCGTCGGTCGGCGACGCCAGGTGGTCGGCGAGGGCCGCGACGAGGCGCTCGGTGCGGTTGGAGCGATGGACGAGGAGGGGCACGGAGACTCAGACGCCGGAGGGCGGTGGGATCGGACACGACGATGAATCGATACGATCTTGGTTGACGTGTGCATCCCCATGGACTACAACATCAGCATGTCCACGCAAGCCGCGATCACCGGAACCCAACTCGCCCAGGAGCGGCGCGGTGCCGTGGTGCGCGCGATGGCCGGCGTCATGGGCTCCATGTGTCGCTGCATCGGAATGTGCGGTCAGAACGGCTGTATCGAGCCGGGAGTCTCCATGCTCTAGCCCACCAGGCGCGAGCAACGAGGCCCCCGGCTCCGGAGACGGACCTGGGGGCTTCGTCGTTCTGGGCCCTGTGATTGCATCGTCGTAGATGCACCCGGTGGGGTGAATCGTCTGTGACGTATGCGTAGGCATTTGTTGTTGATGCCGCGTAGCCAAGGTGGGAAGGCGCTCGGCTTTGATCCGAGAGATCGTGGGTTCGAATCCTACCGCGGCAACTTCTTCTCGACGGCGAGGCCGACCGGGTCGGCGGCGAGCTGCAACCTCGTCTTGGCAGGGTTCGACTCCCTGCGCCGTCTCCACTTCCGTCCGTCGGCGCCGGTCTTTCGCCGTGTGCCGTCCTCGTCCCCGCTGCGTGGCTGATGGGAAAGCGCCTGGTTCATACCCGGGTTCCATGCAGGTTCGAATCCTGCCGCAGCGATCGTGCGGGTGTCGCCTCGAGGTCAGGCTGAACAAGGCGCAGGTCACGAGCTTTCGGCGCCGGACGTGCCATCTGGCTTCAGTCAGATGCCGAAGGGGAGCGCGTCCGGCGGTGAAAGCGAAGGGAACAAGCCGCAGAGAAGCCGCCTAGCGGAAGCACCGGAGCGCCACTCCGGAATCGGCGAGTTCGACTCTCGTCACCCGCTCCATCCTCTACCGACCTCCGATGGACGCTATTCGGGCTCGACCTCCGCGAGCGCCTCAACGACCGCTTCCGACTTGCACTCGTCGGGATGTATTCGAGGCGGGCGCGCTGGAGGGCGGAGCGGATGGCCTGGTGGAGCTCTTCGAAGGTCATGACGCGTCACGCCCTCGAGTTTGCGGAGGAAGGTAGCTCGGAGTCATGAGACGTGCCCTGGTGGCCTGGATGTGAGGTAGTCTGCCCAATACTCCACGGCAAGACCGATGAGCATCCCCGCCGCCAAAATGAGCTTCTACGTGGCGATGGCGCAGGACCACCTCCTGCGCCAGTTGGCCATCTACGAGGCAGCCCACCACCACCTGGGCAACGTCATGACCGAGAGGGCCCAGGCGTACCGTGCTCTCATGGGAGAGGTGACCCCACCGGATGCGTCGAAAGTGCGCGGACGCGCCGGCAAGGCTGCGCTGGTGGGGCTGAAGACCGAGTTCGAGCTCTTCGTGAAGATCCTGACAGCCAAAGTGGTGCATCGCGCGGTCGAGTCCACCCGAGAGCGTGGCAAGGCGCCGGCAGGACTCGACAAGCTCCTCAACGATGGGCGAAAGGTCCAGGAGTTCGCGAAGCAATGCATCGACACCGGCTTCGAGGATCCGATCCTGGCCTTCATCGAGCAAGCGGTGCCTCGCCACGGCCTGGACCAGTTCATGAAGGTCCTGTCCGACCTCGGACTCAAGCCCCACCCGACGGAGGAGGATGAGGAGGAGTTCCGGACCCGTTTCCCCGATGCCCGAGGGCGTGTCTGGAACCAAGTCCAGGCTGCCTTCGCCGTTCGCCACGCGATCGAGCACGCCCACGGACGAATCACGGCGCGGGAGCTTCGGGACCGGAGGGGCGAGGGCGCGATGGTCTGGTTGCGCACATCGACCTGGTCGCGCCACGTCAGGGACCGTCTGGTACACAGCGCCCATCCAGGGGTCCCTCGAACTCGCAGTGCTCCGCGAGGACCTGATGGGGACCGCCGCAGCCATGGCCATCGCGATCCGCCGAATGGGCGCTGTGTACCAGACATTCGACCAGAGTCTACGAGTCGAGGCTGATGGTGTCCCTTGATGGAGTATCCATCTCGCCAGCCTGGATGCGCCTACGCAGCGTGCTCGACCGCTGATACAGCTACCGGACTGGTCGGATGACCGCGATGCTGACGTTGTGCTCGACGGTTTTGGGTCACATGTGTATCGAGAAAGCGATATACGCATCGGTATTGCGATGACGAAGACCCGGGACCACGACTCGAAGCTCTCCCGCACCCGCCGGGCCATCGCCGCCCAAGTGCGGAGCCTGCGACGTGCCCGCGGGTGGACGCAGGCCGAGCTCGCCGCGAAGCTGGGCCTGTCGCAGTCCCGGCTCAGCGAGCTCGAGGCGGGAGATGGGTCGTTCGCCGCCGAGCACCTCCTCACGGTCCTCGCGCTGTTCAACGTGGACCTCGCGGGGTTCGGCGTGGAGGAGGACGACGACGGGGACCTCCAGAACGCCCTCGTCCGGCACGGAGCGAAGCACCTGCGGGAGCGCTCGGAGGTCGTCCCGAGCGGCCGGTACACCCGCCCAGCGGACGCCGTGCGGACGGTGCTGCTCGAACCGCGCTCCGAGCGCTGGCTGACGGCCCTCGCGCCGGTGGTGGTGTGGAGCATCGACGAGCTCGCGCTCCCGCCCCTGCAACATGACCTCGCGGTCGCCGGCGTGCCGAACCGGTTGGGGTGGCTGGTGGAGAACGTCGTCGCCGCGACCCGTTCCACCACCGCGCCTGCAGGCCCGTGGCGCCAGCGGTCCCGCCGCGCCGAGGTGGTGCTGGCCGCGTTCCTGGCCCACGTCGAGCCCCCCGCCTCCCCGGCGCCGGACCCGCTGGACCGCGCCATCCGCTCGCCGAAGACCTGGCAGGAGGTGTGGTCGGCCGCTTCTCCACTCTCGCGCCGGTGGGGGGTGGTGACGGCGCTACAGCCGGACGACTTCGCTCGTTCCTCGATGCGGCCCATGCATCCGATTGACGAGTTCCTCCGAGACGTCGATGCGGCCTGGACGCCCGGCGACCGGCGGATCCGGCTGCCGCTGTTCGGTTCGGCCGCGCTTTTCCTGCAGACCGACTACGTGCGCGGCACCAAGGACGGCGACATCCTGGAGACGCAGGAGGTCGCAGCGGTCCGGGAGCGACTGCTCGCGCTGGCAGGGCGGGACAGCGCGTTGCACCGGCGCCACCGGATCTACCTGGAGGTGGTGGGCTCCGGCATCCCGTTCCTCCCGCCGGGCGCGGAATGGTCGCCGAGGGACCTCGGCCTGTCGCACTTCGACCTGGCGGTGCTGAGCGTGACCGACGTGGTGGTGACGAAGCTCAAGCGGTTCCACGGCGACGACCGTGCCGACGTGAGTGCGATGGTCGAAGGCGGTCACGTCGAGCATGCGCGCCTCGTGCGCCGGGTGCGCGACGCGGTGGACTGGTTCCGTTTCGATGCGCGCGCGGACCTGCTTCCTCGGTTCGTGGCCAACTTCCACACTGTGGAACGGGACTACTTCGGTGTCGCCGAGACGCGGGTTGAGCTGCCGGACGACCTCGAGCGCTGACGCCCACTGTCGGGGGAAGCCACCTGCCCTCCAGACCGGATCGGCCCCTCGAGGGCCAGCCCAGCGCCGAGGAGCTCGCCAGGAGGACGCGCGAGATCGAGGCGAAACGGGCCGCTTGGGAGCCCAACGCGGAGGACTGGGCCGTGTTGGAGCGCATCCGCACCGAGGCGGTGGGTGAGGTCGTGGTCGTGCAAGGATGGGATTCGATCATGTTGATGCTCGAGAGCGAAGGGCCGTACCCGGTTCGAGCCGTCTGTCGCGGAGTCACCATCGAGCGGAACGAGCATGGGCACCAACAGGCGTACCTCCTGTTGGAAGAGCCGGAGGCGGTGCGCATCCCGGGCGGGTACGACGGGTTCGGCCAGTACCATACTGGACCCCACGGCGACGGCTTGTACCGATTCAACCTCGCGGATGTGTACGAGATTTCGATTGGGACGCGGCCGGGTTCGACCACTGTTGATGGTGGTGCTCCGGGGACGTGAGACCCAGCCGACGTGTTCGACCGGAGCCGGAACGGGTAGCCTAGACAGGGCGAGAGGCGATCCCGAGGTCCGACAGGGTGTCCTCGAGCCGACTCCGCCCCGCCTCCGTCACGCGGAACATCCCGTCCTCCGTGCGGTCGAGAAGCCCCATGACCACGAGGGGGTTCATCCCTTCGGCGACAGCCTCGGCGAGCGATGGCGAGAGCCCGAGGCGCGACGCCACGTCGAGCACCGGGCAGCCGCGGGTCCCGATGACGTACAGGACGCAGAGCACCTCGAGGTCTGCGCGCGAGAGCGCCACCTCCGTGGCGTCCGCGTCGGCGTGGCGGTTCAAGACGCCCTCCCGGTGCCGGCCCGACCGAGCTGTCGGGAGTAGGCGTCGAGGACCTTCGCGAGGATGCTGATGGGTGGCCGCGGGCCGCCTCGTCGGTGCCGGGTGTTCGCGGCAGCCGCCTCGCGGAGGTATGCGTTGATGTCGCCGAAGACGAACAGCCCTTGCATCGCGCGGGTGAGGGCGACGTTCCAGCGTTTGGGCGCGTCCAGGAAGTGCGTGGCGCGGTTCCGTACGAGACTGATGAACACGTACTCCGCCTCGCGGCCCTGACATCGGTCGAGCGTGCAGACGTCGACGGTCACGTGGTCGAGCGTGCCCCTCATCCGCGCGATCCGGACGACTTCCTCGAGCCGCCGCTCCTGGGCGCGGTACGGGGTGATCACCATGATGCTCGGGAGCGGCTTCCCGCGGTGCGCAGCGCTGAGCTGTTCGAGGGCTTCCACGATCTTCGTCGCCTCGTTGTCGTTGTCCTCGCCGCCCTGCCCGTCGGCCTCCACCTGTACCAGACGCACCCGACACCCGCCGCCTGGCCTCGGAATCCCGTCCTCGAGCGCCTCGCCGAAGTAGAAGATCGTCCGCGGGACGAGCGAGAGGCTCGGGTGCATCCGGTA
Source organism: Alphaproteobacteria bacterium (assembly GCA_020632925.1). Taxonomy (GTDB): domain Bacteria; phylum Myxococcota_A; class UBA796; order UBA796; genus JACKER01. The sequence continues at coordinate 62,852 of JACKER010000008.1, read as the reverse complement.
CTGCTTCCGGAGCGTCCCCACGAAGGGCCGGACCGCGGCGCGGAGCGGCTCGAGCGGAGCAACCACGCCGGCCAGCTCCTGCAGCGGGGACACGTCGAACTGCTCGACCGGGACGCCGGTGAGCCAGTCGTAGACCGACACCGCGTTGGCCGCGAACCGCTCGGCGATGGCGGCGACGACAGCCTCCCGTACCTGCTTCGCCTCCGGAAGCCGTAGGCCACGGACCTCGGCGATGCCCTCCGCGGAAGGGAGGTACTTGTCGAGTGCGGATCGAAGGCCGACCAGGCGGAGTGGCTGGGCCGCACGTTGGGACCAGGGCTGCGCGTGGTACGTGTTGAACGCGTTCTCGAAGACGGCGACCTGCGCGCGTCTCCGAGCATCCAGGAGCCGCACCCCGCTCGCGAAGGCAGGACGCTGTACGGCGACGCCGCGCTCCACCAGGATCTCGACAGTGCCGGACAGGCCGGGGGAGTGCGTCCGGTCGCGGTCACGGGCGGGCGACAGGTTCGTCACCGCATCCTGGACCTCCTCGGGCGAGCACACGACGACGCCGACGGATCGTGCTTCACGAACGCTGGAGAGGGGCGGGAGATGGGTCAGTTGTGCCGCCCGGACGTGGGTGCGGAGCGCCCGCATCGCCCGGTCCGGGTCCGACGACGCCACCACCAGACGGAGCGTCGGGCGGTTGGCTGAGTGGGTCTTCTCGAGCACGGCTGCCGTAGTACAGGCCAGGTCGATGATCGGCTCGATGAGATCGTCGAGGGTGTCCGCGTTCTCCTCGGCGCTGTTGTACGGCGGGAGCTGCTCCGGGTCGCCGACGAGGACCCACCGCCTCGCCTTCACGGCGATGGCGAGAAACTCCGGGAGAGTCATCTTCGACACCTCGTCGACGACGAGGAGGCCGAACGAGCCAGGTGCGGCCGCAGCGACCCCTTCGAACGACAGGATGCCGATGGGGGTGCCGCAGATGACGCCGTGCGAGTCGGCGACGGCCGCCGAGATCGGAGCGCGCCCGCCTGCGTCGGCGTCGACGTGGGAGAACAGGGCACGGGCGATCGGCACGGAAGCGATGAGCGCGTCCTGGATGCGGCGGCCAATCGTCGCCCCGCGCAGCTGCCGCTTCGCGCCGACCCAGTACGCGCGGGCTCCCTCGGACAGCCTGCGGTCCTTCGCCGCGTAGCGGATGGGGATGGTGCGCGGCTCCAGGTCGTCCACGTCCCCCGCGTGTCCGCGAGGCGCGAGCTTCTCGACGACATTGTCGACCGCGACGTGCGTGGGCGAGACGACGAGTACGCGGTCGCCCCGTTCCAGCGCCCGGCGGATGATGTTCGTGATGACCGTGGTCTTCCCGGATCCGGGTGGTCCCTTGATGACGGCGAAGTGTGGGGTGGTCAGCGCCTTGTGAACGCACTCCGCCTGGAACTCGTCCAGCCCTTCCGGGTGGCCCGGCGCCACCGAGGCGTCGACGGCCGGGAGCGCTGCGGCCGTGTCGAGGCCCAGCAGGACCCGCAGAGCAGCCAGCTCGGGGACGCCCGCCGCGCCTTCGATGGTCGCGAGCGCCGAGAGTTGGCGTTGGAGAGGGATGAGGTTGGGGACGATCGCGACGTGCCGGATGTGGTCACGCCCCGCGGGTACCGCAGCCACCGTGAGCTCGACCACGCGCTGACAGCCTCCGACCGGCTCCGCCCGGAAGCTGACGAGCTCGATCGTCTCCGGACCTGGCCTCAGCGCGGCGAACTCCCTCGGCGAGGCCACGAGCAGCCGTCGCTGTTCGTCGGTCAGGAACTGGACGTGCTGCTCGACGGTGCCTTGGACGTTCTCGAGCACCTCCTTCTCGGCACCGCGCCACAGATCGTCGTAGTCGACGGAGATCTCGAAGCGGCAGGTCCCGTCGGCGTCCTCGACCCAGTGCGTCGAGCCTGTGTCGCCTCCCGAGGACGGCGCTGCATCCTCGAGGGCGTCCCACACGCGGAACAGGTCTGGGAGCCCGTCGTCGACCGGTGGCGCTGCGCCGCTCCCGATCCGAGCGATGATCGGCCTGCGCAGCAGCCGCTCGATCTTCGCGTTCAGGCTGGTCCGGATGGCCTCCACGAGCGGGGAACTGGCACCCAACCCTACGGCCGTCATGACCGTGCCTTCGGCGTGCCCCGCTGCAGGTGGGGAGGTGTGGTGGTCGTCGAACATGATGGAGCCTCGTGGCTGAATGGTTGATTGGGGCGGTGGCGAAGGTGTGTAGGGGCGAGGATGCTGTCGAGCGCGTGGATGGTCGGGTCAGTCCTGGCTGGACTCGTCCGGGACCCACGCGCCCGTGAGCACGAACCAGGAGACGGTGGAGAACTGCGCGTCGGTCATCTGCCAGGTGGTGAGGACGCGACGCCCGCGGCAGATGAGCAGCATCGAGCCGGCCACGCGAACGTCGACCCGCCGCCCGACCTGCTTCACGGGCGTTGGGCGTAGGGAGAGCTGCCGGCCGTACCGCCACGGCAGCTTCACGGACGTGTCGAACGCGGCTTCGATCACGGCGGTGGACCGAGCGGTCGTCCGGAGTCCGAAGCGCTCGACGCCTCGGAGGGCGGCGTGGTGGGTCACGATCGACGCGCGGGGTGCGGGCCGGGAGTGGGCGAGCAGGGGACGAGCCGACATGGGAGCCTCGGGTTGGTCCGGAGGCGGGCGCCTCCGTGCCTTCCAAGGAACCCAGCGAGGCAGTGGCCAACGCCGGGTTTCCCAAACGGTGGGCTACCCTTGGGCGGGGTCCCAGCGGACGGCGCTGCGCGTAGCGTCGGACGCGCGCAGCACCTCGTTCAGCTCGTCGACCGGGTCCGAGGCACGAGGGAGCGCCAGACCCGTGAACGCCCACACGGTCGGTCGGGCACCGACCGAGACCACGAACTCCGAGGCTTCGGCTGCGTGGACCGGACCCGGGGGGATCAGCCGATCGCACCGGCCGGCGTCATCGGTCAGGTACACCGCGACCTCGAGGTGGGTGTCGGACACCTCGACGGTGACGCGGGTGCCGACCGTCGTGACCTGAACGACCGGGGTGGGGACACCCGAGGTGGCGAGGGTGGGGGAGAGACCTCCGGACCAACCTGCCTCCCCTGCGTCGAGCAGGGCGCGCCACTGCTCCACCAGGCTCCGCCACGCGCGCCCGAGCGCGCCGAGCGCTTCGTCGGCGCGGTTCTCTGCCTCCTCGTGCAGCATCCCGGCGAGGAGGGGCCCGAGGTCCGGATCGGTGCAGCGCACGACCCACCGCGAGACCTCGCGCCGTTCGTCCGGCGGCAGCTGACCCAGGACCCAGCGTCGGAGTCGGTCCTCGGTCATCCGTCCTCCCATGGCGGCAGCGCCTCGAGCTTCAGCACGTCGACGAGGGAGTCGCGGCACCCGACGCGCACGAGGCCGGCGCGCACCTCGAAGTGCCAGCTGCCGTTGGCCTCCAGCTCACGGGCCCGTCGGCGGAGCGCCGCGACGGTGTGCCACGCGCCCTCCTTGGCGTAGTCCTTCAGCGTGGTCGCGGTACCGAACGACGCCACGCCCGGGGCGCGCTCGCCCGAGCGGCTCCAAGCATACGGTGGTTCGTTCGCCGGATAGGGCGTGAAGTACATCGCTTCTGTGGCGGCGCGGTAGTCGCCGTCCGCCACCTCGACGAGCACGTCTTGCCACATGACGGCGTGGCGCCACGCTGCCAGGCCTCGGTACTTCGAGCGAGAGCTCTTGTTCAACGCGAGGTACTTCGGGGACGGCCGAAAGGGCAGCTCGTTGACGGTGCCGAGGTGCACACGTTGCTGCCGTGTCGCCTCGAGCCATAGGGGGCCCATCTCGGCACAGGTGAGGTCCATCATCTGCTCCAAGGCGCTCGCGATCTCCTCGGTCAGGTGGTCGCGTTCCTGCTCGGTCAGCTCGAGCGACATTTCCATGGCGTTCGTACCTGGCGGCTCAACTTGCGGAGGGCCGGTTTCCCAATCGGTTTCGACCGGAGCATACTCGGCTCTGCGTTGGAGGAGGGCATGCGGTCGCTCTTGGGCCTGCTCGTCCGCGGGTTGTTGTTCTGGGGCGTGTTCGGCCTGCTGGGCACATTCGGCCTGCTGCTCGGCCTCCTGATCGCGGACACTGACGGCGCGCTTGCGCTCCAGGCCACGTGCGGGTTCCTGCGCTGGTCGATGTTCTTCGCGGCCCTGGCCTGCCTCGCCTTCGAGTGGGTTCAGCTGGACCGGTTCGTGCGGACGGTTGATGGGTCCACAGTTGGTCGGGGCGAGAAGCCAGGTGGGCGGCCGGAGCGGTGGGCGTTCGGGCTCCGGGCGCTGCTGGTCGGGTGGATAGGTTGGAGCCTGGTCCTGTACTTGCGTGCCCTCTGGGCGTACGCCCGCATGGACGTGCTCGCGCCGGTTTGGGCGGTCGGTTGGACGCTCGCGACCGCCCTGGTGGCGGCCCTCGTTACCGGGAGGATCACCCTCTGGAGCCGCCGGCGTGTGCTCCGCGGCATCCGGCGCCCCACCGCCCCTCCGTCCCCGCCGTCTTCCCGCTGCTCACGGCCGGCTGGAACGCCGTGGTGCTCGTCGTGGCCTTCGGCCGCCTGCCGAGCCTGATCTGGGTGGAGCCCCTGGCGTACACAGCGGTGTTGCTGGCCAGCGTGCTCAGCGAGCCGCCGAAAGGATCTGCGAGCACCGAGATCGAGCCTGGTGGTGCCTTGGTCGGGCTCCTCGGACGAACTCGAGACGATCCTGCGCGCGAACGGGGCGTCCGCGGAGCTTGCCGTGCCGAGCGTGTCGGGGCTGGAGGACGCCGAGCTGTCGCGGACCGTCGTCGTGGACGTGCCGACAGATCGGAGCCTCATCCTGCTGTGGCAGCTCGCGGAGCGAGGTGTGATCGCCGAGGTGAACGCACCCGTCGCGCTGGATGCAGACCTGGAGGGCGGGCGCTGCTCCTCGAACCCGTCCGGGGTCGTCGACGACCCGCTCGGGGTGCCGGTCGAGGCGGCGGAGCTTGGCTGGAACGACGCGCTCCTGGGTTTGCGCGCCCCGAGGGGACCGGCGCGCATCGCGGTGGTGGACTCGGGGGTGGTGCGGCACTCCGACCTGGTCGGCGCGCTCTCGGCGCGGACCCCGGCGGGCCGCGACGCACGCGATCACGGCACGGGGGTGGCGTCGGTCGCGGCTGCGGTGACGAACAACGGAATGGGGACGGCGAGCACGAACATCGACGGCCGGTTCCTGGAGGTGCTGTCCTACGATGTGCTGGCTCGTCCACGTGCGGCGGCGGACGATGTGGCTGACGGCATCACGGCCGCGACGGACGATGGGGCGCGAGTGATCGTGCTGGCGTTCGGGGCCCGTGGCCCGGCGCCCGAGGTGGTGCGCAAGGCGGTGGCGTACGCCGTGCGGCGGGACGTCGTAGTGGTCGCGGCCGCCGGCAACGGGAACGGCGCCAATGCTGGGGACTTCTGGCCAGCGAACGTGCCCGGTGTGCTCGTGGTCGGTGCCGTCGATGGCGGTCGCCGCCCAGCCTGGTCGAACACCACAGCGGGGGGTGTCGTTGGCGGTGTCGGCGCCTGGCGAGGGCGTCTGCGTGGCGACGGCGGATGGCGGGTACGAGCGCCGCTCCGGGACCTCGTACGCTGCGCCGCTGGTGGCGGGGCTCATCGGGACGTACCGGGCGCTCTGCCCGGCGCGGTCCCGCACGGAGGTCGTGCAGGACCTCATCGGGACGGCGCGCGACCAACGTGGAGGGCTTGCCCCGCTGGTGCGTGCGGACGCGTTCCTCGGGCGGGCGACGTGCTCGGGCCTCCGGTTCTGATCCAGACGATCCGACTCCGCAACTTGCTGAAAACGTTGCCACGGTCGATCCGTCGTGGGGACTGCGCCGACTCGTTGGCGGCCCCTATGACCCTTCCAACACCTGAGGCTCGAGGAAGGACCGAAGCGCATCGGCGTCGGCCACTCCGTCCACCCACAGGCGAATGCGTCGCGCCGGGTTGCCGCCCTTCGAGCCTTCCGGCTTCCCCAGCGCTCCTGTGCTCGCCCCAGCCGCCGTTGCAGGTCGACCGGATCGTCGATGACCAGCGGCCATCGGTCGGTGATGTCCAGCCGCCGCTCCTCGCGGGACACCCCGGTCGTGGCTCGCGTGTCGAGCGCGACGTCCGCCAACGCCAGGCCAGCGTCCCTCAGGCGGCTCAGTAGCCACTGCAGGCCCTCCGCGTACTGCGTGTTCGCCTCGGACCCGCTTCCCGCCGTACCGCCGCGCGCCTCCACCACGAGGGTCGCGTGGCCATCCAGCGTCTCGACTCGGAAGGTGGCGTCCACCCGGGTCCCATCGGCACGCATCGGGTGCATCGCCTCGGACGGTGTCCCCGACACGAGCCTTCGGCCACGCTCCCAGGCCGTGAGCGCCCAACCCGTGTCGATCCATCGCGTCGAGCCTTTCGGCGTGCCCTGGAGGTACCGCAGGTGGTTCACGCGGGCCTCGTCGAGGACGCCGCCGTTCGCCTCCACGTCGTCGTTGGCGACGATCACCCAGGCGAGATCGGTCAGCGACACCGTTCGCTCGCTCGCCGCCCCCACGTCCAGCCGCAGACCGCCGCGCTGCGCACGACCCAGGATCCGCGCCGAGCGCAACCCGCTTCGCTCGAGCCGACGCTCCTCCTCCGGCAATCCGAGCAGCGCGTCCGCAAGCGCCTGCGCCCGCCCCAACGCGCCCGACGGCAGGCTTCGCGAGACCTCCCTCCCTTCGCCCCAGGTCCGCCAGGTCGCGAAATCCACCTCGAGGAGCTGCCATCGCCCTTCGTCCTCTCGCCACCGGCCCACGCCGAGATACCGCAAGCCGCCGTCGCTGGGCGCCAGCACGTAGACCGTCTCGCCCGGCCGTCGCGGACCCTGGACCCGAAGCCTGTTGGGGGCGGTGAGCACTCCCTTGCGGTCCACCACCTCGAACCGGTGGCCGCTCGATTCGCCAGACCGCGCCTCCAGGCCCTCCAGACCGAACGCCTCGACCAGACCGTCCGTAGGCACCAACGTCCCGACCGGCGGTGCAAGCTCCTCCGGCCGAACGGCACGGTCCAGCAGCGATCACGACGGTGTCCTCGTCCGGCGTGAACGTGGGGCCGGCAGGATTGTCGGACGTGAGCCGCCAGCCGTCTTCCTTCGGCTCGACGCGCTTGATCTGGAACGCGCTGCCGCTCGCTCCGGGCACTTGCACCAACACCACACGGTGCGCCACGGAAGCTGCGGGAGCCCCGCGCGCCAGGCGGAACACAGCCCAGTCCCCGTCTCGAAGCGGCGCCTTGCCACCGTCCATCGAGGTTCCCGCGACCCGCACGGCGAACAGCTCAGGGACGGGCGCTCGATGGGCAGCCAGACGCGTGTGGCCTCCGGAGGCTCGATCTCGCCGGATGCGTGGCCCGCCGCCGCCCTGAGGTCGGGGTAGGCGATCACACCCTGGCGAGGAACAACGTGACGACGTTGCTCTGCACCGGCTCGACCCACAGTCCGTCCGGGCTGGCCGTGAACCGCACGTCGAAAGCGGTGCCCGGCTGGCCCGCGCGCGGACCGAACCACCGCCGGAGGAGGTCGGGGAGCTGGTTGGCGGACACACCCACGGGCCGCGCCACGTTGCAGAACTCGGCGGCGAACCGGAACTGCCAGACCGAGCCATCGGCGAGGCGGACGTCGGTGTCCCCCTCGGGCACGCGAGTGCTGGCACGTGTGGGGAGCTTGAGGATGGGGTCGCGGCGGTTCCAGGTGACGCGACACACGAACCCATCCGTGACCGTGGTTCCGCTTCGGCGCCGGTACTGCACGAGCCGGTAGTCCACGAACTCGTCGACCAGGCGCGACAGAGCGTCGGACCACGCGGGCTCGACCGCCAGCGACAGGCAAAGGCGGTCCTGGTCGTCGAGGTGGAACCAGGTCTTCTTCGCCTTCTTGGACCCCGTCCACGCCTGGATGGGGTTCGAACGCCAGTACGAGGTCCAGCTGCGCCACGCCGCCTCATCCGGCACGTCTGGGGGGCGGTGGCCCTCAGGTACGTCGCGGAGCAGCTCGGGCGATCGACGGAGCACGGCCCACGCTCCCTCCGCGAGCGCCCGAACGGTAAGCCCCGTGGCGAGCGCTTCGGCGTCGAGGAGGACGCGAAGGGTGACGAGCTTGTAGGACTTGGAGAGTTCGGTGACCTCGAACTCGTCGAGGAATCCCCTGGCTCGGTCGACCGCGACCCGCTCACCGTCGGTCAGATCGCCTTCAGTGTGGACGAACGCGAACCAGCTCCCGTGCCGCTTCTGGAGGGTGGAGGGGAGGTAGCCCATGCGCAGCAGCTCGCCCGCGGTGGGGCGGGTGCCGCGGGTCTCGCGGAGCTGCCGGTACATCCGCTCGACCTCGTCCACGCCACCGCTGCGGAAGCGGGCCTCCAGCATCGGCTTGGCTTCGAGCTCGAGGTCGACCGAGCACCCGTCGGGCAGCTCCAGGTGACCGGAGGCCAGGAGCCGGTCGAGCGCGGCTGCGGGCTGATCGCTGCCGAGGGAGAGGAGCGTCCTGAGCCGATCGAGGAACACCTGGTGGTTGCCGACGAAGTCGACGACCGTGAGGACCTTCTTCTCGTCAGCGGCTCGAAGCCCACGCCCGAGCTGCTGCAGGAACACGACCCCGGATTCGGTGGGACGAAGCATCACCACACGGTCGACACTGGGGACGTCGACGCCCTCGTTGAACACGTCGACGGCACAGACCGCGTCGACGGCACCACTGGCGAGGTCCTCCAGAGCGTCGTCCCGATCGTCAGAGCCCGGGGCGGCGTACACCTTGCGGACGCGGACGCCATGCTGCCGCAACCAGTCGCTGACGTAGTCGGTGTGCGCGATGCTGCAGCAGAACACGAGCGTCCTGTTGCCTTCGTGCTCGCCCCAGGCGCGCCACAGCGTCTGCATGCGCGCTTCGGTCTGGGCCGCCCTTGCGAGCTCCTCGGGATCGAAGCGCCGGTTGCGCCACGGCAGGTTCTGATAGTCGATGTCGTCCTTGATGCCGAAGTAGCGGAACGGGACCAGGCGCCCGACCGCGACGCCTCGCCCGATGTCGGCGCGGAAGGCGACGTGGTCGTCGAACAGGCCCAGGACATCGGCGGCGTCGGTCCGATCGGGCGTGGCGGTGAGCCCGAGGAGGAACGCGGGGTCGACCCGACGCAGGATGCGGCCATACGACGCGGCGGTGGCGTGATGGACCTCGTCGACGACGACGTAGTCGAACGATGCGGCGGCGAGGCGCTCGGCGTAGGCAGGTCGGGAGAGCTTGGCGACGGACGCGAACACCAGGTGGGCGTCGAGCGAGGCGTGCTCCTCGAGGAACCAGCCGATGCGCGCGTCGCCGCCACGGTCGTGCACGAGGCGACGGTAGGTGCGCGCCGCCTGGCGCAGGATCTCGCGGCGGTGGGCGAGGAACAGCAGGCGTGGCTGGCGGCCGAGCTCGTCCCACAGCTGCCCGTAGTCGAACGACGCGAGCCAGGTCTTGCCGAGGCCAGTGGCGAGGACGGCGATGGCGCGACGACGCCCCTGGTCCCGGCTCTCGCGCAGGGCAGCCAGCGCCTCTTCCTGGACCTCGTGGGGGTCGGCGGACGGGGGCAGCTCGCCGAGGCTCGATCTCGCCTGGTAGGGGTGTCGGACGTGACCGCGCGCGGCGGGCGTAGCCGGCGACCCACTCTGGGGTGAGCGGGCGAGCGAGGGCCCACACGCCGTCGATGGCTTCGCGCACGCGCTCCCAGGCACGGGGGTGGGTGTTGCGGTCGACGCGCAGGTTCCACTCGATGCCGGTCTCGAGCGCAGCACGGGACAGGTTGCTGCTGCCGACGAACGCCACGCCGAACCCATCTCCGGTGAGGTGCCACGACTTCGGGTGGAACGTGCGCACGCGTCCGGGCAGCCGCGCGACCTCGACCACCCGGCTCTCGAGCACACCCGTGCTCACGTCGTCGTCGTCGCGCTCCTGCCGCGAGCTCTGCCAGTCGAGGAGCAGCTCCAGGGCGCTGGCCTGCGTGAGGTCGAGGTAGTCGCCAGTGACGAGCCGCACGCGGGCGCCGCGGTCGAGCGCGCGGTGTGCAGGGCATGGCGGATGCGGTCGAGCCCGGACTCCTGCACGAAAGCCGCCACGATGGCCACGTCGGTGGCGCGCGCGAGCAGGGCAGCACGTGTCGCGCGAACGGATCGCCTTCGCCACCGGTCGCCAGCGGGTCCGCTGCCTTCGCGAGGTAGTTGCCCTTGCCCGGGATGACGTGCCGCACACCGCCGCGTGGGTCGTCGACGTCCCCGTCGAACCGCGGGATGACGTGGACATGGAGGTGCATGACAGTCTGGCCGGCCGCGGTCCCGGCGTTGAAGCCGACGTTGTAGCCATCGGGGTGCAGCTCGTCGTCCAGCCCGCGCTTGACCTCGTCGACGAGGCTCGAGGAGCGCGAGCTGTTCCTCGCGGGTGGCATCGAACCAGGTGGCGACGAGCCGCCGGGGATCACCAGCGTGTGCCCTGGTGTCACCGGGTACTTGTCGCGGAGGGCGAACGCGAGCGCGTTGGATGCGACGTGTTCGGAAGCCGGGCGCTCGAGGAACGGGCTCGTCATGGTCAGGCTCACGGTAGACCAGACGCGTTCGCCGACGAAATCGGACGGGGCCTACGAACGGACCGCTGTTGCGTCCACCAGCGCCGCAGCGACTCCACCGGCGCGGAGCAGCGCCACCGCCTGCTGGGCCTCCGCCCGCGTCCCCACGACCATGTCGGTGCCGCGAGCTCGAACGTGCGCCTCCTCCGGCGACAGGCCGAAGGCCCGAGTCAGAGCGAGCTCCACCGCCGCAAGCGGAGCACCCGCAGCGGGGCCGCGCCGCCCACGAGCCGAATGCGCCGAGGACGTGTTCCCGTAGGGGGGCGGGCAGAGGCCCGACGTGGAAGGTCTCCTGCGCTTCGCCGCAGGTCGCACACGACAGGTTCGACCACCACCGGATCTCGAAGCCCACCGCCTCGTCCGCCACCGCCGCTGTCGCCGTCGCACCGCATGCGGGGCACGCCATGGTGGTCATCGTCCCGGACATGGTCCACCGATGGCCCAACGCCCGGACCCGCTGGTCGAGGCTCCTGGAGGTGGTGTGCCACCCAGCTGTGCAGCGCCAACCATGTCTCCCCGTCGAGCAACACATCGCGGGAGTCGCCATCACCGCCGTTCGCCAACCACTCCGCCGCGGCGGTCGCGCCGATCCGTCGGAGGGCGTCGAGGGTCGACTCGACCGCGTGAGGATCAAGGTTCGCGATGAACCCACCCCGGCTCGCCATCTGGACGTCCGTCTCGGCGTCGAGCAGCAGGATGACGAGGTCGAGTGGCTCCTCGAGGTTCAGGTAGTCCGGCCCCTGTCGAACCTGAACCAGAGGGTGCTGCCAGATTGCGACCTCGAGCTCGTGGAGACGGTGGGCAGCGAGCGCCTCCTCCGGCGTCACGAGCGAGTGTCCGGCGTGGTGGTGACCATGGCTCGAGCGTAGCCCGACGCAGCCCGACGGACGTCGGACAAAAAATGGTCCATGAGCGAGACATACTACCAGTAGATCGGTGCACGCGCAGTATCTGTCCACGTGCCCAGAAGAGAGCCTGAAACGCTGAAAATATCGTTCAAACATGGTTCAGCAGGGGTTGAAACACGGCATTGACCCGTGCACGTTGCTGAGAGCCCTCGGCCACCGAATCCGCTGATTCCCGGCGTTCGGGCTATCGGCGCGGTTTGCGGGTCCGCCAGGATTACGTCAACCTCGCCGGGCACCCCCATCGGTGCGCCAATCTGAAGGAATCAAGGATGTCCCGTAATAACTCCCGTCAGGTGAAGGCCGCCCAGACCACCCGCACTCGCGCGGCCGCCAACGCCCGGCAGCGTCAGGTCGCAGTGCCGGTGAACGAGTGCGTGATCTACGCCCGCGTCTCCAGCAAGGACCAGGAGAAGGAGGGGTTCAGCATCCCCTCGCAGCTGCGCCTGCTCCGCGACTACGCGACCGAGAACGGCCTCACCGTCGTCGACGAGTTCGTCGACATCGAGACCGCCAAGCGGGCCGGGCGGACCAACTTCTCCCGCATGCTCGATGCGCTCCGAGGACGTGAGGGCTGCCGCACCGTGCTGGTCGAGAAGACCGACCGGCTCTACCGCAACATCTCCGACTGGGTCACGCTCGACGAGCTCCACCTCGACATCCACCTGGTGAAGGAGGGACGGTGCTGTCTGAGGGGTCGCGGTCGTCCGAGAAGTTCATCCACGGGATCAAGGTCCTGATGGCCAAGAACTACATCGACAACCTCTCGGAGGAGACCCGGAAGGGGATGTTCGAGAAGGTGCAGCAGGGGATCTGGCCCGGGCCCGCGCCGCTCGGCTACCGCAACATCCGCCGGGCCGACGGGAAGAACGTGATCGAGGTGGACCTCGACGTCGCTCCCAAGGTGGTCCAGCTCTTCCAACGCTACGCGAGCGGCGATGTGGCGCTGTCCGAGCTCGTGAAGTGGGCGGACAGCGTCGGGCTGCGCTCGAAGAAGGGGAACAAGATCCACAAGACGGCCATCCACTACATCCTCCGGAACCGCATCTACGTCGGCGAGTTCTCATGGCAGGGGACGACCTGGCCTGCGAAGCACCAGCCGCTCATCAGCCGGGAGCTGTTCGAGAAGGTGGGCGACCGCCTCGAGGCGCGCGCGCTGGTCAGCCGGAACACCCAGTTCCGCGAGTTCGCGTTCTCCGGGATCCTGTGGTGCGGCTGGTGCGCGAGCGAGGACAAGACGTACCTGCTGGTCCCGGAGAACCACAAGGTGAAGTACACGTACTACACCTGCCAGGAGTGCAAGAAGCTCGGGCGCGTGGTCTACCACCGCGAGCACATCATCGAGGCCGCCTTCCTCGAGCAGCTCAAGCAGCTCTGGATCGAGCCCGAGGTCCTGGAGCAGCTCCGCGAGGCGCTTCACGCGAGCCACGCCGAGATCGTGGCGGCCCGCAACCGCGAGGTCGCTCGGCTGCAGCAGCAGATCGGTCAGATTCAGCAGCGGCTCGACCGGGCCTACGACGATCGGCTCGATGGGAGGCTGTCGATCGAGGAGTACGAGCGCCGGGCTCAGGGCTGGCGTGACGACCAGGGGCGGCTCTTCGTGGAGCTCGACGCCCACGCTAAGCGCCGATCAGGCCACCATGGAGCAGGGAATCGCCCTCCTCGAACTGGCGACGACGGCGGTTCGACTGTGGGAACGGCAGGATGCGACCGCCAAGCGGAAGATCCTGTCCTACCTGACCTTGAACTCGACCTATGGAGGAGAGGGGCTGTCGGTGGTATGGCGCGAACCCTTCGACCAACTGGCCGAATACGCGACCGAGGCCAGAAACGAGTACGGCCGGAGAGTCTCCTCCCCGGCCGAACGTTCAGGCGAGCTCCCGCTGCTAGATTTGAACTAGCGACCCCCTGATTAACAGTCAGGTGCTCTAACCAGCTGAGCTAAGCGGGATCGGAGGCGGCGACCACGAAGCACGGGTCGTCGGTCCACCTGGTAGCTAACGAGGGGCGGCGGGGGGCGCAAGGTGGTCCTGCATGTCCCCCGGGGCCTGGGTGCGATAGGGACGGCGGCCGGAGGATTCCTTGGAGCGCATCCCGATCGACCCCCTCATCTTCGGCGAAGAGCAGATGTGCTTCGGCTGCGGACCCCACAACCACCACGGGCTCCAGCTGCGCTTCTTCCGCGAAGGGGACCACGTCGTCACCACGCTCGACCACCAGCACGCCCACTGGCAGGGGCCGCCCAACATCCTCCACGGCGGGCTCCAGGCGACCCTCGCGGACGAGGTCGGGGCGTGGACGCTCGTGGGGCTGCTCGGACGGTTCGGGCTCACGGCTCGGGACAGATCCGGTGGATCCGGCCTGCCCGCATCGACGCGCCGATCGAAGGGCGCGGGGAGCTCGTGTCGCAGACCGGACCCTCGGTCACCGTGCGGGTGACGCTGCTCCAGGACGGCAAGCGGATCCTCGTCGGGACACTGTCCTACGTGATCCCGACCATCGCGATGGCGGAGAAGATCCTGGGGCGCCCCTTGCCGGAGGAGTGGCGCGCGCTGGCTCGCCCCGATGAGGACGACACCACGACATCCATGTCGTGACCTCGAGCGCGGACCTGAGAACGATCCGCACCAGCACGTCGTTCTCTGCGTGGCACGAGGGTTGCTTGCGTACGGTGGACCTCGCCGAGCGAGGTCTTGCGTCTCCTCTCCGTGTGCACGTCGCCGGGGACGCCCGCACCACATCGACAACCCGCGGGCGTACCCCGGCGGCCTGCCGCCAACCGAGCTGTTCGACCGTCGCAGTCCATGGGCTATGTGGACGGCCAACGAGGAGGCACCCCGTTGGAGACCGAGCAGCCGTCGCCGCCACCGCAGCAGTCCAGGTCCACGCTGGCCGGGCTCGTCGTGATCGGGGCCCTGTTGGGGTTCGTCGGACTCCTGTTCTTCGCCAACCTCGGCCCCGGGCAGAGCGGACCCGCCGTGGGCCCGGGTGAGTTCAAGGCTCGGGGGAAGGCCGGGAAGGGGAAGGGTGGCCGCGGGAAGGCCGGGAAGGGCAAGGCCGGGAAGGGCAAGGCCACCCGCGGTCCGGAGGGTCTGCCACCCGAGGCACTCCTCCACGTGGCACCGCCCCACGAACGTCCCCAGCCGCCCGCGGGGACGCCCAACGTCGTCGTGCTCGTCCCGACCTCCTTCCGCAAGGACCACGTCAGCCCCTACGGCGCCGACCCGGCGCTCACGCCGTTCCTCCAGGACGTGGCGACGCACGGTGCCCGGTTCGACGGGCTCGTCAGCGTCGGTCCGCTCGGGCGATACACCGCGACCGCCATGCTCACGGGCCAGGTGCCGTCCGTGGTCGACATGCAGGACCCGAGCGACGGTGGCGATGGCAAGGTGCTCGCCGACGAGGTGACCACGCTGCCGGAGATCCTGCGCGACGCCGGCTGGCGCACGTACGGCGTCACCGCCAACTTCCACCTGAACCAGGCCGCCGGGCTCGCCCAGGGCTTCGACGTCTACCGCGACACCCAACCCAACGGCTTCGACCCCGCCCAGCGGCTGGAAGGTCCCGAGGCCGTGCAGATCGCGCTCGGCATGATCCGAGAGCGATCCGACGAGGAGGCGGCCCACCCGTTCTACCTCCAGGTGGACCTGGTCGACGCCCACGCGCCCGTGCGCGACGTGCGCGAGATCACCGAGCAGTTCGACCGGAAGACCCCAGGCTCGACCTACCGCGCCGCGGTGCATCGCACCGACGAGTACCTGAAGGGCCTGTGGGACGGCCTCGGCCAGCTCGGGTTCGACCGGACCAACACGTTCCTGATGGTCGTCGGCGACCACGGGGAGGGCCTGTCCTCGCCCGAACACCACGGCAAGGCCCACGGGCGATACCTCTACGAGTCCTCGCTCGACGTGGTCTGGCTCGTCGACGGGCCGGGGGTGCCCGAGGGCCGCGCCATCGACGGGCTCGCGTCCACCACCGACGTCTTCCCGACCCTGCTGGAGCTGCTCGGACTCCCCGTTCCCGGCGGGATCGACGGCCGCTCCTGGGCCCGCCAGGTGCTTGGCAAGGCGGACCGGACCACACGCGAGCGCGCCTTCTCCGACACCTGGTTCGCCGACGTGTCCCGGGCCTCGGTGCGCACCGAGCGCATGGCCTGCCAGAAGGACTTCGGCTCCCGCGAGAGCGCGCGTGACACCTTCGTCGACGGCTGCTTCGACCGGAAGACCGATCCCGACTTCCTCAACGTCATGATGGACGACGCCCTGATGGCGGAGCTCGTGGCGTGGCGCGCCGAGGTCTCCGCGAACCTCACCAGTCCCCCGAGCCTGGTGTCGGGACCGGCGCCGGGCGAGGAAGTGCCCTGACCTTCGAGGGTCGTCCGGGGATCAGAGCCGGGCGACGAGCGCGACGACGATCAGGGACGAGCTCGCGACCGATCCACCGAGGAAGGTCAGCAGGAAGCCGAGGACCCAGGCGGAGGCCTCCGCGAGCGCGATGGCGAGCGGGGACCGGCGCGGACGGCGGGCGAGCGTCGGGTCGATCACCACGAGGGTCGCCATCCGCTCCTCGTCGAACCAGGGCGGCAGCGTGGCGACGGCGCGTGGCGCGGGCATCGGGAGATCCCAGCCGGCGACCGAGGGGGGACGCGGCGGCGCAGGCAGCGGCAGGGCGCGCTGGCCACCATAGTCCTCGTCGAGCTCGACCTCGGCGCTGCGGACGACCGACAGGTGCGGGCGACGCGGCTCGGGCTCTGGGGCGGGCTCCGGCTCCGGCGGCGCCGACCACATCACGCGGACGGGCTCGGGGGGCGTGGGCGCGGGGCCCTCGGGGGACGCCGTGCGCTCCACGATCGGCGGTGTCTCGGCGAGGGGCGGGAGGTGCGGGAAGTCGCCCGTGGTGTACGGGTCGGCCTCATCCCACTGGAAGGGCTCGAACAGGCCGGTCGACATCTCGTCGTCGATGCGGTTCGGGGCGACGACCGGCTCGGGCGTCTCCGCCAGCGCGGGCAACCGGTCGGCGGTGTCCACGTCGAGCGACGCCTGCGCGCGATTCCGGGGGAGCAGACGGAGCAGCCGCCCGCGGGAGACCTCTTCGGTGATCAGCTCGTCGTCGTAGGCCTCGGCCTCTTCGGTCGGGTCGCGGCGCGGCAGGTCCAGCTCGGCGCGAGCGGCGCGCCCGGGACCACCCTCGTCCGTCGGACCGGTGGGCGTGGGCTGCGTGATCTCCGGCAGCTCGAACCTGTCGCCTGTCTCGAACCAGAGGACGGCGTCGGCGGCGGTGCTGCGGAGGGTGGCGCGCATGTCGCCTCCAGCCGGGAGAGGAACCCGGATTCCCGGCCGAGTAACCGTGGCCCCGGACCCCGCAAGGATCCGGGGTGGCACCGTCCACGATCAGGTGGAGGACTTGGTCGCGCCCGTGACCAGGAAGTACTTCACGCCGTCCACCTCGAGCGCCTTGCCCGTCAGCGACAGCGTCCCGGTGGTGTCCACCGTCTCCATGACGGCGTTGGCGATCACGCGGTACTCACCCGCCTTCCAGGGGCGGCGACCTTCGACGCGAGCATGTCGTCCATCTTCTGCAGCGAGGCGGTCACGGTCGTCTCGGCGCCGTCCGCGTGGACGCGCTGCGCCATCAGGTTCGTGCTGTACGAGCAGCAGCCGCCGATCAGCGCGCCGTCCTTGGCGCAGTGGGTCGGGTCTGCGGCGGCGGCCGACGCCATGGTCGGGTTGGCCTCGTTGCTGGCGGTCTCGCTGCCGGGGCAGGCGAGGGCGTTCGGGGCGAGCAGAGCGATGGCGAAGAACATGGTCACCTCGATGGAAGACGTCGGTCCCGAGTTGTACCGCCCGACATAAGCGTTGACCAGCGCCGAGACGAACCGTGACGTGCGCCGCTCGGGTGACGGCGCGGACGCTCGGCGGGAATGGTACGATGGCCTCCGAGTGACGGAAAGGAGACGACGACGTGAACATCCAGCGACGGGCGTTGGTCTTGACCCTGGGATTGTGGGCCTGTGACGGCGGCAACTCGGGTGACAAGGGGGCCACGGACCAGACGACCCCGGAGCACACGGGCTCCACCATCACGACCGGGACGCCCGGGACCTCGCTCCCCAAGGTCTGGGTGAACGAGGTGATGGCACAGAACGCGACCACGCTGCAAGACGAGTCGGGCGCGTACCCGGACTGGTTCGAGCTGTACAACCCGAACGACTTCGCGGTCGACCTCGAGGGCTGGTGGATCAGCGACGACACCGAGGACAAGTTCAAGTGGCAGATCCCGCCCGGCGTCACGATCGACGCAGGGGACTACCTCGTGTTCTTCGCGGACGGTGACACGGGCGACGGGCCGCTGCACGCGAGCTTCCAGCTCGGCGGCCTCAAGAACGAGGACGTGGCGCTGTACGGGCCGAACGTCGAGGACAACCCGCTGATCGACGCCATCGAGGACATGGGTATCGCGGTGCCCGACATCTCGATCGCGCGCATGCCGGACGGCGGGCCGACGTGGGAGCAGGACGCCTCACCGACCCGGGGGGGGCGAACCAGTAGATGCCCTCCTTCCTGGCCCGCTACGAGTTCAAGTATCTGGTGCCCCCCCGAGGGTGTGGCGCCGATCCGCGACATCACGCGGGTGTACTGCGAGCCCGACGCGTACGGTCAGGACGGCCTGTACGAGGTGAACAGCCTCTACTTCGACGACTGGGACTGGCTCACGGCCCGCATGACCCTCGGCGGCACGCGCAACCGGTTCAAGGTGCGGGTCCGGACCTACAGGTGGGAGGCGAGCGACCCGGTGTTCCTGGAGCTCAAGGACCGCGTGGGGACGACGATCCTCAAGCAGCGAGCGCTCATGGACCGGCGGTATGTCCAGGCCCTCTGCCTGGGCCAGATGCCCGACGACGGACAGCCCTTCCGCGCCGCCCGCGCCTCCCACCAGCCGGATCTCGAGGCCTTCCGCAACCGGTTGGACCTGCTCGATCTCCGGCCGCGGCTCTGGGTCCGGTACCTGCGGGAGGCGTACGGCAGCGCCTACGGGGACGGCGCGCGGCTGACGTTCGACTCGGCGCTCCAGGTGCAGCTCCCGGACCCCGAAGACCCCTATGTCCCCGACCACACCCAATGGATGGACGCCCCATGGGACGGCCCCCGGTGATGGTCGAGATGAAGTTCAACGGCGCCTTCCCGGACTGGATGCGCTGGATCGTGCAGCGGTTCGGGCTCCTCCGGATCAGCGGCAGCAAGTACGTCAACGGAGCGTTGCGCTCGGGGCACCTGCCCTGGGGCAGCCTCGAGCGGAGCGAGCGGTGGACAGCGTTCTGACGCACCTGTTCACGTCCGACTGGGGAACGGTCGGTACGAGTGACTTCCTGCTGCGGCTGCTCGTCGCCTGGCTGGCGACCACCGCAGTGGGCTGGTTCTACTCCTGGTCGCACGGCTCGCTGTCGTACAGCCAGAACTTCGTGCAGTCGCTGGTGTTGTTGGGGATGGTCGTCGCGGTCGTGTTGGCCGTGGTCGGCGACTCCGCTCGCGCGGGCGTTCGGCCTGGGCGCCGCCCTCGCGATCGTCCGCTTCCGGACCCCGGTGAAGGACGCCCGCGACGCCGTGTTCCTGTTCCTGTCGGTCGCCATCGGCATGGCGAGCGGCAGCGGATGCTCCACATCGCCATGTCGGCGACCGTGATGATCGGCCTGGTCTCCATGTTCCTGCACTGGTCCGCGTTCGGGACGCGCTCGGCGGAGCAGGGCGTCCTCCGACTGCACTTCGCGGGCGACGACACCGGCCGCGAAGCGGTCGCCGGGGCCATCCGCAAGCACTGCCGCAGCTTCCAGCTCGCCGCTGCGCGCAAGGGGCGAGCGGACGGGCCCGAGGAGCTGGTGTACGACGTGAACCTGCGAGATCCGAGCGGCGCCGACGTGCTGGTGCGCGAGCTGTCCGCCACCCTGGGTGTCAGCGGCGTCGCCCTGCTGCCGACCGCGCGCGTCGGGGAGGCCTGAGATGGACATCCGGCTGCGACGGACCGTCGGCGGTGCGATCTGGGGCGCGGGCCTCCTCGTGGCCATGGTCTGGGGCACCCTCGACGGCGCGGGCGCGGAAGGCGTCGGTACGGCTTCGCCCCCGATCAACGTGGCGGCGCTGGAGACAGGGCGGATCAAGGAGCTGCCTGTCGGGCTGCACGAGGTCGTCGCCCCCGATCAGGTCGTCGCGCGGCTCGACCCGGGGCCCCTCGTCGAGGCTCGGAAGGTGGCGGAGGCGGAGCTGCTGGCGATCCAGGATGACGCCGTCGCCGCCGCGATGAACGACGCGCGGCGCTTCGCCGAGGGCGTCCAGGGCATGCTGGTCGACCGAGCTCGACTGTCGGCGGATCTCCAGCAGGATCTCGCGCTCGCCTCGACCCTGCGCGAGCGGCTCTCGCTCGAGGAGGATCTGGCTTCGTCGGGTGCGTCGAGCACCCAGGCCGTCGAGGACTGGCGCCGCCAGCTCCGCGTCGTCGAGGCGCGCATCGCGGTCAACCGCTCGGCCGTCGCCGCTGCCAGCCTCGCCGCGGACGAGGCCACCGACCGTCGTGACGCGCTCCGTGAGGAGGCCCCTGGTCCGTGGTCGCGGCGACGCGCTCCATCGAGGCGCTGGACGGCCGCATCGCGCGCATGGATCTGCGGGCGGGCATCGACGGGCAGGTCTCCTGGATCTACCGGGCGGAGGGCGAGGTCGTGAACGCGGGGGATCCCGTGCTCCAGGTGCGCCACACGAGCACCGACGAGATCGTCGCGTTCTTCCCGGCCGCTTCCGTCACCGGTATGGAGGCGGGCTCGTCCGCCACGATCCGGCGGTCGACGGGGCAGGTGATCACGGGCACGCTGATGTCGGTCGGCGCAGGGCCCCAGCCGCTGCCGGCGCACCTCTGGAGGCTGCCGGACTGGCCCGAGTACGGCGTCCCCGTCGTGGTCCACGTCGACCAGCAGGTCGCGCCGGACGAGATGGTCACCGTCCGGATCTGATCCGTCGTCGCCGCAGGAGCCCGAGCGTGGCCAGCAGTGTCGCACCCGGCGCGCGCGCGGACCCGACGCACACCCACAACTGCGGCCTGTCTGCGGGAACTCGCAGGTGCCCTGCAGCGGCGTCAGCTCGTCGCAGCGGGAGATGGACATCGGGATGGGGCCCTTCGCCGACGGTCACGATCTCGCCGTCCAGCCCGTACGCCAGGCCCTCGCCCTGGACCTCCGTGGTACCGACGAGCACGGTCGGCGGGTCGTTCCAGTGTCCGTTGGGCCGGTCCGGATCGGTGGTCCACTCGAAGATCCGGTCCGAGCCCCGCAGCGCGACCCGTTCGCCGTCGGGGTCCCAGTCACCGCCGGTGATCTGGCGTCCGTCGAGCGTCGGCGCGTCGATCGCGACCTTGTCCACCTGCTCGAGGACCGTGGTCCCGTCGGGGTCGAACGGAAAGCGGAAGATCGTCGAGATCCCGTCGTCCGCCTTGGTCACGACGTGGATGCGGCCGGTGCAGGGGTGCACCATCAGCGTCTCGGCGTCGACGGGCCCGTCCGGATACACCCCGACGTACCTCCGGATGCTCTTGATGCGGTCGTCACCCTCCACGGGCTCGCGCACGACGTAGACGGTGATGTTCGTCCGGGTCGCGTCGTTGTCGCCGATGTCGCCTATGTAGAGGCAGTCGCCCTCGTCGGGGCAAGGGGCCGCGGCGATGTCCTCCCAGTCCTCGTTCGTTCCGTCCGTCAGCAGGTGCTCGTCGATCACGTTGCCCGCCCGGTCGACGGCGAGGATCAGCAGGCTCGTCGCCCTTGTCGCCGTGCAGGAACAGGATGCCGTCGCGCGTGCGCGAGACCGCGACACCCGAGGCCTCCGCGAAGGGTGCGCCGGACACCATCGCCAGCGGCTCCGTCGGCTGCTGGTCGACGCAGGTTCCCGCCGCCGCGTCCAGGATCCACCACATGCGCTTCCCTCCGTCCGTGGAAACACGAAACCCCCGGCGCCATCGGCGTCCGGGGGTCCGTGCGGTCGGGCGCGAGCCAGGCTCGCACCCAGCTCACATCGTGCTGGTGCCGATCACGCAGCCGCTCACGTCGAAGTCGGCGGGCTCGCCCACCCCGGCGTTCGGGTTGTCGATGATCTCCTGCGGGTCGTAGCCCCAGGCCAGGCAGTCGGCGAAGGCGCCGTCGAAGTCCCACACGCCAGCGGCGTAGGACATGACGTCGACCTCGTAGTGACCGGCGCAGGTGAAGACCGTGGACACGCCATCGGCCCAGTCCGCGACCGCGGCGCCAGTGGCGAGGGTCACGTCGAGCATGTCGTAGGCGCCGCAGGGATCGAACGCGTACGAGGCGAGGTCGTGGTTGTCCGACCAGTAGTTGTTGTTGCGGTTGTCGCGCTGGTGGACGCGACCGGCCGAGGTCCAGCCCGCCGTCTCGATGTCGATGGTCACGTCGGTGCCGGCGCAGGCCACGGAGGCGGCCTCGACGGTGACGGGGCCGCTGTACGTGGTCGAGCAGCTGGTGGTCTCGGTGTCCGTCGGCGTGGTGATGCCGGAATCGGTCGGCTTCGAATCGGTGTCGCCAGAGCACGCGACCATGATGGTCGCCAGCGCGCCGAACGCGATGCGGTAGTTCATGTCTCCTCCAGGGGGTGAAACGGGCTCGCGGACACCCTAGGGTGCTCTCCTCCGCGATCCCGCACGAAGTGTAGTCGACCCCGCGACGGACGTCGACGGGGTCGTGGGTTGGCGCCCGCGATCACGCGAGCGCCGGGTCCGCGCCTAGAAGAGGGCGCAGGCCTGGATCGGGGCGAAGTTCGTGTCGTGGTCGTACACCACGGCCTGGTCGCCAGTGACCGGCGTGGGTTGCCGCCCACGTCGTTCACGTTGGCGGTCCACAGGTGGTCGCCCGGTTGCAGCGCCGCTCGAGTCCATGTCCGCGTACCACGCGACGATGTACACCTGGCCGTCGCTCAGGATGTTCGTCCAGTCGAAGTGCATGACGCCGGTGCTGTCCATGGTGATGGACTGCGAGGCGAACGCTTACCTGCAGGTCGGCGGCACCATCGGCTTGACGACGGCGGTGATCATCTGCGTGTCGTGCGGGGCGTAGCCCGTGCCGTCGAGGGTCAGGTCGTACATGTAGAGCGCGGTGTCGGTGTCGGAGTCGGCGTCCGTGTCGGCGTCCGTGTCCGTGTCGGAGTCGGTGTCGGCATCGGAGTCGGCGTCCGTGTCCGCATCGGTGTCCGAGTCGGTGTCGGCGTCGGTGTCGGTGTCGGAATCGGTGTCGGTGTCGGTGTCGGTCTTGTCGCCACCGCAGGCGACCAGGGCCACGAGCCCCAGCACCATCGCGTTCCACTTCAGGATGTCCATAGGCTCCTCCAGGAGCACGACGGGCAGTCGTGCGGAAGCGCATCTTACCCGTGCCACGGCCGCGCACCAGTACTTTTTGGGCGGAATGCCCGATAAGCGGCGTACGGTGGGCGTAATCAGGATGGGTGCCGAGCGTCCGGCAAGGGGCCCGGACGTGGACGCCGTCGGGCTCGACCATCCGGGCGCGCACCGCGGCGTCCTGCAACGCCTCCTCGGGCGTGAGGACCGGCGTGACCGGGACGCCTGCACTGCCGAGGCGATCGAGCCACGTGGCGCGGTCGGCGGTCCGCAGGCGCGCGGCGATCAGCGGCCGCAGCACGGGGCCCGCGAGCAGGCGGACCTGCATCTTCCACCGCGCGACCCCGGCAGCCCGAGCTGGTCGCACAGCAGCCGCCAGAAGTGGTCCTCGTCGACGATGCCCAGCGCGAGCCAGCGCCCGTCCCGACAGCGGAACAGGTCGTAGTGGGGCAGGGCGTGCAGGCGTTGGCGGTCCAGGCGCTCCGCCAGCCGGCGGACCAGCGAACGTCCGGACGCGGCGGTGCCCGCCGTCGCACCTCGCCGGCGAAGTCCACGCCGCGTGACCACAGCACCGTCCACGAGAGGATCGCGTCCAGCATCCCCACGTCCAGCGCCCGCCCGCGACCGTCGCGCTCTCGCGCCAGGAGCGCGGCGCAGATCGAGCTCACCGCCGCCATCGAGGCCGACAGGTCGGCGATGGGCAGCGGCATCCCGTGCGGGCGCCCGCTCGCGTCCCGCGCGAGGTGGCAGGCCCCCGCGAGCGCCTGGACGTTGAGGTCGTGGGCGGGCAGGGGCGCTCGCTCTCCCGTGCGTCCGAACGCCGTGATCGAGCAGTACACGGCGCGTGGGTTCAGCGCCGCGACCTGGTCCGGACCGCAGCCCAGCCGCTCGGCCACCCCGGGACGGAAGCCCTCGAGCACCACGTCGGTCTCGCGGATCAGGTCCTCGAGCCGCCGCCGATCGCCTTCCTCGCGCAGGTCCAGCACGATCACGTGCTTGCCGCGGTTCAGCGGCTCGTACAGGCCCGGCACGTGCTTCGCCGGATCGCCCCTGGGTGGCTCGATCTTGGTCACCTCCGCGCCGAGGGAGGCGAGCTGGAAGGAGGCGTACGGGCCGGGCAGATTCCAGGTGAGATCGAGCACCCGGATGCCGGCGAGGGGAGGTGGGTTCACGTGGGCCATCCGCAGCGGGCCATCATACGTGCGGCGGGGAGCTCATCGATGTGGATCCTGCCGCTGCTCGCCGCCTGCGCCCACCGGGCGACGGTGGCCCCTGACCTCCCCGACGAGCCGATCGACGCAGCCTCTCGCTCGGTCGCCAGCGCCGGTGTGATCAACCCCTCGCTGGCCGCCTCCCTCGAGGCGCACTGGGAGGCGTCGCTGCGCCGCAACCCCGAGTGGGCCACGTCGCTCGGCGACCACCGGTTCGACGACCAGCTCTCCGACGCGAGCGAGGCCGCGGAGCGCGCGTGGCTCGAGCGGCTGGGGCGTCTCGAGCTCGAGCTGGTGATGATGCCGGACGAGATGCTGCCGGTCCGCGATCGCCTGACGCGTGATCTGCTGTTGGACGAGCTGCGCGCGGAGCATGGTCGTCGCGTCTGCCGCTTCGCCGAGTGGAACCTCTCGGCGCGGTCCAACGAGCTCGTCGCGCTGCACGATCTCGTCGAGCACGCCTCGCTCGGCACACCCGAGGCGGTCGATCGGCTCCTCGCCCGGTACGTCGCGTTCGGGCCGCGCACGGACGTGGTGACCGCGCGGCTGCGCCAGGGCCTGGCCGCTGGCCGCGTGTCGAACCGGGAGAGCGTGGAGCGTGTGCTCGCCATGCTCGACGAGGCGCTCGCCAAGCCCGTCGACGCGTGGAAGCCGTTCACGGCCGTGGCGGAGGCGGCACCGGATCGCGCCGACCGTGCGCGCACCTTGCTCACCGAGGGCGTCCTGCCCGCGCTGGGGCGGTACCGGGACCTGCTTCGCGACGAGATCCTCCCGGTGGCGACGACGGGCGACCGCATCGGGCTGGGCGCGATGCCCGACGGCGACGCCTGCTATGCCGCGCTGATCCGCGAGCACACGACGCTCACGGGCGCGACCCCAGCGGACCTGCACCAGACCGGGCTGGACGAGCTGGAGCGCATCCACACCGAGATGCGGGAGCTCGGGCAGACGGTGCTCGGGACCTCGGTTCTGGCGGAGATCATCGGTCGCCTGCGAGACGATCCGTCGCTCCGCTTCTCGACGGCGGACGAGGTGCGGACGACCGCCGAGGAGGCGCTGCAGCGCGCGCAGGCCGCCGTCCCCGAGTGGATCGGGCTCGTGCCCGCGACGCCGTGTGGGGTGGACGTGGTCCCCGAGTACCTCGCGCCGTACACCACGATCGCCTGGTACGAGCCGATGTCGCCCGATCGCCCCGGCACCTACTTCGTGAACACGTGGCGCCCGGAGACGCGCCCGCGCTTCGAGGCCGAGGTCCTCGCGTTCCACGAGTCCGTCCCGGGCCACCACCTCCAGATCGCGGTCTCCCGTGAGGCGGGCGACCTGCCGGCGTTCCGTCGCTACGGGGGCTCCACCGCCTTCGTGGAAGGGTGGGCGCTGTACGTCGAGCGGCTGGCCGACGAGATGGGCCTGTACAGCTCCGACCTGTCCCGCCTCGGGATGCTCTCCTTCGACACGTGGCGCGCGAGCCGGCTGGTCGTGGACACCGGCATCCACGCGATGGGCTGGTCGCGCGAGCAGGCGGAGGCCTTCTTGCTCGAGAACACCGCGCTGTCGCCGGACAACGTGCGCAACGAGGTCGACCGCTACGTGACCTGGCCCGGGCAGGCGCTCGCCTACAAGACCGGTCAGCTCCGGATCGCCGCCCTGCGCGCCGAGGCGGAGGAGGCGCTCGGCGATCGGTTCGATCCCCGCGACTTCCACGCGGCCGTGCTGCGGGAGGGTGCGGTCTCGCTGCCCGCGCTCGATCGGCAGGTCGAGCGGTGGATCGAGGAACGACAGGACGACGCCCTGTGAGGTGTCCCCGTGGGTCGTTAAGCATCTGGACCCGAGGTGCCCGCTGATCCCGCCCAGCCTGCTCTCCGGCGACAACGCCGCCTTCCTCGACGACCAATACGCCGCCTGGCTCCGTGATCCCGCCTCCGTCGAGCCGGAGCTCGCAGCGGTGTTCGCGGAGCTCGAGGCCCCGACGGCCGCACCAGCCGCGACGGTGCCCGGCGAGCGACCGTCGGGCCGCAGCCGCTCCATCTTCGCGGGGGGCGGTGGCCCGTCCGCGCCGGTCGATCCCCAGGCCGCGCGACGTCAGGCGCGGGTGGTCCAGCTCATCAACGCCTTCCGCGTGCGGGGACACCTCGACGCGATGATCGACCCGCTCGATCGGCGGGAGCGGGTGGCCCACCCCGAGCTCAAGCATACCTATTGGGGCATGACGGACGCCGATCTGGACGTGGTGGTCGACACCGCCCCGGCGTACGGGCTGCCGCTGCGCGCCACCGTCCGCGAGATCCTGGCCCACCTGCGCAAGGCCTACTGCGGGTCCATCGGCGCCGAGTTCATGAACGTCACCGACACGCCGCAGCGGCTGTGGGTGCAGGAGCAGCTCGAGACGCTGCCGAACCGCGGCGTGCTCACACCGACCCAGGAGCGGCGCGTCTTCCGCAAGCTGTGCGACGCCGAGAACTTCGAGCGCATGCTCCACGGCAAGTTCCCGGGGACCAAGCGCTTCAGCCTCGAGGGCGCCGAAACGCTGGTGCCGCTGCTCGATCTCGTGGTCGACCACGCCGCTCGGCGCGGAGCCGTCGAGATCCTGATCGGGATGGCCCACCGCGGCCGCCTCAACACGCTGGTGAACGTCCTCGAGAAGCCTGTCGCCAACGTGGTCCGCGAGTTCCAGGACGTGAAGGGTCCGACGCAGGGCGACGGCGACGTGAAGTACCACCTGGGGTACAGCTCGGATGTCGTCACGGTCGACGGGCTGCCCGTCCACCTCTCGATCACGCCGAACCCGTCGCACCTCGAGGCCGTCAACGCCGTGGTCGAGGGGCGGGCGCGCGCCAAGCAGGACCGCGATCGGGACATGGACCGCACGCGGACCGTGCCGGTGCTCATCCACGGCGACGCCGCGTTCTCCGGCCAGGGCTCGGTCATGGAGGTGCTCAACCTCTCCGAGCTCCAGGGGTACCGCGCGGGCGGGACCATCCACGTCATCGTGAACAACCAGATCGGGTTCACCACGCCGCCCCACGAGTCGCGGAGCACGCCGTACGCGACCGACATCGCCCGGATGCTCGGCGTGCCCATCCTGCACGTCAACGGGGAGGTCCCGCGGGCCGTCGCCGCCACCGTCGGCCTCGCCGTGGAGTACCGCCAGCGGTACCACCGCGACGTGGTCATCGACATGTACTGCTACCGAAAGCACGGCCACAACGAGGGCGACGAGCCGTCCTTCACGCAGCCCAAGCTGTACGAGCAGATCCGCACCCGCACCAACCCGCGCCAGGTGTACGCGAAGCACCTGGTCCGCATCGGGACGCTGACGCCGGAGGAGTGCGACGCCATCTACGAGGCCTCCTTCGCGGACCTGGTGAAGGCGGCGGACGCCGAGGAGCCCGTCCGGCCCGAGCCGCGCGACAGCCAGATGCGCGTGCTGTGGCACAAGATCCACGACGAGTTCGCCGAAGAGCCGGACACCAGCGTCCCCGTCGACCGTCTCGTCCAGATCCTCCGCGTCGCGAACAGCGTCCCCGAGGGCTTCCAGCCGCACGCCAAGATCAACCGCCTGCTCGCGCAGCGGACCCGCATGGTCGAGGGCGAGGATCGGGCGGACTGGGCGCTCGGGGAGCAGGCGGCCTTCGGGACGCTGCTGGACGAGGGCTTCGTCGTCCGGCTCTCCGGCCAGGACTCGGGCCGCGGCACGTTCTCCCACCGCCACGCCGTCATCACGGACGTGAGCAACGGCGACGAGACCTTCCCGCTCGACCGGGTCGCGCGCGACGGCGCCCGCTTCTACGCCATCGACTCCTCGCTGTCGGAGCTGGCGGTCCTCGGGTTCGAGGTGGGGTACGCGAGCGACACGCCCGACGGCCTGGTCCTCTGGGAGGCCCAGTTCGGCGACTTCAGCAACGGCGCCCAGATCATCGTCGACCAGTACATCGCGTCCTGCGAGTCGAAGTGGGGCCGCCAGTGCGGCGTCGTGCTGCTCCTGCCCCACGGGTACGAAGGCCAGGGGCCCGAGCACAGCTCCGCCCGCCCCGAGCGCTTCCTGCAGCTCTGCGCCGAGGGCAACCTCCAGGTCGTCAACTGCACCACCCCCGCGAACTTCCACCACCTGCTGCGTCGCCAGGTGCTGCGGAACAAGCGCAAGCCGCTGATCGTGATGACCCCCAAGTCGCTGTTGCGACACCCCGACGCGACCTCCACGCTGGAGGAGATCGCCAGCGGGCGGTTCCAGCGGGTGATCGCGGACGCCGAGGTGCGCAGCGCGCGCCGCGTCGTGCTGTGCAGCGGCAAGGTCTACTACGACCTGCTCGCCAGGCGGCGCGAGCTCGGCATCGGCGACGTGGCGCTCGTGCGGGTGGAGATGCTCTACCCGTTCCCGGCGGCGGAGATCGCGGCCGCCGTGTCCGCGTATGGCGCGCCGGAGGTGGTCTGGTGCCAGGAGGAGCCGCGGAACATGGGCGCCTGGCCGATGTTCCTCCACTGGTTCGAGGAGCATCTCCCCGACCTCCGCCCCCGCTACGTCGGGCGCATTCCCGCAGCGAGCCCGGCCACCGGGTCGCACAAGAAGCACCTCGAGACCCAGGCCGCCCTCGTCGCGGCCGCGTTGACCTGACAGGAGCCCCGAACATGGTGGACGTGGAGATCCCGCGCATCGGTGAGTCGATCCAGACCGTCTTCCTCGCCCGTTGGCTGAAGAAGGTGGGGGAGGCCGTTCGCGAGGGCGAGGGGCTGGTGGAGCTCGACTCCGACAAGGCGTCGATGGAGGTGCCCGCGCCGTCGTCGGGCGTGCTGACCGAGCAGCTCGTACCCGAGGGGGCGGAGATCGCGATCGGCGGCGTGTTCGCGCGCATCGATCCCGACGGCGCTCCCACGGCTGCCGCCGCTCCCGAGGCCCCCGCCGCCGCGCAGTCCTCGTCCGACAAGCGCGCGGGCCCGGCCGCTCGCCAGGAGGCGCACCAGAAGGGCGTCGATCTGGCCTCGGTCGCCGGCACCGGCCCCCGTGGACGCGTCACCTCGGCCGACGTGAAGGACGCGCGCGGAGCGCCGGCCACCGCAGCGCCCGCACCGGTCGCGACCCGGTCCTCGGCGCCCGTCGATCGCATCGAGCGCGTCCCGATGACGCCGCTGCGCCGCACCATCGCTCGGCGCCTCGTCGAGGCCCAGCACAACGCCGCGATGCTGACGACGTTCAACGAGATCGACATGACCGCGGTCATGGCGCTGCGCAAGCGGTACCAGGACAAGTTCGTGGCTCGCTACGGCCACAAGCTCGGGTTCATGAGCTTCTTCGTGAAGGGCGTGATCGAGGGGCTCAAGGAGTTCCCTGCGATCAACGCCGAGGTCGACGGCAACGACATCGTCTACAAGCACTTCTTCGACATCGGCGTGGCCGTCAGCGGACCCAAGGGCCTGGTCGTCCCCGTCGTCCGCGATGCCGATCAGATGTCGTTCAGCGAGGTCGAGCGCGCCATCGGCGAGCTGGCCCAGCGGGCCCGCGACAACAAGCTGCGGATCGAGGACTTCGAGGGCGGCACCTTCACCGTCTCGAACGGCGGCGTGTTCGGGTCGCTCATGTCGACGCCGATCCTCAACCCGCCCCAGGTCGGCATCCTCGGCATGCACGCCATCCAGGAGCGTCCCATCGGGGTCGAGGGTCGCATCGAGCTGCGTCCCATGATGTACGTCGCGCTCTCCTACGACCACCGCGTCGTGGACGGTCGCGAGGCCGTCGGATTCCTCGTCCGGGTCAAGGAGTGCGTCGAGAACCCCGAGCGAATCCTGCTCGAGGTGTGACGCAGGTCGGAGCGTCCGGGCATCGTCGGCGTCCGGTCGAGGATGCGTTACCTGGGCGCCGCCCCTGGCGGAACCGCCGTCAGGCTGTAGAATCCCCTTCCCGCCGCCCCGGTGGGAGCGGCCCGCCAGCCAAGCAAGGAGCGAACGTGGGAGGAGAGCGAGTGACGACGAGGGGTCGAGCGAACCTCGGTCGCTACGGACAGGGCGCGCTGGTCGCGCTCAGCCTCGCGGTCTCCGGTGACGCGCTGGCGCAGCAGTTCGCCGAGGGCCCGCCGTACTCGATCGACATCGAGTTCGTGCGCCCGCAGTTCGGCTCGTCCAGCTTCGCCGGCGTGGACGCCGCCATGGCGAACCGGAACCTCACCTGGCGCCTCGGCGCGCTCTGGCAGTACGAGCAGAACCCGCTCACGCTGTACGAGGGCCTCACGAACCAGGAGCTCGGCCCGGTCGTCGCGAACCGGTGGCAGCAGACGTACGGCGCCTCGCTCGACGTGCAGCGCGTCACCTTCGGCCTGGCCATCCCCATGTCGTACGACTGGGACTCGGACGGCACCCAGGTCGCCTTCTCCGCCCCGGGGTACAAGCTGGGAGACATCGGCGGCACCGTGCGCGTGCTCGTCATCCGCACCCCCAACGACGTCTTCAACGTCGGCGGTCGGGTGGGCCTGACGCTGCCGACCGGCGCGCAGAACGCCTACTCGGGCGAGGGCGCGATCCGCTTCACCGGCGCCGCGCTCGTCGCGTTGAACCTCGGCCCGCTCACCGTCGCCAGCGACTTCGGCCTGATGTCGCGCGCCACCCGCGAGACCCGCGAGGACTTCGTGGCGGCGAGCGAGGTCCAGTGGGGCAACGCGCTGCGCCTCAAGCTGCCGGACGCCACCCGCGTCGGCGTGAACGCCCAGCTCCTCTCCCGGTCCGTGCTCGAGCAGTTCCTCCAGGGTGGGGCCGAGAACTCGCTCGAGGCGCTCGGTGGCCTCGAGGTGTACCCGTCGCGCCGCACCACGGTCAGCCTCGGCGCCGGTCGCGGCCTGACCTCCGGGTACGGCACGACCGACTTCCGGATCTTCACCGGCGTCATGGTCGAGGTCCCGCCGCGTGAGCCGTTGCCCCCGACGTACGTGCTCGAGGAGCCGCCGACCCCGATCGCCGAGATCCCGCCCGAGGTCGACGTCATCATCGAGGAGCCGACGGAGCCGGTCTTCGAGGAGGGCGAGATTATCCAGAAGCTGAAGGACCGGATCTACATTCGGGACATGGTCGAGTTCGTCGTCGACACGAACACGATCATGGACAAGTCGCTGCCGACCCTGCAGGCGGTCGCCGACCTCGTCAACGCCGACCCGTACATCGCGAACCTCGTCATCGAGGGGCACGCCTCGCAGGAAGGCTCGTACGAACACAACTACAAGCTGGCCGAGAGCCGCGCCCGGGCGATCTGGGAGAAGCTCATGGAATACGGCGTCGCGGAGGACCGAATCGCCTACCGTGGGCTCGGCGAGGTCAAGCCGATCCAGGAAGGCGAGGACGAGGAGGCGCTGCAGAAGAACCGCCGCGTCGAGTTCCACATCACCCGCCAGTTCGACTCGCCGGACCAGATGCCGGACTACCCCGACTTCCAGACGCTCCCGTGGAACGGCACGATCGTGAAGGTCGTTCAGCCCGAGAAGCCCGAGGCGGAGCCGGTCGAGGAGCCACCGAAGGGCCCGAAGCTGGACGAGTTCGGCCTCCCGATCGACGAGGAGGAGTAGCATGGGCGGGCGTCGCGTCCGCGCCGGTGCGGCGCTGCTGTTCGCGCAGCTCGCCCTGTCCGGCACGGCGTCCGCGCAGGACATCCTGCTGGTGGGCGCCAACGCCGACCCCCTCTTCGACGAGGGGCCGGCGATCCGCGACATGCTCTCCTGCACCGGCGAGTTCGCGACCATCGACCTGTACGACGCCACGAACGGCACCCCGCCGATGGGGCTCCTCGTGGACTACCACGCGGTCCTGGTGTGGAGCGCGGGGAAGTTCGCGGACAGCATCGCGCTCGGTGACGTGCTCGCGGAGTACGCCGACCTCGGCCACGGCGTCGTGGTCTCGAGCGGCGCGCTGCAGAACGGCACGGAGATCCGCGGTCGCTTCGTCGACGCCGGGTACCTCCCGCTCACGGTCGGCATGGCGTCGAACGCGCCCGACCCGACCACGATCGGGCAGAGCATCGGGTACGAGTGGCTCCGCGGCCCGATCTACGGCCACTTCTCGAACTACGGCGTGAACCGCATCTCGCAGCCGGTCAACGCCTTCGGCATCCCCATCCCGTACCCGCGGGACGTGCGCGCCATCGGCGTCACCGTGCGGCCGAACGCCGCCGTGACCGCGGAGTGGTCCGACGGGATCCCGGCGATCGTGGTCCGCGATCCGGGCATCGGCAACGGCGGACGGACCGCGGCGGTGAACCTGTCGCACCGGACGAACGCCTGGTCCGGCGACGGCGACCGCGCGTACTCGGCGCCGCTGCTCTGGTCGATGAACTACCAGAAGCCGTCGGACACCTGTCGGAACCGTGAGTATTACCAGGACTACGACTGCGACGGGTTCGACGTGTCGGACGAGCTCGCCGTCGACATCTCGCGGGACCCGATCTGCGAGTCGCGCGTCGATCCCGACAACGGGGTCCCGTTCGAGAGCGACGACTACTACTACGACTTCGGCTCCCACCAGTGCCAGAACTGGCTCGGCCTGGACGACATCGACGAGGACGGCCTCGTCGGGTTCGTGAGCCCCTTCGTCACCGTGACCGACCCCATCGGGGACGCGAACTGCGACGGCATCGTCGACCCCGACGACGACGAGTTCGTCGAGATCGTGAACCCGGGCACCCAGCCCGTCATCCTGTCGGGTGGGACGGTGCGGGTGGGCGGCACGATCCGGCACACCTTCCCGTCGCCCACCGTGCTCCAGCCCGGGCAGGCGGTCGTGGTCATCGCCGACAGCCCGCTCGCCAGCGGCGGCTTCGGGCTCGGGACCCAGCCCTTCGACTCGTGGTGCGGCCCGCTGTACCCGAACGTCCGCGTCCAGCAGGCGACCTCCGGTCAGCTCGGCATCAACGAGGACGGGCACACGGTCCAGCTCCGCGACAGCGCGGCGGTCATCCTGGACGAGGTGACCTTCGGTGCGGAGGCGGGCGAGGGCCGCTCGCTGGTACGCGAGCCCGAGGGCGTGTCGAACGCCCCGCTCGTCATCCACACCGACGTGGTCGGCGCCATCGGTCCGTACTCCCCGGGTCGGATGACCGACGGCTCGCCGTTCCGCAGCGCGACGGGCGGCGTCGTGATCAACGAGGTCCTCGCGCTCCCGATGCTGTCGACGCGGCCGGTGGGCGAGGTCGACATCTTCACGCCCGACGGTCAGATCGCCCAGATCTCGACGCTCGAGTGCGACAACTGCCCCGTCGACTTCAACCCGGACCAGTTCGACCTGGACTGCGACGAGGTCGGCGACCTGTGCGACAACTGCCTCTACACGTTCAACCGGGGGCAGGAGAACTTCTGCCCGTTCAACGGCCTGCCGGACGGCGACTGCATCGGCAACGCCTGTGACAACTGCCCGTGCACGCCGAACCCGGACCAGTCGGACCTCGACCACGACTCGTTCGGCGACGTGTGCGACAACTGCCCGACGACGTTCAACGACCAGCTCGATTCGGACAGCTGCCCCGACTACTACGGGCTCCCAGACGGCTTCGGTGACGCCTGCGACAACTGCCCGACGATCTGCAACCGCGACCAGACGGACGGTGATGTCGACGGTGTCGGCGATCCCTGCGACAACTGCCCGCTGATCCCGAACCCGGATCAGGCCGATCGCGACGACGACGGCATGGGCGACGCCTGCGATCCGTGTCCGGACGACGAGGACATCAACGAGAACGAGAACGACAAGGACGGTGACGGGGTCGGTGACTCCTGCGACAACTGCCCCGAGGAGGGCTTCGCGAACCCCGACCAGTCCGACATCGACCTCGACGGGGTCGGCGACATCTGCGACAACTGCCCGGTGTTCGCCAACGGGGCCCAGGAGGACACCGACCAGGACGGCGTCGGCTCCGTGTGCGACCTGTGCCCCACCATCGCGGACCCCGATCAGGCCGATCGCGACGGGGACGGCGTGGGCGACGCGTGCGACGGATGCCCCGACACCCCCGACGCCGGCTTCGAGGACACCGACCAGGACATGGTCACGAACGTGTGCGACCTGTGCCTCCTCGTGCCGTCCTTCCCCAACACGGACACCGACGGCGATCTCGTGGGCGATCCGTGCGACAACTGCCCCGAGGACCCGAACCCCGACCAGGCGGATGCCGACGGCGACGGGATCGGCGACCAGTGTGACCCCTACGTGCTACGTGGCGGCGGCGAGGTCGTCCGGGGTTGCTCCACCGGTGGGACCGCGCCCGTCGGTGCGCTGGCGCTGATCGTGGCGGGCCTGGTCTCGGCGCGGCGCCGGTCTGGGAGGAGGGTGTGAGCTTGCGCGTGGGTTCGCTGCTTCTGGGTCTGGCGCTGCCGGGGGTCGCGTCGGCGCAGGCCGTGGCCGTGCTCGGCTCGGCCAGCAACGTCAGCACGAACAACGTCGTCGTCGAGATGCTGATGTGCACCGGCGAGTTCGAGCGGGCGTCGTTCATCGACCTGACGAGCCACACCCCCGATCTGCAGGAGCTGCGTGAGTTCCACGCCGTGCTGGTGTGGGGTGACGCCGCGATGCTCGACGCCATCGGCACGGGCGACGTGCTCGCCGACTACCACGACGGCGGCGGCGGCATCGTCCTCGGCCTCGGGTCGTTCAGCCCGGCCAGCGGCGTCGCGGGCCGCCTGGCGACGATGCTCCCCGTGACCCAGGGTCCGGTCGCCGCTCCCGGAGGCAACCTCGGTCTGGGCGCCGTCGTCGAGTACGCGTGGTTGCCGTTGGATCCCGGGCATTTCACGACCTACGGCGTGAACGTGTTCCAGGGCGGCGCCGGTAGCTTCCAGGTCGCGAACCTGGCCGCGGTGCCGCCCGCCTACGTGACCATGCGCTGGTCCAACGCGGTGCCCGCCGTCGTGGCGCAGGACGCCGATCCCGTCAGCGCCGGTCGCATCGTGGCCGTGAACGTGCTCCCGCTCGGCGCCGCCCAGCAGCCCGGGTCCTGGAGCGCGGACTCCGACGGGGACCGGTTGTTCGCCGACGCCCTCCTCTACTCCCTGAAGTACGTCCGGCCGACCGACACCTGCATCAACTCCTGGGTGCGCCAGGACCTGAACTGCAACACCTACGACGTCTCCGACGAGGGGCTGGTCGACCTCGGCGACCCGGAGTGCGCCTCGAACGTCGATCCCAACACGGGCCTGCCGTACACCACGCGCGACGCGTACCACGACTACTTCACGTTCGGCTGCGAGTACCCGACGACCGACTTCGACGGCGACAAGGACCACCTGTCCGCCGGCACGGTGAACATCGAGAGCCCCGACGGCGTGGTCGTCGCGACGTACAACCTCACCTGCGACAACTGCGGCGAGGACTACAACCCCGATCAGTCCGACCTCGACTGCGACCAGATCGGCGACCTCTGCGACAGCTGCCCCTACGTCCCCGACGACGGCACGAACGACGACAACGACTGCTTCGCGAACGCCTGCGACAACTGCCCGACCGTGGACAACCCGGACCAGCGGGACGAGGACCACGACGGGGTGGGCGACGCGTGCGACAACTGCCTGCGCGTCTTCAACCCCGACCAGCTCGACAGCGACCCGCTCGTCATCGGGATCCGCGAGGAGGTGGACTTCTGGGGGGACGCCTGCGACAACTGCCCGCTGGTGTACAACCCGGGCCAGGGCGACGTTGATGCGGACGGCGTCGGCGACCCGTGCGACAACTGCCCGACGGTGTTCAACCCCGATCAGGCGGACCGGGACGGCGACGGCATCGGCGACGCCTGCGACATCTGCCCCGACCTCGTGAGCACCCTCGAGGAGGCCGATCGGGACGGTGACGGCGTGGGGAACTCCTGCGACAACTGCATCGACCTGCCGAACGACGACCAGTCCGACATCGACCTGGACGGCGTCGGCGACCGCTGCGACAACTGCGTGGTCTTCGCGAACCAGGACCAGTCGGACGCCGACGGCGACGAGTTCGGGGACGCCTGCGACACCTGCCCGGGCGTGCCCGACCCCGAGCAGGCGGACCGGGACGGCGACCACATCGGCGATGTGTGCGACGGGTGCCCCGACACGCCGGACACGGACGGCGCGGACTACGACGGGGACGGCATCACCGACGTGTGCGACCGCTGCGTGTTCGTCGCCTCCCCCGACAACGGCGACCGCGACGGGGACCTCGTCGGCGACGCCTGCGACAACTGCCCGGACGTGCCCAACCCGCTGCAGGAGAACGAGGACGGTGACGACCTCGGTGATCTGTGCGACGGGCTGGTGCTCCGCGGCGGCGGCGCCGTCACCGACGGTTGCTCCTCCGTGGGCTTCGCACCCTGGTGGTTGGCGCTGGCACCGGCGGCGTTGGCCATCGGGCGTCGGCGGCGCCTGCTCCATCCCGACGTTCCGAAGGGGGACCGATGATCACGCTGGTCGCGCTGCTCGCTTCGGACGCCCTCGGTCAGGACGAGCCCGAGTTCGGGTACGACGTGGCCATGCTGGTGGCGACGGCCGACCCGGCCCTGGCGACCGACACCGTCGACCAGATGTTCTGCGCGAGCCGCAGCTTCGGCTTCACGGACACCGATCCCAGCTGGCCGCGCCCCGCGTACGAGATCGCGAAGATCGACGTCTTCGACGTGAGCGGTCCGGTCCCCCTCCCGCAGGAGCTTCTCGACTACGACGTCCTGTTCGTCTGGAACGACGTGCCCTTCGCCGATCCGATCGCGGTGGGCGACCTCGTCGCCACGCTGGTCGAGAGCGGCAAGGGCCTGGTGCTGGCCGGGAACACGGTCGACACGGTGACCGGCCTGCAAGGGCGTTTCCAGCTGCAGTCCATGAGCCCGGTGCTCTATGGCACGGCCGCCGCGCCCGGTGGCAACCTGACGATCTCCGCGGTCGACACCGCGTACGAGTGGCTGGTCGGCCCCACGATCGGCGACACGATGGACTGGGCGGTCGTCGAGGTCGACGGCGGCGCGGGCAGCTTCCAGGTCCAGGGTCTCCAGCCCACGGGCCAGGCGAGGGTGACCCATCGGTGGTCGAACGGCGAGCTCGCGGCGGCGACGATGGTCGGTCGGCAGGGCCAGGGTAAGGTCGCGCTCGTCAACATGATGCCGCCGAGCAGCGCCGCCACCCCGTCGGGCTGGGACCTCCAGACCCACGGCGCGCAGCTGCTGGTCGACGCGGTGATGTGGACCGTCGACTTCACGCGCCCCTTCGGTCAGTGCTGGACCGCCAACGGCCCGCAGACCTTCGGTCCGGACGTGACCGGCGACGGCATCCCCGACATCATCCGGTCCTGTCGGGAGCTCGCGGACTGCCGCCCCGGCGCGGTCGAGTGCGTGATCATCCAGAACACGTCGCTGTTCCAGGACCTGAACTGCAACGGCATCGACCTGTACGACGAGGAACTCTTCGTCCCCGAGGGCGATCCGGACTGCGAGAGCAACCTCGACCCCCAGACCGGGTACCCGTACGACAACCGCGACTACTACCACGACTACTACCGGTTCGAGTGCGAGTACGTGACCGATGGGTACGACATCGATCACGACCAGCTGTCGGCGGGCTCCCTCGTGATCCAGCCCAGCCGGGACCCGCAGGACTGGGAGGTCGTGAACCTGGCGTGCGACAACTGCGGCACCCAGTTCCAGCGCGGGATGCAGATCCAGTTCGACGGGTACTACAACCCGAACCAGTTCGACTGGGACATGGACGGGGTCGGCGACGAGTGCGACGACTGCCCGTACCAGGCCGAGATCATGCAGTCGGACGCGGACGGCGACTGCCACGGGGACGTCTGCGACAACTGCGTGATCCTGGCCAACAAGGACCAGCGGGACACGGACTCGGACGGCAACGGCGACACCTGCGACAACTGCCCCAACGACTTCAACCCCAGCATCTATCCGGGCTTCGTCGAGGGCCAGGCGGACGTCGACGCCGACGGCGCGGGCGACGTGTGCGACAACTGCATCCTGCGCGACCTCGATGGTGACGGCGTCGAGGAGAACCCCGGG
This sequence comes from Alphaproteobacteria bacterium, assembly GCA_020632925.1. Lineage (GTDB taxonomy): Bacteria > Myxococcota_A > UBA796 > UBA796 > JACKER01. Next base: position 24,750 of record JACKER010000008.1, on the reverse strand, counting down.
TACCCGCCGGGCGTCCGCGACATCCCGAACTCGCAGATCGACACGGACGGCGACCAGTGGGGCGACGAGTGCGACAACTGCGACGACGTCTTCAACCCGCTGCAGATCGACACCGACAAGGACTTCGTCGGCGACGCCTGTGACAACTGCCCGAACTTCGTCAGCAACGACCGGACGGACAAGGACGAGGACGGGGTCGGCGACGCCTGCGACAACTGCGACGACGTGCGCAACGTCGATCAGGTCGACCTCGATCTGGACAAGGTCGGCGACGCCTGCGACAACTGCCCGCTGCGGGCCAACGGCGATCAGGCCGACATCGACGGGGACGGCCTCGGCGACCTGTGCGACAACTGCCCCGAGGCGTACAACCCCGAGCAGTCCGACGCGGACAACGACGGCGTCGGCGACGCTTGTGACACCTGCCCCAACCGGCGGAACCCGGGTCAGGAGGATCGCGATCGGGACGGCATCGGCGACCTGTGCGACCTGTGCCTGAACACCCCCTCGGACAACACCGACTCCGACAATGACGGTGTCGGCGACGAGTGCGACAACTGCCGCCTCTACCCGAACTACGACCAGGCGGACCAGGACCTGGACCGGGTGGGCGACGCGTGCGACGTGCTCGCGATCCGGGGCGGCGGTGAGCTGAAGGGCGCCGAGGCGACGGGCCTGGCGTGCGCCACCGGACCGGTTCCGTCGTCGGGCGGGGTGCTCCTGCTCGTCGCAGCGGCTACGTCGGTGCGGCGTCGCCGCCGTCAGGCCGAGCGCGGGGCGCGGAGGTTCGCTCGATGATCGTGCAGCTGCTGGTGGCGACTGCGAGCGCCCAGCCCTGGACCGTCGCCGTACTCGGATCCGCCGCCGATCCCGCCTGGCACACCAACATCCGGGACACCATCATGTGTGCCGGCCGCGGGCTCGGTGCGCCGAGCGAAGCGCCTCGCGAGGCCTTCACGATCCAGCGGGTCGACGTGATCGACGTGTCCCAGCGGACGCCCGCCGCCCCGGAGCTCGCGAACTACGACGCGATCCTGGTGTACGACGAGACCGCGTTCTTCGACAGCGTCGCCATGGGTGACCTCGTGGCCGCCTGGATCGAGGCGGGACGAGGCGCGGTCGTGGCGGGCAACGCCTTCGCGGACGGGCCGAACCTCGGGCTCGGCGGTCGGTTCACGACGCAGAACATGTCGCCCTTCGCGAACCTGGGCGTCTCGGCCACGCCCGGCGGGAACCTGGGCTTCGTGCTGGCCGATCCCGCGTTCGGTTGGGACGTGGGCCCCCAGCGCGGCGACCCGCTGCTGTGGGCGGTCCACACGTTCTATGGCGGGACGGCGAGCTTCCACGTCCAGGATCTCGTCCTGCAGCCCCAGGCGCAGGTGGTGGCCTGGTGGGACACCACGCCCCAGCAGCCCATGGTGGTCCGCATGGACCCGCCCGTGGCCGGTCAGGGGCGGATGGTCGCGCTGAACATGATGCCGGCGAACGACGCGGCGACCCCGTCGAGCTGGAGCCAGTTCTCGGACGGCGGGCACCTGCTCGAGAACGCCCTGCTCTACGTCCTCGGGTACCAGCGCCAGCCCCGCTGCGAGAACACGACGATCCGGCAGGACCTGAACTGCAACGGCATCGACCTGTCGCGCGAGCCGCTGATCGACAACAGCAGCGCCGAGTGCCAGTCCAAGGTGGACCCGAACACGGGGCTGCCGTACGTCTCGAACGACGAGTACTACGACTACGGCCGGTTCGAGTGTCAGTTCGACACCCAGCAGTACGACGGCGACGGCGACCTGCTGTCGACCGGCACCGTCACGGTCTACCCGGCAGGTGGTCAGCTCCCCTTCGAGAGCTACGACCTGATGTGCGACAACTGCCCGGACACCTTCAACCCGAACCAGCTCGACAGCGACTGTGACGGCGCCTCGTACGGCGGCGACAGCTGCGACAGCTGCCCGTTCGTGGCCCAGGGCGCACCGCTCGGCTTCAAGTCGCTCGACGGGGACTGCTTCGGCGAGACCTGCGACAACTGCCTGTTCGTGGCGAACCCCGATCAGTACGACACGGACGGGGACGGGGACGGGGACGCGTGCGACAACTGCCCGACCGTGCCGAACGCCTCGCGCGCGGGCCCGGGGACGCAGACCCAGGCCGATCTCGACGGAGACGCCGTCGGCGACGCGTGCGACAACTGCGAGGACATCGGGAACACGGACCAGGCGGACACCGACGGCGACGGTCTCGGCGACGCGTGCGACAACTGCCCCGAGGTCTCCAACGTCGATCAGCTGGACACCGACGAGGACGGCGTCGGCGACCTGTGCGACAACTGCCCCGGGGTCCAGACCCTGGACACGACGGACAAGGATGGCGACGGCCTGGGCGACGCCTGCGACGGCTGCCCCAACACCGCCGACTCCGATCAGACCGACGACGACCTCGACGGCGTGGGCGACGCGTGCGACAACTGCCCGCGGTTCGGCAACCCGGACCAGCTCGACACCGATCTCGACGGGCGCGGCGATGTCTGCGACAACTGCCCCGAGCATCCGAACCCCGATCAGTCGGACGTGGACACGGACCGGATCGGCGACGAGTGCGACAACTGCCCGACGAAGAACAACGACGACCAGCTGGACAAGGACAACGACGGCTTCGGTGATCGTTGCGACCTGTGCCTGAACACGCCGAGCGAAGAGAACGTGGACGTGGATGGCGACGGCCTCGGCGACGCCTGCGACAACTGCCCCTACGACCTGAACAAGGACCAGGCGGACGCGGACCTGGACGGGCGCGGTGATGTGTGCGACCGGACGGCGATCCGCGGTGGCGGCGAGCTGAAGTCCATCGAGCAGGGGTGCGACACCGCTGCCGGGGGTTCCGCGCTGGGTTGGGCCGGGCTCGCGTTGCTCCTGGGGATCACCCGGCGGCGGGTCGTCCGAGCAGCAGGGCGTGGAAACGCGTGACGAGCGGACCCGGCCCCGGCTGGGTCAGCGGCACGAACTCGAGCCCCTCCACCGCCTCCGGTAGCGGGACCGACCCGGGCGTCCAGGCGCGCGCTGCGAGGTGCTGGCCGTTCGCCGCGAACAGGGCGCGCAGCCCCTCGTAGCTGTGGCGGGCGAGCTGCGGCGCGTCGAGGTCGGCTCCCAGGAGGTCGTCGAGGCGAACCAGCTCGGCCTGCAGCCCGAGCCCGGTGGCGATGGCCACCAGGTGGTCGAAGCGGATGGACACCTCGGGGTGGTCGAGCTGGACCGCCTCCTCGGGGGGACCATCGGGTTCGCCGAACTCCGAGAGCATCGCCCGACCGCCGGGAGCGAGGACGCGGGCCACCTCCACCACCATCTGCCAGGCCCCCAGGTTCTCCCAGCTCCCCGGCGGGTTGGCGGCGAGTCCGAACGACCGCCTCAGAGCGCGGACCTCGTCGTGGTCGGCGGAGACCGGGACGGCGGGGAGGTCGGCCAGTACCTCGTTCGAGAGCAGCAGCGAGACCGAGGCGTCGCGCAGGGGCAGGCGGGTCGCGTCGCCGAGCACCCCACGGCTCGCGGGGGCGGCGCGGGCCTGGGTGCACAGCAGCTCGGGCGAAAGGTCGACCCGCAGGTAGGGCACCGGACCGGCGTCGAGCCAGGCGGATGCGAGCTCACCGTCGCCGCAGCCCACCTCCACCACCGGCCCTTCGGTGGCGAACCCGCGCTCGCTCAGGACCCCACGCAGCCGTGCTCCGTACGGGAAGCCGCCCAGCGCCGGGTGGGGGAGGGCGAGCGCGTGGGCGACGGTGGTCTCGACGTCGTCGAAGTGCCGCTCGCCGGACGCGATCCGGTGGTGCCAGGCGGCGAGCGTGGTCGCTCCCTGCGCGTCGTGCTGGTCGACGGTCCGCGCGTTCGCGGCGCGCGGGGGACCCGCCAGCTCGAGCAGCGACGGATCCCGCTGGCGGGTGGGGCCTGCTCGGAGCTGGACCACCTGCAGCTCGGGTCGGTGGAAGCGCGCGAGGCGCCGCAGGGCCTCCGCCGCCGTCATGCCCGCCTTCGCCGCGACCTTCGTGACCGGCGCGCTGCCGTCGATCGCGGTCAGCAGGCGCAGGTCCTCGGCGTCCAGCGGCACCGCGCGCCAGGCGTGTCCGCCGGGGCCGTGCTCGCGCGGATCGGGCGCCCAGACGGCGGGACGGTCGGGCAGGAGCAACGCACGCCGGTGGCGTACAGGGACGAGACGCCCGCGTTCCTCGTCCGTCGGCACCTGATCGAGCCCCAGGCGCTGCAGCCGCAGTCGCAGCCCGTCGGACCACCCCTGCGACCGGGCTCGGTCCAGGGTCTCGGCGTCCATCACGGTCCAGCGTCCGGTGAACGGCGAGAACAGGGTCACCCGGTCGCCCGTCCGCAGGACCTCCCACGGCTCAGGCACCCGGCCACCACATGCGTCGGTGGGGGCCGATCGGCGGGATCTCGAACAGCTCGCCGACCGCTCGCCAGCCCTGCCGGGCATAGAAGCCCTCGACGGCCGCGCGGGCGTTGCACCACATGGGCGCGGCGACCTCCGCATGGACGGTACGCACCAGCGCGGCGCCGACGTGCGCGCCCTGCAGCTCCGACAGCACCGCCATCCCCCGTAGCTGCCAGTCGGCGTCGATGCCGTCCGGTGCGGGCGCTGCCATCACGCTGACCACGCCGACGATCCGGTCGTCCAGCAGAGCACCCCAGTGCCGGGTGTCGGCGTCCTCGTCGCCCGCGAAGAGCGCCGTCTCGCGCGGCCGCCCGGGGCGGAGGACGGCGTGCCTCACGTCGACCACGTCGGCCGCGGAGACCCGTCGGACCGCGATCACAGCTCGCGCTGGGAGATGAGCCGTCCGTCGCGGTAGACCCGCTCCCGGAGCGCCTTGCCCTCGGGGCTGTAGTCGAGCCAGATCCCGTCCCGCTTGCCCAACACGTACACCCCCTCGGCGCGGGTGAGGGTGTCCGTGTTCCAGAAGGTCCACTGGCCCTGCTCGTAGCCGCCGACGAACTCGCCCTCGGCCGTCTTCTCGCCCGTGACCGCGAAGGAGGTCCACACGCCGTCCTTCCTGCCGTTCACGTACCCGCCGCGCTGCTCGACCGTCCCGGTGGGGTAGTACGTCGACCACTCACCGTTCTGCACGTCGTCGGACCAGCCGCCCTCGCTGGACTTGGCCACACCGCTCGGGTGCCAGGTGATGGACGGGCCCTCCCGCACGATCTTGCCGTCCGCTCGCGTGAGGGTGCACCACACCTCGAGCCCGTCGGGCGGATCGAACCCGTTGGGCTTCGTTCCCGGCGGGCAGTGCAGCTCGGGGCTCCCGGGGGTCGGACCGGCGGCGGGCGTGGGGCCCGTCTTGGGGGTGCAGGCCACGAGGAGGCCAGCGAGGCAGACCAGGCGCAAGGATCCTCCGCTGAGGGCGCGCGCAGGATACCACCAGTCGGGCGCGCTCCGGGCGGGGGAGGTCGGGTGATCGTGGTGTGGTTGGCAGGGGTCGGGCGGGCGGCGGATGCCGCGTCGCTGGCGGACCTCGAGGCCCGTGGACACGCGCGCGTCGAGCCGCCGGTCGAGGTGTCGGCACCCCTGTCGGTGCTCGTCGGTGGAACGGTGATGACGGCGGCTGGCGACGTGTTCCCCCGGGGGTACGTCGTGCTCGAGGGTGGGCGGATCCGCGCGGTGGGAGAGGGCGACCCTCCCGAGACGCCCGGCGCCGTGGTGGTGGACGTGAGCGGGCGCTTCGTCACCCCCGGCCTGATCGACACCCACAGCCACCTCGGCGTGTACCCCTCTCCCGGCGCCCAGGCGCACGCGGACGGCAACGAGATGACCGCGCCGACGACGCCGGGCGTGTGGGCCGAGCACTCGACCTGGCCGCAGGATCCGGGCTTCGAGCGGGCCGTGGCCGGCGGGATCACGACGCTGCAGATCCTGCCGGGCTCCGCCAACCTGATCGGCGGTCGAGGCTTCGTCGCGCGGCCCATCCCTGCTCGCGGCAGCCGGGCGATGGCGTTCCCGGACGCGCCGCAGACGGTGAAGATGGCCTGCGGCGAGAACCCGAAGCGGGTGTATGGCGAGAAGGGCGGACCGCAGACGCGGATGGGCAACCTGCGCGGTCAACGGGAGGCCTTCATCGCGGCCCAGGCGTACGAGCGGCGGTGGGAGGCGTGGGAGGAGAAGCAGGCGACCCCGGAGACGGGCAAGCGCCGCAAGCACGACCCGCCACCCAAGGGGCCGGACCAACCGCCGGACCGCGACCTGGACATGGAGACCCTGGTGGGCGTGCTCCGCGGCGAGATCCTGCCGCAGATCCACTGCTACATGGCCGACGACATGCTCTCGATGCTCCAGCTCGCGGACGAGTTCGGCTTCTCGGTCCGCAGCTTCCACCACGCGACCGAGGCGTACAAGATCCGGGACGTGCTGGCCGAGCGGCACGTCGCCGCCTCGGTGTGGGCCGACTGGTGGGGCTTCAAGCTCGAGGCGTACGACGCCATCCCCGAGGGCGCGGCGCTGCTGTCGGACGCGGGCGTGGACATCGCGATCCACAGTGACTCCGACATCGGCATCCAGCGGCTGAACCAGGAGGCGTCGAAGGCGATGGCCTCCGGGCGTCGCGTGGGTATCGCGATCACCGAGGACGAGGCGCTGCGGTGGATCACGGCCGAGCCCGCCTGGATCCTGGGCATCGACGACCAGACGGGCACGCTCGAGGCCGGGAAGCGGGCCGACGTGGTCGTGTGGTCCGCGAACCCGTTCTCGGTGCTCGCGCAGGCCGATCTCGTCTACGTGGACGGGGCCTTGCGGTACGACCGGGCGGCGCCGACGGTGTGGTCCGACTTCCTGCTCGGCCAGGGGGTGACGCCGTGAGCGCGGGCTGTGTGGCCGTGGTGGGGGCCCTGGCCCACCTGCCGACCGGGCCGGTGACGGCGACGGTGGTGATGGACGGCGGACGGATCGTGGCGGTCGGCGCGACGCTGTCCGAGCTGTCGACGCGAGAGGGCGCCGCGCGGTGGAAGGGCGCACCCTGCGAGCTCGTGACCGCACCCGAGGGCGCCGAGCTGACCGCCGGCCTCGTCGCCGTGCCCTCGCGCATGGGGCTCGTCGAGGTCGGGCTCGAGAACGCCTCGCGCAGCGACGACCCGCGCGTCGCGGACCCGGTCCGTGCTGCGCTCCGCGTGGTCGACGGGTACGACCCCCGCTCCACGCCCATCGCGGTGACCCGCATCCACGGCGTGACGGACGCGGTCAGCGTGCCCGGCGGCGGCTGGGTCTCCGGCCAGGGCGGCTGGGTCCACCTCACGGGCGGCACCCAGGCCGAGGCGGTGATCGACGACGCCGTGGTGCTGGTGGCCGGCGTGCCGACCGGCGCGTACGGCGAGGGACTGCAGGAGCTGTCCGACCTGCTCGCGGCGGCGCGGCTCCATGCCCGGAACCCTGGCGCCTGGACGGAGGGGCGGTACCCGGCCGGCGCGGGCCCGTCGGACCTCGTGGCGCTCGACGCGGTCGTGCGGCGTCGCCTCCCGTTGATGGTGGGGGCCGACGCGGCCTGGCAGCTCGAGGCGCTCGCCCGCTGGAAGGAGCGGGAGCAGGTCGACCTGATCGTGACCGGCGCGGCCGAGGGTTGGCGCGTGGCGGACCGGCTGGCGGCGGCGGGGGTGGCGGTGATCGTCGACCCGCTGGTCTATGGCCCGGGCGGCTTCGACCAGATCGAGGCCCGGCCCGACAACGCCGCCCTGCTGCAGGCCGCGGGTGTCCCGCTCGTGCTCTCGACCTTCGACACGCACAACGCGCGCAACACCCGCGTGGTCGCCGGCAACGCCGTCCGCGGTGGCCTGGACCACGAGGCGGCGCTGCGCGCGATCACCGAGACGCCGGCGCGGTTGTTCGGGCAGCCGGACCGCGGCGTGCTCCGTCCCGGCGCCGTGGCGGACGTGGTCCTGTGGACCGGCGACCCGCTCGAGATCGGGACCAGCGTGCTCACCGAGTGGATCGACGGCGCGCCGATGGTGCTGCGCTCGCGCCAGACGGAGCTCTTCGAGCGCTACTCCGGCTCGCAGTAGCCGGGCGGTAGCCTCAGTCGTCGACGTCCGGGATGCGGTCCGTGTCGCCCCTGAAGACGCGCACGTAGACCCCGAAGGCCACCAGGCCCACCATGATCGCCGACACCAGGACCATGAACCCGTCCATCGGGCCCTCTACAGCATCAGGCCGGCGACGGCGCCGGTGAGGCAGGCGGCGAGCATGCCGCCCCACATCGCGCGGAAGCCGATCCCGGCGAGGTCCTTCATGCGCTCGGGCGCCATGCCGCCGATGCCGCCGAGCTGGATGCCGATGGACGCGAAGTTCGCGAAGCCGCACAGCCCGTAGCTCGAGATGATGGCCGCTCGGGAGGTGATCACCGGCTCGGCGGCGTGCGCCATCTCGCCGAGCGAGATGAACGCGATGAACTCGGTGAGCACCATCTTCTCGCCCAGCAGCCGGCCGACGGCGAGGCAGTCGCGGAAGGGCACGCCCATCGCGGCCGCGAGCGGGGAGAAGACGACGCCGAAGATGTCCGCCATCGAGAGCGGCTTGCCCGCGTCGCCGGCGACGCACGCGTACCCGGCCGACCAGCCGTCCGCGCAGTGGGTCACGGGGACGAAGCTCACGAACCAGTCGATCATCGCGACGAGCCCGACGAAGGCCATCAGCATCGCGGCGACGTTGATCGCGAGCTTCATGCCGTCGGCGGCGCCCATGGCCGCAGCCTCCACCGCGTTGGACGCCGTCTTCTGGAACTCGATCTCCACATCGCCCGCGGTCTTGCTGTGCTCGGTCTCGGGCAGCAGGATCTTGGCGCAGGCGAGCGCTGCCGGTGCGCTCATCAGCGACGCGATCACCAGGTGGCCCGCGATGTTCGGCACGCCGTCGAGGAACTGCACGTAGGCGCCCATCACGCCGCCGGAGACCGTCGCGAAGCCGCCGACCATCACGGCCATCAGCTCGCTGCGCGTCATGTCGGAGACGAAGGGCTTCACGAGGAGCGGCGCCTCGGTCTGGCCGACGAAGATGTTCGCGGCGGCCGACAGCGACTCGGCGCCGCTCGTCCCGAGGGTGCGCATCATGAGCCAGGCCATCACCCGCACCACCGCGGTCATCAGACCCACGTGGTAGAGCAGGCTCATCAGGGCCGAGAAGAACACGATCGTCGGCAGGATCCAGAAGGCGAAGGTCTTCACCGCCGGCGAGACGCTGCCGATGATGACCTTGTGCGTTCCGCCGCCGGACGCGAGCTCGCCGGGCGAGCCGACGACCACGTCGTGGGCCTCGATCGACTGGAACACGAAGGTGGCGCCGGACTCGGCGAACGAGAGCAGCTTGTGCACGCCGCCGTCGACGACCGTGTAGAAGAACGCCGAGACGCTCGGCGACAGCACGATCAGGCCCATCACGATCTGCATGACGATGCCGAAGATCACGGGGCGCCAGTTGATGTGGCTCCGCTTCTCGGACGACAGCCAGGCGATCCCGAGGATGACGAAGATCCCGAAGAAGGAGGTCGCGCGGTCGAACAGCGTCGTCTCGTGCGGGATGAAGTTGCCGTCCGCGGCGAGCGCCGCCGTCGACAGGAGCAGGTGCCAGACCATGGCGTTCCTCCGGGGTGGCGCCGGGTAACGTGCGTCAGGCCACCCGGCGACGCACCAGGGGTGCGGTCGTCGGCGGTCCGTCCCCGACCTCGAACGCCGCTTGCAGCATGGACGCGGCCCGCTCGGTCTCGTGGTCACGGTGGATCAGCCGGGCGAGCAGATCGCCAGCCCGCACCTCCTGCCCCGGACGGACCTCCACCAGCACGCCCACGCCGGGATCGACCGCGTCCTCCGCCCGCCGCCGGCCGGCGCCGAGCACGAAGGCCGCCCGGCCCACCCCCAGCGCGTCGACCCGCCGCACGAACCCGGACCGCTCCGCGACGATGGGCAGCTCCGTCGTCCCAGCGCCGAGCAGCGGCGCGTCCGGATCGCCCCCCTGGCCGCGGACCATCCGCGCGAACCGCTCGTAGGCGGCTCCCGAGGCGAGGACGCGCTCCGCGTCGGGATGATCGGCGAGCGCCAGCACCAGCTCCCGCAGGTCGTCCGGCCCGCCGCCCCGCAGCGCGTCGACCGCCTCCTGCACCTCGAGGGCGTTCCCCACGGCCCGCCCGAGCGGGCGCTCCATGCTCGTCACCAGGGCCTCGCAGCGCATGCCGGCACCGCGCGCCACCCGCACCAGCGCCTCGGCCAGCCGCACGGCGTCGTCCTCCGCCTCCATGAACGCGCCCGAGCCGGTCTTCACGTCCAGCACGAGCGAGGCGACCCCGGCCGCCAGCTTCTTCGAGAGGATCGACCCTACGATCAGGGGGATGGACGGCACGGTCGACGTCTCGTTGCGCAGCGCGTAGAGCACGCGGTCCGCGGGCGCGAGCTCGCCGGTCTGGCCGGTGACGAAGCAACCCACGTCGGCGAGGAGGGCGTGCAGCGCGGGCTCGTCGAGGTCGGTCCGGTATCCGGGGATACTCTCGAGCTTGTCCAGCGTGCCGCCGGTGTGGCCCAGCCCGCGTCCGCTGATCATCGGGACCCGCAGACCGAGCTCGGCCCACAGCGGCGCGAGCACCAGGCTCACCTTGTCCCCGACACCACCCGTGGAGTGCTTGTCGCGGAGCTCGGGTCCGTCCTCCCAGCGCAGCGTCGTCCCCGACACCGTCATCGCGCGGGTCAGCGTCACCGTCTCGCGGTCCGTCAGCCCTCGGGCGTAGGCGAACGCGAGCCACGCGCCGATCTGCGGGCGGGACAGGGTGCCGTCGACGACGCCGCGCACGAAGTCCTCGATGGCCTCGTCCGTCTGCGGCACGCCCGCGCGCATCGCGGTGAGGATCTCGTCGGCAGCCATCGGCACGGACACCTCCCGCGCGGGAGGCTACCGCACCGACGGGTCTCAGCCGTTCTTCAGCAGGTCCCGGACGCCGCCCATCTCCGCGCGGAACGCCGTCTTGGCGTCCTCGCCCGCGTCGATGCGGCGGCGGATGCGCGCGGCGAGCATGAGGTGGGTGAGCTTCTCGCCGAGGTCCTCGCCCTCGACGCCCAGCTCGTCCACCTCGCGCTCGGCGATCGCCTCGGCAGCCTGCTCCAGCGCCGACAGCCCGTGGCGCTCGGCGAGGTCGCGGACGACCGCCGCCTTCACGCGCCACTCCCGAAGTGCTTCTCCACGAAGGCCCGGAAGGGAGCCTCCTCGGCGGTCGACACCCCCTCCACGAACGCGCCGTCCTTGTAGACCGCGAAGTACGGGAGGTTGTCGATCTGCACGGTGGAGCGGGCCTGCGGCGAGGCCTCGCCGTCCACCATGAAGAAGGTCACGTGCGGGTAGCTGTCGGAGATCCGCTTGAACTTCGGCTTGAACAGGATGCAGGGGCCGCACCAGCCCGCGTGGAAGTCCACGACGGCCATGGTGGAGCCCGCGATACGCTCCGCGAAGTCCGCGTCGGTCAGCTCGATCGCCGGCATGCCGTCTCCGCTCAGCCGATGTGGCCGGCGACGCCCTTGAGCGACATCTCCATGCCCTTCTCGCCATCCTTCCAGTTGGCCGGGCAGGTGCCGCCGTGGGTCGCGACGTGCTGGTACGCCTTGAGGGTCCGCAGGACCTCCTCGACGTTGCGGCCGACGCCGCCGGAGTTGATGATCGACGCCACGACGGTCTGGCCGGGGTCGATGATGAACACGGCGCGGTGCGCGACGTCGCCCGTCAGCACGTCGTACGCCCGGCAGATGTCCTTCGACAGGTCGGACAGCAGCGGGAAGTCGAGCTCACCGACGCCGGCCTGGTTCCGCGGGGTCCGGGTGTAGGCCAGGTGGGTGTGGACCGAGTCCACGGAGCAGCCCACGACCTCGGCTCCAGCGGCCTTGAACTTCTCGTACACCTCGTTGAAGCCGACGATCTCGGTCGGGCAGACGAAGGTGAAGTCGAGGGGGTAGAAGAAGAGGACCAGCCACTGCCCCTTGAAGTCCTCGAGGGACAGCTTCACGATCTCGCCGTGCTTCGCGGCCTCGCCGGAGAAGTGGGGTGCGGGCCTGCCGATGATGCTCATGGATCTCTCCTTCGTGTCGGACGACGTCCGCCGGGCGACTCCCCGGCGAACCAGGAAAACACGCGGTCCCACGGTCGCAATCGACCGGGTGCCGCGAGGGAAGAGCGCACCGTATCCACGCAGCCGTGCGCTGCCAACCCGATCGCGTCCCCCTCGGAGCTCGCGGTGATCACCTGCGTCGATCGGGGTGGGACCTTCACCGACGTCGTCGAGATCGAGCCGGACGGCAGGTGCCGCATCCGGAAGGTCCGGTCCGATCGCGCGGTCGTGGGTGAGCTCGCGCGGGGTGCGCTGCGCTTCGGGACGACCGTGGCGACCAATGCGCTGCTCGAGCGCCGGATCGCGCCCACGCTGCTGGTGGTGACCCGAGGGTTCGCCGACCTCCCCTGGATCGGGGACATGACCCGCCCGAGCCTGTTCCGGCCGGAGGAGACCCGCCCGCCTCCGCTCTGCACCCGTGTGCTCGAGGTGGACGGGCGGTGGGGGCCGGACGGCGTGGAGTTCGAGCCGCTGGTGCTCCCGGACGCCGTGGACCTCGACGGGATCGAGGCCGCCGCCGTGGTGCTGCTCCACGGACCGCGTCGCCCCGAGCACGAACGCGCCGTCGCCGATCGCCTGCGCGCGCTCGGCCTGCGGGGTCCGGTGGCGCTCGGGCACGAGGTCTGCCCCGAGCTCGGCTACCTCGCGCGGATCGAGACGACGCTGGTGCAGGCGTCGGTCGAGCCCGTGCTGCGCGCCGCGCTCGTGGCGGACCGAATCCCCGTGGAGGCGTTGGCCGTGCGCTCCGACGGGAGCCTGGTGCCCGTCGCTCGGCTCGGCGCCGCCGACGCCGTGCTGTCCGGACCGGCCGGAGGGGTGCTGGCGATCGCGGAGATCGCGCGTCGCCTCGGGAAGGTCGTGGTGGGGCTCGACATGGGCGGGACCAGCACGGATGTGTGCGTGGTGGACCCGGCGGCGCCGATCCCGCGCCAGGAGGGGGTGGTGGAGGTCGCCGGCGTGCGGGTGCGACGCGACCAGCTCGAGGTGCTCACGATCGCCGCGGGCGGCGGGTCGGTCTGCTGGACGGACGGGCGCCAGCTGCGCGTGGGGCCGATGTCGGCGGGTGCGTCGCCGGGGCCGCAGTGCTTCGGGGGCGGCGGGCCTCCGACGCTGACGGACGCCGCGCTCGCGCTCGGCCTGGTGGACGCCGCCGCCTTCGATCCGCCGCTGCGGCCGGAGCTCGTGTCCCTGCCCGGGGACGCGGCGGAGCTCGTGGACGTCGCGCGCGAGGCGATGGCGCACGCGGTGCGGCGGCTGCTCGCCCGCCGCGGGATCGATCCGGCGGAGTGCGTGCTCTGCCCGTACGGAGGAGCGGCCGGCCAGCACGCCGCCAGCGTCGCCGAGCGACTGGGTGCGGAGCGCGTGGTGGTCCACCCCGCCGCGTCCGCGCTCTCGGCGTGGGGCCAGCAGCTCGCGCGTCGGGAGGAGAGCCGCTCGCGTGCCCTGTGGCGTCCGCTCGCGGAGGCCTGGCCCGAGGTGGAGCGCGCGTGGACCGAGCTGCTGGCCGAGCTCCCCGACTGGCCCGAGGTCGAGCGCACGGTCGTCGTCCGGCACGCGGGGACCGACCACGGCATCGAGGTCACCGCCGGCGACCCTGCGGAGGCCGCGCGGGCCTTCCGCGAGCTGCACCGACACCGGTTCGGCTTCGATCGCGAGCTGGGCCTGGAGATCGTGGATGCCCGCGTCCGGGTGGGCGAGCGCGCCGGTGCTTCCGCGGCGGACGGACCGCCGCTGGTGGACCGCGAGGTGCGCGGACCGACGCGCGTCGACGCACCCACCACCTCGATCGTCGTGCCCGCCGGCTGGGTGGCGCGACCGTTGGACGGGCTGCTGGAGCTGGTGCGGGTCGAGGGTGTCCCGCGGCGCCCCGACTCCTCCGCGCGCAGCGAGCACGCGGTGGCGCTGTGGGCGAGCCGGTTCGAGGCGGTGGCGGCGGAGGCCGGGGAGGCGCTGCGGCGGCTCGCGCGCTCGGTGAACATCCGCGAGCGCCTCGACTTCTCCTGCGCGGTCTTCGACACCGACGGGAGGCTGATCGCGAACGCACCGCACGTGCCCGTCCACCTCGGTGCGATGGGGGCCACCGTCCGCGACCTGCTCGCGCGGCACCCCGAGCCCGAGGAGGGCCAGCACTGGCTGTGCAACGACCCGGCCGCGGGCGGCTCGCACCTGCCCGATCTCACGGTCACGACGGTCGTGCGGTGGGGCGGCCGCCGGATGTTCGTCGCCTGCCGCGCGCACCACGTCGACGTCGGGGGAAGCACGCCCGGCTCGATGCCGCCGCGCTCGGAGACCCTCGCCGACGAGGGCTTCGTGGTCCGCCACCTGCCGCTGGTGGTGGGGGGCGCGATCCGCGCCGATCTCGCTACGCACCTCGTCGGGTGCCGACAGCCCGACACCGTGCGCGCCGATCTCGAGGCCCAGGTCGCGTCCAACACGCTCGCCACGCGCCTGCTCCGGGGGCTGGGGCCGGCCGAGGTCGTCGCGGCGCAGGCGAGCCACCTGCTGGCAGTGGCCGAGGAGGCGGTGCGCGAGCTGCTGCCGTCCCTGCCGGAGGAAGCGACCGCGCGCGACACGATCGACGGCGTGCCGTTGTCGCTCACGCTGCGTCGGCGCGGCGAGCGGCTGGTGGTCGACCTGACGGGGACGGGCGGACCCCACCCCGGCAACCTGAACGCGCCCCCGGCGGTGGTGCGGGCGGCCGTCCTCTATGGACTGCGCGTCCTGGCCGACCGACCGCTGCCGCTCAACGAGGGTGCGCTCGCGCCGGTCGACTGGATCGTCCCGAGCCCCTCCATCGTTGATCCACCCGCGGCTGCCGCGGTCGCGGGGGGCAACGTCGAGACCAGCCAGCGTCTGGTGGATCTGTTGCTGGCGGCGGCGGGTCGGATGGCGCCGAGCGCGGGCTCGATGAGCAACCTCACGATCGGCGGGAGGGGCTGGTCCTCGTACGAGACCGTCGGCGGGGGTCAGGGTGCCTCGCCGACCCAGGACGGGCCGTCGGGGCGTCAGCTCCACATGACCAACACCCGCGCCACCGACCCCGAGGTGCTGGAGGCCAGGATGCCGCTGCGTGTGCGTCGCTTCGAGCTGCGCCGTGGCTCGGGCGGCGCCGGGCGCTGGTCGGGCGGGGACGGCCTTGTGCGCGAGATCGAGGTCCTCGCGCCGGCCCGGGTGGCGCTGCTCGCCACGCGGCGTACCCGCGGCGCCCCGGGGCTGACCGGAGGAGGGGAGGGAGCGCCGGGCGCCGACGCGGTCATCGTCGGCGGCGTCACGATCCCGTGGGACGGCCAGCCGCTGGATCTGTCGGCCGGCGATCGGGTCGTGGTGCGCACCCCCGGAGGCGGCGGTTGGGGCCCGCCTCTGCTACGCTGCGCGTCGGAGGCTCCATGAGCGAACTACTCCTCCTCGCGTGGGGGTGTTCGGGCGGCGGTTCGGACTGCGACGACTGCACGACCGACCTGCCGGACACCGACACCGCCGGGGACGCGGACACGGACGCGGACTCGGACAGCGACACCGACGCGGACTCGGACAGCGACACGGACGCGGACAGCGACGCCGACACCGACACGCTCCCGACGGGCCTCAACGGCCACCCGCCGGTGACGCCCAAGGGCCCGCCGACGTTCACGCAGGTCCTCAACCGCGACGGAACCCCGCGCACCCAGGCCGACCTCACCGACGGGCACCCCACGGTCATGTGGTTCTACCCGGCCGCCTTCACCGGTGGTTGAACGCTCGAGGGTTGCGGGTACCGCGACCTCTACAGCGAGTTCCAGGCCCTGGGCGTCGAGATCGTCGGCGTGAGCTTCAACGACCCCGCCACCAACGACGCCTGGGCGGTCCAGGAAGGGTTCCAGTACGAGCTGTGGACCGACCAGGGGCGCGAGCTCGCGCTCTACTACGGCACCGCCTCCTCCGTGACGCAGGCCAGCGCCAACCGGCAGACCTTCCTGCTCGACGGCGACGGCGACCTGCTCCTCGAGTACCCGTCCATCTCCATCGGCGTGCACCCCCAGCAGGTGCTCGACGACTGCACGGCCCTGTTCGGAAACTAGACGACATGATCCTGCTCGCCGCTTCTCTCACCACCGCCGCCTGGGCCCAACAGGACGCCGCGCTCTGCAAGGGCGGCTTCAGCGAGCAGGACCTCGGGGTCCGCCTGGAGTCCATCGACACCGCCATCGTGACGGCGGAGATCGCGGTGGCGCGGCGCCTCGCCGACAAGACGGTGAAGCAGCTCGCGTGCCTCGAGCGCGTGATCGGCGCCGAGCACCTCGCGAGCCTCGGGTACCAGCTGGCCTTGCTCGCCTACCAGGATCAGGACGAGACGGCGGCGCTGCGCTGGGTCCGCATGGCGCGGCAGGCAGCACCGCAGAGCGAGTGGCCCGCCTGGCTGTCGGAGAGCCACCCGCTCCGTCAGCTGCACTCGGACGCCGGACCGCCGTCGCCGTCGGCGGGCGCGGGCCGCCTGGTGCCACCCAAGGGTGGCGGCCTGTTCGTGGACGGGTCCTTCGCCGACGAGGTCTCCGGCTTCGAGGACGTCCCGGCCTTCCTGCAGGTCGCCGACGTGACGGGCACCGTCGTCCAGAGCCAGTGGATCGAGGCCGACCAGTTCCCGCCGGAGTGGGTCGGCTCCCCCGGCTCGCCGCCGACGCCTCCGCGGTGGTGGTCCGACGAGGGCTTCGACCCCACCAAGGCGCGTCGATCCCCCAACGATCGTGCGCCCATCGTGCCGATCGTGGCCACGACCGGGCTCGCGCTCACCTCGGGGACGCTCTACCTCCTGTCGGCGCTGTCGGTCTCGGGCCTCGAGCAGGCCACGACCGAGGACGAGCTCGCGGGCGCGCGCACGCGCACCAACAGCCTCGCGATGGGCTCGATCGTCGCGGGTGTGGGCGCGGTCGGCGCCGGCGTCACCGTCGTCCTCGCGGCGGACGGCGGTGGGCTCGGGTTCGGCTTCCGCTTCTGACGGACGGGACGCCGACTACCAGACGGGGCGGCCGTCGTTGTGATCGTCGACCATCCTGGGGATGAAGATCAGGTCGATGACCTGGCCGACCCCGCACAGGCCTCCGGTGAACAACCAGATCAGCCCGGAGACCCAACGGCCGGTGTAGAACCGGTGAAGTCCGCTGACCCCGAACATGCACGGCAGCCACAGCATGTAGGCCAGGGCGACCGTCCTGCGGTCACGGCGCTCCAGCGCATACGACATCTTCGTCCTCCCATCGACGGCTACGCGTCCGTGGAGGAGCCTATTGCAGCGCGACGGCTACGGGATCTGATCCGCGGTCTCGCGGCGCCGATCGAGCCAGCGCATGACGACCGAGCCGGCACGTCGCGCGATCCCGCGGACCGGGGCGCGAAGCCAGGCGAGTCGCTCGTCGAAGGTGAGGGCTGCCGCCAGCACGGCAGGACGCATCGTGCCTCCCTGTCGATACCCCAAGCACGATCCGTGCCATGTCGCCCTGGACGGAGCGACGCCCCGGATCCGCCCGCCAGGCCGCTCCAGGTGCGTAGTCGGCTACGCAGTCGGACCCCTGGGCGTGTAGCCTGCGACGCAGCGCGACCTCCCGCGACCCGTCGGATATCAGGGCGGGTCGGAGGTCCCGTGGTCGAGTCGTTCGATGGCCGCACACCCCGGATCCACGAGCGAGCCTGGGTCCACGAGAGCGCCGTCGTCATCGGCGAGGTGGAGCTGGCCGAGGGCGTCTCGGTGTGGCCCACGGCGGTGCTGCGCGGGGACATGGGGCCCATCCGGGTCGGCCGCGACTCGAACATCCAGGACGGCGCGATCTGCCACGACACCACCGACTTCAGCGAGACCGTCATCGGGGAGCGCGTCACGGTGGGCCACCGCGCCATCCTCCACGGCTGTCGCATCGGGAACGACTGCCTCGTCGGGATGGGCGCCATCGTGCTCGACCGCGCGGACATCGGGGACGGCAGCCTGGTGGCAGCGGGATCGGTGGTGACGCCGGGAAAGGTGTTTCCACCTGGCTCCTTCATCCTCGGCTCGCCCGCTCGCGTCCTGCGCCCCATGACCGACCGGGATCGGGAGATGATCGCGTTCGGCTGGACCAGCTATCGGGACCGGCTGCGCCTCTGGCTGGGGTAGATGCGGATCACCCGACTCGAGCTGCACGGGTTCAAGTCCTTTCCCGACCGGACCGTCTTCCACTTCGGGGACGGGATCTCGTGCGTCGTCGGACCCAACGGCAGCGGAAAGTCCAACGTCGTCGACGCGCTGAAGTGGTGTGTCGGCGAACAGTCCGCGCGCTCGCTCCGCGGCTCCGAGATGACCGACGTGATCTTCGCGGGGTCCACGGACCGCAAGCCCGTGGGGTACGCGGAGGTCGCGCTCACCCTCAAGGCGTCCTCGGACACACCCTTCCCTGGCGAGTACGCACAGCTCCACGAGCTGCAGGTCGGACGTCGCCTCCATCGGACGGGCGCCTCGGAGTACTTCGTCAACCAGAGCCGCGTGAGGCGGCGCGACGTCGTCGAGCTGCTGCTGGACTCGGGGATCGGGAACAACCTGTACTCGTTCATCGAGCAGGGTCAGGTCGACAAGATGATCACGGCGTCCCCGGCGGAACGGCGGACGCTCATCGACGAGGCGGCGGGCATCGCGAGGTACAAGGCCCGCAGGGACGAAGCGCAGCAGCGGCTCGTGAACACATCCGGTCAGCTCGACCGGGCGGCGGACGTGCTCGACGAGATGACCCGCCGACTCCGTTCGCTCGAGCAGCAGGTGCTCGTGGCGGCCCGATTCCGGCGGATCCGGGCGCTGGTGCGGCAGGGAGAGCTCCAGCTCGCGCTGGTCAAGCACCATGCCCTCGCGCAGGACCGCCGCGCGCTCCGACGGGAGCTGGACGAGGCGAAGGGCAAGGAGGACAGCACGCGCCGCGAGGTGCTCCGGCGCGAGGAGGATCTGGTCGAACGCCGTGAGGAGCTGGCGACCGCGGAGGCCGTCGCCGCCAGCCGCCGGGACGAGGTGGCCGAGCTCGACGGCAGGATCCGCGAGCTGGACGCGGCCGCCGTGCTCCACGACCGCCGGCGCGCCGAGCAGGACGCGGAGGTGGAGCGAGGTCGGGCGGAGGTGGAGCGCCAGACCGCGGCGGTCCGCGCCGCCGAGCGGGACGTCGAGCGCGCGCGCGAAGAGGCGGCGGCACAGCGGGTCCGCCTCCAGGACCTCGATCGCTCCATCACCGCTGCGGACCAGACGTCCACCGCGTTGGCCGGCGGGGTCGCCTCGCGCCGTGAGGCGGTGGCGCTGGCGGAGGGCGCGGTGAGCCGGGCGTCGGAGGCGCGGGCCTCCGCCGAAGCGCGTGCCGCGGTGGCCCAAGCGGCGCACACGGAGCGGGTGTCCGGGCTGGCGGCCGCGCGCAGTCGGCTCCAGGCCGCCGGTTCGCGGGTCGGGGAGCTCGAGCGCGCGACCGAGGCGGCGACCGAGCAGATCACGCGCGTGGAGGCCGAGCTGGCCCCGGCGGACGCCGCGTGCGCGGAGGCCGAGCGGGCCGTGGACGCCGCGACCGAGACGGAGCGGGGCACGGCGGCTCGCCTGCAGGCGATCGAGGCCGAGCGGGACAGCGCCCTCGCGGAGCAGGCCCGGCTCGAGCGCGAGCGGACGGCGGCGTTGGATCGCGGTCGCCGATGGGTGGAGGCGCTGCGCGCGGACCGGGCGCGGTCGTGGACCCGATCCGAGAGGGCCGCAGCCGATCGGGTGGCGCGCCGGGAGCGGGAGGCGACGGCGGCCCTGGAGGCGAACCTCACCGAGGCGCGGGAACGAGCCCGGTCGGCGTTCGCGCAGGCCAGGGCGGAGGCGGATCGCGCGAAGGCGGCCGTGGCCGAGGAGCTGGCGTCGGCGCGTGCGGCGCTGGCGTCCGCGGAGCGCTCCGAGGGCGAGGCCGTGCGGGCCCTCGGTACGGCGGAGGGTGCGCGGGGCGCCGGGCGGGCGGAGCTGGACGCGGTCCGACGCCGGCTCGAGGCACCCGCGGGAGAGCAGGCGCTGCTCGAGGAGCTCCTGCCGGAGGTCGAGACGCTGGTGGCGGGCGTCGGACCCGAGGAGCGCGCCGCCATCGTGCAGCGGCTCGGGGACGACGCTGCCCGCGTCGTGGTGCGCGACCCGGTCGCGTTGCGGGAGATCGCTCGCCGAGCCGAGAGCCCCGTGGCGGTCCTCTTCTGGCCGGAGGGGCAGCGGTCACCCGCCGACCGCGTGGCCTGGGCGGAGGACCCCGTGGAGGCCGACGGGGCAGGGGTGCCGGCGACGGGACCGGGGTTCCGGACCGACGGCGCGGGCGGCTTCCGCTTCGGTCCTCCCGGAGAGCTCGCTTCGCTGGTGGACCGGGAGCGCGCGCTGGCCGCGGCGGTCGTGGCGGCGGAAGAGGCGGTCGAGCGGGCTCGGGCGGCCGTGGCGGACGCGGGTACGGCACGGACCGCGGCCACGGCCGAGGTGGAGCGCACGCGGGAGGCTGCGCACCGCGTGGAGAGCGAGGGCGCGGCGCGGACGGAGGAGATCCGCCGGGCCGGCGAGGCCGAGGTGCAGCGGCTGACGGCGGAGGGTCGCGCAACCATCGTCGCGGAGGTGGCGGAGCTGCGGGGGGCGCTCGAGAAGGCCCGCCGTGAGGAGGACGCTCGCGCGGGCGCGGTCCTCGCGGAGGCCGAAGGGACCCTGGAGACCGCGCTCCACCAGCCTCGGCCCGAGGTTCCCCTGCCCGACGCCGCACCGCTCCGCGACGAGGCGCGCCGGGCGCGGCAGGGGCTCCGGGACGCGATCGACCGTCGGGAGCGGACGCGGGCCGCGAGGCAGGCGGTGACCGCTCGGCTGGCGGAGGCACGGGGCGCCGCAGCGCATCAGCGATCGGCCGTGGAGGCGGCGGCCCGCGTGGCGGAGGAGGCCGGCCGTCAGGTCACCGAGGCCGAGGCCGCGCTCGAGGGGGCGGGCCAGGCGGTCGAGGCGGCCCGCTCGGTCGTGGAGGCGGCCACGAGCGCGCTCGAGGTGGCCCGGGCCGAGTTGACGGAGCGTCGAGCCGAGCTCACGTCCGCGCTCACCGAGGAGCGCGCGGCCCAGGAGGCCCGGGGCGGGCTGGCGCTCGAGCGGGTCGCGGTGGAGGAGCGCGCGGCGTCGGCGGATCGCCAGGCCGAGGAGGCGTTGCGCCGGGTGGCCTCGCTCGTCGATGCGGTGACCCACGCCCAGCAGGCGATGGAGCGGGCTGCCGCCGGTCGTGCCGAGGCCGAGCGGCTGGCGTCGGAGGCGCGCGGCGCGGCCGAGTCGTCGCGGACCGAGCGTGCGGAGCGGTGGGATCAGCTCGAGCAGACGCGAGCGCGGGCCGCTGCGCTGGCGGAGGGGCTCGCGCTGGCCGAGCGCGCCCTGCGACAGCAGCGATCGAGGCTGGAGGAGGCGTCGCGGCGCATCGGCGAGGCGTCGGAGCGGGTGGGCGCGGTCCAACAGGAGCTCGAGGTGCTCCGTCGGGGGATGGAGGACCGCTACCAGGTGTCGCTCCCCGCGTGGCTCGATCGCCTGCACGCCCGCGGCTCGCTGACCCTCGAGGCGGACCAGGAGGCGGCCGATGGGATCACGGTCGGCTCAGAGACGGTGGAGGGGGTGCCGCCGGTGGAGATCGTGCTCGGCGATCTGCAGGACGAGCAGGCGATCGTCGGTGTCGTGGAGGAGCTCGACGAGCTGCGGGGGGCGCTCGCGGCGTTGGGGGAGGTCAACCTCGGGGCGAGCGCCGAGTACCGCGACCTTCGGGCACGCTGGGACGAGCTCGAGGTCCAACGCGCAGACCTGGAGCACGCGTTGGACCAGATCCGCGGCGCGATCGCGAAGCTGAACCGCGAGTGCCGCGAGCGCTTCCGCGAGACGTTCGATCTGGTCAACGACCACTTCCGCGAGACCTATCCACGGCTGGTGGGCGGCGGCTCGGCGCGGCTCGCGCTGACCGATGACGAGGACCTGCTCGAGACGGGCGTCGACATCTTCGTACAGCCTCCGGGCAAGCGGCTGCAGAACCTCCAGCTGTTGTCGGGCGGCGAGAAGGCGATGACGGCGATCGCGCTGCTGATCGCACTGTTCCGCGTCAAGCCCTCTCCGTTCTGCGTGCTCGACGAGGTCGATGCGCCGCTGGACGAGGCGAACGGCGCTCGCTTCAACGACATGCTCCGCGAGATGTCCCGTCGCTCGCAGTTCCTGGTGGTGACGCACAACCGCAAGACCATGGAGTGCGCCGACACGCTGTACGGCGTGACGATGGCTCGCCCCGGTGTGTCGCGGCTGGTCTCGGTCCAGCTCCCCACGGGTTAGGCCTGCGTCCGGAGGAAGGATGGACCTGCTCAGCGCGACGGCCGACGTCTCCGTTCCCCTGATCGCTGCGGAGATCGCGGGGGCCGTGGTGGTGGCGATCGCGCTGCACCTGGTGACCCGGACGCCTGCTCCTCCTCCGCCCGCCAGCCGGCCGGTCCCCCCTCCCGCGGAGGGCCCCGCTCGGGCCGGAGCGGAGGCCGCGCCGCCGCCCACGGCGCCCTTCGCCACCGACGAGTCCGAGGACGAGGAGGCGTGGGGCGAGGACGCGACGACCGACGCGGGGATGACCGCGCCGCCGGTCGTGGCGCAGCGGGTTCGCGAGCAGCACGCGCAGCGCTCGCTGTTCGGCATGCTTCGCGACGCGCTGGGACGAAGCCGTGAGGTCCTCAAGGAGGGACTGGACCGGCTCCTGGGGCGCCCGCTCGACGAGGCGGCGACCGAGGATCTGGAGGAGGTCCTGTTGCGCGCCGACGTGGGCGTGCAGACCACCGAGCGCCTGCTGGACAAGGTGCGCCGCGCGGGAGCGGACGCCGATCTGCGCGCCGTCCTCCGCGACGAGATGACCGCCATCCTGGAGCCGGTCCACGTGCCCTTCCGCCCGGGTGAGGGGATCTGGGTCGTGCTGGTCGTGGGCGTCAACGGATCGGGCAAGACCACGACCATCGGGAAGCTCGCCGCCCGCCTCAAGGGGGAGGGCCGCAAGGTGCTCCTGGCCGCGGGCGACACCTTCCGCGCCGCTGCCGAGCAGCAGCTGTCGACCTGGGCGGACCGCGCGGGCGTGGACATCCTGGTGCTCGACGAGGGCGCGGACCCCGGCGCCGTGGCGTACAAGGCGCTGGAGCGTGCGCAGGCCGAGGGGCACGACGTCGTGCTCGTCGACACCGCGGGGCGCCTGCAGACGCGCAAGCCCCTGATGGAGGAGCTCGGCAAGATCCGGCGCGTGCTCGACAAGGTGCACCCAGGCGCGCCGCACGAGACGCTGCTCGTGCTCGACGGCACCATGGGCCAGAACGGGATGTCCCAGGCGACGTTGTTCCACGAGGCGACACCCTTGACCGGGGTCGTCGTCACCAAGCTCGACGGCACCGCGAAAGGCGGGATGATCCTCGCCATCTCGAACGAGCTGAAGCTGCCCGTGAAGCTCGTCGGCCTGGGCGAGAAGGTCGGGGACCTGCGTGACTTCGACCCGAAGGCGTTCGTGGACGCGCTGCTCTGACGCGACTATCTTCGTGGTGGGCCCCGCGCTCCGGGGGCGTGGCCACGGAAGGTCGATGAAGGTCCAGATCAGCATCGGTGGTCGCAAGTACACGCTGCGTTCCGACGAGGACGAGGACCTGCAGTCCATCGCGAGGTACGTCGATCGGCGGATGGCGGACATCGCCGGCCGGGCGTCGCGGGTCGACGACTACACGCTCGCCCTGCTGACGGCGCTGAACATCGCGTCGGAGTTCGAACGATTCCGGCGGGACGTGGACGAGGAGCTCGGCAGGCTGGATCGCGATCTCGCGTCCACGGTCGTGTTGCTCGAGGCCGCCCTTCCCGAGGAAGCCGATCCCGCCGACGAGGAAGGGTCGGAGGCGAGCCCGTGATCGACGCCGCGCTCGACCGTGCAGCGAGCTGGTTGGCCCGCCCGGCGGTCACGCGGATCGGTTCGCTCGGCCTCGCCGTCGGGATCTCGTGCGTGTTCGTGGCGGCGGCCCTGGTCGAGCCCGATCCCTCGGGGCACGGGACGCACCTGCGGCTCGGCCTCGGGAACTGCTCGTTCCTGACGATGACGGGCTGGCCGTGCCCGATGTGCGGCGCGACGACGACCTTCGCCCTCATGGCGCACCTGCGGCCGCTCGAAGCGCTGATCAACCAGCCCTTCGCGTTCCTGCTCTTCCTGATGTCGGCGTTCGGACTCGGTGTCTCCGTCGCCGAGGTCGTCGATCCGCGCGGGCGCTGGACGCGGATCGTCCGCGTGCTCGAGCCGCGGGAGACGCTGTGGGCGATCCTGTTCCTGGTCTTCATGGGACTGGCCTGGGGGTACAAGGCGTGGCTGATGTTCGGATGACGATCGCGTGATCCACGCGAGCTTGGTCCGACGCTTCTGCGAACACCCACGAAGTCGTTCTTGACGCTCTCCAGGCGGCCTCATAAAGACTGTCCATCGCCGGGCGGGAACGCCGGGCGGCACCGAGCGACGACAAAATCTTCGCTCACTCGCTTGACGGTCCCAACGGGGGTCGATAAACAGGCGGGGCTTTCGGACGGACTGCGAATCGCTTCGAGCGAGACGCGCCTACGGAAGACATGAGAACTCCACGACGGTGGGTCGCCCGCGCGTCGT
>JACKER010000079.1 GCA_020632925.1 Alphaproteobacteria bacterium | reverse complement strand
ACGACCGCCTCTACCTGCTATGTGAGCAGGGAGTGTGGGAACTCCCGGCGATCGGCGGGCCGGACTCGACGGGCACCGGTTCGTTCCCGCCTCCGCGGCTCACGTACCGGGGGGCTGCCGTGGCCAACCACATGGGCACCGTAGCAACTCCCGCTGGCGTGTTCTACGTGACCTCCCAGGGACCTCGCCTGATCGGGCAGGACGGGAGCCTCAGCGAACCGGGCAACGCAGTGGCTGACCGATTCGACTGGTCCACCGTGGTAGGCGCTGTTTACCTGGACGAAGCGGATGAAGTCGTGTGGTTCGCCCCCGCGGCTGCCGCTGTACTTTCGCTGCGGGCGGGCAGTTGGTCGACCATCGATACGCTCACCGCATCCGCCGGGAAGCTCGGGGAAACCCTGGTGCGCGTCAACCAGGCCGGGAACCTCCGCGCCGAGAGCGCCTCTAGCACCACCGACGGGGCGGCGTACCCGCTCGCGACGGTCACCACGGGCTGGGTCGACCTCGGGGACCAGCAGGCGTTCAAGCGGTTCAACGAGATCACGCTCCTCGGGCGGCTCGAGAACACGCCCACTCTGGGCACGCTCGTCGTCAAGATTGCCTACGACTACGACGACACCGTGGTGGATACGTTCACGTGGAACTGGGTCGACGTTCCCGTGTCGGCCACGAACACCTTCCAGCTCGAGGTTCACCCCACCGTGTCGAAGGTCGATAGCATGAAGATCACCGTGACCGAGGGCACCACGACCGTGGGGCAGACCACGGGCAACGACGCGCTCTGGACCCTCGCCGGGATCGAGGCGCGGGTGCGCAGCAAGGCAGGGCTCACGAAGCGGCCCTCGGAAGGGAAGAAGTAAGTGGCGATCTACGACCTGTTCCTGAACAACCCGAGGACCCGGGCGGCCC
The DNA here is from genome assembly GCA_020632925.1 of Alphaproteobacteria bacterium. GTDB lineage: Bacteria > Myxococcota_A > UBA796 > UBA796 > JACKER01. The sequence continues at coordinate 10,869 of JACKER010000079.1, read as the reverse complement.
GCTACCAGGGCTCGCGGGCCGAGCAGGGGGCTATGCGCTCCGCGTCGGGCGTCCTCCAGAACCGGTCCACGAACCCCGCGGCGGCGGCCCAGGCGCTGCAGGGAGCCCGCGCGGACCAGCGGGCGGCCAACGCCGGGATGATCGCCCAGGCGCAGGCGGCGGACGAGACGGCCAAGGCCGAGGGAGTCCAGCAGCTCGTCGGCACCGGGCTCTCGACCCTGGGCTCCGTCCTTCCCTTCGCCACGATGGGCGGGGGCGCGGCCCAGCCCGCCGTCGACGCCGGCCTCGGGATGGCGCAGCAGGGGCTCGGGCAGGCGCTCGGGAACCCGGCCGGCGGACCCGCTCCGGCCCCGTCGGTCGCCGAGACGTCCTTTCACGGCTTCTCGCAGGGCATGCCGGGCATGGGTCAGCCGCAGACCGCCTGGCAGCAGTACGGGCAGGCGCCGATGATGCAGCCCCCCGCGAACCCGTACGACGACCTCGCGCAGGGCGTGCCCGCGCCGAACTACGCACCCCAGACGCCGCAGAGCGCGATGCCCGCCGAGCGGCAGGGACCGATGGCCCCGGGCGCGGCCCCGGGCACCATGATGCGCCCGCCGCAGTCCACCATGCTGTCCGCGGGGCAGCCCGGATCCTACATTCCCTCCCCGCAGCCCGCGTTCGAGGGACAGCCCCAGGAGCAGCCTCCCGCGCTGAGCCCGATGGCGGCCCGGCTCTCGGGCATGGCCCCGGTGCAGGACATCCCCGCGCCCCCGCCGCCCGTGCCCACGAGCCCGAGCGACCAGTTCATGCAGCTCCTGCAGCAGAGCGCGTTCCCGTACCTGCAGCTCGATCCCGCGAACCTGAACCCCCTGCAGTACCTGCGGAGCCGGTAGATGACCCCCGAAGAACTCCTCGCCCTCATCCTGTCGCAGGCGCGCGGGCAGGGACGCGCCGATCCGGGACCGAAGCGGCCCACGTCCGGCGTCCCGACCGGCCGGGTCGACCTGTCCCCGGAGGACGCGGCCTTCCTGGCGGACGTGATGTCGTCCCCGCAGCCCAACGCCAGCGCCGTCGTGCAGCCGTCGAACACGCCGGTCGACCCCGAGTTCCTGCGGGCCTATGCGGCCGGGAACGCGTACGTCGAGCCGGGCGGGAGCGTGCAGATGGTGCAGCGGCAGCCGGCGGCGCCTCCGGCCCCCAGCGGCCCGAACGCCCGCGCCACCCTTCCCTCCACTCCGCCCCCGCGGCCCGCCCCGGCGCCCGCCCCGGTCGTCTACCCGGCGCCCGCGGACATGACCTTCGTCCGCCCCGCCAACCCGCCCGCCCCGTCCGACCGGGGACAGGTGACGACCGACTACGAGCCCCGCAGCCGAGCGCGGCGGGCCGTCGATTCCCTCTTCGGGAGGCGCTAGGGTGCCCCCGCCTCCGCGCCAGCAGACGGGGTACGACCGGGCCCTCGCGCTGCGGGTCCTCGAGCTGAGCGACCCCGAGGCCGCCCAGCGAGCGGCGCGCATGCAGACGCTGCTCGAGACGCAGACCCCCGCGCAGGCCGCGCAGTTCCAGCAGCGGTACGCGGACGCCACGCCCGTGCCGGGGCTCGCCGGGCTGTCCGACCCGAACGCGCCCGTCGCCGACGTCCCTCCCGGTGGAACCACCATCCAGGTCCCGCGCAACCCGGAGATGCTGCAGCGCAACGAGGGGCTCCAGCGTCGCAGCGTCATGCCCGCTCGTCAGTACGGCGGGGTCCCCGGCGGCGGGGGCGACGCGACGTTCGCCGACACCACGACGCCCACCGAGACCGGCACGGCCGTGGTGAACCCCGCGCTCTACCCGCCCGAGGACCCGGAGACGGGAGCGCTCCGCGCGCGCACCACCGGCCAGGGCGGGGCCTCGAGCCGGCTGCAGGTGGGACCGCTCGACCCGGCCGTCGGCGGCGCGCGGGTCCGCATGGGCGACCAGGAGGGCGTCATCCCGGCCGAGTGGTTCCAGTCCCCCGAGCGATTCCAGCTCGAACTGGACAACGCCATCCGTCGCGGCAGCGCCGGGGCCGAGGGCGGCGGGGTCGTGGACATCTCCGATCCGAGCAACATCATGCTCGACTCGAACGCGGCCGACACCCTGCGCCGGCAGCTCCCCTCCGTGCTCGGGCAGACATGGGCCGCCCCCGCGCCCGGTCCCGGGGGCCCGACCCTCGACGCGACCGTCACCCGCGACATCGTGACGCCGGGGCGGGTCACGCCCGAGACGGCGGCGCGGCTCGAGGCCGCGGGGCTCGACACGGCGCGGGGCCAGGGAGCGTACGGCGCCGCGCAGAACGCCCTCTTCGCCGGGCACGAGGCCGCGGGCGGGGTCCTCGGCGCGGAGCAGGAGGCGGCGGCGCTCGAGCAGGCCGCGCAGGCGCAGGAACACGCGCAGCACCTCGAGCGGGCCACGCAGACCCTGCAGCGCCGGATCGACGACGTGGCCGGGCGACGGGTCAGCGTCGAGGACGCGTTCGGCGGGTTCGGCGGGCGCATCGGGGCCGGCATCGCGGTCGCGCTCGGGCAGATCGGCTCCGCGCTCGGGGGCGGGGACAACGCCGCGCTCGGGATCGTCAACTCGATGATCGATCGGAACCTCCGCGCCCAGGAGTCGAACATCCAGAACGAGCGCGCGGGCGTCGCGATGGCGGGCAACGCGCTCGCGCAGATGCGCCAGGTCTTCTCGGACGAGGAGGCGGCCCAGCAGGCGGCCCGCTCGATGCACCTGACCGCGGTCGCGAGCCAGCTCAACGGGATGCTCGCCGGGCTCAGCGGGAACTCGGCCGAGAGCGTGCGGAACCTGCAGCGCCTCATGCTCCAGGAGTCCCAGGTCGCCCGCCAGGCGGCGCTCGAGATCGAGTCCACGACGTCGCGGGCGCGGGTCTCGTCCCGCGTGCGGGGACCGGCCGACCGGGTCCTCGGCGAGATCGGCCGGCTCTCGGGCGTGTCTCCCGCGCAGCCGACGGAGCCGGCGGCGTCGGGAGGCGGGACCGGGGCGGGCGGCGGTCGGAGCGGTGGTGGCGCTGCCCGGGTGCGCCCCGGGACCGTGATGACCCCCGAGCAGGCGCTCGAGGCGAGCACGGAATCTGCCGAGGCCAACGCCCCGCCGTCGATCCCAGGGCTCACGTCGCTCCGCACCGACGACGGGCAGATCGACCCGAGCGCCGAGCGGCAGCAGCGAGCCGCCAACGGGGACCCGGAGACCATGCGGCGCGTCCACCAGCTCGCCGCCGAGTCGAGGCTCTGGGGGAACTGGGCCCAGCAGATCGTTCGCGCGAACGAGACCTACAACGCGGAGCTGACCAACGGGGAGCGCCCGGTGGCCGCGGCCCGCCAGATGGCGAACATCCTGCGCATGATCACGCGCCACGAGTTCACGGGGGCGGCGTTCACCGAGGCCGAGCGGCAGGACTTCCTCGAGATGATGCCGGAGCCGGGCGACATCACGCCCGAGAATCTCTCGAACGCGTGGGAGTCCTTCGCCAACGTGTGGGGCGGGCTGAGCGACGCCATGCTGCAGCGCTACCGCGCCGAACTCGGGTCGTGGGGCTACCAGGTCGACGGTGGGCAGTTCATGAGCCCGCGGATGCGCGCCCTCATCGCGGAGCACCAGCGCGGGCAGACACCGCAGCCGCCGGAGCAGGGGATCGAGCTCCCCTCCTGGCTCATCAGCCCGGCGGGGGCGGCCGGCGTCGACTTCGCGCGGAGGGCGTACCGGGCAGGGCGGCAGATGGTCGAGGAGCGGTAAGTGCCGCCCACCTTCGTCACCTCGTACACGCGCCCCGACGGGACGGTCGTCACGGTCCCGCTGGACCCGTCCGTCCCCGAGCAGGCGCAGATCATCCGCGACCAGGCGGCGGGCGGCGACCCGAACCTGCGCGAGCTGACGGAGACCGAGCGGCAGGAACTCAACCGGCGCGCGTACACGCAGAGCGTCCGGGAGCAGGTGCAGAACGCCGGGCCGCTCGTGGGGGCGCTGAGTTCGGCGGGCGGGGCGGCCATCGGGGCGCTCGACGAACTGACGATGGGCCGGGACCGGGCCGCGCTCCGCGCGCTGCTCGGCGACCGGCAGGAGGCGCGGCTCGAGGGCTTCCTGGGGGCCACGCCCACCGCGTACACGGCCGGCCGCATCTTCGGCGGGGTGGTCCCCGCGCTCGCGACCGGGGGCGAGACCCTGGCGCAGCGCTCCGCGGCGACGATGACCGCGGGCGGGTTCGCGAACCAGTTCGGGAACACCGTGCGCGCGGCGTTCGTGGAGCGGTTCGCGCCCCGGCTCGGGGAGGGCGCCGCGACGGCGCTCGGGGCCACGCTCGGGGCGGGCGCGGACGGCGCCATGAGCGGGCTCACCGCGGCCATCACCGAGGCGAACATCGCCGACGAGCCCCTGACCGGCGAGCGGGTCATGGCGAACGTGCTGATGGGAGCGTCGCTGGGGCTGGGCGTCGGGGGGTTCGGTGGCGCCCTGGAGGGAAGGGTGGTGTCGCTCGAGACCCGGGCGGCCCGCCAGGCGGCGGCCTCGCTCGAGGAGGCGGGGATGGCTCGCGTCCTGCGCGAGGGCGACGTCCCCCCGCTCCGCTCGATCGCCGAGGCGGCCGATCCCCCGCAGCGCTCCTGGCTCACCGAGCGGCTCCGCAACTCCTTCGTTTTCCCGAACGACGAGGCGCGGCAGGCGTTCGATCGGGTCGCCGCGAACGTCGACCGGGCCTACGCCGACGAGGCGTGGGGGGCCACCGTCGGTACCTACGCGCGCCGGTTCGGCTCCGACCTCCGCCGCGTCGAGGGGGGCGCCGCGAGCGTCCTCAACCCGATCGAGCGCCAGGCGGCGTTCCGGGCCGCGGCGGTCGAGACCGCGCAGCGAGCGCCCGGCGAGGTCGACGCGTTCCGCAACGCGGTGCAGATGACCCGCAACCGCATCGGCGAGATTCTGGCCGGCACCGAGATCGCGGACGACGCCGTCCGCACGCACCTCGGGCGGATCGACTCCGACCTCGCCGACATCTCCGGCAGATTCGAGCCGGGGACGGACCGGCGGCCGTGGGGGGTCGGGAACACTGCTTACAGCCACCCGCAACCCGGTCGACAGATCCCGCCGGCCGACCCCGCGGACGCCATCGGACTCCTCGACCAGACCCTCGACCGGCTCCGCGACTTCGTGCGCGACCGCGCGGGCGACGTCCACCTGGCCGCTGTGCGCGAGGAACTCGAGTCTGCCGGGGAGCGGCTCGCGCCCCGGTTCCGCACCACACGTCTCGCCAGGAACGAGTACGAGCAAGCGCTCAGGGACATCGAGTTCCTCGGGCGAAGGGAAGCGGATGGCACGTTCCGCGCCGACGCCGGGCGCATCTCGGACGAACTGGGGCATTCGGCCTTCGCCCAGCGCGGCCGGAACCGGGACCTCCTCGACAGGTGGTTTAGGGCCGCCGACGAGGCCCTCGGGCAGGCGGGCGACGACGCCGTCCGGCAGAACATCCTCCGGCCGCTCCTCGACGAGGGGAACGAGATCGCCCGCTGGGGGGAACTGGTCGGCTCGCGCCGCTACCTCGAGTCGCTCGAGACCCAGGGCGCTGGCGTGCAGGCCGCCATCGGGAACAAGGCATCGAACCTCATGGCGGCGGGCCTCGTCGGCGGCGGGGTGATCGGTGGTCCCGTGGGGGCCGCGGTCGGCTCGGCGCTCGGCATCGGGATGGCCATGTTCGGGCACCCGCTCGGCACCGTGCGCACACTCTCTTCCCTTTCCCAGATGCTCGGCAAGGGCGAGCGACGGGTCGCGCAGGCGTCCCAGCGGCTCCGTACGGCGCTCGAGCGTCCCCGCGTCCTGACCGGGTCCCGGGCGCGCGCGGCGGGCCTCGGCGGCCGGCAGGTGCCCCGGGTCGTGCTCGCGCTCCGGGACGCGCGCCAGCGGCAGGAAGAGTACGACGCGATCGTCGACCGGGTCCGGGAGTACGCGGGCAACCCGCAGCTCCTCCTCGAGCGCGTCTCGGCCATGACCGAGGCCGTCGGGGCGACCCACCCCGGCGTGGCGGCGGGGCAGGCGCAGTCGATGGTCGCCGCCGTCCAGCACCTCGCCGAGAACCTGCCCCCCGCCTCCGCGCCGTCCCCCTTCCCTCTGCAGCGCCGCCGCCCGTCCGCGGGCGAAATGGAGGACATGATCCGGCGCATGGAGGGCATCGAGGACCCGGTCTCGATCCTCGAGCGGGCCGCCGACGGGAGCCTCACCGCGGCCCACGTGGACGCCGTGCGGGCCGTCTACCCGCGGCTCTACGCCCAGCTCTCGGCCGAGGTGGCGTCCATGCTCGGTGACCTCCGGCGGCTGCCCCCGTACCAGATGCGGGCCCGGACCGGCCTGCTCCTCGGCATCCCCGCCGACCCCACGCTCGACCCCCGTTTCGTGTGGGCGAGCCAGCAGACGTACGCGCAGAGCGCCCAGCAGAACGCGGCCCAGCTCGGGCACGGACCGACCGCCACCATGAGCATGCGCGTGAGCGACGACACCATGACGAGGGCGGCCTCGGTCACCCACAACCTCTAGGAAAGAAGATCGAGACATGCCCAGCGTCAACAGCACCGACCGTCCCCGCGCCCTCAACCCGGGCGTCGCGCCCGTCTGCTACCTGTACTAGGAGGCCCTGTGAACACCCAGACGACCGAGGCGATCACGCCCCCGGTGCTCGGCCAGACCGTGTGGGCGTTCGACGCCGACGAGTTCAACGCCGCCTCGTGGTTCGCCACGCCCGCCTCCTGGCGGAACGCGATCCTCGAGTTCCACGCGGACGGGGAGGCGTTCGCCTTCGGGTTCGGCGCGGCGGTCACCACGGTGGCGGCCACGACCGACACGACCGTGACCTCGAACGAGGTCGCCAGCCAGGAGGCGTGCGCCTACGTGCTCCCGAACGGCGGGCGGGTCAAGGTCGACATGACCCGGCTCAAGGGCGCGTCGGGGGACCGCCTGGCGATCCTGGGCATCACCGGGACCGCGAACAACAAGCTCCGCGTGACCCTCTGCTCGAGCTACGTCCAGGGGTAGCCCGTGACGATCCTCGAAGACCTCGAGAACCTCTTCTACGGGCGCACGCCGCCCACGGACGTCGAGATCCAGTCGGCGCTCCGGGACTGGAAGAACAGCGTGCGGGTGGCCACGACGGCCGCTCTCACGCTGGCCACGGATCTCGAGGCCGGGGACACGCTCGACGGCATCACGCTCGCCGAGGGCGACCGGGTCCTCGTCAAGGACCAGGCGTCGGGGATCGAGAACGGCATCTACAACGTCTCGGCGTCCGGGGCCCCGTCGCGGGCCTCCGACATGGAGGCGACGACCGACGCGGCCGGGGTCATCGTCCTGGTGCTCGAGGGCTCGACGCAGGCCGACACGATGTGGCTCTGCAGCGACGACTCGTTCACCGAGGTTGGCGTCGACGCGATCACCTTCATTCCCTTCCTTCCCTCCGGGGCGGGGATCGACACGGACGCCATCCACCAGAGCGTCGCGAACGAGATCAACTCGCTCACGCTCAAGGCCACGCCCGTGGCCGCGGACCGGATCGTCATCGAGGACAGCGAAGCCTCGTGGGCCAAGAAGACCACTCCCCTCTCGGCCCTCCCGGCCCTGGGCACGACGCCGACGCACGCGTCGAACCACGTCACGGGCGGCTCGGACGAGATCGACGGGGACAAGGTCGATATCGACTGGGACCCGTCCAACTACACGCCCACGACGAGCCCGTCCGAGGCGGACAGCGTCGACAATCTGACCGCGCACCTGGCGGGGATCGACGCGAAGCTCGCGGGCGGTGCCGGCTCCTTCGTTGCGCAGGACGGCAGCGGTAACGCGTCGGTCAGCGGGACCCTCAACTCGGCTGGTGACTTCACGGTCGCCACCAACAAGCTCACGGTCGACGCCACGACGGGCAACACGTCCGTGGCCGGAACGCTCGGATCGACGGGGGACCTCGCGGTCAACACCGACAAGTTCGTGGTGACGGCGACGACCGGCGCGGTGAGCGCGGCGGATGGCAACTTCACCGTCGCGTCTACGGGGGCGGTCCAGGCGGCCGGCGGCGCCTACGCGGTCGACGAGAACGGCGAGGTCGACGCGCTGTCCGTCGGGGTCACCGGGGGCGCCACGCTCACGGACAACGGCATCGCCTACCCCGTCAACAAGCCTTTCGGCATCACGCAGGTGGGTCCGGCTGCGGATGAGGTCGCGTCGGCGCTCAACATCTACGCTGGCGGCGGCGGCGCGGCGTCGGCCGGCGCGGGTAAGGACGGAGCGGCTCTCGCCCTGCGCGGCGGCTTCGGCGGGGACGGGGCTACCGGCCTGGCGCCCGGGGACGGCGGCGCGGTCAACATCACGGGCGGCGCGGGCGGCGCGAACGTCGGCGACATCGGGCCCTCCGACGGCGGGGACATCAACCTGAACGGAGGCGCCGCAGACGGAGGGAGCAACGGATCCATCAACCTCGGTGTGACGACCGCGAAGGCGATCAACAGCGGGAGCGGGTCCACCCCGTGGACGCACGCCGGACCACTCTATGCGCTGCTCGATGGGGAGACCAACGCGAACACCTCCATCACCGCGGCCGACTCCATGAACGGGAAGTGTATCTACTGCACGGCGGGTACCGCGGTGACCTTCACCGTCGGTGATTCCCTCAGCACCGAGGTCTGGTTCCTCGTGGCGCAGTGGGGGGCCGGGCAGGTCTCCTTCGCCGCTAGCGGGTCAGTCAACCTCCGCAAGGCGTCGGTGTTCAACGCGGCTACCGCGGAGCAGTACTCGTACGTCCTCGTCCACTGCAAGGCGTCGGCGTCCGAGACCGGGCTGACCGGCGACCTGGAGCTGGCGTAGTGCTCGCGGGCGCCGTAGCCGCTGCGGGTCGGCGTCGGGCGTCGGGCGCATCGTCGTGGACCCCCGCCGACCTCTCGCCCGAGTTCTGGATCCGCGGCGACCTCGGGCACAGCTTCGCCGACTCCGACCCCATCACCGCGATCACGAACCAGGGCAGCTCGTCGAACCTGAACCTCACGCAGGGGACCTCGAGCCTGCAGGGGACGTTCGACGAAGTGCAAGCCAACGCCAACGGCCAGAGCGTGTTCGCGTACGACGGGACCGAGAACACCTACGGCGGCACGAGCGGCTGGCCCATGAGCGACGGGGATTCGTTCACCCGCGTCATCGTGTTCGGGGCCACGGGCGGCGGCGAGAAGACGATCGCCTGCACGCGCCAGTACGCCACGCGGGGCGGGATGCGGATCGCCTGCAACACGACCGCCGCTTCGCCCGTTTTCGAGGTGGTGGACAGCGGTGCCGCCGCCGCCATGTCCGCCACGGACTCCACCGAGACCACGCCGACGAACACTCTCCAGGTCTACGCGATGCTGTACACCGGCGCGGTGTCGACCAGCACCGACACGCTCGACGCGCGCAGCGGCGGGTCGTCCCTCGACGAGATCGACCCTCCGACGGACATGGGCGCTGTTGCCTCCAGCCTGGCGCGGGAGTGGATCATCGCAGCGACCGCCACCTCGAGCGGGTCGTTCCAGGGCTGGATCGCGGAGGACATCTTCGTCAAGCGGGCCATCACGTCGGGCGAAGACGCCTCGCTGACGGCCTATCTGAACGATCGCTACGGGCTCTCGCTGACGGGGGTGACGCAGTGACGGTCCGGCGCTTCACAGGGGCGCGGAGCCGGGCTCGTGCCCTGGCCGCAGCCGCCGCGCTCGACGCCGCCGACCCGCGCGTGGGCCGGTGCTCCCACGGACGATGGGCGGTGCCGCCCCGCGTCGGGAAGGGAAGGGTCATGCCGTGTCTCTGCGCCGCGGTCGACGACCCGCACCCAGACTGCCCCTGGGTCACGTGGCAGGCGGCAGTCGTCGTGCGCACGGACGCGGGCGCAACGCTCCTGCACGGGGCATCCGACGACGACCTGACCGACGACGAGCGCGACGCCGTCCCGGACGAGCCCCCCGCGCGGGCGGCGGCCAGGGCACGACGGGCGAGATAGACCAGCCGAGGGAAGCCAGATGGACGAAGATTCGAAGAAACTGCTCGAGGAACTGCGCCAGGACATGAAGCGCGTGCTCAAGGAGCTGGGCTCCCTCCGGGGCGTCACGGGGGTCGTCTCGGCGATCGTCTCGGCGATCGTGGCCGGCGCCGTGGTCGCGCTCCTCGCGGGGTGCGCCGCGTACCCGCAGCCCGCCGAGCCGTCCGCCGCTGGCGTGTCGGGCTTCGTGGTCGGGCTGGTCGACGAGGGCGGTCGCGCCTTCTGCACCGGCACGAACACCGAGGTCGGCGTCGTCACGGCGGCGCACTGCGTGGACCCCGAGACCGACACGGTCCGGGTCGGCACCCTCTGGGGCCTGGACGAGGACCGCTCCCGCTGGTCGACCGTGCATCCGCTGCGGGTCCTCGCCGTGGACCGCGTCGCCGACATCGCCGTGCTCCAGCGCCTCCCGCGCCGGCTCGCGCCCGCGGCCCGGGTCCGCCCCGAACCCCCGGTGCTCGGCGAGCGGGTCATCGTCGTGGGGCACGGAGCCTCCATTCCCTACACGGCACACACCGGCACCGTCGGACGGGCGGCCGGTCCGTGCATGCCGGGCTGGGGCTGCCGGGGCTGGTTCGACGTCGACGTCCGGGCCACGCCGGGGAACAGCGGCTCGGGCATCCTCGACGCGCAGGGGCGTCTCATCGGCGTCCTGAGCTTCGGTGTCGGGCCGAACATCACGGGCGCCATCCCGGCCGCCCTCATTCCCTCCCCCGACCGCTGACACATCTACGATGGACAAGATCAACGTGTCGGGTCTCGTGGCCCTCGGGCTCGTTCTCGCCTTCGGGTGCGGCGGGGGCCTCGGCGCGCTCGCGCTCGGGTACGAG
>JACKER010000078.1 GCA_020632925.1 Alphaproteobacteria bacterium | reverse complement strand
CGGCGTGACGCCGGACGTGCTCCAGCTCTTCCGGGCGTACCACTGGCCCGGCAACGTCCGCGAGCTCGAGAACTGCATCGAGCGCGCCGTCCTCCTCGCCCGCGAAGGCGTCATCCTCGGCCACCACCTCCCGCCCACGCTCCAGACCGGCCGCGCCAGCGGAACCGAGGTCGCGAGGGGTGGGCTCGAGGCGCGGCTCGAGGCCGTCGAGCGCGAGATCGTCCTCGACGCCCTGAAGGAGAACAAGGGCAACATGGCCGCTGCCGCGAGGGTCCTGGGCATCTCGGAGCGCATCATGGGGCTCCGCGTGAAGAAGTACGGGGTGGACTGGCGGGGCTTCCGGATCTCGTAGGGTGGCTCGATCGGGCGTGGAGCGTTGGCCGGAGTTTTGGTGTTGGGTGTTGGGTGTTTGGTGTGTAGTCGTGTTTTGTCGGTTTAAAGCTTTGTATCAGACCTGTCTCAATGTTCGTGTCTCGCTGCGGACAGGACGACCCGGACCTGCGGCGGCCCGACGCGCGGCGCGGGACGTGCGTCATAGGCTTCGGGGGCGTTGTCGGCCTGGCCTTGCCACTTTGGGCGAGCTAACGCGCGAACGGCGCATCACGAGGTCTCCATGAGGAAGAAGCGGAATCGGCTGATCGACTTCAATTCCGAGTCGGCACGTGTGAAGGGCTGGCGTGAGGCCATTCGGAGTCCAGACGAATGGGCGCACGCTGGAGATGACCTCCTCCGCTGCGCCAAACTGCTGCGCGTCCACAACGCGACGCCATATCCGGTGAACCCCGAGTTCGATCGAGATTGGAGTTGGGACATGGGCGACTCGTCCGTGTTCGACTCCAACATGGAGCACTTCAGGCGTCGTCGGGCATTCTCGGAGGAGCGGAGCACCCATACCGCGGCTGGGAGGGGCCACGTGATGCTGTTGGCCATGGGCATCGAGTGTTGGCTCAAGGCGACGATGTGCCTTCACGGGGACGATCCGGTGAACACTGGTGGGAACGCAATCGACAAGACATGGCGAACCCACGACCTTCGAGAACTGGCCGGCTTCACGACGCTCGCCTTCACCAGCGACGAACTGGACGTGCTTGACGAGCTCTTTGGGTGGGTCCACGTGGGTCGGTACCCCGCGGAGACCTCGGGGCACGAGTTCGATCGCGGAAGGCTGATTTGGTCCCACCTCGATGAGATCGGATGGCGAATCGCTGACCGGATCCGCCTGGAGTATTTGCGGAGCGCATTGGGCCCGAAAAATCAGGTCATGGTTCCGATCGAGTGGTCACCCATCAGCCCGATTCTCGAGCCGGAAAAGCTCTGATTGGATCATCCGGGCCATTCACGTCAGACCACGACGAATGCCCTTGAGGCGTGCACGGGACAAGTCGAATGCGATGATCAGAAACCCTGGCGATGAGCCGCCCAGCACCCAACACCCAACACCCAGGTCCGAATACCCCGGACCCGAACGGAATCCGAGTTCCGACATTCCCGTAGGAATCCAACACAATTCTACATCCATGTAGGATTCCCGCGGAGCGCGGGCCGATCGAAAGCAGCGCTCCCAGCGCACACTTCCCTGAATCCGAGGGTCTGGCACGGTCCGTGCTGATGCGGCGGCAACCGCTGGAGGACACGCCCCTTGGAATCCGAAGTCGCGCTCACCACCGCCGATGCCCTGTTCTGGGTGAACAACACGTGGATGCTGATGGCGTCCTTCATGGTGTTCCTGATGCACCTCGGGTTCGCGTGCCTCGAGGCGGGCCTGGGGCAGGCGAAGAACACCGTGAACATCCTGTTCAAGAACCTGTGCGTGCTCGCGATCGGCCTGCTGACCTACGCCGCCGTGGGATTCGCGCTGATGTACCCGGGGGAGTCGTACGCGGGCGGCGTGTTCGGGTTCGCGGGGTTCGGGATCGGCACGGACGCGAGCGGGCTCGGCATCGCCTACGCGGACGGGCACTACACCTACTGGACCGACTTCCTGTTCCAGGCGATGTTCGCCGCGACCGCCGCGACCATCGTGTCGGGCGCGGTGGCCGAGCGCGTGCGCCTCTCGGCCTTCCTCGCGTTCGCCGCGGTGTACGTGGCGTTCTGCTACCCGATCGTCGGGATGTGGCACTGGGGCGGCGGCTGGCTGAAGGAAGCGGCGTTCCACGACTTCGCGGGCTCGACCATCGTGCACTCGGTCGGCGGCTGGGCGGCGCTCGTGGGTGCGCTGATGCTGGGCGCGCGGCACAACCGGTTCTCGGAGGACACCCGCCAGCACCCGAAGATGCACAGCCTGCCGCTCGCGGCGATCGGCGTGCTGCTGCTCTGGTTCGGCTGGTACGGCTTCAACGGGGGCTCGGTGCTCTCGGCGGACCCGGCGCAGGTCTCCTACGCGGTCGTCACGACGACCCTGGCGGCCGCGAGCGGCGTGCTGGTGGCGGCGATGCTGTCCTGGGCCATCGAGAAGAAGCCGGACCTGTCGATGGCGCTGAACGGCGCGCTCGCCGGGCTCGTCGCGGTGACGGCGGGGGCGGACGTGCTGACCCCGATGGCGTCCATCGTGGTCGGCGGGATCGGCGGGGCCCTGTCGCTCGTGGCGACTGCGGCGCTCGTGAACATGGAGATCGACGACCCGGTCGGTGCGGTGCCCGTGCACCTCGTCTGCGGCGTGTGGGGCACGCTCGCGGTCGGGCTCTTCGTCCCGGAGGTGAGCGTGGTCTCGCAGCTCGTGGGCATCGGGGCGACCGCGGCGTTCTGCGTGCCGGTCAGCTTCGGGCTCTTCAAGGCCGCGGACCGGATCTTCGGGCTGCGCGTGGACCTCGAGGAGGAGCTCGGTGGGCTCGACGCCGGGGAGCACGGCCAGGAGGCCTACGGGGACTTCCTGCTCCTCACGACGGAGGAGGCGCGGCACCCGCTCGCCGCGAAGTAGGCGGAGCCTGGAGCCGGGAGCCTGGAGCCTGGAGGGAGACCTCCGGGCTCTTCGTCTCTTGGCGTCAGACCTCGATCCCGAGCCGCTTCGCCAGGTCGAGGACGGCTTCGGGATCGAGCTTCGTGCGGCCCAGCTTCACGAGCCGCGGGTCGAATCCCACGTCCGTGGCCCCGCGCAGGTCGGCTCCCACGAGTGACGCGTGGTTGAACGTGGCGCCGCCGAGGTCGCTGCCCGTGAACACGCAGCCGTCGAGGCCCGCGCTGCTGAAGTCGACCTCCCGCATGCGGCAGTCCGCGAAGCGCGTGCGGGGGAGCTGCATTCCCGAGAAGCCGCCGTAGTCGAGCAGGCTGTCCGAGAACTCCAGCTGGACCACGATCTGCCGCAGGTCGGTGAAGTCGATCCCCATCATCCGGCACCGCTCGAACCGCACGCCGTTCATCGTGCAGCCCGGCAGCTTCACACCCACGAGCTCGCAGGCCTCGAACGTGCAGTCCACGAACACGCAGTCCCGCAGGGTGACGGCGTTCCACCGGCACCCGCGCAGCGTGGCGTCCTCGAACCGCACGTCCCGCAGCACACGGTCTTCGAGGTCCGCCTCCACGAGGCCTTCGTACCCGCTCCCGTCCACCAGATTCACGACAGCGCCTCCAGCAGGATCTCGGCCTTGAGCGCGGCCTCCGCGAGCTCGGCCTCGGGGTCGGACAGGGCGACGATGGCGCCGCCGACCCCGACCGTCCCGCCCTCCGGCGTCATCACGACCGTGCGGATGACGATGGAGAGGTCCACCGTCCCGTCGAACCCGATGTACCCGAGCGCCCCGGAGTACACGCCACGCGGGCCGCCCTCCAGCGCGTCGATCAGCTGGAGCGTCCGCGGCTTCGGGGCCCCCGTCATCGAGCCGCCCGGAAAGCACGCCCGAACGGCCTCGAAGGGGCTCGTGTCCGCGCGGAGACGCCCCTGCACGCTGCTGACGAGCTGGTGGACGGAGGCATAGGTCTCCACCGCGAAGAGCTCCGGGACCGTCACCGAGCCCACCTCGCACACGCGCCCGAGGTCGTTGCGCAGGAGGTCGACGATCATCAGGTTCTCGGCCCGCTCCTTCTCGCCGGCGCCGAGGCGTGCGGCGAGCGCTTCGTCCTCCTCGGGAGACCCGCCACGACGGGCCGTCCCCTTGATTGGGCGCGCTTCGGCCCATCCCGACGCGTCGATTCGGAGGAAGCGCTCCGGAGAGGTCGACAGGACGGCCATCTCGCCGAAGCGCAGGTAGGCCGCGTAGGGGGCCGGGTTCGCCTCGCGGAGCTGGCGGTACGCGTCGAGCGGTCGGAACGGGAGGTCGAGCGCGAGCTGGTTCGTGAGGCACAGCTCGTAGGTCTCGCCGTCCGCGATCCAGGCCTGCGACGTGCGGATCTTCGCGAGGTAGTCGGCGGGCGGGATGCGGGGGACCGGCGGCCCACCGAGCACGACGCGCTCCACCGGCGGAGCGGGCGGCGGCGGCCACTGTGCCGCGATGGCGTCCATCCAGGCGCGGTTCTTCGGGTGGTCGAGCGCCACGAGCACGGCCCGGTCGTCCTCGATCACGAGCAGCCGGTCGGCGCGCACGAGCTGGGCGTCGGGAAGGGGCGACGCATGCGCGTTCGGCCCGAGCCCGTCGGGCCCGTCGGCCTTCAGCTCGTACCCGAGGTAGCCGTAGTAGCCGGGCATCGCCGGGCACCCCGCGGGGCGCTCGGCCCGCGACCACGACAGGTCGCCCTCGAGCCACTCGAACAGAGGCGTCACCCACCGGAACGTCTTGTCGATGTCGAGCGACACGAGCGGCTCGCGGACCTCGTACCGCACCCGCCCCCCGAGAGGCCCCGCGTCGTCGCCCATGACGTGGCGCCCGCCCGTCGGCGCGTCCATCCAGAAGGCGTTCTCGCTCGCTCCGTAGAGATGGACGAACGCGTCGAGCGGCTCGGCGCGCGGGAGCTCGCGGACCACGACGGTCTGCTGGGCGGGCGGCCGTGGGCGCGGGGGAGGCGCAGCCCACTCGCCGGAGATCCCGCACGCACGGAGGAAGTTGCGGACCAGGGCATCCCCCGCTTCGGTCAGGATGCTCTCGGGGTGGAACTGGACGCCGAAGTGGGGCCGGGTGCGGTGGCGCGCGGCCATGAGCACGTCGCCGGTCCACGCGAGGGGCTCGATGCACGCGGGCAGATCGCGGCACACGAGCGAGTGGTAGCGCACCACGGAGAGCGGATCGGGCAACCCCTCGAAGAGCCCGGTCCCGTCGTGCCGCACGAGGCTCGTGCGGCCGTGGAACGGCTCTCCGCGAACGACGCGCCCCCCGTGGTGGTGGACGAGCGCCTGCAGCCCCAGGCACACGCCGAGCACCGGGAGATCGCCGTCGAGGAGCTTCGCGGAATGCCCGAGGTCTTCGGCGCGCTCGGGGGTGCCCGGCCCGGGCGAGATGAATGCCGCGGCGTACCCCGCCAGATCGCCGTCCCAGTCGGCGTCGTTCGCGACGATCTCCGGGAAGACGCCGCTCACCCGGGCGATCTGGTGCGCCAGGTTCCGGGTGAACGAGTCGTGGTTGTCGATCAGGAGAAGCCGGCTCAGCGTTGCCCTCGCCCCGGACCGTCGGGTATCGACGGGGTGGGTGTGCGACAAGGAGGCCCATGTCCGACCCGGCCGCCCGTCCTTCGACCCTGCGCCTCGGCGCGCTCGTCCTGGTGGCGCTGCTCGCGCTGCTGGCGCTCCTGGTGTCGATGCGTCCGTCAGGCGCACCGGAAGCGGCTCCGCCCGAGGCGGCCCGCGCCGAACGCACCCGCGTCGTGCTCGGAGCGCCCGAGGCGGCTCCCGACGGGCCGCTCGACGAGGCTTCGCTGGAGGAGGCGGCGCGCGGCGACCTCGGGCTCTCGCTTCGGAATCGCGTCTGCGCGCTGTGTGCGGCCGGAGCGCTCGGAGAGGCGGTCTGCGGGCGGTGCAACACGACCGCCCGCGCCGGTCGCGTCGTGGTGGACGTCGTCGGGACGGACGGCCGTCCGTTCCCCGATCACAGCGTCATGGTGACCAGCGAGTGCTCGCGGTACGGCGGCGGCGGATCCGGCTTCCTCGACCTGCCGGAGGGCCGGTGCGAGCTCACGGCCGTCCGGGTGGACGGCCCGTTCCACGTCCCCGGGGAGCCCGTCACCGTCGACGTGGTCGCGGACGAGGAGACGTACTTGCTGCTCGAGGTCCCGTCGGACCCGTGGGGAGGGGTGGGGGTCAACGTGCGCGGGGTCGGCGAGGATCTCGTCGTCGATCAGCTGTTCGCGGGCGCGGCCGCGGAGGGCATCCTCGGCGAAGGGGCCGTGCTGCTCGGCATCGACGGGCGGGATGTAGAGGGGATGCTGCCGAGGGAGGTCGCCCAGCTGCTCGCGGGCCCCGCCGGCACGTCGGTCGAGGTCCGGTTCGGTGTCGAGGGGGCGGACGGGTGGGTCGAGCAGACGGTCCGGATCGAGCGCCGCGTCATCCGGGCCCACGAAGTGCCCATGACGGCAAGGGATCCGGGCTGAGCGGGGCTATTCCGCCTGCCAGGACAGCGTGATCGAGATGGGCGGGTGGTCGGACATCGGGTCGCCTTCGGGGAAGCGGAACGTGGGGTCTTCGTTTCGCCAGTCGTCGACGGACAGGGCGATGCCGGGCGCGTCGCGGATCAGGAACCGGTCGATGTGGTCCGGCTCGGCGCAGTCGAGCTCGACGCACGCGTCGCGCAGGCCTGCGTCTGCGTAGAGCGCGAGCTCGTCGACGTCTTCGGGGTCGCTCGGGCGGAGGTTCGTGTCGCCCATGAAGATCACGGCGTGGTCGGGGTTGGCGTCGATCGCGGCGATGACCTCGAGCACCTGGCTGCGCCGCGCCGCGTCGTCTTCGGGGCCGCCGCCGGCCTCGTGGTGCGTGTTGATCAGGTCGACGACGTGCGCGCCGAGCTGCACCGAGAGGCGCTGGAACCCCTTGCTGGCGAGGCAGTCGGAGGCCCCGTCGAAGACGCCGTTGCACTGGGCGTAATGCGTCTCGACGTAGCCGACCTCGGCCGCGCGCGAGAGCAGCGCGAGGCCCGCGCCGTACGCACGGCTCTCGTCGACGGGCGCCGAGAACCACTCCTTCACGTCATGGGACGCGGGGTCGGTGAGCAGGGCGTGGTTGGAGGCGTCGAAGTCCTCCTGCAGGCCGACGATGTCGAACGCGTCGAGCAGCGGCGCGATGGCGTTCATCCGGTCGACGTTGAGCCGGTCGGACTCGGTGAGCGGGTCGGGCAGGCCCTGCACGTTGTACGTGAGCAGGTCGAGGGTGCCTTCGGTGGGGACCTCGGGCTCGGCGGTCTTGCAGGCGACGAGGGCGGTCAGGAGAGCGGTGCGCATCGGCGCATCGTAGCACCGCCGCCGGCGATCAGAGCTTGCAGCTCGGGCCCTTGCGCGCGAGGTCGGACATCGTGCCGAAGGTGTCTTCGATCCCACCTGCCGCGAAGCTCGACGCCATCCGCACGGGGATGTTCCCGCCCGGGTCGGACCAGCTCCAGAACTCCACCAGGGTCTGACCGCCGCCGAGGTCGACGAGGAACCAGCCGCCGTAGGTGTGGGTGACCTGCATGCCCTGCTCGGCGACCGCGCTGGCCTCGGCCGTGAGCGCGCCCGTCTGCTCGGCGGCCGGGAACCACGCCATCTCGCGCACCCTGCCGGCGGACTCCGTCTCGAGGGACGTGTTGATCCGCTGCCGGATGATCCACCAGCGGTCGCTGACGATGGGGATCGGCATGAACTGGAAGACGAGCCGCTCGACCTCGCACGGCTGGCCCTCGAGCACGATGACGTGCGAGAGCTTCGTGTAGTCGGGCTTGTTGCGGTCGTCGTTGATGGCCGAGAAGAACGCGCCGATCGGCACGTCGACGATGCCGACGCCCCAGACCTTGCGGGCCTTCGCGCCTTCGACGTCCTCGAGGCCCGTCACCACCGTGCCGGACGCGACCCCCTCCCACGCGGACGCGGGGATCGTGGGTGCTTCGGTGCCGATGCGCTTCGCGCGCAGGGGCGCCACCTCGTCGACCCGGGCGACGAGGGCTTCGGGGGTCAGGGCGTGCGCGCACGCGAGGAGGAGCATGTCACTCCGAGAAGGTGCCGATGGCCCCGGACGGATGTGCGAGCGTGCCCGAGATCGCGCCTGGCGTGACGGTGTACACCCGCCCCGTGTAGAAGAGGAAGGTCGAGCCGAAGTACCACGCGGTGGCGGTCATCTGGCCGCAGGCGGAAGAGCCGGAGTACTGGGCCGTCGTCGTGTCGTACTCGAGGTCGACGGTCTGCGTGAGCGAGCACTGCACCGAGTAGTACGTGGAGCCGAGGGGGCCGGGATTCGGGCCCGCGGTGACGGTGCAGGACCCGACCGGCTGCACCACGACGCGCGTGGAGAACGTGCCCGTTCCACCGTTGCCCGTGTAGAAGGTGCCATCCATGCAGCCCTCGATGTTCCTGCAGGCATTGCCGCTCTCGTACCGCGTGGCGGTGTCGAACGTGAATGCAGTGGTGCTGCTCACGAGCGGGTCGCCGCCCGCTGTGGTCCACGTGAAGTCGAAGTCGGTGGTGTAGGGCAGCTGGCTGGTGCCGAACGAAGCGGCGTCAGCGGGTGCGACGAGGAATGCGAGAAGGGCGATCATCCAGAGCCTCCATGCCGAACATACACGAGATGTCAGGACGGTGTCAGGCAATCTGTCACGCCAGCGTCTACGGGCGCGCTGCACAGCGGCCACGCGGCGCCGAAGGCATCATCAGCGGTTCGCGCGGATCGCCTCGACCGGTTGGATCGCGGCGGCGCGCATGGCGGGCACGGCACTCCCCAGCACCGCCATCAGCAGCCCGAGCAGGAACGCGGACAGGGCGGTCTCTGGCGTGAAGTCGGCGTAGAGTCGGGTGTTCACGGCGATCGGGAGGTTGGCGCTGACGCGCGAGCCGAGCTCGATGCCGTGGGTCTCGAGCCACAGCGAGCCCATCGCGCCGAGCGAGACCCCGACCACCCCGCCGATGACGGCGATGCACAGGGCCTCGATCACGAACAGCGCCACGGCGCCGAAGCGCGTGAGGCCCATCGCGCGCATCACGCCGATCTCGGCCTGCCGCTCCAGCACGCTCATCATCATCGTGTTCCACACGCCGAGCGCCGTGACGAACACGATCGTGCCGTTCAGCATGTTGCGAACGAGCGAGATCAGCCCGAGCAGCGCGTTCCACGGGTCGCGCTGGCTCCACGGCTGCACCACGACTTCGCCGAGGTCGAGGGCGCGGAGGCGGTCGGCGAGCGCCACGTCGCGGTCGCGATCGCCGGCGTACACGAGGATCTCGGTCGCGCCGTCGGGGATGTCGGTCATCCACTGGATGCGGTCGAGCGGGAAGAACGCCGCGAGGTCGACCTGGCCGGACCCGCCGCTCGCGACGCCCACGACCTTCGCCTTGAGCGGGGACATCGAGCCATCCTGGGTCTGGCCGAGCACCACGATCTCGGTACCGAGCGCGACATCGAGGCGCTTTGCGAGCGTGGCGCCGAGCACCACCTCTTCGGGACCGCTGGGCAGACGGCCTTCGACCAGGTCGTCCGCGAGGCCGAGGCGCTCGCGGTACCACGCATCGGGTGCGCCCACCGCGAGCCCCCGCACCTCGCCGAGCTCTTCGCCCGCCGACAGCGCGACGGGCGCCGTGATGCGGGGGAAGGCACCCTGCACGCCCGGCACGTCCTTGAGCTTCGCGAGGATGGGCGCGGTGTCCTCGATGTTCTCGTAGAGCGGGAGCAGCGCCTCGCGGCGCGCATAGTCGGGATCCGCGATCCGCACGTGCCCGACGGGCTCCGCGGCGCTCGACAGGGACTCTTCGAACACGCCGGTCAGCCAGCTCGTCGACATCGTGAGCAGCGCGGTGCCCAGAACGATGGTGAGCGCGGTGAGCCCCGTGCGCGCGGGGCTGCGCAGGGCGTTGCGCAGGGCGAGGGCCGGCAGCAGCCTCATGCGCGCACTGCCTCGGCGGGCGCCGGGCGCGACGCGATGACCGCCGGGTAGAAGCTCGCCACCATCGCGGTGACGAGCCCGAACACGGCAGAGAGCGCGGTGACCGCGAAGCTCGACCGCAGGTAGAGCACGTTGCTCACGGGCAGGTGGCCGGTCGCCATCACCAGCGGGAGCTCGATGCCCTGGCCCTCGTACCAGAGCACGATGGCCGAGCCGAGCGCGGCGCCGAGCAGCCCACCCACGGCGCCGAGCAGGGCCCCTTCGAGCACGAAGAGCTGGATCACGCCGGGACGCGTCATGCCCATCGCGCGGAGCGTGCCGATCTCGCGGACCCGCTCATAGGCCGCCATCAGCACGGTGTTCGCGATGCCCGTGGCGCTCATGCCCATCAGGGCGAGCACGACGAGGTTCAGGGCGGCCTGCCGCACCGCCTGGAACGCGAGGACCGGCGCGCACTCCTCGATCCACGTCACGATCTCGCGGTCTTCGGGGATGCGCTCGGCGAGACGCGCCGCGAAGGCCTCGGTGTCGCCGCGGTCGGCGAGGCGGGTCGAGACGTGCGAGATGCGCTCGTCGGACTGGAGGATCTGGCGCGCCAGATCCTGCGTGAGCACGATGCCGAAGCGGTCGAGCATCGGTGTGCCCGCGCTGAACACCCCCGAGACGGGCACCTCGAGCGCGTTCTTCGCGCCGCTCGTGGTGTTGGCCTGCACGACGACCGTCGCCCCCGGCTTCAGGTCGAGCAGGCCGGCCACGCCGGTCGACAGCAGCACGCCATCCTGGGCGCTCACCGGCTCGGTGCCGTCGATCTTCCACGAGCCGCGCGGGAACACCTCGGAGTCGCGCGCGGGGTCGATGGCGATCGCGCGCACCGGCATGGCGTCGCCGGCGTTCACGACCTCGCCGACGAACAGCGTGCGGGTCGTCCACGCCTGGGTGTTCGCGTCGAGCCAGGCGGCCAGCGGACCGTCGACGGTCGCGAGCGTGTCGACGGGGTGCGCGAGACCCTCGGTGGGGTAGTCGCGGGCGCGGATCTGGACGTGCCCGGTCATCCCGTCGACGGCCGCGCGGATGGCGTTGTCTTCGAAGCCCGCGATGACGCCCTGGCCGATGATCACCACGGCGACGCCGAGGATCACCGAGCTCATCGACAGCACGGTCCGCCGGAGGCTCCGGGTGAGGTTCAGGACGGCGAGGCGGAGCAGCATCATCCGGGCGTTCAGTAGTCCGCGAGGTTGTGCAGCATCTCCTGCACGGCTTTGCGCTCGACCTCGCGCGTGAGGTCGGACCGGGTCTTGATCTCGTCGTCTTCGATCTGGCCGTCGCGCAGCAGCAGGATGCGGCGGGCGCGCACCATGATCAGCGGGTCGTGCGTGGAGAACAGGAACGTGATGCCGAGCTGCTTGTTCATGTCGCGCATCAAATCGAGCACGGCCGCGCCGGTGTTGCTGTCGAGGTTCGCGGTGGGCTCGTCGGCCACCACGAGCGCAGGCTCCTTCACGAGCGCGCGCGCGACCGCGACGCGCTGCTGCTGACCGCCCGAGAGCTGGTTCGGACGCCGGTGCAGGTAGTCGCCGAGGCCCACGCGATCCAGCGCTTCGGACGCGCGCTTCACGCGGTCGCCCTTCGTGTCGCCGGCGAGCTGCAACGCGAGCTCGACGTTCTCGCGCGCCGTGAGGACCGGGATCAGGTTGAACGACTGGAAGATGAAGCCGATGCGCTCGGCGCGGAGCTGGGCGAGGCCCTTCGGCGAGAGCTTCTTCACGTCGTGGCCGAGCAGCGTCATCACGCCCTCGTCGCAGACGTCGAGGCACCCGACGAGGTTCAGGAGGGTGGACTTCCCGGACCCCGACGGCCCGCTGATGACGGTGAACTCGCCCTCGTCGATGGTGAGGTTCACGCCGCGCAGGGCCTGCACGGCGGCCGGCCCGCTGCCGTAGACCTTCTTCACGTCCTTGATGTCGCAGAGCACGCTCATGCGCGCA
Organism: Alphaproteobacteria bacterium; assembly: GCA_020632925.1. Lineage (GTDB taxonomy): Bacteria > Myxococcota_A > UBA796 > UBA796 > JACKER01. The sequence goes on along the minus strand of JACKER010000078.1, from coordinate 208 downwards.
TGCTACTCCCGTTCCGGGCCCGAGCGCACTGCCGGGTCGCGTGGCCGCTGCGGTGTCGGCCGCGGGATCCCGGCTCGTCGCAGACGGCGCCGCTGCGGGTGTCGGCTGCGGGATCCCGGCTCGTCGGAGACGGCACCGCTGCGGGTGTCGGCCGCGGGATCCCGGCTCGTCGCAGAGGACGGGGATCGCGGGTGAGAGCGCCCGGTCT
>JACKER010000077.1 GCA_020632925.1 Alphaproteobacteria bacterium | reverse complement strand
TCAGGGACCAGCTCAGGGGACGCTCCCGCTCACCCCCAGGTCGCTGAGAAGCGCCTGGCGGCACTTCTTCAGCAACCTGCTACAGCCCCACCGTGAGGTCCGCCTCGACCGCGAGGTGGTCGGAGAGCTGGGGGTCCACGACGGCGGCGCGGTCGGCCACGAGGCAGTGGCTCCCGGCGCGGACCCAGATGCGGTCGAAGCGATCGGGCAGCCCCGGGTACGTCCCGTCGGTGGCGCCCCGGTCCTCGCCCACGTCCACGAAGCCCGCGTCCACCAGCCGCTGGTGGGTCGCGGCGTCGGTGGGCTGGCCCTCGTACAGGTTGAAGTCACCCATGAGCACCGTCGGGCGGTCCGCAGGCAACGCCGCGAGGAGCTCGTCCACCTGCAGCTCGCGCACCGCCGCCGCGCGCGCCGAGCCGCCCGCCTGGAGGTGCGTCACGCCGACGACCAGGGGCTCGGGGGCGCCGGCGTCCACCTCGGCGACGAGCACGCCCTTCGCCTTCCAGGCGTCGAACCCTCGCTCCGCCTGAAACGTGAGCGTGCGCTGGCTGACCACCGGGTGGGGTGTCACCAGCGCGAGCCCGGAGTCGTGGTCCTGGTTCGGCAGCGTGAGGCCCGGGGCGTCGAACAGGCGCAGCGCGCCGTGCCACAGCTCCTGCAGCCCGGCCAGGTCGTAGCCCCGGTCCTCCACCCAGCGCGCGATCCGCGGCAGGCGGCCCCGGCGGTCGACGGCAACCGGCGCGGGCAGGCCCCAGGCGTTCAGCGTCGCCACGCGGACCTCGGCGCCATCGCAGGCGGAGGCGGAGGGGACCGTCGCGAGCAGGGCGGTGAGCACCATCACCCTGAGTGTAGCCCGACCCCGAGCGGCGCGAGCGGATCACGGGAGGCGGAAGCTCGTCCCCGCCCCGCCGTTCACCACCTGCCCGTACCCCATCGTGTCCATCGGGGCGTTGTCGGTCGGCCCCGCGCCGAGATCGCACCCGACACAGCGCAGCACCGCCGTCGTGCTGTCCACGAGCAGCGCCGCCGACCCCGGCCCCGCCTGGTTCGCGAGCACCGAGACCCCGTCGAGCAGCACGGTGCCCCCGGTGACGCGGCTGCTGACCAGGAGCGCCGCGCCGAACACCGCGCGGTTGTCGTCCAGCGTGGTGCCGCTGAGCGTCACGTTCGCCGCCAGATCGGAGCTGAGCGAGATGCCGCCGCCGTCGGACACCGCGAGGTTGCCGGAGATCCGCCCGCGCTGCACCTCGATCGTGACCTGGTTCCACGAGTCCGCACGCAGGGCACCCCCCGAGCGCGCCGTGTTGCGCAGCAGATCGGTGTCCACCAGGCGCAGGCGGTCGTGGGCCCAGCTCCCCACGTGGATGGCGCCCCCGCCGCCGTCCGCGCTGTTGCCGTCGAACACGCTGTCCACGATCTCCATGCCCGAGGGCTGCCAGCCCTCCAGCTGCAGCGCACCCCCGTTCGATCCCGCGTGGTTGCGCAGGAAGGTGCAGCCGGTGGCGGTGGCGACCCCCTCGAAGACCTCGATCGCGCCGCCCTCGAGGTCGGAGACGTTGTCCTCGAACACCACGCAGCGCAGGTCGAGCGTGGTCCCCGCGGCGTACACCCCGCCGCCCTCGCTCGCGTCGTACCCGTCGCGGACGGTGAGCCCGTCGAGCGTCACCTGGTCCGCACCGAGCGTGAGCACCCGCGAGCGCCCGCCGCCGGAGAGCACCGTCGCCCCCGGCCGCGGATCCACGCCCACGAGCGACAGGCTCTTGCCGGGCGTCAGCGACTCGGTCCAGGTGCCCGGACACACGTCGACGCGGCCCCCCGGCGCCACCGCCGCGATCGCGGCCCCGACGCTCGCGTAGGCCGTCCCACCCACCAGCGCCGCCGCGTTCGCACCGCAGGCCGCCACGAGCGCCGGGTCCGCCACCCGCGAGCACGAGAGCTGCGCGGCGATCGCCACCGCGCCGGTGTCCGTGCCCCCCGTGTGCGCCGTCCGCGGGACGGACTCCTCCGTCGTGTCGACCAGCCCGGTGTGTCCGCCGCCGGACCCGCTGTGGGCCGATGGGTCCGCGCCGGAGTGCCAGCGGCCCCAGCTCGCCTGGCTGTGACCCGTGATCGCCAGATCGTCCGCCGTCGCGCTCGGATCGTCGCTGTCCACGGACGCGGCCGCCACCGGTGCCTGCTCGCTGCGACATCCCAGGACCAGCAGCAGGACGACCAACCAACCTCCGTCGACAGAAAAATCTATCACCCCGTTTTCGCTTCCGGCGGGTCGTGGGTCCGACAGGCGAACCCACGGACGAGGAGGTCCACCATGCGCCGCTTCCTGCTCTGCACCACCCTGATCGCCGCGTCGGCCTGCACCGACCCCGAGGTGGACGAGCTGCGGGCCGCGTTCCCGAACGACCGGATGCTGCTGGACGACGCCGCGCTGCGGAACGCCGGCGCCCGGTCCGCGGGCGAGCCCAGCGACTACTACCTCGAGACGATGGACGCGATCACGGACACCAACGCCGGGATCGGCGAGATCCTGGCGGGCCTGGACGAGATCACGTCGTTCCGGCCCACCTGGGAGCCCTCGAGCCGCACCGCGCTGTGGGGTCCGTGGCTGGAGGACGGTCTGTACAGTCAGCTGTGGATGCGCGGTGAGCTCGACGGGACCTACCAGTGGGCGCTGCAGATCCGGCCGGAGCAGAGCACCGACCAGGACTGGGTGAGCGCCATCTCCGGGCGCGTCGAGGCCGGTGCCGACGAGACGGCGAGCACGGGCCGCATGCAGATCGACTTCACGGCGATCGACGGGGCCGGCGCGGGCGAGGGCGAGACCGGACGGATGGCGGTCGCCTACGACATCCGCGAGGACGGGGCCGAGGTCACGCTGGCGGTCGGACAGTTCGCCGAGGACGGCTCGATCCCCGCGGACGGGCGCGTCCACTACGACTACGACGCCGACGGCGGCCTGTTCGACTTCGACGTCGTGGGCGAGCTGAACGAGGAGGGCGACGGCAGCACGCTCGAGAACCTCCAGATCCGCTCGCGCTGGGACGCCACCGGCGCGGGTCGCGCGGACGCGCGGGTCGGCGGCGGCGAGCTCGGCCCCCTGACCTACTACGAGATCGAGTGCTGGGACGCGGGCAAGACCGTGGTGTTCACGGAGAACAACGCGGATCTGACCCGCTCGGGCGACGCCGCGGCCTGCGTGTACGCCGACGCGAGCTACCCCGGCGAGTGAGGATCGGAACGCGAACGGTGGATATCGGAGGGGATGCTGCTGTTCCTGCTCGCCTGCGCCGGCGCCTCCCCTCCCCTGCCCACCGGCGCGCTGTCGCCGTGTCCGAGCTCGCCGAACTGCGTCAGCAGCGAGCCCGACGCGGACGAGGCGCACCGCGTGGCGCCCCTGCCCCTGGCCGAGATGGAGGCGCTGCGGGCGGCGGTCGAGAGCATCCCCCGCTGCCGGGTGGAGCAGATCGAGGGCGACGTGCTGCACGCGACCTGCCGCACGCTCGTCCTCCGCTTCGTCGACGACGTGCACCTGCGCATCGACCACGAGGCGGGCACGACCCAGGTGCGCTCCGCCTCCCGCGTCGGCCACAGCGACCTCGGGGTGAACGGTCGGCGCGTCGAGAAGCTCCGGGCCGCGCTCACGCCGGATGGTCGCTGACCAGCGTCAGCAGCGCCTGCGAGAACTTCGCCACCCGCGAGGGCCCGATCCCGGGGATGGCCATCAGCTCGGCCACCGTTCCCGGACGCTCCTCGACGATGGCCTGCAGCGTGGCGTCCGGGAACACCTGGTAGGGCTTCCAGCGCCGCCGACGCGCCTCCTTCGTGCGCCAGGCGCGGAGCGCGGCGGCGAGCCCCGTGGGGGCGGCCTTCGCGGGGCGCTCGGACCGCGGGGGCCGGACGCGCTTCTCCGGGATCCAGACCGTCGGGTACTTCTTGCCCTTGGCCGCCAGCCGGCCCTCGGCCAGGAGCTCGTCGAGCGCGCCGAGGATGGCGACCTCGGGCACGCCGCGCAGCGCGCCGAAGCGCGGGTTGTCGGGCACGCCCCAGCGCACGCCCCGTTGGCTCCGGCCGCCGCGCAGCCCCTGCGCCACGAGCCGCTTCCCGAGCGGCTTGCGCAGCCCCTCCACGAAGGCGACGACCTCGTCGCGCTGCTCGTCGGTCAGCGTCACGGCGCGGTCCCGCTCGGCCTTCGCGGCCTTCGCCTGCGCCGACTTGCGCAGCTCCCCGCGGACCCGGGCCACCTCCCCGGTCACCCGCTCGGCGTCCCGACACACGTCGCAGCGCCCGCACGGCGCGGTCTCGGCCTCCGGATCGAAGCGCGCGACCACCGCCCGCTCACGGCAGCGTGTGCCGAAGACGTAGTCCTGCAGGGCGTCCCAGCCCTCGACCGTCCCCGGGTGGGGCGTGTCTCCCCGCAGGCGGGCCTGGGTCACGGCGTCTTGCGGGGCCGCGAGCAGCACGCAGCGCGCGGGCTCCCCGTCGCGGCCCGCGCGTCCCGCCTGCTGGACATAGGACTCGAGCGTGCCCGGCGCCTCCGCGTGCACCACGAGCCGCACGTCGGGCTGGTCGATGCCCATGCCGAACGCGGTGGTCGCGACCATCACCGGCCGGTCACCCTCGGCGAAGGCCTCCTGCGCCTTCTCGCGCGCGCCCGACGTCCGCCCCGCGTGATAGAAGCCCGCCAGGATCCCCGCTTTCTTGAGCACCTGCGCGACCCGCTTGGCCCGCGTGCGCGTCGCCACGTAGACCACGGCCCGGCCGGCGCCCGGATCCGTCCCGAGCCCGGCCTCGCGCAGCAACGCCACCACCCGCTCGGCGCGCGCGGCGTCTCCGCGGAGCTGCTCGACCGACCACGCGAGGTTCGGCCGCTCGAACCGCCCGCGGACCACCACCGGTGCGACCAGCCCGAGCGAGGCCGCGATCTCCTCCATCACCCGAGGCGTGGCGGTCGCGGTCGCGGCGAGCACGGGCACGCCGAGCTCCTCCTTGAGCACGCCGAGCTCCCGGTATTCCGGGCGGAAGTCGTGCCCCCACTCGCTGATGCAGTGGGCCTCGTCGACGGCGACCCGCGCCACCCGGCCCGCGAGCTTGCGGCGGACCGCGGCCGACGACAGGCGCTCGGGGGACGCGTAGATCAGCACCTGGGAGGACGGGTCGGCGAGCACGCGGTCCCGCGTCCGCCACGGCGTGCTCCGGTGCAGCGCGACCGCGGCGACCCCTCGCGCCCGCAGCGCCGACACCTGGTCGTCCATCAGCGCGACCAGCGGACTCACCACGAGCGTCGGACCGCGTCCCGCCGCGTGCAGCGCGAGCGCGGGCACCTGGTAGCAGCCGGACTTCCCTCCCCCGGTGGGCAACAGGATCTGCACGTCGCGGCCCGCGAGCGAGGCCTCCACCGCCTCCCGCTGTCCGGGGCGGAAGCGCTCGTGGCCCAGCGCGCGCAGGGCGTCGACGGCGTCCATCAGGCCTCCTCCTCGGGCTCGGCCGGCGCCACCTCCACCGCGTCCTCCACGGGCATCGGCAACGCCGGGGCGGCGGGCTCCGGCAGCTCGGAGGGCACCACCTCGGGCTCGATCAGCCCGGCGATCTTCGGCTCGACCTGCAGCAGCCCGAGCTCCCCGTGGAACCACTTCACCAGCTCCGGGACGAGCCCGCTGACCTTCACCGTCGCCGTGAGCACGCGCGACAGCTCGGTCGCCTGCGGGAGCCGATCGCCCTCGGCCGCGTCGGCCAGCGCCTCCGCCGGGCGGTCGCGCAGCCGCTCCCGCGCCACCCGAGCGCTCTCCCACACGACCCCGTTCAGCTCGTGCTTCGCGTCGCGAAGCGTCCCCACCAGCTGGCGTTCGACCGGCCGGGTGTCGACGTGGGCCAGCGCCTCGTCCATCGCGCGCCGCACCTCCTCGACCTTCTCGGGCAGCAGGCCGAGCTCGCACGCCTCCTCGGTCAGCAGCGCGCGGTGCAGCACCTCGCTGAACCGGTCGGTGATCGTCTTGGCCTGGAGGACGACGAGCACGGTCTTGAGCACCTTCTTGACGGGCCACATCAGGATGCCCCAGAGGCAGCCCATGCAGCCGGCACCCGACGCGTCCGCGAGCAGCGCGATCTGCGCGTCGTCGAGCGCGACGCCGTGTCGCGTGGTGATCAGGCGGACCATGCGCCGGCGCACGCGGTTCTCCACCCAGCCGTCCAGCAGCGGGATCGGGATCAGCTCGCAGAGCGCGACCACCAGCGCGTACCGCCCGAGCAGCAACCAGTCGAGACCCGCGCGCTCCTCACCCATGCCCACCACCGCAGACGAGTTAACCAGCTGCGATGCCAGGCACGTTGACGGTGCGCCGGGCTCGCCTCGTGCTGCGCGACCGCGTCGTGTTGGGCGATCTGGCCGTGGAAGACGGGGTCATCGCCCGCATCGCCCCGCGCATCGAGGGCGGCGGCGAGGAGATCGACGCCGACGGCCGCCTGCTGCTCCCCGGGGCCGTCGACCTGGACTGGCGCTTCGAGCGGCCCGACGAGCTCGGACCCCGGACCCGCGCGGCGCTGCGGGGCGGCGTGACCACCATCGTGGCGGCGGGCCTCGCGGAGGACCGGGAGGCGCTGGCCGAGGAGCACGACCTCGCCGGCGGCGACGTCGTCACCCACCTCGGGATCTGGCAGCGCGCCTCGGCCGAGCGCGGGCGGCTGCCGCTCGCGGAGCGTGCCCGGGGTTGGTTGCTCGACGGTGGGCTCCTGCACGACGAGCGCGTGGACGACTGGCTCGTGGGCGCCGAGCGCGTGGTGGTGGTGGACCCGGTGGACCCGCGACGCCTCCAGTCGCGGGCCGTGGTGTACGGCGACCACGCCGACGTGCTCGACCACGCGCGCATCTGCGACGTGGACAGCGCGGTGGCGGGCGTGTCGCGCGCGCTGGACCTCGCCCGCCGCCACGGCGCGCGCCTGCACCTGCTGCACGTCGGCAGCGCGGAGGAGGCGGAGCTGCTCGCGACCGCGAACGTCCCGCGGGTGACGGCCGCGGTCCGGATGCACAGCCTGCTGCTGGACGAGCAGGACACGGCCGAGCTGCGCGAGCGGGCCGTGACCGAGCCCCCCCTGCGTCGAGCGCGGCACCGCGAGGCGCTGGCGGAAGCGGTGCGCGCCGGGCACGTCGACGTCGTGGCCCCGGGCGACCGGCACGTCCCGTACAAGCACAAGAGCCAGCCCTGGCCGGCCACGCCCGTGGGTGGGCCCGCCGCGGAGTGGTTGGTGCCCCTGCTCGCGACGTGCGTGCCCGCCACGCCCTGGCCGGTCCTCGCGCGCGCCATGGCCGAGGAGCCCGCGAGGATCGCCGGGCTGACCCGCAAGGGACGGCTCGAGGTCGGCTGGGACGCGGACCTGGTGCTGTTCGACGACCGCGTAGGCGCCGAGATCGAGACGATCCACAGCCCCTCCGGCTGGTCGGTCTATGCGGGGCGCGCCACGGGCGGCCGGGTCGACCTGGTCGTGCTCGGCGGGCGCGTGGCGCTGCGCGGCGACGAGGTGGTCGGTGGTGTCTGGGGCGACCTGGTGTAGGGTCGCCGGCGTGGAGGCGACGTGCTGGACGTGGGAGAGAAGCCGGCGGACTTCGAGCTGCAGGATCAGCAGGGCAACACGGTCGCGTGGTCCTCGCTGCGGGGGAGGAAGGTCGTGTTCTTCTTCTACCCCAAGGCCGACACGCCGGGATGCACCAAGGAGGCGTGCGCCTTCCGTGACCTGAGGGCCGCGTTCGAGGCCAAGGGCGTCGCGGTCTATGGCGTGAGCGGCGACAGCGTGAAGCGCCAGTCCTCGTTCGACACGAAGTACGGCCTGGGCCTGCCGCTCCTCGCCGACCCCGACCGCAGCCTGCTCGAGGCGTGGGGCGTGCTCGGCGAGAAGAAGATGTACGGGAAGACGGTCAAGGGCATCATCCGCTCGACCTTCCTGTTCGACGAGGACGGCGCGGTGGTGAAGCGCTGGTCGCCGGTGAAGGTGGATGGCCACGCGGACGCAGTGCTCGCCGCCGTGTAGCCGAGCAGCCCGACCGCAGGCCGCTCAGCTCCTCCGGCGACGGCGCGCGAGCGCAACGAGCAGCACCGCGGGCGCGAATCCGAGGGGCGAGCGGCCACCCCCGTCGCACCCGGTGCACGCGCCACCGACGTACCGACCGGGGAGGAGGTCCGGGTGGTCGTCGAGCGGGTCGAGCGGATCGGACCCCGCCTCCACCTCGTCCCCGTCGTCGACGCCGCCGTCGTCGGTGTCCGGATCGAGCGGGTCGGTCCCGAGGTCCACCTCGTCCCCGTCCAGCAGCCGGTCGCCGTCGCTGTCGGGGTCCAGCGGATCCGTGCCGCGACCCACCTCGTCCCCGTCCTGCAGGCCATCGTCGTCGCTGTCGGGATCCATCGGGCGGGTCCCGCGATCGACCTCGTCGCCGTCCAACAGCCCGTCGTCGTCGCTGTCCGCGTCGTTCGGGTCGGTCCCGAGCGCGATCTCGTCGCCGTCCAACAGCCCGTCGTCGTCGCTGTCCGCGTCGTTCGGGTCGGTCCCGAGCGCGATCTCCTCCTCGTCGGTCAGCCCGTCGCCGTCGGTGTCCGTGACCACCACGTCGTCGCTCGGGTCGAGCGGATCGGTGCCGCGGTCGTCCTCCACGCCGTCGCCGACGCCGCCGTCGTCCGTGTCCGTGTCGAGCGGGTCGGTCCCGATGTCGTCCTCCTCCCCGTCGGGCAGCCCGTCGCCATCGGTGTCGGCGTCGTTGGGATCGGTCTCTCCCGAGCCCATGGTCCCCGTGCCGCCCAGGGTGAACGACGTCGCACCGTCGTGGTCGGCGTCCTCCTCCCCGTCCAGCAGCCCGTCGCCGTCGGTGTCCTCGAGGGTGGGGTCGGTGGTGGAGGTCGGGTCCAGGTCGGGGGACCACACCGTGGGATCGGTCCCCTCGTAGGCGACGCCCCCGTCGCTGAGGCCGGGCTGGACGGCGTAGGTGTCGCCCAGCTCGAGCCCGTCGCCGAGCCCGTCGCCGTCGGTGTCGAACAGGTGGGGGTCGGTGCCCAGCCCCGGCTCCTCGCCGTCCGACAGCCCGTCGTCGTCGGTGTCCGCGTCCAGCGGGTCCAGGATGAGCCGCACCTCGAGACTGTCCGAGATCCCGTCGTCGTCGGTGTCCGCGTCGTTCGGGTCGGTCCCGAGCGCCACCTCTTCCGCGTCCGTCAGCCCGTCCCCGTCGCTGTCGCCGGGCGGCTGGTCGTCGCTCGGGTCCAGCGGGTCCGACCCGCGCCCCACCTCGATCCCGTCGCCGACCCCACCGCCGTCCGTGTCCGGATCGGTCGGATCGGTCTCCGTCGCGTCCACGACCCCGTCCGCGTCGGCGTCCTCGACCCCGTCGTCCAGCCCGTCCCCGTCGCTGTCCCGCACCGTCGGGTCCGTGGTCGTGCTCCCGTCGCCGTCGGGCACCCAGCCCGGGTCCGTCCCCGCGTAGAGCGTGCCGTTCCCGTCGCTCGTGCCGCCCGGGATCCCCGTCGTCCGGCCCACCTCCTGCCCGTCGGTCAGCCCGTCCCCGTCGCTGTCCGGGTTCCGGGGGTTCGTCCCCAGCCCAGGCTCCTCGCCGTCCGACAGCCCATCGTCGTCGGTGTCCGCGTCCAGCGGGTCCAGCGTGAGCTGCACCTCGAGACCGTCCGGGATCCCGTCGTCGTCGCTGTCCGCGTCGTTCGGATCGGTCCCGAGCACGCCCTCCTCCGCGTCCGTCAGCCCGTCCCCGTCGCTGTCGCCAGGCGGCTGGTCGTCGCTCGGGTCCAGCGGGTCCGACCCGCGCCCCACCTCGATCCCGTCGCCGACCCCGCCGCCGTCCGTGTCCGGATCGTTCGGGTCCGTCTCGTTCCCGTCCACGACGCCGTCCGCGTCGGCATCCTCCTCGCCGTCGTCGAGCCCGTCCCGATCGGTGTCGCGCACGGTGGGGTCCGTGGTCGTGCTCCCGTCGCCGTCGGGCACCCAGCCCGGGTCCGTCCCCGCGTACGGCGTGCCGTTCCCGTCGCTCGTGCCGCCCGGGATCCCCGTGGTCCGGCCCACCTCCTGCCCGTCGGTCAGCCCGTCCCCGTCGGTGTCCGGATCCAGCGGGCTCGTCCCGAGGCCGGGCTCCTCGCCGTCCGACAGCCCGTCGTCGTCGGTGTCCGCGTCCAGCGGGTCCAGCGTGAGCTGCACCTCGAGACCGTCCGGGATCCCGTCGTCGTCGCTGTCCGCGTCGTTCGGATCGGTCCCGAGCACCCCCTCCTGCGCGTCCGTCAGCCCGTCCCCGTCGCTGTCGCCGGGCGGCTGGTCGTCGCTCGGGTCCAGCGGGTCCGACCCGCGCCCCACCTCGATCCCGTCGCCGACCCCGCCGCCGTCCGTGTCCGGATCGGTCGGATCGGTCTCCGTCGCGTCCACGACCCCGTCCGCGTCGGCGTCCTCGACCCCGTCGTCCAGCCCGTCGCCGTCGCTGTCCCGCACCGTCGGGTCCGTGGTCGTGCTCCCGTCGCCGTCGGGCACCCAGCCCGGGTCGGTCCCCGCGTACGGCGTGCCGTTCCCGTCGCTCGTGCCGCCCGGGATCCCCGTGGTCCGGCCCACCTCCTGCCCGTCGGTCAGCCCGTCCCCGTCGCTGTCGGGGTCCAGCGGGTCCGTCCCGAGGCCGGGCTCCTCGCCGTCCGACAGCCCGTCGTCATCGGTGTCCGCGTCCAGCGGGTCCAGCGTGAGCTGCACCTCGAGACCGTCCGGGATCCCGTCGTCGTCGCTGTCCGCGTCGTTCGGATCGGTCCCGAGCACCCCCTCCTGCGCGTCCGTCAGCCCGTCCCCGTCGCTGTCGCCGGGCGGCTGGTCGTCGCTCGGGTCCAGCGGGTCCGACCCGCGCCCCACCTCGATCCCGTCGCCGACCCCGCCACCGTCCGTGTCCGGATCGGTCGGATCGGTCTCCGTCGCGTCCACGACCCCGTCCGCGTCGGCGTCCTCGACCCCGTCGTCCAGCCCGTCGCCGTCGCTGTCCCGCACCGTCGGGTCCGTGGTCGTGCTCCCGTCGCCGTCGGGCACCCAGCCCGGGTCCGTCCCCGCATAGGGCGTGCCGTTCCCGTCGCTCGTGCCGCCCGGGATCCCCGTCGTCCGGCCCACCTCCTGCCCGTCGGTCAGCCCGTCCCCGTCGCTGTCGGGGTCCAGCGGGCTCGTCCCCAGCCCCGGCTCCTCGCCGTCCGACAGCCCGTCGTCGTCGCTGTCCGCGTCCAGCGGGTCCAGCGTGAGCTGCACCTCGAGACCATCGGGGATCCCGTCGTCGTCGCTGTCCGCGTCGTCCGGGTCGGTCCCGAGCGCGACCTCCGCCCCGTCGGTCAGCCCGTCGCCGTCGGAGTCGATCCGATCGTCGCCGCCGTCCAGCGGGTCCGTCCCGTCGATCAGCACCTCGGTCCCATCGTCCACGCCGCCGTCGTCGGTGTCCGCGTCGTTCGGGTCGGTCTCGCCGCCGTCCACGCGGCCGTTCCCGTCGACGTCCTCCTCGCCGTCCGAGAGTGCGTCGCCGTCGGTGTCGGCGAGCGTGGGGTCGGTCGTGGTGCCCGGATCGGCGTCCGGCACGAACACACCCGGGTCCGTGTCCGGCGTGCCCACCGTCACGCCCAGCTCGGTGCCGTCCTGCACACCGTCGCCATCGGTGTCGGGGTCGGCCGGATCCGTCGTGCCGTTCGCCTCGTCGCCGTCGGAGATCCCGTCGTCGTCGCTGTCGGCGTCGTCCGGGTCGGTGCCCAGCGCCGCCTCCTCGTCCCAGGTCAACCCGTCGCCGTCGCCGTCGGCCACCGCGATGCTGGACCAGGGGTCCGCGCAGTTCGCGGTCGCGTCCTTGTTGATCTGCTGGTGGGTCGACGAGGTGCCGACCGCGTAGGGCGCGCCCAGGACCGTGGTGAGGCCCGTCGCGGCGACCCAGTCCGCCATCGGCACCTGCATCAGCAGGAAGTGCGCACCGCCCTGCGGGTCGGGGACCTCGTCGAGCACGTCGCCAGGCACGGTGCTGTAGCTGAAGAGCGTGGTCTCGGGCCGATCGTCGCACCACAGCCCCGACGAGGTCGGGTTGTCCGCGATGACGAACTCCTCGTTCCCCGACGACGTGAAGTAGACCATCTGGTCGTAGCTCTCGTCGCTGGTGTCGCCGTCGGACTCGATCAGGATCTGCCAGGCGAAGTTGTCCCAGTTGCCGTTCGCTGCGAGCGGGTCGCCCTCCAACCGGATGCGGAAGAAGACCGTGGTGGGGGTCTCGGCTACGTCCAGGACCGAGACGGGATCGAGCAGATCCGCGGACGAAGGCGACGTGTCCGACGGATCCGCGAGCCCGGTCGGGATCCACTCGGTCGGCCAGGGTTCACCGGCACGCGCCTGCGCGGCGAGGAACAGGGTCAGGGGCGTGAGGTGGTAGGCGCGCATCGACTCTCCGGGCGGGCACACGAGCCCACGGAGAGCATAGGCCTCCGACGGTTACCGTGCGGTCACACCCGGGTCCGCCCACAGAGCGGGTCCGCGAGATTCGGCCG
>JACKER010000076.1 GCA_020632925.1 Alphaproteobacteria bacterium | reverse complement strand
CCGGCCAACCGCCAGGTGTCGTCCGCCAGCTTCATCACGTCGACCCAGCGCAGGTCGGGGGCCGCGTGCTCGAAGTCCAGGAGCCCGAACCGGCCCTCGTGCACCAGCCAGTTCCGTGGCGAGAAGTCCCGGTGGCAGGGGACACGACGCGCCCCCGCGAACACCTCGGCGTCACCGATCTCGAGGTTCACCCGGGCCACCACCTCCGGGGGCACGAGGCCCGCGGCCTCCCGTGACCAGCGCTCCAGCCGCGCCAGCACCGCCTCGCGGACCGTGAGCGGATCGTGGTCGACGAAGGGAGCGGCGTGCAGCGCGGCCAGCGCCACCCCCGCCTGACGGTGGATGGCCGGGTCGTCGCCGGGAGCTGGCGCGCCCTCGAGGTGCGTGAGCACCAGCGCCCGCAGGGACGGCTCGCGGTCGATCAGCCCGGGCACGCGCACGCCGGCCTCAGTCAGCACGGGCACCCACTGGAGGTAGGCGGAGAGCTCCTGGTCGAACTTGCGGGCCTGCGTGTGCTGCTTGAGCCAGAGGTGCTCGTTGGCGGTCCACAGCTCGAAGACCCGCGTGACGCCGTGCGACCAGGACCGGTCCTCCGCGCGCACGACGGCGCCGTGGCGGCCCTCGAACCAGTCGCGCAGCGCCGAGGCGATCACGCGATCAGTGCCCCGGGGTCGCGGCCGCCGGGATGCCCTTGGCCTTCATCGCCGCCCAGAGCTCCTTGAGGCTCTTCACCTCGAGGTCGCGGACCTCGGGCACGTCCGTGAGCGAGCTCCAGTCGGTGTTCCCGGTCAACACCGCGAAGATCCAGCCGCCGACCATCGGCTCGCTGCCCTGCGGGTCCCACCCGACGACGCCGCTCGCCGCCACCGACACGTCCGGGACGCCGTCGCCGTTCACGTCGTTGAACCCGATCGCGGCGACCTCGTCGACGGAGCAGTTCATGCAGGTCACCATCGCCTGCTTCCACACCACGGGCTCCTTGCCGGGCGCCAGGTGCACGAGGCACAGCTCCTGACCGCTCGACGACGGGACGACCGCGTGCTGGTCCCAGGCCTTGCCGGGCTCGTTCAGGCGGAAGCTCTGGCCCGCCACCGGCCGGAAGTCGGCGCCGCAGCGCGCGAGGGCCGAGGTGACCTCCGCCTCGGGGACGGCGACGACGGGGACGGCGTGAGCCACGGACGCGGCGACGGACAGGACGGGTACCACGGAGCCTCCACAGGGCGGCTGGTAACCAGTGGCGGGCCAGTACGGCGCCCCACGCGGATCCCACGTCTCGGACAACGTCCAGCCGACGCCGTGCTTCACCGCACTCGTGGCGATCAGGCGCTCCTGGCGCTTGCCGTCGTCGCTGTCCGACCACACGACCGTCAGCCGCTCCGGGGCCTCGCGGAAGCGCAGCGTGAACCGCGCCGTCCCGCCGTCCACCGCCACGGACGCCGACAGGTCCGACGCGGGCGGGCTGCCCTCGGCCGGGATCACCGTGCCGTCGAGCAGCACGGCCCACTGGCGCGCCGGCAGCGGCGGCAGGCACTCGGGCTCGTACCAGGAGGCGGACGGCGCCACCCAGACCTCGAGGTGGTCCGCGTTCAGCCACTTCTTCGCCTTCGCGACGATCCGGTCGTCGGTGACCTCGACCCGCAGCTCGCCCTCGGGGGTGAGCGCGGCCGCGAGCGAGGCGTCACCGGCCTCCCCGGGACCACCCCACACCACGAGGCCCGTGGCGTCGGCGCTGTCGACCCGCGCGGCACAGCCCAGCCCCTGCCTCGGCCAGTCGGGGGACGCCGGCACCTTCGGCACGCTCAGCCCGAGCGTCTCGAGCGGTTCGGTCTCCTCGCCATCGGCCACGCACGGCTGGAACCGTCCCGACACCCGGCGGGAGGGCACCGTCCAGTCGATGTCCTCCTCCACGTCCACGAGGTCGAAGTAGAACGTCCCCTTGCCGCCGCCGAGCCTCAGCGGGGGCCAGAGCTGGTCGGTCTCGCCCTCGGTCCAGCGCCAGGCCGAGCCGCCGTACCGCGTCCAGGTGGCCTTGTTCTCGCCGACGGTGAAGCCGTCCTCGCCGACGCCGGACGCACCGTACCCGTCGTTGCAGGTCTCCACGAGCAGCCGGTGGTGGACGACCTCCCCCCCGGAGAGCACCACGACGTGTTGCTCGAACGGGGTGCAGGGCTCTCCCAGGTGCCCGTACCGCGACTCCTCCAGGTCCTCGTCCGCCACGTCCGCGAGCACCAGCTCGACGACCCGCAGCTCCTCGCCGTCCGGCCCCTTCCCGGCGGGTTGGGTGCCCACGACGCGGCAGGGTGTCCGCTCCGCGCACAGGAGGGCGGCGACATCGGGTTCGGCCGCGCTGGCGGCCCAGGGGAGCACGATCGGCAGCACGAGGCCTCCGTGTCCGACGTAGCACGCCGCACCCCCCGATACCGAACCTTTACCGACGGCGTCGTGCGCACCGGTGTACGACGGACCCATGCGACGTTCACCGTTCCGTCCCTTCCGCGCCCTGCTGTTGTCCACGCTCTGCGCCTGCGCGCCGCCGACACCGACCTGGGTCGCCGTCGACGGGGCCGCCCCGGTCCGCACCCTGTCCGTCGTGGGCACGGCTCGTCTCGATCTCGTGCCCGACGAGGCCTGCGTCGAGCTCACGTTCGCGGCCCGCGACCCGTCGATGGCGAAGGCGCACCAGGCCTTGCGCGCGGACGTGGAGGCGTTCACGACCGCGATGGCGTCGGTGTCGTCGGCTCGCCTCGAGCAGGGCGCCACCCGCTACGAGACCGAGACCGCCTCGGACGACTTCGGGCGGCGGCGGCCCGCGGGGTACCGAGCGAGCCAGCAGATCAACGTCCGCACGAAGGACTTCGACCAGATCCCGGACGTGGTCGGCCGCGCCTCCGTCCGCGGGCTCGACGCCGTGCAGGTCGTCACCTACGACACCGCGATGGTCGAGCGGAAGGCCGAGCTGCGGGAGGCGGCGATGCGCGCCGCGAAGGAGAAGGCCGCCGCGATGGCCGCGGGCTTCGGCGCCTCCCTCGGCCCCGTCCGGACGGTCCGCGAGGGCTCGGGCTCGAGCGGTGGGTTCGGCGCCAACGTGACCAACTACGTCGTCCGCTCCGACGTCGACGACGTCCAGCCGCCCATGGCGCCGGGGACCCTCCCGCTGACCCTGAGCGTGCAGGTCGAGTTCGATCTCGTCGGTGGGTAGCGCCTCGCGCTCGGACGCCAGATAAGGGCGCCCGATGATCCTCGCTCCCCTGCTGTGGGTCGCCTGCGCCAAGCACGCGCCCACCACCCCGGTCCCGGCCGCGCCCGAGTTCCCGGTCACGCTGCACCTCGCGGCGATCAACGACTTCCACGGCGGGCTGTACGAGATGCCCGTCAAGAACCACGACGGGGTGGTGTTCGGCGGCCTCCCGTGGCTCGTGGCCGCGGTGGACGCGCTGCGCGCCGAGCACCCCGACCTCGTCGTGCTCGACGGCGGCGACGAGTTCCAGGGGAGCTGGCCCGTGAACGCGACGCACGGGAAGGGTTCGATCGAGGCGCTGCGCCTGGTCCGCGTGGACGCCGCGGCCGTCGGCAACCACGAGTTCGACTACGGCGGGCTCGAGGGCGGCCACCCGCTGCGGGGCGCGATCGAGGCCGGCGTGCGCGACGCCAACTGGTTCGTCGCGGCGAACATCGAGAACGAGGACGGCACCCCCTGGCTCCCGCCGGGCCTCGCGCGCTTCAAGGTCGTCGAGCGCCAGGGCGTCCGCATCGGCGTGATCGGGCTGTCCACGACCGACACCCCCACCACCACGAACCCCACGAACGTCGCGGACCTGCGCTTCGTCGACGTGGTCGAGGCGGTCAACGAGGTGCTCCCCGAGGTGAAGGCCGCGGACGTCGACGTGACCGTGCTCGTCGGGCACCTGACCGGGAGCTGCAAGCCCGGGGCCTACGAGACGGACGGCGACGACGACTGCGTCCCGGACGGCGAGATCGGCCGGCTCCTCACCGAGCTGCCCGAGGGGACCTTCGACGTGATGGTGCTGGGTCACGCGCACACCGTGCTCCACCACCGTGTCGGGCGGACCTTCCTGCTCGAGGACCGCTGGGCGGGCCACCTGATCGGGCGGCTGGACCTGGTCGTGGGCGAGGGCGGTGTCGACGTCGAGCAGAGCGTGCTCCACGAGCCCTGGGCGCTCTCGCACGCGCCCGTCGACCCCGGCTGCGAGGACCGCCCGTTCCCGACCGATCCCCTCGAGGTCGGCGGGCGGATGCTCACGCCGGACCCGCTCGCGATCACGCTGATCGACAGCCTCGAGGCCCAGGCGGGCAGCCTCTGTGACGAGCTGGGCTGCGCCGCGCGGACCCTGCACCGCTCGGACGCCGAGCTCGGCCAGTGGATGGCGGACGCGACGCTCGCGGCCTTCCCGGAGGCGGACCTCGCGATCCAGAACGCGGGCGGCGTTCGCGCCGACCTCCCCGAGGGGACGGTGCGCCGCGAGAGCCTCCAGCGGGTGATGCCCTTCGACAACCGCGCGCTGCTCGTGCAGATGACGGGTGCCCAGGTGCGCGAGATGTTCCGCATCGGCGTCTCGGGCGCGCACGGGGCGCTGCTGCCCGCCGGCGCCGAGGTCCGGTACGACCCGTCGAAGGAGGGGGGCACCGATCGCGACGGCGACGGGCAGGTCGCCGAGTGGGAGCGCGACCGGCTCTGCGAGGTCACGGTGAAGGGGGCGCCGCTCGACGACGCCGCGACGTACCAGGTGGCCGTCAGTGACTTCCTGTACAAGGGCGGCGACCACCTCGGGCCGGCGTTCGAGGGCGCGCCCGTCGTGAAGACCGGCGAGCTGCTCCGCGACCTGATGTACGTGAGCGCCCAGCAGACCGAAGGCTGCATCGCCGCGGCGCCCGTCGCCCCGCGTGTCCAGGAGGCCGCATGTCCCTGAACCTCGCCGACCACGACGCCACCGGGCTCGCCGAGCTGGTGCGGACGAAGGAGGTCTCCGCCGAGGAGCTCGTGAAGGCGTCGATCGAGGCCATCGATCGCGTGGACGTGGAGCTCGGGGCCGTGGTCCACCGCATGGCGGACGAGGCGCTGTCCATCGCGAAGAGCCCGCCCGAGGGGCCGTTCTCCGGCGTCCCGATGGCGGTCAAGGACTTCGACGGCATGGTGAAGGGGCACCCATGGACCGCGAGCACGCGGTTCCTGGAGGGCTTCGTCCCAGGGCACGACTCGGAGGCGCTGGCGCGGCTGAAGCGCGCGGGGCTCGTCTTCGTGGCCAAGACGAAGTGCCCGGAGCTCGCGATCCTCGGGACCACGGAGCCCGAGTGGCGTGGCCCGGCCCGCAACCCCTGGAACACGAACCACTCGACCGGCGGCAGCTCGGGTGGCTCGGGCGCGCTCGTGGCGGCGCGCGCGGTGCCCGTGGCGCACGGCGGCGACGGCGGCGGCTCGCTCCGCATCCCGGGGTCGCACAACGGCGTGCTCGGCCTCAAGTGCACCCGCGGCCGGATCCCCATGGGTCCGGACTGGGGCGAGGGTTGGGGCGGCTTTGTGCAGTGGGGCGTGATGACGCGCACGGTCCGCGACACGGCGGCGCTGGTCGACGTGATGGCCGGGCCGATGGCGGGCGACCCGTACGCCGCGCCCCCGCTCGAGCGACCGCTGCGCGAGGAGGTCGGCGTCGATCCCGGGAAGCTGCGGATCGCGTGGACCGCCGCCTCGCTGTACGGCAAGGAGACGCACCCGGAGATCCGCTCCGCCGTGCAGCAGACCGCGCGGTGGCTCGCGGACCTGGGGCACGACGTGCACGAGGCCGCGCCCACGCTCGATCGCCACGCGCTCGTCATGGGGTACCTCACGCAGGTCGCGGTCGGCGTGGCAGCCGAGGTCGAGGAGCTGGAGCGCCTCGTCGGGAAGAAGGCCACCGCCTCGTCCTTCGAGCCGGCCACGTGGTTCCTGGTGCAGGTGGGGCGCTCGATGCCCGCGCTCGCGATGCAGCACGCCCGCGACGCCGCCATGGCCGCCGGCCGCACGATGGCCGCCTTCCACGACCGGTACGACGTGATGCTCACGGCGTCCGTCGCCCAGCCGCCGGTCCGCATCGGCGAGCTCGCCCTGAAGTCGTCCGAGCGGCTCGGGCTCGGCGTGCTCCGCGTCGCGCCGTCGGGCTTCGCGCTGCGCAAGGTGCTCGAGGGGCTCGCGGAGACGAACCTCGAGAAGACGCCGAACACCCAGCTGTTCAACCAGACCGGCCAGCCCGCGATCAGCGTCCCGCTGCACCACACCGCGGACGGGCTGCCCATCGGCATGCAGCTGTCGGCGGCGATGGGGGGCGAGGGCACGCTGATCCGCCTCGCGGCCCAGCTCGAGGTCGCGCACCCCTGGATCGACCGGAAGCCCCCGGTCCTGGCCTAGCCCATGAAGTCGCTCACGACGCGGCCCCTCGCGAGGTCCGTCGTGTGCTTGCCCGCGCCCAGATCGCGGACCTCGGCCGCCCGCGCGGCGGCGAAGGTGCCGACGACGGCGTCCGCGTAGTAGGTGCCGGTCGGGGTCAGCCGCAGCGCGCGCTCGTCGAGCGTGACCAGCCCCTCGGCGAGCAGCGCCGCCACGGCGTCCGCGTGCTCGTCCGCCAGATCCCGCCCCATGACCGCCGCGTACCGGGCGCGTTCGATCTCGAGGGCGCACAGCATCCGCGTGATCAGCAGGAGCGAGACGTCGCGCGGCTCGTAGGGGAACCACAGCCGGTCCACGTCCATCCACTCGCGCGTCGAGCGCCCGCGCACCGTCTTCACCGCCGTCCGCGCGGCGGGGTCGAGGAACGTGCTGATGGACAGGGGGCCGATCCCCAGCCCGTCGTGGAGGTCGGGGGCGAACGAGGCCCGCTCGTACACGAAGGCGGGCTCGCGCTCGAAGTTCGTGAGCGTGGTCTGCGCGAAGCCCAGGGAGCCGAGCAGCTCGCGGACCTCGAGCCAACGCGCGAGCCCCTCCTCCACGCCCGGCAGCGCGCCCACCATCGCCGGATCGCGCGCCCACGGCGTGTCGCCCGCGAGCACCAGGGGGTAGACGCAGATCTGGTCCAGCCCGAGGCCGGCGGCGAGCCGCAGGTCGGCGAGCTCCTCGTCCAGCGGGCGCCCCGGCAGACCGAGGAGCAGGTCCGCGCTGGCGGTCATGCCGAAGCCGTGCGCGCGCGACACGACCTTCTCGACGACGCGCCGGTCGCCGAAGTGCTCGCGGCCCATGCGCTGGAGCCACGCCGGGTCGAAGGTCTGCACGCCCATCGACACCCGCTGGCGGGCGCCGGGGCCGTCGCGCAGCGCGTGCAGGGCGCCGGGCAGGAAGCTCGGGAAGAGCGAGGGCACGCCCTCCAGGGTGAGCTCGGCGCCGTGGAGGTCGAAGGTCGCTCCGAGCGCGTCGAGCAGCCCCCGCAGCGAGGCCGTGGGCATCAGGTTCGCGGTCGCCCCTCCGAGGTAGACCCCGACCACCCGCCGGCGACGCAGCTCGGCCGGCGTCCGGCGGACCTCGTCGGTCACGCGGCCGACCGTGTGGCGTAGCCCGCGCTTGTCGAAGTCGTCGTGCGGGAAGGTGCAGAACCCGCAGCCCTCGACCTTCGGCTGGCACTGGGTGTGCGGCATGACGCCCACGATCAGCGGGCGGTCGGTCTCGAGCGAGACCAGCGGAGGTTCGAGCTCCTCACCGGATCGCGCCGTGAGCCCCCCGTCCAGGCGCCGCAGGTGGAGCGGGTCGGGGCTCGACCTGCGCAGGAGCGGGGTCATGGGGTAGCCGTGCAGCAGCCGATGCCGCTGCGGGCGCCGCATCCGTCGGGAGAGCTCCTCGCGCATGGCCGCGAGGATAGCCTCGTCTCACTCCGGGCGGAGGACGTACTCGATGTTGCGGTCCTCGAGCGCCGGCCCACCGAGCGCGGGCGCGAGCAGGTCGATCAGGAGGTTGACCGTCTGCTCGTGGTCGGCGCCGTCGAACGGATCGGCCAGTCCGACGCGCTGCGGCGTGGGGAACTCGATCACGCTGACCGCACCGAACCGATCGATCCGGACCTTCACCACGTCGTCGACCATGGCCATCCCGGTCGGACCCCAGGCCCAGCCGTAGGGGTTGCCGGACACGTCGAACAGCTCGATCTTGTAGTCACCGATCGCGGCGTGGTCGGCGTCGCGCCCGTAGTAGAGCGGGATCGTCTCGTAGGCCTCGTCGGGGAACTCCGGCTGCTGGGGGCGCAGCTGGGTCTGGACGTAGAGCTCGTCGTCGCGCTGCAGGAAGGTGCGCTGGTACGGGATGTCCGCCGACAGGGCAGCGTTGGGGAAGGTCCCGGCGCCGTACACGTCCTGGGCCGGGATGTCGCCGCAGACCGTCACGTAGGTCGCGGAGAGGCCCGAGGTCGGATCGGAGACCATGGCGGTCCCTGCCTCGCCGCGGCAACGCTCGTCCCAGGGCCACTCGTCGTCCTGCTCGAGCAGGGCGAAGCCGTCCTTGGCGGGCGCGTCGTGCGTGAACGTCAGGTGCGCGGCGCGAGGCTCCACGATCCGGCCCGACGAGGTCCAGGCCCCCGGCGCCACGAGGCTCACCGCGTGCAGCGGGAGGCGCTCCCAGTCCGTCACCAGCGGGTCCTGTGCGGACGGGATGCTGGGGTAGTTCCGACCTAGGCGGGAGTTGCGGACGACCACGCCGGAGCGGTCGGTGTACCAGATCGCGAGCTGGCCGCCGCCGTAGCCGGGAGGCAGCCCGTTGGCCCACATCCAACCCACCGGTCCGCTGTGGATCAGCGCCGTCACCTCGGTGTCCGGCGCGTTCGCGGAGTCCGTGGTGTGGGCGAAGTGGAAGGCCTCGCCGAAGGAGCGCTGGTGCGGCCCGACGAGCTCGATCGGGAGCTGCTCGTTGGCGGGCTGCCCCGCGACGTCGGCGTACCAGGTGTCGATCAGGCCCGGACCGTGGAACGGCCACCCGAGGTAGCTCGGGACCTCGTAGCCGCGGGCGCCCCGCGTGAAGACGACCGGCTCGAGCGGCTCGACGGACTGGGCGAGCGGGGTCGGGTTGTTCGTCTGGAGCAGGTCGTTGGCGGGGTCGTCCACGATGCGGAGCAGGAGGTTGAGCGTCTCGCAGCCCACCTGGGTCACCGGGTCGATCGTCGGCCCGCCCGCGTCCACGTTCGCACCCCAGGTCTTCAGCGCGCCCCACGCCCACGGCAGGTGCTGTTCCCCGCCGAGCAGCATGGTCTGGTAGATCGCTGCTCCGAACCGACCGTTTCCGATGATGCCGTGGCCCGTCCGTGCGTTGAAGGCCGACGGCGAGGTCCAGCGCGTCCCGCCGGACGCGGTCTTGTCGGGGAAGACCTGGTGCAGCCCGAGGTCGAACAGCGCGTTCGCGCCGGTCACGAGCTGTTGGGGCGGGTTCGGGTCGAGGGTGAGCAGCCGCGCGGCGTGCATCAGGTTCAGCGAGCCGTAGCCGAGATCGAAGCCCGAGTCGTCGTGCAGGGCCCCCCACGCGCGGAACATGCCGTTGGCCGGGTCGTAGAACTCCTCGGTGCGGACGTGGTACCAGGTCCACACGTCCGTGGCCTGCTGGCCCGAGAGCACGCTGGCCACCACCTGCAGCGAGATCAGGAGCAGGTGGTCGCGGTTGCTGTGGAAGCGCTGGAAGGGCGTCCGAGCGGCCCGGCTCGCGAAGCGGTAGAGCGCCTCCTCGTAGGCGGCCTGCTGGGCGGGGGAGAGCACCGACTGGACGTGCGCGTAGGTCGCTGCGAACTGGGCGACGTTGAGCAGCTCGTCTCCACGGAACGCGGGGTTGGCCTGCCAGGTGCGCGGCGCGCCGAACTGGTCGATGCCGGAGACGGACCCGATCGGACCCGTGGGGAGACCGGCGGGCATGGGCACCGCGCCCCACGACAGGACGGGCGGCTCGTCGCCCCACGGGTTGCCGCTGTCCGGGAAGACCCAGGTGGAGCCCGACGACCAGTACATCAGATCCCAGGCGAGCATGGCCTCGCCGAGCCACGCGGCTGCGCGGAGCTTCTGGGCCTGCCGCAGTCCGGGGTCGGCGAACTGGTCGTTGCCGTCGTAGGCCAGATCGCTCCAGGCCGAGACCTGGGGGTCGTAGAGGAAGGTCGGCGCCATCACCTGGCAGGTCGCCTGGTCCTCCATGGTCGACCGCAGGAAGGCCTCCGGATCGAGCCGCGCGCGGACCAGGGCGTCGCCGGTCCAGGAGATGTCGCGGCTCTCGAGGAACAACGACTCGACCGCTTCGCGCTGGGACGGATCGTTCGTGAACGTGGCGTCCCAGGTCGTCTGGCTCGCGACGGAGGCCCAGCAGGCCGTCGTCCCCGGGTCCACGCCGTAGCGCTGGTCGAGGTCCGCCACGCCGAGGGCGGTTCCGTGGGTGACGTCGCCGAGCGCGACGGTGCCGAGGAACCCGGCGACTTCTTGACGCCATGGGAAACCTGCGCCGGTGGGCACACCGATGGGGAGCTCCCCGGGGGTGGCGCAGGGGGCGCCGGTGGGGAGCAGGTTCCCCCCGACGTCCTGCAAGGGGAGCGCGTGCGCGAGCGCCAACGACCAGACCAGCATGAGACCTCCCTCCCCGTCCGCGGGGATGCCGGAAAGGTACGGAGGTCTTCCTCGAGTCACACCCTGACACGTTCCTACGTCTCTTGGACGTGTCGCTCGAACGCCTACGATCGCGGCCTGCGCGCGAGCAGGAAGACGTTGGGCGCCCTGCACCCCACGTCGGGGTGCTCGATGTCCACGAAGCCCGCTCGCTTCACCCGCTCCACGAGCCCGTCGGGCGAGATCAGCGTCACGCGGGGCGCTCGGCCGAGCCAGCGGAGCACCGGCAGCATCAGCGGGTACGGGGGGAGCCAGGTCCCGCCGAGGCAGGGCGTGGACGTCACGAACACGCCGCCCGGCGCCAGCACCCGCGCGATGGACGCCAGGAGCACGTCCGGCTCCTCCACCAGGTGCAGGATGTTGAACGCGCTCACCACCTGGAAGGCGCCGTCCTCGAAGCCCGACAGCGTGTCCGCGGGCGCCACGTGGAAGCGGACGTTGGGGACGCCGGCCGCCGCGGTCTTCCGGCGTGCGATGTCGATCATCCCGGGCGACAGATCGAGCCCGTGGACCTCGGCGGCGGACGGTGCGAGGTCGAGCGCGATGGTCCCCGTCCCGCACCCGACGTCCAGCAGCCGGGTCGTGGGGCCGAGGTGTTGCCGCACCACGTCGAGCTTCCGCCGCGTGGCGTCCGGGTCGGACAGCGGCTTGAGGGCATAGCTCTCGGCGATGCCGTCCCAGAAGCGGGGGTCGGTCCAGGCGCTCATCGGGTCCTCCGTGGGTGTCCACCCGTGTACGCGGCGTGGCGCCGACCCTCACGGTCCGGAGACGGGACGCCGTGGTGCAGGATCGGACCACCCCTCGTAGAGCCCCGCCCGTCGCTCGAAGCCCTCGGTGATCACGGTCCTCGCGGCGCGGACCCTCGCGTTGTCCCGGAGGTCCGGGTGGTAGAGCAGCCACAGGCGCCCCGCGAGACGCAGGTCGGCGCGCGGTAGCCGCACGAGCTCAGGGTCGGCGTCGCCCACGTAGGACGGCAGGAGGCTCACGCCGAGGCCGGCGCGGACCGCGTGCACCATCAGGCGCAGCGTCGAGAACGAGCCCCACAACGGCAGGTCGGGGTAGCTGCCGGCGCGCACGAGCCGCTCCACGAAGCGTCGGTCGTCGAACGCGAGCCAGCGCGTCGCAGGGTCGGTCGGATCGAGGCGATCGGCGTGCGCGCGCGCGACGTAGTTGGCGACGTGGATCGGAGCGAGCGGCCGCGCGATGACCGCGTCGGGCGGCTGCGCGTCGGAGGGCAGCGCGCGGACGGCGACGTCGGCCTCCCCCTTCGCGAGGTTGAAGGGGCGACCGTCGACGGTGACCGCCAGCTCCACCTCGGGGTGCTGCTCGCACCAGGGACGCAGGTCGGCGAGGAGCTGGGCCGCGACGTACTCGTCGCCGCACGTCAGGTGCAGGGGCCCGGCCAGCTGGCGATCGTGGCCCGCCGCGTCGCGGGTGAGGGCGCAGACCTCGTCCTCCACGCGTTCCGCAGCCACCAGCATCCGCTCACCGGCCTCCGTGAGCACCACGCCGTCGCGGTGGCGGTCGAACAGACGCGTACCCAGGCGGGCCTCGAGCGCCTCCACCCGCCGCGCCACGGTGCTGTGGCTGACACCGAGCTCCGACGCCGCTCCGCGGACGGACCGTTGCCGCGCGAGCGCCAGGAAGTGACGCAGGTCGTCCCAGTCCACGGCCGCCTACGGGCAGTCCGCCGGCGCCAGGAGCGTGAGGTCCGTGGCGATCGGCGTCGTCTGCTGGATCGGGCCCAGATCGAGGAACAGCCCGAGCTCGCTCTCGGTCCGCACCGTGCGCCCCGCGGCGTCGAGCGTGTGGTGGTCGTCGACGTAGAAGTTGAGCGGCGCGCCCGAGACCTCCACGTCCCAGGTGCGCTCGCGGTGCCGGACCAGGTGCCCGCCCGCGTCCCAGGACCAGTCCTCGTCCTCCAC
>JACKER010000075.1 GCA_020632925.1 Alphaproteobacteria bacterium | reverse complement strand
TTGCCGAACACCATCTCCCCGCCCGGCACACCGTCGGTGTAGATCACCGCGGCGTTGATGCCCTCGGACACGACCGAGGTCCAGTCGGTGCCGTCGGTCGCGAAGGCCGCGTAGTACTTGTTGCCCGGCGCGGTCGGGTCGACGTACTGCACCGTCGCGCCGATCGCGAAGTCGCTGGTGTCGAGGATGACGTTGCCGTCCTCGGGACCCTCCGGGAACCGATCGCCGCGGCGCACGACCACCATGCGCGTCGCGGGGTCGTGGCGGGGGTTGACCCAGCTCAGCCCGACGTGTCCCCCCAGATCGATCGCGGTGAAGTGGGAGACCCCGAGGCGGTTCTCGAGCGTGTCCGGCGCCATCAGGCAGACGTCGTCGATGTTCCAGCCGCCCAGCTCCACGCCGCCGTCCGCGGCGAGCTCGAACGAGAGCTTGAAGTCGGACAGCTGATCCGCGCGGCCGTCGAGGTCGACCACGTGCGACACCCACTCCCAGTCCTGGTGGTCGCCGCCCGTCGCGTTGGTCCACACCTTCTTGCCGTTCGCCTCGATGCTGGCGATGTCGAAGCCGCCGTCCTCCACCTGGAGCCAGCGGCGGTACTGCAGGAACACGCCGGTGTAGTGGTACGTGTCGAGGTCGCCCGACCTGATCCGCGTGGTCGTGTTCGGCTCGTACATCCCGTCGGAGTCGTCGCCGCCCGGGTCCGTGCTCCAGATCTTCTTGCCGGTGAAGGCGGTCGTCGGCTTGCCGACCCCGCCCTTGGGGCTGGTCCACTTCCACTCGTCCGCGCTTCCCACCACGGCCTTGGACGTGTACCCGCCGTTGTCCTCGAACGTCTCGCACCCGACCTCGAGCGCGTCGCCCGCGTAGAAGCTGTACGGGGCGAACTGACCCGACAGGGGCGCCGTGAAGGGCAGGCCGTCGGTGTCGACGCCGTCGATCCAGTACTCGACGAACGTGCCGGCGTCCTGGCCGGGCACGTGACCGATGACCTCGGAGCCCTCGATGTCGACCTCCGACTCCTTCCACGTACCCTTGCCGCCGATGCGGTAGTGGAGCGTGCCGGTCCGCGCCCGTCCCGAGAAGCATTCGCTGGCCTGCAGCTGGAAGCTCAGGTCGGTCCGCGTGTCCGCCGGCTGGAAGGGCACCTGCTCGTGCAGGGCCGCGAGTCCACCCTCGCCGCCGTTCGCCAGCCCGTGGCGCCCGAAGGCCTCCACGATCTCGCACTGGTGTGGGGTCCCGTTCGTGAGGTCGCCGTCGTCGTCGTCGCTGACCAGCGCTTCGAAGAAGGTGCCGGGGATGTCGGTGCCACCGCGCAGGATGCCGGCGAAGATCTGCTCGGTGGTGTGCTGCCCGACCGTCATGCCTTCCTCGGCCTGCAGGATCTGGAGCAGATCCCACATCGTGCCGCCGAAGATCAGCCCGTTGTCGTGGACGTACCGCTCGTCGTTGCGGAAGTCCCGCGGGTACACCTTGTCGGGCTCCACGTTGCGGACGGCGCCGCCGTTGCGGAAGAACGTCGGCCCGATCAGGTGGTCGCCGGTCATGAACACGGACACGGTGTCCGCGGCACCCTCGGAGAGGGACCCGTCGAAGATGCCACCGGGGGAACGGATGCTGTAGAAGTGGAAACCGTGGCCCCACTCATGGTACTCGATGTCCGCGATCTGGCCCGTGTTGTTGCACTGGTTGCTGGAGCGGAAGAAGTTGACGCTACGGCCATCGTAGTAGGCGTTGCAGGACTGGTTGACGTTGACGTTGGACACGAGGTCCACGGACATCATGCGGACCGTCGGATCGACGGACAGACCCCAGTCCCGCACCTGGTGCAGGAAGATCCAGCTGTCGATCTCCGTCTGATCGGCGTCGGCGCTCGTCCACAGCAGGTCGGGGCCGGCACCCGTGAGGGCCGCGTTCGGGCCGTCCTCGCGCTGGATGGAGAGCCAGTCGCCGTCGAAGTCGGTCCGGAGGGTGCCGGCGTTGACCGTGAAGTCGCCGTCCTCGTCGGTGATGTCGTTCGAGCCGCCACCGCCCACCACGATGGCCAACGGGATCGGATCCTCCACGAGCGGGCTGCCGTCGAGCAGGCGCTCGTGGTGCATGCCGGAGACCGTGCCGTTCAGGAAGCGGACCTCGTTGTGGACCGACAGGAGCTGGCCGTTCTCGGCGTCCACGAAGGCCACCCACAACCCCGGCGGGTCCTCGGTCCGGGTCCGCACCATCCAGGCCCGACGGAGCTCGAGCCCGTCGTCGGTCTGCAGCTCGAGCAGACGTGGCTCGACCGTCCCCGAGGTGTGGAGCGCTCCCGGGACGGGCCCGAGGTCGACGGCGAGCCGCTCGGCATCGCGCCGCGACAGCGCGTAGGACCCGGTGACCGGAGCGTCGGGCGTCGTGCGCACCGACACGAGCATCAGCTTGCCGTGCTTCACCCGGGCGGAGATCCCCGCCCGGTACGTGGGGACGCCGGGATCACGATCGACGTCGAAGTCGACGTACCAGGTGTCGCTCGGCTCGTGGTACTCGGCGCCGATCGAGACGAGCTCGCTCGGGTCGAAGCCGAGCAACGCATGGTTCTCGCGCAGCACCCGGCCCACCGCGTCCACCAGGCGCTGGCGGTCCCCCGTCGGCACCGCGATGCCCGGCCCCCAGAGGTACTTCGGCGTGCGGGCGAGCTCGTCCCACGCGACCTTCCAGCCGTGGTTCGCCTCGCGGAAGGTCGTCAGCGGCTCGGACTCGCGGGAGAGGCGGTCCTGCTCGCGCACGTTGCGCCACCAGGTGCGCTGCGGCTCCATCCCCACCTCGACCGTGTCGGGCGGCACGAAGGCGTGGGCGGGAGTGACGAGGGCCAACGCGATCGACATCAGCGGGTTGGGCACGGACGACCTCCGGGCGGAAGTCCTATCGTCCCATGCCCCAGGAGGGGGCTCAGTATCAACCGGGCGACAAGAACTTTGCAGCTGCGATCGCGCCCGTCGATCACACCGTTTGGAGCCAGCGATCGACCGATTCGCGCTCCAGCAGGCCGAGACCGTGATCCACCACCTCGCGGCTGATCGCCAGGCCCTCGTACACGTACATCGCGGCGGTCTCGAACGTCCCGCGGCCGGAGAGCGCGCAGACGAGCTCGGGATCGTCGCTCTCGAGGTCGCGACGGTGGCGGGCGATGTCGGCGAGGCAGCGGCTGCAGATGGCCGTGTCGTGCCCCACCATCATGTGGTCCACCTCGTTCGGGCGACGGCCACAGGTGGCGCACGTCCGATCCTCGCCCTCGGCCAACGGCCGCACCGCCATGCGGGCCGCGGGCGACTGGAGCTGGGCGACCATGGCGTCCACGAGGTTCGCGACCCCTCGAGGGCGCGCCCGCTTGCGGAGCAGGTCGGCGCTGGTGGCGTCACCAAGCATCACGAGCGCGGCCCGAGCGGCGTCCGCGAGGTCCGGGTCCGCCTCCTCGGCCCAACGGAGCAGCAGGCTACGGTTCGAGCGGTTGCCGTGCGACGCGAGGGCGAGGAGCAGCAGGGCCTGCCAGGCGCGGGCCTCGCGCCGCTCGTGGTCCAGCGCCTTGCGGTGGTCCGTCACGTCGCGCGTGGGTCCGTGCCGATCCACCGCGGCGCGGCGCAGATCCTCGTCGCCGATCTCGAGCCCGCGGACCAACAGGTTCTCGGGCAGCGAGCGCGCCAACACCAGCACCTCGCGCCCGCGCTGGGCCGAGTAGGCCGTACCGGGATGCGCCAGATCCTTCGCGAGAGCCCTCGCCTTGCGGGCGGACAGGTGGTCGAGCGCCGCCTCCCACAACTGGAAGCGCAGGCTCTCGTCCGTGGTGAGGTCGACGCAGTCCAGCAGCGCCTCCGCCGCGCCCTCCTCGTCCGCCCCCCGCAGCGCCTCCGTCACCGACGCGATGCGCTCGCGGGTGACCGTCCGCGGGTTCGACCCGCCGTTGGTCGGGGGCGGCAGCCGGTCGTACCCCTTGATCTCGGCCCGCAGCGCGCCGTGCAGCCAGCGGAGGTCGCCGCGGCGCGTGCGCAGGCGCACGAGCTCCGTGAACGCGGGGGCGTGGGTCGCGTCGTCCTCGAGGATGCCCTTGAAGGTCTTGAGCGCCTCGTCCTCGCGGCCCTCGTCGACGAGCGCGCACCCGAGCGTCCAACGGGCCGTCACGTCGGTCGGATCGATGGCCAGCGCGCGGTTGCAGGCCTCGCGCGCCTTCACCACCTCGCCGAGCTGGAGGTACGCCATCGCGATGCGGGCGTGCACCCGGGCGCTGTCCTGCGCGTGGTCCAGGTGCTGCCGGAGGTAGAGGATGGCGTTCTTGAACTTACCCATGTGGTAGTTCACGAGCCCGAGGTAGTACTGCGCGCGATGGCGGTACCGCTCGTCCTCCAGCAGCTGCGTGAGGATCTTGTTCGCCTCGTTGTACCGGCTGGTGTGCAGGCAGGTGATGCCGACGTGGTACAGCAAGGCGTGCTGCTGGGTCGCGGGCGGACCGAGCTCCAGCGCGCGGACGGCGTGGTACTGGCTGCGCTCGAGCAGGCGGGGGACCCGCGCCGGGCCGCCGAGCTCCTGGCCGCGATCCCACATCAGCGTCGACAGGAGCGCGTGCCCCTCCCAGGCGTCGGGCGCGAGACGGCAGGCGAGCTCCGCGGCGCGCACGGCCTGGTGGCGGTCGCCCTGCGGGTCACCGAGCTTGCGCGCGGCCTGGAACCAGGTGGCGCGAGCCCAGTGGACCAGCGCGCTCTCGGCGTCGAGCCGCAGCGCCTCGTCGAGGTGCGCCCGCGCGGCGTCCAGGCGGTCCATCCCCGCGAGGCCGAGCCCCGCGACGACGTTCCCCACGACGTTGCCCGGATCGTGCTGGAGCACGCGGCGCGCCTGGGTCAGCGCCTTGTTGTACGCGGGCTCGCCACCCTCGTGGAACGCGGCGCGCGACAGCCACACGAGCGCCAGCTCCTGACGGGCCTGGGCGTCGTCCGGACTCTCCTCCAGGCGCCGCTCGAGGCGCGCGAGGTTCCAGTCCAGCTTCTGGTGGGGCAGGAGGCTCATTCGGGGGACCGTCGGGAAGGTCGGGGAGCATAACCCGAGCGACGCGACAACTCCGGCGCAGCGTCGGCGGCCGCGCTACATGCGTGCCCCGGGAGGCGTCCAGATGGAGGGGGAGGTGTCCACGGAGCGGCGCGAGCTGGCGTTCTTCGCGCTGCTGCCGCTGTTCTTCCTGTCCGGCGCGACGGCGCTCGCGTACCAGACGCTCTGGGTACGCGAGCTCGAGCTGGTGTTCGGCACGTCCACCTTCGCCATCTCGACGGTGCTCGCGGCGTTCATGGGCGGGCTCGCGGTCGGCGGCTTCGTGATGGGTCGGTACGCGGACCGGATCGCGCACCCGCTGCGGACCTACGGATTGCTGGAGATCGGCATCGGGCTGTACGCGGTCGTCTTCCCTCACGTCGTCGACCTGGTCTCCCCGCTCTACCTGTCGCTGTGGCGCTCGATGGAGCCCGGGCCGATGGTGTTCGGGCTCGCGCAGTTCGTGCTGGTCGGCACCACGCTGGTGCTGCCCACGGCGCTGATGGGCGGTACGCTTCCCCTGCTCGCGCGCTTCGCGACCGAGCGCCTCGGCTCGGCGGGCGACCGCGTGGGCACGCTCTACTCGGTCAACACCTTCGGTGCGGTCGCGGGGACGCTGCTGTGCGGCTTCGTGCTCCTGCCCTCGCTCGGGTGCTCGACGACGACCTGGATGGCGGCGGCCGCGAACCTGATGCTCGGGTCCGCCGCGGTGGGTCTCGACGCCTGGATGCGCGACGCGCGGCTGAGCGTCGTCGCCGACGTCGCCCCTCCTCCTTTCCAGGGCACCGGCGCGCTGCGGATCGTCTCGATCGCGGTGGGCCTCGCCGGCTTCTCGGCGCTCGTCTACGAGGTCGCCTGGACGCGCCTGCTCGCGCTGATGCTCGGGGCCTCCGTCTACTCCTTCACGCTGATGCTGCTGGCGTTCCTGGTCGGCATCGCGGTGGGCGGCAAGATCGGCGGCCCGATCGCCGACCGGCTGTGGGCGCGGGGCGGGCTCGAGGCCGTCATGATCGCGTTCGCCGCCGTCGAGGTCGGCATCGCGCTGCTGTCCTTCCTGATGATGTACCTGTACCCGGAGCTCCCGTACTGGTACGTCTGGATCTTCGACGCCTTCGACGCCGCGGAGCACCCGCGCGCGGTGTGGACGGTGTCGCTCGTGGTCTCGGCGCTCGTCATGACCCCACCTGCCGTGCTCATGGGCATCCACTTCCCCATGGCCGTGCGCGCGGTGATCGGGCGTGAGGACGAGCTCGGCGGCCCCGTCGGCGTGGTCTACGGCGCGAACACCCTGGGCGGCGTCGCGGGCGCGTTCCTCGCGGGCTTCGTGATGCTCCCGACGATCCGCGTCCAGGGCACCATCTCGGTGGCGGCGCTGGCCGAGCTGCTCGCGGCGATGCTGCTGATCGGCGCCGGGACCGCCCCGGGCCGTCGGATGCTGGTCGCGATCCCGGGTGCGGTGATGGTGGGGCTGGCGGTGCTCGGCGTCGCCGCGCGGCCGCCGTGGGACCCGATGCTCATGACCGCCGGGATGTACCACTACGTGACCTCGTTCGAGGACCACACCCGGCGCGGCATCAAGGAGTTCTCGATCGACCTGTACGAGCTCGTCTACTACGCGGAGGGCCTCTCCAGCGTCGTGACGGTGGCGCGGAACAAGGAGAACGGAAACCTGTGGCTCGCGAACAACGGCAAGGTCGACGCCTCCACGACGGTCGACATGCCGACGCAGGTGCTGTGCAGCCTCCTGCCGATGCAGTTCGTCGAGAAGCCGGACGACGTGCTGGTGATCGGCCTGGCCTCGGGCGTCACCGCGGGCGCGGTGTCCCAGGTCACCACGATCGGCAACCTCGAGGTCGTCGAGCTCGAGCCCGTCATCGAGCAGGCGGCGAAGTACTTCTCGGCCTACAACCACGACATCGTGCACAACCCCAAGGTGCGGCTGATCCGGAACGACGGCCGCAACCACGTCCTGCTCGCGCCCGAGCACAGCTACGACGTGATCGTCAGCGAGCCGCCGAACCCCTGGATCTCGGGCGTCGCCAACCTGTTCACGAAGGACTTCCTGGAGATCGGCAAGACGCGGCTGAAGCCCGGCGGCGTCTGGTCGCAGTGGGTCCAGCTCTACGGCATGGACACGGAGGACCTGCGCACGCTGCTCCGCACCTTCGCCGAGGTCTACCCGTACGTCCTGGTCTACGCGACGATCGAGGAGGCCGACCTGGTGCTCGTCGGCAGCGAGTCGCCGATCGCGCCCACGCCCGACGCCGCCGACCGCCTGTTCCGGTTTCCGGGCGTCCGCGAGGATCTCGCGGAGATCCCGATCACCGGCCCCATGGGCATCGTCGCGCTCTACCAGTTCGACCGCGACCAGATCCTGGAGATGACGAAGGGCGCGGGGCTGAACACCGACGACAACATGGCGATCGAGTACTCGGCCCCGCTGAACCTCCACGCCGACACGTCCGACGACAACGTGCTCCTGCTCATCGAGAACGCGAAGATCCCGCTGGATTCGATGCCGAAGGACGCGGACCTGATCGCGGGGCTCGCGCGGACCTACCAGGAGCGCGACGACGTGGTGCGCAGCGTGGCGACCATGGCGATCGCCGCCAAGATGGTCCCCGAGGACGACCCGCGCCGCCAGCGCTGGCTCGATCAGGCCCGCGAGTGGCAGGACGAGCTCGAAGAGGACGTGGAGGAGGAGGAAGTCGAGGGGGACCAGGAGTTGTAGCCCCTCGCGCGCTGGGGCCGTGTTAGAACCGCCCACGACGAAGGTGAGCGTGATCAAGCACTTCCTGAACCCTCCGAACTGGTTCACGTCCGCGAGCATCTTCTGCAGCGTCTACGCGATGGCGCTGGTCATCGCGGAGCCGCCGGATGCCGCCACCCTGTCGCGGGCCTGCGTGCTCGTGATCTTCGGTGGGATCTTCGACCTGCTCGACGGCCGCGTCGCTCGCATGACGAACCGGTTCACCGAGTTCGGGGTGCAGCTCGACTCGATCGCCGACGTGCTCGGGTTCGGGCTCGCGCCGGCGCTGATCGCGTGGGCCTGGGTCCTCAAGGACATGGGCGCCGTGGGCGTCGGCGTGGCGTTCTGGTACGTCCTGAGCGCGGCCTTCCGGCTCGCCCGGTTCAACGTGGACACCAAGGACCACACCTGGGCCCTCGATGGGCACACCCAGGGCCTGACGACCACGATGGCGGGCGGCACGCTCGTGACCTTCGTGTGGGTCGCCAACGGGTATCT
This sequence comes from Alphaproteobacteria bacterium, assembly GCA_020632925.1. Classification (GTDB taxonomy): domain Bacteria; phylum Myxococcota_A; class UBA796; order UBA796; genus JACKER01. The sequence goes on along the minus strand of JACKER010000075.1, from coordinate 4,755 downwards.
CGCGAACGTGCTGAACCCCTCGGCCTCCGTGGTCGCGGTGCTCGTCGGCTCGCTCGGCATGCTGATGATCAGCTCCATCCCGTTCCGCTCCTTCAAGGATCTCCGCAAGAACCGCCGGGCGCGGCTGATGCTCGCGGTGTTCCTCGCCTCCTGCCTCGCTGGCGCGGTCGTGCTCGACCCGTCGATGTGGTGGGGCGTCGGCGGCGCGCTGTACCTCTCGCTCGGGCTGATCGACGGTCTCGTGACCGCGGTGTGGCACCGTCGCCTCACGACCGCACTGCTGATCGACGAGCTCGAGGAGGCCCTGGCCGAGGAGCCGGTGGACTACGAAGCAGAGGAGCTCGAGGCCTGAGCGCCCCGGTCGCGCTCACCCGAGTGGGGTGAGGTCGGAGCCGTCGAGCTGCCCGTCGCCGTCGGTGTCCGGGTCGCTCGGGTCGGTCCCGCGCGCGAGCTCCTGCGTGTTGGACGAGCCGTCGTTGTCGTCGTCGTCGGCGCCGCCGGACAGCAGGTCTCCGTGGTGCTGGAGCTCCCAGCCGTCGGGGAGACCGTCGGTGTCGCTGTCGCAGTACCAGCTGTCGTCCGCGCGGTAGCGCCCCAGGTCGTCGCCGCCCGTCCCGGCGCCGATCGCGTCGCTGGCGGCGCCGAGGTGGAAGTCCCACTGGAGCGGGTCGAGCGGAGGGCTCCAGGTCACGAAGCCGGGGACGCCGCCGATCCGCGCTGGTCCCGCGCCCGTGACGTACATCACGCCCGAGCTGCTGGTGTAGCTGCCCGTCAGGTCGAGGCCGGTCGAGTCCACCACGATGCTGTCGTCCAGCGTCATCAGGTCGACCACGATGCCGCGGGCGTTGCCCACGATGGACGCGTGCTGGATGGAGATCACCGGCTGGAGGCCCGTGACCGCAGCGATGCCGTCGCTGCCCGAGCCCGCCACGATCAGCCCGTCGATGTCCACGGTCCCCGAGTTGGTCGGCACGAGCGTCATGCCCTCGGCCGTCGCCCCGAGGACCGCGAGGTTCGACACCGAGATCGCCGCGTTGAACGGCGCGAGGTTCACCGGCGAGGAGCCGATCACGACCACGTCGTCGAAGGTCGTCGCCTTCGTCATGTCGAAGCTGTACGTGCCGCTCGCCCCGACGAAGCCCGAGCGCGCGACCGCGAAGGTCCCGCTCGACATGTCGGCGACCGCGCCGTCGTGGGGGAAGGCCGTGCCGTGCAGGCCGGTGCCCAGCACACCCTCCAGCCAGGTCTGCCCGCCCGTCTGGTAGACCAGGCCGAACTTGTCCGCGCCGTTCACCGTCAGGTCGACGAGCCCCAGCTTCGCGCCGGGTGAGTTCAGCTCGAAGAGGTGGCGCGAGGCGGCGGGGGCGAGGGAGCCATCGACCGGGACGTCCACCAGCACCACGTTCGACGTGCTCGTGAAGTTCACGAGCGGGGCGGCGCTGGGGGTGAGCGTGACCTGGTTCGCCGTGCCCTGGACCAGGCGGCGGTAGCTCGCGCCCGGCGGGACCAGGGTGGGGAGCGGAGAGGACGCGAACGGGCTGCCGAGCTCGATGATCAGGCACAGGCGGCCCGTGTCGGCCCACGCCGTCTGCAGGTCGACCGTCGAGGTCACCGTCGTGGTCTGGACGTCGCCGAACAGCGCGTCGTTGCAGTCCAACGGGTTGTCCACGAGCGGCGGGTCGCAGGCGGCGGCGCGGGTGGGGCCGGCGATCAGCGAGCCGTAGCCGTCGCCGTCGGCGTCGGTCCAGCAGGTCACGAGCGGCTGGGGGGGCGTACAGGTCACCGCGCTCGTGCCGCAGCCGTGCCCCGGGAAGACGTTGATGTCGTCGTCGTCGCAGTCGTCGCCGTTCGCGGCGAGCCCGAGCCCACCGGTGCATCGGCGGGCGGGGGTGCCGCGACCGTAGTGGTCGCCGTCGCGATCGGGCCAGTACAACGCTCCGTCCGCGGGGTCCTCGTCCGTCGCTCCGTCGCAGTCGTTGTCCAGCCCGTCGCACAGCTCCACCGGGTACCCCGGGAAGGCCTGGCGGGAGGTGTCGTCGCAGTCCACGTCGCCCGGCAGGACCTCCGGCGCGTGGTTCGCGACGGGGGAGCAGGCGCGGACCTCCTCGTCCGCGAGGGGCAGCCGTGGCACGCCGTCCCCGTCGTCGTCGGGCCACCAGATCGGGCCGTTGGGTGGGTCGTCGTCGACCAGACCGTCGCAGTCGTCGTCGAGCTGGTCGCACACCTCCTCGGCGTACGGGTGGCGGGCCGGGTCGCCGTCGGCGCAGTCGCCGCCAACCAACACGCCCCGCTCGCCACAGGTCTCGATGGGGACGCTGCCGTAGCCGTCGCCGTCGGCGTCCTCGAACCGGATCTCGACGCCGATCACACCCGGATCGTCGATGTCGACCTGGCCGTCGCAGTCGTCGTCGACGCCGTTGCACACCTCGCGGGCGTCCGGGTTCACGGCCGCCAGCGCGTCGTCGCAGTCCGAGTCGTCGACGACCCAGTCGGGGCCCGCGACGCAGCGCATCGCGCTCGTGGTCGGGTCGCCGAAGCGGTCGCCGTCGGCGTCCCGGTACAGCAGGACGGCTCCCTGCAGATCGGGGTCGAAGTCGTCCGCGACGCCGTCGCAGTCGTCGTCCACGCCGCCGTTGCAGGTCTCGGCGGCGCCCGGGTGCCGGTCGGGGTCGGCGTCGGCGCAGTCCCCACCCAGCGGCGCGCGGCCCGCCGGACGGGTGCAGGCCTGGACCGTCAGCCCGTCGACCCCGTAGCCGTCCCCGTCAGCGTCCGCGTACCACGTCGCGGCGGACAGGTTCGGGTCCGCGCCGTCGACGAGCCCGTCGCAGTCGTTGTCCGCCGCGTCGCAGATCTCCGCCGCGCTCGGCGAGACGGTGGGGTCGTCGTCGCGACAGTCGCCCGCCACCGTGACCCAGGCCAGGCCGGGCGGGGTGCAGGTGTCGCGGCGCGCGAGCAGCGGGTCGCCGAAGCCGTCGCCGTCCGCGTCGTACCAGTAGGTCGGCACGCCGACGGTCGGACCGTCGTCCGGCGTGCCGTCGCAGTCGTCGTCGAGCCCGTTGCAGGCCTCCGCGGCGCCGGGGTGGGCGGTGGGCCGCGTGTCGTCGCAGTCGAGCGAGTTGCTGGCGGCGTGCGGCGGCGGGTCACAGGTCGCCGTCACCACCGGCAGCCCGCTGCCGAACCCGTCGCCGTCGAAGTCCGCGTACCAGTCCGCGAGGACGGTGGGCCCGACGTCCGGGTCGTCGCCGTCGACGAGCCCGTCGCAGTCGTCGTCCCAGCCGTTGCAGGCCTCCGCGGCGCCCGGGTGGACGAGCGGCGCCTGCGGATGGGTGGGGTCGTCGTCGCAGTCCGCGGGGGCGGGGAAGCCGTCGCGGTCGCAGTCCGCGGGGTCCGCGCCGCTGCAGTCCTGGCGGAAGGCGTCGCCGCAGCGCTCGGGCGCCCCGGGGTACGTGTCGGGATCGGCGTCGTTGCAGTCGCCGTCGCGGTCCGCCGTCCCGGGCGGCAGCCCGCAGGCCGTGAGCGCCTGGTCGCCGTAGCCGTCGCCGTCCGCGTCGAGCCAGACCGTGTGCGCGTCGACGGCCGCGTCGTCCGCGACCCCGTTGCAGTCCTGGTCCACGCCGTCGCAGCGCTCGACCGCGCCCGGGTGGATCGTGCCGACCGCGTCGTTGCAGTCGTCGTCCACCAGGGCGGTGCGCGCGGGCGCGGCCCCGGGGCAGAGCTGGAGCGCGGCCCCGCCTGCGGCCCCGTGCCCGTCGCCGTCCGCGTCGACGAACCACACGAGCTGGCCCACCTGGTCCGCGTCGTCGTCGTCGTCGTCCACGAGCCCGTCGCAGTCGTCGTCGATCCCGTTGCACCGCTCCGGCGCGCCCGGCCGCCGATCGGGGTCGGTGTCGTCACAGTCCGCGGGGACGTCGACGCCATCGCCGTCCTGGTCGTCGTCCGAGGTCCCGTCGCAGTCGCCGTCGACCCCGTCGTACCAGACCTCGTCCGCGCCCGGGAACACGTCGGGATCGGTGTCGTCACAGTCGCCAGGACGCAGGCTCTCGCCGGGACCGGGAGCGCAGGAGGCGGTCGTTCCGCGCTCGTCCGTGCCGAAGCCGTCACCGTCGGCGTCCACGTGCCAGCGGCTGCCGTCCGCTCCGTCGTACGGCAGCCCCTCGGGGTCGCAGTTCTCGTCGCGCGGGTCGCAGGTCTCGACGGCGCCCGGGTGGATCTCGGGGTCGCCGTCGTCGCAGTCCGTGCCGTCGGCGACCGTCCCCCACGGCGGCTCGCAGGCGTGCAGCACCTGGCCCGGGTCGCCGAACCCGTCGGCGTCCGCGTCCACGAACCAGGCGACGTCGGGGTTCACGTCCGGGTCGCCATCGTCGCAGTCCGTGCCGCCCACGAGGACGCTGTCGAAGCCGTCGCCGTCGGCGTCGCACGGGCCGATGGCGGGGTCGTCGTCGCGACAGTCCTCCCCACCGAAGCGGGGCGCCTCGAAGCCGTCGCCGTCGGCGTCGCGCACCTGGTCCCACTCCGGGCCCGAGATCCAGGAGCAGCCCCCCAGGGCGAGCAGCGCGAGGGTGGTCGGGACCCTCATTGGACGGTCGGGTCCACGCCGTTGGCGTCGCTGCCGTCGGGCGCGAGGTCCCCGTCGGTGTCGGTGTCGGTCGGGTCGGTGCCACCGGCATACTCGAGGCCGTTGACGAGCACGTCCCCGTCGGGATCGCCGCTCACGCCCTGCGCGAGGTCGCCGAAGTACTGCAGCTCCCAGCCGTC
>JACKER010000074.1 GCA_020632925.1 Alphaproteobacteria bacterium | reverse complement strand
GGGTGGTGTCGCGGGCGGTGAGCATGAGGATGGGCAGTGTGTGCCCCTCGCGGCGAAGGATGCCGCAGAGCTCCGGACCGGGAAGGCCCGGGAGCATCCAGTCGAGCACGAGCAGGTCGAAGGAGCCGGCACGCGCGGCCGCCAGCCCCGTGGTTCCGTCGTAGCGGACGTCGACCACGTGCTGTTCAGCCCGCAACCCCCGTTGGATGCTGGCCGCGATGCGCGCTTCGTCTTCGACCAGCAGGATGCTCGCCACGACGCCTCCGGGGTCAGCATCGCACGGGGTGCGACGTGCGTCAGCGCCCCTCCGGGCAGGGTTGGCCGCATGGAACCGACCAGTCGAGCTCGGACTCGGTCCTCGAGCCCCGGCCAAGGCCGATTCAGCCGGAACGACCTGGAACAGATCGCGGTCGCCGACTTCGACGTGGACGGCCTGGCCGACGTGTTGGGCGTGGTGGGAGCGGTCGACCTGGACGCTGACGGCGACCCCGATCTGGCGTGGATCGACGCGGTGGTCGACGGGACGTTGGCGGGGGGTGACGGTGAACTCCGGTGGATGGAGAACCGCCACAAGACCTTCGGCGCGGTGGGGCGAGCCGACCGGGCGGGATAGGACCGCGGGGATGGGCGGGGTCGTCGTCATCCTCAACACCGCCGCGGGCGGAGGGCGCGCCGAGCGCCGGTTGCAGCCGTGGCTCGCCGGGCTCGGCCGGACCGAGGTCCGCCCCACGTCCGGGCCCGGGCACGCGACGGTCCTCGCTCGGAACGCCGTCGCCGAAGGAGCGGACGCGGTGGTCGCGGCGGGCGGGGACGGGACGGTCCACGAGGTGCTGCAGGGGCTGCTCGCGAGCGACGAGCGGCCGCGGACCGCGCTCGGCATCCTCCCGCTCGGGACGGGCAACAGCTTCGTGAAGGACGTGGGGCTCGACGACCTCGGACGTGCGGCGGCCGCCGTCGCCTCCGGGAACACGCGGGAGGTCGACGTCGTGCGCGTCGAGCACGCCGCGGGCAGGCTGTGGTCGCTCAACATCGTGTCCGTGGGCTTCGCCGCCGACGCCGGGGCGCTGACCAACGCGAAGTACAAGCCGTGGGGCGTGGCGGGGTACGTCGCGGCCGTGGTCGAGACCGTCGCCGATCTGCGCCAGCACGCGCTCCCCCACGCGCTCGACGAGGGCGAGTTCGACGCGCGGCCCTTCGTGCTGCTGTCCTTCTGCAACAGCAGCTCCACCGGCGGGGACATGAAGATGGCGCCCGCCGCGGACGTGTCGGACGGCGAGCTCGACGTGGTGCGCATCGCGCCCATGCGCCGCCGGCGCTTCCTGTCGTCCTTCCCCCGCATCTTCCGCGGGACGCACGGCGAGATGCCCGAGATCACGATGGGACGCGCGCGGTCCGTGCGCTTCGCCGAGCTCCCGCCGACCTCGGTGATGATCGACGGCGAGGTCGCCGACCTGTCGCTGCGGTCGCTGAAGGTGCTGCCCCGCGCCATCCGGTTGCTGGTCCCGTGAGCGCCGAGCTCCCACCGCCCTGGGACGCGCCGCCGCGCCTGCGGGACCACGTGGTCTCGGCCGCGCTGTGGACCGCGGGCGTGTCCTGGCTCGTGCCGGTGATGGGCGCGATGATGGCGTCCAACCTGGTGTTGCCGCCGGACCGTACGGAGTGGCTGTCGCGGCTCTACTGCCGGGGGCAGGTCAGGATGACCGGCGCGCGCTGGCGGTCCGTGGTCGATCCGGCCGTCGACCCGCAGCGGACCTACCTGTTCGCCTCGAACCACGTGAACCTGCTCGACCACGTCACGATGTACAACGCGACCCCTCACTTCAAGCAGGGGCTCGAGCTCGAGAGCCACTTCAAGATCCCGGTCTATGGCTGGTTCATGCGCCAGCGCGGCACCATCCCGGTGAAGCGGCGCAAGGACGGCGGTCAGCAGGACGAGCTTCGCGAGCACTTCCGCAAGGAGCTCGACCTCGGGCACTCGATCCTCGCCTTCCCCGAGGGCACGCGCACGCGCGACGGCCGGGTCGGGCCGTTCCGCAAGGGCGTATTCTTCATCGCCAGGGACCTCGGGCTGCCCGTGGTCCCCGTGTCGGTGACGGGGATGTACGAGATCTTGCGAGCGGGGAGCGGGCGGATGCGGCGGGGCCGGCAGGTCACGGTGACCTGCGACGCCCCCCTCGACCCCACCGGGCTCTCCGACGACGAGGTGGAGAGCTTCGCCGAGCGCGTGCGCGGCGTGATCGCGGGCCGCGTGGACGCGCACCTCGACGCCCTCGGGAGGTCGGGGTGAGCGAGGAGATCGACGGCCGGGTGCGCCGCGGGCTCGACGCCAGGGAGGCGCGGCGGGCGCAGATCCTCGAGAGCTCGCTCCAGGTGTTCGCCGAGCGCGGCTTCCACGCGACGAGCGTGTCGGACCTCGTGGAGGCGGCGGGCGTCGCGCGCGGGACCTTCTACCTGTACTTCGACGGGAAGGAAGCGCTCTTCCTCGAGCTGCTCGAGGACCTGACGCGCCACCTGCGCGAGAACATCGTGGGCGTCGACCTGACGCGCGGCGGCATGGAGGACCAGCTCCAGGCCACCGTCGAGCGCATCCTCGCCACGCTGGTCGACAACCGCGCGCTCACGCGGATCCTGTTCCGCGAGGCCGTCGGGCTGAACGCGGCGGTCGACGAGCGGCTCGCGGCCTTCGACGCCGAGCTCCACGGGTACGTCGCGCGCGCGCTCCAGGTGGGGCAGGCGGTCGGCATCGTGCGGCCGCTGGACGCCGAGGTGAGCGCGGTGCTCGTCGTCGGCGGGCTGCGCGAGGTGGTGCGGCGCTACGTCGTCGGCACCGACGAGATGTTCGACGTGTCGAGGGTCGCCCGGGCGGTCCTCGACCACCAGCTCCGAGGAGTGCTCGCGTGATCGGCCTGCTGCTCGCCCTGTCCACCGCCCACGCGTCCTGGCCCACCGGCGACGACCCCGCGCCCTGGACGGCCGGCGTCGGCGGGATGCAGATCCAGGATCTGGTCGTGGGCACCGGGACGATGGTGGAGGACCACGCGACCGCGGAGGTCCACTACACCGGCATGCTCGCCGACGGGACCGTGTTCGACAGCTCCATCCCGCGCGGCGAGACGTTCTCGTTCAAGGTCGGCGACCACGCCGTGATCCGCGGCTGGGAAGAGGGCCTGCTCGGGATGCGCGTCGGCGGGAAGCGGCGGCTGGTGATCCCGCCGGACATGGCCTACGGCTCGCGCTCGACGGGCCCGATCCCGCCGAACAGCACGCTGTACTTCGAGATCGAGCTGCTCGGCGTCGTCGAGCCGCGGCGTCCGCCGACCGCGATCGAGGTGCCCGCCGACGGCGCCTGGCGCGCGCTCGAGGGTGGCGCCCGGTACGCGGACGTGCGCGCGGGCGACGGCAAGAAGGCCAAGATGAAGCACCGCGTCTGCCTCGACTGGGTGAAGGTCGAAGGCGGCGAGATCGTGGAGGAGACGTACAGCCGGGGCCGCTGCACGTGGATGCGCCTCGAGGAGAGCGCGCTCCCGCAGGGCTGGCTGCTCGCGATGCCGGGGCTGCGGATCGGTGGCATCCGGCTGGTCGAGATCCCGCCCGCGATGGGCAAGGACCCCAAGACCCACGCGGTGCCCGACGACGTGGTGGTCGTGCGGGTCGAGCTCTCGGATACCGGAAAGTGAGCTTCGGCCGATGGTCGGTGATCGACCAGCTCGGCCAGGGCGGGATGGGTGTCGTCTGGCGGGCCGTCGACGCGGACGGGCGGCAGGCGGCGATCAAGGTCGCGCGGCTGCGGACGGCGGCTCGGGAGGCCCTGCGGCGCGAGGTCGAGGCGCTCGAGCGGCTGCGTCACCCGGGGCTGGTGCGCTTCCTCGAGCACGGGCTGTCCGAGGACGGCGCGCTGTGGGTCGCGACCGAGCTCGTGGAGGGCCAGGCGCTCCGCGCCCACGTCACGCAGACCCACCCGTCCACGGCCTCGAGCGCGCCCTCGACCGTCGTGATGGAGGACGGGACGTGGATCGGCGCGCTGCGGGAGGAGAGCGAGGAGCGCCCGATCTGGACGCGAGAGGCGCTGCTGCGCGAGCTGGCCGTGTTCCGCCGGCTGTGCGACCCGCTGGCCTGGCTGCACGGCGAGGGGCACGTCCACGGCGACGTGAAGCCCGAGAACGTGCTCCTGCGGCCCGACGGCAGCGTCGTCCTCGTGGACCTCGGCCTGCTGCGCTCCTTCGAGGGGGAGGGTCACGAGACCCTGCACACGAGCCAGCGCGTGGTGGGGACGGGGGCGTACCTGGCGCCCGAGCAGGTCCAGGGGCGGCCACCGGACGGCCGGAGCGACCTGTACGCGGTGGGCTGCATGCTCTACGAGCTGCTCACGGGGATGCCGCCGTTCGGGCACGGGTGGGCCGCGGCCCAGCACCACGTGCGCACGCCGGTGCCGCCGCTCGCCGACCGCTGCGACGTGCCCGCGCAGCTCGAGGCGCTGGTGGACGCGCTCCTGCGCAAGGATCCACGCCAGCGGCTCGGCTACGCGACCGATCTCGCCGAGGCGCTCGAGGACTTCGGCGTGCCGGCGACCGAGGGGGCGCCGCCCGTGCGCCGGGTGCTCTACCGGCCGCGGCTGGTGGGGCGGTCCGAGGCGCTGGACGTCATCGCCGGCAAGGGGCCGGTCGTGTTGTCCGGGGAGACGGGCCTGGGGTGCACCCGCCTGCTCTCGCACCTCGTGGAGCGGGGCGAGGCGGTGGCGGCCTCGGGTCGCGGCGGCCTGGTGGCGGGGTGGTTGTCCTCGCTCGCGTCACGCGCCCGCACCGAGCAGCTCGGGTCCTGGTTCGGGCACGCGGCACCCGTGCTGGGCGCGCTCCAGCCGACCCTCGGAGAGCTGCTGGACGTCGTGCCCGCCGCGCCCACGTCCCGCCAGGAGGCGGTCGACGCCGTCCTCGGTGCGCTGGCGGCCGCGGACTGGCCGACGGTGGGTGCGGACGAGGCGGAGCTCGGCGATCGGCTCGACCAGGAGCTGCTCGTGGAGCTCGTGCGCCGCGCGGCGTCGGTCGTGGTGGTCTCCGGCGACGAGGCCCTGCGCGGGAAGCTCGAGCGCCTGGGGGCGCGGCCCCTCGTCCTGCGCCCGCTGACGCCGGAGCAGGTGGCCGAGCTGCTCGAGGACGCGCTGGCGACGGACGCGCTGCCGCGGGAGCTGCTGGACGCGGTCACGTCGAACGCCGGCGGGAACCCCCGGTTCGCGCTGCAGATCGCGGCCCAGCTCGTGGACGAGGGGGCGCTCGTCCGGCGGAGACGCCGCTGGGGGCTGGTGGCGCGCGACGGGCTCGCTCGGTTCGGGTTGCCCGAGGGCCTCGCCAGCGTCGGCGAGCGGCGCCTGGCGGCCGCGTCGAGCGAGGCGCGGGCGGCGGCGGAGCGCGCGGCCATCCTTGGGCTGTCGGCGATCGAGGCCGAGGAGCGCGGGTTGCTGGAGGGGGCGCGGCTGCTGGAGCGACGCGAGGAGGGCTGGGCCTGGGCGGTCCCTGCGTTCCGCGAGGTCGTCGCTCGCGGGCTGTCGCCGGAGCGGCGGGTGGCCCTGCACGAGGAGGCGCTGGCGGCGCTGCCCGACGACGCCCCCCACCGCGTCCGCGCGGAGCACCTGCTGGGCGCGGGCCGGGAGGACGACGCCCGGCGCGCCCTCGCGGCCGCCCGGAGCGAGGCCGTCACCCGCTCGGCCTGGGGGGAGGTGGTGGCACTCGGCGAGCAGGGGCGCGCAATGCCCGGCGCCACCCCCGAGGAGGCGCTGCGGCTGCGGGTCGAGCTCGCCACCGGGTACCGCGCTCGCGGACGGTTCACGGAGGCGGTGGCGCTGCTGGAGGAGGAGGCGCTGGACCTCGACACCCCGCTCGGCCGACGGGGCGCCTTCCACCTGGGTCGCTCCATGGCGCGCTGCGGGCGCGCGGCCGAGGCGCTGGCGCTGCTGGAGCGGGTGGTCGCGCTCGAGGACGACCCCGTCCTCCGCCCCGGCTGGCTCGAGGCGGTGGCGGAGACCTGCGCGGAGATCGGGGATCTGCCGCGCTCGGTCGAGGTCCGGCGCGAGGTCGTGGCCGCGCGACGCGCCCTGGGCAACGCCGAGAAGCTGGCGATGGCCCAGACCGCGCTGGCGAACGCGCTGCAGCGCCAGGACCGGTGGCCCGAGGCGGAGGCGTTGCTCGCGGAGGCGCTGCCGGTGCTGGAGGCCGCGGGCAACCTGCTGTGGATCGGGCACGGCTACGCGACCCGCGCCCTCCTCTGTTGCACGCACGGGGCGGAGTCGGACCTGCAGGTGGCGGCGCTGCGCTCGATCGCGGCGTACCGCGAGGCGGGCTTCGTGGCCTCGGAGACGCAGCTGCTCGGGATCCTGGCGGACAGCTACCGCCGGGAGCGCCGGCTCGACGAGGCGGAGCGCACCACGGACCGCATGCACGCGCTGGCAGCGGAGACGGGCAACCGGCGTCTCCTGGTGCAGGTGGCGTACATGCGGGCGCTGGACGATGTCGCGAGGGGTGCGGACGGCGCGCTCGACCGCCTGCTCGCCGTGCTGCCCGAGCTGCGCGCGACCGCGAACACCTCGCCCGAGGCCATCGGATCGCTGCAGGCGGTGGCGGCCCTGCGGAAGGCGGGTCGGGCCGGGGAGGCGCCATCCTTCCTGGAGCGGGCGGTGGAGCTCGCGGAGCAGCGCGACGACGACGGGCTGCGCCTGCGGAGCGCCATGGAGCGCGGCGAGCTGGCGTTGCTGGGCCAGGGCGACCCGGACGAGGCTCGCGCGCACCTCGAACGGGTGGTCGCTCGGATCGGCGTGGAGGTCCTCGAGGTCTGGGAACGCGCGGAGCTCGAGGTCCTCCAGAAGCGGCTGGACGCTGCGGTGGGCTGGGTGGACCGGTAGCCACCCGGGCTACTGGCAGGTCGACGGGTCCAGCACGGCGTCGTCCCAGGGCTCGCCGAGGAAGGCGAGGACCTGCGCCATGGTCGCGCGGGGCGCGGCTTCCAGATCCTCCTGGCGGACCTCGAGGTAGCGGCCGGGGATGGCCTCCGCCTGCTCCCGGGCCGCGCTCACGACCGTGGCGCGGTACAGGGCGTCCGCGTCCGCGTCCGGGTCGGCGTGGTCCCGGATCAGGTGGACGAAGCGGGCGCGTGGGAACAGGCGTCCGAGCCAGGCGGCATGGAGCACGTTGTGCGGCGTGTGCTCCGCGACCCGCACACCAGCGGGCGCGCCGGCGCTGAGGAACACCGCGAGCCAGGCGCGCGCGGCGTGCTCCATCGCTGCCTCGTCCACGCCAGCCGCGCGCAGGTCCCGCGACATCGTGCCGGACCAGGTGGCGTGGAGCTCGGCCATCACGGGGACGAGCTTGCGCTCGGGTGGGCACCAGACGCGAGGGTGAGCGCCGAGCATCGCGCCGAACGGCGCCGTGCCGCGTGCGCCTCCCACGAACACGAAGTCGTGCTCTTCGGGGAGCGTGGCGTGCCGGGTCTCGTCTCCGACGGTCATGACGGGCCATCGGACGAGAGGCCGTCGCCTTGAGCTCTATGGCGTCGGTGTCGCGTGGCCCTGGGCACGGAGCAGCAGGAGGTCGGGCTGCTCGGTCGCGACCCAGTGGACCTGGATGTAGGCGTGCTGGAACAGCGCCGCGATCAGCGCGAGCTGCGAGCCCGCGAGCAGCGCCACGGCCCACAGGCCGAGGAAGGCGAAGACGTACATCGCGTTGGGCGTGAAGCGGAACATGCCCTCGCGGACGAGCGGCCGGTCGCGGTCCTCCGCGCGGAAGTGGTCGCTGCCGGCCGCGCGGACCATGCCGAACGCCGTGCGCACCGAGATCAGCGTGGCGACCGCGGGGAGCAACAGGAAGACGCCGAGCGGCAGCGCGACCTCGCGGGGCAGGGCGAGGGACCCCTGGTCCACCCAGGCCAGCGCGAGCAGCAGCGCCGGGCGCGCGAGGAGCAGCGGGAAGAAGGTCACGCACCAGGCGAGCAGGTCGCGGTCGCCGAACACCTTCGTCCACGCGTGGAAGCCGAGCTGCGCGCGCCACCCCGCCCACACCACCACCTGGTGCAGCACGGCCTCGAGCACCGCCGCCACGAACCACGGCGTCGTCTCCGGTCGCAGCGACGGCGCCGCCAACGCCCAGGTCGCGGGCAGCATCGCCACGAGGAAGACCGCGTGCAGCGCCTGGCCCTTGAAGAAGCCCGGCAGCGTGGCGACCTCCGGGACATGCGGCCGATCCATGCGACCCTACCGGAGGTGAGGGGGCATCGTGCTGAGCACGTCGACCACCCGGAGCCGCTCGATCGCCCGCCGGTCCGCGCGGTTCACTATCCCTCGTCGCAGGGTGCGTCGGGGGCGATGTACCCCAGGGCCTTGAGCTGCTCGCACTCGGCCTTGCCGATCTTGGCCTTCGGCACGTCCGCGCCGATCTCGGCGTCCAGCGGCGGCATGTCGAGCCCGCCGCGCATCGCCTCGAGCGTGGTCGTCATCTGGGCCACCACGTCGGGCAGCGCAGCGGCGAGATCGTGGTCCTCGTTCGGGTCCGCGTCGAGGTCGAACAGCCAGGGACCGTCGCCGCCGGTCCACCAGACCAGCTTGTACTTCCCCTCGCGGAACGAGCGGTACCGTCCGGTCGGCCACAGCAGCGGGCCGCGGCCGTTCGCCGTGCCGTGCTCGAAGCGCGCCGAGAGGTTCTTCTCCTCGAAGCGCTCGGCGATGATCGGCGCCCGCTGCGAGTTGTCGAACAGCGAGGGCGCGATGTCGACGTCGGCCGTGTTCTCGAGGTCGAGCATGTCGAGGATGGTCATGAACACCGACACGGTGCTGATCGGGTCCTCGCGGCGGGTGCCGGCGTCCACCTTCTTCGGGTACCGGATGACCAGCGGGACGTGCAGGTCGGGCTGGTACATCGAGCTGACGTGCCCGAACGCGCCGTGCTCCGCGATCATCTCGCCGTGGTCGCCGAGGACGACGACGATCGTGTTGTCGAGCGTGCCGCGCTTGCGCCACTCCTCGATGACCTGGCCGACGAGGTGGTCGGTGTACTTCACGCCTCCGTCGTACATGTCGCGGATCGGTCCCTCGATGGACGCCTTCTCCTCTTCGGTGAGCTGCCGGCCGAACTGCACGCCGAACGCCGTCTGCGACGCGTCCGCGAGCTCCGAGAACGGGCGGTCGGTGTACGCGTAGAGGTAGTCGTGGGGGAGCTGGTTGAACGGGAAGTGGGCCTCGAGGAAGTTGACGAAGACGAAGGCCGGAGGCGCGTCCTTGGGACGCGACGCCATCCACTCGTGGATGTTGCCGACGACGGTCGCGCCGCCCTTGTCTTCGGCCGCGAAGCCGAGCTTGTCCACGAAGCGGTAGATGAAGCTGAATTGCCGGCCGCCCTCGCCGGACTTCCAGGCCTTGTCGGTGTAGTCGAAGCCGCGCGTCAGGCCGTACGTGTCGGAGATGTACGGGTTGGCGCTGAACGCGAGCGTCTCCCAGCCCTCCGTCGACATCGTCTGCGCGATCGTGGGCATGTGCTCCTTGGGCCCGAGGAAGCGGGTCTCGGAGTTGCCCTGGTGCACGGACGGGTACTTCCCGGTGAACAGCGAGGAGTGCGCCGGCAGCGACCAGGTCGCGGGCGAGTTCGCGTTCGTGAAGAGCACGCCTTCCTTCGAGAGCGCGTCCAGCGTCGGCGTGGTGTCCCGCTCGTACCCGAGCGCGTGGACGCTCTTGGCGCGCGTCGTGTCCATCACGATGAACACCACGTCCGGCGCGCCCGCGGGCGGCGTCCCCCGGTTCGGGTTCGCCACCATCCCGTGGTCCGACGAGCGGTACGAGATCTCCGGCAGCGACAGCAGGATCAGCGGCAGCACGACGTACCCGCCGAGGACCGGTCCGATCGCCTTCGGGAAACGGCCGACCAGCGCGAGGATCCCGTAGAACAGCAGCGTCGCGACCACGGTCGGCGCGATCCACATCTGGAGCTTGGTCGGATCGACCGCGACCCAGCGCTCGAGCGCGATCCAGGCCACGGCCATCAGCGCCGGGTGGATCCACTGGCCCTTCGGGGCGAGCAGGACGGGTGCGAGCAGGAGCCCGACCGGCAGGGCCAGCGCGATCTCCATCGGGACGGACATCGCGGCGAAGCCGGTCATGGGCGGCACGTTGAGGACGAGCATCAGCGCCATGCCGATGGCGAGGTGCACGGTGGCGACGGTGGCACCGAAGCCGACGGTGCCCAGCAGGGCACGCTTCACGATCTGTGCAGCAGACATGGCCCATGGTCTACCTCCCCGACGGGCGGTCCGCACCCGTCAGGGGAAGGAAGAGCGCCGCGCTGCCTACGGGAGGGGCGGCGGACCCGGGGGCCCGAGCCGCGAGGCGATCTCGGGGACCTCCTGGACCTTCTTCCAGCCCGGCCACCCGGCCTGCCACACGTGGTGAGCACCGGAGGGGTTCGAGGAGACCGCGGCCACGACCTCGTCGAGCGTCTTCGTGCCCTGACCGGCCGGGCCGTTGTAGTGGTAGGGCTGGGCGCCCGGGAGCGGGGGCGGAGCGGCGGGCATCAGCGCCATCAGCTCCGGGACCTCCTTCGCGTTCTTCCACGCGGGGAAGCCGGCCTTCCAGACCATGTGCTGCCCGTTCGGGTCCGCCTGCATGCGCGCGGCGAGGTCGGCCGTCGACAGCTGCATCTGACCGGCGGCGCCGGAGTAGTGCCACACGTCGACCGGCGGAGGAGGCGGGGGCGCCGGGGGCGCGCCGCCACCCATCAGGCCCTGGTTGGGGTTGAACACGCCGGCACCCTGGCCCGCGCCCATCTGCGCGCCGATCTGGTTGCCGAGGCCGAAGCCCACGCCCATGCTGGCGCCGAGGCCGCCCATGCCGGGGTTCTTCGCCGCGATCTCGATCGCGTCCGCGGCCTTCATCTTCGTGTACGCGTCGAGGTTGCCCAGCAGGCCCATCTTGGTGCGGGTGTCGAGCGCCTTCTCGACCTCCTCGGGCAGGCTGATGCTCTGGATCGTGAAGTCGGTCAGCGTGATGCCGTACGACTCGGCGAAGCTCGGGTTGAGCTGGTCGCGGAGCTGGTCGCCGAGCTCCGCGTAGGACGCGGCGAGGTCGAGGATCGCGATCCGGGCCTTGCCGATCACGGCGGCGAGGTTGCCGACCAGCTTCTTCTTGAGCTGACCGTTGATCTCGTCGGTCGTGAACAGGCCGTCCGTTCCGACGATCTGCCGCAGGAAGGTGGCGGGATCGGTGATCCGGTAGCTGAACACGCCGTAGGCCCGCACGCGGACGGGGCCGAACTCGGCGTCGCGCAGCATGATCGGGGTCGCCGTGCCCCAGCCGTTCTCCATGAACTGGCGGGTGTTGACGAAGTAGATGTCGCCCTTGTACGGCTCCTCGAGCTTGTACACGATCGACTGGAAGAACCGCATGATCGGCGCGTTCTTCGTGTCGAGCGGGTACGTCCCGGGGGCGAAGACCTCGGAGAGGCGACCCTCGGCGACGAAGACGACCGCCTGACCCTCGCGCACCACCAGCTTCGAGTTGTCGGTGATCGCCTGGTTGAAGGTCGGGTAGCGATAGACGAGCGTGTCCTTGCTGTCGTCCATCCAGTCGATGACTTCGAGGAACTGGGCGCCAGCATGCTTCTTGAGCGTGTCCCACAGACCCATCTTCCGACCTCCTGACGCGTGGACCGACCCGGGCGCACAAGGTACTCCCGGTCCCGTCCGGGGGGAAGTCCACCGCGCCCGGATCTACGCCGGGTGGGGTCGAAGATTGCAGACGCTCACGACGATCGCCAGCAAGGTCCGGAGCCCGGCCTCGCTCCTGGTGGGGCCCCTGGCCGCGGGGGCGTCGCTCGTGGGGATCGTGTGGGCGCCGCCCGCCGGCGACGCGGCGCTCGTGCTGCTCTCGGTCGTCCTGCTCGGCGGGACCGTGCTCGTGGCGCGCGAGGTGCGGCGGATCGCGACACTGCCCCTGGAGATCGCACCCATCGCGCTGGGGGGCGAGGTCGACGCTCGGCGGGTGGTCCGGTTCCGCGCCCGGCTCGGGCTGGGGCGGCCGGTCCGTGACGTGACCGCCGTCGCGACCTTCGAGGGGCCGGAGGGTGCGGTGACCCGCCCTGCGCGCGTGCCGACGGGCGTGCTCGTGGGGCCGTTCACGGTGATCGTGGAGGATCCTCCTGCGGGTCCCGGGACCTGGCGGATCGAGGTCGGCGGGACGGCCGGCGGTCGGAGCTGGTCCGCTCGGGCCTCCGTCGGAGCACCCGATCGCTGCGGACGCTTCGGCGGGGTCGTGCCCTCCGGGTCGTCGGTGCGCTTCGACGACGACTGGGCCTCGGTCGTCGAGGACGGGAGGTGAGCGTGTGGTGGCTCGCGACGGCCTTCGCCCAGGATCCCCCGGAACCCGCACCAGAGCCGGAGCCCCCGGTCCCCATCGAGGACCAGCCCGCCATCGAGGACCAACCCACTCCGGTCCCCGAGCCGGCCCCCGAGCCCGCGCCGCTCGCGGTCCCCGTGGCGACCGTCACGCCCAGACCACCGGCCGTTCCGACCACCCCGGAGCCGCGGTCGGGGACGGGGGCGATCATCACCGGCGCCATCTTCACCGGCGTCGGTGCGCTGTCTGTGACCGACCTCGCCACCTGCCTGGTGCTGGGCGATGGCGTCACCGCCTCGGACCCCGACAGCTGCCTGGTCTACGACGGGTTCAACGCGGCGGTCGGGTTCGGGGTGGGCGTTCCGCTGCTGGTGAGCGGGCTGAACCGCCGTAAGGTCCATGCAGCGTGGAAGCAGGGGACCGTGGCGGTGGCGGTGGACCGCGAGGGCGTCGCGCTGAGGGTCGGCGGGCGGCTCTGACAGGCGGGTGAAGGGGCCTGTCCCGGGCAAGCGTGCTAACGTTGGGTGTTTTCCCGGAGTGGCTCCATGCTCGTCGTCCTCCTCGCCGGGGCGGCCCAGGCCCAGAACTTCACCTGTGCGCAGCCTCAGCACCTCTCCTGCCAGGGTGCCCGCCAGGAACGCTCGGGTGGGGCGGTGGACAACTTCGCGAGCGAGCGCAGCAACTACGGCACCTGCACCGCCGGCTCGTGGAGCGGGTCGGACATGGTGTACGAGCTGACCCCGCCGGCCGGGCGGCACGTGTTCCTCGACGTCAAGATGGTGGACACGACCCAGAACAACCTCGATGTGTTCGTGGTCGCCGACACCTGCAGCGGCGGCACCTGCGCCGACTTCTCGACGCTCGGCGGCTCGAGCACCGAGCACGTGGACTGGATCGCGGACGGCTCGACCTACTACGCCTGGGTCGACCGGAGCTCGGGCAGCATCTACGACTTCGACATCCAGTTCGGGTGTCCGCGGGCCTGTGATCCGATCACCGAGGTCGCCGGCGACCTGTCGTGCTCCTCGGACATCCACGACGACACGCTGACCGGGACCTCGGACGCGCTCGACTACTACGAGTGTGGTGCGCCCTACGGCAACGTCCTGCAGCGCGCGCCGGAGAAGATCTACCGCTTCGAGGCCACCAGCACGGGACGGGTGACGTTCCAGGTCGACAACATGACCACCGACCACGACATCTACGTGCTCGGGGACACCTGCCACCAGGACGAGTGCCTCACCGGCTCGACGCAGACCACCGCCAACGATCAGGTCCAGTTCGACGCGGTCGCCGGCAACACGTACTACCTGGTGGTCGAGTCGTTCGGTGGTCCCGGTGAGTACGACCTGCACTTCCGCGCGAACACGCCCGGATGCCCCGAGGACTGCGACGACCGGGCCGACAACGACGCCGACACGCTCGTGGACTGCGCCGATCCCGACTGCGCGGGCGACCCCAACTGCACCGAGGACTGCGGCAACGGTCTGGACGACGACGGTGACGGCGACATCGACTGCGCCGACAGCGACTGCTTCTCGTTGCCGACGTGCTGCGACGACGACGGTGACGGCTTCGTGGCCGAGAGCTGCGGGGGCACGGACTGCGACGACGGGACGCCCGACCCGCCCGACAACGACGGCGACGGCGTGCCCCTGGCGTGCGACGTGTGCCCGACCACCAGCGACCCGCTGCAGCTGGACGGCGACGGCGACGGGGTGGGCGACGCCTGCGACAACTGCCAGGGCACGGCGAACGCGAACCAGCAGGACACGGACGGGGACGGCGTCGGGAACCTGTGCGACGTGTGTCCGACGGTGAGCGACCCCGGGCAGGCGGACCCCGACGGGGACGGCGTCGGGACGGCGTGCGACAACTGCCCCACGACGGCGAACGCGAACCAGCAGGACACGGACG
>JACKER010000073.1 GCA_020632925.1 Alphaproteobacteria bacterium | reverse complement strand
GGGTACTCGGGCGATGGTGGGCCCGCGACCGAGGCGATGCTCGACACCCCGACGGACGTGGCGGTCGCCGAGGACGGCACGGTCTATGTCGCGGACACGGGCAACCACTGCGTCCGCCGCATCACGCCCGACGGCACGATCGACACGTTCGCGGGCACCTGCGGCGAGCGTGGGTACGACGGCGACCTCGGCCCGGCGACGGACGCGCTGCTCGACAGCCCGTTCGGCGTCGCCATCGGCCCCGACGGCACGGTCTACATCTCCGACACGTACAACAGCGTGATCCGCTCGGTGGTGCCGGAGTAGCCGTGCTGCTCGCCGCGCTGCTCGCGTGTGGCCCGCGGATCGGGGAGTTCCCGTCCCGACCGGCCTGCGACGCGCCGGCCGGGGACGTGTGCGCGGTCATGGGGACGGGAGAGCTCGGGTTCAACGGTGAGGATCTGCCGCTGCTCGAGACCCGGCTGGCCTCGCCGACCGCGGTGCTCACCGACGCCGACGACCGCCCCATGGTCGTCGACTACTCGAACATGCTCGTGCGGGTGGCGGCGGACGACGGGACCGCGGTGACGGTGGTGGGCAGCGGCGAGCACGCGTACTCGGAGATCGGCGCGCCGGCTCTGGAGACGCCGCTCGAGAACCCGGTGGACGCGGCCTGGGGTCCGGACGGCCTGCTGTACCTCCTGCCGCAGCACGAGGGGCGCGTGATCCGCGTCGGCGCAGGCGGCACGATCGAGCTGTGCGCGGGCAGTGGCATCCTCGCGGACCACGCCGACGACGTGCCCGCGCTCGAGGCGGAGATGGGGTACGGCGGGGGCCTCGCGATCGGCGAGGACGGCACCCTCTTCGTCAGCGACAACACGTTCTCCAAGGTGCGTCGCTTCGACCCCGACGGGACGGCCTCGACCATCCTCGGCACCGACCACATCGGCATGGGCGGCCCGGGCTACGGCCCCGAGACCTCCATCTGGAGCCCGGAGCGGATCACGCTCGACGAGGAGCGCGGGCGGCTGCTCGTCGCCGACACGCTGAACCACCGCGTGCTCTCGGTGGACCTGGAGACGCTGCGCACCGAGGTCGTCGCGGGCACCGGCGAGCGCGGGTACGAGGGCGACGGCGGGGACGCGCTGGCGGCGACCTTCGACCAGCCGGTGGGGCTCGCGGTCGCGCCCGACGGCACGATCCTCGTCGCGGACCTCGAGAACGACGCGATCCGTGCGGTCTGGCCCGACGGCACGGTGGACACGGTGCTCGGTGGGCTCGGCGACGCGGACCCCGTGCGCTTCGCGCAGCCGTTGGACTTCCCGATCCGCGGGCCGGCGGGGATGGCGTTCATGGCGACGGGCGACCTGCTGATCGCGGAGCGCTCCGGACAGCGGGTGCTGCGCTGGTTCCGGGCGGCCGATGCGCTGTAGCGCGCTGCTCCTCGCGGCGGTGGCGTGCGCTCCGGAGCCCGTCGAGCTGGCCCCCCCGCGGGAGCGCGAGGCGCTGACCGACCCCGCGGCCTGGACGTTGGTGGACGCCGCGGACGACCCGTTCCCCGACCGCCCCGAGGGCGTGACCTGCGGCTCGGGCGCGTGGTCGGTCGAGGTGGACGGCACCTCGTCGGCGCTCGAGATCGACACGACCTTCTGCGACTACGTGGTGCTGCGCCAGCCGTCGCTCGCGGAGGTGCTGCCCGGCGACCTGGTGCGCGCGCGGATCACGCACGACGCGCTCACCGCCGAGGCCCCCGCGGAGGCCCACCTCGCGGTGGTCGTGGGCGACGTGACCGTGCTGGACACGACCGTCCCCATCCCGGACGAGGCCGGTGAGGACCTCGCGGAGGTCGTGGTCGACGAGGGCTGCCCCGAGGGCGCCACGATCTGGCTGCACCTGCACAACCACGGCGACAACAGCTGGGCCCTGCGCACGCTCGACGCGGGACCTCCGGAGACCCCCTGATGCGATCCCTGCTCCTCCTCGCCGCCGCCTGTCAGCCGGCGACCACCGACGCGACCGACCCGACGCCGACCGGCGCCACCTGCGAGGATGCGCCGGGGTGCGCGCTGGCCAGCGAGCTCGGCGCGGGGCTGTTGTCGGTGCGCGCGCCCGCCGCGGACGACGTGTGGGTGGTGGGCTCGTCGACCGATCCGGACGACGGCGCGGGCCCGGTGGCCGCCCACTACGACGGGAGCGTCTGGACGCACCTCGACACGAGCGCCTGGGCGGGTGCGGAGCTGTGGTGGGTGTGGGTGGGCGCGGACGAGGTCGTGCTGGTGGGCGACGAGGGCACCATCCTCGAGCACGACCGCGCGACGGGCACGCTCGCTGCGGTGCCCGGGATCGACGCGGGGACGAACTTCTTCGGCGTCTGGGGCGCGTCCGCGGACGATCTGTGGGCGGTGGGGTGGACGGAGGACGGCGACGGCCCGCCCGCGCTGTGGCGTCGCCAGGGGGGCGCCTGGTCCGCGCAGGACGTCTCGGGGGTCGCCGACGCCGGCGAGACCTTCTTCAAGGTGCACGGCGCGTCCGCGAACGACGCCTGGATCGTGGGGACGGGCGGGCTCTCGGCGCACTGGGACGGCGCGGCGTGGACGCGGGTGCCGACGGACGCCGACACGGACACCTCCACCACGCTGCTGCTCACGGTCGACGTGGGCGAGCGACCGATCGCGGTCGGTGGCGCGGGCAACGGCGTGATCCTCGAGTGGGACGGCGCGGCCTGGCGCGACGTGAGCCCGTCCTTCCAGCCAGGGCTCAACGGCGTGTGCTCGGGCGCGGGCGCGGTGTGGGCGGTCGGCCTGCACGGCTCGCGCGCCTGGCGGGACGGCTCGGGGTGGACCGCGGAGAGCCCGGTGGACGTGACGCCGCTGACGCTCGACGACTGGCACGGGTGCGCGGTCGACCCGGAAGGCGGGCTGTGGACCGTCGGCGGGCACATCTCGTCGCGCCCGCTCACCGACGGCGTCCTCGGGTACCAGGGCCCGGCGATGCCTTCCAGGCTGTAGGGGGGCGCTGCCCCCCTCGCCACCCCCCGCCCTCGGCGCTCCGCTCTGCGTCGCGCGACCGCTACGGCGGCGCGTCCGCTTCGCGTCCGACCACCTTCGGGTCGTCCGGGCTTTCCCGGACCTCGGTTTGAAGGACGTTCTGGCGCGGCGCACAGAAATATTCGATCTCGTTTCCAACCCCACGGGACCGGCCGGCATCGAAGGGTCGGAGGTCGCGATGTGGTGGACGATGATCGGAGGGATGGCGATGGCGGCGGACCTGGCCCCGGTGAGCGAGGCGAGCTCGGGCGTGACGGCGGTCGCGGTGAAGGATCTGGCCGGCGCGGTGCGGATCGTGGGTGAGGACACCGACGAGATCCGCGTCACCGGCTCGGTCGAGGAGGGCGAGGCGAAGATCCAGCTGCGCCGCGAGGGGGGCGTGGTGACGGTGACCGTGAAGGGGCACCGGCCGAAGAACCTCGAGCTCGAGGTCCACGTGCCGCGCTCCATGGAGGCCGTGACGGTCTATGCCGTGACCGGCCCCGTCAGCGCGCGCGGCGTGTCCGGTGCGCTCGCGGTGGTGTCGAACACGGGGCCGGTGGAGGTCCGGGACGCCGGCAGCCTGCGGGTGCAGCGCGTGCTCGGGCCGCTCACGCTCGACGGGGTCGGCGGTGACGTGGTCGTCGACGGGCTCACCGGGGCCGTCAGCGCCGCCGACGTGGGCGGCGACCTCACCCTCGACGGGGTGGTCGGACCCGTGAAGACGGGCGACGTGGGCGGTGAGCTGATCGTTCGGGGAGGAACCCCGATCCTCGACCGCCTCTGAGCCGCGCCCGTGCAGGTCCTCGCCCGAGCCCCCGATCCCGTGTCCCAGACCGTACGGCTGGCGCAGGGCGGAGATCTGCGCGCCTTCGAGGCGCTCTATCGCGAGCATTCGGGCCGGATCCACGCGCTGTCCCTGCGGATGTGCGGGGACCCCTCGCTCGCGGAGGACCTCACCCAGGAGGTCTTCGTGCGCGCCTGGGAGCGCCTCGACACCTACCAGGGGGAGGCGGCGTTCGGGACCTGGCTGCACCGGCTGGCGGTCAACGTCATGCTCACCGACCGGCGGGCGTCCACGCGGCGCCTGGCGCGGGTGGAGCCGGTGGCGGAGCTCGAGGGCCCCGCGCCCGAGCGACCCGCGGGCGCGGGCTTCGATCTCGTGCGCGCGCTCGACGCGCTACCGACCAAGGCGCGTCAGGTGTTCGTGTTGCGAGAGGTCGAGGGGCTCGACCACGCGGAGATCGCCGACGCGATGGGGACGTCGGTGGGGACGGCCAAGAGCCAGCTGCACCGGGCACGTGACCTGCTCAGGAGGTTCCTGACATGACCATGACCTGCGAGGAGGCGCTCGAGCCCCTGCACGACCGACTGGACGGGCCGCTCCCGCCCGCTCTGGACGAGGCGCTGCAGGAGCACCTGGCTGGCTGCGAGCCGTGCCGTCGGCTGGCGGCGGACCTCGATCGGCTGCGGATCGCAGCGGGGGAGCTGCCCCGCGAGATCGAGCCGTCGCGCGACCTGTGGCCCGGGATCGCGGCGCGGATCGGCGGTCGGTCCGCCTGGTGGCAACGTCCCCAGTGGCTGCTCGCCGCCCTGGTGCTGGTCGCGCTCGGCTCGTCGGCGCTCACCGCCCTCGCGCTGCGGGCGCCCGACCCCGCCCCGGTCGACGTGGCCGGCGCGGAGCTGCCCTGGGGCGACGAGCTGGACCACGCCGCGGACGAGCTGCGGGCCGCCGTGGAGGCGCGTCGCGGCGAGCTCGACCCGGAGACGCTCGCCGTCGTCGAGGAGAACCTGCGGATCATCGACGCGGCGGTCGCCGAGACCCGCGCCGCGCTCGACGCCGATCCGACCAACCGCCGCCTCCAGCGCAGCCTGGCAGCGGCCGGGGAGCAGCGGATCGCGCTGCTCCGACACGCCTTGACCCTGCCCCAGAGTGGGTGAGGAGACCCTATGTGGTGGATGACGACGGCGGCGCTGGCCGCCACCCCGTTCGAGCGGACGATCGACGTCCCCGCCAGGTCGGTCGACGTGGAGGTGATCTGCGGTGCGCTGCGCATCGTGGGCCGGCAGGGCCCCGGCGTGCACGTCAGCGGCACCCTCGACAGCCCCGATCTGCTCGAGGTGGGCGCGGGGCGCATCGCGGTCAGCCGAAAGGCGCGCCACGACGCTTGCGTGGACCTCACGATCGAGGTCCCGTCGGACACCGCCCTCGATGTCACCAGCATCTCCGCGGATCTCTCCGTGACCGGTGTGACGGGCCCGCTCGAGCTCGAGTCGGTCTCCGGCTCGGCGTCGGTGAGCGGGTCGCCGTCGCGGGTGGAGCTGTCGACGGTGAGCGGCGCCGTGACCCTGGCGGGCGCGATGGCCGTGCTCGAGGTCAGCAGCGTGTCCGGCCCGATCGTCCTCGACACGACGGCGCCGATGAGCGCGGTCGAGCTGAGCGTCGTGAGCGGCGCGATCACCGTGTCCGGGCCGCTCGCGCCCCAGGGGCACCTCGAGGTCTCCACGCACAGCGGGCCGATCACCGCGCGTCTACCCGCCGATCTCGACGCGCGGCTGGAGCTGGCCACGCTCTCCGGGCGGGTGCGCAACGTGTTCGGCGGTCGCGAGATCGTCGTCGGGAGCGGCGCGGGGAGCGTGGAGCTGGCGACGTTCTCGGGCCCGATCGCGCTCGAGCACCTGGCGGTGGCGCCGCCGCCCCCGCCGCCGCCGGCCCCCGACGCACCCCCACCGCCGCCGGCCCCCAACGCACCTCCTCCTCCGTAGTACAACCCCTGGAGGGGGAGGGGTGCGCGATCGGTACGGTCCGTGGGAGGTCCGTGGAACGCTCGGCGCCGGTGGGATGGGCCGGGTGCTTCGCGCGGTCGATCCCGAGAGCGGGCGCCAGGTCGCGCTGAAGGTCGCGCGCATCGGTGACGAGGCACGCCGCGCGCTGGCTCGCGAGGTCGCCGCCCTCCGTCGGTGCGAGCACCCCGGGATCGTCCGGATCCTCGGGCACGGCACCGAGGGGGACGAGACCTGGGTCGCGACGGAGCTCGTCGAGGGCCGCTCGCTGCGCGATCAGGTCCACCGCTCGCACCCCGACGCCGCCACCTCGGCCGAGACCTTCGTGATCGAGGACGCGACGGGCGAGGTCGTCTCGGCGGAGACCCGGGTGGCCTGGACCCGAGACGCGCTCGCGGAGGCCCTCGCGCCCGTCCGTGATCTGTGCGAGGCGCTCTCCTGGCTGCACGGCGAGGGGCTGGTCCACGGCGACGTCAAGCCCGAGAACCTCATGCTCCGCGCCGACGGCTCGGCCGTCCTGGTGGACTTCGGGCTGGTCCACGCCGCGGAGGCCAGCGGACGGTCCACGCTGCAGCTCCCCCGCCGCGTCCTGGTGGGCACCAGCGGCTACCTCTCGCCCGAGATGTGCCTGGGGCGTCCGGTGGACGGGCGGGCGGACCTGTACGCCGTCGGCTGCCTGATCCACGAGCTGCTCACGGGCAGGCCTCCGTACGGACACGGTCGTGGGGCCGCCCAGGCGCACGTCAGCGCGCCGCTGCCCGATCTGTCCCAGCTGCCCGGCATCCCGCTCGATCTCGCGCTGCTGGTCGCCCGCCTGCTGGAGAAGGAGCCGGACCGACGGGTCCCGTTCGCCCGGGACGTCGTGGACTGGCTGGAGGCGTTCGGCGTGCGCCCGTCGCCGTGGTCGGTCCCGCCGGCGCCCATCGTGCTGCATCGACCGGCGTTGGCGGGGCGGGACGCCGAGCTGGCTGCGCTGGCGGGCAGTCGGGTCGCGGTGGTCTCCGGACCGGCCGGTGTCGGCAAGACGCGGCTGTTGGAGGCGGCCGCTCGCGAGGTCGAGGGCCCGATGGTCGTCGCGACCACGCTGCCGGCGTTGGTGCACGAGCTGCTCGAGCTGGCGGACGAGGAGCAGCGGGAGACGTGGTTCGGCGACGACGCGCCGGTGCTCGCCTCGGTCTCGGCGAGGGCGGCGGCCGCGCTGGGCGACGCGCGGCTCGTGCCCGAAGGTGCGCTCGTCGCCGCGGTCCACGCGGTGCTCGGGCGAGCGGCGCCGCTGCGCGTGGTCCTCGACGACGTGGGTCCGGCCACCGCGGGGCTCGCCGCCCGCCTCGTGCGTCAGACGCCGCCCGGGGTCGCCGTGTGGCTCGGGTGCTCGGACCACGCCCTCGCCGAGCGGCTCGAAGGGCTCGGTGCGCGCCGGGTGGCGCTGTCGCCGCTGGGGGAGGCGGACGAGCGGGCGCTCCTGCGCCAGGTGCTCTCCGACCCCGATGTCCCCGAGGAGATCCTCGACGCCGTCCACCGCCGCGTCGACGGCAACCCGCGGCTCGCGTGGGAGCTGCTCGGGGACTGGGTCCGGGCGGGACACCTCCGTCGTCTCGACGGGCGGTGGGTGGTGCGGGAGCGCGACCGTCTGCGCGAGCTGCCCGCGCCCAGGGACCTCGCCGACCTGGTGCGAGCGCGCCTCGACGCGCTGTCGAGCGAGCTCCGGGAGGTGGTGGGAGCCTTCGCGATCGGGGGCGAGCCGGCCTGCACGGACGCCGAGCTCGCGCTCGGGCTGGCGGCCGGCGTGCTCGAGGCCCGTGGCGACGAGGTCGCCCTGGCGCTGCCCGGGCTGGGAGCGCAGGCGATCGAGGGTCTGTCGGCCCGGCGTGCGGCGGCCGCGCACACCACCGCCCTCGCGCACGCTCCCCCGATGGAGCGCGCGCGTCACCTGCTCGTGCTGGGCCGGAGCTCGGAGGCCCGCGCGCTGCTCCTGGAGCTCGCGGATCAGGCGTATGCGGCGTCTCGCTGGCCCGACGTGGTGGAGGCCGCCACCCTCGCGCGCGCCGGCGCGACCCCTGAGGAGGAGGAGCGGATCCGCGTGTGGCTGGGCCGGGCGAGCCTGGTGCGCGGTCGGTACCAGGAGACCCTGGATCTCCTCGGTGACCGCTTCGATCACGAAGCTCCGGTCGACCTGGTCGCGGTGCTCCGAGGGTGGGCCGGGTCCCGCCTGCCCGGCCACGACGCGGACGCGATCGCCTGGCTCCGAGGGGCGATCGGGCGGTGTGACGACCCCGCGCTGCGCAGCCTGCTCGCGGTGGCGTTCGGAGGTGCCCTGGTGACGCGCGACGAGGGCACCGAAGCGATTCGGGTGTACCGGGACGCCCTCGCCTTCCTGACGGCGCGCGGGGCGCCGAGCGACGAGGTGACGCGGATCCGGGTGGCGCTGGCGGAGGTCCACCTCGTGCGGGAAGAGCCCGACGACCTCCGCGCCCAGCTCGAGCAGGTCGGCGAGGTTCCCCCCGAGCTCCCGCTCCGTCGGGGCACCGTCGAGCGGCTGTTCGCGAACCTCGCGGCGATGGAGGGCGACCACGCGGAGGCCCTGCGACGGGCCCGGGCCGCCGCCACCTGGGATCGGCGTGCGGGCAGCGTGCCCAACGAGGTGCAGTCCCTCACCGTCGTCGCCACCACCCTGCGCGATCGGGGGCGGTTCGCGGAGGCGGCCGACGTGATCCGGCAGATCCGCGCGCTGGCGGAGGAGATCGACGTGCCGCGGTTCCGGGCGCACGCCCGCTTCCTCGAGGTCCGCAACCGCGTGGACGCTGGCGATGCCGACGCCCTCGAGGCGGTCCTCGGCTCGCTCGACGACATCCGGCGCACCGGCTTCGTTCGGCCCCTGTCCGTGTTGCACCTCGTCGCGGCACGGCTGCTGCGGCGGGCCGGTCGCTGGGAGGAGATGGAGGCGCAGCTCGCGGCGTCGGAGGCGCTGCTCGGCGGACCCCATGCCTCCCAGCGGTGGCACATCGAGGTCGAGCGGGCGCTGCTCGACCTGCATCGGGGCGCGCCCTCCGCGCTCGACCGTGCCAGGAGCGCGCTCGCGCGCGTCGAGGAGCTCGCACGACCCGACTCCCAGGACCTCGGGGTGCGCGACGAGCTGTCCGCAGCGCTCGCGGAGCCCAGGCTCGTGCCGCGCCTGCCGCCGTGATCCACTCGGCCGCCTACGCCGATGAGCTCGGCGTCGTGGGCGCCGCGCTCGCGGTGTCCGGGCCATTCGGAGCGGGTGGTACAATCCTCCCCGGGGGGTCGGATGATTGGTTTGATCTGGCTACCTCTGCTTGCCGCCTCCACATCAGCCAACACTCCAACCTCGAGCCGAAGCGTGGAGCTGCATTGCCCACTCACGGGTCTGCGTGGGGCGGCATCGGCGATGCGGAAACGTACCTCGGCCATCATCGACTTCGAAGGCGTGCCGCTGGTGGTCGAGGGGTCGGGGTGGATCTGGCGGGATCCGCATGACCCTCAGGGTGGAGGGCTGGGGAAGGCACCCTACATGGTCCCGCTCGTCGCCTCGTTCCCGTCCGACGCCGCTCCGGAGGCCGCGTTGCGCGCTATCACCGATCAATGGAACGCGACACCCGACGTGGATGCGCACTACCGGGTCGTTGCCCACGGGCGCCGATTGGATCTCGTTCCCTACGAGGTTCTCGGTCTGGACGGCAGCTATCACCCGTATGCGTCCGTGCTCGACATGACCGTCCTGTTGCCGACCGCCACCGGCGAGCCGATGGAGCTCTTCGACAGCATCGTGGCGGAGTGGGAGGTCGCGGCCCACGCCCCGATCGGTCGTCCGCCCTTCGTCCTTCGTGGGGAGGAGATCGAGTTCGGCTCCCCCGAATCGGTGGCCCTCAACAGCCGGGAGGCCGATCCCGAGGCTTGGGTAGGGACGATGCGAGCCAAGCCGTTCAAGACGACCCGGGACGTGACGCTGGTGGGCGATCGCGCGACGGCTCGGGTGCTGTTGCACGACGTGCTCGAGAAGAGCCAACCAGCGAACCAGTCGCTCGAGCTGGGATTCGTGCTCGACATGCCGGGATGGGTGGTGTCCTACCTCCTGCCCCTTCCCGAGGTGGACGGCTCGGGGTGTACCTTCGTGGAGGAGCCGACGCGGTGATCGCGGGCCGAGGGTGCTCGCCGAGGCCGCGCTCAGGCCGCGCCCGCCTCCTTGAACCACGCGGCCGTGCGCGCCGTGCCCTCGGCCATCGGGACGCGCACCTGGTACCCGAAGTCCCGCCTGGCGGGCGCCATCGAGTACCAGTGGCTCTTCGCCAGCGCCGCCGCGAGGAACTTCGTCATCCGCGGCTCGCCGGACAGCCCGAAGGTCCGCCAGGCCCACTCCATCGCGCCCCCGAGCGTCGACGCCGTGCCCAGCCCGATGCTCCGCGTCACCTTCGGCACGCCCACGCGCGGCAGGAAGTCGTTGACCCAGTCCCAGAGCACGACCGGCTCGTCGTTGCTGATGAAGTAGGCCTTGCCGGCGCAGGGCGCGTCGGGGCCGGTGAGCGCCCGCTGCGCGTCGAGGTGCGCCCCGGCGGCGTTGTCGACGTAGGTGATGTCCACCTTGTTCGTGCCGTCGCCCACGATCATCAGCCGCCCCTGGCGCGCCCGCTCGACCACCCGCGGCAGCAGGTTGTTGTCCCGCGGGCCGATGATCAGGTGCGGGCGCAGCGACACCGTCGCCAGGCGCTTCCCACCGGCCACCTCGGCGCCATTCGCCGCCAGCACCAGCCGCTCGGCCTCGGCCTTGGTCTCGCCGTAGGCCGACTCCCAGCTCGACGGGTACGGCGCCTCCTCGATCCCCTGGGCGTCGTGCTCGTACCCGATGACCGAGGGGGTCGAGGTGTAGACCAGGCGGGTCACGCCCTCCACCTTGCAGGCCTCGATGACGTTGCGCGTCCCGTCGACGTTGATGGACGCGAACTCCTCGCGCGGGCCCCAGTAGCCGGCCTTGCTCGCCACGTGGTGGACGACGTCGCAGCCGCGGACCGCCTCGCGGAGCTTGTCGGCGTCGCGCAGGTCGACCTGCAGGCCCACCGCACCCAGCGCCTCGACCTCGGGGTACCGGCCGCGGGCGAGGAAGCGCACCGTGCGGCTCGGGTCCTCCTCGAGGAGCATCTCGATCAGGCGCCGTCCGAGGAAGCCGCCGCCGCCCGTCACCAGGACCGTCTCACCCACGCTGCGCCTCCACCCACCCCGCGAGGTCCTCGCGGCGGATCTTGCTGTTGTGCCGGGCGTCCGTCGGGAAGCCCGGGTGCGGCAGGAAGCGGCCGATCCGACCCTCGACCGCCGTGCCCTCGGCCAGCGCCCGCAGCGCCTGCTCGACGCCCGCGTCCCACGTCCTGCCCGGGTTCATCTCGACGCAGAGCACGAGCTCCTGCTTCCCGCGCGGCCCGTGCCCGATCAGCGCCGTCCGGAACACGTCGGGGTGCTCGTTGAAGATGCCCTCGACCGCGTCCGCCCCGAACACGGTGCCGTCCTCGGTCTGCACGCGGTGCGCCTTGCGGCCGCAGAACCACAGCCGGCCCTGCTCGTCGAGCGTCCCGATGTCGCCCATGCGGTGCAGGACGCGGCCGCCGTCGGGGATCTTCGCGACCCGGTTGGCGTCGGGGGCGTCCTTGTACTCCGGGCTCACCTGGTCGCCGCCGATCACGATCTCGCCGAGCGTGTTCGCGGGCAGCGCCAGGTCCTCGCTCCAGGACGCGATCGGGTCGTCGTGGATGCCGATCACGCGCACCCACGCGCCCGGTGCGAGCCGACCCACGCAGGTCCCGTGGCCCTTGGCCGTGCGGGCCCAGGTCTCGCCGAGGATCTCCTCGGTCCCGATCCAGGCGATGGGCATACCCTCGGTCGCGCCGTAGGGCGTCCACACCTGGCTGCCGCCCGTGAGCACCTTCTGCATGTCGCGGTGCAGCCAGGCCGGGATGGCCGCCCCCACCGTCATCAGCGTCTTCACGGACGGGAAGGTCGTGCCCGTCTGCAGGCACCAGCGGCTCGTGTTCAGCCACACGATGGGCGAGGCGAAGGCCACGTCGGGCTGCTGCGTGTTCAGGCAGGCGGCGATGTCCTCGGGGCGCGCGGTCGCCGGCCTCGACAGGTCCATCTTCGGGATGATCGAGGTCATCCCCAGACAGACGTCGAAGATCGCGAAGGCCGCGAAGCACTGGAGGTCCTGCTGGCCGGGGCGGAAGTCGAACATCTGCCGCAGGGCCTCGACCTGGGCCGCGAACATCGCCTGCCGGCTGGCGACGCCCTTGGCGAGCCCGGTGCTGCCCGAGGTGAAGATGATGGCGGCGTCGTCGTTGGCGGCGCAGCGCGCGATCTCGAAGGGCTCGTCCGCGGGCTGTCGGCAGGCGGCCAGCGTGGTCCCGCCCCAGAACCAGCGCGAGCCCGCCGTGATCAGGACCTCGGCCGACGCGAAGGCCCGCCGGGCCACGGTCACGCGCACCGCGTGCACCAGCGACAGCGCGATGACGGCCCGCGGCTTCGTGCGCTCGATGCAGGCGAGCAGCGCCTTCATGCCCATCCCGGGGTCGAGCAGGACCGGCACGGCGCCGAGCTTGAACACGCCGAACAGGGCGGCGTAGAAGTCGAGCGAGGGCTTGACCAGGAACAGCGTGCGGTCGCCCCGCTTCACGCCGGCGGCCGCGAAGCCGCGCGCGTACGCGTCCGACTCGCGATCGAGTTGCGCGTACGTCCAGGCGTCCCAAGAAGGTGCATCGGTCGTGTAGCTGGCCGAGGGGAACCGGAGCGCGACCGCATCCGGTCGGGTGCTCGCGTGCTCGCGCAGCGCGTCGGCGACGTTGTGGCCGGTCAAGGTGTCCTCGTCGTGGGGGACCCCGGTAACCGGAACAGCAGGTACCGGCCCCATACCGGATACCGCTGGTGGACTGGTACGCGCGTTCTGTAGTAGATTCCGAGATCTGGGGAGTGACGTGGTCGAGGTCGGCACCGAGAGGCTGGGAGAGCGCTTCATCGTGACCCGGGAGCTGGGCCGCGGCGGGACCTCCCAGGTGTTCCTCGCGGTCGACACGGAGACGGGCGATCGCTGCGCGGTGAAGATCCTGCTGCCGCGCTTCGCCGCCCGTGCCGACCTTCGCCACCGGTTCCACGCCGAGGCCAGGGCGATGCAGCGCGTCCGGCACCCGCACGTCCTGCAGGTCCACACCTGGGGAACCTGCCCCATCGGCCCGTTCCTGGTGAGCGAATACGCCGAGGGCGGGCCGATCTCCGGCTGGGTGGCGCGCCATGGCCCGATGCCGCTGTCGCTCGCGGTGATGGTGGGGCGGCAGGTGTGCGAGGGCGTCGCCGCGGCGCACGCGACGGGCATCGTCCACCGCGATCTGAAGCCGGACAACGTGCTGGTCGGGGGCGACGGGCGCTGTCGCGTGGCGGACTTCGGCATCGCGCAGCTCGCCTGGGACGAGCGCATCACGGCCACCGGCGCCCGCATCGGCACGCTGGGGTACGTCGCGCCCGAGCAGCTCGAGGACGCGCGCGAGGTCGACGAGCGGGCCGATGTCTACGGCATCGCCGCCACGCTGTGGATGCTGACGGCCGGGCGGGTGCCGGCGCACGCGTTCCACGACGATCCGTACGAGGCGGGGGTCCCGGGTCCGCTCTGCCCGATCATCGCTCGCGGCACGGCGTACCGCGCGGGCGACCGCTTCCAGTCGGTGGCGGAGATGGCGCGGGCGCTGCATCTCATCGGCCAGAACCTGCCTCCGCCGCCGAGGGACACGCCGCCGCTCACGAGCGCGCCGCCCGCGCCCGGGTTGGCGACGAGCTTCTCGCTGGACAGCGAGCCCAGCGAGGGCTCCGACGAGACCTGGTCCGGGTAGTCTGGGCGGATGTGGTGGCTCGTCGCCTGTCGTCCGGTGGTGCCCGATCCGCCCGTCGTGGTGCCGGTCGCGACGGGCGAGACGGCAGCGCTCCCGCCGACCCCCACCGGGCACACCGGCGCCACCGTCGCCCACACCGGCCGTCCGCCGCCGCCCGACCTCGCGACCGCGCTCGCCGCGCGGTGCCCCGATCCGACCCCGTGGGAGCCGCTGTTCCCGGGGCTCGACCTGCACCGCATGACCCTTCCGCAGGGACCCGCCTGCAACGACGGCAGCGCGCCCACCGTCTACGTCCGGGCCGCGACCGACCCGGCGCACGCCGCCGACTGGGTGCTGATGGCCCAGGGGGGCAGCCACTGCGCGGACCACGAGGACTGCGCCGCGCGGTGGTGCGGGGAGGGGACCTACGACGCCGCGCACATGTCGACCGCGTGGGACCGGGCGACGCGCGCGGGCACGGGGATCCAGGCGCGCACGCCGGCCAACCCGTTCGCCGGGTGGAACCAGGCCTTCCTCCGCTACTGCTCCTCGGACCAGTGGGTCGGGCGGGCGGACGCGGTGTTCGAGGAGGAGCCGGCGTACGCCATCCCGTTCCGCGGGCACGACATCCTGCTCGCGGATCTCGACGCCCTGCTGGGGGGCGTGCGCAGCGACGACGGCGACGAGGCGCTCCCGCCGCTGTCCGCGGCCTCGACGGTCGTGTGGTCGGGGACCTCGTCGGGCGCCTGGGGGATGGCCCAGCACGCGGCGCTGGCCCGGGAGCGCCTGCCGGACGCGCGGGTGCTCGTCGTGCTCGACGCCATCGGGAGCCCCGCGCCCGAGGTCCTCGACGCCGCCCAGGCCGACGCCATCGCGCAGGACGTCCGCCAGCGCTGGGACGACGTGGCCGTGTGGGATCCGTGGGTCGACGAGCGCTGCCTCGGGGACCACGCCGCCGATCCCTGGCGCTGCTCGGACACCGAGGTGCTGTTGCGCGCCTACGTCGCCGACGATCTCGTGTTGCACGCCGATCTGCGCGATCCGGTCGCGCTCTCGCACACGGCCTGGCTCGGCGACACCGACGCGTACGCGGCCGCGATGGAGGGGACCCTCCGCCTGCACGCCGCCCTCCGTCCGTCCGCCAGCTACCACGGCTCCGCCTGCGCCGATCACGGCGTGCTGGACGCGAACCGGCTGTTCCGGACGCTGACGGTGGTGGACGGGGTGGCGTCGGGGGCGGCGCTGTCGCTGCAGGACGAGGTGCTGACGGGGCTCGCGGGCGGTCGCTCGCTCGCGATCGACATTCCCTCC
>JACKER010000072.1 GCA_020632925.1 Alphaproteobacteria bacterium | reverse complement strand
CTGCGACGTGTGTCCGACGGTCTTCGATCCGGCCCAGCGGGACAGCGACGGTGACGGCCGGGGAGACCGGTGTCCGCCGCTGGTGGGGCCCGCGTGGGGTGCGGCGTCGGGCCAGCCCTCCTCCGAGTACGGGACGTCGGTGGCGTCCGCGGGGGACGTGAATGGCGACGGCTACGACGACGTGGTGGTCGGTGCCTACGCCTGGGCCAACGGCCAGCCCGACGAGGGCGCTGCGTTCGTGTACCTCGGGAGCTCGGTGGGACTGTCGGCGGCGCCGGTGTGGAGCGCGGAGTCGAACCTGGCGTCCGCGGCCTTCGGGACGTCGGTGGCGTCCGCCGGCGACGTGAACGGGGACGGCTACGACGACGTGATCGTCGGCGCACCGTCCTACACCAACGGTCAGTGGCACGAGGGTGCGGTCTACGTGTACCTCGGTTCGGCAGCGGGGCTGTCGGCGGCGCCATCGCTGGTCCTGGAGTCGAACCTCGCGGGCATCCAGTTCGGGACCTCGGTGGCGTCGGCCGGCGACGTGGACGGGGACGGCTACGACGACGTGGTGGTCGGCGCGCCGGTCTACGACGGTGCCCGGGGAGCGGTGGCGCTGTACCTCGGGTCGGCGGCGGGGCTGTCGGCGGTGCCCGCCTGGACGGCGACGTCGAACCAGGCGGGCTCGTACTTCGGGAGCTCGGTGGCGTCGGCCGGCGACGTGGACGGGGACGGACGCGACGACGTGGTGGTCAGCACGCCCTCCTACGACGACGGTGAGGTGGACGAGGGAGCGGCGTTCCTGTACGTCGGGACGCCGGCGGGGCTGTCGGTGGCGCCGGTGTGGACCGCGACCTCGAACCAGAGCCGCGCCCGGTTCGGCCAGTCGGTGGCGTCGGCCGGGGACGTGAACGGGGATGGCTACGACGACGTGGTGGTCGGGGCCGGCAGCTTCAGCCTGCTCGCGGGGGGCGAGGGTGCGGTCTTCCTGTACTTCGGGTCGGCTGCGGGGCTCTCGCTCACGCCCGACTGGTTCGTGACCTCGGGCCACGGCGATGAGAACGCCTACGACATTGGCGCCCACCTCGGGACGTCCGTGGGCTCGGCGGGGGACGTGAACGGCGACGGGTACGACGACGTGGTGGCGGGCGCGCCCTATTACGACGAGCATGGCCAGTGGAAGGAGGGTGCGGTCTTCGTCTACCTCGGGTCGCCGACCGGGCCCTCGACCTCGCCCGCGTGGACGTGGGAGTCGAGCCAGGTGGACGCGCTGCTCGGCTGGTCGGTGGCGACTGCCGGCGACGTGAACGGCGACGGGCTCGCCGACGTGGTGGTGGGCGCCCCCCGCGCGCAGAACGGCGAGGGCGGGGCGGTCCTCTTCCTCGGCAACCTGGTTCCCTGATGGACCTCAGGCCAGCAGGTCGACGATTGTCCGGTCCTCGGTGAGGTACCGCTCGGGGTCCACCCCCGCGAGCGACAGGAGCGTGGACCCCACCATGACCGGGCTGAGCTGCACCCCCGCCGGATCCGGCGCTCCGGCCCCTGGATCGACGGCGAGCCCGTTGAGCCCCTCGTCGTAGCCGCCGGCGCGGTGGCCGCCGCGAACGCCCGCTCCCAGCAGCATGGCGCTGGTGAACATCCAGTGCTCCTTGCCGTCCGCCAGGTTGAGGTATGGCGTCCGCCCCATCTCCGAGTGGACGACGATGGTCGTCTCGTCGAGCAGCGTTTCGCCCACGGTGCCCGGTGTCTGCTCGAGGCGGTCCATCAGGTGCTCGAGCCCGGCGAACAACATCTGGAAGAGCCCGCTCTGGAGGTTGTCGTTGTCCGCGTGGGTGTCCCAGTGCAGCGTCCCCGAGCTCCGCAGCTGCACACAGCGGGAGATGTCGTGCTGCAGGACGCTCACTGCGAGGTCGACCTGACCTGCGAGCTCGTCGGCCACCGTCATGTCCAGCCCGGCCGTCGCCGCCTGGAAGTCGCCGAGGCGGAGCGCGGCCTCGAGGTGTGCGGCGTAGAGCTGCCGCTCCACCGGCGTCCTCGCCGTCTCGAGCCTGGCCGCCACCCGCTGGGTCAACGCGCCGTGGACGAGCCGCTCGAGCGCCGGCGGGAGCGGAGTGGACGGGGTGGTGCTCTCGGCCATCGCCGCGCCCGTCAGCAGGCGGTCGAGCGAGGAGCCGATGCCGCTGAACGCCGTGTAGGCCGACAGATCCGCCGACATCTGGTTGCCGGAGACGATGAGCTGCGGCACGACATACCGATCGGCACCCTCGAATGCGATCAGGGTGGGCCAGTCCGGAAACCGCGCGTCCGGGGAGTTGGTCATCCACATCGCACGACAGACCGGGTGGTTGACGGACCGCACCATGATGCCGTCGATGAGCCCGATCCGGTCCGCGTACCTGCGGAAGAAGCGGTCCACCGCTGGCCGCAGGGGGTGGGTGACCCAGGTGAGGGGACCGGCGCTCGCCGCCGCCTCGGCGGGGTCGTGGTGGATGGCCGAGCTCCACATCGGCGTGAACACCTTCGTCACGTCCCAGCCGCCATCGGCCTGGACGAACACGAACTTCCGGTCCGCTGGACGGACCTCCGCGCGGGCGTCGGGTACGGCCAGCAGCCCCGTCGCGGCGAGCGAGCCCTTCAACCAGTCGCGGCGGGTGAGGTGGCGCATCAGTAGGTCACGAAGTCGGGGTCGAGGAAGAGCAGCGTGAGCACTGTGGCCCACGCGAGCGACGGGTCACCACTCGTCGTCATCGCCGCCTCCCAAACCTGGAGGTCGTGCTCCACCTCGGGCGCGTCCATGGCGACGCGACGGCCGAGGATCCGCCGGTGGAGGTGCTGGAGCTGCGCGACCATCCGCTCCCGCCCCGGCCCGTCCGGACGCTCGGTGAAGTCGATGTCGGCGAGGAGGATCCGGTCGGGCGAGGCGGCGTCGTGCTCGACGACGAAGCGCGCCGCGGTCTCGGCCAGGCGCTGCTCGACGAGCACGCTGGTCACGGTCTCGGTGGGGGCGGCGTTCAGGACCATGTCGCGGTCGAAGCCACCCGCGAGGAGCGTGTATCCCTCGGGGGACTCGAGCAGCTCCCGTCCGCTCTCCGGGCTCTCCCACCAGACGGTCGTGAGGTCGGCGATCTGGCTCGACAGCACGCTCGGCGTGACCCGCTTGCGGCGGAAGCGGGGGTCGCGACCCTGATAGACCGGGTCGGCGGCGATGGCGTGATACAGCTCGCGGAGTCGGTGTCCGCTGGCGGCGAAGGCGTCGCGCTCGGCCGAGAGGTCCACGGGCACGAGGTCCACGTCGGTGCGCGTCATCAGCTCCCAGGCCTGCTCGACCGCGCACGAGGCGAAGCGGGGGTCGTGGGCGACGAGCTCGCCGAGGTCGATCAGGCCTCGGGAGGGCTGGCCGAAATAGCCGGGTGGCACGCCCGTGATGTCGCGCCACAGCTCCTCGCGCTCGGGGTGGTACCACGCGTAGACGTCGGGCGCGATGAAGGCGAGATCGTACCACCAGTACCCATAGAAGTGACTGGCGAGTGGATCGAGGGTGGCATGGCACGAGACGCAGGAGGGATCGGTCTTGATCGCGTCCTCGAGCCCCGTCACGGTGCCGGCGAGCTGGGTCGTGGGCGGGGGCACCTCGTGCTCGAGGAAGTCCTCGCACAGCAGCGCCCGGGCGACGAAGTTGGCGCGGTTGCGGTTGCGGTTGTTCTCCATCGAGCCGTGCAACGTCCACACCGACGTCATGGCGAGCACGCCCACCGGTGGCCGATCGTCGGTGTAGTGCACCTGTCGCCACCCGGTCTCGCCCGCTGGATAGTCGATGGGGTAGAACTCGGCGAGCACCTCGTCCGCGAGCGTCCAGTCGGCGCGGACCAGCGTCTCCACCGGCTCGTCGTGCTCCGCCACCCACCGGATCATCCTGAGCGGCTCCTCGGCGATGTGCCCGATCAACGCCTGGTGCGTCATCCCGAGCTGACCGGCGAGGAACTCGTAGTGGACGTAGTAGTTGCCGTTCCGGCTCGAGTAGACGTCGTCGTACAGATCCATGAGCCGGTCGCCGAAGCGCGGGTCGCGGAGCCAGCGGTCCACGATGGCGTCGAGCGAGCCGTCGGGCCCGGTCAGCGGGTGCGCCTCCACCTCGTCCAGCTCCTCGATCGTGGGGCGCACGCCGCGCAGGTCGAGGCTGATGCGGGTGAGGAGCGCGGTGTCGTCCGGGCCGGCCTCGACGGGTGGGGGCACGCTCAGGTCGCTCCCCGGAGGCGTCGGGTGGCTCACGCGGTCGCCCGGCGCGGCGCAGCCGACAGCGACGAGCAGGAGCGTGGCGGCGCGCGCGCTCATCGGCCGGGCGTCCGTGGCAGGGGCTCGAGGAGCTGGCCGAAGTCGGTGCAGACCTGCCCGAACACCCGCCCGTCGGGGGCGCTCACGGTGCCGCACCCGTCGCACACGAGCTCCGGGTCGAAGTCGATGGCGTAGCGGTGGCCGCCGTCGTCGCGGACCTCGATGCGACCGCTCGGCTCGGTCCAG
This sequence comes from Alphaproteobacteria bacterium, assembly GCA_020632925.1. Taxonomy (GTDB): domain Bacteria; phylum Myxococcota_A; class UBA796; order UBA796; genus JACKER01. The sequence goes on along the minus strand of JACKER010000072.1, from coordinate 11,497 downwards.
CAGGCGGAGAGCTCGCGAGAGGACAGCGCCACGTCGATGAACTCGGCGGTGTCGTAGGGGGCGGCCCGTTCGCCCCAGGACAGCGTGGTCAGGCCGTCCACGGCGCCGTCGTACCACGCCCTTCGCGCCCCGCCGCCGATGGCCCAGATCTGGATCGCGTCCAGCCAGGGGGCGAGCGGCAGGTCCACCCAACCCGAGCCCGTCGGCCAGGTCCACTCGCACGTCCCGTGCAGGGCGAGGTAGCGGGCCGCGAGCTCGCCGTCGCGCACGTCGAACCCGTACGCGTCCGCGTTCATCTGCCACTCGTCGGAGCGAGCGGTGACGGTCGCCTGGCTCTCCATGGCCTCGCCGGTGACCAGGCCGTCGAGGTGGGCCGGAGGGATCCAGCCCGGCACGACGGTGGGGCCGTACGGGACGAGCCACTCGTCGAGGAGCCGGTCCTCGGCGAGCGCCGTCACATCGTCGTAGTGGTTGAGCCCGCCGAAGAACAGTGTCCCCTGTTCGCTCACGCAGACATCGATCCAGGTGTCGATCGGACCTCGTCGGGTGTACGCCGGGCAGGCGGGGTCCTGGTCGTCGACGACCTCCTGGTAGGCATCGAAGCAGGGCGCGGGCGTGAGCCAGGGCAGCACCTCCACCAGCGTCTGCAGCGCCGCCTCGATCGCCACGAGATCCGGATCGGGCGTGGTCGGCGTCCACGGCGAGGTGGGATCGGTCGCTGGCGTCCCGGGGAGGGTGCTCTCCGTCGGATCCGTCGGCGGGCCCTCGGTTGCGGTGGTCGCCGACGACGCGACACAGGCGACCAGGACCGCCGACAGGGCTGTGGCGATGGGAGGATGGGGCACGGACAGCTCCCGTTCGAGGACCTTACCGTGCCGCACGCCGATCCGTTTGCGGTCGGGCTACGGTGCAGTGGTGGGTATCCCCTCACCAGCGCTGTTTCTCGTCTCCTGCCTCGGGGCAGGCCCATCCACGCCACCTGACCCGCGCCCCACGGGATCGTGGGCGGTGGCCAGCGGGGAGACGGGCACGTCCGCCGAGACCGGGTCGCCGCTCGACACCGCCGCCCGCCACACGGGCTCGCCGCCGGTCGACCCCGGTCCGGCCGACGCGCCGCTGACGCCGCTGACGGTGTCGACACGGAGCCTGCTGCCGCCCGATCCCACCGATCACGAGGTCGATCCGGTCCTCGGGAAGGCGGTGTTCACCGACACCATCACCTCTGGCGCGTCGGAGGGGACCTGGGTGTGGGTGGCCACCCTCGGCGGCGATGGCGACTGGGTGAGCCTCGTCCCCGAGCTGCTCTCGCGCACCGGGGATGCCGTGCCGCTCACGGGTGAGGGGCCCGCGGGGACCACGTTCCCCAACACGGCCGAGTGGTCGCGGGCTCGTGCCGGTGCGTCCAGGGTGTACTGGAGCGCCCAGCGGGCCGGTGGGCCCGCGAGGATCCAGTTCAACGAGGACGACCCCGTCCACGGCTTCGCGTCCGACCCCACGCCGGTCGTCTTCGCCGGGGACCGCGGCGACGCGCGGTACCTCGTGAACGCGTCGTACAGCGATGGGGAGCTCGACGATCGCTTCCTGGTCTACCTGCGGACCAGCCCGGGCGGCGCGACGCTGGCCTGGTGCCTCCACCGCGACGGCGTCCTGACGCGCGACGAGCCACTGCCGGAGCCGTACCTCCCGCCCACCGGGATCTCGTTCACCGTGCGCCCGATCCCGGACGCCTACGCAGTGGTGATGGCGCGACCGTCGCCAGGCCGATCGGGTGGCGTCGATCTCCTCTGGAACGACCTCGTGGCGGACGGCCCCGCGTCGGAGCCCGTGGTGCTGCACACCTGGCGCGAGGGTGCGGGTGTCAGCCTCGTCGGCGTCGGCGCGATCCGGGCCCCCCTGCACGACACCCCCGACCTGCGGGCCTACGCGGTGTACGCCCTCGTGCACGACCGCAGCACGGATCCGCCCACCAGCTGGTACGACACGTTCCTGGTGCGCTACCGGGCGCCCTCCTGGCGACCCCTGGGCGCCATCGACGCGCCGGGCAGGGTCTACGCCGACCGGTGGACGGTCACCGTCGCCTGGGGGCGCCGCATGGTGCCGGACCGGACCTCGATGGGCCCCTACACGCAGCTGTTCGACGACGAGGGGTACCTGGGCGTGGATCGCCAGCCGTACCTCGCGGTGGTGATGTCGCCCGATCTCCGTGTGGGGACGGACACCCGGCTGTGGCGCTTCGAGGCGCTCGGCGACGACCCCGGCACCCCGTACGAGCTCGACCGACCCCCTCCCGTCCAGACCCCCTCGGTGCAGGACCGGCTGACGGGCGGCGACCCGGGCCAGCTGCTCGACCCGGAGCCCGTGCCGTTGCTCGACACGTCGGTCGACCCGCCGGTGTGGCGCGACCGTGTCCTGTACCGCCGGAGCGTGGAGGTGTCTCCCGGGGTGGTGGGCCACGACTTCTGGCGTGCGACGCCCGGGCGGGAGCCCGATCCCTGAGCGGGCGGGCGCGGAGGGAGGCGGAGCAGTTATGGGGTGCGGCCGGAGGGTCCCGTGTGTGGCTTCGTCGGCCTGATCGGTGTGGAGCCCGTCGCTCCAGCGCTCTGCCTCGGTCTGTCCGCCGTCCAGCACCGTGGACAGGACGCCGCGGGGCTCGGCACGTGGGACCAGGGGGCCCTGCAGGTCTACAAGGACCTCGGCAAGGTCGCGGACATCTTCACGAGCGACGTGCTCGACACGCTCCGCGGGACCTCGGGCATCGCCCACGTGCGGTACCCCACGGTCGGTAGCTCCACGCGCAACGACGCCCAGCCCTTCATGATGCGGCGGCCCGCGATCGTGGCGGCGCACAACGGCAACCTGGTGAACCTCCAGGAGCTGTACGCCCACCTCGCGTCGCGCGGGCTGCGCCCGGTGTCGGCCTGCGACAGCGAGCCCATCCTGCTGCTCGTGGGCGACGAGCTCCTGCGCCTCAAGCTCGTGGGGCACACGGTCGACGACCTGGTGATCGCGCTGCGCGCCTCCATGGAGCGCCTCCGCGGGAGCTATTCGGTGGCCGCGGTCCTCGAGCTCGACGGCAAGGAGTCGCTCGTCTGCTTCCGCGACCCCCACGGGATCCGTCCGGCGGTCTACGGACGGCGCGGGGACAGCTGGGCGGTCGCCAGCGAGTCGGTCTCGCTCGACGTGCTCGACTTCGAGCGGGTGGGGGACGTGCCGCCGGGGACGGTGGTGGTCCTGCGCAAGGGCGAGGAGCCCGTGATCCGCGAGGTCCTCCGCAAGGAGGCGCACCACTGCATCTTCGAGGACATCTACTTCGCGCGCCCCGACTCGGTGATGGCGGGCGCGCGGGTGTACTCCCGGCGCTGGCGGCTCGGGGAGCAGCTGGCCGACGAGTGGGCGACCAAGGGGCTCGAGGCCGACGTCGTCGTCGCCGTGCCCGACACCAGCCGTCCGGCGGCCCAGGCGATGGCCGAGCGCCTCGGCATCCCGCACCGCGAGGGGTTCATCAAGAACCGCTACAGCGGCCGTACCTTCATCATGCCGGACCAGGCGACGCGCGAGGCCGCGATGCGCCTCAAGCTCAACCCGATCGACGAGATCTTCCGCGGCAAGCGCGTGGTCATCGTCGACGACAGCATCGTTCGTGGCACGACCATGCGCCGCATCGTGCAGATGGTCCGCAAGCTCGAGCCCCGGCAGATCCACGTCGCCATCTTCAGCCCGCCCGTGACGAACGCCTGCTACTACGGCATCGACATGCCCAGCGCCGACGAGCTCGTGGCCGTCCGCGCGTCCGGTGTGGGTGAGGGGACGATGGAGGAGCGGCTGGCGCTCCAGTTCGGCGCCGACACGGTGACCTTCCTCTCCGAGCGCGGCCTGCGGGACGTGGCCGGAGATCCCATCTGCGCCGCGTGCTTCACCGGCCGGTACCCGGTGGCGGTGGACGACGCGGAACGTTGTTGGATCGTTCGCGATCGGCGGCCGGAGAACACCTCGGCGGCCCCCTCGTGAGGCCGCTCGGGGTAGAGTGCCGGCGATGAGTCAGGACGGAGGACGCGGCCGCGAGGTCACCGAAGCGCACTACCTGCACGAGCGGAGTGGGCTCGAGGCCGTGCTGCGCCCGCCGGTCAAGAACCCCACGGCGCTGCGGTGGGTGCCGAAGAAGGAAGAGCTCATCGTCGCCACGCGCGACGGCGTGCTCTTCAGCGTGGACCCCGTCCTCGGGACGCGCACGGTGATCGAGGAGCTCGGCGAGGTCGCCGAGGTCGACGTCCACCAGGACAAGCAGCGCTTCATCGCGATCAACCGCTCCGGTCGGTACATCATCGGCACCCTGCGCGGGGAGCGTCTCCTCGAGGGGCGGCACCCGTTCGTGGGCGCGATGGACGTGATGCTCGCCGAGAAGCACGCCATCCTCGTGGGCGACGAGCCCGACAACCGCTCGATGCTGCTCATCAGCCTCGAGGACGGCAAGCCCACGGGACGGGTCCGGCTGCCGCCCCGCGTGTCGCCGACGCTGTCCGCGGAGGGGCGGCCGTTGCTGTGCCGCTCGACGGACGCCGGGCTGTTCGTCATCCCGCTGGGCAAGGGCCACGCGTTCCCCAAGGACCTCGACTCGACGGCGCACCGGCTGGACCCCAGCCATCAGTTCATCCTGGGCTTCACGGCGACCGGGATCTGTGTGTGGGGCCAGGAGGGCGGTGTGCCGCGCTCGATGCGCCTGCCCGAGCTCACCGCCGGCGACATCTCGATGTCCGGGGAGTACCTCGGGCTCGGAACGCGCAACGGCGCGGTCGCGCTGGCGAGGATGGATCGGATCGAGAAGCGCGTCCGCCCGGATCTCGTGCGCGCCTTCAACGGCCCCGTCACCTCCGTGGCGTTCTCGGAGCGGGGAAGGTGGTTGGCCACGGGTGCGGAGGCGTTGCGCATCTGGTCCTGGGAGGACTGAGCAGCAGCCGCCGGCTATGCTGGCGCACCCCCTACGGGTCTGGAGGATGGGTTGCGAACCTTCCCGACGCGCGCGGTCCTGGGGCTGGCGCTGATCACGCTGTTCGCGTGCAAGCCCGGCAGCGGCTTCGACGACGCCGCACCGACCGACGACGGTGACGCGGACACCGACGCGGACACGGATTCGGACACCGACGCCGACACGGATTCGGACACCGACGCCGACACGGATTCGGACACCGATACGGACGCCGACTCCGACGCGGACACCGACACGAGCGACACCGGGTTGCCTCCCATCGGGAGCGGCGTCATCAACGAGGTGTTGGCTGCTCCACCCGCCGGCAACGCAGGCAACGCCAACTGCGACGGCGGGCGCAACCCGGATCGCGACGACTTCGTGGAGATCGTGAACCTCGGGGCGACCGACCTCGATCTGTCGGGTGGAACGCTGTCGGACGCTGCCCAGGTCCGCCACACGTTCGCGGCGGGCACGGTGCTCCCCGTCGGCGGGACCATCGTGGTCTTCGGCGGTGGGACGCCGACGTTCGACGGCACGGGGACGGCGGGCCCGTGGTGCGCGGCGCTCCCCTCGGAGGTCACGGTCGTCACCGCGTCCTCGGGCGCGCTGAACCTGGACGACACGGGCGACACGGTGACCCTGGCGGACGCCTGGGGCCGCGTGCTCGACACCATGAGCTACGGCGCGGAGGGCGCGACCCCGGTGTCGCGCAACCGCCGCCCCGAGCTCGACACGGCCTCGCCGTTCGTCGGGCACGACACGATGCCGTCGTCCATCGGCGCGTTCTCGCCGGGCACGCTGGCCGACGGGCTGGCCATCTCCCAGGGCCCGGACGACACCGGTCTGCCGACGGGTGACACGGGCCCGATCGACCCCTGGGAACACACGACCATCCAGGACGTGCGCGCCGGGAACTGGCCGGCCGGGACCGAGGTGGAGGTCAGCGGCGTGGTCGTCGGGGTCGCCTCGACGGGCGCCTTCGTCCAGGCCGCCGGCGGCGGGGCGTACTCCGGCATCTGGGTCTATGGCGGCGGCGCCTTCCCGGGTGCGACGGTCGGCGACGCGATGGACGTGGTGGGCCGCGTGGCGGACCTCGGCGGGCTCGCGACCATCGATCTGACCACGAGCGCGTACCCCGGGTTCGCTCGGACCGGCGTGGGCGCCGTCCCCGCCACCCACGTCGACACCGTCGACAACCTGCTCACGGACCCGGAGCCCTGGGAGAGCGCGCTGGTGGAGGTGCAGGGGGTCATCGTCGACCAGGCCGGGATCGCCGGCAACGAGTTCGGCGTGCGGGACCCGCTGGGCGCCTCGCAGCTCCGCGTCGACGACCTGATCTCGCTGTGGTCGAACTACGGCGACCTGCAGGCGGGCGACGCCTTCACCTCGATCAGCGGCCCCCTGGCGTACCTCGGGCGCTTCAAGATCGAGCCGCGGAGCGACGCCGACCTGTCGATCGCGCCCTCCATCCTCGTCAACGAGGTGATGGTGGCGCCTCCTGCGGGCATCGGCGACACCAACTGCGACGGGATCGTCAACACCACGCAGGACGAGTTCGTCGAGATCTGGTCCGACACGCCGGGCACCGTGGATCTCACCGGCGCCACGCTGCTCGACAGCGTGCAGGTCCGCCACACATTCCCCCCGGGCTCGACCCTCTCCCGCGGCGAGCGGCTCGTGGTGTTCGGCGGAGGCAACCCCGTGTTCGACGGCTCGAGCACCTCGGGGACCCACTGCGCGACCGCCGCCGGCGCCCGCTACCAGGTGGCGAGCACCGGGCAGCTCGGCCTCAACAACACGGGTGACAGCGTGGTCCTGCAGGCCGGGCCCGTGACCCTGGACTCCGTGACCTTCGGGCCGGAGGGGGACCAGGGCGAGTCGCTGAACCGGAACCCGGATCTGGGCGTGACGCCGCTCGTCCTGCACTCGACGGTGGCGGGCGCGGTCAACGCCTGGTCGCCGGGCACCTCGGTGAACGCGGCGGCCACGCCGTTCTCGTTCACGCCCACCATCGACGGCTCGCCGGCCGAGTGGCCGGTGACCACGCTGTTCACGAGCTCCGCGGGAACCGACACGCGGATCGCCTGGGACGACACGAACCTCTACCTCGCGGTCACCCACCCCTCGATCACGGCGGGCTCGCTCGGCGTCCAGCTGGTCGTCGCGCTCGGTGACGGGAGCGGTGCGGGCACGACCGCGGGGCTGGCGCTGGGAGCCCAGCAGCCGACGCTCGCGTTCCCTGCCAACCGCACGCTCGTGTGGGCGGTCAACGACAGCGGCAACAGCTTCGCGACCTGGACCGGCGCCACGTGGTCGCAGTCCGTCGGCTGGCTCGGCACGGCGGGCAGCAGCTACGCCATCGACACCGTCAGCGGCACGGTCGAGATCGCGCTGCCGCTGGCGCAGCTCGGCGCCGGCCTGGAGAGCGACCTGACGCTGGCGCTGGTCAACGTGATCGGCGGCACGTCGGGGGCGGTCGTCCCGTCCGGTGCCTTCTCCGAGGGAGCCTCGGATCCCGACTGGACGCAGGGGTACGCCTTCCACCTCCGTCTCGACACCCTCCCCATCACCTCCCCGACGGTGCCGTGATGCTCTCGCTGCTGACCTCGCTGGCCCTCGCCCAGACCACGCCGACCGGCACCACCACGCCGGACACCACCGTCCAGTCGTACGGCTTCGACGGCCACGGCTTCCGCCTGGTCGACACGGACGCCGATCCTCGGGACCCGATGCAGATCTACCGCCCGGGTGCCAGCACGCCGCTGTCGTTCTCCCTCGGCGGCCTCGTGGAGTACGCGAACCGGCCGGTCGTCTTCGAGGACGCTGCCGGGGTGCGGACCGCGGCCCTGTCCAACGTGGCGGCACTGAACCTCGCCGGCGGCTTCGTCCCCGTGGGCCCGTTGCGCCTCGACGTAGCGATGCCGGTGTACCTCCTGAGCTCGTCGGTCGACTACCTCGGCACGACCAGCAGCGGCGCCGGCGTCGGTGACCTGCGGGCGAGTGCGGTGGGAACGGTGCTGGCGCCGGGCGACGACGGCGGCTTCGGCCTCGGGCTGCTGGCGGCGCTCGACCTGCCCACCGGCGACGCCAGCCGATACCTCGGGACCGATGGCCCGGCCGGGCTCGCGGGTGTGGTCGGGACCTACGAGCAGGACGCGCTCACGGCGAGCTGGCAGGTGGACGCGCGGTTCGCGCCGAACACGACCGCGGAGACGCGCCCGGCGCCCACGCGCGGTGGTGACACGGTGGAGGCCGCGCTCGCCCTGTCCTACCTCGTGGACGAGGCGCTCGGCGTCGGTGTCGAGACGCACGTCGCGTTCCCGATCGACCCCGTCGTGCAGCAGGCGATCGGCATCCCCGCCGAGGCCATGGTGACCGGTCGGTACCGGACCGCGAGCGGCGGCTACGGCATGGCCGGCCTCGGGTTCGGCCTGGGCTCGGGTGCGGGTGCGTCCCCGATCCGTGTGGTGGTCGGCGGTGGCTTCGGCACGGTGTCGGAGCCCGAGCCCAAGGACGCCGACCTGGACGGCATCGTCGACAAGGCGGACGCCTGTCCGATGGAGCCGGAGACGGTCAACGGCCTGGCCGACGACGATGGCTGCCCCGACGTGCTGCCTTCGGTCACGTTCGTGGCCAGGCTGGATGGCGCCGAGCAGGCCGAGGCCGAGGTGAAGGTCACCGGTGGATCGGCGGGCGACGCGTCCGACAAGGGCCGGGTCACGGTCTCCGGCCTCCCGGGGACGCGGCTCGAGGCCACCGCACAGCTCGGCGCCTGCCGTCGGGCGTCCGTGCAGGGCGTCGTCCCGCAGCAGGAGGGGACCACGTTGGACCTGCCGCTCGCTCGCGTCGACGGGACGGTGGTGGTCGCGGTGACCGACATCGCCGACCGGCCGCTCGACGGGGTCCAGGTCCGCTACGTCATCCCGGACGACGCCTGCCGTCCGCAGGACACCTCCGTCCGTGGTGGCCGCGGCATCCACACCGTCGGCGTCGGTCCGATCAAGGTGTTCGTGACGGCCATGGGGTACGACGTGTTCCAGGACGCGTTCGACCTCGAGCCCGGGCAGCAGAAGCTGGTCACCGCCAAGCTCAAGCCGACCTCGGTCCGCATCGATGCGGGTCAGATCAAGGTCAACCAGCCCATCGCCTTCGACGGTGACGGTGCTGTGCTCGACGCTCGCTCGGTGACGACGCTCGACCAGGTGACCTCGCTGCTGCTGTCGATGGACGTGATGCCCAAGGTGACGGTGCAGGCGTGGGGCAGCTCCAAGAAGGTCTCCGAGGACCGCGCCAAGGCCGTGGTCGCCGCGCTCACGGCGTCCGGCGTGCCGCCGGAGCTCCTCGAGGCCGTCGGCAAGGGCACCCTGCCGCGTGGTCAGACCGACGTGGTGAGGATGCTGGTCGCGCAGTAGGTCAGATCCAGTCCGGATCGACCCGTGGTGGGCGCCCGAGCCAGGTGCGGGCGCCGAACCACAGCAGGCTCCCGACGCCGGACGCGACCGCCACGGCGACGCCCAGGTCCAGCAGACCGCGCCAGGGCTCGGGCAGGAAGGTGGCGCCGATCGACATCGCCGCGATGGCGGTCACGAGGCCCAGCGCGATGGCGCGACGCTTGCCCGTCGCTCGCAGGAAGCCGATGGCGACGAGCGGCCCGAGGATGGCCAGCGGCCCCGCGGCCTCGTCGGCCAACCTGGCGGAGCGCACGGCCACTCGCGGCGCGAACTGGCGGTGGAACCCGGGCCAGGCGGCCGACACCAGCATCCAGGCAACCCAGGCGAGCCCTGCCATCCGCTGGGCGTCGGTCGCGTGCTCCCACCCGTCGATCCCGCGCAACCCCAGGCGGAAGGCAGCGGACGCGCACAACAGGACCACGCCCCCCACCGACCAGCCATAGACCAGTGCACGCAAGGCTCCTCCCGCGTCTCCGTAGCCCGGTCCGGTCAGGGCATGGACGGAGGAGCGTACCGTCCTCGCACGACCGTGCGCATTCTTCGCTCGCGAGATGGTGGTTCCCGGGTTACGGGGTGGCCCGCCGCTGGCTTTTCTCCATGGGCGGGAGGACCAGCGGGATGCGACGCGTCGTCGTCACTGGGATGGGGGTGCTCACGCCCCTGGGACACACGCTGGACGGGTTCCTCGACGGCCTGCTCGCGGGGCGCTCGGCGATCCGGCGGTGGTCGTTCGTGGACGACGACCGGGTGTACAGCAAGGTCGGCGGCGACCTGGCCGGCTTCGATCCGGCCGCGCGCGTCCGGGCCTACGACGAGCGGCTGCCGAGCGGAGTCCTGCGCAGGCTGAAGCGCGTGATCCGCGGGGCTCCGATGTCCACGGCCGCGGTCCAGCTCACCTCCGTCGACGCCTGGCTGGACGCCGGGCTCCCCTTCGACGAGCTCGACGCCGAGCGGGTCGCCGTGCTCGTCGGCGGCCACAACCTCAACGAGCGGTACCTGCTCGACAACCACGCCGTCTTCCTCGACGAGCCCGACTACATCGACCCGCTCGCCGCCCTGCGCATGCTGGACACCGATCACGCGGCCAGCGTGGGCGAGGTGCTGGGCGCGACCGGCGCCGGGTACACCCTCGGTGGCGCCTGCGCGAGCGCGAACGTGGCCATGCGGGCCGCCCTGGACGAGATCCGGCACCACGACCACGACGTGGTGGTGCTCGGCGGCTCACCGCTCGACTTCTCGCCGATGGGCCTGCACGCGATGGCCCTGATGGGCGCCATCACGTTCGAGAGCTTCAACGACGAGCCCGAGCGGGCCAGCCGCCCCTACGACACGCGCCGCGAGGGCTTCGTGCCGAGCCACGGCGGCGCCACCCTGGTGCTCGAGGAGCTGGAGCACGCCAGGGCGCGGGGCGCCCGCATCTACGGCGAGCTCCTGTCCTGCGTGGCGCTGTCGGACGGCAACCACCTGCCGCAGCCGAGCCAGGAGGGCCAGGCGCGCACCATGCGACGCGCGCTGCGCGAGGCCGACGTCGCGGCCACCGACATCGACTGGATCTCGGCGCACGCCACCAGCACGCCGCTCGGTGATCTGTCCGAGCTGCGCGCGATCAAGGAGGTCTTCGGTCCCCACGTCCAGGAGCTGCGCATCAACGCGCCCAAGTCGATGCTCGGCCACACCTGCTGGTCGGCGCCGGCGGTGGAGACCGTGGCCGCGCTGCTGCAGCTCCGCGCGGGCCGGCTGCACCCCTCGATCAACATCGACGAGCTCGATCCCGAGGTGGACGTCGACGTCTGCCGCGGGGAGGCGCGCGAGCACCGCGGGGAGCTCTTCCTCAAGAACGCGTTCGGCTTCGGCGGCATCAACTGCTGCGCGGTGTGGAGGCGCGTCTGAGCCGACCGCTCGCAGGCCGCACGGCCGTCGTGACCGGCGGGACGCGTGGGCTCGGCCGGGCCATCGGGCTGCGGCTCGGGTCCGCCGGCGCCCGCGTGTGGCTGACGCACCGCTGGGGCTCGGCCGACGAGGGCGAGCTGCGCGCCGCCTACGCGGAGGTCGACGCGCCCGAGCCGTGCATCGTGGCCTC
>JACKER010000071.1 GCA_020632925.1 Alphaproteobacteria bacterium | reverse complement strand
CCCCTCGGTGGTTCCGCTCTCGGAGGGCCCCGCCGGGTCGCGAAGGCTGGTGTCCACCACCGAGGTCCACGGAGGTCCGCCGAGCGAGCCGCGTCGACCGCGAGCAGTCCGTGGCGTAGCCCGTAGCCCGCTACGGCGTCACCGTCGGATCTCGGACAGCCGGCGGTAGAGCTGACGCAGCGACAACCCCAGCGCCTGCGCCAGCGCCTCGCGGGCCGGGATGCGCTCCGCTGCCCACGCGAGGTAGCGGCGCTCGACGTCGGCCAGGGGCAGGACCTCGTCGCCCCAGGGCCAGGCCCGCTCCGCCGCCGGCGCGCTCGCGGTCGCTCGGGCGCGCAGCTCGTCGGGCAGGTGCTCCGGGCGGATCGGACCCCCGCGGCTCAGGACGACGGCCCGGTCGAGCACGTTGCGCAGCTCGCGCAGGTTCCCGGGCCACGCCCAGCGGTCCAGGAAGGCGGCGGCGGACGGGGTCAGGGTCGCGCGGCCCTCCAACATGGACCGCGCGAGCGGGACCACGTCGCCGGTCCGGTCGCGCAGGGGAGGGAGGTGGATCGGGAACACGGCCAGCCGGTAGTACAGGTCCGCCCGGAACGTCCCCGCGGCCACCATCGCCGGCAGGTCGCGGTGCGTCGCGGCGATCAACCGGAAGTCCGCGCGCAACGGCTCGGTGCTCCCCACGCGGCGGTAGGTCCCCGCCTCGATCAGCCGCAGCAGCTTCACCTGCGTCTGCAGCGTCAGGTCGCCGATCTCGTCGAGGAAGAGCGTGCCCCCGCGCGCCGCGTCCACCAGGCCCTCGCGACGGCGGTCGGCACCCGTGAACGCGCCTCGCTCGTGCCCGAACAGCTCGGACTCGAACAGGCCCTCCTGCACCCCCGGGCACTCGACCGCCACCATCGGCCCGTCCCGGCGCCCCGACGCGCGGTGCACCGCCTCGGCCACGCGCTCCTTGCCGGTCCCCGTCTCCCCGAGGAGCAGCACGGGCACGGGGGTGGGCGCGACCTGCTCCACCAGCGACACGACCTCGCGGAACGCGCTCGAGATCCCGACGAGACCGTGCTCCGCGACCCGGTGAGGCCTCACGATCTCGAGGAAGGCCACCACCTCGCCGCCCGCGTCCGCGACCGGCTGCAGCTCGATGTCGCAGATCTCCTCGTGGTCGCCGTGGCGGTGCACGTGCGTCACGTGGCTGGCGCGCCCCGTCACTCGGCAGGCCCGGACGGGGCAGCTCTCGCCCTCCTGATCGCAGGGCTTGCCATACCCGTGCGAGACCAGGTGGCAGCGGCTCTCGCCAGGGACCACGTGCTCCCCGTAGCGGGCCCGCCAGGCGGCGTTCGTGGCGAGCACGCGGTGGTCGCCGGACAGCAGCATCGCGGGATCGGGGAGGTCGTCCAGCCGGTCGCGGGCCTCGATGGCATTCACGGGATCCTCCCCTGTCGTACATGACACATATCACGATGACGGCATGACGTATCCGTCACTCATGCGCACCAGCGGCATGGCGATCGAGCTCGGACCGAGGTCCTCGGCCTGGCACGCGCGTTGCTTTCGGCCGGGCAGGAGGATTCATGAACGGCACCATCGCCTGGCTGTTCGCGGTGACGTTCGTCATCGGCGCCGTCGGGCTCCTGGGGCTGGTCGCCGCGATCGCCCGCCGACAGTTCGGCGCGGGTGGCGCCCACGTCCCGTTCCTCGACCACGAGGAGGGCTGGGCCGAGGACCCGGTCGCGACGCCGCGCCTGCAGCGGGTGCTCGGCGCGACCCCGCGCTCGCCCGATCCCGCCGAGCTGCGCGATCGCGACGCGTGCGACCGATCGAGCCGCGGCCCCGTGCTGGCCTTCGTGCTCTCGGCGGTCGCCTGGCTCGCGGTGGGCTCGATCTTCGGGCTCGTCGTGTCGCTCAAGTTCCAGTACCCGGACTGGCTCACGGACCAGGCCTGGACGACGTTCGGGCGCCTGCGGCCGCTGCACCTCGACACCGTCGCCTACGGCTGGCTCTCGATGGCGGGCATGGGGGTGGCGCTCTGGCTGCTTCCCCGGCTGCTCCGCACGCCCCTGCGCGGCGGGCGCTGGGCGACGGCGGGGGCTCTGTTCTGGAACATCGGGATGCTGCTCGGCACGGGCGCGCTCGCGTCGGGCTGGACCGACGGCCTCGAGTGGCTCGAGTACCCGTGGCAGATCGACGGCTTCTTCGTGATCGGCGGCTCGCTGGCGGCGGTCCCCATGTTCCTGACGCTGCCGCACCGAAAGGTCGACCACCTCTACGTCTCCGCGCTCTACATCATCGGCGCGCTCGTGTGGTTCCCGATCCTGTTCGTGGTCGCGAACATCCCGAACCTCCACTTCGGCGTCGAGCACGCGCTCGTGAACTGGTGGTTCGCCCACAACGTGCTCGGGCTCTGGTTCACGCCGCTCGGGCTCGCGGCCGCCTACTACCTGATCCCCAAGATCGTGGGCCGGCCCATCTACAGCTACCAACTCTCGCTGCTCGGGTTCTGGTCGCTGGCGCTGTTCTACTCCCAGGTGGGCGTCCACCACCTGATCGGCGGCCCCGTGCCCGGCTGGGTCGTGACGCTGTCCATCGTCACCAGCGTCTCGATGGTGATCCCGGTGTTCGCGGTCGCCGTGAACCACCACCTGACCGTGCTCGGGCGCTTCCGGGCGCTGCGGCACTCGCCCGTCCTGCGGTTCATCGTGCTCGGCGCCATGCTCTACACCGCGGCCAGCTTCCAGGGCTCGATGGAGAGCCTGCGGTCGGTCAACACGCTGACGCACTTCACGCACTACACCGTCGCCCACGCGCACCTCGGGGCCTACGGCTTCGCGTCCATCGTGTTCTTCGGCGCGATCTACTTCCTGATGCCGCGCGTGACCGGGGTGGAGTGGCCCTGGCGGCCCCTGGTCGACGTGCACTTCGCGCTGATCGCGGTCGGGTTCTTCGTCTACTTCACGACGCTGACCATCGGCGGGCTGCTCCAGGGCCAGGCGATGCTCGACGCGTCCCGGCCGTTCACCGACAGCGTGAGCGCCGCCGCCCCCTGGCTGTGGGGACGCACCGCGGGCGGGCTGCTGATGACGCTCGGCCACCTGGTCTTCGCCGTCCACGTTGGCGCGCTCGCCCTGCGCGCCGCCCGCGCCCCCGCTCTCTCGCTCACCGAGGAGATGACATGAGCACCGAAGCGCTCGCCACGGCCGTCGGGTCCGCGGCCATCGTCCTGTTCGCAGGGGGTGCCCTCGTGCTCGCCCCCTACCTCCAGCTCGAGCACATCGAGCCGAGCCCCGGCCTGCGCCCGTACACGCCCGAGGAGGCCATGGGCCGCGGGGTCTACGTCTCGGAGGGCTGCGTCTACTGCCACAGCCAGCAGCCGCGGGACCCCGCGCAGGCGCCCGACGACCAGCGCGGCTGGGGACGGCCGAGCGTGCCCGGCGACTACGCGTACGACTACCCGCACCAGCTCGGGACGATGCGCACGGGCCCCGACCTGTTCAACGTCGGCGCGCGCCTGCCGAGCGCAGACTGGCACTACCTCCACCTGTACCAGCCGCGCGCGGTCTCGCCGGTGAGCGTGATGCCGTCCTACGCCTACCTGTTCGACCACGTGGACACGGTGCGCCCCGGCGATCTCGTCGTGAAGATCCCGCCCGAGGTGCAGCGCGAGCCCGGGATCGTCGTCGCCACGCCCGAGGCCCAGGCGCTCGTCCGCTACCTGCTGCGCCTCGACCACACCGCGCCCGTCCTCACCGCCAGCCAGGAGGAGCAGCCATGAGCCCCGCCGATCTCCCGCAGGGTCGCGAGGGCCACGAGCCCGCCGAGGCACCCCGCGGGGTCCCCCTCGTCGTCGCTGGCCTGGTCGTCGTCGTCGCCGCCTGGGGGGCGTACACCTTCGCCACCGAGATCGGGCCGGGCATGGCGCCCTACGGCGACCGGCGGACGCTGGCCGCGCTCCAGCCGCCCGAGACGCCCGCCGGCGGAGGCATCGACGGGGGCGCGGTGTTCGCTGCCCGCTGTGCCGCCTGCCACCAGGCCGACGGCAACGGCCTGCCGGGGACCTTCCCGCCGCTCGCGGGGAGCGAGTGGGTGGTCGGGGCGCCGGAGCGCACGGCGGCCATCGTGCTCACGGGGTTGACGGGCGCCATCGAGGTGAAGGGCACCTCCTACGCCTCGGTGATGCCGACCTTCCGCGACCAGCTCACGGACGGCGAGATCGCGGCGGTCCTCTCCCACGTGCGCGGCAGCTTCGGCAACGCCGCCACCCCCGTCCCCGAGACGCTGGTGGCCGGGGTTCGCGCGACGCTCGAGGGTCACGCCCCGCTCCAGGGGCAGGCCGAGCTCGTCCAGCTCTACCCCTGAGGTGACCCGTGGAGCCGCTGCTGCTCGAGGTCGACGGCATGTTCTGCACGAGCTGCGCGCGCGCGGCCGAGCGGGTGCTCTCCCGCGTGCCCGGGGTCAGCTCGGCGCGGGTGGGCTTCGCGACGCGGGTGGCGAGCCTCGAGGTGGACGCGGGGGCCGACCGCGCGGAGGTCGAGCGGCGGGCCATCGCGGCCGCCACGGAGCTCGGCTACCCGGCGCGGCCCTGGGTGTTCCGGCCGGCGGGGCTCGGGGACGCCGACGACGAGGCGACCGCCGCGCTCTGGGTGCGCATCGCGATCGGCTGGTTCCTCGGGATGTGGGTGATGATCGCGCAGGTCGCGCTCTACGTGGACCCGGGCATGGCGCCCGAGGCGCGGACGCTGCTGGCGCGGGCCTCGGCGGCGCTCGCCACCCCGGTCGCGCTGGTGGTGGGCGCCCGCTTCCACCTCGCGGCCTGGCGGACGTTGCGCGCGGGCGTCCCCGGGATGGACCTGCTGGTGTCGATCGGCTCGCTCGGGGCGTGGGCGCTGTCGCTCGCGGAGCTGGGGCGCGGGGGGACGGACGTGTGGTTCGACGCGTCCGTGATGCTCGTGGTGCTGCTGCTCGCGGGGCGGCTGCTGGAGGCCCGGGCGCGCGAGCGAGGCGTGAACGCGGTGCGCGAGCTGCTGGACCTCACACCCGAGGTGGTCCGCCTGTGGTCGGAGGAGGGCGTGCGCGAGGTGATCGCCGCGACCGTCGAGCCCGGCGCGGTCATCGAGGTGCCGGCGCACGCGCGGATCCCGCTGGACGGTACGGTGACGGTCGGACGCTCGACGCTCGACCGCGCGGTGCTCACGGGCGAGTCGGCGCCGCTGCGGGTCGGACCGGGGGACGAGGTGGAGGCGGGCTGTACGAACGGCTCGGGCACCCTGCTGGTGCAGGTGTCGGCCGGCGTCGGGCAGCGCGTGCTCGATCGCATCGCGACGCAGGTGCGGACCGCGCTCGACCAGCGCGCCGAGGTCCCGGGCTTCGCCGAGCGGCTCTCGGAGCACCTGGCGCCCGCGGTGCTGGTGCTCGCGGCGCTCACGTTGGTGGGGACGAGCCTGTGGACGGGCTCGCTCGAGGCCGGGCTGCTGCGCGCGCTGACGGTGACGGTCGTGACCTGCCCCTGCGCGCTCGGGGTCGCGGCGCCGCTGGTGCGGGTGGTGGCGGTGGGCCGCGCGGCCTCGCGGGGGCTGTTGTTCCGCGACACGCAGGCGCTGGAGCGAGCGGCGAGCGTGGACCTCGTCGTGCTGGACAAGACGGGCACGCTGACCGAGGGCCGGCCGGCGGTGGTGGCCGTGGAGCCGGTGGCGGGCGTGGGCGGCGGTGAGCTGCTCTCGCTCGCGGCCTCGGCCGAGGTCGGCGCCGAGCACCCGCTGGCGCGCGCGCTGATCGCGGCCACGGACCGCGTGGAGCGAGGCGGGGAGCGGACCGTGGAGCCCGGGCGCGGCGTGCGCTGGGTCCACGGGACGCGGGAGGTGCGCGTCGGGTCCCGCGCCTGGATCGAGTGGGCTCCTTCGGAGAGCACCGAGGGGACGGAGGTGCTCGTCGAGCGGGACGGCGTCGTGCTCGGGCGAGTGGTGCTCGCGGACGCCGTGCGGGGCGATGCGGCGGCGACGGTGACCCGGCTCCGCGCCGCCGGCTACGCGCTCGCCCTGTGGTCGGGGGACGCACCGGGCCCGGTGGCCTCCGTCGCCTCGGCGGTGGGGCTGCGTCCCGACGAGGTCCGCTCGGGGCTCTCGCCGCTGGACAAGGCGGACGCGGTCGCGGCGGCGGAGGCCGCGGGGCAGCGGGTCGCGTTCGTGGGCGACGGGGTGAACGACGCGCCGGCGCTCGCGCGCGCGACCGTCGGGATCGCGGTGGATGGGGCCTCCGACGCCGCACGGGCCGCGGCGGGCATCGTCGTGCGCGCCCAGGGCCTCCCACGGGTGGCGGCGGCGCTGGCGCTGGCGGGACACGCCGCCCGGCGGTCGCGATGGAACGTCGGCTGGGCGCTGCTGTACAACGCGGTCGCCGTGCCGCTCGCGGTCGCGGGCCTCGTCACGCCGCAGGTCGCCGCCGTCGCGATGGCGCTGTCCTCGCTGTCGGTGACGCTCGGCGCCGTGCGACGGTGGCCCTCATGGGGCGTAGAGGGTGTCCAGCCGATGGACGCGGGCGATGGCGCCGGTGGTCTGCACGCCCCACAGGGGCTCGCCGTCGGCGCCGAGCTCGATCACGGCGGCCTTCGCGGCCCAGCTCGTGAGCAGGTGGTCGGTGCCTGAGAGCGGCGTCACGTCGCCGAGGAAGTTGGTGTGGCCGAAGCCGATGGGGTCGGTGATCTCGGTGAGCAGCGTCACGTGCTGGCGGACGGGGTCGAGCTCGAGCTCGAGCAGGCGCGTGGGGATGGGGCGCGAGCTGTGGTCCCACCCGTTGTCGAAGACCCACATCCGCGTGCTGTCGGGGCCGGGCTCGGCCCAGGACATGTGGGCGTGCTGGAAGACCGCGCCCGGATCGGAGGTCCAGGTCCCGTCGCGCCCGCCGATCTGCTCGAGGAAGGTGCCGTCCGCGTCGAGGTGGATCAGCGCGTCCAGCCAGCGGTTCATGATCCACCAACCGCCGTCGGCGGCGGGCACCAGCGAGTTGGCGTGTGTCCACTCGTGCGCGTCGTCGACGAACTCGGTGTCCTCGACGTGGGGGCAGGGAGCCCAGGGCGCGATCGGGTAGTCCTCGTCGTAGGAGAAGAGCACCTCGGCCTCTCGCGCGTTCGTCGAGCCGAGCTGGACCCGGGAGAGCCGGTCGTCCGCGTAGTCCGCCTCGCCGAAGCCCTCGATCGTGCCGTGCACGATGACGTGCGTGAGCGAGAGCGCCGTGCCGTCCCCGAGCGGCTGCAGGTCGTGGTGCGCGCCGTCGATCGCGGTCTCGCGGCGGGTCGTGCCGTCGAAGGACTGCTCCACCAGCCGGCCCTCCTGCTGGAAGATCACGCCGGTCCCGTCCGGCAGCGGCCGCACTCGGGTGATGCGGCCCTTCCCGTCGTCGGGCTGCCACCACACGATGCGCCCCCGCCCGTCCAGGATGACGACCTGGCTGGCGCCCGGGTTGTCGAAGCGGCTCAGCAGGAGGTACCCGTCGCCCATCGTGCCGCCGGTCTCGTCGAGATCGAGCGTGAATCCGGGCAGGTCCGCGGGCGGCGCCGGCACCTCGAGCGCCTCGGGTGCGCTCGTCGAGCGCAAGCCGTCGGCGTCCTCCACCTCCACCCACCAACGGATCGTGGTCCCGGCGGGCACGCCGATCAGCGGGAGCTCGACGGGCCCGTCCACCGCCGTCGGTGGGCTGGCGACGTCGTCCTCGCCGCGCTCGGACCACCACACCCTGGCGGTGCCCCCGGGGGCGTCGACGCTCACCCGGAACGCGGTGGGCACGTGCTCCGACGGCGTGATGGACGCGACGAGCGAGTGCGACCTGCAGGCGGCGAGGAGGAGGAGCACGTCAGGACCATCACACCGTCAGCGCTCGAGCACCACGTCCCGCCCGCGGGTCCGCACGCGCAGCTCGTCCGGGGCCACCTCGACGACGACCGTCCCGTCGACGTCCGTCCGCACCACCATCACCCCGTCGTCCGCGAGGCGGCCGAGCACGTCGTCGGCCGGGTGGTGGTACGGGTTGTCGCGCCCCACGCTGACCACCGCCAGGCGCGGATGGACGGCGTCGAGCAGCGCCGCCGAGCTCGACGTCCGCGACCCGTGGTGTGGGACCTTGAGGACGGGGAGCGGGTCGGTGCGCCTCGCCACGCGCAGCTCCGCGTCCTCGTCGATGTCGCCGGTGAACAGCACGCCCCCGAGGGCGACCACGATGGACCGCTCGTTCGCGGAGCCGTCGTCCGTCGGATCGGGCGAGAGCCAGGTCGGGCCGGTGACCACGATCGGGACGCCACGGTCGTCCGCGGCGTCGCGCAGCGCCTCCGAGGGCTCGGTCGCCCACAGCTCGTCGACGCTCACGCTGCGGAGCACCTCGGGCAGGCCGCCCTCGTGATCGCGCTCGGCGTGGCTCGAGACGACGAGGTCGAGGTGCCGCACGCCGCTCCGCCGCAACCAGGCGGCCACCTGCGTCTCCGACGGACCGCCGTCCACGAGGATCCGCTGGCCGTCTGGCAGCTCGACGAGGGCCGCGTCCCCCTGGCCGACGTCGAGGAAGGTGACGCGCGGCACCGCGGGCGCGAACCGTGCCGGCACCAGGCAGCCGACACCCACCACGGTCCCGAGCCACGGACGGCGCAGACCGACCAGCAGCGCCAGCAGCATCACGAGCGCGCCGATCGGACCGACCGCGGGCGCGAGGGGCCGCACCGCCAGGAATGCCAGGATCCGCAGGGTCACGGCGCAGACCACCGAGCCCACCGTCCCGCCCAGCTGGTCCAGCGGCCAGGGCGCCCAGGCGGCCAGCGCGGCGCACGGCACGCCCACCAGCCCGAGCGCGGGCGTCGCCACCAGGTTCGCGAGCGGGGCCAGCGGCGGTAGCGACTGGAACCACCACGCCGAGGCCGGCAGCGTCGCGAGCGTCGCCCCGAGCGTCGCCGCCAGGCCGGCGATCAGCCAGGGCAGGGGCCACGGCAGGTCCGGTGGGACGTAGCGGGTGAGCCGCGGCACCACCAGGATCAGACCCAGCATCGCGCTGAACGAGAGCTGGAACGAGGCCGAGGCGGGGGCGGACGGATCGATCACGGCGAGGAAGAGCCCGACGAGGCACAGCGCGGGCAGCGGCTCCGTGCGCCGCCCCAGCGCCCGCCCCAGCGCCGCCAGGGTGAGCGCCCCCGCCGCCCGCTGGGCCGGCAGCGGCCAGCCGGCGACCGCGACGTAGCCCCAGGCGCTGATCACCCCCACGAGCACGGCCGCACCCGCGGGCACCCCCTGCGGGCGCACCAGCCCGACGAGGCGCAGGACCAGGCGCGCGAGGCCCACGACGGCCGCCGCCGCCACGCCGACGTGGAACCCGCTCACCGACAGCAGGTGGGTGGTGCCCGTGTTGCGCAGGACCGTGAGCGCGGAGCGAGCGCAGCGGCTGGTGTCGCCGAACAACAGCGCCCGCAGGAGCCCGGTGCGATCGAGCGCGTCGTCGATGGGGGCCGCGGCGTCCCCGTCGAGCCGCCGGACCGCGCTCGCGCGGACCTCGGTCCTCACCCCGCCCAGGCGGCCCGCGCGCACCGGGTCGGGCGCTCCCGGCAGCCCGGCCCGCACCGGACCCGCGCTGCCGGACACGACCACCGGCGACCCCGGGGGCGGCGCCCGCTCGGGGAACCGCACTCGAACGCGGCCGGCGCTCGCCTCCCAGTCCCCACCAGGACGGCGCACGCGGTCCACCGACACGTCCGCGACGCGTCCCCCCGCGCCCACGCGGACCCCGACGAGCGTGACCGGGCCGTGGAGCGACGGACCGCGCGGCACGGAGCGACCGCAGAGCACGCCGGCGACGACGGCCGCCGGGATCAGCCGCAGCAGGCCGCGCCCTCGCGTGACCAGGAGCAACCCCACCAGCAGGAGCGCCCACGCCCAGGACGGTCCTGGCAGCTCGCAGGCCAGCAGCAGGCCGGTGAGCGTGGCGACGGCGGTGACGATGGTCGGGTCCACGGCCGCCCGCGGAGCAGACCCCGTGCCCGCGAGAAGGGTGGTCCCGCCGTGAACGGTGTCGGGAAATCCCGGACCCGATCAGCGGATCATCGGCGTCGAACCCACCGACACCGACGTCCGTCAGGGAGCGGTGGTTCCCTGCTGAGGGTAGAGCGCGCGGATGGTCTCGGTGTCCACCCGGGCATAGAAGCCCGAGGGCGTCACGCGCGCGACCTGGACCGCGTCCCGTCCGATGGCCAGCACGACCAGGCCCTCGGCCGGCAGCATCGCGCCAGGCGTCACCACCTGCTCGCGCCCGTCGGGCAGGCCGATGATGGCCCGCGGCGGCTGCAGGTCGAGGAGCACCCCGAGCACGCGGACGCCGAACTGCACGTCGGGCAGCGGGCGGCTCGGGTCCCAGATGGGCGCGGCCACGGCGGGCAGCGCGGGCGCGGTGGGTGCGGGTGCCGGCTCGGGCGCGGGTGCCGGCCGCGCGACCTGGTCCGGCGACAGCCCCAGCAGGCGGGCCTGCAGGGCGATGGGGTCCTGCTCGCCCTCGCCCGAGGCGCCCTCGCGATCCTCGGACTCGAAGTCGAAGTCTCCCTGCGGACCGGAGGCCGGGGCGGGCGCGGCGGCCGGAGCACGAGCGGGGCCCGTCACCCGCACGGGCTCGAGCATCCGTCCGCTCGAGGGGATGGGCTCGCAGGCCAGCAGGGTGAGGAGCGTGAGCATGGAGCGCGAGCCTACCAGAACGCCGGGAACCCGGTGGGGAGGTACCACAGCATGAGCGCGAACACCGGCGGCACCGTGAGCAGCACGCCGACGAGGCGCCACGAGTCCTGGCGGATGGCCTCGATGCAGGCCCGCGGGTTCGCCAGGAACAACGCGAGGTACACCGTCCACATCGCCTCGAGCGGCAGCCGGAAGCGGGTCATGCCGTAGCTCGTGGCGATGGTGAACAGGGTCCACAGCGTGGTCCCGACGGCCATCATCGCGTACGGGCCGCGCGCTCGACCCCAGGCGCCCACCGTCCCGAGGAGCATCAGGGCGGCGCTGAACGCGACGATCGTGACGGACAGCGCCTCCTTGGCCCACCATGGGAAGCCGGGCCAGTATCCCCACCGGACGTGGCGCGTCAGGAAGCTGTTCGGGTTGAACATCTGCGCCAGGCGCACGGGGATGCGCGCGAACCAGGCCGACGGGTGGTGCATGGCCCACGCCACCGTCTCGGAGACCTCGCAGGCGCTCGACTGCACCGGCGGGACCTCGCGGTTGCAGGGGCGGCGGCCACTCGAGAGGTACCGCTCGAACACCGGCTGCGTCAGCATCCCGTTGCCGTAGTCGAAGGTCAGCGGCGGGAAGTCGTTGTTCCCGAGGTAGAGCACGTGGCCGGCGGTGGCGTCCGTGATCATGAAGCCGCCGTAGTGGGTCGAGCCATAGATGCTGTACGGGGCGACCGTCAGCGTCATGGCCACGACGAAGGCGAGCGCGGTCCGCCAGCGCTGCCGCGCCGACTCCCACCACGTCTCCCACCGGAACGGATCGCCCTCGGACGGGTAGATCGCGGCCAGCACCCAGAAGGGCGGCAGGTACGTCGCGACGCCACGGAACAGCACCGCTCCGCCGAGCATCATGCCGGAGACCACGGCCTGGCCCTGGTCGGCGTTGCGCCGGGCCGCGAGCATCCACAGCGCGGCGGCGCAGAGGAAGAAGATGTAGACCGTCTCGATCCACCAGGTGTTCGTGAACCAGGCGATGGTCGGGTTGAGCGCGAAGAGCCAGGCGGCGATGCGCGCGGTGCGGCGGTCGGCGACCTCGAAGCCGATCCCGTAGACCATCATCGCGGAGGCCGTCGACAGGAAGACCTGGATGATCTTGAGGGCGAACATCGAGCCGAAGAACGTCCGGCACGCCGCCATCAGGTACGGGTACCCCGGGGAGGGCAGCCAGCCCTTGTTGGAGGTCGCCAGCCCGTGCCCCTCGAGGATGGTCACCGCCATGCCCCGGTAGATGCACTCGTCGCGGAGGCACTCGAACTGCGGCCACTCGGCGAGCATGCCCGCCCGGAGGGCGAACCCCACGAGCAACGCGGCCCACAGCCACCCATCGCGGAGCCAGGTCCGCGGATCGAGCGGCCCGGTCACCTGCGCGGCAGACATCGCACCTCCGACCGCCCCTGGTAGCGAGGCGGCGCGCACCCTTCAAGCACGGCGACGGTCACTCGACGTAGCCGGCGGCCCGGAGGAGCTGGATGGTCTCCGGGTCCTTGGCCTGGTCCTCGAGCTCGATGACGGGCTGGTTCTTCTCGACCAGCTGCTCGAACCGGTCCAGCATCGGCGCGCCCTCGATCGGCAGCGGGTTCTTCTCCTCGGGGTCGGCCTTGAGGTCGAAGCGGAACCGCTCGCCGTTCTTCCACACCAGCTTCTCGCCGTCGGGTGTCCACATCACGAGCCCGTTCGAGGACTCCGGGCCCTGGGCCTGGTAGTTCGTGGCGTAGGGCGGGTCGGGGATCTCGCCGAGCTTCCCGTCGCGGAGCAGGTAGAACGCCTGGATGCCGTTGAGCTGGTGCTCCGGGAGTTGCGCACCCTCGGCCGAGCTGTCCTTGTAGAGGAAGGGGACCCGCAAGCCCGGCTCGAACAGGGTGTCACCGTGCCCGATCACGCTGTGCTCGCCGAGCAGCTCGCCGTGGTCCGACGTGATCACGATCCGGTAGTTCTTCATCCGGCCGCGGGCCCGCAGGGCGTCGAGGATGGCGCCGATGTTCTGGTCGGCCAGGAAGATGCCGTAGTCGTACCCGTTCTCGACCTGCACCTTGTACTTCGCGGACTCCTCGGGGGTCATCTGGCCGGTCATGTACCGGTGGAAGGGGCTGCTCCCCTCGGTCTCGAAGCGTCGGTGCTGGATGCCGCGCTGAGGCTTGGCCCATGTCACCCCGCGGGGGATCGGCGGGTACGGGGCGTGCGCGTCCACGAGGTTGAGGAACAGGAACATCGGCTTCTCGGGATCCGCCTGCTGCAGGATCTCGTCGAGCGCCAGCGGGAAGCGTGGCCCCTTGAGCTGGTTGAAGTTGCGCGCGGTCTGCGTCACCCGAAAGCCCTGGGTGAACACCTCCGTCTTGCGGAGGACCATGTTGGCCGACAGGAAGAGCGTGTCGTAGCCCTTGTCCGCCATCTGCATGGCGAGGGTCTTGCCATCGTCGCCGTCGTACTGGCGGGCGTCGACGTAGTGGACGCCGGTGAAGAAGCTGACGTGGCTCGGCACGGTCCAGGGCGCGGGCGCGATCGCGTCGCACCGGACCTGCCAGCCCTCTGCCTTCAGGCCGTCCATGACCGGCGTGTTCGGCTTGTCGTGCCCGCAGAGGTGGAGGTGGTCGGCGCGGACGGTGTCCATCACGACGAGGACCACGTCCGGCTCGCGTTCGGGCTCCGGGGGCGGACCGCCGAGGCCGAGCCCGCCGAACGCTGCGATCGCCCCGGCGACCAGCCCCACCACGACCACCGCGCCCACCGCCCAGGGCGCCCAGCCCGGCAGGCCGCCGGAGGAGGGCGGCGTCGGGTCCGCGGGCGCCGGCTCCTTGGCCGGGGCGGTCGGAGCGGTGCCGGGCGTCGCGTCGTCGCTCATCGAGTCTCCTGATCGGGCCCGGAGTAACTCCTCTGCCCCGACCCTACCCGCAGGGGGGGAGCGCGGGGTCGGCCAGCTCGAGCGTCGGGTCGACCTCGCACGTCGGCGCACAGTCCAGGATCTCGCCCCACCATTCGTCAGTGCCGAACGTTGCCTTGTCGCAGATCGGGACGTCGTCGTCCCAGGCTCGGTGCGCCGCGACCCGCACCCCGTCGCTGTCGTAGTAATGCTCGTCGTTCGCGAGGATGTTCTCGCCACGGTGGGTGACACCCGTGAGCGTGCCCAGCGCGGGGTCTTCGCACCGCCAGTGACGGATCGGGTCCGGGAGGGCGAGATCCTGGTCGAGCGTACAGCTCGGGCACTCCAGCGCGTACGGCAGACAGGAGTAGAGCGACGTGTCCCGCGGCTGATCCCGCTCGTGATACCCACGGCAGCCCACCAGCGTCCACGCCACCAGCAGCGTCGTCCTCACCTCGACCTCCGCACGGAGCGTAGCCCGCCCCCAACTTCGCGGCGGCCGGATATGGGGGCGCCATGTGGCTCATGACGACCGCGGCCCTGGCCGCCCCCCCGAACTACCGTCCCACCCGCTCGACCGAGCACTGCCAGATGTTCCTCGGCCCGGCGATGGACAACGGCGTGGTCCCGATGCACGCCGAGTGCACCTGGCCCGGGGTGACCCTCGAGAAGGCCGACGCGCTCTTCTCGGGCTGGGCGACGCACGACGAGATCTTCTCGAGCATCGTGTCCAGCGACATCGAGCGCACCGAGGGCGACGTGGCCTACGTCCGCCAGGTGCACCGAGCGAAGGGGATCTCCGACCGCGAGGCGCTGCTCAAGATGCAGAAGACCAGGGTGGACGGCGGTGGCCTGCGCTTCGGCTGGACGCTCGAGCCGAGCGAGCCCAAGGACGGCGGGCACGTGATGGTCGCCTTCGACACCGGCTACTGGGAGTTCCGGGATGGCCCCGACGGGCTCGTCGTGGTCGACCACCTGGAGTACGACCCGGGCGGCTCGGTGCCCGGCTTCCTCGTGCGATGGTTCCAGACGTCCGGTCTCGAGACGGTGCTCTCCGAGCTCGAGACCTGGATGACGACGCACTAGGAGCTCCCGAGATGAACACGGAGGCCCTGGAAGCGGCGTCGCTGTTGTGCAACCTGGTCAACGCACCGGACCTGTTGACGTGGCTCGGCGTGACCGAGAGCACGCCCCCCGCGGACGCGAAGAGCGCCCTCGAGAAGGCGCGCAAGCGCATGCAGTCGATGCAGGGCAACCCCAAGTACAAGGCGGCGTCCACCCACCTGATCAAGAGCTACCGCAAGCTCGAGGAGCTGGTGGCGGACCCGGCGGCGTACCACGCGGCCGTGACGGGCGAGCGTGTGGCGTCGCAGGTGCCCCTGCTGGAGCTCGCGATCGACGGCGTGCTCGCGGACGGGGTGCTCACGCCCGACGAGGAGGCGTTCGTCCGCGACCAGGCCAACAAGCTCGGGATCTCGGACGAGGTCTACGAGAAGGTGCTGGCGGAGCGGTGCGCCGTTCGCGGGGTGACGGTCCCCGAGGCGCGCTCGGGGCGGGCCGGGGCGGCTGTCGCGACGATGGGTCCCACGACGGGCACCTTCCGGGTCGAGCGGAGCCTCGGAGCCTCGCACCGGACCGCGGGCACGGGCTGGTGGGACGAGTCGTTCACCCGGATGCTGCTCGGGCTGGTGCCGGCGGACGCCAAGCGTGCGATCGACCTGTCCTGCGGGCTCGGGTGGTCCGCGCTGGCCCTGCTGCCCGAGCGCCCCCAGATGGAGTACCTCGGGATCGACGCCACCCAGGTCCAGGTGGACATGGCCAAGCGGAACCTGACCGCCGCCGGTCTCGCGGACCGCGTGGCGCTGCAGATGCACACCCCCTTCGGCCTGCCGGTGCCCGACGGCGCGGTGGACGTGGTGCTCTGCGTGATGAGCCTGCAGTCGGTGAAGGACACCCGGCCGCTGTTCGCGGAGGCGGCGCGCCTGCTGTCGCCCGGCGGGCGGATGATCGTGGTCGAGCCGGACTCGCTCGGGCAGCAGTTCTGGTTCGACCGGTCCCTGCTCGGGTTCAACGACCTGTTCCAGGGGCTCTGCGAGCGGGTGGACGAGGTGATCCGGCTCGGTTCGGGCACCGAGGACGAGCTCGGTCAGCCGGGCATCGCGCTCGGACCCGAGCTCGGACGGCGGATGGCCGAGGTGGGCCTCGAGCCGGTCGAGACCGTCGTCCACGCGGTGCAGATCGCGCAGCGGACGACGTTCCCGGCGTTCGCGCGCCGGCTCCGGCGGCGGATCGAGGCGCTGGCGGACGCGGGGCGGCTGTCGGAGACGGACGGCGACCTGGTCGCGGTCGAGAAGGCGCTGGCCAAGCTCGAGGCGGACCACCCCGCGACCCGCATGGGGACGGGGGTGCACGTGTTGCCCCTGTTCGGCGTCGCCGGCGTGAAGTAGCGCGCCGCCCGTCAGGTCAGCGCGAGCCAGATCACCAGGACGAACACGAACAGGCCGCCCGCGCCGAGCACCACCGCTGCGGGCACCCAGGTCGGGAGCTGCTTGCGCTGGACGACGCCGAGGTCGTCGACCTCACGCTCGGGCGCCGGGGAGTTGGTCCCGAGGAACCAGCTGTCGCCGCGGGCGCTCGGGGCGGGCGTGACGAGCTCCTCCTCGGGCGCCGGCGTGGCCGCTGCGGGCTCGGGCGGTGCGTCGGAGGGCGGCGGCGGGAGGGCGGCGGCGGGGACCTCGGGCTCCGGCTCCGGCGTCGACTCGACGGGCGACGCAGGCGCGGCCTCGGTCGTGGCCTCCATCGTGGCTTCGGTGGGCGGGTCCGGCTCCGGGGCGGGTTCCGGCGCTGGTTCGGGTTCCGGCGCTGGTTCGGGCTCCGGGGATGGCTCGGGTTCCGGCGCTGGT
>JACKER010000070.1 GCA_020632925.1 Alphaproteobacteria bacterium | reverse complement strand
GAAAGCCCGCAACGTCCTCGCAGGGGTTGATCGCAACATGCTCCGGTGCCCGGCCATGTTGATCCAGCGGGGGGAGTGGGTGATCTGGGACGCAGCCGCAGTCGTCCATCACCTGGAGCCCCTACTCTTTGAGAGGTGGACCGCCAAAAAGAGCATCCTCTACCTGCTGAACCAGCCAGCTCCCGCGTTTGGCTTCTCCGCGCAGAAATTCCTGCTCAGCTTGGAGTAGTCTTTCCTCCACTGACTCACGGAGCTCGGTGTTCCGCCGCAGAGCGGGAAAGAAGAGAAGTCCCGTTCGCAGTTCCGCGAAAGCTGATTCCACGGTCAATTGCTGTTCCGGTTCGAGGTAGTCCTCATGTGGAAAGTCGGGGCAGTAGACCACAACCATGCTGAAGAAGTCGCGTAGTGAAGCCTTGTCGTAAACCCAGTTGCCCAAACCCACCTCAGAATGCTGTACGAGCCGCCCAGCTGAGCTCCTCGAGTGGCCGGTTCGCCCCGGCCCCGGCACTCCCGTCTTGGCGTCTTGGCGTCTTGGCGTCTTGGCGCGATCCACTCGCAGCTGCGGCTGGCGGACGACCATCGACATCAGCCGACGGGTCGCGCTGGACGTACGGGTGACCACGGGAGGAGCCTACACGATCAGCGCGGCTTCCGAGCGACGACGCCCAGCATCAGCGGCAGCGCCGGTGTGCCCTCGGGGACCGTCCACCGCTGTCCCGGGAGCGGCGCCATCCCCTCGAAGCCGCGCCAGCCATTCGCGTACGGGTACTCGCGCACCACCTCCAGCACGAGGCCCGCGTCCAGCAGCGCCGTGAGCAGGTCACCCACGCCCCAGGCGAACTCGCGCGTGGGGTGCGGGTTCTCGAAGCCCACCACGCCCTCCTCGAAGCCCGAGGGCGCGAGCGCGTCGCCGGACGCTCCCACGTAGTCGCCGACGCCCACCTCCTCCTCGAGGGCGACGCCGCCCGTCTGGTAGGGATGGGCGCGGTCCCACGAAGGCCCGAACACGAAGGCGAACGGGTGGAACTCGAGGCCGACGAAGCGGCCGCCGGGCTCGAGCACGTCCGCGACGCCCCTGGCCCACACCCCGAGGTCCGAGAGCCAGCCGAGGAACCCGTAGGACGAGAAGGCCACGTCGAACCGACGGCCGCGGGTCCGCGCGTCCACGAACCAGTCGAACAGGTCGGCGCGATCGAAGCGCGCGGGGATCCCGCTCGCCGCCGACAACGCCCGGGCCTCCTCGACCGCGAGATCCGCGATGTCCACCCCCGTGACCTCGGCGCCCAGCCGCGCGAGCGAGAGCGTGTCCTGCCCGCAGTTGCACTGCAGGTGCACCAGGCGGCGCCCGCGCAGGTCGCCGAGCAGCTCGACCTCGTCCGGGAACAGCGTCGAGCCTCCGGCGCGGAGGAAGCCTGCCTGGTCGCGCTTGTGGCTCTGGTGGGCGGGGGTGACCGCGTTCCAGGACCGACGGTTGGCCTCGTGGGCGTCGATGGGCATGCAACCTCCTACCCGGGTCAGTCGACGGGGACCGCCTCCCCCTCCCTCCGGGGATCCACCGCGCCCAACCAGCCGTCGTCGACTCGCTGGATCGCGGCCAGGCCGCTGTTGAGCGACCCGCGCTTCACCGTGTGACCCAGGCCCTCGAGGCCGGCGACCGTCTCCGCTGGCCACGCCGGCTCCCCACAGTCGTCCTCGAGCTCCACGGCGCCGGTGACCGCCAGGTTCGGTCGCGACACCGCCGCCTGCACGTCGAGCCCGTGGTCCAGCACGTCCACCAGCACGCGCGCGACGTACCCGATGATGCGGCTGCCGCCGGGTGAGCCGAGAGCGAGCTCCACCTCGCCGTCCGCGTCCAGCACGATCGTCGGCGCCATGCTGCTCCGCGGGCGCTTGCAGGCCGCCACCGCGTTCGCGACCGGGTGCCCGCCCTCGTCGACGGGATCGCGCGCGAAGTCCGTGAGCTGGTTGTTCAGCAGGAATCCGTCCACGAACAGCCCCGACCCGAACGCGTTCTCGATGCTGGAGGTCATGCTCACCACGTCGCCGTCGCCGTCCACCACCACGATCTGCGTGGTGTCGCGGCCCTCGGGACACAGCGCCCCCGAGGCGACGGGCAGCGGCAGCTCGCCGGCGGCGACGGTCGCGAGCCGCGCGTCCACCGACATCAGCGCCCCGCGGGACGCGAGGTAGTCGTCGGCGAGCATCGCGTCGACCGGGACGCCGACGTACGCCGGGTCCGCCAGGTACGCCTCGCGGTCCGCCCACGCGAGCCGCGTCGCCTCGACCTCGAGGTGCGTCGCGGCGACGCCGTCCACCGGCATTCCCGCGAGGTCGAAGGGCTCGAGCGCGCCCAGGATGGAGAGCACCGTCGTCCCGCCCGAGGTCGGCGGAGGGTGCCCGCACACGCGGTGGCCGCGGTAGTCCAGGCACACGGGCTCGCGCCGGACGGGGCGATAGCTCGCGAGGTCGCTCGGCTCGAGCCGTCCGGGGTTCACCGACGCGTCGTGCACGGCAGCGACGAGGTGCTCGGCGATCGGCCCGGTATAGAAGGCGTCCGCGCCGCCCGCAGCGACCGCCCGCAGCGTGGCCGCCAGCGCCGGGTTCCGCAGGTGGTCGCCGGCCGCGAGCGCCCTGCCCCCGGGGTAGAAGTAGGCGCGGGTGGCCTCCTCCCGTCGCAGCGGGTCCATCGGCGTCCGCTCGACCTGGGCGATCGAGGTCGCCATCCGCGGGGTCACGGTGAACCCCTCCTCCGCGAGCGCGATCGTCGGCGCGATCAGCTCGGCCCACGCGAGCTTCCCCTGCTCGGCGTGCAGCGCCTCGAGCAGCCGCAGGAGCCCCGGCGTCCCCACCGACAGCCCGCCCGGCACGACCTGCGGCCACGGTCGGCCCTTGCCGTCCTCACCGACGAACAGGTCCGGGCCCGCCGTCGCCGGCGCGGTCTCCCGTCCGTCCCAGGCCGTCAGCGTCTTCGTCGGGCCGTCGTGGTGGAGCAGGAAGGCGCCGCCCCCGATGCCCGAGGACTGCGGCTCCACCAGCGTGAGCGCGATGGCCACCG
Organism: Alphaproteobacteria bacterium; assembly: GCA_020632925.1. Taxonomy (GTDB): domain Bacteria; phylum Myxococcota_A; class UBA796; order UBA796; genus JACKER01. Next base: position 14,152 of record JACKER010000070.1, on the reverse strand, counting down.
CCGCCGCCGCATCCGCGGCGCTCCCGCCCCGCCGCAGGATCTCGGCGCCGATGCGGGAGGCCTCGGGGTGCGCCGAAACCACCATCGCGCGGGAGGCGTGGACCGGGCGCAGCCCCGCCCGACACGCGTTCGCCGCCTCGGGCTGGGTATCGGGGACGGGGGCCGGCCCGACGGGCTGGACGGGCGTCGGGTGCCGGCAGGCGAGTGCGAGCAGGAGCAGCATGCCCGCCAGTATCCCCTACCAGGTCTCGTAGGCCCCCAGGTCGTACCCCAGGCCCCGCGGGCGCGACCGGCCGAGGATGTCGGTGGTGACGCCGTAGCCCGACCCGTCCCAGCCCGAGTCGATGCACGCGGACCCCCAGACCAGGTTGTAGTCGCCGCCGCCCACGAACCGGGGGTCGACCGCGATGTTGCCGTTGCTGCCGGTGGGGGTGCCCATGCTGCCGCCGTACTGCGCGGGGTAGGCGTCGTTGTTGTAGTAGACCCAGGTGCCACCCGCCGAGTAGGCCGCGTAGCTCGCCTGGTTCGACACGATGTTGTTCACGAAGTTCGTGCCGCTGGCGTAGTAGAAGTAGATGCCGCGACCGTCGTTGGCGACGAACGTGTTGTTCACGATGTCGCTGCCCGAGTCGTAGTAGGCGTAGATCGTCGAGTGGCCCGAGTTCGTGAGGAACAGGTTGTTCACGATGCTCGCGGTCGCGTTGCTGAGGTAGACGACCGGCTCCGCGCTCCCGAGGTTGTTCTCGATGCGGTTCCCCTCGACGAGCGGCGCCCCGCCCGAGATGTGCAGGGCAGCGCCGGTGGTGCCGCCCGCGCCCACGTTCCCGTTCGCGCTGATCGTGTTGCCGCTGATCACGTGGGTGCCGGAGGGCACGACGATCGCGGTGTCGATGTTCCCGGTGATCAGGCTGTTCGTGAGGTGCGCCGAGCCCGATCCGCCCATGCGGACCGCGCCGAACGTGCCGCCGCAGCCCTCGATCACGAGGTCGTCGAGGACCGGGCTCGAAGCGTCGAGGTAGATGGCCTGCGACCAGGGGTTCAGCTCGCAGTGCAGCGTCACGCCCTGGAGCATCGCCGCCGAGGTCTCACCGCTGTCGATGCGCACCAGCGTGCCGCCGACGCTCGACGACAGGATGGTCGCGTCCCGACCCTCGAGCGAGCTGATCGACAGGTCCACACCGCCGTAGTCGATCGTCTCGTCGTAGGTGCCCGGGTACAGCAGCACGTCGGTGCAGCTCGGGTCGCGGAAGGCCATGGCGTACCCGATCGAGGGGTAGGGCTGGCCGGCCGAGCCGTCACCACCGGGGAGCACGGTCGGATCGGCGTAGACCGGGCACACCGCACCCGTTGTCACGGTCGTCCCCACGGCGCGGGACTTCACGCTGTCCACCCCGCCGACGCCGCGCACGGCCACCGCCTGGAGCGCCGCGTCGAGCCCGTTCGGCACGTTCGCGGGGACGGTGAGCGTGATCCGCGCGATGCCGCTGGCGTTGGCGACCGCGGACGCGACGATGGCCGGCGATCCCGTGATGTCCAGGCACATCCCGCCCAGCGACGCGGGGCAGAGCCCGGGGCCGACGGCGTTCGCCCGCACCAGGGTGGCGCTCTCGCCCTGGTTCAGGCCACCGATCGTGAAGGTGACCTGCTGTCCGGGACGGAGCTGCGGGAAGGAGAGGGTCAGATCCTGGGCTTGAGCGACGGCCAGCCACGCGACGAGCATGCGTACCTCCTTGGAGGTCCCCCAGGTCACGCGCGAGCGACGCCGATTCTCGTATCAGGATGTACCGAGGTCCGTCCGGACGAGTCGTCCGGCAAGGCGGCTCACGCGACGTGTGCGGGGATGAACGCGGAGCCGCCGTTGCCGGACCTCGAACACCCAGGACAAGAAGCAAGGCGCGTGCCAGGCCTCAGGATCGCGTCCCCACGCACTCCTACCCATCAACTGCGGCTCTTTCTCCGCATCCAGATGCCCACCAGGGACATCCACGCACCGCCCCCGGGCACGTGCGAGCAGCCGCCCCGGGGTTCCGTGTCCAACGACGGCCGCAGGGGCTCGGTCACGAGGTCCGGCACGACGGCCCCGAGCCAGTCGAGGCGCTGGTCGATCCGCGTCGTCCCGGTCTTCCCGCCGAGGCAGGCCGGATCGACCCAGGTGTTCACCCCGACCACCCAGGCACCCTCTCCGCCGTCCGCGACCGCCGGCCCGCCGGAGTCGCCCGAGCAGGCGTTCGCGTCGGGCGACCACGACAGGAACGTGTCCGGCCCCACGTCGAGGACCTCGAGCGTCGCTCCCTGCTTGAGCCCGGCGTCGTCGAGCAGCTCCCCGGTGACGCCGAACCCGTAGATGCTGACCCGGTCGCCGGGAGCCACCGTCCGTGTCGCCACCGGCCACGACGGCGCCGGAGCCGCGGACACCAGCTCCAGCACCGCCAGATCCGAGCCGTGCTCGCCGGGGACGTGGTCGTCGGGGAGCTCGACACCGGTGATCGCGCGGACCTCGTCGGGTGCCTCGTTCCGCAGGTCCGTGCCCCAGGCGACCGCGGTCGCATCGGCGCAGTGGGCCGCCGTGAGCACGTGCCGCTCGCCCACGAGCACCCCCGAGCACGACACCCGGTCGTCCCCGTCGAGCAGCGCCACCACCGGCCCGAGCGCGGTCGGCAGCGGCGTGCCGCCGATCACCGCCAACACGACCATCCCATGGAGATAGCAGCGGGATACGTCGCCTGCCATGCTGTGGACGATGCTGTGGGCCTGTGGCCCCGAAGACACCGACGCCCTCACCGAGCCCGTCGACCCGCTGGTGCGCTTCTCGGGGCCCGGCCCCTGGTCCATCGGGTACGAGGAGCGCTCCGTCACCTGGTCCGACGCGCTCCAGACCGAGCCCCGGACGCTGCGGCTCGCCGTCTGGTACCCGACGGAGGCCACGAGCGGCCTGCCCGTGGTCTACCTCGGCGCCGCGGTCGAGGAGGGTGTGTACGGCGGGGTGGCGCCCATCGACGAGCCGCTGCCGGTCGCGGTCTTCAGCCACGGCCACCAGGGATACGCGGAGAACTCGAGCTTCCTGATGGAGCACCTCGCGTCCCACGGCTGGCTCGTGCTGGCGCCCGATCACACCGACAACACCATGCTCGACGGCTCCGACCGGGAGACCGCGATCTACTGGGAGCGGCCCGCCGACATCTCCGCGGTGATCGACGAGGCCGCCGCGATCCATGCCGTCACCGACGAGGTCGTGGTCATCGGCCACAGCTTCGGGGGATACACGGTGCACGCCCTGGGCGGCGCGACGTACGCGATCGACGATCTGCTGCCAGCCTGCCTCGACGGCACCGACACCAGCTCCTTCTGCAGCACGATGGACGAGACGCAGGCCGATCGCTTCCGCGGTGGGCTCGGCGATCCCCGCATCCGCGCGGTGGTGGCGATGGCGCCGGGCGACTTCCGCCTGTTCGGTGCCGACGGCATCGCGGCGATCGATCGGCCCGAGCTGCTGATGACCGGCGGGCACGACGGCTCGAGCACCTCCGACGGCGATCCCGCCTGGGCGGCGCTCGACGAGCCCGACGACGTGCGCGCCCACCTGCCCATCGCCGGACATCAGGCGTTCACCGACTTCTCCGGCCTCGTCGGCGATCCGCCCGACAGCATCGATCCCGACGAGGGCTGGCGCATCGTCCGCACGCTCGCGCTGGCCTTCGTGGAGCGGCACGGTCGCGGTGACACCGCCGGAGACGGGCTGTTGGACGGCTCGATCGCCATCTCCGACCAGGTGGAGATCAGCTCCCGGTAACCGCGGAGAAACCAAGGCTGGACGAGGACCGAGGTACGAAGGACGGGTCATGGCAGCCACCCGTCACCTCGATCTCCGCCAGTCCACCGCGCTCACCGCCGTGCGCCTGCTCGAACAGGCCGTGCTCCGAGCGAGGTCCGGCGCGCAGATCTTCCGGGTCGACGTCGACCAGGACGACGTCCACGACGCCCTCGTCGCCTGGGCCGACGAGCTCTGGGTCCCGTACGAGGCGACCTCGGACGAGATCAAGCTGTACCTGCTGCCGACGACCTTCGGCGAGCACGCGATCCACTCCCACCTGCACCGCGCCATGGTCGTCGCGGGTCTGCGGGGTCGGGAGACGGAGCAGCTCGCCGTCGCTTGATACGCTGCGCCTCGACGAGGAGGTGCCGTGTCCTGGCTGCTGCTGTGGTCCTGCGCTTCGGAGCCCCCGCGCTACGAGCTGACGGGGACCGTGACCGAGGTCCGGGACCACGAGCTGGTCATCGCGCACGACGACATCGAGGGGTTCATGCCCGCGATGACGATGCCCTTCCGGGTGGAGGACGGCGCGCTGATGGCGGGGGTGGACCCGGGTGACGTCGTGTCCGCCACGCTCGTCGTCGGGGATCCCGGCACGCACCTGGTGCGCGTGGAGGTCACGAAGGAGCACGAGCGCCCGCCGGACCTGAAGCCGGGTCAGGAGGTGCCGGTGGGCGCCATCTTCCCGCGCACGCCGTTGCGCGTGCCGACCGGGCCGTCGCTGACGCTGGGCGAGGGCCAGAACGTCCGCGCGCTGCTCACCTTCGTCTACACCCGCTGCCCGATCCCGGAGTACTGCCCCGCCACGGTCGCCAAGCTCGCTGCGCTGCAGGAGGTGATGCCCGAGCACGCGCGGTTGATCGCGGTGACGATGGATCCCGGGTACGACTCGCCCGGCGTCCTCAAGGCGTACGCGAAGGAGCACGGCGCGATCCCTGGCCGGTGGGACTTCGGTCTGGTGCCGGACGAGGTGCTGGTCGGGGTCGCCGAGAAGGCGGGGCTGCGGGTCGACGGCAAGGGGCTGGGCATCACCCACGACCTGCTGTTCGTGGTGTTGGACGAGCAGGGCCGCGTGCTCGCGAGGTACCGCGACACCGCCTGGGACATCGGGGAGGTCGCGAAGCTGCTCGCGGCTCCCGGGTGACGGGAGCGGGCCCGGGGCGGTACACTCCCGCGTTGTCTCGGAGGAGTCCATGTGGTGGACGCTGCTGTCCGTGGCCCAGGCGGACGACCTGCGCCTGGTGCTGTACGACCCGCCGTCGGATCGGGCCGCCCCGATGGACAAGTGCGACGCCCCGCTGTGCGCCACGCTCCTGCAGATGATCGAGGGCGCGACGAAGACCATCGACTTCGCGTTCTACGGCTTCCGCGGCCAGACCGCGCTCTATGACGCGATGAAGGCGGCCCAGGCTCGGGGGGTGGTGGTCCGCGGCGTCGTCGACATGGACGTGAAGAACGTCAACTACTACGACGACACCACCGAGTGGATGCAGGCGTTCCCGCAGATCAAGACCGACTACAACACCGACCTGCAGACGCTCGCGACCCAGCGGTCGTTCGGCAACATCAAGTACCGCTGCCCGCGCCCGCTGGGCTTCGAGGGGCCGCTGCAGTGCAACGCCTTCGACATGGGGAACGGCCGCTGCTACCTCTCGGCCCACGTCAGCCGTGAACCGATCACGTTCCAGGGCGACATCATGCACGACAAGTTCGTGGTGGTGGACGGGCACCTGGTGTGGACGGGGTCCACGAACGCGAGCGACTCCTGCGCCGGGGGGTACAACGGCAACCTGGTGGTCACGATGGACTCCACCGCGGTCGCCGAGTTCTACACGTCCGAGATCGACCAGATGGTCGCGGGCAAGTTCCACCACGAGAAGGCGACGCAGGCGCTGCCGATGCACGCCGCCATCGACGACGACACCAGCGTCGACATCTACTTCTCGCCGCAGCACACGCCGATGAAGAAGGTCGTCGAGCCCCTGCTGAAGAGCGCGAACAGCACGATCGACATCGCCGTCTTCTTCCTGACGCACAAGGGCGTCGCCCAGGACCTGCTGGACGCGCACGCCCGCGGGGTGAAGGTCCGCGTGATCCTCGACAGCACCGGCGCCGGCAACGAGTACAGCAAGCACGAGGTGCTCCGGCTCGCCGGAATCCCGGTCAAGATCGAGGACTGGGGCGGCAAGCTGCACGCCAAGAGCGCGGTGATCGACGGGCGCGTGGTCGTCGCGGGCTCCATGAACTGGACGGGGGCCGGCGAGGACGACAACGACGAGAACACCGTGATCATCACGAGCCCGGAGCACGCCGCGCAGTACGAGGCGTGGTTCCAGCGCGTGTGGGACCGCATCCCCGACAAGTGGCTCGAGGGGCGGCCCGACCCCGAGTCGCACGACAGCGGGACGTCGTGCTCCGACGGCGTGGACAACGACTACGACGGGCTGAAGGACGCCGAGGATCCCGGCTGCTCGAAGATCCCACCGCCGCTCCCCGCCACGCCCCCGTACCAGATCGTGCCTTCCGGGGGCCAGAAGTGCTCGTGGGACCTGTTGCCCCAGGAGCGCGAGGAGTGACGCCCGACGTCGACCTCGGGCCGGCGCCGGAGCCCGCTCCGATCGAGATCACGCTGTCGGCCGTCGGCGACGTCCTCCCCCACCGCAAGGTCAAGGCGACGGCCGCCGAGAAGGGCTGGGACTGGATCTTCGCCGAGGCTGCGCCGCTGCTCGGGACGACGGACCTCGCGTTCGCGAACCTGGAGTCGCCCGTGGCCCCCGACGTGAAGGAGCGGGTCCACGACGAGGTCTTCGACGCGCCCCCGGAGATGCTGGCGGGGCTGGTGGCCGCTGGCGTCGACGTGGTCTCGATGGCGAATAACCACGCCTACGATCAGCGCCCCGAGGGGATCGTGGAGACGTGGACCCTCGCGCGCGAGGCCGGGCTGCACCCCGTGGGCGCCGGCCCGAACGAGGTCGAGGCCCGCAGCCCGTACATCGCGGAGGTGGACGGCGTGCGGGTCGCGTTCCTGGCGATGGCGGACCTGTCGAACATCGACGGGAACACGGGGGCCGACGCCCCCAACGTGTTCTTCGCGGGCGACAAGCACTGCGACGGGCTGTGCGACGGCATCGACCGCGACGCCGTGCACTACGCCCTCGACGAGGACCGCATCCTCGGCGCCGTGCGGACCGCCGAGGCGATGGCGGACGTGGTCGTGCTGTCCTTCCACTGGGGCAACGAGTACCGCGACACCCCGCTCCCGGAGTACCCGGCGCTCGCGCACCGCCTCGTGGAGGCCGGTGTCGACGTGATCCTCGGCCACCACCCGCACGTGCTGCAGCCCATCGAGCGCGTGGAGCGCGCGGACGGCACGCACGCGGTCATCGCGTACTCGCTGGGCAACTTCGTCTCCAACATGCAGAACGCACGCACCCGCGACTCCGTCGTGCTCCGCCTGGTGCTGACGCGGACCCCGGACGGCCTCGTGGACGTGGGGGATCCCGAGATCACCCGCCTGTGGACCGAGAACACCGACGCGGGCATCCGGGTCCGGACCCACGCGAGCCTGAGGGCACAGGCCGAGGCCGAAGCCGACGCTTCGAGGCTGCAGCTCGTGGAGCGGCGCAAGGAGGCGATCGACCGCGTGATCAACGCCCGTCCGTGATCCTTGCACGCGACGCCGTGTCCCGGCGGAGGCGATCCGTGGCATGATGCGCCGGTGAGCCAGGACGCCCTGATCGGAGCCGATCTCGGAGGACGTTTCCGCGTCGAGCGCTTCGTCACGGACGCGATGCTCGGTCGTGTGTACGCGGCCCGCGGCCTGCACGACGGCAAGCTCTACCACGTGAAGGTCCCGCACGCGTCCGTCTCCGGGAACAAGGAGAAGACCGAGCGTTTCCGGCGTGAGCTGCAGGCGACCGGGCTCATCGACAGCCCGCACACGGTCAAGGTCGTCGACACCGGCATCCACGGCGACTCCGGCTTCCTGGTGATGGAGTACCTCGCGGCCACGCCGCTGCAGGAGGTCATCGACAAGGGGGCGCTGGATCCGGAGCGAGCCGCCTCGATCGCCGCCCAGGTGGCGATGGGGATCGCGGCCGCGCACCAGGTGGGCGTGGTCCACCGCAACCTCTCCCCGCAGACGGTGCTCCTCCTCGACAACGCCGCCGACGGCGGGGACTTCGTCAAGGTCAGCGACTTCGGGCTCTCCCGCTTCTTCGACGACGACGCCACCGAGGCGATGGTGGTGACCCAGGCCGGCACGCGCATCGGCAACGTGCTGTACATGGCCCCGGAGTACATCGAGTACGACGAGGTCCACCCGAACGGCGACGTCTACGCCCTCGGTGTCCTGATCTACAACATGCTGACGGGTCAGCCGCCGTTCACGGGCAAGGCCGGCGACGTGCTCAGCGCCCACGTCACCGCGGAGATCCCGCGGCCGAGCATGGCGCGCCGTGGGCTCCCGCGCTGGGCGGACGACGTGGTGGTCGCGCTGATGGCCAAGGAGCCCGCCGATCGGCCGGACCCCGCCGGCGCCGTCGCGCTCCTCGAGGCTGCCGTCGGTCACCCCCTGCGGGCGTCCCGCCTGCTCGGGGTGGACGAGGAGGGCGCGGTCATCCGGCCGAGCCGCATGCCGTACTACGTCGCGGGTGCGGGTGCCGTGCTGATGGCCCTCGGTGCGATGTTCTTCGTCGGCACGGGGGTGGTCGCGGGGGGCGTGTGGGCCTGGTACAACCTCCCCGCGATGATCCTGCCGCAGTCGGGCGACCTCGCTCCCCTGCCGGACGCGACCCTCCCGACCCGCACGGTCCCGGGCGACCCCGTGCCGCCCAGCCCCACGCCCGGTCCCACACCGGGTCCGCGGCCGTCGACCCCACGCCCGACCCCGCCGGCGCCGACGTCGCCCGGCACTCCCTCCCCTGCACCGGTCGCAGCGCCCGCGCCCGCGCCCGCCGAGGTCGCCACGCTGCGCATCCGCTCCACGCAGCGCGCGGTGGTGTGGGTCGACGACAAGGTCGCCGGGTACACCCCCATCGACCAGGGCGTCGAACCCGGCGCGCACAAGGTCGTCGCGATGCTGCCGGGCAAGCCCGAGACGCGACAGCAGCACGATGTCCAGGCGAGCAGCGGCGCTCCCACGATGGTCGAGCTCTCCTTCTGACGCCGCGGTCCGTCCCGCGGACCGAACGAGGAGCGCTGGGGAGGCACGGGCCGTGGGCGTGTGCCGGCGTGACACCTCCCGGAAACCGGGCGCCGTGGTGGCGGCACCTTTGTCGTGCTAGAAAACCAATGTGAGGCAGGGCTGGCCCCCTCGACGGCGGATCTCATCATCCTCCGCGGTCCTGGCCTCCAAGACGGGTTACCCGTCCGCCCCATCCAGACCTCAGGAGGACACATGCGTTTTGGTGAGCAGATTGCGAACCGCCTTCGGGTGATGCGTCGCGTGCAGAAGGCGCCCCAGGATGTGGTGGCGCAGGCCGTCGGCTCTTCGATCTCCGCAGTGTCCCGCCTGGAGCGTGGGCTGCGCAGCCTCCGCGTCGACCAGCTGGTCGCGTGGGCCGGTGCCCTGGGGTACCGCATCGACGTCGTGTTCTGGAAGCCGACCCTCCCCGAGGAGATCTGGGACAAGGACCACCCGGAGAAGTCGATGGGTCTGGACGACGACTGCGCCGACGTCCTGGCCGAGGTCGCCTCCGCCCTCCCCCACATGCCGGAGCCCGCCCGCAAGGCGCTGGTGCACGAGATGCGGCTGTGGCGCGAGGAGGCTGCCCGTCAGCGTGGGATCGACGTCACCGCCGTGGCGTGACCGCCAGCGCCGTGGCGTGACCGCCAGCGCCGTGGCGTGACCGCCAGCGCCGTGGCGTGACCGCCAGTGCCGTGGCGTGATCGCCGGCGCCGTGGCCCGACCGCTGGCGCCGCGTCTTTTTTGCAGCCACGGCGGCCGACCTTGGATGATTCTCCAGGGAGGGCCTTCATGATGAGCGATCCGCGGGGATAAGCTCGATCCACTGGAGCGAGCCATGCCCGTCGTCGGCTTCATCGAGATGATCGGGACCACCGAGCTGATGGTGATCCTGGTCATCGTGTTGATCGTGTTCGGTGCTGGGAAGTTGCCCGAGGTCCTCGGATCGTTCGGCAAGGGTGTGAAGGCGTTCCGCGACGCCCAGAAGGACGCGCCCGCCCTGCTCCCCCCGGATCCCGGGGACGACCGGGACGCCTGACGGCGCGCCTGACCCCTCTGGTACGCTCGCCCGCATGGCGAAGGCGATCGAGCTCGACGCGGCGGGTCGGACCGTCCGCATCTCCAACCCCGACAAGGTGTGGTTCCCGGAAGCGGGTCTCACCAAGTTGGATGTCGTCCGGTACTACCAGGCGGTCGCGCCCGGTGCCCTCCGTGGCGTGGCCGGCCGGCCCATGCAGATGGAGCGGTACGTCGACGGCGCCGACAAGCCACCCTTCTACCAGAAGCGTGCGCCCGACAAGGGCCGTCCGGACTGGGTCGAGACGGTGGTGCTGCGCTTCCCGTCGATGCGCACGGCGGAGGAGGTCGTCGTCCGCGACGAGGCCCAGCTGCTGTGGGTCGTGAACCTCGGCTGCCTGTCGCTGCACCCCCACCCCGTGCGCGCCGAGGACCTCGATCATCCCGACGAGCTGCGGATCGATCTGGACCCCGTGCCGGGGGTGGACTTCGAGCTGGTGAAGGAGGTGGCGACGGGAGCGCGCGAGGTGCTCGACGAGCACGGGCTGCGCTCGTGGCCGAAGACCTCGGGCTCGCGCGGCATCCACCTGCTCGTGCGGATCGAGCCCCGGTGGACCTTCCCCGACGTGCGGCGGGCGGCGCTGGCGGTCGCGCGCGAGGTCGAGCGTCGGATGCCGGGTCGCGCGACGGCGCGGTGGTGGAAGGAGGAGCGGGTCGGCGTCTTCCTGGACTACAACCAGAACGCGAAGGACCGCACGGTGGCCTCGGCCTACTCGGTGCGCGCGAAGCCCGACGCGCGGGTGTCCACGCCGTTCCGCTGGGAGGAGCTGCCCGGGCTCGCTCCCGAGACGTGGACGTTGCGCACGGTGCCGGACCGCTTCGCCGCCGAGGGCGATCCGCACGAGGAGATCGACGCGCACGCGGGGCGGCTGGACTCGCTCCTGGCGCTCGCGGACGAGCAGGGTCCGTCCGAGGGCGACCCGCCCGCGAAGCTCCCGAAGGGCAAGTCGACCGGACGCCGCGAGCCCACGCGCCCGCTGCTGGTCATCGGCGAGAGCGAGGACGAGAGCGCCGCGCTGGAGGGGTTGGAGCGCTGGAAGGCGCGCTGGCCCGAGGTCACCGCCCTGCTCGAGCCCAAGGACGTGCTCGTGGACAAGCAGCGCGGCCGGTACCGCACCTGGACGCGGATCCGCGTGAACCTGGAGAGCGTGCCCGTCGACCGGCGCCCTCCGCAGGAGGCGCTCGACCCGGACGACGCGCCGCGGCGCTGGGGGCCTCCACACGAATGACGTCGTCCTCGGTCGCGACCCACAGGGTGGCTGTCGGGTACCCGGGCGGCTATCGTGGCGTTGGACACTCCGCGGGAGACGACCATGATGCGACACATGTGGATGCTGGGTGTGCTCGTGGGATGCAGCGCTGGTGGTGGCTCCACGTCGGAGACGGATGGCCCTGGGGAGCCCTCGACCTCGGGTGAGGATCCCTGCATCGACGGCGGGCCGGACGCGACCGTGCCCAACATCATCACACCCGACGTGTGGACGCTCGACGACAAGCCGGTCGTGTCCTGGGTGCCGCCCGACCCTCGCGGTCTCGTCATCTACTTCCACGGCGGCGCCGACGTGACCGAGGTGGCGCAGGTCGAGAACACCGCCGTCCTGTGGAACCTGCTCGGGAACCAGGCCCACTTCGCCATCATGGCCACCCAGCGCGACCTGCCCGACCCCCAGGCTCCGTGGGACCCCAACACCCCGGTGGGGCAGAATGCCGATGCCAAGCACATCGCCGCCGTTCGTGACGAGTTGATCGCCACGACCGCGCTGACCGAGGACACGCCCATCGCGTTCACCGGATTCTCCGACGGCGCAGGCATGGCGCAGGGCTTCGTTCAGCCCGCCATCGAGGACCTCCACTGGCCCGTGTTCGCCTCGGTCCCGCACAATGGCGCCGGTTCACGCCTGCCCATGGTGCCGACGCAGTTCCACGTGGGCGAGAACGACCTGGAGGGTGCGCTCGCCGGATTCGACGCCATCGTCAGCCAGCTGGACGAGGCCGAGGTCGTCGTGGATCCGATCCTGCTTCCCGAGCGCGTGATCACGGTCGACGACCTCGAGCGCGACCCGCTCTGGGACCAGGCGAGAGCCCAGGAATGCTACGACGATCTACTGGCGTTCAAGCTCATCGATGAGGCGGGCGTGCGTCAGGTGGCCAACGAGAACATCGAGGACGCCCTTTCGCTGTGGGAGCGCAAGTCGGAGTTCTCGGGCGTCAACCGGTGCAGCGCTCGGGTCCGCGTGTTGTGGGCCACCCATCGGTACAGCGGGTGGGCGGGGCAACGGGAGTGCCGCTTCCTGATGGATGCGCTGCCGTAGCCGACGGCGAGTACGCAACGGCCGTGATGACGCTCGTCGCACGCCAAGATAGCTTCGAAGCCGGGAGGAAGGATGACGGTAGTGTGGTGGCTGTTGGCCTGCCATGGGAACGACGGCGACACCCCGCCGACCGATGTGCCCCCCACCGATGGGACGGAGCTCACCGGCGAGACCGGGACCCCGGGGACGACGCCGACCGGTGAGACGGGCACGGTCCAGCTGCCAACGCCGATCATCGTGTCCGGGCCCACCCTCGGCGATCCGCTCGACCCTCGCATCCGCCTGGTCCGGATGCTGTCCGTCGCGACGGACGTGCCGACCCGTGCGCAGCTCCTCATCGATGACGGTGACGCCCAGCGGCGCGTGACCTTCCCGGAGCTCGCGACCGCGCACGAGCTGCCGATCCTCGGGCTCTACCAGGACACCGACTACCAGGTCACCGTGACGCTGACCGGCGAGAACGGGCAGGACGTCGAGACCTCGACCTCCTTCCGTGCGGGCGTCATCCCCGAGGTGCTCCCGATCATGGAGCTGCTGATCGACGAACCCAACGTCGAACCTGGGATTCGCATCATCCCCATCGGTGATGGCGACATCCCGTTCGTCGTGCTCGGTGTGGACCACGAAGCGCGACCGCTCTGGGCGCTCGCGACGCGCAACGACACCAAGGCAGTCAGCTTCGACGCCGCCACGGGTCGATTCGGGTACCTGCAGGCTCCGAACACCATCCGCCGAGAGACGGCCTGGGGAAGCGACGCAGCGGGTTGGGCACCGGGCGGTTCGGGCGGGCTGACGGCGGTGGCCGTCCCCGGCTTCCACCACGAGGCGGCGTTCGAGTCGGATGGCACCTTCTGGAGTCTGTACAACACCGACGTCGCGGTGTCCGAGTTCCCGGTGTCCGAGCAGACCCCCCTGGTGCTGCGACCCGCCACCATCTCCTCCGACACCGTCGTCCACATCGCGGAGGACGGCACGGTGATGGGCCGTTGGCCGCTGGACCAGATCTTCCCGACGACCCGGATCGGATACGACTCCCTCGAACAGTGGGCGCACCCCAACGCGATCATCCCGCTCTCCGACGAGGACGCCTTCATCGTCTCGATGCGGCACCAGGACGCGGTCGCCCGCGTGCGCCAGTCCACCTCCGACGTCGAGTGGGTGCTCGCGAACCACGATGGCTGGCCCACGGAGTGGAACGACAAGCTCCTGACCCCGATCGGGACCCCGTTCGGGTGGCAGTACCACCAGCACGCTCCGTTCCTGGCCGCCGACGGCAGCTTGTACCTGTACGACAACGGCAACAACGACCGGACCACGCCCTACAGCCACTCGCCGTCGCCACTTCCACCGACGAGTCGCCTGGTCCAGTTCACGGTGGACCCGATCGCGATGACCGTCGAGCAGGGCTTCAGCTACGTCGCCGGCAACCCTCCCCTCTACTCGCAGGCGCTCGGCAACTGCGACGTGCTCCCGGCGACGGGCCACGTCTACGGAACGTTCGCCTACCTCTACAAGGAGAACGGGGTCGACAACGCCACCAGCGGTTTCGGGCGACGCAGCGTGCGCTTGATCGAGGTCGATCCGACCACCGGAACGGCACAGTGGGATCTCCGCTTGAAGGCGGACATCGCGGTGGTACCCAACGGCTACCAGGTGGACCGGAGCTTCGTGATCGACAGCCTCTACCCCGCCGATGTCGTGGAAGAGTGGTTGCCCTGATCGAGCGCCCCGCGCCGCCGCCGGCGGGGGCCCTCAGGGACAGGAGGT
>JACKER010000007.1:1107500-1125816 GCA_020632925.1 Alphaproteobacteria bacterium | reverse complement strand
GTGCCGGAGGACGTGGTCGCGCGCGCGGGGGAGATCCTCGCGGACGCGCGCAGCGCACGGGTTCGCCAGGTCGCCCGCGCGATCGACACCGGAGACACCGGGCTCACCGTCGTGCTCGGCCTGCGTGCCGCGGTGGCGCTCGTGCTCGGTCGGGGAAACGCCGATCTCGGGCCCGTCCTCCGGCAGCAGCGGGCGGACGCGGCCCTCAAGGCGCTCGCATTGGCGTGGGTCGTGACGACGCTGCTCCCCGTAGACGCCGACCGCCGCGTGGGCCTGCTGCTCTCGCTCCCCGCCGGCCGCGCGCTCGTCGCGACGTACGGCGCCGTCGAGGTCGCCCTCCCCTTCCGGGACCAGCTCGGGGACACACCCTTCGTGGCAGAGCTCGTCCGCACCCACGCCCGCGCCATGGGCGACCGCCTGCTCGCGCTCGTGGGCCCGGACGACCTCGAGGACGCGCACGCCACGCTGGCCGACCTGGTGGCGGTGCTGGAGCGTTCCGCCCGAGACACGGTGCCGCACGCCGCCACGCTCGCCGAGCAGCTCCGTACCGTCGTGCCCGCGGGCGGCAGGGCGGGCGCGATGCTGGGTGGGCTGGTGGACGTGGCCGCCGCGGGAGCGGACGCGCTGCCGGTCTACCGGTTCCTCGTCGCTCGCCTGGCGGTCGAGGCGGCGCTCGCGATGGCCAAGGAGGAGCGGTCCCCTCACCTGGTGCTCCCCGACGCGCTCGACGCCGAGCCACCCGCGGTCGCGCCGCCGCCCCCTCCGCCCTTCGAGCCACCCTCGGACGCCCTCGTTCCTCCGGACGAGCCGCAGGAGGAGTAGACTGGCGCGATGCCCGTCGGAAGCTGGCTCTGGCTCGTCGCATGTGGCCCGGGAGCGGGCGTGCCCTTCCGCGAGGTCGAGCACACCGCCGACACGGGCGACAGCGGGCTCCAGGTGCCGCCTGGCCTGACGGTGACGGCCTCGCGACGGGTGTGCGCGGATCCCGGTGCCCGCGCAGCCGACCCCTACGAGGACCGCGCCGAGCCCGTGCCACCCGCGTCCCGCGCCTACGTGTGGGGTGGCGGCGGTGCGGTGGGTGATCTCGACGACGACGGCTTCCCCGACGTGCTCGTCAGCACGGAGCAGGGCCTGCGCGTGGGCTGGGGCACGGCGGATGGTCCCGAGCCCTTCGTCCCCTTCGCGCCCGGCCCCGACCTGACCTACGCCGCGGGGCTCGCGCTCGCGGACATCGACGGCGACGAGGACCTCGATCTGTTCGTCGCCCGCTACGTCGGCGAGCCCGCGCCGAGCAGCGGACCCGACGCGCTGCTGCGCAACGACGGCGGGCGCGTGTTCACCGACATCACCGAGGCGGCGGGCGTCGGTGGCTGCGGCGTACACCACCGGACCGGCGAGCCCGGCTGCTTCCAGTCGACGATGGCCTCTTTCGGCGATCTCGACAACGACGGTGACCTCGACCTCTTCGTCGGGCGCTACGGCTGGCTCATCGACGAGCCCGGCACCACCATCGCGGATCTCGAGCCCGCCGACCCCGACCAGCTCTACCGCAACGAGGGCGACGGCACGTTCACCGACATCAGCGACCAGATCCCGCTGGAGGTGCACGACGGCTACGTCTTCGCGGGTGGCTTCCTCGATCTGGACGGTGACGGGTGGCAGGACCTGTACCTGGTCCACGACTTCGGCAACGTCTCGCCCAACGCCGTCCTCCGCAACCGCCAGGGCGTGCTGGTCTGGGACCGCGTGTCCCTCGACGGGCTACAGCGCGTGATGTCCGGGATGTCCATGGGGATCGCGGACCTCAACCACGACGGCGCGCCCGACTTCGCGATGCCCGAGTGGGGCACGGCGACGCTGCTCGAGAGCCGCGCGGAGCTCGGGGTGTGGGTGGACGTGGCGGTGCCCACGGGCTTTCGCGTGCCGGGCGCCGAGCTGCAGGTGGGCTGGGGGACGCTCGGCGGCGATCTGGACAACGACGGCGACGTCGACCTGTACAACCCGTACGGCTGGCTCGAGCTGGACAACCCGGGGTGGATCAACCCGACGGCGCAGCGGGACGCGGTGCTGCTCCAGGAGCCGGACGGCGACGGCTATGTCTTTCGGGACACGGCGCCGGCGTGGGGGCTCGACGCACCGGGCGCGGGCCGCGGCGTGATGCTGGCGGACCTGGACCGCGACGGTTGGCTCGACCCGATCGTGCGCCAGGTGGACGGGGACACACTCGTCCACCACGCGCGCTGCGGAGCGGAGGCCTGGCTCGAGGTGGAGCTGCGCCAGACGGGGCGCGCGAACACCCGCGCGGTCGGCGCGAAGGTGGCGTTCGTCGCCGGTGGTCGACGCGAGCTTCGCTGGGTGGTCGCCGGCGGCACCGGCTACGGGATCGGCGAGCCCCCCGAGGTCCACGTGGGCCTGGGGGCGCTGGAGCGCGTGGACGTGGAGATCACGTGGCCCGACGGTGCTGTGGACGTCCTCAGCGACGTCCCCACCCACCAACGACTCGTGATCCGGCGCGATTGACACCGTCACGGTTCGCCCCCGCAGGCGTGCGGGGTCGGACACACCTCGGCGCAAGGCACGTCTTGCCAGATCCAGCGCAACGCACAGCGACCCTCCGAGCAGTGGGGCTCGTTCCCGTCGACCCGAGCACAGCTCGATTCGACTTCACCCGTGCTGGTCACCAGGTGCAGCTGGAGGCCCGGCTTTCCCACCTCGTCGCAGAGCAGCAGGTCCTCCGTACAGGACGGCACCCTCGCCAACCCTCGATCCAGGTCACGTCCGAGCACCTCCACGTCCGTGTCCGCGCGCACGCTGTACTGCCCCAGACCGCAGGTGCACGCCCGAAGCGTGCGTAGCGTGTGGTCCGCCAGGAAGGTGGTCAGTCGCCGACCGTCGAGGAGCTCACAATCGGCGTCGGTCGAGCACGCTCGTACGGCGGGATCGTCGAGGACCCGGGCGACCGCACGGAAGGCCACAGCGACGCCATCTTCTCCCCCTTCGGACGCCTCGAGCCGACGGCGGTGGGTCGCGGCCGAACAAGCGACCACCCCGAGAAGGACCCCAAACCACCAGACCCGACGAGACATCGTCCAGCCTACGGCTCGGGCGGCTTCCCCAGCAACAGGTCCAGCAGCTCGCCGTCGCGGAAGTGACGGTCCTTGTCACCCTGGCGGACGACGACGAGGTCCTGGGACGGCAGGACGTAGAGGCGCTGGTTGAGCGCACCGGCGGCGGCGAACAGGTCGTCGGGGCCCTCCGCGCGCAGGATCCGCTCGCCGTGCTCCCAGTCCTCCATCGTGTCGAAGCCCGACAGCTCGGTCGTCGGGGGCACCGAGCGGTTCAGCCACATCGTCAGCCCGTAGGCGGGGTTCGCGTCGGACCCCTCGGCGCAGCGACGGAGCAGGCCCTCGGGGAGCAGGCGCTCGCCCTGCCACTCGCCGTCGTCCCGTAGCAGCACGCCGATCTTCGCCCACTCGGTGGCGGTGGTCCACGCGCCGTAGGGGAGTGCGGGGTGTCCGGCGGGGTCGCGGATCCAGCCGGCGGTCCGGAAGTTCATCCGATCGAACAGGTGCGACTGCAGGACGGTGAGCGGGTCACCGAGGCGCTCCTCGACGACGCCATCCATCACGAACAGGTGGACGCTGCCGTACTCGAACGTGGAGCCGGGCGCGTCCTTCACCGGCTGCGCCAGCGCGACCGCGACCTTGTCCTCGACCTTGGGGTTCAGCAGCAGCCCGTCCCGCGTCAGGCTCCACCAGGCCTCGTCCAGCCCCGACGTGAAGTGCAGCAGCTGCCCGACCGTGACCTCGTCCTTGCGCTCGGGATGCTCGTCGTCGAAGGCGGGGACGGCGTCGAGCACGCGCGTGTCGAGGTCGAACGCACCCTCGGCGGCCCCGATCGCCGCGAGCAGGCACCCGAAGGTCTTGGTCCCGCTGTACAGGTGGTGGGGCGTGGTCGGCGGCGCCGGCCAGTCCTCGAAGATCACGTCGGTGCCGCGGACCACGAGGAAGGACAGCCCATGGTGCTCGCGGCTGTACGTCGCGGCGGCCACGAAGCGCTCGCGCTCCTCGGGCGTCGGCTCCGCGTGCCCGAAGGTGTCGTCCAGCGGGATGGGCGTGGTGAAGTCCACCTTCGCCGGACACCCCGCGAGGAGCGCGATCAGCACTACAGGGCCCCCGAGAGGATGAGCCCCTCGACCACGCCGTAGGAGTTGTACTGCCGGCTGTACCCGATGGTCAGGCGGGCGAAGGGCGCGCGGATGACGAGCATCGCCGCGAGCGTGAGCTGGTCGAAGGGCTTCACCTGGTCCGACCGGCGCTCCTCGAGGAACACGAACCCCGGGGAGGCCTCGCCGACGATCTGGACCTCGCGCGCGAGCTTGAGCGTCGCGACGCTGCGGATGTCGAGCCCGGGGGCCCAGGGCAGCCAGTAGTCGGCCGCGCCCTCCTTGCCGTACCCCTGGTACCAGAGGTCCGGACCGACCTGGAGCTGCGCGAGCTTGCCGTCGGGCCCGAAGAACGAGCCCAGCCGCAGGTCGCCGCCGAGCGAGCCCGTGTTCAGCCCGTAGCTGCCGACCGCCATCGCGCGGCTGTGCGAGAGCCAGTGGGGCTGGCCGCTGTACCGCACGCGGACGCCGCCCACGGCCCCCACGGCCGCCTGGGCGCTGGTGTTCCCGTTGACCGAGATGAGCGACAGGTTCACCACGGGCGCGATGTACGGCTTGGGGTCGCGCCAGTCGGCGGCGTGCGCCGCGGTCCAGGCCAGCAGTGCCGCGATCAAGGAGCCTCCTCCGGCGTCACCGTACCGCTGTTCCCCGGCGGCATCAGCGGCTCGCCCGTCCCGAGCTGGCTCACCACGCGGTCCAGCGGGAAGCGCGCGTCGTCGTAGCGCTCGATCAGGCGCCCCTTGCGGTCGAGCACGAGCAGCCGCAGGCCGTGCCCGATGGTGCCGTCCTCCTGCGCACTCACCGGCAGCCCCGCGGACATCGCGAGGTCCGCGAGCACGTCGGGCTCGACGCGGCCGTAGCGCAGGCGGGGCCCCGCTCCCTGCTCCGCACCCCAGGCCGCGAGCACGGGGAGCGCGTCGTGCGCGGGGTCCAGCGTGACGGCGACCAGCCGCCCCTCGCCTTCGCCGAGCGCGGCCTCCAGCGCCTGGAGTCGCCCCATCATCGCTGGGCAGAACTCGGGGATCGGGCAGCGCGTGTACACGAAGGTCAGCGCGACCCGCTCGGACTGGTCGGGCCCGAGGACCAGCGTCGTGCCGTCGTCGAGCGGGATCTCGTAGGGCGGGAGCGCCTCGCCCGGCCGTGCGGGGAAGGGTCCCGTCTTCGTCGCTGGCGGCTCGCCCTGCCCCACGACCCGCAGGCGGGTGAAGCGGCTCCCGTCGTCGAGCAGCTCGTAGCGCGCGATGATGCGGCTGCCCGGGTGGACCCCCTCGAGCATCGCCGGCTCGGCGACCTTGAACGGCATCACCATGGCCGGCATGAGGTTGGGGATGTCCTCGTGAGCGACCACGACCTCGTCGGGCCCGTGGACCTCCACGACCGTCCCTTCCACGATGTACGCCCGGTCGCCCCAACAGGCGAGCAGGCCGAGCAGCAGGGTCGTCATCGGGGACCGGGGTAACACGGGGCGCCGACAGTCCGCGGGCGGCGCGTCCGGAGTAGGTTGCGCCCGGAGGTGGAGCGATGGATCTGATCTCGACCCTGGCCGGAGCGATGGGCGTCCCCGCGGAGCAGGCGCAGGCCGTGGCAGGCCTCGTGCTCGGCACGGCGAAGTCCCAGGTGGCGGAGCAGGACGCGGGGCTCGCGAGCCAGATGGGCGCGGCCATCCCCGAGATCGAGACCTGGCAGGCGGCCGCGAAGGCGCAGACCGAGGCGGCGCCGGCACCCGCGGCCAGCGGTGGGCTGTTCGGGGGCCTGATGTCGGCCGCGAGCAGCGGGCTCGGCAACCAGCTCCTGGGCGCGGTCGCGGGTCAGCAGGCCGCCGAGGGGGCGGCGCTCGTCGGGCTCCTCGGCAAGCTCGGGCTCTCCACGCAGCACGCGTCGCTCGCCGCCCCCATCCTCCTCGACTTCCTGAAGTCGCGGCTCGGCGAGGGCACCGTCGGCCAGATCCTGACCTACGCGCCGATGCTGTCGTCCGCGTCGTCCCTGCTCGGGTAGTCGGCGAGCAGCCCCAGCAGGTCGTCGGTCGTCAGCGCCGAGACGTCGAGCGCGGGGCCGTCGACCGTGCGCTCGAACAGGCGCCGCTTGTGCGCCTGGAGCGCGAGCACCCGGTCCTCGACGGTGTCCGCGGCGACCAGCCGGATCACCTCGACCGGCCGCGTCTGGCCGATGCGGTGCGCGCGGTCCGTCGCCTGCGCCTCGACCGCCGGGTTCCACCACGGATCGAGCAGGAACACGAGGTCCGCCGCGGTCAGCGTCAGGCCCGTGCCCCCGGCCTTGATGGAGATCAAGGCGACCGGCGGCCCGTCGGGGTCCTGGAAGGTGGCGACGAAGCCCGCTCGGTCCTCGGTCGACCCGTCGAGGCGGGCGTACGCGATGCCCGCGACCTCGAGCGCGGCCGCCGCGCGGTCGAGCAGGCCCACCCACTGGCTGAACACGAGCGCCCGTGAGCCGCCGGGGATCGCGTCCTGGAGCATCTCGGTGAGCGCGTCGATCTTCGTGCCGCGGGTCAGCCCCTTCGCCTCCGGGAAGGGCAGCAGCCCGGGATGGCAGCACGCCTGGCGCAGCCGGAGGAGCCCCTCCAGCACGATGCCGTTGCGCGCGTGGCGCCCGTCGCGCCGGGCCTCGGCCAGCTCGGTGCGCACCGTCGCGCGGATGGCCTCGTAGAGCGCCCGCTCCCGCTCGGACAGATCGACGCGGACGACCCTCTCCGTCCTCGGCGGCAGCTCCTTCGCGACCTCGGACTTGCGCCGGCGCAGGACGAACGGACGGATCCGGTGGGAGAGCTCCGCCAGCGCGAGCTCGGCGCCGGGAGCACCGTCGCGGCGGGAGGCGACCGCGTAGCGCGCGTGGAACGTGCTCCTCCGCCCGAGCAGGCCCGGCATCAGGAACTGGAACAGGCTCCACAGCTCGGTCAGGTCGTTCTCGAGCGGGGTCCCCGTGAGCACGAGCCGGTGGTCGGCCTGCAGGCGTCGCGCGGCGCGGGCGGTCTGGCTCGCGGGGTTCTTGACGTGCTGCCCTTCGTCGAGCACCGCCCAGGACCACCGGTGGCTCGCGAGCAGCTCGGCGTCCCGGCGCAGCAACGCGTAGCTCGTGACCACGAGATCGACGCCACCCAGCCGGAGCTCGTGTCGGCGCGGCCCCACCCGGGCCACGGTCTTCAGCCCCGGCGCGAAGCGGGCGGCCTCGTCCACCCAGGCGTGCACCACCGAGGTCGGGCAGACGACCAGCGCGGGCGGGTCGCCGTCCCCTCGCCCCTCGAGGATCGCCGCCAGCGCCTGCAGCGTCTTGCCGAGGCCCATCTCGTCCGCGAGGATGCCGTGCAGCCCGTGGTCGCGCAGGAACACCAGCCAGTCGAGCCCGCTGCGCTGGTAGGTCCGCAGCTCGGCCGATAGCCCCTCCGGAACGTCGGTCCGCGCCACGCCGTCGCGCTCGTCGACCCAGCGCAGCCAGCGGTCCGCGCCGCCCGCTTCCCGGAGCAGGTCGGCCATCCGCCATGCGTGCCAGCCGGAGAGACCGCGCTGGGCTCGCCTCACCTCGAGCAGGTCGTCCACGGCGGTCGCGTGGCGCTCGAGCCAGCGGGTGGGCAGCTCGGCGAGCGAGCCGTCGTCGAGCCGGACGTAGCGCTCCCCGCGGCGGAAGCGCTCCAGCACCAGGCCCGGCGCCACCTTGCGCCCGCCGAGCTCGAAGCCCACGTCCAGATCGAACCAGTCCTCGCTCTCGTCGAAGCGCAGCCGGGGTGCCAGCGTCCCGCGCACCCGGTGCCGCACGAGCCGCTCCTCGCCGTGTACCTCCCAGCGCGCCGCGAGCCCCGGCAGCACGTCGCGCAGCCAGTCCACCGCCTCGTCGCCGGACAGCGTGAGCTCCCCGTGGCGCCCGCCCAGGTCACGGGCGAAGCGCCGGGTCTGCTCGTCCTCCCAGTCCAGATCGCGCCGCACGAGCAACGCCCCCGGGATGCGCGCGGTCGAGCCCGGGGTGTCCGTGCGGACGACGACCTCGCCCTCGGGCGTGGCGTAGCGGAGCTCGAGGCGGACGCGCAGGTCGCCCGAGACCTCCGCCAGCGACAGGCGCGCGGCCTTCACCTCGGCGGTACCCACGGGATCGAGGTGGGCGGGGAGCGCCACGTCGATGCCCTGGTCCACGACCACCTTCGTCACGAAGCGCCGCACCTGGTCGGCGGGCACCGCAGGCAGCGCGTCCTTGAGGCGGGCGACGGTCCCCTCGGACACCCCGTCCGCGATGGGGCGCAGCTCGCCTTCGGTGGTGAGCGCGAGCTCCACGTCGACCCACACCTCGCGGAGCTCCGGCGTCCAGCGGAGCGCGAGCCCACCGTCCTCCCCCACGTCGGCGACCAGCCGCGGACGGACGGGACGCGTCGAGACGTGGACGGGTGAGCCCTCCAGCGTCACCCGCCCGAGGCGCTGCAGCGGACCGAGCAGGGCGCGGGTCAGGTGGCGCACGAGGATCGGCCGGTGCCCACGCTCCAGGCGGCGGGCCTGCTCCAGCGCGAGCCAGGCGGCGTGCACCTCGAGCGCGGGTCCCGGGTCCGCGACGCGCGCGGCCAGCTCGTCGGCGCGCCGCGGGCAGCGGACGGAGCGCCCGTCGGTCGTCAGCCACAGCTCGGGCTCGAGGCCCAACCAACCGGGTGCGGGACGACGCAGCTCGCACGACAGCTCGCCGGTACCGGCATCCGCAGGCACGGCGACCGGTGCGATGCCGGCCAACGCCACCTCCCAGTCGGGCGCGCGGGCGATGCCCCGCCCCTCGGGTCCGCGCATCGCGAGCGAGAGCAGCACCCCGGCGACGTGGACGCAGGATCGGCCGCCGCAGGAGCAGACCAGCGTGCGGGCGGTCACGGGCACCGCAGGATCGCGATGCCGCACGCGCTCCTCGCCGACGGCCCAGGTGGGCACGGGCTCGCGCGGCACGTCCTTCGCCCGGGTCGCCGCCGAGACCACCGCCGCTCCCCAGCCCGGGGTCGCGGGCACCGGGAAGTCCAGGTGGCGCAGGAGGAGGGCTGCACGGTCCTCGGTGATCGGCTCCATCAGGGCTCCGGGCGGCACACGCGGTCGGCCAGCTCCCGAGCACGTGGAGCGACGGCCCTGGGATCGGAGCCCCCGAGCCGGACCTCGTAGTACAGCCAGGCCAGGTCCACCATCGCGGCCGACGCCTCCCCCGGGTGCTCGCGGGCGATGTGGGTCGCGGCCTCGACCGGCGGCATCGCGGGCGGCGCGGACATCCCCTTCCCGGCGAGGTGCCGTCGGGCACGCTCGTGGGCGCGAGCGACCGGGCTCGCGGGGACGCTGGTCGGCCCGTCGAGCAGCCCGCGCGCCACCCGACGGGCCAGCACACGGGTCACCAGCACGCCGAGCGCCCCCAGCGCCGCGATCACGAGCAGCCCGCGCCACGGCAGCTCCGAGGGCCGGCGGCTCGGGACCAGGTCCTCCACCCGCCGCGACAGCGACCAGATCGCCTCCGTCTGGTCGTCGCGGTCGTACGCCACCGTCCGCTCCCAGGCGTCCCGCAGGCCGCGGGTGACCGGCTCGAACCAGGGGATCGCAGGCGGCGCGACGGCGGCGGCGGGACCCGGGGTGGCGTCGAAGCCCACCCAGCCGTCGAGGTAGACCTCGGTCCAGGAGTGCGCGTGGTAGCGGCGGACGGTCCACCAGCCGGTCGTCGGGTCCAGCTCACCGCCCACGAAGCCGTTGACCACGCGCGCCGGGATCCCGCGGGCGCGCGCCAGCACCGCCAGCGAGGCCGCGAAGTACTCGCAGTGGCCCGCCCGCGTCGTGAACAGGAAGTCCAGCAGCGGCTCGTCCAGCCCGCGGCCGCCCGGCCGACGGGAGTAGCCGTAGGTGGAGGCGAGGTGCTCGGCGAGCCGCGTCACCTGCTCCTCGGCCGTGCCGTCGCCCGCGATCGTGGCGGCGAGCTCGCGGACGGCGTCGTACCCCTGGGGCAGCGTCCGTGCGCGCCGCAGGAGCGCGGTGTCCGCCTCGGTCTGCCGCTCGGGGTCGAGCTCTCCCGGGTGGAACGGAGGTACGGCGACCAGGCGGTAGCGCCCGGCGTCGACCGAGGAGCGCCAGCCCCCCTGCCCGTCGCCGAGCAGGGTGCCCTCCTCCAGCTCGAGGTCCACCACCCGGCCGGCCGTGAACAGGACGCTGCCCTCCTCCTCGGGCCGCACCTCGATCACGACGGACCGGGGCGGCAGCAGGCGCGGACCCACGATGTCGACGGGGACGGGCTCCTCGCTGCTCGACCAGCGGCGACCGTCGAACGTGTCGAGGGCCACGCCACGCCAGTAGACCGGGCCGTCCGGCGGGGGACGCATCGCCGCGCGGAACACGACCGAGGGGTCGTCGAGCAGCTCGTCCATCGCCCCGAGCTCCACCTTCGGCGCGAACCCCGTCAACTCCCCGCTGCCGTCCCCGCTCCCCGCCACGCGCGGCGCGACGACGAACGCGCCCGCCGCGCAGACGACCACCGCCCCCGCGAGCCAGGCGGCGGTCCGCGGGCGCACGGCCCCCGTCGACAGCGCCACCGGCAGCGCCACCCACCACGCCACGACCGGCCCCGCGAGCAGCGGGTCCTCCACGCGCCCGGCGGCGACGAGCAACATCATCCCGGACAAGAGCACCGACACGCGGTCGTCGCCCGAGCCCTGGCGCACCCAGCGCCGGTGGACCTGGAGCCAGGCGAGCAGCCCGACGAGGAGCTCCTGCGGCGGCACGCCCGCGAGCGCGGCACCCGCCAGGCCCAGCATGACCACGACCGTCAGCGCGCCGAGCGGCCAGCCCTCCACCCGACGGCGCATCGGCGGCGCGAGGACCGAGGCGGCGACGCCCAGACCGCCACAGACCGCCGCGACCGGCCCCAGGAGCGCTGCGCCCGCGAGGCCGGCGAGCACGATGGCGGTCACGGCGGCCGGCCGGAGATCGCGGGTCACGTCTCGCTCCCCGCGCGGTCGTCCACGCGCCGTGGCTGGAGCGCCAGCACCTCGAGCAGCGTCCGGCGCCAGGCGGGCCCACCCTGGGGCTCGAGGCGCTGCGCCTGCGGTCCGGGGAGGCGCAGCCCGACCTTGCGCCCGTGTTGGAACGCGCGCCCGACCTCGCCGGCCGCCCGCGACAGCTCCCGCTCCCAGCCGAGCCCAACGGCCGGGTGCACCTCGATCTCGACGGTCACCTCGGTCTCGCCCGCGCGTTCCACCACCATCCATGCGCCCGTACGCGCCGTGGACATCCAGTGGATGCCTCGCCTCCCGTCCCCCTCGCGCCAGGGGCGGATGCCCACGAAGTCGCCCGTGCCCCGGCCGAGCTCGAGCTCCTCCACGCCGCCACGCTCGCTCGTCTTCGGGGGCGCCGCCGCCGGCAGCGGGCGCGGGTAGACCACGAGCTCCGCGGGCATCCGCAGGGTGAGGACGTGCTCGAACAGCCCCAGCGGCCAGCTCGAGCTCACGCTGATCGCGGACAGGCGCGTCCGCCCACGGTCCGCGAAGCGCCACCGCACGGGGATCCCCTCCACGGCACCGGCGGCGACCTCCTCGCACCGGCCCACCGCCCCGCTGCCCTCGTCGATCAACCGGAGGTCCCGCGCCGCCAGGCGACGCCGCCCGTTGCGCAGCAGCAGCCGCCCCGCGCCGTCGCGACCGGCCACCAGCTCGGCGGGCAGTTGCCGCCGGACCCCGAGCCCGCGAAGGTTGGCGAAGCCCAGCGGGACGGCCAGCAGCACCGCCGCCCACAGGGGAGCAGCCACGAGGTACACCAGGTTGTTCCCGGACAGCACGCCGGCGCCCAGCAGCGCGACCGACGCCGCCAGCGCGACCGCGCCGTCCCTCGTGACCCGCAGGCCCGGCGCGACCCGCTCTCTCACAGCGGCGGCGGCAGCTCGTCGAGCAGCGACGCGACCGCCTCCACGTCTCCGCCCTGCGCCGAGCCCGACCGCGCCAGCACGCGGTGGGCGAGCACCGGCACCGCGAGCGCCCGCACGTCCTCGGGGATCGCCACCCGCCGCCCCTCGACCAGCGCCCTCGCGCGCACCGCCCGATGCAGCGCCTGCGCCCCACGGGTGGACACGCCGCGGACGAAGCGCGCGTCGGTCCGCGTCCCCCGCACGAGGTCCAGCAGGTACTCCTCGACGAGCTCCGGCACCGAGACCGCCGCCGCCTCGCGGATCAGGCCGGTCACGTCCTCGCTCGAGACCAGGGGCTCGACGGTGCGTCGCTCTCCGCCGGCGCGCAGCAGCTCGCGCTCGGTGCCGCGGTCCGGGTACCCGATCGCGAGGCGCATCAGGAACCGGTCGAGCTGGCTCTCGGGCAGGTGGTAGGTCCCGTGGAAGTCGAAGGGGTTCTGCGTCGCGATGACGACGAAGGGCGCGGGCAGATCGCGCGAGCATCCGTCGACCGTGACCTGCCGCTCCTCCATCGCCTCGAACAGCGCGGACTGCGTCTTGGGGGTGGTCCGGTTGATCTCGTCCGCCAGCACCACGTTCGCGAACAAGGGCCCCGGGCGGAACGCGAAGCCGCCGCCGGGCTCGAGGACGTTGTTGCCGGTGATGTCGCTCGGCAGCAGGTCGGACGTGAACTGGACCCGCGAGAAGCTCCCGCCGAGCGCGCGGGCCAGCGCGGACGCGAGCGTGGTCTTGCCGACCCCGGGCACGTCCTGCAGCAGCAGGTGGCCGCTCGCCAGCACGCAGGTCAGCGCGAGATCGACCACGTCGTCCTTGCCGCGCAGCGCACCCGCCACCGCCTGCCGCAGGGCCGCGAGCGTGTCCGCCGACGCGCCGACCAGCCGCAGCCCGTCGGGCCTGCTCAAGGCGTCGTCCCCGCGGGTGCCTCGTCGATCTTCTCGTCCTTGAGCCACTGGCCGGTCACGTCGAGCACGTAGGTGCAGCCCGCGGCCACGTCCGGGTGCTCGGAGTCGACGACCACGAAGGTCTCCGTCCCCTCCCAGTCCGTGCCTCCGTTCACGCAGCCGTCGCCGCCCGACACGTCCACCCTGGCCTCCCCGGCGATCTGCCAGCGGATCTGCTTGTCGTCGCGGTAGTCCGACCAGACCAGCGAGGTGTAGGACAGCGCGCAGCCCTCGACGGTTCCGGTCGCGAACACCGCGTCCCCGATCGCCAGCGCGAGATCGTTGCCGGCGAGCTCGAGGCGGTACTCGTACCCCTCGCTGTAGTCGGCGGGATCGGCGGTGCAGCTGTTCTGGGCGCCCGACACCGTCACGTCGAAGTAGTGACCCGGCAGGGTGCCGGGCCCACAGGCCGCCAGCCCCCCGAAGATCAGGCTGCCCAGCACGTTGGACCGTCCACCCATCACCGCTCCCGAGGCGCGCGCGAGCCCGTTGCACCCACGCGTCCACGCCCATATATACCGGACCCCGACGCGTCCGGTACGTCGGGACAGGGAGCCCGCGTGTCCGAGGAACGTCCGTTGTTCGTGGCCCGCGCGTCGGATCTCGATGCGCTTCGTCAGCTCTGGGCCGAGGCCCGCGAGGGCAAGACCCAGACCCTCCGCCTCCAGGCTCCCTTCGGCGGTGGCCGTCGGGCGCTGTCCGCGGAGTTCCTCCGCCAGCTCCAGGCCGAGCAGGACGACGCGATCGTGTGGCGCGTGGCGTGTCTGGATCAGGAGAACGGCCTGCAGTGGCTGGTGCGGATGTACGGCTCGCTCATGGCGACGCTGACCCGCGACACCCTGCGGCGCGGCAAGGTGGAGATGGTGCTCAACGCCCAGCTCCCGAGCCAGCCCCAGCGCGTCCAGGGGTGGTACCAGCAGTTCGTCTCCGCGATGAAGGAGTCGAAGACGGACAAGGAGACCGGCCAGGTCCAGCTCCGTCTCCCGCAGGACAACCCGCTGCTCGGCCTCGTCGAGATCGTGATCGCCATCGCGCGGAAGATCCCCCTCGCGATCGAGATCCAGAACCCCGCGGCGGTGAACTCGTTGGCGCTGGCGATGTTCTGCGAGGGCCTGCACACCGAGGGCCGCACCGGCGGCGCGAAGGTCATGCAGATCCTGTTCGACGAGCCCGAGTCGGACGTGACGAAGAGCATGTACCCGATGCCCCTGCTCGACTTCTTCGAGCGCGCGGCCGACCAGATCGCCGTCCACACGATCCAGCCCTGGGGTGTCCAGGAGGTCCAGTCCTTCCTCGACAGCAAGGAGAAGCAGGGCAACGCAGCGCGCATCGCCGAGATCACCGGCGGTCGTCCGGGCTTCGTGGCCGAGCTGGTGGAGATCCTCGACGAGCGCGGTGAGCTCGCGGGCGATCTCGCCGACGTGAGCTTCGCGTCGATGGTCCCGCTCGCGGTCGACGAGGACGAGCTGGACCTGCCCGACGAGCCGCCGAAGGAGGGCGATCGCACGCACGCCGGTCCGGGCGACGTGGGCCGGGTGACGTACCTCGCGGCCCTGCTGGGCGCGGCCTTCCCGTCCAACCTCGTCGCGGACATGGGCGGCTTCGATCGCGACAGCATCGACGACCTGCTGGACGCGATGGAGGACCTGTTCGAGGAGGTCCAGTTCTCCCAGGAGCTCGGGACC
This sequence comes from Alphaproteobacteria bacterium, assembly GCA_020632925.1. Lineage (GTDB taxonomy): Bacteria > Myxococcota_A > UBA796 > UBA796 > JACKER01. The sequence continues at coordinate 1,111,123 of JACKER010000007.1, read as the reverse complement.
TGGATCTACCGGTTCAAGCGGGGCTCGTGGCGCGAGGGCGTGCTCGAGCGCAACAGCGGTGAGGAGGGCCAGGAGCTCGCCCGCCGCGTGGGCCTGTTCATGGAGCGGTACCTCGTGCCCCGCGGGTACGGGTACATCGTCAAGACCGCTCGGATCTACGCCGAGAACGGTGCCCCGAACCGCGCGTCCATCATGCGCGCCATGGCGCTGACGCAGGACAACCCCGACGTCTGGGGTCTCGCGTACGACTTCACGAAGTACTTCGACGAGCTGAAGTACCCCGATCCGCTGCTGCGCACGGTGTACATGAACCTCCTCGAGCACCTCGCGAACAGCGGCAACCTCCAGGTCGCCGACCGCGTCCAGACCGAGATCACGGAGTGGGCGCAGAAGAAGGAGGACCGCGATCTGACGGCCTGGCTGCTGTTCAACGGCAGCAAGATCGACCTGCGCCGCCAGGACCTGTTCCGCAGCCGCGACCGCGCCAACGACGCGATGAAGCTGTACGAGGGGCTGGACAACAAGGGCAAGGTCGCCGAGGTCCGCAACCACCTCGCCGCGATCGAGCTGCAGGACGGCAACCTCGCCGCCGCGCTCGAGCACGCCAACGCCGCCGAGGAGCTGGCCAAGGTCCGCACCGAGGACGGCCAGACCGGCGTGCTGCCGGGCATCCTCGCGACCTGCGAGCAGATCCGCGGGGTCGTCGCGCGCCGCCAGGGCCGCCTGCCGGACGCGGTGGAGCACTTCCGCCGGGCCAACGAGGTCGCCGGCAGCACGGGCATCGCCGCCCTCGCGCTCGACTCGGGCCTGTCGTACGCCGAGGCGCTCCTCGCGAGCCGCCAGGTGGAGAAGGGGCGCGACGCCCTCGAGCGCGTCCTGGGCATCGCCCGCGCGCTGCGCAACCCGATGCGCGAGCGCCAGGCCACCGAGCTCCTCGCCCAGGCCGAGGGTGCCCTGCGTCACTTCGACAAGGCGCTTCCGCTCGCGCTGCGCACGCTCGAGCTGACCAAGGCCCTGAAGTTCGATCAGGCGCTCCCGGTCGACCTGTACAACGTGGGCTTCTTCTACTTCGTGCAGAACAAGCCCATCGAGGCCCTCACCTACTTCCGCCAGTCGGAGGAGCGGGTGGGCGCCCTCGGTCAGCACCCCATCGTGAAGGAGCTGGCGTACTTCAAGGGCATGGCGCACCTGCAGGCCGGCGAGATCGACCAGGCCAAGCGCACGCTGGCGAATGGTCTGCGGCTCTTCCAGGAGGCCAAGGACTGGCGGCGGATGTGCTCCGCGCTCGAGCACCTCGCGGGCATCGAGCAGCGCGCCGGGCAGGTGGACGTGGCCAAGAAGCTGCTGTCCGACGCCATCGGCTTCGCGCAGCAGGGTGACCTGAAGGAGGAGCGCAAGAACCTCCGGAAGAAGCTCGAAGCGCTCGGCTAGGACGGTTCGGGCCGGGGTGGTTTTGCGGCGACGCGAGCCACCAGCGGTCAGTGGTCAGCGGTCAGAACGAAGCCTGGGGCCGTCACTTCAGGGCTGGCGCCGGGGCATGGGCGACGGTACCGGAGCTCATGCGACCGTTGTTCCTGGCGCTGGTAGCGACGCGTGGCTGCTCCACGTTCAGCGTTGGCGTACCGGCGGACCTGCACGACGCCGCGGTCTCGCGCGCCATCGCCGACCTCGACTACCGAACGTCGGTGCCTTGGCTGCCATGGAGTGAAGCTCTCATGGAGGGCCTGCAGACGCAGCTCGTCGTGGTGTTCGTCAGCGCCGACTACGACCTGACCGCGAAGGTGATCGAACGGGAGGTGTTCGCAGACGCCGCCGTTCGCCGCTGCCTCGACGACCTGGATGCCGCACCGGTGCTCCTGGATGCCACGCACCCATCGCCCGAGCAGCGCGGGTGGCTGACCGCCCGGGACCTGTTCGAGCCGCACCTGTACGTCGTCCCCCCCGATGGCGCGCGTCCGTACCCTCTGTTTCCCGTTGACCGCGAATCGATGCGCCGGTCTCTCGGATGCCGTGTCGGATGACGTACCCAAGGCCGTGGGAGGGCTGACCGCTGGCCGCTCGACACAGCCAGGACCACCGACCAACAGCTGGCACTCGCAACGCTCACGGACGCACGAAGTCGCCCCTGAGCTCCTCGACGCGCGCGCGGACACAGCACCCCTCGATGTGATCGTTCACCAGGCCCATGGCCTGCATGAACGCGTACACCGTCGTGGGCCCGACGAAGCGGAAGCCCTCGGCCTTGAGTGCCTTGGACAAGCGCTTCGAGCTCGCGGTCTGGGACAGGGTGCGCAGCGTGGGCCAGTCGACGGTCTCGGGGCGCTCCTCGGCCGTCGGCTCGTACCTCCAGACCCAGGACGCGAGCGAGCCGTGGCGCTCGATCAGCGAGCAGGCGGCGCGTGCGTTCGCGAGGGTCGCCTCGATCTTCCCGCGGTGACGCACGATGCCGGCGTCCCCGAGCAGACGCTGGACGTCGGTCTCGCCGAAGGCCGCGACACGCTCGGGGTCGAAGCCCTCGAACACCTCGCGGAAGCGGTCCCGCTTGCGGAGGATGGTGAGCCAGGACAGCCCGCTCTGGAAGCCCTCGAGGCAGAGCTTCTCCAGCAGCCGACGGTCATCGGACACTGGCCGTCCCCACTCCTCGTCGTGGTAGGCCACGTAGTCCGGCGCGGACATGCCCCAGAAGCACCGGAGCTCCCCGTCCTCCCCCTCGACCAGGCCGTTCTCCGGCGCCATCGTCTCCCCCCAAAAGCAAGAACCCCCCGGAGGTCGTCCGGGGGGCTCTCGGCGAGCGCTAGGCTCGGCTTGGGATGGGGTGGTCGGCGATACCTACTCTCCCACAAGGTCGCCCTTGCAGTACCATCGGCGCGTCAGAGCTTAACTTCCGAGTTCGGAATGGGATCGGGTGTGTCCTCTGGGCTATCGTCACCGACCTAAAAAGGTCGCGTATAGGGACAGGGTCGACGCGGCATCGATACGCTTTCGAACGCAAAGGCGAAAAGCCGAACGGACAATTAGTACTGGTAAGCTGTACACATTGCTGTGCCTGCACTTCCAGCCTATCAACCAAGTCGTCTTCTTGGGTCCTTGGAGAAGGTTCATCTCGAGGGGGGTTTCCCGCTTAGATGCTTTCAGCGGTTATCCCGACCGTACGTGGCTACCCAGCCATGCCGCTGGCGCGACAACTGGAACACCAGAGGTACGTCCATCCCGGTCCTCTCGTACTAAGGACAGCTCCTCTCAACCTTCTTACGCCCACGGCAGATAGGGACCGAACTGTCTCACGACGTTCTAAACCCAGCTCGCGTACCGCTTTAAATGGCGAACAGCCATACCCTTGGGACCTGCTCCAGCCCCAGGATGCGATGAGCCGACATCGAGGTGCCAAACCGCGCCGTCGATATGAACTCTTGGGCGCGATAAGCCTGTTATCCCCGGAGTACCTTTTATCCGATGAGCGATGGCCCGTCCACGTGGAACCACCGGATCACTATCGCCTGGTTTCCCACCTGCTTGACCTGTCGGTCTTGCAGTCAAGCTCTCTTGTGCGATTACACTCTACGCCAGGTTTCCGATCTGGCTGAGAGAACCTTTGCGCGCCTCCGTTACTCTTTGGGAGGCGA
>JACKER010000007.1:0-1102500 GCA_020632925.1 Alphaproteobacteria bacterium | reverse complement strand
GAGGTGGTCCACGGCGTCCGGCGTGTCTCCCTGGAGCAGCACCTCCAGCCCGAGATCGAGGTGCAGGGTCCGGGTGAACGGGTCGACGGTGACGGCACCGAGCGCCTCGAGCGCGCGCAGGGCCCTCCCCCAACGCGGATCCGCGGCCAGGTCGACGTCGGACAGCCCGAGGTGACGGCACAGCTTGCGCACGTCGGTCTTGGAGAGGGTGCCCGCCGCGGTCCGCCGCGGTCCGATCGCGTCGATCGCCACCGCGAGCGAGGCTACGTCGTGCAGCAGGGCGATCGGGCCCGCGCCCGCCTCGCCCAGATCCTCGGTTTCCTCCATCACCGCGTCCTCGGCGTCGAAGGCCGGCGGCTCGGGTTCCGGCAGATCGGGGTTCAGGACCCAGACGTCCTCTTCCTCGGGCACCCGCTCGATCAGGCCCGAGGACAGCAGGCGGCGGACGTGTTCTCCGTCGGTGGTCGGATCCCAGGCGCATCGCCCGTGCAGCCGCCCCTCCCCGGTGGCGTGGCGCTGGGCCCGGAGGAGCACCTGCCGCGTGCTCGGCGCGAGCGTTCGGATCACGTCGGTCAGCTCGCGGACCGCACGCTCCACCACCTGAACCGGCCGTCGCTTCCAGCGGAGCAGCACCGGCAACCCTTGATCGGCGAGGGCCGGGACCAGCGCCTCGAACGAGGGATCGACCAGCCGGGTGCGCTCGTCCACCGTCTCGATCACGTACCGGTCGAGGTCGACGTGGACGGCGAGCTCCGCCCAGATGCCCGGGTCGGCGACGGACAGGACGCTGACGGCCCGCCGCACCTACGCGAGCCCCGTCTCGATCCGGTACGGATAGCCCTGCTCGGCGAGGAAGAGCTGGCGGTGCTCGGCGAGCGTCTGCTCCGAGGTCTCGGCGCTCACCACCGCGTAGAAGGTGGCGCTGCCGCCGTCGGGCTTGGGGCGCAGCACGCGACCGAGCCGCTGCGCCTCCTCCTGGCGGCTCCCCCACGTCCCCGACACCTGGATCGCGACGCTCGCGTTCGGCAGGTCGACCGAGAAGTTCCCCACCTTGGAGACGGCCAGCACCATGCGCTCGCCGGCTCGGAAGCCAGCGAACAGCTCGTCCCGCTCCTTGCGCGAGGTCTTGCCGGTGATGAGCGGCATCGAGAATCGGCGCGCGATCCACTCGAGCTGCTGCAGATCCGTCCCGATGACGAGCGTGGGGTCCTCGCGGTGCCGTTCGAGCAGCCTCTCGAGGGCCACCAGCTTGCGCGGGCTGCGCACGGCGATGGTGAACGCCCGCTTGCTGGGCGCCCCCACGTACGCGAGCCGATCCTCGTCGGTCAGCGGCACCCGGACCTCGATGCAGGTGGCGGTCGCGATCCATCCCTGGTGCTCGAGCGTCCGCCAGGGCAGGTCGAAGCGCTTGGGGCCGACCAGGGCGAACACGTCGCCCTCGCGCCCGTCCTCGCGCACCAGCGTCGCCGTCAGCCCGAGTCGCCGCCGGGCCTGCAGCCACGCGGTCTCGCGGAAGATCGGCGCGGGCAACAGGTGGACCTCGTCGTAGATCACGAGCCCCCACCCCGCCTCGTGGAACACGCGGAAGTGCGGCGGCACCTCGTTCGCCGACGGACGCCACGTGAGCAGCTGGTACGTCGTGAGCGTGACCGGGAACAGCCGCTGGTGGGTGCCCTCGTACTCGCCCACCTCCTCCTCGGTCAGCGTCGTGCGCGCCAGGATCTCCTGCTTCCACTGCTGGAGCGCGGTGTGCCCGGCGCAGAGCACCAGCGTCCGCATCCCGAGCCGGACCATCGCGCCGATGCCCACGAGCGTCTTCCCGGCGCCGCACGGGAGCACGACGACCCCGCTGCCGCCCGTCTCGCCGCCGAGGAAGCGGTCCACCGCCTCGATCTGGTACTCGCGGAGCGCGGTGGCGTCGCTCAGCGCCATCGTCAGGCTCGTGCCGGGCTCGTACCCGGCGAGGTCCTCCACCGGGTGACCCGCCGCGAGCAGCGCCTGCTTGATCTCGCCGCGCCGGCGGGCGAGCACCTTCGCCCCGTGGCTGCCGGCGTCGGGCCCGATGAGGTCCGCGACGGTCTTGAGGCTACGGAGCTCGGCCAGGCGAATCGGATCGTCCACCTCGAGGCGCAGCTCGGCGCCGTCGCGCACCAGCCGCACCGTCCCGTAGCGGGCCATCTTCTCGCGGACCGTGGCCAGGACGTTCTGGGGGACGGGGTACCGCGCGAAACGGGTGAGGGTCGCCTCCACCTCCTCGGGCGTGTGTCCCGCGGCCGCCGCGTTCCACAGCGACAGTGGCGTGATCCGCCAGGTGTGGACGTACTCGGGGCTCTTCACCAGCTCCGCGAAGGCGAGCAGGGCGTCGCGGGCCTCCTCGTAGCGAGGCGACTGCGTCTCCAGCAGCAGCGTGTGGTCGCCCTGGACGACCAGCGGGTTGTCCGGCACCCAGGTCACGGAGACGATGTACCCCGGCGGGGCGGGGGGCTGGTAGATTGCGTCCCGGAGGCCCCCATCAGCGACGCCCCGACGGTCCTCGCCGGCCGGTACCACCTCCTGACGAAGCTCGGGGAAGGAGGCATGGCGTCGGTGTGGCTGGCCCACGACGCGCGGCTCGACGTCCGCCGTGCGATCAAGATCCTGGATCCGGCGCTGGGCAAGAACCACCGCCTCCGGTCGCGGTTCGAGGGCGAGGCGCGCGCGATGGCCCGCCTGCAGCACCCGCACGTCGTGATGGTGCACGACGTGGCCGAGGACGGCGATCTGGCCTTCATCGTCATGGAGCTGGTGCACGGCGGATCGCTGGTCGAGAAGGTCCGGACCCGTGGGCCGATGGCGCCGAGGAGCGCCTGCGAGCTGATGGCCCAGGTGCTCGACGCCCTGGACACGGCGCACGCAGCCGGCATCGTCCACCGCGACGTGAAGCCGCACAACATCCTGCTGACGGCCGAGGGACTGCCCAAGCTGACGGACTTCGGCATCGCCCAGATCCAGACGAACGCGATGCACCTGACCCGCACCGGTTCGGTGATGGGCACCATCCCGTACATGGCGCCGGAGCAGAAGCTCGACGCGAAGGGCGTCGGGCCCGCCGCTGACGTGTACGGCGCGGGTGCCACGCTCTACCACCTGGTCACCGGGACCGAGCCGTACGACCTGTACGTCGACCAGGTCCGCGCCCAGGTGCTCCAGAACCTCTACGACGCCATCGCGGAGATCATCGACCGCGCGACCCGGTACGAAGCGACGGATCGGTACCGGTCGGCCGGCGAGATGCGGGGAGCCCTGCTCGGCGTCATCCCGCGCCTCCCCTTCCCCGCGGCAGGCATCTCGGCCTGGATGGGGGTGGTACCGAACACGGCCATCGCGGCACCCTCGGTGAGCGACCCGACCCCGGGCGGAACGATCGGGCGAACCTCGCAACCGACCGTCGAGTACCTCTCGGAGCCCCCTGCGTCCGTCCCCTCCGCCGACGCGGACACCTTGCTCCGCCCCGAGCGCGGTCCCCACGACATGCCCGTCACCGTCGGCGCGGCCCCGATCTCGCGACCGCCGACCGTCGATCCGAACCAGGACACCGTGCTCCGGGGCGCGCCCGAGCCGGGACCACGACCCGAGCCCTCCTCCGGCGGTGCGGGCTGGGTCGTGCTCACCGGCATGGGCGGGCTCGTCGTGCTGTTGGGTGTGGGGTTGAGCGCGTGGCTCTTCGGCCCGACCGAGACCTCGGATCCACCGTCCCCCGATCCCGTTCCGGTGGTGACCACACCACCCCCGAGCCCCGTGGAGCCGGTGCCCGAGCCCGAGCCCCAGCCCGAGCCCGAGCCCAAGCCCGAGCCGAGCCCCGTCACCGTCCCGACGCCTCCGCCGACGCCCCTCCAGCCACGCCCGACGACGCCCAGGCCGACACCGCCGCCGGTGCCCACGCCGGTTCCCGTCGCGCCGGATCCCGTGCCAGAGCCCGCACCGGTCCCCGTGCCGGTCCCGCCACCCACACCAGCGCCCGAGCCCGCGGGTGTCCCGGTGAAGATCCTGTCCGTTCCTCGCTCGGTGAAGGCCACCCTGTCCGTCGACGGCCGGTCGATGGGGCCGACCCCGTGGACCGGAGCGCTGACGGCGGGAGGTCATCGCCTGACGCTGGAACCCGAGTCGGGCGCCCCCCACACCTGGAACCAGGACTTCCAGGGGAGCAGCCAGATCACGTTGTGCTGGGACTTCGCGGCGAACGCGGTCTGTCCGAAGTAGACTCCCGACAGGCACGGAGCGGGAGCGGACGCGTGATGGTGTGGTGGTTCGGACCGGCGGCGCTGGCGGGCGAGCCCATGGTCCACGAGGGAGATGCGGGCGCGGCCGTCGATCGGGTCGCCCGCGCGGCGCGGCTCAGCCCCGAGGAGATCGACGCGGTCGCCGTCGCAGCGCTCCGGGCGCGGCCCGCGACCATGGTCGGATCGGGCGAGGTCCTGTCGTGTGCCGCGAAGCCGGTGACGCGCGAGCAGCTGCAGCTGGCGCTCGACGGCGCCGAGGCCGCGCTGACGTACGACGAGACGGATCGGGCGCGGAAGGAGCTCGACCGGGTGGCCGACGTGGCCTCCTGCCCACCGCCCTTCGACCGTCCCCTGCTCGTCCGCTACTGGGTCGATCGCGCCCTGGCGGGCGTGGAGCCGGAGCTCAGCGTGTCCCGCGCGCGGGGGCTCGATCCCGAGCTCGCCTGGTCGGAGGAGTGGCCGTCCGACCTGCGACCGGCGTTCGACGAGGCGGCTCCGCTGCCCCCGGTGATCGTCCGCGTGGTGCACGACGGGGTCACGGTCGACGGACAGACCGTCCAGGGCCAGGTCTCGCTGGTCCCCGGCTGGCATCCGGTCCAGGTGGGTTCGTTCGACGGCGCCCTGCTCGTCGACGCGGACGCCGTCTTCGTCGTGCCCTCGGCCACGCCCGCGGACCTGCTCGGGAGCGCTGGCGACGAGGCGGGGCGAGCGGCCGCGACCGCGCTGATGGCCGACGCGTTCGGGGCGGGGCGACGTGTGTTCGTGGCCACGGACAGCGGCGTGTGGGCCGCGTCGGCGGGCCGCACCGACTGGCTGCCGCTCGAGCGTGTCCGCACCCACCCGCTGGTCCCGGTGGGCGCAGTGACGACCGTGGTCGGCGTCGGCGCGACGGTCGGGTTCGGGGCCCTGGCGGTCCTCACGCACGGCAACGCGGAGGCGGCGGTCGACGCCGCGTTCCAGAGCTCGGGCACGGCGGCCTTCGATCAGGCCCGGGCCGACTACGACGCCGCTCGCGGCGGGTACCGGCTCGCCACGATGGCGCTGATCCCGAGCGGGCTGGTGCTGGTGGGGGGCGCCGGGATGCTCGGGTTCGGCCTGCTCCACGGCCCTGTCGTCACTCCGGGAGGTGGTCGGTGAGAACGTCGCTGTGGCTCCTCGCCGTGTCGCTCTCGGGCTGCGCGCTCACCGAGTTCCCGGCGGACCCCGACGGCGACGGGGTGGTCGGGGCCAACGACTGCGACCCTGCCGACGGCTCGATCACGAAGCTGGTGGTGTGGCCGGACACCGACGGGGACGGCTTCGGGGCGGGTGAGCCCACGACCGTGGACGACTGCCAGGTGCCCGCGGGCTCGGCCGCCAACGACGACGACTGCGACGACACCGACGCCGGCGTCGGGGATCACGTCACCACCTGGCCCGACCTCGACGGCGACGGCTTCGGCTCGGGACAGGCCACGGAGCAGCAGGGTTGCGAGGTGCCCGCGGGGACGGCCACCAACGACGGCGACTGCGACGACGCCGATGACAGCGTCGAGGACTCGGTGCGGATCTACGAGGACCTCGATCGGGACGGACTGGGCGACGCCTACCTCCGCGACGCCTACGACTGTGTGGCCGGCGACCAGGAGTCCCTGGACACGGGGGACTGCGACGACAGCGACGCCACCATCCGTGACCACCAGCTGGGCTGGGTGGACGCCGACGGCGACGGGTACGGCGAAGGGGATCCGATCGAGCTGCCGGGCTGCGACACCACCGGGTACGCCGTGTTCGGCGGTGACTGCTTCCCGAACGACGACAGCCTGCCGCTCGACCACGACCTCTGCTACACGACCGACGACGAGGACTGCTCGGCGGCCGTCGCCGTCTGCAACCTGCGTGGGGTCGGCGTCCCTCCCGTCACGGTCGACCTCGGCGACCCCTACGGCCTCACCCCCCGCTTCCCGACCCGCGATGGCGACTTCGACGGTGACGGCGTCGACGACGTGTTCGTGGGGATGCAGCAGGTCCAGATCCCCACATTGCCGGACTTCGGGCTGCTGCTCTATGGTGAGGCCGGGGTCCCGGTGGAGAGCTGGACCACCCAGAGCGGCGTCGACGTGTCCACCGGCATGGGGCAGCACGGCTGGACGCGCGGGGTCTTCCTGGACTACGACGGCAACGGGCAGGACGACCTCGCCTTCCTGGACTTCGATCCGTTCAGTGGCGAGGAGCTGCTCCTGTGGTTCCTCCAGGGCGGGAGCCGCCTGCCGGTCTCCACGACGGTCGAGGGCAACGTCACCGCCGGCCGGATCCACTTCTCGGCGCCCGAGGCGAGCTGGGAGCTCAAGGGGTACGACATCATCGCCGGTGACCTCACGGGACCGGGCGGCCTCCCCGACGGTCGGGACGATCTGGTCGTCACCGCCCCCGACGCGGACGCCATCGCGGGCCAGCACGACACCGTCTACGTCATCGAGGGTGGCGGCCTGTCGTTCGCGACCGGAGCGTCGGTGACCTTCGGCCACGCGTCGGTCCAGCGGATCAGCGAGCCCCAACCGCCGACGTACTACCCGTTCGACGATCAGCTCGGCGTCGACGCCTCGTACGTGCCGGACATCGACGGTGCCGGTACGCCGGCGCTCAGCCTCATGACGATGGGAGCCAACGACGGCACCGAGGTGCGCGTCCTGTCGGGTCCCCTCCTCCGCGACGGGGCCGTGACCACCGACATCACCCTGTTCAACGCGACCTCCCCATCCGCCGGGAACGTGAACAACGACGCCTTCCCGCGGTCGGTGTGGGCCGATCTGGACCGCAGCGGGCTCCCCGACCTCGTGTTCACCGCCCCGGACGGCACGGGTTCCCGCAGCGGCTCCATCGCCGTGGTGTTCGATCCCGCGCTCGATCCGGCCGAGGTCGGGATCCTCGCCATCGCTTCCACCACGATCCGCTCCAGGACGGACAACTGGGAGCACTCCTCCTGCGGCGAGATGGTGGCGGTGCTCCCCGATCTGCTGGGGGAGGAGAGCAACGCGTTGGTCATCGGCTGCCCCGAGACCCAGAACGGTGGCTCGGTGTGGGTGCTCGACGACGCGACCCTCGCAGGCGGCGGGCAGCTGTTCCTCGAGGACGACGCCTGGGCCAGCATCGACGCCGGTCAGTACAACCCCACCATCCACTCGCTGGGCAACACCCACATCGTGGATGGCGGAGACCTCGACGGCGACGGCCTGCCGGACCTCATGATGTCCGAAGGCGTAGGCCCCGCGCTCTTCCACTACGCGTCGGGCGGCGCGACCTACTACTCGGGCCCCTGACCCCTCGTCCCGTCAGCGGTGGCGGGCGAGGTACTCCTTCCAGGCGTCCTGCTTGAGCTGCTCGAGCCCCTGGCGGGCCAGGGCGCGCGCGACGGTCTGGGTCCCCGTGTGGGAGAAGTACGCGGTGGAGGCGTCGACCGCGGCGGCGACGTAGTCCATGCCCCCGGCCGCCACGCCCATCGCGCCCTCCAGGTTCTTCAGCACGCCCTGCTGGGTGATGCCCTTCTCCTGGATGAAGCGGCCGACCCAGTCGCCGGTCTGGTCGATGGCGTGCACGACGAACGCCTTCTTCTCGTCCGCGCTGTTGCCCGGGAGCTTGTCGGAGAGCTGCTTGAACGCGGCGTTCGACACCAGCTGGTCGTTCGCCAGCCCCTTCCACGTCCCCACCAGCTTCCCCACGAAGTCCGGACCCAGCGGCACGACCCCGTCGAACACGACCCAGGCAGCGATGCGGATCAGGTCGTAGCGGGCGTAGTCGGCGAGCGCGCCAGTGAACCGTGCCACCCCGTCGACGCTCATGGACGGGACCCCGTTGACCAGGCCGAAGGCCACGAGCTCGGCGACGAGCTTCAGGCCCGCGTCGACCGCCTGCGTGGTCTCTGGCTTGGGGGTGAACTTCTCGAGGAAGGACAAGCTGCCGAACATCGAGCCGACCTTGCTCGCGACCGCGGCGCCGGCCGCCACCGTGTCCACGGTGTCCACGAGCGAGTAGACGGTGACGGCGTGCTGCCAACGGCTCGCGTTGGCCGCCTCGAGCGCGAGCGCCTTCTGCCGCACCGCCGCGATCATGCCCGGGCTCGCGTCCTCGCCGAGCACGTCTCGGACGACGTCGTCGAAGCGCGTCACGTTGGTCCATGCACCCGGCACGAAGCGGTCGAGCTGCTGCAGGACGGTGACGGTGAGACCCGAGGTGGGCAGGGCTTCGAGCGACGTGACGACGGACATCCGACCTCCATGGAGGCCGGACCCTAGCAGAGGAGCCCACCCGCGAGCGAGGCGAGCCCCTCGACGGCGCCCTCGGCGAGCCAGCCACCACGGAGGTAGCGCGCGGCGAGCTCGCGGAACGGGTTGTCCTCCGGGTTCACGTCGATGAGCGGGCACCCGGCCGCCATCGCGCCCTGCGCCACGAGCCACGGCATGCGCGCCGCGCCGCTCGTCCCGATCACCACGACGGCCCCGGCCCGTCGACCCCAGCGGATGGCGGTGTCCGAGCGATACAGGTGCTCCTCGTAGAACTCGTCGAACCACAGGATGTGGGGGCGGCACCGGTTGCCCGTCCGCGGGTGGACGAGCGAGGCCCAGATCTCGTCGGTCAGCGGCGCCTCACGGTCGGGCAGGACCGCTTCGGGGGGCATGGGCACGATCTCGTCGGTCACGGTGTCGCGCATGAGATCGATGTCGCCGTGCACCAGCGCCATCCGCTCGAGCGTGTTCCCCGCGCGCAGGTGCAACCCGTCGACGTTCTGGGTCACGATGCGCAGGCCGTCCCCATGGCGCTGCTCGAGCCGAGCGAGCATCCGGTGCGCCTCGTTGGGCTCGGCCCGCCGGCAGACGCCGCGGCGGTAGAGGTACCACCGCCACACCTCGCGCGGCATCGCCGTCCAGGCCTCGTGGGTCGCCATCTCCTGCGGATGGTACTGGCGGCTGCCGACCGTCCAGTAGCCCTCGGCTCCGCGGAACGTGGGGATGCCCGACGGGGCCGAGAAGCCCGCCCCCGTCACCACGACCAGCGGATGCTCCGGGGTGGGCACGAAGCCCCGCATCAGCTCGCTCGGCTCCGCCATCGCTCCTCCGGGTTACGCTCGCTGCATGGTTCGCTGGCTGCTCATCGCGCCCATCCGGTTCTACCGCGCGTTCCTGTCGCCGCTCCTGCCACCGGCCTGCAGGTACACCCCCTCCTGCTCCCTGTACACCATCCAGGCCATCGAGGTGTGGGGTGTCTATGGGGTGTGGCTGGGCGCCAAGCGGATCCTGCGTTGCCAGCCCATGTTCCCGGGTGGCCACGATCCGGTCCCGCTGCCCGACGGTTGCTGCGGTCCCCACACCACGCACTGAGCGATCAGCGCCGGGCCTCCGCCAGGAGCTCGGCCAGCGCGGGATCCGTCGGGACGCGACCCCGACCGGCCGCCCACCGCGCGACGACCTCGGTGAGCGCGTCCGCTGGGAGGTGCTCCTGGCGCGCCCGCAACATCCGGATGGCGAGCCCGAGCAACAGGTACGCATCGGACTCGGTCGTCACCCCGGACCGGCTCATCTCCACGATCCGTACCACCTGCTGCTCCCAGCCCGCGCGGTCCGCGAGCCCGATCGCCGCCACCAGCAGCACGATGCGCACCGCGAGGTCGAGCGGCGGCCGCCCCTGCAGCGTCGACTCGCGTCGGCAACGCTCCGCCAGGCGCCAGGCCTCGCCGAAGCGGCCGTTGACGACGTGGACCGCAGCGAGGTTCAGCCGCGGCAGCACGGCCTCGAGGCTCCCCATGCGGTCGAGGATGTCCAGCGCCTCCTCGTAGAGCGGGACCGCGCGGTCATAGCGCTCGTGGCGACGCTCCACCTCGGCCCGCAGGTTGAGCAGGCCGGCGACCGCCACCGGGTGTGGGATGCGCTCGCGGACCTCCAACGCCTCGTCCGCCACCGCGATGCCCTGCTCGTAGCGGCCCATCTCCACGAGCGTCGACGCGAGCTGGAGCGTGGCCTCGGCCCAGGTGGGCCACTCGCGCACCTGGCTGGAGGCGTCCCGCGCGGAGGAGGCAGCAGCCACCGCGCCTTCGAGGTCCCCGAGGTGGTGCAGCGCGATGCCGAGCGAGCGGAGCGCGCGTGCCCGCTGGAGCGCGTGCCCGGCGACCTCGCACTGGCGCGCGATGCTGCTCAGCTGATCCCGCGCCTGCTCGAGCTTGCCCCGGAGGATGGCCAGCGTCGCGACCACGATCGAGGCGTCCGCCACCTCCACCGACGTCGCCTCGGGGTCGGCCACCACCGCCTCTGCGCAGCTCATCGCCTCGTCCATCCGCCCGAGGAGCACCAGCGCCCTCGCCCGCTGGATCCCGATCGGCGGCCGCCAGCGCCGGGCGAGCTCGTCCCCCCCGTCCACCAGCGCCCGCTCCGCCTGATCGCACAGATCGAGCGCACCGTGCGCGTTCCCCGCGGCGAACAGCGCCCGCGCCGCGTGCATCGTGCGCCCGAGGGCCTCCGAGACCCGACCCGCCGCCATCAGGTGGCGCGCCATGCGCTGGTCGTCGACGTTCGCCCGGCGCTCGAGGTGCTGGAGCACGAGCTGGTGGGCACGCAGCAAGCGCCCCCCCTCCTCGGCCCGCCGGATCAGGCTCTCGCGAGCCATCCCCTGGACGAACCGCCACCCGCGCGGATCGGTGGCGGCCAGACGCCGCGCGACCAGGGCCTCGACGGCCTCCCACCGCGGCTCGGGCCCGGCGCCGACGCAGATCCGCTGCCACTCGGTCGTCCGGACGCGCGGACCCATGACCGCCGCCACCTCGAGCGCCCACCAGACCGGCTCGGGGAAGCCCTCCAGCGCGTGCTCCAGGTGCGCCACCCACAGCGCGTGCAGGTCGTCGGGGAGCGCCGCGTCCGCGCCCTCGCGCAGGCGGAACCCGCCCTCGGCCCGCACCAGCACGTGACGGGCGACCCAGTCCTCCACGAGGGCCACGGCGAACGCCGGGTTGCCGCCGGTGCGTGCCGCGATCCGGCGGGCGAGCTCGCCCTCGATGCCCACGAGCTCGCGCACCAGCTGCTGTTGCTCGTCGTCCGAGAGCGGGTCCACACGGATACGGTCGACGCCCTCCGACGCGAAGATCTGCTTCGCCAGCTCCCTCGCGGGGGCATGGCGCGCGAGCCCCTCGTCCTGGAGCACCAGCACGACCAGCGCGGGCGTCGGCTCGGACTCCCGACGGCGCAGCAGCCAGCGGACGAAGAGGAGCGCGTCGGTCGCCCGCTGCGCGTCGTCGAGCACCAGCACCACGGGTCGGCGGGCGCCCACCCCGCACAGGTACCGTGAGAGCGCGCCGATGCGCTGCGGCGTCGAGACGGCGCCGGATTCCTCGACGGCGAGCCCCGCCAGCAGCCGCTGGTCCTGGATGGAGAGCACGCCGTAGCTGGCCGCCACCTCCGCCACCCGCTCCCGGACGGCCGCAGCGTCCAGGCCCAGCGTTCCGAAGTGGGTGCGCAGCATGCCGGCGAGGCCCGCCTCGTTCCCGCTCCGACCCGCGTGCTCGGCGATCATCGTGTGCGCCGCGCCGACCTCGTGGGCGCGCTGCGCCAGCCACCGCGCGAGGTGGCTCTTCCCCGTGCCCGCTGGCCCCTCCAGGGTCACGACCCGCGCGAGCGGCAGCCGGTGCACCGCGACGAGCGCGCTCCACAGGGCGTCGCGCTCCCCCTCGCGGCCGACGGTGGGGAGGGCTCGCGCGCCGAGCAACCCGAGACCCGAGCCCCGCAGGTGGAGTCGCCGGAGGGACCGCGGCCCGCGCCAGTCCGGCGGAGGAGGAGGGGGCTCGTCGCGTCGTCCGACGGCCGCGCCGGGCCGGGAGCGGAGCAGCGGCGGCGGACCGAAGCTCATCGTGGAGGGCTCCTGCCGCGCGTCGAGCGAGTCGTCGGGCTCCACGAAGGACTGGAGGTCGGTCGCCGCGATGTCGTCGGGCTCCAGTCGCTCCAGCGACCAGGCCGCGTCCGCGGCGCACTGCGTCCGTCGCGAAGGATCCTTCTCGAGCAACGCCGCCAGCCAGGCCTCGAACCCCTCGGGCATGGGTTGAAGCGGGCGGAGCGGGGGCAACGGGTCGTGCAGGTGCGCGTCGCGCGTCGTCTCCCAGCCCTCCCGCCGGAACGGCGCCACCCCGGTGCACAGCGTCCACACCAGGCAGCCGAAGCCGTACAGATCGGTCCAGGGTCCGAAGTCCCGCCATCGATCGAGGAACTGCTCGGGCGCCATGTACCCGGGGGTGCCGGCGCGCAGGTGCAGGTCCGACTCGGACAGGTGCGCGAGCCCGAAGTCCGAGAGCACCGCCCGGCGCTCGGGCGAGAGCAGGACGTTGGACGGCTTGAGGTCGCGGTGGATGACGCCTCGCGCGTGGGCGTGCGCCAGCGCGTCGAGGAGCACGACGAGCAGGTTGCGCAGGTCCGGCCAGGCGAGCCGCCCACGGTACCGCCAGAGCGAGCCGCCCGGGAGCAGGTCCATCACGAGGTAGGGCGCGCCCACCTCGAGCGAGCCCTGGAGCGCCATGGCGGCCTCGGGGGGCACCTCGCCCACGTCGTGCACGCCCACCACGTGCGGGTGGTCCAGCCGCGCGACGGCGCGCGCCTCCTGGCGGAACTGTCGCACCGACCTCGGTCGGCGGGCCCGCTCCCCGGTCAGCACCTTCACCGCCACGCTCACGTCGTCCTCGACGTGGTGGGCTCGCCAGACCTCGGCCATCCCGCCCCGTCCGATGCGAGCGTCCAGCACGAAGGGGCCGAGCATGACGCGGTCCACGCCGCGTTGTACCACGACAGTGGGCGGTTAGAGCGGTGGCGTGACGAACCTCGCCGATCCCCTCTCCCTCCCCTGTGGGGCCGTCCTCCCGAACCGGCTCGCGAAGTCCGCGATGAGCGAGCGCCTCGCTGGCCCGGACCGCGCGCCGACCGAGGCGCTGGCGCGGCTGTACGGGGCCTGGGCCGCCGGTGGCGCCGGCCTGCTGATCACGGGCAACGTGATGGTGGATCCGGCCCACCTCGGCGAGCGCGGCAACGTCGCCGCCGAGGACGACCGCCACGCCGAGGCCTGGCGCGCGTGGGCGGAGGCCAGCCGCGGGTCCCCGACCTGGGTGCAGATCAACCACCCGGGGCGGCAGGCGCCTCGCCGACTCGATCCGGCGCCGGTCGCACCGTCGGCGGTCGGGCTCCCCGGCACCTTCGGGGCCTTCGCCGTCCCCCGCGCGCTCACGGAGGGTGAGGTCGAGGGCGTGGTGCGTCGGTTCGCGACCACCGCGAGGGTCGTGAAGGACGCCGGCTTCGCGGGGGTCCAGGTGCACGCGGCCCACGGGTACCTCGTGAGCCAGTTCCTCTCGCCGCGCACCAACCTGCGCACGGACCGCTGGGGCGGTGATCTGGCGGGTCGCGCGCGCTTCCTGTTGGAGGTCGTCCGCGCGATCCGCGCCGAGGTGGGGCCGGCGTATCCGGTGGGCGTGAAGCTCAACACCGCGGACTTCCAGAAGGGCGCGTTCTCGGAGGACGACGCGATCGAGGTCGCGGCGATGCTCGAGGCCGAGCGCATCGACCTGCTCGAGCTCTCCGGCGGGACCTACGAACGCGCCGCGATGTTCGCCGAGCCGGTCCGCGCCAGCACCGCCGCGCGGGAGGCCTTCTTCCTCGACCAGGCGGAGCGTGTCCGGAAGCGCGTCCGCACGCCGCTCATGCTGACGGGTGGCTTCCGCACGCGCGAGGGCATGGCGGCGGCGCTGGCCGGGGGTGCGGTGGACGTGGTGGGGCTCGCGCGGCCGCTCGCGGTGGAGCCCGACCTCTGCCGGCGGCTGCTCGACGGCACGGCCGATCGCGCGCTCACGGTCGAGCTGGCCACGGGCATCCCGCAGATCGACGCGATGCTCACGGGCAGCTGGTACCAGGTGCAGATGGACCGGATCGCCGACGGCCGCGGCGCCGACCCGGGCGTCTGGCGGATCAGCGCGCTCACCTGGTACCTGCGGGACCTGTTCCTCGGCGGCGGGCACGGCCGCTGATCGTCAGCGCTCTCGACCCACGACCACGTTGACCTCCGGCCCCGCGGGCTCGTAGGCACGGACCACCCCGTCGCGCCACTGGCAGAGCCGCGCCCGCACACCGCCGAGCGTCCGCTCGATGCGCAACAGGGTGAAGGCCCGCGCCGGGTCGGGCTGCACCCAGGTCCCCGTGTTGAAGTACCAACCGTCGCCCACCGACTCGGCGTGCGGCACGTGGCTGTGCCCCATCACGACGATCGGCACGTTCGCGAGCTCACGGACCCGTCGGGCCACGCGACGCATGGCCTCCTGGGGATCGACCGGCTCCCGGGCCTTCAGCGCGAGCGCCAGCGCGCCCATCAGGACGACGGCGAGCACGGAGAACACGGGGCCCTGCCACCGCCACGGCGTGATCAGGAAGGCCAGGATCGGCAGCGTCGGGCCGAGCAGCAGGAGCAGGAAGCGATCGAGCATGAGCGCCCGCACGATCCGCATCAGCTCGACGCCGATCGGGGCGGCCCACAGCCCCGAGAGCCGCAGCAGCCGCTCCTCGGGGAGGCGGGCGCGGCGGGCGAGCTCCCGGAGGCGGGCGTGGGCCCGGGCTCGACGGGCGGCCAGGCGCTCGGGGATGCGGCGGGCCTGGTGCTCCCACATCCGCGCGAACACGTCGAGGTAGGCGCGGAGGATGGCGAGGATGCGATCCGAACCCTGTCGCACCCAGAACTGCAGGAACTCGAAGAAGTTCATGCCCCAGGCGTCGTGCACGGGCTCGACCATGCGGGACCCGACGTAGCGCGGCAGCAGCGCTCCCAGGTTCGGGTCGATCTCCACCTCGTCGGTCGCCGGCGCGAGCGCGTCCTCGAAGGCGCAGTAGGGATCGTACTGGTGCCCGTGCTCGAAGAAGGCCACCCCCTCCTCGAGGTAGAACCAGGGGTGGAAGGAGATCTGTCCGATCTGGCCCGTCCCCGGGACCTCGCGCGCGGCCTCCACCAGGAAGCGCGTGAGCACCTCCTGCGCCTCGGGCCAGTGCAGCTCGGCGTCGTGGTTGCCGAGGACCACAACGATGGGGTTCCCCGCTGCCAGGAACCGGGCGAACGCCTGGAACACGCCCTCGTGCCGCTGGATCACGTGCTGCAGCTTCAGGGCCGCGGTCAGCGCTCGCCCACCGAGCCCGTACACGTGATCGTCGGGATGCAGCCCCGCGACCCAGCCGACGTCGGCGGGCAGCAGCGTGGCGCCGACGAGATCGACCATGTCGCCGTTGACCACCAGCTTCCACGACCCGCTCGTGGCGTGGTGATCGAGGAACGCGATCAACGCATCGTCGAGCTGCCGCGTCCGATCGGTCGCCGCGCCCAGATCCTCGCCCAGGTGGAGGTCCGAGATGACCAACAGATCCCGGTCACCCTGCATCGCACACCATCCTCCCCATCATGGCATGGCCGCCGCGAGCCGCGAGCACGATCTGTTGGTACGATCGCCCCCGCCTCGTGTCGAATGCGCTGCCCCGTGGTGGCGTCGACGCCGAGACGGAGGACTTCCATGCGCGGACTGGCGACCCTCGGCATGCTGGTGTGCGTGACGCTCGCGGGCTGCGACAAGGAGCAGCCGGAACCCGCTGCCGCCCACGCACCAGCGCGCGCCAAGCCCAAGCCCACACCCGCTCCGGCGCCCTCGGCCGCGCCCGCACCCGCTCCGACGCCCGCGCCCGGGACGGTCGTCCGCCGCCCCCACCCGCAGCCCGCGCCCGGGACGGCGCCTGCGCCGGGGAGCTCCCCGGGGACCTCGCCCGGGACCTCGCCGGGCGCACCGCCAGCGACCACCCCGCCGGGCCAGGGAGAGCCGACCGCCGGCACGCCTGGCGCGCAGCCGCCCGCCCCAGGCGCTCCGAGCGCGGGCCGCGGCAAGCAGCCCTCCCCAGCCCCCTCGGGCATCACCCAGGTGTCGTCGACGAAGTGGACCGTGAGCCGCTCGCTCGCGAACCGCTGGATGGACGATCCGTACTCGCTGGGCAACGCGCGGGAGTCGGGCGCGGGCTGGCAGCTCATGGGCATCAAGACCCGCGACGCCTACCACCTCGGGATGCGCAACGGCGACATCGTCCTCGAGGCCAACGGCCACAAGCTGAACACCAAGCCGCAGCTGCTGGCCGCCTACCTCGACCTGAAGAACGACACGGTGTTCAACGTGACCTTCCTGCGCAACGGCCAGCGCATGACCCACACGTACCAGATCGTGAACTGACGCTCGGATCCGATCGTCGTATCGGATCGAAAGATGTCGCCATCGGTCACCGTACGCCTGGGCGGAGGTGTCGACGAACGTCCTGGCCCTGCTCTTCGTCGCGGCGTTGGTCCTGTTCTACGCGTTCGTGGGGCCGGTCGTGATCACGCGGGGACTGCACGGGCTGATGGCGCGCGAGCCCATGTCCTGGGGGACGGCGCTGATGTGCGGCGTGATCGCCGGCATGCTCGAGCTCATGCTCGGCTGCGGCATCGGCCTGATCGCGCCGTCGGTGTGGTGGGTGTCGGTCGCGATCCACGTCGCCGCCTGGACGGGCACCCTGATCGCCATGGCGGACCTGGCACCGGTGGAGGCCCTGATCCTCAGCGCGGGCGCTTCGCTCGCGACGCTGGTGATCTCGGGCGTCCTGACGTTCGTCGGTGTGTTCCTGCTGATGAGCACGGCCATCGTCACGTCCTGACGGCCGCGCCCACGGCGTCCACTCGCTACAGGCGGCTGTTCAGCGTCTCGAGCGCCTGGTACCCGTCGTTCGGGTTGAAGTCGTCGACCGTCAGGTCGGGCTTCAGCAGCACGAAGGCCGGGATGCCTGCGGCGGGGATGTAGTAGGCCACGTCGTAGTTCGAGTCCGCCATGACGGGGACCTCCTCCGACGGGTACGACCGGTACCACTCCTTGGCCGTCTTCTTCGAGGCGGGGGCGCCGTACCGGTCCTGGATCATGATCGTGACCCAGTACACCTCGCCGTCGCGCACGGCCTTGCGGATGGGGTTCATCGGCTCCATCCAGGACAGCGACTCCCCGTCGAGCCAGGCGGCCACCGAGTTGCACGGGCCGCACCACTGGGCGGACATGTCGATGACGATCGGCTTGTCCTCGTTGTAGAAGTCCCAGAGGTCGACCTCGTCACCGAACTGATCGACGGCGACGAAGCGGCCGAAGCGCTCGCCCACCTGCACGGTGCCGTCGAGGCTGGCGTTGCCACCGATGGAGTCCTTGTCCGCGTAGTACGGCCAGCCGCCCTGGTAGATCCGGTCGTTCGCGTCGGCCGGGTCGTGGCCGGTCTGGACCTCGTCGAAGTCGCTGTATCCGTCCGCGTCGGTGTCCGCGAGGGTGGGGTCGGCGCCGTTCTCGACCTCGGCGCCGTCGTTCAGGCCGTCGCCGTCGGTGTCGACGTTGAGGGGATCGGCGCCCATGGCGAGCTCGTCGCCATCCATCAGGCCGTCGCCGTCGGAGTCGGCGGACTTCGGATCGAGCCCGAGCTTCTTCTCCTCGCCGCTCTTCACCCCGTCCCCGTCGGGATCGGTGCAGGCGACGACGAGCAGGACGGGAAGGGTCAGGAGGAGAAGACGGTGCACGGGACCTCCACGGGATTCCGCTTCAAGTAACGTGAAGCGACGGTCCGTTACACGGAAATCTACTTCGCGTCCTCCGCTCCGGGCGGACAACCGTTCGCGTTCCGCCCTTGCTTCCTACTCCTTGGCCGATGCGCGCTGGGGGGCGGCCCGCGAACGCCGTCCCTCCGCTGCGGCCGACTCGGCGCCCGGTCCGCCGATGAACGGCGTACCGGCCCCCTCGAAATTCACTGGACCGTGACGAACCGGACAGCGCGCTTGCGCCCGAGCCGCACGACGACGCCCGCCGCGAGCTCCTCGCCGGTGAACGCGCGGTCCGCGTCCTCCGCCTTCTCGCCGTCCCAGGTGATGCCCCCCTGGGAGACGAGCCGGCGCGCCTCGCCGTTGGACTTCGTGAGGCCCGCCTCGGTGAGCGCCACGCACAGCCGGGTCCCCGCCGCGATCGAGGCGGTGGGCAGGTCGTCGGAGGCCGAGGACGCCGCCATCGCCTTCGCGCCGGCCTCCGCGGCCCGTGCGGCCTCCTCGCCGTGGGCCAGCGTGGTCGCCTCGTTCGCCAGGACCCGCTTCGCCTCGCGCAGGTCGGCGCCGGTCAGCGCCTCGAGGCGCGCGCACTCCTCCTCGGGCAGGAAGGTGAACAGCCGCAGGAAGCGCCCGACGTCGCGATCGTCCGTGTTGTACCAGTACTGCCAGTAATCGAACGGCTTCGTCCGCTCGGCGGACAGCCAGAGCGCGCCCGCCGCCGTCTTGCCCATCTTCGTGCCGCTCGCGGTCGTCAGCAGCGGGGTCGTCAGGCCCCAGACCGTGGTCTGGCGGATGCGGCGCACCAGGTCGACGCCCGGGAGGATGTTCCCCCACTGGTCGTCGCCGCCGATCTGCAGTCGGCACTCGTGGCGGTCGTGCAGCACCAGGAAGTCGTACGACTGCAGGATCTGGTAGTTGAACTCGATGAAGGACAGGCCGCGCTCGAGGCGCTGCTTGTACGCCTCGGCCGCGAGCATCCGGTTGACCGAGAACTGGCTGCCGATCTCGCGGAGGAACGGGATGTACTTCAGCCCCATCAGCCAGTCGGCGTTGTCCACCATCCGGCCGCGTTCACCGTCCATGACCAGGAAGTGACCCAGCTGGTCGCGGAACACGGCCGAGTTCGCGGCGATCTGCTCGTCCGAGAGCATCTGGCGCATGTCCGTCCGCCCACTCGGATCACCCACGCGCGAGGTGCCGCCGCCGACCAGCGCGATCGCCCGGTGGCCCGCCCGCTGCAGCCAGGACATCGCCATGATCTGCACGAGGTGACCGACGTGCAGGCTGTCCGCCGTGGGGTCGAAGCCGATGTAGAAGGTGACGGGCCCGGACGCCAGGGCCTGGCGCACCTCGTCGGGGTGCGAGCACTGCTGCACGAAGCCGCGGGCCACGAGCAGATCGAACGCGTCCATCTCTCCTCCCGACCGAGGCGTAACTGGTAGGATGCCTGGCACCCACAGGGCAGCCGAGGCGATGGCGAAGCGGACCAAGCAGGACGACGGGAAGGCGAAGCCGCCGGCCACGAAGGCGGCAGCGACCACGAAGGCACCCCCCAAGAAGGCGCCCGCGAAGGGCAAGCGCGTGGACCAGCCCAAGCGCCCTCCCCCGGAGGAGATCGCGGAGGAGACGCGGGTCGCGTACCTCCTGCCTCCCGACGACCCCTACGTCCCGCCCGCGAAGCGGATCGCCGAGCGCCGGGTCGTGGGCTGGGCGACGAGCGAGTGGCTGCTCACCCGCCGAGCGCGCCGACCCGCGGGCAACTCCCGGCGCTTCTGGGCCCGCCAGGAGGAGGACGACCCCTTCCTGCCGCCTCCGGACGGCGCGCGCGCGCCCAGCGGATCGCGCGGCGAGGCCTTCGGCAGCAAGCCCTTCGCCCGCGAGGAGCGCGCACCCAGCCACGACGTCTACGCCGCCGAGCGCATCGGTCGCGCCGCGGGCAGCGAGGTGGTGCGTCCGCCGCCCCAGCCGCGTCCGCCGCCCCAGCCGCGCAAGGCCACGCCACCGCCCCAGCCGGAGGAGCGCACGCCACCGCCGCGTCCGCCGCCCCGCCGCGAGCCGGAGCCCGAGCCGGAGCACGAGATCCAGCCGCCGCGCGAGGTCCGTCGCCCCGTCCACACGCCCGAGCCCCGTCGCGCGCCGCCCGCGCCGCGTCCGCCGCCGCGTCCTCCCGAGCCCGAGCCCGAGCCGCAGTGGGAGTCGCAGCCCGAGCCCGCCCGTCCTCCGCCCCCGCGCCGCGAGCCCGGACCGCTCCCGGCGCACGCGCCGCCGGAGCGCATCGACCGGACGCCGCCGCGGATCATGCCACCCCGCCCGCCGAACCCGGGCCGCATGCAGGTCGGCCGCCGGCAGCCCGTGAAGTACGAGCCTGCGGAGTCCGACGCGACGCTCCGCCAGAACCTCGTGGACCCGACGGGCCGGTCGGCGACGGACGTCCGCCGCGAGAAGGAGGATGCCCGCCGCGGCCCGCACATCCCGCCGCTGCGCAACATCGACGACGTCCTCGGGATCCTCGGCGATCTGGCGATGTCCGAGAAGATCTATCGCGAGCGCCAGGAGCTCGAGAAGTCCGGCAAGGCCCCGCCGAGCTCGTCGGGGATGGACGACGATGGCTGGCGTCCGCCGCCCAAGCCCAAGGCGCCGGCCCCCCGCCCTCCCCCGCGCCCCGCGGAGTCCGCCGCGCCGTCGCGCCCGCCGCCCAGGCCGCCGAACGCGGCACCACCCAGGCCGCCGAACGCGGCACCACCCAGGCCTCCCCCTCGCCCACCGGCGCGCGGCGGTTCGGGGTACGACGACGAGGAGGACATGGACCTGCCGCCCTCCCCGCCCGATCCTCCCGCCCAGCGCCAGCCGGCGTCCTCGGCCCCCGTGAACCGCTCTCCGAGGGGGGCGTTGTCGGGTCCGTACTCGGGCGGCGTCGGCCTCGACGACATGTTCGGCGGGGGCCCGAAGGAGGATCGGCCGCGCATCGGCAAGCGCACGGTCAAGAAGAGCGACGGCGACGACGCCGGTTGACACCCACCCCACGACGTTCCCGGGCCGGCGACCCGGGGATGGAGGCCCCTTGAAGCTGCTCGTCCGCCACGGACTCCCCTGTTCTCCCGAGAAGTACTGGAAGATGTACTGGGACGACGACTTCGACGCGATGCTGCGCAAGGAGTCCGCGGTCGAGCGCGAGCTGCTCGAGGAGCGGGACGACGGCGGCGTCCTCGTCCGGCGCGTCCGCATCACGCCCGACCGGGAGCTCCCGGGCCCGGTGGCGAAGCTCCTCGGCGCGCCGAAGCTGGTGTACGACCAGGAGAACCGCTGGGACGCCAAGAACGCGGTCCTGCACTGGAAGGTCCTGCCCACCATCCTGCCGGGCAAGCTCGACTGCAGCGGCACCTTCCGCATCCAGCCGACGGCCACGGGCTGCGAGCAGGTGGTCGAGGGCGAGATCAAGGTGAACGTCATGCTGGTCGGCGGCCAGATCGAGAAGGCGGTCGTCGCGGAGATCGAGAAGTCCTACGACCGCATGGCGGCGGCCTCCCGGGAGTGGCTCGCTGCCCATCCCGGCTGACCTCTCCGACGCGCTCCCCCCGCGCGCCTGGGACATCCTCTCGACCGAGCTCACGATCGAGGTCCTGGTCCAGCGGGAGGAGCTGCTCGGCGACGCGGTCCTCCACGTCCGTCCGCTCGACCCGACCGCCACCGCGGTCACCCTGCACCAGGCCGGCCTGCACATCGAGCGGGTCGAGGTCGACGGCGTGACCACGCCGTGGTCGATCGACGGCGAGCGCATCGTGATCGCAGCGGAACCGGGCACGGACCACGATCTGCACCTGGTGTACCGCACGTCGGGCGAGGGCGCGGTGAGCTTCCGCCGGGAACACGGTGCGCTCCAGGTGTGGGCGCTGTCGAGCTACCAGTCGGCCCGGGCCTGGTTCCCCACCTGGGACCACCCCTCGGAGCGCTTCACGATGCGCACCACGCTCGTGACACCCCGAGGTCTGGGCAGCTGGGGCGTCGGGCGACGCGTCGGGCGTGCGGACCTGCCCGACGGGCGCGCCTCCACCACGTGGACACTCGATCGTCCCGTCCCGTCCTACGTCGTCGCGTTCGTGGTCGGGGATCTGGAGGAGCGAGCCCTCGGGAACGCCGTGTGGGAGCTGGTCCCCGGCGGCGGTCCAGCCCCGTTCCACGCGGTCCTCGCGGACGTCCCGGCGCACCTCGGGGCGCTCGAGGCGCTCCTCGGTCGACCCCATCCCTGGGGGGAGCTCCGGCTCGCGCCCGTGGCCGGCCTGCCGGTCTCCGGCATGGAGAACCCCGGTCTGATCACGCTCGACGACCAGCTCCCGGACCGTCACCGCGACTGGGTCGTCGTCCACGAGCTGGCCCACCAGTGGCTCGGTGATCGCGTGGGGCCGGGCGCCTGGCGGGACCTGTGGCTCTCGGAGGGGCTCGCGAGCTGGGCCGAGCACCGGATCACCGAGCTGCGCGATCCCGGGGAGGCCGCGGACGAGCTCCGCAGCGCCGCCCACCACGGGCCCGAGGACCACGCGGTCGCTCCCCGGGACGGCACGCTGCCGGCCGAGTGGGTCCGAGAGGAGGTGTACGGGGACGGCCTCGTGGCCATGCATCAGCTCGAGGCCCTGCTGGGACGGGAGACGGTGGATCGCGCCGTCCGGGACCACCTCGCCCGCGATGGCGACGGCATCGCCTCGACCGACGCGTTCCGCGAGTGCCTGGAGCGCGCGTCGGGGCGGTCGCTCGGGCCCTGGTTCGACACCTGGATCCACGGGGAACGCCGCCCCCGGATCCGGACCCGCTGGTGGTGGGACGCGGGCGAACGCTTCGTGGAGATCAGCTGGGACGGCGCCGGGCCGCCGGTGGAGGTCGCCGTCGAGATCGACGGACGGCGCGCGGAGACGATCCAGGTGGGCCCGGGCCTGACGCGGTGGTCGGAGCGCTCCGAGACACCCCCGCGCTATGTCCGGGTGGATCCCGACGGCGTTCTGCTCGGCGCCCGCTGGACCCGCGATCAGCCCGTGGAGGCCTGGGTCGCCCAGCTCGAGCGCAGCCCGTTGTCCGGCCGGCTGGAGGCGGTGCAGGCGCTGGCGTGGAAGGTGGATGGCGCACCCGCGCTGGCCCGGGTGGTGGACGACGCATCCGAGCCGGCCGCGCTCCGACGCTTCGCCGTGCACGCGCTCGCGACCACCGACGCTCCGGAGGCGAACCAGACGCTGTTGGCGCAGCTCCGCGACGATCGCTCCCCCGAGCTGCGGCGGGTGGTGGCGGCGGCCATCGGTGCGCGAGAGGCGCTGCCCGATCTGCGCTCGCTCGCGACCCGGGACGACGACCCGGAGCTCGCAGCGGCCGCGCTCGAGGGCCTCGCGCGGCTGGACGGACCCGAAGCCGCCCGGCTGGCGCGGGGCGTGCTCGACGGACCGCCGACGGTGCAGTCCGCCGCGATCCGCGCCCTGGGCGTGGGGGGTGCTCCCGAGGACCTGGACCGCGTGTTGCGGTTCGTGGATCCGACCGTGCACCGGAGCACCTGCGAGGACGCCCTGCAGGCGGCGCGCCGGCTCGTGGCGCGAGGAGCACGGACGGATCGCCTCCAGGTGGTGCTCGTTCGCGGCACCACGGCGGCGGATGCCTCCTTCCGCGCGCTGGTGTTCGACGCGTTGGGCGAGGTCGGCGACCGGGACGCGCTCAGGGCCTTGCAGCGCGCGGCCGAGTCCACCACGCTGTCTTGGCTGGCGGAGCGCGCCAGGGGCGCTGTGCGAGCGATCGAGGACCGGATCCCGGAGACCAGGTGACCGACGAGACGCTGCGGCAGGTGCGAGAGGGGCTGGAGCGAGACGGGTTCGCGGTGGTGCACGGGGTGCTCTCCCCAGCGGAGGTCGCCGACGTGTCGGACGCCTTCGACCGACTGCTGGCCCGCGCACGCACGCTCCCCGAGACGACGCTGGTGCGCTCCCGACCCGACACCGACGAGGGTGGGACGTTGTTCGTGCTCGACGCCGATCCGTTCCGGCTGCACCGCGTGGTGTGGGCGGGAGGTGTGGAGCCTGCCCTCGCCCGCTACGGGGGCGATCCGCGCTTCCTCGCGCTCGCCCGGGCGGCCCTCGGCGTCGACACCTTCGACCAGCTCGTCCAGCAGGCGCACTACAAGCTCCCGCACGACGGCGTCTCCTTCGCGTGGCACCAGGACGCGTCCAACCGCCGGTACGCCACCGACCTGTGGACGGACGTGGACGGTCGCGGCAGCTACGTCCAGATCGGCCTCGCCGTCGACGCGATGGGCCCGGACAACGGCGGCCTGGCCTTCGTGCGCGGGAGCCACCGCCAGGGCTTCGTGGCCGACCCGCTCACCGGCACCCTCCCCGGCCCTCCTCCCCATCGCTCGCTCGTCGTCGCGCCCGAGCTGGCCGCCGGCGACGTTTGCCTGTTCGGCCCCTTCACGGTGCACGGCTCAGAGCCGAACAGCAGCGACCGATCCCGCCGGTTGTTCCTCCAGGGATACGCGATCCCCGGCGCGAACGCACGGAACTACCCCGGATGCGGACTCGGCGTGCGACGATCCCTGCGGGAGGTTCCGTGAGCCGAAAGTCCGACCCCGAGGGTCCGCTCCGATCGCCGTTGTACTTCGGTCGGGTGAGCAACGGGGAGTACGCCCCCTCGGGGCCGCCGTGGGCCGAGGCCGCCGAGCGGCACGTCCTGCGCCTGGCGGACGAGCGCAGCCGCCGCCTGGGCATCTCTCGCCGGGCGTTCCTCCAGAGCGCGCTCGGGACAGCGGCCGCCCTCGAGACGTTGAACCTCGCCGCCTGCCACAGCGACCCGACGACCCCCGGTCCGACCGACGGCGTCCCGCGGCACTCCGCGGTGACGACGGGGCACACCGGCGGGGGCTCGACGCCGCACAGCGAGCACACGGGCGGGGTCTACCACACGGGTGAGGACGCCTGCGACGCGGACGCCATCCGCGAGCGCCTGTCCGGCGACTTCGTGATGGACGTGCAGACCCACCACGTCGACGCCGACCCGACGGCCCCCTGGCTCCAGGATCCGGCGGCGGTCGCGCTCCTCTCGAGCTTCGCCGCGTCGCTCGGCTGCCCCGCGACCTACGAGTGCCTCGGCCAGGCCGCCTACCTCCAGGACATCTTCGTGCACAGCGACACGACGGTGGCCGTGATGTCCGCCATCCCTGGCGTGCCCGGGCTCAACGCCCAGCCCCAGTGGCTGATGGACGAGACGACCGAGCTCGTGAACCGGCTCGCCGCCAGCCAGCGCCAGCTGCGGCACGGCAAGGTCTGGCCGGAGCTCGGGCAGCCCGAGCGCGACCGGCTCGGCGACCTGTCCGACGTGGCCGGGTTCAAGCTGTACACGATCCAGAACGCGGCGGGCGGGCTCGGGTGGTTCCTCGACGGACCCGAGGGGCTGGCCTTCCTCGACGAGATGGTCCGCGTGGGCGCGCCGCCGCTGGTGTGCCTGCACAAGGGCCTGTCGCTCGGCAACCCCTACGGCAGCCCGCGCGACATCGGGCCGTGCGCGGTGGCCTACCCGCAGCTCACGTTCGTCGTCTACCACTCGGGCTGGGAGACGAACGTGGTCGAGGGCCCGTACGACCCGCAGGGTGGCGGCGTCGACCGCCTGATCCGGACGCTGACCGACAACGGCATCGGTCCCGGCGGCAACGTGTATGCGGAGATCGGCGCGCTCTGGCGGAACCTGATGTTCGCGCCCGACCAGGCCGCCCACGTGCTCGGCAAGCTCCTCGTCGCCCTCGGTCCCGAGCGGATCCTGTGGGGGACGGACTGCATCTGGTTCGGCTCGCCGCAGCCGCTCATCGAGGCGTT
This sequence comes from Alphaproteobacteria bacterium, assembly GCA_020632925.1. Classification (GTDB taxonomy): domain Bacteria; phylum Myxococcota_A; class UBA796; order UBA796; genus JACKER01. The sequence continues at coordinate 1,076,792 of JACKER010000007.1, read as the reverse complement.
CCGCGCCTTCGAGATCACCGAGGCCTTCCAGTCGACCTACGGGTACCCGGCGCTCACGCCGCAGATGAAGGCGCGCATCCTGGGGTTGAACGCCGCGGAGCTCTACGGCGTGGACCCTGCCGCCGTGCGCTGCACGTTGGTGGACGAGCTCGCCGAGCTACGGGCGCGCTGGCCCTCGTGGCGGGAGTACGCGCCCCCCGTCTTCGGCCCCACCACCCCGCGCGACTACCACCACCTCCTGCTGCGCGGCGGGCACTGAAGGGGCCTACTTCTTCTGGCCCTTCTTCTTCTTGCCCCCGCCCTTCTTCTTCTTGCCACCCGGCTTGGGTGCCGGGGCAGGAGCGCTGTCCGGGCGCTTGACGCCGCCACCGTCGGGCGCGCGGTCGGGGCCGGGCTCGCCCCTCGGGGCCGGCTTGTCCGGAGCGCGGTCGGGCCCCGGCTTGCCCCTCGGGGGCGGAGGGCTCGGATCGTCGTGCGGCGTCGGATCGGTGTGTGGCGTCGGGTCGCCGTGCGGGGTGGGGTCCAGGTGCTGCACCGGAGCCGGATCGTGGGTGGGCGGCGGCGAGGATCCGCCCCCGTGGGACTTGCCGAAGGCCATCAGCGTGAGCTCGACGCCGATCTGGCCCCAGTAGTCGCCGCGCCAGGGCAGGTCGTCGCCCACGCGGATCGGCGGCTCGAGGACCGCGTACGGGCCGAGCTCCACGGCACCTGCCTTGCCGATGGGCCAGCCGCTCGCGACCTCCGCGCGCATCCACGGTCCCACGGCCACGTAGGTCTCGTCGTTCCGCGTCCACACCCAGCCGGCTCCCGCGCCCACGGCGCCGTTCGCCGTCCCCCACCGGCCCTTCTTCGCCTTCCAGAACCCCCCGAACGCCATGCCGCCGCCGAGGTGCATCGTGGGCAGGACGTCGTCGGTCGCGGGCGTGAGGCCCATCTGGTAGACGATGCCGCCGCGGAAGCCGTGCTTGCGGGTCCCCGAGGTGCCCCAGAGCTCGAAGCCGAAGTCGGGTCCGAGGCGCATCCAGGCCGGGTGCTCGTCGAGACGCGGCTCGAGGAACACGGCGTCGAGCGCGACCGATCCCCCGACGAGGACGCCCTTCATCGGCGCCTTCGCGTCGGCCGCCATCATCGCCATCCACCACAGCACCATGCCCGAACCCCGCGCGCGTCACGCATGGACGACCGCCGGTGACGTTTCTTCACGCCGCGACGATAGGGGGAGACATGCCGGCGGCCGCCACCGACAGCGACCCCCTGATCCGCGAGTTCCGCGAGCACCTCGAGCGGCTCCGGGCCGCCGCGCGCTCGCCCGGCGAGGAGCTCGACGCCCTGCTGCTGATCGGCGTGGAGCGCGAGGCGCTGGTGACGGTCGCGTACCACGACGACGCCGTCGCCGCGCGGGTCGCACGCATGCCGGTGGACGAGGACGTGCGCGCGATCGTGGCCCGCGCGGTGCGCTGGGTCTGGCGCGACGAGGAGGGGCACACGCTGTGGGTCCGCGGCGCGCTCCTCCGCCGGCACGACCCGCTCCTGCGCGCGCGGGCGCTGGGCGCCCAGGTGGGCGGGTGGATCGCGGGCTTCGTGGCGAGCAGCCAGGCGCACCGGACCTGGCGGGAGGCCCCGGTCCGGCGAGCGCTGGCCGAGGTGATCGAGGCGTCCGCCGTGGTCGCGGGGAAGGTGCCGCCCGAGGTCCGGGAGCACCTGCATCACCTGAGCTTCCGCGACTTCTGCCGCTTCCAGGCCTCGGCCGAGGCGACCGCCATGCTCGGCTGGGAGCGCGCCGCGACGCTCGCCGCCGATCCGTCGACCGGCGCCCCGCTCCACGACGCCGACGGCTTCCGGCGGCTGGCGGAGGACGAGGGACGCCACGCCCGCCTGTTCGCCGTGCTCGCGGAGGCCTTCGACGAACACGATCGGGCCGTGATCGACGCCCCGACCCTCCGGGAGCGCATCGCCGCCGTCGGGCAGCGCTTCCTCGCCCGACCGGACGCCCCCACGGCGCTCGCCAATCCGCTCGGCAAGGGCGCGCCGGTGATCGTGCGGACCGGCGAGGATCCACGCGCGCTCGTCGAGGAGGTCCTCGAGCGGAGCGGGCTCGAGGTGCCGCGCGGCGCCCGGGTGGCGCTCAAGACCACGCTGCAGCTCGTGACGCGACGGGCCGATCCCTCTCCGGGCGTCTCGGTCGCGCTGCTCGCCGCCCTGCGCCAGGCGCTGCTCGACCGCGGGGCCGAGGTGGTGGTCCTCGACGCGCCCAACCTGTACGCCACGCTGCGTCGGGGCCGGTCGGTGGACGAGGTGCGCCGCTGGCTCGGCGTCCCCTTCGAGATCGCGGACGCGCAGGCCGACCAGGTGCCCCACGCCTACCCGCGCGGCGTGGGGGAGGACACGGTGAGCGCCGCCTGGCGGGACGCCGACCTGCGCGTGCTCTTCGGGAAGCTGCGCTCGCACCCCACGTCCTCGATCATGGGCGCGCTCGAGGCCGCCGAGGGGCTCGGCGCCCGCGACGACGACGTCCTGTTCGCGGACCGCCGCACGGAGCGGGAGACCGCCACGCTCATGGTGCTCGACGCGTTCCCGGCGCACCTGTGCCTGGTGGACGCCTGGGACGCCGTCCCCGACGGCCTGCTGGGCATGATGGGCACGTCGCGCCCCCTCTCCCCGCGCCGGCTCTATGCTTCCCGGGACGGCGTCGCCCTCGATCGCGTCGTGGCGCGGCACGCGGGCGTGTCGGACGACGAGCGGGGCCTCCTCGTCCACGCCGCCGAGGACTGGTTCGGTCGCCCGGCGTCCGAGGTGGACGGCCCCGACACGCCGCTACAGGGCTTCCGCCTGCCGGACCACGACGCCCGCACGGCCCTGCTCTCCTCCCTCGCCTGGCCGGTGTGGGCCTGGGCGGGGATGCGCGGCGCGCTGTTCGCGCCCGACTTCGACGACGACTTCCCGCCCATCGAGGCCGCGCGAGGAGAGCCCGCGGTCGCCGCCCTGCGCGCCCTGGTCCGCCGCCTGGTGAGCGACGAGCCGCACGGGCGCTGGCCGGGCCTGCTCCCCACCGAGGTCGTCCCGGTCCGCGGACACCGGGTGCGGGTCGCTCGCGCCGGCGCGGGCGGGCGCTGCTTCGTGCTGCTCCACGGGTACCCCGACGACCTCCAGGTCTGGTCCGCGCTCGCGCCGCTGCTCGCGCCGCACGGGCGGGTGCTCGCCTTCGACTGGCCGGGGCTCGGCGCCTCCGACCCGCACCCCTCCCCCGCCGATCCCGAGGGACTGGCGGCCCACCTGCTCGCCGTGCTGGACGCCGAGGGCATCGAGCGCGCCGTGCTCGTCGGGCACGACATGGGTGCTGCGCCCGCGCTGTGCCTCGCCGCGCACCACCCCGAGCGCGTCGAGCGGGTCGTGGTGATGAACGCGCTGTTGTTCGCGGACGAGCCCACCTCCACCGCGATCGCGATCCTGCGGCGGGCGGGGCTGTCGTGGGCCGCGTTCCGCCTGGCGCCCGGGGTGGTGTTCGACCGCGCGGTCGCGTCGTTCCTGCCGCGCGAGGCGCTCCCCGACGAGCTGCGCGAGGAGATGCGCGCCACCTTCCTGCGACCGTCGACGACCGAGCGGGTGGCGGCGATGTGTACGGCCTACGAGGAGGCGCTACCCGAGCTCCCGCGGACCTGGTTCGACACGCGCACGCCCGTCCTCGCGGTGTGGGGCGAGCGGGAGCCACACTTCGACGTCGCCCACGCGAGGCGGCTCGTCGAGCTCCTGCCGAACGCGCGGGCCACCGTCCTGCCCGGCGCTCCGCACTGGATGGCGCTGACCGACCCGGCCATGGTGGCGGCGCAGATCCTCGCCGGGTCCCCGGAGGTGTCGTGAACGGTACGAGCGTGGTGGTGGGTGGCGGCGTGGGCGGGCTGTGCGCGGCGCTCGCGCTCCGGCGACGCGGGGAGCGCGTGATCCTGCTCGAGGCGCGCGACACGTTCGGCGGGCTCGCGGGCGGCTTCGTCGCGCAGGGTCGGTGGCACGACGGCGGCCCGTACATCCTCCTCGACCTGCCGGGGCTGCGCTGGGCCTTCGAGCGCCTCGGCCTGGTGCTGGACGAGCAGCTCGAGCTCCTGCTGCTGGAAGAGCCGTACCGGGTGCAACGGGAGGGCGTGCCCGACGTCGTGATCCGCCACTCGCTCGACCAGACGGTGGACGGCCTGCAGGCCGCCTTCCCGGGCAGCGGCGAGGCCTACCGCGCCTTCGTCCGCGACGTGACCGAGCGCTACGACCGCCTGGCGCCGCTCCAGCGGAGCACGTTCGCGGGGCCGATGGGCCTGCTCGGCGGCGGGCGCTGGCGGGACGCACGCTTCCTGCTGCGCGGCCTCGGCCCCGTCCTGCGGTCCACCGGCCTGCCCGAGCCGATCGTGGACGCGCTCGGCATCTGGACGCACATCGCCGACCAGCCCCTCGACGCCGCGCCCGCGCCGATGGCGCTCGTCCCCGCCATCGTCCACGGCATCGGGGCGTACACCGTGCGCGGCGGTCTCGGGCGCATCGTGGACGCGCTGGTGGCGGCGTGCGAGCGCGCGGGCGTCGAGCTGCGCCCCGGGTCGAAGGTGGACCGCATCGTCCGCGACGGCGACGCGGTGCTGGGGGTCGAGGTCGGCGAGCGACGGATCGCCGCGGATCGCGTGGTGTCGGACGCGCCGGGCATCAGCACCCTGACGGAGCTCGTGCGCCCCGGCCCCGAGGAGCCCGTCGCCGAGCGCCTGCGCGCGCTGCCCCTGCAGTCCCCCGGCGTCGCGGCCTACCTCCACGCCGACATCGACGCCGACGTGCCCTTCCTGCGCTTCCGGCTCGTGGACGACGGACCGTGCCGCGTCCTGCTCTCCCCGGGCGCGGTCGACGACCTCCGGCGGGGCACCGCGCGGCTGGTCGCCCCCGTGTCGCACACCTGGGCCGAGCGGGTGGGCGAGTCCGGGACCGACGCCTTCCTCGACGGGCTCCTGATGGAGCGTTGGTGGCACTCCGGTGTGCACGGGGTCGAGGTCGTGGCGCGACGGGTGCCGCGGGAGTGGGGCCGCGCGTTCCACCTGTACCGCGACAGCATGAACCCCACGATGACGGCGTCCTTCATGCGCAAGGGGCGGCTCCCGCACCGCACCGACGTCGCGAGGAACCTGTTTCAGTGCGGGTCGTCGACGCACCCGGGGCAGTGGGTGAGCTTCTGCGCGATCAGCGGCGTGCTCGCCGCCGAGCAGGCGCTCCCGGGCTAAGGAATCGCTCGGGGGACGCATGAAGGTCGTGATCACCGGTGGTGGCGGCGCGCTGGGTCTGGGCGTCGGGCAGGTGTTCGCCGAGGCCGGCTGGGACGTGGTCGCCACGGTGATCGACGACGCGGACCGCACGCGGTACGCCGGCCCCGGCCGCGCGGTGGTCGTCGACCTCACGGACCGGGAGGCGGTCGACGGGAGCGCGGCGGGCCTCGGCCCGATCGACGCGCTCGTGTGCTGCGCCGGGGGCTTCTCCATGCAGCCGCTCACCGCGTCCACCCCGAGCGACCTCGACCGGCTGGAGGCGCTCAACCTGCGGACGACGGCCAACACCCTCGCCGCCTTCGGACCGGCGCTGAACCGCGGCGCGGGCGTGGTGCTGGTCGGCGCACGCACCTGGCGCGGGGCGTCCGGCGTGGCGCTCTATGCCGCCACCAAGGCCGCCGTGGTGTCGCTCGGCCGGTCCGCCGCCCTCGAGTGGAAGGCGAACGGCGTGCGGGTCAACGTCCTGCTGCCGGACATGATCGACACCCCCGCCAACCGCCGCGCCATGCCCGACGCCGACCCCGACCGCTGGGCGAAGCCCGAGGAGATCGGCGCCGTCGCCCGTTGGCTCTGCTCCCCGGAAGCGCGCCTGGTGACGGGCCAGGCGATCGAGGTGGGCCGGTGATCGCGCTGCTCCTGGCCGCCTGCATCCGCTGCCCCGAGGGCTACGAGGCGCACGGCGGTCGGTGCGAGCCCACGGGGACCGTCCCCATCGGCACGCCGCAGCCGCTCACCTCGTCCGAGTTCGTCCGCGACTACGAGCGCAAGCTGTGCGACGAGCTCGAGGAGTGCTTCTGCGACGTGTACGACCTCGAGACCTGCGACGACATCGACGTCCGCTGCATCGACGTGGAGGAGCCGACGGGGTGCGCGTTCGACGCCGAGGTGGCCTGGGACTGCCTGCACGACCACTACCGCTGCGAGAGCGGCGTCGGCGGCCAGCCCACGGTCGTGGCGCCCGAGTCCTGCTCCCGGGTCTACGACTGCACCGCTCCGACCTCCACCGGCGACACGGGATAACGGACCGCGTGCTTCCCCAGCTGATCACCGACCCGTCCGTCCTGGGCGGGCTCCTCACGGACGCCTCCAACCTCCCGGGCCGCGCCGACGGCCTGGTCCGGCCCAGGAGCGCCGAGGACGTGGCGGACATCCTCCGTCACTGCCAGTCCGCGGGCATCCCGGTCCTGCCCACCGCTGGCCGGACGAGCACGACGGGCGGCGCCACACCGGACGGGGGCTGGTTGATGTCGATGGCGGCCTTCGACGCCGTCGGGGAGATCGGGCACGACCGCGCGAGCGCCGGCGCGGGCGTCTGGCTCGGGGCCTTTCAGTCGGCGATCGAGGCGACCGGCCGGTTCTACCCACCCGACCCCACGAGCCGCAACGAGTGCACGCTGGGCGCGTCGGTGGCCTGCAACGCGTCGGGCGCGCGGTCCTTCCGATACGGAGCCACCCGCCGCTGGGTGGAGGGGCTCCGCGTGGTACTCCCCACCGGCGAGATCCTCGACGTGCGACGGGGCGATCCGATCCCCGCGGACTGGCCGGTCCCTCGCTGGCACGAGCCCGCCGTGAAGACCGCCGCGGGGTACGCACCGCCCGCGTCGCTGCTCGACCTGTTCGTCGGGACGGAGGGCACGCTCGGCGTCATCACGGACGTGACGGTGCGGCTCACGGACCTGCCGTCCGACGTGATCGGGCTCATCGCGTTCTTCCCGGACCGCGCCAGCGCGCTCGCCTTCGTGGAGCAGGCGCGCGACGCCTCCCGCGGCGACCCGCGCGGCGCGCTGTCCCCCCGCTGCCTCGAGTACTTCGACCGGGGCTGCCTCGGGATGGCGGAGGGCCGCACGACGGTGCCCGACGGTGCAGGCGCCGCCTTGTTCTGCGAGCAGGAGGTCGAGGCCTGCGGGGCGGACGCTCACCTCGAGGCCTGGCTGGAGGCGCTCACGGCGCACGGCGCGCTCGTGGACGACACGATCCTCGCGACCGACGGCCCCTCGCGGTCTCGCCTGCTCGAGCTGCGGCACGCGATCCCGGCCGGCATCAACGAGCGCGTGGTCCGCAACGGGATGCGGAAGATCGGGACGGACCTCGCCGTGCCCGACGCCGCGCTCCCGCGGATGATGGACCTGTACGAGGCCTCCCCGGTCGAGCACGTCCTGTTCGGCCACATCGGCGACAGCCACCTGCACCTCAACCTCCTCCCCTCGACCCCGGAGGAGGCCCAGCGTGCCAAGGACTGGTACGACCAGCTCGCGCGCGAGGCGATCGCGCTCGGCGGCACGGTGAGCGCCGAGCACGGGATCGGCAAGCTCAAGCGCGATCACCTGCGCTGGATGGTCGGCGAGGAGGTGCTCGCGTCCTTCCGATCGCTGAAGAGAAGGCTCGATCCGAACGGCATCCTCGGCCGCGGCAACGTGTTCGAGCAGGGTCCTCTGTAAGAATGGCCGGGACTCGCGCGTTGGAGGGGTGGACTTGAACTCCACGAGAGCCCCAGCCAGGACCGGGGACCTCGTCGCCCTCGAGGAGGAGCGCGCGGTGATCCTTCGTCTCCAAGCAGGAGATCGCACGGCCTTCGCCACCCTGTACGGGTGGTACGGCGATCTGCTGTACCGACAGGCCATCCTGCCCCGGCTGCCGATCCCGGAGCTGGCGGAGGACTGCCTGCGGGAGACGTTCCGGACGGCGCTGGAGCGGATCGACACCTTCCGCCTCGAGAACCGCAGCATCTTCTTCTGGCTGCGGCGGATCGCCGTGAACAAGGCGATCGACATCCACCGACGCCACCGGCGCGACGAGCGCCTCGCGGAGGCCGTGGGTGCGGAGCCGGAGCTGCCGATGGCGGTTCCGGACCGCCCGGACCGCAACCTCGAGGTCGAGGAGCTACGGAGGATGGTGGAGGCGAGCCTCGCCAACCTCAACGCACGCTACGCGCGGGCACTACGCCTGCGGTTGCTGGAGGAGCGCACGCGAGAGGAATGCGCCGAGGACCTCGGCGTGAGTGTCGGCAACTTCGACGTCATCCTGCACCGGGCCGCGAAGGCGTTCCGGAAGGTGTTCCCCCCATGAGCCAGGAAGACCAGGCCTCCTCCCTCGCCCGGTGGCTCGACGAGCCCGCGGGTGCGCCACCTCCGTCGGACCTCGACGCCGACGTGATCGAGGCGATCTACGCCGCGCGGCCCGATCGCGCGCCGGCGCTGAAGCTCACGGCCGAGGACATCCTCGCGTCGGTGACGAGCGGCCCGTTGGCGGCCGACGGCGCCGCGCGCGAGCCGGAAGCACGCTCGGCGCCCGGCGAGGTCGTGCCCTTCCCTGCGCGTCCGCCGCGGCACGTCGAGGAGCCGGAGGCGCCCGTTCGGTCGGAGCGACGCAGCCCGGCGAGGTGGATCGCGTGGGCGGGAGGGAGCTCGTCGATCGGCCTGGCTGCGGTGGCGGCGGCGGTGCTGCTGTTCGTGGCCTTGCCGACGGCCCGTCAGGAGGTCGCGACCTCCGGCTCGCGGGACGAGATGGCACCGGCGGCGGCGACGGCCCCCGTCGAGCAGCAGGCCGAGGGCGAGCGCACCGATCGTGCAGCCGCCGCTGCGCCCGCCGAGCTGAAGGCCGAGCCCGCCGCGGCACCACCCCCGCCGCCCGCCGCCCTCCCCTCCCGGCGCGCGGAAGGTGCCGAGAAGGTCGCGGCGCAGCAGCCGATCGAGATGCGCGACGGCGCGCTGTTCAAGAGCGAGACGACCATCCCCGAGCTCGACGACGCCGTCGCGGACGCGGTCGCGGTCGCCGAAGACGCTCCGGCCACGGAGGAGACGAAGGATCTCGAGGCCAAGCGCCAGGTCCTGGCCAGCGAAGACGAGGCGGTGGATCCGGGGTCGGTGCGTGTCCGCGCCGTTCCGCGCGACCGCTCGTCGAACGGCTGGCGCAAGGGGGTCGACCGGGCCACGCTCGACCTGTTCGACGCCGGTCTGGCCGAGGCCGAGGCCCTGCGCACGCGCGGCGATCCCGGTGGGGCCTCCGCGCGACTCTCGCCCCTGATCGGCGCCCCGTCCCGGGCGGGGCAACACGTCGCTGCACTCGCCGTCCAGGACGCCCTGGCCGCAGGTGACACGACGGGCGCCCTGTCGCTCGCGAGGCGCGGGCTGGGGCTCTCCTCGGCCAACACGGCCGAGCGGTCGTGGCTGCTGGTGGTGTACGGCGACGCCCTGATGGCGTCGGGTGACACGGCCGGCGCGGTCGATGCCTGGCAGCAGGCGGAGCAGGCGAACGCCACGCGGTGATACGCTCGCGACCTCGTCGGCGTTCCGTGCGCCGCGGAGATCGCGATGAGCGTGGATTGGACCTTCCAGGAAGGCGGCGACCTGCCGCTCGGACCGCTGCTGACGCTGTACGCGTCGGTGGGATGGACCGCCTACACGGAGGAGCCCGAGGCGCTGCTCCGCGCCCTCGCCAACAGCACCTGGGTGCTGAGCGTGTGGTGGGACGGCGACCTCATCGGCCTTGCGCGCGTCGTGTCCGACGAGGTCGCCATCGCGTGGCTCCAGGACCTCCTGGTGCGCCCCGACCACCAGCGCACGGGCCTGGGCAAGGCCCTGATCGCCAAGGCGCAGGAGCGCTTCGCGCACGTCCGGACGTTCGGCCTGCTGACCGACGACGAGCCGCGGCAGCACACGTTCTATCGGTCGGTCGGGCTGCTCCCGCTGAAGGAGGTCGCCGGCGGCCGCCTCCACACCTTCCTGCGTCCGCCGCGATCCTGAGCGCTCAGGCGCCCATCCGCACGACGCCACCCACCGGCCAGTCCACCGGGTGGCTCGGGCGGTACCCGAGGACCTCGCCGGCGCGCGTGCCGTCCAGCACGAAGCCGAAGTGCATGGTCTTGCGGTTGAGGCCGTAGGAGAACTCGCTCCCCGTGAGCCGATGCCGCAGGCCGTACACCGGTGCCACGAGGGGCCCGGGCATCGGGAAGGAGACGCACCCCCACTTCCGGCAGGCCTCGGACAGCGGCAGCGTGTCGGCGCCCGGGATGTTGAACACCCCCTCGCCCGAGCCGTGCGTGGCCGCCTCCACCGCGGAGACGAGGTCGGCGACGGTGGCGACGTTCACCATCGGGTCGAAGCCCGCGGGGCGCAGCGCGACCGGCGACGCCAGGTAGTCGAACAGCTGGCTGCCCATGCCCGGCCCGAGCGCCTCCGCGCACCTGAGCACCACGATCTCGGCGTTGGTGAGCCCCATGCGCGTGCACGCGGTGAGGTCCGCCTCCACCCGATCCCGGACGTACTGCGGGGCCCTGGGGTCGAGGTTGAGCGGGTGGTCCTCGGTCACCAACACCGGCAGGTCCATGCTCACCCGGTACACGACCGAGAAGCTGCGCACGACGACCCGCCGGATGGTCGGGTGGCGGTCGGACAGATCGAGGATCGAGCGGAGCGCCTCGACGTTCGCCTGGTGCACCTTGTGCCCGCGGTCGCGCGCCGAGCGGTGCTGCGACAGGTGGACCACGACCTCGACCGAGCGGTCGCGGGCGACGCCGAACAGCAGATCGCGCACCTGCCGCGACTTCGTGAGGTCGACCTGGACGTACGTCAGGCGCTGCTCGTGGCTGAAGGGCAGCGCCCGATCGGGCGGCTCCTTCCCGACGGCCAGGACGTGGGAGACGCGGGTGTCGGCGATGAGCGAGCGGACCAGCCGCTCCCCGAGAGGGGTCGTGGCCCCGGTGACGAGGACGGATCTCATCGGAAGATGCCCTCCCGCATCGACAGCCCCTTCTCGAGCAGCTTCTGGACCTCGGCCTTCACCCGCTGGGCGGCCGCGTGGACCTTCTCGGGGTCGTCCGCGTCGTCGGGGGTGTACTCCAGGTCGAAGCGCAGGGGCGCCCCGTAGTGGATGTGGTACCGCACCGGCAGCGGCAGCGGCGTCGCCGTGATCGGGATGTACGGGATGGGCAGCGACTTCGGCACTGGGATCTTCGCGAGCTGCGGCATCTGCTCCTCTGCGCCGACGATGCCGACCGGGACGACGGGCGCACGGTGGCGGATGGCGAGCTCGCAGTGCCCGACGCGCCACTCCTGGAGGTGGTAGCGGTCCTTGAACAGCTTGCCGATGCCGGGCACGCCCTCCGGGAAGATCATGAGCAGCTCGCCGCTCTCGAGCAGGGCGCGCGCGTTGCCGCGGCTCCCGCCGACCACGCCGCAGCGCGCGAACAGCGTGGAGACGACCGGCAGCGCCGTGACGAAGTGGTCCGCGACCGGTCTGGCCGTCCGCGGCGGGTCCGTCCGCCGGTACACATCGACCCACAACATCGCGCCATCGACCGGCAGACTCCCCGAGTGATTGGCGGCCAGGATGGCGGCCCCCGTCTTCGGGATGTTCTCGGCGCCGTAGCTCTTGACCCGGAAGTACCGGTCGTACAACGGGGAGCCGATGGTGTCGCCCACGGCCACGAAGTCCGGGTGCATCCCGAACTGGTCGAAGCCGTGGCCGGCGTCGGCGAAGTGGAGGCGATGGGCCCGGTCGCGGACCGAGGGTCCTCCGAACACCGAGGACAGCACGCTGGCGACGCGAGGTGGGAACGGCATCGGCCGATGCTAACCTGCGGCGCGGAGATCCAACCGATGACGATGGCCTTCGGGACCTGGTGGTGGATGCTGTGGGCCGCTGGCTGCGCCAAGTCCGGCGGCGGAGGGGCGTGCGTGCCCCAGGATCCGGGCACCTGGTCGGCGTGCGACGGGACGCGCCAGACGGTGTCCGGACGCGCCTCGCAGAACATCGCGAACCACCCGATCAGCGCCGGGCCGGGCCAGGTCCAGCTCTACCTCGACGTGGCGAACACGCAGATCGTGGTGCTCGCGTCCTCCGACCCGGGCTGCGAGGGCGCCATGAGCGCGACCGGCGAGCTGCGGGTCGTGGATCTCGGAGGCAAGCCCGGCACGATGAACAGCTACCGTGGCCTGGTGGTCGACGCGGCCGAGGTGGTCTGCCGGTGACGTCGGCGCGGCGAGACGGGAAAGAACGAGCGGAGCCACCATGCTGCTGACCTCGATCCTCGCCTGCGCCACCACCACAACCCAGCCCACCGCGCTCGTCGCCACGCCCCCGTCCACCACGGGTGCCGAGGTCGAGGACCGGTTCGCCGTGACTGTCGATCCCGTCGACGTCCTGCTCGTCACCGACCCTGCCCTCGCGCCCACGCTGGCAGACGCCCTACCCGCGCTGTGGGACGCCCTGCTCGGGACCGAGTCCGATGCGCGCGTCGGCGTGGTGTCGACGGCGCTCGGTGACCCGACGACCGCCGGCGAGGTGACCTGGCTCGACCCCACCGCCCCGTCCGCGACCTGGCCCGTGCTGGGCGAGGACCTGCCGCTGGGAGCGGTCGGTGCGACGCTGCTGGCCCTCGACACCCAGGTGCGGCCCGGTGTCGAGGTGCGGGTGCTGGTGGCCCAGGAGGCGGACGACGCCACGCCGGCAGGGATGGGAACGGACTCCGAGCTCGCCGACCGTCTCGCCCTCGTGGGAGGTCGCCTCGACCTGCTCGATGCGCCGGCCTCGCAGCCCGTCCTCGAGGGCCTGGCCACGAGCACGGGCGGATCGCTGTGGACCGACGCCACCGACGCGCTCGAGGCGTCCGCCCCCCTGCCCACGACCACCTTCCCCCTGTCCGCCCTGGCCGACCCGCCGACCATCGAGGTCGAGGTGACCGAGGACGGCGTCGTGCTCCGGTTCGATGGCGCCGAGCTCACGTACGACCCGGTCGCCAACACCGTCGGCTTCGACCGTTTCGTCCCGTCGCCCGGCTCGATGGTCGTGGCGCGCTACCTCCCGCGGTAGGCACATCACGCCGCGTGAGCAGAGGACTCACGCACACTCTCGCTCGACGATGTGCCGCCTCTCAGTGTGCGATCGGCGGCAACACGGCGTCGAGCTGCGCGTGCGCCCGCTGGAGCCGGACCAGGATGCGCGAGAGGCGGTGGGCCTCGAGCAGGCGGTCCAGCACCCCGACCTCGATGTGCAGGGGGCGGACGGTGGTGGGGGGCCGAGCGGGCGTGGGGGACTGGACACGCATTCGGGACCTCGCGGAACGACGCCACCCATGATGCAAGTGACGTTCCAGGTCCGCGAGGTGCGCCACCACGCGATCGCACCCCGAGACTGCGGTCGAACTTCCGCAGCTAGAGGACGGCACTTCCGCAGGTGGGGCAGTCGGCGCGGCCCTCGTCCGACACCTGCAGCTCGTCCCCGTTCAGCGGGCTGCCGCAGACCTCGCAGCTCGCCGGCAGGTTCCGGAGCTGGTCGCGGCTGGGCGCACGCCGCGGGCCGGGCTCGCGCGGAGCGACTCCCAGCGCGTTGCGCATCGCTTCGCGGATCGCGGGCTCGCCGTCCGCGAAGTCGGTCTCCTTGAGCGCCGCCAGGAAGGACCCGAACACCCGGGCCGAGAACCCGTTGTCGCGTGCGGCGACCGCGTTCTGCAGGCCCTTCTCGGCACTCGCCAGCATCGCCGGCTGCGCCCCCGCACGACCGTGGGCGGTGGCGGCGCGGGCGTACAGGAAGGCGGCGATCCGCGGGAGCTGCCGCTGCTGCGCGACACCACCGAGCTTGTCGAACGCCTCCGCGGCGTCGGCCCAGCGCCCCTCGGTCACGGCGCCGTGGGCGGCCGCGAGCGCCTCGCGCGTCTGCGGAGAGAGCCGCTCCACCGCCGAGCGGCGACCACCGCGAACCATCGGACCCTGACCGAACCCCGCACGACCCCTGAAACCCATCGCTGCCTCCGAGCGCGCCGCATAGCACGCTGGGAGGCAGCGAGGTGGTTCGAGTGGACGCGGGACCCGCCCGGGTCCCGGGGTCCCTACAGGCTCTCGAGGTACGCCACCAGGGCCTTGCGCTCGTCGGCGCTCAGCATCGAGGTGTCGCCCATGGACCCGTCGCGCGCCATGTCGACGACCGCGGCGAGGCTCGGGGCCGAGCCGTCGTGGAAGTAGGGCGCCGAAGCGGCGATGCCGCGCAGGGTCGGGGTCTGCGTGGGCATGGGGCCGATGATCTGGTGCAGGTCGTTGTCGGTGTACAGGTCACCGTTGTGGCAGCTGCCGCAGCCGACGTCGGAGCGGTTGAAGAGGGCCTCGCCCTGCTGGACCAGGTCGCTGGTCTCACCGAACCGGGGCACGTCCGGGTACCGCGTGCTGTTGATGTACGCCTCGATCAGGAGCGCGTCCGTCTCGTGGAGGCCCTGGCCGCCCATCCGCGTGGAGCTGGTGAGCATGGCCTCGTCGGCCACGGAGTCGACCTCCTCCGACCAGGTCACGGGCGCCGTGAGGTACACCGGACCCGCCAGCGACGGGGTGTTCCGGGGCTGGCCGCGGAGGTTCCAGGTCAGGCCGTCGTTGCGCCCGTCCATGTGGCAGGTGGAGCAGCTGATGCCCGCCCCCGACGCCGCCATCCGGCTGTCGAGCGAGGAGAAGAACAGGCGGCGCCCGGCCTCCACGTCCTCGGGGAGCGACGGCTCGGCGACGCGCTGGTACCCGCGCGCGACGAACAGGTTCTCGCGGAAGTCACCCTTCGTCAGGTCGCGGACGGCGACGCTCGCCTCGCTGTACGGCACGGACTCCACCGCGCGGTCGAGCCACGAGTGGACCATCGCGCGGTCCTCGGCATCGAAGACGACGCCCTTGGGGCCCACCGCGGTGGAGACGACGGCGATCGAGTGCACGTCGAAGCCACCCTGCTGCGCGGAGGTGAACGGCATCCCGCAGTCGCGGCACTCGCCGCCGTCGGTGGACGCGAAGTCCACCATCGTCTCCATCCCGCCGAAGTCGTTGGCTTCGGTCGAGACCACGAGGAGCGCGTTGCTGGACTCCATCGTCACCAGCCACTCCTGGGAGTCGGGCGACGGCGTCACGGAGGTCGGGTAGCTCCGGAAGACCGGGATGGCGCCGGAGAACTCGGTCTCCGAGAACGGCTGGGTCGCGAGGAAGATCGCGTCGCCCTGCGGCACGGGCTCGCCGTCGCCATCGAGCACGAAGGTCACGATCGAGGGGTTGGTGCGGCCCACGCCGATACCGACGGACGATCCGTACCCGTCCGGGGAGGGCTGCTCCGGATCCTCGGCCTCGTCCACGGAGGTGGTGGTGTCGGCGTAGACCACGGGCACCGCGAACTCGGTGCCATCGGGCAGGACGGAGATGTCACCGGTGATCCGGGGCCCGAGCGGGACCTCGCCGTCCTGGGTGTCGCGCGAGGTCTCGGGGAGATCCATCGGGTGGACCTCACCGTTCGCGAGATCGATCCAGGAGAGCGTCCCGTTGCGGGTGCTCGCGACGAACAGCACGCGATCGTTCGGGTGGAGGGCGAGGAAGCGGGGCGCGTCCTGCACCGGGAAGGTCCGCAGCTTCTCGCGCGTCCGGCCGTCGTACTCCGTGACCTGGTCCGAGCCGGTGTTCGCGACGTACACCCGGCGACCGTCCTCGGTGGCGACGATGCCGGCAGGCTCGATCCCCGCGGGCAGCGTCTGCTGCATCTTCATCGAGCCCTCGTCGTCCGAGAGCACACCGATGCCGCGCTCGCCCTTCAGGGTGACCCAGAGCTCGTCGCCGACGCGGGCGATCCGGGTGGGCTCGGAGCCGACCTCGACCTCGGACACGGCGCCCGTGACCAGGTCCGTGCGGGAGACGGTGCCCTCGTCGACGTTCACGTTGTACACGGCGTCGTGGGACCGGTTGGTGACGATGGTGCTGCTCCCCGTGGGGAAGCGATCGTCACGGAGGCTGTTTCCACAAGCGGCCAGCATCGAGAGCAGCATCACGTAGCGCATGGAGAACCCCTCTTTCTCCCGAATCGGGAGCGCACTCCGACGAAGATACCCGGAAGGCGACCTCACCGTCACCTCCAGGGTCGGATTCCTCCTACGCAAGGGCTGTGCCAACCCCACGACATCGCCGCCGTGCGGATCATCGACGCACCGGACGCCGAGGGGTGCCTCAGATCGCGACATCGGTGTCGTGCCGCCGCGGTGCCGCAGGGCTACACGGACCCCATGCCCTCCGAGCCCTTCGAGTTGAAGACCCGGCGCGGCGTGGCCTCGGTCGCCACCGCCGAGGTCGTCCGCACCAGCCGTGGCACGCGGTACGCCCGAGCGGTGGCGATCTGCGTCGGCGGAATCCTGATCGGCGCGGGCACGATCATCATCCCGCTGGTGCACTTCGTCGCGCCGTGGGGGATCCCGCTGCTGTCCTTCGCCCTCGCCGCCTACGTGTTGACCCTGCGCGGGCGCGTCCTCGCCGTCGAGGGACCGTGCCCGGCCTGTGGCGAGACCGCGAGCTTCGGGGACCAGGGGACGTTGTCCAACGATCCGATCTGGGTGCTCTGTCCGCACTGCAAGGAGCCGCTCCAGATGACCCCCCAGGTCGGGGACTGACGGCGCTTGCGGGTCACCGCGCGCATGACCAGCTCGCGGGATCGCGGCGCTCCCGCGGCCCTGGGCCTCACGCTGGCCTCCACGGTGTTCGTGGCCTCGTACGCGGCGCAGCGCCTGTGGTCCGCGCTCCGCGGTGAGCCCGACTGGACCGAAATCATCGTGTCCGCTCACACCCCCTACTACTGGCGGTGCGCGATCGCGCTGCTGCAGGCCGGCCTCGTCGGGATCGTCGCGGCGCTCGGGACCTCGAGCGAGCTCGCGGCGACGGCGCTGCGCTTCGCGCCGGTCTGGGTCCCGGCCGTCGTCATCCCCATGGCGCTCGCGATGGCGGCGGTGCCGTGAGCCCCGAGGCGTTCGGCTGGTGGATCCGGATCCACGCCCAGCTGGCCACGCTCGCGCTCGCGCTCGTCCTGCACCCCGTGCTCACGCTCCGGGCGAGGCGGAAGGCCACGCGTTGGACGCACCTGACCGCGGAGCTCGGCGCGGGGCTGCTGCTCGCTGCGACCGCGCTGGGCTGGATCGCCTACGGCACCTACCGGGCTCGCGTGAAGCCCGCGCTGTGGCTGGGACACCCCGCTGCCGTGCTGCGGTTCGAGACCAAGGAGCACCTCGCTGCGATGGCCGCGGCGATGGCGCTCGGAGGCGCGCTCACGCTGCGGGTGGCCCACCGGAGCCCCGCGGGGCGCGAAGCGGCCTGGATCCAGCTCCTGCTCGCCTTCGGGCTGGGGCTGCTGGCCGGGGGGCTCGGGATCTTCGTCGGCGGTAGCGCTCAGCCCGGCTGGTGATCCCGGGGATGGCGGGCCCTGGCTACGGGCTACCGGCTACGGGCTTCGGCCGCAGTGCGGCGTTCCCGTACTGGACTCCGCGACAGCGTGTCCGCTCATCGAACCTGCCATCCACCGCCAGAAGCGGCGAGTGGCGGTCCCGTCTGCGCCGGCCGTCGGTGCGCGGGCAGGTCGAGCCCGAGGCGCCCGGAGCCTGGAGCCCGTAGCCCGTAGCCTGCAGCCTGCAGTCCGGTCAGTCCGGCTGGTGATCCCAGGTCAGCAGCTGAACGTTGACCAACGCCGCGACCTCGGGTCGGCTGCCCGCGACGATCGAGCGCACCTCCATGAAGTAGCGCACGTGCGCCTCCCGGATGCGCTCCAGGTCCTCGCGGCTGACGGCGATGACGTTGTACGAGACGAGATCGCCGTCGTGCGGAGCGGTGGCGCGGACGTGTCCGAGCGTCGCCCAGTGGGCCTTGAGCCGCTTCATGCCCTCCGGCTCGGCGCGGGCGTCGATCGTCAGCTCGCCCCGCATGACGTAGCGGCCGCGCACCTCGTCGAGCAGCCCGGTCTCGACGAGGCGGCGCAGGCAGCGCTCCTCCACCTCGAGGGGGATGTCGAGCCGACGCGCGAACCAACCCGGCTCGTGGCGCTTGAGCGCGCGGTAGTCGCGGGTCTCGAGCAGCACCATGACGGCGGCGACCCACGGCTCGTCGAAGGCCAGGCGACGGGACGCGTGCCGCTTCGTGTGCTCCTCGAGGAGTGCCGGCACCTCCTCGATCGGCACGAGCTCCGCGACGAGGTCCGACAAGCGGTTGGTGAGCGCGTCCACGAGCGCCAGGAACTCGGGAAGACGCGGGCGGGTGTCGCCCTGGAGCCAGCGGGACACCGCGTACCGGGACTCGCCGGTGCGCGCCGCGAGATCCTTGAGCGTGGTGTTCCCCCGGAGCGCCGACAACCACGCAGCGACCTCCGCATCCTCGGCCTCGCCCAGCATCGGCGCCTCGTCCGGCGTGAAGCGCCCGAACGCCTCGCGCACCCCGATCCCCGCGACCTTGCAGGCGCGCAACGTCTCGGCGGCGGTGGGGAATCGACGCCCGGCCTCCCAGTCCGCCACGGGGTTGCTCGAGTACCCGAGGCGGCGGGAGAAAGCCTCCTGGGACCTCCGTCCTCGGATGGCGCGAACCAGCTGCCTGGCGACGTCGATCACGGCCGACCCTCCCGGACCTGCACATCGTAGCGCAGAACCGAAACCCACAAAGTGCAACCTCGCGAGGGACGCCTCTTGTCCCCTCCGAGCACCCGCGCGATGATGAGAACGTCCAGGGGGAACACATGCGCTCCATGCACCCGGGCGTCGTCGTCGCCATCCTCGCCTCGCTGCTGCAGGCCTGCACCGTCGAGCCACCGAAGGGCACACAGATCGGCGCGATCCGTGAACCGGATCCCGATCCGCAGCCGCCCTCCGATCTGGCTCGGCTGGACATGAACGACGCCATCGGCGACGCCCTGCGTCTGGCCGGGATCGTCACGTCCGCCTCGGCCTTCCAGGGTCACATCGCGACGCTCGACCTCGCGTCCACGCGATCCTGCCCGCAGGTGTGGGTGGGGGTGCCGCCCGACAACCTGATCGACATCCAGTTCGACGACGAGGAGGAGGGTCTGTCCTGGCTCGCCGACTGCGCGTCGAGCGCGGCGAGCTACGACGGCTTCACGCACTGGTCGACGGAGATCGCCGAGGACGGCTCGACCGCCACTCGCTCGCTGATCGCGGACGCCTCGGTGTCCGACCCGAACGGGACGGTGTTGTGGGCGTACAACGGCGAGAGCGACGACACGCTCGACATGTCGGGCAGTGACTTCACCTACCGGTCGAGCTTCTCGGGCGTGATCACGGGGTCGATGTCGGGCCTCGGCAAGGGCCTGCGCGCCCAGAACAACGCCGGGATGGACGGTGGCGGCGGCTTCGTGGCCGAGTGGGCCAGCGACGGCACGATGCGGTTCAGCGGGTCCGTGGAGGCCTTCGACGGCTACGGCCCGATCGACCAGCGCAACGGCTCCGAGCCCGAGCTGGCGGGCGTGACCGGCTGGAAGCCCGGCCAGCCGCGCTTCACCTCCGTGCGCTTCGACCTGACCTTCGACGCCAGCTGCGCCGAGGAGCCCGTGGGGTTCGTCGGGCTGCGGGGCAACGAGGGCTTCTGGTTCGACATCTACTTCCTGCCGATCTACGACCCCGAGGAACACACGGCACAGTCGAACGCGTTCCCGTACGAGAACATCGACAACGTGACCTGCGACGGCATCGGCACGATGTTCTCGCGCAACGCGGATCTCGAGGCGTTCGCGCTGAACAATCCGGGCTGGTCCCGCGAGATCGCGCCGGACTTCGGGGCGATCCTGCAGACGTTGCCCACGCCGACCATCGAGTCCTACGTCTATACTCTGCACTCCCTGCCCACGGAGTAGGCGGATGGTCATCGCAACGCTGCTGGCCGCGTGCAAGACGGCACCCGACCCGGAACCCCCCGTCACCACCAACGACAGCGAGACGGGGGACGTGCACATCCTGCCGCGCGACAGCTACCCGCTGCCGACCGACAGCTCGCCCGACATCCCGCCGAACCTGTCGCCGTCGCACTGGGTGACGCTCGAGCAGACGGGCACCTGGCTGCTCTCGAGCAGCACGGCCCCGTTCACCTCGATGAGCGGCGACCTGCGGATCCGGGAGTACGTCGACGACCTCGACACCGCGGTCCCGAACTACGAGTGCGACGTGACCTACGCGCTCACGGGCGAGGCGGTCACGCAGCACTCCTGCTCGGCCTGCGACTTCGTGTTCGCGGTCGAGCACTACGTGCAGCTGGGCTCGCCCGTCGACTGCCACGACCCCGACGTGCCCCTCGACGGCTCCGTGTGGAACATGGGCTTCGACTCGGGGACGCGCACGATCTACCGCAACTACGGCGGGACCGGGCTCTGGCTGCCCTGGTACGACGCCACCAAGTCCGGCGCCACGGTCACCTTCGACTGGACGGCGCTGCTGGCGATCGAAGTGGAAGACTCGGGGATGATGTGATGTTCCCCCTCCTGCTGCCGCTGGTCATGGTGGGCTGCAAGAAGACCACCACGCCGACCGACGCGACGACGGGCGACACCGGCACGGAGGCGCCGGACAACCTGTACCCGCTGCCCGACGACATCGACGAGATCGACTTCGAGTCGGCCTTCATCGAGGCGGTGAAGATGATGACCACGGTGACGACCCAGGCGCCCTGGGCGGGTCACGTGGCCGCGATCGACCGTCGC
Source organism: Alphaproteobacteria bacterium (assembly GCA_020632925.1). Lineage (GTDB taxonomy): Bacteria > Myxococcota_A > UBA796 > UBA796 > JACKER01. The sequence continues at coordinate 1,056,051 of JACKER010000007.1, read as the reverse complement.
GAGGTGGGCTGCCCGGACTTCTGGACCGATCCCTTCACGATCGCGAACCAGACCGTGGGCAGCGAGGACGGGGTCGCCTGGAACGACGACTGCCTCACCACCACCGGGCTGATCTACGACGGATGGATCTGGTGGGACAGCACCGTCCGCAACAACGGCGACGCCAACACGTACGAGGGGCGCACGTCCGAGGGTTCCCGCCGCCTCGAGGGCAAGGCCACGGTCTCGAACACCGACGAGATCACGTTCGAGTTCGTCGGTGAGGCCTCGGACAGCATGTACCGGGTCCAGGCGATCGGGTACGACCGCTTCGTCTACTCCACGCGGATGGACGCCACGGTGACCGGGCGCGACGTGTTCGCGACGGACAGCCCGACCCCGGACGGGTACCGCACCGACCTCGTCATGTCGCTCACGGGCGGCGACGTCGACAACTTCGAGGCGCGCGGCAACGTCTACATGTTCTATCCCCAGCTCCAGGGACGCTTCGACTCCATCGGGGCGGACATGGAGCTCCAGGGTCCGCTGGGCGCGGGACCCGACAGCTGCACGCTCGAGCCTCTGGGGTGGATCGGCCTGCGCGACGAGAACGCCTACTGGTACGACGTGGTCTTCCTGCCCCGTTTCCAGGAGGACATCGTCGACATCGACTACGCGAACGATCCGCTCTCCATCTGTGACGGGTGTGGTCGCCTCTACGTGCAGGGCATCGAGCAGGAGGGGCGCGAGATCTGCATCGATTTCAGCTTCCTCTTCGATGGAACCGTGCATCTCCCCGAGATCGAGGAATACGTCCTGCCCTGGCACTCCCTGTAGCGGGAGTCGCCCGGGAGGGACGTGCCGGATCGCGACGAGAGGACGACGCCGGCCTGGCTGCGCATCCCCGCGCTGCTGCTGGTGGCGTTCACGGCGACCTGGTTCGCGCTCGCGTACTCGTTCTCGCTGAACGGCGAGCAGCCGTCCTGGGCGCGGCCCCACCCGTGGGTGTGGTGGTTCGCGAACTGGGAGATGTTCACGCTGCTCGACGACTACGCCGCGGTGGTCCGTGGTGAGGCGCTGTACGACGGGGGGTGGGTGCCCATCGACCTCGAGGCACTCTTCCCGACGAAGTGGGAGTCCGGACCGAGGTACACGCGCAGCGACTTCTACTCGGACCCGACGTGGATGGGTACCTTCGGCGAAGCGACCTGCCACCGGCTCGACCGCGTGCCCGAGAAGGTCCGCTTCCACCGGATCGTGTGGAAGAAGCAGCTCGGCGTGTCGAGCCGGCCCGCGCCCACCGGCATGCGCCCGCGCCCGCTGACGGAGTGGACCTGCGGCGACGAGGTCCAACGGCCCCAGGGGGAGCGGCTGTGATGGAGCGCCTGTTCCGGCCGCAATGGGTGGGGGATGGGCCGCTACGCGGGTCGCGTACGCACTGGTCTGCCTCTGGGCACACGTGCCCCGCGTCACGCGGATCGCCGACGCGTATGCCGCGGACGACATGCGGTTCTCGCGGGGTCCCCTGTGGCTCGACGACTTCTGGTGCATGACCGTGCCCTCGGCGACGGCCGTGTGGGCGACGGCCACCACGGGCCTCCTCGGGCTCCTGTGGGGCGGGCGCGCCGCGAAGCCCGGGCTCCTCACCTGGCTCGTGGCGTCCTGGCTGTTCATGAGCGCCGAGGCCCTGAACATCAAGGCGTACGACCGGCTGTGGACCTGGATCGCGCTGGGGCTCGTGTTCGCGCCCATCGGCGAGCGTGCGCTGCACACGAAGTGGCGCTCACCCGTCGCGCGCTGGCTGCTGCTCGTCCTGTACTGCGCGCTCTACGGGTCCACCGGCTGGCTCAAGCTGTTGGAGGAGCCCCGCTGGTGGACGGGTGAGGTGCTGGCATATCACCTCCTCCACCCCTGGTTCGGCAGCTTCCCGATCGGCGTCTGGGTGAGCGACAAGGCGTGGCTCACGGCACCCATGAGCTGGTGGACGGTGATCTTCGAGGTCGTGTTCCCCTTCCTCGTGTTCTTCCGCCGGCTCAACCCGTGGCTGCTGTTCGCCGGCTTGCTGATGCACTTCGGCATCCTGTCGCTGATGGACGTGGGACCCTTCTCGCTGATCGCGGTCTCGGCGTACCCGGCGCTGCTCCACCCCGAGGTCGCGCGGGGCGTGTGGGAGCGGTGGGAGCGGTTCCAGGCGACCGGGCGGACCGGCGCGCCGTCAGCGGGTGAACAGGAGCCGGACGCCGCCCGGTGACACGCCGAGCGCGACCTCGTCGTGCCCTCCGCCCGTCACCAGCAGCACCGTGCCCGTACCGGCGAGCACCAGGCCCAGGCCGAACGAGATGTCGGCGGCGATCGCACTCCCCTTCTCGGACTTCAGGAAGTCCTGCGCCGTGTCGGGGCACAGCGGACCCGCCGTCCCCTCGACGCAGAGCGCCGCGGCGTCCTTGCCCGCGCCGTTGCTCTTGAGGCCGAAGATCGTCCCGGTCACGAGCGAGGCGCCGCCAAGGCCGACCATCGCGCCTCCCGCGATCGTGCGTCCGGAGACGCCGCCGCTCTTCGTCACCGGCGCGGGCGCGGGCGCGGGGACCGGGGCCGGCGCGGGAGCCGGGGCGGGCGCGGGCGCGGGCTCCTTCTGCAGGCGGGCCTCGAGGCTCCGGATGCGACGGTCCAGCGTCTCGCGCTCGTCGGCCGTGGCGAAGGCGCGGTACCGGCCGAGGGTGTCGAGCGCGCCCTGGACGTCGCCGAGCCGCTCCTGCGCGTTGGCGATGTTGTACAGGAAGTCCGGCAGGCCGGTCAGCTCGTACCCCTGGCGCCACGCGACGATCGCGTCCTCGTACCGCCCCTCGTCGTAGAGCATGGAGCCGTTCTCGTACAGCTCTCGGCCACGGTTCAGCTGCTCGGGCGTCGGGTTGGCGGGAGGGTCGGCCCACGCCGGCGCGGCGAGCGCCAGCAGGAGCAGGGACACAGACCTCATTCGGTTCCCCTCTTGAACGGATCCCGCAGGTCGGACTTGGGGTTGCCGGGCGCGGGGGATGGGGTGGGAGCCGGCTCGGGCGCCGTGGGAGCGGGCGCGGGCGCGGGCGCGGGCTTGGGCTTGGGGGTCGCGGGCGTCGGCTTCGGGGTGGGCGCGGGCGCGACGGGGGCAGGCACCGGCGTCGGCGGGGCGGGCACGGGCGTCGGCGCGACGGGTGGCGTCGCCGGCTCCGGCACGACCGCGGGCTGCGCGGGGGGAGGCGCCACGGGCCTCGGCAGAGGCTGGGTGACGGCGGGCACCGGCGCGGGCGTGGGCGTCGGGTCGGGTCGCGTGAACACCAACGCGAACAACAGGATGACCAGCACCACGATCACGCCGAGGGTGAGCCCCACCAACGGGAGCATGCCACCGAGCACCAACACCGCCGGGTGCCGCAGCGTGTGCGACAGCGACTGGCTCGGCTCCGGGACGTAGGTGGGGACGATGGCGTCGCTGCGCGCGGGGGCGGCGGGCGCCGTCCCACCCACCTCGTAGCGCCGCACCTCCGCCTCCTGGGCCTCGGTCAGCCGCATCCGGCCGCGCTCCATCCTCGGCTCGAGCTTCGGCACCAGCCCGCGGATCTCGAGCTCACAGGCCCGCAGCGCCGCGGAGAGCTCCGTCGCGGAGACGAAGCGCTCCTGCGGATCCTTGGACAGGCACTGGCGCGTGATCCACTCCAGCGTCGACGGGATCTTGAGGTCGGGGCGCGCCACGCTGAACGGCACCACGTCGGCCAGCACGTGCCGCGCCATCGCCGTGATCGCGTTGGACTCCCCGTGGGGCTGTCGGAGCGTGAGCGAGCGGTAGAGCACCGCGCCCACGCTGTAGATGTCGCTCTTCGGGGACAGGTCCTGCTCGAGGATCTGCTCGGGCGACATGTACGCCGGGGAGCCGAACACCGTGCCCGCCTGCGTCGGCACCTCGGTGGCGTTCGTCGTGTCCTTCGCGATGCCGAAGTCCAGCACCCGGAGGAACTCGCGCCCGTCGGCGGTCCGCGTCAGGAACAGGTTGTCCGGCTTGAGGTCGCGGTGGACCACGCCCATGCCGTGCGCCTCGGCGAGGGATGCGCACACCTGGAGCGTCAGCGAGATCGCGCGGAGCGGCTCGAGCGCCCCCTCGTTCTTGAGCGCCGCACCGAGCGTCCGCCCCTCGAGGTACTCCATCGCGATGAAGAACACGTCGTCGTCGGTGCGCCCGTAGTCGTACACCCGGACGGTGTTGGGGTGCGACAGCTTGCTCGAGAGCTTGGCCTCCCGGAAGAAGCGCTCGCGGAAGCGTCCGTCGTCACCGCTCTCCCGGGTCAGCACCTTGATCGCCACCCGCCGATCGAGCCCGAGCTGCTCCGCGAGGTAGACCCGGCCCATGCCTCCGGCCGCCAGGCTCCGGACGATGCGGTACCGGTTCTCGAGCACCCGGCCGATCAGCGGGTCGTCGCTGTCCGCACCCACCTTGGACCCCTGCGCGGCTCCGCGGTGGGAGGCTGGTTCTGGCGGCAATCGGGCTCCCGGGCACCCGCGAAGCGCGGGCGGTTACCCATGCTATCATGCGGTGTCCGCGGAGCTGACGGCTCTCGCACTCCCGCCCACGCTTCCCGATCGACGCCGCCCCACCATGACCCACGACGCGCAGGACCCCTCCCCCGAGCACGAGGCGCTGCTCGCGGAGCTCGGGCTGACCGAGCTGGTCCGGCTGCGCGACGCCGTGTCCCGCGCCCTGGCGCTGCGCTTCGAGCACGACATGGCGCTGGTGTTCACCGACATCGTCGGCTCGACCGATCACTTCGCGCGGCACGGGAACGAGTCCGGGCGCGCGCTGCAGCAGCGGCACGTCGACCTGCTGGCGCAGGTCATCGGCGAGCGGGGCGGGCGCATCGTGGACACCGCCGGCGACGGCGCCTTCCTCTGCTTCCCCGAGGTGACGGAGGCGACGAGCGCGATGATCGATCTGTTGGATCGCGTGGCGCACGACAACGAGGCCCGCGCGCCCCATCACCGACTCGCGCTCCGGGTCGCGATCCACCAGGGCCGCGTGCTGACGGACGGGACGATCGTGTCGGGCGATCCCGTGAACACGAGCGCGCGAATCGCCGCGGCGGCCGAACCGGAGACGATCCTCATCAGCTCGGAGGCCACCGAGGAGCTCCTCGACGCGGATCTGAGGATGCGGAGCGTGCGCCCACGCAAGCTGACCCTCAAGGGGCTTCCCGAGCCGGTGCGGGTGTACCAGCTGGCCTGGCGCGATCCGCAGCGCTTCCCGTCGGTGGTGGTGTTCGCCGATGGTTCCACCCAGGATCTCCCCGACAAGGCGGTGATCCGCTTCGGTCGCCTCCCGTCCCTCGACGGATCGCCCGGCAACGACGTGGTGCTGGTCGCCGGCGACACCGATCGCCTCAACCGGATCAGCCGCTTCCACTTCGAGCTGCACCGACACGCCGACGGCTACGTGCTCCGCAGCGTCACGCACGCCGTCACGACCGTCGACGACGAGCCGCTCCAGCGAGGGGAGGAGCGGCCGGTCGGTCCGGGGTCCAGGATCGGCGTGGCGAACGTCGTGACGCTCGAGCTCGCGAATCCGGGCGCCGGCTCCCAGGCCACGATCTTCTCCAGCTGAGCGCCGAGGGCGCCCCGGCTCGATCACGCCATTCCGACGGTTCACCAGTCATTTTCGGTGGTCGACGCTCACCCGGGGCGACCCACCAACCCTCTCGGTTCTGCACATCGAGGTGAACAAGTGGGACCCAGAATGTGCGGTTGCGAGCGGGGAGCCTCTTGTGGTGCCGGGCCCCCCGGGCGAAGATTCAATCATCGAGGGGGCCACGGAGCTCCCGAGACCCGGAGGCACCATGAGGCACCTTCTCTCCATCGCCGCTCTGTCCCTGCTCGTCGCGTGCCAGCAGGACGAAGCCGTCCTGAGCGACGTCGTGGACCTCCCCGCGCGGGACCAGCTCATCCGTCTCTCGATGGACCTCCGCGGCGTCCACCCGTCCGAGGCCGAGCTCTGGCAGTTCGAGAACGTCGACCCGCTCGCGCAGGACGGGCTCTACGACTCCTACGCCGCCGAGTGGATCGAGGATCCCCGCTTCATCGGCCGGATGAAGGAGATCTTCAACCAGCGCCTCCTCTTCCGCACGGGCGATGTCTACTTCGACCAGCAGGACATGGACGGCCTGGCGAACGTGGACGACCGCGTGATGGCCGAGACCATCGCGAACGAGCCGCTGAACCTGCTGCAGTACATCGTCGAGAACGACCTGCCGTACAGCGAGATGGTCACCGCGGACTACACGATGTCCAACGAGACCCTCGGCAAGTACTGGGGCATCGACTACCCGGCCGACGCCGGTGGCGCCTGGGTCCCCTCGCACTACCAGGACGGCCGCCCCCACGCCGGGCTGCTGACCATGAGCACCACCTGGCAGCGGTACCCCTCGATGGGCGGCAACGCGAACCGTCACCGGGCCAACGCCGTCAGCAAGCTCTTCCTCTGCGACGACTACCTCTCGCGCCCGATCGTGCTGAACCGGGCCGCGGTCGACCAGCTCACGATCGACCCCGAGAACGCGATCAACCAGAACACGGGCTGCCAGAGCTGCCACGCCTCGCTCGACCCGATCGCCGCCAACTTCTTCGGCTTCTTCAACTACGACGCCGAGGACGGGATCGAGTCCACGCGGTACCGGCCGGAGAACGAGGAGGAGTGGCGGTACTACTCCGGCAAGGAGCCGGCCTACTACGGCCGTCCGACCGGCAACATCCCCGAGTTCGCCCAGGCTCTGGCCGACGACAGCCGGTTCACCGACTGCGCCGTCCGCACCATGTGGGAAGGCCTGACCCAGCGCGACTACGTGGACGAGGACTGGCCGGAGGTCGCGCCGCACGCCGACCTGTTCGTCGACACCGACATGAACGTGAAGGAGGCCTTCCTCTCGATCGTGACCAGCGACTCCTACAAGGCGGGCGCCGCCCGTGACCCGGAGCTCGCCGAGCGCCTGGCCGGCCAGAAGCTCGTCTCCCCGGAGCAGCTCTCGGCGCTCATCAAGGACGTGACCGGGTACACCTGGTACTTCGACGGCCGTGACGGCCTGAAGGACCTCGACCTCGGCCTGCCCGTCCTCGCTGGCGGCATCGACAGCAAGTTCGTGACCCGTCGGGCGTACGTCCCGACGGTCGGCCTGGCCTACGTCCAGGAGCGTCTCGCGACCTCGGCGTCCTACTACGTCGCCCAGCACGACCTCGACCCCGAGCGGACCGAGGACGCCAAGCTCCTGCTCTACGTCACGCTGTACGACACCCCGGAGTCCAACCCCGAGGCGTTCGAGGAGCAGATCCGGTTCCTGTACCTGCGGATCACCGGTCACCCCCTCGCCGAGGACGCGACCGAGCCGCAGCAGCTGATGGACACCTGGAAGTACCTGTACTCGGTCGAGGCGTCCCCCACGACCGCCTGGGCCGGCGTCCTGTCCGCGGTGCTCCGCGATCCCCAGGTCCTCTTCTACTGAACGAGCCGCAGCTCGCACACATCCGTCGGAGGCTACTGCCATGATGAACAAGATGGATCGCAAGGCCCGCCGGGACGTGTCCCGCCGCGCCTTCCTGGGCGGCGCGGCGGCCCTGATGGGCAGCGCGGGGCTGTGGTACCCGAAGAAGGCCATGGCCGCGCCCGTCGAACGCAAGTTCCTGTTCTGCTACGCGAACGGTGGGTGGGACACGACCACCATCCTCGACCCGCACTTCGCCGAGGACGGTGTCGGCGCGGTCGGCGGCGTGGACATGGACGTGAACTCCGTGCTCGGGACCGCCGGGCGCATCAAGTACACGTCCGGCCCGGACCGCCTCGAGGTCGACGAGTACTTCCGCAAGTGGGGCAAGTACTCGGCCATCGTCAACGGCATCGACGCCCACTCCGTCGGTCACGACTCGGGCCAGAAGTTCATGCTCACCGGCACCTCCGCGAGCTCGTACGCGGACTGGCCGACGCTGCTGGCCGCGAACGGGACCCTCGAGTACCCGCTGCCGCACATCGTGTTCAGCGGCCCGTCGTACCCGGGCACCCAGGGTGCGGCCGTCGTCCGCGCCGGCGGTGGCACGCTCCTGTCGCTCATCGACGGCTCGATCAACGGCATGGCCGACGCGCCCTCGCCGACCCTGATGCCGCCGGCCGACGACATGATCGACCAGTTCGTCTACAACCGGGTCGCCGAGTTCGCCGCGCAGCAGAAGGGCATCGCCCGGGAGCGCGCCGACGGCCTGCTCTCCAACGTCGAGCGCGCCATGGAGCTCGAGGGTCGCCAGTTCGAGGCCGGCCTCGACGACCTCGGCAACACCATGCTCGACAACATGCTGAAGGCCTCCGAGATGTTCCGCCTCGGCCTGTCCCGCTGCGCGATGATCTCCATCCCGGGCGGCTACGACACGCACGGCAACATCGCGCCCCAGGCGCCCCAGCAGGTCGCCTTCTATGCCGCGCTCAACGAGCTGTTCGACCACATGTCGAACACCCCGGGCCACACCGCCGAGCGCCTCGTCGACGAGGTCGTCGTGGTGGCGCTCTCCGAGTTCGGCCGGACGCCGAAGCTCAACGGCGGCGGCGGCAAGGACCACTGGCCCTACAACTCCGTGTTCGTCGCGGGTGCCGGGGTCGCGGGCAACAACCGGTACGGCGCCACCGACGACGGGCTGATCGCGATGCCGATCGACCTGAAGACCGGGCAGGCCAGCGCTGGCGGCACGATGCTCGGCTGCGAGCACGTCGGCCTCGCGCTGCTGCGCCTCGGCGGGCTCGACCCGTCGCGGTTCCTGCCCGGCGTGGACGTGCTCACGGCGCTGGTTCGCGGCGCTTGATCCCCTGCCGGCCCGCTGCGCTGTCCTGTCGGCGCGCGGGCCGGCTACAATCCGTTCGAGATGCGGCGGAGCGTGGATGAGGAGTCTCGTCGTCCCAGCAGTCTTCTTCGGAGCCCTCCTGGCCTCCTGCGACGATCACCAGATCGGCCAGGCGCCATTGGTGGGCACGAGCTGTTTGCGGGAACCGCCGCTGACGTACGAGAACTTCGGCTCGGACCTGCTCAATCGCCACTGCAACTCCTGCCACTCGGTGTACTCGCGGAAAGGGCAGCGCGGCCAGGCGCCGCTCGACGTGAACTTCGACACCTGGGACGACGTGCTGTTCTGGGCGGATCGCATCTCGGCACGCTCGGTGGAGAGCGAGACGATGCCCCCCGCCGGCGGCATGGTCCCCGACGAGCGGGTCCTGCTGGGTGAGTGGCTGCGGTGCGAGGTGTATCCGGCGCTGGGCCAGGTGGGCGGTGGCCCGGGAACGAACCAGACCGAGGGAGGTGGCACGTGACGCGAACCCCGTTGCTCCGGCCGACGCAGTTGCGGGCCTTGGGGTGGTTGGCTCTCCCCTTCCTGGTGGCGTGTGGCACCGAGGTCGGTATCGGCGGTGGCGAGAAGGTCCCTGTCGCCCAGCCGCCCGGTGACGACGGCGACGACCTCGGCAGCCCCCCCGACTGGCAGAACTGCCTCGAGGGCTGGCGCGGTCAGTACAGCAACCTCACGGCGGACAACAAGTATGTCACGCCCGGCCCGCGGATCGAGGTCCCGACCACGGTCGAGGGGCTCGCGCTGTGGGACGACCCCGAGTACGAGCAGTTCGACCCATCGCTCGACTTCGGACAGAACTTCTGGCCGATGGACGAGGGCCTGGAGGAGGACCCGAAGTACTTCGCGGTCTACTGGCACTCCTGGGTCCGCGCGTGGAGTGGCACGACCCTCTCCTTCCTGCTCGGCAGCAGCGACGACGCGTTCGTGTACATCAACGGCGCGCCGGTCGCCGAGAACCCGGGCATCCACGGCTTCGTCCGCACGCGGTACGACATCCACCTCGACGCCGGGCAGTACCCGATCGAGATCTGGTTCGCCCACCGTGGCTCACCGGACGCGGCGATGAGCTTCCGGCACGTCGAGGGCGACGTGAGCTTCTGCTACCCGGACTTCTGAGCCCGGCTCCCGCCGCTCACGAGCCGATCCAGGAGCGCATGCGCTGGAGCAGCCCGGGCTTGGGGGGCTCCTGCGCTTCCGGCCCGAACGGCACGCCGATGTCGATGGCGCCGATGCCGGAGAGCAGCGCGGACGCCTCCTCCCACCCGTCGGGCAGCTCCCCTTCGCCGTTCAGCGCGGCGTCGCGCACGAGCTCGGCCGCCAATCCGGGGGCGACCTCCATCATCGGAGAACCCAGCTGCTCCGAGAGCCGCGCCGCCTGCCCCTGGACGTGGACGGACCGCAGGCCGCCGATCGCTTCCGCGGTCACCACGCCGGGACCGCTGCGATCCAGGGTGAACGCGGCGACCACCGCTGCGCCGCCCTCGCTCACGCGCGACAGGATCACGGCGAGCCGCGCGCCCGGCTGATCCCAGTCCTGTGACACCCAGCACTCACCCACCGGCCAGTGCTGGCCCTGGCTCGGATCCCGAGCGACGTCGGCCGGGCTGCGCGCGGGCCTCGACGCGTTCGCGCGCCGCTTCTTCTGCTTGGCCAGCTTCTTCGCCCGCCGCTGATCCCGGTCCCGGTCACCCACGCGTGCTCCCGTCGCGCCCGTGCTCGGCGCGGTCCGTCGCAGGATACCGCGGTCGCGACGAGGCCGCGCCGTCTCCATGAAACCGGCGCGTCCTGGCCTGGCGACCCTGAAGGCTGCCGGCAGCGCCGCCGCGGAAGCGTAAGAAGGGGGGGAACACCACCCGCGACGGGCGCTGCCGGTGGCCTCTCGCGAGGCCCCTTCAGCTGTATCGAGAGTACCTCGACGCTCTGGCAGCGGGGTTACCGGTGGGTTTCACCGTCCGGGTCCCGCCGGTCACACGGGCAGAGCTGCGCCGTTGCGACATCGTGTCGCGACGACGGCACTCCTCGGTGCAACGATCGGGCTCAGGCCTTCTTGCGCTGGCGGCGGAACAACCAGCCGACCGACAGCCACGGGAGGAACAGCAGCGCCTCGGTCGGCGTGGTGTCCTTCTTCCCGCCGCCGCAGCAGCCCGTGGTCAGCTGGGGATCGACGCCCCCGGTCGACGGGTCGAGCGACTTGAACCCTTCCTGCACGATCCAGCCCGGGTTCCCGTCCCCGTCGTACTCGTAGGCGCCGACCGTCAGCGTCGCCTCGCTGCGCGTCGACCCGTTGAAGTCGAGCTCGGGGAGGTACGCCTGGCCGTTCTGGTCGGCGTTGTCGCGCAGCACCGAGCTCGAGGTCGGGTAGAAGTCGAAGTCGTCGATGCCCACGAAGTCGGACACGCCGCCGCCGGGAACGACGTAGGTCGGGCGCGCGAGCGTGTCGAAGCCCTCGACCAGCCCGGTGACCACGTTGTGGGAGATGTAGTTCGTGGTGTCCGGCACCCCGCTGGTGCCCGTGCCGTACGGGTCCTCCAGCTCGTCTTCCCAGCGCAGCCCACGTCCGAGCGGGTTCGCGAGCGCGTTGTTGGCGAAGACCATGCCGTCCGCGGAGTACCAGTCCTGGAGGTACGCCGCGTACCCTCCGGTGTTCACGATGGTGTTGTGCGAGAACTGGAGGTCGACCAGGCTGCCGTCGTCGGTGCGGGTGTAGAACCCGTCGCCCTCGATCTCGAAGATCACGTTGTTCTGCACGAGCGCCGAGCCCTGCAGGTAGATCCCGTCGCCCCCCGCGCGCCAGATCGCGTTGCCGACGACCGTGTTCTGGGGGCCGAACACGGTGCTCCCCATGTACAGACCGCTGTCCCGCGTCGCGAAGACGACGTTGTGCTGGATGCGGTTCGCCTGGGTCCCGTGCGCGAAGTACATCCCGGTGCCTTCGACGTCGTGGACCAGGTTGAACTCGATGACCGAGTCCTGCATCCAACACGAAGCGTCGCCGCAACCCACGTACATGCCGCTGCCGTCCATCGTGCCGGTCAGCTCGTTGTGGCGGAACACCATGCCCGAGCTGTTGCCGTCGACGTACAGCGCGGTGCCGTACACGTTGCGGACCTTGCAGTCCTCGAGCGTGATGTGGCTCGAGTTCGAGATGCGCAGGCCGCTGGGGCGGTTGTACTCGATGTCGCCGCCACCCTCGAAGATGAGGCCGCGGAACTCGATATAGTCGCTGTCGCTGATGTTCGCGACCGAGCCGCCGGCGTTGTTCTGGAGCACGACGGTGGCGCCGTCCTTCGCGCGGAACACGATGGGCTCCGCCTCGGTGCCGATCCCCGACCAGTAGACCGTGCCGTCCAGCGAGTACGTGCCGCTGTCGAACAGGACCGTGTTGCCCGGCTGGAGCGAGCTCGTCACCTGCGTCAGGTCGTCGCCCGGACCCACGTTCACATCGGCGGCGAACGCCAACCCGGACAGAAACGAAAACCACGTCATCATCGGTCTCCCCCCGCAGATCCTACCGCAGATCGGGCTCCATCGGGGGCCCGTGCGTCCGCTGTCCGTGCCCTGCTACTGGGCGCCCGGACCGCCGGTCCAACCCCGATCGTTGACGCTGCCATCCAGGTCGTTGAACGTCGCCTGGGGCACACCGCTGTCGATCTCGGGCGAAGAGCCCTGCAGGTGAAGGTCGTCGTCGTCCGGGTTCTGGTTGTCGGAGACGGCGACGAGCTGTGGGTTGCGATCCACGTTGCTCGGATCCACCGGGTTGCCGCCGAACTCGAACGGATTCCCGCTGTTCTGCAGGTACACCGTGTTGTACAGCACGATCGAGGTGGCGGTCGGCGCCACGTAGATCCCGGACGGTCCGTCGTTGTTCTCCAGGACGTTCGAGGCCACCGCGATGCCTGCGCCACTGCCCGCCACCGCGACGGCGATCGCGCCCTCGCCGACGGCATCGTTCCCGGTCAGCGTGTTGTTCACGAACTGCAGGGCGCCGTTGTACCCCACGAAGGCCGCACCTCCGCCCATGCCTCCGGCCGTGTTGTCCTGGACGCGGTTGTTCCGCACCGTGCCCGCGAGGTCGTTCACGTCGCGGAAGGAGAACCCCCCGCCGTCGGCAGTGGCGCTGTTCGAGAAGATGCGGTTGCGCTGCACCAGGAAGTCGCCGGTGTTGAGGATGGCGACCGCGCCGCCCTCGTCCGCGGTGTTCGAGCGGAACTCGCCCCCCTCGACCGTGGCGGCGCCGCCGTTGACGGACAGCGCGCCGCCCTGACCCGCCGGGGCGCGGTTCGACACGTAGATCGAGCCGTTGTCGGTCAACGTCGCCGCGTCGACCTGGATCGCGCCGCCGTCCTCGCCCGCCTGGTTGTTCTCGAAGCGACACCCGCGGCGCATCGTCAGGTTGCCGGAGAGCACCGCGACCGCGCCGCCGTCGAGGGCCGAGACGTTGTCGTGCGCCACGATCCGGTTCAGCTCGATCGCGCCGTTGGTCACGCGGACCGCGCCTCCATCCTCGGCCGAGTCGCCGCCGGTCAGCGTCAGCTCGCGCAGCACGACGGACCCGCCGGTGACCGTGAAGTGCCGCGAGTAGGCCGAGGCCTCGAGGATCACGTCGTCCGGGTCGCCCGTCTGTCCGCCGATCGTCACGGTGCCCGACGACCAGCTCTCGCTCACGTCGGAGTACGTCCCGGGGAGCAGCGACACCAGCCGGCAGGTCGTGTCCAGCATGGTCAGCGCGGTCGCGATCGAGTCGACGGGATCCGCGTCGGTCCCCGCACCGGTGGCCGAACCGGTCGGCGATACCGTGATCGGGTACGCGTTCGGGTCGTTGTCGTCGCAGTCGCCCGTGGCCGAGCAGACCGAGTGTCCGTCGCCGTCGGCGTCGATGTTGTCCGCGGACCCGTCACAGTCGTTGTCCACACCGTCACAGGTCTCGGGATTGTTCGGGTAGCTGCGACCTTCGTTGTCGTCGCAGTCACCGTCGCAGATCGAGTACCCGTCGCTGTCGAGGTCGTCGTTCTCGTTCGCCGACCCGTCGCAGTCGTTGTCCAGGCCGTCGCACAGCTCGGGCGCGCCCGGGTACCGTGTGTTGTTGTTGTCGTCGCAGTCGCCCTGGCACACGCGGTACCGATCGCCGTCGGTGTCCTCCTCGTCCGACGGGGTGACGCCGTCGCAGTTGGAGTCGCGACCGTCGCAGATCTCGTCGGCGCCCGGGTGGATGTCCGCGTTCCCGTCGTCGCAGTCACCGTCGGCCAGCGAGTACCCGTCGCCGTCCTCGTCCGCGTCGGACGGCCCCCCGCGACCCGTGAGGGACACGGACACGTTGCCGAGGTCCTCGTGATCGGTGCGGATCTGGAGCTGGCCCGAGTAGCTCTGCTCGTCCTCCGGCCAGAAGGTCACCGTCACGACCGCCGAGGTGCCCGCCGTGACCGTGGACACGTCGTGCTTGTCGATGTCGAAGACGTCCGAGTCGCCGTCGGTGAGGGTCACCGAGAGCAGCGCCACGTCCGTCGCGTCACCGTTGTCGAGCGTGATGTCGAGCGATGCGGACGAACCGACGCCCACCACGCCGAACGCGAGCTCCGTCGGCCCGATCGTCAGCTCGCCGATCTCCGGCGCCGTACCCTGCTTGCACGCGACCGCCAGCAGCAGCGCGCTCCCCCACCAGACACGTCCCATGTTCCCATCCCGGCCGGCAGTATAGACCACCGCGCGCGCCCTCGGCCGCCGTCCTTCACTCGCAGCGGACGCGGACGTGCAGGTGCTCCTTGTGGTTCACTGCAGGACGCACGATCGAGTCCCAGGTCCAGAGCCGGGGGGTGCTGCTGGAAGGGAAGGTCCGATCGACCTCTTCGCGCGTCCGCCGACCCGTCTCGAGCAGCCAGCGCTTGAGGTTGTCGATGTGCGTCTGATCGAGCAGGATGTGCTCGATGTTCCCGGTCTCGAGCAGGCTCTCGATCAGGGTCCACGTCCGTTCGAGATCGAGCTGACGGGGAGCCACCGGCGGGAACCCGTTCCCGTGCCGGTAGATGTCCTCCTTGTCGCCGGTCCAGCCGTACAGCCCCACGTCCGCGGAACGTCCGTCGAAGTGGTACTTGTGGGGGGGCAGTGGACCACCACGCGAGGTGGACAGGTCACCGATCAGCAGCGGATCGATGTCCGGGTACAGCATCGCCATCCGATTCGCGGCGGACTCGAGCGTGGTGATCAGCGCCGTCGTGCCCCACGCCGTCCTCGGGTTGAGCCGGAACCACAGATCGGGTGCGTACGGCAGCTGCTCGAGATCGTAGGGCCAGGTCTCGCGACACGGGGGCAGATCGACCGCGGCGTCTTCCGCCTCGAGGGTCGTCACCCCGTCTTCCGACGGACCCAGAGGGCCGGCGCCGAAGGCCGCGAGGATCCACATGCTCCACATCCCCCGTCCGGGTGCCCGCCCGGAGCGCCGGCCAACGTAGCCGAATCAACCGATCATGCCAAGAGTACCGTCAGAGCACACGCGTCACCGCCGACATCACATCGGCGTGGACGAGCTCGATCGGCCTGGCACCGTCGATCCGGACGATCTCCGGCCGAACCAGCGCGTCGAAGACGGAGGCGCACCGTACCAGGTCGTCGAGGCGCTCGAAGTGGTTCTCGACCCCGTCACGGCTCCGGACGCGCGCCACACCGTCGGCCGGGTCGATCGTCAACAGCACCACCACGTCGGGCACGGGAGCGAAGGCCAGGTTGCGCATCACGATGTCGGCGGGGTCCAGCCCGCGCGACCCCTGATACGCAGCGGTCGAGTAGAAGTATCGGTCGACGATCACCACCGCGCCCCGCGCCATCGCGGGTCGGATCAACAGCTCGACGTGCTCCTTCCGATCCTCGAGGAACAGGTCGAGCTCCTCCTCGGGCGGGAGGCGACCGGTGCGCGCCGTCTCCCGGATCCGACGGCCCACGAAGCCGTCGGTGGGCTCCTTCGTGAGGACGACCTCCCTGCCGAGCGCGTGCAACGCGTCCGCCAACATGCGGGCCTGGGTGGTCTTCCCGGCACCGTCGATCCCCTCCACCGCCACGAGCGCGCCGCGGGCCACGTCCACCTCCGCGGCGGCAGTGTACGCTCGCCGTCGTGAAGCTGCTCCACCTCCAGGGAGAGGGGCGTACCGACTACGCCACCGTCCACGAGCTCCAACGCGACCTGCTCGCGCGCCGCGTCAGGGGCGAGGTGGACGACACGATCGTCGTGGTCGAGCACCCGGAGGTGATCACCGTCGGGCGCGCGCGCGGCGCGGAGGGCTCGGTCCTGGTCCCCGGCGACGTCCCCGTGGTGCGCGTGGAGCGCGGCGGCGACGCCACCTGGCACGGTCCCGGACAGCTGGTCGCGTACCCGATCGTCGCGCTCGAGGGTCGCCGACGCGACCTCCACGCGCACCTGCGCCATCTGGAGGAGGCCGTGATCGGCGTGCTGGGCGATCTCGGGCTCGAAGGGCGGCGCGACCCACGCAACACCGGGGTGTGGTTGACCGACCCCGACGGGGAGGTGCGCAAGGTGTGCTCGGTCGGGATCGCGTGCCGGTCCTGGGTCACGTGGCACGGCCTCGCGCTCAACGTCGACCCCGATCCGCGCGCCTGGGAACGGATCCGCCCCTGCGGCTTCTCGCCCGATGTCATGACCAGCCTCGCGCGCGTGATGGCGCGGCCTCCGAAGGTCGAGGAGCTGGTCGGCCCGCTGTACGAGCACCTCTGCAGGACGCTCGTGGTTGAATAGCACCATGTGGCTCCTGCTCCCCTCCGTCGCCTCGGCCACCGACCTCCCGGTCGGCTCCACCCGAGCGTTGACCTCCGTCCAGGCCGGCCTCGCGGCGGCGTCCGACGGTGATCGGCTGTTGCTGGATCCCGGCATGTACCGGGAGCGCAGCCTGACCGTTCGCGCCTCCGTGGAGATCGCCGCCGCCCAGGGTGCGGGGTCCGTCACGATCGAGGCCACCCAGGGCCTGCGCCTGTTCGACGTGGATCCCGCGAAGGTGCTGATCCTGCGGGATCTCGAGATCGACGGCGAAGGTGATCGGCGCCTGGCGACGCTGGGGACGGGCGACACCCTCGAGCTGCACGGCTGCACGATCCGCAACACGCACGCACAGGGCCAGGGGAACGACGCCGGCGGCATCGACGCGACCGCCTCCACCGTGCTCGTGGAGGACACGACCTTCTTCACGTCCACGGCCGGCGGCGACGGCGGTGCGATCTGGATGTCCGGCGGGACGCTCACGGTCCTCCGTTCCTCCTTCCTCGGGTGCGCGGCCAACGACGGCGGCGCGATCCATGCCTCCGGAACCACCGTCGACATCGACGAGGGCACCTTCGACACCAACGACGGCACGGACGGCAGCGCGATCTGGGTGCAGGGCGGCACGCTGACCCTCCGCAACGCGTCGTTCGCGGGCAACCACGCCGACGGCCGTGGAACGGTGTGGTGCGGCGGGGCCTCCTGCACGGTGGAGACCTCGGTCTTCGACGCCAACGAGGCGGGTTTCGGTGCAGCGATCACCACTGCCGGCGGGGATCTGACGGTGCGCGGCACGACCGTGTGCCGGCACGGAGGCGCTCGGGTGATCGACGCCACCGCCACCCCGGTCTGGCTCGAGCGCGACATCTTCCTGAACAACGCCGTGACGTCGGGCGTGGTGGCCCTGACCGGCGGCGGCGCCATGGTGCGCAACGTCCACTTCGTGTCGAACACGTCGGTCACCAGCGGCTCGGCGCTCGTCGGCGCGGGTGGCGCGCTCGTGGAGCTCACGAACACGCTCATCGCCTACCACTCCGGGCCCGGGCCGGCGGTGGACGTGCCCGAGGCGAACCTGTCCGGGGGGTACTCCGCGTTCTGGCGCATGCCGGTGGTGTTCCAGGGCAGCGTGCGGTCGACGGACCTCAACGGCGTCGACCCGATGATCCCGCCAGCGCCGGCGGACAGCTGCGACGCGACCACGCTGGTGCCCCCCAGGATCAGCCCCCTCGTCGACGCGGGCGACCCCACGCTGTACGACGACGACGGGTCCCGGTCCGACATCGGCGCCTTCGGCACCACGGGCCAGCCGTTCGAGCCCGTCGACGCCGACGGTGACGGCTGGTACGAAGGCACCGACTGCGACGACACGAACGCCGACGTGTTCCCGGGCAACACCGAGATCGCGTGCAACGGGATCGACGAGGACTGCGATCCCGCGACCGTCGACGACGTGGACCAGGACGGCGACGGGATCTCGCTCTGCGACGGGGACTGCCTGGACACCGACCCGAACCGCAGCGAGTACTTCGAGGTCTTCCACGACCGGGACAACGACGGGTACGGCGCCGGCCAGCCCTCGACGCTGTGCGGCTTCCCGCCGGTGGGTGCCTCGTTGGTGGACGGCGACTGCGACGACACCGATCCGAGGCGGTTCCCCGGCAATCCCGAGGTTCCCTACGACGGCATCGACCAGGACTGCGACGGCATCGATCTCGACGACCTCGACGGCGACGGCGTGCTGTACGCCGAGGACTGCGACGACGAGGACCCCGGTCGGTACCCGCACCTGGCGGAGATCACCGACGACGGCATCGATCAGGACTGCACCGGCTTCGACGCGCTCTCCGACATCGTGGGCGGCTCGGGGCTGACCTGCGGCTGCTCGTCGACCTCGGGCGCCGGCCTGCCCCTGGGGGCTCTGCCACTCCTCGTCCTGCTTCGCAGGCGCCGGATCAGCGAGCGCAGCGGAAGCCGGTGAACGCGTTGGCGTCCGTCCGCCGGACGGCGGTGGACGTGACGCCGTCGAAGCGCACCCAGGCGGCGCCACCGTCGTCGCCCACGCGCCACTCCTGGAACGGGCCGCTCCCCTCCTTCCAGGTGGTGGGTGCGGCCGTGAGCCCGGCCAACCCACCGTGCGAGGCGCAGTAGGCGGAGGCGGCGTGCCAGCTCACGGACACCGCGTCCGCCGCGCCCGCCGGAGGCGTGGTGCCCTCCCAGCCCGACAGGTACCCCTCCGAGGCTCGGTGACGCTCGATCGCCTGGTCCCGGGTCCACTCCGGATGGCCGTTCAGGAAGGAGGAGAAGGCCTGCGCGGAGACGGGGGCCGCGGCCGCCGTTCCGGCCTGCTTCGGCGCAGGTGACGCGGGCTGCGGCGCGACGGGCACGGGCTGTGCCGGCGCTGGCTCGACAACCGCGATGGGCTGGGGCACGGGCTGCGATGGTTGGGGCTGAGGTGCGACCGGAGCGGGCTCCGCCGGCTGCGGCGCGACCGGAGCGGGCTCCGCGGGCTGGGGTGCGACCGGGTCCGGCGTGGGCTCCGCGGGTCGCGGCTCCACCGGCTCGGGAGCGGGTGCTGCCGGCTCGGGATCGACCGGCGCGGGCACCGGCTGCACGAGCGTGGGATCCGGAGGGTCGACGGGCACCGCGTCGCGAGCGCGTTGGTTCCGCCACACGACGAACCCCGTGAGCAACACGGCGAGCACCGTACCGAACGAGACCAGCCCCAACGCCAACGCCCAGACCCGGGTCTGGGGGCTGGGTGTTCGTGTGGGCTGCGGTGGGAGGGACACGCTCGACACCGACGTGGGCGGCTTGTCCCAACGAACCTGCGGTGTGTCGGTCGTCCCCTGGGCCGCGGCCTCCACCACCGAGCCGAGCAGGGCGATGGTCGTCGGCTCCTCGATGGGCGCGCGGTGCTCTGCCGCCTGGGGCACGGCGACCTCGGCCCACTCGGGCAGCGACGGACCCTCCATCCCGTTCCGCAGGCGCCGGAAGGTCCGCTCCACCTCGCGGGCGGTGGGCCGGTCGGCCGGGGCGTAGGCCAGCATCGCGAGCAGCGTCGGGAGCGCCTCCTCGACGCGAGGGTCCAGCTCCGCCACGCGCAGGTCGTTCTGCACGTCGTCGAGGAAGGTCGAGTGACGATCCCGGTCCGCGCTGGTGCGATCGGGCCGCCGGCCCATGAGGATCTCGACCAGGACCACGGCGATCGCGTACACGTCGCCCTCGGGTCCGTGGACGAAGTCGAGGCGTTCCGGCGACATGTACCGGATGCTGCCGAGCAGGTGTCCCTCGGTCTCCGCCTCGCGGTTCTCGAAGTCCGCGCGCGCGATCCCGAAGTCGAGGATCTTCACCTCGCCCGCGCTCGTGACCTGCAGGTTCCCCGGCTTGATGTCGCGATGGATCAGGCGCAGCGGCGTCCCATCGGGAGCATCGGCGTTGTACGCCGTGTGCAGGGCATTCGCGATCTCGGCGCCGATCTCGAGCGCGACCGTCAGCGGCACCGGTCCCATCGCGCGGAGGGCCTGGAGCGTGACGCCGTCGACGTACTCGACGACCAGCGCCGGCCTCCCCTGCACCCAGTACAACCCATCGACCGCCGGCAACGCGCGGTGCCGTACCAGACCCAACACACGGGCCTCGTCACGCAGGCGGGCCGTGATGGAGCTGTCGCGCACCCAGCGGTCGTGGAGCACCTTGACGGCGACCTCCTTGCGGAAGCCCTTCGGTCGGCGGAGCGTGGCCCGGAAGACGGTGCCGAACCCGCCCTTTCCGATGACCTCCTTGAACTCCAGCATCGTGCGCTCGGCCACGAACACTCCGAAACCAGTAGAGTAGCGCGGATGACGTTGATCGCGACGCTCGCATGCACGGCGGCCCTGGGTCAGGGCTTCGACGGCACCGGGCTCTCCTCCCCGCCAGACGGTAGCACCGTCCGAGACGCCCTCGGGGGCTGGTCGGGCAGGTTTCCGGGCGCTCCGACCCTCGGCCTCACCGGCTGGGCGGCCGACGAGCCGCTCGTACGCCGGATCACGGATGGGACGGAGATCGCGGACCACCCGATCCTCGACGACCTGTTCGGCGTGTCGTTGCAGGGGTTGGCGCCCATCTCGCAGCGCTTCGCGGTGGCGCTCGACGTTCCGATCTGGCTCGGCTCGGCCGGGGACGCCGCCGGTGGGGTGGCACCGGGCGACATCACCGCGCACGTCCCGGTCCGGCTGTACGACCGAGGCGGTCCCAGGCTGCTGCTGATCCCGGAGATCGGGGTGCCGACGGGCGCGACCGCCCGGTACCTCGGCGAGCCGGGACCGACCTTCGGCGTCGTGGCCAGCGGTGGGATCGACCTGGGCCCGCTGACGACCGCGCTGGACCTCGGAGCGGAGGCCGGACTGGCGACCGACGTGCCGGACTGGCCGGGCGGGCTCACGGGCAGGTTCGATCTGGACGTGGGCGTCGTGCCGGTGGACAGCGTCGGTCTGCACGCCGAGCTCCGCGGGCAGGGCCCGATCGGACGCGACATCCCGGGTGTCCCGGTGGAGTTCCTCGGATCGGTGCGCATCCGGCCGGTCGACCGCCTCCTGCTCACGGCGGGTGGAGGCGCGGGGGTGGTGCGCGGCGTCGGCGCGGCAGCGCTCCGCCTGGGTGTGGGGATGCGGACGGCGCTCGGCAAGCAGGCGGTCGAGGTCGCCCCCGTGGAGCTGGCCGATGCGACCGAGCTGCACGTGGTGGACGAGCGGCGGTGGCCGATCCGAGGCGCCGTCGCGGTCGTCGGTGGCTCCAAGGCGGAGACCGACGACGAAGGGTACGCCGACCTCCCTGCCCGGACCGGTCGGATCGGGCGCATCGACGTGAGCGCGCCTGGATTCGAGGCGACGACGCTCGACGTGGGCGAGGATCGGACCTGGTGGGAGGTCGTGCTGAAGCGCGTCCCCGTGCCGGTCGCCGTGTCGGTGGTGGGCCCCGAGGGAGCGCTGGACGACGCCGTCGTGAAGGTCACGGGCGAAGACCAGCCCGTGAGCGACGAGATCGACACCGCCGGCGTCCACCAGCTGCTGCTGCGGCCGGGCACCTGGCTGGTCGAGGTGTCGGCGCCGGGCATGGGCGCGCAGGAGCGCACGCTGGTCATCGAGCCGTCGCGCACCGAGCCCATCCGCGTCGATGCGGTGCTCTCCCCCATCGCGTCTCCCGACACCGTGCTGTCGGTGAAGGTCGTCGATCGGAACGGCGTGCCGGTGGAGGACGCGGTCGTCGCGATCGGCGATCGGGATCTGGGGACGACGGGGACCTCGGGCGATCTGGTCGTCCACGGCCTGGCGGACGGCGAGACCGAGATCGTCGTGCGCAGCCCCCGGATCGGCCAGTCGACGCTGGTGGTCACCGACATCGTGCCGGGCACGAACGAGGTCGAAGCGATCCTCGAGTGGCCGGCGGGTTCCGTCCTCGTGACGGTGCACGACGCCAAGGGGCGCCCGGTCGACGCGCGCGTCGCGTTCGCCGGCCCGGCTCCCCTCCCCTCCCGCGCGGTGGGCTCCGACGGCGAGGAGCTGTTCGTGTTGCGGCCAGGCGGCTGGGACCTGCTGCTGTCCGCCGCGACCCTCGGGACGCAGCAGCGGCACGTCGAGGTGGGCGATCGCCCGGGTGAGGTGGTCGAGGTCGACGTCGTCATGGTCGGCGAGGAGAAGGGCGCCGCGGATCTGTCGCTCACCGTGCAGGACGTGGACGGACGGCCCGTGCAGGGCGCGCGGGTCCTGGTGGACGGCGAGCCGGTCGGCAGCACGGGCACCGACGGGGGGCTCGCGCTCTTCGAGCTGACGGAGGGGCTGCGGTACGTGGAGGTCGAGGGCGATCTGCTGGTGCCGCTGGCCGTGGAGCTGGAGCTCGTAGCGGGGCGCCAGTCCGAGGAGCTGGTCGTCTGGTCCACGACCGGCGCGATCACCATCTCGGCGCACGACGACACCGGCCGCCCCCTGGACGCGGTGGTCGGCTTCATCGGCTCCCAGCCGATCCCCGCGCTCCCGCTGGGACCGGACGGCGAGGAGACCACGGTCCTCCTGCCGGGCGCCTGGGACGTGGCCGTGTCTCACCCCGACTTCGGCACGCGCAGCCAACGGGTGGTGATCGCCGAGCAGGATCGGCGTCGGCACGTGCTGGACGTGACGCTCGCGCCCGTCGTGGAGGAGCTCGCCCGCCTCGAGCTCCTGGTGCACGGCCCCGATGGCGCCGCGCTGGACGCCGCGGTCTCGCTGGACGGCGCGGAGGCCGGCTCGACGACCGACGGCAAGCTGGTGGTCGACGGCCTGCCCGTGGGGCCGATGGAGGTCGGGGTCATCGCCGACGCCATGCTCCCCGAGCAGCGCACGGTGGACCTCCCGGACCAGGTGGACTTCACGCTGCAGTGGGCCCCGGGCGCGCTCGAGGTCGAGGTGATCGGCCCCGACGGCCCGATCGACGCGGCGCTGGTGGCGCTCGCGGGCACGCGTCCCCTCGCCTCCCGCCAGACGGTGGACGGGACGGTCCGGTTCAACGCCGCCCCCGGGACCTGGTGGGTGATGGCGAGCCACCCGAAGTACGCGATCGCGGAGAAGCAGATCGAGATCCCGGCGATCCCCGAGCTCGCGAAGGTCCGCCTGGTGCTGGCCGAGGTCGACAAGACGGACGCCCAGCTCGTCGTCTCGGTGCGCGACGAGGAGGGCCGGCCGCTCGAGGGCGTCGCGGTGCTCGTGGACGGCGAGAAGGTCGGGGAGACCAGCGGCGGCGGCACCTTCTCGCTGGTCGGGCGCCCCGAGGGCGACGCGACGGTGACGCTGCAACCCGATCCGCTGCACGAGAGCGCGCAGATCCCGGTGAAGCTGGACCGCGGCGACCAGGATCGGCACACGGTGGTGCTGCCGTGGGCGGCGTCCGAGGTGAGCGTCGACGTGGCGGGCGGCACCTCCGGCGAGGTCCGCGCCTACGGCCCGAACGCCCAGGTGATCGACGCGAAGGTGGACGACGACGGGAAGGCCACGCTGGCCCTGCCACCCGGCCAGTGGACGGTGGTGGCGACCTCGCCTGGGAACGCGGGCAGCGCGCTCGTCACGGTCGAGGCGGGGCAGCCCGCGGCGGCGTCCATCGAGATGTTCGAGACGGGGACCACCCTGCAGGACGGAAAGGTCCGCCTGGTCCACCCGATCCTGTTCGACGTGGGGCGGTACGAGCTGCGGCCCGAGGCGCTGCAGCTGCTCGACGACGTGGCTCGCCGCCTGACCGTCGACCGCCGGGCGGCCCTGGTCGAGATCCAGGGTCACACCTCGGACGAGGGCGGCGTGGCGTACAACCAGCAGCTCTCCGAGAGCCGTGCGCGCGCGGTCCGCGAGGCCCTCGTCGCGCGTGGTGTGGAGCCCGAGCGGCTGATCTCGCGCGGGTACGGCCTGTCGCGTCCGATGTCGCAGGGGCACGACGAGTCCGCACGCCAGCAGAACCGCCGCGTCGAGCTGGTCGTCGTCGATCAGAGCACCCCCTGATGAGGGTCGCTTCCGTCCTGCCGCTCGTGATCTCGACCCTGCTGCTGTCCGTTTCGGCCGGTGCAGCCGAGCCTCCGGTCACGCCGGCCCAGGTCGCGTTGCGGAGACTCGACGCGCTGGTCGGGGATTGGCAGGCCGACACGCCCGGAGGCACCGTCTTCCCGGTCTCCTACCGTTGGATGTCGAGCGGCAGCGTGCTGGTCGAGACCTACGGCTCGAACCCCGAGCGGCAGACGCTGACCGTGTTCCACCTCGACGGCTCCCACCTGGTGGCGACCCACTACTGTGGCCAGGGCAACCAACCGCGGCTGTGGCTCGACGACGCCGACAAGGGGTCGCACCTCGCCTTCGGATTCCACGACGCCACGAACCTCGAGGCGGGAGCATCCCACCTGGTCCGGCTGCAGATCGATCTGGTCGACGCCGACCACTTCCGCCGCCTCGAGACCTACGCGGCGGGCAACGAGGAGGAGACGACGGTCCTGGAGCTGGTGAGGAAGCCGTCGCCCTGACCAGCACCATGGCACTGGACTTGGGCTCGTCGAGCGACCGATCCGGGCGCCTGCCCCTGCGGGGCACCGGGGCCCCTGCAGGGTCGGCCATTCAGGCTACCTCACGCACGACAACCGTGAGCATGCGGTCAGTTGCAGCCCGGGGACGGGGCGACGCTGATGTCGAAGTTCATCGGGTCACAGGTGACGATGGTGTTGTTCGCGCCCTCGTCCAGCAGGTTGACGCCGCCCTCGATGTAGAGCGTGTTGTTGTCGGAGAACACGGCCATGTCGGCGCCGCTGCGCGCGTAGATCGCGTTGCCGTTACCCGAGATCACGGCCGACCCGTTGGCCTCCACGAAGATCTGGTTCGTGGCGCCGCTCACGTTCGCCGTGCCGTTCCGACAGACCCATGCCGCTCCGCCCGTCCCCGGGATCGACAGGGCCTGTTGACGCGGCACGACCGTGGCGTTCGCCGGGATCGCCATCCCGCACGCCCCGCCCGGCGTGGTGGTCGGCGCCGTGTCGGTGTCGGCGTCGCTGTCGGCGTCCGTGTCGCTGTCGGTGTCCGCGTCCGTGTCCGTGTCGCTGTCGCTGTCGGCGTCCGTGTCGCTGTCGGTGTCCGCGTCCGTGTCGGTGTCCGACGTGTCCGTGTCGCCGGTGGCGCCGGTGTCCGTCGTGTCCACCACCTGGACGTCACCGCTCCCCTTGTCGGACGACGAGCAGGCCCCGAGCGCGAGGGCCAGCACCCACCAGGACCTCACGTGTCACACCCGGTGGAGGGGAACACGTCGAAGTTGTGGTTGAGGTGCGGCAGACAGCTCGAGATGTCGGACTCGACGAAGGTGTAGTTCCCCGAGCTGCTGTGGCAGTAGTAGACGCGCCCGTCTCCGGCGGTCTGCCAGGCGTCGAGGTACCCCGCGAGGCCGGCAGCGCGCTCGCACAGCTCCTGATCCGTCGTCGGCGTGCCGCCCGTGGCGGTACCGCCCGAGCCCGTGCCGCCGGAGCCGGTCCCGCCAGAGCCAGTGCCACCCGATCCGGTCCCGCCCGAGCCCGTGCCACCCGAGCCCGTGCCGCCAGAGCCCGTACCGCCAGAGCCCGTACCGCCAGAGCCGGTACCACCCGAGCCGGTACCACCCGAGCCCGTACCGCCCGAGCCGGTCCCGCCCGAGCCGGTCCCGCCCGAGCCCGTACCACCCGAGCCGGTGCCGCCAGAGCCGGTCCCACCGGAACCCGTGCCTCCGCCCGGGGTCCAGGTCCACCCGGTGTCGTTCGTGTCGAACTCGGGGGGCGTGTCCGTCCCGGGCCACCACGGCGTGGTCTCGCCCGTGTCGTTGCCGCCGCCACCGTCGTCGGTGTCGCCGACCTGTCCGAAGTCCTTGCCTCCCGTCAGCTGGCCTTCGGATCCACAGGCCGCCAGGACGAGGAAGGATGCTGCTGCGAGGATGGATCGCATGGGGGGCTCCTCCCCCTCATGGTACCCCGCCAGCGCCCGTGCAGGGGCCCGGCAGGGGGACCGTGCCCGCGACGACGCCGTTCCGGCCGGCCACGTGGAGGAGCGACAACTCGGCCGTGTCGGCGCGGTGGCGGCGCAACACGATCCAGAGCTCGTCCGACGCGGTCCACACCAGCGCCGGGTACGACGGCCCCATCGCCGTCTCGGAGCGCAGGTCGACGCTCGCTCCGGAGCCCCACATGTCGACCCAGGGGCGGCCACCGCCCACCTCGACGACGGAGCGGCCCCGCAGCAGATCGAGCTCGCCACCCAGCGGGAGCGAGTACAGCCGCCGATCCGCCGTCGGGGCCCTCGACGGCTCGGGCGCCGTGGCCTCCTCCTCCCCCGCCTCCTGCGTGATCCACACGACGCCGCTCACGGGCTCGTCGGGCTCGAACACCGGCGCGCGCACCGAGAACGTGCACCAGTCGACCGGCTCCACGCCCACGAAGCTCACGCCGACGTGCCCCTCGGCCGCCAGCGCCGAGAAGCGCGCCCCCGGCTGCACCTCCTCCCACCCACCGACCACCGGGATCGCGAGCCTCGCGGGCGTCCAGCTCGCCCCCTCCAGCGGCGCGACCGCCAGGAAGCCCTCCACGTCGTCGAACGGATCGACCGGCAGCGTGGTGCGCCCCGGAGGCGGAGGCGGCTCCGGGTCCGGCGACGGGTCCAGCGGCACGGGCACGGCCGGCGGCGGGTCGTCGTCCACCATCCCGCCGCATGCCAGCCCGAAGGCCATCGTCACCACGAGCACCGCGATCGAGGCCCGCATCCCCCCTCCAGCGAGCGCGACTGTACAGCAGACGGCCCGACCCTGGCTGGTTAGGCCCGATCCGGCCCGATGGACCAGGGGCCGCCGGAGTCCGACATGATCGATCCGAACGTCGTCGCCCAGGAACCCGAGCGGGTGCGCGACAGCCTCCGCCGGAGGAACGCCGACGAGGCCACGCTGAGCGAGGTCGACCGCCTGGTCGCCCTGTCGGAGCGCCGCCGCGCGCTGGTCACCGAGCGGGACAACCTCAACGCCGACCGCAACCGCCTCTCGCAGCAGATCGGCGGGCTGTACAAGGCGGGCCAGCGCGAGGAGGCCGACGCGCTCAAGGTCACCGTCCAGGCGGGCAACGCGCGCATCGCCGTGATCGAGGAGGAGCTCGCCACGGTGGACGGCGAACGCGACGCCGCGCTGATGGGCCTGCCGAACCTGCTCGACGCGCGCGTGCCGGACGGTCGGAGCGAGGCCGACAACGTCGAGGTCCGTCGCTGGGGCAGCCCCACCGGGGACGGCCAGACCGGCGAGAGCCATGTCGAGATCGGCACCCGCCTCGGGATCCTGGACCTCGAGCGCGCCACCAAGCTCACCGGGACGCGCTTCTGGGTCCTCAGCGGCGCCGGCGCCCGCCTCGAGCGCGCGCTGATCAACTTCTTCCTCGACCTGCACGTGAGCCAGCACGGGTACACCGAGGTGATGGTGCCGTACATGGTCCACCGCTCGGTGGCCGAGGGCACGGGCCAGCTGCCCAAGTTCGAGAAGGACATGTTCCGCCTGGCGGAGCCGCTCAACGGCCAGGACGTGTTCCTCATCCCGACGGCCGAGGTCCCGGTCACCAACCTCCACCGCGAGGAGATCCTCGAGGCCGACCAGCTCCCCTTGAAGTACGCCGCGTTCACGCCCTGCTTCCGCAGCGAGGCGGGCTCGGCCGGACGTGACGTGCGCGGGCTGATCCGCGTCCACCAGTTCCACAAGGTGGAGCTCGTCTGGATCACCACGCCCGAGGACGCGGACGCCTGCCACCAGGCCCTCGTCGGGCACGCGGAGAAGGCACTGCAGCTGCTCGAGCTGCCGTACCGCGTGATGGAGCTGTGCGCGGCGGACACGAGCTTCGGCGCGGCGCGCTGCTACGACCTCGAGGTCTGGCTGCCGAGCCAGGGGTACCGCGAGATCTCGTCGTGCAGCCACTTCGGCGACTTCCAGGCGCGCCGGATGCAGCTGCGGTACCGCCCCGCTGGCGAGAAGAAGGCCAAGCCCCGCCCGGCGCACACGCTCAACGGCTCGGGCCTGGCCGTGGGCCGCACGCTGGTCGCCATCCTGGAGAACCACCTCCAGCCCGACGGGTCGGTGCGGATCCCGGCGGCGCTGCGCCCGTACATGGGTGGCGTGGAGGCGATCGGAGCCTGAGGGCCCCCTCTCGCGCTTCCCGAGATCGTCGCCCTTGACGCCTCGGGGCCCGCTGCATAATGCACCCATGCCACGCACGCCGCTGGAGGCGTGGCCGAGTGGTTGAAGGCTGCGGTCTTGAAAACCGCCGATCCGAAAGGATCCGGGGGTTCGAATCCCTCCGCCTCCGTCCGCGATGTGGCCCCGCTCTCTGCATTTCTGGAGTCGTGACCGAGTTGGCCGAAGGTGCTGGATTGCTAATCCAGTGTAGGGACAAAATCTCTACCGAGGGTTCAAATCCCTCCGACTCCGTCCGTCACAACATCTCATGCACCCATAGCTCAACTGGATAGAGCGTCGGACTACGGATCCGAAGGTTAGGGGTTCGACTCCTCTTGGGTGCACCATCTCTCGAAAAGCCCCTCCGGCACACGCTGCGAGGGGCTTTTCTCTGTCCGCCGCCGACCAGACCCTCAAGTAGAATGTAGGCTATTGTTTGACGTGACAATAGCTGCATGGCAGGATGGGCGTCGGAGGCCCCGATGACCGCAGCCGCTCCTCTCGCCGCCACCCCCGTCACCGAGCCCGGTCGCCGCGCCTTCGTGCTGGCGATCGCCGCGCAGAAGGGAGGCGTGGGCAAGACGACCACCTCGGTGTCGCTCGCCTCGGCCTGGGCGCGCTTCCACGGGCTGCGGGTGCTGCTCGTCGACCTCGACCCGCAGGGCCACGTCGACCTGGCCGTGCGCCAGCAGATCACCGAGCCCGGCGGCGCGCTGTCGTCGGTCCTTGCCGACCGCGGCGCCACCCCGATCGGCGAGATCGCGGCGAGCACGACCGTCGAGAACCTCTGGGTGACGCGCGCCGACGCGGGCCTGCTCACGATCGAGGAGCGGCTCGCCGGGCGCATCGGACGCGAGACCGTCCTGCGCCGCGCGATGGAGCGCAGCCGCGAGCACTTCGACGTCATCGTGCTCGACTGCCCCCCGAACCTCGGTCTGCTCACGATCAACGCGCTCGTGGCCGCTGATCGTGTGCTGGTGCCCGCCGAGCCGTCTCCCCTGGGCCTCGCGGGGGTCCACGGGCTGTTCGACGCGGTCAACGACGTGCGC
The DNA here is from genome assembly GCA_020632925.1 of Alphaproteobacteria bacterium. GTDB lineage: Bacteria > Myxococcota_A > UBA796 > UBA796 > JACKER01. The sequence goes on along the minus strand of JACKER010000007.1, from coordinate 1,026,672 downwards.
GATCAGCTCAACGACCAGATCGAGGTGCTCGGCGTCGTGCTGACCCGCATGGACGGCCGCAACACCCGCACCAACGGCGCCGTGCTCGAGTCGGTGCAGCGCACGATGGGCGACATGCTGCTGCCGGTCCACGTCCACGTCGACGCCGCCCTGGCCCAGGCGCAGCTCGCGGGCGAGGACGTCTTCGCCCACCGGCCCACCAGCCGGGCCGCCGAGCAGTACCAGGAGCTCGCGGAGATCATCCTCTCCCGACGCTGAGCGCGCTCCGCCTGAAGCTGCCAGAGCCAGCAGGCCGCGAGCGCGCTCCGCCTAAAGCTGCCAGAGCCAGCAGGCCGCGAGCTCGCCCCCGAGCTGCGGCGCGATCCACAGCGCGCGGAGCTCGAACCCCGTCGGACGACCACGGAAGTCCTCGAACGGGCGGCTCACCAGCCGCACACCGAGGCCGCCGACCGCCCACCCGAGGGTGCCGTAGGGGCCGACCTGCAACGAGGGAGACCCCGCCTGGAAGCCCACCGTCCCGGCGAGGACGTGCAGCCCGTCCTGCGGATCGGACGCCCAGGTCGCGAAGGGCGCGCTGTCGAGACCGGCGAAACCCCTCACCGACTTCGTGCCGATCTCCGCGGTGAGCGAGCCCATCGGCGACACGGCCCCGCGCGTGTCCGCCTCGCCGAGGTGTTCCCAGGTCGTCCCGTTCGTCTTCGCGACCGCGCCAGCCGCGCCGAGCCCGATCCACAGGCTCGTGTTCGGGACCAGGGGGCGCGTCTCGGCCCGTCCCGCGTCCGCCACGAGCTCGAGCGGGGTCACCACGTCGTCCACGCGGGTGTCCGCGGGCCACACGTCGAGCTCGAACCCCGTCCAACGGACCGTCGGACCGTTGCCCGCGCGGACGGCCACGCGCCAGCGCCCGAGATCCGACGGCAACGCGTCGAGCTGCACCGTCCCGTCCGGGGCGACCTCGAACCCCGGTGGCCCCCCCTCGCTTCGCCAGGTCGCCGCCATCCCGTCGGCCAGCACCACCCGGGTCGTCAGCCGCTCGCCGACGCGCACGTTCACCACGGGCCAGGGTCCGCCCAGCGTGATCGGATCGGGCGTCGGGTGGAGGACCACGTCCGGGAACGACATCGACAGCGCGCCGACGGGATCGATCTCGGGCTCCCCCTCGAGGGCCGCCGCGACCTCGTCCGCGCAGGATCCGCGGATCTGTGCGCCGTGTCCGTCGGCGTCCGCCACCAACAGATCGGTGCATCCGTCGCCGTCCGCGTCCAGCGCCTCCGCGTGGACCGGGGCGACCGGGAGCGTGGTCCACGCGCGCGCCTCGCTCCAGCGCAGCCGGCGCCCCTCGGCGTCCAGCAGGACGATGCGCGAGCCATCGGACACCACACCGGTCGCGGGCTCGTCGAGCGTGACGTAGTTGCGACCGGAGACGTGCAGCGCGACCCGCTCCCCGGCCGTCAGCCAGACGAAGCCCGGCGGATCGCCCGAGAGGCCCGACGCGAGCGCGATCACCGGACCGCGCCGCTCCTCGTCGGGGGCGTACAGCTGGAGGCCCTCGTCCGCCCGGACGACCGCGATCCGTCGCCCTGACGAAGCCACCAGCCCCACGTCCGACACCTGGATCCCATCCTCGCGGACCAGACCCTGCTGCGTGGGCTTCCACCACAGCATCCGCCCGCCGGCCAGGCTCACCAGCGCGGGCCAGGTGCCCAGGTCGTAGACCGCGAGCGCCTCGCAGGGATCGTCCGACAGCGGCCTGGGCAGGGCGAGCCCCTCGCGGCTCCCGCGGACCAGCGAGATGCCCTCCGGGCCGCACACCAGGACCTCGGGCTCGCCCGTCCCGTCGAGCTCCGCGACCGCCAGCATCGCCGGGTGGAGCACGTCGGTGCGCGCGATCTCGTGTCCATCGGCGGGATCGAGCACCCGCAGCCCGCGCTCGTCGCCGACGAACCAGGCCGGCGCACCGTCCCAGGACGGAGAGGTCGCGAACGTCTTCCCGAGCTCGATCGGACGCAGCTCGGCCGGCTCCCAGGCCCAGGCCCCGGTCAGGCCTAGCCACCACATGGCGTCACCAGGTCCAGGTGCCGTGGCAGTCGGCGCACTCCGCGGCGGGGTTCGCGTGCGCCGGGACCCACGAGGGCGCCCGCGCCAGATCGTTGGCGTGGCAACCCCAGCAGGACGTGGGCAGTCCGATCCATCGCTGGTTGGTATGACACGACACACACGGGGTCGCGAAGTGCTTTCCGCGCAGCGACCACATCGAGGCGTCGTGATCGAAGCGCACGAGCCGCCAACGGTCGGGACGGTGGCAGTCGGCACACACGACGGAGAGCTGGCCCGCGTGCGGGTCGACGTGGCACCCGCCGCAGTCCGTGGGCGTGGTCTGCGCCACCTGGCCCGCAGGGTGGCAGGACGCGCAGGGCAGCGCGCTGTGCCGGCGCTCCAGCGCGAACGCCGTGGTCCGGTGGTCGAAGCTCTTGCGGGCCGACGCGAAGGTCCCGTCCGTGTGGCAGGTGTCGCAGGGGGCGCCGAGATCGCCGTGCGGGCTCGCGTGGCAGGTCTCGCACGAGGGTTCGAGCGTGACGAGCAGCGCCCGACCGCGTGCCCCCGTGTGGCAGTCGGCGCAGGCCGGACCGTCGTGCGGCCCGGTGAGCGCGAACCCCGTCTTGCCGGCGTGATCGAAGCCCTCGACCGGCTTGAAGCCCGAGGTCGAGTGGCACTCCGAGCACTGGTCGCCGAGCTTGCCCCGGTGCCGGTCGAGGTGGCACCCCGAGCAGGTCGTGGGCTGGCCGACGAGCTTGGCGTTCGGGTGGCACAGCGTGCACGAGGCCGTCGCGTGCTTGCCCTCCAGCGGGAACGCGGTCGACGCGTGGTCGGTCACGGTGAACAGGCTGGGGGACCAGGCCTCGGTCGTGTGGCACTGCTGGCAGCGGTCGCCGACCGTGTTCGCGTGGGGGTCGTCGTGGCAGTGGCCGCACGCGGCGTCGGAGCCGTGCGAACCCATGGCCGTCGACGGCTCGGCTGGGGGCGTCGTGGGCTCGGCGCCGACGGCGACCGCAGCCAGACCGACGAGCATCGCGAGGGTGCCGCGGATCACCACGAGGCGTCTCCCAGCAGGCCGACCTGCACGAAGGCCCGCACCTCGGGGCTGCCCGATTGGACGTTGGCCTCGAGGTCGGCCCCGCCGAACCAGCGGGAGGACGTAGCGACGAAGGAGCGCAGGAACACGATGTTCTGGGCCTCGAGCACGAAGGGCGACAGATCCTGGGAGGTCGTGAGCGCGGGCGATCGGCCGGACACCGGGCCCGCCGCGCGATCGACGAAGCTCGCGCCGGCCTCGAGGTCCAGCCCGCCGCGCGACCAACCCGCGGAAGCCGACCAGAGCAGCCGGTCCACCGCGGCCACGTCGTCGCCCGTGCGGTCCATCAGGATGTCGTCGAACCAGGCCCGCGCGCGCACGAAGGGACCGGGCACCACGAGGTGGTCGATGTCCGCGGCCAGCCCCGTGCGGAGCTCGGTGCGGTCCTGGCGCAGGCGCAGGCGCACGTCGGGACGCAGCCAGGCGGCGTCGAGCAGGCGACCCGCGAACCGTCCGCGCACGTCGGTGAAGCTCGGGTCCTGCAGCTCGTCGAGCGAGATGGGGACGGCCGTGACCTGCGAGATCACGTCGAGATCGACCCGCGCATCGTCCGAGATCCGGTACCGGGCGAAGCCGAGCGCCTGGTACAGGTCGACCGAGGTCACCACGAGCTCTGGCGAGGAGGCCGTGGGCGCGATCAGCCAGGACGCCCCCTGCGAGATCGTCCCGCGCGCGCCGAGGACCAGCGCGTCGTCCACCGGCTCGACGGTGCCGCCGCCGGTCACCGCGATCGCCGTCCAGGTGTCCGTCGTCGTGAGGGTGGGGTCGCCCGGGACGACGCCCTCGGTGCCGTAGGAGGCCTGGTCGCCCGCGAGCGAGGCCATCGCGTCCAGGCTCGCCCGCTGGCCGCGCCAGGAGCCGCTGCCGCCGACCGCGGGCAGCCAGGTGTCGAACCCGAGGTTGGAGCGAGCGCTCGTGATCCCGCGCCGTCCGGCGAAGAGCTCGATGCGCGCGCTGTCGGAGGGCGTCCACACGCCGCGCGCCCCATCCACCGCCAGAAAGAGCACCGAGGGCGCGATGAAGCGCCCGACGCCCACCACGAGGCGATCCTCGACGACGGTAGCCATCGCCTCGGCCCGGTAGAACAGGCGGTACGGGGTGGTCGTGAACTGGCCCGCGACCGCCTCGCGCCCTTGATAGTCCAGGGCGAACGAGAAGCGCGCCTGCTCGGCGGACCCGCGCACGCGCATGCCGAGCTCCGTCGCCGAGAGCCCCTCCTCGGGGCCCGACGAGGGCAGATCGCTCGTCGAGGTCGCATGGAGCAGGTCGAGCGCGAGCTCTCCCTCCGCCTCCCCCGCGAGGGCGGCTGCCACGAGCCAGCAGAGCATCAGAAGTCCACGTTGCCGTCGACGTGACGGCTCGGGTCGAGGATCGTCGGTCCGGGGCCGACCACGCCGCTGTCGTGGCAGCCCGAGCGCGAGCAGTCGTTGTTCGCGGGGTGCGGTGAGCCCGGCGGGATCGTGTGGCAGGTGCCGCAGGCCGCCTGGGTGCCGTCCACCTGCGTCCACACCGGTGTCTCCACCGTCCCGTTCCGGGCGTGGCAGGCGGTCTCCGCGCAGGTCGCCGTGCCCGGATCCCAGGTGGGCACATGGTTGGCCCTGCGGGACAGCGGCCCGAACACGACCTCCACCGTGCCGTTCAGGTGCCCGGCGTCGTCCACCGCCACCGGCACCGCGTGGCACTCGGCGCAGGGCACGGCCGCCGCGTTGGCGGTCCCGAGGACGTGGGTGTCGTGCGCGCCGACCGACCTCAGCGTCGTGGCCGACCGCCCCTGGGTGTCCGGCGGCGGTGCGGGGTTGTCGTCGGCGCCGTGGCAGCCCACGCAGTTCACGGGCGGCAGCCCGGTGTCCGAGGTGTCCGTCACCGTGCCACCGGAGAGCTGCACCGTGCCGTCGATGTGCAGGGTCGTGTCGAGCGCTGGACCGGCCGCCGTCACGTGGCAGTCGCCGCAGGTCGGCGAGTCGGGGTGCGGCGCGGCGGGCGGGAAGCCGTGGCACCCGGCGCACCCGAGACCCTCCTCCGAGGTCCAGACGGGGCTCGGGCCTCCGCCGAGGGTCGCGCCGTGGCAGTAGACGACGCAGGTCTGGGCGCTGGCGTCGAAGGGCTCGGCGCCGACCTTGGCCAGCACGCCCTCGCCCCAGCCGACCTCCGCGGGCCAGGGGGTGTCGACGTGCCCCGGGGCGTCGACCGTGGCGGGCACGACGTGACACTCGTTGCACGCCACCGGACCCGCGAGATCCGAGCCCGCCAGGTGGACGGCGTGCGCGCCGACCCCCCGATCCGAGCGCTCGGTGGCCCCGCCGAGCGCGGTCGGCGGCGCGGGCGAGGCTGCCGAGCCATGGCAGTCACCACAGCCCTGAGGGGCGGCCGGCTCCGGGCGAAGGCAGGCCGACAGGAGGAGTGCGATCCACATCGAGCGGAGACTACCTCATCGAATCACGGTACCGGATCCGACGATGGCCTCCCGCACCCAGGACGTGTTGGGGAGCGCGTCGTGGACGCGAACCTCGCAGGCGTCGACGAACCCGTCCGCGGACTGGAGGGAGCCCATGGCGGTGTCCACCCATGTCGCGGGGAACGTGGTCACCGCTCCCACGTCCTCTCGGAACACGACCGAGGCCGGTACCGGATCGACGACCTCGATCGGCACCCCGACGAAGACACCCTCCCCCGGACCCACGCGCGCCGTGCCCCAGGCCCCGGCCGTCGCCGGCTCGCCGAAGCGATCCCAGGTGTCGGCGAACACGACCGCCGCCGCGCCCTGATCCACGGCCGCGAGGTACCCGGCGAGATCGAGGGTCTCGATGTCGATCTCGGCGCCGTCGGCCTCCTCGAGGAGCGCCTCGTCCACCTCGAGCGGCCCCGAGCACGTGATCTCCGTGGGGCGATCGGTGCCGAAGACCCACGTGGCGACGAACGACCAGTCGTCGTCCGTGGTCGTCCCCGAGACGTCGACCGCGATCTCCGAGGGTCCGCCGTTGGCGTCGACCCAGGCCCGCAGGCAGGCCAGCACGTCCGCCGCGTGGTCCTCGGGTGTGGTGTCGGCCTCCACCGTCACGGTGCAGGCAGGCGGGTCCACGACGGGCCCCGGCACGCCCAACACGTAGATCTGATCGATCTTCGAGGACAGGGAGAAGTGGAGCACCAGCGGCGCGTCCAGGTCGACCTGCAGCTCGGGCACGGTCACCGTGGCGAACCCGTCCCCCACGCCGCGCAGCACCGCGTCGGCGAGCAGCATGGGCCCGAGCAGCTCGCTGTCGAGGAACGCGGGGAGGTAGGCGTCCGGCCGCTCGTCGTACAGCCCGACCTCCCAGGTCAGGTCCTCCACGGCGTGCGGATCGGGCGCCGTCTCCAGCAGGTCGACGTCGATGTCGAAGTCGACGTCGGTGTGCGCGCAGGCGGCGATCAGCAGGATCAAGCGAGGCTCACTGGAAGGTGGCGTGCACCGGGGCCGAGACCTCGCAGGCCGTCGGCGAGGCTGCCTGGAACCACACGCCCACCCCGGAGAGTCCGGCGGGGACCTGGATGCCGAGCGTGAGCACCCCGCTCGCGTTCGCCTGGCCGAAGCTCACGAGCTGCGGCGACTGGAGATCGAGCATGGTCATGGGGCACCCGGGGATCGCCGCCTGGCCCTGCTGCGTGGCACCCACGACCGCGATCCACTGGCCCGGGTACGCCCCGGTCACGGTCCAGACGTTGACGGCGCCAGCGACGCCCGGGCTCGGCGGCGAGACCACGAGCATCCGGGGGAAGTCGTCGAACGGGTCGAGCGGGTTGCGCCCGTCGACCACCTCCTCGCCGTCCAGGGCGCCGCCGCCGTCGGTGTCGGGGTTGAGGTAGTCCGTGCCGAGCTGGAGCTCGTCGCGGGTCAGCAGGAGATCGTTGTCGTCGTCGGCGTCGCGGTAGTCGGGGATCCCGTCGCCGTCCGAGTCGTCGTTGCCGAGGATGCCGTCACCGTTCACGTCCTCGCGCCGGTCGGGCACACCGTCGTTGTCCGTGTCCTGGGCGAACGCCGCGCCCGCCAACATCCAGATCACCATGGAGCCTCCCTGCGAACCGGGAGTCTACCCCAAAGGTCAGGCGAGTCGGACGACGGTGAAGGCGTCGCCCCCCTGCTCCTCGCTCGCGGCGGCCCAGTCCGAGACGTAGGCGGAGGATCGCAGCCAGCCCCGCAGCCCGTCCTTCAGCGCGCCGGTTCCGTGTCCGTGGAGCAGGAACACGGTGTCCTGCCCGCTGCGGACGGCGCGGTCGAAGAACCGCTCGGCCTCGTCCTGCCCCTCGTCCACCCGCTTTCCGCGCAGGTCGAGCGTGTTGCCCGGCATGCGCAGCGCGTCGTCGAAGGTCACCCGGGTGACCGTGGTGCGGATCGGTGCGCTCGTGGTGCGCCTGGCATCGGACTTCAGCGGCTCGAGATCCTCGGGACGGGCCCGGAAGGTCAGGGCGCCGGCGCGTACCTCGACCTGGTCGCCCAACGACACCACCTCGCCCACCGAGCCCAGCTTGCGGTGCCGGACCCGATCGCCGACCGCGAGCGACGGAGCCGAGGGGGCCGACGGGAGCTCCGTCTGCGCGGGGGCCAGCGCCGAGAGCGCCGACAGCGTGGCCTTCGCCGCCTTCACCCCCTCGTGCGACGGGTTGCGCTGCAGCTCGGCCACCACCTGACCCACGGCCTTCTCGGCGTTGCGGAGCCGGTCGAGGAACGCCGCCGCTCCCCGCTTCTCGAGCTCCGCCGCCCGGCGCCGAAGCTCCTCCTCGCGCCGCTGCACCGACCGGGTCGCCTCCTCCGCCTCCCGGTGTGCGCGCTCGACCTCGGCCCTCGCCACCTCCGCCCGGGACCGCTCCTCCTCGAGGGCGGCCAGCAGGCGCGACAGCTCGAGCTCCTGCTGACCGAGCAGATCGGTGGCGCGATCGAGCACCCGCTGCGGGATGCCGACCCGCTCGGCGATCGACAGCGCGTGCGACTCGCCCGTGGCGCCCGCGAGCACCCGGTAGGTCGGCTTGCCCTCGGCGTACTGCACCGCCGCGGTCGCGAAGCGCCCATCGACGGCAGCGAGCCCCTTGAGCGCACCGAAGTGGGTGGTGACGACGACACGCGGACCACGCTCCGCGAGATCCTCGAGGATGGCGCGGGCCAGGGCCGAGCCCTGGGCGGGATCCGTGCCGCTGGCGATCTCGTCGAGCAGCACGAGCTGACCGGGCGCCGCCTCGTCGAGCAGCTGCTCGAGGGCCACGAGGTGGGCGGAGAACGAGGACAGATCGCCCTCGACCGTCTGCTGGTCGCCGATCACCGCCGCCACGTCCGCGAAGAAGTCCACGCGGGTCCCCTCGCCTGCCGGCACCGCGCACCCGTGGCGTACCAGCTCCGCGAACAGCCCGAGCGTCTTGAGGGCGACGGTCTTGCCGCCCGCGTTCGGCCCGGACAGCACGAGCACGGGCTTGCCTCCGCCGACCTGCAGGTCGTTGGCGACGACGTCGACGCCGCGCAACACGAGCACCGGGTGCCGAGCCGCGAGCGCCGTGATCCGCTCGCCCTCGCCCACCTCCGGGCGGATGGCGCGCAGGCGGCGCGCGAGGCCCGCGCGGGCGCAGGCGAGATCGATCTCGATGGCGGCCTCGGTGGCCCCGCGGATCGCGTCCACGTCCGTCCCCAGCTCGCGGGAGAGCGCGGCGAGGATCGCGTGCTCCGCGGCCTTGAGCCGCCCCTCGGCGAGCCGGAGCCGGTTGTTCAGCTCGATCACCTCGTGCGGCTCGACGAACACGGTGGCGCCCGTGCCCGAGGTGTCGTGCACGATGCCGAGGTTCCAGCGCTTCGCGTGCGACTTGATCGGCAGGACGTACCGGTCGTTGCGGACGGTCCAGAAGCGGTCCTGGAGCAGGTCGTCGCCGAGTTCCTCCCCCTTCACCAGGCGGTCGAGCGTGCCGCGGACCTCGTCGTGCAGCCGCGCGATCCCCTTCCGCAGCTCGTCGAGCTCCGGGTACGTCGCCCCCGACAGCTGCCCGTTGGGCTCGAACGCGCGCAGCAGCGTCCGCGCGACGAACGGGTCGACCGCGATGGCCGACGCGATCCGCGCCAGTCGGGGCGCCTCCTCGGCCGAGCCATCGAGCGTGGTGCGCAGGTGGATCAGGGACTCGAGGGTGTGCCCCGCCTGCAGCAGCTCGGCCCCCTCGAGGACCGTGCCCTTCGACGCCCGGGCCGCGAGCGAGCGGATGTCCGTGATCGAGCCGACGGGCACGCTGCCACCAGCGTCCTCGACGCGAAGCACCTCGAACGAGGTGTCCATCGCGGTCACCGCGGACGCGCGGTCCGCGAGCGGTTGCAGCGCGCGCACCGCGGCCTCGCCCATCGAGGTGCGCGCCTGACCGGCGAACGCCTCGAGGACCACGGCGAAGTCCAGCCCACGCCGGGCGACCGGCTCCACGCCTTCCACGGCTCTCCTCCCGTGAAAGCCCTACACCGTCAGGCGATCATGGGCCAGCGGCGATCAGGGCACGACGTAGGGCACCCAGTAATCCCGACCGATCTTGATGGGCGCCTCGACCACCTGCACCGCATCGTCGCCGAGCGCGCAGACCACGGGGCCCGGCTGCCCGCCGTGATCCTCGGTCGGCGGCCACTCCACCACCTCGCGGCCCGCGCCCGGCCTCCACGGCTGCCCCACCTGGGGACCGCCGCCGATGGGCAGCCGGGGGCGTGTCCGGAACCAACCCAGCCGCTCCCCGCTGCGTCCGTCGCAGGTGCCGTTGCCGCCGCCCTCGTCATCCGCGCCACCCTCGCCCGGCGGCAGCAGCTCCTCCGCGACGATCGTGGCCCAGGCCTCGCCGTCCTTGCGGGCGCCCTCCACCCCGAGCACCGTCGTCCCGGCGGGGAGCAGGCACACCACGCGCACCTCCTCGCCCTCGGTCGGGATGTGCTCGAGGACCACGGTGTCCGCTGGCACCTTCCACTTCTTGCGCCGAACGGGCCCGTCGACCCGCGCCACGCCGAGCACGCCCCCCTCCGACGGGCAGGGTGCGTCCGGATCGGACCGCGTACCGAGCGCGACCAGCAGCGCCACCACCAGCACGCCGATCCCGAGCACCGCGCCCCCGACGGCCAGCGCGCCGCCAGCCAGGAGCACGCCCCTCGGGACCTCCTTCGGCGCCGCGAGCCGACCGATCACGAGGTCGGGCATCGTCGGGAGCGCCGTGTCCACCGTGGTCCCCGTGGCGCCGAAGGCCGGGGGCGGCGTCCCCAGCAGCGCGAGGATGGCGTCGCAGTGCGGCGGTCGGTCGGACGCCTTGGGCTGCATGCACGCGTCCACCAGGCGCGCGAGGTGCCCGGGCACGCTCGGCGGCAGCGGCGCTCGCCGCCCTTGGGACGCCGCCGCGAAGATCTCCATGAGATCCTCGCTGTACGTCGGCGGGTGGTGCGTGAGCAGCTCGTAGAGGATCGCGCCCAGCGAGTAGACGTCGGCCCGCTCGTCGACGTTGGCCGCGTCCCGGAACTGCTCGGGCGCCATGTACCGCGGTGTGCCCATCGCCACGCCAGCGCGCGTCGCGTAGGCGCTCTCCTCGCCCCGCACCGCCTTCACGAGCCCGAAGTCCGCCACCTTGGGCACGATGCGGTCGCCGTCGATGTCCAGCAGGACGTTCGCGGGCTTCAGATCCCGGTGGATCCGGCCCGCACGGTGCGCCGCCGCCACTCCGGCCACGATGCCGCGGAAGATCCGCTCGGCCGTCTCCGGATCGGGCTGGTGCTCTCCGATCCACCTGCCGAGGTCCGGACCCTCGACGTAGTCCATCACGAGGGCCGGCATCCCCTCGACCTCGAGCACGTCCGACACCCGGACGACGTTGTCGTGGCGCAGCAGCGCCTGGGCCCGACCCTCCTCGACCAGGCGTTCCTTGAGCGAGGGGCCCGTGAGCGTGAGCACCTTGAGGGCGTGCTGCGTGCCGAGCGTGGTGTGGCGGACGAGCACGACCCGCGCCATGCCGCCTTCCCCGAGGGTCCTGAGCACCTCGTAGCGCTCGATGATGTCCCCCGGCTCCAACAACCCTACGCCCCCCCGATCCCCGCGATCCGGCGCCCGACACGGACGACCTCGCCCGGTCCGACATTCGGTGACAACGTGCCCGCGCCCGCCACCAGCACCACGGTGGAGCCGAGGTGGAACACCCCGAGCTCGTCCCCCCGTGCCAACGGCGCGTCCAGCGTACCCGATGCGGTGCTGCCCCCGGCGTTGGTGACCAGGTCGCACACGGAGAGCGTGATCCGGCCGACGCCGAACGCACCGACCAGCACGACGTCCAAGGGGCCCGCCGAGGTCTCGATCACCACCACGGCCCGCTCGTTGCGCGCGAACAGCTCCGGCACGCGCCGCACGGCCGCCGGGAACACGGGCCACAGCGTGCCGGGGACGTAGTGCCAGCGGGTCGCGCGGCCTTCGCGCGGGACGTGCACCCGGTGGTAGTCGCGGGGCGAGAGGTAGAGCACGATCACGTCGCGCTCACCCTCCACCGGTCGATCCAGCAGGCTGGAGAGCGTGAGGTGCTGGCCGGGCGCGACCTCGATCCGTCCGCCCTCGCTCGTCCCGGCGAACGCACACCGACCATCGACCGGGCTCACGAGCGCGTCAGGGTCGGCGTCGACGGGACGCAGGCCCGCCCGCAGCTTGCGTGTGAACAGGGCCTCGAGCGTCGGGTAGTCGCCGATCCCTCCCTCGGCCTCCGCCAGATCCACGCCATAGGCACGCACGAAGATCCGCGTGAGCCCTCGACTCACGCGCGATCTTGCGAGCCAGCCCACGCCGCGAGCACCGTGGTTGCGCGGCACGAGGGACAGGGCGCTGACGATGAGGGCGTCCTTCACGCCGCGGACCTTATCCCGGCGCGGGTTACTGCCGGGCCGTGGGCAGCACCTTCGGCCACCTGTTCCGGATCACGACCTTCGGCGAGAGCCACGGGGGCGCCGTGGGTGTCGTGGTGGATGGGTGCCCGCCGCGCGTGGCGCTGAGCGCCGAGGCGGTGCAGGTCGAGCTCGATCGCCGCCGCCCGGGCACGTCGCTGCTCGCCTCGCAGCGCCAGGAGGCCGATCGGGTGCGGATCGCGTCGGGTGTGGAGGGCGGGCTCACGCTGGGCAGCCCGATCGCGCTGTGGGTCGAGAACACGGACGCGAAGCCCGGCGCGTACGACGAGCTGCGCCACGTGTACCGGCCCTCGCACGCCGACTTCACGACCGACGCCCGGTACGGGATCCGCAGCGCGTCGGGCGGCGGGCGTGCCTCGGCGCGGGAGACGGTGGGGCGCGTGGCCGGGGGTGCGGTGGCGCGCGCGGTGCTGGCCTCGCTCGGCGCCGTCGAGATCGTGGCCTGGGTGGACGAGGTGGCGGGCGACCGCGCGAGCGTCGACCCGGAGACCGTGAGCCGGGAGGCGGTGGAGGCTCACGCCGTGCGCTGCCCGGACCCCGAGGCCGCCGCCCGCTTCGAGGCGCGGATCCTGGAGGCGCGGAAGGCCGGTGACACCGTGGGGGGAGTGGTGCGCTGCGTCGCTCGCGGTGTGCCCCCCGGGCTCGGTGATCCGGTGTTCGACAAGCTCGACGCGGACCTCGCGAAGGCCATGCTCTCGCTGCCGGCGGCCAAGGGCTTCGAGGTGGGCTCCGGGTACGCGGGCACGAAGCTCACGGGGCTGCAGCACAACGACGCCTTCGTCCCCGATCCCGCGCGCGGCGTGGGTACGCGCACGAACCGCAGCGGTGGCATCCAGGGTGGGCTGAGCAACGGCATGCCCATCGAGCTGTCCGTCGCCTTCAAGCCCGTCGCCACCGTGTTCCACGAGCAGGACACGGTCGACGACGCTGGAGACGCGACGACGATCCGCCCCCGGGGTCGCCACGACCCGTGCGTCCTGCCGCGCGCCGTGCCGATCGTGGAGGCCATGGTGGCGCTGGTCCTCGCCGACCACTGGCTGCGCTTCCGGGGTCAGATCGGAGAGGCTCCCCCGATCCCCCTGCGAGGGACGTAGGCTACCGGCTCGTGGCGATCATGATCCGGTCGACCAGGAAGCCCTCACGGTCCTCCGACCCGATCCAGTCGTCCAGGTCGTCACCCGTGACGAGCACCACCAGGTGGTCCGTGGTCGAGGTGCGTAGCAGGTCCTCCGCCACCGTCGCGGCGAACCCGTTCATCGACACGGCGATCCCCAGGCGACAGCGGCCTCGACGGTTTCGCATCTTCTCCAGCAACGGCCGCACCTCCGGCACACCGGTCGGCGTCGCCCAGTTCTTGCACTCCACCAGCCAGACCGGCCCTTGTTGCTGGAGGAAGACATTGCGGCTCTGGTTGGTCACCACCAGATCGAACTCCTCGGTGCCGTTCGTGATGCGCTGATGGCTCCCGAGCCCGGGGATCGCGGCGAGGAGCATACCCACCGTCCGCTCGAGCGCCTGCCCCTTGCGGTTCCGGTCGGTCTCGGTTCGGCACTCGGACCACGCCTGTCGGAGCTCCCGCTCCCGTCCCTCGGGGTCCGCGGCGATGGCGCGGTCGGCCTCGTCCGCCGCGCGGCGCACCTTGAAGCGCAGCATCTCCACGAGCAGCTCACCCTTCTGAAGCAGGTCGACCGCGCCCGACGCGTAGGTTCGGCGTACCACCTCGGGCGTCGCGTACCCCGTCACCACGATGACCCGGGTGTACGGCCAGCTCTGGAGTACGCTCGGGACCAACGTGAGACCATCGAGATCGCGCGACCCCGGCCCGCCGAGCCTCACGTCCAGCAGCAGCACGTGAGGCGCATCACCCGCCAGCGCCGCCTCCAGACCGCCTGCATCGTGGAGAACGTCCACCGCGTAGCCGTCACGCGCGAGTTCGTCGTGGACGGACTCGGCGAAGAAGCGGTCATCGTCGACGATCACGACCCTACGCATCCGAAGCTCCCAACAGTGTCAGGACGAAGCGAGCCCCGCCAGATGTGGGCCGCTCGTGGCGCAGCTCGCCGCGATGCTCGGCCGCGATCTCACGGGCGAACGCGAGTCCCATGCCCGACGAGCCTCGTCCGGACACCCCACGCTCGAACAAGCGTGCCGCAACGGACTCGGGCACCCCCGGTCCGTCGTCCTCGAAGATCACGCGCGCTCCCTCCTCCTCCTCGCGGATGCTGATGCGGAGGGTGACCGCGCTGCTGTGGCCCTGTGCGGCCTGCGCAGCGTTTCGGACCAGATTCTCGAACAGGAAGCGGATCCGAGCCGACCGCGCCGTGATCCGGGTCTCCGCGACGTCGAGATTCAGCGTGAGGTGACCGTTGCGCTCGTGAGCCGTCTTGGCGAGGGCGTCCTGAAGCACCTCCATCAGCTCGACGACCTGGATGGGCTCGTTGCCTGGGGCCAACAGCTCCAGCTTGGCCGCGAATCCACCGAGCCTGCCGGTCAGGCCTTCCAGGCGGTCCAAACGCTGCACCTGGTCAGCGCGTGCGTCGCGCCGGAGCTGTCCAACCGTGAGACCCAGCGACGCCACCACGTTGCCCAGCTCGTGCCTGACGAGCTCCGCCAGCTCGTGAACGGCAGCGCCGGAGGTTGGGCCGGGGGCTCCGAGCGCGGCCTGGGCGTGATCCTCGAGAGCGCTGCGAACGAGGATCCCGAGGGGCGACTGGTCGTCCGCGACATCCTCGAACCAGCTGACGCGGTCGACCACATAGTGGTATTCGCCCTGCTTCTCGACGAGCAAACCGAAATCTACCAGTCGTGCGAGCCCGGCAGGCCACTCTCCCTGGTCGAGAGGGACCCGACGCGCCAGACCACCAAACACGCCTCTCGGCAGTCGATAGTCATCCTCGATCCCCGTGGACTGGAGCACTTCGGCGTGGAGCAGTCCCAACACCTGTTCCCGAGGCCCAAGCTGGATCAGCCGATCTCCCAGTAGCGTTCGACAGTTGCCAGCGATGTCGAGTGCCCCAACCTCAAACAGATAGCGGGGGACGTTCCTCCATGCGGACGACGACCGCAGCACAGCCATGAGCCGTTCGACCTCTCGGTCCGAGAGGAGCCCGGTTCGGTCATCTGTTCCGAAGAATCGGACGCTCCATGGGGCCTCGAGCCAACGCCGCACGGCCTCCAGCACCAACGACCACCGAACATCGACGGCCGCTGATCCATACAGCCCCGAGCTCACCTCAATCCACAGTCTGTCCACCTTCCGCCGAACCAGACTGCGACGGCCCCACGCACCGTGGTCCGCCTTCAGGGTCGCGTCGCCAGCTCGGCTCTGAAGCACGCCGAGCGCAACACGTTGCACCGCCTCCACCAACCCGTCGGGGAGCTCCACCTCACCGGGCGGACCCGGAGGGCGACGCAAGGTCTCGCGGATTTCGTCGAGGAACCCCATGCGCCGAGCCTATCCCGCGTGGGCTCGCCAGGTCCCGGTCAGCTCGCGACAGCGTCCGCCGGCCGGCCATCGAGGCCCTCGAGGGTCCAGGGGTTCTCCATCACCTTCCGCACGACCTTCGCGAGGCGCCCGCCCTGCGCGCCATCCATGAAGCGGTGGTCGATGGTCGCGCAGATGGCGAGCTGCTTGCGCACGACGACCTGCCCGTCGACGACGGTGGGCTGGTCGCGGACCGCGCCCACCAGCACGTAGGTCGGGACGTGCGCCCAGGGCGTCGGCGGCGCGAAGCCCTCGTCCAGCCCGAACACGCCGACGTTGGTGATGATGGCGCCACCGAACGGATAGCGCTCGACGCCGAGCGCGGGGATGGACATCCCCAGCACGCCCGCGAGCCAGCCCGTGAAGTAGACCACCGGCCGGATCAGCCAGCTCGGCATCCACTTCAGGGGGCCCGTCGACTTCTTGAACTGCTCGTCCTCGCCCTTGTGCAGCTTGCGCGCGAGGTCACCGAGCTCCTTGCAGATCTCCGCCACGCTCTTGCGGTGGGCGTCCGTCACCTTGGCCTTCGCGAGGTCGGCGCCCTCCTCGAGGGCCACGAGGTAGGCGATGTCGACGCCCGTGTGCGGCACGAACCGACCGAAGCGGATCACGCCGTTGAGCCCTGGGGCCTCGAGGAGCGCCATCGCCACCGCCTTGCCCACGACGTGCGTGATGGTGATGCGCTCGCCCGTCCGCGCCCGGAGCCAGTCGACGTAGGCCAGCGCCTCGGTCGCGTCGACCGTGAGCTTGCCGTAGATGTTGCCCTCGCGCGGCTCCGACCAACTGGCGATCGCCAGCTTGCGCCGCGTGCTGTTCGGGTTCACGCGAACCTCCGTCCGGGCCCGCTATCTCGTGGATGGCCGACCGACGCGCACTTCTGTCCGCGGCCCTCCCTTTCGGTTGATTCCGAACCTCGGTGCTCGGAGAATGGTCCGAACCCTCTCCTCGGGTGAACCATGTCCGTCTCGCAGCAGCAACAGCAGCAGCAACAACCCGAGATCGAGCGCGCGCCACAGCCCGCCCCGATCCTCGAGCCGCAGCCCGCGAACAGCGACGTCGCGGCCTCCCTGACCCGCTCCACGGTGGTCCCCGAGACCCCGCTCCTCACCGATCTCGCGCTCGGCGGCGTCGGCGGTGGGCCGATGGACTGGGCGGCACCGATGATGCCGACCGCCGACCTGACGAAGGTGGCGGAGCTCGGTCCGGGCCAGGGCGCAACGCCCGAGAAGGCGGAAGAGGCGAAGCCGTTCACCCAGATGAACATCAACGAGCAGATGGCCTACATGGCCAAGCTCATGAACGACAACCGCAAGCTGCTCGACGCCAACTCCGTGTCCACGGACATGGAGCAGAAGATGGCGGCCCAGGTGCCGCGCGAGATCGACGAGAACAGCCGGCGCAAGTCGGTCGCGAGCGACTTCGGCAAGCAGGCCGGCAACCTCGCGACCGCCATGAAGGGCGTCGACATGAACGACCCCAAGGCCGTCGAGAAGCTACGTGGCAAGCTCAACGAGGAGCAGCGCCACCTGCTGGGCAAGGTGCAGGCCGGAGAGCTCGACCTGTCCACGCTGAACAGCAAGGACCCCAAGGTCAAGGCCGCGAACCAGGAGAAGCTCGCCAACATCGGCATCGAGCTGCGGTCGAACCAGTACGGCGAGATGGAGGCGCTGCGCAAGCGCGAGGCCGCTGGCGAGAAGCTGACGAAGGACGAGAAGAAGCGGTTCGCCGAGCTCAAGGCGAAGCCGGCCTACATGGCGGGCGCCAAGGGCATGGGCTCGGTCTGGGGGATGTCGAAGGAGCGGTTCGGCGAGATCTATGCCGCCGGGAACACGCGCTTCGAGGCCAAGCACTACCAGAAGCTGCGCGACAGCTACATCAAGAACGACGCCGCGAACGAGAAGGCGCGCAAGGCCTACGAGAAGGACCCGAAGAACAACAAGCCGCCCAAGGACACCGTCCTCGCCGGGTCGGGCATCGGGAACTTCGACATCAGCAAGGCGGGCCAGGACAAGATCAAGGGCGACGGCAACTTCGACATCATCGGCGACATCGCGACGAGCTACGGCGCCGGTCAGGTCATGGGCGGGTATGCGAAGTCCGACTACTGGCTGGGCCGCAGCGCGAAGGCCGAGCGCCTCCAGCCGATCACGCTGCCCGACGGCACGGAGTACACCCCCACCTTCGCGGACGTGAAGAACAGCGGGCGGACGCACGACCCGGACGCGAACGACCTCAAGATCCAGATGTCGCTGGTGAAGATGGGGCTCGGAAAGCGCGCCAGCAAGTACGACCCGGAGGGCAAGGGCCTCGGGACGACCATGACCAACCACGACTACATCACCATGTACAACGGCCACAAGCCGGGTGATCAGGTCTACCAGCAGTACATGGACAGCCTCACGACGAACGGTCCGATCTACGAGGCCGAGAAGAAGAAGCTGCTGGACGCCCAGAAGACGCCGAGCCCCCCGGGCACCGTCAAGCGGGGCTGAGGGTACGGCGGACGCCGTCGCCGAGCGACAGGACGGCGGCGACCATCACCAGGTGGAACCAGGCGTCGCGGTGCAGGCCGGCCCAGCTCCCCTCCCCCGCGACCGCCAACCCGCCCACGACGACCAGCAGCGCGCCCAGGACCCCGCTCCACGCCCGTCGAGCGCCGCACGCCGCCACCACGGCGACCATGCCGAGCGCCGCGGCCACCGTCCCCGGCAGGTCCGAGCCCAGCGCGGTCCCGAGCAGCCGCAGCCCGACGCCGGCCACCGCCCCCGCGACCACGCCGCGCTCGCGGATCCACCCCGCCGCCGCCAGCGCACCGAGCCCGACCAGCGGCAGGCCGAGCCCCTGGCTGGCGGCGACGAGCAGCTGGTGCGCGGGGATCACCGCGTCCGCCCCCAGGAATCGCGCCGCTCCCGCGCAGGCCGCCGCGCCCACGACGAGCAGCCCCACGCCCGCCGGACGGCTTCCCGACCGCCAGGCGCCGAGCGCGCAGGCCACCGCGAGCAGCGCGTCCGTCAGCCCGGCATCCACCACCATTCACAACCTCGGGTCGACGGGCTCGCTCTCCAGGGCCAACAACGCGAACACCGGGGCGTGCACCGCGCGCAGGGGTCGGCGCTCCACGAAGCGGTGCAGCGACTCGAGGCCGAGCAGGAACTCCCGCTCCGCGAGCGAGCGCTTGCGGCCCACGCCGCGGCTCCGCAGCCGCTCCAGGTTCTCGGGGAGCGTGTACTCCGGGCCGTAGATGATCCGGAGGTACTCGCGGCCGCGCACCTTGAGGGCGGGCTGGACGAGCCGGCGCCCGCGCCAGGTCGTGAAGTCGGTGGGCTTGACCACCATGCCCTCCCCGCCGCGCTCGGTGAGCTCCGTCCACCAGCCGGTGGCCGCGGCGACCGAGGTCTCGTCGTGTAGGTCCACCCAGCGACGCTCGGTGCGGACCAACAGCTCCGGGTCCGCATCAGCCACCCGATCGAGTACCTCGAGGTGCCAGGCGTGGCCCTGGCCGTCGTGCACCGCGCCCTCGCTCGCCAGCACGTGGAACGGCGCGAGCCGCACGCCGGCGAGCCCGTCGACCTCCCAGCAGTAGCGGCGCCAGGCGGAGGTGTAGGCCTGCACGGCGTCCAGGCGCTCGCCGGTGCGCGCGAGCAGCTCGGACAGCCCCTCCTGGCGGGCGGAGGCCGCGCGCAGGGCGTCCATCGCGGCCGAGAGCGAGCCGCGCGCCGCGGTGCCCACGGGTGCGTACTGCGTCTCGAGCAGGGAGCGCGCCTTCGCGGACCAGGGCATCAGCTCCGCGTCGAGCAGCACCCAGTCCGTGGCCAGGCGCTCCCAGGTGCCGGACGACTCGAGCGCCGTCCGCAGACGGCCGAGCAGCGCGGCCTCCACGGCCTCGTCGGCGAAGAAGCGTCGCCCGCGGCGGGTCAGCACGATGCCGCCCGTCGGGATCTCCGCCGGCTCGAACCCGAAGCGCGCCGCCACCGCCGCCTCGTCGCGCCCGACGATCACGAGCGCGCGCGAGCCCATGTGCTTCTCCTGGCACACGGCCGTCCGCACGCCGTTCGCGCGGAGGTACGCGAAGGCCTCGTCGGGGTGCTCGAGCAGGTCGGGCCGCTGCGAGGTCTCGACCGGGCTCATCGTCGGCGGCAGGTGCACGAGCCAGCGCGGATCGACGGCGAACCGCGCCAGCGCCTCGAGCGCCGCACCCGCGTTCTCAGGCCGGATCGGGATCACCTTGCCGAAGCGCGTCTCGACCGAGCGGCCTCCGAGCACGTCGCCGGCGTGCGGCACGCCGTCCAGCGGGCCCGGCTCGGGGACGGTCGGCGTGTCGTGCAGCGGGCGCTTGGGCTCGCACCACACCTGGTGGGCGGGCACGGAGACCAGGTCGCGCTCCGGCCAGCGCAGCGCCGTCAGCTCGCCACCGAACACGCAGCCCGTGTCGATGCAGATCGTGCGGTTCACCCACTCGGCGGTCGGCACCGGCGTGTGGCCGTAGACCACCACCGCCTGCCCGTCGTAGTCACGGGCCCACGGGTACCGCACCGGAAGGCCGAACTCGTCGGTCTCGCCGGTGGTCTCGCCATAGAGCGCGAACTCGCGCACCCGGCCCGAGGCGCGCCCCTGCAGGTCGCGGCGCATGCCCGCGTGGGCCACGACCAGCCGCCCGCCGTCGAGCACGAGGTGGCTCACGAGCCCGTCGACGAAGGTGGCGACGCGGTCGCGGAAGGCCTGGTCCTCGCCCGAGAGCTGGTCGATGGTCTCCTGCAGCCCGTGCGACGGCTTGACGTTCTTGCCGTTGAGCCAGCGCAGGAGCTTGGCCTCGTGGTTCCCGGGGATGCAGAGCGCCGCGCCGTCCTCCACCATGTCCATGACCAGCCGCAGCACGCGGTGCGAGGCGGGCCCACGGTCCACCAGATCGCCCAGGAAGAGCGCGCGACGGCCCGCAGGCGGCGTCACGACGAAGCGCTCGCCCTCGTGGCCGATCGCGTAGCCGAGCTCGTCGAGCAGCTCGCACAGCTCGAGGAAGCAGCCGTGGATGTCGCCGATGATGTCGAACGGCCCGGTGTCGTCACGACGGTCGGACCAGGACCGCTGGAACGAGATCTCGGCGTCCTGAACGGCGTCCTCGCCCCGCAGCACGTGGACGTAGCGGAAGCCCTCGGTGCGCAGGTGCCCCAGGCTCCGTCGCAGATCGCGCGACTGGCGGCGGACGACGTGCCCGCCGAAGTCCCGGTCCGCCCGCGACGCGTTGCGCTCGATGGCGATGGAGGGCTCCACATCCAACACGATTGCCACGGGGAGGACGTGGAAGGCCTTCGCCAGCGACACCCACCGCTTGCGGTACTGCGGATCGGTGTTGGTGGCGTCGACGACCGTGCAGAGTCCGCGCTCGAGCCGCTTGCGGGCGAGGAACTCCAGCGCCTCGAACGCGTCGGCGCTCGCGGACTGGTCGGTCTCGTCGTCGCTGACGACCCCGCGGTAGTGGTCGGAGGACAGCACCTGCGTCGGGCGGAAGTGCCGCGCCGCGAAGGTGGACTTGCCCGAGCCGGACGCGCCCACCAGCAGCACCAGGGACAGCTCGGGGACGATCAACGGCATCGGAACACCGCCAGCTGCGTCGGCGCGCCGACCTCGGGGTCGACCTCGCCCACGTCCTCGAAGGACACGTCGTACCCCCAGCGCTCCGCGGCGTCGGTGGCCCAGGCGGCGAACTGCGCGCGCGTCCACTCGAACCGGTGGTCGGCGTGCCGGAAGGCGCCAGCGGGCAGGTCCGGGAACCGGACGTTGTACTCCGCGTTCGGCGTGGTCACGACGAGCAGCCGCGGGCGGGCGCCCCCGAGGACGGCCTGGGTGAAGGCGCGCACGCCGTGCGGCTCCAGGTGCTCGATCACCTCGACGGCGGCAGCGGCGTCGAACCCGTCGAGCCGGTCGTCGCGGTAGGTCACGCTGCCGGTCAGCAGGCGCACCTTCTCGCGGCCCGGCGTGCGCTCGAGGCGTCGCTCGGCCACCTCCAGCGCGCGCGAGCTCGCGTCGACGCCGACGACCTCGGTGAGCTGGGACAGCCCGGCCAGCCGGCGCAACAGCTTCCCCTCGCCGCACCCGAGATCGACCACGCGGGCCACGCCGGGCTGGCGGAGCAGCTCCACGACCCGGGCCATGCGCACGTCGTTGAGCTTGAGCGGCTTCTCGAGCGCGCGCTCCGGCGTGGACGGCGCGTCCGCGGCCTCGTCCGCCTCCTCCTCGGCCTCGGTGCCCTCAGCGAGGCGCTCGAGCGCGGCCCTCGCCAGCGAGCGGCGGTGCTTGAGGTACCGCTCGGTGACGAGCTGCTGCTCGGGGTGCGAGGCGAGCCAGCCCTCGCCGCGATCGAGCAGCTTGTCGACCTCGTCCTGCCCGACCCAGTAGTGCTTCTCGTCGTCGAGCACGGGCAACAGCACCAGCAGGTGGCGCAGGAGCAGGGAGACCGTGGTGGTCGCGCTCAGCGTCACCCGGTACAGCGCGCTCTCCCCGAGCTCCACGACCTCGTCGCGGGGCAGGCGGACGGCGTCGACCTCGTAGCCGAGGGGCTCGAAGAGCCGGCCGATCAGCCCCTCACCACCCTTCGCGCGCACGACGTGCAGCTCGACGCGCAGCGGCCAGGGCTCGCCGAGGAGCTCCGGGCGCTGGCAGTCGCCCTTCACCGCGGAGCGGAAGACCTGGCCGAGGGCGACCGACAGGAAGGAGGAGGTCACGTACGGCCGGTCGTTGACGTACGCCGCGAGCGGACCGTCGTCCGCGGCGTGCCTGCCCCGCACGAGGCCGATGGGATCGACCTCGACGAGCATCGCGACGGTCGCGCGGTCCTCGCCCGCCTCGGGCCAGAACACGTGCGCGCGGCCGAACGTGAGCGACACCGAGCGGACGTGGTCCGGGTGCTTGTGCAGCAGCCAGCCGAGATCGGTGGCGGGAGCGCGGGTGGTGGTGAGCGTCAGGAACACGGAATCCCCTGACTCGTCAGGCCAGCACCCGCCAGGGGTCAGGTCGGGATCTGGGGATCGTCTGGCGGTCGGTCGACGGCCACTGTACGGTCGTAAACATGATGTACACCCTGCTCGTCGCCGTCGCCTCCGCCGCTCCCTCCGTCGTCCCGACCACGCCGATCGTGCCGGGTGCACCGGCCACGTTGGAGGTCGCCAACCTCGCGCCCGGCGTCGATGTCCGGGTCTACGCCTCGGTCACCGGGACGGGTGTCGGTCCTTGCGCCGGCGCGACCTGCCTCGACCTGCTCGCGCCCTTCGAGGTCGCCCGCGGGACCGCCGGTCCGCTCGGGGCCACGCGCCTCACCGCGTCCGTGCCGGCGCTCGCCCCCCTCGGTCCCGTCTGGCTCCAGGCGGTGCAGGTCGGCCCCAACGTGGTCGGCGCGGTCACCGACGCCGAGATCCGCACGCCCGTCCGGGTGCTCATGGTCGGCGACTCGATCACCGAGGGCCAGCAGAGCCAGCCCACCGACCTGCCGTACTACCAGGTGACCGCCAACGCGCTGGGCGCCGCCTACGAGGTCGTGTCCATCGGGTGCGGTGGCGCCACCTCCGAGGACTGGGTGCCCGGAGGCCCCGCGACGCTGTGCGGCGGCCAGTGGTGGAACCCCAACGTCTACGAGGCCCGCGCCACCCCCGAGCTGCCCGTCGACATCGCCACGATCATGCTCGGCACCAACGACAGCACCGGCTTCTTCGAGCCCGCGCCCATCGTCCCGCTCGACTACGCCCAGAACATGGTCGCCGTGATCGACCAGCTCCTCGCGGACGGCGCCGAGACGGTGATGCTCCTGACCCCGCCCCCGATGTGCTCCACCGCGGACCCCGCGACCGTCGATCGGCTCGTCGCCTACCGCGCGTTCGACCTGCGGCTGTGCGACCACCACGCGGGCGTCGTCTGCGGCCCCGACGTCTACACCCTGCTGGGCCCGGCCGACTTCCGCGCGTGCGACGTGCACCCGAACGGCCAGGGCCACGCCGTCCTCGGCGAGGCCGTCGCCGACGCGATCATCGACCTCTGGTGACGAGACCCTCCTCCCGCTCGCCGGAGCGGACCGCGCTCCCCGAATACAAGTACGTCTCGCTTTCCAAGTATGACTTGCTCACTCCATGACGAGCACGTCCAGCACGCGCTGATCGACCGCTCCGACCCTACTTGGGCGACATCGTGAGGCAGGCCTTCTCGGCGGCGTCCAGCACCTCGGTGTGCTTCGCCTCGGTCTTGAGCGTGCACACGAACATCGTCGGCCAGGCGGGGTCGTAGCGGAGGACCGCCACCGTGGTCATCGAGGGCATGCCGGCGGCCCCCAGCGTGGTCCGCACGACGCGGGTGCCCGGCGCGACCACCTCGTTGCGCCCGCGCTGCACAGTCCACCCGGGCACGCCGTCGAACGCGCCCGCCTGGTCGTCCTGCCAGCGCGCGGCGTTGACCTCCCACAGCGCGGGGTCGCAGGTGCCGTTGCACGTGTCCTGGACGGCGAAGCTCGTGCGCATGTCGGGCGCGTTCCAGGTGTGGATGCCGAGCTGGTCGTACCCCTCGGTCCAGCCCACCGGCGCGCGGACGGACACCTCCGGCGCCCCCTGCTCGCGGCGGGTGTCGACCACGCGGTCCTCGAGGGTCAGCGACAGCGGCGGCAGCGGCTTCACGACCTCGCACAGCGTGTAGACGACGGTGCCGGACAGCGCGTTGCCTTCGCCCGTGACCGCGTCGATCCGCACGGTGCCCGTCGCGCCGACGGCGTCGGCCACCGACAGCAGGGCCCCCTTCGCCCCCACCACGCCGAACGCGCCACGGCTCTTGTTCAGCACCAGCCCGCCCTCGGTGGGGCCGCCGGTGACGGGCTCGAACCCGAGGAGCAGCAGCGTCGCGTCGTCGGAGGGCGGCGCGTCGCAGGCGACCGGCTGGTCGGCGAGCATCAGGAACAGCGTGCCCGGCCGGCCCGGATCGCCCACCGCCATCGCGCTGACCGCGCCGAACGGACGCCCAGCGAGGGTGCCCTCGATCAGGGCGGGCTTCTTCGCGTCGGCGACGAGCGGGAGCAGGGCCAGCAGCACGGAGACCTCCAGGGCCGGACCGACTATCCCGGACGGGTCGCGTCCAGATCCGCGATCGCCGCCTCGATCGTCGCGGGCTCGGTCCGCAGCCCCAGCACGCAGACCCGGAGCACGAAGATCGGCCGCCCGTCCCGCGGGTCGGGCACCGTCGCCCCCGTGAGGAAGACGCGGCCTCGCTGGTTGGTGTCGGCCAGCCAGCGCCGGTTGGCGCGATCGAGGTCCTCCGCCCTCCCCTCCCAGCGGAAGGCGAACAGCGAAAGGACGGGCTCGCTGACGAGGCGCACGCCGGGCATGGCGCGGACGGCGTCGGCGGCGATGCGCGCGAGCGCGAGCTTGTCGTCCAGCGCGTCGCGGAAGGCCGCGAAGCCGTGCAGCCGCAGCGGCAGCCACACCCGCAGCCCGCGCGCGTCGCGGGAGAGCTCCGGGCCGAGATCCGCGAGATCCCAGGCGTCGTCGTCGGTCGAGGGCGCCGGGAGGTAGCTGCCGTGGGTGGCGTGGGCGGCGCGCAGGTCCGCGCGACGCGCGACCACCAGCGCGCCCGTGCCGTAGGGCAGGAACAGCCCCTTGTGCGGATCGAGCGTCACCGAGTCCGCCCGCCCGATCCCCGCCAGCGCCGCCCGCCCGCGCTCGGTCAGCGCGAAGAAGCCACCGTAGGCGCCGTCGACGTGCAGCCAGGCGCCGTGCCGCGCGCAGACCTCCGCGAGCGCGTCGAGCGCGTCCACCGCCCCCACCGCCGTCGTCCCAGCGCTGGCGACGACCAGGAAGGGTCGCCGCCCCTCGTCCCGGAGGCGGACGATCGTGTCCGCCAGCGCGTCGGGGCGCATGCGGAAGCGCTCGTCGGACGGCACGACCACCAGGGCGCGCGCGGGGAACCCGGCGATGCGCGCGGCCTTCGCGACCGAGTGGTGCGTCTGCTCGCCGACCAGGATCACGCCGTCGAGGAAGTCCTCCGGCAGGCGCGCGACCCGAGCGGTGTGGATCGCCACCAGGTTCGCCATGGACCCGCCCGAGAGCAGCAGCCCTCCGGCCTCGGGGCCGAAGCCCACCATCGCCGCGATCCACCGGATCACGTCGATCTCCATCCGGACGAACGCCGGTGCGGGCATCCACAGCGTCGTGAATCGGTTGACGAGGTCGGCGTAGAGCTGCGCCACCGCGGCGTCCGGCAGGCCCCCGCCGGGGACGTAGGCGAGGTACCCGGGCGAGGTCGTGTGCAGGCTGGTCGCCAGCGCCCGGTCCAGCAGCGCGAGCAGGTGCCGCCAGGGGGTCCCCTCCTCGGGCCACTCGGAGCCCAGCGCCTCCGCCGCCCTGCGACCGCCGTCGAGGCGCGCCACCGGCTCCGTACGCATCCGCTCCAGCCACGGGACGAGCCGATCCGCCACGTCGCGCAGTCGCGCGCGCAGCGTCGGAGCGTCGGGATCGAGCGGAGTGCGGCTCACCGCAGGCAGCTATCGCTGCTCGGACGCCACCCGCACGGCCACGTGCTCGCGCAGCCACGCGGCGTAGGCCCGGAGGATGTCGGTGCGCGTGATCACCTCGATGCAGCGCCCGTCGTCGTCCACCACCGGCAGGCAGCCGATCTGGTGGCGCGCCATCTCCGTCGCGGCGCGGCGGATGCTGTGGTCGGCGCGAGCGACGTGGACCGACTCACCGACCATGACCTCGTCCACCATGCGCCGCTCGCCGTCCGCGACGCCGTTCGCGAACAGGTCGCGCAACGACACGACGCCGTGCACCTTGCCGGCCTCGTCCAACACCACGAGGTGCCGGCGACGCTCCGTGAGCATGGTGGTGAGCGCGTCGACGGCGGGCTCGAAGCGGCCCACCGTCGACACCTGGTGGCTCGCCAGGAACGACAGCGGCAGGCGCTCCGGCATCTGCCGCGACACGATGCCCATTGCGTCGTGCTCGGACAGCAGGCCCACCAGACGCCCCTGCGCATCGACGCACACGATCACGTCCTGCACGGAGTCGGCGAGGCGATCGAGGGCCTGGTCCAGCGGATCGTGCTCGAGGCCGATCACGTCGATGGGGAGCAGGATGTCCTCCGCGCGCGCCTTGCCCTGCGGCGTGGCCGCCCAGTCGCCCGCGCCCACCAGCGTCCCCTGCCGGAACACGTCGAGGTCGCTCACCAGGCCGAGCGGCCGGTCGCCCTCGTCCACGACCACCAGGTGGCGTCGCTTGAGCGCGACCATCAGCCCGGCGCAGCGGGCCATCGACTCCCAGGGGGCCACGAGCGCGGTCGTGGTCGTCACATTCTCGCCGAGCGTGGTCATCCACCCTCCCGACCACGCAGCATAGCGAAGCGCGTGCCAGCGGCCCGGCATCGAGTGTACCCGTGCAACCGACCATCCACGGTCTGCCCGACGCCCGCGTTGGGCACATTCGCACACCACGATCGTGTGTTCCTGCCCTGATCGGACGAACGAACCCCTCTTCTCGACGGCACGGCGCGTGCTCACGTTTCATGGGGAGCGAACCCTCTTCCCCCCGGAGCTCACATGTCCACTGGACCTTCCGACGCATCGAGTCGGCCGTCAGAACATGGTCGTTCTCGCCGCGCGAACTATGCCCTCCTCTTCGTGTTCGTCTTCCCGATGCTGGTGGGCTTCACCGCCCTGGTCGTCGACGTCGGCACGCTGTACCTCGCGAACGCCGAGCTGGCGGTGGCGACGGACGCCGCAGCGCTGGCCGGCGCCTCCCACATCGACGGCACGGACGACGGCGTGACCCGCGCAGGCCAGTCCGCCCGATCGGTGGCCGCGATGAACAACGTCCGCGGCTCCAGCGTGACGGCACCCACGCAGGTGCTGCAGTTCGGCCTGTGGGACACCGAGACCCGCACGTTCACCCCCTCCATGGACGCCGAAGAGATCAACGCGTTGCGCGTGGAGTCCATCTGGAAGGACGTGCCGACGCCCTTCGCGTCGTTCGCCTTCCGCAGCGCCGCGAGCGACGTGCGCGCCGACGCGATCGCGCTGCGTCCCCCTGGCGAGCCCGCGGGCTGGACGGCCTGCTTCCTGCCGATCGCGATCCCCCAGTGCATCCCCGACGACGTGGCGTCGGGCGGCTCGGCGTTGCGCCAGCTGATCCTGTCGAACGACTCGAGCGACAACGCCGCGTGGGCCTACCCGGGTGGCGTGAACGCCAGCGACGTGGGTGACGCGCTCGATGCCGCCGCTCGGGGAGAGTGCGTCGAGGTCGACATCGTGAGGGTGGGCGACCCGCTGGCGCTCCAGAACGGCGTCGCCGCCACCAACCTGCACGCGATCCGCGCGCTGCTGCGGGACTCGGTCAGCGAGTGGGACGTGGACCTGTGGGGCCCCAAGCCGCCGCAGGACGCGAACAGCTCGATCCCCGTCGCCCAGTACGCGAACACCGGCGTGTTGCAGGGCGTGGTCCCCGTCATCGACGACGGCGGCAACTGCTCGGCCATCAAGTTCGTCCACGAGGCGCCCATCACCCAGCTCACCTGGGGCGTGGTCTACGACGTGTTCGACGGGCCGGGGACGCACAAGGGCGTGTCCGTCTTCCTCGACCTCGAGCACGACTTCACCGTCCCCGGTGGTGGTACCGGACCCGGCAACGTCCTCTCGCGGCCTTCCGCCAAGCTGGTGGAGTGAATCATGTCTCGGCCTTCCTTCCTCCATCGCCTCCGTGGCGCCGAGGCGATCGAGTTCGCCCTCACGGTGCCCCTCCTGCTGATCCTGCTGTCCGGGACCATGGACTTCGCGTGGTACTTCTCGCAGCAGCGTGAGCTGATCGACGCCGTCCGCGAGGGTGCTCGCGCCGGCTCCGTGACCCCTTGGACGGACGGTCCCGCCGACCGCGCGACCGAGAAGACCTTCCAGCTCCTCGCCGAGGTGGGGGTCCCCTTCTCCGCCACCGTCGAGTCGGAGATCCTCGAGGACGGCCTGGGCGACAAGGTCGTCCGCGTCCACGCGCACGCGGACTACGTCGGCCTGTGGCGGATCGTGATGGCCCCCTACCGGCTGGACGCGAGCGCCACGATGCGGATCGACGACCAGCCGGCCCCCTGAGGCGGAAGCAGGCTGGACATCCGTATCGAATGAGGCTACCGTCTCGGGTGAGCGGACACCACCGCTCTCCCGAGGAGGATCGGACGATGTGGATCTTCGCCTAGGCCGTAGCGCTCCCTCTCCCGCGTAGAGGAGCCCGCCTGGCGGAGCCGCACGCTCCGATCTCGACCTTTGTACGCTCGTCCACCACACGTGGTGGCGATCGCTCGACGTCCGGTCGGTGCGCGTGGCTCCGCCTCACCACCCCAACGTCCTCCACGTGTACGTCGCCCCACTGTGCGGCGTGCGGCTGGAGACGTCCGTCCCACCGGAGTCACCATGCAGAAGATCGTATCGGATACCCAGGACCAGCAGCCCGCGGCGGCGCCTGCGGCCGCGCCCGCGAAGCACCCCAAGCCCGCGCGGATCCCCCCGTCGCCCAGGCCCCACCGCCCGATGGCGCCGGATCGAGGGCGACCGTTCAACCCGTCCTCCCGGCATCGCGGCAGCGGCGGTCGACGGTGACGCGCCCTCCCGGTCGGCGAACCCTCAGCGAAGCTCGTCGACCGGGAGCACCCTCGCGAACATCCCGTCGGACAGCCGCAGGCGCCAGCGCGTGGCCTGGTCGCGGACCACGACCTCCACCGTGCCGAGGCCGGCCCAGCTCACGAGCACGTCGTCCCCGACGCGCCGCACGTCCCCCAGGGCCCCCGTGGCGCCCCCGTCCGGATGCGGGCGCGACCACACGACCTCGGCCGTGCGGGAGGCAGTGTCCCACGCGACCTCCATCGCGACCGAGACCGGCGGCTGGTGGTGGTCCCCGTTGTCGAACACCATCGCGCCCCCCGACCAGGCCTCGGACAGGTGCGCGTGGCTCCACAGGTCGGTGTCCGACGGCGAACGCCAGACCGGAGCGCCGTCGGGGCCCACGAAGTCGCTACCGAGCCCGTTGAGCACCCAGCGCAGCTCGCCGGTCGTGGCGTCGATCGCGTAGAGCCAGTCCGTGTACCGGGCGCCGATGAGCAGCGTGTCCTCGTCCGCGAGGCGGATCAGCGAGTTGGCGTGGGTCCACTCACGCACGCCGTCACGACCCAGGCGGGACGTGGGCTGGCGGATGTGGTCGCAGGTCCCGCGCGCGGCGACGGGCATGTCGGCGAAGGTCGACCACAGGAGCTCGATGGGGTCGCCGTCGGTCGCGCCGAGCGTGGTCAGGCGCACCTCGTCGGACACCATGGGCACGACGACGCCGTCCAGCTCGTGGTCCTCGAAGGCCATCGCCAGGAACGCCAGCTCGCCGCCAGGCAGCACCGCGGCGTCGTGGTGGCCCGAGGGCAGCGGCGTGCGGGTCCGATGGGCGCCCGAGAGCGGGACCTCCACGAACGCGGCGGCGTCCACGTCGCGATCGGCGCCGGCCTCGGTCCACCCGAGCACCGGGCCGTCCTCCGTGGCGCGCAGCTCGGGCGTGAGCGCGACCTGCGCGGGCGCCGTCCACCACACGTAGCGGCCCTCGGTGTCGACGATCACGACCGCTGAGCCCACCTGGTCCGCGGCGATGACCGTCGCCGCCAGGAAGCGGAAGCCGGGATCGCCCGCGACCTCCACGGTGAGCTCGGGCAGCCCCGGTGGGGGATCGGGGACGCGCCAGGTGCGCCAATCCGACCAGCGCGTGCGCCCCTCCCCGTCGGTCCCGGTGACGGCCCAGGACACGTCCTCGCCGGCCGGGAAGCCGCGAAGATCGAGCGCGCCCCAGGGCCCGAGCTCGGGCGCATCGGCGTCGCCGGTCGCGACCCGCCACTCGCCCGGCTCCGCGACCGTCACCGCGAGCACGGCGGGCGCCTCGGGCGAGGGCTCGGCGCCCACCTCGAGCGCGGTCGGGGCCACACAGCCGGCGAGCCAGGGGATCACGCGCCCACCATAGCCGCCCGGATCGGGGAGACTGTCCCCAATGACGACGCTGAACCTGCGCGCGGCCACCGTCGACCTGGACCGGGGCGTGGTCCGGATCGCCGGCGCGGCCTCCGAGCCGCTCACGCCGCAGGAGTGCGCGCTGCTCGCCTACCTCGCGGCCCGACCCGGCGCCGTGGTCCCGCGCGAGGAGCTGCTCCGCGAGGTGTGGGGCTACTCGCCACGCGCGGTGACGCGAGCCGTGGACGTCGCGGTGCGTCGGCTGCGCCAGAAGGTGGAGGCCGATCCGTCCGAACCCGACCACGTCCTCACCGAGCGGGGCGCCGGGTACCGCTTCGAGCCGCTCGCCGCCGCAGTCGCCCCGCCGCCAGCGACCTCGCGCTGGCTCGAGACGGCGCTGATCGGCCGCGGCGCGGAGATCGCCGACGTGCGCGGGTTGTCCGTGCGGCACCGTGTGGTGGGGATCGGCGGCGCCCCGGGCATCGGCAAGACGCGGGTGGCGGTGGCGGCGGTGGGTGGCGCCGAGGGCGCGGTGCTCGTGACCTGCGGCGGTCGTGACGCTGGCGCGGTGCTGGGCGATCTGGCGATCAAGCTCGGTATCCAGGCGCGGGACCACGCCGTCGACGCGATCGCGAGCGCGCTGTCGCACCGACCGGGCACGATCCTCGTCCTCGACGGCGTCGAGCACCTCACGACCGAGCTCGGCGCCTGGCTCGCCGCCTGGGGTCCGACGTCCGACGCGCGCTTCCTCCTGGTGGGTCAGCGCCTGCCCGAGGTGGCCGGTGCGGCGACGGTGGTCGTGGAGGGGCTGCCCGAGGACGACGCGATCGCGCTGCTCCTCGAGCGTGCGCGGGCGGTGGCGCCGGGGTGGGAGGCGAGTCGCGGGCACCTGGTCGATCTCGTCGCAAGGCTGGACCACCACCCGCTCGCGATCGAGCTCGCCGCCAGCCGCGCCTCGGTGCTCGGTGCCTCCGATCTGCTGACCGCGCTCGCGGGACCGAGCCGACTGCTCGCGGGGCTCGACGACGCGATCGCCTGGTCCTGCGCCCAGCTCGATTCCGCGCAGGCCGAGGCGCTGCGGCAGTGCGCCGTGTTCGAGGGCGCCTTCGACCACGAGGACGCCGAGCGGGTCGTGGATCTGAGCGCCCACCCCGACGCGCCGTGGGTCGTGGATTGGCTGCACGCCCTGGTCGGCGCCTCGCTCGTCCGGGTCCGCCAGGACGCCGGACACCGCCGGTACCGGCTTCCGCTCTCCATCCGCGCCCACCTCCGCTCCCGCGGGCTCGACGGCGCCCTCCGGACCCGACACGCGCGCGCGGTCACCGCGAAGGCCGAGGCCTGGGTCGGACGTCTGGATGGCCCCGAGCGCGCGGAGGCGACGGCCGCGCTGCGCGGGATCGCGCCGGACCTGCTCGTCGTGTGCCGCGGGACCGAGGGGACCGTCGCGTCGCGAGCCGCCGCGGCGTGGGCGCTCCATCGCGCCGGCCTCGGGTCGGTGGTCGAGCGGCGGGAGGCCGTGCGAGCGGCGCTCCAGGGCGGAGACGACGACCAGCGGGGTCGGCTCACGGTGGCGCTGGCGGAGCTGGCGTTGCTCGACGACGACTGGTCGACCGCCGAGCGGCTGGCGGCCTCGGTGACCACCGGCACGGAGGCCGATCGGGCGCAGATCCTGCGCCACGAGATCCTGCTGGACCGGGGGCGTCGGCCGGAGGATCCCGGGGAGCTCGAGCCGCTGGCCGAGCGGCTGTGGGAGGCAGGCACCACGCACCTGGCCGCGCGCGCCGCCAAGGTGCTCGCCGCCTGGTCGGACGCGGATCGCGCCGAGGCGATCGGACAGCGGATCGTGGACCGTGGGGAGGCCGCGGGCGACCCGAGGATCGAGGCGCTCGGCTGGTCGCAGCTCGCCTACCGGTCCTGGCAGCGCGGACGCCTGACCGAGGCGGTGGGGCGGTACCAGCAGGCGTTGGAGCTCGCGCGGCTGGCGGGCCTGCGCCGCGACGAGGCGCTCGCGCTCCAGCACCTGGGGAGCCTCGAGGTCTGGACCGGCAACCCGGACGGGGGGGAGATCTACCTGCAGGAGGCCCTGCGCCTGCACCGCGAGAGCGGCGAGCGGAAGTACGAGGTGTTCGTCGCCGCCAACCTCGGCCGCCTCCACCTCGCCCGCGGCGACCTGGACGGCGCGCTCCCGTTGCTCGAGGCCTCGGTCCGCGGCGGCGAGGGAGCTCCGGACGACTTCCTCGCGATCCGACACGGCCACCTGGGCCTGTGCCACCTGCTCGCGGGACGCACCGAGCGCGCGCTGCGCTCCCTGGGCCGCGCCGCGACCTGCGCCGAGCGTCGCGCCGATCCGTACCTGCTGGCGTTCACCAGCACGTTGGTGGCGCTGGCCCGCTCGGTCCGCGGCGACGCCGATCTGAGCTGGGCGCCGCCGGGGGACGTGACGGACCCGGTGGTGCTCGCGCTGGCCGGCGTGGTGGCCGCGTGGCGCACGGAGCGCCCGTGGCAGGCCGCGATCCGCGAGGCCCGGGCAGCCGGCGGGCTCCCGATGGACGGGGTCCACCCGATGGCTGCGCTGCTCCCCGGAGAGCTGGCGGTCCTCCTGGACTTCGCCGAGGCGCAGGCGCGGTAACACAGCCGCAACACGGCGTAACGGGAGCGTTCGGGCAGCGCGGGTGACCAGGCGTCCGCGGGGATCACCTCTGTCTCTCGAGGGTTCCATGTCTCTTTCTCGACCGCTCTGTGTTCTGTCCTGGGTCGCGCTCGCAGGGTGCGCCACCCAGGCCTATGTGCCCGACCTGCCGCCCTACCAGCCGCCGGTCGCCGATCCCGTGCTGATGGAGCGCGCCGCCGCCAGCGACGGCTTCGTGTTCATGCACCGCGACCTGTCCGTGTCCTGCCTGAACACCGGCTCGGACCTCCACCCGGGCTGCACGCTCCGCCGCTGGACCACCGGCGGCGACGAGGCCGTGACCACCGAGCCGGTGTTCGCCGCCTACCGCCTGGACGACAACCACGTGGTGATGTCGACGGCAGACCTCCGCATCACGATGATGAGCCCCGAGGGCACCACGGAGATCGCTCGCGGCGCGGTCGATCTGCGGGTCGCCGACGACGGCCGGCGCATCACCTACGCCCAGCTCGAGGGCGAGCCCACCGTGCTCGAGCCGGGCCTGCCGGCCACCTGGATGGTGCACGATCTGCAGTCCGGCGAGCGCGCCGCGCTGTCGGACGACCCGCGCGACACCGCGCCCTTCCCCCTGCCCTCCTCCAGCGCCGTGCTCCTCGTCTCCACGCGCAGCGGCCTCGCGTCGTTGTGGATCGCGGACGAGCCGGGCGCCGAGCCGCGGCAACTCACCAACGTCGGCCTGACGGAGGTGGGCGAGGGCTTCGTGCCGGTCCCCGGGCGCGAGCTCGTGTGGCTCGAGGACGGCGTGACCGCCGTGTTCTCCGCCCACTACGGCCACAAGGACCTCTGGCGGCTCGACACGACGACCGGCGAGGCGCAGCGCCTCCGGTCGGGTCGCAGCCCGCAGTTCACCGCCAGCGGCGATCTGGTCGCCATCGACGACGAGCAGGAGCCACCCCGCGCGGTGGTGGTGGGAGGTGTCCGATGATCACGCTCCTCCTCGCGACCGCCCACGCGGCGCCCCAGTACGCCTGGCCGACCACCGCCGGCGCCTGGATCACGGCCCACTTCGACGACAACGGCAGCGCGTACGGCGCGCTCGACTACACCTGCGGCGTCCGCTCCTACGACGGCCACAAGGGCACCGACATCGGCTCGGGCCGGGGAGCGCCGGTCCGTGCGGCGGCGGGCGGCCGGGTGGTCGAGGTGATGGACGGGTTCGGCGACGGCTACGTCGGCAACTACAGCCAGGGGTACGGCTTCGGCAACCACGTGGTGATCGACCACGGCAACGGCGACATGACCATCTACGGCCACATGAGCGCGTGGTCGGGGCTCCCCGCCCCGTGGTCGACGGTGCGCTGCGGCGACGCGATCGGCGCGGTCGGGACCTCGGGCAACTCATCGGGCCCCCACCTGCACTTCGAGACGCGGGTGAACACCGACGGCAGCTACCTGTTCAGCGGGTACGCGGACGATCCCTTCGCGGGGGCCTGCAGCGGCCCGGTGTCGTTCTGGAACGACCAGGCGGGCGGGACGCCGACGACGGCCTGCGCCGACGGCACCGTGCCCACGCCCGACGCCTGCGACGGCCACGCGAACGGCGAGTGGTGCGACGGCGACGACCTGATCACCTGCTCCGGGGGCCGCGAGGTCGCGCGCGACGGCTGCTCCTGGGGCTGCGAGTCGATGCCCGTGGGCGTGCCCGACCAGTGCTACGCCGCTCCCGCCGACACCTGCGACGGGAAGGTCGACGGGCTGTGGTGCGACGGCGACGACCTGGTCGAGTGCCGCGCCGGGGACGTGTGGACCCGCCAGGCCTGCGCGTCGGGCTGCGAGTCGATGCCGTTCGGTACGCCGGACCAGTGCTCGTCGGCGCCCGCGTTCTGCGACGGGCTGATGGACGGCCTGTGGTGCGACGGCGACGACCTCGTGATGTGCTCGGGCGACCGCGAGACCGACCGGGACACCTGCTCCAACGGTTGCCAGTCGATGCCGCTCGGCACGCCCGACCAGTGCGCGCCGTCCTCCAACGGCAACTGCCTGCAGACGCCGCCCGAGGCCTCGCCGACCGCGCCCACCACGTCCTGCAACTGGATGGACTGGGAGATGAGCCCGGACGGGTACTACCTGATCTCCCGGTTCGGCGCGGACACCGACCCCACCACCTGGGGCCACACGACGACCTGTGGATACCTCCAGTCGCACTACGACGCGATGGGCTGCGTGTACGACGCCCAGAGCGGCCGCTGCCTGCCCGGGACGACGCAGATCCCCTGGATCCAGGGGCACGTCGACTACAGCTCGCAGGCCATGTTCGATGCCAACGACCGCGCCTGGCCCGGCGACGTGCCACACCCGGAGTACTTCTACGTCGCCGGCGCCCAGCGCTTCGGGTGCGGGGCCACCCTGCGGGTCACGAACCCCGCGAACGGGTCCTGTGTGGTGGTGTACGCCGAGGACGGCGGTCCCGGCGCCACCTTCGAGGGCCCAGCCTACGGCGGTCGGCGCATCCTCGACGCCTCCCCCGCGGTCAGTGACTACCTCGGTATCCAGCACTGGGGCTGGGCGAACTCGGACATGGTCTACGTCGAGCTCGGAGAGCCCGGAGACGTGCCCGGACACGCCTGCGACGAGGTGTGCGGTGCCCGGCCCGCCGCCGACGGTGCCCCCATCTCCCCGTGGGATCCCAACCACATGCAGTGGTCGCTGGACTGTCGGTAGCCCATCCAGCCGGAACCACCATGCACATTGGTGCGCCGCGCGCGATATACCACACACCATGATCCTCCAGTCCGAGCACCCATGGCGGACCTGATCCCCCCCGAGGCCTACCTGCAGCCCCCCGTGGAGCGAGCTGTGGCTGTCAGCCCATCGGGCGACACCCTCGCGTGGTTCGATCCGAGCATCGGCGTGCTCCGGTCCGCTCCGACCGATGCGCCGGACCGCGCCAAGACGCTCGCCGACCTTGACGACGTGCCGATGGGCCTGTGGGGGTTGTCGTCAGGCTGGCTCGTTCAGTCGCAGGTCGCTCCCGAGGGCCACACCCTCGCACGGGTAGATGAGAACGGCGTCGTCCATCCGGTCGCATCCGGGCCCTGGCTCGAGGTCTTCGCCGTCCGCCAGGACCGGGTGGCCTTTGGCGTGTACCGGGACCGACCCGGACCGGGACGCACCGAGCTCAGGGCACCGACCGACCCCGACATCTCAGAGGAGCTCGTGGTCTACGCGAAGGAGCCCCAGCTCGACGTGCGTGTGCTGGACCTCGCCACGGGACGCACGACCTCCGTGTGGTCCGGGCGGCGCCTCGACCGGGTGTCGTTCGACGACGAGCTGAGGCCGGTGGCGGGCGAACGGTATGGATGGACTCCGCAGTGGTTCGACGGCCGACGAGTCTTCACGCGGACGTCCGACACCGTGGTCCGCATCCGGCCGGACGGACGGACGCGTCAGGTGGCGACCATCTGGAGCGGATCGGACCGGGTCGAGGTGGTCCGGGCGACGCCCGACCGCGTCGACGTGTTCGAGCCCGTCGGGGGCCGACCTGCACTCGTATCCTACGGGTCCGGTCACGCCAGGGTGGTGTTACAGGGCCCGGGACCCGATCTGGTCGCAGCGGACGTCGATGCGGACGGCGTCGTGCACGCGGTCGCCACGGCCGATGCACGGCGCACGTGGTGGATTGACGACCTCGCGGCGAAGCAAGCGATCGATGCCATGACCGAGGCGTCGGCGGCCGATGTGACCAAGTGGTGGCGAGCGGGAGCGCGGACCTTCGCGTGGATGTGGGGACCCACCGAGCCAAGTGGGCTCTGGGTCCACGAGCCCGAAACCGGAACCAGGCGACTCCTCCCCTCCTACGGCCTTTGGGACGCGATCGCCTGGCGCCCGACGGAGGCGATGTCGCTCACGGCGCGGGACGGCCTCACGCTCACGGCGTATCTCACACGCCCCGATGAGGTCATCGCCGGCCCGCCGCCATGGCCTCTGGTGCTCACCGTGCACGGTGGCCCCTGGGGTGTTCGCGACACGTACGGCTGGAACCCGGAGCACCAACGGCTGGCGGACCTCGGCTACGCGGTGATGTCCGTGAACTACCGTGGCTCGGGCGGCTTCGGGCAGGCGTTCGAGGACGCGTCGGCGCGCCAGTGGGGGCTGGCGATGCAGGACGACCTGCTGGACGGCGTGGCCTGGGCGATCGCGCAGGGTGTGGCGGACCCGGCGAGGCTCGCGATCACGGGTTCCTCCTACGGCGGATACGCCACCCTGCAAGCGTTGACGACGGCTCCTGACGTGTTCGCGTGCGGTGCGGCTGGCCTCGCGCCGGCGGTCCTCTTCGGCCCCGATCGTCCTGAGGCCACCGACGATACCGATTCGCGCGACATCCCGATCGGCGGGCACGCGCTCCGGGTGGCCGCCTCCCCGCTGACGCACGTGGCCGCCCTACGCAGACCGCTGCTGGTGTGGAACGGCGAGTTGGACGAGCAGGTACCGATCCGTTCGGCACGCCGCTTCGCCGAGGAGGCCGACGCGCGCGGCGCTCGGGTCACGTTCGTTGTCTACCCCGAGGCCCACCACCGTCTGAACGGCCGCGACGAGCGAGCACAGGAGGTGATCACGGCGAGGTTTCTGGCCCTGTGTCTTGGAGGCAGGGCAGAGCCCTGGTCGTCGCTGGGCGCCGCGGGTGGCAACCTTCGCGTGGAGCTGGGCGCCGAGCACCTGCCCGGCCTCGCGACGGCCGCGGTGGGCCTGACTCCCTCCGAAATCGCCCGCTGACCCATGGCCACCACGCGCTCCCATGGACGCCGACATCGCCGAGATCGCTCGCAACCACGCCCTGTCCGATGAGATCGTCGCCGACTCGGGGTCCCTTGCTACTCGGTCTCGAGCTCCTGCATGAGCGTCTGACCACGGAAGTTCGTCCGCTGGCGAATGGGCTCGCCCTGTTCGCCCTGCGGCATGAACGACAGCCCGATGGCCCCCTGCGACACGCCGTCGTGGTCCATCTGCGCCATCCCCATCCACACCCCGGCGTCGCCGTAGAGATCCTGCGGCATCGCCTTCGGCAGCTCCCGGAGCTTGTCCTGCCACTCCTGGAGCGAGCCGTCGACCGTGAGCGCGGCGACGCACGGGTACTCCCCGCAGTCCAGCGCGTGCACCTCGACCCCGGGGAACTGCGCGATCGCCGCCCGCAGGTTCGCCTCGAAGGCCTCCGGTGCGAAGCCCGCGGGCACGTCGTCCGGCCACTCCGACGGGTCGCCCTGCGAGGCGGCGAGCTGGCCGCGAGCCACCCCCTCGCTGAACCGCAGCTCCTCGAGCTCGGCGCGAAGGGCCTCGTTCTCGGCCCGTAGCGCCGCCACCTTCTC
Source organism: Alphaproteobacteria bacterium (assembly GCA_020632925.1). Lineage (GTDB taxonomy): Bacteria > Myxococcota_A > UBA796 > UBA796 > JACKER01. The sequence goes on along the minus strand of JACKER010000007.1, from coordinate 988,175 downwards.
GGCGTCGCTGGCCCCCTCGGGCAGCGCCACCGGCGCGATCGCCGGACGCTCCGTCGTCGGCCCTCCGATCCGGACCACCTTGCGCTCCCCGGGCCCGAGCTCGATCGGCTCGTCACCGCCGACGCTCGCGTGCCCGTCCGTCACCACCACCGTCACCAGCGCCCCCAGCGCCGCGCCGGCCACGCCGGCCCCCACCGTCTTCATCATCGAACCCTCCGAAGGGCTCACACGCGCGAGCCCCCCGTCGGGTTCCACGGAGATCCGCACCGAGCCGTCGACGGACACCGGGATCCCCGCCGCGAGCACCTCCGCCCGCCCCTGGACGAGCTGCGTCCCCTGCTCCACCACCACCGTCGTGGGCTGCACCTCGCCGAGCCCCACCGCCACCAGCGCCACCGCTGCGAGCACCGCCGCGCCCGGCAGCAGCCACCCCGGCGCCCTCCGAGAGGGGGTGGCCCGCCCCAGGACCCGCGCGTCGAGGTGCGCTGGCGGTGCCTCCTCCGGCAGCGTCGCCAGCTCGGACCCCAGCGTCTGCATGGCCTCCCAGGCGCGGGCGAGCTCGGGCTCGACCTCGATCCGAGCGAGCAGCGCCTCGGCCTCGTCCGACGGCAGGTCGCCCGACATCAGGCGGGACAGGTCCTGCAAGGGCAGCTCCGACCTCATCCTTCCCCCAGCAGCTCGAGCAGCCGCGCTCGGGCGCGGTGCAGCCTCGACTTCACGGTCCCCAGCGCCACGCCCTCGTCGGCGGCGATCGCGTCCAGCGGGCGCTCGTGCAGGTGATGGAGCACGACGACCCGTCGGTGGGCCTCGGGCAGCCGCCCCAGGGCCTGCTCCAGCCGCTCCACGCGCTGTGCCCGCTCGACGGCGTCCCCAGCGGAGGGCGCCGGCAGGTCGCCGAGCTCCACGACCTCGCCGCGAACCTGGCGGCGGCGGTGGAGGTCGACCAGGTGCCGGTGGGCGATGGTCACGACCCACGTGGACAGCGACGCCGGCCCGCTCGGGTCGAAGCGGTGGAGCGCCGCGAAGACCTTGCCCCACACGTCCTGGTAGGCGTCCTCGGGCTCGCTCGAGAGCCGCCGGCACAGGCCCCAGACCCGCGGTCCCAGCTCGGCCACGATCGACGCGCGCGCCGCCTCGTCCCCGCGCGCGGCGCGGAGCGGTCGGTCGTCGGGGTCGGGTCGCACGGCGTGCATCCACCGAACGTACACGCGCGAGCCCGCGCGAGGTTCCCTACTCGACCGAGAAAGGCAGCGGCGTGCCACCGAGGAAGACGCGCACCGATCCGCCGCCTTCGAGCGGGATCGTCTCCGGCGCGACCCAGGGGCGACGCACGATCCGCACGGTGTCGGCGCGCGGCGCCAGGCCGTAGAACGCGGCGCCATGCTCCGACAGGAAGCCCCGCAGGCGGTGCAGCGCGCCCTCCTCGTCGAACACCGCGGCGTAGCCGGCGACCGCGGTGGGCGCGTTGAACACGCCGGCGCACCCGCAGTCCTTCTCCTTCGCGCTGATCGCGTGGGGAGCGGAGTCCGTGCCCGCGAAGAAGCTCGCGTCCCCGCTGGTGGCCGCCTCGCGCAGCGCGCGCCGGTCCTCCTCGCGCTTGAGCACCGGCAGGCAGTACGCGTGCGGACGGAGCCCACCGTCGAACAGCGCGTTGCGGTTCCACCACAGGTGGTGCGGCGTGATCGTCGCTCCCACGCGCGGCCCACGCGCCGCGACGAAGTCGACGGCGGCGCGCGTGGTGGCGTGCTCGACGACGCAGCGCAGATCGGTCAGCTCGTCGAGCAGCGGGCCGAGCACCTCACGCAGGAAGGTGGCCTCGCGGTCGAACACGTCCACCTCGGAGCGCGTGACCTCGCCGTGCACCAGCAGCGGCATACCGATCTCGGCCATGACGCGGAGCGCCGGCAGGATGCGGCTCACGTCGGTCACGCCGGCGTCGCTGTTGGTGGTCGCCTTCGCCGGGTAGAGCTTGGCCGCCACCCACACGCCCTGGGCGTACCCCCGGCGCAGCTCCTCGGGGTCGGTCCGATCCGTCAGGTAGGCGGTGAGCAGCGGTTCCGCCGTGGATCCTTCGGGCATCGCCGCCTGGATGCGCTCCCGGTACGCCAGCGCGTCGTCGATCGACGTGACCGGGGGCACGAGGTTCGGCATCACGATCAACCGCCCCATGCGTGCCGAGCTCGGCATCACCGAACGCAGCGCCGCCCCGTCCCGCAGGTGGACGTGCCAGTCGTCGGGGCGCGGCAGGACGAGCTCTTGCATGGGGCCTCCCGCCGGCCCGCTATCACGCCTCAGTCGTCGGCCGGGTCGCGGGGGTTCGTGCCCGTCACGAGGACCTCGATCCCGTCGCCCGTCCCGCCGCCGTCCGTGTCCGGATCGAGGGGGTCACAGGCGTAGACGAGGAGCTCCTCGCCGTTGGTCAGCCCGTCTGCGTCCTCGTCGCGGGAGGCGCAGGTCCCGTAGCCCTCGCTCCAGTAGAACGAGGTCGCGCCCTCCCCCGTGAGCAGATCCGGATCGCCGTCGCCATCCAGGTCCGCCGCGTGCGCGCCCGTCGCCCCCCTCGTCAGCTGGGGCTCGCCGAGCCGCCCGTCGTGGTTGGGCAGCCACCAGGCGGACCCTCCGACGATCGCGAGCAGATCGAGGTCACCGTCCCCGTCCGGGTCGTTCGCCTCGAAGCGCCAGAGCGGCAGCGCGCTGTCGAACAGCGTCACCGGCGCGGAGAACCCGCCCGCACCATCGCCGTAGAGGCCGACCACGCCATCCTCCTGCGAGCCCACCACCAGGTCGACCCAGCCGTCGGCGTCCAGGTCGCCCGCATGGAGATCGATCGGCGCCGACACGAGGTGCGTGATCACCTGCTGCGGCCCGAACGACCCGCCGCCGAGGTTCTCGTACCAGGCGACCTCGTCGTCGCCGCTGCTGCTGTGCGCCAGATCGAGGTCCCCGTCGCCGTCGAGGTCCACCGCCACGAGGCCCGTCGGGTCGACCGCCGCCACCGAGAGCACGGCCGCCGGCACGAACGATCCGCCCCCGACGTTGCGGTACCACCCGATCCCGTTGCTCGCCTCGGAGCCGACTGCGACATCGAGGTCGCCGTCACCGTCGAGGTCCCCGACCGCCAGCGCCGATGCACCGGCAGGTCCGAGGACCCGCTCGGGTCCGAAGGCACCCGCGCCGTCGTTGAGCACCCACACCAGCCCCTCGTCGGCGGAGGCCGCGGCTGCGTCGATGTCGCCGTCGCCGTCGAGGTCCGCCATCCGGAACGCCCGCAGGTCGCCGGCGCGCAGGATCGCGGTCCCGCGCTCCGCGTAGCCGTTCGCCCGTCGCCGGTGGTACGACACCGAACTCGCCTGGTTCGTCACGCTGTCCACCGTGTCCCGGATGGCGTCGAGGGCCCCGTCGCCATCCAGATCGGCCGCGTCGATGCGCTCGATCCGCTCGAGGCAGATCTCCGCCCAGCTCGGGCAGGTGTCGATCAGGTGCCCAGGCCCAGCGAACCAGGCGAGGCCGTCGCTCGGCCCGACACACGCGTCGCACGCCGTTCCCGTGCCGTCACCGTCCAGGTCCCCCTGACCGGGGTTGGGGACGAACACGCAGTTGTCCCGGGCGTTGCAGACCCCGTCTCCGTCACTGTCCCCGGAGGCGTCCGGCCCGCGGCACAGGTCGCAGGGATCACCCACGCCGTCACCGTCGCTGTCGGTCTGCGTTGCCGACGGCACGGTGGGGCACAGGTCGGCGTCCCCGCAGAACCCGTCCCCGTCGAGATCGTCCTCGGCCGACAGTGGGCAGGCGTCGGCACCGTCGAGGACACCGTCGCCGTCCGTGTCGTCGTCCAGCGGATCGGTACCCGCCGCCAATTCCACCCCGTCGTCCAGGCCGTCGGCATCGGTGTCCGCGAGCGCAGGGTCGGTGCCGAGGACCAGGAGCTCCGTGGCGTCGGTGAGGCCGTCGCCGTCCGTGTCGAGCTGCGCGCAGACCAGGATGGGGTGGATCTCCACGCCGATCCCGTCGCCGATCACCAGGTCGTCGAGACCGTCGCCGTCAGCGTCGAACACCTGGAGATCGTCGGGCGTGTCGACCACCGGCACGATCTGCGTCGGACCGAAGCTCAGGCCCCCCTCGTTCGCCGCCCACCGCAGCTCTCGGTTCGCGCCGTTGCTCACGAGGTCGAGATCCCCGTCCCCGTCGAGGTCCCCCGCCGTGAGCACGCCCGCGCCACCCGTCACGAGCTCGAGCCGGCGCTCCGGCGCGAAGGCGCCCGCGCCAAGCCCCTCGAGCAGGGCCACGCCGCCGTTGGAGCCGAACACCAGGTCCAGGTCGCCGTCCGCGTCGAGGTCCACCGCCGCCGGATCCCGACAGGTCGCGCAGTTCGGATCCAGCTGCACGAGCGGTCCGAACGTCGCTCCCGACCTCCGCGCCCAGAGCACCACCTCGGCCCCGATGGTCGCGCGGCGCACCACGAGATCGTCCGCGCCGTCACCGTCCAGATCGGCGAGCAGCAGGTCCACGGGCTCCGTCACGGTGAACGCGACGGACCGGGTGAAGCCGCCGACGCCGTCGTTGTCGTACCGGGCGATCGCCCCGCCGGAACGCGCCGCGACCAACAGGTCGACGTCACCGTCGCCATCGAGGTCCTGGACGGCGAGACCCGAGGCGCCGGACTCGGTCCCGATCCTCACCACCGGATCGAACGTGCCGTCCCCACGGTTCGGGGCCCAGTCGACGGAGTTCTGGCTGCCGGAGGAGGTCGTCAGCACGTCGACGTCACCGTCGCCGTCGAGGTCCGCGCTGGCGAGGCTCACGATCGAGGGTCCGAGCTCGAGGAGCTGCTGCGGTCCCCAGGAGCCACCCCCGAGATCCTCGAACCAGGAGGCGAAGCGCTGGTTGTGGTCGGCGTCGGCCACCACGAGGTCCTCGTCGCCGTCGCCGTCGAGATCCGCGTGCACGATGCGGTCGACCCCGATGTATGTCCCCGCATCGAGCACCGTCGGGACCCCGATGGGCTGCAGCCCGTCGCCCGGCAGCACGCAGACGTCGCAGGCGTCGCCGGTCCCGTCCGCGTCGGCGTCCTGCTGCCCGGCGTTCGCGACGAACACGCAGGTGTCGAGCTCGTCGCACCACCCGTCCGCGTCTCCATCCGGCCCGGTGCCGAAGCAGGGGTCGCAGGCGTCGCCCGTGGCGTCCTCGTCGAGATCGAGCTGCGCCGGGTTCGCCGTGCCCGGGCAGTTGTCGACCGAGGTGCAGACACCGTCGCCGTCGGGATCGTCGAAGCGGTCCACCGGGCAGGGATCGGCCCCGTCGAGCACCCCGTCACCATCCGTGTCCAACCTCAGCGGATCCGCGCCCGCCACGACCTCTGCGCCGTCCGCCAGCCCGTCGCCGTCGGTGTCGGCGAGGACCGGATCCGTCCCGACGACGAGCAGCTCGCGAGCGTCCGTCAGGCCGTCGCCGTCGGTGTCCCGCATGGCGCAGGCCAGACCGCGGTGGATGGTCACGCCGCGATCCCAGGCCAGGACCAGGTCGTTCGTCCCGTCCAGATCGACGTCGGCGGTGCGCACCGCGAGCCCGGTCTGGAACTGCCACCGATCGATCGAGCGCCGCTCGGACAGGACCCCACCACCCAGGTTCTCGCGCCAGAACACCTCGTACTCGAAGTCGCTGGACAGGAAGAGGTCCAGGTCCCCGTCTCCATCGGCGTCCTCGACACCGATCGCGGTCGAGTACCGCAGCTGATCGAGGGGCGCTTCGAGCGCGAAGCGGCCCCCACCGAGCGACCGCCGCCACACCGGGTGATCGGGGCTCCAGATCACGTCGGACAGACCGTCTCCGTCGAAATCGGCGACGATCGGGATGCCGCCCACGCCGAGCGTCTGGCCTGGGGCGAACGCGCCGGTCCCATCGTTGGCGAGCCACCGGAGCTGTCCGTCCCGGTCGGTGTAGACGAGGTCCTCGTCGCCGTCCCCGTCGAGATCGCCGTGGTCGAAGCGCCCGTAGTAGGTGCCGTCCGCGACGTGCTCCGCGGCGCCGAACACGAACCCGCCGACGTTCGACCGTGCGATGACCTCCCCGGTGTTGTCGTCCGTGAAGACCAGGTCGAGGTCCCCGTCCCCGTCCAGGTCCACGAGCGCGAGGTCGCCGGTGTACACGTCCTGCGGCACACCGTGGACCGCGCCGATCCCGCCGCCCGCCCCCTCGACCACGACGACGCGGGGCGGGTCGGTGTCGTTGTCCGAGAAGGCCAGGTCGACGTCGCCGTCACCATCGATGTCGCCCGACACGATCGACTCGGTCGCGCCGCGGTAGACCTGCGTCATCGGGGCGAAGACGCCGCCCTGGTTCGCCGCCACGAACACGCCGCCCGACCCCCAATCGGCCGACGCGAACAGGATGTCGGGATCCCCATCCGCCTGCAGATCCTCGACCACCAGCGGGTTCGGCCCCTGGTTCACCTGGTTCAGGAGTGTGTTCGTTGGGAACGGGTAGAGGTCGAGCCCGTCCGCCGGACCCACGCACACGTCGCAGGCGTCGCCCGTCCCGTCTCCGTCGGTGTCGAGCTGACCGGGGTCCGCGACGAGCGGGCAATCGTCGACCGCGTCGTCGATACCGTCTCCGTCGTGATCTCCGGCGAAGGCGAGCAGCGAGAGGTGTGCGAGCAGGCTCATGGAAGCTCCATCAATCGTCGGAAGGGTCTCGTGGATCGGTGCCGGTGACGAGCACCTCGATGCCGTCGTCGGTGCCACCACCGTCCGTGTCCGGATCGAGCGGGTCGCACGCGAAGACGAGGAGCTCCTCGCCGTTGGTGAGCCCGTCGGCGTCGGTGTCGCGCGAGGCGCAGGTGCCGTAGCCTTCGACCCAGTAGGCATCGGAGCCGCCACCCGCGATCAGGTCCGGGTCGCCGTCGCCGTCGAGGTCCGCCGGCCAGGCCGTGGCCCCGGCGACCACCTGCTGCGGCGCGCCGAGCCGGCCGTCGATGTTCGGCAGCCACCAGACGTACGACCCCCACACCGCGGTCACGTCCAGGTCGCCGTCACCGTCGGGATCGTTGGCGACGAAGCGGTAGAGCGGCCCTCCCTGAGCCTCGGCCAGCGTCACGGGCGCGGAGAAGCCACCTGCGCCATCGCCGTAGAGCCCCACGATCGTGCCGTCCGTGGAGCCCGTCACCAGGTCCACCCAGCCGTCACCGTCCAGGTCACCCGCGAACACGTCGAGGGGTTCCGTCACCTGGTGGGTGACGATCCGCTGAGGCGCGAAGGTCCCGCCGCCGAGGTTCTCGTACCAGGCGATCTCGTCGTCACCGCTGGAGACGCCGATCAGGTCGATGTCGCCGTCGTCGTCCACGTCGGCCGCCGCCAGCCCGGTGGGGTCCGTCGCCGCCGACGTCAGCACCGCCGCCGGGACGAAGCCCGCGGGGGTGTTGCGGTACCAGCCGACCGCGTTCTCGAGCGCAGAGCCGACCGCCAGATCGAGATCGCCGTCACCGTCGAGATCCGCCGCCACCAGCGTCGTCAGGCCCGCGGGCCCGACCGTCCGGGGTGCCGCGAACACGCCGTTGCCGTCGTTGAGCGCCCACACGAGGCCCTCGGTGACCGAGGCGACGGCCACGTCCGGATCGCCGTCGCCGTCGAGGTCGTCGATCACGACATCGCGCAGATCGTCCGCGGTGAGCAACAGCCTGGCCTGCTGCCCGATCGAGCCGCCGTTGTTCCGGTACCAGCTCAGCGCACCCGCGACGCCCGAGGGACCGTCGACAGAGTCGTAGATCGGGTCGAGATCGCCGTCCCCGTCGAGGTCGGCCGCGGTGGACCGGTAGGTCGTCCACAGGCAGATCTCCGCCCAGCCCGGGCACCAGTCGAACTGCTGGGGCGCGCCCGCGAACCACGCCACCCCGTCGCTCGGACCCACACACGCGTCGCAGACATTGCCCGTGCCGTCGCCGTCGGCGTCGCCCTGGCCGGGGTTCGCGACGAAGGCGCAGTTGTCGTTCGTGTCGCACAGCCCGTCGCCGTCGAAGTCACCCGACGCATCATCCCCCACACACAGGTCGCACACATCGCCCACGCCGTCGCCATCGGCGTCGCTCTGATCTGCGGAGGCCACGGTCGGGCAGTTGTCGGCATCGCCGCAGAACCCGTCCCCGTCGACATCCCCCTCGACAGACAGCGGGCAGGTGTCGGCGCCGTCCAGGATCCCATCCCCATCGGTGTCGTCGATGAGTGGATCGGCGCCGGCGGCGATCTCGTCCCCGTCGTCCAGCCCGTCCGCGTCGGTGTCCGCCAGGACCGGGTCGCTGCCCCACACCTGCAGCTCGGTGGCGTCGGTCAGCCCGTCGCCGTCCGTGTCCTGCGCAGCACACGACAGGACCGGGTACGGCCGGACGCCGGTGCGGTCGCCGACGACCACGTCGAGCACGCCGTCCCCGTCGGTGTCCATGCCCGCGAGCTCGTAGGCGTCGTGGTTCTCCATGGGCGAGCTGGCGGGGTCGCCGAACACCAGCCCACCCTCGTTGGTCGACCACCTGATCGCCTGGTTCGTGGCTACGACGAGGTCGTCGTCGCCGTCCAGATCCAGGTCCACCAGCGCCACCTCCCGGTAGCGGTTGTCGGAGGTCAGCGACAGCCGCCGCAGGGGTGCGAAGGCGCCGCCGCCCAGCCCCTCGAGCAGGCCCACGCCCACCTCCGAGGCGAGCACGAGCTCGACGTCGCCGTCACCGTCGAGGTCTCCGGCGGTCAGGTCTTCGCAGTTCCTGCAGTCGGAGCTGATGAGGGTCGGTGCCCCGAAGACGGCACCCGTCCGCCGGAGCCAACTGATCGCCTGGACGCCGGCACCGTAGCCGCGCACCACCAGATCACGCGCCCCATCGGCGTCCACATCGGCGGCGACCAGCTCGACGGGGCGGAGCAACCCCGACGCGACGATCGACCGCGTGAACCCGCCCACCCCGTCGTTGGTGTACCGAGCGATCTCGCCCGCGTCGGCGACGCCCACCGCCAGGTCGACGTCACCGTCGCCGTCGAGGTCCTCGACCACGAGCCCCGTCGGCTCGGCCTCCGCGCCCAGCGTCACCACCGGATCGAAGGTGCCGTCCCCGCGGTTGGGCGCCCAGACCACGCTGTCCTGCGTGCCCCCGAGCGTCGCGACCAGATCGAGGTCGCCGTCGCCGTCGAGGTCCGCCGCCGCCATCTGCGCGATGGCGGGCCCGAGCGTCGTGGGCTGCGAGGCGGCGTACGCGCCACCGCCCAGGTTCTCGAACCACCACGACTGGACGGTGGTGGAGTACTGGTCGGCCGCCACGAGGTCGAGGTCCCCATCCCCGTCCAGGTCGGCCTGCAGGATCAGGTCGGGCGAGGCGGGGGTCGGCAGCGTGGCGGGGAGGCCGAGTGGCGTCAGCCCGTCCCCGAACTCGGGGCACACGTCGCACGCGTCTCCCGCGCCGTCCCCGTCGGCGTCCGCCTGCCCCGGGTCGGCGACGAGCGCGCACACGTCGGTGTCGTCGCACCACCGATCCCCGTCCGTGTCGGCCCCCAGCCCGAAGCACGGGTCGCAGGCGTCGCCCACGGCGTCCTCGTCGAGATCGACCTGCCCGGGGTTGGCGACGGTGGCGCAGTTGTCCACGCTCTGGCAGATCCCGTCTCCGTCGGGATCGTTCGGGGCATCCACCGGGCAGGCGTCGGCGCCGTCCAGCTGGCCATCCCCGTCGGTGTCCGCGACACGGGCGTCCGCGCCGACCGCGAGCTCGGCGGCGTCGGCGAGACCGTCGGCATCGGTGTCCGCGAGGTTGGCGGCGGTCCCCAGCCGGAGCAGCTCGATCGCGTCGGTCAAGCCGTCGCCATCGGTGTCCTGAGCGGCGCACGGCAGCCCGCGGTAGGTCCGGAGCCCGTCGTCCCAGTCGACCACGAGGTCGCGCGTGCCGTCCAGATCGATGTCCACGGCCCGCACCCCGTACGGGTACGAGAACACTGGCGCGTCGATGAGCTCCACGTCGGCAGCGAACACCCCACCCGCGAGGTTCTCCCGCCACAGCAGCTCGCCCCGCGTCCCCCCGAGGAACAGGTCGAGGTCGCCGTCACCGTCTCCGTCCTCGAGGGCCACCAGCGACCCGCGCGTCTCCAGCACCTGCCGGAGACCGAGGACGCCCGTCGGCAGCTGACGCCGCCAGACGACGTCGCCGTCGTCCCAGATCACGTCGTCGCGACCGTCGCCGTCGAGATCCGCGACGATCGGGCTGGAGCCGCGGACCCCGAGGTCGGAGCGCTCGACGAACAGCCCGGTGCCGTCGTTGGCGTACCAGCGGAGCACGTCGTCGTCGCCGCGCACCACCAGGTCGACGTCACCATCGCCGTCGAGGTCACCCGCCGCGGGAACGCCGTCGGTGGTGCGCCCGATCAGGGAGCTCGCCGGCCCGAACGAGAAGCCTCCGCGGTTCGGTCGCGCGTGCACCGCGACCGTGTTCGAGGTGAGCAGATCGAGGTCACCGTCGCCGTCGAGGTCCTCCAGGGTGACGTGGACGGGCTGCTCGGGCGTGGACAGCGGGTGCACCCCTGCCACGGCACCCGCCTGGAGCTCGACGAGCAGGATGCGCACCGGGTCGCGCTCCACCACCACGAGGTCGGCGTCGCCGTCGCCGTCCAGATCACCGCTGACGATCGATGCGATGGGCGCACGCAGCGTGCGGATCAGCGGCGAGAACGTGCCACCCTGACCCCGTGCCAGCCAGAGCCCGCCCTGGTTCCAGTCGTCGCTCGCGAAGGCCAGGTCCGGATCGCCATCCGCGTCGACGTCCTCCACCACGAGCGGCTGGTACCCCTGGTTGTACTGCTGGATCAGGTACGCGCCCGGGAACGGGTACCGCGTGAGCCCGTCCGCAGGCCCCACGCAGACGTCGCAGGCGTCACCCGTCCCGTCCCCGTCGGTGTCGAGCTGCCCCGGATCGGCCACCAGCGGGCAGACGTCGAGATCGTCGTCGAAGCCGTCGCCATCGACGTCCGCCGCGTACGCCATCAGTGCCAGCTGTGTCAGCAAAGCCATGTCCGCAACCCCGTCCCGAGGACCCTACCCCCCCGAGCGCCGATCGTCAGACCGAATTCGGTCACAGCGGACGGCGTTACCGTACGCCCGCACGGAGGGGGCCATGGTCGTCGGGGTGGTCGGGTTGGGGACGGCGGGGAGCGCGGTGGCCTGGCAGTGCGCGCGACGGGGTCTGGAGGTCGTCGGGCTCGAGCGCGGACCGCTGGACGAGGCCGGCGCACGCTGGGTGAACGGCGTCCCCCGACGCGCCTTCCTGGACGCTGGGGTCCCCGTCCCGCAGGCGCCCGAGCTCCGCGCCGCGGAGGGCCCGTACCACCTGGTCGCGGGTTGGGGACCCACGCGCATCCGCAGCACGAGCGTGCTCGAGGTCGACATGCGGCACCTCGTGGCGCGCCTGCAGGCGGGAGCGCGGGAGGCCGGCGCGGACCTGCGCGAGGGCGTGAAGGTGCTGTCCTTCGACGGCGCGGTCGCGCAGACCGATGCGGGCGAGGTCCGAGCCGACGTCTGGGTCGAGGCCTCGGGGCTCGGCGGTCCGCGCCTGCTCGAGCGGCCCGAGGTCGAGCGCACCGACCTGTGCACCGCGGCCCAGGAGGTGCGCGAGGTGGCCGACCGCGCGGGCGCCGCCAACTTCCTGCGGACCTGGGGAGCGCGCGAGGGGGAGCCCGTCTGCTTCACCTCGGTGGCCGGCGGGTACTCCATCGTGAACGTGCGGGTCGAGGGAGAGCAGGTCGGCGTGTTGACGGGCAGCGTCCCTGCCCACGGGGCCCCCGGCGGCCCGAGCCTGCTCGCGGACTTCGTACGGCGGCACCCGTGGATCGGCCTCAAGCGCTTCGGCGGCTCCAGGGCCATCCCCCTTCGGCGGCCCTGGGACGTGATCGGGTGTGGGGATCGTGCGCTCGTGGGCGACGCGGCGGGCCTCGTGTTCTCGGCGCACGGGAGCGGCGTGGCGATGCAGCTCCTCACGGCGCGGTGGCTCGCGGAGACGCTCGCCGCCGGGGGCGACGGCTGGGCGTACAACGTGATCGTCCAGCGGCGGCTGGGCGGGCTGCTGTGCGCCTCGGACCTCTTCCGTCGGTTCAGCGCCGAGCGCGTCGACGCCGACGTCCTCGCACGCCTCATGCGGCGCGGCGTCATCGCGCCCGGGATGGTGGAGGACACGATGGAGCAGCGGCCCGCACGGCCACGCAAGCGCGCCCTCGCCCGTGCGCTCCTCGGGATGGCACGCGAGCCCTCGCTCGGCCGCCACGTGCTCCCGGTGCTCCTCCGGATGCGGCTGGCGGAGCGCCACTACGCCCGCTACCCCGACGACCCGACCGATCTCGCGACCTGGAAGCAACGGCACATCATCGCTGCATGATCGTCGTGAGCCCTGTCCTCACGTGATTCGATGTGCGGCACCTCGGACGGCACGTCTCGCGCAGGCGGAATCCGACGCGCGAATGCGGACGGCGCCGTGCTAGGGTGCCCCGCGATGCGTCACGTCGTGCTGATCGCGCTCGTCGGGGGGTGTGCGGGATCGCCGGAGGGTCTGCTGAGGACCCCGGAAGGCGATGGTCCGACCGTCGTCGTGGACTTCGAGGCCCAGCCGCTGCCCGAGCTCCCCTTCCCCAACGACCTCGCCACCCGCCCCGATCCGGGCTCGCCCACGGGCCTGCGGGTCAACCTCCCCGTCACGACGGATCTCGACTTCGAGCGCAAGGTGCGGCTCGGCGTGAACGAGCTCGACGGCTTCGGCATCTTCGCGCCGATCACCGTGCGCTTCGACGCCGGCATCGACGTGGGGGAGCTGTTCGCCCGCCAGCTCGACGACGCCTTCGACCCGGACGGCTTCGCCGACGACGCGGTATACCTCATCGACGTGGACCCGGACTCCCCCGAGTTCGGCCAGCCCGTGTTCCTCGACTTCGACCACGGGCGCTTCCCGAGCGACAGCAACGAGCTCGGCCACTACCTCCCGAACGACCCGCGCCGCGACGAGCCCTCGCTGATGTTCGAGACCGGCGAGGAGGATCTGGACGGGGACGGCGTGCTGGACCCGGGCGAGGACACCGACGACGACGGCATCCTCGACCACCCGAACGTCTGGCCGCCGGGCGGCGACCACCGCCTCGACCTGCTGACCAGCTACGACCTGCAGTCGAACACGCTCTTCCTCCGCCCGGTCACGCCGCTGCGCGAGCGCACGCGGTACGCGGTCGTCCTGACCTCGGCGCTGGTGGACGAAGGCGGACAGCCGGTCCGGTCGCCCTGGGACTGGGTGAACCACACCCGCCAGACGGACGCGCTGGAGCCGGTGGTCGGCGCGCTCGAGGACCTCGGGCGCTCGCGCGACGACATCGCGTTCGCCTGGACGTTCACCACGGGCAGCATCACGACGGGCCTGTGGGACCTCACCGAGGGCGTGCGCGGGCGCGGGCCGCAGGGGTGGCTCCGCGAGGCCATCCCTCCGCAGGTGACCGAGGCCGCCAAGCTGCACACGACCGATCTGGACGACCCCTGGCGGCTGCCGGTCTCGATGGTGGTCGATCCGCTGACGGACATCGGCCTGTTCCCGGACTACGCGGTCGACACCATGCGCGACGCGTACAGCTCGTTCACCGACGTGGTGGTGGGCGGCGCCTTCCTCTCGCCCGACCTGCTCTACGACGGGGACGACGGCGGCAAGGACGACAGCGACGAGCACTTCCGCTACGACCCGGTGACGGGCCACGTGAAGACCGGCGTCCGCCGCATCACGTTCACCTGCGCCATCCCGAAGGCGAGCAACGGCAAGGGACCGCCCTGGCCCATCGCCATCCACATGCACGGCTATGGCTCGACCCGGGTGGAGCTGTTCGGCTTCGCCTGGGCGCAGAACCGCGAGGGCATGGTGGTGTGCGGCATCGACGCGCCCGGCCAGGGGGTCGCGCTGTCCGATGCCGAGGAGGACGTGGTCGGCGGCCTGCTCTACCTCACGGACACCCGCCCGCTGTGGTGGCACATCCTCGACGACCGCATCCGCGATCTCGACAACGACGGTCTCGGCGACCCCGCGGGCGACATGCTCACGGCCGATCCGTTCCACACGCGCGACATGCTGCGCCAGGGCATCGTCGACGCGGCCCAGCTGATGGAGGCGCTCCGCCGCTGCGGCGAGGGCGAGATGGAGAAGACGGAGGCCACCGAGACCGACCTGATCCACACCGGCGCGATGGTCACGAGCTGCGACTGGGACGGCGACGGGAAGGCCGACATCGGCGGACCGGACACCGAGTTCCGTCTCGACGGCGTCTCGCAGGGCGGCATCATGACCAGCCTCTCGATCGCCGTGAACGAGGCGCCGGTCGCGGTGACCACGGTCCCGGGCGGCGGGCTGCTGGACGTGGGGCTGCGCACCGACATCGGCGGCGTCAGCGACGCGGTGGTCGGCCGAGCGCTCTCGCCCTTGCTCATCGGCCGCCCGCAGCCCGACGGCAGCGTGGCCGTGAGCCAGGTGGTCATCAGTGTCGACGAGCAGCGCGAGCTGCCGATCGGAACCCTCCCGTCCTGGCCGCACGGCGGCAGCGTCGTCGTCCGCAACCTCACGATCGGGCGCGAGGAGAGCGGCGGCTTCCGGGACGACGGCAGCTTCCGGGTGCCCATCGGCGCCAACGCCCCCGACGCGATCGAGAAGCGCGCGGTCGTCGACATGCCCGACATCCCCACGATCGGCGCGATCTACTCCGCACCCGACAACGAGGGCCTGGGCGACCGGCTCGAGCTCGAGGTGCTCGACGCGCGCGGCGACCGGGTGGCCCTGTTCGACACCTTCGCGACCGACGTGCTCCACGAGGGCGTCACCATGCCAGTGGGCTCGCCGCTGATCGCGGGGTCCTGGGGCCTCGGGCTTCGTCGCGGCAGCCACGACCTGCAGCGCATCGTCACCGTGCAGGGCATGGCCATCGAGCCCGGCGACCCCATCGCGTACGCCCGCCGCTGGTGGCAGGAGCCCTTCGCGGAGCCCAAGCACGTGCTGGTGCACCTCACGGCCGGCGACTCGTCGGTACCCGAGGCGACGGGCATCGCGCTCGCGCGGGCGGCCGGCATCGTCGACTTCCGCACGATCGACGAGCGGTACGGCACCACGCCCGACCGGTTCCTCATCGATCACGGCGTGGTCCACGGGTACGAGCAGTCCTGGCCGTACCGCAACGCCAACGGCTCGGCGATCCTGTTCGATCCGGATGATCTCGACGAGGGCCTGGACGGCAGCGGAGCCCCGTCCGAGACCCCGTTGCGCATCACCGTGCCGCGGGACGGCGGCGTGGACGCGCTGCGCATCCTCTACGTGAACCCGACCGGGCAGCACGCCTACTACCTGCCGAACGACACGGTCCCCTTCGACTGGGACACGTTCGCGGTGCAACAGATGGCGCGGTACCTCTCGACGGTCGGGACGGATCTCACGGACGACCTGTGCCAGGAGACGCGGGAGTGCCCGTGGCTGCGGCCGTTCGAGGTCGACGGACCGTGAACCCGCCCCTGGAAGGAGACATCAGCGTCGAGGCCCGCGCCATCGGCACCTCGCCCGACGACTGGGCGGTGGACGCCGAGGGTGACGAGGTGGGCTGGGGGCCGGTGCTCGACACGCGCCTGCGGCTGGGCGGCGAGGTGCATGGTGGCTCGCTGCGGGCGCACGGCCAGATCGACCTGCTGACGGGCCAGATCGCCGGCGCCACCTGGTCGCTCTCGCCGATGGACGAGCGGGGACGCGACGTGCGCGACGCGGTGAGCCTCACCGGCATCGCCCCCCGCGAGGCGCTGGTCGGCGCGCGGCTCCCCTGGTTCGACCTCGAGGTCGGGCTCACGACCGCCGGCTGGGGTCTCGGGATGGTGGCCAACGACGGTGCCACGGACCCCCTCTTCGGGCGCAGCGACTTCGGCGACCGCGCGATCCGCGCGCGCCTGGCGACCGCCCCCTTCGCCCGCGGCGAGGAGCGCTTCCCGCTGTTCGTGCTGGTCGCCGCGGACCGCGTGGTGGCCGACGATCTCGCGTCGATGTGGGACGGCGACGTCGCGTGGCAGGGCATCGCGGCCGCGCTCTACCGCGAGGAGGACCGTGGGGCCGGCGTCTATGGCGTGATCCGCGACCAGGTGTCGGCCGAGGGTGACCACACGGCGGCGAAGGTGGTGGACGGGTACGCGGACTGGACGGTGCACCCCGCGGGCCTCGATCTGCGCCTGGCGTTCGAGGCCGCCGCGCTCTTCGGTCGCACGGACGCGGCCACCAGCTACGTCGCGCCCGACGGGCTCACGATCCGCCAGCAGGGCCTGGCCGTGCGCACCGAGCTCGGTCACGACCCCTGGCGGCTGCACCTGCGGGCGGCGCTGGCCTCGGGGGACGGCTCGCCCGACGACGACCGGGTCTCCGACTTCCGCTTCGACCGCGACTACGACGTGGGCTTCGTCCTGTTCGACGAGGTGCTCGGCGACATCGCGCTCGGCACCATCCCGCTCGTGAGCGACCCCGACCTCGCCCAGCACCCGCCCGACGGCGTGGAGGTGTTGGCGGACGA
The DNA here is from genome assembly GCA_020632925.1 of Alphaproteobacteria bacterium. Classification (GTDB taxonomy): domain Bacteria; phylum Myxococcota_A; class UBA796; order UBA796; genus JACKER01. The sequence goes on along the minus strand of JACKER010000007.1, from coordinate 971,616 downwards.
GGGCGCCTTCCGCTCGGCCTTCGCGCTGCAGCCCATCGGCACCCTCGATCCGCTCCCCTGGCTGCAGCTGCGCGGGGGCGCGGTGTTCGCGTGGTCGACCCAGCCCATCGAGCAGCTGTACTACACCTTCCGCAACGGTGGCGTGCCCACCAATCAGCTCGGGGAGCCCACGGACGGGCGATACCTCGGCACCGAGATCGACTGGGGTTTCTCGATGGCCACGGTCGGGGACGCGCGCTGGCGCGGCCAGCTCGACCTGCAGGCGGGGCACGCGCTCCCGAGCGCGGCGCTGGGCGGCGGCCGCGTCGACCACGTGTTGCTGCTGGCTCGCGTCACGCGGTGACCCACCAGCGTTGGCGGTCGTCGTCAGCGGTGGTGTGGATCGCTCGCCCCTCACGCCAGCCCTCCCCCGCAAGCACGGGACAGGTCCGGTAGACTCTCGGCGGGAGGGGAGCGCGTTGCAGCAGGGCCGCTCGGTCGACGTCGATCGACGCCAGTTCCGGTTCCGCCACTGCCTGGGGCGGGGCGGCTTCGGCGAGGTGTACGCCGCGACCCTCGTGAGCGCGGGCGGCGTCGAGACCGCCGTCGCCGTGAAGCTGCTGCACGCCGAGGTGGACCCGGAGAGCCAGGCCGTCGAGCGCCTGCGTGACGAGGGGCGCATCCTCGGCCTCCTCGATCACCCGGCCATCCTCCGCGTGTCCGACCTCGTGACGCTCGAGGGGCGCGTCGCGCTCGTCACCGAGTACGTCGAGGGCTGTGACCTCGACCGCTGCTGGAAGGACACCCCGGACCCCATCCCCGACCGCGTGCTGGTCGAGGTGTGCTCGCTCGTCGCCGACGCCCTGGTCGCCGCGTTCGAGGCGATGGGCCCCGACGGCCACCGGCTGGAGCTCGTGCACCGCGACGTGAAGCCGAGCAACATCCGCATCGGTCGCCACGGCGCGGTGAAGCTGCTCGACTTCGGAATCGCGCGCGCCCGAGACAGCCGCCGCCAGGCACGAACCAGCACCGCCCAGGTGTTCGGCAGCTTCCTGTACCTCGCGCCAGAGCGGCTCGATCTCGACAGCGACGACGTCCCGGGTCCGGCCAGCGATGTGTTCGCGCTCGGTGCGACGCTGTTCGAGGGGTTGGCGCGTGAGGCGCTGTTCGCCGGCATCCCCGAGAGGAAGCAGTACCTGCTGTCGCTGGACCGCGCCGCGTTCGACGGCTTCGTGGAGCAGCGCCTGGCCGGGTCGCCGCGCCTGTCGCCGGCGCTGACGGAGCTGTTGCGGACGACGCTGGCGCACGATCCGACGCGGCGCCCCTCCGCCGCAGCCCTGGGTCGCGCGTGCGAGGAGCTGGCGGCGTCGATGGAGGGCCCCACGCTGCGCCGCTGGTGCCGCGAGTGGAGCTGGCCCGCGCCGGTGCCTGTGGCGGGTCCCCTCGAGGGCCGCGTGGTCTCGGAGTCGATGACGCTCGGTCGCTTCGCACCGGGCGCGCCCACCCCGGAACCCGCGCGCAGCACCGCCTCGGGCGCCACGACGCTCGGGACCGGCGCCTGGCTGGGCCTCGCGGGGATGGGGGTCGCCGGCGCCGGCGGGGTGGTGGCCGCGGTGGTGGTGGCGGTGCTGCTGGTCGTGGTCGTGGTCGTGGTCGTCCGCGAGCCGGCGTCCCCCCCGAGCGCGGCCCCGCCGGCTCCGGTCGTGGAGGCGCCCGCTTCTGCGCCGGAGACGCCCGCTCCGGTCGTGGAGGCGCCCGCTCCGGTCGTGGAGGCGCCCGCTCCGGTCGCGGAGGCGCCCGCTCCGGTCGTGGAAGCGGCCGCCCCGGTCGTGGAGCAGGTGCCCGCTCCTGCCCCGGAGACGCCCGCTCCGGTCGTGGAAGCGCCCGCTCCGGTCGCGGAGGCGCCGCCCGTTCCCGCTCCCCGCGCCACCGCCACCTGGCGCGTGGAAGGCACCGTCCCCGTCGAGCTGCGCACGTCGACGGGGCGCGCGGTCTCCGCGGGGTCGGTGTCCGCGGGTTCGTACACGCTGTACGCGGACTTCGGGCGCGGCTGGGCGCGCCTGGACAGCGTCCCGCTCGCCGCGGGAGCCTCGGTCGTCGTTCGCTGCAACCGCATCCGCCAGCAGTGCTCCGTGGAGGCGCTGTGATCCTGGGCCTCCTTGGGGCGGCGGTCGCCAGCGCGTGCGAGCCCTGGAGCCCGGACCTCCTGGAGCGGTGGGTCGTTCGAGGCTTCGAGGCGATCGACGCCGAGGACGTCGACGCCCACGCCGCGGTCTGGAAGGACCTCGAGGCCGCGCTGCCGTGCCTCGATGGGCCGTTGCCCTCCAAGCCCTGGGCGGAGTTCCTGGTGGGGCTCGCCCTGGTGCAGAACGCCACCGGGGAGCGCTGGGAACCCGCGCTGGGGACGGCGTTGCAGGTCGCGCCCAAGCTCCAGGCCGACCTCCCTCCGCCGATGGCGAGCTGGACTCCGCCGCCTCCGCGACCGGACGGGGAGGTCCTGCCGACCGACGCCCACTTCCTGCTCGACGGGCTGCCCGTCACCGCGCGTCCGGACCTCACCGGGCTGCACGTGCTGCAGCGCGAGCAGGGTGGGGTGTACGAGACGCGCGTGGTGCGCGACGGCAGCTTCCCGACGGCCTGGCTCGCGTCGACCAACGCCCCGCCCGAGCCGGTCCCTCGACCAGCCTCCGGGTCCGCCCGCGCGGTGGTCCACGGGATGGTCGGAGTGGCGGGCGGCGGCTCGGGGGCGGTGCAATCCCCCAGCGCACCGAACGCGCACGTCCCCGAGGTCGACGACATCGGCGGGGTGGTCGCGCTCGCGAGTCACGGGACGCTGGGCGGGACCTTCGGCGCGTTCTGGGACCTGGAGGCGCCGCTGCGGTTCGGCGGTGGACCCGACGTCGACGCGTTCGCCGGAGTGTCGATCGGCGTCGGGCCGCTCCGGGTGCGGGCCGGTGGCGGTGTCGCGTCGGCCGCGCTGCAGGTCGACGACGCCGCGTCGCTGCGCCTCGCGCCCACCCCCCACGTGGGGCTCGGCCTGTGGCTCCCGGCCGGTCCCGGCGTGCTGGACGCAGTCGTCGCCGGCGGCGCCACCCCGGCCGCGGCCCACGTGCTCGGGCGGGCGGGGCTGGTCGTCGGTGGCGGTGCCGGGGCGTGGCTGGGCGCCGAGGGCTCCTGGCACACCTCCGACTGGAAGGAGGAGAGCGGCCCGCTGCGGCTCGTCAGCCGGCGATGGCAACTCGGCGCGCGCGTCGGCTTCGCGTGGGGAGGGGGCGCATGAGTCCGATTCCGGCGCTGTGGCTGCTGGGCGCGCGGGCCGAGGCCGGCACGGTCACCGTGTGCGCGTCCGGCTGCGACCACACCACGGTCAACGCCGCGGTCGCCGCCGCAAACGACGGTGACACCATCGACATCGGCCTCGGCACGTACGACGAGGCAATCGTCTTCACGGGCCGGTCGCTCACCCTGCGCGGCGTGGGACCGGGCGTCCGACTCGGCACCTCGGCCACCCGAGACACGCTGTTCGTCCGCAACAACTCGGACGTGGTGGTCCAGAACATCGAGTTCCGGGACAGCGACCGCTGCGCCAGGGTCGACGGGGGGCACCTCACCGTCGAGTCCAGCACGTTCGATGGGTGCGTCGTGCGGTCCTGCTGCGACGACGGATCGGCGATCCTGGTCCGGAACGGTGGCCGGCTCGATGTGAGCGAGACCACCTTCACCAACAACGGGTCGTCCTCGATCGACGGCGGCGCCATCTATGTCGCCGACGGGTCGCTCAACGTCGTCGACAGCACCTTCGCCTTCAACACGGCACGCCTCGGCGGCGCGATCCGGGTCGACAACAACCTGCCAGCGACCATCCTGACGAGTACCTTCGACGACAACGTCGCGACCGACGGAGGCGCGCTCCACCTGCGGGGACCGACCGCCACCCACGGCAACCGGTTCGCCGGCAACGTGGCCACCAACCGCGGTGGAGCCGTGTTCTCGGAGACGAACTCCGCCTCCCTCCAGGTGCAGGCGTCGTCGTTCCTGGCGAACGGCGCCGACGCCGGCGGCGCGATCTACGCCAAGAACATCGCCGAGCTCGCGGTCGTCGGGTCGGACTTCTGTCGCAACGAGGCGGCGACCCAGGGGGGCGCGGTCTACGCCGAGTCGATCGCGTCGGCCGTGAGCCGCATCTCCGCGACGATCGTGCGCCAGAACTCGGGCACGGACGGGGGTGGCATCTACGTCCGGTCCTCCGACCTCGACCTGACGCACCTCACCGTGCTCGGCAACCGCTCCACCAACAACGGTGGGGTGATCACGGTGCAGGCGGGCTCCGCCTACAACCGGCTGTCGAGCTCGCTGTTGGACGACGACACCGGCAACGGCCTCGTCCGAGTCAACGGCGGCGTCGTGAGCTTCGACCACCACGCCTTCGGCACCAACACCCCGAGCGACCACACCGGGGGGTTCACGGTCGGCGCCGGCAACCTCTTCGGCGTGAGTGCAGGGCTCACGCGGTATACCAACGACGCGGACTGTACCGACGACCAGCTGTGGCCGACCGCGGGCAGCCCGCTCGTCGACGCCGGGGACCCGGCCGAGCAGGATCCGGACGGCACCCGGAGCGACATCGGCGCGTTCGGCGGACCCGACGTCGACCCGGCCCTGGATCTCGACGGGGACGGGGTGAGCGCGGGGAGCGGAGACTGCGACGACCTGGATCCCGGCGTCTTCTCCGGGGCGATCGAGGTGGTGGGCGACGGCGTGGACCAGGACTGCGACGGCACCGAGGCGTGCTACCTCGACGTCGACCTGGACGGCGTGGGCACCACGGACCTGATCCAGAGCGTCGATGCCGACTGCGCGGATCCGGGGGAGTCCAGCCGCTCCGACGACCCGTGCCCGATGGACGCCCCCGACGACACCGACGGTGACACCGTCTGCGACTCGGTCGACGCCTGCGAGGGGTCCGACGACCGAGTGGACACCGACGGCGACGGCGTGCCGGACGGCTGCGACGACTGCCCGCTGGACGACCCGGACGACACCGACGGCGACACCGTCTGCGACAGCATCGACACCTGCCCCGGACACGACGACCGGGTGGACGCCGATGGCGACGGCGCGCCGGACGCCTGCGATCCGTGCCCGGACGACGAGTCCGACGACAGCGACGGCGACGGGGTGTGCGACAGCGTCGACCTCTGTCCGGGCCACGACGACGCCCTGGACGGCGACGGCGACGGGGTGCCAGCGGGCTGCGACCCAGACGACCCGCTGCACGGCACCGAGACGACCACCACCGACACTGCCGACGGGCCGCCCGACACCGACGATGGGTTCGGGCGCACCCCGACCCGCTTCGTCCCCGACTGCTCCTGCGCCACGCCGCCCGGCTCCGACGGCGTCGGGTGGCTGCTCGCGCTCGGGTGGCTGGTCCGGCGGCGCCGCACGCGTCGGTAGGTGCGAGCCAACCCGAGGAGTATGCTGCGCGCCGGAGGACGACATGCGGCTCCCCCTGCTCTTCGCGTTGGCGCTCGCGCCCGCGCAGGCACTCGCCTTCTGCGGCTTCTACGTCGCCGGCGCCGACACCCAGCTCTACAACGACGCCACCATGGTCGTCCTGATGCGCGACGGCACGAAGACCGTGCTGTCCATGCAGAACAACTACCAGGGTCCGCCCGAGGCCTTCGCCATGGTCGTCCCGGTGCCCCAGGTGCTGCAGAAGGAGAACGTCCGCACGCTGCCCAGGGACGTGTTCGCCCACGTCGACCGGCTCGCAGCACCCCGGCTCGTCGAGTACTGGGAGCAGGACCCCTGCTGGATCCCCCCGCCGATGGACCGCTTCGACCTGGTGTTGCCCAGCGCCGTGGTGATGGAGGGGAACGCCGCCCCCGGTCTGGGCGTGACGGTCGAGGCGCGGTTCGAGGTCGGTGAGTACGAGGTGGTCGTGCTCTCCGCCAGGGACTCGGGCGGTCTCGACACCTGGCTCAAGCAGGAGAAGTACCACATCCCCGAGGGGGCCGAGCCCGTCCTGCGCCCCTACGTCGAGGCGGGGACCAGGTTCTTCGTCGCCAAGGTCAACCCCGAGAAGGTCCAGTTCGTCGACGGCCGCGCCGTGCTCTCGCCGCTCCGCATGCACTACGACGACGAGAAGTTCCAGCTCCCCGTCCGCCTCGGCCTCCTCAACAGCCAGGGCCAGCAGGATCTCATCGTCCACATCCTGGCCAGGAACCAGCGCTACGAGGTCGCCAACTACGAGAACGCCTTCATCCCGACGAACCTCCGCGTCCGCGACGACGTCCGCAAGGACTTCGGCTCCTTCTACGAGTCGCTGTTCACCGAGGTCGCCCGCCCCGGCACCGTCGTCACCGAGTACGCCTGGGACGCCGGCTCCTGCGACCCCTGCCCCACGCCGCCGCTCGAGGAGTCCGACATCCTCACCCTCGGTGGCGACATCGCCGGCGACAGCAACGCGTACGGATACACGCTGACCCGACTGCACTACCGCTACGGCGCCGACGGGCTGAAGGAGGACCTCGTGTTCAAGGCCGCCGAGCCCGTCATCGGCGGTCGCGGCATGCCCGATCCCAGTGGTGAGCTGAGCGAGCGCGGCGCGAACCCCAGCGGGAGCAACCAGTTCCAGGGGCGCTACGTCATCCTCCACCGCTGGGAGGGCGAGGTCACGTGCAAGGACCCCACGCGCGGCCGCTGGGGCGGTCCACCCGACGGCGGCGAGCAGACGACGGCCGCACCGTCGAAGCTCTCCGCACCCGCCGCGAAGACGGCGCCGATGGCCCTCGCCAGCGTGCTGGTCGACGGCATCCCCGGTGTCACCCCCACGCCGCCTCCGCCCTCCGCCGAGGACATGGACGAGAAGGCCGTCGAGAAGGCCGAGCGCCGCTGCCAGACGGGACCCGTTCCGGGGTCGATGCTGGGGTTGCTGCTCGCGATGGTGGGGCTGCGCCGACGGCGGTGAGCCGAGATCAGCGGTGCTGGTCGATGAGGACCGGGTTTCCGTCGGGGTCCACGAGCGTCAGGTGGGCCGGACCGGAAGCGCTCTCCGCGGTGTTCGAGCGCTGGATCTCGATGCCCGCGTCGACCAGCCGCCGCTCGATCTCCCGCACGTCGAGGAACGGGTCCACCTCCGTGGTGTCCTGTCGCCAGCCCGGGTTGAAGGTCAGCAGGTTCTTGTCGAACATCCCCTGGAACAGCCCGATCACGGTGGTCCCGTTCGCGAGGATGAGCCAGCCCTGCTCCGCTGCACCTCCCGTCGCCACGAAGCCGAGCGCCTCGTAGAACGCGCGACTGCGCGCGAGGTCCTTCACCGCCAGGCTCACCGAGAACGCTCCGAGTTCCATGCTTCCCTCCCCTGCCGCGATCCACGGCGCATCAGCGTATGCTGCCGCCCGGAGGACGACATGAGGTTCCCCCTTCTCTTCGCGTTGGCGCTCGCGCCCGCCCAGGCGCTCGCTTTCTGCGGCTTCTACGTCGCCGGCGCCGACACCCAGCTCTACAACGACGCCACCATGGTCGTCCTGATGCGCGACGGCACGAAGACCGTGCTGTCGATGCAGAACAACTACCAGGGTCCGCCCGAGGCTTTCGCCATGGTCGTCCCGGTGCCCCAGGTGCTGCAGAAGGAGAATGTGCGCACGCTGCCCAGGGACGTGTTCGCGCACGTCGACCGGCTCGCAGCGCCCCGGCTCGTCGAGTACTGGGAGCAGGACCCCTGCTGGGTCCCCCCGCCCGAAGAGGAGTGGGCGGAGGAGGGGATGCTCCTCAGTGCCGTGAGGGCGGACGGAGCGATGGACGACCTCGGTGTGAAGGTCGAGGCGCGGTTCGAGGTCGGCGAGTACGAGGTGGTCGTGCTCTCCGCCAAGGACTCCGGCGGTCTGGACACCTGGCTCAAGCAGGAGAAGTACCACATCCCCGAGGGGGCCGAGCCCGTGCTGCGCCCCTACGTCGAGGCGGGGACCAGGTTCTTCGTCGCCAGGGTCAACCCCGAGAAGGTCCAGTTCGTCGACGGCCGCGCCGTGCTCTCGCCGCTCCGCATGCACTACGACGACGAGAAGTTCCAGCTCCCCGTCCGCCTCGGCCTCCTCAACAGCCAGGGCCAGCAGGATCTCATCGTCCACATCCTGGCGAAGAACCAGCGCTACGAGGTCGCCAACTACGAGAACACGTTCATCCCCACAAATCTCCGCGTCCGCGACGACGTCCGCAAGGACTTCGGCTCCTTCTACGAGTCCCTGTTCACCGAGGTCGCCCGCCCCGGCACCGTCGTCACCGAGTACGCCTGGGACGCCGGCTCCTGCGACCCCTGCCCCACCCCGCCGCTCGAGGAGTCCGACATCCTCACCCTCGGTGGCGACGTCGCTGGCGGAGGAAATGCCTATGGATACACGCTCACCCGCCTGCACTACCGCTACGGCGCTGACGGGCTGAAGGAGGACCTCGTGTTCAAGGCCGCCGAGCCCGTCATCGGCGGTCGCGGCATGCCCGACCCCAGTGGTGAGCTGAGCGAGCGGGGGGCCGCGCCCAGCGGGAGCAACCAGTTCCAGGGGCGCTACGTCATCCTCCACCGCTGGGAGGGCGAGGTCGCCTGCAAGAGTGCGACCCACGGTCGCTGGGGCGGCCCGCCCGACGGCGGGGAGCAGACGACCGCCGCACCGTCGAGGCTCTCCGCACCCGCCGCGAAGACCGCCCCGATGGCGCTGGCCAGCGTGCTCGTCGACGGCATCCCCGGCGTCACCCCGACGCCGCCGACTCCCGCCCCCGCGGCCGAGGACGAAGCGGAGCAGGACGCGATCGACCGGGCGGAGCGTCGCCGCTGCCAGACCGGCCCCGGCCCCGGGTCGCTGCTGGGTGTGTTGCTCGCGTTGGGGGGCCTGCGCCGACGCCGATGAGCGACGCTCACGGCACCGCCGGATCCCGCCAATCACCCATCACGAACGGCCTGCCACACGAGACACCGTCCTCGTACTCGTACTCGTCGACGAGGGGCGTCTGGTCATTGTCCGGGCCCGTGTACTGGAGAGCCTGGGACAGCACGCGGTCCTGATCGTCATACGTCCAGGTGGTTCGAGTCGAGCCCACCCGGTGGTTGATCGTCTCCTCGTCCAGCACGAGGCGGCCTCGCTCCGGCTCGGCTCGGCGACCCGTCGCCGTTGGACGTCACGGAGGATCGCAATCCATCCCATCCATATAGGTGGTGGTCACCTCCTCGCGGCGGCTCACCCCGCCCTCATAGGATGCTCCCACCTCCGACAGACGGCTGAGTCTGCGGCCACCTGAGTCGTAGGTCATCGTGTGGGTTGCGCGGGCCGTTCCGTCCGGCATTCGGTCCTCCCAATACACCCAGTTCCCTCGAGCGTCGTAGGTGTAGGTCTCGACCTCTCGCGAGTTCGGGTCACACCCTCTCGTCACCGTCGAGAGGTGGCTCCCGTCATACACCCAGAGCGCGCACTCCTGGATCACGCCCGAGAATGGATCACGATAGGTCGATGTGAGCGCCACCACCCGGTCTTGCGCGTCCCACTCGTACTCGTCGACGACCTGATACTGATAGCCTTCGTCGACCGTGACATGCCTCGTGAGGCGCCCGAGCGCATCCTGCTCGTACTGTTCGAACGCCTGCGCCGGCAGGGAGGGGTTGGGCGCCTTCGTCCGAGTCGCATATTGGCCCTTCCCGTTCGCCGTGTACTTGTAGAACCAACTCCGCCGACCAGAATTCGTGGTCGCGATCTCCGTCACGAGTCGTGACCCACTGTCCCACGTGTACTCCGCCGTCGTCGATCCGCCGTCTCGCTCGTAAAGCGTCAGATGTCCCGCGGCGTCGTAGGACCACCGCTGATCCGTGCTGGGCGAGCGGGCCGCAACCAGCCTCCCGACCTCGTCGTGATCGTAATCCACCACCAGATCTGCTGGTCGGTCGACGATAGTGTAGCGAAGGATGCGTCCAGGCGGCATCTCCAAGGAATCCGGGGCGACCGCCGGATGGTACACGGGCACGTAGACGCTCTCCGTGGGCCACCCATCGTCCCGGTCGGGGAGATACAACACGAAACGCACAGAAGGCGGGGCCGAGCCGACCGTGACCTCCTGCCTTGCGACCACACACGAACCTGAGGTCGACCCCGTGTGGCCGAACCCCGTTTCGCCCGTGCTCGCGTCTTCGCCGGTGTGCGTGGCGCTGTGGGTCGGTTCCACGTGGAGTGGTATCGTCGGATCTGTACCGCAGCCCACGAGCATCACCGACGCCAGCGTCAGTGGGGCGGCGGATCGCACGAGACGTCCTCTTCGTAGGTGGTCGTCAGCGTCTCCCACCACGTCCCTTGCTCGTGCCTCCGAAACAAGGGGCGATCCTGGGCATCGAACTCCATCGTCCACGATTCCGAGAGTCCACCCAACGGCGTCCAAAGCTCCCACCTCGTCTGGTTGCCTCGGTCATCGTACTCGAACAAGTAGAGAAGTCGGTATTCCGACGACCCACATACCGGCCCCTGCTGTAGCCGCAGGATATGGCCGTTGTCGTCGTACTCATACTCAATACAGTCACGTGACCCCTGCCCAATGGACTCACTACGGACGATCCTGTCTCCATCCCAGGCAATTCGATACAACCAGAGGAATGAGTGCTCATTGATTCCCCATTTGGTCAGTCGGTCCACCGAATCGTACTCGAACCGGTCCCAGCGCACATCATCCTCAGACGGGAGCAGCGTTGTCACGCTGGATGCGTAGCGGCCGTCTCGGTCGGCGGTGTAACGCACCCGCGACAACTGGACAGCATCCACCGAATATGTCACCTGTGATGCCAGGCCGGTCGCGGCGTCCCATTCGAACTCGCTCGCACGGACCGACTGGTGGCGGTTGATGTCTGAGTCATACCGCATCAGGTACCCGTCGCCATCGTAGGTCCATCGAATCAGCCCCTCGTTGTCCGAGGTCTCCTCCACCAGCCGCCCGTCCGCGTCGTAGCGGAACTCCATCCAGCGCCCAGGACGCCCGAGCAGAGTGTATCGAAGAACGCGACCCGCTGGAAGATCGGCCATGAACTCGTCGTCCAGCGGCTGATACGTGCCCAGTATGGGATCCACGAACCAGCCGTTGTCAGCGTCGGGCAGTAAGAGCACAAACGCAACGGAGGTGCCCGCTTGCAGTTCCCTCACCTGGCGGGCACGAAGGCAAGAACCACCTCCGGTCGACCCGGGTTCTCCAGAATGGCGCACGCTACTCTCGTATGACGTTGCCCCCGTATCCACCGTGAACGTGTCATCAAGGGACACGTCACTCGTTCCGTCACCGCTCGACGTGCGATGGCACCCTACCACGGCGAACGTGATCGTGACGGCGCTAGCGAAGCGTCTCGGCACTGCGTAGTCTCCAGTGGTTGAGCGGCCTCGTCAAATGCTGATCCAGCACAGTATAGTATACGAAGGTTCGTCGACCCGTCGGTGTTTGAATGGTCATTGGCTCAGCGTCATTGTGTCGCACCGGACCACGGGTCAGCGGTTCGCTGAGCAGGTCCTGGTACATCGGAGTGATTTCTTGCGGTACGTCATCCGGCAAGTGAGTCGAAGAGGCGACGCCTGGGCCGGTGAGTGATATGGCATAGAGCTCATTCGGCTGACTGTAGAAAGCGTCACCGCTGTCGAATGGATCTACAGCCTTGTCGACGGCGCCAAAGGAAAACACCGCCATCGGATCAGATGTCCCGGTTTCGTAATTCTCGTCGTCGACGATGAATGGATATCCGAAGGCAGTCCTCGGCTCAGTGGGCACGAGTCTCCACGCGTTGGTTACCCTGACAGGCGCGTTTGGATCGACCGCAAATACGCGACTCGGATCAGTTAGACCGCCACCCAAGGTGGGCTGGTTGAAATAGACCCAGAATGCATCGCACCAACCGCGACGTTGGAAGTTCGGTCCCCCAGGGCCACAGAAGTGCCGTGTCCCCCCGACTGCAAGACATTCGACGCCGCGGGAATCGGTCGACCCCACATCGAACGCCTGGTAGCTGATCCGGCCACCCACCCCGAGCGTCGGCGGCTGGTCGGCCTCCGCCCGCCCGTCACTGCCGGGACGTACCGCCGGGCTCTGCTCCGGCCACGTCGCGGTCCTCGCCATCCTCGCCGTGCTCGCGCACCGACCTGCGGTCGGTACCCTGTGCGCGTCTGCGGGTGGCTCCGGCCGCTCGGTGGCCTGCGCGTCGCCCTTGCGGTCCCCGCTGCGCGTGGGTGACGGGCGGACGGATGCCTCCGGCGGGGGCTCTGCGACCCCGGATGGGAGCGCCAGCCCGCTCACGCGGCCGCCCTCGTCGGGGACAACCCCAGCTTCGCAGCGCGACTCGGACGGCGTCCTCCAGCCGAGGGCCTGGTGGGGGCGCTCGTCGTTGAACGACAGGCGCCACGCCTCCAGAGCGACTTTTGGTCCTCGACGCCGTCGAACTCGGACGGCCAGAGGCACTCGATCTTCATCGTCTGGATGGTGCGTTCGGCCAGGGCATTACCGGTGGGCCGCCCGACGCGGGCGCGAAGGTCTGGACGAGGTTCCAGCGGAGGGCCAGGTCCTGGAGCGTCCTGGCCGGTGTACTGCGGGCCGTGGTCCGAGCGCAGCTCCACCCCTCGGGCACCTGGTCGGACTGGTGCCGAAGGCCCGTTCCAGCGCGCGCAGCTCGACGGTCGCCAACACCGGTCCGGACTCCTGAGACTTCGTGGCGGCGACGTCGAGCACGCCCCGCCCGTCCGGTCGACCGTCAGGACCACCGCCACGAGCCCATCCCGGCGCGTCCACACGGTCGTCAGGTCGAACGCGAACCGGCGGTTGGGCTCCGGCACGACAACGTGCCCGCGAGGCCGCACAGCATCGGCCCGAGGGGCGTTGGCCTCCTGCATCTCCCCGTTGGCCTTCGCAACTTCCGCGACCCGCTTGCAGTTCCCACCCTGCGTGCCCTGCCGCCTCAGCGTCGCCCAGACCTTCCGGTGGCCCCGCTCGCGTGGTCCTTCAACACCGCCACCGATGGCCACCAGCAGCTCGGCCCCCGACACCCCCCGTCCGGACGGCCGGTGGAGCCGCGGCCTTGCGCTCCTCCGCGTGACGGCCGCCGCGCCGCGTCTCACCCTGCACGCGACAGTGGTTGAGCAGCCTGCACAGACCCACCACGGTCACTACGCCCGCGTCGGTCTCGTCTCATCGCCGCGACCTCGCGGGCACTGAAGGGGCGGCACTTGTCGAGCTCCGCTTCAGAATCGCCTTCTCGATGGACAGGTCCGTGACCGCACCGCGTAGCTCCCTTGGTTCTCCTTCTCGAGCTCGAGCTCCCGACCCGTGCGCCCGGTGCCTCGCCGCAGCGCCGCCTCCAGCCCCTCCAGCGCGTCCTGCCGCCAGCCCTCCACCGTTTCGGGGATCACCCCCTTGTCGCCGCGCCAGCTGGTCCACCGTCGCCTTCCCACCGATGAGCTCCAGCACTGCGCTCCGGCGGTCCTCGACGCTCCGACGTCCGGGACGGCCGCGCTGCCCGCCGTCCACTTCCGGACGGTCTCCACCCACGCCCTCGTCCTGCTCGCTCACGTGCACCTGCCCCAGACCGACCCGCGGGGATTAACGCACCGCCGGATGTCTACTCCGGCACGGGGGACAGCATCCCCCAGGGCCACAGAAGTACGCATACAGCAGGAACGCGTATCCGTCGCCAGCCGGTCCAAAACTGTCCCGCAGCGGCCATCTACGAGCCCCGAGACCCATCAGCGTGATGGAGTCCGCCCCGGCAATGCCAGGTCCATTAACGTTGCGATAGCGCTGGATCGTCTGCCTCGACTCCACACCACCGAACCTCGTAGGGTCACGGAAATCTACCCACAGTAGATTCAGATCCGTTCCTCCGGTGCTGTTTGGAACATGTTCCGCCACGAACGCCGAGTAGGTCGAAGGGATCGGACGGACGGGTGAGGCGAGCGGGTTGTCGATCGACTGTATCGGAACGTTCCCAATCACCTGGTCATTGATCGGCTGCGCCGCGGTTGCACCGTTTCGGTCCCAAGCCCAGCACACATCGCTGCCGATTGGGCCGTTCCATTCGAAGCCGTGTGGCGTTGAAACGTACACGACGATTCGATCGTCCAATTCCTCTTGTGGCACGCCTGCGCGGCTATACGATGCCGCAAAGAGATAGCGATCCGTGTTTGGGGTCGAAAACGGCATGGCGCCACGCGACGTCCACGTTCCAGTAGAAGCTGAGAAGCTGGCCCGCTGGATATCGATGTTGGGCCAGCGACCCAAGGGGCCAGGGGGGCCCGTTAGTGCGCTGAAGTACAGCACTGCTTGGCCTGTTGCCCGTGCCCACTCGGCACCATTTGGAAACTCGGGCACTGACGCGTTCAGCCCCACGGGCACCATCACCCCACGTGCATCGACGATCTGAACGTCCACATTTGTTCCTCCTGGACCAGGAGGGGAGGGGTGACTCACCGACCCATCACTTTCGATCTTGACTACTTCGGGAAAGGTCCCCAATCCTCGTTCGGTTTGGCTAAATAGGACCCGTAGATGGTCTGGATCCATCTCCATGTCCTGCACGCTGACGACGCCGAACTGCGTGCGAAGATCGTGAAGCCAATGGTCGTTGGTCGCGGGCACCGTTGCCTCCTATGCGTAGCTGGCGGAGACGGCGACGTAGATGTCGGCCATCGGGTTGCCGCCCGCACCGGACTTCTTCCGCACCGCGAGCCCGAACTGCACCAGGAGGTTGGTGCTGAAAGCCGCACCGACGGGCGCCGACAGGGCGGTCGTGTTCCGCACGGACGTGCCCGAGGCCGGGGTGTCCCACGTGCCCCCCTCGCACTCCTGCCAGGCGTTCGGAGCGCGCGGGTCCATCGCCGTCCGGCAGACCAGCTGCACCTCCATGTACGTCGACAGGTTGTTCATGACCACGAGCGCCGCCATCATCTTGCTGAAGTCGACCGTCGGCGTCCAACCGCCGATCTCGAAGTAGTTCGTGTCCGTCCCGGAGATCATGCCGGGGTTGATCACGATCTTGCCGCGCCCGACCTCCTTTCCGAACACACCGTACGCGGCCGTTGCTGCCACGTCCGCGGTCCCGATGGAGACGCCGGAGCTGTTGCTCGCAGCGTACCCGAAGCGGATCCAGTACTTAGTGGTGAGCCCGAGGGTCTCCCGGTCCATGTGGAACCCGGCCGACGAGTGCGGGCTGACGGACGTGAAGACCGTCGGGCTGTCCGGGTACTCCGTCAGCACGGGCGCCGTCTGATACACAGGCTCCACTTGCCAGTTGTTCACGATGTTCCGGATGTTCACCATCACATCCGCCGAGGGGATTCCGTGGCACAAGAGCCACTCGGTCACCCAAGTGTATCGCCGCCCTGTGGTGTACACAACGCTGTCCTGGAACTCTCCGCCACCCGAAATCCTGTTCATCTGGTCCTCCTCGCCACGGAACCCACGGTCGTCCGCACCGCTCCATCTCGGAGCAATTGGACGCCGGGAGCAACTCATCCCGGGCAAGAGGGGTGTACCCCCCCCCATGTGGGCTACGCAAGATCTTTATAGAACTATTTTTTGCCAGGACCGGGTGCGCCATGTGAGCTCGATGTCGTCGACCGGGAACGCACACCGGGAGAGTCTATCGTCCCACTCAGCGGGACAGGCCCACCAGCGCCCCGAGGAACCCGATCGGGCCCACGAAGGCCGCCACGACGAGGACGAACCCGATCCGCGCGGCCGCCCGCCCCCCGCGCCGCCGCATCGCCACCCAGACCCAGACGCTCGGCAACAGCAACACCGTGGCGGCGAAGGACACGGGCGGCGCATACGCCGACCAGAACCGACCGAGCGACATCACGCGGCCCTGGACGATTGCGAACGCGCCCCAGATGCCCAACAAGACCGTCCAGGACCCCACCAGCGCGACCGGCACACCGAGGAGGCCCGCCCACCCGCGCCCGTACCGATCGAGCACCGCCACCACCCGCCGACCGAGCGCCCCCGCGCCGAACCCGAACAGACCGCCCGCACCACCACACGCCACGAGCAACAACGCCAGCTCCCAGGACCGCAACGGTGGTGGCGACGGAACATCAGCGTACCGACGCCGATCGCGACCAACGCCACCAGGGGCGGCAGCGCACCTCCCAGCAGGCCCCACTCGATCGCCCACTCCCGTGTCGACCCCAGCCATGCGTCCGGCGGGTCCTCAGGCGCCAAGGGCGACCCGAGGGGGCACGAAGAAGTGCGTGACGCTCACGCTCGGGTTGTGCCCGTTCACGGGGGTGGTCGGGTAGATCGTGCGGCTCTGCCAGCAGTACTCGTCGGCGCGGACGTAGCCGGCGCGGGTGGCGCACGCCTGCCAGCTCGCGCGGAGCGGGGGGCCGAGGCCGGGCTCGGGCGTGGGGCTCGCGGGGCGGAGCGCCTGCCCGCTGCGCTCGTGCACGTAGCGAAAACCAGCGTGGTACGTGTTGTACGCGGTGCGGAGCAGGTCGTCGACGGCGAGCGCGCTCTCCTCCGTGAACAACAGCACGATGCCGGCCTCGGCGTATCCGCGGAAGACCTCGACCATGCCGTCGTCCGTCCGGCCGCGGACCTCGTGCAGGCCGTTGCCCACGACCATCACCGCCCCGCGCGGATCGAGCCCCTCCGCCCGCAGCGCCGCCACCAGGACCTCGGGCCGCCCGATGTCCGCCTGCACGAAGCGCATGTCTGGCGGCAGGCGACCCTGGGCCTGCTCGCTGCGCGCGGCGTCCAGCGCTGCCGCCTCGAGGTCGGCGCCGACATGGGCCCGCCGGTCGCCGTCGCGCGCCCAGCGCTGGCGGGTGGCCTCTCCGCGGCCCACGGCGTGCTCCACGAACACCCGGTAGTCGAAGCCCGTGTCCTCGCAGTAGCGGTCCAAGGCGTCGTTCGCGCGGCGGAAGGTCTCGCGGTTGGCGTCCTGGCTGGCGGCGACGTTGCCCGCGCGCTCCACGTGGACCGACCCCTTCCCCTCCCGCCAGATGCGTGGGAGCGACGACAGGTACGGGTGGTAGGTCTCGATGATGCCGAAGGGACCTGGCCCTCGGCGCAGCCCGCGGCGACCGAGCGCGGTCGGACCGTGCTCCCCCCACCAGCCGACGCGACGGAGCAACGCGACCGCGCGGGACTTCAGGGCCTCCGGGAGCGGCAGCTCGCCACGCAGCGCGTCGTCGATGCGCCCCGCACCCCGCAGGCCGAGGACCAACCCCACCAGGCGGAAGCCCAGATCGAGGTCCTCGGGGGTCGCGACCCATGCGGGCGGCGGGTGCGGCGCGCGCTCCGGGATCTCGGCGAGCACCTCGAGCAGCAGCGCGTCGTGCTCGCGAGTCCCCGAGCAGGCCTCCACCCAGCGGCGCGACAGGTCGCCGGGCCAGGCAGGCAGTGGTCCGGTCTCGCGCAGCACGCGCCCAGCGCTGGCGTCGTCGCTCCAGCGGAAGCCGCCGCCCGCACGCACCGCGTACCCGCGCGCCATGAGCAGCGTGACGTCGGGCTCGAGCTCGTCGGGCAGCACGTCGATGCCCTGCTCGAGGCGCTGCAGCCAGCCCTCGGTCGCGAGCGCACCCACCACCTGGCGGAGGAGCCACAGATCGGGTGGTGCCGTGATGGCGGCCGTGGACACCACCTGGCGCACGACCCTGGCCGCGTCCCGCTCGTCGTCGCCGAGCACGTCCAGGAGAGCGGCGCCCTCGGCGAACGTGTGTGGGATCCAGTCGCGGAGCCGCGCCCACGCCACCCGGTGCAGGTACGGGTACCCCGAGGTGCTCGTCCCCGTCGGCAGCTCGAGGATCGGACGTAGCTCGGCCGCGAGATCCATCCGCGCCCTCCTCCCTCCACCCTACCGTCGCACCGACCCCAGAGCGGACGTGGGTCGGTACACGCCTCGAAAACCGAGGAACGAGTTCCGGCTGGTCGGCGCGTACCGATAGCGGTTGGCGGAGCGGGTGTGCCGCACGTTCGTGACCCAGGAGCCGCCGCGCACCACCCTGAGGTCCAAGGTGTCGGCGTACGTCGACGGATCGGGTGGATGCACGCGTCGTTCGAGGACGGCGGGTGGCCCGTCGAACCGATCGAGGCACCAGTCCTGCACGTTGCCGCCGAGCCCGCGGACGCCGTAGGGGCTGACGTCGACCGGATGGCTGTCGACCACGGTGGGGCCGTAGTCGCCGTGGGCCCGTCCGCGGGGCGAGTCGAACATCCGGCACCACGACGGATCGAGCGCGTCACCCCACGGGTACCAGCGACCGTCGACCCCTCGCGCCGCCTTCTCCCACTCGAGCTCGCAGGGCAGCCGCCAGGGACGACCGGTGCGCTCGGCGAGCCAGGCGAGGTAGGCGCTGGCCCCGTACCAGTCCACCTGGAGCACGGGCCAGTCCGGCAGCCACGCGTCCCCCTGGGCGTCGGCGCGCAACCCGAACCGCGCCCCGTCGAACGCGTAGATCAGCGCCCCGGTCTCGGAGGCCGTCGCCGGACGCTCGCGCGGAGCGTAGCGCAGGGCCTCCCCTGTCCTGCCACTGGCCACGAGGTCGTCGAGGAACGCGATGTACGCGCGATTGGTCACCGGGAAACGCTGGACCACCAGCGCGTCGCACCACCACCGCTCCGCGGTGCCCCCGACCTCCGGATCGCCCCCGGACCGGAACCACCCCGCCGGCACGTACACCTCGTCGGGCCCGAGCTCGCCGTCGGGGGGCAGCCACACCGGGAAGGGGCCACGCACGCCGGGTGCGCCGCCATCCCAGTAGCCGTGGCGGCCGATCTCGAAGGGGTAGCGGACGTCGGTGCGACCCGGGTGTCGCAGGACGGCGACGTACCGACCCATCGGCAGCTTCACGCGCCGCAGCGGCGTGGTCCCGAGCGTTCCCGCAGGCTCCACCACCATGCGGCGGTTCCGGGTCACGTACCGATGGAGGAGGACCTCGGCCCCCGGGGGATCGGTGGCGAGCGTGATGGCACCGTCGCCCTGGAGGTGGTCCGCCACGCGCCGGCGGGCGGGGTGCCACTCGGGGAGGGCGGCCGCCTGCGAGCGCAGCAACGCCTCCACCTGCTCCAACGGCTCCCTCGCCGCCTCGGCCTTCGCGTGGCGCGCCAGGTGCCGCTCGACGAGGGCGACGCGCGCCTCCACCAGGCCGGGGTCGATCTGGAGCGCGACCCGCAACGTCTCGTCCACCCGCAGCTGCTCGAGCTCGGCGGCGACCTCCGCGCTTCGCGCCTCCTCCGCCTTCTCCCACCCGGCCGCCTTGCGCTCCTCGGGCTCCCACGGCGCCACGTCGGCCAGCAGCCGCGCCGACGCCTCCCGAAGTGCCGCAGCCCGGGCCGCGAGCGCCTCGGCCTCGGCCACCAGCGCCGCGCACCCCTCCACCACCGCCAGCGCCTGCTCCCGGCGGCGACTGCCGTCCAACCAGGCCTCCACGGCCTCCGCGAGCGCGAGCGCCGATCCGGGCCGAGCGTCCCGATCGCGCGCCATGGCGAGCTCGCACGCGTCGACGAGCTCCTGGGGAAGCGGCGGTCCCGAGGCCGCGGCGGGTGTGGGCACCGACAGATCGAAGCTGAAGGTGCTCAGGGACTCTGCACCGAGCGCAGGCGGCGGTCCCTGGATCACCTGGCGGACGACCGAGGCTCCGGAGCCCTCGTAGGGAGGCTTGCCGGCCAGGATCTCGTAGAGGATGGCGCCGAGCGAGTAGACGTCGCTGCGGGCGTCGATGCGATCGATCTCGCCGCGCGCCTGCTCCGGCGGCATGTAGTGCGGCGTCCCGGCCACCTGGCCCATGCGGGTCGCGTGCTCGCTCGACCGGCGCGACGACACCACCTCGGGCGCTCCTGCGTCGCCCGGCTGCTCGGGTCGGCCCTTGATCTTCGCGAGCCCCCAGTCCAGGACGTAGACCTCGCCGCGGTCGCCGAGCATCACGTTCTCGGGCTTCAGATCGCGATGGATCACCCCGTGCTCGTGGGCGTAGGCCACCGCCTGGCAGGCGACGTGGAAGGCGCTCATCACGCGATGCAGGGTCCAACCCGACGCGGGGCGGCCCCATCCGCGAGCGGACACCGCGTGCAGGTCCTCGATCGCCTGGCCCAGCGTGCGCCCGCGCACCTCCTTCATCGTGAACCACAGGCGCCCGTCGGGGAGCCGCCCCACGTCGTGGACCGGCACGATCGACGGGTGCTGGAGCTGTGCGGTCGCCCGGGCCTCGTCCAAGAAGCGCGCGAGGGCCGCCGGCCGCTCCAGCAGCGGCGCGTGGACCACCTTCATCGCCAGGACGCGGTCGAGCTCCCGGTCGAGCACGCGGCGGACCTCGCCCATCCCGCCCTGACCGAGCTGCCCGAGATCGACGTACCGCCCCTCTGGCGGTGGCCCTGGCTCGACCGGAGGTGCGCCGTCGGCACCCGGGACCGAGGTCGCCCGCTCCGACGGATCGGTCAGCACGGTCTCCACGTCCAACGACTTGCGGGACATCAGCCGTCTCCGGGTTCCGAGCTCGCGGACGCCACGACCGCGCGACGCGACAACGCCCACCCCGTGACCCCGAGCACGCCGACCACGAGGCCCCACACCCACAGCGACGAGGAGCTCGTCAGCCCGATGTAGAGGATCCAGCCCACGGCCAGGGTGTAGATCCCGGCGGCGACGCGCACCGGCCACGACGGCGGGTCGGGGTCGAGCGAGAGCCGCAGGACCGAGAGCGTGCACAAGCCGGTGAACACCATGAGCACCGAGCTGATCCCCTGCACCATCTCGAGCATCGTCTGGGTGTTCAGCAGCAGGATCGCGAGCCCGCCCTGGAGCACGACGGACCCGGTCGGCGCGGGCCGGCCCGACAGCCAGCGGGGCAGGAAGCCGTCGTCCGCCATCTCCGCGTACACCCGCGGTCCGACCATCATCATCGCCGACATCGCGCTGGTCAGCGCCAGGACCGCGAACGCGCTCATCCACCAGCCGCCGACCGGTCCGAGCAGCGACTCCGCGACCACGTGGCCGAGCGTGACGCGGTGCGTGTCGGAGGAGAGCACCGTCGCGAGCTGGTCCGGAGCGAGGTTCGCGAGCAGGACCCCGTTCACCAGGAGGTACAGCACCGACACCAGCAGCGTGCCGACCACCATCGCGCGCGGCACGTCGCGCTTGGGCTCACGGAACTCGGTGGCCAGGTAGATCGCCGCGTTCCACCCGGAGAACGCGAACGCGATCCAGAACTGCGACTCGAGGAAGGCCCTCGCCGGGGAGTCCGGGGGATGCGGCGGCACCCAGTCGGGCAGCGCCAGGCGACCCAGCCCCAGCCCCAGCGCGACGAACGCCAGCACGCCGAGGATCTTGATCGCGACGAGCCCGTTCTGACCCCACTTGGACAGGTCCAGCCGCAGGCCGTGCAGGGCCGTCAGCGCCGCGATCAGCAGCGAGCCCGTGAGCTCGGGGCGGGGTGCCCACGGGGCGATGGTCGACAGGAAGGCACCGACCGCCATCCCGTCCACCGCCACCGGCGCGGCGAAGCCGACGAGCAGCGAGGCCCACCCCGCCAGGAAGCCGACCGCGGGATGGAGCAGGTCGGAGAGGAAGCGGTACTCGCCGCCCGAGCGGGGCACCCGATCGACCAGGCCCCCGTAGGCCACGGCGCCGCAGAGCGCGAGGAACGCACCGAGCACCCACGCCCACAGGATCGTGCGGGCGTCCATCTGCTGCGCCATGAACCCGGCGGAGAGGAACACCCCTGCTCCGACCATGTTGGCGATCACGAGGCCGACGCCCGACGCCAACCCCAGGAAGTGGTCCCGCTCACGCATCGACGGGCAGTATACTCACCGCCCCAGGGCGCGCGGCGCGGTGGTCCGTCCCCTCGGGATCCGAGGCGCGATGACCCGTCCCAAGCTGTTGATCGCCGGCCTGTCCGTCGTGGTCGTCCTGTTGGCGGGCATCACCGTCCTGCGGGACTCCGGGCTCGCCACCTCCCCCGGCCGCGCGCTGGCCGCGATGCCGCACGGGACCGTGTTCTCGCCCCGCACGGCGCCGACCGGGAAGTTCACCGTCACCATGCAGGGCGGCAGGGTCGAGTGGGAGGGCGAGTACGGCAACGTGGTGGACAACATGATCTACCACTTCGGGGTCTACGAGAAGGGCGAGGTCACGCTCCTCCGGAAGATGCTCGGCGCCATGGGGGGCTCCTTCCTGGACGTCGGTGCCAACTTCGGCAACCACAGCCTGTGGCTCTCGGACGTGGCCGAGAAGGTCCACGCGATCGAACCGTGGCCGCCGGCCGTCGTGCGGATGCGGCGGGAGCTCGAGGTCAACCCGGACATCACCAACGTCGTGGTCCACCCGGTGGGGTACTCGAACGAGCCCGGCACGCTGCCGTTCTACGTCCCGCCGGACGGCTCGTTCGTCGTCGGCACGTTCGACCCGACCTTCCTGGGCCTCGAGGGCCGCAAGGAGATCCCGCTGCCGCTGGTGACGGGCGACGCCCACCTCGCCGAGGTCGGCGCGGGCCGGATCGGCGTGATGAAGGTCGACATCGAGGGGTTCGAGCGGTACGCCTTCATCGGGTTGAAGGACACGCTGACGCGCGACCGCCCCGCAGTCCTGTTCGAGGTCAACGTGACCGAGGGCGGCTTCTCGAGCATGGAGCAGCTCCAGCAGACCTTCCCGCCGGACTACGAGTTCTGGGAGATCGAGCTCGACCCCCCGTGGCTCCTGGACTTCGTGCTGTTCGGCTGGTTCTACGGCTCGGAGGCCACCGGGCGCTACCACCTCGAGCCGATGACGGACTTCCACCGCACGAACGCGCTCGCGCTCCCGAAGGAACGCGACCTCCTGCCCTCGCTGCGCTGAACGAGCGGGAGCGTCTGCGACGCGGGCTACTCGGGATCGAGCCGGTAGAGCTGCTGGACGCGGTTCATCATGTCCTCGAAGGGCACCTCGAGGTCCTTGAGCAACCCGTCGTGCAGGTCGAAGACCCAGCCGTGGACGACCGGGTACCCGTGCTTGAGCCAGTGCTTCTGGACCGACGCCGTCTTGATGACGTTGACGCACTGCTCCATGACGTTGAGCTCGATGAGCCGCTTGTACCGCGTCTCCTCGTCCTCGATGCCGTGCAGCTCGCCCACGTGCATGCGGTACACGTCGCGGATCTCGCGCAGCCAGCCGTTGAGCAGCCCCATGTCCGCGGGCTTCATCGCGGCCTTGACGCCACCGCAGCCATAGTGGCCGCACACGATGATGTCCTTGACGTGCAGGACCTCCACCGCGTACTGGATGACGCCCTGGGCGTTCATGTCGGTGTTGACGACCAGGTTCGCGATGTTGCGGTGGACGAAGACCTCACCGGGCTCGAGCCCCATGATGTCGTTCGCCGGGACCCGGCTGTCGGCGCACCCGATGTAGAGGTAGTCGGGAGACTGCCCCTCCGCGAGGTGGTCGAAGTAGTCCTCGCGCCCGGCGCGCATCTGCGCGACCCAGCGACGGTTGTTGTCGAAGATCTGACGGTAGGCCTTTTCGCGATCGTTCATGCGCGATGTCTACCACGCCCGATAGCGATCCTATCAGGCCGCGGTGGCGGGACTCGAAAGCATCGCTTGGACCTCGCCGATCCACTGGGACAACCGGATCGGCTTCCACAGTACCCGCGCCCCCACCTGGTGCGCGCGCTCCTCCACCGACAGCGAGGCCTGCCCCGTGAACAGGATGGAGGGCACGTCCGGGAAGCGCCGCCGGACCTCCTCCAGGAACTCGAGCCCGGTCCGGCCACCGAGACGGTGGTCCACGCACACGAGCGAGAGCTGCCCCGCGGAGACGTTCGCGAGCGCCTTCTCGGCGTCTTCCACCGAGGTCGACCCCACCGCTTCGTACCCGGGCATCGACAGGTGGATCGCGTCCGTCAGCACCGACACGAGGTCCTCTTCGTCGTCGACCAGCAGGATCACTGGCTTCATGGCCGAACTCCACGGGGTTGGATGGTGAGGGGACCTTCCGTTCCTACCATGGTACACCCCGCTTTGCACCGGAAAACCTGCGGATCGCGTCTCCGACGGGTTGCACCACCTCCGCGGGTACCGAGGAAGGAAAGCAGGCGTCGGGCACGTACGCCGAGCGTCGGGATACCGGAGGATCGATGGCCGACACCCCGTACGTCTCGCTGGCGGACTTCGCCGCGACCTTCGAGTCCGAAGCCGAGGATCTCCCTCCGTGGGTGCACGCCGACGCGAGCGGGGCCTCCATCCTCGACCAGCTCGCCCTGCGCCACCGCGTGGAGGACGTGCTGGACACCGTCGTCGCGCTCCAGCGCGCGGAGTGGGTGCAGGACGGCGTCTATGCCGGGCCGCACACGATGCCGGAGGTGTACCGCGACGTGCTCCACGCCGCGCGGACGCTGCGGATCGCGGTCCCCCCTGCCATCCTGGCCGGCTGCGGCCTGCGCGCCCAGGGGTGCTTCGGGACCGACGACCGCGCGTTCCTGTACCTCTCCACGTTCTTCTTCGAGCCGGCGAGCGAGGGCGAGCGGCGGTTCCTCGCGGGCCACCTCTGCGGGCACATCGCCGCGCACCACGTGACCGCCTCCACCCTGTACGCGTTCCTCGTCGACTCGAACGGCATCCGCTCGCTCGCTCGCAAGGGTGTCGGGCCGCTGCTCGAGGTGGTGCTCGCGCCGCTCTCCGTAGGGGTCCGGCTGGCGCTCTCGCGCTGGCACCGGGCGGCGACGATCAGCGCCGATCGCGCGGGGCTGCTCTCCTGCCGCGACCTCGAGGCCGCCGGGCGCGCGCTGCTCCGGATGCACCTCGGCACCCGCCCCGACGTGAAGGTCGAGGAGTACCTGGAGCAGCTGCGGACGCACAAGGCGTCGCCCGGCCGCTGGGCCGAGCTGCTCGCCGACCAGCCGTTCACGCACAAGCGCCTCCAGGCGATGACGCTCTTCCAGCGCTCCGAGCTGTGGACGCGGCTGACCGGCGAGTCCGTGGAGGACCCCATCTCCGCCGAGGAGCTCGATCGACGGACCACCGAGCTGCTGGGGGTGTCGTGAGCACGGCCGAACGCGTGATCCAGGAGGCGCTCGAGGCCGGGGGCGACGCCGCCACCGCCTTCCTGTGGCGCCGGGTGTGCCGCGATCTCGACGGCGAGCTGCGGATCGGCGTGGCGGGGCGCGACGAGGCGCTGGTGGCGCGGACCGTGCGCGCGCTGGCCCGCCCGGACCTCGAGCTCGTCACGCTGCGGCTCGAGGGGGACGCCGCCGAGATCGGACCCACGCTCGGCGCGCAGGACCGTCTGCTCGGCGTGCACGCGCTCCTGTGGGTGACGCCGGTGGGCGCACCGCTCGGCGCCGAGGAGCGGGCCGGGCTCGAGGCGCTCGTGGGCTCGGGCGCGCCGGCCCGACGGGCCGTCCTCCTCGGGGAGACGGAGCTGCTCGCCCGCATGTCGGACGACCCCGAGGCCGAGGCGGCCGAGGTCGCGAGCCGGGCGCGGGCGCTGGTGGGCCGCGACTGGACGGTGCTCCAGGACACGGACGCGTGGCTCGCGACCGCGCGGGGCGAGCGCCTGGTGTTGACCCGCGCCCGCCGCAAGGAGGTCGCGCACCTGCTGCTCGGGGACGCACTCCGGCGCGCGCGGGAGGCCGAGGAGCAGGCCGCCGCCGAGCTCGGACGGGTGGACGCGCTGCTCGGCGCCGAGGACGCCGCGCTCGAGGAGGAGCGCCGCAAGGGCCGTCGGGTCGCCGCGCACCTGCTCGGGGCGGTCCGTCGCCAGACCGAGCGGCTGCTGCTCGATCTGCGCGCCTTCCTGCGCCAGCTCGAGGCCGATCTCCCGGCCCAGGTGGAGGCCGTGCCCGACCTCGACGTGCTGCGGAGGGCCCTGCCCCACTGGCTGCACCAGGTCGTCGAGCACTGGATGACGGACCGCCTCGCTCGCTGGCGGGCGGACCTGGTCGCGGACCTCGCCGAGCTCGAGCTCGACGACGACGACGTGGATCGCGCCGAGCTGCTCGTGCCCGCGTTGCACGGCAAGCCGCTCAAGCACGAGTCGGGCTGGGCCACCCGCCTCGGGGTGACCGCCACCATCGGCGGCGGCGCGGCGTTGCTCGCGATCGGCCTGTGGCTGCCCGGGCTACTGGCGGTCACGGGCGGATTGGCCTGGTCGGCGCTCGGTCGCAGCTCGGCGGTGGCCGCGCACCGGCGTGGGCTGCTGGACGCGAGCGTCGAGGCCGTGCGCCAGATGGCGGGCGACGCGGACCGGCTGCTGCGCGACCAGATCGAGGCGCTCGAGCTCGCGCTGCAGCAGCTCGGGGACGAGCGGGCCGAGGAGCTCGCCCGCGAGCGCGCGGATCAGCGGGCCCAGCTGCGGGACGAGCGTGCCCACCGCGACCAGCGTCACCGGCTGCTCACCGACCAGCGCGAGCTGCTCGAGCGACGCGTCGCCCACCTCGCCGGGGATACGATGGGGTCGACGGAGGCCGGGTGACACAGGCGCTGGACGACTTCGTCCGTAAGCGGACGAGAGCGGCGGAGATCCTCGACGAGCTGGCGCGGGTGGCGGAGGACGGGGGGCTCGTCGCCGAGTCCTCCACGGCCTGGATGCGCACCACCGCCCGCCGCGCGCGCGAGGGCCGCTTCGTGGTCCTGCTGCTCGGCTGCTTCTCGTCCGGCAAGTCGACGCTGCTCAACGCGCTGCTCGGCCAGCCCGTGCTGCCCGTGAAGGTGAACCCGTGCACGGCCATCCTCACGGAGGTGGTGTACGCGCAGACGCCGACGGTGACGGTGCGATACCGGGACGGGCGCAGCGAGACGCTGGACGTCGCCGGCTTCCTCGAGCGCTTCCAGCTGCGGACCTCGACCGAGGACGAGGCGGGTGCCGAGGTCGACGACCGCTTCGGCGACGTGGACCGCGCGATCGTGGGCTATCCCCTGCCCCTGCTCGCGAACGGCGTGGTGCTGCTCGACACCCCCGGGCTCGACGACGACCCGCAGCGCACGGCGCGCACGCTGTCCTCGCTGCCGGACGCGGACGCGGTGATCGTCGTGCTCTCCGCGAACCGGTTCCTCACGGACCTCGAGCGGCGCACGCTCCGGCGCGAGCTGCTGCCGCTGGGCCTCACGAACCTGTTCTTCCCGGTCACGATGGTCGACCTGCTGCAGAGCCTCGCGGACGACCCCGCGGCGGCGCTCGCCGACCTCCAGGCCCGCGCGAAGGAGTTCCTCGGCCCGCTGTGTCGCGTCGGCGAGGACGACCGCTTCGAGCACCGCTTCTTCCCACTCGACGCGCGCGGCGCGCTGCACGCCCGCTGGGATCGCACCGCGAAGGGGCGTCGTCCCGAAGAGGACGAGGGCGAGCTGGTCCGTACGGGGCTCGCGCCCTTCGAGGACGCGCTCGAGCAGTTCCTCGTCGAGGAGCGCGGCCGCGCCCAGCTCGGCCACCTGCACACCACCGCCACGAAGGTGCACGCCGAGGTCCTGCGCCGCGCCGAGCTGGACCGCGCGACCGCCGACGCCAGCGTCGACCAGCTGCGCCGCCGCCAGGAGGAGCTCGAGCCCGCCCTGCGCCAGCTCGACGCCATCGCCCGCCGCGTGGGCCGCACGGTGGACGCCTTCGTGGAGCGGCAGCAGGTGCTCGTGTGGGAGGACCTGCGGGACTTCGTCGTCAAGACCGAGGCCGAGCTGCCCGACGCCGTCGCGGGCTTCGATCTCGGCGGCGTCGCCGGGCTCGACCTGTTCACGCCCAAGGGCCGCACGCGGGTGGAGGCAGCCCTGCGCAAGCAGCTCGAGGCCTGGCTCGACGGGCGGGTGGCGATCTGGCAGCGCTCCCTGCGCCCGCGGATCGAGTCCTCGCTGCGCGACCTGCGCGCCGAGATGGCAGGGGACGCCGCGGACTTCGACCAGCTCGCCGCCAGCATCGTGACCGACTTCGCGGGCGGCGCGCTCCACGTCCCGGGCGGACCGGGCGGCGACGACGGCGTGGAGCCCGTCGAGCGCTGGTTCAGCGTGGCGATGGGCGCGGTCCTGCTCTCCCCGGGAGCCATGGCAGCGGGCTGGACCGAGGGGTACGAAGGCGCGCTCAAGGGCGCCGCGAGCCGGCTCGGCGTGCGCCTCGCGCTCCTGACCATCGGCGCGCTGCTGGGGCCGGTCGGTTGGGCCGGGCTCGTGCTGTACGCGGTGAGCGACGCCGTGCTGCTCGTGCTCTCCGGGGGCTCGCAGCTCAAGCGCCTCCGCGACCAGGTGGCCGAGAAGCTCCGCGGGCAGCTCGTCGCCCAGGTGGACGGCGCGAAGGACGAGGTGGCGGCGCGGGTCCGCGAGGGCCTGGCACCGCTGCGGGACGGGCTCGTGAAGGCCGCGGAGGACGAGGCCCGCGAGCTCGCCGCGCTGCTCGAGCGCACGGTCGCCGCTCGGGAGCAGGCCGCCGCCGACGCGCGCGCACGGTCCGTCGTGTGGGAGGAGACGCTGCGCACCTTCGAGGGTGGCGTCGCCGAGCTCTCCACGCTCGCGAGCTGAGGTGCGCGCGGTCTGGCCCGTGCTGCTGGCGGCGTGCGCGCCCGAGACCGCGCCGAGCGCCACGGCGCCGACGTCGATCACCGACAACGCCGGATACCTCGCGGCCTGCGAGGAGGCGCTCGGGCCGTGGCCGGTGATGTCCTGCGAGGACGCGGTCGAGGTGCCGATCACCGTCACGGACGCCGACGGGACGCGGGTCGTACGGTCGCTCGCCGACCTCGAGGGCGGCATCCGCTGCGACCGGGCCTCCATCGGCGGCTGCGCGCCGGGCACGCGCATCGGCGCCACCGTCAACGAGCGCGGCGCCACCTTCGCCTTCGGCTGCCGGAACTACGACGACGACCTGGCCTTCGACCAGATCAACGTGATCGCGACCCTGCCCGGCGATGGTGCCACCTGCTTCTTCGACACCCACGCGGGCGAGCAGCGCTTCCTCGGCACGACGGTCCTGCCGCGCCCCGGGTCGGCGGAGGACACCGACCGGTTCGGCGACCCGTTCTGGCGCCCCTTCGAGGAGCTCCAGGGCTCCCCGTGCCTGCAGTGCCACGACAACGACGCCATCCTGCGCAACCCGTGGGTGGAGCAGACGGGCGTGCTCCCGACGGGCGACCCCGACGGGCCCTACTGGCTGGTGGCGCACGAGGAGCTGATGGAGGGCGACGCGCTCTGGCAGCCCCCGCGGATGCTGACCGATCCGGACGCCGCGCCCTGCCTCGCCTGCCACCGCCTCGGCGAGCGGCGGTCCTGCACGCTCGCGCTGGAGGCCGTGGGGCGGGTGCCGCGTGGGCTGACGACCCGGTGGTACCAGACCACCTGGCCCGAGGACCACTGGATGCCCACGTTCGACCTGGGCGAGGTCTACGCCTCCGAGGACGACTGGGACGCGGACTACGGCGCGGCCGCCGACGCGATCGAGCGGTGCTGCGTCGACGACCCGCCACCGGGCTGCTTCGCGGACCCCTGACGGCGGCACTGGCGAGGGTGGTCGCCGGCGGGCAAGATGGCAGGATGTCGCTGTTCGCCACCGTGCTCGGGGTGGTGATGGCCGCCTGCCCGATCGTGGCGGCCATGGCCGTCGTCGCCGTCGTGATCTTCCTCATCAACTCGTCGGTCCGCCGGCGTCGCGAGGCGCTCGCGTCGGAGCTGGGACTGGTCCGCGAGGGCCGGCAGCTGGTGGGCGAGATCGACGGGCTCTCGGTCCGCACGTACACCGTGAGCCGTGGCGGGAAGAACAAGAAGACCTACGCGATCGTCGAGGTGGACCTGCCCGGGATGCCTCCCGACCTGGCCGTGGTCGGGCGCCTGGGGAAGGGCGCGAAGCAGGACATCGACGTGGGTGATCGGCTGTTCGATCACGCCTATCGGATCGACGCCAGCGGATTGGGTCTGGCGTGGCTCTCGGAGGACGCCCGCCACACGCTGCGCCGCCACGGGCTCGCGCTGCGAGGGGGCCAGGTGATCTCGGACGTGCGCGGCGACGTGTCCGCGGCGCAGATCCAGGTCGCGGTCGAGGGTGCCAGGGCGCTGCGGGTCGACGATCCCGTCGCGAAGCTGCAGGAGATCTCGGAGCGGGACCCGTCCCCGCGGATGCGGGCTCGCGCCATCGACGCGCTGTTGGACCAGCCTGGCGGGACCACCGATGAACTCCTCGGCCGCTGGGTCACGCAGGACGGCCTGCCCGGGATCCTCGCCTCGGTCCACCGAGGACATCCGTTCGACCGGCGCCTGAGGGAGATCGAGGACATCGACCGCCACCTGCTCGGCGAGCACCTCTCGCGTCACGGGCCCCCGGAGCGGATCGTCGAGCTGATCGACGCGCTGACGCCGTCCACGCCGCGGCCCGTCTGGTACATGGCGACCGAGGCGGCCGCGAACCACGGCTCGGAGGCGGTCCGCGCGGCGGTCGTGCGCGCGCTGGGTCGCTTCGGCGACGCCGCGTTCTTCGCGGACCGCGCGGTGCGGGCGCTGGTCGCGGGTGGTCCCGAGGTCGAGGGCACGCTGGTGGAGCTCCTGCCGCGGCTCGACCAGGGGCTGCCCGAGGCGCTGACCTGGCTCGAGGAGCACGGCGAGGTGGGCTCGGTGTCGGCGCTCGACCGCATGCTCGAGGGGAGCTGGCCGATGTCGGACACGCGTGAGCGGGCCCAGCGGGCCAAGCGCGCGATCCAGGGTCGGGCAGCGGGTGTGCGCGGCGGGCTGGCGCTTGCGGCGGACGGCGCGGCGGGGGCCCTGTCGGAGGCCCAGAGCGCGGCCGGGCGGGTCAGCGTGGCGCAGAAGGCGGGGTCCTGACCCAGGCGAGCGCGGCCTCCTCGACCGGATCGGCGCCACCGAGCGGCTCACCCGCCTCGAACACCACGTCCGGGACGAAGTCCTCGCGCGGAAGCCCGTCGACGCGGAACAGCGCCTCGCCACCGAGCTCCAGCACGGCGTCCGAGCGCTCCAGCTCGAACGTGTAGAGCGCGCCCAGCAGATCGGCGAGCCCGGTGCCGAAGGTCCGCGCGCCCGCGGCGGCCTGGAGCCCGATCACCAGACCCTCGCCCATGCTCCCCGTCCACCGCCCGCCGAGCACGGCCAGGCGACCGGGGATCCGCGGGGCTCGAGGGAACGCGTACTCCACGAAGTGACGCGGCACGGTGGTCTGTCGCTCCACCGCCGGGATCTCGTGGACCTGGTAGGGCCGTGGCTCGTCGACGAAGTGACCGATGATCGCGCGGGCGACATCGGTGTTCCCGCCGCTCGGGGTGTTGCGGAGGTCGATGACGACGCCGTCGCAGCCGGTCACCGCCTCGTCGAAGGCGCCGATCGTCTCGTCGCGCCCGAGCGAGTTGTGGAAGCGGATCACGCAGACCCCGTCCACCACCCGCTTGTCGAGCGGCGGGCGCTCCGAGACGGCGCGTGCGAGATCCCGCGGGTTGTCGAGGACCGTGGTGCTGCCGTCGCCCCAGCCGAGGGTGCGCGTCCCCGTCCGGCGGCCGTTGGCGACCACGGTCGCTGCATAGGCCCACTGCGCCGGACTCGGATCGGGGACCAACCCGTCCCACAGCGCCTCGATACGATCCCGTGCCGGCTGTCCGTCCGCGGTGACGAGCTCCGCCCCGGGGCGGATCCCCGCGGCAGCGGCCGAGGAGTCGGACCGTACGTCCACCACCACGAGGTGCCCCTCGTCCCAGGTGAGAGCCAGGTCCCCGCTGGTGGGCCAGACGTTGGCGTCGTCGTCGGTGAGCGGTCCGACGAGCAGGTGCGGGTCGGTGAACGCGTAGGTCGCGTGCAGCGCGATCGCGCGGAACGACGCCGCGTCGGGGGCGGCCGTGGCTCGCTCGCGCGTGCGCGCCAGCAGCCCCTCCACGTCCAGATCCTCGCGCTCGAGGTAGGCGTAGACCTCGCGCAGCGCCTCCTCGAGCTCGTCCCAGGCTGCCGTGGCGTCGAACGGCTCGGGCGTCGGCGGCTCCTCGCATCCGCCGGCTGCGGGCGGGGTGGGGTGGACACAGGCGAGCAGCAACAGCGGCGACATGGAGCCTCCGATCGCGGCGTCTATCGAGCTCTGACGGATCGCGCGGCTAGGGCCGAAGGATGTCGACGATCACCCGCTCGCCCTCGAGGCGCGCGCGGACCGTGCTCCCGTCGACCATCGTGACCTCCAGCCCCGAGGGCGACCGGCCGAGGTCCCGACCCACCGCCGCGAGGATGCGGTCCACCACCCGGCGCGCGTGGGCGGCGTCGCGGAAGCCACGGTCGAGCGGCTCGTCGTGGACGTAGATCTCCGGCCCGTCGATGCGGATGGCGCGCACAGCGGCGTCGCGGAGCGGGGGCTCGAGCGGCCCGAGCCCGAAGATCTCGTCCAGCGCCCCCTCCACGACGGTGCTCACGTCGGCGGTCGCGCGGCTGAGCGCCAGCGTCGTCGCGCGCTCGCGGATGCGCGCCACCACCTGCTCGCGGTCGATCGTCCCCCTGAGAGCCTCGACCTCGGGCGTCAGCTCCTCCTGCAGCTCCCCGATCGCCCGCTGCTGCCGCTCGATCACCGCCCGCTCGACGAGGCGGCCCTTGCCCCCACGACGGCGGGGACGCTGGTTCCGGGGGCGCCGATCAGCCATGGCGCACCCCCGACGAGAACGCGGTGGGCGTGAGGCGGATCACCGCCCCGTGACGTGCCTGGTCCATGTCGTACCTCTGCTGCGGACACAGCTCTGCCCGCAGCGGAAGCGGCCCTCCAAGCCCACGTCGTCCCGCAAGGGGTTCGTATGAGGCCGGGGGGAAGGAGAGCCTTTCGTGGGACCACGCCCCGGACACCCTGATGGTGGATCGGTCAGGCCCCCGAGGTCAACCGCCGCGCCAGCGCGTCCACCAGGAGCTCGCGGACCACGGGCTCGCGACCGCCCAGCCATCCACCCTGTTGCGCGAGCCCGAGGGCGACCAGCGGCAACCCGACGAACGCCTCGCGGCTCTCGGCCATCGCCTCGCCGCGCGCCACCAGCCTGTCGTGCAGCTCGCCGAAGAACGCGTCGTCGTCGGCGCGTGCGGCCGCCAGCAGACCCGGCGGGAAGCTGCGCTCGAGCCAGGCGAGCTCCTCCGGATCGCGCATCGCCGCGAGCACG
Source organism: Alphaproteobacteria bacterium (assembly GCA_020632925.1). GTDB lineage: Bacteria > Myxococcota_A > UBA796 > UBA796 > JACKER01. The sequence continues at coordinate 938,578 of JACKER010000007.1, read as the reverse complement.
GGGTCGCTGCCGACGATCTCGAACATGGCCTGCAGCACGCGCCGCGTGGCGCCGGGTCGCGGATCCGCCGCCTCGGCCCCGAGCCGCGCGCGCGCCCGCGTCTCGCCCTCCTGCATCAGCGCCGTCCACAACGCTTCCTTGCTCTCGAAGAAGAGGTAGAACGCTCCCTTCGAGATCCCGGCAGCACGCGTGAGCGCATCGACCGGGGTTCGGCGCATGCCGGTGCGCGGGACCGCCTCGCGGGCGGCGGTGAGCAGGCGCGCGCGGACGTGCTCCCGCTCCGCTTCCGTGAACGCTCTCGGCATCGCCCCCTCCTACTGCGACGTCGGGGGCGTCGACAGGGCAGCGCGCGCGATGGGCCCGAGGTCGGCGGTCGCCCCGAGTCCCACCAGGACCGCGTGCAGTCCCACGAGGGTCCGTTGCACCCACATCCAGTCGGGCGGCATCCCGAGGTGGCGCAGACTGGTGTCCGGGCGCTTCCACCGCTTCATGGACGTCTCCCACCAGGTGCGGTCGAAGGTGAAGGTGCCGCGGTACGGCGCGCCCAGGAAGTCGAGCAGCTCCCACAGCTCGTCGGGGTCCACGCGACCGTGCTCGGGGACCAGACCGAGCGCCGTCGCGTGCGTCATCACCTCGCCTCGCCGCCCCTCCACCACACACCCGAGGAGGCCGCGGAGCAGCGCCACGCGGTCCGGCGCGAGCTCCTTGACGCATCCGTAGTCGAGCACCACCAGACGCGGGCCTGGCGCGACCAGGAAGTTGCCGGGGTGCGGGTCGGCGTGCAGCAGGCCGTGTCCGAGCAACATGCCCCAGGCCAGGCGCGCGAGTCCGCCGATCACCACGCTCCGATCGGCGTCGTCGAGCTCCTTCACCGACGACAGCGGCGCCCCGTCCCACCAGACCGTGGTCAGGACGCCCGCGCCCGAGCGCTCCGCGATCACCTCGGGGACGACGAGCACGGGGTCGTCCGCCAGGAGGCGCGAGAAGCGGCGCTGGCTCTCGGCCTCGTGGGCGTAGTCGCACTCCTCCAGGATGCGCTCGCGCAGCTCGGCCACCAGCGCCGGGCCGTCGACGGAGGTGGCCATGGACGCGACACGCGCGATCGCGCCGATCTGCCGGGTGTCGGCCTCCAGCGTCTCGCGGACCTCGGGGTACCGCACCTTGACCGCGACCTCGCGCCCCCGGAACGAGGCACGGTGGACCTGGCCGATGCTGGCCGACGCGACGGGCTCGCGGTCGAACCGCTCGAACAGCACGTCGACCTGCGCGCCCAGCTCGGCCTCCAGCACCGCGATCACCCGCTCTCCCGACAGGGGCTCCCCACCCCGCTGGAGCCGAGCGAGTACGGCGGCCGTCTCCTCCGGGAGGCCGACCTCCATGTAGGACAGGATCTGCCCCACCTTCATCGCCAGTCCCTTCATCCGGTCCAGCTCACCCACGAGCAGCTCACCCAGCGCCCGATCGTCGTCGGTCGAGCGCCGGACCAGACGCTGCACGCCCGCGCGCCCGAACCCGAGCAGCACCCGCCCCGTCGCCCCCACCCGCTCGCTGGCGGACGTAGGCAGGCGATCCATGACCCTCTTTGTGACCGTTTTCATGCTTATGGTCATAGCGTCACCCGTGGTCGCCGTCGAGCACATCCCATAGGGAAGGACATGGCCATCGTGATCCGACCGGTGGAGATCCGGGACGTACCGACGTTGTGGGAGGTCGAGCACCGCGTGCTCCTGGCGGGCGACGGTCAGGTGCGGCTCGCCTCCGAGGGCTCGGAGGATCGGGTCGCGGACCGTGTGCAGGCCTTCGTCGACGGGCGGTGGTCCGGCGATCGGGGGGCCATGTTCGTCGCCGAGGTGGGGGGCGTTCCCGTCGGCGAGGCCCAGGTGCACAAGCTCGACCCCACCTACTGCAACCACGTCGCGAGCCTCGGGATCCACCTCGATCCCTCCGCGCAGGGTCGAGGGCTGGGGCGCGCCCTGATGGAGCGTCTCCTCGCCTGGTCCCGGGATCACGGCGTCCGGCGCCTCGAGCTCTGCGTCCGTGCCGACAACCACCGGGCGATCCGGCTCTACCGCGGGCTGGGGTTCGCGGAGGAGCTGCGCCGCGTGGGGTTCCTGTCGCTGCCGCACTGCACGGTGGACATCGCGATGGTGCTGCACCTCGTGCCGACGCCCACCCACAAGGCCGTGGCGGTCGGGTTGCGCGAACAGGAGCTGCTGTTCTTCGAGCACCCCCACGCCGGCTGGCAGCTGCCCAAGGGTGGGGTCGAGCCCGGCGAGCGGCCCGAGGAGGCCGTGCTGCGCGAGCTCGCGGAGGAGACCGGCGTCGATCGGGTCGAGCGGAGCACCCCCCTCGGATGGTGGACGGTGGCGAACGGCACGAGCCTCCAGACCTGGCACGGCTTCCTGCTGGACCTGCCGCGCGACCTGCCCGACCGGTGGACCCACGTGGCGACCGGATCGCCCGAGGAGGAAGGGCTGGCGCTGGTCTGCCGCTTCACCCCGTTCGACGAGCAGGCACGCGCCATCTTCCCACCCCTGTTCCACGAGGCCCTGGTGCGCGCGCTGGAGGCCCGCGGGCGCTGGCCCTCCGCCATCTGACGAACGCCCCAGGCAAGGTGGTCCCGGCTCCCACGTCGGAGGATCGCCTGCTGGACGCCATCGAAGCCGGCTTCCGTGCCGGACTTCCGCTGGTCCGCCTCCTCTGTGGGGCGCTGGACCTGCCCGCTTGAAGGTGAACGGCTAAGCTGCCGCGATGTTGGCTCTGGTCGCCCATCTCGCCTTCGCCCAGGAAGAGGCGTGCACCCCCGTGCCGGAGGCGGAGCTGCTGGCCCGCTTCGACGCCATCGAGGCGGCGGTCGCGGTCCCCGACCTGGCGCGCGCGCAGCAGGAGGCCGAGGCCGCCCGCGACGATGCCCGCTGCCTCGCCGTCCCCATCACCCCCGAGCTGCTCGCCCGCCTGGCCTGGGACCGCGCGGAGGTCGCCGCCTTCGCGATGGAGGAGGAGCTCGCCTGGCAGTGGATCCGCCTCGCGAGGGTCACGGGATCGAACGAGCCGCCGGACCGCGTTCCCGCCACATCGCCGCTGCGCGACCTGCTCACCGAGCCGGCCGACAACCCGCCGGTCACCGGGCCGAGCGGCGTCGTCCTGAATCCCCCGCGCAAGGGGACGATCTATGCGGATGGTCGCGTCCTCGACAAGCCCGAGCTCCAGCTGTCCACGCCCCACCTCCTGCAGGCCTTCGTCGGAGAGACGCTCGTGCAGGGGAGCTGGGTGATGGGCGCGAACTTCCCGTCGGCGCTGCTCCTGGCGGAGGTGCACGAGGGGGAGCACGTCCGGTCCACCGGTGACGCGCTGCCCCCGAAGGGCTGGAAGCCGGCCAAGGTGAACACCGAGACGGCGTACAAGGACTGGCTCAAGAAGCACCCGGACGGCCCCTGGATGCAGGACGCGCTGGACGGCATCGACGACCTGCAGTGGGCGGCGTTCGACGCGACCGGCACCGACCTCGCGTACCGCCAGTACCTCCACGACCACCCCGAAGGGCTGCACGTCGACGAGGCGCGCTTCCGCATCGAGCACCTGGGATACCTCGCGGTCATGGCGGCGCCCTCGCGCCAGGCGTGGGAGGACTTCCTCGAGAAGGCTCCGCCGGACGGGGTGTACGCGAACGAGGCCCGCGTCCAGCTGGACCACTTCGACTGGACCGACGCGCGCACGCGAAACACGAGCGCGGCGTACCGCGGGTACCGCGAGGCCCATCCCGACGGCCGGTACGCGAGCCGCGCGGCCGAGATCGAGGAGGAGCGCGCGATCGACGAGGCTCGCGCCAAGAGCACCGACTCCGCGCTCCGCGACTTCCTCGACCTGTACCCGGACGGCCGCTTCGCGGACGAGGCGCGCGCCATCCTGGGCGAGGTGAAGTTCGACACCACGGAGGTCGTGATCGAGGGCGACGTCGACGCCGCAGTCGCCTCGAAGGTGAGGTCGATGCTCCTCGCCGAGCTCGAGAAGCGGAAGCTGCCCGTCGCGACGAAGGCGGGGCCCGCGACCGCGAAGCTCGTCGTCCGCCTCGGCGTGGTGCCGGGCGCCAAGAACACGGACATCCGCGCCGACCTCGCGCTGGAGTTCGGCGAGCTGGAGCGTCCGCTGCTGACGTTGCTGATCGAGTCCAAGATGCTGCCGGGCGACGACGCCGGGCAGCTGCTGGGGACGATGCTGGTCGAGAACCTCGGGAAGTTCGACCGCTGGCGGAAGACGCCCCCCTGACGGCGCAGGGAGGTCGTTCGCCCCCTCGCGGCGTGCGCTGCGGGATCAGCCGTCCGGCGGCAGCGACACCCCTCCCCCGGCAGGAGGTTCCGCCTCCGCCAGCTCGCCACCGCCGGTCGGAGCGTGGTCCAAGGCGCCCGGAGAGAGGCCGGAGCGCGCCTGGATCCGCGCGATCGCGTCCGCTGCCGCTCGTGCGCGAGCGTTCAGGCCGAAGCCGACGAGCGCGCGCAGGGGGCCGATCGCGTCGCCGCTGCCCACCGCACCCAGCGCACCCAGCACCTCCTCGTCGGCCGCACCAGCAGCCAGCAGCGCGAGCAGTCCTGCCTCGACCCGCCGCGGGTCGGCGCCCATCTCCGCCAGCGCCACCAACGCGACCGTGCGCCGAGCGGGCTCCTCGGCCTGCGCCAGCTCCCACAGCGCCGCGACGTCCGCCAGCGAGCGGGCCGCCGCCACCGCCACTCGCGCGTCCGGATCCCGGAGCATCGCGCGGACCACCGACGGGTCGAGCTCGCTCGTTCGCTTGCCGGCCAGCAACGCCGTCTGTCGCAAGGCATGCCTTCGGACCGAGCGCGGGTCCTTCCCGAGGGTCTCCGGGTTCGCGGAGACCTCGCGCGGATGGGCCGTCGCGTCGGCCAGGGACACCAGGAGCGCGGCGATGCGCTGGAGCTCGTCGGCCGAGGTCCCCACCGGGCCCGTCCACCACACGACACCGTTGCCCAGGTGGCACCCTGCCCCCAGCGCGTCCAGCACGCGGTGGCGCGCGCCGCCGACCGCGAGGGCGCGCAGGAGCTCACCGGGGCCGCTGCCCCGGACCGCGCGATCGAACTCCTCGTCCACCCCGATGGCCTGACCGGGCTCGCCGGGCAGGTTGGGAACGAGGCACAGCTCCTTCGGCCCCTCGACGCGGACCCACATCCGAACCTTGCCACCGACGCCTCGGCCCGTCGCCAGCGCGTGGACCCGACGCCCGGACAGACGACCGACGACGCTGCTGCTCCCCATCCCGGGTGTGGGTGGACGCCCCCATCGGCGAGCGAGGTCGCGGATCGGCGCCAGATCACGGCCCAGCAACCTGGCGTACGCCACGCCGCCCGCGCCGATCAGCGCGGCAGCGGCGGTCCCCAAGGCCACCATCAGCAACACGGGGTCCATGACGAAGAGCGTACACTGCGCGGGTGCTCGAGGACCTCCGCCGCCGGCTCGTGTCCCACCACGGCCTCGCCCGCCCCCAGGGTCTGGGACACGAGGGCGTGCGCCAGATCCTCGGCCGGCTCCGGTGCATCCAGCTCGATCCCCTCGATCCGCTTGGGAGCCAGGCGGATCTGGTGGCCCTGGCGCGGGTCGACGAGCTGACGCGGGGCGAGGTGTACGACGCGCTGCTCCCGGGCCACGCCTTCGAGCACTTCGCGAAGGAGCGCTGCCTCCTGCCGCGAACGGCCTTCCCCCACTACCGGCGGGCGGCGCGCGCCGCTCCCTGGTGGCGCACGACCGAGCGGATGAAGCGGCTGACCGAAGACCAGCTGGACGCCGTCGAGGACGAGGTCCGGCGGCGGGGTCCGCTGTCGCCGTCACAGCTCTCGGACCACGGTCGGGTGGAGCCGCTGGACTGGAACGGGTGGAAGGGGACCGGGAAGGCGGGGACGATGGCGCTCGAGGTGCTCGCCGTCCGGTGCCGGGTCGTGGTGTCCGGGCGGAGCGGCCGCGAGAAGGTGTACGACCTGCCGGAGCGCTCCCTGGGCGAGCTGCCCGAGCCGGAGGCCGACTTCCACCGGTGGGCGCTGGCCGAGCGGGTGGAGGCCTGCGGGATGTTGTCGACGGCGACCGGCCCGTGGTGGGGGCAGCTGCACCACGTCCGCCAGACCGTCATCGACGAGGCGCTGGCGGCTGGCGAGGTCGAACGCGTCGAGCTCCCCGGCGTGCGACGCGCCTGGCTCGCGCCGGCGGGCTTCCGCGACCGGCCCGTGGAGGAACCGGACGACCGGATGAGGATCCTCGGTCCGCTCGACCCGCTGATCTGGGACCGGACGCTGGTGAAGCTCCTGTTCGGCTTCGACTACGTCTGGGAGGTGTACAAGCCGGCGAAGGACCGCCGCTGGGGCTGGTACGTCGTGCCCCTGCTGCACCGCGGGCGGTTCGTGGGCCGGCTCGACGCCCGCTTCGTGGACGGGCGCATCCGCGTCGACGGGCGCTGGGTGGAAGAGGGCGAGGAGCTCGACGAGCGCGCCTTCGAGGAGGCGCTGCACCGCCACGAGCAGGCGCTCAGCGGCGCCGCAGGACCTCCTCCGAGCGCCCCCCGCTGACGGTGCCATCCGCGTCGACGAAGTGGTAGTCGCCGATCTCCGACAGCCGGACGGTGACCGGGTCCCCGAGCACGAGCCCGGGCACGTCGAACGGCTCGTTGCTCAGCCGCCCACGCAGGACGTCGCCGTCGCGCTCGAAGACCGCGACCCAGATCCACTCGACGCCGCCGGCCGAGGTCTCGAACGGTGCCTTCACCGAGAGACGCCCCCCCCACCGCCAGGCCACGCCCCGAGTCGAGGAGGGTGACGAGCTCCGCCCTGGCCTCCACCGCGAACCGCTCCAGCTCCGCCGTCTGCCCGGGGTCCGCCAGCAACTTCTCGTTGGGCGTCAGCAGGCCACCGAAGGTCCTCGCCAGCTCCCGCTCCGTCGCGGAGAACCGGTCCCGAGCGTCGGACTCGCCGAAGTCCAGCTGCCACAGCCGGTTGTCCGCGTCCCCGTCCCGCACGGTCCCCATCCCGGCACGCACGCGCACGACGCCGTCCCCACCCTCGGCCATCGCCGCCTGCCCCAGCTCCCGCAGGTCGGGCGACCGCAGCGTGGCCAGCGCGACCTCGAGCGAGCCGTCGGGTCCCACCTCCACCCCCTCGGCCAACCCCTGACCGAGCGCCTGGACGGTGTACCCGACGAGCTCACCGTGGCGCGGCAGCAAGCCCTCGACCACGAGGTCGGGCAGTCCGAGCTTGCCCATCCCGAGGGTCACGAGCCGGAGGTACCCACCGTCGTCGTACAGGTGTTGGGCCACCTGTCGCGACACGATCGGCGTCTCCCCGTCCCAACCTCCGAGGCGCTCCTCACGGAACGCGGCCGGGGTGTACGCCAGGCGTGCGTCCTCGTCCCAGAGCCAGCCGCCGCGCGCCTCGGCCACCGCCAGGGCCGATGCGTCCGCCACCTTCAGCATCCGGTGAGCGTCCTGTGCCGGGACCTGGAAGGCTGCGAGGATCACCCCGCGTGACGCGGCGAAGGCGCGGGCCCCGTCGTCGTCGAAGCCGTGCCCGAAGAAGCCGAGCTGCTCGACGTCGATCGGCGCGAACTCCTCGATCGTCGGCTCGAAGAAGGCCACGCCATCCCCCTCGGTGGGCTCGCCGACCGTCTGGGGCAGGTCCGGCCAGGTCGCGAGGACCTCCGCCCGCCACAGCGCCAGCGCCTCGGGATCGGGACCCGGGAGATGGACCGCGAGGAGCTGTTGGGCCTTCCCGTCGCGAGCAGGCCCCGCCGGCGCGGGAGTGCCCGCGGTCGGCGGTGGGCCGCCACCACACGCCAGGCCCGCCAGGACCACCGCCCCGAGGCACCACCGGCGCGCCGTCACAGCCACTTCCGATAGCGGAACCACGCGAGCATCCCGCCAGCCATCCCGACCATCACCCCCATCGCGCCGAAGTAGCCGAAGCGGAGGTGCAGCTCGGGCATGTCGTCGAAGTTCATCCCGTACACGCCGGCGAGCCAGGACATCGGGATGAACACCGTGGAGACGACGGTGAGCACCCTCATCACGTCGTTCATGCGGTGGGACTGGACCGCGAGGTGGAGCTCGAGCACGCCGTTGAGGCGCTCACGCCCGCTGTCCACCATGTCGAGCACCTGCATGACGTGGTCGGACAGGTCGCGGAGGTACGGGTGGACGCCGCGCCCGATCAGGCGGGACTCGCCCTTGAGCAACCGCGCCAGCACCTCGCGCAGCGGGACCACGGACTGGCGAAGGTTGGTGAGCTCGGACTTCAGCCCGTAGATGCGCTTGGGGAACTCGGTCGTCCGCTCGTCGATCGCCTCGGCCTCGGCGCGATCGATCCCCTCCTCCATGCGCTCGACGACGCCGAAGTAGCCGTCCACGATGGCGTCGAGCAGCGCGTGCGCGAGGTAGTCCGGGCCCATCGCGCGCACTCGACCGTTGCCCGCGCGGATCCGGGAGCGCAGCGGATCGAACAGGTCGCCCGAGCGGCCCTCCTGGAACGACAGGACGAACCCGGGCCCGAGGACGATGCTCACGTGCTCGGAGACGATGTCGTCGTCGCACACGCGCACCATGTCGGCCGCAACGAGCACGATGTCCCCCTCGAACAGGTCGAGCTTGGGCCGTGTGGCCGTGTTCAGGATGTCCTCGAGCGCGAGCGAGTGGACGCCGAACAGCTCGCAGAGCTCGCTGACCAGCTCGGCGTCGTGCACGCCGTCGGCGTCCAGCCACACGACCCGGTTGGGGGCGACGAGCGCGCGGACGTCGGCGGGCTCGGGGTGCTCGTGCTCGACCACACCCTTCGCGTCGTAGGCGAAGGCGCGGATCTGCATGCCACCCTCGCGCGGCTGGCCGACGTAGACCGCGCTGCCGGGCGGGAGGCCGGCCTTCTGCTGCCGCTTGCTCCTCTTGCGCCCCACGCCACCCCCAGCGGACGGAGCGTATCGCGGCAGGCTACACTCCCGCCGTGCACGTGTGGATCGCAACGCTGGCGGCCTGTGGGAGCTCGGGGACCGAGGACTTCCCGTCGGTGCTCGCCCCGCTCGAGGAGAACCAGGCGCCGTGGCCCGAGGGCACGCCCTCCGATCCGTACCCCGAGACCCTCGAGATCGTGTCGGGCGGGGACGCGGAGCTCTGGTGGGCGCACGCGCGCGGGTTCGTGCACGCGGACGCGGCGGAGGTCTGGGCCGCCGCGAGGGACGCCGACACCGTGGTGGACCGGCGCGAGGTCGACGAGTGGGAGGTGACGCCGGGCACCGTCCCCGAGTTCGAGGACTCGCTGACCATCGCCTGCACCGTCCACGACGTGCTCACCATCTCGTACGACCTGACCTGGGTGCACGAGCTGCAGAAGGGCGAGCGGACGGCGCCCGAGCGCGTGGTGGCCCAGTGGGACAAGACGGACGGCACGCCGTTCATCGACACGCTGACCGGCTCCATGGTGATCGAGCCGACGGACGAGGCCGGGGTCACGCGCATCGAGCTCGTCGAGCACCTCAAGGCCTCGCTGCGCGACGACGAGACCATCGCGTCCTACCTGCGGGACCTGCACGGGAGCATCGCGGCGACCGCCCACGGCGACCCGCTCCCCACCTATAGCCGCTAGCTAAACGCCGCTCTGATCCCTCGAGAGCCGCCCCGACGACACCAGGTTCTCCACGTGCTCCTGCCAGGTGTCGTTCGGGATCTCGAGCATGGCGGCGGCGGCCGCGAGCGCGTCGACCTCCTCGGCCGCGAGCACGCCGTCGGCGGCGGAGGCCTCGACCAGCTGCTCCATCATCGAGAGCTTCTCGCCGAGCGTCAGCAGGTCGGGCAGCAGCGAGATCGCCTCGTTGGCCGCCTCGGCGAGCGCCGGCAGCGGCTGGTCCGCGGCGTCGAAGAACCCGAGCTCACGCATCAGGTCCGGGGGGAACTGCTGGTCGAGGAACCGCTGCTCACCGGCGAGGAACTCCTCGTCCACCTCGAGGATCTGGCGCGCCATGTGGTACGCGAAGGCCAGCTGCAGGCGGCGGTGGTCCGTGCTCACTACCGCATCCTGAAGACGAACTGGGTCTCGCCGCACTGCAGGCGCTCGTCGCCCGTGAGCTCGATCTCGACGTGTTGGATGCCGTTCACGAACGTCCCCTTCGTGGAGCCCTCGTCCCGCAGCCAGTACCGGCCCCGCTCCACCCGGATCGTACAATGCTTTCGCGACACGCCCGCGTCGTCGCGGATCTGGATCGTGTTGCCACGACCGCGACCGATGGACAGCTCGTCGGACTCCGTGATCGCGTAGACCTGCTCCTGGACCGTTCCCTCCTCGTAGATCAGGAAGCCCGACGGGAGATCGAAGCCCTCGGACTGGAGCGGGATCGCGACGTCGTGATCGACCGACTTGTCTACGAGCGATTCGGCCCAGCCGAGCCAGACGTCGTCCGGGTCGGGGGGGATCTCGCCCAGGTCCACGCCGGCTTCCTCGGCCGACTCGAGGAGCATCCGGAGCCGCTCGGCGCGCCCCGAGTCGCCCACCGCGACGTCACCGGCGGGGGCGTGCGCGGTGCTCTGCAGGCGGATCTCGATGCGCGCCAGCCAGTCGTCGGTCGGGAAGGCCGGGATCGCGCCGATGTCGACGCCCAGCGCCTCGCTCTGCTCCCGGATCCACTCCACGCGGGCCTGGCGCTCGGCCTCCCGGCGCTTGCGCTCCGCGCGCCGCTCCGCCTTCCGTCGCTCGATGGCCGCCTCGAGCTTGGCCTCGGTCTCCGCGATCCAGGCGTCGGTCGGATCGGGCGGGACGCGACCGAGCTCGAGCCCCGTCTCCGCCGCCCGCTCGAGCAGGCTCTCCACCCGCGCCCGACGCTCCTCGTCCACCGCCGGCAGGGCGGTCTCGATCGTGGCACCGAGCTCCACGCGCTCGGGGGCCTGCGCCGGGGTGCCCGTGGTCTCCTCGGGAGAGGAGGGCCGGAGGGAGGGCGGGAGGGGCACGCCGCGGCGCTCCGCGACCTCCACCAGCTTGCCCTCCATCTTCGCGATCCAGGTGGCGCTCGGGTTCGCCGGCACCGACTTGACGCGGACCTTGAGCTGGTCGGCGAAGGCCATGAGCGCGTCGAGCCGCTCGCGCTCCTCCGAGGGGGCAGCGGCCTGGCTCGCGGCCCGCTTCTGCTCCACCTCCGCGAGCTGCACGGCGAGCTTCTCGAGGTACCGCTCGGAGGGCTTGTCCGGGACGTTGCGGATGCGGACGCCGAGCTCCTTCGCCTTCTCCAGCAGCTCGGCGAGGCGCTCCTTGGGGCTCGCGGCGGCCGGCGCCTGCGCAGCGGGCTGGACCACGTCGGTGGACGCGTCCGACTCCGCCCGCTGGAGCCAGCGGTCGATGGCGACCCTGGCCTGCTGCTCCACGAAGGTCGTGCGGGCCGTGATCTCGGTCCGCAGGCTCGACACGTCGCGCGGCACGGCGTTCATCGACCAGCACAGACCACCGCCCTCGACCCACCCGGCGACGTAGGACGCCACCGCCTCGAGCGCGACCCGGGCGTCCCGGCCCCACCGCGCACGCTGGCGGGCGAGCTCCTCCATCGCAGGGGTGCTGGGGCGGTCGAGGTGCGCACACTTCGCGTGCAGCGAGCCGGAGACCTCGTCGGCGAGCTGCTCGAGCTCCGTGCGGACGGATCCGACGAACACCCGGGACAGCGGCTCGACCAGCTCGGGCCGGGCTTCCCTGGTTTCCGGGACGCGAGCGAGCACGTTGGCCAGCGCCGCGACCGCCGCGCCGTGGCGCGCTGCGAGATCCGCATGGAACGTCGGGAGCGACGCCCGCACGGCCCGCATCGCGTCGAGGACCTCCTTCCCCACCGATTCACCCCTGGAGACGACCATGAACGACCCTTCGGCCGGAGCGGGTCGCACTCGAGTGTCGAGTGCCGTTCCGCTCGGCCGGGCATCGTATCAGAACAGCGCTCCTGGCTACAGCAGCTTGCGGACGAGGGTAGCTGCCGCCACCACCAGCAGGACGGCCCACACGAACCGAGGCCCGAGCCGGGTCGTCAGGCGGGCGCCGATGACCGCGCCGAGCGACGCTCCCACCGCGAGCACCGCCCCCGTCCCCCACCAGACCACGCCCGCCAGCGCGAAGGTCGCGATCGCCGGAAGCGTCAAGGTGGCGACGAGGAGCGACTTGCGCGCGTTGGCGCGCACCGGATCGAGCCCCCCGAGCCGGACGAGGCACGGCAGGAGCAGCAACCCGATCCCGGCCTGGAGGAAGCCGCCATAGGCGCCGATCACCAGCAGCGCGGGCCAGCGCCAGGGGCTCGGCGGCCCCGGCTCGGACCAGCGCGAGGGGCGGGCCATCGCCAGCAGCACGAGCGCCAGCATGAAGACGCCGATGGCGGTCTCGAGCGCCTCCGGTGGCAGCCACACCGCGACCAGCGAGCCGAACAGCGCTCCCACGCCGGTGACCGCGATCTGGGGCACCAGCTCCCCGCCGCCGTCCACCATCTCCGCGCGGAACGTGCCGACCGCCGCCGTCGCCTGCGCGAGCACGCCGACCCGGTTGGTGCCGTTCGCCACCGCGACGGGGACGCCCGCCCACATCAGCGCCGGCACCGTCACGAAGCTGCCGCCGCCAGCGATGGTGTTCACCACCCCCGCGGCGGCTCCCACGCCGACCAGCACCAGCGCCTCGGTGAGCTGCACCCCTCCCTCGTAGCTAGGATGCGGGGATGCTGCCGCCCGTCCGCACCGCCCTCCCCCGTCCGAGCCCGCTGTGGCTGGCGGTGGTCCTCGGTGCCTGCGACATGCCGCCGGACCACCACCTGACGGGGACGGTGACGGACCGTGGCGACCTGCTCGACGCGGCGGCGGAGCGCAGGCTGGGGGCGCTGGCGGATCGGCTGCGGACCGACGAGGGCATCGAGCTCGCGGTGCTCACCGTCGACTCCCTCGCGATGGAGCCGGTCGTCGTGCCCGAGCGAGGCGTGGTGCTGGTCGTGTCGCGCAGTGCGATGCGGATCGAGGTCGCCCCCGAGCTCGACCGCGTGATCGGACCGGACGAGGCCGAGGTCCTGGCGCGAGCCACCGACGCCGCGCTGGCGGAGGGCGGGCCCGAGGAGTCACTCGCGGCGCTGCTCGACGCGATCGGGCGCCTGGCCGCGCCGAGCCGGACGTTCCGCAGGATGCTCGCGAGCCCCGCGACGAGCGCGGTGATCACCACCGTGGCAGCGCTGTTTGGAGGGACCTGGGCCATGGGCGCGGGATGGGCGCGCCGGGGCACGTCGGGTGGCGGGGATCGGGCGGCGTGGCTGCGCGGACGGTCCTTCTGGGCGGCTTCGATCGTGGGCTGGGCCGGGTCCGTCGCGGTGGTCCAGTCCACGACGCACGCCTGGGGCCACTGGGTCGGCGGCGCCGTCGCCGGGATCGCGGCGGTCGTGGCGCTCTCGTGGGTGAAGCGTGTCGGCGGGTGGCGCGGGAACGGGTGACACGGGCGGGAGGAGGTCGACGTGGCGAGCTGGCAGGACGTGGTGGGCGCGGTCGAGGCCCTGGCGCCGCCGTCGCTGGCGGGAGGCTGGGACAACGTCGGGCTGCTGCTCGAGGGGACCCGCGAGGTGCGCCGCGCGCTGATCTGCGTGGATCTGACGGCCCCGGTGGTGGACGAGGCGCTCTCGCGCGACGTCGATCTGGTGATCGCGTACCACCCGCCGATCTTCGCGGGTCTCAAGCGGCTCACCTCGGCCACGCCGCAGGGCAGGTCGCTGCTCGCCCTGATCCGCGCCGGCGTCACGGTCCACAGCCCCCACACCGCGCTCGACGCCGCCGCCGAGGGCATGAACGACTGGCTGCTCGAGCCGTTCGGGACGCTGCTCGACGTGGCCCCGCTGGAGCCCGACCGCCTCGATCCGAGCGTGGGTGCGGGGCGCCGGGCAGCGCTGCTCTCCCCTCGCCCGCTCGTCGAGCTGCTGCCGGCGATCAAGGCGCACCTCGGGCTGGCCGCCGTCCGCGTGGCGACCCCTTCGGAGGACCACGTCGTGGAGACGGTGGCGGTCTGCCCCGGCGCGGGCGGCTCGCTCTTCGAGAAGGCCCCCGGACACGGTCTGTACCTGACCGGGGAGTTGCGCCACCACGATGTGCTCGCGCTGGTCGCGACGGGCTCGGCCGTCGTGCTCACCGACCACACCAACACCGAGCGGGGCTACCTCCCGAGGCTCGCGTCCCGCCTCGCCGAGCGCGTGCCCGACGTGCGCTTCGAGCTGTCGGCCATCGACGCCGACCCGCTCCGCATCCGCTAGTTCAGAGGAGGATGCCGTCGACCGGCTGGATCGCGGCCGGCAGGTCCTTCTCGCCGAGGCGCTGCTTGAGGTTGATCTCGATCATCCGCGAGATCTGGTGCAGCGGCAGATCGTTCGGGTCCTCCTCGAACGGGTCCTCGATCTGGCTCCCGACGGCGTCCAGCCCGAGGAACGCGAACGACACGATGGCCACCACGAGCGGCGTCGCCTTGCCGACGGTGTCGACCAGGCCGAAGGGGAGCGCCGCGCAGTACACCGCGACGATGCGGTGGGTGAGCATGGTGTACGACAGCGGCACCGGCGTGTTCTTGATGCGCTCGCAGCCCCCCTGGATGTCGAGGAAGCGTGTGAGCGTGTCCTGCAGCGTCGGGACGTGCATCACGTGGATCCAGCCGCGGTCGTAGGCCTCCATCAGCCGATCGCCCATGCGCTGCGCGATGGCGTTGGGGACGTTGGACTCGTGGTGAAGGGCCGCCATCTCGTCCGCCGGGAGGAACGGCCCGACCTCGGCGTCCATCCGGGTCAGCTGCTGGCGCAGGTGCAGGCGCAGGGCGTGCGTGTACGCGATCACGCGGTACACCATCTCCTTCTGGAAGGCCCGGACCTCCTCGGCGTGGTCGGCGCTGCGCACCAGGTTCAGCAGCAGGCGCGCCGTCGTGCGGGTGTTGTTGATCTGCGCGCCCCAGAGCTTGCGCGCCTCCCACCACCGGTCGTAGCAGGCGTTGTTCCGGAAGCCGAGGAAGATCGAGAGCGCGAGGCCGACGAGCGTGAACGGCGTCGTCGTGATCGAGAGGTGGCGCTGCTCGAAGTGGCGGAACAGCTGGTACACGCCCTCCGCGTACACGACGAGGACGACGATGATGGGGAGCACCGCGAGCAACGCGGAGCCCTTGAGGTAGAACATCGTGCCCGGGAAGGCACGGGTCGGTCGGGCGAGCATGGCGCGGCCGATATCGTAGGCCCGATGGTGTGTCGACGCGCAGTGATAGGCTCCCGCGCATGATCCCCAGCGAGTACCGACTGGACGCGGTCGTCGCCCGCCTCATCGAGCGGCTCGAAGGGACGCGCCCGACGTACGGCCCGGACGCCGACAAGGCGCTCGCCGCCTTCCGCGAGATCGCCGCGCGCCACGTGGAGGCGGCGATCACCGAGTACCGCGACAACGCGGTCGAGGGCGACCCCGAGGCCCACGCGACCTTCCTGCGGCACGAGGTGATCGAGACCGTCATCCCGCGGTACACGCGCCTCGCCGTCGAGATGACCCGGTCCGAGGGCGGCGGGTTCGGCTTCGGCGCCATCTCCGGCCCGCTGGGCGTGCCGTTGCTCACGGTGGCCGCTGCCATGGGGCTGATGGTGCTCGTGCGGCTCGCAGGCTGGTGGGAGGCGTGGCCGCTCATCGCGCTGGACCTGTCGCTGCCGCTGTGGCCCACGGTGGTGTCCATGCTGTACCGTCGGCGCTACCGTCAGCAGCTCGAGGCGCTGGTCGCCGACGCCGCCCGCATCCAGGACAACGAGCGGGGCTTCATGACCGAGCAGGACGTGCGCGTCGCGCGCGAGCTCGGCGCAGATCAGGAACGGGCGCGACCGCGTCCCAAGGAGGTCGAACGTGGGTAACCGGACGAGGACGTCGCTGAAGCTGCCGAAACCACCCGGCCTGCGCGGCGTCGTCCCCCTGTTGGGCCTCGCGGCGGTGGCGATGCTGGGAGGCGCCGGCTTCCTGTCGATGACCCAGCGGGTCGAGCCCGACGAGCAGGCCGTCCGCCAGGTCTACTTCGGGCCTTCGAAGGGGGTGGGTCAGGGCATCTACGGCCCCGGCCTGCACCTGGTGATCCCGGGGTACGAGCGGCTCCACAAGTTCCCGTCCGACCTGCAGATCCTGGACATGAACGACACCGAGGTGAGGTTCGAGCAGGGCGGCGGCCGGATGCCCGAGGACTACCGGGTCGCGCCCTCGATCCGCATCCAGACCTCCGAGGGGTACCAGGTCACCGTCGACGTGGCGATCCTGTACCGCGTGCTCGACCCGTACAAGGTCGTCACCAAGGTCGGACCGGGCCGGATCTACGAGACCAAGGTCGTCGTGCGTCAGGGCGACAAGATCCTCCGGCAGACGCTCGGGCGGCTCGAGGCGGAGGACTTCTACAACCAGGAGCTCCGCACCAAGGCGATCGCGGACGCCCGCGATCTGCTGGCCCAGGATCTCGAGGAGTGGGGCCTCGAGGTCGTGATGGTCTCCCTGCGGGACTACACCTACGACTCCCGGTACCAGGAGGCGATCGAGCAGCGGAAGATCCAGGACCAGACCGTCTTCAAGAACAAGGCGGAGGCGGCGGCCGCGACCCAGGGCGCCGAGAAGGACCGGACGCTGGCCGAGGGCAAGGCGAACATCGAGGTCGAGCGCGAGCGGGGGCGCGCGGAGGTCCGCAAGATCGCCGCGGAGGCCGATCTGTACTTCCGGCAGAAGGTGGCCGAGGGCGACCTGCTGGTCGCGCTGGCCGAGGCCGAGGGCACGCGCCTCGAGAACGCCGCGCTGCAGCAGGCGGGCGCCTCGAACATGGTCGGCCTCGAGATGGCGAAGGCGATGGACGGCACGCAGGTGATCATCGTCTCCACGACCGGCGCAGGCGCCGTCAACCCGCTCGACCTCGAGCGGCTCGTGTCGGGGTGGTGAGCATGCTCGGACTCACCCTGTTCTCCCTGCTGACCGGCTGCACGGCCTCCACCGAGGCGACCCAGGTCGGCGTGCGCACCGTGAACCTGTCCGTCATCGGCGGCCGCGGCATCCAGGACGAGATCTACCCCCAGGGGCAGACCTACTTCTTCTTCCGTCCCCTGTCCGAGTGGACGCTGTACGACGTGGGGCTGCGCAACCTCGAGATGTTCCGCAACCCGAGCCAGGGCAACCGCGCCGGCGACGACAGCGTGCGGTTCAAGACCTTCGACGGCAACGACGTGTCCGTCGACGTGACCGTCGTGTGGAGCCTGGACCCGTCGAAGGCGCCGCACGTCCTCGCGAAGGTGGGACAGTCGACGGACGAGGTCGAGGCCAAGCTCGTGCGTCCGGTCGCGCGCTCGGTCGTCCGCGACGTGCTCAACGAGCTGTCGTCCGAGGCCTACTACCAGGCCGACCAGCGGTACCAGGCCGCCGACAAGGCGCGCACCGCGCTCAACGAGATGCTGGCCGAGGAGGGCGTGCACGTCGAGCAGATCCTGCTGGGCGAGCACAAGTTCAACGACACCTACGAGGCCATCATCAAGGACAAGAAGGTGGCCGAGCAGGAGAGCGCCCGCCTGGTCTCCCAGACGCAGGCGGCGGCCGAGGAGATGAAGCGCGACCTGGAGAGGGCCAAGGGCGAGGTCAACCAGACCATCGAGCAGGCCCGCGGCGAGGCCGAGAAGCGCAAGCTCGAGGCGGACGCCATCTACTACGAGCGCGAGCGCCAGGCGGCGGCCATCCTCGCCGAGAAGAAGGCCAACGCCGAGGGGCTCCAGGCGCGGGCGCGCGCGCTCGCCGGGGCCGGCGGCAAGGCCATGGTCAAGCTCGAGGTCGCCAGGGCGCTCAACGGCAAGAAGATCATCTTCGTGCCGAGTGGCGGCGGGACCGACCTGCGGACCACCGACATGAACGACCTGCTCCAGACCTACGGCGCCATCGCCCTGTCGAACCGGCAGGCGCCCACGCCGTGAGCCGCGCTACCGACGGCGCCAGGCGGTCCCGGTCACCAGACCAAGGGCGGACGAGAGGCTGATGCCGAGCCCGCCGAAGACAAGGATCAGCGTCAGTGTCGACGCCGCCCCCCCCTCGGACAGCCCGATGAGCATCCCGACAGCGGAGACGACGATTCCTACCGGAATCAGGAGCATGGCGCTCGCGGCGCGGGTAGGCACCCGATCCGAGGCGTGCTCCACCAGCCTCACCGCATCCAGCACCACCTCCGACCGCGGCTTCGGCGGGGGCGGTCGTCCGTCGTCGGCATAGAGGGAGAAGCCACACTTCGGGCACTTCGCAGCATCGCCGAAGGAGACCGTCTCGCCACAGCTCGGACACTCGTCCTCGATCACGTCACCCTCCGTCCAACCATCGTCGCGCCGAAGACCAACGTCTCGTGCGGCGCGTCCGTGAATCGCCCGTGAATCGTCACCCGCCGAACACCCAGCGGCCGAGCGTCGCATAGAGCAGGGTCACCAGCACGATCCCGAGCAGGTTGAACCACAGGCCCGCGCGGACCATCTGGCGGATGCTGACGTGTCCGGACCCGAAGACGATGGCCTGCGTGGGCGAGGCGACGGGCATCATGAACGCGCAGCTCGCGGCCAACGTGGCCGGGATCATGAGCGCCCGCGGGTCCACGTGCAGCGGCCCTGCGGCGTCCGCGAGGATGGGGAGGACCAGGGTCGCGGTGGCGGTGTTGCTCGTGAACTCCGTCAGGAATGTGATCACGAGGGTGACGAGCGCCGTGAGCCCGACCTCGGGCACGCCCGCCAGCCCCGCGAGCTCCGACCCGATGAGGGCCGACAGCCCCGAGGACTGGAAGCCCTGCGCCAGCGCGAACCCGCCGCCGAACAGCAACAGCACCCCCCAGGGCACCTGGCGCGCCGTCGCCCAGTCCATCAGCGCCTCCCCCGGACGGTCGCGGGACGGGAGGAGGAAGAGCGCGCCCGATGCCGCCAACGCGATGCCCGCGTCGTCGAGGTGCAGCCCCGTCAGCGTCCGCCAGCCGTGGAGCACCAGGGTCTCGGTCAGGCGCAGGTCCGCGCCGGTCATCCACGCGATCGCGGTCACCCCGAACACCGCGCCCGCCACCCGCTCGTCGCGGCGGACCGGTCCGAGCGCCTGCAGCTCGCGCTCGATGCTGGCGCCACCCCCGAACACCGACTCGCGCGTCGTCCGGAACAGGACGTTCGCCAGCAGCCACCAGCCGGAGGCGAGGAACGTCACGGACAGCGGCAGCCCGAAGAGCATCCACTGGCCGAACCCGATCGGTGGCAGGTCGGGCAGGAGCTGCCGCTGCAGATCGAGCAGCACCAGGTTGGGCGGCGTGCCGACCGGGGTGCTCATGCCCCCGATGTCCGCAGCGTAGGCGATGCCGAGCATCAACGAGGTCCCGAGGGCCGCGCGGACGTCGGCGGTGACCCCGCGCACCTGGGCCTCCTCCAGGATCGACAGCGCGATGGGCAGCATCACCATGACGGCCGCGGTGTTCGACAGCCACATGGAGAGCAGGGCGCTCCCGAGCATGAAGCCGAGCACGAGGCGTGGGGGCGTGCTGCCGACGCGGCGGACGATGTGCAGGGCGACCCGGCGGTGCAGGCCGGACCGCTGCAGCCCGAGCGCCAGCACGAACCCGCCCAGGAACAGGAAGATCGTGGGCTTGCCGTAGCTCCGCGCGACCTCGTCGGCCGTGCCGAGCCCGAGCAGCGGCATCGCGACGAGCGGGAGCAGCGAGGTCACCGGGATGGGCACCACCTCCGTCACCCACCACCACGCCATCCACACCGCGAGCGCGGCCATGCGCCCGGTCTTCGGGTCGGACCACGGCAGCGCGCCCACCCCGAGCGCGACGAGCGCGCCCGCGCCCGCCAGGACCCCGCGACGGGTCGCGTCGCTTCTGGTCGTGTCCTCCATCCGGGGCAGTCTACGCCGGGCCGGCGATGGTACGTTCGATCGACCGGGGGAGCGGTTGGGTCTGGTCCTCGCGCTGCTGGTGGCGACGCTCGTGGGGGCGCTGTGGGCGCTCGCCACCCGCGCGACGCGCGCCCGGCGCCAGAGCGAGCACGACGCCGCCTTCGAGGGCCTGGTGGAGGAGCTGGGGCTCGTGCGCGCCAACGCCCGCGCCGCGCACGGCCAGGTGGGCGCCCACCGGCTGGAGATCGAGCACCACCCCGCGTGGGGCGGCGACCGCGACGACGTGCGCACGCGGATCCGCCTGTGGGCGCACGAGCTGCCCGACGGCCTCGCCCTCCGCCCGCTGCACCTGTTCGCGTTCGAGGAGCGCATCCCCACGGGCGACGCCGCCTTCGACGCCACGGTCCACGTCTCGGGAGCGGCCCCGCTCGAGGTCTCCGCGCGCTTCGACAGTCGCACGCGGGAGCTGGTGCAGCGCGCGATCGGCCTGGGCGCGACGTACACCCGCCGCACCTGGCTGCTGGACCTGCCGGGTACGCTGCGCGCCGACCACGAGATCGTGCCGACCGTCCGGCTGCTGGCGCGCTGCGCGGACTACCTCGGCGAGCGGACCGATCCGCGCCGTGCCCTCCTGCACCGGGCGGTGCGCGACCCCCTCCCCTCGGTGCGCTCCGTGGCCGCGCGACGACTGCTCGGCGCCGTCTCCGCGGGGCAGATCGATCGCGACGAGCACGTCCTGGACCGGCTGGGCCGCCACCGCGATCCCCTCGTGCGCCTCGCCGTCGCCCAGCTCGGGGGGCCGCGCGGCATCCGCCTGCGGCGGGAGCTCCTGCGCCACGAGCGCGCCGACGTGCGCACGCGCGCCGCGGTGGACCTGGCGGGGCTGACCCTGCCAGGCGCGGATCCGGAGCTCGAGCGAGCGCTGATCGACCTGCTGCCCCACGGCGACCCCGAGGTCGTGCGAGCGCTCGGCGCGATCGGGACGGCGCAGGGCGTGCTGCCGCTGCAGGAGGTCCAGGCCGCAGCGCTCCCGCTGACCGAGCTGTCGCGCGCGGCCACGGAGGCCCTGCGCTGGATCCGGGGACGGCTGGTCGGCGAGCGGGGGACGCTGTCGGTCCCGGAGCTCGAGGGCGGGGAGCTGGCGGACGCCGCCGCGCCGGTGAACGCCGGGCGGGTGGCGCTGCACCGCGAGGCCGGTTGACCCGCCTCACCCGGGCTGGTCGACGGTCTCCGGGAGCAGCGGGCGCACGGTCCCCCCGAGGCGGACGGCGAGCCGCTCGGCGACGATGCGCGACACGGTCATCACGCTGATCTGCGGGTTGCGCCCGACGTTGGACGGCAGCACCGAGGCGTCCGCCACCACGACGCCGGGAAGGCCGAGGACCTCTCCGTCGGGGCTCGTCGCGCGGCCCATGCCGCAGCTCGCCTGGGGGTGGCTGCTGTAGAGCACCATCCGCCCCAGCGGCAGCCCCGCGAGCTTCGCGTCGACCTCGTCCATCGTCCGGCAGAGCGAGCTGCCGAAGAGCCCGAGCACGACGTGCTTCGCGCGGATGCCCTCGAGCCAGAGGCTGGCACCGAGCCGCAGGCCCTTGAGCAGGCGGCGGTGGTCCTCCTCGCTGCTCTCGTAGACGATGCGCGCCTTGCCCTGGCTCGTCGGGAGGACGCGGGCGCTCGGGCGGTCGCGGATCAGCGCGCCCGTGCTCGTCCAGTGGCCGCCGTTGCCGGCGTGCTCGTGCATCGACGCGCCATAGAAGGGCATCGCCGCGAACTGGCTCCCGAACGTGGGGTTGGCCTCGAAGATGATGTCGTCGTCGGCGTGCTGGTCGGAGAAGTGCCCCTGGGTGGAGCCGGGGCGGAAGATCGGGCGGTCCGGGAAGTAGCCGAGGACGCTCACCACCGGCTGCACCCGCAGCCCGCCCCCGACCGGCCCCTCGCGGTCCACGAGCCCGCTGTCGAGCAGCAGCCGCGGCGTCCCGATGGAGCCCGCGGAGAGCACGATGGTGTCCGCGTCCACGCGGAGGTGGCCGAGCGCCTCCCCCTGTTCGTCCACCACGGTCCCCTCGACCCGCCCGGTGGCGAGGTGCTCGACGCGGCAGCCCACCACGATCCGCGCGCCCGCCGCCGCCGCCCGGGGCAGCAGCTCGCGGTCCATGCTGTTCTTGCCGCCCGTGGTGCAGCCCTGGTTGCACCGGCCACAGCCCACGCAGGTCGGCGTGTTGCGGCGGAGGTTGCCCTCGCGCCAGCCGAGCGCCCGCGCGGCCTCGCGATGCGCGAGATCGTTGCCCGAGAGCAGCGCGTCCGGGGTCTCCGCCACGCGCAGCAGGGTCTCGATGTCCGCCTGCAGGGCGTGGAACGCGGCGGTGTCCGAGAACGCGCCGCCGGACTCCTGGTTCCACTCCTCCACCCGCTCCGGGGGCGTCCGGAAGCACAGCGCGGAGTTCACGATGGTGGAGCCGCCGAGCGCCTTGCCCCCGGCCACCGGCAGCGGCGGGTCGCCCTCGGTCGTGCGGAACCCGCCCTCGGCGTACATCCGGCCGACCGCGACCCCCATGTCCAGCGGCACGTTGCGGTAGGGGTGGCCCTCTTCCAGCAGGACCACGTCGATGCCGGCCTCGGCCAGGGTCAGGGCGGTGAAGGTCCCACCGGGGCCCGAGCCCACGATCACGACCTTCGCCTTCAGCGTCACGTCGCCGGTCGGCGTCTCGAAGAAGCTCACGTGCCACCACAGCCAGGCGCGATGCCCATCGCCGCGATCACGTCGGCGCGCTCGAAGTAGGCCATGCCGATCACCGAGCGAGCGGCCATGAACAACTGCGCCACGATCACCTCGTCCGAGTGGGCCCAAGCCTCGAGGTCTGCCTGCTGGCGCTCGGGCGGGAGGTGGACCAGCGAGCGGGCGCCGTACCGATCGAGGGCGGTGCCGTGCTCGAAGACCCACGGGAGCGCCGTGAGCAACGTGCGCGTGTGTTCGGGGACGTTGCCCAGGAGCGCGTCGATGCGCCCCAGGCTCAGCTCGTCCCCGCCGCTGCCGGGCAACGGGCCGCCCGGTGGCGCCAGGAAGTCGCCCAGCACGCGCCAGATCGCCGCGCCCTTCGCGTCGAGGAAGCGCATGCCGGACACCGGGGGGTAGGTCCCCACCTGCCGGACGACCGGGTACGCCGCGAGCAGCAGCGCGGTCGCTCCCGCACCGAGCAGCAGCCCTCTGCGGGAGATGCGCGTCGCCATGGACGGCATGGTACCCCCGACGCGGGCGCCTCAGAGGTCGTCGGTCGTCAGGAGCGCGTCGAAGTCGCCCGGCGCGGGTCCGAGGTCGAGATCGAGCTCGCCGGTCCGCTCCCAGTCCTCGTAGGCTTCCCCGTGCTCCTCGCGCAAGCGGGCCAGCAGGCGCGACGCGGAGACGCGATCGATCGGGCGGCCGTCGACGCTGCTGCGCGTGACCTCCCGCCGCTCCTGCAACGGGTAGACCGACAGCTCGATCGGGAACGGCCGCTCGAGCACGTGCAGGTGGTGGTAGGTCCGGAAGGTGTTGCCCACGCGGATCAGCACCTCGTCGTGCTCATGGGTCCAGCCGCGCGCGTCGAGGTCCGCCGTGAGCGCGTCGAGCTCGCCGAACACGTGGACGTCGATGTCGCTGCCGCGCCGCGCGTGGCCCGACCACACGCTGCCGATGAGGCGCGGGTGCCAGGCGGCGAGCGCACGCATCACCTCGAGCGCGACCACCCGCATGGCGAACAGCCGACGGACGCGGTGCTCGCCCTCGCTCAGCGCCACCAGCGCGAGCACCTGCTCCCGGATCTCGCCGTTGCCGGGCAGCCCGCCCGGCCGGTGGCGCGCGCCGTCGTGGCCGAGGACCCGCCGCGCCGCGATCCGCTTCGCCTCGAGGTACTGGCTCACGCCCTCGCGCACCATCAGCGCCGCCGCCTCCCGGGCGATCGCCTCGCGGCTCCGATCCGCGCCCCGCGGGCGCCGCCGATCACCCACGGGCTCCGAGCATCGCCTCGGCCACGATCGCCACACACTCCTCGGGCTCACGCACACGGGCGCGCGGGTCCCGCCCCGCCAGGTCCCAGCGCCGCAGCACCTGCAGATCCCGCAAGCGAACAGGGTCCAGGCGACTCCGCGTGCGGCGCGGGTGGCGCAGCAGGTCGAGGTGGTGCGCCACCGCCCACACGGTGCGCTCGGGCCACCCCACCAGCATCTCGGCCCCGATCCGGTCGTGGTCGGGACCGCTCACGGCCTTGCCCACGTCGTGGAACAGGGCGGCCGCGAGCAGCTCGGGCTCGGCGTCGTCGCGCAGCGCGTGCTCGAACACCTGGAGGCTGTGGAAGAGGGCGTCGCCCTCGGGGTGGTACCGGGGATCCTGGCGAACCCCGTCGAGGGCCGTCAGCCACTCGGTCATCTCGTCGACATCCAGCTCGGAGGTCATGTCGGGAGCGGGGCGGATGCCGCGGGGAGCGTTCCACGCGGGGACGTGCCGTTCGCCGGCCGCTCTCCTACTCCCTACCGGTCTTGCGCAGCCCGAGCAAGAGCGCGTTGGTGACGACCGACACGCTCGAGAAGGCCATCGCCGCGCCCGCCACCGTGGGGGTCAGCGCGCCGCTCATCGCCAGCGGGATGCCGACGACGTTGTACGCGAAGGCCCAGAACAGGTTCTGGCGGATCTTCGCGACGGTCGCAGCCGACAGGTCCAGCGCGACCGCGACCAGCGGCGGGGAGGGCCGCACCAGGGTGAGGCCGGCGGTGGAGCGGGCGACCTCCGAGCCCGTCCCCATCGCGATTCCCACGTCCGCGACCGCGAGCGCGGGGGCGTCGTTCACGCCGTCGCCCACCATCGCCACGACCGCGCCGGTGGACCGCAGGTGCTCGATGGCGCCGGCCTTGTCCTCGGGGAGCACCTCCGCCATCACGTCGTCGACGCCCACCTCGACGGCGACGGCCCGCGCGGCGCCCCGACGGTCCCCCGTGAGCAGGAGCGTGCGCAGCCCCCGCTGCTTCAGGGCGGCCACGCCCGCCGCGGCATCCGCCCGCACCCGGTCGCCCAGGAGCAGGGCCCCGAGCACCACGCCGTCGCGCGCCACCCAGGCGACCGTGGCGCCCTCGGCCTCGCCCGCGGCGACCTCGGCGGACAGCGCGGGCGCCTCGAGCCCCACCTCCCCCAACCAGCGGGTGCTGCCGATGGTGACGAGGGCGCCGTCCACCCGGCCCTCCACCCCGCGCCCGGGCAGCGCGCGCACCGCGTCCGCCCGCCCGACCGCCAGCCCTCGCTCCTGCGCAGCCTCCACCACCGCCCGCGCGAGCGGGTGCTCCGACCCCCGCTGCACCGCCGCGGCCGTGGCCAGCACGGCGTCGGCGTCCTGCTCGAGCGGCAGCACCCGACGGAGGTGCGGGCGCCCCTCGGTGAGGGTCCCCGTCTTGTCGAACACCACGACGGAGACCGCGGCGGCGCGCTCCAACGCCTCGGCGTCGCGGACGAGGATGCCCACGCGGGCGGCCGAGCCCGTACCCACCATCAGCGCCGTCGGGGTCGCGAGCCCGAGCGCGCAGGGGCAGGCGATGACGAGGACGCTCACGCCCCGCACGATCGCCTCCTCCATGGGGTGGCCCAGCACCGCCGCCAGCGCGACCGCGACGACCGCCAGCGACACCACCACCGGCACGAACACCGCGCTCACGCGATCCACCAGCGCCTGGACCGGCGCCCGTGAGCCCTGCGCGTCCTCGACCCGCGCCACGATCCGCGCCAGCAGCGTGTCCGGGCCGACCGCCTCCGCGCGGATGCGGATCGCACCGTCGCCGTTGATGGACCCGGCCACGACCGGATCGCCCACGCCCCGCTCGATGGCCCGGCTCTCGCCGGTGATCAGGCTCTCGTCCACGCGGGTCTCGCCGTCGAGGATCCTGCCGTCCACGGGCAGGCGCTCCCCCGGCCGCACGAGGAGCTGCTCGCCGACCGCGACCGTCTCGGGCGGCACCTCCACCTCGACCCCGTCGCGCAGCACGCGCGCCACGGTCGGCGTCAGCTCGCGCAGGGCGCGCAGGGCCCGGGTGGTCCGACGCTTGGCGCCCTCCTCGAGCCACTTCCCCAGCCGTACGAGCGTGATCACCGCGGCGGCGGACTCGAAGTACAGGTGGTGCGAGCCCTGCCACCACAGGACGAGCGACAGCGCGAAGGCCGCCGACGTGCCGAGGCTCACGAGCACGTCCATGTTCGGCGCGCCCGCCCGGAGCGCCTTGACGGCCCCGGTGTGGAAGGCCGCGCCGCCGACCACCAGCACCGGCGTCGCGAGGAGCACCTGGACCGCGCCCGGGAGCATCCAGTGCACGCCGAAGGGCAGGAGCACCATGGGCGCGACCAGCGGCAGGGTCGCGGCGGCGCACGCGAGCAACATCCAGAGGACGCGGCGCTGGCGCTCCTCCTCGGCGGCGTCGAGCGCGGCCTGCTGCTGTGCGTCGGTCGGAGCGGGCGCCGCTCCGTAGCCCGCGGCCTCGATGCTCTCGATCAGCGCGTCCACGTCGGTCTCGCCGCGCCGGATCGCCACCGAGGCCCGCGCGGTCGCCAGGTTGACCGACGCCGACGCCACCCCCTCCTGCCGACCGAGCACCTTCTGGATCCGCGCCGAGCAGGCGGCGCAGGTCATGCCGGTGACGGACAGCCGGATCAGCTCGACCTCTGGCTGCTCCTGGACCATGTCCGATCCTTATGTTCCTCCCGTCGATCCGACACCGTGAACGGAACGTCCCGAGACGGCACCTGACGTACGGGGGTGGTCGTGTGGACGTTCCTGGTGCTCGACGGAATGGCACATGCCGAGGAGTGGACCGACAGCTGGCAGGGCAGCCGCTGGCACGTGCTCGTGGAGGAGACGCTCCCCGCGCCCGTCGAGCTCGCGGCCGAGGAGAACCTGTCGTTCCGTACGAGGGGCCTCCAGTGGGAGGCGGTGCTGGCTTGCGGTGAGGTCACGCCCATCGGCAGGCGCACGGCGGAGGTGGACTGCCGGTTCGAGGGGGTGTCGTTGCGCGCGACGCCGCGCCGCGAGATGAGCCGGGAGGTCGACCAGCAGGTCCTGGTCACCCTCGTCGATCGTCTGCTCGGCGCCCGGGTCCGACTCGGCCTCAAGCGAGACGCTGGCGTCTCCACCGTCGATCTGCTCGACGTCGCCGCCACCACCCGAAGGGAGTCCGACGGCCGGGAGCAGCTGCGCCGCATGGTGTCGGACCTGGTCGCGCCGCTGCAGCTCGCCCGGCCGCCAGGGGCGGAGGCGTGGCAGGAGCGGAACGCGTCGCTCGTCCGGCCCCCGGGGCAAGCCAACTCCACGGGGACCTCGCGGGTCCACCACCAGATCGTGGAGCACGACGGCCAGGTACTGGTCGAGTCCAGCGGCACCGGCGCGTTCACGTCGCCCTTCGTCTCCTGGGAGTGGCGCATGGGCGAGCACGTGCCGCAGACGACGGCGGAGAGCGTCGTGGTCGGGAAGCGTCAGGTCCCGTCCATGGGGGCAGCGGCCTTCGTCGACGTGGTCGACCGGGACGAACGCATGGTGCCCTCCTACGCGCCCGGGCCACTGACGCCCTCCGACCAGCTGTTCCAGGCCGAGCTCACCTCGGTGGCGGTGCTGGGGCCCGACGGTTGGCCCAGCGAGCGCGTGTGGGCGATGGTCGCGCACCCCGCCGCGAGCTCGCTCGGCACCCTCGACGGCACCAACGTCTGGTACGCGGGCCACGTCACCCGCCTGGCGCCCGCCACGACGCCGGAGCTGGGCCCGACCGGCCTGGTCGCGCCCCCGGGCGTGGACATCGACGGCCTCCCTCGGTGGACCCCGATCGACGGCCGCTGAGCTAGGGCAGCGGAATCGCGCCGCGGACCCGCGCACCGAGCTGGAGGAACACGCGGTGACCGACCTCCTCGGCCGCGCGCACCTCGTACCCCAGCACGAGCGAGCCCGGCGCCTGGCGCTCCCCCCACGGCAAGCGCGGACCAGCGGCGACCAACCCGAGCAGCTCGGCGGGATCGGTGCCCATCCGATCGGTCGCGGCGTCCACCCGGACGAGGGCGTGCAGCGGCGAGGCGGCCCCGTTGCGGGCCCAGGCGCTCAGGCCCGCGGGACGAGCGTCGCCGTCCCCGGCCAGCCCCCACCCGAGCATCCCGTCGATTCCCACCACGACGAGATCGTGGCGCACGAACACCGCCGCGGCGGCTCGGTGGTCGGGCGCGGAGTCGGGCCCGCGCGTCCCGTACCGACCGCTGGCCGCGGCCTCGATCTGCACGTCGGCGTCGGTCCCCGCCTGCGGACGCACCCACACCACGCCGGTCACGTCGGGCTCGGCGTTCACCTCTCGGGCGCGAGCACCCTCTCCCGTCGCCACACCCACCGTGGCCGACAGCTGGCGCTTCGGCGCGGTGAACCCCGCCCACATCCCCACGTCGGAGCGCTCCACCCAGCCCCGATCGGCCGCCATGGGGCGCTCGAGCGCGATGTTCCCCCACGTGCCCTGCACCACCATCAGCCAGGGGTCGTCCACGAGCCCACCGGCCACGGCGAGGCCCGCGGCCCGCAGATCGTACCGGGCCTCGGCGATCTGCAGCGCGGGCACGAAGGCCTGCCCACCGACCCCCACCTCCCCGTCACCACCCGACTGGACCGCGATCAACGCCAGGCGGGCCTGCACGTCGTGCGAGCGCATCGCGACCTCCGCGCGCGCTCGCTGGAGGGTCAGGTCCACGCCCTCCAGGTCGGTCGCCACCCGTCCGCCGAAGTCGAGATCCGGGACGGCGCAGCCACCCTCGCCCTCGCTGTCCATCGCCTCCGCCACCACCACCGGCGCCGCATCGCAGCTCACGTCCCCCCCTAGATCCGGATCGCCGCCCAGCGGCGCCGCCACCAGGCCACCCCGAAGGCGATCGCCTGCAGGCCGCGCTGGATGGCCTGCACCGCCCATATCGTGGTGAGCGTCCCGCCGAGACGCGGCCCCACCAGCCAGGCCACGGGGAGGAAGAACCCCCACTGCAGGCCGATGGCCACGCCCGCGACCAGGCGAGCCGCCCCGGCACCGAGCAGCGCGTTCATCAGCACCATGCCGACGGCGTCCAGTCCGATCAGCCCGCCCACGAGCCTGAGCGCGCCGGTGCCCACGGCGACCGTCTCGGGCCTCCCTGGCAGGAAGAACCCGAGGATCCGGTCGGGTATGGCCACCATCGGCAGCCCGAGCGCCACCATGATCACCACCCCGACCTTCACGACGTCCCAACCCCAGCGGTAGGCGTCGTCCGGGTCCTTCTGCCCGAGCGCCTGCCCGACCAGGGTCATCGACGTGAGTCCGAGCGCGAGGCCCGGGAGCAGGGCGATCAGGGTCACGTTGATGAGGACGCTGGCGGCCGCGGCCTCCGCCTGGCCGAGCTGGCCGATCACCCAGAACAGCACCACGAAGCCGAGCGCGAACAAGAGCTGCTGCAGCGACGTGGGCAGGGACAGGCGCAGCAGCGCGCTCACGGTGGGGAGGTCCGGGAAGCGCCCGGGGAAGTGCGTGATCGAGCGGTGGCGCAGCGCCAGCACCACGTAGGTCAGCACGCCGGTGAGCGCGCCGATCACCGCCGCCACGCCCGCGCCCAGCGTCCCGAGCGCCGGCATGCCGAAGTGACCGAAGATGAGCACCCACTCGGCCGCGATGTTGACCGAGTGCTGGACGAGGAGCGTCGAGAGGTAGAGCCGGGGCCGGTCGATGCCGTTCCAGTAGCCGCGGAACGCGAAGCTCATCCCGATGGGCGCGATCGCGATCAGCCGTGCTCGGAGGTAGGGAACGGCCTGCGCCACCACCTCGGGATCGGGGTTCACGTAGGGGAAGAGCGTCGGCGCGAGCTGCCACAGGATCAGCGTCGCGGGGACGCCGAAGCACAACGACATCAGGAGGCCCGCGTTGAGGGGGGCGACCGCGTCGTGGATCCGATGCTCGCCCAGTCGTCGGGCCGCCTGCGCCTGCACGCCCGAGGACAGGCCGGTGACGAGGCTCACGCACGCGAAGCTCACGAAGGAGGCCGACCCCACCGCCGCGATGGCCGCGTCGCCGAGCGAGCCCACCATCTTGGTGTCCACCAGGTTGAGGACGTTCTGGGACACCATCGCGCCCACGATCGGCGTGGCGAGCGCGCCGATCCGTCGCAACCGGTCGGGAGCCACCCCCAGACCCCCACCGGCCATCGCGCCTCCGGCGGCATGGTACGCGATGTAGGCTGCGCGCGGAGGTGCGGGTGGCCGAGCGCGCGGTGGTCTTCGACAAGGCGGCGTGGCACCTGGACTCGGTGCGCGCCGAGGGCCTCCCCGACCGGCAGGCGGTCGTGCACCTGGGGCTGTTCTTCGCCTGGGCGGTGGGGCGGGGCCTGCACGCCCCGTGGCTCGAGGAGCGGACGCCCGACGCCTTCGTCGCGTTCCGGGCCGGCGAGATCACCGGCGCCGAGCTGCTCGAGGCCTGGGACGCCGCGCTGCTCGACGACATGTTCTCGGACGAGGGCCTGGCCTTCGCGCTGGAGTACCTCGACCCCCGCTCGGGCAGCTTCCTGTCCGACTACGTCCAGCAGGTCGCGTTCGGGCTGCCCTCCGAGTACCACGTGCCCGACTCGCCGCAGAGCGCGGCGCGCGTCGCCTCGCTGCTCGACGGCCGGTACGCCGACTGGCGGGCGACCTGGGACCCCTCCACGGGGCGCCCGGACGCGCGGCTGGGGCTCGAGGAGGTTCCGGCTGGGCCGCTGCCGGAGCGCTTCACGGCGCCCGTGATCGCCGTCACCAGCGGCGTCGTCCTGCCGGGAGGGCCGCTGGGGATCCGGGCAGGCCGCGCGGACTCGGTGCGGGCG
The DNA here is from genome assembly GCA_020632925.1 of Alphaproteobacteria bacterium. Classification (GTDB taxonomy): domain Bacteria; phylum Myxococcota_A; class UBA796; order UBA796; genus JACKER01. The sequence goes on along the minus strand of JACKER010000007.1, from coordinate 907,841 downwards.
GTCGCGACGGCGCTGGCAGGCGACCGCCGGGTGGTGCTGCTCGCCCCGGAGCGCGAGGGCCGTCTGCTGGAGCCGAAGCCCGAGGATCTGCTGGACATCGGCGTCGTCGCAGAGATCCGCAGCGCCGTCCCCTCGCCCGATCGGCCCGATGCGCGCGACGTGCTCCTGCAGTGCCTCGCCCGCGTGGAGGTGAGGCGGTGGGTCGGCGGCGAGGAGCTCGTGGCGGAGGTCGCGACGTGCGCCGAGCCCATGGCCGAGGACGAGGACGTGGCCTTGCTCGAGGAGGTCCGCCACCGCGCGGCCGAGGTGGTGCGCCGCCGCGTGGAGGTCGGCCATCCCCCCGGAGGGCTGGCGCTGGCGAGCGCGGTCCGCGGCGAGGCGATGATCGACGTCGTCGCCCGCGATCTCCCGATGCGCAGAGAGGAGCTGCTCACCGTGCTGATGGCCCCCGATCTCGCCACCCGAGCGCGGACGGTCCTGGACGCTCTGGCCCGCAGCTAGTTACATCTCGTATATGGAATATGAGATGCTTCCCGAAGCGGAGCGGTGCGAGGAGGTGGCCGGCCTGCTGGCTGCCCTCGCCCACCCCGTCCGGCTGCGGATCGTCTGTGGCCTGCTCGACGGTAGCTGCGCGGTCACGCCGATGGTCGACTGCCTCGGGCTGCCGCAGGCCCTGGTGAGCCGCCACCTCGCGGTCCTCCGGGACGCGGGCGTGGTCGAGGCGCGACGCGAGGGACGCACCCAGATCTACGGCGTGGTCCACCCGGCGGTTCCGCCGCTGATCGAGGCCCTCGCCATGCAACCTGCGAGAGGTGAGCGATGAGGGAGATGCTGCCCTGGATCGGGCTGGTGGTCGTGCTGGCGGGGTTCGCGTGGATGATGCTGGGCGGGGCGAAGGACAGCGCCGCCGCCCACGAGCTGGTGTCCGGGGGGGCTGCGCTGGTGGACGTGAGGACGCCCGCCGAGTTCGCGTCGGGCCACATCGACGGTGCCCGCAACATCCCCGTCGACCAGATCGCCGCTCGTTCGAAGGAGATCGACAAGACGCAGCCGGTCGTCGTCTACTGCCGGTCGGGCGCGCGCTCCGCCGCCGCCGCCAACACCCTGCGCGGCCTCGGGTTCTCGCGGGTCGAGGATCTCGGCGCGATGAGCAACTGGTAGTCGAGCGCCTCGATCAGCGCAGGGCGGGTCGGGACGCCGGCACGTAGTGCTCGGAGGGTCGCGCGAAGTGGAAGCCCTGGAGGATGGGGACGCCGCTGTCCAGCAGGGTCTGCATCTCCTCCTCGCACTCGACCCCCTCTCCGACGACCAGCGAGCCCGTGGCCTCGCCGAACGCGGTCATGAGCTGGACCAGGCGCTGCTTGCGCGGCTCGCGGTGGACGTTGCGGACCAGGCTCATGTCCAGCTTGATGAACTGCGGCTGGAGGTCGGCCAGGATCGACAGGGAGGAGTAGCCGGAGCCCAGGTCGTCGACGGCCGTTCCGTAGCCGCCGTCGGCGATGACCTTCATCGACTCCTCCCAGCGATCGAGACGGGTGGCGGACGCCTGCTCGGTGATCTCGAGGGTCACCCGGTGCGGCTGCCGCAACGCCGAGAGATCCCGCGCGAGGCGCTGGGGATCGGCGAGCTGCTGGGGGTGGAGGTTCACGAAGAGCCTGGGCAGTCCGTCCGCGACGGAGGGGAGCTGCTCGAGGATCTGCCCGGCGACGCGCAACACGAGCGTCCCCAGGTCGAGGATCCGCTCGTGCCGCTCGGCGGCGGAGAGGAGCGCGTACGGGCTCGACAGCACGCCGTGCTTGGGGCGCATCAGGCACTCGTAGGCGAAGATCCGAGGCGTCCCCGTCCGCATGTCGTACAGGGGTTGCAGCGCCATGGCGAACAGGTCGGGGCGGATGGCCTCGTCGACCGCCTGGCGGTCCCGCTCGGCGGCCTCGTCGCCGCTGGTGCGGGCCACCTCGATCATGAAGGCGGCGCGGTGGAAGGCCTCGTCGAGCCCCTCGAGCAGCTTCTCCCCGTCGAAGGGCTTCTGCAGCACCTTGGCGACCTCACCCTGGTTCACGGCCTCGACGAACACCGCGGAGTCCGAGCGCCCCGTGATGAGGATGCGGACGCAGCGCGGCTGGACCTGCCTGAGCGTCGACAGGACGGCCATGCCCGACTCGCGGGCCAGCTGGTAGTCCACGAGCGCCGCGTCGATGGGCGCCGCCTCGGCGTACTCGAGGGCCGAGGCCACGTCGACCGCCGTGAGCACCTCGTAGCCGGCGCGGGACAACACCTTCGCGACGCCGCGAAGGACCATCGCGTCGTCATCCACCACCAGGACCCGTCGAACCAACCGAGCCTCCGACGACACCGGACGAGGTGCCTCCATCCTACTCATGTCTCGTCGTCCCGGTCCTCACGGGTGTACACCGGAGCCTTGCTGGGGTACCGTCCCGCCGCTTTCCACGGGGGTCGAGCATGCGCGTGTTGTTCGCCGACAAGCTTCCGGATCGTGCTCGGGTGAGGCTCGCGTCGAAGGGGTTCGAGGTGCGTTCGGAGCCCAAGCTGACCGCGGCGGAGCTCGGTGATCGCCTGCGAGAGTTCGAGCCCGACGTGCTGGTGGTGCGGAGCACGAAGGTGACCGCGGATCACGTCGCCGCGGGCAAGAAGCTGTCGCTCGTGGTCCGAGCGGGCGCCGGCGTGAACACGATCGACGTGAAGGCGTGCAGCGGGCGCGGGATCTTCGTCACGAACTGCCCCGGCAAGAACGCGGTCGCCGTCGCCGAGCTGGCGATGGGTCTGATGCTCGCGCTGGACCGGCGAATCCCCGACGGCGTCGCCGATCTGCGCGCCGGGCGCTGGGCCAAGTCGGCCTACAGCGGCGGCCTCGGGCTCAAGACGCGCACCCTGGGCGTGATCGGCACCGGCGACATCGGGCGGGCCGTGATCCGTCGGGCGCAGGCCTTCGGGATGAAGGTGGTGGCCTGGTCTCGCTCCCTGACCGACGAGCTCGCGGCCGAGCTCGGCGTGGAGCGCGCGGCGACGCCCGAGTCGCTGGCCGCCCGGTCCGACGTGGTGACGGTGCACCTCGCGCTGAACGACCAGACCCGCGGCTTCGTCGGCGAGTCGGTCTTCTCGGTGATGAAGCACGGGGCGCTCTTCCTGAACACCAGCCGCGCGGAGGTGGTCGACGAGACCGCGCTGCTCCGTGCCCTGGACGAGCGCGCGCTGCGCGCGGGCCTCGACGTGTTCAGCGGCGAGCCGTCCGGGGGCGAGGCGCCCTTCGATCACCCGCTGGCCAAGCACCCGAACGTGTACGGCAGCCACCACATCGGAGCGTCGACCGAGGAGGCCCAGGAGGCGGTGGGCGACGAGGCCTGCCGGATCATCGAGGCGTTCCGCGACGACGGCGTGGTGCTCAACGGCGTGAACTCCTTGGTCCGGTCGACGGCGACGCACCGGGTGACCGTGCGCCACCTCGATCGGGTGGGCGTGCTGGCGGGGGTCCTCGGCACGCTCCGCGAGGCGAAGATCAACGTCCAGGAGATGGCGAACGTCGTCTTCCCCGGCGGCGCCGCGATCGCGCGCGTGCAGGTGTCGAGCGCCCCCGGAGCGGACGTCGTCGAGCGCCTCGACGCCCTCGAGCACGTCCTCGACGTCTCCGTCGTGGCGCTGTAGGCTCCGCGCCTGGGAGGTCCGATGTCGCGCATCCACAACTTCTCCGCCGGTCCGGGCGTGCTGCCCGAGGTGGTCCTGAAGCAGGCCCAGCAGGACCTGTGGGACGTGAGCGAGTCCGGCATCGGCGTGTGCGAGCACAGCCACCGCGGGAAGGTCTTCGACGCGATCCACCAGTCGGCCAAGGCGCGGATCAAGCGCCTGCTTCGTGTGGACGACGCGACCCACGAGGTGCTGTTCCTGCAGGGCGGCGCTCGCTCGCAGTTCTACATGCTGCCGATGAACCTGTTGCGCGGCGGCCGTGCGACGTACCTCGACACGGGCCACTGGGCGCACCTCGCGCTGCAGGACGCGAAGCGGTACGGCACGGTCGACGTGGGGTGGTCGAGCAAGCCCTCGCGGTACGACCACGTGCCCGCGCAGGGCGAGTGGGGCGCCATCCCCGAGGGCACGGCCTACTTCCACTACACCTCGAACAACACCATCTTCGGGACGGAGATGTCCTACGTCCCCGACGTGGGCGACGTGCCGCTGATCTGCGACATGTCGAGCAACTTCCTCTCCCGCCCGGTGGACGGCTCGAAGTTCGCGATGATCTACGCCGGCGCCCAGAAGAACATCGGACCGTCCGGGGTGACGGTGGTGGCGGTCCGGCGCGACCTGCTCGGGCGCATGGAGACCGAGCTGCCCGCGATGCTGCGGTACGCGAAGCAGGTCGAGAAGGACTCCATGCTGAACACGCCCTGCACCTTCGGGATCTACGCGATCGACCAGGTCGCGCGCTGGCTCGAGGAGGACGTGGGCGGCCTCGAGGTCATGGACCGGCGCAACGAGGCGCAGGCCTCCCGGCTGTACGCCGAGATCGACCGCTCGGGCTTCTGGCGCTCCAAGGTGCGGACCGACAGCCGCTCCCGGATGAACGTGATCTTCACGACCGACGATCCCGATCGCGACGCGGCCTTCCTGAAGGGTGCTTCCGAACGGCAGATGTCGGGATTGAAGGGCCACCGTGAGCTCGGCGGGCTACGAGCGAGCCTGTACAACGCGCAGACGGACGCGGCGGTCGACGCCCTGATCGAGTGGATGCGCGAGTTCGAACGGACGCAGGGGTAGCTGATGCCGACGGATCCCGAGGACAACGGCGAGGGTCACGTGGACGGGTTCGACGAGTCGGAGGAGATCGACGAGTCGGATCTGGTCACGATCACGGACGAGGACGGGCGCGAGCTCGAGTGCGCCATCCTGGGCATCCTCGAGCACGAGGACCAGGAGTACGCGCTGCTCGCGCCGCTCGACCAGCTGCAGGCCGAGGACGGCGACGAGATCGAGATGTTCATCTTCACGTACGGCCTGGACGAGGACGGCAACCAGACCTTCGGGTACATCGACGACGACGCGACCTACGGGGCCGTGCGCGCCGAGTTCGCCCTGCTCGTCGACCAGGACGACGACGAGGACGAGGACGAGTAGTCCCAGCCACCCGTCAGTGGTGGTACGGGACGCCCTCGAGCAACGTGAGCGCCCGATAGAGCTGTTCGACCAGGACCACCCGCGCGATCTCGTGGTTGAGGACCAGGTCGGACAGCCGGACCACGCGGTGCGCGGCGTCGCGCAACGTCGGGCCGTGCCCATAGGGTCCGCCGATGGCGAAGACCAGGCCCCCGCCCGCCTGCCGGCCCGCGTCCACCAGCTGCGCGAAGGCGTCGGTGTCGAGCCGCTCGCCGCGCTCGTCCAGCGCGATCAGCCGGTCGCGGGCACCCACCCTGGCGAGCAGCCGCGCGGCCTCGGCATCGCGCACGGCCTCGACCGAGCCCTTGAACGGCTCGGGCTTCACGTCCTCCTCGGCGAACCCACCCCAGCGGCGGATCCGCTTCGACCAGTCCTCGACGGGCGCGTCCGACCACGTTCCCCGGGCCTTCCCGACCCGGAGCAGACGGAAGCGGGCGCTCACGGCTGCTGGGCGATCTCCGCCGACTCGGGGCCCTCGGGCATCGGCAGGCGCGGCGCGTCGCTCCACAGCCCGTCGAGGTCGTAGAACCCGCGCAGCGGCTCGTCGAAGATGTGGACCACGACGGAGCCGAAGTCGACGAGCACCCAGCGGGCGACCGGCAGGCCCTCGGTCCCCATGCAGCGCAGCCCCAGCTCCTTCTTCGCGAACATCCGAAGGTCCTCCGCGATGGCGGCGACGTGGCGGCGGTTGCGCGCGGTCAGGAGCACGAAGACGTCGCAGTAGTCGACGAGCTCGTGCATGTCGAGGAGGGCAGCGTCCGTTGCCTTCTTCGCGATGGCGAGCTCCGCCAGCTTCTGGGCGACGACCACGGAAGAAGGATCGATCGACGGCAACGGTTCGGCCTCCGAGGGCGGACGGGCCCTCACCACCATTGTGCGCAGGTCGGAGCCGACGCGCAACGTGACCGACGGCTACCACGGGGGCGGCAGGCCCGCCAGCGACACCGCGATCGGGTCAGGCGTTGCCCGGGCCGGCGGTCGTCGCGACGAAGTACGTCGTCCCGTCGACGTCGAGCACGCGGCCGACCAACGAGACCCGGCCGGCGGTGTCGACCGTCTCCAGCACCTCGTTCGCCACGACGTGGATCCGACGACCCTCGGGACCGATCGTGTACGGAGCGGCGACCTTGGAGGCCAGCGCGTTGTCCGAGCGCACCAGGGTTCCCACGTACGTCCACGGGGTCCCCTCCTCCAGCACCCGCTGGGCCACCATCTCCGTGGTCCAGGAGCAGGCGCCAGGCCCGACCAGATCCGCCCGACGGGCGCAGTGCGCGGGATCGGCAGCCGCCTGGCGCTTCTCGGCGCAGGCCTCCTCCTTGCCCGGACACGCCTGGGCGGGGGTTCCGATCATCGCTGCACCGAGGAAGAACCAGCCTGACATGCGAAACCGTCTCCGACCACGAACCTAGCTGTCGTCGGCGGGCGGGTCCACGCTGGTGACCAACGATGACGCGAGGTGGCCCCACACGATGTGCAGCAGCTGCGGCACGCCGACACCCGACACCGCGGAGAGCGCGAGCGCGTCGATGCCCTCGGCACGGAACGCCGCCAGGCGCTCCTCCACCTCGTCGGGCTGGAGCAGGTCGATCTTGGACAGGGCGACCACGCGCGTGCGCGACGCCAGCTCGGGGTCGTAGGCCTCGAGCTCGTCCTCGATGATGCGCATCCGCTCGACGGGGTCGCCCTCGTCATCGGCCGCCACCAGGTGCACCAGCACCCGACAGCGGTCGAGGTGGCGCAGGAACCGGTGACCGAGTCCGGCACCGTCGGCGGCACCCTCGATCAGGCCCGGGAGGTCGGCGACCACGAACGACTGCCCCTCCCCCATGTCCACGACACCCAGGTTCGGGACGAGGGTGGTGAACGGGTAGTCCGCGATCTTGGGGCGGGCCGCGCTGACGCGCGAGATCAGCGTGCTCTTGCCGGCGTTCGGGAACCCGAGGAGGCCCACGTCGGCCAGCAGGCGCAGCTCGAGCCGCACCCGCATCTCGGTCCCGGGGATGCCGGGCTGGGCGTGGTTCGGGGTGCGGTGGGTCGGCGTGGCGAACCAGTGGTTGCCGCGACCGCCCTTCCCGCCCTCGAGCCGCCACTCGGCGCCCTCTTCGGCGAGATCGGCGAGCAGCTCGTCGGTCTCGGCCTCGTGGACGAGGGTCCCCACGGGGACCAGCAGGACCAGGTCCTCCCCGTCCGCGCCGGTCATGTCGCGGTACCCGCCCTTCACGCCGTTGGGCGCGCGGTAGGTCTTGTTCCAGCGGAAGTCGATCAGCGTGTTCCGGTGCCGCGACGCACGGAACACCACCGCGCCGCCGTGACCGCCATCACCGCCGTCCGGGCCCCCACGGGGAACGTGGGCCTCCCGCCGAAACGACACCGCGCCGGGACCACCGTGGCCCGACGCGATCCCGAACGTCACCTCGTCCTTGAACTTCACGTGCCGTCCGCGCCGACCTGGGCCGACGCGCCTCGCTCTCGTCTACGCGATCGGGTCGATCGAGACGAGCTTCCGGTTGTTGCGGGTGTGGAACCGGACCGTGCCGAGCACCTTCGCGAACAGGGTGAAATCCTTGCCCATGCCGACGTGCTCGCCGGGATGGATCTTGGAGCCGACCTGGCGGACCAGGATCGAGCCGCCCTTGACGACCTCGCCGTCGAAGGCCTTCACGCCGCGGTACTGCGCGTTGGAATCACGTCCGTTGCGGGTAGAGCCCGCGCCCTTCTTGTGAGCCATGGGGGCCTCCTCAGCCGTTGATGGCGGTGATCTCGAGGTGCGTGTGGTGGTGACGGTACCCGTGCCGACGGCGGTACCGCCGGGTCCGGACGTACTTGAAGCTCTTCAGCTTCTCACCGCGCGGGTGGGCGACCACCTTCGCGGTCACCGAGGCGCCGTCCACCGTGGGCGCGCCGACCTTGATCTCGTCACCGTGGACCAGGAGCACCCGATCCAGGGTGATCTCGCTGCCCACGTCCGCCGCCATCCGGTCCACGAGGATCGTGTCACCCTTGGCCACGCGGTACTGCTTGCCGCTCGTCTCGACGATCGCGTACATCCAGGCTCCTCTCCGGGCGCGCGTCCGTCGACGCGTCTTGCGGGCCCGGCCCGGCGCTCGTGCGCTCGGGACTCGTGAGGCGGGTGGATCCCACCTCCGAACCGGTGCCAGTTATGCCGACGGCCGCCGCCGGTCAAGCGGACGGGCCGCGCGTCGGCGGAGGTCCGTCACTCGGTGACGGCACCGCCGTAGTTCCAGTACACGCCGACCACGCGGCTCGTGCTCCGGTCGTGGGGGAGCTGCTTGCTCCGGTCGACGACGCGACCGATCTTCACGTACAGGTGGTCGCCGACGTACCAGTTCGGCCACTTGCCGGCGGGGATCGTGTAGCTCCCGGTGTCCGGCACGGCGCACGTCATCCAGCCGTCGGTGGACCAGCCGCCGAACAGCGTCGGGAAGTCTCGGCGGATCCAGACCACGACGTAGTCGGCGCCGCTGTTGTTCCACTGCAGATCGGTCGAGCGGTCGACCGGTGGCAGGTTGGCCTGGTTGAGGTGGGGCAGCGCGATCGAGAAGGTGCCCGGCATCTTCATCGCGCCGTCCAGGTCGAAGGACGGCCAGTCCGGGTCACCGTTCGTCTGGTCGAGGTCGTAGAGCACCGTGGGGACGACGTTCGACAACGCCAGGTTGTTGTTCGAGAACCACCCCGGATCCCAGGACGTGTCCTCGTTCAGGCGGACGACCTCGCCGTTGGGGCCCAGGAACCGGAGGTAGGTCTCGCCGGTGTCGATCTCGGCGAACGCGCCCGAGCCCGGCTTGGCCATGTCGATGTCCACGCCGCCCGGCTTGTTGCGAGAGTACTTGCACTCCCCGAAGTTGTTCGCGTAGTCCTGCCAGAACTCCCAGTCGTCGCCGCCCTCGACGAACGCGAACCGCCCGTAGGCCTCGTCGCTCGGGGTGCCGCCGGCCCAGTACCCGCCCTGGTAGGCCGTGTACGCCACGATGCCGACCGCGCCGGTGGTGCCGGATCCGTCTTCCCAGTACTGGAAGCCGTCCGCGATCGACGCCCGACGGGAGCCGGTGGACTCGACCATCACGTCGACCCAGTCGGTGTGGTTGTTCGCCGGGGTCTCGACCACCATCTCGTTGTTGTTGCGCGAGATCGTCCGGGCCTGGAGGCCGTCGACATAGGCGGTGGTGTCGGTGTCGAACACGCCCCGCAGCGTGATCCGGTCTCCCCCGGCGTTCGTTCCGTAGTCGGGGTCGACCTTGTTGAGCCGCAGCTCCACCCCGCCGCCGGGCGTGGTGGTCGTCGTCGTCGTGGTCGTCGTCGTCGTCGTCGTGGTGGTGGTCGTCGTCGTCGTCGTGGTGGTCGGGGTCGTCGGCGTCGGACCCGGCGTGGTGGGCGTGCGGGTATCGGGCGGCGACAGCGTCGTCAGCACGCCACCATCGCCGTCGTCGTCACCACCGTAGTACCCGAGGCCACCGCATCCCGAGGCCAGGAGCAGCACCGACATCCAGCGAGATCCGCACGACAGGCCCACGTCGCACCCCCGGGGGATGGACCGCACGTATACCTCCACGTTCGCCGATCCGCACCACCATGTCCAGCTCCACGATCACCCGCGCGACACGGTGCTCCCTCCGTGCCCGTGCCCGGGCGGAGGACGTGGTCGACCCGCGCCAGGGGGACCGGAGGGCAGCCGCAGCTCCTAGACCGCGCGGCGGCCGAGCTGGAGCTGCAGCTGGTCGATCCGCTGCTGCACGTCCTCGGTCGTCAGATCCATGTACCGATCGGGGAGCATCCGCTTCGCCGAGCACTCGAACACCGCCAGCATCTCCATGTACTCGAGCATGCGCGTGTCGCGGCTCGGGATCACGTCGCGGGAGGCCTGATCGACGTGCTCCTGCAGGATGATGTCGGAGTCGCTGTCCCCGGCGAGGTTCGCCGCCGCGAGCATGACGGCTTCGAGCTCGGCGCCGGAGTACCCCTCGGTCTGCGCCGCCGCGGTGTCGAAGTGCACACCGGGAGCGAGCACGAGCTTGTTCTTGCGACAGACGGCCTCGAGGATCCCGCGGCGCTCGTCGAGCGTCTCCGGGAAGAAGAACGGGATCTTCATGTCGAAGCGGCCGGGACGCTTGAGGTCGACGTCGAGCTTGTCGGGCCGGTTGGTCATCATCAGGATGACGACGCGGCCGCGGTGGCTCGTGTCCGACATGAACTCCTTGAGTCGGGCGATGACCCGGGAGTTCACGCCGCCGTCGCTCCCCTCGCCCGAGGACAGGCCGCGGTCGGCCTCGTCGACGATGAGCAGGACGTACCCCAGGGCCTCGACCAGCCCGAGGACCTTCTCGAGGTTCGCCTCGGTCGAGCCCACCCACTTGTCGCGGAAGTTCTTGAGCTTGAGGCAGGTGAGCCCGGACTCGGTCGCGAAGGCCTCCGCCACGAAGGTCTTCCCGGTCCCCATCGGGCCGACGAAGATCATGCCCATCGGCACGCGGTTGCGGTTGCCGCGCTTCACGGCGTCCGCCACCCGCCGCAGGTCCTCCTTGATCCGATCCATGCCGCCCACGTGGCCGAAGTGGTGGCGCGGCGGCACGAACTCCACGAGCCCGTGGCACTCCTGCTCGATGATCTTCTTCTTGCGGATCGAGATGTCCGTGAAGTCGATCGGGTCCTGCGTCAGGGCGGCGCCGCGCAGGATGTTGCGGATCTGCACCAGCGTGAGCCCGGCGCACATCTTCGCGAACACCGCGGGCTCGAGCTCCATCTTGACCTTCGACAGGTCCTGCGCGGCGACGAACGCCTCCCGCTCCTCCACCTCGGGGAACGGGATCTGGATCGTCGCGAGCTGCGGCGAGGCCGTGATCCGACGCGAGATGTCCGAGAGGTGCTCGGTCACCAGGATCACCAGGTTGTCGGTGGACGCGAAGGAGGGGTCCGAGCTCCAGCGCTGCAGCGACACCAGGTTCGCCTTGTCCTCGTGCACCATGAAGGCCACGTCGGCGTTGGGCGCGATCATCTCGAAGTAGTCCACGACCACCGCGGAGCTGTGCGCCGGGTCGGTGATCAGGTCCTCGATCACCGGGATGGTGGCGCCCGCGGTCGCCGGCAGGTCGTCGAGCTTGGCCTCGCCCCGCGCCTGACGCCGCCCGTCCACGATGCTCCGGAACAGGCGCGCGTGACCCTTGTTCGAGAACTGCAGGCCCTGGCTCACGTTGTAGTACGCGACCACCTCGCGGGTCCGTTCCAGGAACCGCTCCAGGAAGTCGCGAAGGTCGAGCCACACCCGCTCGCCCTTGTCGTCCAGCCAGCCATGCAGGTCCCGCACGTTGCCGTGCAGGAGGAAGATGCTGGACTCACCTGCGAGGTACCGCCCCCGCAGCTCATCGGCCCACGACGGCAACGTCGATTCGCTCATGTCCTCTCCGACCGCGACAGGGTAACCCCTACCGCCACCGGCGGGAGAGAGCGTGGGACGGAGGGAGGACAACAAGCGACGGAAGCGCGAGGCGCTGCTCGAGCACGGGCTCGCGGCCTTCCTCGGCGAGGGGTACGACCGGGCCTCGATCGAGCGCATCGCCGAGGCCGCCGGTGTCGCACGGGGCACCTTCTACCTGTACTTCGCCGACAAGCTCGCGCTGTTCGACGCCGTCATGGACGAGTGGTTCGTCCCGATCCTCGGCGTGCTCGACGACACGGGTGAGGCGCTGCTCGCCGCGGAGGGTCCGGCGGGCGCGCTCGAGGTCTACCGCGGGATGGCGACCGGGCTCGCGATCGTGGGCCTGGCACACCGGGATGCCGTGGAGGTCGCGCTTCGGGAGTCGCGCCGATCCGGTGAAGCGGGCGCCAGCCTGCGCCAGCGCGAGCAGGCGATGCTCGAGCGGGTCACGCGCTTCACGGACCTCGCCCTGGACCGCGGGCTGATCCACACCACGGCGCCGCGCCTCGTCGGCCTGGTCGTGTTCGGCGCGGTGGAGCGGCTGTTCTACGAGGTGATCTGCGGCACCGACCTCGGCGATCCGACCGCCGCCGCCCAGGAGGTGCTCCGGCTGTTCGCGGCCGCACTCGGGATGGACGACGCTCAGAGTGCGAGCAGCGCCCCGGCGGCCTCGACGCGGACGGCGTCCCGGTCGTCGTCGAGCAGCTGACGCAGCCTGGGCGCCGCGTCCTGGAGGCGTAGCTCCCCGGAGGCGCGAGCGGCCTCGGCGCGCACGGAGCCGTCGCGGTCCTCGAGGCCCGCCAGCACCACGTCCACGGCCTTGCGGGCGGACTTCGCGTCCTCCAGCCGGGCGGCACGACCCGCGTGGCGCACCGCGAGCTGGCGCAGCTCGAAGTCGTCGAGCTCGCTGACCTCGGTGAAGGTGGAGGCGTCGAGCACGCCGCGGCCGGCCAGGGCGACCTCGGCGTACGCCGCGACGAAGTCGGGCCCCTGGCTCACGGCGCGCCGCAGGAGGGTGACCGCGACGGGGTCGTCGAGATCCGCGAGCACGTCGACCGCCTCGGCGCGTCGCTCCTCGTCGTCGTCGGCCAGCGCGCGGCGGAGGACCTGCTCGGCCGACGGATCGCCGAGCCGTACGCGCGCTCCCGCGACCTGGAGCTGGAGCTCCCACTCGACCACGGGCTGGGCGGTGGCGAGCGCATGGGCGAACGCCGGATCCGGGCGCGCGGACAGCTCGCGCAGGAACTGCAGGTCGAGCGGCAGCTCCCCCGTCTCGAGCGACGCCACGAGGAACGGGTGCGCCTGGTCGTCACCGAGCTCGAGGGCCGCCAGGGCGGACGGGAGACGGGTCAGCGGGTCGGTCGGTGAGGTCCAGGCAGCGCTCATCGCCACTCGCGCCTCCGGGCCCTCCGCGCGCGTCGCCGCCGCCCCCCTCACCCACGGGTCGGCGTCCCCGTCCTGCGCCACGGCGAGCAGGCGCTCGCGGGTCTCGGGGCCGATCGGAGGCACGAGCGCCTCGATCGTGGCCCGCTGCACCCAGGAGGACTCGTCCTGCAGCCCGGCCGCCGCCCAGCGATCCACCTCCGTGTGGCCGATGAGGAGGGCGAAGGCGCGCGCGCGCACCGTGGGCGTGCCGCCGGTCGAGAGCTCCTCCAGGACGGTCCCCGGATCGCGCACCCGCGCGGACGCCGCGTCCGCGTCTTCGAGCGCGATCGCATCGAGCTGGGCGGGCGCGACCTTGTGGCAGCCCAGGGTCAGCAGCACCAGCACCGTCACCTCCGTCTCCGTGGACATCGCCGGCGGTCGGATGGTTCCGCGCGCGACGCCGCTACTTCATCCGCTCGAGGTGCACCGGCGCCGAGGGGTTGGCGGGATGCGCCTGGCTCAACGCGCGGAACTCGTTCTCCGCCACCGCCCGATCCGTGCGCGAGTCCTTCACGGCCTCGGACCACATCTGCTGGCTGGAGCGCGCGACCTCCTTCTGCGACAGCCGCAGGTTCGTCAGCGCCGCCGTGCGCGTCTTCGGGTCGTCGGACTCGGCGAGCACCTTCTGGAACAGGAGCGAGGCCTCGTCGTACTTCTGGACCGCGAGCTTCTCGGTGGCCTCGGACTGCATCTTCTCGATGGCGATCATCGCCTCGGGCTTGGGCAGGTCGAGGCGCTCCATGACGACGGGATCGGCCTTGTACTCCCGGATCAGGATCTGCTCGGCGCGCCTCGCCTTCTGCACGTTGCGGCTCTTCAGGTCGCCCAGGAGGTCGTCGCGACGCGCGGCCCGGTCACGCCGTTCCACCGAGCGGGCGGCGAACTCCTTCGCGAGCTCCTCCATCACGAGGTACTCGCCGGCGGCGAACGCGAACTTGTCGACGTAGGGGTACCCGGGGTCGGCCTTGAGCGCGCGGTAGAAGTCGAGCAGCGCGCCGCGCCGATCGTTGTTGCGCATCTTGTCGCGCCCCGCGTCGAACAGCTCCGACACCCGCTGCGGCGGCAGGCCTGGGGGCTCGCGCAGGACCCAGCCCGGTGGCTCGGGGGGGATGTCGCTGATGCCGACGGGGCGGAACTTCACGTACGCGATGACACCGACCACGACGATGACGAGCACGACGAGCAGCGCCACGAACACGATGACCGTGCCGAGCACCATGGCGATGAGCGGGCGAGCGCGCGAGGACTTCCGACGCGCCGGCGGCTCCGACATCATCATCGGTCGCTGCGAGGGCACCGGCTCGTTGTTCCACTGCTGCTGCACCATCCGCATGTCGGCGGCGGCGGTCGGGTGCTCGCCCGCGCCCTCGTCGTACCGGACGAAGCGCATCTCGGTGTTGCCGATGCGGACCATGTCGCCGTCGGCCAGCGTGCACTCCCGCACCCGGACGGCGTTCACGAAGATCCCGTTCGACGCGCCCATGTCCCGAAGGACATAGTCGGCCCCCTGCACGGTGATCTGGGCGTGGTGCCGGGACGCGGCCGGATCCGGGATCACGACGTCGCGATCCTCGCTGCGGCCGATCGACAACCCCCGGCTGGAGATCGGGTAGCTCGAGCCGGCCATCCCCTTGCCGACCACCACCTCGAGGCGCGCGGACGTGGCGGGTGTGCCCGGACCACCCCGCGCCGGCACGTTGTTGCCGGACTGAGCGGTCGACCCGCGCACCCGGAACTGCAGCACGAACGGGTCGATCACGATCTCGTCACCGTCCTGGATCGGCTGCGACTGGACCCGGTACCCGTTGTAGTACGTTCCGTTGCCGCTCCCGAGGTCCTCGACCGTCACCTCGTTCCGGCTCACGAACACCTGGGCGTGGCGCCGCGAGACGCCAGCGTCGGCCAGCACCACCTCGTTGTCCTCGGCGCGCCCCATGCGGGTCGCCCCCTCGGGAAGGCGGACGACCCGGTCCTGCTGACCGGGCTGCTTGATCATGAGCTCGACGTACTCGACCAAAACTCCGCGCTCCTAGCTGAAGGGCCAGAACCAACGACCGCGCTTGGACTTGCCCCCGTCGCCCGCGTCTGTCGCATCCGCGGACGGCGCTCGCGTGGGGCCCAGCGAGCGGGTGCTCGATGGCTGCGCGGGCCTCACACCCGCCTCGATGGAGTCCTCGTCCTGCCAGCGCAGCTCGAAGGTGTGCTCGGCGATCGTCATCGAGTCGCCGACCTTGAGCGCCTTGTGGCCCGTGACGCGCGCGCCGTTGACGAACACGCCGTTGCGCGAGCCCGCGTCCTGCAGCCACAGGCTCCCGTTCTCGAACAGGAGGCGCGCGTGGTACCGCGACACGCCCTCGTCGTGGATCACGACGGCGTTCTCCGGGGAGCGACCGATCCCGATCCCTCCTTCCGGAACGGGAATGCGCTTCCCGGACAGCTCACCGGCCGTACAAACCAGCACCGGGACGTCCGCCATCCGGCCCACCCTCCACCGCGGAGCATTCTACCAGCACGCGCGCCGTCCGTTCACCCATCCGGACGAAGGCCCGTCCACGCCTCGAACGAGAGCGCCGCCTGGGCCTTCAGCATCCCGTCGCCCGTCACCGTTCGAAAGCCGGCGGCGGCGGCGCGACCCAGGCCGGGCGGATCCCGATCCCAGTAGTTGAGGTCGACCCACGCGGCGTGGGGGTCGAGCACGTCGAGCGACAGCTCGTCGAGGAGCGCGACCCTGCCGGAGGCGGCGTTCACCAGCAGCTCGACGCCTCGGAGCGAGCCGGGGACCAGCGGATCGGTGCGCGTCGCCACCGCGGGAAAGGCCGCGGCACACCGTTCCCGCACCCGCTCGGCGCGCTCCGGGTCGCGCCCGACGATCCGGAGCTCCTTCGCGCCAGCGCTCGCGAGCGCCACCGTCGCTGCCCGCGCCGCGCCCCCGGTTCCGATCACGGCGGCGCGCCGACCCGCCACCTCCACCCCCGAGGTCCGCAACGACGCGAGGAGGCCGGCGACATCGGTGTTCCCGCCCACCAGCGCCGCCCCCTCCCACCACAGCGTGTTCACCGCGCCAGTGGTCCGCGCCGCGGTGTCCAGCCGATCCACGCCACCCACGACGCGCTCCTTGAGCGGCGCCGTCACGTTGGCGCCGCGCAGGCCCAGCGTGCGCACCGCACCCACGGCGGCCTCCTCGCGGCCCTCGGGAACCTCGAGCGCGACGTACACCCAGTCCAGCCCGAGCTTCGCGAACCACCCGTTGTGCAGCTGGGGGGATCCGCTGTGTGCCACCGGCCTCCCCAGCAGGGCCACCACCGACGTGGCGCCGGAGATCACAGCAGCTGCCGGGCGAGCGCCGCGTCCACCCCGATCCGGGCCACCAGCTCCTCGACCGAGCCGAAGCGGCGCTCCTCCCGGATCCGAGCGACCAGCCCGACCACCAGCGTCCGTCCGTACAGATCGAGATCCACGTCGAAGAGGTGCACCTCGAGGCGGCTGCCCTCGCCGTCGAAGGTCGGCCGCGTGCCCAGGTTCGCGACACCGGGGAGCCAGGCGCCGTCCACCTCGGCGCGCACCGCATACACGCCGTTCGGCGGGACCAGGCCGCCGGTGGGCCAGAGGTTGGCGGTCGGGAAGCCGATCGTCCGGCCGCGCCGATCGCCGGTCACGACCTCGCCGACCAGCTCGTGCGCACGCCCCAGCAGCGCTGTGGCGGGGCCCATCGCGCCGGCGCCCAGCAGCTCGCGGATGCGGGAGCTCGAGATCGGCCCCGCCTCGTCGCAGACCGGCTCGACCTCGGCGACCTCGACCGCGAGCACGTCGCGCAGGAGGGCCGCGTCCCCCTTGCGGGCGCGCCCGAACCGGAAGTCGTGCCCGACCACGATCCCGCTCACGCCGATGCCCTCGCCCAGCACCTCGCGGGCGAAGTCGGCCGGCTCCATCGAGGCCGTGGCGCGATCGAAGCGACGCACGAGCACGTCGTCGACGTGGCGCCGGAGGTGCACCAGCTTGCGCTCGAGGCTCTGGATGCGCGGGATCCCGT
The DNA here is from genome assembly GCA_020632925.1 of Alphaproteobacteria bacterium. Lineage (GTDB taxonomy): Bacteria > Myxococcota_A > UBA796 > UBA796 > JACKER01. The sequence continues at coordinate 890,790 of JACKER010000007.1, read as the reverse complement.
TGTCCGGCCGCAACACGTCGCGAGGCGCGGGGTCGAAGGTGAGCGCGACCGCGGGCACGCCGCGTGCGGCAGCCAGCCGCCGGGCCTCGGACAGCAGCGCCTGGTGCCCGAGGTGCACCCCGTCGAAGTTCCCGATGGTGACGACCGCGCCGCGCAGCGCGCCCGGTTCCGTGCCGACCCACACGCTCCGCATCCCCCGGCACACGCAGGTAGTCCGGCGCGGGTCCTTGGGCTATCCTCCGGGCGTGCTCGCCCTGTTGACCGCCCTGCTGGCTCCCGCCGCCCACGCCGGGCTCTTCGGCACCGACGCGCCCTCGCGCATCCCGGTCCCGGCCCGCGAGTTCCGCCTGCAGATCGAGGACCAGGGAGGGGTCGTGCTCGACGTGACGCGCGCGAGCTACGACGGCGAGGTCTTCGTCTACGGGACGATCGGCCTGGCGCAGGTGACCGTCCCCTTCGAGAACATCGCGCTGCTCGAGATCCTGCCCGGTGCGGACGAAGACCACCGCGTCGCGCGGGTCACGACCCGGGGGCAGGAGTCGATCGAGCTGGTCGTCGAGTCGGACACTCCCTTCTGGGGGCGGACGACCTTCGGCAACTACAAGATCGAGATCGGCCAGGTGCGCCGTCTGACCGTGAAGTAGTCCTCAGCGGAAGACCATCGTCGGCAGGTTGACCGAGCCAGCGCCCGCGAGCAGCTCGGGTGGCGGCACGGGCAGCTCGCCCTGCCGCACCCCGCCCATCAGGCACTCGTCCCACGCCGCGTCGCCGCTGGAGGTCTTCAGCACGCCGGCGACGAGCGAGCCATCGGCCCCGATCTGCAGGTCGATCATCGCGGGCGAGGGCGGGGGTGCGGTGGTGCATCCGTCGAGCCGCGTCCCGAGGACCTTCCGGACCTTCGACACGTAGGGCACCATCGGGCCCTGACCGGGGACGTCGGCGGCGATCGGCGGCGGCGGTGGCTCGGTCACGACGTTCCGCGGCCCCGCGATCGGCCCCTCGGGCTCGGGTGGCGGCGTCAGCGAGAAGCCGACCGGAAGCTCGAAGGGCAGCTCGTCGGACGCAGGGGGCGGCGCGTGGTGGCAGCCCACGACCAGCAGCGCCAAACCGAAGCGGATCACTGCACCAACCCTCGGGTCAGCGTCATGAACACCTCCTCGAGGGAGGGGTCGCGCTTCACCATGTGGCGCACGTAGAGGCCGCGGCCGGCGAGGTGACCGGAGAGGGCGGCCAGGTCGAGGTCACGGGCGACCCGCACCCGCAGCGGCTCCCCCTCGTGTCGCGTCACGTCGAGCACGCCGGGGACCTCCTTCGCGACCACCTGCGAGCGGGCGTCGTCGGTGGTCCGCAGCTCGACCTCGGCGTCCTTCGCGGCCTGCGCGACCACCTCGGCGACCGATCCCTGGGCCACGAGCTCGCCGCGCTCGAGGATCCCCACCCGCGTGCACAACGTCTGGAGCTCGGGGAGGATGTGCGACGACAACAGGATGGTCTTCCCCATCCGCTGGAGCTCCCGGAGGATCTCGCGGATCTCGATGCGCGCCCGCGGGTCCAGGCCGGACGCCGGCTCGTCGAGGATCAACACCTTCGGGTCGTGGACGAGCGTGCGCGCGAGGCCCAACCGCTGCTGCATGCCGCGCGAGAGGTTGTCGATCAGCGCGTCCTTCTTCACCGACAGGTCGGTCAGCTCGAGCAGCCCGCTGACGAGCGAGGCGCGGTTGCGGTGCTCGATGCCGTAGGCCGCGGCGAAGAACAGCAGGTACTCCGTCACCGTCATGTCGCGGTACACGCCGAAGTTGTCCGGCATGTACCCGATCATCCCGCGGATGAGCTCCTTGTCCTCGCGCACGTCGTGACCATCCACGCGCGCCACGCCGGAGGTGGGCTCGAGCAGGGTCGTGACGATGCGGATCGTCGTCGTCTTCCCGGCGCCGTTGGGCCCGATGAAGCCGTAGACGTCTCCGGCCTCGACCCGCAGGTCGATCCCCTTGAGCGCCTCGAAGGTGCCGTAGGACTTCTTGAGCTTGGAGGTCTCGATCAACGACGCGACTCCTCGCAGCGGAAGGCGTCGGCGTTCGGCTGCGGCTCGCAGGTGTAGCGCTTCCCGGGCCCCACGGACACGTTCACGTACCGGCCGCCACTCTCCCAGACCTGCAGCGTACAGGTCTGCGAGAGCTGATCGGTGCGCAGCGTGGACACCGTGCCCTCCACGTGGGCGACGGAGTGCGACACGGGGTCGTCTCCGCAGAGCAGGTTGGTCGAGACGCCCGTGAGCCGCTCGGAGAACACGATCTCTGCCACCGCGCTGCTCGTGTCCACCTCGATCGCCGTCAGCTCGGGCAGGGGCACCCGCACGATGATCGTGCGGTTCTGGTCCGGATCGAGCCCGCGGATGGTGAGGTCCTCGAAGGGACGGGCGACGGTGCCCACCAGGACGGGCCGGTGCTCCGGATCGACCGAGCCCCGATCGCTGGGCAACGAGCTGCCGAACATGCGGCCGACCATGGCGAGGTCGGGTGTCCCCTCGGTCACGAGATCGCCCTCGTGCGACGCGAGCGGGAGGACATCCGGCGCATCGCTCACCCGGGCCTCCGCCCCTCGCGGCAGCGCCCCGAGCTCCACGAACCCGGCCACCCGGCCGACGGACGCATCGTCCGGGAACAGGATCGCGGCGGCGCGCAGATCGTACGGCAGCTCGTTGCGCACGAGGAAGCCGTCGTCGAGCCGCTCGACGGCGATGCGGCCCTCGGCGGCCTGCGTCCACTCGGAGCGGAAGTAGGCGAGCGTCCAGGTCTCCGCGCGGTACCCCACCCGACCCGCTCCGTCGCCTGCCACGATCACCGTGTCGTTCTGGTACCCGCCCTCGGTCATCGGCGAGATGACGGCGTCGGGGAGGTGGCTCTCGATGGAGAGCGTGGTCTTGCGCGTGGAGAACACGCCGAGCCAGGTGTTGCCGCGCATCAGGCCCACGTCCGGCAGCAGGTCGACGACCTCGAGGTGCACGACCACCGCCTGGCTGCCCTTGCTGATCGAGGTGAGCACCAGGCTGCCCCCGGCGAACAGGACGATCCAGACCGGGAAGGTGATCCAGGTCAGCGGCTGCCGGCCGATGGCGCGCAGGGCGAGGTAGTCCACCGGGCCGATCAGCGTCAGGTACGTCACCGCGAAGATCACGAGCCAGTGCAGCGGCAACGGCGCGACGCCCGGGATGTTCGACAGTTGCTTGCGGACCTCGTGCTCCCACTGCTGCTCGGCGTCGAGGGCGTCGTGGTTCGCGAAGGGCGGGGTCTGCGTGTCCTGCAGGTGCATGGCGGAGACGAGGAGCTCGGAGACCCCGGGGTCGCGGGCGAGCATGTCGGTGGCCAGGCCGCCGGGAGCGGGGAGCGTCAGCAGCCGCCGGAGCGGACCCTCCGAACGCAACCCGTCCATCGCCGTCGACCGGGGATCGGTGAGCAGGACCTGGATCGTGCCGAGCCCGCGCGCCGCGGCCACCCAGAGCGGCCGTCCGTCCGCCGTCCGGGCCCGCTCCACGGCGTCGCCGCGCAACGTCGCTTCGGCCACGGGCGCCGTGCCGCCCCCGCTCGCACCGAGCACCGCGGCCAGCGGCGAGATGTCGGCGTCGGACAGGCCGACGAGCTCGACGGGCAGCGCGTCCGCGAGCGGCGAGGCCGCGACCTGGCGCCAGGTGTCGGACACCGTCACGATCAGGTGCCCGCCGTCGGCCACCCAGCCCAGCAGCGCGTCGAGCTCGGCGGTACCCATCGAGGACGGGTCGGCCACCGGCCACACGATCTCGTCGACGGTCGCCCAGCCCCGCGAGTGATGCGGGAGGCTCGCGGGCGAGACGAGCCCGGTGCGCACCTGACGATCACCGCCCGCATGGCCGCGGAAGCGTCGCCCGGGCACCGGCTCCTGGGTCGCGATCGTCAGCTCGGCGGGCAGCCCCAGCGGGTCGTTGCCGATCACGGCCAGCACGACGTCGTCGGTGTTCAGCGTCTGGAAGCGCAGCGGCGCGACGGCCTGCCTCCCCTCGCGCGTCGTCAGCGACAGCGTCCGATCCCCGACGTTGATGCCCGGCACCACGAGCATCGTGACGACCTTGCGCGTCCCCGCCGGCAGCTCGAGGTCCCGGCGATAGGTCCGGGGCGTGGAGCCGTCGAGGTCGGTCTCCACGAGCTCGATCGTCCCCGCGGTGGCAGCGCCGAGGTTGTCCACCTGCACCGCGATCGTCGTCCAGTCGCCCTCGCGCACCCAGCCGTCCGCCAAGGGGCGCGCCGTCATCCGGAGCTTGAACACCTTCTCCATCGCGAGGATCTCCTCGGGCGACGGAGCGGCGGCGGCGGCGGGGACGGCGTGCAGCGCGAGACCGACGGCGAGGAGCGCCGCCATCATGCCCGTCCACCCGCGCATCCGACTCGTGAGCAGCGTCAGCACCGAGGCGGCGGCCAGCGACAGGAAGATCGTCGACAGCACGATCTGGGGCCAGGTGAACTCCCCCGCCAGCGGAGGGGCCACCACCCCGGCGGGGATGGTCACCAGCCGGTTGTCCGGGAAGATGCGGGCCAGCACCGACGGCAGCCCGAAGACGCCGAGCATCCCCACCGTCACGAGCCCGAAGGCCGAGTTCGGGCGCGCGGATCGGACGGCGACCGCCAGCGACGAGGCGATCGCGAGCATCCACAGCGGCACGAGCCACACGAAGCTCGCGAAGCCGCGCAGGAAGTAGGCAGCCGGGCTGTGCGTCCCCTTCCCCACCATCGACAGCAGCTGCGGCACGCCGATCGCGAGCAACGGCAGCGAGAGCAGCAGCAGCGGGAGCGTGGGCAGGGCGGCGGCGGCGACCTTGCCGCTGACGATGCGGTACGACGGCAGCGTGGTGCAGAGCAGGACCTCGAACGTCCCGCGGCGGCGCTCCTCGGCGACCGAACGCGTCGCCAGCCAGGAGGCGAGGATCACCGCTGCGCCGGCGTTGAGAGCGCCGACGCTCAGCATGCCGCCGGGGATGAGCCACCACCCGGTCTGGAACACGCCGAGCAGGAACAGGCCCCAGAGCACGAACACCGGCGTCGTGTTCGACATCCAGGCCCGAAGCCTCGCCTCGCGCCACCACACCGGGTTGTTGCCGACGGCACTCGACTTGCGCTCCCGCTCGACCGAGAGCCCCTGGGTCCCCGAGAACACGGCGTCGATGCCGTCCACCACGTCCATCCCGACGCGGAGGAAGGCCCAGGTGCCGAGCGCTGCGCCGAACGACCAGTAGGCCCACAGGATCGTGCCCAGGACGGCCGAGAGCACCCACCACTCGATGCCCGTCGACGCGGCCGAGGTGTTCGTGAGCCACCAGGAGGTGGGCGCGGCCCACGGGAGCAGGAGCAGACCCGCCAGGAACCAGGCGCCGCCCGCCTTGAGCCAGGTCGAGGTCTGCCAGACCTGCTCGGAGAACACCTGCTCGAACGAGGCGTTGCTGACCTTGTGCTGGAACAGCGGGGTGGTCACCCACAGCGTCAGCACCAGGCTCGGGACGTAGGACAGCGGCGTGATCAGGGCCGTCCACTCCCGGGCGGAGGGCGCGGCGAACGTCGAGAAGTGGGCCGAGCTGTACGGATCGCCGTTGCACAGCACGTACGCCGCGGGGAGCATCAGGAAGAAGGGCACGGCGTAGCAGGCGCTCGCCGCGGCCGCGAGGGTCGGCGACTTCGTGAAGAGCGCGAAGAAGGCGCCGAGCACGCTCATGATGGCGATGGTCGTGAGGGTGTGGACGGTGACCGCGAGGACCTCGATCGCGCTGACGCCGCCGAGGTTCACGACCAACGCCATCACCGGAAGCGCGCCCGCCACGATCGTCACGAGCGTCAGGATGCGCGACAGGATCTTCGCGAGCAGGATCTGGCTGGGCGACAAGCGCGTCAGCACCAGCATCTCCATGGTCCGCTCGTCCGTCTCCTCGGCGATCGCACCCGCCGTCATGAGCGGCGCCAGGCCCATCGCCATCAGCATCTGCACGACGGAGAACCCGATGAACAGCGCGCGACCGAGCCAGGCCAGCTCCGCGGTGTCCACCACCGAGGTCCGCGTGGCCGAGATCGCCGCCCAGAAGCCCGCCAACAGCACGGCGAGCAGCACACCCGAGAATCCCGCGCGGGCCGCGTACGTCTGCCATCGACGCGAGGTGCGGGCCGCCTCTCGCAGCAGCACCGCCACCGAGACCAGGCTCGCCGCAGCGCCGAGTCGAGAACCGGAGGGATCCATCTGCGCCACTGTAGCCCGAACTGGTGATGGGCTCCGACTCGACGGGTGGGGTGCACCTTGCTAGCGTCGCGACGGGGAGAGCCGTGAAGCCCGGGACGCGGATCGGTCGGTACGTGGTCGACGATCTCGTAGGACACGGCGGGATGGCCGACGTCTGGCGCGCTCACGACGACGATGGGGTCGCCTGGGCGCTCAAGGTGCTGACGCAGACGCGCCCCGAGGCGCGCGAGCGGTTCGTCACCGAGGCGAGGATCCAGCTGTCGCTCGATCACCCCAACCTGGTGCGGGCCCGCGAGGTGGTGGAAGACGACCAGGGCGATCCGATCCTGGTGATGGAGTACGTCGAGGGCGCCTCGCTCGACCGCTGGCTGTTCGCGCGAGAGGCGACGCTGGAGCAGCGCGACCGGATCGCCGCCCAGATCCTCGCCGGCGTGGGGTACGCGCACGGCCTCGGCCTGGTCCACCGCGACCTGAAGCCGGGCAACGTGCTCGTCATGGACGCCGACGAGGGACCCGTCGCCAAGGTCACGGACTTCGGGCTCGCGAAGGACGAGCAGGCCGCGAGCGCCACGCGGTCGAACATCGCGCTCGGCACCCCGCGGTACATGGCGCCCGAGCAGATCCGGGACGCGAAGCGGGTGGACGCGCGCGCCGACATCTGGTCGCTCGGGACGCTGCTCTACGAGCTGTACACCGAGGAGGCCGCGTTCCACCGCGACTCGCTCGCGGACATCTTCATCGCGGTGGTGGACGGGACCTACCGCGACCCCGCCGAGCTCGGCGCTCCACCGCGGGTCTGCGCGGCGATCCGCGCCTGCCTGCAGGGCGATCCGGCGCTGCGTCCCGAGAGCACGGCGGCCCTCGAGGCCCTCCTGTTCCCCGCGCATCCTCCGCCGGCGCCGACGCTCCTGCCGCCCTCGCTGCCGCCGACGGACGAGGTCCCACCGCCGCTGCCCGAGCCGCCACGAGCGGAGCCACCGCCGCCGCCACAGAAGGTGGCCCGCCACAAGCCGATCCGCGTCGGGCGGCTGGCGCTCCCGTGGATCGCCGGGTGGGGGCTGGCGCTCGGCCTGGTGCTCCTGCTGTTCGGCGCCGGGGTCGCGGGTGTCGCGATCTACTCCTGGTCCGAGACCACCGAGGTCCGACCGGCACCTCCCCCGCCACCGCCCGCTCCCCGCATCGATCGCCGCGGGAAACGACGCAACCGACCGTGACGGGATAGGCGCGCGGGTCGGAGGAACCCGACATGATCGCCCTGCTCGCCCTCGCCGCTCACGCCGCGCCCGAGGGGTACTACCGCGAGCCCGCGCTCCACGACGACACGCTCGTGTTCACGGCCGAGGGCGACCTGTGGCGGGTGGGGATCGAGGGCGGCCTGGCCCACCGGCTCACGAGCCACACCGGCATCGAGACGCGCGCCACCATCTCGCCCGACGGCGCCTGGGTCGCGTTCGACGCCTCCTACGAAGGCCCGACCGAGGTCTACGTCATGCCCGTCGACGGCGGCGCGCCCAAGCGGCTGACCTGGGAGGGCGGTCCGGCGATCGCGCGCGGTTGGACGCCCGACGGGCGGGTGATCGTGACCAGCTCGCGCCGAGCGGGGCTGCCCGGGTGGTACCTGCAGCTGGTGGACCCGAAGGACGGGCGGACGGAGATGGTGCCGCTCGCCGACGCCAGCGACGGTGCCTGGGTCGGCGACACCCTGGTCTTCACGCGGTACCCGTTCCAGGGGAGCCACACCAAGCGCTACCGGGGCGGAACCGCGCAGCACCTGTGGCGCAAGGGGCCCGGCGACGCCGAGGCGATCGCGGTCGCGCCGGACTTCGCGGGCACCACCCGCCACGCCATGGCCTGGGGGGACCGGATCGTGTTCGAGAGCGATCTCGACGGCACGATGGAGCTGTGGACCAGCGCGCTCGACGGCAGCGACCGTCGCCAGATCACGGCGCACGAGGGCTTCGACGTGCTGGGCGCCGACGTCTCCGGCGGCCGCGCGGCCTACCAGCTCGGCGCCGACCTCCACGTGGTGGACCTGGCGTCGGGCGAGGACCGCGTGGTCCCGATCACGCTGTCGTCGGACCTCGACCAGACGCGCGAGCGGTGGATCGACGACCCCAGCAGCTTCCTCACCTCCGCCTTCCCCTCGCCCACCGGTGATCGCGTGGCCCTCACCGCGCGCGGACAGGTGTTCGTCGCGCCGTCCGAGGACGGGCGCCTGGTGCGCGTGACGCGCGACAGCGGGGTCCGGTGGCGCAACGCGCGCTTCGTGGACGAGGACACCCTGGTGGCGGTCGGCGACGTGGGCGGCGAGCTCGGCTTCTTCCGCATGCCCGCCGACGGGCTCGGGGAGCCGGTGCGCATCACCACGGGCGAGCGAGGCTTCCGTCCGGGCGGCGTCCCCTCCCCCGACGGGAAGTGGATCGCCTGGGGCGACCGCGACCACCGCCTGCAGATCGCCGACGTCGCCACGGGCAGGGTGCGCACCGTCGAGGAGAACCCCGTGGACACGCCGTTCGACCTGACCTGGTCGCCGGACTCCCAGTGGCTCGCGTACGCGTCCTCCGCCCCCAACACGCTGGCGCAGGTCCGCCTGTTCCGCCCCGCCGACGGGGTGAAGGCGGACGTGACCTCGGACCGCACCCCCTCCACCTCGCCGGCCTTCAGCCCGGACGGGAAGTGGCTCTACTTCGTGTCGGAGCGCGCGCTCGACACCGACGTGGGCTCGCCGTGGGGCTGGTTCGCGCCCGAGCCCCACCTCGAGGCCACCACGCGGGTGTACGCGGTCGCGCTGCAGCCGGGGCAGCTCTGGCCGTGGGAGGCGCGCACCGAGACGCAGCCCGAGGCCGCCGACCCGGGCGACGTCGAGCCGAAGAAGAAGCGTCGGCCGCGCCGGCACCGGAAGGCCGAGCCCGCCGGGGTGAAGGTCACCATCCAGCTCGACGGGCTGCAGGCACGCATCGAGCGCGTGCCCCTGCCGGAGATGGACGCGGGCCAGCTGATGCTGACGGAGGACGCGCTGTTCTGGCTGCAGTTCGAGGACGGCGAGGGCTCGCTGATGGCCGCCCGGATCGCCGACCGCGACGTGGAGCCCGTCACCGTGCTGAAGGATGTGGGCGCCGTGGCGATGAGCGCCGACCGCAAGACCCTGCTCGTGCGCCGGCGGGGCCGGCTCCACGTGATCGACGCCGAGCCCTCGGCGGTCGACGACCTCGACGAGACCGCGGTCGACCTGTCCGCGTGGACGCTGTCCGTCGATCCCCGCCAGGAGTGGCGCCAGATGCTGGTGGAGGCCTGGCGGCTCGAGCGCGACTGGTTCTTCGACCGCGAGATGCACGGCAACGACTGGGACGAGGTCCTCCAGCGCCACCTCCCGCTCGTGGACCGCGTCACCGACCGCGACGAGCTGGCGGACCTGATGAGCATGATGGTCGGCGAGCTCTCCGCGCTCCACACCTTCGTCATCCCGGGCGACGTGCGCCGCGGCCCCGAGTGGATCTCGCCCGCGTCGCTCGGCGCGGACCTCGAGCGCCAGCCCGACGGCAGCTGGAAGGTCACCGCCCTCCCCGCGTGGGATCCGGAGCGCCCCGAGGAGCGCCCCCCGCTCGCGCGCACCGCGGCCGACGTGCGCGTGGGCGACGTGATCGAGGGGATCGACGGGGTGCCGCTGTCGAGCGTGCCCGATCCGTCCGTGCTCCTGCGGGGCAAGGCCGGCCAGCAGGTGCGCCTGCGCGTGCGCCGCGCCAACGCCGTCCGCGACGTGATCGTGGTCGCGGCGTCCGGCTGGGAGGACCGCGAGCTGCGCTACCGCGGGTGGGAGAACGAGCGCCGCGAGCGCGTGGAGACCCAGGGCGAGGGCCGCATCGGCTACGTCCACCTCCGCGCGATGGGCGGCGGCGACTACGAGTCCTGGGTCCGCGACTTCTACCCGGTGTTCGACCGGGAGGGGCTGATCGTCGACGTCCGCCACAACCGCGGCGGGAACATCGACTCGTGGATCCTCGAGCGGCTGATGCGGCGGGCCTGGATGTACTGGCAGGGGCGCGCTGGCGAGCCGAGCTGGAACATGCAGTACGCGTTCCGCGGCCACGTCGTGGTGCTGACCGACGCCTTCACCGCCAGCGACGGCGAGGCCTTCGCCGAGGGCTTCCGGCGCCTCGGGCTCGGCCCGGTGATCGGCGCGCGGACCTGGGGTGGCGAGATCTGGCTGTCCTTCGGCAACTGGCTCGAGGACAACGGGATCGCCTCGGCCGCCGAGTTCGGGGTCTATGGCCCCGAGGGCGAGTGGCTGATCGAGGGGACGGGCGTGATCCCCGACATCGAGGTCGAGAACCTGCCCGCGGCGACCTTCGCCGGTGGTGACGCCCAGCTGGACGCCGCCATCGCCGAGCTGAAGCGTCGGATCGCGGAGGAGCCGGTCGAGGTGCCGCCGCCGCCGCCCGGACCGGACCGCTCGCGCGGCGCCTGGCCCTCCCCACCGAAGTAGGTCAGTCGTCCAGGTTCCCGAGCACGAGCGCTCGCGCCCGCGGGTTCAGGACCAGCAGGATCGCGGACAGCAGGCCCGTGAGCATCCCTCCGAGCCCGAGACCCAGCTTCAGCGCCTCCGACGTCTGGACGCCCGGGTGGAGCACGGCGACGTCGGGGTCGCTCGGGTCCACCGCGACCTGGACGTGCGCTCCTCGCGGGTGGTCCGCCACCATCGCGTTCGCCCGCTGCTCCGCCGTCAGGTAGCCCAGGCCGGAGTACCCCTCGTCCGAGGCGAACGCGAGGCGCCAGTGCGTGTGCTCGCGTCCGCCCGCCGAGTAGGTGTACCGGATGCGGGCCTCGTAGGTCGTGGTCTCGCGGTTGCGGCCGTTCGAGCGCCGACGGTGCTTCTGCACGTCCACCCGCGACTCCGTGATCGTCGCGTCGACGGTCGGCCAGCTCGCGGACGCCGAGCCGTTCACGCCGGACAGCAGAGGGGGAACACCACGCCGAGCGCCCCCAGCGTGACGGTGAGCCCGACGGCTCCGACGAGGGCGGCGATCGAGTCCGCGTAGTGGAGGGCGGCCAGGAACAGGCTCGCGACGACCACGGTCGCCAGGAACACGCCGCCCGTCAGCACCATCCAGGTCATGGTCCCACCCCCGGACGGTATCCTACGACCTGCGCCGCGGTTCGATTGCAGCGGGCGTACCGTGCGCTTCCTCGAGCGCCCGTGCGACGGCCAGGGTCAGGGCATCACGGCCCCTCGCGCCGACGACCTGCACGCCGATGGGCAGGCCCGATCGTCCCGTCGCCACCGGCACCACGGTCACGGGGCTCTCGGTCACGTTGAACAGCGCGGTGGCCGCGACGTCTCGCGGGTCGCGCAGCGCGATCGCGCGGTGACGCGGAGCCGTCCGCGGGTAGACCGGGTGCAGCAGCACGGTGTGCTCGCCGAGCGCCTCGTCCAGCGCCTCCCGCGTGGCCCGAGCCTCCGCCACCAGCGCCGTCTTCTCCGGCACCACCCCGGCCAGCCGCTCGAGCGCCAGCATCGCGAGCACGCCGCCAGAGTGTCGCGAGCGCCCCAGCGGCCAGGCCGGGAGCTCCCGCCGCAGACGCGGACGACGACCGCCGCCCACGAGGTCTTCGTACCGCTCGCCGGAGGTCGCGAGCAGCGCCGCCCACCACTCGAACCCGCGCGAGAGCGGGGGTCCGCCGTAGTCCACGATCCGCGCGCCCCGTTCCTGGAGGGTGGCGGCGGCGGTGTGGACCGCGGCGGCGACCTCGGCCGTCGGACGGAACACGCCGTTGTCCGCCAGCGCGACGACCCGCACGTCGGACAGCGCGATCGGCTCGGGCTGGAAGCGTCGGACGCAGGTCCGGTCGACCCCGTCCGGACCGGACAGGACGGCGAGCAGCAGCTCCAGATCGGCGACGGACCGCGCCATCGGGCCGAGCTGCATCATGGTCTCGATGCCGTGGGGCGCGTGCGGGTAGTGGCCCGTCGCGGGGACGGTGCCGCCCGTGGGTTTGTGGGAGACGATGCCGCAGAAGCCGGCGGGGATCCGCACGGAGCCGCCGGTGTCGCTGCCGATCCCGAAGGGCGCGCCGCCGCAGGCCAGGATGGCCGCCTCCCCGCCGCTGCTGCCGCCGCTCGTGCGCCGCGTGTCGTAGGGGTTGCGGGTCCGCCCGTAGACCGGGTTGGAGGTCTCGTGCCACAGGCCACCCTCGGGGGCGTTGGTGACGCCGAGCACGATGGCGCCCGCGCGCTGCAGCCGCTGGACCACCGTGGCGTCGCGATCCGCCACGATGCCGCGGCGCGCGTCGATCCCGCTGGTCTGCGGCATGCCCCGGACCGCCACGAACTCCTTGATCGTGCACGGGACGCCGAGCAGCGGCGCCGGATCCCCGCCCGCCAACCGGCGAGCGGCCTCGTCCGCTTCGGCGCGCGCGCGCTGGAAGCGGGTGGCGACGACCGCGTTGATCGCCGGGTTCACCTCCTCGATGCGCGCGATGCAGGACTCGACCATCGCGCGCGGCGTGAGCTTCCCCGAACGGATGGCGGCGGCGGCCTCCACGGCCGTGAGGGCGAAGGGCTCCATCGGAACCGAGCATACCCGCTCAGGACAGGCCCACGACCAGCCAGATGCCCGCGTGGGCGACGGCGCCGGCCCAGTTGCGATCGGTGCTCTCCCGCAACGTCCCGAAGATCGCGCCGAAGATCGCCTTCACCAGGAAGCCCACGGGCCCGAAGCGCAGGTGGTAGGCGCTGAAGATCACCGCCCCGACCGCGATGCCCGCGGGACGCCCGAGCCGGGCCACCAGCGCGGGCTGCAGCGTGCCGCGGAACACGGTCTCCTCCACGAACGCAGCGCCCAGGCCGATCGTCGCCATCAGCACGCGCTGCCCGGGCGTCAGCCCCACGAAGCCGGCGACCGTCTCGCGGACGCCGTCCACCCCGCCCAGCAGCGCCCCGACCGCCACGATCAGCGAGACGCCGAGGGCGGCGCCCGCGACCCCGAGGACCGCGGCGCGCACCGGCCGCTCCTCCGCGGACCACCCGAGATCACCGAGGGACCGCCCACCGAACGCGACGAGCAGCGCGCCCACGACCAGCGCCGCGTCGATGGTGTGGATGGTCGCCACCCCGACGATGTCGCGCGCGTTCCCGGAGAACGGGTCCTCGTCGGCCAGCAGCCCGAACACGGCGACGAACAGCAGCTGCAGCAGGACCGTCTGCGCGAGGACGGCGGCGGCGGCCAGGCGACCGGGGACGGTGGACACGGGCACCTCCGATCCCCACAACACACCTGGAGCGCGGGCGTGACGTCGTCGCGCTACGATGGCCCATGCTCACCTTGCTCCTCGCGATCGGCTGCGGCGACGACCCCACCGACAAGACCGACACCTCCGACGCCGACAGCGACGCCGACACCGACGCCGACAGCGACGCGGACGCGGACGCCGACACCGACAGCGACGCGGACACCGACAGCGACACGGACGCCGACACCGACACGACCGGACACACGGGCCTGACGGGCGACCCGACGCTGACGGTGGTCTCGGGCTTCGGCGGAGGCACCTTCCCGGCGGGGACGGAGCTCCGCGTGTGGGCCGACCTCGACTTCGCCAGCGAGATCGCGTCCTGGTCGGGCGACACGCAGCTGATGGACGCGCCGCTCGAGTGGAACGCCGGGGTGGTGATGCCTTCGCGCAACGCCACCCTGACGATGACGGCGGTCCCCGTCCCCACCACCCGCGCCGAGCGCCAGGTGACGATGGACGCGGGCCGGCGCCCGATCCTCGTGTTCGAGGCGGCCGGAGCGCCCGTCGCGGGCGTGCTCTTCTTCCACGGCGCCTCCTACGGCAAGGACGAGATCGACGACCTCGCCGCGCAGACGACGGTCATGCACCTGCACCGCGCGGGGTACGCGGTGGTCGCCGTGCCGAGCGAGTCCGAGCGGCTCCTGGGCAGCGGTCCGTGGAACACCTCCACCACGTTGGGCGCGAACCAGGACCTGCGCAACGTCGACGGCCTGATCGACCTGCTGCGCTCCGACGGCACCTTCCCCGCGACTGGTCCGGTCTACGCCTGGGGCATGTCCAACGGCGGTCAGTTCGCGCACACGGTCGGCGCGGTCGGACTGGTGGACGGGGTCGTCGCGTTCTGCGCGGCAGCCACGCCGCAGGCGGAGGCGCTGACGTCGGTGAGCACGGCCTGGTACCTCGCGGTCGACGACCAGACGTTCCCGGACGCGGTCGCCGACGCCACCGCCTTCGAGCCCACGCTGATCTCGCGCGGGGCGACGACGGACCTGTACGTCCACCCGCAGACCCCGCCCTATCGCGAGCGCTTCACGCGGATCGCGGGGATCGATCTCGCGAAGTCGACCGCCATCGTCTCCGAGCTGCTGTCCACGGGCGCGGTCGATCAGTACGGGAACTGGCAGGTCCACGGCAGCCAGGTACACCTCGGCAACAACGTCCTGCAGGGGCTGAGCGCCGAGCAGCGGGAGGCCGTGCAGGCGGAGATCGAGATCATGGCCGCGGACCACGAGCTCTACGACGACGTGTCGGCTCGGATGGTCGCCTTCCTGGAGGCCCTGTGATCGCGGTATCCTGCGTGCGGGGGTCGTGATGCGCGGAGCGTGGCTGGTGCTGGGGCTGGTGGCCTGCGGCCAGGACTCGTACTTCGTCCGCACGAAGACCGTCGACACCGAGACCGACGCGGACGCGGACAGCGACGCCGACACGGACAGCGACACCGACGCGGACAGCGACGCCGACACGGACAGCGACACCGACGCGGACACGGACGCCGACACCGACGTGGAGCACACCGGGATCGTGGAGCACAGCGCCACGCTGCCGCACACGGGGACGCCCCACACCGGCACGCCACACACGGGGACGGCGGGTGGCATCCCCGATCCCCGCCCCGACATGGTGCCGGACACGTGCTTCCAGGGCGCGTTCTACAACCCGAACGTCCCGACGGCGACCGGCTACTGGTACGGCGACTTCACCGTGGATCTGCAGAACAACGTCCACGGGGTCGAGGTGCTCCAGCTCTTCTTCAACCCGCGCGGCGTCCAGCAGTTCGGGATGCAGGAGTGCGTGGCGGTGTGGGCGACGACGGGCACCACCACGCCCACCGGCGTCTGCAGCGGCTGCACGACCGCCCTCGACCTCGACATGGCGCTCGACATCGGTCCGACGAACTGCCCTGCCGTGGTCTACGCGACGGACATGTTCTACACGGTGAAGTACGACGTGAACGCCGCCGTGAACGGGGAGTCGACGTTCACCTTCTGGTCCAGCGGGAACTACCTCGGCCGCTGGTACTGGGAGGACACGCGATACACGTACCTCTCCGACAACGTCTGCCGCACGTTCTAGGCCTACGGCCTCGACGCCGTCAGGAGGAACACGGGGTAGGCACGGTCCTCCTTGTGCACCTCGACGGCGGTGTCGAAGGCCACGTCCTCGAAGCCGGCGGCGGCGAGCAGCGCGCGGAGCGCGTCCCGCTCGAAGCCCGAGTGGTAGACGCCCTCGGTGCCGGGCGGGTGGAAGCTGCCGTCCTCGGCGTCGAGATCGGCGATGGCGAGCCGACCGCCGGGGCGGAGGTGGCGGAACCACGCGCGCATCAGGGCGGCCGTGTCCTCGACGTGGTGCATGGCCATCGCGCTCACGACCAGGTCGACCTCGTGCGCGAGCGGCTCGTGGACGATGTCCTGGCAGTGGATGGTGACCTTGCCGCGCAGCTCCTCCTTCGTGGCGAGCTGCTCGAGCATCGCGCGGGAGATGTCGACCGCGTGGATGTGGCCGACATGGGGGGCGAGCTTGCCGCCGACGAGGCCGGTGCCGGCCCCGAAGTCCATCACCACCAGCTCGGGCGAGAGCGACACCCGGTCGAGCATCGCGCGGACCACACCCTCGGAGATCTGGGCCGGGACGGGACGGGCGTCCCACTCGGCGGCCTTGTCGTGGAACAGATCGGTCACGTGACCCTCCACCAGCGCTGTAGCCCGCCCATGCGTCGCGGCTACTTCACGAAGTGGCGCTCCACGAGCTGCTTCGCGTACCGGTGGTTGAGCTCGACCAGCGTGAACGAGAGGAGCTCGCCGACATAGTACGTGTGGAAGACCCCCTGCATGGCCTCGAGCTCGTCGTAGAAGCCGGCCCGCATGGCCTCGCTGTCCACGTGCGGGAAGTAGCGCCAGTGCTGCGTGTGGACGAACTCCGTCACCTCGCCCCCGAGGTCCGGGTGCGCGAGCGTCTCGCGGATGCGCTGCCGCACGACGCCTTCGTCCACGCCCTCGCCGCCATAGGCGTAGAACACGAACAGGTCGCCCTCCCCGCTGTCGGAGCGCCCGACCGGCGGGTAGAAGACCGTGGGCCAACCCGGCGTCAGCCGCCGCGCGTACGGGTAGACGTAGGTGGACATGTCCGGCAGCCCGCGCGTGCGGGCGACCGTCACGTAGTAGTCGTTGGTCCGGATCTTCGAGAACAGGCGCGCCTCGTCGGCCGAGGTGTCCAGGAAGCCCGGCGTCACCTGCAGCGGGCAGGCGAGGATCAGCGCGTCGAAGCGCTCGTCGTGCTGGCCCGACGCGTCCGTCCAGCGGACGTCCACCCCGCGCGGCGACCGCGAGACCGACGCGATGTCCGCCGATCGGAGGGTGGGCCGGGGCAGCCGGGCGTCCACGCGCTCCCAGAGCTCCTGGAAGCCCTCCTCGAAGTCCATCGTGAACGGCACGTCCTTGCCGAGCACCGTGTCGACCGAGGCCTCGAGGTGGACCGGGTCGAAGAACTTCAGCGCGTACGCCGCCGGCAGCTCGAGCATGGCGCCGTAGCCGTAGGCGACGAAGAGCACCTCGAACAGCTCCTTGAACGCGCCGAGCCCGTGGTGATCGAGCCAGCGTTCGAAGGGCTGCTCGACGGCGTCGCGGAGGTTGGCGTAGCCATCGCGATCGATCCCCGTCAGGTGCCGCATGCCGGCATAGACCGAGGCGCCGCCGCGCACGACGAGCCGCTCCAGCAGGTTCGCGTCCGCCAGGCTCTCGAACTGCTCGTTCGACAGGTTCACGATGCGCCGATCGCGGATCTTGCGCAGCGTCATCCCGAGGCGCTCCGCCAGCGCGCGGGTCTCGTGGTACCGCGGGGTCGTCAGGTTCGCGCCCAGATCGATCGCGTGCCCGTCGACGTGCAGGCTGTGGCACTTGCCGCCGACCGTCGCCTCCTTCTCGAGCACGGTCACGTCGGTGAAGCCGCGCTCCGCCAGCGCCAGCGCCGCCGAGAGGCCCGCCGGGCCCGCTCCGATCACCACCACCCGCGTGTCCAACGGCCGCAACGCCACCTCCCGTTCGTCGCGCAGCATACGCGCTGCTACATCTGCCGGCATGACCACCACCGACCTGATGCCGACCCGTGACCTGCGCTTCCTGCTGGAGGAGGTGCACGGCCTCGGCGACCTGCTCACCGCCGACCGCTACGCCCACACCGACCTCGACACGCTGCGGTCCGTGCTCGATCTCGCGCGCGACGTGGCGCACGACGTCTTCCTGCCGCTCGCGCCGAAGCTGGACGCGGAGGAGCCCACCCTCGCCGACGGGCGCGTGACCGTCCCGGAGGGGACGAAGACGGCGGTGGGCGCGTTCGTGGAGGCGGGCTTCCAGGCGACCTCGTTCTCGCTCGAGGACGGCGGGATGCAGTTGCCCGCCATGATCACGGAGGCGGTGCTCGCGTTCTTCTCGGCCGCTTCCGCGCCGGTCGTGTCCTACCCGGCGCTCGCGATGGCGGCGGCCGGCATGCTGCGGGCGCACGGCAGCGAGGAGCTGCGCCAGCGCTACCTCGCGCCCATGATCGAGGGCCGGTGGTTCGGTACGATGGCCCTCTCCGAGCCGCAGGCGGGCTCCTCGCTCGCCGACCTCACGACCGCGGCGCGACCCGCGGACGACGGGACGTACCGGCTCGTCGGCAACAAGATGTGGATCACGGCGGCGGACCACGATCTCACCGAGAACATCGTGCACTTCGTGCTCGCGCGCATCGAGGGGGCGCCGGCGGGGACGCGCGGCATCTCGCTGTTCCTCGTGCCGAAGATCCTGCCGGACGGCACGCACAACGACGTCCGCGTCGTCGGGCTCAACCACAAGCTCGGGTACCGTCCGGCGGCGAACACGGTCTTCGCGATCGGGGACCAGGGAGGCGCCGTGGGCTGGCTGGTCGGCGAGCCCCACCAGGGCCTGCGCTGCATGTTCCACATGATGAACGAGGCCCGAATCGCGGTCGGGCTCTCCGCGTCCGCGATGGGCTGGGCCGGGTACCGCCACTCCCTGCGCTACGCCCGCGAGCGTCTCCAGGGACGCCCGCTGACCTCGAAGGATCCCACCTCCCCCCAGGTCCCGCTGACCGAGCACGCGGACGTGCGGAGGCTGCTGCTGTCGCAGAAGGCGCTGGCCGAGGGCGGGCTCGCGCTGGCGCTGTGGGCCGCGCGCCTGGTGGACGAGGGCCGGGTGGCGGCCGACCGCGGGGACGACGCGACCGCCGGGCAGCTCGCGATGCTGCTCGACGTGGTCACGCCCATCGTGAAGGGCTGGTGCAGCCACTACGGAGTGGCCGCGAACGACGAGGCCATCCAGGTGCACGGCGGCTACGGGTACACCCGGGACTACGCGGTCGAGCGGATCTGGCGCGACAACCGGCTCAACCCGATCCACGAGGGCACGAACGGCATCCAGGCAATGGACCTGCTGGGCCGAAAGGTGGGTGCCGGCCAGGGTGCCGCGGCGATGCTGCTGATGGCGCGCCTGCAGGACGGCATCGCGCGCGGGAGGGCCGCGGGACCGGTGGCCTCGGCGCTCGCGGGCGAGCTGGCGGTGGCCGTGGAGCGTCTCGCGACCACGACGACCACCCTGCTCCTCGGAGCGCCGAAGGACCCGGCGGCCTTCCTGGCGAACGCCACGCCGTATCTGCACCTGGCGGGGCACACGGTGGTGGCGTGGCTGTGGCTCGAGCAGGTGCTCGCGGCAGAGCCTGGGGCCGAGGGCGACGCGTTCCTGCGCGGGAAGCTGGCCGCCGCTCGCTACTTCTATCGCTGGGAGCTGCCCCGCACGGCGCACTGGGCGTCGCTGCTGGCGCCGATCGACCGCACCCCGCTGGACACCGATCCGGACGACCTCTGACCGTCACTCCTCCGGTGGCGGATTCCGACGGCGGCGCGCCGCCTCCGCGAAGTCGATGACCCGACCGGCCTCCGCCTCCTCCTCGCGCTCGATGGCGATGGGGGGCGCGGCCGGCTCGTCGTGCATCGCGAGCTGGCGCACGAGACGGCCCCGCTCCTCGGCGGGCGATCCCGGGGGCGGCGTCCGGCAGGCGACCACGACCTCGCTCGGCTCGATCAGCCGCTGGCACGCGCCGGCCTCGTCGAGCCACGCGAAGTAGCCCGTCCCGAGCTCGTGGTACCGCAGGTCGATCTTCTTGCGGGCGGCCCACGCGAGGTCACCGGCCGACGAGATCAGGTGCAGCTTGGTGATCCAGTCGACCCGGCCGAAGAGCGCCTCGGGGTGCGCCTCGAGCGTGTCGAGCACCTCACCCCAGAGCGTCACGACCCGCCACGCCTCGAGGTCGCGGACCTCCGCCTGCTCCACCCACTCCCGCGCGCGCTCCTGGTACCACCGTTGGACCTCGAGCCCGGTCATGTTCCCGCTGTGCTCGAGCGGGACCCACGCCCGCAGCGTCGGATCGCCGCCGATCACCTGCGTCGCCGCCACCGGGTCCGCGAGCTCGGGTGCGCCGTGGAGCTGTCCGGCCTCGGCGAGGTCGAGCACGAGCGAGGTCGTGGCCACCTTGAGGTACTCGGCGACCTCGCACAGGTTCGCGTCCGACAGCCCGATCTGCAGCCGCAGCCGGCGACGGAAGAGCCCGCGGATCCCGTCGAGGTCCATGCGCGGCAGCCGGAGCCCGCCGAAGCGTGCGCGGAAGCTCGGCAGCAGCGGCTTGAACAGGTGGCCGATCTCGTAGAGCCCTCGGTCGTCGGGGGACATCGTCCAGCGCCAGAGCCGCCGCATCGCCGGCCCCTTCTCGGACAGCCCGAAGCCGTCGTCCGGCATCAGCGTGCCCGCGCCCGTGAACACGCAGCGGGACGCGAGGAAGGCGGTCGCCCCCTGGTGGTGGGGACGGAACGCGAACAGCCGCACCGCCAGCGACGCGAGGGCGACCACCGGCGCGAAGGCCACACCCATCACCCGGGCCTCGAGCCGATCGATCACGTCCAGGGCGCGCCCGGCCCGCTGGAGGTACCGACCGAGCGTCGTGGTCGGCATCCGGGTCACCAGCAGCACCGCCGCGACCGCGAGCACGCCGGCCAGCAGCGCCGTGGCGAACAGGCCGTGCACCAGGAGCTGGACCAGCCACAGCACCGCCGTGAGCGCGACGCTCGCGGCCGCCAGCCCGCCCATCGCGACCCACCACGCGAGCAGCGACACCCCCGAGGCGAGCTCGACCTCGTAGCTCTCCTGCGCACCATAGACGTGGCCCTGCGCGTCGCGACAGTTCTTGAGGAGGCGCAGCTCGCCCGCGAGCCCGCGGTCACGCAGCTCGCTCTCCGCGTCCCGCGTGGCCTCGGTCAGCAGCTGGTCCTGCGCCTTCTGGTAGACCAGGAGCTGCCTGGGAGCCACGCACTCGGGCGTCCCCCCCTCCACGAGACCGCCGTCGGGCGCGGACGCGTCGAACTCGTAGTACAGGCAGCCGCCGTTCTCGGTCAGCACCGCCTCGAGCAGGTTCGAGCAGGGTCGCGTCAACACCCGGCGCTCGACCGCCGCGCGGATCGCCTCGAACAGCACCTGGTTCCCCGGGTGCGCCACGCCCTCGTCCGGACGGAACCGGATCGCGTACTCCGTCTCGGTGCCGAGCAGACGGCCGACGGCGGGCGCGCGATCCACCGGCGACTACTCGCCTCCCGCCGGAACCTCGCACTCCTCGATGTACGCCCCCGGATCCTGCTGGGCGTCCTCGCGGATGCGCGCGACGATCGCCGGCACACCGGGGCGCGGCCGACGCGGCTGGCGCGACGCGGGGAGCGGGGCACGACGGTCGCTCGGCGAGCCGCCGGACTTCGCGCGGTCCATGGGACCTCCTGGTGGGTACCTCGATGGTACCACGGACACCCGAGGCCTGGCTCAGGTTCCGCCGGCGTCGACGAGGGTCAACGTCACCATGAACGCGTCGTCCTGCGGCGTGGCCGTCGCGGTCCAGGTGGTCGTCCCCTTCGTGCCCGTCACCGCGTGCGTCTCGTCCGACGTGGAGTCGGTCACGTCCATGCCCGCGGCCTTCATCGCGTCGGTCGCGGCGGTCATCGCGGCGTCCGCGTCGCCCTTGCTCGCCACCTCGTAGACCGCGGTGGTGGTGTCGACGCCCATCAGGCCGACCTTCGCGACCGTGACGAGCTTCGCGCCGGCGGGGGGCGGCAGCGGGAAGTCCGCGGGCAGCTCCGCACCCGACCCCTCCGAGATCTCCATGTTGGCCCCGGAGAGCTGCTTGCCCACCTCCGTCAGCCCCGAGCACCCGAGCCCGAGCCACAGCACGGCAGCCCCCAGCACCAGCTTCGTCGTCCGCATCCCTTCCTCCTGTCGGGCCGGGTCTACGCAGGCCGGGGCGCGACCATTGCACCGGTCGGGTGGCGCGTTACCGCCACGGTCGGAGGGTCCGTGAAGAAGGTCTCGCTCACCGGCATCAAGCCCACCGCCCAGCCCCACATCGGGAACTGGCTCGGCATGCACCGCCCGAGCCTGGAGCTGGCGGCGGACCCGTCGGTCTCGGCGTACTACTTCGTCGCCGACTACCACGCGCTCACCACGATCCGCGATCCCGCGGAGCTGCGCCGACTCACGATCGACGTCGCGGCCGTGTGGCTCGCGTTCGGCCTCGATCCCGCGCGCACCCTGGTCTACCGTCAGTCCGACGTGCCCGAGGTCTTCGAGCTGTCCTGGATCCTGGCCTGCTTCTCGCCCAAGGGCTTCATGAACAAGGCCCACGCGTACAAGGCGGCCCGGGACGTGAACGTGGCGAAGGGCGACGACGAGGACGCCGGCGTCAACATGGGGCTGTACACGTACCCGATCCTCATGGCAGCCGACATCCTCATCGTCGACGCCGACGTCGTCCCGGTCGGGCAGGATCAGGTGCAGCACGTGGAGATGGCGCGGGACATGGCCCAGCGCTTCAACCACACCTACGGCGCCGAGGTGCTCAAGCTCCCGACGGCGCTGGTGCGCGGCGAGTCGGGCGTGGTGCCGGGCGTCGACGGGCGCAAGATGTCGAAGAGCTACGGCAACACCCTGCCCTGCTTCTCGACGGCCAAGCAGCTGCGCAAGGCCGTGATGCGCATCGAGACCGACTCCACGCCCCCCGAGGCGCCCAAGGACCCCGAGAGCTCGCTGGTGTACAAGATCCACCGCGCCCTGCTCACGAAGGAGCGCGCGGAGGACCTGGCCGCCGAGTACCGCTCCGGCATCTCGTGGGGCGCGGCCAAGCAGCTGCTCGCGGAGGATCTCGAGGCCCTGCTGGCCGAGCCGCGCGCGAAGTACGACGAGCTCATGCGGGATCCGTCGGCGATCGAGGACATCCTCGACGACGGCGCCAGGCGCGTCCGCGGCATCGCGGCGCCCGTGCTGGCGAGGGTGCGCGCGGCGGTCGGCGTCCGCTGAGCGACTACTTCTTGGGGCCCTTGCGGAAGTAGTCGTCGCTGGGTGCCTGTGCCTTGGGCGCCGGCGCGGGGGTCTGGGCCACGGTCTTGCGCTCCTGCACGTGGCGGTACTCCTGGAGCTTGGCGAGCACCGCGTCGCGCGCGCTCGGGTCCAGCAGCTCGAGGGCCGCGTCGACGTTCTGCAGCCCGCGCTCCGCGGCGACGTTGCGCTCCTCCAGACGACGCAGCTGGAGGTTCCGGATGAAGTACATGATCGCGAACACGCCGGACAGCACGACGAGCGCGGAGATGACCGCCTTGAGGGTGTTCTCCGTGCGGCGCTGGGCGTCCTCCATCTGCCGCGTGATCAGCATGTTCATCCCGCCGAAGCTGTCCTGGATCGGGATGAGCATGTTCTCGGTCAGCGTGAACTCGAGCGTCTCGCCGACGCCCTCGGTCGCGCCGTTCTCCCGCATCGCGTAGTACACGCTGTCGCGGATGAGGTTGGTGACGACGATCCGCGTGTCCTCGTCCGCCAGGTCGTCCTTGAGCGCGGCCACGGCCTTGTGCACGACCCGATCGACCGTGACCTCCAGGCTGTCACCGAGATCGCCGCGCATCCCCTCCGACAGCGCACCCACGATGTCCTTCTGGACCATCTCGCGCAGCTCGGGCGAGACCTCCGTGCGCAGCCCCTGCCCGGCTCGTCGCGTCGCCGCGAGCAGCAGGGCGTCGATGGTCTGCTCGAGGCGCGCCTGCTGCTCGGGCGTCACCTCGGTCACGCCGCTGCGCAGTCCCTGGCCGAGCTGTGACCCCAGCTGGGCCAGCAGCTCCTTCTGCACGACGTCGTTGAGGGGACCCTCGAGCCCGTCGGACCGGCCCTTCCCCTGCGCCTCGTCCAGGAACCCGGCGGTGAGACCGGACCCGAACGTGTAGGCGCAGCCAGAACCCAGCGTGAACAGCAGCGGGAGCATCGAGCGCAGCATAGCTCACCTCCCGCCGGCGTCTGGGCAGGCGGCGGCGCTGCCTACGGCCGGAGGTCCGGGAAGGTCTGGTAGACCTGGCTCCGGGCCGTGTCGGGGTTGGCGTTGAGGTACTGCCAGGTGCTCTCTCGGGCCTGCGCGGGCGTCTCCCAGCTGTTGTACCGGGGGTCGATCTGGATGATCGGGTCGAGGAAGATGCTCTGGTCGCGGAAGTCGCCCGCCAGGTCCAGCCGCTCCACGAGGTCCGCCATCTCCAGGACCTTCTCGGCGTAGTCGTGCTTGCAGCCGGTGTTGCTCATGCACCAGCTGCCCGCACGGCCGCCGAACTGCCAGTCGTTCGAGGCGCCGTCCCAGGTCCACTCGGCGCCGCTCGGGAGCAGGCTCACGAGGTGGTTCACACCGTCGATGTACACGCGCCAGTTGTTGGGCGACTTGTACCCGTCGGTGTGGTTCGCGAGCGCCTCCCACGCGAGGTAGGTGAGAAGCAGGTCCTTGTCCATGTAGTTCCAGAGCTCGGCGACGTTCTGGTCGCTCGGCGGCCGCCCGATGATCTGGTCGGCCATCGTCAGCGAGCGGACGGAGAGCGGATCGGGCGGGTTCGGCCCCTCCTCGATGTTCCAGCTCGTCGCGTTGCCCTGCCCGAAGTCACCCCAGCCGAAGCCGCCACCCTGGGCCTCGTTGGGCTCCATGACGACGCCGGAGTCCTCCTGCTCGGGGTGGAAGTACTTGATGAACTGATCGTCCTGGCGCTCGATGATCATGTAGATGCCGTAGTAGTTCTGGTTGCACCAGACCTCGGCCCAGCCGACGCGCGGCGCCATCAGCCCCGCCTCGCGCGCCAGGCGGTACGTGATGTGGTCCCGGACCCGCGTAGGGTCGAGGACGTTACCGTTGTGGAGCTTGAACGCCTGCAGACCACGGAACTTGGTCCCCGGGATCCACTCGTTCATGTCCACGATGAAGGCCGGCTTGCCGTCCATCGTGTCGTACGAGGCGGAGCCCTTGAGCTTCAGGCCGATGTCGCGGTACCGGACCTGCCCGTCGATCTCCATCGCGACGTGCACCTCGGGGCGATCCGGCTGGTTGATCTGGTTGTACGCCTCGGGCGTGAACGCGAAGCGGATCTGGTGGACCTGGTCCTTCACGAACCAGGTCTCGTCGGCCACGTTCATCGTCGGCGACGCGGTCTCGCGGTTGATCCGACCCGGCGTGGCCCAGGCCGTGGCGGCCCAGTCACCCGTGAGGTCGGGCGTGCGCGCCCAGGAGATGTCGCCGTCGATGGCGTCGAACTCGATCTCCTCCTGCAAGCGGTCGTCGACGATGACCAGCAGCTTGTCGCCGTCCTTGTCGAGCGACCACCCGGTGAAGACGCCATCCCCGTAGCCGGTGCCCAGCCAGAGCACGAAGTACTCGCCGGGCGCGATCGAGCCGTCCAGCTCGGTGCCCATCCAGATGTCCTGCGCGTCGTTGCGCAGCTGCAGCCGCTTCAGGTCGAACGGCTCGTTCGAGACGTTGACGATCTCCACCCAGTCCGGCGTCGTGTCGTCGTCGAGCGGGCTGATCGTGGACCGGTTGGCCGGCATGATCTCGTTGATGACGATGTCGGCAGGCGGCAGCTCGACGAACCCCGAGTGCCTCCAGCCGCTGTGATCCAGCGTCACATCGTCGTCGTCGTCGCCGGTCGGCGTCGTGCCGTCCAGCGTCTGGAACGTGTTCTCGCTGCAGCCCGCGAGCCAGGCCAGCATGACGACGGACATCGCGCCCTCCGGGGTCGATCGTAGATCATTCCCGGCCGGGCGTCCGGACGTCAGTCCGCGCGGATCAACGCGACTTGCCCGGGCGCGCCTTCCCGCGGTGGGGCGGCTTCTTGCGCTGATCGCCCGCGGGCCGGAACAGCTCGGCGCGCACCCGGCTGATGGGCACCTGGTGGCCGCGGAGCTCGACGGTCGAGCCGACGAGCCGCTGGACGACGGCCTCGGGCAGCCCGACGATGGTCTTGCGGTCGGCGATGAAGATGCGGCCGACCTCCGTGCCCGCCACGCCTCGGTCGTTCGCGAGGGCGCCCACGATGTCCTGCGGCCGCACACCGTTGCGCTTGCCCATCGGCAGGAAGATCTGCGCCTCGTCGACGGCCGGCGTGGTCTCGGCGCGGCGCGTCCACTTGGGCGCGGTCTCGTCGGGGCGCGCGTCGAGATCGATGCGGCGCTCGGCGGCGAGCGCGCGCACCGCGCGGACCAGCAGCTCGCGCTCGGTCAGCCCGAGCTCGGCGACGACCTCCTCGAGGAAGGACTCCGCGCCCCCCTCGCCTTCGTCGGTCCCGGCGAGCAGGTCGGTCAGGGCGCGCCGGCGCATCCGCTCGAGGTCGGCGTCCGACGGCACCGGCCGCTGCTCGAGCTGCACCTTGAGGACGTGCTCGAGGCGACGGATCTTGTCGCGCTCCTTGGGGGTCGCGAGGGTGACCGCGCGGCCTCCGCGCCCGGCGCGCCCGGTGCGGCCGATGCGGTGGACGTAGGTCTCGATGTCCGTCGGCAGGTCGAGGTTCACGACGAGCGCCAGGTGGTCCACGTCCAGCCCGCGCGCGGCCACGTCGGTGGCCACCACGACCCGCAGGCGGCCAGCGCGGAACCGACCGAGCACGTTCTCCCGGGTCTGCTGGCCGAGGTCGCCGTGCAGGGCGTCCACGGGCAGCCCACGGGCGGCGAGGTCGTCGGAGATCTCGGCGCAGCTCGCGCGGGTGCGCGCGAACACCAGGGCCGAGCCCTCCTCGGTCGCGAGGATGCGGGCGAGCGCATCGATCTTGCTGCGCTGGGGGACGATGACGACCTGCTGGTGGACGTGGTCGACGGTGAGCGCCCGCTCCTCGACCTCGAGCTCGACCGGGTCCTTGAGGTACGTCTCCGCGATGCGGCGGATGGGGTCCGGCATGGTCGCGGAGAACAGCGCCACGCGACGGCCCTCGGGCGTGGCGGCGACGATGCGCTCCACGTCCTCGATGAAGCCCATGCGGAGCATCTCGTCCGCCTCGTCCAACACGAGCAACTTCAGTGCGGACAGGTCGAGCGAGCCGCGCTCGAGGTGGTCGATGAGCCGCCCGGGCGTGCCGACCACGATCTCGGGACGCGCGTCCAGCGCCTCGAACTGGGTCTTGTACGGCGCGCCGCCGTAGAGGGTGGCGAACCGCAGCTTCGTGGACTTCGCGTAGCTCGCGAGCGCGTCCGACACCTGGACGGCGAGCTCGCGCGTCGGGGCCAGGACGAGCACCGACGTGGCCCGCGGGGCCGTCATCGCGAGCTGGAGCGCGGGCAACCCGAAGGCGGCCGTCTTGCCGGAGCCGGTGCGCGCGCGGCCGACCACGTCCCTGCCTTCGAGCAGGGCGGGGATCGCGCGGTC
Organism: Alphaproteobacteria bacterium; assembly: GCA_020632925.1. Classification (GTDB taxonomy): domain Bacteria; phylum Myxococcota_A; class UBA796; order UBA796; genus JACKER01. The sequence goes on along the minus strand of JACKER010000007.1, from coordinate 863,520 downwards.
CTGGATGGGGGTGGGCTCCGCCCAGCCGAGCTCGGCCAGCGCGTCGCAGAGACGTTCGTCGAGGCCGTAGCCCGCGAACGAGGGGGACGGCTCGGACGCCGTCGTGGAGGGGTCTTCGTGCATCCGCCCACCTATCCGGTGCGCGGCCGCGACGCTCACTCACGCGCGCTGGCGGTCGATGGCGAAGAGGACGGCCTCGGGGGTCGCGGGGAGCGCCAGCTCGGGCTCCCGGGTCCCGAAGGCGGCCACGGCGGCGCGCAGCGCGTGCACCACGGAGAAGCCCAGCAGGAACGGCGGCTCGCCGACCGCCTTGCTGCCCCCGATCGTGCCCGCCTGCGGGGAGCGCTCCAGGTTCACTCGGAGGTCCGCCGGGACGTCGCCGACCGCGGGGATCTTGTACGTCGAGGGGCCGCGCGTGACGCAGGCGCCGTCGGGGCCGTAGAGCACGTCCTCCGTCGTCAGCCAGCCCACACCCTGCACGAAGGCGCCCTCCACCTGACCGCGGTCGATCGAGGGCACCAGGCTGTCCCCCACGTCGTGCAGCAGGTCGGCGCGGCGGATGCGGTACTCGCCGGTCCAGGCGCTGACCTCGACCTCCGCCAGGGCCGCGCCGTAGGCGTAGTAGAAGAACGGCGTCCCCTGCCCTCCCGGTCGGTCGTAGGCGATGCCGGGCGTGCGGTAGAAGCCCGTGCTGGACAGCGAGATCTGGCGGACCCAGCAGTCGCTCGCGACCTTCGAGAACGCGACGGCGTGGTCGGGCCGGTCGGCGTCGACGCAGCGCCCCCCGGCGAACCGGACCCGCTCGGCGCCCAACAGCTCGCAGGCCACGGGCACCATGCGCGCCTTGACCGCCTCACAGGCTTCGCGCACGGCCTGGCCGTTGAGGTCCGAGCCCGACGAGGCCGCCGTGGCCGACGTGTTCGGCACCTTCTCGGTGCTCGTCGCCATCACCCGCACGTCCGAGGGCCGGACCCCGAGCACCTCGGCGCACACCGCGATCATCTTGGTGTGGAGGCCCTGGCCCATCTCGGTGCCGCCGTGGTTGAGCTGGACCGAGCCGTCCGCGTAGACCAGCAGCAGCGCCCCCGCCTGGTTCAGCAGCGAGTTCGTGAAGGAGATGCCGAACTTCACGGGGACGAAGCCGATCCCGCGCTTGGTGTGCGCGCTGGTGGCGTTGAACGCCGCCACCTCGGCCCGCCACGCAGCGAGATCCGAGGTCGCGAGCAGCGTCTCGGTCATGCGCTCGATGCGCACGTCGCGGACCTGCTGGCCGTAGGGCGTGATGTCGCGACCCGCGGTGTCGGCGTAGTAGTTGCGGCGCCGGATCTCGACGGGATCGAGACCGAGCTGGAACGCCGCGCGCTCCATCGCGTCCTCGATCACCGCCACGCCCTGCGGGCCACCGAAGCCCCGGAAGGCCGTGTTGGACGGGAGGTTCGTGCGGACGGCCTTCCCGACGAGCCGACAGGCGGGCAGGACGTAGGCGTTGTCGAGGTGGAAGAGCGCCCGGTCCACGATGGGCCCGGTCAGATCGACGGTGGCGCCGCCATCCGCCACGACCTCCGCGTCGAACCCGAGCAGCCGGCCCTCGGCGTCGAAGCCCGCGCGGTACCGGCCGCGGAACGGGTGCCGCTTGCCCGTGATGCGCATGTCCTCGCCGCGCTCGAGCCACACCTTGACCGGCCGCTGCGTGAGCCAGGCGCCCAGCGCCGCGAGGCAGGCCGGGGTGGTCGCCTGCGACTCCTTGCCCCCGAACCCGCCGCCCATGCGCGGCACCCGGCAGGTGACCGCCGCGTCGGGGATCCCGAGCACGTGGGCCACCATCCGCTGGATCTCGGTCGGGTGCTGGGTGGAGGACGCCAGATCCATGGTGCCGGCCTCGCCGGGGACCGCCAGCGACGCGTGGGTCTCGAGGTAGAAGTGGTCCTGGCCGGGGGTGTGGACCTCCCCCTGGATCACGAGGTGGGCGGACGCGAGCGCGGCGTCGACGTCGCCGCGGCGGATGACGTGCGGCGTGATCAGCCACTGGTCCCGGCGCTCCGCCTCCTCCATCGTGAGCACCGGCGTGAGCGGCTCGTGGCGCACGGACACCGCCTCCGCCCCGCGGCGCGCGGCCTCGCGGGTGGTGCCGAGGACCAGCGCGACCGGCTGGCCGTTCCACCACAGCTCCCCGTCGGCGAGGACCGGCTCGTCGTGCACGATGGGCCCGACGTGGTTGTCGCCGGGCACGTCCGAGGCGGTCAGCACGCGCACGACGCCCGGCAGGCGGACCGCGTCCTCCACGTCGACGCCGAGGAGCGTCCCGCGGGCGACCGGGCTGCGCACGATCACGCCGTGCAGCAGGCCCGGCGGGTGCGGCAGGTCGTCGACGTACCTCGCGTGGCCGGTCACGTGCCCCAACGCGGACTCGTGCGTGGCGTCCTGGTGCAGCGTGGTCGGTGGGCGGGTCATCCGACCTCCTGGACGGTCGCGGTGGGCCGGTCGGGCAGCGCGATGAAGGGCTGCTCGCGCGTCTCGGCGAAGAAGCCGAGCAACAGGTTGCGAGCCACCCGGTGGCGGTACTCCGCGCTGGCGCGGTGATCCGTGAGCGGCTGGAAGGACTCGCGCAGGCTGTCCGCCGCGGCCCTGACCGTCTCCTCCGTCCAGGGCCTGCCGACGAGCAGCGCCTCCGCGGCGCGAGCGCGGATCGGCGTGGCCGCCATGCCGCCGTAGGCCAGGCGGGCCTCGGTGACCGCGTCCTCCGCCACCCGCACCTGGAAGGCCGCGCTGACCGCGGAGATGTCGAGCTCCCGGCGGCGGCTCACCTTGTACGCACCGAGCTTCGTCGCGGCCGGCGGGATCGGCAGGCGCACCCTCGCGAGGAGCTCCCCCGGCTGGAGTGCGGTGCGGCGGTACGCGACGAAGAAGTCGTCGGCGGACACCGTGCGCGCCCCGGAGGCGGACACGAGCTCCATCGCGCCGCCGAGCGCCAGCACCACCGGCGCGAGATCGCCGATCGGGCTCGCGTTGCACAGGTTCCCGCCGATCGTCGCGCGGTGCTTGATCTGCCGCGCGCCGAAGAACCGCAGCATGCGGTGCAGGACGGGCAGACCCTCGGCGGACCAGTCCTCGAGCTCCACCAGGGTGGTGGCGGCGCCGATCGTCGCCATCCCCGCCGCGACCTCGATCCCGCGCAGCTCGGCGAGTCGGTCGACCGACAGCAGGGACGCGAAGCGCGCGTGCTTCTGGGTGATGTCCAGCCCCAGATCGGTGGCGCCGGCGATCACCCGGGCCTCGGGGTGCTCCGCGAGCCAGGCCGTGGCCTCGCTCACGCGGGTCGGGGCGAACCAGGCGCCCCCCTCGCCGTCCTCGCGCAGCGCATCCTCGTCGGTGGCGGGCGCAGCGAGCCCGTCGTCGGGACAGGTCCCCGCGACCTGCTGCAGCGCGTCGCGGATCGGGCGGTACCCCGTGCAGCGGCAGAGGTTGCCGCAGAGCTGGTCGTCGAGCTTCCACGGCTGATCGAGGTCGGTCCGGTGCGCCCCCTCGAACAGGGTCATCACGAAGCCGGGCGTGCAGTACCCACACTGGGACCCCAGCGCCTCGACCATCGCCTCCTGGACCGGGTGCGCGCGGTCGCCGCGGGCGAGCCCCTCGACCGTCAGGACCGCACGGCCGTGTAGCGAGGGCAGCGGGATCAGGCAGCTGTTGACCGCCCGCCAGCGCCCGTCGTGCGCCACGACCACGGTGCACGCACCGCAGTCGCCCTCCGCGCAGCCCTCCTTGGTCCCGACGCGCCCGCTCTCGCGCAGCCATCGCAGGAGCGTCGTGGTCGGGTGGAGGCCCTCGACGCGGACCACCTGCCCGTCCACGGTGAACGAGACGGCCATCCCTCCTCCTAGAACTGGAAGTCGATCGGCACCGCGCCGCTGCCCGACACCGATGCCGACTTCTCCTGGCGGCTGGTGGGCTGCTGCGGAAGCATGGCGGCCACGGTGTACGTGCCGGGGCCGACCTTGTGGTCCAGCGGCGTGAAGCCGATCGCCTGGTCGTTGACGTAGACGATGGCTCGCCGGTTCGCGCGGATCTTCAGCACGCCCTGGGCCTGCGTCGCCGGCGCGGGCGTCGGCGTGGCGGGGGCGGGCTTCGGGGTCTGCGTCGGGGCCACGGGCTTCGGACCCGGCGTGGGGGTCGGAGCTGGCGTCGGCGTGGACGGGTCGGGCGCGGTCGTGGCGCCCCCCGGCTCGGGCGTCTCCGGCGGCAGCGGCACGGGCTCCACCGGAACGGGCTCTGCGTCCTCCGGCGCGGTCCCGATGGGCGGCGGGGCGCGGTGGACGTCGGTCCGGACCTCGAGTCCCCCGGAACGAACGTCCCGATCGGGGCGCAGCCCCGTGTCGCCCGAGCCGGAGCCGAAGTAGAGCACCGCGGCGATGGCGACCAGACCGACCCCCAGGAGGCCGACCGCGCCGAGGCCCGCGAGCAGGACCAGCGGGGGACCGGCGCCCATCCGGCGATCGTCGTCCTCGTCGTCCGCGGCCTTCGACGTCTTGCGCTTGGCGGGGGCGGCGGTCGGCTCGTACCGCGGCGCGCCGTCGGGCGTGTCGTCGATGTAGTCCGGCTTGCGCTTGCGGCCGCCGAGCTCGGTCCTCGACGCCGGCGGCGGCGTGAACCGGTCCACGATGCCGGGGATGGGCGGAGGTTCGGGGACGGTGTACGGCGTGGAGTAGGTCTGGCCCACGTCCTCCATCACCCCGGCGGGCATCTCCTCGGTCGGCGGCGGGATGTCCTCGAGCTCCTCGAACCCTCCCTCGCCGAACAGGTCGCGCGCGACGGGTGCGTCGCCTCCGCCCCCGATGCGGCCCTGGGAGATGGCCTGGAAGCTCGGCTGGCTCGGCTGGTCGTCCGCGGTGGGGACGCCGACGCCGATGACCTCCTCCGCGGGCGGACGCCACTCCGGGTCCCACGCCTCGGGCTCCCGCGGCGGGCGGACCAGGTCGTCGGGTCGCTCCATCCGCAGCGTGGACGCGGTCTCCACCGGTTCGGGCTCGGTCGCGGGCGGCTCCGGCTCGGTGGCCTGCCACTCCGGCTCCGCTGGCTCCGGAGCCGGCTCGGGCTCTGGCGCCGTCGGCCCGGGCTCCGACACCGGCGGGATCGACGGGGTCGGTGGCTCGAGGGAGAGGAGGTCGTCCTCGGGCGCCGGAGGCACGGCGGGGAACTCCTCGCCCAGCGCCTCCGCGATGCCGCCGCCGGGATCGGTGAGCGGCTCCTCCTCGGAGGTCAACGGCTCGTCGTCGGATCCCGTCGAGGAACCGCGGCCACCGAGCAAGCTCCGGCGACGACGACCCATTCACTCCCCCAGTTCGGCCTTGAGCGATTCGGGCGTGGCCTTCCCACCCACCAGATCCTGTACCGCACCGACGCCCCCGGCGGCGATGGATACCTGGATGCCGGCGGACGTCCCCGTCGCGACGAGCAGCCCGTCGGCCACCAGCGCTGCGATCGCGCGGCGCAACAGGTCGCGGGTCTCGAGGTCCAGCCCGCGCCAGACGTTGTCCACGCGCGTCTGCTTGTCGCCCACGTAGCCGCGCATCTGCAGCTGCTGGACGGCGGCACGCACCCGCGCGAGCTCCGGCGAGGCGTCGGCAGGGAGCTGCACGTCCGTCCACCAGGTGCTCTCGAAGCCGCCCATGCCGCGCATCTTCTCCAGCTCCGCCCGGGTGAACACCAGGGGTGAGGAGCCGATGCCGCCTCGCGCCGAGACGGCGAGCTGGATCACGTCGAAGGGCTCGCAGCCGAGCTCGCGCGCGGCGTCCGCCAGGCCCACGGGCCCGAGCTCATCCAGCATCCTCGTCCTCCTCGTCCTGCGGCGGGTTCACGTAGTCCATGTCCACCTTCGTCGGGACCACGGCGATTCGGGCCCCGATCAGCTCCGGCGGAGCGACGAACGCGGTCTTGAGTCGGGACTCGAAGGCCGTCACCCAGGTCATGGGGGCGTCCGCGAGGTCGACCTCCATCACGGCCAGCCCCTCGTACCCGCCGAGCTCGACCTGCACGCCGTACCAGCCGCTGTCGGCGCTCGCCTCGTGCAGCGCCTGCACGACACGGGCGGCGATCCAGAGCTGGACACCCTCCTCGCGATCCGACCAGCCCTGGAGCGCATCGTCTCCGACGGGCAGGATGATCGTCATCAGGTCCGGCACGCCCTCGGGCAGATCGATCGCGTACACCACGTCGGCGGCCAGCGGATCCGCGTCCACCGTCACCGCGCCGGCGCCGACCTCCGCGATCTTCGCGGTCAGCTGCTGGACGACGGAGTCGTGGTGCGCCAGGAGCACGCCGCGGTACGACTCGGGGAGAGCCGCCAGCTGGGCCTCGCTGGCCTTGAACTTGCGGTAGTCCTCGACGAGCTTGGCGACCTCCGGGGTCGACATCCGCTCCTTGAGGACCGCCTCGCGGCTCGTCGTCGCCTGGCCGATCAGCGTGTCCCGCTCACCGATGCGACGCGCCTGGTCGCGGAGCGCGCCCAGCACGGCCTCGTTGGACCGCTGGACCTCCTCGGCGCGGAGCGCTGCCTGCTTCGTGGTCAGCTCGTCGCCGAACTTGTGCAGCGCGTCGAGCTGCGACTGCAGGTTGGCGATCGCGGTCTGCAGGTTCTTGATCTCCTGCTCGACCTCGACCATCTCGGCCTTCTGACGCGCCTCTTCGTCCGCCCGCCAGCGGCCCACGTCCGTGAGGGCCACCGCGACCGTCCGGTTGGGAAACGCCGCTGGCTGCTCGTTGTTGCCTGCCGTCATCGACACCCCTCTCCCCGGGCCCGAGGGTCCCCGGATCACGCGCCGCACGATACCAGCGTCTGGCCCGCCGTGGGGGAGGCTCTCGCGTCAGCGGCCCGAGCAGGCGCCCCACAGGCCCCTCGAGAACTGCTCGGCATCCAGTGCGGCGCGGTCGAGCCGGTCCTGGAAGATCAGGGTGCCGGCGATCTCCTCCGGGTACTGCCGAGCGAGCCCCTCGCCGAGCATGACCTCGTTCAACAGGATCGCTGGCTCGTCCGGATCGCGGAACCAGGTCCAGTCGTAGAAGTGGAACTCGGGACGGGAAGCGAGATCGTCGTAGAGATCGCCGCGCGCCCACACGTAGGCGAGCGACCGGCCGTAGACGTCCACGCAGGTGCGGTCGAACGACAGCGTGACGTCCTCGCCCTCCGCGATGTCGGTGAGCCAGGCCCAGGCCTCGTCCGCGTAGCACTCGGAAGGCTTGCCGGGCTTCTCCGTCTCGGGCGCGTCGATGCCGAGCATGCGGAAGCGCTCGCCGCCGTCCCCACAGGTGCCGATGTCGAAGGTGTCGCCGTCGATCGTGCAGACGATCTCCTCGTCCTCCTCGTCGTCGCGGCACCCCTCGGGGGGTGCGGCCACGATCGGCACCCCCTCGAACGGAGGCAGGTCGGGAGGGTCGTAGCAGGCGAGCAGGAATCCGAGCACGGCCGATCCTACCCCTTCACCCCACCCGCGGTCAGCCCCTCCACGAACTGCTTCTGCAACGCGAAGAACAGCACCATGACCGGCAGCGACACCACGATCGCCCCCGCAGCGAAGCGCCCCCACTCCGTTCCGTAGTCGGACACGTAGCGCTGGAGCACCACGGGGAGCGTGAACGAGCGGGGATCGCCGAGGAAGGTGGCCGCGAGCGCGAACTCGTTCCAGGCCTGCATGAACGCGAACAGCGCGGTCACCGCGAGCGCGGGCCGGGCCAGCGGCAGCACGATCCACAGGAAGGTCTGCAGACGGGTGGCGCCGTCCAGCAGCGCGGCCTCCTCGAGGTCCTTCGGCAGCGTGTCGAACCAGCCCTTGAGCGTGAACGTCGCGAACGGGACGGAGGTCGCGGCATAGACCAGGACGAGCCCGGTGAGCGAGTCGAGGAGGTGGAGCAGGTCCAGCATGAGGTACAGCGGGATCGCCATCACCACCTGCGGGAACATCTGGGTCGCCATCGCCACCGCGATCCCGCGCTCCCGCCCCGGGAACCCGAAGCGCGACAGGGCGTAGGCCGCGCTCGTCGACATGAACAGCCCCACCAGGGCCGTCGCCGTCGCGACGATCAGCGAGTTCGCCAGCTGGACCACGAACAGTCCGGACGTCACGTCGACGAAGTTCTGCAGGCTCGGGTGGGTGGGGATCGGGATCAGCCCGCCAGCGAAGGCCTGACTGGGCGTCAGCGCCATCCGGACGACCCAGGCGACCGGGTACATCGCGGCCGCGGTGAACGCGAACAGACCCGCGTGCACCGCGATCTGGACGCCGGTGGAAGGCTGCCTCACGCGGGCCTCCGGCCCGTCCGGTCGGCCAGCAACCGGTCGGTGAAGCGGGTGTAGATGAGGAGCACGGCGAACACGAGCACCGCGTAGGCGGCCGCCAGCCCGTACCGGTTCCCGCGGGTGAACGCCCAGCGGTACGCCTCGGACACGAGGATCTCGGTCGTGCTGTTCGGCTCGCCCTGGCTGACCAGGAAGACGACGTTGAACATGTTGAAGGTCCACACGCTGCCGAGCACGACGGCGGGCAGCAGCGCGGGCGCGAGCATCGGCCAGACCACGTGGCGGAACCGGAACCACCAGCTGGCGCCGTCCACCTCGGCCGCCTCCTCGAGCTCCCGCGGGATGCCCTGCAGCGCGCCGAGCGTCACCACCATCATGAACGGGAAGCCGAGCCAGGTGTTCGTCACGAGGTTGGCCGTGAACGCCGTCAGGAAGGACCCGAACCAGTCGATGTGCGCCGGACCGTCGGACAGGGTCAGCGCACCGAGCACGGCGTTGACCGCGCCATACTGGGCGTGGAACATGCCCTTCCAGACCAGCGCGGTGATGTAGTTCGGGACCGCCCAGGGAATGACGAGCAGCGCGCGGAAGCCCGCCCGCATGCGGATCCATGGCTCTCGGAGCGCGAGCGCGAGCGCGATGCCGAGCCCCACGTGCAGCGCCACGTTGGCCGCGGTCCACACCAGGGTGACCACCAGCTTGAACCAGAACGACAGCGCGCTCGTGACCGGGAAGTCGCGCGCGAGCAGCAGGTTGAGGAAGTTCGCGGCGCCGACGAAGGACCAGTGGCCCTCGTCGTGCTCGAACAGAGAGACCGTGGCACCCGCGATCAGCGGCGCGACGACGAGCGCGGACAGGGCGATCACCGCGGGCGCGATCCACGCGTAGTCCCAGCGGTGGCGGACCACCCGCTCGGCGAGTCGCCCCACACCGCCGGAACCCCGCAGGCCGAGGTACCCGGCGACGGGGATCAGCAGGGCGAGCAGCGCCATCCACGGGCGCGGGTCGGCGGGCGGTGGCGGCGGCCTGCTCAGGATGGCGGCGTACTGCTGGGCGGCGTGGGCCGCGGCCTCGGGCGTGGCCGCTCCCCGGATCACGTCGCGCAGGGCCCGTGCCTGGGCCTCGAAAGCGCTCTGGACGTCCGGGTGCGTCGGGAGGGGGACGCTGGTCCGCGCCTGCTCCGCGAGCACCTGGAGCAGTGGATCGTCGCTGGTCACGTCCAGCGCGGAGACCGCCTGCCGACCCACCTCCTGGCGGATCGTGGCGCCCTCCGTCCCCGCCAGGAAGGCCGCGAGATCCCGCGCGGCCTCGGGGTGCTTCGCCTGATCGGCGACGAACGCCGCATCGACGGTCAGGAAGGGCTTCGCGTGCGCCCCCGCCTCGGACACCACGGGCAGCGGCGCGGCGGCGATGGGGCGGTCGAGCTCCGCGACGAACCACGGTCCGCTGATCACGAAGGGCGCCTGGCCCTCGCGGTACAGCCGGGTGAGCAGTTCCGAGGTCGGTTGCGGCGGGACCACACCCTCGTCCACCGCGAGCCGGCGCGCGAAGGCCAACGCCTGGATCTGCGCGTCCGTGTCGAGCGAGAGCCGCCCCTGGGCATCGAAGAGCGCCCCGCCGAAGGCGTGCATCCAGGGCCCGTGGAAGTAGGGCTGGTCCACCTGCACCAGCACGCCGTACCCGTCGCCCTGGAGCTCGTGGGCCTGGCGGAACAGCTCGTCGGTGGTCTTCGGGGGCACCGTGACCCGGGTGGGGTCGTAGAGCAGCACCACCGACTTCACCGCGAGCGGCGCGCCCCAGACCTTCCCATCCACGGTGACGGCGGCGGTCGACGCCGGCATCTGGCCCGGCACCGCCTGCGGGAGGGGGTCGACGATGCCCATCGCCGTCCACTTCCCGAGGTTGCCGTGCCCCGCGACGAACAGGTCGGGGCCGTTGCCGCGCGGGATCGCGGTCTCCACCTTCGAGTCGAAGGCCCCGAACGGGATGTCGAGCAGCGAGACCGTGTTGTGGGTCCGGTCCGCCCAGGTCTGCGCCGCCTGCTCGAGCGAGGCCTTCTCGTCGCCGCGCCAGGAATGCCAGATCACCACCTCGTCGGCGGAGGCGTTGGCAGCGAGCAGGGCGACGATCACGGGCATCGGGCACCAGCGCCGGTCGAGGGTGCCGACGAGCGCCGAATCCTACACCCTGCCTACGGGAGCGTGTCGTTGCCGGAGGCCGCCAGCTCGGAGAGAGCGCCCGAGACCGCGCCTTCCTCGCCGGCCGTGGTCTCGGCGATCAACGCGAGGAGCGCCTGCTGCGCGGCGGACCGGGCGGGCACGGCGGGGACCTCCTGGCTCTCGATCGGATCGGAGTGCTCGGCGCCGGCGATCCCGAGGAGCCACTTCGGCTCGTGGAACAGGTCGTACAGGTCGAGGGAGATCGAGTACGGGACGACCGGATCCTCCGTGCCGTGCATCATCAGCGTGGGCAGGCCGTCCGGTGACGGCGTCGGGCCGAACACGACGGTGAGCGGCACCGCGGGCGAGAGCGTCGCGACGCCGTCGAGCCGGGTCTCCGGGTCCTCGAAGCGCGTCCAGCCCAGGACCGTCGCGCCGCCGAGCGAGTGGCCGAGGACCACGATCGCCTCGGGATCGAAGCGATGCCACAGGTCGGACTCGGGGTCCTCCACCTCCTCGAGGAGCCGATCGAGGACGAAGGTGAGGTCCACCGGCTGCTCGGCGAGATCCCCCACCCCGAGGAAGCCCGCGCCGGTCTCGTCGTTGGTCGAGGGGAACGCGGGGGCCGCCACCACGACGCCCGCCCGCGCCAGATCGCTCGCGAAGGCCTCGAACTTCCGCGGGTGGCCGTCGAGGCCGTGCGCCATCAGCAGCAGCGGCCGGTGCGGCGCGTCCTCGCCGAGCGCGGGCCCGATCCAGATACGGGTGGGCAGCGACCGCTCCGGAGCGCCCTCCCACGTGCCGAACGCCGGCGTCGTCCGGCTCCCGTCGACGTACGGGCGCTCGACGACGCGCAGATCGAGCTGGTCGTCCGGGACCGGCTCCGAGACACAGGCGATCGGCCACCACCACATCGTGGGCGAGCATATCCTGACCTCATGGCCCACCCCGTCCCCGTCAACGTGATCTGCGGCCCGCTGGGGTCCGGCAAGACCACCACCGTGCTCGCGGCGTTCCGCCACCGCCCTCCGGAGGAACGCTGGGCGATCCTCGTGAACGAGTTCGGCCAGGTCGGCGTCGACGGCGCCGTGCTCGAGGCCGCGGGCGGCGTCGCGGTGCGCGAGATCGCCGGGGGCTGCGTCTGCTGCGTGGCCGGCCCGATGATGCGCACCGCGCTCGTGAAGCTGCTGCGCGAGGTGCGCCCCGACCGGCTGCTGATCGAGCCCTCGGGTCTCGCCCACCCGGCCTCCGTGCTGGACCAGCTCCGATCGCCCGGCATCCGCGAGGCCGTGGACCTGCGCGCCACGATCCTGCTGATCCACCCGCGCCGCCTTCTGCGCTCCAGCGATCCCGAGCTCGCCGAGCACCTGCACGTCGCCGACGTGATCGTGGGCACCCACGACGACGTGCTCGGCGAAGACGAGCTGAACGCGTTCCGCGCGAAGGCGGAGGCGCTGTGGCCACGGCCGCTCCGCGTGCTGACGACGTCCTTCGGGGAGATCGAGCCCGCGATCCTCGACCTGCGGCCCGCGCCGAAGACGATCCTCCGCCTGCCGCACGCGGATCACCCGCGCGAGGAGCACGGCTGGATCTGGCCCGTCGAGGCGGTGTTCGACGAGGAGGCCCTCACCGCCCTCTGCCAGCGCCTGCTGCGCCCCGGGACCGAGGCTTGCCCCGGCGGGCTCGCCAGGATCAAGGGTCTCTTTCGTACGCCCCGCGGATGGCGTCTGCTCCAGGGCACGCCCGACACCCTCCGCCTCGAGCCGTGGCCCTGGCGCCGCGACAGCAGGTGCGAGGCGATCGCCTCGTCGTCGGCGGATTGGGAGGCGATCGAACGGCAGCTGGAGGAAACGCGGCGAGATGATGGGTCGCCCCGTGGCATCCGCGAGGTTTCCGAGGTATGACGGACTCGTCGTCGTTTCCCGCTTCAACGGGGCCCGCCGACACCGTGGAGCCATCGCACGTGAGGGCGGCATCGCCGCCAGAGACGCGGCCCTCCTGGCCGCAACGAGAGTAGGCACGGTGCGATGGCGCCGGTGCCGGATGAGACGAGAGAGAAAGTATGGGTAAGAAGCTGTTTGTCGGTGGGCTGTCCTGGAACACCTCCGACCAGGGCCTCCACGAGGCCTTCTCGCAGTTCGGCGAGGTCACCGACGCGAAGGTCATCACCGACCGTGAGACGGGTCGTTCGCGGGGCTTCGGCTTCGTGACCTTCCAGGACGAGGACTCCGCCCGCAGCGCGATGTCCGAGATGGACGGCAAGGATCTCGACGGCCGGACCATCCGCGTCAACGAGGCCGAGGATCGCGGTCCCCGCGGTGGCGGCGGCGGCGGCGGCGGCGGTCGTGGCGGCGGCGGTGGGTACCGCGGCGGCGGCGGCGGCGGCGGCGGTGGCCGTGGCGGCGGCGGCGGCGGTGGCTGGGGTGGCGGCGGCGGCCGCGGCGGCGACCGCTGGTAGCCCTCCCGCTCGAGTGAACGCGACGCCGCTCGACCTTCGTGGTCGGGCGGCGTCTCTGCTCAGGGGTCCCGCTCGCGAGGGACGCCAGATCAGCCGACGCGCTGACCGTCCGCGCCGAAGCGATGGACCACCGTCGGGCGCAGGCCGACGCGCTCGCCGACCTTCTGTGCGACCGGCTCGCGGAGCTGGGCGATCACCGGTGCTCCGGCCAGATCGAGGTGCACCAGCGCCTCCGGCCCGAGGGACTCCACCACGTCCACGGTCGCGGCGTCGCCCGCGACCAGCTCCACGTCCGTGGGGCGGAAGCCGAGGGTGAACGCACCGGTGCCGGAGACGTCGAGCCGAGCGCCGCCCGCGGTCACCACGTGATCTCCCCTGCCCTCCACGGCCACCATGTTCATGGACGGTGAGCCGATGAACGTCGCCACGAACTGGTTCGCGGGCCGATCGAACAGCTCGCGCGGGGTCCCGACCTGCTGCACGACGCCGTGGTTGAGGACCAGGATCCGGTCGGCCAGCGTCATCGCCTCCACCTGATCGTGGGTCACGTGGACGATGGTGGAGCCGAGCGCGCGGTGCAGCCGCTTGAGCTCGACGCGCATGTGGTGCCGCAACGAGGCGTCGAGGTTGGACAGTGGCTCGTCGAACAGGAAGACCCGCGGCCGCCGCACGACCGCGCGCCCCATCGCGACGCGCTGGCGCTGCCCACCCGAGAGCTGGGCGGGCTTGCGCTCCAACAGGTGCGACAGCTCCAGCATCTTCGCGGCCTCCTCCACCGCCCGGTCGATCTCGGCGCGCGGCCGCTTCCGGATCTCCAGGGGGAAGGCCATGTTCTGCCGAACGGTCATGTGGGGATAGAGCGCGTAGCTCTGGAAGACCATGGCGACGTCGCGGTCCTTGGGCGCGAGATCGTTCACCCGGCGGTCGCCGATGAGCAGGTCGCCCGAGGTGATCTCCTCGAGCCCGGCGATGCAGCGCAACAGCGTCGACTTGCCACACCCCGAGGGTCCGACGAGCACGACGTACTCCCCTTCCTCGAAGGCCGCGTCGATCCGCTCGAGCACCCGTGTCTCGCCGTAGCGCTTCTCGATCGCGTGGAACGCCAACCCCGCCGTCATCGCACTCCCCGAGGCGACGGAGTCTACCCGATCGGTGTCAGGGGCAGGGGCCGGACTTCAGCGTCCGAGAGGCCTCGAGGTAGCACCACGTGTTGGCGCCCCCGGCCACGACATCCACCACGGCGTCGTCGTACGTCCCGTCCGAGCCGATCACGGCCACCGGGACCTTCCCCGGCTTGAGCTCCGCGCGCATCGGGGAAGGCCCGACGCGGTTCCCCGCGAGCTGGATGGTCATCCCCGGAGGGACCGACTCCACCGTCACCCACACGGGATCGGCCGAAGCAGAGGGCGTCGGCGGCCTGGGTGCGGGGCGGACGGGGGCAGGCGTCGGCGACACCGGTGCCGTCGGCGCGGGGACGACGGGCGCGGGCGTGGGTGTCGCGGTGGGGTTCGGCGGCGATGGCGCGTGCGTGACCGGCACGGGGCGAACGGGCGCCGGTGGCGCAGGCGTCGGAGGCGGCGGTGCGGGCGTCGGCACCGCGATGGGCTCCGGGGCGGGCAGCGAGGGCGGCGCCACGCGCTCCCCCGGGACCAACACCCACACGAGGGCGAACACCCCGAGCCCGAGCACGAGCACGCCGAGGAGTCCCACCAATCCCGCCACGAGGCCGCCACCCAGGAAGAGCCCCGTCCGCTCGGCCTGCGGCAGCACCGCTGGCGACGCGCGAGACACCAGCGAGTCCGTGGGTGCGAGCGTCCCGTCGACCGCGCCGCGGGGCACGATCACGGTCTCCATCTCGATCTCGGTGGGCTCGATGTCGGTGTGCGCCAGCCCCATGGCCGCAGCCGCGCCCGGAGGCGGCGGACGACGACGAGGCGGCAACGCGGAACGATCGGGCGGCGCCACCGGCGTCGCGCCGTTCGGTCCCCGCTTGGCCACCGACATCGACGGGTACGCGTTGCCACCGGGACGCAGCGTCTCCTGGTCCGCCAGGCGCGGACCGTCGGAGCGTTCCTCTGGCCGGGGGGGCCGAGGTTCGGGCGCGCGGCGCGCAGCCGCGACCGCGGGTGCAGCCATGAGCGGCGTGGCGTCGAGGTCCACGGACTCGGTCACCGTGTCCTCGAGGATGGGCCAGTCCCGTACGCCCTGGAGCACCTCCTGCAGCGCGTCGCAGGTGGGGATCCGGTCCGGCAGCTCGATCGAGAGGCACCCGTGGATCGCCTGCTCGATCGTCTTCGGGATGTCGGGGATCAGCTTGCGTGGCGGGACGAACTCTCCGTCCACGACCGCGTTGTAGATCGCGAGCGCCTCGTCGCCGGGGAAGGCGCGGCGCCGCGTGCACAGCTCGTAGAGCAGGCAGCCGAGCGACCACAGGTCGGCGCGCTGATCGACCGACCGCGCGTCGCGGATCTGCTCGGGCGCCATGTACGACGGCGTCCCCATCGCGATCCCCGACCGCGTGTGCGCGACGGTCGGGTCGTTCAGCAGGAGCTTCGCGAGACCGAAGTCCGTCACCTTGGGGACGAAGCCCTCCGGCGTGCGGGCCAGCAGGACGTTCGCCGGCTTGAGGTCGCGGTGGACCAGCCCCATCTGGTGCGCGGCGCGCACACCCGACAGGATGCCGAGGAACAGCGTCTCGGCGTCGTGCAGGGTCAGCCCGTAGCGTCCGAGCGCGCTCTCGAGCGACGGGCCGTCGATGTACTCCATCAGCAGGCCGGGTGCGCCCGCGAGATCGAGCACCTCCTTGACCTGCACGACGTTGAGGTGGACCAGCTTCTGCTGGACCTCCCCCTCCCGCAGCATCCGCTCACGGATCGTCTGGCTGGTGACCGTCAGCACCTTCAGGGCGTACGGGGTGCCGGTGGCGCGCTCGCGGACGAGGTACACCAGGGCCGTCCCTCCGGAGCCGAGCACGCGCTCGACCTCGAAGCGGCCCGTGACGACCTGCCCGACGGACAGCTTCACCTCAGGTCCCTCCGCACTCGACCGTCAGCTCGAAGTTCCCGGAGGTGCCGTCGATGCCCTCGACCACGAACCAGATGGTCCCGTTGCCGGCGAGCAGGATGTCGTCGGTCTGATCGCGCGATCCGTCGACGGTGATGTAGGAGCAGAGCACCCGCTCGGTCGGGCAGGCCTGGTTGGTCTGGTACCACAGGAGCTGGAGGGGCTCGCAGCTCTTGAGACGTGGCGTCACGTACGTCGAACCGGCGTCCACGTTGAGGCGATAGACCCGCTCCGGCCCGGCGAGCTGGCTGCCCGTGGAGTGCCCGCTGCACCACTCCCAGGCCATCCCGGACTCGTTGCTGAACACCGTCGAGCCGCCCTCGATCGTCCCCTTGATGACATCGCCGCAGGAGATCTCCTGGGTGACGCACTCGGGGAGTCCGTTGTTGCCGGGCTCGGGCGTGTCGTAGTCCGGGTGGCACTCGAGGCCCGCCGGCACGCTGGTGGGGGTCGAGAACCCGGAGTCGTCGTCGTCGTCGCCGCCCCCGCCCGGTCCGAAGAAGGCATCGCAGCCGGGCGAGAACGCGAGGAGGAGGGACAGCAGGGCGCGTGCGGACACGAGCCGGGAGCGGGGGGGGTTGGAGCGCATCAGAAGTTGTAGCACTCGGTCGTGATGATGAAATTCCCTTCGATGCTGTCGAGCCCCTCGACGATGAACTCGAAGCTGTACCCGGAGGGCGAGGCGGGGTTGATCATCGTCACCTGCATCGTGCGTCCGCCGATGGGGGTGTCGAACACGCCGCCGATGTTGAAGTGCGACAGGTCGCAGTAGTCGGTCCCGTTGGCGTCGCCGTACCGGATCCAGCTCGCCCAGAGGTCCATGCAGGACTCGACCGTCACGACCAGCGTGCCGTTCTGCGGCAGGTTGCGGAACACGTAGCTCCGCTCGGGGCCGTCGAGCGCCGTGAAGTCGCCGAGGATGTTCCCGAGCGCGTTCTCGTCCTCCCAGAACTGGTAGTCGTAGACCGTCGAGCCGCCGGTCGTCGTCCCGAGGATCGTCTCGCCGCAGAACAGCTCCTGGACGACGCACTGCCCGAGCCCTGCGTCGCCCGGGTCCGGCGTGATCCCGGTCCAGTCCTCGTTGCAGTCGAGCAGCGTGTCGGTGTCCGCGTCGCTGTCGGCGTCCGTGTCCGCGTCGGCGTCCGCGTCGCTGTCGGCGTCCGTGTCGGTGTCGGCGTCCGCGTCGGCGTCCGCGTTCCCGTCGGCGTCCGCGTCCTTGCCCCCGCGAAGGAACCACTCGTCGCTGCACGCTGCCGAGAGCGCGGCGAGCATGATGATCCGGTATTTCACGGCGACCCCTCCTACCCCTGCCTGCCAGGATACACCCCCGGCGACCCCACCGGAAGCGAGAGTACGGAGGGGTGCTCCCACCCCCTCGCGCTCACCCCACCACGAAGTTCACGAGGCGCCCGGGAACGACGACCTCGCGGCGGATCGTGACCCCGTCGAGGTACTTCGCGACCGAGGACTCCGCCCTGGCAGCGGCCAGCACGCTGTCCTTGTCGGCGTCCGGGGCGACGTGGATGTTCCCGCGCAGCTTCCCGTTCACCTGGACCGCGATCGTGACGGTGTCCACCGCCAGCTTCGCCTCGTCCACCTCGGGCCAGGCGACGAACGAGATGCCGCCACGGTGCCCCAGCCCCTCCCACAGCTCCTCGGCCAGGTGGGGCGCGAAGGGCGCCAGGATCCGCACCAGCGCCTCGAGCTGGTCCGTCCGCACCGTGCCGGCGCGGGTCAGCTCGTTGGTGGCGATCATCATGTCGCTGATCGCGGTGTTGAACCGCAGCGACTCGACGGCCTCCGTGACCTTCTTGATGGCGCCGTGCAGGGCCCGATCGGCGGCCTTGTCGACGAAGGACTCGTCGCGCGGCAGCTCCATCAGGCGGACGACCTTGTCCAGGAAGCGACGGGTGCCGGCCACGCCGGCGTCCTCCCACATCGCCCCGTCCTCCAGCGGACCCATGAACAGCTCGTAGAGCCGCAGCGCGTCCGCGCCGTGCCGGGTGCAGACGTCATCCGGGTTGGTGACGTTGTACCGCGACTTCGACATCTTCATGACCTTGGTGTGGACGGGGCGGCCGTCGTCCTTGGCCACCCAGTCGCCGTCGCGCTGCTCGACCTGGTACGGGTAGTAGAAGCGCCCACGGCCGTCGGCGCTGTCGTTGAACGACATCGCGTGGACCATGCCCTGGTTGAACAGCCGCTGGAACGGCTCCTTCGTCGAGACCAGCCCGAGATCGTAGAGCACCTTGTGCCAGAAGCGCGCGTACAGCAGGTGCAGCACGGCGTGCTCGGCGCCGCCGACGTACAGGTCGACCGGCATCCAGTAGTGCTCGGCGTCCGCCTCCCAGGCAGCGCCCTCGTCGTGGGGCGAGACGAAGCGCAGGTAGTACCAGCAGGAGCCGGCCCACTGCGGCATCGTGTTCGTCTCGCGGGTCGCGGGGGTGCCATCGGGCAGGGTCGTGTGGACCCAGTCCTGCGCGCGCGCCAGCGGGGGCTGGCCGTCCTCGGTCGGGCGGTAGTCGTCGAGCTCGGGCAGGCGGACCGGCAGGTCCTCCTCGCGCACCGGCACCACGCGCCCATCGGGCGTGTGGACCAGCGGGAAGGGCTCA
Source organism: Alphaproteobacteria bacterium (assembly GCA_020632925.1). Classification (GTDB taxonomy): domain Bacteria; phylum Myxococcota_A; class UBA796; order UBA796; genus JACKER01. The sequence continues at coordinate 844,941 of JACKER010000007.1, read as the reverse complement.
CCCCAGTAGCGCTGGCGGGAGAACAGCCAGTCGCGCAGGCGGTACTGCACGGTGCCGCGGCCACGCCCGTGCTCTTCGAGCCAGGCGATCACGCGCTTCTTGGCCCCGTCGATGTCGAGCCCGTCCATGAACCCGCTGTTCACGTGCGGACCGTCGCCGGTGTACGCCGCCGCCTGGACGTCGCCGCCGGACACCACCTCGACGATGGGCAGGTCGAACGTGCGGGCGAAGGCGTGATCGCGCTCGTCGTGGGCCGGGCACGCGAACACCGCGCCCGTCCCGTACCCGGCGAGCACGTAGTCCGCGATCCAGATGGGCACCTTCTGGCCGTTCACCGGGCAGATCGCGTACGCGCCCGTGAACACGCCGGTCTTGGGCGCATCCGCCGCCTGCGCCAGCCGATCGCGCTCGGCGACCTTCGACACCTGCTCGCGATAGGCCGCGACCGCGCCGCGCTGGGCGTCCGTGGTGATCGCGTCCACCAGCGCGTGCTCGGGTGCCAGCACGGCGTACGTGCAGCCGAAGAGCGTGTCCGGGCGGGTCGTGAACACCTCGAAGCTCGCGTCGTGCCCGTCGACCTCGAAGCGGACCTCGGCGCCCTCGGAGCGGCCGATCCAGTCCCGCTGCATCTGCTTGATGCCCTCGGGCCAGTCCACGGCCTCCAGATCGTCGACCAGGCGCTCCGCGTACGCCGTGATGCGCAGCATCCACTGCTTCATCATGCGCTTCTCGACGGGGTCGCCGGTCTCGACGTACTTGCCGTCCTTGACCTCTTCGTTCGCGAGGACCGTCCCCAGCGCGGGGCACCAGTTGACCGGCACCTCCGCCTGGTAGGCCAGGCCGCGCTCGAACAGCTTGAGGAAGATCCACTGGGTCCAGCGGTAGTACTTCACGTCGCTGGTCGCGAGCTCGTAGTCCCAGTCGTACGACAGGCCCAGGTTCGACAGCTGCGACTTGAACCGCGCGACGTTGCGCACGGTCACGGCCCGCGGGTGGATGCCCTCCTTGACCGCCTGGCGCTCGGCCGGGAGCCCGAAGCTGTCCCAGCCCATGACCCGGAGCACGTTGAACCCCATCATCCGCCGGGCCCGCGCCACCACGTCGGTCGCGACGTACCCCTTGGGGTGCCCCACGTGGAGCCCGTCGCCCGACGGGTAGGGGAACATGTCGAGCACGTAGTACTTGGGCTTGCTCCGGTCGGTCGGGGTCGCGAACGTGCGCTCCCGCTCCCAGGTGTCCCGCCACTTCGTCTCGATCGCCGTGTGGTCGTAGCCGGCCATCCCCTGTCGTCCTCCGGCACCCGACCTATCCGGTCGAGCGCGGGAGGCTAGAGGCTACGGGCTACGGGCTACAGGCTGCGGGCTGCGGGCTGCGGGCTGCGGGCTGCGGGCTGCGGGCTGCGGGCTGCGGGCTGCGGGCTGCGATGGCGGACAACGAGATCCAAGCCAGGGCGGCCACCGGATTCTGAGCCAACGCCCGGTGGATCTGGCTGCCCGTTGTTCGCAGCTCGACGAGCGACCGATCCGGGCGCCACGAAGCCGCGGTTCTCCGAACGTCGGCGGGGCGCCATTCGGCCTCCGTCCGCCCTTCGGGCGGGACCGGCCTACGGCCGCCCTCCGGTCCCCCTGGCGCGGGTCGACGGCGTGCGCGCCCTGGCGACGTCGACCTCCTCCCACCCGAGTGGACCGGGCTCGCGGCGCCGTGCTCGTCAGCCAACGTCCAGCCCATCACCGGGCCGGTGTACGGGCGGACGGAGGCCTCCGGCGGGGGTTGCCTGCGTCCGGTGGATGGGGGGACGGCTCGGCACGCCGGTCCCGCCTGCGTGCCCACCGCGGGCGCCTTCGCGGACGGACGGCGTCCCGCCCCACCCTGCGGCAGCAGCAGCCTGTCCCTTCCGGGCGTTCCGACACTCCACGCGCAAACACGAGGCGCCCCACCGACGTTCGCAGAACCATGGCTTCCTGGCGCCGAAGCCCGCCGCAGGCGGCCCAGCGTCGGCGACGGCACTACCGCTCTCCCGTGGATGGCCTGCCCGGAGGCACCAACCGAGCTCGCCGGAGCGGACGGCGTCGTCGGGGTGCCGCATGCACTCGGCCGCTACAGACAGGCGTGCCGCGCCTGCTCGACGAGGTCGTAGTAGGGCGTGCCGGCCAACGCCTGGCCGTAGATCGCGAGCCTGCGCGGATCGTCGGCGTAGGTGTCGTTCAGGATCTGCCGGATCGCGTCCTCGCCGCCCATCTTCCCGACCAGGTCGACCACCATGTCGGGGCCGCCGGCCATCGCGACCGCCTGGAAGTTGTCGGAGAGCTGGTCGTAGTTCTCGTGCTCGATCGACCAGTTCACGTGCTCCTCGACGAGGTTGTCGAGCACCTGGTCGCGCGTCTGGCCGTCCTCGAGCGGGTCGAGGATGCGGGAGTTGGCCCAGTCGGCCGCCCGCTTGTCCACGAGCTCCACGCGCAGGCCCGACATCAGGAACTCGGCCTGCGCCGGGTCGAGCCCCTGCGCCACGTCCGACATGTGCATCATCAGGAGGGCCGACGCGCTGTTGTTGCCGTCCGCGCCGATGATGCCGTTGGTCCACGGACCGCTCTCGAGGCCGTACTCCTCGAACGCCACCGCCGTGTTCTCGATGCTCTCGAACAGCTCCCGGTGGAGGCGGGTGCGCTCCTCGGCGTCTGGGATCGCGTCCACCAGCGCCAGCACCTCCCAAGGGTTCTGGCCGGTCGCGAGCAGCTCCTTGCTGCGGACCTCGATCAGCACCTCGCGCTCGAGCGGCGACAGGTCGTTGAGGAACTGGTCCTGGTTCAGGTTGCTGGTCGCCGCGAGGAAGGCCTCGGACGGATCGTTGTTCTCGTCGCCGTACTTCGTCGCGAAGGCCGCCAGCTCGTCGTCGGAGTAGTACCCCTCGGTGTCGTTGGTGCTCTCGCCCGCCAGCTCGCCGATGGACTCGTGGACGAAGCTGCGGTGCTCCCAGGCGTTGCCGTCGGTCAGCCAGTAGGGGAGGTACTCGGGCGTCTGCAGCAGGTCGTCGACGCTCATGCCGTTCTGCGCGAGGAGCGTCATCTGCGCGTCCGTCAGCGCGGTCGTGATCTGCATCCCGCCGTCGTTGAAGTCGTTCAGCCCGTCCTCGAAGACCGCCTGCATCAGGTCCGGCGGCAGGGCACCCGGCGGGATCACCCCCTGCTCCACCATCTGACGCGCGATGCCCATGTCCGTCCGCGAGCTGGCCGCCAGCGCGAGGTCCGGTGCCGCGTTCGGCGAGGCGACGACGACCGCATCGCCCTCGGTGAACTGGGTGTCCTGGTAGAAGCCGGCCTCGAAGTCGAACTCCCCGTTGTCGATGCCGAACCGGTCCCACTCGCGCTCGACGCGACCCACCCGGCTCATCTGCCAGGCCCAGAACGACGCGCTGTGCGTGACCGTCTGCTCCTGCTGGCTGACCCACTCGGTGTAGGAGACGGAGTCCGGCACGGCCTCCTGGCTCTCGCGGAACGTGTTGCGGTTCATGAAGGTGTTGTTGAGCTCGCCGGACATGGCGTAGATCTCGGCCTGGGCTTCCGCGTACTCCGCCGAGTCCGGGTCCATCCCGTCGAGCGCGGCGCGCGCCTGGGCGTACTCGTCGAGCTGGGCCTGGTGCGCCTCGTCCTGCGCGTCGATCCGGTCCGCGCCCGGCAGCAGCCCCGTCGTCGTGAACTGCCGCAGCTGCTCCTGGCCCTCGGGCGTCGACACGTCGATGTCGAACGCCACCTGGGTGGTGTTCACGTCGTCGACCTGCGTCCCGACCGACGCGTTGAGCGAGAACCCACCGGGCTTGCCGTCGGTGTCGCGCGACACCCCCACACCGAAGGTGGCCGACGACATGTCGCCGTCGCCCTGGACCAGCGAGATCGACACGGTGTGGTCGTCCTTCTTGCTGATCATGGTCTGCTGGATGTCCGCGTCGCCGCTGCCGAAGCCGACGGTGAGCGAGCCGTCCAGCGGCCCCATCTTGCGGTGCAGCCCGACCTCGGTGCTCTGCGACTGGTCGATGCGATCGACGAACGCGAAGCCCTCGCCGGGGACCATGTCCGCGAACGCGTCCAGGCCGAAGTCGGACACGCCGTCCATGTCGCCGAGCTCGCGTCCGAGCAGGTCGTCGCGCTGCTGGTCCGTCATCGCGCTGCCGTCGCTGCGCAGGAAGTGGTACGCGTCGTGGCCCGTCGACAGCGCCTCGTCGTGCGCGAGGCTGATGGGCAGGTCGTCGGTCGTGCTGAACCCGGCGTGCGTGTTCACCTTGTCCTGCATGCCCACGACGTCGACCGTCCCGCCGACCATGCGCATCATGTCGTAGGCCAGGTTGCTCTCGTCGCCGGTCCACCGGTCGTTGGTCACGGACCGACCGATCGACATGCCCTGGGTGAACTCGATGACGTCGAAGTCCTGCTTGTTCTCGGTGGCGACGGTGGTCCCGCCGTGTCCGTCGTCGGACACCGTGGTCTCGTTGGAGAAGGGCCCCACCTCCTGGCTCGTCCGGAGGACCCAGCCGCCGTCGCCGTCGGGGGCGAGGGCCAGCGGGATCCGCTCCCCCGCCAGCTGCTCGAGGGTCTGGAGGTACGTCGAGCCGTTGAAGGTGGTGCTCCCCTCGCCCACCCCCGAGGTCGTGTTCCCGCCCGCTCCCTGCTCCGCCACGTCCAGCAGGTCCGTCGACACCGGCGCCGGAGGCTGCGGTGTGTACCCGTAGTAGGACATCCACCCGTCGTAGACCGGAGCGGGCTGCTGCTGTGCGGGCGCGGGCTGGGACTGGTCGGGTGGGCTCGTCGTCTGCGACGGCGACTGGTAGCTGGGCATCGGGCCTCCGAGGAGAGGAGTCCCGCCATCGTATCGAAGTTCGCCGCGTATCAGCGGGTCTTTTTTCTTACGCTTCCAGCAGTCGCGCCGCCCGATCGTGCAATGGCGTGTCGTCGGGGGTGGCTGCGATCAGCCGCCGCGCGAGCTCCGGCGCCTCGGGGCTCTTCAGCGTCCGAGCCACGAGCGCTCCCAGATACGCGTCCTCCCAGGTGGTCTGGCGAGCCAGCGAGGCCGCCGTCCGCGCGAGGTCGAGCGCGCGCTCCTGCTCGACGCCGTCCTCGAGGTACAGGGTCGCCAGCAACCGGTGGGTGTCGAGGTCCGGCGCCTGCGATCCGCACTTGCCGGGCGTGCAGCAGACCGCCTCGAGCGAGGCCTCGAGCGCCCGCATGGCCTGGACGCGCTGGCCGCCCGCGACCCGCACGCGAGCGAGCAGGGTGTAGATCTCGGACTGCTTCGGGTGCTCCTTGACGAGCTTCACCAGCAGGCCGTCGGCCTCGGCGTACGCCTTCTTGCCCGCGAGCAGCTGGGCGAGCAGGAAGCTCGCGCTCGGCGGAGGCTTCGGCGCGGCGAGCACCTCGCGCAGCACGCGGATGGCGCCGTCCTGGTCCCCGGTCGCGGCGAGGGCGGAGGCCAGGAACACGCCGCTGTGCTCGTTGCCCATCGCGTGATGGCCGTCCGCGAGGTTCGCGAAGCGGCGCAGGGCCGAGATCGTGCCGACGGGATCCTGCAGACCCCAGGCGGCCTTGGCCCGCTCCCACTGCACGAGCGGCGCGTCGTCGGGCAGGGCGACGAGGCGCTGGAGCGCGTCTCCCACCCGACCCTCCTGGAGATCGAGGATGGCCTGCCCGAACTCGGGGCCGAGCGGGCCGGCGGCGGACCGGAGCGCGGCCGGGTACCCCTCGACGTGCAGCGCCAGCCGCTGCTCTCGCTCCTCGCGGTCGGGATCGAAGGCGTCGGGGTCCACCTGCGGGTCGAGGAAGGAGGGACCGCCGGTCGCGCCGATCGGGTCCACCTGCAGCAGGCGCGCCTTCTCCTGCGCCTTGCGCCGCTCCTCGGCCGCGTCGCGCTCCCCGCGGATCTCCCTGAGCTCGCGGCGGGTCTCGCGGAACACCTCCTCGTGGCCTCCGTGGTGGAAGTTCTCGGCGAGCTCGAGGTGCTCGGCGGCGCGCACGTCGTCGCCGGTGCGGGCCAGCTGGATGGCGTGCTCCAGGTTCTTGAGCGCGAGCGCGTTCTCGGCCTCGAGCAGCAGCGCGGGCGCGTCGGGGTGGTCGAGCTCGAGCAGCTCGAGCCGGGCCTGGTCGGGGCGTCCGGCCTCCAGCGCCTTGCGCGCCGTCGCCACGCGGTCCGCGGCGGACGGGAAGAACCAGGACCACAGACCCATCAGCCCACCTCCTCGAGCGCGTCCTCGTCCAGCTCGTCGAGCTCGTCCTCGTCGAGGTCGTCCATCCCCTCGTCGTCCACGTCGGCCTCCTCGTCCGCATACTCCTCGGGAGGACCGTAGCGACGGAAGTTCTGGGTGGTGACGAGCGAGCGCGGCTCGGCGCGATCGATGTACAGCACGCCGTCGAGGTGGTCGCACTCGTGCTGCACGACGACCGCCCCGTGACCCTTGATCTCGAGCACCTTCTCGCTGCCGTCGCGGTCGAGGGCCTCGATGCGGACGTGGTCGGGGCGGATCACGAGCCCGCGGAAGCCCTCCACGGAGAGGCAGCCCTCCCAGGTCTTGCGGGTGGTGTCGGCGAGGACGGTGATGCGCGGGTTGACCAGGAACTCCGGTCCCCGCTCGCCCGTGATCTGGAGCGCCACGATGCGCAGCGGGACGTGCACCTGCGGGGCGGCCAGGCCGACGCCGTCGTACTCGTCCATGGTCTCGAGCAGGTCGTCCATGAACTGCTGGACCGCGCCCGACGCGAGCTCCTCCGGGGTGACCTCGCGGGAACGCTGGCGCAGCACCGGGTGACCGACCTGGGCGACCTTCAGGATCATCGGGAGACTCCTCGACGCCCCCGTAACCACCGCGGGGATACGATGACGCCGTGCAGCCCCCCCTCCACCCGCAGGTCGAGCAGGTCGTCGTCGGCCAGGGCCCGGCGTCGGAGCGCGTGGTCGTCGGTGACGGCGCGACGCTCTCCCTGATCCTGGTGGGCGAGAACGACGGGACCGTCGGTGGGTGCGGCTGCGACCAGTCCCCGCGGGGCGGCCTGCCGCGCGTGGCCACGCTGGTCGAGGCGCGCCGGGCGGCCGAGCCCGAGGTCCCCGCGCTGCTGATGCACGCCGGGAACTGGCTGTCGGTGGCGGGCACCATGGGGCAGCTCGATCCGCGCACGGTGGAGCGCAACCAGGCGGTCCACAAGGCGCTCGGCGAGCTCCGCTTCGACGTGCTCGCAGCCACGTGGCGCGACCTGCCGGGGATCCCCGACGGCCCGCACCCCGGCATGGTGAGCGCGACGTTCCGCCCACCCGGCCTGACGGTCCTGCGCCAGAAGCAGCTCGACGCCGCCGGCGTCTCGCTCGTCGTCACGAGCGTCTCGCGCGAGGGGCCGCCGTGGCTGCTCCCGGAGGGCACCGAACCCCTCGAGCCGCTCGCCGCCATGGCCACCGTCGAGCGCCGACCCGAGGACCTCGTCGTGGTCTTCGCCTACGGGCTGGCCGAGCGCGTGGAGGAGCTGGCCGCGCTGCCCGACGTGGATCTGGTGGTGGACACGGCCGCGTGGACGGGGTTCTGGGAGCCGCGGGTGGTGGGCGACGCCGTCGTGGTGCGCACGCGCGCCGAGGCGCTCACCGCCGACGAGCTCCGCCTGTGGGTGGACGGCGGGCGGATCACCCGCCTGGTGGACCGCGTGATCCCGCTGGACGCAGGGCTGGCCGAGGACCGTCGCGTGGCGCGGCACGCTCTGGACTGACGGGTTGCGACGCGGTACGTCGCAGCGCGATGACGGATGGGACGAAAGCGCTCCGCAGCCTGCTGCTGGCCATGGCGCTGGCCTGGCACGTGCTGTGCGTGGCGACGCCGGCCTGGACGCAGGCCTCGGAGCAGCTCCACGCCAGGGACTTCGCGTCCTACTACTACGCGGTCGCCGTCGCCTCGAAGGGGGGTGACCCGTACGACACGGACGCGCTGTCCGAGGCGGCCCAGGACGACGGCACCCGGCGCTACGTCCACCCGTTCCTGTACGCGCCTCCGTTCCTGCTGAGCATGACCTGGACGCGCCAGCTCTCGCTCGGGCAGGCGTACCACCTGTGGTTCTGGCTGGACGAGCTCCTCGCCGTGGCGACCGGGATCATCCTGTGGCGCTGGTGGCGGCCGCTCTCCAACGACACGCTGCTCGCGGTGGTGGCGGTGGGCGCGCTGATGACGGCGCTGCCGAACAACCACGCGATGGGGCAGGCGAACTTCCCGGGGCTCGTGCTCGCCCTGGCCGGCCTGTGGGCCACCGACCGGGACCGTGACGTGCTCGGCGGGCTCCTGATGGGCGCGGCCTGCATGCTCAAGATGAGCCCCGCGCTCTTCCTCGTCCTGTGGGCGATCCGCGGGCGATGGCGGGCCATCGGAGCCGCCGTGGCGATGGGGGTGGCCCTGTCGGTCTTGACGCTGCCGCTCGCCGGCGTCGGTGTCCAGTGGCGGTTCTACACCGAGGTCCTGCCGACCTTCTCGAACGGGTTCTACAACGGGCTCGAGGTGCCGATCTCGCTGTTCGGCAACCACAGCCTGCCGAACGTGATCGACGCGATGATGCCCGGGAGCGACCACCGCATGTCGCTGCCGGCCCGCATCGTGTCGGGCGCGCTGATCGCCGGCATGCTGTTCGTGGTGGGCTCGGTGTTCCGCGGCGCTCCGGCGGAGGGCCTCGAGGGCCAGTTCCAGCGGGCGGCCCAGGCGTCGTGCTTCGGCGTGATGCTCCTGCTCGTCCCGGTGTTCACCTACGAGCACCACCTGATCTTCGCCATCCCCGCGGCGGTGGTCGTGATCCTCGGGATGACGACCGGACGGCTGCCGCGCTGGGCATGGGTGCCCGCGGCGCTCGCCGTCGGCGTGCTGCTCTTCGACCTCCAGCTGATCCGGAGCCTGGTCGCCGAGATGCCGCGTGGCTGGCTCGCGCTCCAGATCGCCCTCCGCGAGCTCAAGTTCGCGTCGCTGGTGGGGCTGACGGTGCTGACGGCCTGGCTCGGCGCCACGTCCCCGCTGGTCGAGCCCCGCCGGCCGTGAGCCGTCCGACCGCCCTGGTGACGGGTGCCGCGGTCCGCGTGGGACGGGCGATCGCGCTGGAGCTGGCGGCGTCGGGCTTCGACCTCCTCCTCCACCACCGGAGCAGGCCGGACGAGATCGAACACGTCGCGGAGGGTGTCCGGGCGCATGGCGGCCAGGCGCACGTGGTCGCTGCCGACCTCGGCACCCGCGAGGGCCGAGCGGCCGTCGTGGACGCTGCCCGCACCGCGTTCGGCGCGCTGAACCTGCTCGTGAACAACGCGAGCGTGTTCTACCCGGTGGCCTTCGACCGCATCGACGACGACGAGTGGGACCGGGTGCTCGAGGTGAACCTCAAGGCCCCGTTCGTGCTCTGCCGGGACCTGCTGCCGCTGCTGCGGGCGGCGGACGCGACGCGCTTCGGCGCGCCCGAGGAGCAACACGGGGTGGTGGTCCACCTCTGCGACATCGGCGCGGACCGGCCCGTCAGCGGGCATGCCCACTACTCGGTGAGCAAGGCGGGCCTGGTGATGCTGGTGCGCGCGATGGCGGTCGAGCTGTCCCCTGCGGTGCGGACGGTCGGCGTCAGCCCCGGTCAGGTGGCCTGGCCCGAGAGCTACGACGAGGCGACGAGGCGTGCACTGGCCCGTCGAATCCCCCTCGGTCGCGTGGGGGCGCCCGAGGACGTGGCGCGGCTCGTGCGGTTCCTGACGATGGAGGCGCACTACCTCGACGGCGTCGTCATCCCGGTCGACGGCGGCCTGCACGCTCGGTATTGACGGGCATGGACCGGATCGACCTGGACCTCGAGGTCTGCGCCATCGTCGGCATCCTCCCGCGGGAGCGGATCGAGCCCCAGCCGATGCGCATCTCGCTGCGCATGGAGCTGCCGCTCGAGCCCTGCGGCACCACCGGCGAGCTCGGCGCGGGCGTGGACTACGCCGAGATGGATTCCCGCATCCGATACCTCGCGGTGCACGGCCGCTTTCGGCTCATCGAGTCGCTGGCCATGGCCATCCTGCGGGTCGTCCTGGATCCGCCGCGCGCGGGCGAGGGCCGGGCGGCCGTCGAGCGAGCCACGGTCACGATCCGCAAGCCGGCCGTCCTGCGCGCCGCGGAGCCCTCGGTCACGCTGTCGCGCGACGCGTCCTGGGCGGGTGGCGATGCGGTCGTCGATCTGCCCGAGGTGACCGTCGCCTTCGAGCCGGCGCCCGCCCACGGACATCCGGTGGGCAGCGCGAGCGTGCTCACCGTCCGCGCCCACCTCGGATCTTCCGCACGGTCGGGGTGACAGCGAGCGACACCCCCGGTGTCCAGGCAGGCGTTGGAGGACGCCGTGCTGCTGCTCGTGAACCTGGCCTTCGCCGCCGAGCCACCGCCCACCGCCGCGATCGTGGCCGACACCGCGACCCGTCCGGCGGACGACGAGCCCACCTCGTTCCGGGTGACCATCGTGCCGGGCGTGGGGCTGAACGCCGACCCGAACCAGGTCGTGGACGGCTTCTCCGTCGGCGGGATCGGCATGGCGCAGGAGCTCCACGGCTTCGACGCCCAGCTCGGCATGTCCTGGGTGGACGGAGAGATGTCCGGCTTCCAGGCTACGTTCGGCCTGGCGGAGGCAGGCTCGGTGGACGGGTGGCAGGTGTCGAGCGGCGTCGCCTGGTCCCGCGGCGACGTCCGGGTCCTGCAGGGGGCGATGCTGTCGGTGGCGGAGGGCTCCGTCGACGGCGTGCAGGTGGGTCTCGCCAACCTCGCGCTGGGCGACGACAGCGAGGGGGTGCAGCTCGGGCTCTTCGACCTCGCGGGCGGGCTGCGCGGGGTGCAGGGCTCGATGGTGAACGTGGCGCGCGAGGTCCACGGCGCTCAGATCGGGCTCGTCAACGTCGGCGGGGACGTGAAGGGGCTGCAGCTGGGCCTGGTGAACGTCGCCAAGACGTCCGACGTGTCGATCGCGCCGTTGAACTTCGTCGGCGACGGGCTGCACCGCATCGACATCTGGACGAGCGAGAGCGCCGTGCTGTCCGGCGCCATCAAGTTCGGGAGCAAGAACGTCTACACGCTGGTGGGCGCGGGCCAGGTGAACACGACGCAGCCCTGGTGGACGTTCGGCGGCGGATTCGGGGTGCACCTGCCCGCCGGCCCCGTGTGGATCGAGCTCGACGACTCGGTCTGGGCGCTCGCCCAGGGGCTGCTGGTGGCGCCCGGCGCGACCAACAAGCTGCGGCTCCAGGTGGGCTTCGACCTGCTGCACGACCACATCGCGCCGTTCGCGGGCGTCTCGGTGAACACCTGGGCCGGCGACGGCAGCGTCGCGCCGCGCGCCATCGGCGTCCCGGAGAGCCGTGACCCCGGGCACCACTTCGTCAGCTGGCCGGGCTTCCAGGTCGGTCTGAGCTTCTGACCTCGTCGACCACCACCGGGACGCCGTACCTGGGGCCGACGTTGGCCGCGCGCACCTTCCCGGGGTCCGGGCCGGGTCGCGCAGGCGTCGTGCGGAAGCGCCGGACGAGCTCGGCGACCACCAGCCGCATCTCGTAGCCGGCCAACGCGGCCCCCAGGCAACGACGCGCCCCGCCGCCGAACGGGATGAACTCGAACGGCGAGAACTTCCGCTCGAGGAAGCGCTCGGGTCGGAACGCCATGGGCTCGGGATAGAGCTCCTCGCGGAAGTGCACCAGCCCGATCGCCGCGGCGACCGCGGTCCCCTCGGGCACCGTCCTCCCCATCAGCTCGAGCGGAGCGAGGAGCCTGCGGGGCGCGGGCGCGGGCGCCCCCGGGTACCGCCGAAGGGTCTCGTCACACACCGCCCGCAGCCAGGGGTGCTCGTCGACCACCGCCGGGTCCGGGTCCGGGCCGAGGGCGTCGAGCTCGGCGCGCAGCCGCTCCGCCACCCCCGCGTTCTCCGGCAGCCCCAGCGCGTGCAGCGCCCAGGCCACCGCGATGGCCGTGGTCTCGTGGCCCGCGACCACCAGCAGCAGCAGCTGGTCACGGAGCTCCTCGTCCGTCAGCGGCCGGCCGTCCTCGGCCTGGGCGTGGACCAGCAGGGAGAGGATGTCGTCGCCCGGCTCCATGCCCCGGGCCTCCGCGATCAGCGCGTCGAGGGCTTCGTGAAGGGCGACCTGCCGGCGGCGGAAGGCCGCGTACGGCCCGAAACCGCCGAGCTCTCGTCGCAGCGCCGGGAACATCGCGATGGCCGGCGTGATCCCGTGCACGACGTCGGTCAGCAGCCGCGCCAGCCGAGCCATCCGCTCCGGATCACGCACGCCGAAGACGGCCTGGAGGATGACGTCGAGGGAGAGGTCGGTGGCCGTCTGGTGGACGCTGACGGTGCGTCCCGGTGTCCACGACCGGGTGTGCTCGCGCACCAGCGACTGGATCAGGCGCCCGTAGGCCCGCATCCGAGCGCCGTGGAAGGGCGGCATCAGCAGGCGGCGCAGGCGCTTGTGGCGCTCCCCGCCGACCAGGATCAGCGACGTGTCACCGATGAACACGCCCAGATCGGTGTTGGCGGGCGTCAACGTCTCCGGACGAGCGGCGTAGATCGCGCGGATCCCCTCGGGGTGCCCCGTCAGGACGATCGGCGGGTTGCCGGGGATCGTGAACGTGTCGCCCCAGGTCTCGGCCAACGGCACCATGCAGGTCAGCGGGTCGCGGACGTAGGCCCACAGCATGGCGAGGGACGAGCGCGGGCCTGGGAAGGGGGACATCGTGACGCTCCTGGAAGCGGAAGCCTGTCGGGTCGCGGCACCTCGGTCAACGACGCGCCCGCACGGTTCCCTCAGGAACGAATCGCACCACCTCCTCCGGGGTGCAGTACGCCTCGAGCATCTGGCGCACCTCGTCCGCGACCTGCTCCACGCGCCGTTCACCGACCGGAGCACACCACGCGTCGGCGCGGTCGTACAGCCAGTACAACAGCCCCACGAGGACCGACTGCCCGAACCAGGCCAACCAGAGGGTCTCCAGGTGGAACCCGCGCTGGAAGACGCTGTTGACGACGGTCAGGGTGCCGAGCATGGCGGCGCCGAGCATGACCGCCCCATAGGTCCGGTGCACCCGGCTCGTGCCGACGAGACGCACGCCGTCGGTGCTGGGAACGAGCCGCCCCTCGACCTCTCCGGACAGCCGGCGCTGCCCGGGGATGTGGTCCACCGTGAAGGAGAAGCTGCCGTCCTCCGAGGCACGCAGGGAGGTACCGAGCAGCTCTTGGACGATGTCGGGCGGCCCTGCCACCAGGATGTCGAACGTCTTCATCCCCAACCCTACGCCCCTGGTTCGCTCCGTCCAGCCATCAGTAGCCAGGACAGTTCGGCTCCTTCCACCCCGGCAGCGCCGCCGCGTGGACCGCGTCCATCATCCGACGGGGGGCGACGTGCGGGACGTGCCAGGTGCCGACCCCGGCCGTCCGATCCTCCCAGGACAGCGTGATCCGCTCCCCGCTCAGGGTCCGAAGGTCCACCCGGGCCTCGGTGGTCGCGGCCTGCTCGAGCTGGAACGAGTCGCCGTCCTGGCCCCAGTTGCAGCCCAGCGACGCCGGGTGTTCCGTCAGCCGGCAGCTCGCGGCGGAGGCATCGCACCAGTCGTCGACGCGGTGGAGCACCCCATCGATCTCCCGGATCTCCACCCACTCGCGCGGGACGTCGGCGAGCTCGGCGGGGAAGACGTCGAGCGAAGGGGGTGGCGGGGGGCGCGGTGGTGGCGGTGGCGGCGGCGGCGGCGGCGGAGGACGGGCCACCACGGGTGTCGGAGGTGGGGGCGCCTCCTTCGGCCGCGGCGAGCCGCAGGCCAGCAGCGCGACGACCACCGGAACGCCGACGAGGAGCGAGGTTCGCATGGTCGGCATGGTACTCGGAGATGGCCGGGTACGATGCGGACATGTGGTGGTGGTTGGCCTGTTCCCGAGCGCTCCCTCCCCCGGGACCCCCCGGGCCCGACGACCCGCTGGCGGGCGTCGTCGCGTGGGCGGAGCTCCTGGCCGCGGTCCGCTGGTTCCATCCAGCCGACGAGGCGGTGGACGCGCCGTGGAGTGCCATCGCCGCCGAAGGCGTCGCGATCGCGCGGGCGGCACCGGACGCCGTGACCCTGCGCGACGGGTGGACGGCGCTCCTCACGCCCTACGCGCCGACGGTGCAGCTGTGGACCGGCGACCTGGCGCCCCCACCCCTCGTCCCGCCGTCGGACGCGCCGCCGATGGCCTGGCAGCACCTCGGCTACGGGCTCGGTGCGAACAGCGCGCTGTACACCTCGCTCCGCACGGGACGCACCGACGGCCCGACCGGCACGCTCTCGTCGGCGGACGCGGTGAACGGGTCACCCGCCAAGGAGCTGCGCGGCCGGACGATCCGCCTCTCGACCCGCCTCCGTGTCGAGTCCGACGGCACCGGGGTCGGGCGGTTCTGGCTGATCACGGACCGTGGGCCCCCGTTCTCGCCGATCGCCGAGGAGGGGATCGACGACACCGATCGCGCCTGGCACGGCGTCACGTTGGAGCACACGGTGGAGCCGGAGACCCGGTGGGTGCACTTCGGATTCACGGTGACCGGCCGAACCCACCTGTGGGCCGACGATCTCCGCTGGGAGGCCCGGGCCGACGACGGCAGCTGGTACGACGTGCCGCTGAACGAGCCGGGCTTCGACGAGGGCGGCTGGTGGTGGGGAATCGACGGCTCGGGCTACGACGCCGCAGTCGTCGAGGACCACGGCAACCCCGTGCTCTCCATCGCGCACCACGATCTCGGACCGCGCCGCCTGTTCGACGCGCTGCCCGGGGTGGGCGAGTCGCTCGAGCTCGACCTCGGGCGCGGGCTGCACGCGCGGGTCCCGCTGGCGCTGCCCGCCGACACCGAGCCCGCGCCGCCCGGACGGCTGCTCGATCCGCTGTCGCCGGATCGCGACGACGTCGACGTGCGTTTGGCGGCGATGATCACCGCCTGGGGCGTGCTGCGCAGCTTCCACCCGGAGCCTCCCGCCGTGGACTGGGACGTCCTCCTCGAGCGGTCGGTGCGCGACGCGGCCGCCGCCGCGGACCGCGAGGAGCTGGTGGCCGCCCTCTGGCGCATGGCGGTCGACGTCCCCGACGGCCACACCTGGATCGGGCACCCGAAGGTCACCGGCGGGAACTGCGCCGTCCCCTTCCGGTGGCTGCGGGTCGACGACGCGCTGGTGGTCACGAGCACCGTCGCCGCTGCGCTGCGGATTGGCGACGTGGTCCTGTCGGTGGACGGGGTCCCCACCGCCGACGCGCTC
The DNA here is from genome assembly GCA_020632925.1 of Alphaproteobacteria bacterium. Classification (GTDB taxonomy): domain Bacteria; phylum Myxococcota_A; class UBA796; order UBA796; genus JACKER01. The sequence continues at coordinate 829,682 of JACKER010000007.1, read as the reverse complement.
CGCACGGCCGAGGCCCGGGTCTCGGGCTCGGAGCGCTTCCGTCACGCGTGGGCCGCCGAGCGCCTGTCCGTCGGGCCGTGCGACCGCGCCGTCACCCTCGAGATCGATCGGGGCGGCGAGCGGACGACGGTGGCGGTGGGCCACGCGGCGCAGTCCCCTCCCCTGTTCGACCGAGCCCCGTTCGACGTGCTCGAGGACGGCGTGATCGTGGTCGACCTGAACCAGCTGGACTGGGAGTCGCTGCGGGGCGGGCTCGATCAGCTGGCGGCAGCGCCCGGGGTGGTGTTCGACCTGCGGGAGTACCCGGCGGGTGGCATCACGAACCTGCTTCCGCACCTGCTCTCCGCGCCCGACCAGCAACTGGGCTGGATGCAGGTTCCGCAGGTGATCCGACCGGGCGAGGTCGCCGGGTGGGCGCCGTACGATTGGCGCCTCCAGCCCGCATCGCCACGGATCGGCGGTCGCGTCGCGTTCCTGTCCTCACCCCTCGACCTGAGCGCCTCGGAGAGCGTGCTCGCGATGGTCGTCGATCAGCAGCTCGGCACGGTGATCGGCGGAACCACCGGCGGAACCAACGGCAACATCGTGCAGGCGCCGCTGCCGGGCGGGTACGGCCTGCAGTTCACGGGCATGCACGTGGTCCGTGCGGACGGCTCACCCGTCCACCTCGTGGGCATCGCGCCCGATGTCCCGGTCTCACCGACGCTGGACGGCCTCCGCGCAGGTCGCGACGAGGTCCTCGAGGCCGGTCTCGCGTGGGTCCGCTCCCAGGACTAGGGCATCGGCCCCAGGTCGGGCTCGGACTCCTGGGCGGGCTCGGGCGCGGCCGCGGGCGCCTCCTTCTTGTCGTCGCCACCGCCCCAGAGCGAGTTCCAGGCACCGCCGATCGCGCTGCCCGCGTCGCTGATCGCGTTGCCCACGCCGTGCGTCACGTTCGTGTCGCCGAGGAGCCAGCTCGCTCCCGGCACGGTGCGCGCCACGTCGCCGAGCGGGTCCTCGCTCTTGTACGTCAGCTCGAGGCCGCCGAGCGCCTTGATGCCGGCGGTGAAGCCGTACTCGCGGTACCCGTCGCCGTCCTCGTCGCCGTAGTGGGCGGACCAGTTCGTGCCGGCGGAGATGCCGAGCGAGCCGCCGAGCCCCACGACGCTGTCGTGGCTCGAGTTCCCGAGGCTGCTGACCTGGCCGTACCCCGAGATCTCGGCGAGGGTCGCGTTCGCACCCACCGTCGCCGTCTTGTCGTCCGCCTTCGCGCGGGCCCCCGCCTCGAGCAGCGTCCCGGTCGCGGACACCATCGCGGGATCGGTCTCGCGGCCGATGCGACCGGTCATCGACGCGCCCGTGATCTTCGCCTCGGCGCCGTTGGTCTTCCCGTCGCGGCTGGTGCCGATGAACGCGTCGCCCTTCATGGCGCTGATGCTTCCGCCGAAGATGCGGTCCTCGGGGCTCTGCACCTGCACGCCGAAGCCGCCCGCGTACCCTGGGAGACCGAGCGGACCGCCCTGGGTCTGGCCGCCGTACAACACGGGATCGGTGAGGTACGGGCTCTGGGTGGGCGTCCGGTACTCGTACATGGGCATGGGTCACCTGCGAGCGAGGAGAGATCGCACGCCGATGTTAGCGGACGCGGCGGACTTCCCGCAACCCGCCGATCAAGCCATGGCGGCGGGCAGGCTGCGTCCGGGAGGATGCGGGAAACCCTTCTCGTGCACCAGCGCCAGACCGATCACCATCGCCGGCGCGAGCGGGTCCGCTCCTACCGCTCCGAGGGCCACCGCGACGGGATCGGCGACCTCCTGCGCTGCCGGGAGCAGGTCCCACAGGTCCGTGAGCTCCGTCAGGAGCGTGTCGTCGACGCGATCGGGCGCTGCCCAGGCCAGCACCGCGAGCCAGCGGAAGCGCTCCACCGTCGACCCCGGGCTCCTCGACAGCGCGTCGGCCCTCCGCTGCCAGGCGGCTCCGGACGCCGCGGAGGCTCGGTCGAGGCCTTCCCCCAGGCCCGCGCGCAGGGTCGCGAGCACCTTGGCCGCCAGCGCGGCGTGGCGGTGCGAGAGGAGCTCCGTCAGCGGGCCGGGGGGCTGCGGCGAGGGGGCCCCCTCCGGCTCCTCGGGGTGCCCCGTCCACAGCGAGGAGAAGCGCGCGAGGATGGTCCGCGCGGCCTGCACGGCCTCCGGTCGCCGGGACGCGAGCTCGAGGCACGCCACCGCGCCCGCCAGCGCCTCGGCGTCCACCACCTCCACGCGCGGCGTGCTGCGCAGCACCTCCGCCACGCGGTGCAGCAGCGCGCCCACCGGGGAGGAGCGTGTGCGATCCGGCAGCGGCCCGCCGCGGAGCACGGCCAGGGGGTCGCGAGCGAGCGCGTCCACCACCACGGTCCGCAGGCGGTCGAGCCACACGGCGCGCTCCTCCCAGGCAGCGCCCGCCAGCGCCGGCGCCATCGCTCCGAGGATGATCACGGTGTACGCGAGGTACCCGACGCGCAAGCGCGCCTCCGCCTCGTCCTCGTCGAGCAGATCGGGTTGTCCCGCGCCTGCGAGCATCGCCCGCACGTCGTCGGGGGCGAGGTGCAACATCCCACCCCACTCCGCGAGCGGGTCTCCGAGCAGGCAGTGCTCCCAGCTCTCGACCTCCACGACCCGCTGCCCGTCGGTCCGGATGCAGCCGAGCGCGAGGTTGCCGTGCACCAGCACGGTGTCGCACACGGGCGGGAGCCGACGCCGCCAGGTCTCGAGCTCGTCGAACAGGCGTTGCTGCGCCTGGCCGAGGTCCACGCCGCACTCGTGGAGCGTCCTGCGCGTCAGCCGCGCGAGCTCCGCGACCGTCCCCGGCCACCCGCCGCGGTCTGGCACGAACCGGTGGGCCTCCGCCACGCAGCCCGGCGCCGGTCCCCAGACCTGGTGCAGCCCCGCGATGACGGTGCCGAGCATGCGGAAGGCGGCGTCCCGCGGCATCCGGCCGTCGCGGACCACGTCTTCGAGGGTGGGGGCCGTGGGAACGTCGCGCAGCGCCACCCAGCGGTGGGTGTTCGGCGGGCGGCCGAGCCGGAAGACGCCGCAGACGGGCACCGCGGCGTTGTCCGCGAGCAGGGCGTGGGCCGCGAGGGTCACCTCGAACGGGCGGCGCAGCGCCCGCGGGTGCGCGACCTGCCAGCGGAGGGGAGCCAGATCGTCGAACGTGAGGTCGTACCAGGCGAACGAGCCCGACTGCCCTCCGGGGAGGACCTGGGTGGGCTCGGGGAGGGAGAGCGCGCGGAGCATGGCGCGCAGATCCGCCGAGAAGGCCTCCTCACCGGTCATCGGACACCTCGGGCCCCGGAGGTGCAAGCTCCGGCGCGGGCCAGTCGTACCACGCGACGGGTGTCTCCTGCGCGCGGTGTTCGGGGGTACCCTGCACGAGGGAGGGATCGGTGGCCGACGTGAAGAAGTGGCTGGACGACGCGAAGGCGAAGGCCGCCCAGGAGGCGGGCAAGGCCGTGGTCGACGGCGCGGTCTCCGCGATCGAGGGGCGGCTCGACGGGTGGCTGGGCTCGATGGAGGAGGAGCTGGCGCGCCGTCAGGCCGAGGCTGTGCCCCCGCCGGTGCCAGGTGCCGCCGCCGCGGACGACGAGGTGGCCCCCGAGGACGCGCCTGCGCCGAAGGCCGCGGAACCCGCGGGTCCGACACCGGAGGAGCTGGCGCGCGCCGAGCTCGCCCGGCTGAAGGGGGAGCGGAAGGCGGCGGCACCCGAGGTCATCGACGACGAACGGATCGTGGAGCACGCGATCGCGTCCCCCGCGCCCGTCGTCGAGCAGGAGGAGGAGGAGGTGCCCGCGATCGCGGAAGGCGTCGAGGTGGCGCTGCCCCCGCTGCCCCCGCGACCGGATCCGATGGACGCCGCAGAGCGTGCGCTCCGGGCGGCCGCCGAGGCGCGCGGGGTGGAGCACCAGCCGTTGCCCGCGCCGAAGCCTGCGGGCTCGAGGGACCCGTTCGCCGCCGCCAACGAGGCGCTGGCGAGGGCTCGCGAGGCGCGCAAGGCCGTGGGTCTGCCCGAGCCCGAGCCGGCCCCCGCCCGACCCGCGCCCGTGCCAGGTGCGCCGCGGGACCCGTTCGCGGCCGCCAACGACGCGCTCGCTCGCGCGGCGGAGGCCCGCGCCTCACTCGGGAAGAGCAGGGTCCAGGCGGATCGCGAAGACCGTGCTCGGGAGGAGCTCGCCCGACTCAAGGCCGGCAAGGGCGTTCCCAGCACGCCAGCGGCCGCGGACGATGTCGACGAGGACGCTCCGCCCCCGTCGGGCAGCGGGTTCAAGCGCCGGACGCTCTGACGCGAGCGGCGGTCGCGCCCGCTCCCCCTACGGGAACGAGGCGCAGGCCGTCGGCTCGAGGTCGCCGGGCACCGCGAGGTTCACCGTCTCGTTGGCGCCGGTGGTCGAGACGCCGTCGACGCGGAACGACTGCTCCGGCGCGAGGCAGGAGCCGTCGACGTTCCCATCGAGGAACAGGTCGACGTGGTAGGTCTGGCCGACCTCGATGCCGGTGGGCCACACGAGATCGAAGCTGCCACCCGCGATGACGGCGGTCTTGTCGACACCGAGCCGCGCGCCGTCCCCATCGCGGAACAGGGCCCCCACGATCGTCTGGCCGTTGGCCGCGCCCAGGCCCTGGCCGTGCACCGTCAGGTCGAACGTGGTGATCGTGCAGTTCGAGGTGTCGGGGTCGAGGTAGTCCGGGATCCCGTCGCTGTCGGCGTCGTCGTTCGTGATGTCGCCGTCGCCGTCCGGATCGAGCTCGTCCTTCGTCGGGCAGCCGTCGCCGTCGTCGTTGCTGTCGAGGAAGTTCGGGATGCCGTCGTTGTCGGTGTCCGTCGTGCTCGGATCGCCCTTGCCCTCGAGGTCCTCGTCGTCCCAGTCCAGGCCGTCGCCGTCGTCGTCCATGTCGCGGTAGTCGGGGATGCCGTCGCCGTCCATGTCGTCGTCGGTCACGTCGCCGTTGTGGTTCCGATCCTCGTCGAGCGTCGAGACCGTGTCGCCGTCCTCGTCGAGATCCCGGAAGTCGGGGAGGTCGTCGCGGTCCAGGTCGTCGCTCGCGGGGTCTCCGTCACCGTCGGCGTCCTCCTGCCAGGTGTACAGGCCGTCGCCGTCGTCGTCCTGGTCGAGGCAGTCCACGTCGCCGTCGCCGTCGGTGTCCTCGGTGCAGCTCTCGTCCTTGGTGAGCGCGCCGTCGTCGTCGTCGTCGGCGTCGTACATGTTGGGGGTGCCGTCCCCGTCGGTGTCGTCGTCCCGCGGGTCGCCGTTGCCGTTCCAGTCCTCGAGGTTGCCGGGGACGCGGTCGTTGTCGTCGTCCGCGTCGATGTAGTCCGGCTTTCCGTCCCCGTCGCTGTCGTCGTCCCGCGGGTCGCCGTTGCCGTCGATGTCCTCGTCGGCCGTCGGGACCAGGTCGCCGTCGTCGTCGGGGTCGTTGATGTCGTAGATCCCGTCGCCGTCGGTGTCGGCGGCATCCGCGATCGTGCCGATCTCGACGAAGTCCGAGACGCCGTCACCGTCGGAGTCCGTGGAGTTCGCGTTCGAGCCCCAGTGATCCTCCTGGCAGTCCGTCAGCGAGTCACCGTCGGTGTCGCCGGCGCGCTCGGCCGTGGTCTCCTCGTCGAAGGGCGGGCACGGCCAGCCCTCGACGACATCCGGCGGCGCGATGTCGAAGACGAAGGTCGGATCGACCGACTGGGAGAGGGGGTTCTCCCCTCCGCCCGAGCAGGCGGTCATGGCGAGGAGCGAGACGACGGACAGGACGCGGAAGGGCATGGCTGCGGTTCTCCGAGCGGCCGGCACTATATACGGTTCCGGTATCAGGTGGCACGCCGGCGGCGGATTGTTCACCCCGTCAGTGGAAGTCGCGGGATCGGACGGGGAGCTCGCCGAGCGGTCGTCGGGCGGCCTCGGGGGGATCGGGCAGCTCGAAGAACCGCTCCACCAGGAGGCTCACCGCGTCGCCCTGGCGTTGCACCTTCCCCTCGGCCCCCAGCAGCCGCGCCGTCCGCGCCAGCCGGCGGAAGGCCTGCCAGGTCTTCGGCCAGATCACGAGGTTCGCGAGCCCCGTCTCGTCCTCGAGCGTCATGAAGACCACGCCGTTCGCGGTGCCCGGTCGTTGGCGGTTGCTCACCAGCCCCGCCACCTTCAGCCGCCGGTCGTTGTCCGTCCTCGGCAGCGCCTCGATCGCGGCGACCCCGATCCGATCGAGCTCCTCGCGGATCAGCGCGATGGGGTGGAGGTCCACCGACAAGCCGGTCGAGCGATAGTCGGCGTGCAGGCGATCCAGCACCGACTGCGGCCGCAGCTCGGGCTCCGGCTCGGACCGCGCGATCCCCGCGAACAGCGGCAGATCGGTCCACAGCCCCTGTAGGGTCCACGCGACCCGGCGCCGGTCCCCTCCCCCGAGCGCGTCGAAGGCGCCGGCGTCCGCCAGGGTCTGCAGCCGTCCACGGTCGAGCCCGCTGCGGGAGGCGGCGTCCACCACCGAGCGGAACGGCCGCTCCTCGCGCGCGAGCTCGATCGCCTGGGCGTGCTCCTCGCCGAGCCCGCGCACCAGCCGCAGACCGCAGCGGATCGCCGGACCCGCAGGCCCCTCCTCGAGCGTGCAGTCCCAGACCGAGCGCACCAGGCAGACCGGACGGACCTCGACCCCGTGCCGCTGGGCGTCCGCGAGGATCGCGCGCGGGGAGTAGAAGCCCATCGGCTGGCTGTTGATCAGCGCCGCAGCGAAGGCAGCCGGGTGGTGTCGCTTGATCCAGCCCGAGACGTAGACCAGCAGCGCGAAGCTCGCCGCGTGGGACTCGGGGAAGCCGTACTCTCCGAAGCCCAGGATCTGCGCGTACACGGCCTCCGCGTAGTCCTTGGCGATGCCGCGCTCCGTCATGCCCGCGACGAGGCGCCGACCCATCTCGGACAGGTTGCCCCGCTTGCGCCAGGCGCCCATCGCGCGCCGCAGGCGATCCGCCTCCCCCGCCGAGAACCCGCCCACCGCGACCGCCATCGCCATCACCTGCTCCTGGAAGAGCGGGACGCCGAGCGTGCGCTCCAGGATCGGCACGAGCGCGGGGTGCGCGTAGGTGATCGGGTCGGTCTTGTCGCGCCGCCGCAGGTACGGGTGGACCATGCCGCCCTGGATCGGCCCGGGGCGTACGATCGCGACCTCCACCACCAGGTCGTAGAAGCAGCGCGGTTGCAGGCGGGGGAGCATCGACATCTGCGCGCGCGACTCGATCTGGAAGACGCCGACGGTGTCCGCGCGGCAGAACATCTCGTAGACCTCGGGGTCCTCCGCCGGGACGGTCGCGAGATCGAGCTCGGGCCCGCCGACGCCCTCGATCAGGTCGAACGCCTTGCGGATCGCGGTCAGCATGCCGAGCCCGAGCACGTCGACCTTCACGAAGTCGAGCGCCTCCACGTCGTACTTGTCCCACTGGAGCACCGTGCGGCCCTCCATGGTCGCGGGCTCGATCGGCACGAGCTCGTCGAGCGCGTGGGCCGCGATCACGAAGCCGCCGACGTGGATGGAGAGGTGTCGAGGGAAGCCGGCGAGCTCGGCCGAGAGCTGCAACGTCCCCCGGATCGGGTCGCTCGCGGGGTCGAGACCGGCTTCGCGCACGAGCTCCGCCACGTCGTCCGCGGCCGGGGCGAAGGCGCCGACCCGGCCACCCTCGTGGGGCTGCGACCACTTCTCCGAGACGCGCCCCGCCGCCACCTGATCGTCCCGAGGCGTCTCGAGCCCCGCAGACCAGCGGTCGAGCGTCTTCGCGAGCCGGTCCACCTGGTCGAGCGACAGCCCGAACACCTTGCCCACCTCCCGGATCGCCGAGCGCTGGCGGTACGTGATGAACTCGTTGACCATCGCCGCGCGGTCGCGCCCGTAGCGGGCGTACACGTACTGGATCACCTCCTCGCGCCGCTCGTGCTCGAAGTCGACGTCGATGTCGGGCGGCTCGCCCCGCTCCCTGCTGATGAACCGCTCGAAGAGCAGCTCGTGGTGCGCGGGATCGACCGAGGTGACGCCGAGCGCGTAGCAGATGGCGGAGTTCGCCGCCGAGCCGCGCCCCTGGCAGAGGATGCCCTGGCTGCGCGCGAAGCGGACGATGTCGTAGACGGTGAGGAAGTAGCTCGGGAAGTCGAGCTCCTCGACGACCTGCAGCTCGTGCTCCACCGCAGCGCGCACCTTGTCCGGCACCACGTCCGGGTACCGCCAGCGCAGCCCACGCTCCGTGATCTCGCGGAGCCACCCCATCGGCGTCGAGCCCTCGGGGACCACCTCGCGCGGGTACCCGTACTTCAGCTCGGACAGCGAGAAGGTGCAGCGCTCGGCGACCTCGACGGCGGCTCGGATCGCATCGGGCCAGGCCGCGTACCGCGCGCGGAAGTCCACCTCCGCGAGCAGCCCCCGCTCGGCGTTGGGGAGCAGGCTCCGCCCCGCGGCCTTGAGCGTCGTCCGACGGCGGATGCAGGTCAGGACGTCGGCGAGCACCCGCCGCTCGGGGACGTGGAAGCGGACGTCGTTGGTGGCGACCATGCGCGCGTCGAGCGCTTCCGCGACGGCGCGGGCGGCGGCCGTCCGGTGGGGGTCCGCGGGCGTCAGATCGCGGCTCAGCGCGACGGAGAGCCGCTCGCCGAAGGCCTCCCGCAGGGGCGCCGCCTCTCGCGCGGACCAGCCCGGCCGCAGCGTGCACATCAGGCCGCGGTGGTGCTCGCACAACGCCGCCAGCGACAGCTTCGACCAGCCCTTGGGTTGCTCGGCGCGTCCGAGGGTCAGCAGGTGGCACAGGCTCGCCCAGCCCGAGCGGTCGACGCAGTGCACGACGACGGAGGGAAGCCCGTCGAGCGTGAGCGTGGCGCCGCAGATCAGGTGCAGCCCGCCGTCCACCGCCGCCTGGTGGGCCTGGACGAGGCCGTACACCCCGTCGCGATCGCAGATCCCGAGGTGCCGCACCCCGCCGGCGACCGCGGCCTGGACGAGCTCGTGGGGCTGGCTCGCCCCGTCGAGCAGCGAGAAGCAGGTCCGCGCCAGCAGCTCCGCCACCATCCGGTGAGCGTATACGGACACTGAACACATGTCCAGCACATGAGCTACAGGCACGAGCTACAAGCTGCAGGCTACAGGCTACAGGCTACAGGCTTCGGGCTTCCGGCTTCCGGCTTCCGGCTTCCGGCTTCCGGCTTCGGGCGTCCGGCGTCCGGCGTCCGGCGTCCGGCTTCGGGCTTCGGGCTTCGGGCTTCCGGCTTCCGTGGGCGCACGTCCAGTACCTGCTCCTCGCAGGTCCATCACGCCGACCTTCCCCCGCAGGGGAAACGCAGGTCTCTCCCCCGGTAGCCTGCAGCCTGCAGCCTGCAGCCCGTAGCCCGTAGCCTGTAGCCCGTAGCCTGCTGCCCTCAATGGCTCGCGGCGAACTCCTGCGTCCAGTAGTGTTGCATCAGCGCCGGATCGTCGGGCAGGTCGTAGTAGCCGATGCCGATGACCGCGTACCCGGGCTCGAGGATGTTCGCGCAGTGCCCGGGGCTCGACATCCACCCCGCCATCACCTGGTCCGGATCCGGGTACCCCGCGGCGATGTTCTCGCCCCACGGGGTCGCCCCGGTGAAGCCCGCGTCCGACATGCGGTCGAACGGGTCGTCGCCGTTCGGGTCGACGTGGTCGAAGAACCCGTCCTCCGCCATCCACCGGCTGTACCACCGGGCCAGCCCGCGGAGGGTCACGTCGTGCTCGAGCGGGGCCGAGGGCGGGAAGTTCGCGGTCCCGCAGCGACCGCCGGCCGCGCGCTGTTCGTTGACCTGCGCGAGCACCTCGTCCTCGAAGCTCGCCCAGCCGTCGTCCCAGGCGGTCGTCGAGAAGCCCTCTCCGACCGTCGGATCGTCGACCACCACGCAGGCGGCGGTCAGCCCGAGGAGCAGGACGCTGCGCATGCCTCGGTCATACCACGGCGTCCTGGAGCATCGCGCGATCCCGCAGGCGCCGGAGCGCCTCCTTCTCCAGCTGGCGGACGCGCTCGCGGGACAGCGACATGCGGCGCCCGACCTCCGCCAGCGAGAGCGGGTCGTCGCCCCTCAGCCCGTAGCGCGAGGACAGCACGGTCCGCTGGCGCTCGTCGAGCTCGGAGTCCAGCGCCGACATCGCCCGCCGGGCGGCCTCGCCACGGATCACCTCGTCCAACGGGTCGACGGCGTCCTCGTCCGCGAGCTGCATGCCCGGGGTGCGCGCGCCGGCGCTGTCGTCCATCGGCTCGTCGAGGGAGACCGCGTCACCGCGAGAGAGGAGGAACTCGGCCCGCTCGGCGTCGACACCCGCTTCGGCCGCGAGGTCCGCCACCGTGTACTCTCCGCCGATGCGGTCGTGGTCGAGCTGGGCCTTGCGCAGGTTCCGCAGCTGCTCGACGGCCGCACCCGGCAGCCGCACCACCCGACCGTTCTGATCGATCGCGCGCGTGATCTGCGCCCGGACCCACCAGCGCGCGTACGTGCTGAAGCGCAGCCCGCGCTCCGGATCGAAGCGCTTCGCGGCCCGGAGCAGCCCGAGGTACCCCTCCTGCGCGAGGTCGGCGCGGTCCATCATCTTGCCGCCGAGCTTGCGGGCCTCGTGGAACGCGATCCGCTGCTGGCTCATCGCGAGCTTCCACCGCAGCGCGTCCGCCTCGTTCCAGGCCGCCATAGCCGCGCGCGCGCTCGCCCGCAGGCTCCGATCGGTCTCCGACAGGCGCCAGGCCTCGTGGACCGCCTCCTCGAGCCGATCGACCAGCCCGGCGTGCGTGCGGTACCGCCCGGACGGCGTGCGGCCCAGGATGTGACGAACCTGCGTCACGTCCTCGAGCGCCCGCAGGGCACGCTCCTCCGAGTCGCGGATCGCGCGACCGAGCGTGACCTCCTCCTTCGCCGTCAGCTCCCTGAAGATCTGGTTGTGAACGAGCGTTCCCACGACGAACCTCCGCGACGCGACCCAGACTCCGACCCCGCCGTCGGGCAATCTGGACTCGTGAGTCAAGATTAACCACCGCGCGGGTGGGACCGTCAAGCCCCGTGACGAACCGAGACGACTGGACGCGCACGGACCCCGGGTTAGGCCGCCTGGGGGTCACATGGAGAAGGTCACGGTCTTCCTCAAGACGTCGCTGTTCACGCTGCCAGGGGCGGATGGACACGTCCCGACCGGGGTGATGATCATCGACGCCACGGTGGTCGACCGGCCGTCGGGCGCGCTGCGGGTGGACACGGAGCGGATGCGCGACGAGCGCGGTCGGGTGCTCTCCGACAAGGGCGTGCGGCTGGATCTCCCGTGGGCGAAGATCGACCACCTGCTCTTGCGAGACGTGAGCGCCTGACCGATACGGACCCTCCCTCCTGCCGCTTTGCCGACCCTCCCGAGGGGGGATAGCCATGGCGACGACGCGGGCCGATCTGCCCGGAGGAGATGGTCGATGACCTTCGAAGTCGGGGACAAGGCCTACGTCCCCAACCACGGCGTGGGCATCGTCAAGGAGATCAAGTCGGTCGATCTCGGTGGCCAGGAATACAAGATGTACGTCATCAAGATCCTGGACAACGGCCTGACCTACTCGGTCCCCGTCGACGGCGTGGGCGCGAACGGCATCCGGGAGGTCATCCCCATGTCCGCGGTCGAGAAGGTCTACGAGGTGCTCCGCGACAAGGACACCCCGGCCGACAAGCAGACCTGGAACCGCCGGTACCGCGAGTACATGAACAAGATCAAGACGGGTGATCCGCTCGAGGTCGCGGCCGTGCTGCGCGAGCTGGCCCGCCTCAAGGCCGAGAAGACGCTGTCGTTCGGCGAGCGCAAGATGTATGACCAGGCGCACTCCCTGATCGTGCAGGAGCTGGCCGTCGCCAAGGACGTCGACGAGCAGATCATCAAGGACGAGATCGAAGCGATCTTCACCACCTGATGGATTTTCGCATCTACAACACGCGCACGCGCTCGGTCGAGGCGTTCGCCCCCCAGGTCGCCGGCCGTGTCGGACTCTACGTCTGCGGCATGACGGTGTACGACGACGCGCACATCGGGCACGCCCGCGCGATGGTCGTGTTCGACACCTTCGTCCGCTGGCTCCGTGCGACGGGCTGGAACGCCCGCTTCGTCCGCAACTTCACCGACGTGGACGACAAGATCATCCGCCGCGCCACGGAGCTCGGGGAGGACCCGGCCGCGCTCGCGCAGCGATACATCGACCGCTTCCACGAGGACATGCTGGCGCTCGGACTGGCTGCCCCGGACGCCGAGCCTCGCGTCACCTCCTCGATCGGCACCATCGTGCGCCTGATCGAGCGCCTCGTCGAGCGTGGACACGCGTACGCCGCGGAGGGCAGCGTCTGGTTCGACGTGGCGAGCTTCGACCGGTACGGCGCGCTGTCCAACCAGCAGCCCTCCGAGCTCCGCAGCGAGGACCCCCAGGCCGGCAAGCGCGGTGGCGCCGACTTCGCCCTCTGGAAGGCCGTGAAGCCGGGCGAGCCCTCGTGGGAGAGCCCGTGGGGCCCGGGGCGTCCGGGCTGGCACGTCGAGTGCTCGGCGATGGCGGAGCAGGAGCTCGGGGAGACCATCGACATCCACGGCGGCGGGCTGGACCTCGTGTTCCCCCACCACGAGAACGAGGTCGCGCAGTCCGAGTGCGCCCACGGCGGCGCGACGTACGCCCGCTACTGGATGCACAACGGCCTGCTCACGATGAGCTCGGGCCAGAAGATGGGCAAGTCGCTCGGCAACGCGGTCACCATCCGCGCCCTGCTCGAGACGTACCCGGCGGAGGCCCTGCGGCTGTACTACCTGCAGACGCACTACCGCAGCCCCCTGCCCTTCGACGAGGCGGCGCTGCCCGACGCGCTCGGCATGCTCGCCCGTCTCTACGAGGCCCGCGAGGTCGCGGAGAAGATGGGCGGCGAAGGCGACCCCGACGGCATCGCCCGCGCGCTCGGCGCCGACGCCCTCGAGGTGCTGACGCTGGGGCGCGCCTTCCGCGCCGGGATGGACGAGGCGCTTCGCGAGGACTTCAACACCTCCCGCGCGCTGGGGCTGGCGTTCGAGCTCGCTCGTGCCGTGAACCGGCTCTCCAACCACCCGAAGTCCAAGAAGCTCGGGGGCCCGCTGGTGGCGCCGGCGCTCGAGGCGCTGGCATCCCTTGCCGACATCGGCCTGCTCACGCTGGACACCGCGACGTTCCAGGCCGAGATCAAGGCGAAGCGCCTGCCGATGCTGGGCGTCACCGCGGCTCAGGTCGAGGAGCTGATCGCCGCCCGCGCCCAGGCCCGCCGCGACAAGGAGTGGGCGAAGGCCGACGCTATCCGCGACGAGCTCGAAGCGAAGCGGATCGCCGTGATGGACCGCCCGGACGGCGCGACCGAGTGGCGCATCCGCCTCTGAAGGTCAGAGGCCGGCGAGAGCGCGAACGACGGGGCGCGCGGCTGCGTTGTCCGCGCCACCCTCGGTCAGCACGCGCCAGGCGAGCAGCGGGATCACGATGGGCCCCTTCGCCGAGGTCCACTCCGCCTCGGTGAACGCCACGGTGCGCTGCAGCTCGCACGCCTTCCACAGGTGCGCGCGGCCCGCGGCGGGATCGAGCTTCGTCGCCATCGAGAGCGCGAGCGGCCCACCCGGACAGACCTGGTTCCAGTCCCACGCATCCATCAGCGCCGTCTGCAGGTCGACCAGCTGCACCTGCTCGGGCGCGACCGCCTGGAGCTGGCTCGTCTGCGTGTCGAGCACCGCGTCGCCCGTACACAACGCCCCCCAGCCGCGGCCGACCATCGCCAGGCGACGCTCGGACGGGACCTCGGAGATCGCGGCGGAGAGCTCCGCCACCGCGGACAGATCGCAGGCATGGACCGGCTCCATCAGACCCCCCTCGCGTCCGGATCCCAGACCACCTTGTGCAGCTGGAGCTGGAACCGGACGGGCAGCCGGTCCTCCACGATCCAGGTCGCGAGCTCGGCGGGCACCAGGGCACCCCAGACCGGGGAGAACAGCACCTCGCAGCGCGACGCGAGGTCGCGCTCCCGCACCACCTCCCTCGCCCACTCGTAGTCGGAGCGGGACGCGAGCACGATCTTCACCTCGTGGTGTGGGCGCAGCAGGGCGACGTTCTCCCAGAGGTTGCGCTCGACCTCGCCCGAGCCCGGCGCCTTCAGATCGAGGATCACGCGGACCTGCTCGGGGACCTCCGCGATCGAGAGCGATCCGCTGGTCTCCAGCAGCACCTCGTGACCCAGATCGAGCAGCGCCTGCATGAGGGGCACGACAGCGGGCTGGAGCAACGGTTCCCCGCCCGTGACCTCGACCGTGCGCAGCCCGTGGGCATGCGCCTCCGCGACCACGTCGTCGAGCTCGCGCCACCCGCCGCCCGTGAACGTGAACGCGCTGTCGCACCACGTACAGCGGAGGTTGCAGCCCGTGAGGCGCACGAACGTGCACGGCTTCCCAACGTGCGTCGACTCTCCCTGCACGGACGGGTAGATCTCGGTGATGCGCAAGCGGGCCATCGGCCCCACCTAACTGGGAGTCCGCCTGGTCACCCTCCTCACCTGGGCAGCGTGTCAGCCCTGGCGCGAGCCGGAGCCGGACCCGATCTGCGACGCGACGCCCCCGCCGGTGGGTGAGGTGCGCGTGGGGATGTTGTGTGGCGCCCAGCTGCCGAACCAGGGCGAAGGTCGTTCCAACATCGACATGGTGCTCGGCAACCACCTGTGGACCGCGGTCGTCCGCCATCCCCAGGACGCGCTCTCCGTGCCCGGCGTCGGCGGGGCGACGGTGATGGACCTCGCGCTGACGGACGGCACCGACGTGGCCCAGGAGATCGTGCCCCTGGTGGGCGGCGGCTGGCTCGATCACCCGGACGTCGTGCTGCTCCCGGACGGGATCCGCGTCGAGGGTACGGTCACCCCCTTCCCGGACCGACCCGCAGCCGCCGAGGGGGAGCGTCGCGTCGTGACCTGGCGCGCCGACGGGTCCTGGCTGGTCGCGGAGGGCGCCGAGGGCTTCCGCGTCTCTCCACGAGGTGACGAGGTCCTGCTGGGCGACGGCGGGTTGATCCAGTCCAAGCTCGTGGTGTGGGGCAACGACGGTCCGGTCGACGATCTCGGCGGTGTCTCGTACCTGTTCGACACGGACCGCCTGCTGATCGCGGACGCGGCGCACGCGCTGGTGGCCCTCACCGAGCTCCACGGCGCCCGGCACGTGGCCGGAAGGCTGGCGAACACCTCCCAGATCGCTCTGATGCGCCGAGGTCGGGTGCTGCTGCGGCTACCGGTCTCCGGCGACCACTTCGAGCTCGATCTGCCGGCGGACGTGGACGGGCTGCGCGCGGAGTCCGCAGGGCGCGCACCGGGGGAGATCCAGCCCCCCTCCAGCTCGGTCCAGCTGCGGACGGGCGAGGCGGCATCGGTGGTGCTGCGTCCGGTGTGGGACGACGGGTTGCCCCACGTGCTCCGCGTGGAGGAGGAAGGTGCCGCCACGGCCTACGTCCCTGCCACCGGGCTCCGGCTCCGGCTCGGCGCGGGCGTGCACGACCTGACGCTGTCCGCCGGTCCGGCGTTCGAGCCGCGCACGATCCGGCTCGAGCTGCTCCCCGGTCAGGCGCCCGATCTGGTCGTGCGCCTCGAGCCGCGCTTCGATCCGGGGCCGTTCGTCGCCCTCGGCTTCGACCGGCCGACCGATCGCTCGACGACCTGGCGCGGGAGCGACCTGACGGCGGCGATCGAGGCCGCAGCGGACGGCCTCGCCGGCGCGGTGTTCGGGGACGGCCCCGACGTGCCCGCGCTCGCGTCGGGGGCCGGCGTGCCGCGGCTCGTGTCCTGGGGGAGCGCCCGGGTCGAGGGTGACGGCTGGTTCGCGGCGGGGTTTCCGTGGGGCTCGGGCGGGGGTGCGCTGCACGGGGGGGCGCGGGCGACCGATCTCGCGCCCGTGGACGCCGCCGCCGCGGTGGAGGGATCGACCGCGGACCGTGACGTGCGGGTGGACACGGGCTGGCTCGCGGTCACGGACCCCTGGGACGGGTGGCCGCAGCCGACGTTCGTGGCGCTCCGCCACCCGCTGCGTGACGATCGCGACGCGTACCACCGCTGGCTCGATCACGGGATCGCGCTGATCCCCACTGGTCCGTTCACCTGGCTCCCGGTCGACGACCCGACGCTCGTGGGGCCCGCCGACCTGGAGCAGCCGCTCTACGGCGGACGCCTGGCAGCAGGCAACGGCATGGCCGCCTGGCTGACGGTGGAGGGGGTGCCCCCGGGGAACGTGGTCCCCCCGACGGAGGACGGCACCTACCGCGTCGTGGTCGTCGTGGAGGGCGGCCAGCTCGACCACCTGGTGCTGCGGACCGACGTGGGCGCCCTGCCGATCGTGGAGGGCACGAACCGCGTGCCCTTCGCCGGGCGCTGGATGTTCCTGGACGGGTGGTCCGACGATCCCGATGGGGACTGGGTGGTCACCGCGCCGACGTGGACGCGCGCTCCTTGACCGCGGCGATCATCGCCTCCACGCCCTCGATCGGGGTCTTGGGGGTGACCCCGTGGCCGAGGTTGAAGACGTGGCCCACCGGACCCGCCGCGTCGCAGATCGCGTGGACCTTGCGACGGATGCTCTCCGCCGGGCCGAAGAGCGCGATCGGATCGAGGTTGCCCTGGATCGGCAGCGTCCCGAGCTCCGCGCGCGCCCGCGCCACGTCCACCCGCCAGTCCAGGCCGATGACGTCCGCCCCGGTCTGCTTCAGCAGGTGCAGGAACGGCATGTTGTCGCGGGTGTAGTGGATGCGGGGGGCGCCCTTCACGCGCGCCAGCGCCCGCTGGATCGACGGGAGGCAGAACGCCTGCCACTCGTCAGGGGCGAGGATGCCGGCCCAGGTGTCGAAGATCTGCACGCCGGCGGCGCCCGAGTCCACCTGGAGCTGGAGGTAGTCACCGACCACGTCGGCGAGCAGGTCGAGCACGCGGTGCGCCCGCGCCGGCTCGCTCAGCAGCATCTTCTTGGTCTCGATCCAGTCCTTGCTGCCGCCGCCCTCGACCATGTAGCAGAGGAGGGTGAACGGAGCGCCGGCGAAGCCCAGGATGGGCGTCTCGGGGCGCTGAGCGCGGAACTTCCGGAGCGTCTCCGGCACGACCGGCAGGGCATCCGCCACGTCGGGCCGACGGAGCGCGTCCACGTCGGCGGCGGTGCGCAGCGGATTGTGCAGCTTGGGGCCCTCGCCGGCCTCGAACGTGACCTCGATGCCCATCGCCTCGGGGATGGTGAGGATGTCCGAGAACACGATGGCAGCGTCGGTCGCGAACCGATCCACCGGCTGGATGGTCACCTCGCAGGCGACGTCCGAGTCCCGGCACATGTCCAGGAAGGTCCTACCCTCCCTGACCTTGCGGTACTCCGGGAGGTAGCGGCCGGCCTGGCGCATGAACCAGACGGGGGGGCGGTCGACGGGCAGGCCACGGAGGGCGTTGCCGAGGCGGGTGTGTGCGTCCATGCGCCCTGCTATCCTGCCGCATGCTCGCCGTGCTGATCGCGACCTCGCTTCCCGCCCACGCCCTCACCAGCCACCAGTCCGGACCGACCTTCGACCTGGGCGCGGGACTCGGGTTGCGAGGTGCGCCGCTGCGGCCCGCGGTGGGCGGAGACGTGTGCCTGGGATGGTGGGCCGGGACCTTCGACGACCAGTTCTCGTTCGGGCGGTACTGGCACCTGCAGGCTGTCGGGCGCGTCGACTGGCACCCGGACGCGCTGGGGCTGACGCCGATGCTCGAGCTGCGACGCGGGCTGGACATCATCGTGGCCGGCCTGTCCTGGGGCGTGGCGGGCGGCGCCGTCCTGAGCTTCCCCAGCGAGGGCGAGGCGCCGCCGGTGGGGTTCACGGGACGCGGCTCGCTGATGGGGAAGTTCCGCCGGACGCGCTTCCTGGCGATCACCGCTCGCCTCGAGGCCGGCGCGGACGTGGTCGGGGGCACCCCGTCCTTCGGCGGTGGCTTCCTGCTCGGCATGTCGTTCATGCGGCCCGCGCACCGCATCGAGGATCCGGACCCGTCCAGGTAGCCGGCGCTACGGGAGCTCGGTCGCCAGACGGATCGCGGTCTCGAGCTGGATGTCGTGGGTGATCGGCGGGAGGTCGGCGCGCGCGGCAGGCCCGAGGTAGGTGACGGGGGTGCCGTCGGGGTGCGTGGTCGGCCACTCCCTTCGGTGGCGGAGCTCGTCGATCGCGGCGCGCTCCGCGGGCGACACCCGCACCTCCACGTCGGGCACGACGTGCTCCAACGGCCCGGACACCGGCGTCCAGTGGGCGGTCGTCACCTGCCAGCCGACGCCCACCGGGTCCGCGCGCAGCGACTGCGACACGAGCTTGCCGAACGTGGGCTCCCCCACGACGCGTGCGCCCACGGCGTCCCGGAGCGCTGCGGCCAGGATCTCCGCGGCCGAGGCGGTGCGCCCGTCGACCAGCACCACCACCCGAACGCCCTCGAGACCGTGACCGGGGAGCGCCTGGTTCCAGGGCAGCTCGCCGTTGGGCCCGGGCGCGGGCGGAGGCACGGCGCGACCCACCAGGCGGACCAGCTCGCCCCCCTCGACGAACCGATCCGCCACGTCGAGCGCGGCCTGGACGTCACCGCCGGGATTGCCCCGCAGATCGAGCACCACCCGGTCCGACACGACCCCGAGCGCGTCGAGCTCGTCGTCCGTATGGGGACGGAACGCCGAGATCCCGACCACGGCGACGCCCGGCTCCACCTCCAGCGACCAGCCGTCCGCCGCCCTCGCGTAGCCGGTCACGGTCGCCTCCTGGACCGGTGCCCGCAGGAGCGTCAGGTCGACCCGGGCACCCTCGCGGAAGACACCGACCGCGACCTCGGTGCCCGGCTCCCCCCGCAGCAGCGCCTCCACGGCGGCCGCGCGCGGCGCGGGCAGCTCGGCCACCGAAGCCCCGCCGACCGACACCACGCCGTCGCCCGCGTGGACGCCGCCGCGCCAGCCCGGACCGTCCACCACGGGGAGCTCGACCACCACGCCGCCGTCGGAGGCGTCGGAGAGCGTCAGGCCCACGCCGACGGAAACGCCCGCGTGGTGCTCCTCCCACCCGGTGAGCGCCGCCGGCCAGACGGCGCGGGTGTACGGATCGAGCGAGCCGAGCGCGGCCTCCACGACCTCCGCGACCGCCAGATCCTCGGGCAGCCCGGCCTCCACCGCACCGTCGATCAGGCCGTCGAGGTCGGTCCCCAGCGCGGCCGGGCGGAGCTCGAAGGCGTCGCGCGCAGGAGGGCACAGGAGCACCCGGGTCAGGTGGTCGCGGGCGGCCCGCAGCATCGCGTCGCGATCCGGCGGCGTCACGTACTCGCGGACCACGCCGTCGAGCACGACCCGCCCGTGCGCCCGCGTCACGCCCGCTCGAGCGGCTCGCGTCGCGGCGAGGTCCGGACCGTAGGCCCGCGCCAGCCGGACCTCGTCGAGCCGGACGGCGTCGATCTGCCCCAGCCGCTGGAGGACCTCGGGGTCGTCGCTGCGGGAGGCGACCTCCTGCGCGAGCGGCCCGAACGTGGCCTCGTCCCACGGCCGCTCCACGCCGATCACCCGCGCCGCGTCGAGCAGTCGGCCGTCGTCCAGCGCTGCCCGCACGTCGGCGACCATCTTCTCCCGCTCGGCCGTGTGCAGGCGCTCCCGCTCGTCGACGCCACCGAAGCCGCCGCAAGCCAGCGCCACCGAGGTCGCGGCGAGGGACGCGGCGAGCCGACAGAGGACTCGGATGGCGGGTGGCGTGCGCACGGATCCAGTCCTACCCTGTCGGCGAGGGGGAGCGATGTGGTGGTGGATGGCTTGCACGGCGACCACGGGCGGGGATCTCGCGATCGATCCCCCCGATCCGCCGACCCCGGTGGCAGCACCCGCGCCGGTGGCCTCGGGCGAACCCGCCGATGCCGCGCTCGCGAAGGCGGATCGACTGGTCGACGAGGCCCGCGGGCGGCTGCAGGCTCGGATGATCACGGAGCTGAACACCCGAGGCCCCAGCGAGGCGCTGTCCACCTGCTCGATCGAGGCCCAGGCGCTGACCGCTCCCGCCGAGCCCGATCCCGGCGCCCGCGTGGGTCGCTCCTCGCTGCGGCTGCGCAACCCCGCGAACGCGGCGCCGCCCTGGGTCGAGGCGTGGCTCCAGACGCAGGGCGAGCGACCGGTCGCTGGCGTCGAGGGCATCCACCGGATCGAGGACACACCGGAGGGCCGCGTGGCGCGCGTGCTGGCGCCGATCGGCACGATGGAGCCCTGCCTGCGCTGCCACGGCGACCCGGCGACCCTCGATGCCGAGGTCGTCGCCAAGCTGCACGAGCGGTACCCCGAGGATCGCGCCACCGGGTATGCGGTCGGGGACCTGCGCGGCGCGCTCTGGGCCGAGGTCCCGGTCACGCAGTGACGGGCACTACCAGCGGCTGGACCACCGTCGGAGCATCGCCTCCTCCTCGGAGGTCACCACGGACCCCGGCGGCGGCACGAGGCTCAGCGGGGCGCCCGGCTCCACGACGCCCACCACCACCCGGCAGCTCTCCGGGTAGACCAGCAGGTATCCGCTGCGGCCCTCGTGCCGGTCGAGCACCTGCCACACCGGGACCCAGGCGGCGCCCGCGCGGATCTCGGTCCGCTCGTAGTAGTCCGGATCGGACAGCCAGAGCGCCCCGCGGTCGCGACACGCCTGGACCTCGTCCGGCACGAGTTCGCGACGCGGGCCCTTCACGGCGACCTCGCCGGCGGCGCAGTCCGCGCGCTCCAGCGTGACGGTCGCGCGGTCGCGGCACGCCGCCGACACGTAGTTGCCGGTGAGCGAGCCGTCCGCGCCCAGCGTCAGCGTGTACGCGTCGATCGCGCAGAAGCGCCAACCGTCGCTGGGCGTGCTCACGGGCACCGCGGCGTCGCGCAGCGTGATCGCGCTGCCATCGACCGAGCCCTCCAGCACCCGGAAGCTCCGTCCGCTGGCCCGCCCCGTCCAGTCGAAGCCGCCGTCGAGCGCCGAGCCGCGCCGACAGAGACGGACACGGGCGTCGACCACGTCGTTGCCGCGGGTCTGTCCGCGGAAGCACGCGCAGGCCCCGTCGTCGAGGGTCTGCGCTGGCGCCGTCAGGGCGAGGGTGGCGAGCCACATGGAGAGAGCGTACCCGAGTGGAGGCGATCGGGTTCGAACCGACGACCCCCTGCTTGCAAAGCAGGTGCTCTCCCAGCTGAGCTACGCCCCCGGAACCTCGACCGGGACCGCGCGAGACGCGGGAGCCGGTGCTCGAAGGAGTGGGCCCGGGCAGACTTGAACTGCCGACCTCACGCTTATCAGGCGTGCGCTCTAACCACCTGAGCTACGGGCCCGTCATCCGAACGACGCCGGACGCGTTGTGACTAACGCTCGGTGTCGGAGGCGTCCAGAACCTATCGACCGCCGAGCGGCGCGGTGTCGTAGAAGTGGGTCTGGTCCTTCAACACCAGGCCGACCACGCTGCCGTCGCCGCTGGCCACCAGGTCGCGGGCGGCCGACGGGGTCTTCACGTCGGCGCGCGTCTCGCCGGTCTGGCCGTCGAGGAAGACCACGGCGCCAGCACCGTCCCGGTCGACGCTGACCACCGCCGTCGCCTGCTCGCCCAGGTCGCCCAACGCGCGGATCGCGCCGCCGAGCTCGACCTCCCACCGCAGGGAGCCGTCGACCTCCAGCGCCCGCACGACGCCCTCGCCCGCGTTCGCGAGGTAGAGCACGTCCGCCGCCGCGTCCCAGGCGACGAGATCGCCCGTGGCGTCGATGCGGGACCACCCGTCGGGCGCGACCACCACGACCCCGTCCGGCGTGGCGACATAGACGCGCTCGCGGTGATCGCTGCTCACCTCCGCGTCCCGATCGCACGCCGCCTCCGGCAGCTCCAGCACGGACCAGGCCTTGAGCTTGCCCACGTGGAAGTAGCCGGCGTTGCAGCCGCCGTCGTCGCCCGGGGGAGCCTCCGTCCCACCGTCCCCGCCACCGTCCACGCCGCCGCCGATCACGACGACGTCGGCCTCACCCACGAGCACCCCGTGATCGGGCGAGCCCACGAGCACGTCCACCACGTCGCCATCGTCCGGACGCACGACGTGGACGCCACCGCCGGTCACGACCACGGTGGTGAACCCGTCCGGGCCGTCCGTGCCGTCGGTCACGGTGTCGTGCTGCCCCTCGAAGTCGTAGTCCGCGTCCACCGCGCCCATGCGGGTGCCGAAGTCGCAGGTCGTGCCCGCCATGCCGGCGTGGCCGCGGATCCCGTCGTGATCCAGCGCGATCCCGAGCGTCCGGTACGACAGCACCGAGCGGTGCTCCACCGTGAGCGGTTCGGTCGTGGTGCATGCACCCAACGCGACGGTCAGGGCCACGAGACGAGACGACATCACTCCTCCACGGGGACAGTAGCCGGACGCGACCCGCGATCGCGACATCCGACCGACCTCACGCTAGACGACACCGGATGCGTCCTCCTTCGCTACCCACCGTCGAACACGTCCCCGCCGGCCCCGTGAAGGGCTGCGTGATCTGGTTGCACGGGCTCGGCGCCGACGGCTTCGACTTCGCGCCCCTCGCGCCCCGCCTCGGCCTGCCCGGGATCCGCATGGTGTTCCCGCACGCGCCGATCCGCCCGGTCACGATCAACGCCGGGTACGAGATGCCGAGCTGGTACGACATCCGCTCCATGGACCGGGTCCCCGAGCGGGAGTGCGCCGAGGACGTGGTGGCGTCCGCCGCGATCGTGGAGGACCTGATCGCGCGCGAGATCGCGGCGGGCACGCCAGCGTCGCGGATCGTGCTCGCCGGCTTCTCGCAGGGCGCCGCCATGACGCTGTACGTCGGGCTGCGTCGGCGGGAGCCGCTGGCGGGGCTCCTCGTCCTCTCCGGGTACCTCGTGCTCGAGGATCGGCTGGAGCACGAGCTCGGCGACCGCTCGGTCCCGCTCTGGTTCGGGCACGGGACGAACGACGAGGTCGTCCCCCACGCGGGCGGCCGCCACGCCTACGAGCGGGTGCGCCAGCTCGGGCTGCAGGCCGAGTGGCACGAGTGGTCCATGGGTCACGAGGTCTGCGCCGAGGAGCTGCGCGGGCTGCGAGCGTTCCTCGCCGCCCGGCTGCCCTGAGGTCCACCGATCAGGCGACCTTGTTGCGGATCTCGCCGTCCTTGAGGCGGCCGAGGGCCTCGCGCTCGATCTGGCGGACGCGCTCACGGGAGAGGTTCAGCGTCTCACCCACCTCGGACAGCGTGCGGAAGCGGTCGTCATCCAGGCCGTATCGGCGCGCGATCACGTGCTGGTGACGCTCGGAGAGGGCGCCGAAGGCCTCGCGCAGACGCTCGAGCTCCTGGACGCGGATCGCCTCGTCCTCGGGCTGGACCGCCTCCTCGTCCTCGAGGAAGTGGTCGAGCGTGCGCTGGCGCGGGCCCTCCTCGACGGGCTCGTCGATGGAGACGGTCTTGCCCTGGGCGAGCAGGAAGCGCGCCCGGCGCTCATCGATCCCGACCTCGCGGGCGAGATCCGCGACCGTGTACTCCGCGCCGGCCAGCTCGTACTCCTGGATGACCTTGCGCAGGTTCCGCGTCTGCTCGACCGCGCCGCCGGGCAGGCGCACCGGGCGACCGTGGTGGTCGATGGCGCGCGTCATCTGGGCGCGGACCCACCAGCGGGCGTACGTGCTGAAGCGGATGGCGCGCTCGGGGTCGAAGCGCTTCGCGGCGCGCAGCAACCCGATGAAGCCCTCCTGCACGAGGTCCGCCTCGTCCATGAAGGGCCCAGCGAGCTTGCGGGCCTCACCGTAGGCGATGCGGCGACCCGACATCGCGAGGTTCCAGCGGAGCGCTTCGGCCTCCTCCCACGCGTGGCGCGCGGCGCGGGCCCGCTCCTTCAGGTCCGGGCGGCCCTTGCTCGCCAGCCACACCTCGTGGATGGCCTGCTCGAGTCGACTGACCTCTCCGGCACGGGTGCGCTCGGTCCGCCGGGGTCGGGTCCCCAGGATCTCGTCCGCCTCGGGGATGCCACGAATCGCCTGCAGGGCGCGGGCCTCCGCGTCGCGAATCTCGCGGCCGACCTGTCGCTCCTGCTCGGCGGTCCACCGACCGCGCCGCTCCAGCCGCTTGTTGGTCATCGGTTCCTCCCCTGGGGTCCGTTCGTCCTACGTGGAAGACGGTTCGGATCCTTCAGCGTGATTGTCTCCCATCCGACAGTCGTCGCGCATTCCTTTTCGGTTACTGGGTCCGTCTGCGACCAGACAGATCGTGACATCCCGCGACGGCCACGCCGCCATGGAGACGACTTGGACCCCGCACCGCCGGAACAGCTCAAGACGCTGGGCATCGCCAACATCATCGGTGGAATGGTCAACATGACGATGGGCTGGGCGATGGGCTCCATGGTCTGGAGCATCGGCGGCACCGTCTGCAGCGGGGTGCTGACCTGCGGCATGTGCCCGGTCGGCGGCGTGTGTGGGTTCGTCTCGATGCTCATCATCCCGCTGGGCATGGTGGAGCTCGGCCTCGGCATCGCGCTGATGGCCAACCCCCAGCCGGTCAAGGGCATTCTCCCCTACCTCCCCTTCGCCCAGATCGCGGCGGTCCTCCTCGGTGACTTCGTGTCGCCCATCCTCGGCATCGTGGGCCTCACGATGGTGAAGAACCCCGACGTCGCCGGGTACATCGAAGAGATCTGAGCGTCATCGGAAGCCGGCGCCCAGCGACAGGGCCAGCCGAGGGGACTCGGGCTCGTCGAAGGGTACGGCGACCCGCAGGCCCCCGTCCCAGCGCGCGTCGAGCAGCATCGTCCACCAGCGGAGCTCTGCTGTGGCGTCCGCGAGCACCAGGGCGCCGGTGGTGGCGGACCAGCCCGCGTCCCAGGCGTTGCCGGCGTCTCCCCCGACGACGAGCGACACCGCGCGGAGGTAGAGCGGACCGGCCTGCGTCCGCCAACGGCTGACCAGCGGGACCTCGTAGCGGGCGGACGCGACGACCCGCTGCTCGCCGCGCAGCGCGAAGGGAGCGTAGCCGGGCATCGGCGCGCTGCTCTCGAGCGACAGCGCCCGCAGCGCGTTCGGCAGGTCGCCGCCCGCCACGAGCTCCTCCGCCGAGGGCACGTCCGTGCTGGTCACCCCCGCGACCACCTCGAGCGTCAGCGTGTGTGCCTGCTCGGACAGCGGGCCCGAGGACAGGTCGATGGGCAGGCCGGCGCCGAGCTCGATCTCCCCCCGGCCCCAGGTCGTGACCGTCCCCTCGGAGTCGCTGGTCCCCACGGTGCCCACCAGGTCGGCCCACCTCCCCAGGTACCCGGGGTCACCGTCGGGTCCGTCCCCTGCCCGGACGGCGCCGACCACACGCAGTCCCGTGGTGTCCGGCCAGAGCCCGCCACGGCTCGCGACCCGCTCGGGGCCCAGCTCGAGGCGCACCTGGTCCGTCCACCGGAAGCCCGCCGTGAGCGAAGCGCTCCCGACCGACGCGGCGAGCGAGGGGGACCAGGCACCCGCGACCTCCAGCTCGAGCTCGGGCGGCAGCCCCCGCCACGCCAGGATCGCGTCGCCCAGCGAGGTCGATCCCAGCAGGCCGAACGTGGAGAGCTCGAACAGCTCGGCGGCGTCGGAGGCGCGGAGCCAGCCGCCGGCGGCGGGCACCACCGCTCCGGGCGACACGTCCACTCGGGCCAGGGGGCCCACGGCGGGCACGAGCAGGCTCGCCAGCGGGCGGTAGCGGTGGGGCTCGGCGGGCGTGGTGCGCGGCAGGTCGACGGGCGCCGGGAGCTCGATCGGCTCGTCGGGCGCGAGCAGCAGGTCGCCCGCGCGGAGCACCGTCGCCTTCTTCCCGTGCGCGCCGCCCTCGGCGTAGAGCAGGTGCCCCGAGGGGGTGACCCAGGGCGTGTCCGCGGACCCGACCACGCGCGTGGCGCGCGTCCCCTCGCCCGTGGCGGGGTCGAACCGCACGACGTCCCAGGCGCCGTCGCCCTCGACCGCGGTCCACACGCCGGCCTCGGTCCACACCGGGTCGAGCTCGTCGCGCGCGTCGTCGGTGAGCCGGCGCCAGGCGCCCGTCCCGAGGTCCACGACCCACAGGTCGCCCCGGCCCCGGCCGAACACCGAGACCACGACCGATGCACCGTCGGGCGAGAACGACGGCCCCTGGACCCACTCGCCCTCCTCGAACGTGCGGACCACGCGACGCTCCGTGCCGTCGAGCCCGCTGACCACGAGGTCCGTCTGCCGGTCGCGGTGCACGAGGTAGACCACGCACAGCCCGTCGGGCGACACGTCGGGATCCCGCGCCCGCTCCGTCCCCTCGATGGGCCACATGCGGCGGAGGAGGTCCTCCCGCGTGTCGGGCAGCACGGTCACCCTCCCGCCCACGCCGACGCGGGTGTCGAGGTCCACCACCCAAAGGAGCGTCCACGGATCCGCGGGCCGGGGCGCGAGCCGCGCCCGCAGCGCGTCCTCGGGCGCCGCCACCACCACGGCGTCCCGCCCCGGGACGAACGCGTAGCCCGAGGCCCGCGCGGCGGGGATCCAGGCTGAGGGCGGGGTCACCGCGTCCGCCGACAGCCCCGGGAGGTCCTCCTCGTCCACCCTCGCCACCCGCAGCCAGCCCACCTTCTCCTCGGCGTACCAGCGACCGTCCGCCGAGGTCGACGGCCACAGGTCGAAGCTGCCGGTGGCCTCCCGCGCCTCCTCCCGGTCGCGCCGGGAACGCGAGAGCCAGGCGTCGCGCGCGGACAGGCCGCCCGCCGGGTCCCATCCCCCGAGCCAGCTCTCGACCTCGCGCCCCTCCGTCAGGCCGCGAGCGCGCGCCCGCGCCTCCCAGGTGACCGCCTCCGCCGTCACCTCGGCGCGCCAGGCGGCCCACAGCGACCGGGGCTCCTCGCCCGTCGCGCGCCGCAGCACGGCCCCCCAGTCCAGCGGGTAGCGCTCGGCGGAGAGCGCCGCCATCCGCGCGAAGACGTCCTCGCCGAAGCGTCGCTCGAGCCAGCGAGCGAAGGCGTAGCCCTGCTGGTAGGCCCGCTCGGCGTCGCCGGTGTCCTTGTCGAGCGACACCAGCCACTCGTCCCACTCGAGCAGCCGCCCCTCGAGCGCCGCGGTCCGCAGGCGAGCCTCGCGCCGGGCGTCCCAGCGGTTGACGCCGATGCCCTCCGACCAGGCCTCCGCCGCGCCCTCGGACCAGCCGTACGGCTCGTCCGGCCCCACCGGGATCGCCAGGGACAGCCCCGCACCGCCCACCTCGGCCGTCGCGTCCGCCTCGAACCCGTAGCTGCCGCTGATCGCCAGCGCGCTCGCTCGCCGGTGACCGACGAGGTGACCGAGCTCGTGGGCCAGCGCGTCGGGCACCCAGTCCAGCCGCCCCCGCAGGCGAGCGACCTCGCCGCCCGGATCGGCCGACAGCACGATGAGGCCCCAGCCGGTCATCGTCCACGCCGTCATGCCCTCCGCCTCGTCCGTCACGACCACGTGGATCGGGCCGCGCGGGACCGCGCCCACGTGGGCCGACATGCGCAGCAGCAGCGTGTCGGCGACCGCGGCCACCTCCTCCGCCGTGCCGCGCGCGTCGTGGGGGTGGCGCCCACCGTGCGAGGCGTAGTGGACGCGGAAGAACCGCGTCTCGATGGTGTGCCAGCGCGTGCCTGCGTCGTGGTGGTCGCCGCGGCGCGGCTCGGCGACGGCCGCGAGGCACCAGAGGAGACCGATCACAGGGCGATCCGCAGGCCCAGCGCGGCGCTCGGCCCCACGAGGTCGACCGGCGCGAGCACTGCGTCGTCGACCAGCGCGTCCCCGAGGGCGCCCGTGATCGCGAGCCCGCGCGAGAGCTGCACCACGCCGGTCGCCTCGAGCGAGACCCGCCATCCCCCGGACGTGACCACATCGCCGATCCGACCTCCACCGACGAAGGCCGCCTCCAGGCGCACGCCGGGCGCGAGCGGCCCCACCTGGAGCAGCGCGCCGAGCCCACCGGTCGCGACCTCGGCCGGGTCCAGGTGCCGATCCGCTGCCCAACCCACGGTCCCCGGCGCCTCCCAGCGAGCGGCGAGCGATCCGTCCAGCCGGAACGGTCCGAGCTGGCGTCGCCCCTCCGCCGCGGCCCACAGGCCACCGGTACCGACCGACAGGCCAGTGTCCGTCTCCCACGGGCAGATCACGCCCAGGGCGAGGTCGGCGCTGCGGGCGGGCGCCTCTCCGCGCGCCAGGCCGAAGCGAGCGCCGAACGAGGGGGCCGCCAGGCCGTACCCGCTCGTGAAGGTCCGCTCGACCGTCCCCCCGGCGAACGCGGCCCACAGCTCCACCCGGCGGGCGAAGCCGTAGCGGACGACGGCCTCGCCCAGGCGCCGTCGCGTCCACAGGTCGGGTGCGGTCGTCGTGGCGACCGTCCGATACCCGCCCTCCACCAACGTCCAGCCGCGAGGCGCCCACGTCGGTTGCTCCACGGGCAGCGCCGGCCAGGCGTCCCGCTGCGCCGCCATCGCCGCGAAGGCGAACCCGATCACGCCAGGTGGGGCTCGAGCCAGTCGCGAACCAGCTCGAACATCGCCGTCACGCGCTCGGGCGTCTCGTGGTGGCACTCGTGGCGGTACCCGGCGAACTCGTGCAGCAGCTTGTCGTCCGCGCCCACCGAGCGGAACAGGTCGCGCGAGCCGACGATCGCCGCGATCGGGTCCTCCGTGCCGTGCCACATCACCGTGGGCAGGCGGATCCGGTCGGCGCGCTGCACCACGCGCGGCGCGTCGCGGAGCACCGACAGGCCGAGCGCCGCCGAGATCCGGTCGTGCACCAGAGGATCGTCCTCGTACCGACGGACCTCGGAGGCGTCGGAGCTGATGCCCTCGGCGGACAGCCCGCTGCCCATCGTGAACGACGGGCGGATCCGGGCGAGCACGCGGGCCAGCGCCTCCTTCACCCGCACCTCCAGCGTACGCGGCACGCTCACCGGCGCGGCCGAGAGCAGGATCGCGCGCACCCAGTCGGGCGGCCCCGGGAGCTCGGGGTCCGTCGCCCAGGTCGCGACCGTGGCGGCACCCATCGAGTGCCCCAGGACGACCACCCGCTCCGCGCCCGCACGCTCGCGCAACCGCGGCAACAGGTGGTGGAAGTCGGACGCGAGCTGGCGCAGTCCCATGGCGTGTCCGCGCTTGCCCCCGCTCTCCCCGTGGCCACGGGCGTCGTAGGTCCACACGTCGACGGGGAGTCCCTCCAGTCGCCGCGCGAAGGTCTCGTACCGGCCACCGTGCTCGCCGAGGCCGTGGTGGATCACGAGCGCGGTCCGGGCGGGCGTCTCGCCGGGCCAGCCGCGCGCCACGAAGGTCAGCCCGTCGTGCTGGAACGCATCGGTCACGAGCGCCTTCACTGAGCCTCCCCCAGCGCGGCGAGCGCCGCCTTCGCCTTGTCGAGATCCACGCTCATCGCCTTGATCCTCACCCGGTCCGCCTGCGTCGGGTTGCGGGGGAAGCGCTGGAGCCTCGCCGCCAGCGTCTCGATCCACGCCTCGAGCGCGTCGCGACGCTCGGGAGCGATCCGGGCGGCGGCCTCGGCGTGCGTCAGCGCCAGGTCGAGCGACCCGACCACGCGCTGCTCGATCTGCATGCGCTCCCGGTAGGGCTTGCGCGCGGCGCTCTCGCCATCGAGCTCCGCCGCCTCCTCGCCGGCCTGGGCCAGCAGCGAGCGCGCGAGGGCGAGGTGCGAGTCGACGTGCTGCTCGTCGAGCGCGAGCACCGCGTCCCACATCCGTCGGGCCGAGGTGACCTGCCCGGCCTCGTCGTACAGCTGGGCGGCCAGCCACGCGCCGCTCACCGAGCTCGCCAGCCGATCCGCGGCCCGGTCGATCAGGGCGATGGCTTCGGCCTGTCGCCCCAGCCCGTTCAGCACCTCGATCGTCGCGCGCAGCAGTCGATCGTCGTCGGGCCGACGCTCGACGATGGGCTGGAGGAAGGCCAACGCCTCCTCGGCCTTCCCGCCGTCCACCAGCTTGCGTGCCACCAGCGCCGCGAGCCCCGCGTCGTCCCGCCCCCGCGCCTCCAGTAGCAGCGCATAGTCCGCCTCGGCCGACGCCAGATCACCGGTCTGGGCGTGCACCCGCGTGGCGAGGGCGTACAGGTTGGTCCCACGGTCGGCGTCCGCCTGGCCGAGCGCGTCGCACACGGCGTGCGCCCGCATCGCGAGGCCGAGGCCGGTCTCCGCGTCGCTCCACTGCTTGCCCTCCACGTGGTTCGTGAGCGCTGCCAGGAGCGTGGACTCGAGCGAGCCGGCCTTGGGCTCGAGCTCGGCGCGGGCAGCCCCCGAGACCTTCAGCTCCACGGCCTTCTCGAACGCCGCGAGCGAGGTCGCCAGCGGATCGCCGTCCACCTGGACCGTGCCCGGGTGCGTCGCGACGGCCAGCCACACCCGCGCCTGGACGCCCCAGGCGGCAGGATCGGCCGGCAGCTTCGCGACCGCCGCGTCCGCTCGCTCCACGGCGACCTGCAGCGACGCCGCGTCGCCGGAGCCGAACGCGGCCAGCGACTTGTCGGCCTTCTCGACCGGACCCGCGGTCGCGACGGCGGTGAGGGCCATCGCCAGCAGCCAACTCATGACACCTCCCGGGGGGCCGAGGAGGGTAACGCACGTGGCCGCCCCGTTGCGCGAACGTCGCCAACATTCGGCTTGCGCAGTCGATCCTGACGGTTAGTCCCCCGGGTCCTTCGGCGGGACAGGGAGGCACGACATGCGGCTCGGCATCGACTTCGGCACCACCCGGACGGTGGTGGCGGTCTGCGACCGGGGCAACTTCCCGGTGGTGGGCTTCGACGGGCCCGACGACGCGGTCGTCGACTGGTGGCCCACGGTGGCCGCCGTCCGCGGCGACGAGGTGCTCTATGGCTGGGAGGCGGCGGCGAAGCTCGGGGTGCGCGGCTGGTCCATCGTCCGCAGCCTCAAGCGCCTGCTCGCCACCTCCGGGCACGCCGACACCGTCAAGCTCGGGCGCGACCGGCTGCCCGTCGTGGAGGTGGTGGCCGGGTTCCTCTCCGCGCTCCGGCGCGACCTGCTCGAGCGCAGCAACCTCCCCGTCGCCCTGGCCGACGACGAGCCGATCGAGGCCATGATCGCCGTCCCCGCGGGCGCCACGTCCGCCCAGCGCTTCGTCATGCTCGACGCCTTCCAGCTCGCCGGGTTCAAGGTCGTCGGCCTGATCAACGAGCCCTCGGCCGCGGGCATCGAGTACGCCCACCGGTACCGCAAGACGCTCACCTCCCAGCGCGAGGACGTCCTGGTCTACGACCTTGGCGGCGGCACGTTCGACGTGTCGCTGGTGCGGATGGCGGACGGCGACCACCGGGTGCTCGCGCACGCCGGCGACAACCACCTCGGCGGAGACGACTTCGACGCGGAGCTGCTGCGCCTGGCGATGGTGGCGGCCGATCGCGACCCCGGCTCCCTCGGCGAGGACGAGCGGGTGGCCCTGCTCGAGCACTGCCGCGCGCAGAAGGAGCGCCTGACGCCGAACACGAAGAAGATCAGCGTCGATCTGGACGACGACCGGACGGTGACGGTGACCACGGCGGAGCTGTACGAGGCCTGCGAGCCGCTGGTGGACCGGTCCCTCGAGGCCGCGATGCGCGTGCTGCCCGGCGAGGGCGACGAAGCCCTGGAGCACCTGGCCGGGGTCTACGTGGTGGGTGGCGCCTCCGATCTGCCGGTCGTGGCCCGAAAGCTCAAGGAGGTCTTCGGGCGCCGCGTGAAGCGGTCGGCATACCCGTCGGCCTCGACCGCCGTGGGCCTGGCGATCGCGTTCGAGGAGGCCCCGAAGCTCACCGAGCGCTTCTCGCGCACGTTCGGGGTCTTCCGCGAGCTTCGCTCCGGCGAGGACGTCGCGTTCGACGTGCTCGTGACGCCCGACGCGGAGGTCGGCGGCGAGGGCGCCTCCTGGATCCGGCGGTACCGCGCGGCGCACAACGTCGGCTGCTTCCGGTTCGCGGAGTGCGACCGCATCGAGGACGGGCTGCCCGTCGGCGACCTCCTCCCGTGGGGCGAGATCCGCTTCGCGTTCGACCCGGCGGCCCGCGAGGACGCGCAGGCGCCGATCCACCGCCTCGACGGCCCGGGTCCGCTCGTGGAGGAGCGGTACCGCGTGCTGCCCTCGGGCATCGTGGAGGTCGAGATCACCGATCTCGACAGCGGGTTCTCCCAGCAGTACCGCCTCGGCGCCTGACGCGTCGGGCTACAGGTCGGCCAGCACCTGGCCCGAGGCGTTCCACCCGCACATCCCGTGCACACCGGGCCCCGGGTGCGTGGACGAGGATCCGAGGTACAAGCCCCGGATCGGCGTTCGGTACCGGAAGGCGAGCGGCGTGGGGCGGAGCACCAGCGAGTGGTGCCAAGCGTTGCTCCCGCCGCCCAGATCGCCGCCGATCAGGTTGGCGTTGCCCCGCTCGAGGTCGCCCGGGTCGCGGATGGCGCGCCCGAGCACGCGCTCTCCGAAGCCCGGCGCGAGCTCCTCGATGCGGGCGCCCACCGCGTCCGCGAGCCGATCCCGCCAGGCCGCCCAGCCGCCGGGGTGCGCCGTGGGATCGGGGGTCGAGGGCGCGTGGGTGTAGGCGTACAGCGTGTGCTGGCCCTCGGGTGCGCGCGAGGGGTCCACGAGCGACTGCTGGCCGACCACCAGGTAGGGCCGGTCGGGCAGCGCGCCCGAGCGCACCTGGCTCGTGAACCGCGCGAGCTCGTCGACCGAGTGCCCGACGTGCACGACGGCGGAGCGCCGCGAGAGCTCGTCGGCCCAGGGGACCGGGCCCGACAGCGCGTAGTCCACCTTGAACGTGCCCCAGCCGGGGCGGAAGCGGCGCACCGAGCCGACGACGGTGCTCGGCAGCGCCCCCTGCTCCACGAGCTCGAGGAACAGCGAGCGGGCGTGGGTCGTGGCGACGATCGCGCGGCGGGCCTCGATCCGCTCACCGCCCACCAGCACCACCGCCGACGCCGTGCCGCGTCGCACCTCCACCCGCGCCACGCGCGCGCCGCACCGGACCTCGCCCCCGTGGGCCGTCAGGTCCGCCAGCAGCGCCCGGCCCACCGCCGCCATCCCCCCGCGCGGGACCGCGAACCCCGCCGTGGTGGCGCGCAGCGTGAGCATCCAGCAGAGCGGCATGCCGAAGGCGTCGTCGGGACCCACGTCGACGTGCAGACCCATCGCCGGGAACACGCGCCGCGCCGCCTCCGAGCGGAAGGTGCGGCGAGCGAAGGCCCCGCTGCTCGAGGCGTACGCCCGGGCCAGGCGCAGGCCGTCGGCCGGACCGATGGCGAACGCCGGTCGCACCGCGGGGAGCGGCCCCAGGAAGTCCAGGACCGCGGGCTCGACCCGCGCGTGGAACCGGGCGAGCTCGGCGAATGCCCGCCCGTCCTCGGGGTCGCCGAAGTGCCGCTCCGACAGCGCCAGGTCGGTGCTGACCGCAGCGACCGAGCCGTCCGGGGCCGGGTGCGTGCTCATGATCTCGGCGAGCCCCCAGTCCACCGGCAGCGCGAGCTCGCGGAACGGTACGCTGTCGCGGAAGGTGACGAAACCCGCGCAGGTGTCGTGGAGGAAGCCCGGGAGCGTGGCCTCGACGGTCGCGAGGCCCCCACCCGGATGCTCCGCCGCCTCGAGGACCAACACGGACAGCCCCGCGCGCGCGAGGCGGCAGGCGGCGGTCAGCCCGTTCGGGCCCGACCCGATGACCAGCACGTCGACGCCCAGGCACCCTCCAGCGGACGCATTCTATGCTCGCCGACGCTCGGCCTCTGCGCGGCGTCGACCCTCGGCGCGGTGCAACAGGTACACCCACAGCCCGCCGATCACCACGATCAGGTCCGTGAACAGGCTCAGGATCGCCAGCGGCATCAGGGACTCGACGAGGTCCCATCCCAAGTGGCTCCGCCGCAGCCCCCGGAGCGCGCTCTGTGCGGCCTCGGGCAGGGACAGGGGGATCAGCAGCGCCGCCAGGACCAGGGCCGCCAGCTGCGCCTTCCACTCGTTCGGACGCGGGAGGGCTCCCGCCGCGGCCGTGAGCCCCACCCACACCACGCTCACCGACACGAAGACCGCGGCCACCACCGAGTTGATCCGCGGCGGCTCCACGAGCTGCAGCAGCGTGAGCTCGGTCCAGAACACCCCGAGGGCGACGGCCCAGATCACGGTGGCGCGCAGCGGAATCCCGATGCGGCCGAGGGGCGTGGCGGGGGCCGGGAGCAGGCCGAGCAGCGTCGTCGCCCCCATCGCCATCCAGGTCTGGATCAGCGGGCCGTGCATGCGGAGCTCCGTGGGCGAGGGCTGCAGGTCCCACCCGAGGCAGGGGGTGGCCAGGGCGATCAGCACCCAGGCCGCCGCTCCCGCCAGGCTCGACGGCGTGGACGAGGCCACCCTGCGGACCAGCGCGACCGCGGTGGCGGCCACCCCGACCGGCAGCGCGAGCTGGACCGCGAGCGTCACGGCGAGGAGCGGGCT
This sequence comes from Alphaproteobacteria bacterium, assembly GCA_020632925.1. GTDB lineage: Bacteria > Myxococcota_A > UBA796 > UBA796 > JACKER01. The sequence continues at coordinate 795,257 of JACKER010000007.1, read as the reverse complement.
GCGGACCTCGTACGGGATCCCGTCGACATCGGACCATGCGCGGGCGAACACCGCGCTCACGACGGTCAGACCCAGCAGATCGAGCAGCGCGATCACGACGAGGCCGGGCACCGCCCCTCCACGACGAGGGTACCGCGATGACGACCGGTGTCGCGGCCCTGTCGACGTGGACGGTGGGCGGCGGAGCCGGTGTTAGAGTGCACGGCGACGGGGAGGGACCATCCGCACGGCGTTGCTCGTACTTGGATTGTCGGGGTGTGCGGCCAAGATCGACCGCATGACGCTCGACCGCGTGGTGGACCGCGGGACGGACTACGGCGACACCGGCAAGGTGTGTGCGCTCGGCTCCGCGCTGGTCCACCCGCTGGGCTCGTTGACGAAGAACGAGCCTCACCGCGCGCTGGTCATCGCCGAGGGGACGGCCGCGCTCTGCGCCGAGGAGGCCGCCTGGGAGGGCGAGCTCGACGCGGCGCGGGTCAAGCACAACGCCATGGCGCTCGGCGACGGGCGGGCCCCCGAGATCACGGACGCCCGCCTGCGCGCCGAGCGGGCACACACCCTCGCCGCCGCCCGCTTCGAGGCCGCCTTCCGCCAGGCCGAGGAGGCGTTCGGGCCGATCGGGACGGGCGACTGCCCGAAGATCAAGGAGAAGGACGAGTTCGCGTACCTGTTCGCGCTCGTCTCGGGCACGCTCGCGCTGCTCCACGACCGCTCCGGCGGGGCGCACAACGAGGTGCCGATGGACCGGCTCTCCGCGGTGGCGCGCGGGGCGGCCTGCCTCGACGACGCGGACTGGTGGTCGGCGCCGAGCGCGCTCCAGGGCGCGTCCTGGGCGACCATCCCCGGCTCCGGGCCGGCCGACGTCGACCCCTGGGCGATGCTCGACGAAGCCGCCGCTCGCGGCGAGGCCTCCGGGGTGCGGGTGGCGCGCGCGATCGAAGTGCTGATCGCGGCGAACAACGGCCGCGACGACATCCTGCGCCCCGCCCTCCGGGCGCACGCCGCGTCCCTGCAGGCCGTCGACCGCAACGACGACTGGGCGCTGCTCGACGCCTACGCGTACGAGGTCAGCCTCCAGCAGTCCGACGCGCTGTGGACCGCGGAGACCGGCCACCGCACCGAGACCTTCGGCAAGCTTCCCGGCGACGACGCCCCCACGGCGCCCGTCGGGCCCGACCCCTTCGCCGGCGGCGACCCGTTCGGCGCGCCCGCGCCCGAACCCGAGCCCCCGAACCCCGAGGAGACACCGTGAAGATCTGGACCGCGCTGCTCGCCTTCGCCACGCTGTTCGCCGCCGTCCCCGAGGCGCACGCCGAGACCCGGTCGATCTGCGTCTACGACCCGGCCGGCCGCTCCGGCGACTACTACGCGCTGATGTCGAAGTACGCGACCAACGCCTCGGGTTGGGGCGTCGAGGTCGAGATCAAGCCGTACACCGACGAGCTGACGGCCGCGAAGGACTACGAGGCCGGCCACTGCGATGGCGTCGTCGCCACGGGCGTCCGCCTGCAGCGGTTCAACCGGTTCGCGTCGACCATCGAGGCGATCGGTGGGCTCCCCGACTACGGCCTGATGAAGCAGATGGTGAACACGCTGTCCACCAGCGCCGGCGCCGCCCCCATGCTGTCGCAGGAGGGCAACACGGTCGTCGGGTTCATCCCGGTCGGTGCCGTGTACCTCTTCGTGCGGGACCGCAACGTGGACACCGTCCCCGAGCTCGCCGGCAAGCGCATCGCGACCATGGACTACGACAAGGCGAGCTCCTTCATGGTCGACCGGGTGGGCGCCATCCAGGTCCCCGCGGACCTCGGCAGCATCGGGCCCAAGTTCAACAACGGCGACGTGGACGCCTGCTACGTGTCCGCCCCGGCGTACAAGCCCTTCGAGCTGCAGCACGGCATCGGCAGCAGCGGCGGCATCCTGCGGGCGCCGCTCGCCCAGGCCACCCTCCAGGTCATGCTGCGCGAGTCCCAGTTCCCCGAGGGCTTCGTCGCGAAGTCGCGGGTGGACCTCGCGGGTCGGTTCGACGAGGCGCTGGCCGTCGTCAAGAAGGCGGAGTCCGAGATCCCGGCGAGCTCCTGGGTCGACATCCCCGCCGCCACCCAGGCCGAGTGGGATCTGCTGTTCCAGTCCGTGCGCGTGCAGCTCCGCGACGAGAAGAAGGCCTACGACGGACGGATGCTCACCGTCATGAAGCAGCTCCGGTGCTCGGCCAACGGCGGTCGCGCGGAGTGCGCCGAGACCAAGGAATAGCCAGGCAGTAGGGGGGCGCTGCCCCCCTGACCCTAGCCCTGCCCGTCTGGCCCGGGTTCGGCGGCCTCGGGCTCGACGGGCCCGGTCAGGAGGGGGCGCTTCACCTTGGTCGGGTCGACCTCGACCTTGGAGAACAGCGCCTCGCCCAGGCCGAACGTGCCGAAGGGCTCCTGCCACTCGTCGTTGACGGCGAGGATCAGGCCGTGGATGCCCGTGACCATCGCCCAGCCCGCGGGCGCGAGGAAGAGCGGGAGCACGAAGAAGGCGCCGACGCCGCAGGTCGCGAAGAACACGCCCGTGTACATCAGCGTCAGCAGCATGGTGGTGGCGAAGACCGCGAGCCAGACCGCGGTGGAGTGCTTCGCGTGGTACAGCGCGAACTCGTCGTCGCGCATCAGCAGGGGGAGGATGCCGATCGGGAAGCCGATCAGGAAGCTCGCGTAGGAGAGGACGGCCCACATCCGGCCGTTCTCGGTGACCTTGGGTCTGTCGTCCACGAGGTCGCGTAACACGGGATACGCGTGGGTCGTGCTGCTCCCCTTCCTGGTCACCCTCGCTCGCGCGGAACCCCACGACCCCGTGATCGCCTCGCTCGCACCAGGTCCGTCCGAGCTCGAGGAGGCGCAGACGGAGCTCGAGGAGCGGCTGCGCATCGCGGAAGCCACCAGCCGGGCGGTCGCGCGCCTGCAAGGGGCGGCCTCGGCGAAGCTGGGTGTCGGATGCAGCGACCCCGACCAGGCCGAGCTCCTGAACCGGCTGCGCATCTTCGCCGACGCCTGGCACGACGCCGTCCAGCGGACGCGCGTGCAGGCGGATCGGCTCGCCACGACCGCGAACGCACCGACCGTGGCGTTGATCGTGGACGACGAGCGCCGGGAGATCATCGGCGACCGGCTCGCTCGCAGCGACCTGCAGGTCGAGGCCTGGCTCGAGCTCGTGGCCTGGTTCCGGCGGGTCTCGCCCCGCGCGTGCGATCCGACCCCGCTGCTCGCCGTCCCCGGGTTCCCGCCGCCCTCCCTGCTCGCGGCGGGCGAGGAGCGCTCACCGGCCGTCGTGCTCGTCCCGACCGGCTTCCTCTGCCAGGTGGGGAAGGCTCCGCAGCCCGGCGGTGGCAGGCTCTTCCTCGTGGACGGGCCGGCGTGCTGGAGCGTGGGCGCGGAGTGCTCCTGCGAGCCGGGCGAGATCTACCCGGCAGCGGTCCTCGGCCCCTGAAGGACGACCCGCAGCCCGCCCTCCTCGGCCCGCTCGTACGCGATCGAGAACCCGGCCCGCCGCGCGATCTCGTTGGTGATCGCGAGCCCGAGGCCGGCACCCCGTGGGCGGTCGGCGCTGGCATCGAAGGTGCGCAGGGCCAGATCGGCGGGCACCGCCACCCCGGGGCCGTCGTCCAGCACCTCGATGCGGAACCCCTCCCCCACGACCGAGAGCGTGGCCGCCACGTGCCGAGCGCCGTGCGCGATCGCGTTGTGCAGCAGGTTCGCGAGCGCTCGCTCCGCCAGCACGGGCGTGCAGCGGACGATCACCGGGCCGTCCGGTAGCGCCGCCGCGACCTGCACACCCCGCGCCGCCCCCAGCGCCGCGAACCGCACCTCGAGCCGGGCGAGCACGTCCCGGAGGTCCGCCGTCCCCTCCCCCACGTCGAGCCCGTACCGCAGCCGCGCGGCCTGGTGCAGGTTCTCGACCAGCGTGCCGAGGTAGTCCGCGTCGATCAGCGCGCGATCGACGGCTGGTCCGCCGGCCTCCGCGCGCACCTCCTGCAAGGCGAGCAGCAGGCTCCCGATGGGCGTCCGCAGATCGTGCGCGATCTCCGCGAGGTACCGCTCGAGCGCCTCGTGCCGCGCGACCAGCTCCACGCGGTCCGCCACGATCCGCTCGTTCGAGGCGTCGAGCGCGGTCGAGATGTCGCCGAGCGCGTCGGGGACGGGGTCCGCCGCCGACCGGTAGCGCTCCCGCCCGACGAGGACCGCCGCGTCCCGGAGACGCTCCACCCGCAGCACGAGCGGGCGCACGGCGACCACCCAGGTCAGCCCGCTGGCCGCCAGCAACGCCAGGAACACGCCGAGGCTCCCGCCCCATCGGACCGCCAGCACGAGCTCCGGCGGCGGGCCCTCCTCGCTCACGATCCACGTGCACGGCCCCTCGCGGGAGGCCCGGGTGGCGCGCGTCCAGTGGTGGTCGTGCTCCACGGCGTGGCTCTCGCCGACGCGCAGCTCGGGCCAGCCCGCGAGGTCGAGCTGGCGCCCCGAGGCCGAGCGGCCGGACTCGTCGTAGGCGGTGAGCGTTTCGAGGCCGACGACCACGCCATCCCAGGTGCGCGGGCTCGCGAGGCAGGCGTCCACGAGCGACGGATCCGGGTCGTGGTCGGGCGGCGGGAAGAGCGTGTGGAGGGTGAGCCAGGAGGTGCCCCAGGTCAGCCCCAGCGCGAGCAGCGCCGTGAGCAGCGCGCTCGCGAGGATCCGGGCCCGGAAGGACGGGAGCGGCGCCGCCCTCACCGGGGCACCGAGGCCAGCCGGTACCCGATGCCCCACACCGTCTCGATGCGGCGCCCCTCGTCGCCGAGCTTCGCGCGCAGGTGCGACACGTGGCTGTCGACCGTGCGCTCGGTGATCCGCTCGCCGCCGAGCGCGTGCTCCGCGAGCTCCTGACGGCTGATCGCGCGGTCCTGACGCTCGGCCAGCCAGGACAACACGTTGAACTCGTGGCCCGTGAGCGCCAGGTCGACGCCGTCCCGCGTGGCGCGGCGGTCGTCGAGGTCGACCAGCACGTCGCCGATCGTCACCACCCGCCGCGGGCCGGTCTCGCGGAGCGCCAGGCGCGCTCGGATCCGCGCCACCAGCTCCTCGACGAAGAAGGGCTTGGCCACGTAGTCGACGGCGCCGAGCCGGAAGCTGTCCAGGCGAGCGCCGAGCTCGGTGCGTGCGGACAACACGATGACCGGCGTGGAGTCGCGCCCACGCAGCGCCTCGAGGACCTCGAGCCCCGAGCGGTGCGGCAGCATCAGGTCGAGCACGACGAGATCGAATCGCCCCTGGAGCACGCGGTCCGCGGCCTCCGCCCCGTCCATGACCACCGACACGTCGAAGCCGTGCCGTCTCAGGCCGGAGAGCAGCCCCTGCACGGCGTGCAGGTCGTCCTCGACCACCAGGATCCGCGGTTCATCCGACATCCGGGTCCTCCCAGACACGGTCTCGTAGCGCGGCGAGGTCCAGCTCGGCGGAGGCCAACGCGACCTCCGCGGTTCGAACGTCCGCCTCGGCCGAGATCCGGTCGCGCGTCGCGTCGAGCCACTCGTCGAGCCGCGCGGCCCCCTCCTCCACCCGGAGGCGCTCGCCGACCTCCGTGGAGCGGGCGACCTCCAGGCGGGCCCGCGCCAGGTCGAGCCCGAGGCCGGCGGTGCGCACGGCGTCCACCGATGCCCGAGCGTCGGCCTCCGCGCGCGCCATCGCCGTCTGCTCGCTCACCTCGAGGGCCGAGAGCGCCGCCTCCGCGCTCCGCACCCGCCCGCGGGCGGCACGCCCACCGAGCGGCACCGACAGGTCGAGCCCGACGGAGGCCTCGGGCAGTGCGTCCTCACCCCACAGGTCGGTCACCGCGTCGCTCGCCTCCTCGGACAGGGAGCCGACGCCGACCGCCCCCGTGAGGTCCAGCGTGGGGAGCCGGGAGGCGCGGGTATCGGCCAGCACACGGCGCTGCGCGTCGATCTCGGCGCGAGCGCGGAGCAGCTCGGGGTTCCGCGCCAGCACGTCGGCCACGAGGGCGTCCTCGTCGGCGTCGTCGAGGACCCACGCGCGTCCCGCGCCCGCCGGCCGCACGTCCTGCCCCAGCGGCTCCCCCAGCAGCACGAGCAGGTCGTCTCGCGTCGCGCGGACCTCCGCATCGGCCGCGAGCCGGTCGCGCTGGGCCGCGAGCCGCTCGGCGGTCACCCTGTCCAGCTCCAGCCGCGCCAGCCGCCCCGCCTCCACCCAGGCCCGCGTGCGCTCCTCGAGGGCCACCGCGTCCCGCTCCGCGAGGTCCGCCAGCTCGGCCTCGTCGGTCGCCGCCCACCACGCCCACCAGGCCCTCGCAGCGGCGCCGATCGCGTCGGAGGCGGCCGCACGCTCGGTCAGCGTCGCCTGGTCCAGCGCCTCCCTCGCGGCCAGCTCGCTGCTCCTCGCCGTGCTTCGCCGGAGCGGCGCGAGCAGGTCCTGGGTCACGGTCAGCTTCGCGGCCGCGGTCCAGTTCCGCTGGGTCTGGTCGCCCGTCAACGTCGAGCTGCTCACCATCACGTCGCGGCGCAGCGAGGTGGTCGCCTGCACCGTCGTCCCGGTGGGGAGCGCCTGGACGAGACCCACGGAGCCGGCGGCCGCGGTGGCGTCCGAGCTCGTCGGCGTCCCCGCGAGGAAGCCGCGCGACCGGCTGGTGGACGCGTCGGCCGACGCGGACAGGACGGGGTCCCAGGCGCCCTCGGCGGTGGTCAGGCCGGCCCTGGTCTGGTCCAACCGCAGCCCGGCCTCACGGGCAGCGGGCCCGGTCAGCGCGGTCGCCAGCGCCTCGTCGAGCGACAGGTCGCGGGCCATCGCCCACGAGGCGAGCCATGCGAGCAGCATCACGTCCTCCTCCCTCCACCGTGCCGCCGGGATGTGGAGCAGCCGTGGAGAGCAGGAACGAGCGGCCTCTCCACGAGTCCTCCACAAGCCGGACCTAGGACGGGACCAGGAGGCAACATGGTGAGCGAACCGACCCGAGAGGACCTGACGGTGGTCCGGCCGCCGCGTCGCCGCAGGTGGTGGTGGCTGGTGGCTGCCGTCGCGCTGGGAGCGACGGGGCTGTGGCTGCTCGGGAGGGGCGAGGAGGAGACCTCCAGCTGGGACACGCGGACGGCGACACGTGGCGACCTCATCACGACCGTGACCGCGGTGGGAACGCTCCAACCGCGCACGACCGTCGAGATCGGCTCGGCGCAGTCCGGCACGCTGCTGCGCGTCCCGGTGGCACAGAACGAGGTGGTCCACGCAGGGCAGGTCCTGGCCGAGCTCGACCCCGAGCCGTTCGAGGCCGCCGCCGCGCAGGCCCGGGCCTCCGTCGCCTCCTCGCGGGCGCAGGTCGAGCGAGCGCGGGTCACCCGCGACGCGACGCGGGACACGGCGAACCGAACCGAGCGCCTCCAGGCGCAGGGGGTCGCCTCGGAGGACGAGCTGCGGTCCGCCGTGCTGGCGGCCGATCAGGCGCGGGCGGATCTGACCGCCGCCCAGGCCCAGCTCGCGCAGGCCGAGGCCTCGCTGGCGAAGGCGCTCGACGACCTCGGTGACACCACGATCACCACGCCGATCGACGGCGTCGTCCTCCACCGGTACGTCGAGCCCGGCCAGACCGTCGTGAGCGCGATGACCGCCACCGCGTTGTTCGAGGTGGCGTCGGATCTGGGCACGCTCGAGTTCGAGGCCGGCGTCGACGAGGCCGACGTGGGGCGGGTCACCGCGGGTCAACGCGCGACCTTCACGGTCGCCGCCTGGCCGGACCGGGTGTTCGAGGCCGACGTGGAGGGCGTGGACCTCGCACCCGACCCGGACGCCTCCGTCGTGACCTACGCCGCGACGCTGCGGGTGGACAACGCCGACCTCGTGTTGCGCCCCGGCATGACGGCGACGGCGGAGATCGTGGTCGACGAGCTGCACGACGTGGTCACCGTCCCCGCCCTCGCGCTACGCTGGCGCCCGAAGACGGGCGGCGGGCCCGGGTCGCACGCGGCGGTCCTGGAGGGCGACGTCGTCCACGTCCTGCAGGAGGACGCGGCGGAGGCCGTGCAGGTGCGCATCCTCGGCACCGACGGCGTCTCGACCGCGGTGGAGGGCGTGCCGGACGGCTCGTCGGTGGTGCTCGGAGGTGGAGCGTGAGCCTGATCGCGTTCCGAGGCATCACCCGCGTCTATGGCCAGGGCGACGCGCGGGTGTCGGCGCTGGCGGGGATCGATCTGGACGTGGCGTCCGGGGAGTTCGTGGCCTTCATGGGCCCGTCGGGATCCGGCAAGTCCACCGCGCTCAACGTGATGGGCTGCCTCGACCGCCCCACCGCCGGCTCGTACACCTTCCGCAGCCTGGAGGTCACCGATCTCGTCGACCAGGAGCGGGCACGGCTCCGTCGCGCCTGGATCGGCTTCGTGTTCCAGGGCTTCCACCTTCTCCCGCGGAGCACGGCGGTCGAGAACGTCGAGCTGCCGCTCGTCTACCGAGGCATCTCCGCGGCGCGCCGCCGGGAGCTCGCGGAGCACATGCTCGACGAGGTCGGGCTCGCCGACCGACGCCACCACCTCCCGAGTGCCTTGTCCGGCGGTCAGCAGCAGCGCGTCGCCATCGCGAGGGCGCTGGTGACCGAACCCCAGCTCCTCCTCGCCGACGAGCCCACCGGGAACCTCGACACCGCGCGCAGCGAGGAGATCATCGCGCTGCTCGCGCGGGTCAACCGCGAGCACGGCCAGACCATCGTCATGGTCACCCACGAACCGGACATGGCCGAGCACGCCCACCGCATCGTCCACTTCCGCGACGGGCGCATCGAGTCCGAGCAGCGGACCGGGAGGACCCCGTGATCACCACGTTGGGAGAAGCCCTGCGGATGGCGCTGGCCCAGCTCCGCCGCAACTGGTCGCGCACCCTGCTCACGTCCCTCGGCATCGCCGTCGGGGTGGGTGCGCTGGTCGCCATCGTCGGCATCGGGCAGGGCGCATCCCGCTCGATCGAGCAGGACCTCGCGAGCATGGGCAGCAACCTCGTCTCCGTCGAGGCCGGTACGGGCGGCGGGCCGCAGGCCCACGTCTCCGCGCCGCCGTTCCAGGACCGGGACATCGAGTCGATCCGCCGCCAGGTCCCGCACCTGTCGGGGGTGGCGCCGATGGCTTCGAGCTCGGTGACCACCCACTACGCGGGGCTCACCTGGAGCACGTCGGTCACCGGTAGCAGCCCCGACTGGCTCGGGGTGGCCGGGTGGACGCTGGCATCGGGCCGCGCACTCGAGGACGGCGAGGCGCGCTCGGGGGCCGCGGTCTGCGTGCTCGGCGAGACCGTCCGCGAGAACCTGTTCGGCGACCTCGACCCGCTCGGCGCACGGATCCGCCTCGGCGACGCCGACTGCACCGTGATCGGCGTGCTGGCCGCGAAGGGCGAGAACACCATGGGTATGGACCAGGACGACCTCGTGTGGGCGCCGGTCCGCTTCGTCCAGCGGCGGCTGCTCGGCACGACCGGCGTGGACCGCATCCTGCTGTCCGTCGACGATGCGGCGAACACCGACGAGGTGTTGCTCTCGCTCGACGCGGTCATCCGCGAGCTGCGCCACGTCCGCAGCGACGCCACCGTCGACTTCCAGATCCGGGACACCCGCGAGATGGCGGAGCACGTCGGCGGCATCACGACGGTCCTCACTGGGCTGCTCGGCGCGGTGGCGGCGGTGAGCCTGTTCGTCGGCGGCATCGGCATCATGAACGTGATGCTGGTGTCGGTCGGCGAGCGCACCCACGAGATCGGCATCCGCATGGCCGTGGGCGCGCTCCAGGGCGACGTGATGGCGCAGTTCCTCGTCGAGTCCGCCACGCTGTCGGCGCTGGGTGGGTTGGCCGGGGTGGCGCTGGGCGTCGCGGTCACGGCGGTCGGGGCGACCGTGCTCGAGGTGCCCTTCGTAGTGGTCCCGGCGGCGGTGATCGGCGCGGTGGTCGTCTCGGCGGGCCTGGGGGTGATGTTCGGCTGGATGCCCGCCCGCCGCGCCGCCAGGCTCGAGCCCATCGACGCGCTGCGGGCGCCGTGATCGAACGCCAGCTGGCCCGCGAGCTGGTGGCCCTAGAAATCCAGGGCGTCGCCGGTGAAGCGCAGGGGGAGCTCGACGACCTCGCCGCCCTGGCGGTCGTGCGACGGGAAGGGCGCCTTCCACAGCGCCCCCTGGATGCAGTCCACGACGCGCTGCGGCAGCCCGCCCGTGTCCTCGATGGTGAGGCCCGTGACCCGACCGTCGCAGCCCACCTGGAACGAGGCCGTGACCTCGAACATCCCACGGCTGCCGCTCGGAAGGCAGGACCCGACCTTGGGCAGGAAGGGACGCAGCGCGTTGCCGACCGCGTGCGGGTCGAGCCCGACGCCCTCGAGGCCCGCATCCGGGTCGCCGCTGGCCATCGGATCGAGGCAGGGCTTGGGCTTGGGGGTGGCGACGTTCGGGGTGCGGACGGGGCCGTCGGACACCCAGGGCTTGCTCGCGTCGGCGGCGGCAGCGGCGGCAGCCTGGTCGGCGGCGAACCGATCCGCGGATCCGGCGAAGGGATTGGCGAACTCGATGGACTCCGCCGTGGCGTCCGGTGCCTGGGGACGAGGCGCGGGGGCGACGGGTGCGGGCGCGGGACGCGGGACCGGCGCAGCCGCCACCGGCATGGGCATCGGGTCGTCGAGCATGTCCAGCAGGTCGTCGAGATCGGCCGCGGGCGCTGGCGCAGGAGCGGGCGCCGGAGCGGGCGCACGCCCCCGGGCCACAGCGGGCGCCGGGGCGGGCGCCGCCGGGCGGGGGGCCGGCGCCGGAGCGGACGCGGGCGGTCCGAGGTCCGGATCGGGCTCCTCGGGGTCGATCGCACCCCACGAGCTGGCCACCTGGGGACGAGCCGAGGTGGGACGAGCCGGGACGGGCGCCGGGCGGGCCACGGGTGCCGGCGCGGGGACGGGGCGAGCCACGGGCACGGGGGCCGGGACCGGCGCGGGCATCGGACGGGGGACCGCGGTCGGTGCGGGCGTCGGGCGAGCCGCGACGGGCGGCGCGGGAGCTGCGACCACGGGCGCGGGCATCGGGCGGGCGGTGACCGTGGGCGCGGGCATCGGGCGGGCCGTGACCGTCGGCGCGGGCATCGGGCGCGCCGTGACCGTGGGAGCGGGCATCGGACGAGCGGCGACGACCGGCGCGGCCACCGGAGGCGCGGTCCGGACCTGGGCCGTCGTGGGCTGCGCGGGCGGTGGGGTCGAGGTCCGCGCTCCGTACACCACCGGCGCCGGCATCGAGGGTTGCGGCATGGGCTGCGCGTACGTCGGCGCGGGTGTCGGCGCCGAGCGGGCGCCGTAGACCACGGGCGCCGGCATCGGCGCAGGCTGGGGTCCGGTCGGCACCCGCCAACCGGGGGAGGACGGATCACGCACGATGACGATCGCGGTGGTCGGCGCACCCGGGTACGCCGCCGGCGCGATGATCACCCGCTGCTCGTCGGCCGACGCCACCGTCGCCAGGGCCCAGAACACCAGCACGTCGCCCTCCCGACCCCAGAGCGTACCCTGTCCGCGCTCGGAACCGCACGGGATCGCACGGGACCCGACCTACAGGCAGGTGGTGCCGCCGCAGGTGAAGGTGGCGTCGTCGCCGAAGTCGAAGACCGCGGTGTCCGTGAGGATGTCGTGAGGCAGGTTGTCGTCGACGCCCGTCCCCCAGTCACACCCATTGGAGATCAGCGTCCCACCGGGCTGGACCCAAACGGCTCCGCCGGAGCCGATGCCCGCAGCCGTGTTGCGGAAGAAGCCGGCACCCGGGTTGTCGCTCGCGGTGCACGTGAGCGTCCCGGTGCTCTCGACGTAGGCCCCGCCCGAATAGCCCCAGCTGTTGTCGCGCACGACGACGTCGACGAGCTCGAGGTGGTCGTACACCCACATGGGGCCGCCGTTCTCGAGGACGGCATCGACCACGGTGAAGTGTCCCCCGCCGTCCACCCGGAGTGGGTGGTCCTCCGACACCCTGCCCCCCGTGGCCCTCGCGGTCCCACCCTGCACGTGGATTCCCCACTCCCGTCGCCCGGCGACGTCGAAGTCGGTCAGCTCGAGGTCGGACGCGATCGAATACAGGGCCGGCACGCTGCCGACACCGTCCAGATCGGTGAACCCGGCGACGACGGCGTCCACGTCCTGGAGGAACACGCCTCCGGTGTCACCGGGCAGGAGGGTGAGCCGCTCGATGGTGATGGGGTTGACCTCGGTGGTGCTCCCACGGATCCCCAGGCCTCCGCTGAGGGTCACGTCGCGGATCTCGATCGTGTTGGCGCCCACGACACCCCCGAAGTCGTAGTCCATGCTCTCGGCCTGGACGTTCTCCACCACCGCCGAGGTCGGTCCGACCGGGTTGAACCGCGAGTTGATCACGCCCACCGAGCCCGCCGACACCACGTCGCGGAGGACGGTGTCGACGCTGCCGGTGGAGCTGCTCATGACGACGTCGAGCGTGCGACCGCCGGGCTGGGTCATGGTGAGGCCCGACACCGTGAGCGCCCCTCCCACGTCGCTCAGGCGGACGGTGGTGACGCCGGTGGAGTCCAACACGACCGCTGCAGTGCCTCCGACGCCCTCGATCTGGAGGTCTCGAGCACCTGCGAGACCGATCCCCTCGAGCGCCACGTGGTAGGTGCCGGGGCAGACGGCGATCTTGCCGCTGCCGGTGCCCCAGCTCCCGAGGTCGAGCACCGAGACCGCACCCGGCGCACCCGACGCGAAGTCCGCGCTGAGATCCGCCTTCGAGCCGTCGGCGTCGAACCAGGTGACGAGGCCGTCCTCGCTGGCACCGGGCAGGTTGCAGTCGTTGGCGACGCCGTCGCAGATCTCGGGGGCACCCGGATGGACGTCGGGGTCGGTGTCGTCGCAGTCGACCAGGTGGTCGAAGCCGTCCCCGTCCTCGTCGTCGGTGAGCTCCACCACGTTGGACACGTCGCAGGTGGCGCCGTCGACCACCTGGACCTGCTGCCCGCACGCCAGGGCGGGGACGTTGACCGTGAAGTGGGCGCTGCCCGAGCCATTGGCCTGGGCGAACGTACGCAAGACAGGTGTTGGGCCGAGCCCGAGGATGGTTCCCGCACAAGCACCAGCGGGCACGACGGTGCTGCCCGTGGTGGGAGCCGAGAGCACCGCGTACAGCCCTCCGGGCGTCAGGCCGGCGGCGTCGAAGACCACGGGGCCTCCGCACGTGCCGCTGGTGTCGAGGGTCGCGGCCAGGCTCGGGGACATCAGGAAGAGGAGGTGCATGACGGAGGCTCCGTTGGCAGGGGGTTCCCTCCATTGTCGTCAGGCGCATGGGGAGCGGAATCCCTCGTTCGGGGGATGCCCGGCCGGTCGAGGTCGCACCCCGGGCCCTCGCGTGGCAGAGTCCTTCGAGGAGGCAGCCATCCACATCGACACCCGAGGCGACGGCACCGACGTGGTCTTCCTCCATGGGCTCCCGCAGTTCCCTGGGGATTCGACCGCCTGGGCGAGCGCGCTGGCGTCCTCGTTCCGGACCCACGTCGTCCACCTCCCCGGCTACGGGCGGAGCCCCGCGGCTCCCTCGCCCTACGACTGGGACGGCGTGTGTGCCGAGCTCGCGTCCGACCTCCGCGACGGCGGGGTCGAGCGCTGCGTGGTCGTCGGGTCCTCGGGCGGCTTCTACCGAGGGCTGCAGCTGGCATCGATGGACGAGGGACCCGAGGTCGTCGGGCTCGTCGGGCTGGGGCCCGTGGCGACCTTCGACGAGGAGGCACGCGCGGGCCTGCGGGCGTTCGCGCAGGCGCTGCGGGACGGCGTGGACCTGTCCGCCGTGGCCGTCCAGCAGCTCCTCTCCCCCGAGTTCGCGGCGGCCCACCCCGACGCGGCGGCCCACGCGGCCGCGAGCCTGCGCGCGGCGCCCCCGGAGGCCATGGCGGCGGAGTTCGAGAGCCTCGCCGACATGCCGGACCTCGCCGGTGCCATCACCGGGCCGACCTGCCCCGTCGTGCTCCGCGTCGGTGAGCACGACGCGGCCGCGCCGCTGTCCGTCGTGTCCGCCCTGGGCGCGACCCTGGGCGCAGACGTGCAGGTCGTCGCGGGCGCGGGCCACCTGCTGGCGCTCGAGGACTCCGACGGCACGCTCCAGGCGCTCCGAGGTGCGCTCCGAGCGATGGTTCGGTGATCGGGGACGTCGAGGGCTGCCGACGCCGCCTGACCACCATCGACGGCGGCCACCCGGACCAGGTGCGCGAGGGGGTGCTCGGTGCGCTGGTCGGTCTGACCGGCGCCAACGAGGCCGTCGGCTACCACGTCCGCAAGGAAGGCGGTCGCTTCTTCCGCCGAGGCTTCCTGACGGCGGCTCGCGGCGCACAATCGGGCCAGGACGCGTACGAGGGGAGCGAGCTCCTCGGCACCCGGTGGGATCCGGAGCGTCCGTTGCCGAGCCACGTCCGGCGATTCCAGGGACCCACCGCGCTCCTCGGCCGCGGTTTCCGGGACCTGGAGGTCTTCGGTTCCTACTACGGCGCGTTCGGCGTGTCCGACTTCGCCCGCCTGCTCGTCTACGACGGGGCTCGGTTCTCCCAGTACGTCAGCGTGCACGCCGTCGATGGGGCGTCGCTGGGTGACGGAGCGAGGCGGGATCTCGACGGGGTGGTCGAGGCTGCGTCAGCGGCGCTGGCCTACGCCGATCGTTGGGACCGCGAGCTGCTGGAACGAACACCCACCGTGTTGCTGGATGCGGCGGGCAACGTGCGCGAGGCCTCCGACGCCGCCGAGGCCTGGCTCTCGCCGTCGCGACGCACACAGCTGGGGAGCGTCGTGCGCGCCTTCGACACCCGCGGCGAGACGCTCGGCTCGGTTCGTGTCGATCACGCCTCGTGCAGGCTGGTGCGGTGCGACGGCGACCAGGTCCGCTACGTGTGCATGCTCGCCTCGAGCGGTGTGGTGACCAGCCGCCCGACGCTGGGCCTCACCGACCGTCAGCTGGAGGTGGCCGACCTGCTGGTCGCGGGAGCCACCGTCGGACAGATCGCCGAGTGGCTCGGCGTCTCGCCGCACACCGCCAAGGACCACACCAAGGCGCTCTACCGCAAGCTCGGCGTGGCCAACCGCGTGGAGCTGGCGCGGCAGCTCGAACAGACGCCCCGGCTCAACGCTCGACGGTGACGCCTCGCCAGAAGGCCACGTGGCCCTTGATGTTCGCGGCGGCAGGCTTCGGGTCCGGGTAGAACCAGGCCGCACCCTCCGCGACCTCTTCGCCGACGACCACGTCGTAGTAGCTGGCCGTGCCCTTCCAGCCGCAGACCGTGTGCATCGGGTTGGGACGGAAGAACACCTCCCGCAGCGCCTCCGGCGGGAAGTAGACGTTGCCCTCGACCACCTCGAACCGATCGGACTCGGCCACCACCTGTCCGCCGAAGAACGCGCGTGCCATCCAGCCTCCGCGACGATGGTCTCCGCCGAGCCCCGACCGTTGCACACCTGGTGTACAAAGGCGGATGCCCCACGACGCCGCGCCCCCACCCCGTCCCACCATGGCCGCGCTCGGCGCCATGTTCCTCGTCGCCGGTGCGATCCTGGTGATGCAGGTCGCCTTCAGTCGCGTCCTGTCCGTCATCGCGAGCTACCACGCGGCCTTCCTCGTCGCCTCGCTCGCCATGCTCGGGCTCACCGCCTCGGCGATCGACGCCTACGCCCGGAAGGTCAAGCACCCGGACGCGTTCGGGCCCGACCACGCCGCGCGCGCTGCCGGACGGGCAGCGCTGGGGCTCACCGCGAGCCTCTTCGTGCTGCTCGAGGCCGGGCGGTGGGAGTCGATCTCCTCGCTGGGCGTCCTGATCGGTGTCTTCGGCGTGCTGTTCACGTTCCACCAGGGCGGGTACGTCATCGCCTGGCTCCTGGACCACTACGCCGCGGACGTGTCGCGGGTGTACTTCGTCGACCTCGTCGGGGCGGCCACGGGCTGTGTGGTGGCGGTGCTGCTGCTCGGCTTCCTCCCGGCCCCGGTCGTGATGCTGGCGTGCGGGGCGGCCATCGCGACCGGCGGCGTGCTGCTGGCCACCGACAAGCGGCTGCCGGCCTTCGGAGCGGCAGTCGCGCTGACGGCCACGCTGATGGGCACCACCACTCCCCTGTTCCAGGTCCATCGCGCCAAGGACCAGTCGCAGCACGACATCCTCTGGGAGCGCTGGAACCGCCTCGCGCGGGTCACGGTCGTCCCCGAGACCCCTGGCCTGGCACAGGCGGTGGCCCTCCTGCGACGCGACCGCACGGTCTCCGAGGCCGAGATCGAGCAGCTCGCCGGGAGCTGGCGGCTCGGGTGGGGCGCGAGCAGGAACCACACGGGGCCGGTGCCGAACATGATGTGGATCCAGCTGGACGCCGACGCCGGCACGCCGATCATCGAAGGTGGGACCACGGCGGACCTGGGCTTCCTCGAGTGGGACGTGACGAGCGCCGCGCACCACCTGCGCAAGGGCCGGATCGACCGCAGCTTCGTGATCGGCGGCGGCGGTGGACGCGACATCCTCACGGCGCTCCAATTCGGCGCGAAGCAGGTGGACGTCGTCGAGATCAATCCGTCGGTGGTGGAGGTGGTCCGCCACGGGTTCCCCGATGTCGTGCGCGCCCCGCCCTACGACGACCCCCGGGTGTCCCTGACCCTGGGTGAGGGTCGCAGCGTGCTCGCCAGCACGGAGGGTCGCTACGACGTGATCCAGATGTCGCTGGTGGACACCTGGGCCGCGTCGATGGCGGGCGCGATGGTGCTCTCCGAGAACACGCTGTACACGCAGGAGGCGTTCGACGCCTACGTCGCGCACCTCGACGACGACGGCGTGCTCTCGATCTCCCGGTGGTACGACCCGCCCAGCTGGGAGGAGGCCTCCGCCCTGGGCAACAGCTGGGCCGAGACCGCGCGGGTGGTGCGCCTCTCCGCCACCGCGCTCGCCAACAACGGGATCGACCACCCCGAGGACCACATCGCGCTGGTGTACGCCCGCGGGTACCTCGGCGCGGGCGTGTGCACCGTCGTGACCTCTCGCGCCCCGCTGGACGACGACGATCGGGCCGCGTTGCAGCGCCTGGTCGACGTCCAGGGCTTCGGCGTCCTCTGGCCACCCCCAGCGGACGGCACCACACCGGTCGAAGACCACGGTTGGGACGTGGAGGGGGTGCTGACCGGTGACGAGACCGTCCTCGCCCACCCCCAGTTCGACCTGGCCACGCCCACGGACGAGCGCCCGTTCTTCTTCAACGTGCGCAGGCCACTCCGGTCGTGGGTGGACGCGGCGCTCGCCTGGGACCACCGTCTGGGCAGCCAGGCCACGCTCGTGTTCGCCGTCGCGCTGGCGCTCCTGGGCCTCGTCGGCGGCGTCCTCGTCACGCGTCCGCTCCGCGAGCTCGAGGTGCGCGCGCCGCTGGTGCCCGCCCTGTACTTCGGCGGGATCGGCGTCGGCTTCATGGCGATCGAGATGGCGCTGATCCAGCGGTACATCGTGTTCCTCGGCCACCCGACCTACGCGCTGAGCGTGGTGCTGGCGTCGCTGTTGCTCGGGAGCGGCATCGGCAGCGGGTTGACCAGCCGCGTCCGCTCCCCTGAGCGCGCGATCCCCGTGATCGTGGGCCTGGTCATCGCGGCCACCCTGCTGTCGGCGTTCGCGCTGCCGCCGTTGTTGCTGGCGACGCTCTCTCAGCCCCTGCCCGTCCGGGTGGCGCTGGCGGTGGCCGGCATCCTGCCCCAGGCGCTCTGCATGGGCACCCTGTGGCCGTTGGGCGTGCGCCTCCTGATCGCGCGCGGGCTCGGTGCGGCCACCCCGTGGATGTGGGCCACGAACGGGTTCCTGGGCGTGCTCGCCTCGGTGTTCGCGGTGTTCCTGGCCACGCTCTACGGGTACACGGCGGTCCTGGCGCTCGCCGCGGTCGCGTACGCGATGACGGGGCTCGCATCGCGGATGCGCTGGACCTAGCGAGAGCTAGTCGACGAACACCTCGTTGAGGACGGTGCGCGTGTCGATCAGCGACAGGTCGCAGTTCACGCGCTCCACCCGCGTGTCCGGCGGGTTGCCCCAGGGATCGACGTTGCGCACCGCCAGCCCGCAGGCCCCGTTGATCGGCGCGTCGAAGATCACGGCGAAGTCCCGGCTGAAGTGGTGGTGCTCGGGGTTGTAGATCAGCCGGAAGTAGTCGGTCACGTCGAAGGCCGTGCCGTCGAGCGTCCCGGTGGCGCGAGGGAAGACGGCGGGCTCGGTGCTCGCGAACGAGCCGCCCTTGCGGAACTCGAGGTCCACGTCACCGCCCGTGAAGGTGATCTGGTGGTGCTCCTCGTCGTACCCGACAGGGTCACAGACCACGAAGTGGTCGCTGTAGAAGGTCGCGCAGTAGGGCGACAGGTCGCACAGCGACATCGCCAGCGGCTCCTGCTCGTAGATGCTCGCGTTCACGCCGTCCAGCTCGATGTCGGGCGGTGGCGTGCCGGCGGGCGTGCTGGTCGAGCCGTACAGCTGGAAGGTCGCGATGACGTGGCCGGCACCGTCCTCGATCGGCTGGGTCGACTGCCAGGTGTAGTAGTCGGACTGTTGGACGGTGGACCGGGAGAGCGTCACCTCCCCCTCCCCGGCCATCACCGGCTGCAGCGGCGAGCCCGGCGCGGTCTCGAAGCACACCGGCAGGCGGAAGGGCGAGGTCCCCGCCGCGGTGGGCAGCGTGTACGCCCCGCGCGGGATGATCAGCTTCATCTTGAGCAGCTGCTCCTGCTCGAGGGTACGCGCCTCGTTGAACGTCGCGCACCACTCCCCGGGACCCGTCACGTCGAGCCCGAGCGTCCAGCCGGCGTCGCCCACGAAGAGCCCGGGGTCCACGCAGGGAGGCACGGCCGTGTGTGCGCTGTGGCCGGTGTCGGTGTCGGTGTCGGCGTCCGTGTCCGCGTCCGTGTCCGTGTCGCTGTCCGTGTCGGCGTCGGTGTCCGCGTCCGTGTCGCTGTCCGTGTCGGCGTCGGCGTCGGCGTCGGCCTCATCGGTGTCCTTGGTCGTCGACCCACCGCACGCCGCGAGCACCAGCAGCCACGAAACCCAGCGCATCCCCCCTCCCCTCGCCAGGGTACACGTTACGCTCGGCCGATGCTGCTGATCGGCGCGCTGGCCTGCACCGGGGACGACGGCACCTCGCCGACCGACACCCCCGCGCCCCACGAGACCGGGGGACCCACGGCCGAGACGGGCAGCACCGGCGTCACGAGGCACACGGGCGGGCACAGCGCGGCCCCCACGTCCTGGCCCGAGGTCCGCTGCTCCGAGCTCGTCGCCGCTCCGCTGGCGGCCACGCTGCTCGACCAACCCCGCGCGACCCACGACGTGGCCTTCGACCCGGAGGGAAGGCTCGTCGGCTCGGACGGCAACGCGCTGATCCGCTGGCCCCACGACGGTCCTGGCACGCCCTGGGTCCCCGCCCTGGGCCCGATCCACCAGGTGGACTGGCTGGCCGATGGTGGGCTCGCGGTCACCGTCGCCACCACCTCCTTCCTCGAGCGGGTGGACCCGGGCACCGGTGGACGGACGGTGCTGGCGGCGGGCGTGCCGGCGTACGCGCTCCGCACCGGCCCCGACGGGTGGCTGTGGATCGCGGACGGCCAGACCCTCGCCCGCGTCGATCCGGCGTCCGGTCAGCGGGAGGTCCTGGTCGCGACGCTGCCCGACGGGCGTCCCAAGGTCGTCGGGTTCGACCGGCGTGCCCACCACGCCTACCTCGGCACCGTGGGTGGCACCGGCACGGTGTACCGCATCCCCCTCGATCGCTCCGGCGCCGTGGCTGGCCCTCCCGAGCCCTTCGCGACCGGCATCGGTGGCGGCTGGCACGACGCGCTCGTCGTGGACGCCTGCGACAATGTCTACGTCACCGACGCCGTCACCACCTCGATCGTCCGCATCGACGCCGCAGGGATCCCCGCCGTCGTGCTCGATCCGCCCACCGAGGGTCACGCCCACGGGCTGCGGTTCGGGTCGGGGGTCGGGGGATGGCGCAGCGACGCCCTCTACGCCGCCCTCCCCTACGGCGGGGACCGGGTCGCGGAGATCGTGGTCGGCGTGCCCGGAGCCGACTTCGAGGACGGCCGCTACGTCGTCGTCGACTGATCCATCGCGTCGAGCCGCGCGAGCGACCGATCCCGAAGGCGGGTGAACCCGCCCTCGTCGCAGCGGCTGGCCACCTCGCGGAGCAGCGCGACCGCCCGCTCGGTGGGGCCGAGGGCCGCTGACAGCGCGATCGCGGCCTCGCACCACAGCACGAAGTCCGCGCCCCCCGTCGAGCCGACGGCGCGCTCGAGGTCCGCCACGGCGTCGTCACGGCGCCCACCCGCCAGCGCGACCCGCCCCCGCGTGGTCAGGACGCGCCCCTCGTCCCTGGGCCCGAGCTTCGCCGCGGACACCGACGCCACCTCGCAGCGCGCCTCGGCCTCCGCGAGGTCGCCGCGCGCCAGGGCGATCTGGGCGCAGGAGGTCTCCACCATGACCAACAGCTGGTCGTGGCCCACCTTGCGACCCCAGCGGGACGCGGGGCCGAGCAGGTCCGACGCCGTGTCCAGCTGACCGACCTCGACCTCCACGGAGCCCCAGCTCGCGCGGACCTGCATCTCGCCGAACGTGTCCTCCGTCCGCTGCTTGATCGCCAGCGCCTGGCGGAAGCGCTCCCTGGACTCGGAGAGGTGCCCGCTCTCGAACTGGAGCTCTCCGAGCTGGAGCATCGTGGTCGACAGACCACGGTCGTCGCCGATCTCTCCGAGGATACGGGAGGTCGCCACCCAGGCGGGGCGGGCCTCCTCCAGCCGCCCGGACTGGAACCGGATCGACCCGAAGTTCGAGCGCGCGACGAGCTCCCCGCGTCGGTCCGCCGTCGCCTCGCACAGCGTCAGGGCCTGCTGCGCGTGCTCCGCCGCCGCGTCCAGGCGAGCCAGGTACAGGTACACCAGGCCGAGGTTGTTGTGGCAGATGGCCTGACGCCGCCGATCGCCGGTCGCCCGCGCCCCCTCCAGCGCCTGCAGGAACGCGACCTCGGCGTCCCGCAGCCGGCCCGCGTTCGCCAGGACCTGCCCGAGGTGGAGCCGCGCGCCCACCTCGGCGTCGGGGCCCGCCCGCTTCGCCAGCGCCAGCGCCCGCTCGCAGATCGTGAGCGCCAGGGCGGACTGGCCGATGCGTTGCTGGAGCCGTGCCTCCATGCCGAGCATCGCCACCACCGTGGTGGGGTGGTCCTGGGCCTCCGCCAGCGCGACCGCCTCGGCGCGAGCCTCCGCCGACGCCGCGATCTGCCCCGCGTCCACCAGCGCCCCGGCGTAGACCACGAGCAGCCGACGCCGGTCCACCCCGACCGTCCCCTCCATCGCCAGCACCGCCCGGCTGAGCTCGATCAGCAGGTCGATCGGGCCGCGCATGGTCAACAAGCCCGCCGCGGCGTTGCAGGTCGCGGCGGCCACCGAAGCGTCCCCGCGAGCGAGCGCGCGCCGCGTCGCCGCCACCAGGTTGTCCAGATCGCCGAGAGCGCCGTCGAGCTCGCGTCCCGAGGCCCGCGTCAGCTGCGCGGTCCCGGCCTCGCTGCCCCACTGGGCGAACCAGGTGCCGTGTCGGCGCTGCGCGGCCTCGATGGTCTCGGTACCGGCGCGGCCCCAGGCCCACTCCGCCACGATCGCCGGCAACTGGAAGCGGCCCCCTCGCGGCTCGCCACGAACCACGCTCGCATCCACCAGCTCGGCCAGGACGTCGACCATCCACGGGGCGTCGTCGTCGAGCGACACGACCCCCTCGGCGGCTTCGAGCGTGAAGCCCCCTTCGAACACGGCGAGCTGACAGAGCGCCGCGCGCGCCGCGGGACTCGCGAGCTCCCAGGACGCCTCGAGCGAAGCGGCCATGCTCCGCTGGCGATCGGGCCGGTCGCGCCCGCCCCCGGAGAGGAGCCGCAGCCGATCCCCGAGGTGGCGACGGATGCGCTCCACCGTCATCACGCGGGTGCGCACCGCCGCGAGCTCGATCGCGAGCGGGAGGTACTCGAGCTCCTCGACCAGCCGCGCCACCAGCGCGCGTTCGCCCTCCGCGGGCGGGCGGGGGCTTCGGTCCACGAACAGGTCGACCGCCGCCTCCACCGACAGCGGGCCGATCTCGACGACCTCCTCGCCCAGCAGGCGCGGCGTGACGCGGGAGCTGACGACGAAGAGGGCCTCCGGCGCGAGATCGAGCCAGCGCCCCAGGGTGGCGGGCAGCGCGTCCACGACCTGCTCGACGTTGTCCAACACGAACAGCGCGCGACCACGGTAGGCGATGGCCCGCCCGAGCTGGTGCACGAGGTCCTTCGACCCGGCGGGCACCTGGAGGGCGGCCGACACGGCGGCGCAGACCTGGGCAGCGTCGGTCGCCGTCGCGAGCTCCACGAACCAGCTCCCGCCGGGCAGCTCGGGGCCGAGCTCGCGGGCCACCTCGAGCGACAGGCGGGTCTTGCCGGCGCCACCCATCCCCTTGAGCACGATCAGACGGGCCCCGGCGCGGGCGCGGTCGCACAACGACGCGATCTCCTCGGTCCGCCCGAAGAACGGGTCGCGCTGCCGGGGGAGGTTGCCCGGCACCAACGCGAGCGTCCGCATCGAGGAGCGCTCGGGCGCGTGCGTGAAGGAGCGCGCGTGGGAGAGCTCGGGGAAGCGCTGGGCGAGCACGTCCGTGAGCCCGGGGCCCTCCACGCGCAGCTCCGAGAGCGCCCGGGCCAGCGCGGCCACGTCGGACCAGCGTTCCTCGGGGTCGAGGCGAAGGCAGGTGTGGAGGATGGGCCCGAGCCCCGGCACCGCGGCCTCGACCGGCCTGCACAGGCCCTCCGCGAGCTTCTCCTCGACCTGCATCGCCTGGTACAGCGCGGGCACCCCCGTGCCGAACGGCATCCGACCCGTGGCCAGCACGTACAGCGTCGCGCCGAGCGCGAAGATGTCGGCGCGCCGGTCCTCGCCTTCGCCCTGCTCGGGCGCCATGTACCCGGGGGTCCCCGAGCCGGCGCGGCTGTCCCGCGCGAGTCGGGCGATGCCGAGGTCGGCGATCTTCACCAGCCCGTTGGGGTCCACCAGCAGGTTGGCGGGCTTGATGTCGCGGTGGAGCAGTCCGGCCGGTCGTCCGTCCACCACGAGGCCGTGGATGTGATCCAGCCCCGCGCACACCTGGAGCGCCGCCTGCACCAGCGCGAGGGGCGGCAGCGGCGCCACGCGCCGAACGGCGGACAGCGATGGACCGCGCACCAGCTCCATCGCGAGGTACCACCGATCGCCCGCCCGTCCGAGGTCGTGCGTCGCCACGACGTTCGGGTGCGAGAGCATCGCGCCGAGCCGCGCCTCGTGGACCAGCGCCTGCCAGTTCTGCGGCTCGTCCTCGAGCGGCACGAGCAGCTTGAGCGCGACCGTCCGCCGGAACCCCTCGGGACCGTGGAGCACCGCCTCCCACACCTCGCCCATGCCACCCGCGCCGAGGCGGCGCAGGAGCTCGTAGCGACCGACGTGGTCTCCGACGGCGAGCGGTTCCATGGACACGGATCTTCACACGGTCGGAGGACTACCTGGGAATCATCGGCAGCGGCCCTTCGTCCGGGCGCGGCACCTGCAGCACGTCGCGCGGAACCTTCCCCCGCACGAAGCCCAGCACGCCGAGCTCCGTCGGCACGCGCACCGCGTCGTCGGGCACGGGGAACGTGAGTCCCTTCTGGTCGGGAAGCGCGTCCATGATCGCGATCCATGCGGGCAGCGCCGCCTTCCCGCCCGTCTCCCGATCGCCGAGGCTGCCGACGCCGTCCGTCCCGATCCACACCGCGACCGTGTACAGCGGGGTGGTGCCGACGAACCAGGCGTCGACGCAGTCGTTCGTCGTGCCCGTCTTCCCGGCCCGGTCGTAGCCCTCCTTGTACGCCCGCCGCGCGGTGCCCGCCCGCACGACCTCCCGCAGCGCGTCCACCATCTCGTAGGCGACGCCCGACGGCAGCGCGCGGGCCAGCGGGCGCCCGGGGAGCACGACCTCGGTCCCGTCGGACTTCCGGAGCGTCTCGCCGCGGCCGCCCACGCGGTGCCCCTCGGAGTCCTCGAGGACGTCGAGGTAGACGGGCTCGATCGGCACGCCCATGCGCGCGAGCGAGCTGTACCCCATGGCCTGGTCCATCGGCGTGACCTCGGAGGATCCCAGCGCGATGGTGAGGTCGGTGCGCAGGGGCGTCCGCACACCGAGCGACCGAGCCGTCCGCGCGATCTCCGTCGGCCCGACCTCGAGCGCCAACCGGACGGCCACGGTGTTCAAGCTCGCGGCCAGCGCCCGGCGGATCGGCAACGGCCCGGAGAAGCCCCCGCCGTAGTTCTTGGGGCTCCACACCTTGCCGTTGCCGGCCGGGAGGTAGAGCGGGCCGTCCATGATCCGGTCGAGCTGCGTGTGCCCGGCGGCGAACGCCGAGGCGTACACGTAGGGCTTGAAGCTCGAGCCCGGCTGGCGGCGCGCCTGCGTCGATCGGACGAAGCCCTCGAGCGTCACGTCGGACCCGCCGGTGAGCGCCACGACGCGCCCGGTGGCGTTCTCCACCACCACCGCGGCGGACTGGCTCCACGGCTGGCGGTCCAGCACCACGGTGCTCCCCTCGCCCTCGCGGCACACCCGCAGCCGGTCGCCGCTGCCGATCTGCGAGGACAGCGGCCGCGCCTGGGCCGCGCGCTCGTCGTACACGTTGGCCTGGCGCTCCTTCGACGACAGCGACCAGGTCTGCGTCGCCGTGCGGAGCTTGCTCAGGTCGGCCCCGCGGGGCGCCTGGACCACGAAGCAGGTCTCGGTCGGGTCCGCGGGAGGCTCGCCGGTCGTGCCGCGCTCCACGATCGCCTTGGGGCCCTGGCGCTCGAGGTGCGCCTGGCGCGCCGCGGCGGTGGCGAGGACGGCCGCGTGCTGGACGGCGGGGTCGTACGGGGTGACCACGCGCAGCCCGCGCTGGAAGACCTCGTCCGAGCCGATGACCCGCCGGATCTCACGGCGGACCATGGTGGCGTAGGCCGTGGCGTCCCCGAGGTCCTCGCCCGTGCTGCGCACCGGGGGCACGATCGGCGCGTCGTCGTAGTCGATCGCGTCCACCGGATCGATCCACCCCTCGTCCACCATCCGGCCGAGCACGAGCGACCGGCGCCAGCGCGCCAGCTCCGGGTCCCGACGCGGCGAGTAGCGGGAGGGGGCGGGCACGAGGCCCGCGATCAAGGCCGCCTGTCCGGGGTCGAGCTGGGCCGCGCCGACGTCGAAGTAGTCGCGGGCGGCCGCCTCGATGCCGTAGTTGCCCGACCCGAGGAACACGTAGTTCACGTAGAGCTGCAGGATGTCCTGCTTCGACAGCTCGCGCTCGAGCCGCCAGGCGAGCACGAACTCCTTGAGCTTGCGGACGTAGCTGCGCTCGGACGTGAGCAGCAGGTTCTTCACGAGCTGCTGGGTCAGCGTGCTGCCACCCTGCACCTTGCTGCCCGCGCGGAGGTTCGTGACGATGGCCCGGGTGATGCCGATCACGTCGACGCCCGGGTGCTCGAAGAAGTGCTGGTCCTCGGCGGCGACGAAGGCCTGCCACACGTGGTCGGGCAGCGTGTCCAGGTCGACCCAGTACCGACGCTCCAGGTAGAAGCTGTCGACCACCTCGCCGGACTGGTCCGCGATCTCGCACGCCGTCAGCGGCCTGAAGTCGCGCAGCTTCGACAGGTCCGGTGGGAGGTCCTGGAGGATGGTCGTGTCGAACCACCGCCAGCCCGCGAGGCCGCCGGCGAGTCCGATCAGGAGGGTGCCGCCCAGCGCGATGGCGAGCGCCCGGAACAGACGCTTCCGCATGCGCACCGGTGTACCGTGGCGGCGGACCAGCCGCCAAGGATACGCCCGACCCATGGAGCAGGAGCGACCGCGCCCGCCGCGCCGCAGCGAGGCGCACGCCAGCCAGGCCGCCACCTCGGCGTCCGTGGAGGGCTACCTGGTGGGGCCGCCGACGCGTTGGGCACGCGACTGGGCGCTCATCGGCCTGGCATCGGGGGCGTTGGCTCCGATCGGCCTGGGGATGTGGTCGAACCCTGCCGGGATCGCGTTCGTCGTCGCCGCCGGCCTCGTCGGCATGATCGTGGGGGCCGCGATCGGGGGATTCGCGCCCGCCGTGCTGGAGCGGGTGCGCGGGCGATGGCCGATCCCAGCGCTCCTGATGCTCGGGCTGCCGATCGGCGCGGTGTGGGGCGCGCTGGCCGGCCTGGCGGGAGGCCTCGCGGTGGGGGACCCGAGCTTCCTGGTCTACTCGGTGTTCGGCGCCGCGATCGCGGGGGCCGCCCAGCTCGGGGCCACCTGGTTCCCCTACACGTTCCTGAGCGTCCTGCAGCGGCGCACCTGGCCGGTCGTGCTCCTGTCGGTGCTCGCCGCGCCGCTCCTCGGTTGGCTCGCGGTCGTCCTGATGGTGGTGGTCTGATGTCGCTCGTGTGGTCGCTCCTCCAGGGCTGCGCTCCTCCTGCCGAGCCCGCCTTCCCGCACCCCGACCTGTCGAGCCACGCTCCGGTCGGCGCCACCGGCGAGGAGGTGCACCTCCCGCCGATCGTGCTGCACCTGACGCCGCCGACGCCGTCGAGCGCCTTCCGCTGGGAGACGGAGACCGCCGGGCTGGCGACGGTGATGCTCGAGGTGGGGCTGTCGGAGATCGACGGCGTGGTGGTGGAGGTCGATGGTCACGAGCGCTCTCCCGGGACGCGGATGCTGGTGGGAACGCCGGAGCGCTGGACGGGCCGGGTGGCGCTGGGCAGCGACCCCAACGCGTTGGACGTCGAGCTCGAGCTGTGTCGGCCCGACGGCCTGCGCTGCACGTCGACGAGCGCCACCGGGACCCGCGAGGACCCGCAGAAGGCCGTGCCCGAGCTGCTGCGCTTCGCCTCGAGCGAGCTCGGACGGGGGCCCGCCGCCGGCACCTTCGGGCAGTGGTCGCTGCCGATCTCGGGCGACACGTACGCGGTGCTGATCTGCGGACGGTCGGCGGCCACGTGGTACGGCCTGCTGCCCGCGCCCACCCCCGACCAGCTGGGCACCACGCGCGACGCCATCGCCCGCGCGGTGCTGATCGATCCCTCGATGGCGATCGGCCAGTGGCTGCTCGGGCGCCGAGAGGCGGAGGAGGAGCACTGGAGCGAAGCGCTGCAGGCGCTGACCAGCGCGCGGGAGGGCCGTCCCTTCCAGCCCGTCTTCCTCGCGGATCAGGCGGCGGCGCTCGCGGGCTCGGGCAAGCTGGCGGCGGCGGCGGACGCGTGGGACGGCATCGTCGAGCTCACACCGCAGGACGCCCGCTTCCGCCTGGCTCGCGCCCACGCGCTCCTCGACGCGCACCGGCTCGACGACGCGCGGGCCGCGATCGACCGGCTGCTCGCCGACTGGTCCGCGGATCCCGGCGTGGCCGAGGCCCGCGTGGCGCTCGCGGACGCCGCCGGCGAGGTCGAGGGCACCGACGAGCTGCTCCGGCACTGGGCGAACACGGATCCGATGGCCCCCGAGCCCGTGCGGCGCAGGATCCAGCTGCGCGTGCGCGACGGCCGGTACCAGGAGGCCTGGGACATGCTGGCGGAGCTCCGCCGCCGGGAGGCCTTCCTGCTCGCGGACGGGTTCACCGTGCCGCTCGGGGTGGCCCTGGGCCGGTGGAACGACGCGGCGGAGGCGGCCGCCCGCACCGGTCGCCCGGACGTCGCGGCCCGCATCCGAGCGCGCCGGGATCTCGCCGCCGACCCGGCCCATCCGGTGGAGGGTCTGCTGGACTGGGACCGTTCGCCCGAGGCCCGGGTGGCGATGGGCCGAGCGGCGCTGCTCGCGGGGCAGCCGTCCGAGGCTGCGGAGCGGGTGGAGGAGGCCGCGCGGCGGGCACCGTGGAGCCCGGACGTCCTCGCGCTGCAGGCGGACACCCTTGCCGCGCTGGGGCGCGCCGAGCCCGCGCAGGCCACCCGGCGGCGGCTGGCCGCGATCGAGCCCGCCGCCCCCGTCGCCCTGCCTTCGGCTAGGGAGTGAGGCGGAGGACCTCGGTCCAGCTCGCTCCCGCGGGCTCGCCTTCCTGGAGCACCTCGCCCTTCCAGGCCCAGGACTTCAGGACCGGGGCGTCCTCCTCCTGACCGCGGACGCGCAGGCCCACCAGGCGCCCGTCGGCCGCGAGCCCGAGCTCCAGCAGCACCCGCCCCTCGCCGTCGGGCTCGATCACGCTGCTCAGGACCGGCACGAAGCGGCCATCGACCACGCCGTACGCACCGATCGCCACCGCGGCGTTCGCGCTGCCGGGGCGCAGCCCGAACTCGCCGGCCCAGGTGTTGCGGCCCGACACCAGGATCGCGCGGTCGCTCCCGCGGGCGATCACGAGCTTCGTGCGCGGAGCCGTTGTGGCGCTGCCGAGCGACCGCCCGTCCCGGGTCGCCACCAGGATCCCGCCGTCGTCGCAGGACGACGCCCACACCGCGACGCCGCCGAGCTCCCCGAGCGGTACGTCGGCCAGGGGCAGGGTCCACGTGACGGGGCTGGTCTTCCCGGGAGTGAACTGGTAGCCCGCGGTGACGTTCGCGAACCGGTGCAGCACGGTGGAGGCGGGGTCGGCGTCGCGCCACCAGCCGTCGTGGCCCACCAGCGCCGCCGCGGAGGCGCTCGGGTGCTTCGACGACGACGGGCGTTCCAGCGTCACGAGCGGCCAGGTGGACGGATCGGAGCGCGAGCGGCGGGGGGCCGTCGATACGAAGCTCTCCTGACGGTCCCAGCCGAGGTCGTTGTCGACGATCTCGACCAGGACCCGCGCGGCGGAGGTGGGCTCGGTGACCATCGGCGGCAGGGCGCTCGGTGGCACCAGCGCCTCCGCGATCCACCCGCCCGGCTCCGGCCGAACCACCGCCTCGCCGATCGGCGGATCGAGCGCGGGACCCACCACGACCTGGAGCCCGCGCTCGGACAGCAGGATCTGGCGCCGGAAGCCCGCTGTCAGCTCTCGCCGCAGCTGTTGTTGCTCCCGGAGCCAGGCGGGGCAGTCGAACCCCTCTCGATGATCCGCGCAGTCCGCCTCCGAACCGAGCGTGATCTCCCCCACACCTCCAATCCCCCAGCCGATCGGTGGCAGCGGCGCCTCCCCGAAGGAGACCCAGAGCTCGACATGATCGGAGCGGACCACCCGCTCGTCGGTGGCGGAGGGGCCGGGCAGCGTCACGGCGTCGTCCCGGACCCTCACCGAGACAGCCAGGCCCCGAACCGGGTCGAACGCGAGGCGAACCTCGGCGGACACGTCCTCGGGGCCCCGGGGTGGCTCGAGCCCCTTGCCGACCAGCGCCCCCTCCGCCCCCAACACCCAGGTGGGGGGAGCGGTCCACTCCGCGAGATCCCCGTCCACCACGAACCCGGGCGGCGGGGGCGGCAGCGCGAGGGCGGGCGCGGCCACCGCTCAGAGCCCGCTGGTGGCGGTCTTCCCGAGCCGGGCCTGGACGCTGACCCCGATCCGGTGGATGCCCAGGGCGTACGTGCCGTTGGTCGAGGGGTAGAACGTGCGGTCCACGCTCTCGTTCAGCTTGTAGTAGTCCGCCGACTCGGCCGAGGCGCGCGCCAGATCCTGCGAGAACACGCTGTTGTCCACGGTCCGGGCGCCGCTGGCTGCGTAGCTGTAGGACAGCCCGATCCCCAGGCGAGGGACGGGGCGGATCTGGGTCATGCCCTGCACCATGACCGTGTCCGCGTCGATGTTGCTCGCCGAGAGGTACTCCGTCGGGATGGCCGCCTTGTCGAAGGTCACCCGGCCGCCGACCGTGACGTGCTCCTCGACCTCCACCTTGCCGTCGAGCCCGACCCAGAAGCTGTCCTTCGCACCGCGGGCCAGCAGACGGTCCTGACGCAGCAGCTCGGCGGTCGCGAGCGCGAACTGCGAGTCGTCCACCGGCACGTCCGACGGGTTGACGAGGATGTCGACCTTGTAGTCCTGCAGGACGTGCCAGCCGACCCAGGCGCCCATCAGCTCGAGCCGGACGCGCTCGACGGGCAGCACCGCGACGCCGACGTGCAGGCGGCTCGGCAGCTTGTAGGCCAGCGTGGCCTCGCCCGGGATCGTCGTGTTGCACGTCCCGCCGTCGTTGGCCGCGTTGTAGCTGTCGGTGTCGTACTCGGGCGGGCACTGGAACGCGAAGCTGACGGCGCCCTCGTGGGTCAGCGACACCCCCTGGTTCCAGCCCAGGCTGATGCCGACCCGGTCGGTCGGGGTGACGTAGATCCCGCCGCCGAACGTGAAGGTGGTGTCGGTCAGGACACCGTGGCCACCGTCGGCGTCGAGTCCCCCCAGCACGAGGGTCGTCGCGTAGGCCCGGTCCTCGATGTAGCCGTCCTGGTACGTCTCCGGCAGCGTCCCACCGAGGGTGTCGCGCACCTTCTCCGCGAGGTCCGGGTACACCGAGGCGTCGGAGTTGCCGTACCAGCGGCTGTTCACGAGGCTGCCGGAGAGCCCGACGGACACGAGCTCCTTGATGCGGTAGGCCGCGCCGAGCGAGACGTGGACCGTCTGGATGTTGCCCTCGCGCGCCGAGTAGCGGCTGGCGCCCCACTCCTCGTCGGACGCCGCGGCCTTGCCGGTGGGGACGTAGAGCCCGAGGCCCACGCCGAGCCCGGGGACCGTCAGATCGCTCGAGACGCCGACGAAGGGCACGACGCCGAGCGAGCTGTACCGCTCCGAGCCGGAGTAGTCGTACGTCGTCGGGAAGTCGGGGTATTCCACGAGCGTGCCGTAGTCCGGGTTGGTCCGGTCCACGTTCAGCCCGCCGAAGGTGGGCGCGGCCTCGACCATGATCTGGGTGCCACCGCCGACGGCGAGGCCCGCGGGGTTCCACCACAGGGCCGTGGGGTTGGTGGCGGCGACGGTACCGTAGGCTCCGCCGACCTCCAACAGATCGAGGCTGGCGGCCGACGCGGCGAGGGACCAGGCGAACAGCATGAAGGAACTCCAGGTCCCCCTGCTTACCTCCCCTCGACGCCGTCCGCCCCTCCCTGTTCCGCATGGCCCAGGCCCAGGGCGTGCGCGAGCTCGTGGAAGGCGACGAGCGCGTCCCCACCGTCGTCGACGGCCACGAACGCCACGGGCGTGAACGGAGCCCGGAGCACGCCCGACCGACGCAGGAGCGCATCGAGCGGCGCGCCCTCCACCAGCGTGGGGGACAACCCCAGGCCGCGCACCTCCGCGACCATGCGCAGCGGCGAACGCTCGCCGACGACCCGCGGCAGCAGCACCAGCACGACCTCCTCCCTGGGTGGACGCAGGGCCTCGAGCCGGTCGCCCAGCGGCGCGAGCACGGCGCGAGCGAGCTCGTCCTCGTCCGCACCCTCGAGCGAGGCGCCCACACCACCCAACGGTGGCTCCGGCGAGGTGCGCTCCGACGCCACCAGCCGCAGCCGCGTCCCGCACGCCGCCCACGCGCTCGCCGCGCCGCGCGTGATCGCCAGCGCCCGCTCGTGGTCCAGGCCATCGGCGACCTGGAGGCGCACCGGCACCTCCGCGGGGAGCGAGGTCCGCGCGTCCACCGGAAGCGGGCACCCGACGGGCTCCGGCAGCGGCTCGAGCCACCCCGTCGTCGAGCCGCACGCCAGCCACGCCAGGAGCATGCGTCCCTATACGCCCTCGGCCCCCGACCGGATAGGGGGGCCACGGAGGCTCCGAGATGCTGCTCACCCTGCTCGCCTGCACGGGCGACGACTCCCCCTCCACCCACTCGGGCACGACCTCCGCCCCGACGGCCACCTGGGAGGCGGCGTTCGACACCAGCGGCGCCGGCTCGCTGTCCGGCGTCTGGGGCAGCGGGCCGGACGACATCTTCATGGTCGGCGGCAACGACGAGCGCGGCGAGATCTGGCACGACGACGGCACGGGCTGGTCGATGACCGAGATGCCGGACGTGGGGCTGCTGGTCTGGGTGTTCGGCTTCGGTCCCGACGACGTGTACTCGGTGGGCGTCGGTGGCGGCGCCGTACACTGGGACGGCACGGCGTGGGAGGTGCTGACCACGGGCACCACGACCGACCTCTGGGGCATCTGGGGGACCTCACCGTCGGATCTGTGGGTGGTCGGCGGCGATCCCAACGCCGGGGAGCCGCTGATCCTGCACTACGACGGCGCCACGTTCACGCCGGTCGCGCTGCCCGCCGAGGAGAACGACCGCGGCGCACACTCGCTGTTCAAGGTGTTCGGCCTCGGAGGAACCGTGTGGGCGGTCGGCCAGTACGGCCTGATCGTGGCCAACGACGGCGGCGGCTTCGTCCAGCAGCCGACCGGTCCCGCGGCGACCGAGGACTTCGTCAGCCTCTGGGGCACGAGCACCGGCGACCTGATCTCGGTCGGCGGTCGGTCCGCCGGGCTGCTCTCGTCCTACGACGGGTCGGGCGGCTGGGAGACCGTGCGCCCCGAGCGGGTCCAGGGCCTCAACGCCGTCACCTTCCTCGAGCCCGACCGAGCGGTGATCGGCGGGGTCGGCGGCTGGGTGGGGACGGTCACGCCCTCGACCGGCGAGGTGGTCCGCGAGGACCCGTACGACAACCGCGACATCCACGCGCTGTGGACCGACGGCCAGGGTCGCACCTACGGGGTGGGGGGGACGTTCTACGCACCCCACATCGGCACCGCCGTCGTCCGCACGGAGCCCTGACCGACACGACCGACTGGATCTCCGCGTGGGGGCGGCGCATGCTGCACGCGGGGCAGCGAGGACCTCGATGATGACGATGCCGACGATCGTGACCCTGCTCGTCGCGTGCGAGCGTGACCACGGACCGACGCCCCACGACGAGTGGCCCGATCACGGACCCATGGCCCAGGGCATCTACGGACCGCTCGGGACGGCGGCGCCGTACGCGACCGAGGAGCAGCTCGCGACGTTCGAGCGGGGCCACGAGGTGGCGCTGCGTCGCTTCGATCGTGAGGACGGCCTGGGCCCGGCGTTCAACGTGACCTTCTGCGCCGCCTGCCACGAGAAGCCCGCAGTCGGCGGCTCGGCAGGGTTGTACCGCAACTTCTTCATCGGCGGCCGCCTGACCGAGGATGGCGCCTTCCTGTTCGGCGAGTCGGCCGGCAACGGCTCGGGCGTGGTCCGGGTCTACGCCTACGGCGAGGAGTGGCCCGCGCGGCCCCCCGTGCCCGACACGACCACGATCTTCGCCCAGCGCAACCCCATCCCCTTCTTCGGCATGGGCCTGCTCGCCGAGCTCACGTCCGACGAGATCCTGAAGCGAGCGGACGAGGACGACCTCGACGACGACGGCGTGAGCGGCCGCCCCAACTGGGACCGTGGCTTCGTCGGGCGCTTCGGCATGAAGTCGCAGACGACCTCGATCGAGGCCTTCATCCGAGGCCCGCTGTTCAACCACCTCGGGGTCACGACCGACCCCCTCACCGAGGAGCAGCGCGCCCGCCTGCCGGTCGACAGCTCGGGTGGTGCCACGGGGGCGCTGCGCCGCGCGCTCGATCCGTTCCTGCAGGCCGCAGCCCCCGACGGCCCGCTCACCGACGAGGACGCCGCACCCGATCCGGAGATGTCGACCGACGACCTGTTCGACCTCGTCAGCTTCGCGATGCTCCTCGCCGCGCCGGAGCCCGAGGAGCCCACCGAGACCACCCGCCTCGGGCAGCGGGCGTTCGACGTGATCGGCTGCGGCACCTGCCACACGCCGCGCATCCAGGGTCCGCGCGGGCCCCTGCCGGTGTACAGCGACCTGCTCCTGCACGACATGGGCCCCGACCTCGCCGACGGGCTCGTCATGAAGGAGGCGTCGGGCAGCGAGTTCCGCAGCCAGCCGCTGTGGGGCCTCTCCGCCACCGGGCCGTACCTGCACGACGGCCGCGCCGCGACGATCGACGAGGCGATCACGATGCACGGCGGCGAGGCGAACGAGGCCCGCGACCGGTACCTCGATCTCGAGTCCGAGGCGCAGGCGGCGCTGGTGGACTTCCTGCTCTCGCTCGGCGGGCGCAGCCAGATCTCGGTGGGGCTCATCCCCCCGGACACGCCGATCGCCCCGGTCGGCGCCTACGGCGGCCCGCAGACGCTGCTGTCGGCGGAGGACGAGGCGCGCTTCCTGGCCGGACGGACCTTGTTCGACGAGGAGTTCCCGATCGCCAACGGGACCGGTGGGCCGCGGTTCAACGGCGACAGCTGCCGCGCCTGCCACTTCGACCCCGTCGTCGGCGGCTCCGGCCCGAGAGACGTGAACGTCATGCGGCACGGGATCCAGTCGCCGGGCGGCGCCTTCGTCACGCCCGCGGTGGGCACCATCCTGCACAAGCAGACCAGCATGCTCGATCTCGCCGTGGTGGCGCAGCCCGAGGCCACCATCTTCGAGCACCGCCAGACGCCGCCGCTGTTCGGGCTGGGGCTCATCGAGGGCATCCCGGAGGCCGAGATCCTGTCGCACGCCGACCCCGACGACCTCGACGGCGACGGCATCAGCGGCAAGCCCTCCTGGACGGACGGGAACCGGATCGGCCGCTTCGGCTGGAAGGCGCAGGTCCCGACGATCCACGAGTTCGCTCGGGACGCGCTCGGCGCCGAGATCGGGCTGACGCTGACCCAGGAGGCGGGCCAGACCTTCGGGCTGCTCGACGACAACGACGACGTGGCCGACCCCGAGCTCCCGCTGAACGAGGTGGAGACGCTGGCCTTCTACATGAGCCACCTCGGCTCGCCGCCGCGGGGGACCACCAGCCCCGCCAGCGACCGCGGCGAGCTCGTGTTCGAAGACGTGGGCTGCGCGAGCTGCCACCTCCCGACGATGCAGGGCGCCGACGGGCCGGTCCCGCTGTACAGCGACCTGTTGCTGCACGAGATCCTGCCGCCGGACGCGCTCGGCATCGAGGACACGTCGGCCAACATGCGCGAGTTCCGCACCGCCCCCCTCTGGGGCATCAGCCGGACGGCGCCCTACCTGCACAGCGGCGCCGCCGACACCCTCGCGCAGGCGATCGAGGCGCACGACGGGGAGGCCGCCGCGGTGCGCGACGCCTACCTCGCGCTCCCCGCAGGCGACCGCGACGACCTGCTGGCCTTCCTGGGCTCGCTGTGATCGCGCTGCTGGCGCTGTGGGCCTGCGACGGGGACACCGACGGGCCGACGGCGCCCACCGACGCTCCGGCGGACACCGGGGACACGGGCGACGGCCTGGTCCACGACCCGCTCTCCATGCCCGCCAGCCCCACGCTGGACCCGGCGCGCTTCCGCGACGCCGAGAGCTGCCGGGCCTGCCACCCCGACCACGTGCGCGAGTGGAAGACCTCGATGCACGCCTACGCGATGCACGACCCGCTGTTCCAGGCGCTCGTCGAGCAGCGCCAGGTGGACCTCGAGGGCCGGGAGGACCAGTTCTGCACGCAGTGCCACTCGGCCATCGGCACCCGCGGCGGCGAGATCACGTCCGGCTTCTCGTTCGCGGAGCTGTCCCCCATCGTGATGGAGGGCATCACCTGCACCGCCTGCCACCAGGTCGAGGAGGTCGTCCGCACCCGGAACAGCGGCCACCGCCTCCAGCAGGACGGGCCGATGCGCGCGACGATCGCCGACCCCATCGACACACCCGCGCACGCGTCCGAGGCCGCGGACTTCATGGGCAGCTCAGAGTTCTGCGGGGCGTGCCACGACGTGGTCGAGACCGACGGCCTGGACCTCGAGCGGCCGTACCAGGAGTGGCTGGACTCGCCGGCGAAGGCCGAGGGCACCGGGTGCCAGGGGTGCCACATGCCCACGACCCGGCGCGCGCTGGTCGACGGCGGACCGGAGCGCGACGCGCACGACCACCGCTGGGTCGGCGTGGACGAGCCCCTGACGGACGGGTTCCTCACGGCCCAGGAGCTCGACGACCTGCGCGCGGGGACCCGGGAGCTCCTGACGGGCGCCGCCGCGTTGACCGTGGACGCTCCCGCCACCGTCGAGGTCGGGCGAACCTTCGACCTCACGCTCACGGTCGAGAACCGCATCCCGGCGCACAACCTGCCCACCGGCTCCACCTTCGTCCGCCAGGTCTGGCTCGAGGTGGTGGTGACGGACGCGGCTGGGGACGTGGTCTACGAGACCGGGACGCTCGACGCGAACGGCGACCTGCGCGACCACTGGTCCGAGCTGGACCCCTATGGCGACGCCGACCTGCTCTCGTTCTCGTCGCGCCTGATCGACCACCAGGCCGCACCCACCGTGTTCACGTGGATCGCCGACGAGCACGCGTCGACCACGCTCCCGCCCGGCTACGTCCGGACCGCGACGCTCTTCGTCCCGACCGACGACGTGGGGACCTGGCCGTTGACGGTGTCCGCGCGCCTGCGCTTCCGCGCGCTCCCGCCGTACCTGCTCCGGCTCACCGGCCTCGGCGACCGCGCGCTGCAGGTCCCCATCCACGACCTCGCGACCGCCACGACCGAGGTCGCACAGCGATAGCCGGCACCTGGCTACCGTCACCGCGTCACATGCGATACAGTCCCCGGGTTCGACGCCGGGGGGGCGTCGGCGCGGCGACCTTCGCACATGTTCTGGTGGCTGTTCCTGTTCGTATCGGTTGCGCGCGCGCAGGGGCTCGCCGGCTTCCTCAGTCCGGGCCCCCTGGCTGCTCCGCACGCTGAGATCGACGGGGTCACCCAGTGCCCCAAGTGCCACGAAGCCGGCAAGGGCGTGTCCGCCGACCGGTGCATGGCATGCCACGAGGACGTGAAGGAGCAGGTCACCAGCCAGAGTGGTTTCCACAAGGACAAGAGCCAGGACTGCCAGCGCTGCCACCCGGACCACAAGGGCCGTGATTTCCAATTGGTCAAGATGTCGGAGAGCGACTTCGACCACACGGTCACGGGCTTCGCGCTGGAGGGGCCCCACCAGCGGGCCGAGTGCATCGACTGCCACGAGAAGCCCGGCGAGTGGACGGGGCTGAGCCAGGAGTGCACCAGCTGCCACGACGAGATCCACAAGAGCGACCGGGCCTACATGAAGGCCTGCGACGACTGCCACGCGGTGGTCGACGACTGGGTCGTGAAGTCCGTGCCCGCCAGCGTCTTCGACCACACGAAGACCTCGCAGGTCGACTGGATCCTCGAGGGCGCCCACCTCGACGTGGCCTGCAAGGAGTGCCACATCGACGCCGTCTTCCACCCGACGGACCACGGCACCTGCAAGACCTGCCACACCAACCCGCACCGCATGGCGCTGTCCGGTGGGTGCGAGACCTGCCACGACACGCGCTCCTTCCACGTCTCGCGTTTCGACCACACGCTCGCTGGCTGGCCGCTCGAGGGGCAGCACGCGACCGTCCCCTGCCGCACCTGCCACGGCGAGCACGCCACCCGACCGCTGGCCCACGGGACGTGCGCCGACTGCCACGAGGACCCGCACGGGGGCCAGTTCGCGCCGCGCGCGTGCGACACCTGCCACGACCTGAACGTGGCCGCCTTCCAGATCGCCCGCTTCGACCACGAGCAGACGGCGTTCCCGCTGCACGGGCGGCACGCGACCGTCGGTTGCGAGGAATGCCACGGCGAGGGTCCCGGCGGGCGGTATGCGGGCCTCCCCGCCGAGGACTGCGACGCCTGCCACACGGACGCGCACGACGGGCGCTTCGAGCCCACGCCGTGCAAGCGTTGCCACGTCGAGGAGGGCTGGACGGTCGAGGACTTCGACCACGACCGCACCGACTTCCCGCTCGTCGGCAAGCACGCGGACGTCGCCTGCGAGCAGTGCCACCCGAACGACCAGTGGAGCGACCGGCCGCACGCCTCCTGCGAGGACTGCCACGCGGACGACGACCCGCACCAGCACGCCTTCGGGCCCGAGCGCTGCACCGAGTGCCACCAGCCGACGGGGTGGAAGGAGCGGCTCTTCGACCACGCCGCGGGCACGCACTTCTCGCTCGCGCCGCAGCACGAGGAGGTGGCCTGCCTCGACTGCCACACCTCCGTCACGACCTTCGGCGGGCTCGGCCAGGAGTGCACGGGCTGCCACGAGGACACCCGCCCCTTCGGCCACTACAAGGGCACGTGCGAGACCTGCCACGGCGGCCCCGCCTGGATCCCCGCGGACCTCGGTGACGTGGACCACGCGGTCACGGGCTTCCCGCTCGAGGGCATCCACAGCCGCCTGCCCTGCGCCTCGTGCCACGAGGAGGGGCACCCGAGGGCCGAGGCGAACGGGGAGTGCGTGGGCTGCCACGCGACCGACGACGTCCACCGCCACCAGCTCGGCGACGCCTGCGGCGACTGCCACGTCCCGCTGACCTGGACGCGCACGCGGTTCCGCCACTTCTCCACCGGCTGGCCGCTGCGGGGCGCCCACCGGCTCGTCGCCTGCGAGTCGTGTCACACCGTGAGCTACGTCGCGACCCCGCGCGACTGCGCCCCCTGCCACGCGAGCCAGGCCGATCTCACGGTCCCTGCGCACCGATCCGCCTTCTTCCTCGACTGCGAGGAGTGCCACCAGCCGTACACCTGGAGCGCTCCGGGGTATGGCCACTGATGGTCACGTGGCTGCTCGCCGCCGCCTGGGCCGCCGAGCCCGAGCGCACCGACCAGATCGTCACGGGCGTCGGGGCGCAGGCCGCGCTCGCGCCGGGGGTGGACGGCGACGACGTCGACCTCATGCTGTCCGAGCGGCTGCGTTGGGGGCTGGTCGACCTCGCGAACGGTCGGATCACGGCGATCGTGGACGGGCGCTTCACGATCGACCCGTCGGGCACCGACGACCCCTGGGAGCAGACCCGCGTGCGCTCGGTGGAGGCGCGGCTCGTCAACGGCCCCGTGACCATCGACCTCGGACGCAGCGCGGTCTACCTCGGGGGTCCGCGGCTCGTGGACGGGGTGCAGGCCCGCGTGCGCACGGGTGCGCTCGAGCTCGGCGTGTGGGGGGGCGAGGCCCCCGACCTGTTCACGACGCGCCCAGCGCCCCGCTTCGGCGGGGGTCCCATCCTCGCGCTCCAGGACCGCACGGTCCTGTTGTCGGCGGTGGGCGAGTTCCTCGTGGCCGAGGGCGGCCTCGATCGCGCCGCGGTGCTCGTCCAGGGCGCGTTCTCGGCGCCGCCGACGCTGGAGGTCTCCGGCCGCCTCGACGCCCAGGTGCCGGACGACGGGGGCCAGTGGCTCTCCGACGGCGCCGTGGAGGCTCGGCTCCGCCCGGCGGACAGCGTGCGCCTGCACGCGCTGTACGAGGCGTTCTCGACCGTGCGGTACCTCGGCACCGGCGCGCTCGACCCCGACGTGGAGCGCTGGATCCGGCGCCTGCAGGACAGCGGCGTCGCGGATGCCTTCGTCGAAGACCTCACCGATCCGCGCCTGTACCACCTCGTCGGCGTGGACGGCCGCTGGCAGCCTGCGGGGAGCAGCGTCGTGCCGCGCATCGGTCTCGACGCCCGGTACCGCTACCACCCGAACCCCGACCTCGCGTACGTCCGCGTCGGCCCCAACGCGGCGGCGGTGGCCGAGCGCTTCGAGGTGCAGGCGGACGCCCAGCTCGTGCTCACCGAGGCCCAGGGGCTCCGCGAGGACCTCGGCCTGACGCTGCTCGTCGAGCCCACGAGCGACGGCCGCTTCGCGGTCGACACCTCGGCTCGCCTGCTGCTCGAGCAGGACTACGCGGGCAAGCCCGGCTTCTACGGCGACCTGTTCGTCACCTGGCTCGCCCCGGCGGGCTTCGTGCTGGTCGCCGGCGGCAGCACGATCCTCGAGCCGCTGCCCGTCACCGACCCCGGCTTCGGGGCGTTCGTCCAGCTCCAGCACTGGCTCACGCCGAGCCCTCGGAGCCCGGCCTCGCCGTAGCAGAGCGCCTCGGGCGGGGGGTGACGAGGGGGGCAGAGCCCCCCTACGGTCTGATCTCGATCAAGCTCCGACGCGCTTGCCGTAGTGCGTCGTGACCGAGATGCCCGCGGACTTGAGGAACTGCGTCGGCAGCACGCCGCCGGCGAACACGAACACGTAGTCGTTGGGCACGACCAGCGTCCGCCCGCCCTGGGTCATCGTGACCCGGTCCGCGTCGATGCGGACGACCTGCGACTCGAGCAGCTGCGTCACGGCGCCCATCTCGACCGCCTTCTCGAGGAGCTGCTTGTTCGCGGCCTTCGGTCGGTCGATGACCGCGCCGCGGTACGACAACGTCACCCGGTTGCCCGTCTGCTCCGCGAGCGAGCACGCCGCCTCGATCGCCGAGTCCCCGCCGCCCACCACCAGGATGTGCTGGTGTTGGTACCGCTCGGGATCGAGCAGGCGGTACGCCACCTTCTCGTGCTCCTCTCCGGGCACCCCGAGCTTGCGCGGCGTCCCGCGCCGACCGACCGCGAGCACGACGCGGGTGGTCGAGATGTCCCGCCGGTTCGTCTTGACCACGAAGGTGCCGTCCTTCTGCGGGACGATCCCCTCGACGCGCTCCCGCTCGCTGACCCGCAGCCCCGTCTTCTCCAGGATGTCCTGGAACAGCGCGACCAGCTCCTCCTTGCGGGCCGTGCTGTAGCGGACCTTGCCGTACCCCGGGAGGTCCATCGGGCGCGTCATCACCAGCTTCTGCCGGGGATAGTGCGTGATCGCGCCGCCGAGCTCGTCCTGCTCGAGGAGCTCGTAGCGCAGCTTCTTCTGGTGGGCCCGCAGCCCCGCGCCGATGCCGGCCGGTCCCGCCCCGACGATGACCACGTCCGCGTCCTCGCCGCGGTACTTCGGGAGCGTGGCGATCACGCCGTCCATCGCCTGCTTGCCCTGCTCGACGGCGTTCGCGACGAGCCCCATGCCGCCGAGCTCGCCCGCGATCCAGATGCCGGGCACGTTCGACTGGAAGTCCGGGCCGACCCACGGGATGTCGATGCCGCGCTTCTCCGAGCCGAACACCAGGCTGATGGCGTCCACGGGGCAGGCGGCGACGCAGGCGCCATGGCCCACGCAGTGCCCGGCGTCGACGACGGCGGCCTGGCCGTTCACCACGCGCAGGACCTTCTCCGGACAAGCCGTGGCGCACGCCCCCGAGCCCATGCAGACCGCCGGGTCGACGTAGGGCGTGATCGTGACCGGCTCGAGCCGACCTTCCTCCTTGGCCTGGGCGTGGGCGCGACGCGCGCGCCAATCCTCGATGGTCATCCGCAGCCAGGTGGGGAGGACCAGGAAGACCCCGATGGCGCCGATGACGACGCAGTACCAACCGTAGTCGAGCATCAGGGGACCAGGAGCGTCAGCTGGGACAAGGCGCCGCCGAAGATGATGGCGTTGAACAGGTGGAGCGCCACGATCAGGTACATCGCGCGGGCGAGCGGGTTGTGGAACAGGTGCCACCAGCGGAACAGCCGGCGGGACACCTCCCAGGCGCCCAGGTTGCGCTGGAGCTCGAGCTGGCTCACGAGCGTGTGGCTGGCCTCGCGGAACGTGTGGCCCTGGAGCCCCGCGCGCCGGAGGTGGACCTTCACCAGATCGATGCGCCGGCGGACCTCGAAGTCGAGCGCCACCCACCCGACGATCGAGTGGATCTCGCGCTCGAAGTCGTGCACCAGCGACACGGCCTTGCCGATCGCCGCGCCGTCGGCGTCCGCCGTCTCCGAGACCAGCCTGGCCCGCAGGTCCGCGAGCTCCGACTTGGCCTCCTTGAGGTTCATCGCCTTGCCGGCCGCGGACTTCGGGAAGTGGCCGTACACGTACCGCCCGAACAGCCCGGAGAGCGCGACGAGCACCATGCACCAGAACCCGATGGCGATGATGCCCTTCGGCATCCGCAGGCCCGTGTGCAGCACGATGTACACCGGGCCCATGACGCCGCAGATCATGTGGAAACGCAGCCACCAGGTGGTGTTGCCCATCCACCGGAACCACCGGCCCGTCCCCAGCAGCTTGCGGATGCTGTACGTCAGCATGACGGTCATCAGCGTCGTGCCGATGACGCCCAGCAGCACCCCACCAGGGCCGCCTGGGCGCAGCCACTGGTGCATCGGGTGGTCGGCGCGGACCGCGTCCGACGACAGGTAGTAGCCCGAGCCGAAGCCCAGCCCGAGGACGGCCGCGGCGCCCGCGCCGAGCAGCGTCCCGAAGGACAGCAGCCAGGTCCACGCGAACACCGACCAGAGCGAGGTCTTCGCTACGGGGGCCTGGGCCCCCACCACCGCGACGCTCACCAGCGATCCCCGTTGTGGGAGTGCTCGACACCGTGGCAGCGACCACCGCTGCAGGTGCTCCCATTCCAGCTCAGGCCGGTCGAAGGATCCATCTGCACGTCGGTGGTGCCGTCCACGTGCTTGTTCGGGAACTGCACGTTGTCACCGTTGCGGACCACCGAGTAGTGGCAGTCGCTGCAGTCGGAGTTGGCGCCCAGGTGGCGCCCGTGCTCGCCCGACAGCCGGTTCTGCGGGTGGCAGTCGTTGCAGGTGCCCGCGGTGGCGGAGTCCGTGACGTTGCCGTTGGTCCTACCGTTCCCGTGGCAGTACAGGTTGCTGCAGGTCGATGACGCGAAGGCGTACGTCCCGGCGGAGGACAGCCCGGCGGAGAACACGACCTCGGCCCGGCCCGGCGAGCCGTCGCGCCAGTGCCCCACGTCGGTCTTGGCGTCGACGTAGGCGATGCTCGCGGCCCCGTGGCACTCGTCGCAGCCGTAGGCGACGTGGTCGTCACCGTCGGCGTGCTCGGGGTGCGCCTTGAAGGTGATCTGGTTCTGGTTCGTGGTGTTGTCGAGGTCCTCGGGCGGCAGGCCCTCGGTGTCCCCCAGGCGTCCGCCGTGGCAGTAGGTGCAGTCGCGGCTCCAGTTCGCCGTGTGGCAGGAGTCGCAGCCCTGCCCCGAGGCGCCGCCCTGCAGGTCGGTCCCATGACAGCCGGCCGTTGCGCAGTCCAGGGTCACGAACAGCGCGTCCTGCCCGTGCAGCAGCGGATCGTCGTACCCCGGGACGTGTCCGCCGTTCCAGGAGACGCCGCCGTGCTGGTGCTGATGGCAGTTGTTGGTGCAGGTCTCGTTCGGGGCGTCCCACCCGATCGCCACGGCGGCCACATCCACCGTGCCGTCCACGTGCCGTGCGGGGGTCGTGATGGCACCCGAGGCGTCCACGATGGGCGTGTGGCAATCCGCGCAGCTGATCGTGGGATCGTTCAGGTGCAGCGCGTGGGTCCCCGACATGGCACCCAGATCGAAGTCGTACCGGTGGCATCCGTTGCAGTCGAGCGCGACGGTACCATCCGTGGACGAGCCTCTGGTCTGCCCATCCCCGTGACACCACGAGTTCGTGCAGTTTCCACCACCGTAGGAGGTTCCCGCAGCATCCCCGGTGAATGCGACTTCGGCAACCCCCGGCGTGGAGTCGATCCAGTGGCCCACGTCCGTGAAGGCGTCGTTGTAGTTCCGCGAGGCGTTGCCGTGGCAGACCTCGCAGCCCCAGAGCGGGTGGATGTCGCCGTCGGCGTGCTCAGGGTGCGCCTTGAAGCTGATCAGGTCCTCGTTGGCCTGGTCGTCGATGTCCTGCGGCGGCAGGCCCTCGGTGTCCCCGTTGGCGCCGCCGTGGCAGTAGGTGCAGTTCGTCCGCCAGCCCGGCTGGTGGCAGTTGTCGCAGGACTGGCCGCTGCCCCCGCGCAGGTCCGCCCCGTGGCAGTCCGTGCAGTCCTGGGTCAGCTGCAGGGCCTCCTGGCCGTGCACCTCGGCGGCGTCGTACCCGGGCGGATGCGGGCCGGTCCAGTACCAGGCGTCGTGCGTCTGGCCGTGGCAGGTGATGGTGCACGTCTGGGCGCCCGCTTGGTACCCCGTGGCCCCGATGTCGAGGTCGAGCACGCGGTCGACGTGCCGCGAGGGCGTCACGATCACGTTCGAGGCGTTCACGACGGGGGCGTGGCACTCCGAGCACGTGATGCCCTCGGACAGGTGCGACGCGTGGGTCCCGGACATGGACTGCTGGTTCGTCGTCGTCGGGTGGCAGCTGTCGCAGGTCAGCGGTCCCGCAGCGTCCGCGATGGTGCCCGACGGCTCGTGCCCGTCGCCGTGGCAGTACATCGTGCTGCACGAGACGGCGACCGGGTCGTACCCGCCCTCCCACGACAGGCCGCCCGACAGGTCCACCTCGGCGACCCCGGGGGTGTCGTCGATGGCG
The DNA here is from genome assembly GCA_020632925.1 of Alphaproteobacteria bacterium. Classification (GTDB taxonomy): domain Bacteria; phylum Myxococcota_A; class UBA796; order UBA796; genus JACKER01. Next base: position 751,225 of record JACKER010000007.1, on the reverse strand, counting down.
TGTCCGGGGCTGAGCGCACCGCCCGGCATCACGTGGCACTGGTCGCAGCCGTACGCCGGGTGCCCGATGCCGCCGGTCCTGGCGTGCTCAGGGTGTGCGCCGAAGCTGATCAGCGCCTCGTCGGTCTCGTCGTCGATGTCCTGCGGCGGCAACCCGTCGACATCGCCGTTCTCCCCGCCGTGGCAGAAGGTGCAGTCCGTCCGCCAGTCCGCGTGGCCCTCGGACGCGTGGCAGTCGTCGCAGCCCTGCGCCACCCCGCCGCTCCAGTCGGCGCCGTGGCAGGCGGTGCAGTCGCTCGCCTGCAGGTTGGCGTCGATCCCGTGCAGCCCGGGATCCTCGTACCCCGGGACGTGGCCCCAGCCCTCGCCCTGGTGGTCGTACCCGTGGCAGGTCCCGAGGCAGGTCCCGACGACCGGGTCGCGCGACATCGCGGGCTCGAAGAAGGACACGTCGCGCAGGCCGTTCACGTGTCGCGGACCGGTCACGACGGTGCCCGACCGGTCGACGATCGCGGAGTGGCAGTCGTTGCAGACGATGCCCGGCTCCTCGAGGTGCGTCTCGTGGAACCCGGACATCTGGCCCCACTGACTCGTGGTCCGGTGGCAGCTGTCGCAGTCCAGCGGGGTGTTGCCGTCGGCGACGGTGCCGTCGTTGCGCTGGCCCGCCCCGTGGCAGTAGTTCGACGAGCAGCTCGTTCCGTCCCACACGGTCGCCGGCGACGGGGAGCGCCCGAACACGGCCTCGCCCACGCCCGGCGTGGCGTCGTAGATGTGGTCCGGGGTGAAGATGTCGTTGTGATCGGTGTGGCAGTCGCTGCACGGCAGCGCGCGGTACTCCGTGCCGGGCTCGACGTGCGCCATGTGGGCGCGGAACGAGATCGCCGTCGGGTCCGTCGTGTTGTCGATGTCCTCGGGCGGAGCGCCGCTCGTCCCCTCCACGCCGCCGTGGCAGAACGTGCACTCGGTCCGCCACTCGGGGTGCCCCTCGCGAGCGTGGCAGTCGTCACAGCCCTGTGCGTCGCCCCCCGACAGATCCTCGCCGTGGCACTCGCGGCAGTCCCCCTCGGACGGGTCCTGCAGGTCGAAGACCAGGCCGTGGAGCTCGGGCTCGGAGAAGCCCGGCGGGTGCGGGCTGGTCACCGAGTCCCACCCGCAGGCGCCCTCGTGGCAGTCCGAGCACGTGCCCGTGGTCGCGGGGTCGTGCGACATCGGACGGTCGTCGAGGTGGCAGGAGGCGCACGCCTCGTCCACCGGACCGATGGGCTGGTCGGACGGATGACAGCTCTCGCAGGAGGCCTCCGCGTGGGCGCACTCCAGCGCGAACTTCATCTCGTTGCCGTCCGGCCAGGGCTCTCCCGAGCACCCGGCAAGCCAGGCCATCAGCAGCAGCGCCCAGGCCGCCACGTTCCCTCCCCGGCGCGAGTGTACCGCGGGGAAGGTCCAGCGAGGAGTCCCCGACGGTACGAATCGGGGTACACATACCAAATAATGGCGGTACATATATCATCATGGCGTACCGAGCAGAGGACTCGGCCGTACCGTCGAGGCTCACTTCACGTACTGATCGAACCACTCCAGCTGCTCCGCGAGGACGTGCTCCACGCTCTCCCGAGCGACGTACCCGTGGCCTTCGTACGGCAACATCACGAGGCGCGCGGTCCCACCCGTGCCGCGCACCGCGTCGTACAGCCGCTCGCTCTGGAAGGGGATCGTCCCCGGGTTCTGGTCGGCGGCGCCGTGGACGATGAGGATGGGCTCCTCGAGCTGGGGCGCGAACATGACGGGCGACATCGCGAGGTAGCTGGCCTGGGCCTCCCACAACGTGCGGCGCTCGTTCTGGTACCCGAAGGGTCGGATGGTGTGGTTGTACGCGCCGCTGCGTGCCACGCCCGCCTCGAACAGGTCGGAGTGCGCGAGCAGCGTCGCCACCATCAACCCGCCGTGGCTGTGCCCGATGACGCCGACGTGGCGCGGGTCGGTGACCCCGATCTCCACCGCCTTCGCGATCGCCGCGCGCGCGTCCATCACCAGCTGGTCGACGAACGTGTCGTAGGCGGTGTCGGGATCGCCGAGCACGGGCATCGCCGTCTGGTCGAGCACCGCGTACCCGTCGAGCAGGTAGAACAGGTGTGACGGGCCCCGCAGCCGCAGGAAGGTGTGGTCCGAGCCCTGGACCTGACCGGCGGTGGCGGGATCGCTGAACTCCCGGGGGTAGGCGTAGACCACCGTGGGGAGCGGCTTGCCCGGCTCGTGATCGGGCGGGAGGTACAGGTGGAAGGAGAGCGGCACGCCGTCCTCCCGCTGGTAGGTCACGATGCGCTGCTCGATCCTGCGCAGCTCGGGTGTGGGGTCCGCCCCGGCGTAGAGGCGCTCGTCGGTGCGCTCCAGCACGGGCTCACCAGGCGCCGGCGTCCGGACCGCCCCCTTGACCGTCGCGACCACCACCCCCGGCGGCGAGGTCTCGGACTCGGTGCGCACCAGCAGCCGATCGCGGTCGTCCCCCGCGAAGCCGATGAACCGCTCGTAGCGGTCGGGCGCGCTGCGGAACACGCGGGTCGCGCTGGACGCGCCGATCGCCCGTCGATCGAGGAATGGCCGGTCCCCCTTCGGGCTGGCGCCGTCCCCGGTGAACCACAGGACGTCCTTGTCCTGCACCAGCAGGTACCGGCCGTCCGCGGTCCGCTCGCGCAGCGGACGCCCCGGGTCCGCGTACTCGTCATTCACGGACAGATCGAACCAGGGCTTGGCGGAGGCGGACCCGAAGCGCGCGTCCATCGTCCACACGTGCCGCCAGCGCCGCTCGCGCTCGTACTGCTCGACGAGCACCAGCCCGGTCGCGCCGTAGGACACGGACTGGATGCGGTGGGCGGCGCGGAACAGCTCGCGCGCGGGCTCCGCGAGGTCGGCCGAGCGAACCATCAGGCGGTCCCGGTGCTCCGCGTCACGGGCCGGGTCGCCGCCGTCGAGCGCCTCGGTCCACGCCAGCGTCGCGTCCGCGTTCTGCTGCCAGTGCACGTCGCGCGGGCCCTCGGGCACCCCGTGGATCGGCACGTTCTCCGCCATCGGCCGGCGTGCCGCCTCCCGCGGGTTGCCGAGCAGGTCCCACAGCTCGAAGCGCGTGGCGAACTGGTCCCAGGTGGTCCGGTGCGACCAGGGACCCTGCAACCGCTCCACCAGCAGCCACTTGCCGTCGGGCGAGGGGCGCACGTCCGTGAGCGGACCCGCCTGTCCGATGGTGCGGAACTTCCCGGAGTGCGTGTCCACGAGGACGACGCGGCTGTTCGCCCACCAGGAGAAGAGCTGGTCGTCGAACGAGGTGCGAAGCAGGTCACGGGCCTCGTACGTGCTCGCCGCCGAGGCGCCGGAGGCCTCGGACACGAACGGACCGAAGGGCACCGCGGGCTCCGGAGGTGGGTTGCTGCCGTCCTCCAGGCGGGCCAGCACCGCGAGGGTCCGCTGGTCGGGCATGAACCTGAGCGCGCCGCCCAGCACGAGGTTCACACGGAGGTCGGCGATCCGCGCGGGGCGCGAGCCGTCCTCGGAGACATAGAGCCGGACTGCGTCGTCGTGCCGCACCGCCAGCGCGAGTCGGCGCCCGTCGGCGGAGAAGGTCCAGTCCAGCACGCGAGCCCCCTCGGGCAGCGCGAGATCGGTGCGTCGGCCCGACTGGACGTCGATGGTCGCGAGCCCCACGTACCCGCTGGCTCCCCAGGGAGCACCGTTGCGCGGATCGATGCGGCGACCCGCGAGCGCCATGTAGGGAACGGCCAGATCCGACAGCGGCGGGTACTGCACGGGGGTGGCGAGGAAGAGGTCGTCGCCACCGGGGACGGCGGTCACGATCGGCGGCGGGGCCGCGAGGAGGACGCGCTCGATGGGCGGGGGCGGACGCTTCCACCCGTCCCCTCCCGCGGCGAGCGCGGTGCAGAGGGCGAGCAACAGACGGAGCATGGGGGACCTCGGCGTGGGTCGCGGATGGTACCCTGACCGCCACGGAGATCCGATGCACCTCCCGAACGTCCGCACGTACATGGACACCGACACGCACGCCCTGTCCGAGAACGACGACATCCTCGACGCCGTGCACCGCTTGATCGACGAGGGGGTGACCGGCGCGCCGGTGGTCGACGCGAACGGCCGCCTGGCCGGCATGCTCTCCGAGTTCGACTGCCTCCGCCTGATGACCGAGGGCAAGGACGGGAACGTGCCCGCGGGCAAGGTGCGCGACTTCATGCGCCGCGACGTGCCGACCGTGACCCCCGAGATGGACGTGTACTACGTCGCCGGCCGGTTCCTGTCGCACCCGGAGACCCGCCGCTTCGCCGTGATCGAGGTGGACCGCGTCGTCGGCGTCGTCACGCGCAAGGACATCCTGCGGGCGGTCGGGGTCGGCCTCCAGCGCTGAGCCCTGTCGCACACCGGGTGGGCCATCCCGCACGGCGGAGCACGGAGAGCCGGGGTTCCACCGTGACACCAGGTGGATCGAATCCTGCAAAGACGGCGGCGAACGCGTGAGGTGAACGTGGCCGCCATCGACCTGGAATCCCGCATCCCCAACAACGTGGACCTGTCCTCGGACAAGCGCCTGCAGCGCGCGCTCGAGAAGTGGCAGCCGGACTACCTGTCCTGGTGGCAGGAGATGGGCCCCGTCGGGCACCAGGCCGACGACGTCTACCTCCGCACCGCGATCTCGGTCGAAGCCGGCGGGTGGGCCAACTTCGGGTACGTGAAGATGCCGGACTACCGGTGGGGCATCTTCCTGTCGAAGCAGGAGGAGGACCGCCGCATCGCGATGGGCGACCACAAGGGACGCCCCGTGTGGCAGGAGGTCCCGGGCGAGCACCGCGCGACGCTCCGCCGGCTCATCGTGACCCAGGGCGACACCGAGCCCGCCTCGGTCGAGCAGCAGCGGCACCTCGCGGACACCGCACCCTCCCTCTACGACATGCGCAACCTGTTCCAGGTCAACGTCGAGGAGGGCCGCCACCTCTGGCAGATGGTCTACCTGCTGCACGCGTTCTTCGGCCGCGAAGGCCGCGAGGAGGCCGAGGCAATGCTCGAGCGCCGCAGCGGTGACGCCGACAAGCCGCGGATCCTCGACGCGTTCAACCAGAAGTGCGAGGACTGGCTGTCCTTCTTCTGCTTCACGATGTTCACGGACCGGGACGGGAAGTTCCAGCTCGCCGCGCTGGCCGAGTCGGGCTTCGACCCCCTCGCCCGCTCCTGCCGCTTCATGCTGACCGAGGAGGCCCACCACCTGTTCGTCGGCGACACCGGCGTGGACCGCGTCGTCCGGCGCTCGGCGCAGCTGACGAAGGAGTCGAAGAACGGCCTCGCGAGCGAGCTCGGCGGCGTCGACCTCGAGGTCCTCCAGAAGTACGTCAACTACTGGTTCTCCTACTGCCTCGACCTGTTCGGCTCCGAGGTGAGCAGCAACGCGTCCGAGGCGTTCGCCGCTGGCCTGAAGGGGCGCTTCCAGGAGGAGAAGCGGACCGACGACCACGTCCTGCTGGACGCGTTCAAGACCATCCCGGTGATGGAGGACGGCAAGCTCGTCGACAAGACCTTCCCGATGCGCCAGGTGCTCAACGAGGTCCTGCGCGAGGACTACCGCGACGACTGCGCCAAGAGCGTCGCCCGCTGGAACAAGACGCTGGCCTCCGAGGGCCTCGACTTCCAGCTGAAGCTGCCGAGCACGCGCTTCCATCGCCGTCAGGGCCTGTACGCCGGGGCGCACTTCGATCCCGAGGGCAACCCGGTCGACGACGCGGTCTGGGAGGCGAAGCGCGACACCTGGCTGCCGACCGCCGAGAACGACGCCTTCCTGCGCCGCATCATGGGCCAGGTGCTCGAGCCCGGGAAGATGGCGAACTGGATCGCGCCGCCCCGCCGCGGCATCGACGACAAGGCCGAGGACTTCGAGTACGTGCGGTTCCACTGAGCAGGCCGCCGGAGTAGGAGGACCTCCCCGCGAGGAGTCCGATGCTGCTCTGGCCCGCCACCGCCGTCGCGCAGGAGGCCCCCGTCGAACCGGAGGCCTCCGCCGAAGCGCCGGTCGTCCCTCCCCCGACAGCCTTCCTGGACGCCGCGAAGGAACGCTTCGAGGCCCAGGACCTTCCCAACGCGCTCTCGGTGCTGCGGCAGGGCCTGGACGCCTGGCCCGAGGAGCTCGAGCTGTGGACCACGGCGTCGGGCTTCCTGCTCGCCTCGGGGGACGTGGAGGGCCTGGGCTTCCTCCTCGACGAGGCCGATCGGCACGGGCTGAGCGCGGAGCTCGCTCCCCATCGGGTGACCGCCGCGGTCCTCGCGCGGGCGATGGGCGCGAGCCCCGACTCGCCGCTGTGGAAGGTGGACATCGACGGTGAGCTCGCGGCCTACGCGCAGCGCGGGGAGCCCGAGTCACTGCTCGCCGACAGCCTGAGCCTGGTCGACGTGGTCGTGCGCTTCGAGATGACCGAGGGCACCGAGCAGCCCGGCGCGGGCGAGCTCGTGCGACGCGCGGACCGCCTCCTGACCCACCAGCCGCCCACCATCGACGCCCTGCGCGCGGGGGCGGCGGCGCTCACGCTGGTCGACGACTTCGCGCTGGCCCGCCAGCGGCTCGAGGAGGCCGTCGCCGCGGGCGTGGACGCGGAGCGCCTGCTCGCGCAGATCCAGCTCGTGGAGGCCGCGGACACCGGGCGCCGCGCCGACAGCAAGGCCGCGCTCCGGACGTACGCCCACCTCGCCGACGACTCCCCGGCGGCCCGCGCCGAGGCGCTGATCGCCGAGCTCTCCTGCAAGGGGCCGCCGAAGGGGGCGAAGGCCGAGCAGGTCGTCGAGCGGCTCCGCGCGCTCCGGCCCGAGCTCGACGAGACCTGGCAGGGTGCGATCGACACCACGCTCGCCACCCTCGCCGCCTCGCCCGACCGCTGGTTGCTCGACGCGAGCGGCTCGGCGGACGCCAACGTGAGCTTCGGACCGCTGGGGCCCCAGCTGCAGGTCACGATGGCGCCGGTCGCCGCCCTGCTGCCGGTGGTGAAGGAGTGAGCGCCCAGCTCCCCGCCGGCTGGGCGAAGGTCCTCGCCGCCGAGCTCGCGCAGCCCTGGTGGCCCAAGCTCCAGGCGTTCGTGGCCGCCGAGCGCGAGCAGCACGTCGTCCACCCGCCGGAGCAGGAGGTGTTCGCGGCGTTCGAGCGGACACCCCATGATCGCGTCCGCGTGCTGATCCTCGGCCAGGACCCCTACGCGAACTTCGGTCAGGCGCACGGCCTGTCGTTCTCGGTCCGTCCGGGCGTGCCGCTGCCCGGCTCCCTGGCGAACCTCTTCCGCGAGCGCCAGACCGACCTCGGCCTGCCCATGCCCCCGCACGGGTACCTCGGTGCCTGGGCCGACCGCGGCGTGATGCTGCTCAACGCGGTGCTCACCGTCCGCGACGGGACCCCCGGCTCGCACGCGAACAAGGGCTGGGAGAAGCTCACCGACGCCGTGATCGACGCCCTCGACCGCCGGACCGACCCCGTGGTCTTCGTGCTCTGGGGTGGGTACGCGCGCAAGAAGGCGAGCCGGATCAAGAGCCCGTGGCACCGGGTGCTGGAGGGCGTACACCCCTCGCCGCTCTCCGCGAACACCGGCTTCTTCGGCAGCCGGCCGTTCTCGGCCGTGAACCGGCTGCTCGAGGAGGTCGGGGCGGCGCCGGTGGACTGGGATCTACCGGACGACCCCGGCCCGGTGCCCATCCCCGAGCGCCCGAGCGATCCCGCGGTCCGCGCGCTGGCGGACCTCGATCCGCCGCCGGTCGCGCCGCTCGAGAAGGTGCTCCAGCTCGACGTGTGGGACCGCCTGTCGGCCGAGGACCGCGACCGCGTGGGCGCCGTCGTGGAGCGCGTCCTCCCCGCGGCCTTCACCTACGTCGGCGTCCGCGAGCACCAGGGTCGCGCGGTGTGCCACTACGACCGACAGGGCGAGGACTGGGTGCTGGTGCCCGGCGGCAACGTCCAGCTCGGCTGGAACGGCGTGAAGTGCAAGCTCGGTGTCCCGCGGCGGCGCGCGTGGGCCGAGGCCTGCGACGAGCACGACGAGCCCGAGGCCTGGCTCACCAGCTTCGGCTCCCCCGTCCGCACCGTCCCGCTGGCGCCCTTCCTCGCGCCGGTCGAGCCCTCCGACGGCCACGCGCTGGTCGCCCGCACCCGCGACGACGCAGCCGTCGACGCCCTCCAGCAGGTGCGGGCGATGCTCGCCGCCGAGGGGCTGGACCTCCCCTCCCCCGACGAGGCCGAGCACCTGCACGCCGGCGGGCGGCGCACCGTGTTCCCCTGGGGGCTCGTGTGGCCCGGAGACGGCGGCGAGGCCGAGGACGTCGGGCCGTTCGGCGCGCGCCTGGGCTTCGACCCCGAGCGCGCCGAGGCCACGAGCGACCCCGACGTCTGGCGGTCCGGCGGCCTGCCCGCGAAGGGCCCGGTGATCGAGGCCTGGGCCGCACCCTCCGTGCGCCTCGACCTGCGTCAGCGCGAGGAGAGCGGTCGCTGGCGCGAGCTGCTCGCCACCTGCCGGCTCCGACCGATCCGGCGGGTCTTCCCGTACGCCAGGAGGTCCGGATGACCCCGACCGCGCTCGTGCTCTCGGGCGGCGGCGCGCGCGGCGCCTACGAGGCCGGCGTGCTGTCGTGGATCCTCGAGGACGCTGCGGCCCGCGGCGTCCGTCCGCACCTGCACGCGCTCTGCGGCACGAGCGTGGGCGCGATCCACGCCGCGTTCCTCGCCGCCAACCTGCACGACCCCGTCGGTGCCTCCGCCCGCATGAACCACCTGTGGACCAGCCTCGAGCTGGACCGCGTGCTTCGGCTGCGGATCCCGCAGGCGCTCGGCCTGTGGCGGGTGGTGCTCGGCGGGAACGCGGGCGCGGGCATGTTCGACCCCCGTCCGCTCATGGCGCTCGTGGGACGGGCCATCGACTGGCCGCGCATCCGCACGAACCTCGCGCAGGGCCGGCTGAACGCGCTGACGGTCACCGCCACCCACGTCGCGACCGGCAGCCCCGTGGTCTTCCTCGAGGCTCCCGACGAGATCGCCGACCCCGTGGGCTTCGGACGGAAGGTCCAGGTCCGGCGCGACCGGATCGGCTCGCCCCACGTGCTGGCCTCGGCCGCGATCCCGCTCGTGTTCCCGCCGGTCGCCATCGACGGCGACCTGTACGCCGACGGCGGTCTGCGGCTGAACACGCCCATGGGTCCCGCGATCCGGCTCGGCGCCCGCAAGCTGCTCGTGATCGCGCTCAACCGCAAGGACGACCGGCCGGAGCTCGGCACGGGCCGGTACCCGGGGGCGCCCTTCCTCCTCGGGAAGGTGCTCGACGCCTTCCTGCTGGACCACGTCGACCAGGATCTCGAGAACCTCGAGCGCGTGAACCGCCTCCTCGCGGACGTCCGCGCCGCCGGCGGCGACGACGTGGTCGCCCGCATGGCGGAGGACGCGCGCGCCCGCGGAGACGCGGTGCACCACCCGGTCGACGCGCTGGCGATCCACCCGTCGCAGGACCTGGGTGAGCTCGCGGGCGATCACCTGCGCAGGCTGTCGGTGCTCGGTCGCGGCGGGACGGTGCACGCCCTGCTCAAGCTGGTGGACATCGGGGAGGGCTCGGGATCCGACCTCGCGAGCTACCTGCTGTTCGATCGGGCGTACACCCGCGAGCTGCTGGAGCTCGGCCGGGCCGACGCCGAGCGCGAGGGAGACCGCCTCCGGAGCTTCCTCGGCTGGGTTGTATCGGAAGGTGACGGACGGTGACGCGACAGGTGACGCCGCCACGACACCGTGCCATTGAAGGAACGTCGCCCGGACGCGTCCTGGTTCGACACTCGCAGGTGACCATGCTCGGACTGCTTCTCGCCTTCGCTCCCCCCGCTCACGCGACCGTCGATCCGGCTCCTCCCATCAAGATCGTCCAGGACTCCCTGGTCGTCCCCGAGGGAGTGGATCCCGAGGACGCGCTGTCCTCGGTCGCGGACATCGCGCGCATCTTCGAGCTGTACGAGCCCGCGATCCCCTGGGTCCCCGGCGTGAAGATCGAGCTGCAGAAGGAGGTGGTGTCGCAGGGCACCCCCACGGTCCTCGAGCTGCCGGTGTGGGGCAACGCCGCCGGGAAGGCGATCGACGAGCGGGCGCACGTGATCGCGACCGCCGCTCCCACGACCTGCGCCTCGGGTCCCGGTCGTCGGATCACGCTCGACTTCACCGAGTCGAGCTACAACATCCAGCGACGCATCGACCGCATCGAGATCGAGGCCTGCCTCGAGCCGTCGGTGAACGGCAAGCAGCGCGTGTCCGCGACCGGGAGGATGTACGCCGGCTTCAAGCCGGAGGATCCCGAACTGAACGCGCTGATGGAGAACATCGGTAGCAAGGCGATCCAGGGGGCCTTCCTCCGCCAGGTGAACCCCATCCTCGACGCGGTCGAGGCGCACTGGTTGGACCTGCCGCACTCTTGAGGTGACGTTCGGGGGGTGTGGACGTTCCTGCTGGCCTGCACCGCCCCGCCTCCCGAGCCGCTCCCGGCGCGTCCCGGGCTCATCGTGCCGCCCCCTGCCGCCGAGGCGCGCTGGCCGCAGCTCGGCGCTCCGATCCGACGCGACCCGCCCGTCTTCCCCGAGGGCTTCGGCCAGCATGTCGTGATGGTGGATCCGGGCCACGGGACCGGTGGCAACCAGGGTGCGATCAGCTGTTGGTGTACGGAGGAGTCGGCCTACACGCTGCGGGCGAGCCGAGCCCTCGCGGAGGCACTGGAGGCGACGGGGCACTTCCGTGTGCTCCTCGCGCGCCACGACGAGCACGGTCCCTCCTACCGGTCGCGCATCGCCGCCGCGGTGGCCGGTGGCGCCGAGGCCCTCCTGGGCATCCACGCCGACGTGCGGGGCGAACCCGCTCCCTGGGAGCCCTCGCCGGGCCTGAGCTGCAGGAGGATGACGACCGGGCCGGGCTTCTCCGTGCTCTGGTCACGGCGGGCCCCGACGGTCGCCCGGGCCGACGGTCGGCGGGATCTCGCCCGCGCGCTCGCCCGGCGTCTCGCTGCGGCGGGTCCCCTCCCCTACGACGGCGCCGACTACGAGGGCCTGTACGAGACGGACACCGAGGTCCCCGGCGTGTTCCGCGACCTCCGCGGGCTGTTGATGCTGTACGAGCCACCCATCCCGGCGGTCATCGTCGAGACCCACCACGCCCTCGATCCGGCGGAGGTGGCCCGCTGGTCCGAGCCCGAGACCGAGGCGGCCTTCGCCGACGCCGTGGCGGGTGCGCTCATCGAGGTGCTGGGCGGGCGCTGAGGCGCGGTATCCTGCGGGCCGTGAGTGGGACCCACCGAACCTGGCAGGACGACCCGCCGGCCCCGGTCGAGCTGGAGACCACCGACGAGCAGGTGCGCGCGGATCCGGCGAACGTGCCGGACGAGGTCCCCGGGCGCTACTCGGGGACACTCCCCCTCGGGAAGGGAGGCCTGGGCGAGGTCCTCGCCGTGCGCGACCACGTGATGGGGCGCGAGGTCGCGCTCAAGGTCCTCGCCGCGGGCGGTCCGCACGGTCGAGCGAGCCGCGGCCTCGAACGACGCTTCCTCCGCGAGGCGCGGATCACCGCACAGCTCGAGCACCCCGGCATCGTACCGGTCCACGACATCGGCCGGCGACCGGACGGGACCGTGTTCTACACGATGAAGCGCATCCGCGGCCGGACGCTCGCGGCGGCGATCGAGGACGCGCGCACGCTGCCGCTGCGGCTCGCGCTGCTCCCCGACCTGCTCGCGGTCGCGCACGCGGTCGCCTATGCCCACAGCCGGAACGTCGTCCACCGCGACCTGAAGCCCGAGAACGTCATGGTCGGCGAGTTCGGCGAGACGCTCGTGCTCGACTGGGGCATCGCGCGGTCCATGCGCGGGGAGGACGCGCAGCCCACGCTCGGGCTGCCCACCTCGTTCACGCCGACCCAGGCGCAGGATCGCGCAGGCCAGCCCGGTGGCGCCAAGCAGACCGCGGTGGGGACCGTCATGGGCACCCCGGCCTACATGAGCCCCGAGCAGGCGGCTGGCCGGATCGACGAGGTCGACGCCCGCTCGGACGTGTGGAGCCTCGGCGTCATGCTCTACGAGATCCTCGCCGGGACGACGCCGTTCAGCGGCGAGACCGCCCAGATCCTCGAGGACGTGCGCGTGGGGGTGGCGCGGCCGGTCCTGGAGGTGAACCCGGGGGCCCCGCCCGACCTGGCGGCGGTCGTCGAGCGGGCGATGTCCATCCGCCGCCGCGACCGGTACCCGTCGGCGAAGGAGTTCGCCGCGGACATCGAGGCCTGGCTGACCGGGCGCGAGGTGACCGCCTACCACTACGGCCGCACCGAGCTCGTGCGCCGCTTCGTCTCCCAGAACCGAGGCGTGATCGCGGTGAGCGGGCTCGGGCTGGTGGCGGTGCTGCTGGTGCTCGCCGCGGCGGCCCTCCAGCTCCGGATGCAGCGCGAGGCGGCGGTCGCGGCGCTGGCGGAGACCCTGCGGGCGCGGGCGGACGCGGCGCTGCCGGGCGACCCGATCGGCGCGACCCTGTACGCGGCGGGCTCGCTGGCCCTGGCGGAGACCCCCGAGGCGCGTGGCGTCGCGATGTACACCGCCAGGCGGTGGACGCCGACGCTGGCGGTGGAGGCGGAGGCGACCTGTCGCCACGTGGTGGTGGCCCCCGGCGGACGGTGGGCGGCCTGCGACGACGCCGACGGGCTGGTGGTCCTCGGGCTCGACGGCGCAGAGGCGCGCTTCCCGACCGCGCTCCAGCCCGACGAGGTGGTGAGCGCGCTCCTGGTGGACGACGACGGCGCCGTGGTCGTGGGGACGAGCCGGGGCCGAGCGATCCGGTACGCGGCCGAGGGGGCTCCCTCGCCGCCGACGGAGCTCGGGCAGCCGGTGGTGGCGCTCGCGGATGCTCCTGGCGGCGCGGTGGCGGCGCTCGGTCCACGGGACGGAGGCCCGGGAGCGCTGGTCCGCGTCGACGACCCTCGCGGGCGGCTCCCCTGGCCCCGCGCGGTGACGGATCTGGCCGTGGCCGAGGGGATCTGGCTCGCGGACGGCGAGGAGAGCCTGGGCGTGCTGGACCCGTCGACGTTCACCGCGACCGTGCTCGCCGGCCCACCCGGCCGACGGGTGCGGACGTTGGACGCCCTGGACGCCTCCCGGGTGGCGGTGGGCACGGCGGACGGCTCGATCGGGGTGCTCGCGGAGGGCGGCGCGGGCTGGCTGCTCGCCGGCGGCGAGGGTGGGGTGGGCCGCGTGCGCTTCGCCCGCGACGGGGCGCTGCTGGTGGACGTCCGCGAGAGCGGGAGGGTGCGGCTCCTGGACGCGGCGGCCGTCGCGCCGGCGGCGGATCTCCCCGAGCGGGTCGCGGGGAGCGACGGGGTGGCCACGTCGGCGGACGGGAGGCTGCTCGCGGTCGCGGGCGACGACGGGCGACTCCGCCTGTGGGCGCTGGACGCCGAGCGTGGGGCGACCGGTGCGGTGGGCCTGTACGGGGGTGTGACGCGACCCGACGACGTGTCGTTCACGCCCGACGGGACGCGCGTGGTGGTCGTCTCGGGGACGACCGGCTCGCTACAGCTGTTCGACGTGGGGACGGGGGCGCCGCTGGGCGCGTTCCCGGCGCCTGGTGCGCGGCGCCTGGTGGGCTTCGCGGACGCCGACCACGCGGTGGTGGCGACGGGCGGCGGTCTCGCCCGGGTGGACCTGCGAGCGGGAACCACCGCCGCCACCGCCGCCCCTCCGTTCGTGTCGGCCGCGCTGGTGAGCGCGGACGAGGCCGTGCTGGTGGACGCCGAGGGTCACGGGACCCGGCTGCGCCTGGGCGACGGGCAGGTCCTCGGTCGCCTGGCGGGCAGCTGGGGCTGGGTGAGCGCCGGACGGCCGGGCACCGTCGTCCTCAACGATCGCGCCGCGGGCCAGGCGGTGGCGCTGGACGTGCCCACCATGGGGCTCCGGGAGCTCGGAGATGCCCGAGGGGCCGTCGTCCACGCGGTCTCGGGCGATGGCGGCCGCGTCGTGCTCGGTGGAGCCACAGGCAAGGTGCGCGTGCTGGACGCCCAGACCGGCGAGGTGCTCGCCCATCACGATCTCGGCGCGGAGATCGTGGCGGTCGCGCTGTCCGTGGACGGGGCACTCGCCGCCGCCGCCACCACCCGTCAGGACGTGACGCTGCTGGCCGTCGGCAGCCGGGAGCCGCTGGCGGTGCTGCACGGACACCGCGACCGCGTCGACCAGCTGGACTTCGACCCAAGAGGGGCCCTGCTGCTCACCGCCAGCCGCGACGGCGACGTGCGGGCCTGGGACCTCGGCACCGCGAGGATCCCGGGCTCGGAGCTCGCCGCTCGCGCGGAGCAGGCGTTCGGCCACCGCTTGCAGGCGGGGCGGATCATCCCCCGCTAGGAGCCCGTCGGGCTCCTCCCAGCTCGCGCAGCGAGCGGTGCCCGTGCCCGTGCCCGTGCCCCTGCCCGTTCCGGCGACCACGGGCGGTACGCGCGGCGCGTCGGTGGGTCCGAGGCGGCGGCACACCATGACTTGTCCCGCGCACTCGGTCGCTGACCGCCTCGCCATCCGATAGAAGCGAGCCCGCTCCGCGGGCGCGAACTCGCCTGCTCGAACCGCGCCCGCCTGACGCCCATGTGGCCCTCCCGAGCAGCACCGCCATCCGTCCCGCCGTGGGCGGGATCCATCTCCCGCCCTGGATTTCCGCCGGGACCGAACGGGCACGGGCACGGGCACGGGCACGGGCACGGGCACCGCTCGCTGCGCGAGCTGGGAGGAGCCTGTGCGTCAGGCCGCGGAGCGGCCTACGCGCCACAGGCTCCTACGCGTGGTCGTCGGGCTCCACGAAGAGCCAGCGCACCTCGGGACGCTTCTCCTTCACGCGTCGCTCGAAGTCGTTGATCGAGGCGACGACCTGCGCACCGCTCAGCGCGCCGTCGATCGCCACCTTGCAGGCGACGAGCACCTCGCCCGGGCCCTGCTGCAACGTGATGACCCGCAGCACGCGCGTCACGCCGCTGGTCTCTCCCGCGGACAGGTCGATGTCCCGGCGGATCTCGGGGTCGGCCGCCTCGCCCACCAGCAGACCCATGATCTCGACGGCGAGGAAGAGCGCGACGCCGATGAGCACGGTGCCGATGGCGACGGTCGCGTACGCGTCCCACACCGGATCGTGGGTCAGGTGCGTCATGCCGAGGCCGCCGAGCGCGAACCCGAGCCCGAGCACCGCCGCCGAGTTCTCGCCGAAGATCACGACCAGGTCGCTGTCCTTCGTGAACCGGAGGTACTCGACGAAGCCGCGCTGGCCCCGGCGCTTGTTCAGCTCGCGGACGTTGCCGATGGTGGCCCAGCCCTCGAGCAGCAGTGAGAACGCGAGCATCCCGAGCCCGATGAGGAGCTCGGTCGGGCCGCTCTCCTCGCCGTGCTCGTGCATCTTGTGGAAGCCCTCGTAGACCGAGAAGACGCCTCCGCCGGAGAACAGGAGCATCGCGACCAGGAACGACCAGAAGTAGAGCGCGCGGCCGTACCCGAGCGGGTGGGTCTCGTCCGGCGGCTTGGCGGACTTGCGCACCCCGACCAGCAGCAGGATCTGGTTCCCACAGTCGGCGAAGCTGTGGATCGTCTCCGCGAGCAGCGCGCCCGACCCGGTGAGGAACGCACACACGCCCTTGCCGATCGCGATCACCAGGTTGACCGCGAGCGACTGGAAGATGTGCGAGCTGTCGTGGTCCGCGCCCGCCATCAGCCGTGCTCGCGCCGGAAGGCCTCGACCCCGCGGCCGAGCAGCTCGACGCCGCGACGGAGGGTCGCCACGTCGTTGACGGCGGCGAGGCGGATCTGGTTGCGGCCATCGGTGGGCCTGGCGTAGAACCCGGGCCCGGGCGCGACGACGACGCTCTCGCCCTCGTGCCGGAACGACTCCACCAGCCAGCGGGCGAAGCGCTCGGTGTCGCTCACCGGCAGCTCGACCATGGAGTAGAAGGCGCCGGCGGGTCGGGGCGCGACCACGCCCGGGAGCTCGGCCAGCGCGTCGACCATGCCCCCGACGCGCTCGGCGTACACCCCGCGAACCTCCTCGTAGTAGCTCTCGGGCAGCGAGAGCGCGGCCATCGCCACGTGCTGCGCGAGCGGCTGCACCCCGAGTCGCGCCTGCGCGAGGCGCTCGATCTTCTCCATGAGCACGTCGTTGCGGCTCAGCAGGAAGCCGACGCGCAGCCCGCAGGCCGAGTAGGTCTTGGAGAGGCTGTCCACCACGATCACGCGGTCGCGGTGCTCCTCGAACTCGAGCGCCGAGGTCGGCGGCGACTCGAACCAGATCCGACGGTAGACCTCGTCCGCGATGACGAACAGGTCGTGCCGCGCGGCCCAGGCGAGCAGACGCGCGAGCTCCTCGCGGCCGTACACCGCGCCCGTCGGGTTGCCCGGGTTCGCGAACACGACAGCCCGCGTCCGCGGGGTCAGCGCCGCGTCCAGCACGTCGTCCGACGGCAGGTGGAAGCCGTCCGCCAGCGTCGTGCGGATCGGGCGGACGTTGGCCCCCGCGACCGTCGCGAAGCCGTTGTAGTTCGTGTAGTACGGCTCGGGGACCACGATGTCGTCACCGGGATCGCAGACCGCGGTGAACGCGAACAGCAGCGCCTCGGAGCCCCCGCACGTGACGGAGACGTGCATCCCGTCGAGGCCGGGGCTCCAGCGCGCGTGGTACGCCGCGGCGGCCTCCCGACACTCCGGCGTGCCGCCGGCCGGACCGTAGGCCAGGACCCTGGGCCGGAACGACGCGATCGCATCGAGCAGCGGCTGAGGGGTCGCGACATCGGGCTGACCGATGTTCAACCGATGGAACTTCACGCCCTCCTGACGCCGGACCACGAAGTCCAGCTTCCGGATCGCGCTCTCCTGCAGGGTCCCTACACGCTTCGACAGCGACGGCATTCGTTTCCTCGCGCCCGAAGGCTAGCCGAATCGCCGCTCGCGTGCCTCCTGCCGGTCAGGGCATGATCGCGGCGCCCACCGACGGGTTGTCGAGGAGGGCCACCAACGCGGCGAAGGTCAGACCCGTCCACATGGCACCGTCCGGTGCGCAGACGTCGAGGCGGGCGTCGTCCCCCTCTCGAACGGTCCAGCCCCAGCGACCGCGGATGGCCCCGTACAGGAAACGTCGGATGCGCGCCGTCGTCACGTCGGGAACGTCGGCGGCGAGGTGGAGCAGCTCGATGAGCGTGAGGTCGTGCATGCTCAGGTCGTACCCGGGCCGCCGCGGCTCCCGGCGTCTCGCATGCGTTACGCCACCCTCAACCGAAGCGGACGGCGGACACCAGCACGCCCAGCAGCTGGTCGCGGAACGGGACGCTCGCCGGATCCCCCCCAGCGCTCCCCGCGACCACCATGAGCGGGAGCAGGTGCTCCTCGCGCGGATGACACGCGCGAGCGGCCGGGGCCTCGGTCCAGCGGGACAGCCGGCGATCGCGCTCCTCGGTCGGCTGCGCGCAGGCCTCCGCCATCCACGCGTCGAAGGCCTCGCTCGCCCCACGGCCCGCGGGCCCGAAGCCCCGCATGTTGTGGAAGCTCATGCCGCTGCCGAGGATCACCACGCCCTCGTCCCGCAGCGGCGCCAACGCCCGCCCGATCGCGAGGTGGACCGAGGGATCGAGGCCGCGGACCAGGGACAGCTGCAGGGTCGGCACGTCCGCGCCTGGCCACGCCACCTTCAGCGGCACGAACGTGCCGTGGTCGAAGCCGCGCTCGGTGTCGGTCGCGCTCGGGAGCCCCGCGGCGGCCAGCAGCTCCGACACCCGGTTGGCCAGCAGCGGCGCTCCCGGCGCGGGCCAGGTGATGGTGTACGAGGCGGGCGGGAAGCCGTAGTAGTCGTAGAGCATCGGCGGCGATGCGCTCGTCATCAGCGTCGGGACCGGCTCCTCCCAGTGCGCCGAGATCACGAGGATCGCCTTCGGGGGCTCGGGGAGGCTGGCGGGCAGCGCCTCGAGCCAGGCGCGCAGCCCGTCCCACTGGGCCCGGTCGCCGAAGCCCACGTCGACGAAGGGCCAGGGACCGCCTCCGTGAGGGAGGTAGATGGCGGGCTGACGGGCGGTTCCAGGGGTCACGCTTCCTCCGGCGACGGCGCAGGCAGCGGCGGCGGTGGTGCCGGCGAGCAGCGCGCGGCGGGTGGGGTCGTTGCTCATGTCGAGAGCGTAGGTCCGTTCCACGACCGGGACCACCCACGCCCCGAGCGACCGACCGTTCCATCGACGGCAACGGCGGCACGGTGCGGTGTTCCTAGATCCCGAACTTGATGCCCGCCGAGCCCGTCAGCACCGGGCCGAGGCTCCTGGCGCGGTCGTCGATGTCCGGCCACGCGCCCCCCGACCACACGCCAGGCGCCAGGTCCACCTCGACCGCCAGGTTGTCCAGGAAGTACCAGTCGGCGCCGAGGCGCGCGCGCCCGCCGAACGCCCACGCCGCGCCGTCCGCGTCGCGGTAGTAGTTGCACGCCAGCGCGTCCGCGCCCGCGTACGCCTCGATCGGCCCCACCTCGAGCTTGAACACCGCCCCGAGGTGGAGCGGCTGCATCCAGTTCCACTGGTTGTAGATGCCCGTGTCGAGCTGCAGCTCGGGCGGCAGGATGCGGTTGGTGCCCCACACGTCCACCCCGGCCACGACGAAGACGCCGGACACGGTCCGCACGCCCACCTCGGCCCCGAAGGTCACGAAGGCGAACGGCGCGTAGGTGGCCCCTCCGCCGTGGGCCACCACCTCGAGCCGGTGGCCCTCCGCCGCCGTCTGCGCCATCGCACTCGTCGCCACCAGCCACCACACCGGCCCCTCCAGTGCGCGATGTTCGCACGAGGCGTGCGTCAGAAGCGATCGGCGCCGTCGAGCTCCTCGAAGCCGTCGGCGATCAGCGCGATCCGCGAGATCAGGTACAGCACGCCCTCGACCGAGAGCTCGTCCAGGCACTCGCGGTGGACCACCACCAGAAAGCGCCCGTGCAGCGCGATCCCACCGAGCGGCATCGCCAGCACCCGCCGCAGCATGTCCTCGGCGTCCTGGTCACCGAGCTCCCCGAACGCGGAGCGCAGCTCGACGATGTCCCGGCCCCAGCTCGCGAAGTGACGCACCATCACGCGCTGCTCGCGCTGGCCATGGGGCACGGTGAGCGCGAACTCGTCCGGCTCGTCCATGTCGAGCTGGAACCGGGTGCGCATCGCCGTCTGGACCTCGGACCAGGTCGCCAGGATCCCCTCCGCCCGCCGGCATACCTCGGCTCAGGGCTCTCCGTCGACCCAGAGCTCCACCCGCTCGGACGCCCCGTCGGGCAGCGGGCGCCCGCCGCCCATCCCCCTCGGGACCAGCCGGGCGTCGGCCACGCCGCGCTTCGCCAGGGCGTCCCGCACCACGCCGGCCCGCGCATCCGACAGGGCCTGGCCACCCTCCGCCTCCTCGACGTGCGCCTCGATGCGCAGCGACGTGATCTCCAGGTGGGTGCCGAGGACCTCGGCGACGGCGTCGAGCACCTCACCCGAGGCTTCGGTGAGCGTGGCCGTCCCTGGCTCGAACGCGATCGGCTTGCCGAGCACGATCTGGTTCTTCGACAAGGTCGCGTGCTCGAGCGGCAGCGACACCTTGAGCTCGATCGTCTTGTCGACCCGCGACACGACGTCGAGCTGGCGGCTCTCCCGGCCCTTCGCGTACACCTTCACCACGTGCTCGCCGGGCACGGTCAGGACGGTCGCGGTCGCCGCCACCCGCATGGGTGCCTGTCGGTCGAAGCTCCAGGCCGCCTGCTCGATCGGTCGCCCGTAGGGGTCGGTCACGCTCACCGAGACCCGACCGAACTCGCCGGTCACGGGCAGCTCCACGACCCGCTCCACGCCGCCGTCCACGCGGACCGTCTCGAAGAAGGAGGGGATGCCGTCGGTCCCGCCACCGCTGATGTTGCAGCTGCCCTGGTCCACCTCGACCGCCTGGTCCGCGGAGATCGTCCGGTTCAGGTCCGGGCAGTCGATCACCACCTGCACCGGCTGCAGGACATCCCCGTCGGGGGTGACCACCTTGACGCCGAGCCGACCCTTCTCGTCGGGACAGCCGTCCTCGTCCTTGTACCCGTCGAAGTCCTCTGGCTGCAGGCGGCACTGGTCGAGCGCGTCGAGGATGCCGTCGCTGTCGTCGTCGGGATCGGGGCACCCGTCCTCGTCCTTGAAGCCGTCGGGATCCTCGGCGTCCTTCACGCAGAGGTCGGACGCGTCCACGATGCCGTCCCCGTCGGTGTCACGGACCTGCTGTTCCCCCGAGCCCGTGCGGTCCGACCACGAGATCCCGACGACCACCCGGGCGTTGGGCACGCCGATGCCGTTCGTGAGCCCCTTGCCCACCCCGACCCGCGCCACGACCCCGGAGCCCAACAGGGCCCCCCCGCTCGCCAGGAGCTCCGCGCTCGCGCCCCCAGCCCCGAGCGGCACGCCGTACTCGAAGCGCCCCTGAGCCTCGAGCGCCGCGGTGAACACGTCGCCGAGAGGCATCCCGCCACCGAGCCGCCAGGTGAGCGCGTCGTTCACGGCGTCGCCGGCGCCCAGCGGCGCGCGGGGCCCGAAGCGCTGACCGAGGTTGACCGCCAGCAGCGCCGGTCCGAGCTCCCGGCTCGCGATGACGGACAGCTCGCCCGTGGGGGTGCGCGACCCCAGCGGCAGGTCGAGGGTGTGGGTGGGCAGCGTGAGCCGTCCCCCGACGCCCAGCCCGACGGGCAGCCGGCCCTGCTCGACCAGCACGGCGCGCACGTCCAGCGCGAGATCACCGAGCCCCGCGCCACCCGAGCGGACGTCGCTGCTCGAGGACCAGATCACGGGCACGATCAGGCCACCCTGGATGCCCGCCCGCGCATAGGCCAGGGCCAGGTCCGACCGCACGACGGGCCCGAGCACGGTGATGTCGCTGCCGTCGTCGAACGCGTAGACCAGCGAGCGGGAGCTCACGAAGGTCGTCGCCCGCGCGAGCACCAGGCCGTCGTCCGGTCGCGCCGCGTCGTCGGTCCACGTGGTGTTCTCGGCGTCGATCGCCGTCCGGAACAGCTCGAGATCCGCGTCGGGGACGGGGACGTCCTGTGCGAGCGCCGTTGCGAACCAGATCATCCGCGCCGCCTCCTCCGCAGCAGCATCATCACCAGCGCGGGCAGGGGCGCAAGGGGCAGGGTCCCCGAGGACCCGCTCTCGCACCCGCACCCGCTCCCGCGGAAGCCGCCCGTGATCGGGATCTCCTCCACGATCTGGTCGGCGTCGTCGGAGGGATCGAGCGGATCGGCGCCGTTCGCGACCTCCTCGCCGTCGGTCACGCCGCCACCATCCGTGTCGGGGTCGAGCGGATCGGTGCCGAGCGCGACCTCGGTGCCGTCGGACAACCCGTCGTCGTCGGAGTCGGGGTCGTTCGGGTCGGTCCCCAGGGCGATCTCCTGGTCGTCGGTCAGGCCGTCGCCGTCCGTGTCCTCGCCGGGCGGTGCGTCGCCGTCGTACGGATCGAGCGGATCGTCGTCCTGCCCATCGAGGACGCCGTCCCCATCGCTGTCGTCGTTCAGGGGATCGGTGCCGAGATCGATCTCCTGCGCGTCCGTCAGGCCGTCGTCGTCCGTGTCGCGATCGGTCGGATCGGTGCCGTACTGGTGCACCTCGTCGCCGTCGGACAGGCCGTCACCGTCGGTGTCCGCGACCGACGGGTCGGAGCCGAAGACCTCCTCCTCCTTGTCGATCAGGCCGTCGCCGTCGGTGTCCTGCGTGTCGATCACGTCGTCGCTCGGGTCGAGGGGGTCCGTCCCGTCCACCAACACCTCCACACCGTCGGGCGTTCCGCCGTCGTCGGTGTCGGGGTCGTTGGGATCGAGCAGCAGCTGGATCTCCCGGCCGTCGGCCAGACCGTCGTGATCCGTGTCGGGATCGCCGGGATCGGTGTGCCAGGTCGCGACCTCGGCGCCGTCCGTCAGGTTGTCGCCGTCCGTGTCCGGATCGAGGGCGTCGGTGTGGTGGACCAGCACCTCGGCCCCGTCCGACAGTCCGTCCCCGTCGGTGTCCGCGTCCGTCGGATCGGTCCCGAACACATGGACCTCGGCGCCGTCGATCAGCCCGTCGTCGTCGGTGTCCGGATCGTTCGGGTCGCTGCCCGCGAGCACCTCGTCCAGGTCGGAGAGCCCGTCGCCGTCGGCGTCTCCGCCGGGCGCGTCGTCCGAGGGATCCAGGGGATCGGTGCCCGCGAGCACCTCGACCCCGTCGGTCACACCGCCGTTGTCGGTGTCCGGATCGAGCGGATCGGTCCCGCGATCCACCTCGTCCCCGTCCTCGAGGCCGTCCTGGTCGGTGTCCGGGACGAGTGGATCGGTCTGGTACGTGAACACCTCCTCGCCGTCGGACAGGCCGTCCTCGTCGGTGTCGGGCTCGTTCGGATCCGTACCCATCACGAGCTCGAGCCCGTCGTCCAGCCCGTCGCCGTCGGTGTCCCGGAGCGTGGGGTCCGTCTGGTCCTCCTCGCCGTCGGGGATCCCGTCCTCGTCGGTGTCCGGATCGTTCGGATCGGTCCCGCGGTCCACCTCGTCCCCGTCGTCGATCCCGTCCCCGTCGCTGTCCCGCCGGGTGGGGTCGGTGCCGTAGACCAGTACCTCGTCGCCGTCATCGATCCCGTCGCGGTCGGTGTCGCGTGCGCCGCCGTCCGACCCGATCCCGCGCTCCTGGCCGTCGGTCAGCCCGTCGCGATCGTCGTCGTTGTTCCGCGTCTCGTCGTCGTCCTCGTCGAGGGGATCCGTGTGCCGATCGCGCACCTCCTCCCCGTCCCACGCGCCGCCGCCGTCGGTGTCGCGCACGTTCGGATCGGTGCCCCACTGGTTCTCGGCGCGATCGTCGAGCCCGTCGCCGTCGGTGTCGCGCCGGTTCGGGTCGCTCCCGAAGGCGAGCTCCTCGGGATCGGTCAGGCCGTCGCCGTCGGTGTCGGGCGAGGTGGGATCGGTGTCGTGGACACGCACCTCGTCGCCGTCGGACAGGCCGTCGCCGTCCGTGTCCGCGAGCGCCGGGTTGGTGCCCCAGACCTGCTCCTCGAGGTCGGTCAGGCCGTCCCCGTCGCTGTCCGGCCCGAGCGCTGCCCAGGCCGGCGAAGCCAGCACCATGGTCGCGAGCAGGTGGATCACGCTCACCTCCGGTCAGCACAATGCCCGGCCAACGTCTCGTCGGACAACCTTGGCCGACGCCTCCCAGGCGGCGCATTCTGTCTCATGGATGGCTCGGAACGCGATCGCTGATCTCTACGAACGGGCGGGGCACCTCGTGCACCGTCGGTGCGTGCGGATGCTTCGCGACCCCGAGGAGGCGGCCGACGTGACGCACTGGGTGTTCGTACGAGCGATCGAGATCGGGTTCGAGCACCGCTCGGACGGCGAGAGCCTGTCCTGGCTGTACGCGACCGCGACCCGACGCTGCCTGCACCTGCTGCGGGACGGCGGCAACCGCACCCGCCTGCGCGCCATGCACGGCGAGCGCCTGCACCCCTCGGCGCCCCCCGACGCCGAGGACGAGCTCGGGAGCCGTCAGGAGCTCCAGCGCATGTTGTCGCTCGTGGACGAGCGGACCGCGGAGATCGCGCTCGCCACCTACGTGATGGGCCTGTCCAACGACCGGGCCGCCGAGATGTTCCAGGTGTCCGTCCGCACCGTGGGCCGGGCCCGACAGACGTTCGAAGCCGTGGTGCGCCAATCGCGCGCCGAGGAGGTCTCGTGAGCAGGTTCCAGCTGTTGCCGGTCGAGGCGCCGGACGAGGTGGATCTGGAGCTGGCCGAGATGGGGGCGCCGCTGCACGCGACGCAGCGGGAGCGCATCGACGCGGCACCCGAGGCCGACGAGCTGCGGGCCTCGTTCGCGGAGGCGCGCCGCGACTTCGACCGCCTGCGGCGCCCCCTCCCCCACCAGCCCGCCAACGACGTGCGGCCGTGGCGCTGGGTCGCGGCGGCGGCGGCGCTCGCGGCGGCGATCGGCCTGGTGGTCCTGGCGCGCGGGCCCGACGACGACGGCGTGCGCGCCATGGGCGGGCTGCCGGTGGACCTCGCGGTGCGGCACGTGGACGGCACCACCGGGACGCCCGAGCACCTCGCGGCGGGCGACGAGCTGTTCGTGAAGCTCGTGGCACCCGCGGACGGCGTCGTGGAGGTGGTGACGGTGCAGGACGACGGCGCCGTCTCGATCCTCGACCCGGGACACGACGTGCGCGCCCGGGAGCGCTTCGTCCTCGACGGGGCCGCGCGCCTGGACGATCATCACGGCAGGGAGTGGCTGGTGGTCACCTGGGTGGACCGGGGCCGGGATGCCGTGTCGATCGAGGCCGACGCCCGGTCGCTGCTGCCCGATCCCGCCGCGCACGCGGGCCCGAGGCGCTCGGTCACCGAGATCACGAGGGGCCGTTGATCCAGGCCCTCCTCGCGCTGGCCCACGCCGAGCCCACCCGGCTCGCGGTGGTGCTCTCCTCCGACCAGGGGCGACCCGGCGAGGAGCGCCTCGAGTGGGCGGACAGCGACGGGGAGCGCGTCGTGGACGTCCTGACCGAGCTCGGCGGCTTCGACGCGGCGCACGTGTGGCGCGTCCCCGGGGCGACGGTGGACTCCGCGACGGCCGCGCTGGGCCAGGCGGTGCTCGCGGCCTCGGAGGCGCGGGGTCGCGGCGAGGAGATCGAGCTGCTCGTGTACTACACGGGGCACGCCGCGTCCGACGGGCTGCACCTCGGGGACGAGGTCATGAGCATGTCCTCGCTCAAGACCGCCGCTCGCGTGGTGCCCGCCGACCAGCGCGTGTTCGTGGTCGACGCCTGTCAGGCGGGGACGCTGCTCCGCAGCAAGGGCGCGAGCCTGGTGAAGGTCACCGACGCCCCCGAGGAGTTCACGCCCCCGGCGGACGAGGCGTGGATCGCGTCGGCGGGGGCCGAGGAGTCCGCGTTCGAGGTGGACCGCCGCCGGGGTGCCCTGTTCACGCACTTCTTCGTGTCCGGCGCGCGGGGTGCCGCGGACACCGACCACGACGGCGTCGTCACCCTGGGCGAGCTCTACGGCTTCGTGCGCGCGCGCACCACCGAGGAGGCCGCGGGCCTCGGCTACGTCCAGGAGCCCCGGTGGGCCGGGGAGCTCGGCCGCTTCGTGGTGAGCCGGCCGGCCGGCGCCGACAGCGGCGTGCAGGCGGAGGGTCCCATCGACGTCCCCCTGCTGCTGGTCGACGAGCGCCGGGGCGCGGTGGTCGCCGAGATTCCCGCCGGCGCGGGCACCCGACTGGCCGTCCCGGGCGGCCGCTACCAGGTCGTGGCCCTGGAAGGCGGCGAACGCGTCCGGGTCGGTGAGCTCGAGGTGCCCGCGCACGGCTTCGCCCGCGCGTCGGTCTCGGTGCTGCGGGCGCAGCGGGGCGTGCGCACGCGCGGCGGGCTGGTGGACACGCGGCCCGGCGGGCTCGCCGCGGGGTACCTCCTGACCACCGGTCGGACCCCGGGTCGGGTGGACGGCCACGGGCTCTTCGTCGAAGGCCGCCGCGCGGTGGGCCGCGGGCTGGACCTGGTGATCGGGGCGCAGGGCACCTGGCTCCCCTTCCGCACCGACGCGCTCGCGGGGACGGACGGCACCGTCGGCGCGAGCGTCGGGGGGCGCTGGGACCTGCTCCCGGGCCCGCTGCGGCTCGGACCGACGGCGGACGTGGGGGCCGGCTGGCTGTGGCAGTCGGTCGCGCGGGCGCCCGATCCGGTGTGGGGGACCTGGTACGGGGAGCAGAGCGCCGAGCGCTCCACCTCGGTCGGGCTGCTGACCGCGCACGGGGGCGTCGGGCTCGATCTCCCCGCCGGGCCGATCGCGCTGGTGGGATCGGTGTCGTTGGGTCCCTCGGTGGCGCTGGCGTCCCGGCCGACGGTGGCGCCGGATCTCGCGGTGCGGGTAGGCGTGGAGCGGACGTTGCGAGGTGGCCGATGAGAGGTGCGCTGGTGGCGCTGGCCCTCGTGGCCTGTACCGGGGAGCCCCGGACCGACGCGGTCGACACGGGCGCGCACAACGGCGTGTCGGTGCGCATGGTCGTGGACGAGGTCCCCGCGACCCTGTTCGACCTCACCGTGTCCGTCGAGCAGGTCGTGCTCGAGGGCGACGGCCCGCAGGGCCACGAGGCCGTGTCCTACGACGCCCGCACCGACCTCGACCTGGTCGGAGGCACCGCGGGCGCGCCCATCGTCCTCGACCTCGACGTCGGCCGCTGGGAGGACGTCGACCTCGCCGTCACCCTCGGCGCCACCGACGCCGGGCCCGCGCTCTTCGCCGCGGGGCGCGTGGGCGAGCGGCGGTTCGAGCTGTCCGTCGAGCCCGAGCTCGCGCTCGAGGACCACGGCGGCTTCGAGCTGCAGGCGGGGCTCGACCCGATGCTCGACGTGGTGCTGCGCCCGAGTGAGTGGCTCGACGACCTCGACGAGGAGGAGCTCGAGGACACCTCCGGGGTCTATCTCGTGGACCTGGCCCACAACCGCGAGGTCTACGACAAGGTGGTGGACCGGATCGTGAAGTCGACCGAGGCACGCTTTCCCGGGGAGGAGGAGGCACGCGACACGTCCCGCTGACGCTGGCGCTTCTGGGCTGCGGGGCCTCGCCGCTGGGCCGCGGCGACGACCTCGGTCCGCTGTTCCGGGTGTCGGGTCCGGTCGAGGGAGACGCGGCGCTGACGGGGGATCGCACGGTCGGCGCGGTCGCGTGGGCCTGGCTGACCGAGGGGCAGGTGGACGGCATGGTCGCGGAGGTGCCCTTCGAGCCGCTGGTCTACCGCTACGCGCTCGACATCCTCCCGCCGCCCGACCCCGACCAGGGCACCTCTCCCACGCCCTCCACACTCGGCACCGACGGACTCGCGCTGCTCGTCGGCTGGCCCATCCTCGCCGAGCCCGACGGCGACGCCGAGATCGCGCTGTCGGTCGACGCGGAGGGCCTGGTGGACTGGGTCGCCGGCGACCGCCCGGACCCGGACGGGCTGGTGACGGTCGTGGGCGGGCGGCTGGCGGCTGGGACCACCGAGCACGTGCTGGTGCTGCTCGCCGCGGACGATCCGGGCGTCGGCCGGCTCGCGACCGCGCCCACCTGGGAGCCGGGCACCGACCTGTGCCGACTGGACGGCGTGGTGACGGGGCTGACGCTCTACCGGTCGGCAGGGCTCGGCTGCTTCGGCTGGGAGCCCCTGGCGCCCGCCGGCACCCGCACGGAGTTCCAGGGCATCCCGATGGGTCCGGTCAGTCCTTGATCGACCGGGTGAAGGGCGGGGCCTCCACCTCGGTCGGCGCTCCCCGCCGGAAGGTGAAGTCGCACCGGCGCGCGCCGCCTGCCAGCGTCCCCGTTCGATGCAGGCCCCAGCCCATCGCCTCGCTCGAGTAGCGATCGAGCTGGCAGAGGAGCGGCCCGACGTCCCCGAGCTCGAGCTCCGCCATGCGGTCGGCCAGCGGACAACGGGTGTAGTGGACGCCGAAGTGCTCGCCTTCGGTGACCTCCCAGGACCAGCCGCCGAGCGGGGTCTGCGCCGAGCGGGCGGCGTGTCGACGGTACGGTCCGCGGACCAGCGGCGTGAACGTCATCCACCCGGCGACGACGCGGACGAAGGACGGCATCGCCTCGAAGCGCCCGCGCGCCACCCGCTCGAACGCCGCCGCGATCGTGGGCGTGGGCAGGCCGTGCCGCTTCATCGCGGCGAGCCAGGCGAGGTAGGGCACCGCACCCCCGGTGAACGAGCGGAGCAAGGCCAGCCCCGGGTCCTCGAGCCGCGGCAGCACCGAGGACAGGACCGCGCGCGCCGCACCACGGATCGATTCACGGTCGTCCTCGTGCACGGCGTCGCCCAGCGCCTCCCACCACGCCGGCGCCATGGCGTCCAGATCGCGCTGGAACCTCGCCTCCCGGGCTGCGTACCACGTCATCGGCGGCCCCGATCAGCGGGCGTAGAGGCGGAGGTTCTCGGCCACCCAGGACGACATCTCGGTCGCCACGCGCAGGTCGGGGTGACGCAGGATCACGTACCCGTCCGACAGGAGCGTGTTCTTCCAGTCGCGGCGGGGCGCGCCGATCGGCAGCAGGTCGGTGCGGACCAGCGCGTCCCCGAGCATGCGGCGCATGGTCTCGTAGCCCTCGACGTGCGCGATCCGGCCCTGCCCCTGCGCGCGCTTGAAGACCATGCCCACGTTGTACCGGCGCTCGATCCGCTGGTCGATCCGGCCGCGCAGCACCGTGTCCGCCCAGGCCTCGTAGACGTCGAAGTCGCAGGCGCGGTTCATGAGCTCGCCCGTCATCCCGCCCGGCGGACGTGCAGCGATCTCGCCGAACACGAGCTCGTCCTCGGGCGTGTGGAACCACTCCATGTGCGTGATCCCGCCCGGGTACCGGAGCGCGCGGAGCACGTCGCGGCCGAGCGCATACGCCCGTCGGTACAGGGGGGTGTCCAGGTCGCGCAGCACCATGTTCTGCGGGCTGATCCACTCCTGGCTGCGGGACTCCAGCATCGTCGGCCGGTACCGCAGGATCGAGTGGAACAGGATCTCCCCCTGGTGGGAGAGCGCGTCGAAGGTGTATTCGTCGCCGCGGACGAACTCCTCGACGATGAAGGTCGTGTGCCCCCCGAGCGATGGGATCAGCGCCTCGAGGGCCGCGGGCGAGTCCACGCGATGGGTGTTCGCGGACCCGGCGCCGGCGAGCGGCTTGACGATGAGCGGGAAGCGGACGTGGCGCGCGGCGGCGCGGAGCTCGTCGATGCCGCGCGCGCGCGCGAACCGGGGGTTGCGGATGCCGGCGCGCTCGAGCACCTGGCGCATCGCGTCCTTGTCACGGAACCACCCGGCCTGGGTGTTGTGCAGTCCCGGCAGGCGGAACGCCTCGCGAACCTCGGCCGACAGGTCGACCGTCATCTCCCACAGCGCCTCGACGCGATCGAGCTTCAGCGGCAGGTCCCAGCGCCGGAGCGCGTCGATCAGCGACGGGGCATCGAACAGGCGATCCACGCGGAGATACGCCGACAGCGCCTCCCGGGTCACGGGGGAGAGCGCCCCCTCGGGCATGTCGCCCACCCCGAGCACGAGCGCGCCACGCCGCGCGAGGCCGCGGACGTAGTACGGGACTTCCGCCGGGAATCCCGGCTGCAGGACGAGGACGACGGGTCTCACGGGCGCAGTATACGCAAAGGACTTTCCGTCGTCCGGAGCCGCCCCGCAGACGGCGGTGAAATGTCCAGGATGCCGATGGAGACTACATCATCGCGTGGTATCGTCGCGGTCTCATCTCCTCTCCTCGGAGATCGCCATGCCCGACTACGAGTCGCCCTCCCAGACGACGGAGACGCCGCGGACCGAGCACGAAGAGACGCCCCAGGTCGATCAGACCGGGCAGTCCGAGGTCGGCGGCAACGCAGCCATGAACGAGAACGTCGGCGACGGCGTCGGCTCACCGGTCGTGCCCGTCCTGACCGCGGCCGGGCTCGACGACGCCTCCGACAACGGGCTGCCCGACTGGGCGATGCCCGCGGTCGACGGGGCGCTGGCGAACGAGGGCCGGATCCCCGATCCCATCATGACGCCCGATGGGCCGATGCAGCTCCCGCCGGCGTCGCTGGCGCTGGCGACGGTCGCGAGCGCCGGCGATCCGATCGAGGTCGCGACGTACCTCCAGCGCGCCATCTTCCAGGGGAGCGACGAGGACATCCTCGCGATGGCGGCCTCGATGCCCGATCTCATCGCCTCGCTGCCACCCGAGCAGCAGGTGATCGTCGGCCAGGCCATGCAGAACCTGGGCGATCAGTGGGACGGCCTGGGGCGGGACGCGAACCCCGACGCGTACAGCCGCATGCAGATGGTGGGCACCGAGTGGTACCACCAGCAGGGCATCCTCGGCCGCGACCAGTACGGCGTGGACACCGAGGAGTCCGTGTCCGTGAACTGGGAGCACTGGGAAGAGGGCACGGACCTCGACGGCGCCCACACGGACATGAACGTCCCGAACATCTTCTGGACGCACGAGGGCAACCTCGGCCGGTACCTCGACACCCAGGGTGTCGTGTACGTCGGCGAGGACGGGCTGCGCATCTTCCGCTCCGACGGGTCCATGAACGTGACCACCGAGGAGATCGAGGTGATGGGCGACGTGGGCTTCATGGGCCCCGGCTCCGTCCAGCTCGCCGACGGCTCCAGCGCCGCGATGCTGCGCGACAGCGCCACGGGCGAGGTCAAGTACGTGATCCGCGGCGCCGACGGCGTCCAGGTGGTCACGGAGGACCAGCTCCCCGCCGCGGTGACCCAGCAGGCCGAGGCCGTCGTCAACTCCACGCGGGTGGAGGGCAACGAGGTCGAGGTCGACCAGATCAACGGCGAGGCGGACGGCAACCTCGTCGGCGCCGCGTTCACCGACGGCCTGCTCGGGCCCGGCAACAGCCGCTTCTCGATCGACCAGACCTCGGCCCAGGACGGCGGCAACGTCTACGGGCTGGTCGCGAGCGGCGACACCCTCGACGGCGGCACCTTCGAGATCACGCAGAACGTGATGGGCACCGACGACGCGCAGTACCACCTCGGCGAGGACGGGACGCTCGAGGTCGCCGGTCACTGGGGTGCGGTGCTCGACGGCGACGTGACCAACACCACGCTGTCGGTCGGCGGCGAGACGCCGGGACCCATCCTGGTCAACGGGAACATCGGGCCGGGCACGACGATCACCGGCAGCACGGTCATCGTGCACGGCGACATCGATCCGAGCGCGGTCGTCGAGGCGGACACCGTGCTCCGCGTCGGCGAGGACGGCACGACCGAGCGGTACGACCCCGAGACCCGCGAGTTCGTGCCGTACGACGGCGAGACGATGCGGCAGGACGACCCCATCGCCTTCCAGGAGACGCTGTCGCTGCGCGACGGCAACATCGACGTGAACACGCCCACGACGACCTCCTCCAGCGGCCTGGAGTTCGAGAACGGCGTCGCGAGCGGCAACTACACGCAGACGACCACGGACGGCCACGGCAACACCGACGCCACCTCCTGGTCGCTCGGGGTCGGCAACGGTCAGCTCAGCGGGAGCCTCGAGCGCAAGATCACGCAGAACGGCAACCAGGCCACCGGCGGTGCGAACGTCGCCATCGACCCGCGCACCGGGGCGGTCACGGTGGAGGGCAACGGGGGGTACCGCTGGGGCGAGAACGGCCCCTCGGTCAACGGCACCGCGTCCTTCACCTGGCAGGACGGCCAGATGCAGGGCTGGGACGCCTCGCTCGGCGGGGCGTACGGCGAGGGCTCCATCACCGTCAGCGCCGGCATGGACGACTACGACTACGCCGCGTTCGAGGGCGGCGGGCCGTCGCCGGGCGACGAGCGCATCACGTACGGCCAGGTGCACGGCTGGGAGGTCGGAGGCTCAGCGGAGATCCCGGCCGGCCCGGTCCAGATCGGTGTCAACGGCGAGATCGAACGCAGCCACACGACCTCGGCGTTCACCCGCGCGGAGAACCTCCCGGGGGTGGACCCGTCGCTGGCGTACACCGATCCGGCCGCGTTCCGCGAGCAGGTGGCGGACGCCATGGCGGACCGCGTCGCCGGGATCGAGTCGGTGGACGACGTGGGCGTGGACACGTTCGACACCTGGCAGGTCGGCGACGGGCTCGTCCTCGAGAACAGCGGCACCGACACGCTCGGCGCCTCCCTCGGCGTGGGCAAGAGCCTGGCCTCGGTCAGCGTGGGCCTCGAGCACAGCGAGGGCCGCGAAGAGCAGACGACGATGGAGCTGGTGAACGACGACCCGCGCACGCTCGAGGTCACCGTCGCCAACGTCGACACCGAGACCTGGAACGCGAGCCTCGACGGCGGGCCGCTCTCGCTGTCCAGCGCGAACACGAACGGCACGGGGAGCAGCGTCAGCTTCCAGTTCGATCTCGACAGCCCGCAGGGCCAGGCGGCCTACGAGGCGTACCGCACGACCTCGATCCTGCCGGGCGCCCTCGACTACGCGCAGTCGGCCGGGCTCATCCCCGCAAACATCGACATCAGCGACCCCGCGCAGCTCCGTCAGGTCGCCGGCCAGGTGAACAACGCGTTCATGCAGTCGCCCGCCTTCGCGCTTGGGCTGACCGAGGACGGCACGAACTACACGGGCAGCGCGCTGGACCGCACGCACCAGCAGACCGACGCGCTGTCGGTGCTCGGCTTCGAGCTGCTGTCCCACGAGCTGGTGGAGGTCTGGCGCGACCGCCGGTACCTCGAGGAGGGCAACGAGGAGACCGAGCGCTCCTACAACCGGTCGGAGAGCGGCTGGTTCAGCAGCGACACCGAGACCACCGGCATCGTGATGAACCCCGAGTTCGGCACGCTCCCCGACGGCAGCACGGTCGAGATGATGATGTTCGCCCAGGAGCACCGCGGACACATCGACCCGTCCGACCTCGGGCCGTACCTCGACCACGTCCCCCGGGACCAGGTCGACCCGCTCACCCGCGCCTGGCTGGACGGCGAGATCGACGACGGCTCGTTCGACGCCGTCGTGTCCATGGGCATGACGCTCACCGACGACCACCTCGCCGCCCTCGATCTGGCGCTGGACGACGGCAGCCAGGCGGACCAGGACCGCGCGGCCTCCATCGACGGCGCGATCACCGCCGAGCTCGACGACACGATGCAGTGGGCGGGGATGGAGCGGGTCGTCGCCGACGACGGCACCACGTCCTGGCAGATCACCGACCCCAACATGTTCGCGCAGTGGCAGCAGAGGGCCTGGAACAGCGGCAACTACGACTACGACGAGTCCGACTTCCAGCGCGACATGTTCGGCATGGCGCTGCAGAGCATGGGCGTGGACACCGCCGCGCTCGACGCCGACGCCGCGCAGGCCTCGAACTTCGGTCACGTGCCCTTCGAGGAGACCCAGGGCGCGATGTACGAGAACGCGATCAACGCGCTCTACGACGCCGACGGCACGGACGAGGGCTTCGCGAACCTCGCCCTGTTCGACCCCTCGCTGCAGAACGCGTACCTCACGACCGCCGCCGAGCGGCTCGACAACCCCTGGGACGCGATGGACCTCGCGATCGACCTGCAGGGCGACCGGCGGGACGAGGCGATGCGCCAGCTCTTCGCGACCATCGAGGGGCGCGACGGCGGCAACAACGCCATGGAGAGCTTCTACGAGTGGACCGACGGGCTGAACCCCGCGGTGCGCGACGCCGTCCGCTCCGGGCTGACCGTCCGCGTGCTCGACCGCTCGGTGATGGACACCATGGCCGACATCACCGACCAGAAGCACGACGTCCCCGAAGACGACATGCGGTACTTCCTCCAGGACTACCAGCAGAACCCGAACGACCCCATCAACTACTTCAACAACGACCAGCAGAACCAGGTCGCGGTGGAGCTGACCGCCGCCACCGAGCTCGCCCAGGCCGGGAACCCGGCGTACCTCCAGGAGCTGCTCGGCACGATCGCGACGATGGAGACCGGCCCCGACGGCCAGCAGGACGGCGTGGGGATGATGTTCGCGGCCCTGCGCGACCCGGCGATGCAGGGCATCTACCTCGACGCGCTCGCGATGATGGACGCGGGCTCGGCCAACGGCTCCGCCCCCACGCAGTACATGGATCAGGCCCTGGCCTACATCGCGGCCAACCCGACCAGCCTGGTCAACGCCCTGTCCTCGGGCAACCCCGAGACCCAGGCCGCCCTCCTCGAGCGCCTCGGGCAGCAGGGCGCCGACGTGGACCAGATCCTGCTCGGCGGCGCGCAGGAGGCCATGACCCGCTTCGTGGACATGACCGCCGAGGGGTACGACCCGATGAGCACCATGCGCGACCGCGACGGCGTGCTGGCGGTGATCGGGCAGTTCTCCGACGACCCCGAGATGATGCAGCAGACGATGGACGCGCTGCTCGCGGTCCCGGGCCTGGCCGAGGCGTCCGACGAGATCGGCGGCGGCGGTGATCCGGTGGGCGCGATGATGGCGGTGCTCTCGCGCGACGCGCCGGGAGCTGCGCTCGACATCGCCGAGGCGATGCTCGGCACGACCTGGGGCCCGGACGTGGAGGCCGCGCTACGCGCCAACCCCGGTATGGTGTTCGACGAGACCTTCCACAGCGACGGCGCGCAGGCCCTCTACGTCCTCGACCAGCTCGACGCGATGGGCCTCGACGGCATGGGGCTGCTCGGCGACGCGCTCACGCAGGACGGGCACGTCGACCAGGACATCCTGAACCGGAACATCGACTGGAGCGACCCGACGGCGGTCGGCGAGCTGCTGGCGGACCGGGAGCAGGAGCACAACTGGCACGGCGGCTGGGATCCGCACACCAACGAGATGACCGCCATCCTGCTCCAGGCCAACGCCCAGGGTCCCGAGTTCCTCACGAACGTGGTGAACGCCTACGAGGCCTCCGGCCAGCGCCCGGGTGACGACACGATCACCAACATGCTGGACGCCATGAACAAGGGCGACTCCACGCAGGTGGCGTTGGCGGCCGCCGCGCTGCGCACCGCCGGGTACGGCGAGGAGGTCGCTGCCTGGATGGCCGATCACGGCGGAGACATGAACCTCGACGACGTGGACTGGTAGTCAGGGCTCGGCGGCCTTCAGCTGCCGGCTGACCTCCTGGAACTGCCGATCGATGTCGAGCCCGAGGGAGCGCAGGGCCGGCGTCGAGCGATCCGGGATGCAGCCGATCGTGGGCTGACACACGAGCCGCTCGGTCTTGTTGGTGCTCACCTGGACGGTCCACGTGCTGCGCACCCAGGTGCCGTCCGCGTCACGCTGCTCGTAGGGCCACGTGCCGACGGGGACCTCTCCGGGCCCGAAGGTCCCCCTGTCGGTGAGGACCCTGATCTCGGCCGGCTCGCCTTGGACCTCCAGCAGCCCCAGCGAAGGCGCGGGCTCCCAACCGGCGAAGCGCGCGACCGCCCACGCTCCGAGCAGCAGACCGCCGAGGATCGCCAGGCCGGAGCCCATCCACAGCAGCTGTCGCACCTCGCGTGGAGGGGTCGCCGCCAGCGCGCGCGGCGGCTCGGGCATCGTCTGCGGGGCAGGACGCGGGGGCGGCGTCACCACCGGCCGCGCCTCGGGGATCGGGGACGCCTCGAGGACCGGCGGCGCCTCGAGGATCGACGGCGTGAGCGTCGCACCGGAGGTGGGGTGTGAGCCGAGATCGGGGAACGTCGCCGGCATGGAGCGAACGTCCTTCCAGGCGGGCGCCGGGCGTGTCTCCTCCCCTCGCCAGAGCGCGAGCAGGGCTGCTCCGTCGGCTGGGCGAGCCCCCCGATCGAGCCGAAGCGCCTCGGTCACGGCACGGTCCCACCGCTCGGGGACGGCCGGGTCGACCGTTCGCGGCGACGGCCAGTCCGCGCGGCGCAACGCGTCGAGGATGTCGACCAGATCGTCGCCGTCGTAGGGCCGGCGTCCCGTGACCAGCTCGTAGAGCAACACCCCCATCGCCCAGACGTCGGCGCGGGCATCGAGGTCCTTGGCGTCCTTGAACTGCTCGGGGGCCATGAACAGCGGCGTCCCCATGACCTGACCCGTTCGGGTCCGGCTCATGTCGGAGCGTCCCGGATCGAGGAGCTTGGCGAGCCCGAAGTCCGCGATCTTGGCCGTGCGTCCGCCATCGGCGTTGCGCGCGACGAGCACGTTTCCGGGCTTCAGATCACGGTGTACCAGCCCCTTCGCGTGGGCCGCGGCGAGCCCACTCAGGATGTCGATGGCCGCCGCCTCCACCTCCTCGTGCGAGAGCCTCCCGTGGCGCAGCACGTCCTCGAGGGTCGGACCGTCGACGTACTCCATGACCAGGCCGGGATGACCGTCGACATCCACCGCGTCGATCACCGACACGATGTTGGGGTGACGCAGGCCCGCCTGGATGCGGCCCTCGTCCATCAGCCGGGCCTTCACCGAGCGCTGCGTGAGCTCGAGCACCTTCAGCGCGAAGGGCGCGTCCAGCGTCTCGTGACGCACCCTCCACACCGACGCCATGCCGCCCCGGCCGAGCAGCTGCTCGACGACGTAGCGGTCGACGCGGGTCCCCGGGGCGAGCTCCAACCGTCCTCCGAACCACACCCTACCGCAGCCCGGGAATCCGGTACCATCGCCCGATGACGACCCCGGAAGCCACGCGCTCGCCCGGCTG
The DNA here is from genome assembly GCA_020632925.1 of Alphaproteobacteria bacterium. Classification (GTDB taxonomy): domain Bacteria; phylum Myxococcota_A; class UBA796; order UBA796; genus JACKER01. The sequence goes on along the minus strand of JACKER010000007.1, from coordinate 715,082 downwards.
GAGGACGGATGGACATCGACGAGGCCACGAAGACCTTCCTCGCGCTCGAGCGCATCGCCGTCGCCGGGGTCTCCCGGAAGGGCGCCTCGCCCGCCAACGCGATCGCGACCCGCCTGCGCGAGGACGGCCGCCAGGTGTTCGCGATCAACCCCAGCGGCGAGGAGATCGACGGGCACCCGAGCTGGCCGCACGTCGGCGACGTGCCCGGCGGCGTGCAGGGCGTGGTCGTCGTGACCGACCCGGAGCACGCGACCGCCGTCGCGCGGGAGGCCGGTGAGGCGGGCGCCGAGTGGATCTGGTTCCACCAGGGCTTCGGCCCCGTCTCCTACGACGACGAGACGCTGCGCGTCGCGCACGACGCCGGACTCAAGGTGATCAGCGTGGGCTGCCCGATGATGTACTGCTGCCCCGACGGCTTCCACCGCTGCGCGCGGGCGGTCTTCCGCTTCGTGGGTCGGATCCCGGGCAACATCCAGCCCTGAGGACCCGACGGGTCAGTCGGGCCGCGCCAGGCGATAGAGTGTCGTCGTCCCGATGCCCTTGAGCTGCGCGTCGAACGCCTCGGGCGACCAGCCGCCCTTCGCGAGCCGCCCCTTCACCACGGGATCGCTGACGACGGCCTCGGTCATCACGAGCGCGCCGTCCTTCGCCGCCCCCTGCGCGCGCGCCGACAGGTTCACGTGGCGGCCGAACCAGTCGAGCCCCACGCCGTCGCTGTGCACCGCGAGAGCCGGTCCGACGTGCACGCCCAGGTTGAGGCGCACCTCGAGGGTGGGGTGCTCCCGCGCGACCCAGCCGTCGAAGGCCTCGCGCATCGCCAGCGCCGCGCCGACGGCGGCGTCCGCGCTGTGGAAGCTCGCCATCACCGCGTCCCCGATCGTCTTCACCACCGAGCCACCGTGCTCCTCGATCACCGCGCCCAGCAGCTCGAAGTGGTCGCGGACCAGGGCGTAGGCCGCCGCGTCGCCCACCGCCTCGTACATCGCGGTGGAGCCCGACAGGTCCGTGAAGAGCAGCGCCACCGAGCGGGTCCCGATGCGGACGTTCGAGGACAGCACCTGCACGCCGAGGTCACGCCGGAACTCCGGCATCGTCGCCACGCGTGCCGCAGGGACCGACTGCTGATCGGAGGCCGCGTCCGCCAGCACGACGCGTTGGTCGGCGCCCGACGCGTTGCGCGCGCCGATCTTGATGAGCCCGGGCGCCACCGCCCAGCGCCCGACGGCGCCGGTCTCCCAGGAGACGTGGTCGGCCCCGCCCTCCTCGACCACCACGTCCAGATCGGGCGCCCCATTGCCGCTGCCCAGCGTGTACCGCGTGCCGCGGGCGACCTCGAGGACGTCCTCGATCGCCTCGCCCGGACCCAGCGGGAAGGTCGCGTGCAGCGACGGCGCGCCGGTCGGGAACATCGTGCAGAACCGCTCCGAGACGCGCGGCGCGATCGCCGGGTGCGGCGCGAACAGCACCTCCACGGACTCGCCGAGGTCGGTGCCGAACGTGATGCCGCAGGACGGGCAGTCCGCGTGGTCGGCCAGGTCGGACAGGCTGGTGGTCGACGCGACCTCGCCCTTGCACCGCGTGCAGCGCACCGACCAGTACAGCTCGAGCAGGCCCGCGGGGACGCTGCGGATCATCGAGGTCAGCGTCTCATCCCGATCGAGCCCGAAGCGATCCGCCACGGCGAACGCGCGGATCGAGCGCAGGGCGTGGTCGCGCTCGGTCGACAGGAGCTCCGTGACCGCGTCGACGACCCTGGTGTCCGCCTTCGATCGCCAGCGGTCCACCGCGGCCCGCATCTGCTCCGGCAGCTGTCGCTCGTGCACCGCCCTGGCCGCGGCACCGGGCGCCGGCAGACCGTCGAGCACCGCCTGCCAGCGCGTGCGGTAGACCGACGCCCGGGCGGCGAGCAGCGGCGAGAACAGCCGCGCCGCCGGCTCCAGATCGAGCACGATCCGCGGGACGACGCCCTCGCCGTCGTCCTCGAGGAACAGCTCGAACCGGCTCTGGGCGATCGGCGCCCGCTGGAAGATCCGGTGCTGCTTGAACCAGCGGTAGCGCACCCAGCCGTTGCGGGTCTCCGTGAACTGCAGCGGCAGCCCGAGCGGCCCGGCCATGGTACCCGTGAGCAAGGCCGAGCCGCCGTCACGGGGGCGCAGCTCCATGCTGACCTTGCCGGCGTCGACGGCACGGTTCATGAAGTCCGTGTCGCCCAGCCGCTCCCACGCCACCCGGCGGTCGCTGGACCGGCCGACGAGCTCCACCCGCACACATCACCTCACGGATCCCACCGTGCGTATCACCACCTGGAACGTCAACGGCCTCCGCGCCGCCCTCTCGAAGAACTTCCAGCGGCACGTCCGCCAGATCGGCCCCGACGTCCTGCTCCTCCAGGAGGTGCGGGCGCTCCCGGAGCAGCTCCCCTTCCGCAAGCCGCGGGGGTTCCACGCCCACTGGCACCCCGCCGAGAAGAAGGGGTACTCCGGGGTCGCGGTGTGGACGCGCGGGCGCTCGGAGAGGATCGCGACGGGGCTCGACGCCCCCGATCCCGAAGGGCGCGTGCTGATGGTGGACATCGACGGGGTCCGGGTGATCTCGGCCTACGGCCCGTCGGGCAGCTCCGGTCCCGAGGCGCAGGCCCGCAAGGACGCGTGGATGGAGGCCTTCCGTCCGTGGGCCGCAGCCTGGCTCGCCGACGAGCGCCCGGTGATCGTGGGCGGCGACCTGAACGTGGCGCCGACCGAGCGGGACATCCACGATCCCCGAGGGAACAAGAACAACTCGGGCTTCCTGCCGCACGAGCGCCAGTGGTTCGCCGACCTGCTCGAGGATGGGTGGATCGACCTCGTCCGCCACCAGCTCGGCGAGGTGCAGGGCCCCTACTCCTGGTGGTCGAACCGCGGGAAGGCACGCGAGCTCGACCGGGGCTGGCGGATCGACCACCTGCTCGGCAACCGTGCGGCCGCGGACCGCGTCGTGGGCGCCGAGATCCTGCGCCAGGGCGGGCTCGACACCTCGGATCACGCGCCGGTGACGGTGGTGCTCGCCCAGGACGGCGCGGGAACCGGCGAGGTCGCGATCCCCTCCCCCTGAAGGCCCACGTGGTGCAGGAAGAAGGTGACGCCGGGCGGTGCGTCGGGCGGGGTCGGACCTCCCCCGTAGAGGCGGTCCCCGAGCAGGGGCAGCCCCACGAATGCGCAGTGCAGCCGGATCTGGTGCATCACGCCGGTCCGCATCTCCGCGCGCCACAGGTCGCCCGCGATCCGCGTCAGCTCGGTGCGCGCCGGGATCCAGCGCCCCCGATGGGCCGTGGAGGCGCCGCGCTGGGCCACCATCCGCCCCTTGCGCCGCCGGTCGTGGGCCAGGGCCACCTCGACCACGTGCTCGTCCCAGGGCACGTCACGGGCCGCCCGCAGCACGTACGTCTTGAGGAGCGCCTTGCGCGCGAACCGGTCGCGCAGCGCCTCGAGCTCGGCGAGGTCGTCCGCGACCGCGAGCGCGCCCGAGGTGGACGTGTCGAGCCGGTGCGCGAGCCCGCCCTCGAACCCTGCCGGCCAGGGCAGCTCGGCGCGACCGGGCTCCTCGGCCAGCAGGCGTGCCAGCACGCAGTCCCCGCCCGCGTCGTCGTGCGGTGGGAACACGGGCAGGCCCGCGGGCTTGCAGAGCGTCCGCATGCGGCGGCCTATCCCGTGGCAGGCTGGCTGCGGAGGTGACGCATGCGCTGGTGGTGGCTCGGCCTGGTGGCCCTGGGGTGCGGGGGATCGGATGGCACGGGTGAGACGGGCAGCATCTGCGTGACCGGATGCACCGGGACGATGGCGGCCGCCTGCGACAACGGACCGCCGGACCAGGCGACGTGCGTGTCGGACTGCGAGGATCTCCGCGTGGGGACCTGCGGCGCCGCCTACGAGGACGTGCTGGACTGCTCCGCGGGCGAGACCGTCACCTGCGACGCCAACGGCATCCCGACCGTGACGGCCTGCGAGGCCGAGTTCCTCGACTTCACCGACTGCCTGTCGGGGACCTGAGCCGCCACCCGTCGAGGAAGGTGCGCACGACGAGCGCGGCGGGCTCGACGTCGCCGGGTGGGAACCCGTAGGTCGCCCAGCGGTTCAGGCCCGAGATCAGACCGACCAGCGCGAGCGTCATCGGGCGTGGCTCCCCCGGCGGGAGCACACCCTGGGCCTGCCCGAGCGCGATCACGGCCTCCATCGCCACGACGAAGCGCTCGCGCGCGTCCGCCATCCGCGCCCCGACCGACGTGCTCGGCAGCGGCAGGCTCCCCGCGGAGGCGTGGAAGGCCTGGAGCAGCGGCAGGTCCTCGCGCAGGTGGCCGAACGTGGTCTCGGCGACCGCGGGCAGCAGGTCCTCGAACCGGCCTCCCGCCGCGACCAGCTCGGTCAGCTCGTCCGCCAGGGGCTCCGCGAGGTGCACCACCAGCAGCTCCATCAGCTCCTCCTTGGAGCGGAAGTGCCGGTAGATCGAGCCCACGGCGAACTCGGCCTCCTTCGCCACCTCCTCGATGGTCAGGCCGGACAGTCCACGCGCCTCCACCACCCGTCGGGCGGCCTCGAGGATCTCTCGCCGGTGCTGCTCGCGGGCCCGCTCCCGCCGGTTGGGACGCTCGGAGGCCGACATGAATCTTCCTCATTGTTGTGAATCTGATTCATCGTTAACAGGCAGATTCAGGGAGAGGCAAGCGCGTGTGGTGGGTCCTGACCGCGATCGCCGCGGAGCCCGAGCTCCCGGTCGTGACGTTGGAAGAAGCGGTGTCCGCGAGCGCGACGGCGCCGGCCGTCCGAGCGTCGTCCGCCGGGATCGGGGAGGCCGAGGCCCGACGTTCGGCGGTGGCGAGCGGGCGCGGGCCAGTGCTCGCCGTCTCGGGTTCGGTGAACGTGTGGAACGGTCCGTACGAGATCGCGTTCGCGCTGCCCGGGTCCACCGGCGACGTGCCGCCGCTCGTGGTGCGCGAGCAGGTGACGGGCTCGCTCGCTGCCCGCGTGGTGGCGCCGCTGACGGAGCAGTGGGCGACCGACGCGCGCGTGAAGGCCGCAGCCGCCGGGGTCGACGCCGCCGAGGACGCGAGCGAGGCCGCCGTGCTCGACGCGCGGCAGGAGGCCACCGACGCGTGGTACGCCGCGCTGGAGGCCGACGGGCAGCTCGAGATCGCGCGGGCGCGCATCGAGACGCTGGAGGCCCGGGTCCGAGCGGCCGAGGTGGCGCTCCAGGCGGGGACCGCCGCCAGGAACGACGTGCTCAAGGCCGAGCTGGCGCTCGCCGGTGCTCGACAGCAGGCGCTCCAGCTCGAGGTAGCGCGGGACGCGGCCCGAGGTCGGCTGGGCCTCGCGATGGGCAACGGAGGGCTCCCCGTGCGTCCGGCGGAGGGGCCGACCGAGCCGCCGCCGGTGATCGAGGACGCCGCACCGCTCGTCGCGCTCGCGCTGGAGCACCGGCCCGAGCTCGACGCGCTGCGTGCCCGGATCCGAGCGGCCGACGCGAGCGCCACCGCCGCCTCCCGCGACCGGTTGCCCCGCGTGGACGCCGTCGCCACCTGGCTGCACACCGAGGGCCAGGGCGCCTTCGCGCAGCGGGACGCCGGCTTCGTGGGCGCCTCGCTCGACTGGCCCGTGTGGACCTGGGGCGCGCGCACCTCGGCGGTCGACGCCGCCCGAGCGGGGACGGACCAGCTCCGTGCGCGCCTCGAGGCCGCGGAGGCCGGCGTGTCGCTCGAGGTGCGGACGCGGGTCGACGCGCTGGGCGCGGCGGTGGCGGGCTTCGAGGTCGCGAGCCGCAGCGTCGAGCAGGCGGAGGAGAACCTCCGCATCCAGGAGCTGATGCGGGCCGGTGGCACGTCGACGATGACGGAGCTGCTGGATGCGGACACCGCGCTGATCGAGGCCCGCTCGCGGACAGCGGCGGCGCTGGACGAGGCGTGGCGCGCGCGGGCGGCGCTGGAACACGCGATCGGGACCGAGCTGGAGGCGCGATGAGGCGGGTGATCTTCCTGGTGTTCGCGCTGTTGCTCTGCGCCGGCGTGGGCGGCTTCCTGTGGTGGCGCAACGCCGCCGGGGTCAGCACGGACGACGCCTTCGTCCGCGCGGACCTCGTGCAGGTCGGCGCGGAGGTCTCCGGCCGCATCGTCGAGGTGCTGGTGAAGGAGAACCAGCACGTGTCGGCGGGCGACGTGCTGTACCGCATCGACCCCAAGGACATCGAGCTCGAGGTGGCGCAGGCCGAGGCGATGCTCGCCGCCGCGGTGGCGGACGCGAAGCGCGCCGAGGAGAGCGCGGCCGCGACCCGCTCCGATCTGTCCGTGGGCAAGGTCCGCCTCGACGACGCGCAACGCGAGCTCGACCGACAGCAGCAGCTCGTGACCGGCGGGGCCACCGTCCAGGCGGCCGTCGATCGCGCGGGCACCAGCCGCGATGTCGCCCGCCAGTCGCTCCGCAGCGCGCAGGTCGGGCTGTCGGCGGCGATGGCGGCCGTCGAAGCGGCGCGGGCCCGCGTCCCCGCGGCCGAGGCGGCGCTGGCGCTCGCGCACCAGAAGCTCGAGAACTGCGAGGTCCGCGCCCCGGCCTCCGGCGTGGCGTCCAAGGCCGACCTGCAGGTGGGCGAGCTCGTGAACCGCGGCCAGGCGATGCTCGCGATCGTGCCGGACGAGCGGTACGTCGTGGCGAACTTCAAGGAGACCAGCCTCTCCGAGATCCACCCCGGCGACGCGGTGGAGATCGACGTCGACGCCCTGTCCGGGCATCCGCTCGAGGGGCGCGTCGAGAGCATCGGGGCGGGCACGGGCGCGGTGTTCTCGCTCCTCCCCGCCGACAACGCGAGCGGCAACTTCGTGAAGGTCGTGCAGCGCGTCCCCGTGCGCATCGCGTTCCTGACGCCTCCGAGCGAGCCGATGCCCGCGGGGCTGTCGGCCACCGTCACCGTCCGTCGGGTCGCGCGGTGAGCGAGGCGACCGCCGAGGTCGCGCCGACGGGGGCCGCACAGGAGCCGGCGGTCAACCCGTGGGCGGTCACCGGCGTCGTCATGCTCGGGATGATGATGAGCATCATCGACGCGAGCATCGTGAACGTCTCGGTGCCGCACATGATGGGGACCTTCGGCTCCTCGGTGTCCGAGATCTCCTGGGTGGTCACCGCCTACACCCTGGCGAACGTCATCCTCATCCCGCTGTCGGCCTGGCTCGGCTCCGTCGTCGGGCGCTCCCGGATGTACGGCGTCGCCATCTCCGTGTTCACGGTGGCCTCGGTGCTCTGCGGGCTCGCCCCCACCCTGCCCGCGCTGATCGCGGCCCGCGTCGCCCAGGGTGCCGCCGCCGGCATCCTCATGCCCACCGGCCAGGCCATCCTGTACGAGTCCTTCCCGCCCGAGAAGCGGGGTAGCTCCATGGCGGTGTTCGGGCTCGGGGTGATGGTCGGCCCCGCGGTCGGCCCCACGCTCGGCGGCTGGATCACCGACAACTACGGCTGGCCGTGGATCTTCTTCATCAACCTGCCCATCGGGATGATCGGCGCCGCGCTGGTCCCGATGTTCCTCCGCGACCCGTCCTACCTCCGGCGGCGTACCTCCGCGGGCGGCGACCTGGTGGGCATCGCGCTGTTGGCCACGGGCATCGCGACCGTGCAGTACGTCCTCGAGTACGGCGAGGACGCGGGCTGGTTCGGCGCGGACTGGATCGTGATCGCCACGACCTTCGCGGTGGTGGTGCTCGCGGGCTTCGTGGTCTGGGAGCTGGACCACCCGGACCCCGCCGTGGACCTTCGCGTGTTCGCCGATCCGAGCTTCCGCGCGGCGGCGCTGGTGAACGTGGCGATCGGGGTCGGGCTGATGGGCGGGATGTTCATGCTCCCGCTGTTCCTGCAGCAGCTCATCGGGTTCAGCGCGACCCAGTCGGGCCTCGTGCTGGTCCCCGGCGCCCTCGCGACCGCCGTGGCGATGCCGATCTGCGGGCGCCTGTCGGACCGATCGGACCCCCGCATCCTGTCGGGCTTCGGGCTGATCGTGTTCGCAGCGTCGATGGTGATGATGAGCCGCCTCGACAGCCGCGCGGGTCAGGCGGACCTGCTGCTCCCGCAGATCCTGCGCGGGATCGGGATGGGCTTCTGCTTCGTGCCGCTGTCGGTCGCGGCGATGGCGCGCATCCCGCGCGAACGCATGGGGCAGGCCACCGGGCTGTTCAACCTCACGCGCCAGGTGGGCGGGAGCCTCGGCGTCGCCTGGCTCGCGTCGCTGGTCGGGCGCTTCCGCGAGGCGCACCAGGCGAACCTCGTGGGGTACGTCACGCCGTACTCGGACAACGTGCGCGACACGATGCGCACGGTGTCGTCGGCGCTGATCGCGCGCGGCGTGTCGGTCGATCCGAGCGGGCTCGCCGGCTACGTCCTGTACGGCCGGGTGATGAAGGCGAGCGCGGAGCTCGCGTTCCGCGACATGTTCCTCGTCATCGTCGCGCTGTTCGTCGCGAGCCTGCCGCTGCTCCTGTTCCTGCAGCGGAGGGAGGCCGGCACCGGCCCCGCGCCCGCCGTTGCCCACGCGGAGTAGCCGCTACCACTGCACGTCGCGGACGAAGGTGCGGCCGAGGTACTCGCGCTCGATCATCGTCGCCATCGCCTCGGCGTCGCGGAACTCCTCCCAGCTCACGCGCACCACCGGGATGAGGCGGGAGATGTCCTTGACGAACGCCTCGTACTCCGCGTGCAGCGCCGTCAGGTACTCCACGGAGATCCCCGACTCCACGCCGCGCGCCCGCTCCTGGATGCGCTGCATCGAGGTCTCGGGCTTGAGGTCCAGGTAGACGATGAGGTGCGGCCGGCACATGAAGTTCGACATGTGGCGGAAGAGCTGGAGGTACGTCCGGTAGTCCCGCTCGTCCATCAGCCCCTGGTTCACGAGCGTCTTCGCGAAGACCGCGTCCTCGTAGATGGTCCGGTCCTGGACCGCGCCGCCCCCGCGCCAGATGATCTCCTGGTGCTGCTGGAAGCGGCGGTTCAGCAGGTAGATCTGGGTCGCGAACGCGTACGACGCGGTGTCCCGGTAGAAGTCCGCCAGGTATTCGTTGTCCTCGACCGGCTCGTAGTACACGGGCAGGTTCAGGTGCTTGCCGAGGGCGGTGGCGAGGGTCGACTTGCCGGCGCCGATCAGGCCGGCGATGCCGATGAACAGATCCTGGACTTCGGGCGTGCGCATCCCCGCTCGCTAACGAGGACCGCGGACCTCGTACAGTCCCATCACCGCGAACGGGGCGTGCTCGGGGACCCGTCGGTTCGTGGCGTCGCGGAAGGCGAACGCGTCGGGCAGCTCGTCGAACAGGTGGTGCTCGTTGAGGCGCTCTGCCCAGGACCGCCAGTCCAACACGATCTCGGCGGCGTACATGCAGTTGGACAGCCCGCTCGGGAAGACGCCGTCGACCACGTCCCAGCCGAGACGTCGCCAGCCCGGGTCGGGGACCATCGGCCAGGTGGGGCCGGCGGGGACCTCGGGCTCTCCCGGGCCGCGCCACTGGGTGATCGCGATGACCACCTCGTCGGAGGGGGTCCGCTGCAGCGCGTCCTCGAGGCTCGAGTACGCGGGGGTCAGCACCTCGGACACCTCGGCCCCCAGCCGACTCTGCCGTCGCGGCCAGACCGCCTCGTCCACCGACAGCGGGATGGCCTCGGGACGCAGCAGGAAGCTGTCCCGGCGCTCCCGATCCCACTTCCCGGGCACCTCGACGTACGGCACCCGGCTGTCGAATCCGATCGTCACCTCCTCCCAGCCCACCGCTCCTCCACGCGACCCCGTCAACGTGGACACGCTCCGGCCGACCTGCAAGGAGGTGAAACCCGCCCCCGCCGAGCGGGCGTGGCAGAATGCGGTTCCGGATCTGGACGATCCGTTCGCTGAGGTCGAAGGATGCCGATTTCCATCGTGGTCTGGCTCGCTGGTACCGCCAGCGCGATCCAATGCTCGGACCCGATCACCCCCGCCGAGCTGGAAGAGACCGTGAGCGCGGCCGAGAGCGCGTGGATCGACATCGACGACCAGGCCTTCCGCGACCACCTGCACGCGATCGCGGGCGTGTTGCTGCCCTGTGTGGCACACACCGTCGACCCGGCCGTCGCGGCGCGCATCCACCTCCTCATGGCGCTGCAGCTCCAGGCCGCCGGGGATGCGGACAACGCGATGGCGTCGGCCCGTGCGGCCCGCGCGGTCGCTCCGGACTGGGTGCCGCCGGCCGACGTCCTGTCCGCGGACGACCCGCTCCGCGCAGCCTGGACCGAAGCCCTCGCCGAGGGCGGCACGCGCAGGGTCCCCGAGCCCAGGGTCGGGAGCGTGGCCTTCGACGGCACCAACACCCGCGCGCGCGCGGTCGAGCGACCGACCATCGTCCAGCTCTTCGACCCCACCGGCCTCGCCGCCACCACGAGCTACCTCGGGGTCGGTGAGCCGATGCCGGCCTACGAGGCGATCCCACGCAAGCGCAACACGCTCATCGCGTGCGCCGCGGGCGCGGGCGGCGCCGGGGCCCTGACCTACGGGCTGGCCTGGGGGGCGCGCAGCTCGATGTACGGCCTGGCCGCGTCGACGTCGGCCACCAGCGGCGATCTCGACGGCAAGCGGGCCACCACCAACCTCCTCTCCGTCTTCTCGACGACGCTCATCGCCGGCGCCGCTGGTTGCGGGGTGGGCGCGGCGGTGATCGGCCAGCGATGACCGAGGAGGACGACCAGGACCTGCTGCCGCCCGGGGCCGTCGTCGACGGCCGCTACGTGATCGAGGCGATGATCGGGCGCGGGGGCATGGCGGCGGTGTACCGCGTGCGCCACGTCCACCTCGACACCCAGCACGCCCTGAAGGTGCTGACGGTGGGCGGGCCCTCGCTCGCGCGGCGGCTCCAGCAGGAGGGTCGGGTCCAGGCGACGCTGCAGCACCCCAACATCGTGTCCGTCACCGACATGGTGAGCGTCGAGGGGCAGCCGGGCCTGGTGATGGAGTTCGTCCGGGGTCCCTCGCTCGAGGCGCTGCTCGGCAAGCGCCGGCCCACGCTCGAGCAGATCGACGTGCTCGCGGTGGGCGTGATGGACGGCGTGGCGGCCGCGCACGCGCTCGGGCTCATCCACCGCGACCTCAAGCCCGCCAACGTGATGGTCGCCGTGACCTCGATGACGCTGGTGCCGAAGGTCGCGGACTTCGGGCTGGTCAAGCTCGTCGCCGGCGACGACGCGGGGGTGCTGTCGAAGACGCGTTCGGGCATGGCCATGGGCACGCCGGCGTACATGGCGCCCGAGCAGATCGAGGACGCGAAGCACGTCGACGCCCGCGCCGACGTCTGGTCGCTCGGCGCGATCCTGTTCGAGATCGCGACGGGGAAGCGAGCGTTCGACGGCAGCAACGTGCTGTCGCTCTTCCTCAAGGTCTCACAGGGCGACCGTCCCCACGTCCGCGACGTGGCTCCCCACCTGCCCGACCGCGTGGTCGACGCCATCGAGGGCGCGCTCATGGTCGACGTGGAGAAGCGCACGCCCGACGTGCGCACCCTGCGGACCCAGTGGCTGCAGGGCGCCGTGCTCCCGACCGAGCCGCCCTGGGACGAGGAGTGGCTCTCGCTCGCCACGAGCCTCGGTGCGGGCGCGGACGACACGCGGGACTTCCTCGAGCGCAGCTTCCGCACCAGCGCCGGCAGCCGCCCGTTCCTCCCACCCACGCCGGTGCGCCAGCCGCCCCCGCTCTCGGGGACCGCCGACACCTGGATGGAGGAGCCCGCGCCGACCGCCGTGCCGCTCCAGGGAGACACCACCGTCCCGCCCGACGCGACCGTCTCCCCCGCCGCGACCCCCGCTCCGGCCCCGCGTCCCGTCGATCCCGCCGCCCCCACCCTCGGCCCGACCCCGGGTCCCGACGAGCCTCCGGCGTCCCGGAGCTCCCTCCCCATCGCGATGATCGCGCTCGGCGGCGCCGGCATGCTGGCCGCCGCGGTGGCCCTGCTGGCCGTCGGCTGGACCTTCCTCCAGCAGCCACGGCCGGACCCCCTCCCGGTCCCTGATCCCACCCCCATCTCCGCCCCAGCCCCGACGCCCGTGCCCGCCCCGCCACCCGTGCCCGTGCCCGTGCCCGTGCCCGTGCCCGCCCCCACGCCCGACCCCACGCCCGCCCCAATCCCGACAACCCCCACTCCCACTCCCACTCCCGCTCCCGCTCCCGACCCCACGCCCGCACCCGCACCACCCTCCGTCCCCGACCCGACGCCCGTGGCCCCCGCCCCCGCACCACCCACCGTCGACGAGCCCACGGCGCTGCGCCTCATCGCCCGCGACATGAGCGCGGTCGTCCGCGACGAGGGCGGTCGACTCGTGCACGACCCCGAGCACATCCTCCCCGGAAACTACACGGTGGTCGCCTTCTTCTACCCGGACGACCCCGACCGCGGGACCGAGTTCGGCCCCTTCGCCGTCGCGCCCGGTGGCGTCGTCACGGTCGAGTGCATCAAGTCCCGATTCAAGTGCAGGAAGCTCTGACATGAACCTCCGAGCCCTCGCGGCGCTGCTCCTCCTCGCCGGCTGTCCCTACGTGAACGACCGCCGGTACGCCGAGGACATCCAGGACTTCGACGGGGACCACTTCATCTCCGATCGGTTCGGTGGCCCCGACTGCCGCGACCAGGACCCCACGATCCACGAGTGCGACCACGACGGTGACGGCCACCAGCTCGTCGAGGTCGGCGGCGACGACTGCAACGACGACGACGCCACCATCAAGCCCGACGCGCCCGAGATCTGCGACGGCATCGACAACGACTGCGACGGCCTGATCGACGACGCCGACGACGACCTCGAGAACGCGCCGATCTGGTACCCGGACGACGACGCCGACGGGTACGGCGACCCCGAGCGCGCGCGTGCCGCCTGCACCGCCCCCGCCGGGTACATCGAGGACGACCGCGACTGCGACGACGGCAGCGACGAGGTCCACCCGGGACGGACCGAGTTCTGCGACGAGATCGACAGTGACTGCGATGGCGATCCACAGGCCAACGCCGTCGACACCACCGAGTGGTTCGCCGACGGGGACGGCGACGGGTACGCCCCAGCGAACGCCACCAGCCTGGGCCGCTCCTGCGATGCGCCGGCGAACGCCGCCACCGAGGAGGACGTCGACTGCGACGACACCGACGCCAGCGTCCACCCGGGCGCGGTCGACGTCGTGGCGGATGGCATCGACCAGGACTGCGTCGACGGCGACGACGAGGACGGGGACGACGACGGATACCCGGTGTTCGTCGACTGCGACGACGCCAACCCGGCCGTGAACCCGGGCGCGGCCGAGCGCTGCAACGGCATCGACGACGACTGCGACCTCCAGCTCGACGACGCCGACGAGTCCGTGACCGACGCGGCCGTCGCCTGGTTCGTGGACGCCGACGGCGACGGGCGCGGCGACCCGGCCACCACCCGCCTGTTCTGCCTGGCGACCACCCCGCCCGGGTACGTGTCCAACAACGACGACTGCGACGACACCTACGCCAGCGTCTTCCAGGGGGCCGTCGAGCTGTGCGACGACCTCGACAACGACTGCAACGGTGCCATCGACGACAACGCCGTGGACCGCAACACGTACTTCGTGGACGCGGACGGCGACGGGCACGGCTCCGACCTGGCGCCGGTGCTCGCGTGCGACGCCGATCCGGGCTCGGGCCTGTCGGCGTACAACGACGACTGCGACGACGCCGACGAGGACACGTTCCCCGGGGCGACCGAGATCTGCGGCGACGCGATCCGCCAGGACTGCAGCAACTTCTCCCCCGGCGACTGCGACTCGGACGGCTACGTGTCCGACCAGCTCGGCGGGGCCGACTGCGACGACGAGGACCCCGCGATCAAGCCGCTCGCCCGCGAGATCTGCGACGGGCTGGACAACAACTGCAACGGGCTGACCGACGACGAGGACCCGCTCGTCGACCTCTCCACCATCGCCGACTGGTACCGGGACGCGGACCTCGACGGCTACGGCGACCCGAACGTCCTCGAGCTCGAGCAGGCCTGCGCGCCCCAGCCCGGTCTGGCGGCGAATGCGCTCGACTGCGACGACGGCGACGACGAGGTCCGGCCGGGCGCGGTGGAGCGCTGCAACGGCATCGACGACGACTGCGACGGCGCCGCGGACGACGACGACCCGGACGACGTGCCCGTCGACCCGCCGATCTGGTACCTCGACAACGACGGGGACGGGTTCGGCGACCCGCAAATCCGCTGGGCCCAGACGTGCAGCGCTCCGACCACGGGGACGTGGAGCCTCGACGGCACCGACTGCCAGCCGGGCCAGGCCGCGATCAACCCGTGGGCCCTCGAGATCTGCGACGGCCTGGACAACGACTGTGACGGCCTCGTCGACGCCGCCGACCCTGGCGCGCAGCTCGACCTGTGGTACCGCGACGACGACGGCGACGGCTGGGGACAGACCTCGGACGCGGTCGCCGCGTGCGGCCAGCCGCAGGGCCGCGTGGGAGCGCCCGGCGACTGCAACGACTTCGAGCCGACGGCCAACCCGGGCGCCGAGGAGATCTGCGACAACGGCATCGACAACGACTGCGACGGGCTGGCCGACGACACCGACCCCGACCTGCAGGCCTCCACCACCTGGTTCCTCGACGCCGACGGCGACGGGTACGGCGACCCCGCCACGGCCATCGTCCAGTGCAGCCAGCCGGTGAACCACGTCGCGAACAACGCCGACTGCGACGACACCTCGCCGGCCATCAACCCGTCCGCGGTCGAGCTGTGCAACGGCGTCGACGACGACTGTGACGAGCTGTACGACGAGGCGGACCCCGGTCTGACCAACGCGCCGCTCTGGTTCGAGGACGCGGACCGCGACGGCTGGGGCAACGACCTGGCGACGGTCCGGGCGTGCTCGCCCCCACCCGGCTTCCGCGCCACGAGCGGTGACTGCGACGACACCGCGCCGAGCGTCTACCCGAACGCGCCCGAGCTCTGCGACGCGCTCGACAACGACTGCGACGGCGCGCTCGACGACGCCGACCCCGACGTCGTGGGCATCGTGTGGTTCCGCGACCAGGATCGCGACAGCTACGGCGACCTCGTCCTCGCCGTCCAGTGCGCCCAGCCCGGCCCCCTCGCGGTCTCGCTCGGCGGCGACTGCGCGGATGGGGACGCCAACGTCCACCCCGGCGCCTCCGAGGTGTGCAACGGGTTCGACGACGACTGCGACGCGCTGGTCGACGACCAGGACCCGAACCGCCTGCTCTCGCCGACCGACCTGGCCTACGGGGACACCGACGGCGACGGGTACGGCGATCCCGCGGCGGTGGTCCAGCTCTGCGCGCCTCCCGCCGGGTACAGCCTGTTCCCGACGGACTGCGACGACGCGCTGGCCTCGGTGAACCCCGGCGCCACCGAGGTCTGCAACGGGACCGACGACGACTGCGACGGCGACACCGACGACGCCGACAGCTCCGTGGTCGGCGCCACCACGACCTACGTGGACGGCGACCTCGACGGGTGGGGCGCGGGCGCCGCCGTCCGCTCCTGCAACCCGCAGCCCGGCCGCGTGCTCATCGCGGGCGACTGCGACGACGCCAACCAGGACCGGTTCCCGGGCGCGCCGGAGCTGTGCAACGGGACCGACGACGACTGCGACGGGCAGACCGACGCCACCGACCCCGACGTGGAGCTGCTCACCTGGTACACCGACGGGGACTCCGACGGCTGGGGCGGCGCCGTGGCCGCGGTCCAGTGTGCGCCCGTGGTCGGCGCGGTGCTCCAGGGCGGCGACTGCAACGACACCTCGCCCGCCTTCCATCCCGGCGCGCAGGAGACCTGCAGCGGGTTCGACGAGGACTGCGACGGGCTCGTCGACGACGCCGATCCGGACATGACGGGTGGGTCCAACGTCTACGCGGACGCCGATCACGACGGCTTCGGCGACCTGGCGTCCGCGATCCTGCGGTGTGCGCCGCCCGCCGGGTACGTCGTGGACGCGACCGACTGCGACGACACGAACCCGGCCATCCACCCGGGCGCTCCCGAGCTCTGCAACGCGAACGTGGACGACGACTGCGACGGCTTCGCGGACACCGCGGACAGCTCCGTCGTGGGCGCGCTCTTCCTGTACGCCGACCTGGACGGCGACGGCTGGGGCGACGGCCCCGCGGTCACGTCCTGCACCCCGCTGCCGGGGCACGTCACCGTGTTCGGCGACTGCGACGACGCCGACCGCAACGTCTCGCCCTCCGCGCCCGAGCTGTGCAACGGCCTGGACGAGGACTGCGACGGGCTCAACGACGCGACCGATCCCGACGTGGAGCTGCTGACCTGGTACCGCGACGTCGACGGTGACGCCTACGGGGACGCGGTCGCCGGACTGAGCTGCGTCCCCCTGGCCGGCGCCACCCTCCAGGGTGGTGACTGCGACGACCTGTCCGCCGCCTTCCACCCCGGCGCGCAGGAGATCTGCAGCGGCCTGGACGAGGACTGCGACGGCCTGGTCGACGACGCCGATCCCGGTGTGACCGGTGTGGGACCCGTCTTCGCGGACCTCGACGGCGACGGCTACGGCGACCAGGGCAACACCGTGAACCGCTGCGCGCCGCCCCCCGGCTACGTCAGCAACCCGGCCGACTGTGACGACGGCAGCCCCGCCGTCCACCCGGGCGCACCGGAGCTGTGCAACGCGAACGTCGACGACGACTGCGACGGCGCCGCGGACGAGGCGGATCCCTCGCTGGTGGGCGGGTTCGTGCTCTACCTCGACGCCGACGGCGACGGCTGGGGCGACGCCACCCCCGTCCGCGCCTGCGGCCCGATCGCCGGCCACGTGCCGCTCACGGGCGACTGCGATGACGGGGATCGGACGGTCTCGCCCACGGCGGTCGAGCTCTGCGACGGCCTCGACCAGGACTGCGACGGGCTGTCGGACGCGACCGATCCCGACGCCCAGCCGCGCGACTGGTTCGCGGACAACGACACCGACGGCTACGGCGGGGCCGTCGTCGCCTCGCAGTGCACGCCCCCGGGCGGCGGTGCCATCACCCAGGGCGGCGACTGCGACGACGGCGCGCCCAGCATCAACCCGATCGCGCTGGAGCGGTGCAACGGCCTCGACGACGACTGCGACGGGCTGGTCGACGACGACGACCCGAACGTGAACCCCAGCTTCGGTGGGGTCGCGACCTACGCGGACCAGGACCTCGACGGCCACGGCGCCGGGCTCCCGGTCGAGCGCTGCCAGCCCGCGGTGGGTTGGTCGACGCTCAACGACGACTGCGTGGACACCGATCCGCGGGTGTACCTCGGTGCGCTCGAGCTGTGCGACAACGTCGACAACGACTGCGACGGCCAGCAGGACGAGCTCGACGCCGACGTGGTCGGTGCCCAGTGGGTGTTCGCGGACAACGACGCCGACGGGTACGGCACGGGCGTGGCCTTCCGGACCTGCGATCCGGTCGGTCCGGCCAACCACACGTCGCTGCTCTCGGGCGACTGCGCCGACGCCATCGCCTCGCGCAACCCCGGCGCGCCCGAGACCTGCAACGGCGCGGACGACGACTGCGACGGGCTCGTGGACGCCGCCGACCCGAGCGCCACCGGCACCACGCTCCGGTTCTGGGACCGCGACGGGGACAACTTCGGCGACCCGCTGTCCGCCCAGCAGGTGTGTCCGACGACCCTGGGCTTCGTCGACGACAACAGCGACTGCGACGACACCAACCCCACCGTCCACGGCCCGTTCCAGGTGTGGACCGACAACGACGGCGACGGCTGGGGCCAGGGCGCGCTCACGCTGGTCTGCGCGGCGGGATCGCACCAGGTGTCCCCCACCGCGGTGGCCGACTGCGACGACACCGACGCCGCCATCCACCCGGGCGCGGTCGAGGTCTGCAACGGCAAGAACGACGACTGCGTCGACGGCATCGACGCCGGGGCGCTGCTCGTCGGGAACCTGCTCTACGACGACGTCGACGGCGACGGCTTCGGAGATGCGGCCTCCCCGCGGACCGACCGCTGCTTCCCCGGGCCGGGTGCGGTCTCCGACGCCACGGACTGTGACGACGCCGACGTGCGGCTGCACCCCGGGCAGTTCCTGACGGTCGCACCGGTGGGTGGCGACTTCGCGACGGTGAACGCCGCCGTGAACGCGGCCTGCGACGACGGGACGATCACGGTCCTCCCCGGCGCGACGATGGGCGCCAACGTGGTCTTCGGGCCCAACCGGATCACGCTGCGCGGTCCCTCGGCGAGCACGCCCACCGTGCTGACGACGACGACCACCCCGATGTTCTCGGTGGGCCCTGCCTCTGCGCCCGGCATCGTGCTCGAGAACCTCGAGCTCGCCTGGGTGGGCGCCAGCCAGACGGCGACGGCGGTCCTCGTCAGCAACGCGGACCTCGAGCTGCGCGACGTCACGATCCGCGACTTCGACGCGTACTCGGTGGTCGACGGCGCGGGCCTGCGCGCGAACAACGCCATCCTCATCTGTGAGCGTTGCTCCTTCCTCCGCAACCAGGGGCGCGAGGGTGGCGCGCTGCGGGCGGACAACAGCACGGTCCTGCTGTACGACCCGTTGTTCGAGGACAACCAGGTCAACTTCAACGGCGCCTCGATCCGCACCAACGGCACGAGCAGCGTCTGGGCCTTCGGCGGTGAGTTCCGTCGCAACATCGGCACCAACGGCACGGACGCCGCGCTGCTCACGATCGGCGGTGACCTCCACCTGTTCGACGTGCTCTACGAGGGCAACCAGCGCTCGCAGATGCGCGACACGGCCGTCGAGATCGACGGGATGCACGCCCGCGACACGTTCGACCTGTACTTCACGAGCGCGGCCGCCGGCTCTCCGTTCGTCTCCGTCCGGCGCTCCACCTTCCTCCGGACCGGCCGCCTCATCGAGGGCTCGCTCACCGTCGACAACGACGTGCAGATCGAGATCGCCAACACGGTCTTCGCCGATCCGCCCGCGAACGGGCTCGCGCTGTTCGGCACGAGCTTCGGCAGCCTGCGCAACGTGACCTTCGCGGGCGGCGGCTCCACGCAGATCAACGTCGGGCTGTCCGCGCAGGGCAGCGCCATCAGCACGCTGTTCTGGGCACAGCCCGGCCCCGCGCAGCAGATCACGTCGGGCGCCACCTTCGTCGCGACGTACAGCCTGTTCGACAGCTCCACCGTCGGCATGACCTGGGATCTGTCGGGCACCAACGTCGAGGAGCTGTTGGACCCCGGCTTCCAGACGTTCCACCCGAACCTCCCGTCGGACCTCTGGGACCTGCGCCTGCGGCTCACGAGCCCGGCGATCGACGCCGGCGACCCGAGCGTCCTGTTCCAGGATCCGGACGGGAGCCGCAGCGACATCGGCGCCTACGGCGGACCGGGCGGTCTGGCCGGCTGGAACGAGGACAGCGACGCGGACGGCATGGGCGATGGCTGGGAGCTCGAGCAGTTCGGGACGCTCGCCTTCGACGGGCAGGGCGATCACGACAACGACGGCCTGTCCGACCACGACGAGTACGTCGCCGGCACGGACCCGTTCGACGCGGACACCGACGGCGACTACGGGCCGGACGGCATGGACTCCGACCCGCTCGATCCGACCGCCGGAGGTGGCCAGTGACCCCGTACGTGATGGGCCCCCACGCGCTGGTGGGCCGCGAGCGCGAAGCCATGGACCTCCCCGTTCGCGGTGAGCTCCCCGTGGGTCTCGCGGGCACCTTCGTCCGCAACAGCGCCGATCCCGCGTTCGGCGCCGGCCCGCGGTACCACTGGTTCGACGGCGACGGCATGGTCCACGCGCTGCACGTCGCGGACGGGCGTGTGTCGTACCGCAACCGCTGGACGCGCACCCGCAAGTGGGTCGCGGAGCACGAGGCCGGTCGCCCGCTGTGGGAGGGGCTGCACGACGCCCGCGGACCGCTCGAGGACACCGCGAACACCGATCTCATCGTGTTCGACGGGCAGCTCGTGGCGACCTGGTGGCTCACCGGGCAACCGATGTCGCTGGCGCTCCCTTCGCTCGAGACCCGTGGTCCCGCGACCGCCGGCGGCGTCCCCCTGCCGCGGATGGCGGCCCACCCCAAGGTGGACCCGCGCACCGGCGATCTCGTGTTCATGGGGTACGACGTGATGCGCCGGCCCTGGGTGACCGTGGGAGCGGCGAGCCCCGACGGGCGCGTCCATACCACGCCGATCGAGGTCCCTCACCCCCACGTGCCGCACGACATCGGCCTGACCGAGCACCACACGATCCTGCTGGACATGCCGCTCGGCTGGACGACGAAGGACAGCGGCAAGCGTCGGCTGGGCTTCT
Source organism: Alphaproteobacteria bacterium (assembly GCA_020632925.1). GTDB lineage: Bacteria > Myxococcota_A > UBA796 > UBA796 > JACKER01. The sequence continues at coordinate 694,787 of JACKER010000007.1, read as the reverse complement.
TCCGCGACCGGCCGACGCGCTTCGGGCTGCTCCCGCGCTGGGGTGCCGGGAGCGAGGTCCGCTGGTTCGAGACCGATCCCTGCTACGTCTACCACCTGTCCGGGACCTGGGAGGAGGACGGGGAGGTCGTCATCGTCGGGTGTCGCATCGCGGACCCCATCCCCGATCGGCCGTCGACGGACGAGCGGACGCCGCGCCTGGACACGATCGAGCTCGTCCCGCACCTGTACCGCTGGCGCATCGACCCGGTGGCGGGCACGGTCCGCGGCGAGCAGCTCGACGACGTGCCGACCGAGTTCCCGCGGGTCGACGACCGCCGCTGGGGGCGCCCCGTTCGCCACGCGTTCCACCCGCGGTTGGGCGCGGGACCCGCGCTGACCTTCGACGGCCTCGTGCGCTACGACCTCGACGCCGGGACGAGCACGTTCCGCGCGTGGGGCGACGGGCGGACCTCGGGGGAGGTGGTGTTCGCGCCGCGCCCCGGTGGCACCGAGGACGACGACGGCTGGCTGCTGACCGTCGTGAACGAGGGCGACCGCGCGTCGACCTTCGTGGGCTGGTGCGCGCGGACGCTCGAGCCGCTGTTCGAGGTGCCGCTGCCCTTCCACGTGCCCCAGGGCTTCCACGCCGAGTGGGCACCTACATCCTGACGAGCGGCACGGGCGCCCGCTCGGCGGCGCACCCGTCGACCTCCAGATCGCAGCGGATGCGCAGGTCGCCCGCGGGGTCGGGCAAGCGGTGGTCGAGCCAGTCCTGCTCGGCATCGTCCGCACCAGCATCCCCGAGGTCCTTCAGCGCGAGCCAGCGGCTCCGGAGCAGCGCGGCGTCCCGCGGCTGGAGCGACAGCCCGTGCAGCGCGGCCTCGAGCGAGCCGTCCGAGTCTCCCGCGCTCCCCCGTGCGCGCGCCAGGTCGCGCCACAGCGCCGTGTCGCCGGGGCTCACCGCCGCCGCCCGCCCGTAGGCCTCCGAGGCCGAGTTCCAGTCCCACACCTGCGCGTACGCGTCGCCGCGGGCCCGATCGAGCGCGGGGTGCGCCTCCCCGAGCCGCTGCTGGGACGCGTCCGACGCCGCCAGCGCCTCCGCCAGCCGCCCCTGCCGCCCGGCGATCAGCGCGTGCACCCACTCGGCGGCCGCCGCCTCGCGGTCCGTGGTCGCCAGCGCCAACGCGCGCTCGGCCGAGGGTCGGGCGTCGTCCAGGCGCTCCTGCACGTCGTGCGACAGCGCGAGCGCGTGGGTCCAGGCCCGCTCGCCGGACGGCGTCCCCTCCCCCAGCACGACCCGATCGGCGTCCACCTCGGTGACCGGCTCCGGCGCGCAGCCGTCCAGCGTGCCCTCGGTGGTCGCCGCGCACGCCGCCTCCTGCAGCGCGGCCGGGTGTCGCCGGTGGCGCAGCGTCGCGCTCACCGTGTACGGACCGGGGCCGTCGAGCGTGAGCTCGAAGCGGAAGGCCCGCGCGTCCCCCGGGGGGACCGTGTGGTCGCCGGCCACCGCCACCATGCGCCGTGTCTGGTGCGTCTCGACCGGCACGCCCTCGGCGTCCATCACCCGGGCACGCAGGCGCGGACCGCCCTCCTCGTCGACCGACGCGATCACGCCGTCCGGGCCCGACACCTCGAGCGCGACCCAGGTGTCCTGCGCGTCGAGCGTCCCGCCCGGGAACCGGTGCCCCGTGCCCGTGTTGCGAACCACCACGTCCACCGCGATCGTGCTGCCCTCCGCGGGCGCGGCCTCCTCCGGGGCCTGCGAACGACCGTCCACCCACACCGCCCCCACCCACACGCTGGCCGCGCCGCGCACCCGCTCGGCGGCCTCCGGCACCATCGGCGTGTGCCCACCGGTCGCCCGGTGGTCGTCCAGGTGGCAGTCCACGCAGGTCGCGCGGCGGGGGACCTCGGGGGCCAGCAGACCCGCGTCGCTGCCGCCCCAGGTCGACCCGCGCCAGGCGCCGGCGTCGTCCATGCCGATCGCGAACCAGTCGTTGCCGGTCTCGGGTCCGAGGAAGCCGCGGTGGCAGGCGCCGCAGGCAGCACCGGACTTGAGCGCGGGCTGGAGCATGCGGGCCTTGTGCCGCGCGATGTCGGCGTCCGTCGACGCGTCCGTGGGCACCTCCAGGTCGAGATCGAGCAGCACCGAGGCGTTGCCGTCGCTGGTGGCGCTCACGACCCCGTGGCACCCGAGGCAGGGCACGCCGACCGCCGCCCCCGGATCGGTCGGGAGCACCGGGCCGTCCATCTTGCCCGCGAGCAGCAGCACCGGGTCGTGGCAGCCCGCGCAGTGCTTGCTCTCCGTCAGCCCCACGCCCTCGCGCAGGTCCTCGACGGCGTGCCGGTACCAGGGGTTGTCGAAGGAGGCGTGCGCGTGCGCCGATCCACGCCATTGCTCGGCCTGCTCGGCGTGGCACGCGCCGCACGTCTCGACCCGCGCCAGCAGCGCCAGGTCCCCCTCCGCCCGGAGGAACGAGGGCGCGTACGGCCCCGGCTCGGCGATGCCCCAGCGGGTGGTGGTGGCGCAGGACAGCAGCAGCGAGATCCACACGGGCTACTCCAGGGTCTCGGGTTCGCGCGGGACGACGTCGCCGAACCCGTCGATCAGCAGCTCTTCGAGCGGCCGGGAGGGGGAGGTCGGGTCCGGGTCCGTGGCGATGATGGGCATCCCCCACCCGCCGCGGTGGGGCGCCTCGCAGTCCAGGGGCCCCTCCCAGGCGCGGGTCGACACGTAGCGGGTCCGGAAGGCGTTCACGTCGGAGGCGCGCGGCCCGCCGTCGACCATGCGTCCGTCCGGATCGGGGGACCGCCCTCCACCCGCCACCGGTGGCATGGCGCGAAACACGAGGTCCTGCCGAATCTCCGGACCATGGCGGAGGTGCAGGCGGGTGACGGTCCAGTCGTGCGGAGGTGCCACACCGAGCGCCCGGAGGTCGGTCGGGGGGATGTTGGGAACGCCGTCGTAGGCGCGCTCCGTCACGACCACGCCGGGGAGTGCGATCCGATCGAACACCTGCGCGTAGAAGGAGGTCACGTCGTCGCGGACCTCCGGACGCACCCGCAGATCCGTGGGCGCGAACACGGCACGGCGACCGACGACCTCGTAGCGCTGCTGGCGCGCGAACACGTGGACCAGCAGCTCCCGCTCGCCCTGCAGCGCCACCGGGAGCACGAGCTCGTGCGCGTCGACGCGGACCTGCCTCGACGTGTCCAAGGCGCACCCCTGGTCCATCGCCGCGCCGGACAGCATGTAGGTGCCGGAGGTGACGGGCTCGACCTCCCAGGTCCAGTGCGGGTCACAGGGGTCCCACTCCTCGAGCTCCACCATCCACGGGGCCGTCGCGCGCTCGAGGTGGTCGAACACCTCGTCCGGCACGACGTGCACCTCGGGCGCACGCCGCCCTCCGCCGAACCCGGGCACGCTTCCGGCGTCGGCCGGCCGCACCGAGATCACGGTGGTGTCGCCATCGCGGACCAGCACGACCGAGGTGTACACCCTCGGCCCGACGGCGACCTCCGTCCCACCAGTGGCGTGGGCCACCGCGACGAGCGCGAGCACGGAGCCGAGCAGGGGGAACATGGATCCTCCTGCTCAGGATGGGCGCGGGAGGGCCCGATGTTCACGTGCGGCGCGCGTCATTCCTCGAGCTCCGGGATCCCGCCCGCTGGAGGCGGCCTCTTCGCGGGATCTCGGGGACGCACGTCGCCGAAGCCGTCGATCAGCAGCTCGGGCAGCGGTCGGCTCGATCGGGCGACGCCTCCACCGAGCGACGATCCCGCCGTCAGCGCCTTGTCCCCACCAGGTCCTCCCCACCGCCCGCGCGTCGGGTGCTCGCACGCGACCGCACCGTCCCACGGGTGGAGGATGACGTACCGGCCCTGGAACTGGTTGCTCCCCGAGGGCTGGGCGCTGCGCTCCGACAGCTCCCCGCTCGTGTCCGGCATCCCACGACCGCCGATCACCGGCGGGGCGGCGCGGAACACCAGGTCCTCCTTCAGCCCCTCCGGCCCGTAGCGGTAGTGCAGGCGGGTGAGCGTCCAGCCATAGGCATCGTTCACGCCGCCGCGCATCACGTCGCCACCGAGCGTCGCGAGGTCTGAGCCGTCGAGCGGAGGCAGCGGACAGGGGTCGCAGGAGCTCGCGTCCCACGAGTACTCGGTCACCACCGTCCCGGGCCGCGCCACCTCGCGGAAGACGCTGTCGTAGAACGACGCGAAGCTCTCGCGGACCTCGTCGCGGACCCGCAGGTTCGTCGGGATGAAGGCGTTGTCGTAGTTCGCGACCTCGTAGCGCTGGTTCCGGGCGAGCAGGTGCACGATGAGGTCCTGCTGGCCATGGCTGTTGAGCAACCCGAGCCGCACCGGGAGCTGGAAGGTGTCCGTGTCGTAGTGCATGCGCAGCGGCGAGAGCACGGCCCGACCGTCCACGAAGCGCACCTTGTCCGGGTTCACCTTCGCCACGAAGAACTTCGTGCCCGCCTGGACGTAGGGCCGCAGCACCTCCTCGGCGCCGTCGGGGATGTGGTAGCGCTCGTCGCGCAGCCAGCGATCGAGGCCGCCCGAGTCCTTCGCGGACAGGATGACCACCTGGTACTCGCCCACCTCGAACCTGGCCTCGACGGTCACGCCGTACCCGCCCTTCTCCTCCTTCTTCCCGATCGAGCGGGTGCGGACGCCGGCCGACAGCTGGATCATGCCGCCGTCGTACAGGTCCGGCGCGCACGGATCCTGCTCCCAGTACTCGACGAGCCTGGGCGCAGCGAGGCGGTCGACGTGGTCGAAGACCTCCTTCGGCAGCGTCTTCACGTCGCCCTCGTGCAGCACCTGCGGCACGGGCACGACCATCGCGAAGGCCTCGGGCGGACCCTGGTAGCTGTTCTGCATCGACAGCACGGTCCGCGTGCCGTCGCGCATGAGCACGACCATGGTGGCGTCGGCGTAGAGCTGGCTGTCGGCGCCCGCGACGTAGAAGCCACAGAACGCCGAGGCCGGCGACGCGAGTGCCAGGAGGAGCGCGAGCATCACTCCTCCAGCTCCGGGATGCCGCCACCGGGTGGGCGCTTCACCGGCTCGCGCGGGCGGACGTTGCCGAAGCCGTCGATCAGCAGCTCGGACAGCGGCTTGCTGGCTCGCGCGACCGCACCACCCGAGAGCTGCGAGCTCGCGGCCTGGGTCGAGGGCCCGCCGTTCGGAGGACCACCCCACCGGCCGTACACCGGCTGCTTGCAGGCCAGCGCACCCTCCCAGCGGTGGAGGATGACGTACCGCCCCTGGAACTGGTTGCTCCCCGACGGGGCCGCGCTGCGCTCGGACAGCTCCCCGCTCGTGTCGGGCATCCCGCGACCGCCGATCACGGGCGGGGCGGCGCGGAACACCAGGTCCTCCTTCAGCCCGTCGCGGCCGTAGCGGTAGTGCAGGCGGGTCAGCGTCCAGCCGTACGGGTTCTCGTCGCCCGCCACGTCGCCGCCGAGCGTCGCGATGTCCGAGCCGTCGAGCGGCGGCAGCGGACACGGGTCGCAGGAGCTCGCGTCCCAGGCGTACTCGGTGACCACGGTGCCCGGCCGCGAGACCTCGCGGAAGATGGACTCGTAGAACGGGGCGAAGCCGTCGCGGACCTCGTCGCGGACGCGGAGGTTCGTCGGGATGAAGGCGTTGTCGTAGTTCGCGACCTCGTACCGCTGGTTCCTGGCGAGGATGTGGACGATGAGATCCTGCTGGCCGCTGCTGTTGAGCAGCCCGAGCCGCACGGGGAGCTGGAACTTCTCGTCGTCGTAGTGCATGCGCAGCGGCGAGAGCACGGCGCGCCCCTGCTCGAAGCGCACCTTGTCCGGGTTGACCTTGGCGACGAAGAACTTGGTGCCCGCCTGGACATAGGGCCGGAGCACGGCTTCCGCCCCCTCGGGGATGTGGTACCGCTGCTCGCGCAGCCAGGTGTCGAGCCCGCCGGAGTCCTTGGCCGACAGGATGACCACCTGGTACTCGCCGACCTCGAACCGCGCCTCCACGGTGACGCCGTGGTCCGCGGAGGCCTCCGCCTGCGGTGGTGGCCCGCCCGACTTGCGTGGTGCGTACCGCCGGTCCTCCTCGTACATCTCGGGGACGTAGCAGGGATCCTGCTCCCAGTACTCGACCAGCCGCGGCGCCGAGAGCTTGTCGACGTGCGCGAACACGTCGCGCGACAGCGTCTTCACGTCGCCCTCGTGCAGCACCTGCGGCACGGGCACGACCATCGCGAAGGCCTCGGGCGGACCCTGGTAGTTGTTCTGCATCGAGAGCACGGTCTTCGTGCCCTCGCGCATCATGACCACCATGGTGGCGTCGTTGTAGAGCTGGCTGTCCGCGCCCGCGACGTAGAACCCGCAGAACGCGGACGCGGGCTCCGACAGCGCGACCAGGATCGAGAGCAGGCCGGGCATGTCACCTCCGTGGGCATCGATCGCCGCAGCGGACCCGAGCTTACACGCGCTCGTCTCCGAGCAGACGGACGGCGAGGTCCGCGAGGAAGGTCCAGACGGCGTCCACCCGGGGGACGTCCCGCAGCGCCGGGTGCGCGACCAGCCAGACGTCGGTGCCGGGGAGCGGCGGGGCATCGAGGCGGCGGAGCTCGGGGAACTCCCGCCCGACGGCCACCGGGAGCACGACCAGCCCGACCCCCGCCCGCGCGGCGGAGAGCTTCGCGTCCGAGCGATTGACCCGCAGCACGACGCGCTCGGCAGGGACGTGGCGCGCCGTCCATCCCGCCTCCCCGGGATCGAGTCCCTCGTCCCAGGTGATCCACGGTGCGTCCGCGAGCGCGGTGCGTGCGTGGCGCTCGGTCCCCCAGACCGCGTTCGTCATCGTCGCCACCTTGCGGCAGAGCAGGTCACCCGCGGGACGCACCAGCCGCAGCGCCAGATCGGCCTCCCGCCGCGCGAGGTTCGCCACCGTGGGGGAGGCCACGAGCTCCAGCAGGAGCCCGGGATGCCGCTCCAGCAGCTCGCCCACCATCGGCGCGACGAGCAGGCTGTCCACGCCGTCGGGCACCGCCACGCGCACGGTCCCCGAGACCCGGGTGTCGACGCCGGCGACCGCGCCCGCGAAGCCCATCACCGCTCGCTCGGCGGCCTCCGCGTGCGCCAGCACCTCCGCGGCGAGGGGCGTGGGACGCAGGCCGCCGGGGACGCGGTCGAAGAGGCGCGCGCCGAGCACCTCCTCGAGCGCAGCCAACCTCCGGCTCGCGGTGGACTGGTTGACGCCGAGCGTGCGGGCCGCCGACGTGAGCGACCCCGATCGGTACGACGCCAGGAACAGGTGGAGGTCGTCCCAGGCCCAAGCCATGAATACCCCATGCATCAGCGCATGGCGGGTCTGCCGAAGTTCGGCTGCCGCATGCACAGGTGCAGACATACCTCATGGACGGGAGGTCGCCATGTTCCTGCTCGTCAGCGCCGCTCACGCCGGCGTCACCGTCACCGTCACCGTCGACGGCATCCGTCCGGACACCGGGCTCGTCGGTTGCACCCTCTTCCGGCAGGCCGACGGCTTCCCGGAGGACGACGCACGCGCGGCCGCCCTCCAGGTCGCCCGACCGACGGGGGGGTCCGCGGTCTGCACGTTCGCGGACGTGCCCGAAGGCACGCTCGCCGTCGCCGTGATCCACGATCTGGACGGCGACCTGAAGCTCGACCGCAACCTGTTCGGCAAGCCGACCGAGGGCTACGGCTTCAGCAACGGCGCGAAGGCCTCGATGTTCTCGGCGCCCCCCTTCGACACGGCCGCGGTGAAGGTCGATGCCGACGCCGACCTGCGCGTCACCCTGGCCTACTGATGCTGATCGTCGACGCGCACCCGTCCGCCGACAGCCTCTGCGCCGCGCTCGCCACCACCTACGCCGAGCAGGCCGCGAGCGAGGGAGCCCGTGTCCGTCGGCTGACCCTGCGGGAGCTGGACTTCGATCCGATCCTCCACCAGGGATTCGGCGGCGACCAACCGCTCGAGCCCGATCTGGTCGAGGCCTCGGACGCGATCCTGGCGTCGCGGCACCTGGTGTTCGTGTACCCGACGTGGTGGGGGACCTACCCGGCGTTGCTCAAGGGCTTCCTCGACCGGGTGCTGCTCCCCGGGATGGCGTTCCGGTTCACGGGGCCGGGCAGGTGGGACAAGCTGCTGCGCGGCCGGTCGGCCCGGCTCGTCGTGACCATGGACTGGCCGGTGTGGGCGCACCACCTGATGCAGGGCGCACCCGGTCGCAAGGCGATGGCGCGGGCCACGCTGGGGTTCTGCGGGGTGAACCCGGTGCGGGTGACCGAGCTCGGCGCGGTCGGACAGGCCGACGAGGCGCAGCGGGAGCGGTTCTTCGCGCGGGTCCGCGCCGATGCTCGGAAGGACGCGAGAGCGCTCCCGAGGGTACCGGAAATGATCAATGATCAAGTCCTGACACCTATGGGAGGGCGCTCGGGGGGCTGATCGGAGGTGCGCCGGCGGCGCGGGCGGCGAGCTGCTCGCGGATCGCCTGGTGGCGGGCGCGGGTCATGGGGTAGCGCCAGGCGGCGAAGCCGGCGCCGAGGACGAGGAGCGCGCCAGCGGGGCCGGTGAGGAAGCGGATGGCGAGCAGGGCGGCGTCGGGCTGCACCCAGCCCTCGCCCTCCGGGCGCGTGTACCCGCACCAGCCGAGCGTCTGGAGCGCGACGAAGACCGCGAGCGCACCGGACGCCTTGCGGAACAGGTTGCGGGCGCCGTAGTACACGCCCTCGTTGCGGCGGCCCGTGGCGAGCTCGTCCTCGTCGACCACGTCGGGGAGCATCGCGTCCGGGAGCACGTGCGCGGCGGACACGCCGATGCCCGTGAACGCAGCCAGCGCGACCGCGAGCCCGAGCTCGCCGCGAGGCAACAGACCCATCATCAGGTGCGCCGAGGCCCAGACCACCGCCGCCACGAGGTAGGCCGTGCGCTTGCCGATCCGCTGGGCGAACAGGTTCCACAGGGGGAGGCAGACGACCGACACCACGATCAGGCTGCCGAGCATCGCGGACTCGAGCGGGAGCGTGAGGCCGAACAGCGCGTAGGAGGCGTCCCGGCCCTGCGCGACCCAGGCGGTGACGTAGTAGGGGATCATCAGCCCCACCATGTCGAACGTCGTGAAGTTCAGCAGGGTGAGCGCCGTGAGCCAGCGGAACGAGCGGCTGCCGAGCGCGCCGCGCAGGACCTCCATCAGCGGCGGGCTCTCCTCGGGGACGGCGTCCGGTCGCTCGCGCAGGGAGGCCGCGATGAGCAGCGGCGGGATGGCGCCGAGGAGCCCGAACAGTCCGCCCGCATAGAGGTAGGCGACGGTGGGGGTGGCGCCCGAGGCGGTGGCCGTGTCGACGATGACGGGGCCCGCGACCGCGACGGTCAGCGACGCCGCGAGGTTGAAGAACATGCGCCAGGCGGTGAGCGAGGTGCGCTCGTCGTAGTCCCGGGCGAGCTCCGGGGTCAGGGCATAGAACGGGACGCTCACCAGTGTCTGGATCGTGTCCGTGATCAGGTACGTCAGGGCCACGTGGAGCAGCAGCGCCGCGTCCGACTGCCACGGCGGCGCCCACCACAAGCCCACGAAGGACAGCCCGAAGGGGATGGCGAACAGCACCAGGAACGGGCGACGGCGACCCCACCCGGTGCGGACCCGATCCGAGACCACCCCGATGAGCGGGTCGTTCACGGCGTCCCACGCGACGCCCACCAGCGCCGCCATCGACGCCAGGCGGGGCTCGAGCCCGACGACGTCGGTGAGGAAGGCGGCGTAGAAGATCTGCCGGAAGGTGTTGAAGCTGGACAGCGACCAGTCGCCCGTCCCGTAGACGATCCGCTGCCAGAGCTTCACACGGCACCCTCGAAGAACCGGTAGCGGCGGTAGATGCCCATCCCGGCACCCTCGACCACCGCGCGCATCGGCGCGTTGCGCTCGTCGATGACGGAGGCCTCGATGCGGTCGTACCCGGCGGCCCGCACCCCATCGATGACCGCGTTCACCATCACCGCGTGCAGCCCGCTCCCCCGGAGGTCCGGAACGACGCCGATCAGCTTGAACGAGGCGGTGCGCACGCGCCGCAGGCCACGCGCCAGGCGCCACCACCCGAGCGGGAGCAGCCGCCCCCGGACCTTCACCAGCGCCTCGTTGAGCTCGGGGAAGCACGCCGCGAAGCCCACGGGTCGTCCCGCCTGGTGCGCGATCTGGAGCAGCCGCGGATCGGCCACGGTCAGGTACGTCCGGCCCAGGCTCATCCACACCGACCGGGGCATCGGCGACACGTCGGGGACGGTGGTGAAGGCGCTGTTGAGGACCGTGTGCGCGTCGATCAGATCGCGCCTCATGGACCGCCGGCGGGCCGCGCGCACCTCGAGGCCGGGCAGGTCGCAGGCCGCCGCCTTCTCGAGCAGCACGTCGGGCGTCGCGCGGGGCCTGCCCTCGTCCCACAGGGAGATGTCGTACGCCAGCACGTCGTGGTGCTTGTGCAGGCCCTCGCCCTTGAGCAGCCGCTGGTAGGACCGGGGGTGGTGGCCCTGCATGAAGGGCGGCAACGTGTCGTGCCCCTCGACGGTGATGCCGACGTACTCGAAGCGCGTGAGGTTCCGCGGCCCGCGGATCGTCGTGCACCCGAGCTCGCGAGCCCGCGTCCGGGCGGCGTCGAGCAACGCGCGCGCGATCTCGGGGTCGTCCTCGCACTCGAACCACCCGAACCAGGCGACGTCCTCCCCCTTGGAGCGCCGGTACCCCGGGTCGTCCAGCACGCTGATGCTGCCCACCACCCGTCCGCCGCGCTCGGCCAGGAACATCACGAGGTCGCCGCGCGCTCGGAACCCCTCCGCCCGGCGGGACTCGATGCGCCGCAGCGGGGGGACCCAGCACGGATCCCCCTCGTAGAGCCGATACGGGAGGTCGAGCGCCTCCCGGATGCCACGTGCGTCGTCCACGCGTCGGATCGTGATCACCGCTCACCTCGGGGGCGACCATCCTACCCGAGGAGGATCGCCCGCAGGTGGGCGTCGTCCGCCGCGATCCGGTTCGCGTGACTGGGCCGTTCCAGCATCTGACGGAGCGACACGGGGAGAGGCACCGCACGACCCAGGATCGGCTCCACCACGTCGTCGAACTTCCCAGGATGCGCCGTGGCGTAGACGATGCGGGGACCGGCGTGACGGTCGGCCGCGCGGAGCCCGACCGCCGTGTGCGGGCAGACCACGACGCCGCGAGCGCCCCAGGTGGCGAGGGTCGCGCGGATCTCGTCGTCACCGACGGAGACCGCCTCGAGGTCGGCATCCCAGGGGGCCGGGTGGAAGTGCAGCAGCCGCTCGAGGTTGGACGGCGCCCCCACGTCCATCGCGTTGGCGAGGGTGCGCACGCTCGGCCGCGGCGTGTAGGCGTGGTCCGCGAACAGGTCCACCAGCGGGCGGTTGGCGTTGCAGGCGAGCACGATCCGCCCGATCGGCAGCCCGAGGTCCCGCGCGAGCAGCGCCGCGCAGGCATCGCCCAGGTTCCCCGTGGGGACGACGAAGGTGGCGCCGGGCCGCTCGAGGGCCGCGCGGGCCGCATAGACCGCCTGGGGCAGCCAGCGCCCGAGCGAGATGCTGTTGGCGGACACCAGCCGCACCCGACGGCGCAGCTCGGCGTCGGCGAACGCCCGCTTCACCATCGCCTGGCAGTCGTCGAAGGTCCCGTCGACGGCGAGGGTGGTGACGTTGCCCCCGAAGCTCCCGAGCTGGTGGGCCTGGCGCTCGGACACCCCGTCGTGGGGGTAGAGCACGACGACGCGCGTGCCCGGCAGCCCGTGGAAGGCGGCGGCCACCGCACCTCCCGTGTCCCCCGAGGTCGCGACGAGCACCGTCTGCTCTCGCTCCCCGCCCGAGAGCGCCGCCGCGAGGAAGCGCGCGCCGTAGTCCTTGAAGGCGGCGGTGGGTCCGTGGAACAGCTCGAGGAGCGCGATCCCCTCGCCCAGCGGCACCAGCGGCGCGTCGAAGGCGAAGGCGTGGTCGCACAGCGCCCCGAGGCGGCCCTCGAGGACGTCGCCGGCCACGAAGGGCGCGAGCAGCCAGCGGGCGACGGCGGGGAGCGAGCGGTCCGCGGGCGGCGGGGGCAACACCGGCAGCTCCTCCGGCACGTACAATCCACCGTCGGGCGCGAGTGAGGCGGCGAGCGCGTCGGACAGGGGCAGCGAGGGGGAGCGGCCGCGGGTGCTGACGTACCTCACGGGCGGTGAGCCCCGAGCAGCCAGTCGAGCAGGTCCTGCTGCCAGGAAGGTGTCGGGAGCGGGATGTGGCCGCTGCCGTCCATGCGCCACAGCTCCACGTCGCCCGTGCAGCCCTCCCAGGCGAGGCGCTCCGTCTCGGCGCCCGCGACCGCACCGTCGTCGTCCGCGGTCCCGAGCGAGGCGGCGTCGGGATCGCAGCCCGCCAGCGTGGCCGCCCGCCCGATCGACGCCTCGGCCGACGGGTAGAGCCCCGGGAAGCCGTCGTAGAGGATGGTGTCGTCTGCCGTCCCGTGCATCTGCAGCGCGGAGACCGGCGCCTCCACGCGGCAGTCGGCGGCATCGAGCCAGGTGGCCCCCGCCAGGCTCGCGATCCCGGCGAGGCGATCGGGGATCTCGCAGGCGAGCCGCCAGGCCATGAAGCCGCCGTTGCTGTGGCCGACGACCACGATCCGATCGGGGTCGATGGGCATCTTCGCCTCGAGCTCGTCGAGCAGGCCCGTGAGGTAGGCCACGTCGTCGGTGCCGTCCCCGTAGAAGTCACAGCAGGCGTCCGTCGCGTTCCAGAAGCGCGCGCCGTCGGCGTCGACGAGGCCGTCCGGCGCCACCAGCACGAAGCCACGGGCCTCCACCTGGGGCGACAAGCCGAAGTACAGCTCCTGCAGGCTCCCGCTGGCGCCGTATCCGTGGAGCGAGAGCACGAGCGGGAGGCGACCACCCTCGTACGACGCGAGCGGCGCGAACACGCGGGTGGGCCGATCTCCGCCCACGGCGGCCGGCCAGTCGGCCGGATCGATCCAGACCTCCTCGTCCGTGGTGTCCGGGTTCGACGGCGTGGTGGAAGCGCAGGCCAGCACCGTGAGCAGGAGCATCTCCCCTCCTCACCTTCCCCCCTGTCCGCGTCGAGGGGGGCCGGCTACCATGACGCGATGGCCGGCATCACCGTCACGCGGTTCCCCGCTCCCTTCTTCTGGGCCAGTCGCGGCGACCGCAGCGAGATCTCGTGGTCCGAGATCACGGCCCTCCTCCAGCGCCCGGACCTGTGGCCCGGGGACGCCTCTCCGGAGCTGGCCGAGACCCGCGTCTCGGGGTGGGCCGGAGCGGTGTTCCGCGACGACGCCCGCGTCATCCGCGACGACATGGAGCAGGCGGACCAGCCCAACCGGGAGCGTGTGGAGGCCGTCCACACGCTGCTCGTCGACTACGAGGACGATCCGGCGGTGGACGTCGACCGCCTGACCCGGTGGTGGAAGGGGTACCGCTTCGTGGCGTACACCAGCGCCTGGCACGACCGCCCCTGGCGCAACCGCCCGGCAGGGCCGCGCTGGCGGGTGCTGTTGCCGCTGTCGCGGGGCTGCACCGTGGACGAGGCCGAGGAGCTGACGCGCTGGGTGCGCCACCCGCGGCACGGCGTCGGCATGGTGGCCCCGATCACGGAGAAGGTCTGGCGAGCGGCGGCGGCCCCCGCGATGAACCCCGGCGGCTTCCACGCCTGCCACCGCGACGGCGCCCCGGTGGACGTGGACGCCTCGCTCCGGCAGCTCAAGGAGTGGCGCAACCAGGACCGCCGCGTGTCCGCCGAGCAGGCGCTGGGCGACGGGCTCATGCGCCTCGCGGTGGAGGGCTTCGGTCGACGGATGTCCGAGCGGTCCGCCCCGTCGCGCCCCTCGGTCTGGCCCGGTCCTCCTCCCGCGGTCGACCGCGGTGCCCTGCGCCCGGCCGCGCTGCCGTCGACGGCGGGCACGCTGGGCATCGATCCGGGTGGCCCGCGACCGGGGCGCCTGACCGTCCTCGCGGGTCCGCCGTCGTCGGGTCGCACGGCGTTCGCCCTGCAGGTCGCGGCGAACAACGCGCTCGCCGGCTCTCCCGTGCTCTACGTCGCCACCCGGATGACCGCGGACGAGGGGCTGGCGCGCCTGATGGCCTTCCGCGCCTCGGGGGCCGCCTCGGCGGACGCGGTGTTGGCCCGCGCGGCCCCGGCGGACGACGTGTCCGCGGCGCTCACCGGTCTGGTGCGCGATCTCTCGGCGCTGTGCTGGTGGACACCCGGTGCTCACGACCGCGATGGCGAGGGGCTCGGCGCCCGGGCCAAGGCGGCGGCGGACCTGTGTGAGGGCAAGCCTCCGCTCGTGGTGATCGACGCCCTCGAGTCCTGGGACGGGCCCGAGGACCAGCTCGCGGGGGCGCTGTTCGACGTGCTCCGGCCCGACACCCTGGGTCCGGGCTGGCCGGGTGCGGAGGTCCTGGCGCTCGATCGGTCCACCACGGGGCCCGCCTGGTCGGGCTGCGAGGCGTTGGCGACGGCGAGCGGAGACCTGGGGCTGCGCGAGGGCCCCGTGTTGCGCGAGGCCTCCCGGCTGCTGGGGCTCCTGGTGGAGGGTCGCCCCGGACCCGATCCGCGCCCCGCCTGCCTGCGCGTCCTGCGCGACCGCCTGTCGCCCCCTTCGGCGCTGGCCCTGACCTTCGACGGCGTGCGGGGCCGCTTCCAGGCCGCGGGCGGATGATCCTCGCGCTGCTGGCGCTGCTCGGCACGGCGGAGGCGGCGCCGGCCCCCGCACCCGCCAGGCCCGCGCCGGTGAAGAAGGGTGCCGGCAAGAAGAAGGGTCCCGTCGAGGTCCCGGTGGACATCGGGGTCGGACCCGCGGCGCACCTGCTGACCGGCCCGGTCTTCCGCGAGCAGCCCATCCTCGGTGGCATCGAGTTCTCGGCCGAGGCCGTGCTCGACCACAAGACCCTCGTGAAGCTGAAGAACCGGATCCCGAGCCAGTACCGCAAGCAGGCCCTGTCGATGGACGAGATCCGCATCAGCCACCCGCTGATCCCGCACACGATCTTCCTGTCGCCCGCCGGGGTCGGCGGCGCGACGGTGGGGATGTACGGCATCTCCTTCCGCCCCATCGCCATCGGCATCCCGCTGATCAGCGAGCCCTTCCGCTTCGAGCTCGATCTGGGCGTCCGCCTGACCTACGCGTACCTGCACTCGACCGAGATCCCGTCGCCCACACACTTCCTGAGGCCCGGGCTCGATCCGAAGGCCGAGATCGAGCTGCCGTTCTCGGACCGCTTCCTCGTGAGCTTCGGCTGGTGCAGCCAGCTCTACATCCCGCAGACGGTGGGTGGCGGCGTGTTCGAGGCGGGGCCGCTCGACGAGGACATCTGGCACGTCGGGCAGGGCTTTTTCAAGCTGCACTTCCGCGTCCCCGTGAAGGTCGCGCGATAGCGGCTACCGCACCTTCGCGGTGGACAGCGTCAGATCGACCTCCGCCGTCGCCGTGTCGCCGGTGGCGTCCGCGATCGTGCCCGTCAGGTGCAGGGTGGAGCCGTCGACGGTCGCGATGGCGTCGGCCGTCTGCAGCTCGTCCGCCATGGGCGCGAACACCGTGTACACCCCGCGGCCGCCGTCCACGCACTCGAGCTGGATCGAGGCGCCGGCGTCCGTGGTCTCGGGGTCGTCGTCCAACGAGTACCGCAGGAAGAGCGTGGCCGAGTCCGTCGTGTCCACGCCGGTGGTCCACAGGCCCACCCAGATGCCGTACCGCCCGGACAGCTCGATGGGCACGTCGTCGCCGTCCTCGAACGGCACGAAGGTCGTGGTGTCCTCGCCGAGGGAGAGCGTCGCCGGTCCCGTCCCCTCGCAGTCCGACACGGGTGTGGTCTCGGTGGTGCACGCGGCCAGGAGTGCCGCGACGAGGGCGGGCCTCAAGCGGAGACCGCCCGTGCCCCGGGCACACCCACGGCCAACCTGTACGACCGGGCGCCGGCCGTCTCCATCGTCGACAGCTCGATGAGTCGCAAACCGCCAGCCTCCACGGTGCTCCGGAAGTCCTCTTCGTACGTCACTCGTCCGAACTCGATCGTCGTGACCGCCTTGAGCAGCGGCTTGGCCTTCTCGAGGACCGGCGAGCGCTTGTCCTGGAAGGTCTGCGTGAAGTACACGCGACCGCGCGGGGTCAACAGCTGCTGCACGTGCCGCAGCACGCCGGGCGGATCGGGCATCAGCATGAACGAGGCCGAGAAGTAGACCGCGTCGTACGGCCCGGCGTCGTGGTCCAGGATGGACTCGAGGCGCACCTCGACGTGGTCGTGCAGCCCGGCGCGCTCCATGTGCTTGCGGGAGCGCTTCACGTAGTCCTCGTCGATGTCGACGCCGACGACGCGCAGATCCTTGGCGACCACGGTCTCCGCGTTGTTCGCGAGCGCGCCACCCGTCCCGATCCCCACGTCGAGCAGCCGGGCCCCACGCGGCAGGCGGTCCAGCACCTCGGCGTACCACTTCGTGGTCAACCCGAGGATCGCTGCGTCGTAGATCAGCCCGCGCACGGGGGCCCGCATAACGACCCCACCACCCTGCTGGCCAGCAGGCACGGCCGGGTTCCTGGTCGGCTCCGGGATCTGGGGCACGTGGATCCCAGGTGGGACAGGATCCTGCGACATTTGTTCCTCATTACACATGCAACCGGCCGCCGGATAGCAAGGTGCAGCGCGAGCCTTTCACCTCGCGCAGCAATGGCACGCCACGTGCAACAACGGCGCGCATCCACAGCGGAGAGACCCTTGATCACTCGCCTCGCCATCGGCCTCGTCCTCACCTCCACCGTCATCGGTTGCGGGCCGACCTACCTCGCCCCGTCCGAGACCCCGGTGGACTCGGGTGCCTCGATGCCGCCGGACTTCTCCGAGTCCGCGCGCTCCGCCAACGTGCCCGGCGAGGTGCTCTACGCGCTGGCCCGCGCCGAGACCAACTTCCAGATGGTGGTCGGTGAGGCCGAGTTCGACGGCCAGGACCCCGCCTTCGGCCTCATGGGCCTCCGTGGCGAGCAGCTCCAGCTCGCGGCCGACCTCTCCGGCATCGACGTGGAGACCGTGAAGAACGACCGCGCCGCGAACATCGCCGCCGCCGCCGAGCTGCTCGGGTTCTACGGCGAGGAGCTCGGGCTGACGGCCGACTCCGACCTCGGCGAGTGGGCGCCCGTGGTGGCGCGCTTCGCGAACCTCACCGACGACGAGGCGACCGCCGAGTACATCCACCACGAGGTGTACGGCGCGCTCCGCAACGGCATCGAGACCGAGGGCTACTCCCTGCCCCCGATGGACGTGGTCCCGGCCTGGCCCGAGCCGCTCATCGACCAGCAGCGTGGCCGTGACTCCGGCGCGGTCTGGTCGCCCTCGCCGAACTACAGCAGCCGCTCCGGCTACTCGGTCAACTACGTCATCATCCACACCTGCGAGGGCAGCTACAGCGGGTGCTGGAGCTGGCTGGCGAACAGCGCCTCGGGCGTCTCCGCCCACTACGTCGTCAACGACAGCGGCAGCGAGGTCCGCGCCCTGGTCGACGAGAGCAACAAGGCCTGGCACATCTCCGCCAACTACGACTGCTCGCTGAACAGCAACAAGGACTGCAGCCGCAACGGCCAGCCGATGAACAACCAGTCGGTGGGCATCGAGCACGCGGGCTACGGTTCGCAGTCCTCCTGGAGCAACGGCCTCATCCAGCGTTCGGCCGAGCTGACCTGCGGCATCACGCAGCGCAACGGCGTCATCCGCGACAGCTACCACATCGTCGGCCACGGCCAGCTCCAGCCCTGGAACCGCTCCGACCCCGGCCCGAACTGGCCCTGGACCGACTACCTGAACCGCGTGAAGTCCGCCTGTGGCGACAGCGGCTCCTCGGGTGGCGGCAGCGGCTCGGGCGGCTCCGGTGGCAGCGGCTCGGGCGGCTCCGGCTCGTCGGGCGGCAGCACCTCCGGCTCGCAGTTCGTGATCGACAGCAACAACGCCGCGAACAACCAGTCGAAGTACTACATCAGCGTCTCGAACAACTGGAAGTCGAGCACGAACGTCCGCGGCTACTACAACACCGGCTACTGGGTCGCCCCGACCGAGTCCGTCTCCGACGCCGCCGTGTTCAAGTTCAACGAGTCCTCCAGCCAGTGCTACAAGGTCGAGGCGTGGTGGACCTCCGCCTCCGACCGCCCCTCCTCGGTGACCTTCATCGCCCAGGACGGGAACGACCGCGAGCTCGGCCGCGCCTCCGTCAACCAGCAGATCAACGGTGGCAAGTGGAACACCCTCGGCACCTGGCGCTTCGGCTCGGGCTGGAACAAGGTCCTGCTCTCCCGGTGGACCACCGCGGGCAGCTGGGCCGTCGCCGACGCCGTCCGCCTCACGCCGTCCAGCAACTGCAACTGATCGCCCTCGTCGCCTCCCTCCTCACCGGGTGTGGCTCGTCGCCCGTCGAGCCCACCCCCGACCTCGGGGCCGGGAACTCCCCGCTGCCGGCGCCCGAGGTACACCCGCCGCCACCGCCGTCCGCGCCCCCCTCCGGGACCCTGCTCTGGGTCACCGAGGACGGAGGGGGACCGGCGACGGTGGCGGCGCCGTTCGTGGACGGCGTGCTCGCCACCCCGGCGCCCGTGGTGCTCGGCGAGGACGTGGGTGCCTCGTTCCCCGGCGACGCCGACCCGAGCGGACGCCACGGCCTCGTCGTGAGCGCGACCGACGGCCCGGGGGGCCACGTCGAGACGCTGTGGGTCACCACGCTGGACGGCAGCGCACCTCCTCGGGCGCTCACCGCCGCGCAGATGGTCCGCAACCCCGAGTGGTCGCGCGACGGCACGTCCATCACCTTCGAGTCCGACGCCATCAGCTTCCGCGACCTGTTCCGCGTCCCGGTGGCAGGCGGGCAGGGCGTCCGCGTGACCGACGCGCCCAACGGGACCTTCGAGCCCGCGATCTCGTTCGACGGGCAGCGGCTGGCGATGGGCACGAGCCGAGACGGGAACGCGGAGATCTGGGTGGCGGCGGCCGACGGCAGCGACCAGACCCGGTTCACCGATCACCCGAACGACGACGTCCACCCCGCCTGGCTGCCCGACGGTCGCCTGTCCTGGATCTCGTACCGGAGCGGACGACCGCGGGTCTGGATCCGGGACACCGACGGCACCGAGCACCCCCTCCGCCCGGCCGACGGGGACGCCACCGACCTCGACATCGCATGGTCGCCGGGTGGGATCGCGGCGGTGGTCGTGCAGACCGGCCCCAAGGACATCCAGCTCGAGCTGCGCACGGCCCACGGCGGACTGATCGCGCTCCTCGACGGACCTGGCCCCGACGAGCACCCGTCCTGGTCGCCCGACGGTGAGCGGCTGGTGTTCAGCTCGTCGCGCAGCGGGAACCCGCAGCTGTGGATGGCGACCGCGGGCGGTACGGACCCCGTCCAGCTCACGTCGTGCGCGAAGGCCTGCTGGCTCCCCCGTTGGATCCCCGCGCCGGGTTGATCACGACGGGTCGACGGGGTTCAGCCGGGCGAACTCCTCGATGAGCCTGCGGGACTCGTCGTCGAGCTGACGAGGCACCACGATGCGCGTGACGACGTACCAGTCGCCGATCGTGCCGTCCGCCTGGGCGTGTCCCTTGCCCTTGAGGCGCATGCGCACACCGCTCGAGGTGCA
Source organism: Alphaproteobacteria bacterium (assembly GCA_020632925.1). Taxonomy (GTDB): domain Bacteria; phylum Myxococcota_A; class UBA796; order UBA796; genus JACKER01. The sequence continues at coordinate 675,152 of JACKER010000007.1, read as the reverse complement.
CGGTGGGATCGTGGCGCGGATCCGGCCCTGGGGCGTGTCCACGGCCACCCGTCCGCCGAGCAGGGCCTCGACGAGCGTGATGTCCAGGGTGGCGTCGTCCGAGGTGCTCCCGGCCGGCGCGGACGACGGGGGTGGGGGCTCGGGCGCGCGGTACGTGGGCTCGCGGTCCGTGACGCTGGAGGTGGCGGTGCGCGGACCCGTCCGCACGCCGACGATGCGCACCGTGGCGATCAGATCGCCGTAGGGACCGCCATAGGGACCAGAGTTGCCCAGCCCTCGCTCGCGGAGCACCATCCCGTCGCGCGTGCCGGGGATGATGCGGATGTCCGCGATGTCCTGGATGCGCACGAGGCCCGGGTCGGGCGCGCCCGGCCGCCAGGAGTCGGCGCGCTGCATCCGGAAGTAGACCGCCGTGACCGACCCGCCGGCGCGAGCGACGTCCATCGGCACCTCGAGATCGACGTGCACGTCCTCGCCCTGCTGGGGTGCGTGGCGCGTGGGGCCCGAGCCCGTCTCCACCGGTCCGCGCTTGGAGGCGTTGCGCCCACCGTCGAACCCGAAGTCGCCGAAGTCGTCGAACAGATCATCCAGCCCGACGGAGTTGCCGGGGTCTCGCCTACCGGTCCCGGGGCGGGCGCCGCGCTGCTGGTGGTCCTTGGCCTGGGACGCTCGCTCGGAGGCCTGCCAGAAGGCGTCGAAGAAGGAGCCGCCGGGCTTGGGCGCACCGCCCCCGGAGGCCCGTCGCTGGGCGCGGCGGTCGTACCGGGCGCGGGCCACGGGATCCATCAACGTCTCGTAGGCGAGGCGCGCCTGCTTGAAGCGCTCTTCCGCCTCCCGGTCGTCCCCGGCCACGTCCGGGTGGCAACGTCGGGCGATCTCCCGGAAGGCCCGCTTGATGTCGTTCGTGGTCGCGTCGTTCGGTACGCCGAGCACCGCGTAGTGGTCGTCCGCCATGGACGGAACAATAGCAGCGAAAGGGAGGCCCGCAGATGCCGAGCGTGGTTATGCGGAACCACCAGGGCGGCGACACGAGCAGGAGTCGGGAGAGGGCATGCCGAAGTACAGCAATCCGACCGGACTCAGCTGCTCCTTCTGCCACAAGTCCCAGCGCGAGGTCGACAAGATCATCGCCGGCCCCAACGTGTACATCTGCTCCGAGTGCATCCGGCTCTGCCTCGACATCATCCGTGAGAACGCGGCCACCAAGCCCGTCTCCTGGGGGAACAACGGCGTCCCCTCGCCCGCGAAGATCAAGGCGTACCTCGACCAGTACGTCGTCGGGCAGGACCTCGCGAAGCGCAAGCTCGCGGTCGCGGTGTACAACCACTACAAGCGGCTCGAGGCGCACGCGAACGCCACCGAGAAGGACGTCGAGGTCCAGAAGTCCAACGTCCTGCTGATCGGGCCCACGGGGACGGGCAAGACGCTGATCGCGCGGACGCTCGCACGCTTCCTCGACGTGCCCTTCGTGATCGCGGACGCGACCACCCTCACCGAGGCCGGGTACGTCGGCGAGGACGTGGAGAACATCGTCCTGAACCTGTACCAGGCCGCGAACAACAACCTGGAGCGGGCGCAGCGAGGCATCGTCTACATCGACGAGATCGACAAGCTCTCGAAGAAGGCGTTCACCTCCTCGGTGTCCCGCGACGTGAGCGGCGAGGGCGTGCAGCAGGCGCTGCTCAAGATCCTGGAGGGCACGCTCGCCAACATCCAGGTGAAGGGCAACAAGCGCCTCCCGAACCAGGAGCACGTGCCCATCGACACGACGAACATCCTGTTCATCGTGGGCGGCAGCTTCGAAGGCCTCGACCGCACGATCGAGACCCGCGTGGGGAAGCGCAGCGTGGGCTTCCACCGCGACAGCGGCGGAGCGGACGCGGCCCTCCCCGACGAGAAGCTCGAGCAGCGACGCAACCTGCTGCGCCAGGTGCAGACCGAGGATCTCGAGCGGTTCGGCCTCATCCCCGAGTTCATCGGGCGCCTGCCCGTGGTCGCCGTGATGGACCCGCTGACCGTGGACGACCTGATCCACGTGATGACGGAGCCGAAGAACGCGCTGGTCAAGCAGTACCAGAAGCTCCTCAAGTTCGAGAAGGTGAAGCTCCGGTTCACGGACGAGGCGATCCGCGCCGTGGCCGAGCGAGCGCACGACCGGAAGTCGGGCGCCCGCGGTCTGCGCGCGATCCTCGAGCAGGTCATGCTCGACGTGATGTACGAGGTGCCGAGCGTGGAGGGGCTGTCCGAGGTCGTGATCGACGAGAACGTCGTCGCCGGCAAGGGCATGCCGCAGCTCCAGACGGTCCGTGACGTAGGGGCCTGACGACAGCTCGGCGGGCCGTTGTATGGTGAGGCCATGCAGCCCACCCTGCTGATCGCCTCCCCGCAGATGCGGGACCCCTTCTTCGAGAAGACCGTGGTCCTCGTCTGGCATCACGACGAGGAAGGCGCGGTCGGTGTCGTCGTCAACAAGCACCTCCACCACTCGCTGGGTGACGTGCTCGATCAGCCCGAGGAGGACGTGCTCTCGAAGCGGCCCGACGTGCCCGTCGCGTGGGGTGGTCCGATGGAGTCGGGCTCGGGCACCGTGGTGACGGCCGGCGTCATCGCGGAGGACGAGGGGTGGGTCCTGCCGAGCGGCCTCGCGGTCACCCGCAGCCAGGACGCGCTGTACCGACTGCTGCGAGAGGGAGCCCCGGTCATGCTCTGCCTGGGGTACGCCGGGTGGGGTCCGGGCCAGCTCGACCGCGAGATCGAGCTCGGCGGCTGGCTGTGGACGGACTGCGATCAGCGGATCGTGTTCGAGACCCCGCCGAGCGAGCGCTACGAGAAGGCGCTGGCCTCGCTGGGGCTGACGCCCAACACGGTCTGGATGACGCCCGTCAACGAGTGAGCGTCAGTGGACGGCGAACCAGACGCCGACCATGCCGAAGAGCAGCACCACGCCGAACACGGCGCCGACGGTCCCCGCGAGCACCGCGAGGAGCACGAAGGTCCACATGCTCGGCAGCCCGCCGGACGGATGCGGTGGCGGAGCGGCGGCCATCGCGCGCAGGTGGGCGAACTCGGGCGCGGAGGTGTCGATCAGGAGCGTGGGCACGCCGTGCGGCTCTGGCCGCGGCGCGGACGCCTCGGGGTTCTCGACCTGCCCGGTGTTCTCGATCTCGAGCTCCGGCAGTGGTGCCGTGTCCACCTCTGGCGAGATGGGCTCCTCGGAGGCCGGGCGGTTGTCTCGCTCCTGCCGGCGTTGGACCGCGGCGGGGGGCGCGAGATCGTTGTACGTGTGGGTCTCGAGCTTGCTCGCCGAGCGCTGGACCTGCAGGTCGGCGGGCAGGGGTTGCAGCGCCACCGGGCCGGCGCCGCCCGTCTCCACGGTGAAGGTCTGGCCGACCATCTCGTCGCTGCGGGCCTCCGCCTGCCGACGTGCGAGGATGGGGGGCACGACCTCCCGCGCCCACACGCGGAGGCTGCTCCCGGCGCACTCGTCCGCCGCCGCCAGCAGCTGGCGCTCGACGATGTCGCCCGTGGGCCGATCCTCGGGGTTCCACTGCAGGAGCTTCCGCAGCACCTCCATCAGCGGGCGGTACGACTCGTGGACCTCTGCCATCCGCTGCTCGACCCGGCGCTCGAAGCGGTGGCGGTGCACCTGGGGTGAACCCCAGTCCTTGCCGGTGGCGCACTCCCACATCGTCAGGCCGAGGCCGTACAGGTCCACGGCGGGCGTGGGCTCCCGCCCCGCGAGGATCTCGGGCGGGAAGTAGTTCAGGGTGCCGAGCACCAGGCCCTGCGTCTGGCTCTCGCGGCTCGCGAACGCGGCGCGCGCCATCCCGAAGTCGAGCAGCCGCACGCCGCCCCGGCTCGTCACCATCACGTTCGCCGGCTTGACGTCGCGGTGGATCACCTTGAGCGGCGCGCCCGTGTTCGGGTGCATCGCCGTGTGCGCGCGGTGCATCGTGCCCGCCAGCTCCGCGCCGAGCTCCGCCAATGCCCGCGGCGGCACGCGCTGCTCGCGGATCAGGTCCATGAGGTCGACGCCCTCGACGTACTCCATCACGACGCAGTCGCGTCCCTCGATCCGTACGAGCTCGGACACGCCCAGGATCTGCTCGTCCTGGAGCATGCCGAGGAGCCGGGCCTCGTCCCGCAGGCGCGTCTTGTAGTGTTCCTGGTCGGGGGAGGTCGCCTTCATGACCTTCACCGCGCACTGCCGAGCGAACCCACGGGGGACGCGCAGCTCGGCGTGGTACACCGTCCCGGTGGCGCCCAGTCCGATGATGCGGTTGAAGGTCAGCGTGCGCATGGCGGACGGATGGTACCACCATGGCGGGGTGGCGCTCCTCGCGCTGTCCGTCGTCTCCGCGTGCCCCACGACTGCCCTCGCGGCACCGCCGCTGCTGGAGCAGTGGGTGCTGGCCACGGACCGGCCCATCCCCACCGATGCGGCGTTGGTCACGGGGGAGCGTCGAACCGATGACGACGGCGCCGTCTGGGTGCGCGTGCTGGTGGAGGACGGGAGCGCGCTGCCTCGCCGCGGCTGGCGGACCGGGCCCGCCACCCTCCCACCGCCGCTCCCACCCGGGTACCGCGACCCCTCGTCGGGCACCGCCGTGCTGGAGCAGCTGGTGGCCGACGCGCCGCGGGCAGGCCTGGCCCTGCTCGGCACCTCGGTCCAGGGCAGGCCGATCGAGGGAGCGTGGTTCGGTCAGCCCCCGCAGGCCGGTGCGCCGACCGCGCGCGTCCTCGCCGACCACCACGGCGACGAGGGTTCCGCCTGGGAGGTCGCGCTGGACCTCGCGGCGAGGGTCGCGACGGACGACGGCACGAACCCGGCGCTCACGGCCTGGCTCGACGACGCGACGCTGTGGGTGGTGCCGTACGTCAACCCGGACGGGGCGGTCGCGGGCACGCGAGAGAACGCGAACGGCGTGGACCTGAACCGCAACTACGACCTGGGCTGGTCCGCGACCGAGTTCCGCTCCGGGGAGTCCCCCTTCTCCGAGCCCGAGACCCGGGCGGTGCGAGCGTTCGCGGAGCTCGTCCACCCGATGCTCGGCCTGTCCCTGCACGCCGGCGCCACGAACCTCGGCTGGCCCTGGAACTACACCCGGGACGACCCGCCCGACGCCGTGCTGTTCGAGGCCCTGGCGGCGGACTACGCGGACACGTGCACCTGGCCGGGGTTCTGGGTGACCCAGGGCGCGGACTGGTACCTCACGCGCGGGGACACCAACGACTGGGCCTACGGCCGCCAGGGCGTGCTCGACCTGACCCTCGAGCTGTCCGACCCGAAGTCCCCGCCCGCCGACCAGCTCGACGCGATCGCCGAGGCCCACCTCACCTCGCTGCTGCGGACCCTGTCCGTGCGACCGGACGCCAGCGGCCGGGTGGTCGACGCACGCACCGGCCGCGCGCTCGCGGCCACGATCGAGGTCGACGGCTCCACCCCGACGCTGTCCGATCCGACCACGGGTCGCTTCCACCGCATGATCCCGCCGGGGGTCCGATCGGTCCGCGCCTCGGCGCCGGGGTACGCCGCCCGCACCGTCGCGCTGGACGCCATCGAGGAGATCGCGCTGGAGCCCGCGTCGGTGGGCGACCCGATCGACGTGCAGATCCTGGCCCGCGCGGGTCGGCTCGTGCTGCCGGATGGGGTGACCGCCGCGCGCCTGGTCCACCCCGGCGCGCCCGACGTGCCGCTGACGGTGACGAACGGGGGCGTGGCGCTCGATCCGGACCCGCTGGTGCGCGGCGCCTGGTCCGTCGTGGCGGCGGACGGGACCACCTGGCGCAACGCGGTGCTGGTGGTGGACGGGGTGGTGACGCTCGCCGCGAGCGCCATCCCGTTCGACGCCCCACCCGGCACCCGCCTGTTCGGCTTCGCGGGCGAGGAGCGAGCGCAGATCGAGCTCGCGTTCACCGAGCAGGACGGCGAGCTGATGGCCATCGGCGACGCGGCGCCCGCCCTGCTGGCCGCGGGAGGTGCCGTGCTGGCGGTGGACGACGGCACCGCCAGGCTCGTCGAGGAACGCCTCGTCGTGAGAGGGGGCGCCTGCGATACGATGCCGCGGCACCGCGGGACGTGGCTGGTGTCGGTGGTGCTGGGCTCGCTGGCTGCGGCGAGGTCGAGGAGGCGCAGGTGACGGCGTTGTGGCTGGCGTGGTGGGGATGCGTGGACCTGGGGGAGGACGAGACCGCCGCGGCGGACTGCGACGTCGAGGAGATGGAGAGCCTGGCGGGCCGCAGCGCGTTCCAGATGGTGTTCTCGGCCTGCGGTGCCAACAACTTCGGTGACGCCACGTGGTCGATCACGGGCCACGAGCTCTACTACCAGCTCGGCATGACGCAGCACGTCCTGCTCGCGGACACGCCCGACAAGCGCTCGATCGTCGTCCCGACGGCCTCGCCGACGGGCCCCGCGACCTGGCTCGTGACGACCGGATCCGACGGCCGCCCGGTCTCTCGCAAGGTCGTGCACCCGATCGCGCCCGAGACGCCCGAGGGGCCCGAGCGCATCACGTGGTGGGACATGGACGAGCCCGGGGAGCAGCCGGGCACGCACGCCGCGGCCCACACCGTGGACCTCCCCGCCGAGCTGCACGCGCCGAAGGACCTCGGCCGTAGCCGGCAGCCCGATCACGTGCTGCTCACGCTGGAGAAGGGTGGCGCACGCCGTGTGTACGACCTGTCGCTGGCGGACGGGACGCTCGAGGAGGCGTGGACCTGGCTCGGCGCGGTCGACCGCTTCAGCTACACCCCGGCGGCGGACCGGGTGGTGTCGGTCAAGGGCGACACCGCGACCCTGTGGGACACGACGGGCGGCAAGCCGCTCGGGACCTGGGCGCCCGCGACCCGTGGCACGGTCCACCCGAAGGGACGGTGGATGGTGCTCGAGCACCTCGGCGAGCCGGTGAGCGTCTTCGGCCCGAACAACCCGAAGGCCGCGGAGCTCGAGGCCAAGCTGCCCCCGGACGCGGAGCGCACGACCCGCCCGCCGATGCTGTCCTTCGTGAACCTGGAGACGCACGACCGCTTCGTGATGGACGCGGTCCAGGGAACGGAGTTCGAGTGGTACGAGCTGACCGACTACTACGGCAGCTTCCAGCTCTGGGGCTACGACCGCAAGCAGGAGCGGCGCAACGTGATGCTCGGCGACCTGCTCACGCGCCTCACCGGGTCCGAGATCGGCTCGCTCGTCGGCCAGACACGCAAGGTGGGCGAGAAGGAGGGCTTCCTCTTCGGCGCGTCCCCGGAGGCGCAGACGCCCGCGGAGCCGTCGCCCGAGTGATCAGTGGATGAGGCCGCGCCGCTTCTTGACCTGCTTGATCTGTTCCTGGAGCGCGATCTCGTAGTCGACGGTGCCTTCCTGGACGTTCTTGATCCGGGACACGGCCTCGTCGCGGATCTCGGCCTCGTCCACGTCGTGCGCCTTGAGGACCTCCATCACCTTCTTGTAGAGGACGCGGTCCTCCTCGAAGACCTCGTCGATGGACGGGGAGATCAGCAGGTTCTCGATGAACTGGCGGCACAGGAAGCGCTCCACGTCGTCACCGAGCGGGTGCCCGAGCTCCTCGGCGATCCGCTTCCGGGTCCGGCCGTACTCCGAGTACGGGATGTTCATGGCGGACATCTCGTCGCGGATCTGCTCGCGGAGCTCGTTGTCGCGGCGGAGATACTCGTCCATGATCGCGGACAGGTCCTTCTCGGCCTCCTCGCGCGCGTCCGGGCGGACCTCGATGTCACCCTCGGTGACGAGGCGTTCGACGACGGCCTTCGCGATGGCCGGGACCTTGGCACGGTACAGCTTCATGGGAGCGTCCGGGGAGCGGTGGACGGCAGGTGTAACCGCTCCCGGCCCCGTCGGTCAGCGCGCGGCGCCGAACAGGACGCCGAACCCCAGGCGAACCGCGTTGTACGCGTAGGGAGCGCGCTCGAGGCCCTCGACCGCTCGATCGCCGAAGGTCGTGCCCGGGACGCCGACGCTGCCGTACCCGAGCTCCACCCAGGCGCCGATCCCCGGATCCTCGGGGAGGAACTGCACGCCGAACGACAGCTCGGTGGCCACCGCGAACTGGGTCGTGCTCGGGTCCATCGCCGGCAACGCCTCACCGCCCCCGCCACAGTCGGCGTTGGGCGCGAAGTAGCCGCAGCGGTCGAAGTTGTGGAAGGTCATGGCGACCGCGGGACCGACGCCGGCGCCGAAGGTGGGCGCCACCCCGCCGCGCGTGATGCGGACCTCGGGCCCCACGAGCACCGCGGCGCTCGCATACCAGGCCTTCACCTCGTCGCCGAACGCGACCCCGCCCTGCCCGGGGAAGAGGATCAGGTCCTGACCCTGGGCCCCCTGGAAGCGGGGCGTGATCCGGAGCCCGGCGGTCTCCGCCAGCGGGATGCCGATGGGGACGCGCAGCGCACCACCCACCGGGAAGGCGGTGCTGGCGTCGGATGCGTTCGCATCCGGGAGATCGGTGCCGAGGTCCAGCCCGACGCCGACGGAGGCGGCGTGAGCGGAGCCCGCGAGGAGCAGTGCGATGACCATCAGGCCCGGGAGTATAGCGGCGGTGGTCGCCGACGTCGCCGCCCATGCTCGGGCCGACCCGACGGTCCCGCGATCGTATCGCTGGAACGTCTCGTAACCGTCGGCGGCGTGGACCTGGAATCGGCGGATTCGACCACGCTGCCCGCGAGCGCCGACAACCCCTCGCGGTCGAGCACCACCACGCGGCGCCCCTCGGCGGCCACCAGCCCCGCCCGTCGCCAGGCCGTGAGCACCACGCTCGCGCTCTCGCGCGAGGACCCCGCCAGCGCCGCGAGGTCACGGTGGGTCAGCTTGAGGTTGACGATGACGCCGCGGCTGTCCCGGACGCCGAAGCGCTCCGCGAGCCGCTGGAGGACGGCGGCGATGCGTGCCTCGACCGTGTGGAACACCTGGCCCGCGAGGCGTTGCTCGACCTCGCGCAGCGCGGACGCCGCTGCCGCCCCGAACCGCACCAGGACCCGCGGATCGGCCGCGATCACCTCGCGGAGGTCGGCGAGCGGCACGCGCCACACCGAGGCCTCCTCGTGGATCGAGAGGTGGGTGTGGTGCGCGGCCACGCCGGAGAGCGAGGCGAGGACGTCGCTGTCCCCGGCCAGATCGCCGCGTCCCAGGAAGCGCAGGCAGAGGTCGCGGTCGCCCGAGCCCTCGATCGCCTCCCGCAGGACGCCGCTGCGCACCAGGAGCAGCTCCCGGATGGGATCGCCCGGGGACCACACGGACACCCGCGCCCGCAGCTTGTCCGTCGTCACCCGCGGCGCCAGCCTGGCCAGCGCCTCTGGGCGCAGCTCCGCGAAGAACGCGTGTCGGGCCAGCTGCTCGGGTCGGGCGGTGTCGGTCATCGCGAGGCATCCTACCGCCGCACCCGCGAACGACTCGATCGATCACGGCGCGGACCCAGGGCGTCCGCCGATCGTCGAGGAGACGATCGCGGCGTGGCTCGCTCCGCCCTTGCCCGCGCAGGCCTCCACCAGTTACGCATGCGCACCCGGCTGGGTAGCTCAGTTGGTTAGAGCATACGGTTCATACCCGTAGTGTCGGCGGTTCGAGTCCGCCCCTAGCCACTCCCCCCTTCCGCCGCGCGGGCCTCCGAATCAGGAGGTCCCGGTGAGGAAGGTGAGCGCGAGCCCGGTGAGGAAGCCCGACAGGAACAGCACGAGGCCGACGGCCATCGTCAGCCCGCGCAGCGCCGCCGGGTGCTCCTCGAACCAGCCGTCGTCGTCGCGAACGCGGCTGCGGGGCAGGAGCGCGAGGAGTCGGTCGGGTCCGACCAGCAGCTGCCAGAAGGCCACGCCGAGCATGGCCGTCAAGCCCGCGAGAAGTCCGACGATGAACGGCTCCATCCCGTGACGATAACCGACATGAACGATCGGACGTGCCGGCACACAAGGGAGGACCCGAGCGGGGCAGTGCCGCTCCCGATCGGGCTCTTCGGAAGCCCCCTCGGAAGGAGGGTGTTACCAGAGGCCCCCTCAAGGGAGACAACGAGATGAAGCTCATGCCGCTGGCGGCGCTGGTCGCCCTGACCGTGCCCACGATCGCTTCCGCCCAGAACCGCCCATCCAAGCCCAACTTCTCTCCGAACGTCCCGGACTACCAGCTCGACACGCAGGTCTACGACTTCCCGACCGGGCTGCGGATCATGATGCAGTCCGACCGCAGCCACCCGGTCGCCGGCGTCTTCACCGTGGTCGACCACGGCACCAAGGACGACCCGCCGGGCAAGGAGGAGACGGCGCACTTCGTCGAGCACACCTGGTTCCGCAGCAAGCAGCTCGAGTTCCCGTCGATCATGAACTTCGTGTTCGACTACGGGACGCTGTTCAACGCGACCACCCGCAACGACTGGACCGACTTCCGGACCGTCGCCAGCAGCGAGTACCTCCCGATCCTGCTGCAGCTCGAGTCCGCCCGCCTGACCACCCCGTACATCGGCGTCACCGAGGAGATGATCGACACGGAGCGCGAGGTCATCCGGAACGAGTGGCGGCGCCGCAACGAGCAGAACGCGGCGTTGTTCGTGGACTACATGTACGAGGCGGTCTATCCGAAGGACCACCCGTACCACGACCACTCGACCCACGGCTCGATCGACAACATCAAGCTCGCGGACCTGCAGAAGTTCTTCGACGACTACTACCACCCCGACACCACCACGATCTTCGTGATCGGGGACTTCGATCCGAACGCCGCGCTCGACCTGGTCTTCGACAACTTCGACCCCGCGGTCCTCGATCCGAGGCTCGACCCGAAGGAGGACTACTTCGAGTACCCGCGGCCGGGCGTCGACACGTCGGACCCGTCCAAGCTCGACCAGAACAACCCGGACCTGTGGTACACGGGCGCATGGGACCCGAGCACGCGCGGCATGGCCGAGCGCAAGGTGTTCCAGTTCGCCGACCCCGAGAAGCGCGCCCCGCGGATCACGCAGGACCCGAGCCCGGTGCCGCCGCTCGGGACGACCGAGGTGCTGACGCGCCAGGGCCCGTTCGAGCACAAGGCCGTCGCCATCGGCTGGTCGCTCCCCGGCGGGTTCCGTCAGGACATGTGGAACCTCGAGATGGTCGGCAACACCGCCAGCCAGTACGTCGGGTCCGGTCCCCTGTTCCGGGACTGGCGCGACCCCGACGACCCCAAGGTCGGTGACATCGGCTGCTTCTCGATGACCGAGGTCATCAACACCACGGTGCTCTGCTACGCGGACATCCTCGACGACAAGCTCGATCCGCTCTACGTCCGCGACAAGATGATCGACAACCTGGCCGAGATGTGGAACCCCGAGAACTTCACGGGCATCGGGTTCAACGGCCAGATCTACAACACGTACTTCACGCGCGCGAAGCTCGGTCTGCTGTCGAACAAGCTCCTGAGCCTCGACCTGTTCGCGTCTCCCTTCGGCGGCCGCAACGAGGACATCGTCCCGCACGCCCACCTCACGAACTCGATCAAGGCGGTGTCCGACGCCATGGACGCGGCGATGAAGGCCGACCCCGCCGTCATCTCCAAGCTGGCGTACGAGTACCTCCGCCGCGACCGGGTCGCGACCGTCATCCTCGAGCCGCTGCCCGAGGACGAGATCGACGTGGGCTCGGAGAAGTCGTCCTACGCCGGCTCCAACGTCATGGACTCCGCGATGGAGTTCTCCGGCGACCTGCGCCAGTTCGACGACCCCGCCGTCCTCGCCGCCGAGTACGTCCAGCCCGACCTCACGAAGCTCGTGGACTACACCCTCGACAACGGCCTGCGGGTGCTGATCTTCCCGTACGGTGAGGCTCCGATCGTCGAGACCCGGCTCATCCTGGGCCGGAACTCCGACGCCGAGGAGAAGGGTGCGTTCGGGTTCGCCCAGCGCTTCGCGCAGTCGACCGGCAACGACCCGCTGCCCATCGCCGCTGAGGTGAGCTGGGCCGTGTCCCCGCCCGTCCCCGGCCTGCAGCCCGGCCAGGGGTACCCGCTGGAGACCTGGGCCGGCACGCGTCAGCTGTACATGGACGTTCGGGCTCCGAGCGGCAACCTCGACGGCTCGCTGTGGCTGATCCGCGAGGAGCTCGAGACCGCCCGCCCGTACATGGACGGCATCGGTGACTACGTCGAGAGTCGGGAGAAGGCGCTCAAGCGCGGCTGGGCCGATCCCGACTGGCACATCACCAACGCCGTCAACCACTACCTCTTCCCCGGCATGGACACGCGCCAGCCGCTGACGTGGGAAGAGGTCCAGGCGATGCGGAAGTGGGGCGCGAGCAACGTCGACGCGTACCTGAAGACCGCGTACCAGCCGCAGAACGCGACGCTGGTGGTCGTCGGGAACATCAACCCCGAGGACGCCAAGAAGAACGTCCAGACCTACTTCGGTGGCTGGCAGGCGCGGAAGGATGCCCCGGCGCCCCCGGCCGAGGTCCAGCCGCCCTCGCTGCCGTCCGATCCGCCCGAGATCCTGATCTTCAACGACCCGGGCCGCACCCAGACCGACGTCACGATGTACTGCCGCCTCGATCTGAAGGACGAGCCCGGTGAGGACGTGGCGGTGGACGTGCTCTCGTCGCTCATGGGCGACCGGATCTTCAACGAGATCCGCGTCAACCGCGGGCTGGCGTACTCGCCGGGCGCCGCCTCGTTCATCGACGACGGTGGTGCCGGGCGCGCGCAGTTCTACAGCGACGGCGTCATCAACTCCGGCGTGGGCCAGATCCTGCAGTACTACAAGCAGGTCGTGCACGAGGTCGCCACCGGGGACATCGACAACGACGAGCTCCTGATGAGCAAGGTCCGCCACGCACGCGGCGACGGCGTCCCCTGGCAGAGCGTCGGGCAGGTCTCCGACAACCTCACGACGATGGTGGAGAACGACCGCGACCCCGCGGCCGTCGCCCACCGCGGCCAGGACCTGGCCGGCATCGACATCGCCCAGGTCTCGGCACTCCTCACGAACTGCGACGGACACGCGATCACGACGGTCGAGGGCCCGAAGGACATCGTGATCCCGCAGCTCGACGAGCTCGGGTACACCTACCAGGTGGTCGAGTGGCGCGCGAACGGCGACGACCTCCTCTGGAAGTACGACCCGAAGGCGGCGAAGAAGAAGGAGAAGGACCGGCTCAAGAAGGAGAAGAAGGACGCCAAGCAGAAGGAGAAGGAGGCGTCCAAGGGCGACGGCTCCGCCGACGGCGGCCACTGATCCACAGGGCGAGCGCCATCCCCCACGCTCCGGGCTCGGGGCGTGGGGTGTGCGCACAGCCCGTCCCCGGTCCCTCCGACGAGGGCAGCAGCGTGCAGGTGGCGTCGAGCGGCGCGTCCGTCCCCGCGACCACCACCAGCGCCGAGCCGCCGTCGGGAACGACGAGCCGCCCCTCGGGCACGAGCGGCAGCACCTGGTCCGCGGCGCCGTCGGCGTCCCGGGTCACCAGCGCCGCCCGCAGGCCGGGTGCGCCGAGGCACCGGACCCCCACCGAGCCGTCCGCCTCGAGGGTGCGCCAGGCCGCGGTGAACGGCCCGTCCTCGTGGCGGATCCGCTCCCCGTCGACGAAGGGTGGCGCGTCCACGCCCACCTGCGCCACGCACGGGATCACGTCCGGGTCGTAGTGCGCGCCGTCGTCGTCCGCGCACGCGAACGCGTTCCACACCGCCTGGTCCAGCCAGACCGCACCCAACGACACGCCGAACACCCGGCGCGCCTCGCGGTCCAGGGTCGGAATCCAGCTGCCGGGCTCGGGGGCCGCGAGCGCCTCCCACAAGGCCGGGAGCCGGGCCGGATCGGCGCCACGCCGCTGCATCCAGTGGTTCACGAACACGAACGCGGCGTACTCCCGACGGCCGTCCGTCGCCGCGAGCCGCGTCTCGCCGTCGCCGAGCCACTGGGCCCACAGCACGCCCACCGGCAGCTCGAGCACGGGATCGACGACCTGGCTGTACTGCTCGTAGGTCGCCGACGCCTCGTACAGCCACGTGGCCGTCTCCAGCGTGTAGCGGAACTGGACACAGTGGTGGAGCTCGTGGGTGGCGACCGCGGCCGCGATGCTCCCGCCGATGGCGTTCGCGGGATCGAGCCGCAGGTGGCAGGAGGCGGTGCCGTCGGGCAGCGGGACCGGCGTGGCATACCCGAAGACGTCGATGTCCTGCACGTAGACGTCGATGTCGTCGCCCCCTCCGGCCCCACCGTCGGTCGCGAGCGGACGCCAGCCCTCGGCCGCGTAGTCGTCGCGCGCGCACAGGAGCGCCTCGCGGTACGTCGTGACCAGGTCGGGCACGCCGTCCCCGTCCTCGTCGGTGTCTGGCGGTGCGTCCCGCCCCTCGCGCGTGTAGTGCAGGCGGAAGGGCGGCGCGTCCAGCACCTCCTCGGGTCCGGAGAGCACCGGTCGGTCGGCGCCGCGCAGCGGGAACAGGACGGTGGCCAGCGGGACGAGCATGCCTCCGCGAGTCTACCCCTGCTCCTCCTCCAGCAGCTCCTTCGCGATGACCGCGGCGCGGGCGAGCGACTTCTCGAACTCGGGGCCGATGGCCTTCTCGATCTGCCGGCCCACCAGCGGGATGTCCACCTCGAGGACGCCATCCAGCACGCGCCGCGTCCCGTCGGGGTGGTGCGTCATCACGGTCGAGCCGCGGCAGCGGAAGCGGTCGGTCGCCGCGACCTTGACCTCCCAGTCGACGCGCAACCGCTCGCGATCCACGCGGTTGATCTGCTCGTAGATCAGGCGCTTGCCGCCGACCACCTTGGCGACCACCGAGGGCAGATCGTTCTTCCCGGTCGAGCGCAGGCGGCGGACCTCGATCGCGCCTTCCATGCGCGTCTCGAGCACCTCGGTGGTGACCGGGGCCGAGGCGTTCATGCGGTCACGGAACGGCTGGGAGTCGAACACCTCGAGCACGGCCAGCGGCTCGGCGGGCAGGATGGACTCGACGTACAGCTTCACGGCGCCTCCGGGCACCGAGCTTAACGACGTTATGCTCCGGGCGTGTGGATCTGGTTCCTGTGCACGGCGTTGGCGGGCAGCGCCGAGGTGGTCCCCGGCAGCACGCTGGAGATCGTGTTCGACGGCGATCCCTCGTCCGAGGTGGAGGCCGCGATCGCCGATCTGCGCGCCCAGCGCTTCGACGAGGCGGGCACGCGGCTCGCGGCGCTGGCGGACGCTGGCGGTGGGGCCGAGGTGCGCTGGCTCGAAGCGCTCGCCTGGTACGAGGCGGGTGAGCTCGCGCGCGCGGACGAGGCCAGCCGCGACGGGCTGAAGCGGGACCCGGCGCACGCCTCGCTGCTGTGCCTGCGCGGGCTCGTCCTGGCGGACCGGGGTCAGGGGACCGAGGCGCTGCGCTCGTTGGACGCGGCCCAGAAGGCGGCCGCGGGCGACCAGGCGCTGCTGGCTCGGGTGTTGGTCAACCGCGCGGTGGTCCACCTCGATCGTGGACACCCCGACGAGGCCGCGAGCGCGCTGGACCAGGCGGGGCCGCTCGCGAGCGCGGCGGGCGACCCCTCCCTGACGGCCCTGATCGAGCAGAAGCGGGCGGAGGTGGCGTCGCTGCGTGGGAGCGGGGCCGGCGCCGATCCCCTCGACCGGATCGGCGAGGCGTTGTCCCGCGGGGATCTGGTGGCCGCGCGCAACGCGGTCCCCGCGGGCGGCGGCACGCGGAGGGAGCAGGTGCGCCGCGCCATCGCCGACGGTGCGGTCTCGCGCGCGGAGGGGCGCCTGGAGGTGGCGCGCAAGGGGCTCACGAAGGCGGTCGCGGACGCACAGGCGAGCGGGTTGCTCCGCGAGCAGGTCGCGGCGCTGGGGCAGCTCGGGGTGGTCCACGCGGCGATGCACCGC
Source organism: Alphaproteobacteria bacterium (assembly GCA_020632925.1). Classification (GTDB taxonomy): domain Bacteria; phylum Myxococcota_A; class UBA796; order UBA796; genus JACKER01. Next base: position 659,324 of record JACKER010000007.1, on the reverse strand, counting down.
CCGGACGCCGCTCGCACCGTGCTCGAGGAGGCCTTGCGGCTCGTCGACGGCACGAGCCTCGGCGTCGTCGAGCTCTCGTACCGCATCGAGGCCGGGCGGGCCGCGCTCCGCGCCGGCGACACGAGCGGCGCCGAGGCGCACCTCGCGAAGGCCCGGACGCTGGCGGGGTCGGTGCACGACGCGTCCGCGACCGCCCGGCTCGCCGAGCTCCAGGGCCTGATCGCCGCCGACCGCAAGGACACCGCCGGCGCCGCCGCCGCCTACCAGCGAGCCGCCGCCGCCTACGACGCCAGGGGCGCGAAGGCCGACGCCGCGCGGGTCAGCACCTCGGTCGTGGAGCTGGTGGCGGGGACGGACGAGGCGTCGCTCGCGGCCGAGAAGGAGCGGGCGCTCGGGCTCTTCCGCGCGATCGGCGACCCGCTCGGGCCGAGCCACGTGGGCATCGCCGAGGGGCTGGGACGCGCGCGGGCGGGCGACCTGGACGGTGCGATGAGCGCGTTCGTCGCCGCCGCCACCGCGGCCGAGCAGGTGGGGAACGACCGCGGGACCCAGATGGCGGCGCTCGCGAAGGAGAACGCGGCCAAGGTGCTCGCCGATCTCACCGACGACGCCTCGGTCGTCGCCCAGGCCAGCCGCTGGGGGCTCGGGGACCTCGTGGAGCGCCAGGAGAAGTTCCAGCGCGCCCGCAAGAGCTACGACGAAGCGCTCGCGCTGTACCAGGCGGGGAAGTTCGACGAGGCGCTCGCGGGCTTCGGGTCGGCGGTCAAGGACCTCGACGCCCTCGGCGAGAACGGGTACGCCGCCGTCGCTCGGCGCGCGCGGGCCTGGGCGGAGTTCAACGCGTACACGCACGCCTCGGCGGCGTCGGGCTTCCCGGTCTGGCAGCGCCTGGTCGAGGAGGGGACGCTGCTCGGCGACGCGGAGCTCCGCGTGCGCTCGAAGGTCGCCGTGGCGTTGGCGGCGAGCGAGCTCGGGCGCCCGGAGGCCGTGAAGTCGCTCACGGCGGCGTCGAGCGAGGCCGAGGCCATGGGGCTGCGCTCGCTGGCCGGGCAGTGTCAGGCCGCCCTGGTCGAGCTGGTGCCCGGTGTGGACGACAAGGTGCTCGCCGCGCGCAAGGCGTTCGCCCTCCGGGACGGCGACACCAGCGGTCAGTACGCGATGTACTCCGCGGCGGTCGCGGCCTACGAGGCCGACCGTGCTCCCCTCGCCCACGAGCTCGCCAGCACCGTGCTCCCGCTCGCGACCGGGGAGCTGAAGGGTGCCGTGCAGCAGGTGGTCGACGCCTCGGCCCCCTGAGGATCTACTTCGCGTCCTCCGCTCCGGGCGGACAACCGTTCGCGTTCCGTTCAGGGCAGCGTCGCGCGTCCGGGGCAGTACCACGTGTGGACGGCGGGCCACCGGAAGCCCCCCATCGACACGCTGATCGACGGGGTGAGCGCCTCCACCTGGTGCCACCAGCCGACGGGGATGAGCACCGCATCGCCCGGCTCGAGCTCGAACGTCGAGAACCGCACCTCCTCGAGCTCGCCGGCGGGCGGGCACCGCGCGTCGACCGTGTTGAACAGCCCATGGGTCGTCGACATCAACGCCACCTCGAGGGGCGAAGCCATCCACACCCGCTTGCGCCCGACCAGCTGCACCAGCCAGCCCGTCGACTGGTCGTGGTGCAGCGGGGTGACCGTGCCCGCGGGACCCACCCACAGCCGCGGGAACCCGTCCCCCACGAGCCCGGGGAGCAGGCCGAGGTCGGCGGCCAGCGGCTCGAGTCCCTGAGTGGCGAGGAGCTCCGAGCGCCCGTCCGCATAGACGGCGTCTCCCACCGTGTCCAGACAGGTCCGCACCAGCGCGCCGAACGTGGTGCGCGCGACGTGACCCTCGCGGTCGGTCCACCAGTCGGCACCCCGGTCCGCGAGCACGTCGACGGGGATCTCGCCGAAGCGTTCCGCCAGCCCGTCGAAGCTCCAGCCCATCGCAGGGAAGCCGCGCGCACCGCCGCGGAACACCACCGGGCGATGCCCCAGCCAGAACGTGCGGTACAGCTCGTCCTCGTCGAGCGCGTCGACCTCCTCCATCGGCGGCATGCGCTCGCGCAGCAGGCGCGCGACCTGCTCCACACCCGCGGAGCGCCGCACCAGCGAGGCCGCCCCCGCCAGGATGGGCGAGCGTCGGACCGCGGTCACCTCGTCGAGCGCCCGGTCCTCGGACAGGCCCGCGCCCACCAGCGTCGCCACGAGCGCCTCGTCGGGCGCACCCCGGAGGACGTTCTGCGCGATCCAGGCGGTCCACTCGGCGGCGAGCGCTTCGCTCACTCCCGGCCGACGGGCTTCGCGTGCGGGGGCGGAGAGACCGACGGTGGTGCGTGGCGCGGGGTCGAGCTGGTCGTCCCCGAGTGGCCCCCGGAGTGACCGCCGCTGCCACCGTTCGTCTCGTGCACCCAGGCGGAGTGGCGCGGCGCCGGCATCGGCGGCACGACCGTCCCGCTGTGCGTCGGCGGCACCATCGGTGGGACCGTCGTCGTGCTGCTGCTGGTGTCCCAGATGCAGGCGACGGCAAACAGGGCGACCAGAGGAGCAGGGCTGAGTGGCTTCATCACAGTGAGTCTACCCCGAGTTCTTCCCATCGCTGGGAAATGGTGTCACAAAAGCGCGCATTCGCGAACAGGTCACACCCGTCGTACCGCTGGGACCGATACACGCCCCAGTTGCTGCTGGGCCACGTGATGCGGTGCACGACGGTGTCCGGCGGCCGCAGCTCGATGATCTCGCTCACGTCGTTCGGGAGGATCTCGGCGCAGCGCGAGAAACCCTGCGTCACGAGGACGTTGCCACCGTCGAGGTAGTCCGCGTCACCGACCACCGTGTTGTACCAGCCCGGCTCGGTCCAGTCCCACAGCTTGGTGGCGACGTTGTTCGTGAGGTCCAGGCGGTACTCGACCACCCGCGAGTACCCGCCGCCGGGGCGACCGACCCCGTTGTCGTACGCGAGCACGCGGCCGTCGGCGGTGTAGTCGATGCCGTGCTGGACCCAGGTGTACTCGCGGTCGGGCAGCGGGTTGCCCGAGGTGTCCACGAGCGTGAAGTCGCCGCCCTGCCCGAACACGTGCGTCCGCTCGCCCGTGCTCCGGTCGATGCGCCACAGCTCCTCGTAGCCGTAGATCGAGAGCCAGAGCGCGTCACCCAGCGGGTCCACGAGGATGGAGGAGGCGTTCGCGTGGTAGGGGCTCGGGAGCAGCAGCTCGTCCAGGATGGTGGGCGGGTCGACGAGGCCGGCGGCGGCGAGCGCCTGGCTGTCCCAGGACCACACGACCCCCTGCCCCGGCGCCCACAGCTCCACGCCGATGCCGTTCCAGGTCCGCTGGCCGTTGGTGTCGTGGTCGCCCGTGATCGACAGGTACGTCCCGTCGGGGAGCGCCTCGCTGTGGTGGTTGAAGCCGAGCCCGAAGTCGGGCGCGGTGCGCTCGAGCAGGACGTTGCCCGACAGGTCCACGTCGAGGAAGAGCCCGAGGTTGCTCTGGCCCTCGTCGAACAGGCCCCAGCCACCCCCGATGTGCATGACCTCGTGGTCGATCATCTGGACGTCCATGTCCAGGATCAGGTCGGCGCCGAGGTCGTAGAGCCAGCGCAGACGGGCGTCGGGGTCGACGATGGCGACGTACATCTCGGCGGTGCTGGAGCAGCCGCCCTGCTCGTTGAACAGGGTGTACGCCCCGGTCATCGTCTCGCCCGCGGTGGGGGTCGCCGTGAGGACGGGGATGCCGACGGGGAGGCCCGTCGTGACCGTGTCCGTGAGGGTGTCGCCGCCGCAGGTCGAGCGGGCGACGCAGTCGTACTGCGTTCCCGGGAGCAGCCCGCGCAGCGGCAGGTCGTGGCTCGTCGCGGGGCCGGAGGACTCGACCAGGTGCTTCTCGAGGGGCTCGGTGGGCGAGGTGCAGGCGACGAACACGTCCTCGGCCGCGCCGACCTCCACGTGCAGGCTCACGTCGAGCAGCAGCCCGCCGGGAGCGATGGAGAACGCGGTGATCGGGTCGCAGACCGGATCGGTGTCGGTGTCCGCGTCGGAGTCGGCGTCCGCGTCCGCATCGGTGTCCGCGTCGGCGTCGGCGTCCGCGTCGGAGTCGGCGTCGAGCACCGTGAGGGACACGTCGGTGTCGTCCGGCTGACAACCGGCCAGCAGGGCCAGAGAGAGGAGGGTGTGGCGCATGGCTCGGCGTACCATGCCCTCCCCCGGCTCGTCGACGTCACCGCTCCCGACCCATGACCATCGCGCTCATCTGCCAGCCGTAGGCCGCCACCGAGGCGAGCACGAAGGCCAGGAAGATCGCGAACGTACCGAAGTTCACGACCGCCATGAGGAGCGCGAGCGCGGCCGAGGCGACGGAGAGCACCGCGGGGAGGCGCGTGGCGTCGGTGCCCTGCGTGCCGAGACAGCTCGCGAGCGCGCCGAAGGCCGCGCATCCGCTGGCGATCAGACCGCTGACGACCGCGGCGATGCCCGCGCCGATGGTCGGGATGGACATGTAGTGGAACACCATCCCCACGAAGGCGAGGGTCGGGAGCGCCGCCAGCCAGGCGACGAGGCGGATCAGGGTTCGCATTCCATCACTCCTCTCGGAAGGGGACACCGCGCAGGTCGGGAGGCGCGGGCCAGGTGGACTCGACGACATCGACGGAGACCGGTCGTTCGACGAAGCCGTCGATGCGCCGGTGGCACCAACCACGCAGATCGGGGACCGCGGTCTCGGCGGCGCGGCGATCGGACATCGACCAGGCCATCACGTGGTCCTGGACGGCCTGGCGGTCCTCGGTCCGCAGATCCTCGAGGACCCAGGTGCGCTCGGGATCGTCGCGTTGCGCGCCGCACCAGGGGCACCTGCCGAGGTCGAGCAGGCGGCGAGGTCCGTGGCAGCTCGGACAGTGGGCCGTGGTCAGGGTCTGCGACGGGTTGGAGCGGACGCCGGCGCGGCGGCGCAGGAGCATCCAGGTGCGTGCGGCGTGTCCCCGTCCCTGGCGGATGCGGCCCCCCTTCTCGCGCTCGTACGTGCCTCCCGACCAGCAGACCTCGACCAGGACGACGTCGTCGTGCACACCGCCCACCGCCGCCACCACGGCGCTGCTCCCGATCTGGACGTCGCCCACGAAGGCATCGCCAACGCGCGAGGAGGCCAGGTGGCGCAGGAACAGCACCTGCGCACGCTCCTCCACGGCGATCCGGGTCAGCTCGGGATCGAGGTCACGCAGGGTCGTCCAGCCGGGGACGGTCTGGTCTCGGCGGCCGAGCAGCTCCACGCGCGTGACGTTGGTGAGGACCCAGTCGTGGTCGGCGCGAAGGACCGTGGCGTCGCAGGCCGCGCAGGTCTCGACGGCGTTGAGGACGAGCGGCGCACCGCACCCCGGGCACTGCCCTTCGAGCGTGCCCGAGCCCGACGCACCCACCCGGCGCACGAACGTCAGGCATCGCCAGGCCCCCTGACCGGACCAGCGCTCGACGTCGGTCGGCAGGTCGATCACCCGCGGGCGCCCGTTGTCCGCGGTCAACGTCCGGCGCCGACCGCGGGGTGGCGTGTTCCAGCGTCGCTCGAACAGCCCGCCTTCGAACGTGAGGATCGTCGTCTCCTCGAAGTCCCCTTCCCGGTGGTGGCGCCACGGGAGAGCGAACCGGCCGAAGGACACGTCCGCCAGGAAGTGCTCGCGGACACCGAGGGAGCGCAGGTCGTCGAGCTCGAGCTGGACGGCCTCGTTCATGGCGTCGGAGAGCATCGGGCGGACGGCGGTCCCCTCCAGCGACGCGCGGGAGGCACGGAGGCGGTCCGCGGCGATCAGCGTGCGCTCCGCGAGGCGACGCGCCTCGGCCGCATCGACCGGATCCATCGCGGCGAGGAGGCGTGCGGAGTGCTGCTCGGCGACCTCCCGGCTCCAGGCGACGGTGGTGCGGTGCGCCGCGCGGACGGCGACGAAGCTGAAGGCGAGCCAGGCACTGGCTTGGAGGGCGATCAGGGTCAGGGCCACGAAACCTCCGGACACCTTCCGGACGTCGGCCTCCCCCGCTGGCTTACACCTCGTGCGTGTGTTCCCGAGTCATCCGTTGGAACCAGGAGTATCCGGGTACCGCGAATCTGCTTGGCCCAGGGCCTCCAGCAGGGGAAGGTCGCGCTCGGTCACCAGGTTGACCACCAGCCCGGAGCGCCCGGCCCGAGCCGTGCGGCCGACGCGGTGGAGGTAGGTCTCCACCTCTCGAGGGAGGTGGACGTTCACAACCCGCTCCACGCGCTCGACGTCCAGCCCGCGGGCCGCCAGGTCGGTGACCACCAGGAGCCGCAGCTCCCCGGCGCGGAAGCGGGACAGGTTGCGCCGTCGCTCCACCGGATCGAGCTCCCCGCCGAAGCAGGCGAAGCTCAGTCTCGCGGAAGCGAGGTCGCGCGCGAGGCGGTCACCCTGCTCCCGCGTGTTGACGAACAAGAGCGTACCGGCCTCGGGGGCCTCGGCGAGCAGGGGCCGGAGCACCTCCCAGCGACGCCCGTCGGGGACCCGGCGGTGCTCCGTGCGCAGGGTCGGCACCACCTTGTGGCTGCCCTCGGTCCGCACGCGGATCGGCACCCGCCGGAACAGGCCCTCGATCACGGTCTCCAGCGCCGCGGGCAGCGTGGCGGAGAACAACACGAGCTGGACGTGCCCGGGGCAGGCCTGCAACACCCGGGTGGCGCCGGGCAGGAAGCCCGGATCGAGCATCTGGTCGGCCTCGTCGAACACCAGCATCCGCACGTCGTCGAGGCGCAGCGCGTCGGTCTCCATCAGCTGCCGGAGCCGCCCTGGCGTGGCGACGAGGATGTCGAACACCCCGGCCACGTTCTGCCTCGCCACCTTCTTCGGCGAGCCCCCCAGCGCCACGCGGACCCGCAGGCGGGTGTCGTGCGTCAGCGACTTGAACACCTTGGCGACCTGCTCCCCGAGCTCGCGCCCCGGCACCACCACCAGCCCGCGCGGACGCCCCTCCTCCGTCACGGGGGAGCCGGCCGTCTCCAGTGTCTTGAGCTGGTGCAGCAGCGGCAACACGAAGGTCAGCGTCTTGCCGCTGCCCGTCTCGGCGACGCCCACCAGCGCGCGACCCTCCAGCAGGGCCGGCAGGGCGCCCGCCTGGATGTCGGTGAGCGTCGTCAGCCCGAGAGCCGCGAGCGTGCCCTGGAGGGAGGGGAGGAGCGGGAGCTCCGAGAACGAGGCCATCGGGGCTCCGGGGGGCTGATGTGGGGGGCGCGCGAATTCATCCAGGAATCAGCCTGCTCGGCCGACCATCCGAACTCAGGCGAGGTTGTGGAAGACCTTCTGCACGTCGTCGTCCTGCTCGATCTTGTCGATGACGGCGAGCGCCTCCTGGGCCTGCTCGTCGGACAGCTCGATCAGGTTGGCGGGGACGTACTCCGACTCGGCGGAGATGACGTTGATGCCGCGCTCTTCGATCGCGGACTGGAGGTTGCCGAAGTCCGTGAACTCGCAGCGGATCACGAGCTGGGGCGTGCCGTCCTCCGCCTCGGCGTCGCCCATCTCCTGCAAGCCGTGGTCGATGAGCTCGAGCTCGAGCTCGTCCCGATCGAGCCCCTCGGGGTTCAGCCGGAACACGCCCATCCGCTGGAACATGTACGACACGCTGCCGGACGCGCCGAGGTTGCCGCCGAGCTTGTTGAAGTACGAGCGGAGGTTCGCGACCGTGCGCGTCGGGTTGTCCGTCGCCGTCTCGATCATGAGCGCGATGCCGTGCGGGGCGTAGGCCTCGTACAGCAGCTCCTCGTACACCTCGTCGGTGTCGCCCATCGCGCGCTTGATCGCCGCCTCGACCTTGTCCTTGGGCATGTTGACGGCGCGGGCGTTCTGCAGCGCTCGCCGCAACGCAGGATTCGCCTTCGGATCCGGACCGCCGGCGCGGATCGCGATGACGATCTCCTTGTTGCAGCGGGCGAAGGCCTTGGCCATCCGGTCCCACCGGGCGAACATGGTCGCCTTCCGTGTCTCGAAGATCCGTCCCATCGCTGCGGCCCTCCCTCGACGGCGTCGCCCCTGCTATCCCCTCCCGCGTGGTGGGGCCCGGGTCGGCGCGCCAGGGTGGTGACAGCGGGTGTCAGGGAGTCGGAACGTCGGGGCCGGTTAGGTGTTCGTGTCCCCGGAGCTGCCCATGCTGACGACCCTGCTCGTGACCTCCGCCCTCGCCTCCCGCGGACCGACGCTCGGCGCCGACCTCTGCGCCGGGACGACGTGCGAGGCGAGCTACGCCACCTCCGTCGACATCAAGCTGCGCAACGCCGAGGGGCAGCGCGTCCTCAACGGCATCCTGTCGGACGAGGCCTTCTGGACCGGCGCGTCGGACAGCAAGTTCGACAACAAGGAGTACGACGAGATCCGCCTCAAGCAGACGGACACCGGGTACGTCCCCATGATCACCGGCGAGGGCAACCAGGACTTCCCGCACGACGTCGTCGCGCACACCGTCTTCATGCGGAACACCGATCTCCCCAAGTACATGAGCGGCGCGAAGGCCGTGGTCCTCCTGGGCTCGGGGTACGACAGCACCGTGGGCGCCGAATACCGTGACTGCTTCTACATCCTGGATCTGACGGCGTTCTACGCCTACTTTCCGCAGCGGATGTACCGGAAGCACGACGACGCGAAGAACCAGACCGTGCTGTGGTTCGAGAAGATGGACAGCAGCTTCGTCGACGCCGCCACCTGGACCTCCTACCAGTCGAAGATGGAGACGACGCTCGCGAACCTGGACCGGCGCTGGGTCCTGAACTCGCTCACCGAGGTCGGCGACATCTACGGCATGTTCGTGGTGGAGCCGGGCGGCACACGCGAATCCCGCGTCTCCTTCGTGAGCAAGCTGGACTTCAGCTCGGATGCCGGCTGGGTCGCCAAGTGGGGCAGCCAGATGCCCATGGTGCTGAAGTCCGGGCTCAAGAGCGGCTTCGTGGCGAGCGTCGCCATCGCTCAGCACGAGAAGGAGAAGCGCGCGCTCCGTCAGCCGACGCCGGGCGCCGCGCCCGCGCCCGCGCCCGCTCCCTGAAGCACCGAGGCGAGCCGCTCGTACTGCTCCAGGTGGTTGTGGAGCTGCGGCGAGATGCGGAACCAGATGTCCTCGCCGAACGCCATGAACATCGCCTCGATGCGGTGGTCGCGGAGCAACCGCGCGGAGATCGCGTCCGCCTCGGCCTGCGTCCCGGGGCCGTGACGGAAGGTCTGGAGCGCGGCGAGCATCGGCGCCGGGATCGGGTCGGTCAGGCCCAGACGACGCGTGAGCAGGTCCGAGGCCGCTCGGCGCAGGTCGACGTTGTGCACGCGGATGCGGTCCCAGCCACCCCAGCGCTCCGCCTGATCCAGACCCGCCTCGCACGCGAGCCAGGTCGCGAAGTCGCGCGTCCCCTGCCAATCGAGCTCCTTCGCGAAGCCCTGGCGGTAGAAGTGGCTGATCGCGAGCGGGTGCACGTGGTCGTGCCACTCCGGGCGGGCGTGCAACACCGCGCAACCCTTCGGGGCGAACGCCCACTTGTGCAGGTTCCCGGTCCAGAAGTCCGCGCCGATGGCCGCGAGGTCGAACACCGCCTGCCCGGGCGCGTGGGCCCCGTCGATCAGCGTGGGGACGCCGCGCTCGCGGCACAGGGCGACCAGCTCGGCCACGGGGAACACGAGCCCCGTGATCGACGTGATGTGGTCGAAGACGGCGAGCTTGCAGCCCTCCGGGAAGTCGTCGGCCACGGCCTGCACGACGTCGGCGGCGCGGGCCACGGGGAACGGGACGCGCACCGCGTGGACCCGGGCGCCCGTCCGGTCGCAGACGTGGTCGAGCAGCCGGCGGACCGCTCCGTAGGCGTGATCGGTCGTCAGCAGCACGTCGCCGGGGCCCAGATCGAACGAGCGCAGGACCATGGCCGTACCGGCCGTCGCGTTGTCCACGAAGCCGAGCTCGTCCCCGGGGACGCCGAGCCAGCCAGCGACGCGCTCCGCGGCATGCCGGATCGCGCCCGGGAGCACGTTCCGGACGTAGTCGACGGGCTCGGCCTCGAACCGCACCGCCAGCGCGTGCCGCGCCTCGAGCACCGAGCGCGGGGTGGCGCCGAAGGACCCGTGGTTGAGGAAGGTGATCGTCGGATCGAGCAGGAAGTCGCCGCGGGCCGACGCGAACGAGTGCCGCAGTCCCCGCGCCACCAGGAAGGCCTCGACCTTCGCACGGATCGCGTCTCGCGCGGCCCGGAAGGCGTCCAGGCGCTCCTCGAGCGAGCCCCGCACGGTCGCGGGATCGGGCACGCCCCAGTCCAGGCGCTCCACGTCCCCCGGATAGACCGGGCAGACCTCCTCCGCGCAAAGCGTCGCCACGACATCGGGGACCGGGACCTCGGCCCCCGTCTTGCTCCGGTGCCCGCGCAGGTCCACCCCGACCTCCGCCATCACCGCCAGCGCTTCGGGCCGCGGGGACGTCGGCGCCGAGCCCGCCGACCAGACCTCGAGCGAAGGAACCGAGAGCGCCCGCAACCAGCCCTCGGCCATCTGGCTCCGCGCCGAGTTCGCCACGCACATCGCCAGCACGCGCACGCTCACCTCCGGTCGCCCTGTTATCGAGCCCATCGAGGAGGCGTGGTGGGGGGCAGCAGCATCTTCCGGGACGGCCTGCTGGACGGGCAGGTGGCGCTGATCACCGGCGGAGGCACGGGGATCGGCCTGGCCTGTGCCCGCGAGCTGGCGCGGCTCGGCGCGCGCGTGGTCATCGCCTCGCGCAAGCAGGACCACGTCGAGCGGACGGCGAAGGGGCTCGGCGAGCAGCTCGGCGTCGAGATCGTCCCGCTGGTCTGCGACATCCGCGACCGCGAGGCCACGGAACGCACCGCGAAGGCCGTCGTGGAGCGCTTCGGCCGCATCGACCTGCTGGTGAACAACGGCGGCGGCCAGTTCTTCTCGCCCGCCGACATGATCACCCCGAAGGGCTGGGACGCCGTCGTCGCCACCAACCTCACGGGCACCTGGAACATGACGCGCGCCGCCGCCGACGCATGGATGCTCGGCAACGGCGGGTGTGTCGTGAACATCACGATGCTCACGAAGCGCACCTTCCCGGGGATGGCGCACTCGGTCGCGGCCCGCGCCGGCGTCGAGGCCATGACGCGCACCCTCGCGGTGGAGTGGGCGTCGCGCGGCGTGCGGCTGAACTGCGTCGCGCCGGGCATCATCGCCAGCAGCGGGCTCGAGCGGTACCCGGCGGGCCTGGACTTCATCGGGCGGATGACGAGCCTGATCCCCATGAAGCGCATGGGCACGACCGAGGAGATCGCCTGGTGGGTGGCGTTCCTCGCGAGCCCCGCCGGCGCCTACGCGACCGGTCAGGTGCTGACGGTGGACGGCGGCAAGGAGCTGTGGGGCGACTGGTGGGAGATCCCCGACCCCGCCGATCTGCCGCCGGTGGTCCTGCCGAAGGAGCCCTGGGACGAATGAGCCTGCTGCCGCTGTTGGTGTCGGTCGCCCTCGCCCGCAAGCCCCGGCCCGAGCCCGAGCCGCCGCCCCCGACCCCGGCGCCCGAGTTCTGGAGCGACGAGGGGCTCGCCGCCGCCGTCGCGAAGGTCCTGCCCGCGATCGAGACCGCCGCCGGCCGGACGTACGCGACACCGCCCGTGGTCGAGATCGCGACGGCCGAGGAGTTCGGGCGGGTGATGGCCGAGGAGCAGGCGCTCATCATGGGCGCCGTCCAGCGCGACACGCCCCAGGAGCTCCGCGAGCAGCAGATCGGATCCGGAGGCCTCGTACCCGGGCTGCTCGGCAAGTACGCGGTGTTCGACGACAAGCTCTTCCTGTGCCGCGAGTCGATCGAGCAGGCGGTGACCGAGCACCTGAAGCGGCCCGCCGAGACCATCCCGGCGTTCGCCACCGTGATCCTGGTCCACGAGCTGGTCCACACGCTCCACGACCAGCAGACCGACCTGGCGGAGCAGATCCGCGCGCTGCCCGACATGGAGGGCATGTACGCGAACCAGGCGACGGCCGAGGGTCTGGCCACCTGGGTGACGGAGCGGGCGGCCACGCAGCTCGGCCTCGAGGCGGAGGCCAAGGCGCTCGAGGAGCTCCAGGGCTGGTCGGACGAGGGGCTCGTCGACAAGACCTCGTGGCCGGTGTGGGCGTCGTACGGCCTGGGCCGCGACGCCATGCGCTGGCACTTCGAGCACGGCGGGCTCGACGAGGTGTGGGCGGTCGCCATCCACCCACCGACCCTGTCGTCGGGCGTGTACCGGCCGGAGACCTGGCAGGCGGAGCGGGTCCCGCCGGACCTGGACTACGCGGCCATCCTCAAGGGAACGGAGCGCCAGCTCACCGACGAGGAGTGGATCGTCGGCATCTCGCTGCTCGGTGAGCACGACCTGCGCGGCGAGGCGATCTTCGGGGACAACGCCGAGGCCCTGGCGGACATCCTGGCGCACCTCCGGCAGGCCTGGCAGCTCGACGGCGTGCGCCGCGACCGCAAGGGCCAGGTCCGCGTGCTGGTGTTCGACGCGCCCGACGCCGCCGCCCGCTACCTCGAACAGCTCCGAGCCCAGGCCACGGGTCAGGCCGCCGCGATGAGCGAGGCGATCGGGCACGAGGTCGACGTGGTGTTCGAGCCCTTCGAGGACGTGCCGGCGGACGCAGCGCTGCTCCGGTCCTCCCGGCTCCGAGGCGCCGATGGCGTGCTCAGCGAACGGCACGTCGCCTGGGTGGTCCGCGGCTCCACGATCGTCGCCGTGACCGCGGACCGCTTCCGGCCCGGCCTGCGCCTCGGCTGGACGGTCGAAGAGGTGTATCGTAGGCTGGAAGCTGCACGTCGGTAGTTTTATTACTCTTCGTGCCGCATTCTGGATAGACCTGCACGATGGACATCGATCCGGTCACCACGACCTCTTCGAAGAGGCGGTTCCGCTTCGTCGAGTGCCTCGGACGGGGCGGCTTCGGTGAGGTGTACCGCGCCGCGATGACCGATCGCGGCGGCGTGCGAACGGACGTGGCCGTCAAGGTCCTCCACGAGGAGGTGGACCCGACGAGCCAGGCCGTACGGCGGCTGCGCGACGAGGCCCACGTGCTGGCGGCGTTGCGTCACCCGTCCATCCTCCGCGTCTACGACCTGGTGGTGCTCGAGGGGCGCGTCGCGCTCGTGACGGAGTTCGTGGACGGCCAGGACCTGACGGGGCTCATCCGCAGCGAACCCCGCATCCCCCGGCGGCCGCTGTGCGACGTGGTCGGCCAGGTCGCGTCCGCGCTGGCCGCCGCGCACGACTCGGTCGGCGAGCACGGTGTGCCGCTCGGCCTCGTCCACCGCGACGTCAAGCCGCACAACATCCGGATCGGGCGCCACGGCGAGGTCAAGCTGCTCGACTTCGGCATCGCCCGCGGCAGCGGCATCGAGCGGACGGCGAGCACCACGAACGGCTCCATCGTCGGCTCACTGCAGTACATGGCGCCGGAGTCCTTCGACGGCGATCAGCGACCCGCGAGCGACGTGTTCTCGCTCGGCTGCGTGATGTTCGAGGGGCTCTGCGGCCAGCGGCCGTGGCAGGGCCTCGAGCCCCGCGATCTGTACGCGCTCGGCGCCAGAGAGGGAGGCCTGCAGTCGCTCATCCTCGAGCGCCTGGGCCGGCTGCCCGAGGACCTGCCCGCCGACCTCCGCAGCCTCGTGACCGGGATGCTCGACCCCGACCCGGAGCTGCGGCCCGCTGCCGCCGAGGTCGCGCGGCGGTGCGAGGATCTGGTCGATCAGCTCGAGGGGCCCACGCTCCGCCGCTGGTGTGCCCAGCGCGCCTGGCCCGGACCCCACGCTCGCAAGGGGGAGTTCGACGGGCGCGAGGTCACCGAGGGCGAACAGACCGGGCGACCGCTGATCTCGCCGCGTACGGGCGACTCCCATCCGGGCGACACCATCGAGCACAGCGGCACCCGCACCCGCGGGCGCACGCGGGCCGTCGCGATGGCCGCTTCGGGTATGGCAGGGCTCACCATCGGTGGCGTGGTGCTCGTCGGGCTGCTGCTGGTCGTCGTGAGCGTGGTGGCCTGGTCGCGCTCGGGCCCCGAGGAGGGTCGGGCACCTGCACCCCGACCGCCGACGCCCGCGCCCGTGATCGCACCGACGCCGCGCCAGCCGCCACCGCCGCCGGTCGAGCCCGAGCCCACCACGGCCCAGCCCCAGGCGCCGACCACACCGGTGACGACGCCAGCGCCACCGCCCCCGGTCGTCGCACCAGCGCCCGAGCCGCCCGCGGACCCGTCGGGCACCGCCCGCGTGCGGGTGGACGACAAGACGCGGACCCCGGTCCGGCTGCGGATGGCCGGTGAGATCGTGACCGTGCCGGCCGAGGTGCGCGCGGGCGTCTGGAACGTCGAGGCCCGGTTCGGCGACACCTGGGCGCACGTCGACACGATCGATCTGAGCAGCGGGGAGCAGCGCACCGTGAGCTGCAACTCGCTCCTCCGGAACTGCGTGGTCCGGTGAGGGAGGCGTACCCGTGCTGATCGCGTGGACCCTCGCCACCGCCCGCGCCGGCTGCCCGCTGTCCGCCGACGACATCGTCGCCGCCTCGGAGCGATCGGCCTCCGCCATCGCCGCGGACGACGCGCCGGAGCACGCCAAGACCTTCACCGCGTTGCTGCGCGACCTGCACTGCCTCGAGGAGGAGCTCCCCCGCGAGGCGTGGGCGCGGCTGTTGCTGGACGAGGCCATCGTGAGCTTCGCGGAGGGCCGGGACCACCGCACGGTGCTCGCCGCAGCGCACCGGGCGGACCCCGAGCTCGCCATCCCCTCGTTCCTCGCGCGGACCCCGCCCTCGACCGAGCTGTTCCGCGCGCCCGGAACCCTGCGCTGGCCCACGACGGTGGACGGCGTGCGGGTCGAGGACCCCGTACGCCTGGAGGGTGTGCACGTCGTCCAGGCGACGACGGGTCGCGGGCACCTGACCTGGGTGGTCGACGACGGACGGTTCCCCGAGGATGCGCTGGGAGGACTCCCAGCCGTCGGCAAGGTGCGGGTGTCGACGAAGGGCTCGCCGTGGGGCGTGTTGACGACCACCGGGGGCTGGGCGGAGACCGCGGACCGCGTCGCCGACGGCGATCCCGCGCTGACCCGTGGCGGCCTGGTGGGGCTGGCGGCGTTCGGCCACCTGACGCTCGCGGGTCCGCTCGGCGCGTCGGCCGAGCTCGGATCGGCGTTCGGGGACGGGGCGCTGGCGTCGGGGCGCCTCGCTCTCACGGTCGGCACGGATCGCGTGTGGGGGTGGGCAGGCGGCGCCGTGGTCTCGCTCCGGCAGGGCGAGGACGAGCTGCGGCGGACGTTCTGGCTACCGCAGCCGATGCTCGGCGTGGCGGCACGCTCGCCCGGCGACCGGGCCCTGGACGGTTCGCTCGGGTTCGGCGTGGTGCCCGGCACCTGGAACGTCGACGGCCGGATCGGGGTGGCGGTGGTGCCCGTGGGTCCGCTCGATCTGCGTGTGGGCGCGGCGGCGAACGTGGTGACGGCGGCGTTCGTCCAGGAGGTCAGCGGCGTGGGCGCGACCGCTTCGCGCTGGAGCGGCGGCCTGGAGCTCGGCGTCGCCACGCGCTGAGCACCAGGAGCACCGCCGCTGGCGAGCCGAGCGCGGGGGCGGCCGTGGTCGCGCAGCTGCAGTCCCGGCGGAACGGCTCGTCCGGGTCGAGCTGCGGTCCTCCCGTCCCCGCGCCCGCGCCGGAGAGCCCGATGTCCGAGCGGGATCCGTCCGCGTCCTGTCGCGCCGGATCCCCCGCGTCGTGCAGTGGTGAGGTGTCGGGCGCCAGCCAGGCCGACAGCTCGCACGACCCGGGGCCGGCCTCGAACCCGGGGTCCACGGCCGCCAGGCTCGTCGCGTCGAGCAGCGTGTCGGGCTGGGTCGGGAGGCCGTCGTTGCCCGCGAAGGCCGCGTAGGCCAGGGTCATCGCGCCCGCGTCGTCGGTGAGGACCTGCGCGCCCACGTTCCACGCGAACAGGGTGTTGCGCACGTCGACTACGGCGCTGTCCCTGGTCCGCACCGCGGCGTACCCGGGAGACCGGTTCCAGGCGAACACCTGGTGCACGAGATCGACCGAGCCCCCCTCGATCGACAGCGCGCCGATCTGGCTGTCGTCCGAGGACGTGGCCGCGCCGTCGAGCCACAGCACGTTGTCGAAGACGCCGGTGGCGTTGAGCAGCCGGGCGTGGCCTCCCCGGGGGTCCGTGCCGCCCCCGTAGTCGAAGATCCCGCGGTCCTCCACGGCGTTCGAGCACAGCCGTGCATCCCGGATCACGAAGGGGGTGGTGCAGCATCCATCGACGTACAGGCCGGCCCCACCGCCCGCGCGGTTCGAGATCAGGGCGAGCCCGGTCGCCGTCAGGGCCTGCAGGCTCCCCACGAAGAGCCCGCCACCGTCGCGGTCGGCGCCAGCGCCGCGGACCTCCACCTCGGTCAGCGTGATGGTGGCGTCGTCCCCGAGCCAGGCGCCGCCGCCGTCCCGCGCCAGATCGTCCTCGAGGCGGGTCCGCGTCGCCTCCAGGGCACCCCCGCTCACCCACAGCCCGCCGCCCCGGTTGTCCACGCCCGCCTCGCTGCGAGAGACCACCGAGTCGACCAGGGAGCTCTGACCCGCCACCAGCGCGAGCGCTCCGCCGTGGCCGGAGGACTTGTGTCCCGTGAGCAGGGAGTCCGTCACCACGAGCGTCGCCCCGTTGGCCGAGATCGCGCCGCCAGCGCCGTTCGCCCGCCCGCCGATCAGGGTGGAACCGCTGATCGTCGCGGTGCTGCCCACGTCGAGCCAGACCTGGCCTCCCTCCGAGGACGCCGAACCACCCGAGAGCGTGCTGTCCCGGACGTCGAGGGTGACCGTCCCCTCCACGCGGACCAGCCCCCCGGTGTCGGCGGCGCCACCCACCAGCCGCACGTCGTCGAGCACGACATCATGGCGGGCCAGCAGCGCGCGGGCCACGCCACCGCCCGCCACCGTCAGCCGCGACAGGGTGGTGGCGGCCGCCGTCGGCGCGGGCCCCTGCGCCTCGATCACGTTGCCCGAGGCCGCGTCGAACACGGTCTCCTCGGGGGAGATGCCGCGGAGCTCGACGCCCGGGGGCACCAGGAACGGGCCCGTGAACGTGGTCGCGCCAAGCTCGATGACGTCGCCCACCGCGAGGTCCGGGTCCGCGAGGACCTCCGTCAGCGCGGTGGCGTCCGTCGCCGACCAGTCCCGTCCCCAGGCCCGAACCACCAAGATCCACCACATCGCCCGCGCATTGTACCCACCGACGTCACGCTGCCGTGTCCCGCGCGTTGGAGGGGTCGGAGGTGGCCGTGGCGTTCATGCTGGCTGGCGGGTTTCCGATGGTGTTCATCGTGGTCTTCGGGGCGGTCGCGCTGATCGGCGCGCTCCGGTTCGCCCTGACCCCCGAGCCGGGTCGCGTGGGGGCGGTCCTGGCCTATGGTGGGTCCGTGCTGTTCGCGGCGGTGGCGGGCACCGCGTTCGACACGACCTTCGTGGCACGGGCCGTCGTGGGGGTGGACGAAGCCGACCAGGCCCACCGCTGGCTGATCCTCGTGGTCGGCCTCTCGGAGTCGCTCTCGCCGCTGATCCTCGGCAGCGCGATCCTGTCCGTGGTGGCGCTCCTCGTGGCCGTCGGCATGCGGCGCCTGCCGGTCGATCACTGACCGACGGGCTCGCTCCCGCCCTCCTGCGCCGCCTCGCTCACGCGTCGGATCACGCGGGGTGACCCCAGGAGCACCGCGATCCACCGCGTCTCGTCGCTGCCTTCGAGCACGAGCTGGACCACGACCGTCATCGGGACGCACAGCAGCATCCCCGCCGGCCCCCACATCCAGCCCCAGAACAACAGGGACAGGAACACGACGAGCGGCGACAGGCCCAGGCTCTGCCCCAGGATCCGTGGCTCCAGGAAGTTGCCCAGTGTCACGTTGATCGAGGCGTACGCGACGGCGCAGCCCAGCGCTTGCGGCCAGCCGAGCTGAACGGCGGCCAGCAGCACCGGGGGCACGGCCGCCACGATCGAGCCGATGGTGGGGATGTAGTTCAGGAGGAAGGCGAGCAGGCCCCACAGCAGCCAGAAGTCGATGCCGATCAATCGGCACGCGAGCCCCGCGAGCACGCCCGTGATGAGGCTCACGATGGACTTGATCAGGAGGTACCGCTGGACGCGCTCGCCCACGCCACCGAACGCGCCGTCGCCCCCGATGCGGGTCCCGAACGCGAAGCGGAGCTTCTCCTCGATGTCCGTCGCCTCGATCAGCATGAAGGTCAGCATGATCACGACGACCAGCGTGCGCCCCAGCACACGGAACACCGCCGTCAGCGTCGAGCCGACGAGATCCATCACGTCGGCCGGGGTCATCAGCTCGGAGAAGTCGTCCGGCGTCACCTCGAGGCCCCACAGCGCGGCGCGATCGGTGACCGCGGCGACCAGCGCGTCGAGCTGCGTCTCGTACCGCCCGACCTCCACCGTGAACGAGCGGACCGAGTTGGCGACCACCGCGGTGAGCCCGAGCAACGCCGCCGCCGCCACCGCGACGACCAGCGGGATGGCGACGGCCGTGGGGACCCCGCGCCCGCGGAGCCACCGGACCGCCGGCTGCGTGGCGATGGCGAGGAAGGTGCTGAACAGGACCGGGAGCAGCACGTCGCCCGAGACCTTGAGCCCCCCGAGCAGCACGACCGTCGCGGCGGCTGCCACCAGCCCGCGCACCGCGCCGCCGCGCCCAGCTGATCCGGACTCCTCGGTCATCGGCGCCCCATAACGGGTCCGCCACTTCGACGGACGTCCCGACGGACGTCGGTCGACGACTGCCGTCGGTGAACGGTCGAAGCACGACAATCCCCGTGGCACGCCTTGCAGCCCGGTCCGACGGGAGGTGGGTCGTGATCGAGCGCGTGTCCATCGAGCTGGTCAGTGGGCACCGCGGGCTCCGGGGTGCGGTGTTTCGGTACGACGTGCTGACGCGCCTGCGGAAGATGTGCGACGGGCGCGACACCGCCCTGCTCGCGTTCGGGTTCGCCGGCGACTGGCTCCGCGTGGTGGTCGACGGGTCGCCGGGCGAGGTCCGCGAGGTCGTGCGCGGCCTCAAGGTCGGGACGGTGCGCGCGGCCGCGAGGTGGGGGTTGTCGCTCCACTCGGGGCAGCACCACCGGTCCACGTGCGACGCCCTCCACGAGGCGATCGTGTGGGCCCACGAGGCGCCCGCGGACGAGCTCGGCCCGCTCGCCACGCCGTGGACCAGCCACCGCGACCTGCTCGGGTTCCGCAGGGCGAGCTTCTTCGACGCCAGCGCTCCGCTCGCCCGCATCGAGGCCGCCGACGTTCACCGCGCGCTCGGGGGTGGCGCGGGGCGGCTGGCCGTCGTGCCGCCCGAGGAGCCACCCACCGCCCCGACGCTGCTGCGGGTGCTGCGCGCGGCCGCGGCCGTGGTGGGCGTGGTCCCCTCGGACCGCCGCTGCTTCCGGGGCTTCGTCCACGCCGGGCGCTGGTGCGGGTTCCACACCGACGAGATGGCGCGCGCGCTGGCGCTCACGGACCGGCGCGTGCGTCAGCTGGCCGCCGAGCCCGATCCGGACGAAGACCTCGTGCGGCTCGCGCTCGTGGACCCCATCCTGTCCCGGGTGCCCTGACGCTCAGGCCGCGGGCAGGGCGAGCACGGCGCGGCACCCTCCGCCGGGCGCCTCCTCCAGCGTGCAGCTCCCGCCCTCGCGGCGCGCGATCTCCCGAGCGATGGGCAGGCCCAGCCCGAGCCCGTCGGGGTCCCGCCGCCGCGCCTCGCCGGTCCGGGTCATGCGATCGAAGACGCGCTCCCGGTCCTCCTCCGCGACCCCCGGGCCCCGGTCGTCGACCTCGATGCGAACCAGGTCGCCGACCGTCCGCGTCCGGATCGTCACCGCGCTATCGGGCGCGTGGCGCCGCGCGTTCCGCAGGAGGTTCCGCAGGGCGATCGACGCCAGCTCCGGCCGCACGACGAGCCGCTCCTCGCCGACCGCGAGCTCCACCTCGGCGCGCTCGGCCGAGACCGCTTCGTCCACCAGCGCCCGGGCGCCGATCACGCGCGGCTCGGGTTCGTGCCCACCATCCAGGCGGGCGAGGATCACGAGCCCCTGCACGAGCCGCTCGAGACGATCGAGCTCTTCGCGCACCGACCCCAGCGCTTCGCGGTACTCGTCGACCGTTCGGGGGTGGCGCAGCGCGAGGTCGACCGCCAGCGACATCGTCGTGAGCGGCGTCCGCAGCTCGTGCGCCGCCTCCGCCGTGAACCTGTCCTGAGCCTGGTGCGCCCGCTCCAGTCGCTCGAGGAGCGCGTTGATGGAGGCCACCAGCGCACGGACCTCCTCGGGCCCCTGGACGGTCAGGCGCGCGGCCGACGACAGCGTCTCGATGGCGGAAGCCTCGCTGCGCGCGCGGTCGAGGGGGGCCATGGACGAGCGGACGAGCCAGCGGAACCCGAGCCCCGCCATCGCCGTCGCCGCGACCGCGAGGGGGACGTAGACCAGCAGGAAGGGCCCCGTGGTGACCATCGGGCCCGGTCGTCGCGCGGTCGCCTCGACCAGCCGGTGCTCCTCGCGGCCGCGACGCTCGCGCTCCACCACCAACAACACCCCGCGGCGTCCGTCCCGGTCGAAGTAGACGGGGCGCTCCGAGGTCAGCGCGCGCTGGACGAGCTCGTCGGGCGGAGGCTCCGCGTCGTCCACGCCCACCAGGCGGGTCTCGATGGGCGGCGGCGCGTGGTCGAGGGTCCAGCCACCCTCCGAGGCGCCCCCGTGCGCCGCGACCAGCAGCGCGCGATCGAGCGCGGCGCCGTCGCGGACGTGCAGCAGGGCCGCGGTCGCGATCCCGAGCACGAGCAGGGTGAACGCCAGGGTCGCCACTCCGCGCAGGGCGATCGCACGCTCCAGGCTGGGTGGCGCGCTCACCGGCCCTCGGTCTCGAGCACGTAGCCGACGCCGCGGACCGTGTGGATCAGCGGCGGGCCGAAGTCCTTGTCGACCTTCGCGCGCAGGTAGCTGACGTAGACGTCCACCACGTTCGTGCCCGGGTCGTGGGTCGTGTCCCAGACCGCCTCCAGCAGGCGGGTACGGGAGATGACGCGCCCGGGGCGCTCGGCGAGGTAGCGGAGCAGGTCGAACTCGCGGGCGGTGAGCTTGATCTCCGTGCCCGCGCGCGACACGCGGCGGCCCGCCAGGTCGATCACGAGATCGGCGATCTCGATGCGCTCGGGCGCGCCCCCACGGCGGGTCACGGCGCCGATCCGCGCGAGCAGCTCTTCGAAGGCGAAAGGCTTCACGAGGTAGTCGTCGGCGCCGCCGACCAGGCCCTCCACCCGCTCGTCGACGCGGTCGCGCGCCGTCAGGCAGATGGTCGGCGTCCGATCACCGTCACGGCGCAGGTCACGCACGAGCTGGAGCCCGTCGCCGTCCGGCAGCATCCGATCGACGAGCAGCAGGTCCCAACCCTCGCCCAGGCGGGTCCGCGCGCTCGCGAGATCGGGTACGACCTCGACACGGTGCCCCTCCTCGGTCAGGCCGCGCTGGAGGAAGCCGCCGATCCTGCGCTCGTCCTCGATCACCAGGATGCGCATCAGTCGTCGTCCTCCTCGCCCTCCTCCTCCGCCGTCGGGAAGCCGCCGCCCCGACCGCGCGCGAGCTCGCCCTCTTCGCCCCCGAGCGTGGCCTGGAGCCCGTCCACCAGCTGCCGGAGCTCCGCGTCGTCCAGGCGGGCGCTGGGGTGGAGGAGCTTGTAGTAGCCGGGCGGCATCTCGCCCTCGGCCACCACCTCGCCGGCCTCGTGGGCCTCCTTCTGCGGCCGATCGAACTCGCTGAAGTTCAGCTTGCTGCGCCCCTCGGCCACGTGGTCCGCGACGAGCCAGGAGAACGGCGCCACGTTCGCGTAGACCGGCCACACGGTCTCGTTGCTGTGGCAGTCGAAGCAGGCCCGCTTCGCCAGCTCCCGCGTGCGGGGCGAGTCCCAGGAGGGCTCGCCGGTGACGGGTGGGTTGGTGTGGTCCCGGCCGAAGGGGACCAGCTGGATGGCGACCAGCAGCGCCACGACGGCGATCGCTCCCCGCGTGGCCCACCGAGTGACGTTCGCGTTCATGCGCACCTCCCGTACACCCTGTCACCAGGCAGGGTCGGGGCCACGTGAGCGGCCCATTGGAAGTTCGTGAGAGGGCACAACCCGCTGTGCGCTCTCACACAGGGATGGCGAGCACCGGCACCCGGGTCCGCCGCACCACGCGCTCCATGGTGGAGCCCCACATGGCGTCCAGGAAGCTGTCGTGCCCGAGCGTGGCCATGACGACCAGATCGGCCTCGTGCTCGATCTCCGCCTCGAGGATCTGGTCCACCACGTTGCCGCTGCGCAGGTCGGTCTTCCACATCCAGTCCTGGCGCGGCGGCGTGCGCAGGTCGGGCAGCGACGCGAAGGTGCCCACGTGCACGATCACGAACTGCACCGCCCCGGCGCCGAGCGCCGTGAGCACCCGCTCGAGCTCGGCCATCAACGGCTCGCCGGTGACACCGGGGCCCACGGGGACGACGACCCGCTTGAGCGCGAGCTCGCCGGTCTCGGGCGAGACGAACGGGCGCGCGTCGCCCGGGAGGAACAGCGTGCTCTTGTGGACGTCTCGGGCGACGGGCTCGGCGACCGACCCGCGCGCGAGGCGATCGATCCCGGTGCGCGCGTGCGTCCCGAGGATCACGAGATCGGGGTGGATCTCGGAGACCCGGCGCGCGACGGCGATGCGCAGATCCCCGTCGTTCGCCTTGCGCTCGAGCGTGTGGACCTTGATGCCGAGCTTCTCGAACTCCTCGTAGGGCGCACCCACGGAGATCCGCCCCCAGCGCTCGAGCAGCGCGCGCACGGTGGGCAAGCGGCGCCAGCTGGCCTCGGGGTGGTCGGGCTCGGCGATGTGCACCAGGAACAGCTCCGCTCGCGTCCGGAGCGCGATCCCGAGCGCCTGGGCGAAGAGATCGGGGCTGTCGGCACCGAGGTCGGTGGTGAGCGCGATCTTGCGGATCGTGTGGTCCTGGGTGGTCATGGATGGTCCTCCGTCGTATGCGTCCGGCTGCAGGCAGCGTGCCATACTCCGGCCCGCCTGTTGCATCACGTCGCCCGTCCAGGAGGTCCCATGGCGTTCCATCTCCACCGAATCGTCGTCCCGATCGACGACACCCCGCTCTCCGAGAAGGCGCTGGACGCCGCCTACTCGCTCGCCACGCGCTTCGCGGCCCACGTGGTGGTGGTCTACGTCCGTGACGAGACGCGTCCCAAGAACGTCGCCGAGCAGCAGCGGGACGAGGCGGAGTGGGAGTTCGAGATCACGGCCGTCCGCGACACGGCGCGCTTGAAGCTGCGCGAGTCCGGGTACGCGCTCCCCGAGGATCACGTGGAGGCCGACGTGCGCACCGGGTGGACCGTCGACTGCATCCTCGAGGCCGCCAACGACCACCGCGCCGACCTGTTGGTGATGGGCACCCACGGCCCGACCGGCTTCGCCGACCGCCTGATGGGGACGACGACCGAGCGCGTCCTGCTCCGCGGCAACTGTGCGCTGCTCGTGGTCCGCGAGGACCCGAAGATCCCGGAGTGACGTGATCCCGGGACCCGAGCGCATGGTGCGTCGGATCGCCGAGCTCGGCGTCCGGGACGAGGTCATCCTCGACGCCATGCGCCGGGTGCCGCGCGATCGCTTCGTGCCGACCGAGCTCCAGCCGTACGCCTGGGACGACACCCCCCTGCCCATCGGGCACGCCCAGACGATCAGCCAGCCCTACGTGGTGGCCTGGATGGCGCAGCTCGGTCGCGTCGAACGAGGCGCGCGCGTGCTCGATGTCGGGACCGGCAGCGGGTACCAGGCAGCCGTGCTCGCCGCCCTCGGCGCCGACGTCTGGTCGATCGAGGTGGTCGCCCCCTTGTTCGAGCGTGCGCAGCGGCTGCTGACGGAGCTGGAGCTCCCCGTCCACCTGCGCCTGGGCGACGGGAAGGAAGGCTGGGCCGAGCACGCCCCGTACGACGCGATCCTGGTCGCGGCCGCCACGCCGAGGATCCCCGACGCGTGGCTCGACCAGCTGCGCGACGGGGGGGTGTTGGTGCTCCCGTCCGGGAGCGGTGACCGGCAGGAGCTGGTGACGCTCGAACGCACCGGCGAGACCTTCCGCCGCCGTGGGCACGGCGCGGTCGCCTTCGTGCCGCTCACGTGATGCGGCGGTACGCCCTCGACCAGTAGACCAGCGGCTCCTGGTCGACGTCGCCCCCGGTCCCGTTCACACGCCCGATCACGAGGGTGTGGTCGCCCTGGGGGAGCACCGCGTGCAGCGAGCAGCTCAGCCACCCGAGCGAGCCGGCGATGACCGGCTGCCCCGACGGCGTCCACTCCCCCGCGATCTCCGTGAAGTCCGGCGTGGGCAGGCGTCCGGGCCGCGCGAAGTAGTTGCTCGCCGCCTCCTGCTGGGCGGACAGCAGGCTCACCGCGAACCCGTGGCTGGTCTCGATCATCGAGGTCAGGCGGTTCGCGTTCGCCAGGCTCACCAGGACGAGCGGCGGATCCAGCGAGACGGAGGTGAAGCTCGAGACGGTCAGGCCGTAGAGCAGACCGTTGTCATTCGTGGTGACCACCGCCACGCCCGACGCCCAGCGCGAGAGCACCGAGCGCAGCTCGTCGGCCGTGGGTTCGGGCTGTTCCTGCTCCGACATCAGTCGTCCCCCATCCGGAACCGCAGGACGGTGCGGCCCACCATGATCACCTCTCCCCCGGTGAGCCCGACCTCCGTGACGCGCTGGCCGTTCACGACGGTCCCGGTCTGGGAGCCCTCGTCGGACAGGTGGAACCCCTCCCCGAGCCGTCGGACCCGACAGTGGACCGCGGACAGCCTCGCGTCACCCGCGATGCTCACGCCGCACATCGGGGACTGCCCCACCGTGATCTCGTCGGCCACCGGGACACGTCGCCCGCGCTCGGGACCGGACATGAACTCGAGGTACCCCGAGGGTCCCGCCGAGGGCAGCAGATCGTCGTCGTCCCGGGTGCGGGGCGGCGCAGGCGGGGCGGACTCGCCGCCGCTCGGCCCGAGCTCGCGCTCGAGCGGGACCACCGTGGTCCCCGTGACGCCGGCGGGCAGCGGTCGCGGCACGGTCCGCAGCGAGTCCACGTCGTCGTCCGCCACCTCCTCCGGGAAACCGAAGGTGGACGGCGGCGGGTTGGTGGGCGCCGAGCGGATGTGGCGCGGGATGGGCGCGGTGAGCACCTCGCGAGGGACGCTCGGCACGACGACCGTGGGCGCGTCGGGCTCGTAGGGAGGGGCGACCTCGGCCACCGCCTGCGGCGCATCCTCCTCGGACAGTCCCTCGTCCTCCACCGCCGGCACCGCGGTGACGCCGGTGGGCTGCGGCGAGCGGTCGGGCTCGTCGCCCGCGAAGGGACCGCTCGCTTCGGGGATCGGCACGGTGACCGAGCCAGGCGGCGGCTCGGCGGGAGCCTCGTCGGCCGGGGGCTCGGCAGCGGGCTCGTCCACGGAGGCTTCGGCCTCCTCCTCGGCCATCAGCGCCCGGCGCAGCCAATCGGGGACGTTGGACGGGATCGGGGGATCCTCGTCGGCCTCTGCCTCGGGTGCGGCCTCGAACTCGACCTCGTCCGACAGCTCGGGGTCGATCTCGGACGACGGATCGGGTCCCGCCTCGAAGTCGTCGGGCAGCGCGGGAGACGCCTCGGGCTCCTGCTCCTCGGGCTCGGCCTCCTCGAGGGAAGCCAGGTGGAGCGCCTGCAGCGGCCCGGACTCCCGTGCGGAGGGATCGTCCTCCGGCAGGTCGAGGTCCATGTCCGACACCGGTGTCGGGGCGGTCGTGGCCTCCAGGACCTCCTCCCGCGCACGCGGCTGGATCAGCTCCTCGTCGGAGGGCGGGTCGGAGGTGTGCTCCTCCTCCTCGGCGGCGAGCCGCTCGGTGATCGCGTCCGGGATCGGTCCGGTCGGCTCCATCACGTCGGCGGGCATCCGGATCGGCCCGGTCACCAGCCGAGGCTGCGGGTCCACCGCGGGCAGCGGCAACACGTCCTCGATCGGTCCCGTCGTCTCGGGCCCCACCTCGCGGCGCACGGGAGGGGCCAGGTCCGCGGAGAGGTCGAACTCCTCGTCGTCGTCGTCGTCGTCGTCGTCCTCGTCCTCGTCGGGCGGCGGCAGGTCCTCCTCGGCCGAGGGCAGCTCGATGGCCTCGTCCTCGTGGGGCTCCGGCTCGACCGGCGCCGGTGCCTCGAGGGGCGCCGTGGGCTCCACGGGCTCGTCCGGCCCCTCGGTGTCCGCTTCCTCGGAGGCCGGCGGCGCGGGCGGTGGCTCGGGACGTTCCGCGGCGGGCGGGGGGGTCTCCTCGAAGGTGCCGACGTGCGCGATGCGAGCCAGCGGTGGCAGGTGCGCCTCGTCCGCGTACGCCTGGAACTGCATCCGGGTCTCGCCCAGGGTCACGCGCTCCCCGCCGTGCAGGCGCCACACGTCGCGATCCTCGCCATCGACCTGCACCGGACCGTCACCGAGCTTCTGGAGATAGATCCGCCCACCCTGTCGGTACATCCGCGCGTGCCGCGGGGAGAGGAGCGGGTCCTCGAGCTTGAGATCGGTCGCCGGATCGGCCCCCACGTCGACCTCGCCCCGATCCCGACCGAGCGCGAGCCAGGTCAGCCCGTCGCGCACCAGGGCGCCCACGGGACCGCTCCAGCGGCGCGGCGCGCTCGCCTCCTGCGGCTCGATCATCGTGAAGGGATCCGGCGGGCGCGGCAGGTCCCCCTCGAACAGGGTCCCCCAGCTGTTCGTGTCCCGGAGCGACTCGACGGCGATCTGGGGACCGCGCAGCTCGCTCGGCAGGACCGAGCGGACCGCCAGCGGGTCGAAGTCGTCGGTCAGCAGCCGGCGGCTCCAGCCGTAGGTGCGAGCCACCGCGAAGGCCGCTGCACCCCCTCCGAACCACAGCCGCTGGACCTCGTCCACCGGCTCCGACCACTCGGGCCGCGCGTCCCCGATCCGCTGGAAGAGCTCGGGCGCGACGAGATCGTTGCGCACCATCACGTCGACCACGGCGCACGCGACGCGCATCCCGACCTCGCCGCCCTCGAGCGCCGACCGGCCGAGCGCGGTCAGGCGCAGCCAGGCCTTCATCGCGTCGAGCTGCAGCGTACCGGCGAGCAGTCGCGCCAGCGCCTCCTGACCGGTGAAGCGCTTGGGCATGGCCATGACCCAGGGCGCGCGGTCCGCGCCGGGGTGCCCGCTGCGCGACGACATGGCCACCTTCGCGAGCCCCCACCAGCCCGCCACCGAGAACGGGTCCAGCTCGAGCGCCCGGTTGAACCAGCCCATCGCGGCCGTCAGGCGCCCCTGGACCCAGGCGAGATCGCCCATGCCGAGGCAGGCCTCGATCTTCTGGGGCGAGTGCTCCACGCTCTTGAACTGCGCGAGGAGTCGGTCGAACACCGTCGCCGCCGCGCCCGTGTCCCCGCGGGCCAGGAAGAGCGGCCCCGCCAGCTGCAGCGACGGGACGTGGTTCGGGTTGAGCCGCAGCGCTTCCTCGAGCCGCTCGCACGCGCCGGCCGCGTCGCCCTTCTTCAGGAGCAGCTGGGCGTACGCCATGCAGTCCGCCGCGCGCTCGGAGGCCTCGGGCTCCTCGGAGTCCTTGCCGCGGTACGTCTCCCACAGTCGCTCATAGAACCGCAGCGCCTTGTCGGCCTCGTGGGCGCGGTGGTGCAGGCGCGCGAGGTGCCGCAGCGCGACCACGTGCCGCGGCGCCCGCTGGAGGAGCGCGTGGTAGACGGTGAACGCCTCCTCCTCGAGGTGGACCGAGCTCGCGATGATGCCCGCGCGCAGGAGCGTGGGGCTGGCGTCGCCGAGTTCCTGCCCCGCCGCCTGCTGCACCATGAGGTGGATCACGCGGCGCCACTGGCCGCGATGGGCGCGGATCTGCTGCAGCCGCTGGCCCAGATCGGGCTCCGACCAGCCGCGCTCCTCGGCGGCGTCGATGAACGGCAGGCCCGCTTCCTCGTCGTCGAGGTGCTCGATGTACGCCCGGCCCAGCGCGTACTGCACCGCGGCCTTCTGGTCCTCGGGGAGGTACTCGAGGAGCTCCTTGCCGTACTCCACGAAGCCGGCCCAGTCCCGACGGTCGCGCGCGAGCCCCTGGAGCGCCCTGAGCGCGGTGACGGCCTGGCTCGGGAGGCGGTGATCCGCGAGCACCTGGGTCCAGGTCTCGGCCGCCGCGATCGGGTTCTTCAGTTCGTCCTGGTTGATCCGGGCGAGCTCCACGCGCAACACCACGCGGCGGCCGGCGTCCCGGGCGCGCGCCTGGCTCCACAGGGCGCTCGCGAGGCGCGACCAGTCCCCCGTGCGCGAGGCGACCACGCGCAGCGGCGCGAACAGGGTCTCGACGTCCGCGGTGCGCTCGAGGGCCGCCAGGAGGTGGCCGAAGGCCTGATCGTACGCTCCGAGCGAGGTGTACACCTCGCCGAGCGCCGTCCGGATCTCGACCGCCCGGTGCGACTGGATGCGCAGGAGGTTCTCGAGGTGCTGGGCGGCGATGTCGAAGCGCCCACGCTCCCGCGCGCGGTCGGCCAAGGCCTCCACGAGCTCGGGGTCGGCGACGAGGTCCTCGACCAGCGCGGCGAGATCGGCGTACCGAGCCGACAGCTCCCAGTCGGTGGCGCGCGCGATGACGGAGCGGACGCCGTCGGACACGGCGACCTGGCGGAGCAGTCGGCTGGGGTCGCGCAGGACCCAGAACGGCAGCGAGCCCTTGTTCAGGGCCGCGAGCAGCGTCATGCCGAGCGCGTACACGTCGGCTGCAGGGGCGGGCTCGTAGCCACGCTCCGTGGTCTCCGGCGCCTGGTACAGCGACGGCTCCGCCTTGCCGGCGATGGGTTCGACCGAGGGATGCGTCAGGAACGCCGACCCCTCGGGCGACATGAGCACGTTCTCGGGCCGCACGTCGCCGTGGACGACGCCGATCTCGTGGCAGTACTGCAGGGCCTGCGCGAGCTCGATGGCCACCTCGACGGCGTCGATCGCGTCGCGCACCAGCCCGGTGTCCGACACCGCGTCCGCCAGCGACTGATCACCGACGTGCGCCGTCACGAGGTAGACGAAGCCGTCGTCCGATCGGTCCGCGTCGAGGACGCGCGCCAGGTGCGGGTGCACGAGCTTGCGCAAGGTCGCGCCCCGCTCGCGGAACTGCTCCACCGCCTTCTTGCGATCGACCCAGCCGCCGTGGAAGACCCGCACCAGCACGAGCTGCCCGCTCGTCCGTTCCCACGCCTGCCAGAGGGCGTCGCCCGAGGTGCCGGCATCGCGCCGGGTCAGCAGCCGATACCGTCCGTCCGCGAGGAATTCGCCCGCGTGGAGCCGCGGACCCCGCCGCATCTGCGAGCGGATGCGCGCGATCTCCTCCGCCACGCCGGTCCGATCGGGCTCGATCTCCCGGGCGTAGTAGAGCGCGGCGAGCCTCTCGCCGAGATCGCGGAGCTCGTCGGACGGGTACTCCGGGGTGACCTTGGGGACGGAGTCCGTCAGCTCGTCGTCCTCGAGGAGATCCTCGCGGGGCGTCGAGTGGTCCTCGTGCGGCATCCCTCCTCCGTGCGGGGCGCCATCATCGATCGCGTCCCCAGGCCACGTCCAGACGCCCGAGCAACGTCCACTGCAGGTCCGTCGCTCGGCGAACCCGGTCGAGCTCCGCGGAGGTCGCGTCCTCGGGGGATCCCTCGGTGAACCAACCGAGCCCGAGCTGGGTGTCGACGCCGAGACGCATCGTCGCCGAACCGGGATCCGCGAGCAGCGCACCGGCGCGCACCCGACCATGGAGCGCCGCCGGAGACACCCCGGCGGACACCTCGAAGTCGCGGCGGCCCTGGAGCACCCCCAACAGCACGTGGGGCTGCGGGAGCCACGTGACGACGGGCTCCTCTCCCTCGTACCGCAGCAGCGTCGCGAAGCCGGCACCCACGCCGACCGTGAGCTCCTCGAACATCGCGGCGCCACCGACCCAGGCCTGGGGCAACCACCCGACGCGATCGACGTTGAACTCGTCGGTGGTGCCGCGGCGCACCGAGGGCACCAGGACGGCCAGGTCGGCGTCCCAGAACACGGAGCCCGGCCCCGCGACCGGCACGAGCCCACTCGCCGACACCGTCAGCGAGCCGCCGTACTGCTCCTGGCCGCCCAGGAACTCCGCAGGGTTCTGGACCATCTGGCGCCCGAGGGTGGGCCCGACGCCGCCGCCGATCATCCCGTGCGCGTACGGGACGAAGGCGACCTCCTCGCGGACGACCTCGACCACCTCCTTCTCGGCCGGGGTCAGCCAGTCCGCGGGAACCTGGTCGCCGTCCTCCAGGAAGGCCGAGCGCAGGTTCCCGGCGCGCCACACCTGGACGACGTGGTCGCCCGACAGGATGGGCACGGCG
The DNA here is from genome assembly GCA_020632925.1 of Alphaproteobacteria bacterium. Lineage (GTDB taxonomy): Bacteria > Myxococcota_A > UBA796 > UBA796 > JACKER01. Next base: position 628,888 of record JACKER010000007.1, on the reverse strand, counting down.
CGGACGAGGACCCCGTCGACGAAGAGCGCGGCGTCGTCGGGGATGGTCAGGCCGGACGGTGTGGGTCGCGGCAGGGGCGAGTAGACGTCGCGCAGGAAGGGCGGGAGGTCGAGCGCGGGGAACGCGTTCATCGCCGTGTCCAGCGGGCGTTCCCAGTCCCCTCCCGTCGCCTTGCGCACCAGCGCCTCGTCCAGGAGCAGGGAGGCCCACGCGTCCGGGTCGATCGGGTGGTCGAGGCAGGAGGTGCGGGACACGAGCTCGTCGAAGAGCCGCCGGTGCGAGAGCGCGTCGTCGCGCGCGATGGCGTCGGACGAGTGCTCGCTCATCGTCCGAACGTCGAAGCGCGTCAGCGGCACCGAGCAGGGGAGGTCCTGAGCCGCGGCGATGGTGGCGAACCAGACGATCACTTCGCCCACTTGCAGGTGTGGGACAGCTGACTGCAGGTGACCTTGTAGTCTCCACCAGCGTTGATCGCGACGTACGTGTTCTCCTGGACCGCCGGGACGCCGTCGAAGTACGCGACCACCTCGTACATCCCGGGCTCGAGCGCGCGGCCCTCGACGATGCCGTCCTTGCCCTTGAACTTCACGAGGACGCCGTTGGACTCCACCTTCACGACGACCTTCTCCGACGACGCGGGCGCCGGCGCGGGCGCTGGGCGGGGCGCGGTAGCGACGGGAGCCGGAGCGGGGCGTGGGGTGGGCGTGGGCGTGGGCGTGGGCGTGGGCGTGGGCGTGGGCGTGGGTGTGGGTGTGGGCGTGGGTGTGGGACGTGGCCGCGTGGGGGCGGGACGCGCGGGCGTGGGCTCCGCGGGAGCGACCGCGACGGGCTCCGGGACCGGCTCCGGCGCGGGCAGCGGTTCGGCGATCGGACGGTAGGTCGGGTCCAGCATGGGGGCCTCGGCGACCTCCTCCCCCGACGCGCTCCACCACCAGCTGACGCCGGCCACGAGGACGATGCCGAGCAGCAGCACCGCTCCGATCCCCAGGCTGAGCAGCGAGAGCCCCATGCCCACGGCCACGGCCGGCCGCTCGAAGGTCGCGCTCGCGGTCTGGCGCGCGAGATCGAGCACACCCTCGAAGGTGTCGGTGGGCAGGAGCGCGTTGGGCCGCGACACGACACCGGACCGCGGCGGGAGCGACGCGTGCTCCCGCCCCACGAGGTCCTCGAGCGGCATGGTGGCGGGCAGGAGCTCGTGCTTGCTGGCCGAGAAGGCGGTCTCCGTGATCACCGCTCCGTCGAGCAGGCCGCGGACGAACTTGGGCTGCGGCCACGGACGCTCCCGCGCCCAGCGGTCGAGCGTCAGCCCGGACAGCCGATCGGCGAGCTCGTAGCAGCGGTGCGCGAGGTCCGACTCCGTCGGGCGCCCGGTCGGGTCCAGGGCCACCATCCGCTGGAGCAGGGCGCGGATCTGATACGGGAGATCCGCTGGGATCAACGCCAGACGTTCCTCGATGTACGCGTCGTACTTCCGCGGATCGAGGATGAGCAGGTACATCTCCTTGAGCGCCATCTCCCCGAACAGACGCTGGCGCGTGATGCACTCGAAGAGCGTGCAGCCGAGCGCGTAGACGTCGACCTCCGGACCGTGCTCGCCGCCCTCCAGGAAGCGCTCGGGGGCCATGTACAGGTAGGACCCGAGCATCGCGTTGGTCTCGGTCCGCGCCTCGCGCTCGAGGTTGCCGGCGCGCGCGATGCCGAAGTCCAGCAGCTTGACCTCACCGTGCCGTCCGAGCCGGATGTTGGCCGGCTTGATGTCGCGGTGGACGAGGCGGATGGGCCCGCTGCCGTCGGGTGCCGGCGCCCGGAAGGCCGCGTTGAGCGCCTCGGCCACCTTCCCGGTCATCTCGAGCAGGCCGCGCACCGAGATCGGGTGCGTCCCGCCCACGCACTTGTCGAGGTCCGCGCCCTCGACGTACTCCGTGATCAGCGCCACCCGGCCGTCGAGCAGCGTCAGCCCGTGGACCGCGAGCACCGAGGGGTGGTGGACCACGCCGAGCAGGCGAGCCTCGTCGCGCAGCCGTTGGACCGCCTGGCTGTTCGGATCGGCCTCCGCGTGCAGCACCTTGACGGCGACCTCGATCCGCACGCCGCCGACGCCCGTCATGGTCGCGCGGTACACCTCGCCGAAGCCGCCGCGGCCCAGGCAGCTCTTGATGTGGAACCGACGGCGCTCTCCCGCGTCCGCCAGCTCGCCGGCCGGACCGCTCACGGCGTCCTCCGACGGCCGAGCAGCCCGAGGACCGCCAGCGCGCCGAGCCAGCCGCCGACACCCTCGGGGTGGTCGCACCCACAGCCCCGGTTGGGCTCGAGGCCGAAGGCGGGGTCGGTGTATCCGTCACAGTCACGGTCGGGTCCGCCAAAGTCCTCGCGGGCGCCGGGCCGGATCTCGGCCGCGGTGTCCACGCAGTCGGTGCCGCTGTCCACCCAGTTGGCGTTGAGGAACCCGTCGCCATCGATGTCGAAGTCGTTGTCACCCAGGCAGTCGTGGTCCCAGTGCTCGTCGTCCGCGACCTCCTGCGCCCCCGGATGCCCGTCGGCGAGGTAGTCCACGCAGTCGTCGAACGAGTGGCAGAACTCGGGCGGGACGGGCACGTCGGCGGCCCAGGAGCAGTCGCAATACCCGTCGCCGTCGTCGTCGAGCGGCGAGGTCACGTCGAGGAAGGCGGGCCGGGCCGCCCCGGTCGGCGAGCGCCGGTCGGTGTCGTCGAACAGGAACCCGTTGCCGTTCAGGTCCTCGAGGGCGGTCGGCAGCCCGTCGCCGTCGTCGTCGGGGTTGTGGTCGTCACCGTCGCAGCGGGCGAACACGCCGTCACCGTCCTCGTCCACGTCGTCCGGGCGCTGCGTCGTGCAGCACGGGTCCTCGGGCGCGAGGCAGTTCCAGCGCGACAGGTCGATGGGGGTCCGCGTCGTGGGGCCGTCGCCCTTCGGGTAGCACGCGTACGTCTGCGACCACGCCAGGCTCGGGGCGCACCACAGGCCGACCAGGACCCAACCTGCGACCGCACGCGTGGTGACCGAACCCTGCATCATCCCCCATCATACCAGCGTTCGCGAGGGCTCCACCCGCCCCACGCCGCGGAGCAGGAATCCCCGCAGACCGCGCGCGAAGGCCCGTGGCGCGTCCTCCTGGGGGAAGTGTCCACCACCCGGGAGCCGGCACAGCTCCGCCCACGGGATCTCCTTGCGGAGCCAGGTGAGCTCGTCGCTGCGGAAGTACGGGTCCGGGTCGCCCCAGAGCAGGAGCGTCCTCGGCCTGCGCTCGGCGATCCAGGCTCGGGCGGTGGCCGTGACCTCGGCCCATCCCTCCTGGCGCTCGAGGCGGAGCATGGTGCGCCGGGCTCCGCGGGCGACCATCGACTGACGGTACTCCGCCGCCAGCTCGCGGTCCTGACGCGCGGCGGTGAGCAGCAGCGGCAGCCCGCGACCGAACAGGTCCGCCGACACCACCAACGCCTCGCCCGAGTAGGGAGCGGTGAACGGCAACCAGTACCGCGGCGGCGCGAAGTCGGGCCGGAACGTCGTGTTGACGAGGATCAGGTCCGTCACCGCCTCCGGGCGGGCCGCCGCCAGCGCGATCGGTCCACCCCAGTCGTGTCCGAGCAGCGCGTACGCGTCACCCGCCACCTCTCGCAGGAAGCCCGCCAGCAACGCACCGATGGAGGGGAAGGAGAGCCCGTCGTTCGGCTTGTCCGAGCGCCCGAAGCCCGGCAGGTCCGGCGCCACCACCCGGAACCGGTCCGAGAGCTCGCTCAGCACGACCCGGAAGGACCACGACGAGATCGGGCTGCCGTGGACCAGCACCACGCAGGCACCGCTCCCCTGCTCGCGCCAGCAGATGCGCGCCCCGTCGATCACGGTCTCGTGCACGTCCTGCGGCTTCACGGCGTCCCCATCACCATCCGGACCATCCCCTCGGGGTCGACGACCCCCTGCCCCTTCATCCAGTCCTCGGCCGCGCGCACCAGCGCCGCGCCCTCGTCCCCGCCGAGCACCCGGCCGAGCCGGTGCCGCACCCCGGCCGCCTGCAGCAGCTGGCCCGTGACCTCGAGCTGGTGCGCCGCCTCGCGCCAGGCCTCGACCGCCCGCTCCGGTTGGCCCTTCGCGCGCCACCAGGTCCCGGTCACCGCGATCCGCTGGGCCTCGGACCAGGGCGACGGGTCCTTGCGCGCGGCGTTCAGCGACCGCTCCGCGAGCGTGAGCAGGCGCCGATCGGGGCTCGCAGCGGCGGCACCCAGCGCGCATCGGGCGCGCAGCAGGTGGGCCTCGAGACGCACGAACCGGTGGTGGAGCAGCAGCGACCGGTTCAGGGCCGGCCACGTCGCCTCCAGGCGCCGGTGGGCTCGATCCCCCTCGCCGACGTACGCGTCGATCCAGCCGTAGGCCAGCATCTCGCTCTGCTGCTGCAGCGTGAAGCGATCGGGCCGCTTCCACCGCTCCATGGACACGACCTCGGCCACCGCGTCGTCGGGCCGGTCCTGGGCCAGCAGCAGCACCGACTGGACCTCGGTCGTCGCGGTCGCGACGAAGCGGAGGTTGCCGCGGTCCCGTGCCTCCCGCAGCTCGCCTGGAAGCACCTCCTGGATCTCGCCCAGCAGCCCGCGGAACAGCAGCCCCCACAACAGGACCAACCGCAGCGAGGTGCGGTGCTGGTCGACGCCGACCAGCTGATCGGCGATCGCCGTCCCCTCCTGTGCGAGGCGGACCTGGTCCTCGAACTCCCCGTGGAAGAACGCCACGAGCGCCCGCGCGGTCGCCACGTCGAAGCGCAGCTCCGGGTCCTCGCCGACGAGCGCCGTCGCGCGCGCCTCGAGCTCGGGCATCGCCGCGCGATCGCTGGCCGTCCCGCTCGCGCGGCCCACCCACAGCGCACAGAGCCCTCGCACGACCTCCCGCGGGTCGCCGCTGTCGAGCGCGGCCCTCGCGTAGCGCGCGAGGAAGAGCTCACCCTGCACGAAGTCGAGCCAGGAGATGCCACGCCCGACCGTGTTCAGCACCGAGAGCCGAGCGCGCTCGCTCTCGGACAGCGGCGCGGGCGCCGCCGGCGTCACGCCGCGCAGGCCGAGGCGGAGGCGCTCCCACAACAGCCCCGGGAGGGCGCGGCGGGGGTCGGCGTGGACGACCAGGCCGTAGGGGGCGAGCGCCTCGTTCGCGGCCGCCACCCCCTCGTCGGCGTAGCCGGCGTCCAGCAGCGCGTCGGCGGACCGGCGCACGAGCTCCGCGCGGGCCTCCCCCTCGACGCACGCGGCGCCCTCGCGGAAGGCGCGGCCGGCCTCCATCCCCCGTGCGGCGTTGCGCAGCGCGGTGCCCATGCGCTCGAGGACCGAGGCGCGCGCAGAGCCCGCAGGCTCCGACAGGCGCAGCGTGTCCGCCCAGCGCCGCGCCGCTCGGTCGAAGGCCAGCATCGCCTCGGCCTCGGTGGCCGCCGTCCGCGCCCAGTCCGCGGCGCGTCCGTGCTCCCCTGCCCCCTCCCAGTGCGTCACGAGCGCGTCGGCGTCGTGGTCCGGCTCGAAGGCCTCCGCCAGCGTCCGGTGACGGGCGCGCAGGGTCGTCGCGTCGAGCCCGCGGGTCACGGCCTCGCGGATGCGATCGTGCGCCGTCTCCACGCGGTCGGGCGCGGTCCGGATCAGGCGTGAGGAGCGCAGCAGGTCGAGCTCGGGCAGCAGCAGCTCGGCCACCGCGGTCCGCTCGAGCAGGAGCGGGGCCACGGGGCGTCCGGCGAGCGCCATCAGCTCCAGCACCTCGCGCGACGAGGCCGGGAGCGAGGCGACCCGGTCGCGGATCGCGTCGTCGAGCGCCAGGCCGCGGACCTCGCCGTGGCGCAGCACGAAGCGACAGAGCTCCTCGACGAAGAACGGATTCCCCCCGCTCTCCGCCGCGATGCGCGACGCGAGCTCGGTGCGGTCGGGGCCGGGGAGCGCGTCGTCGCCCTCGTCCCGCAGCGCGAGCAGGGCGAGATCGAGCGCCTCGCGCGGCGCGAGCTCGGCCACGTCGACCGTCCGCTCGGTCACCCCCTGGGCGACCAGTCGCCGCGCCTCCACCAGGAACGGGGCGTGCTCCTCCTCCGAGCGGTGCGCGAGGACGACGAGGATCGGCGCCCGCGCCTGGAGCAACGCCCCCAGGAGGCGCACGCTGTCGGCGTCCCCCCACTGGACATCGTCGAGGAGCAGCGCCACGGGGGCCATCGCGCCGACCAGCTCGACGAAGGCCCGGAACGCACGCTCCCGCACGAGCTGGGGGTCGGCCAGCTGCAGCGGGGGCTCGTTCGCGAGGCAGGGTGCGCGCCCGAGCTGGGGGAAGAGCCGGAGCAGGGCGCCCACGTCGACGGGCACGAGGTCGTCGAGATCCGGGCGGGCCGCCAGCTCCTCGATCATCGCGTCGAACACGTTGAACGCGACCGTCTCCCGCTCGAAGCACCGACCGCGGAGCACCTCGTGCCCTTCCGCCGCGAGCTCGTCGCGGAGGCGCTGCAGCAGGTACGACTTGCCCATCCCCGACGGGCCGCGCAGCCAGGCGACGACCGGGGACCCGGAGCGCGCCCGCTTGAAGGCCCGGTGGAGCGACGCGAGGTGCACCCCGCGCCCGACCAGCACGCGCGGCGTGGACACCGGCGTGGGGCGGGCGGCACCGAACACCGCGAGCACGTCGCTGCCCGACGGGCGGGCCGCGGGGTCGCGCGCCAGCAGGGACACGCAGATCCGGTCGAGGTCCTCCGGCACCCCCGGGCAGAGTTCGCTGGGCGCGGGCGCGTCGTAGGCCTGCTTCTCCGCGAGCACCAGGTTCATCGACCCCATGAAGGGCCGCTGCCCGGTGAGCGCCTCGAACAGCATCACGCCGACGGCATACCAGTCGGCCGCCTCGGTCAGCGTGTCGCCGGCCGCCTGCTCCGGCGACATGTACGCCGCGGTGCCCGCCACGCGCCGCTCGCGCTTGACCGCTGACAGGTCCTCCGTGAGCCCGAAGTCCACCAGCACCACCCGGCCCTCGGCGGTGACGAGCACGTTCGCGGGCTTGAGGTCGCGGTGGAGCCGGCGGGCCCGGTGCAGCGCGTCCACCCCCTCGGAGAGCTGGCGGAAGGCCTCTCGGAGGCGCCCCAGGTCCTCGGGGACACGGATCTCCGGCCGCTCCTCGCGCTCCCAGGTCGGCAGCGGGGACTCCGCCACCCCCATCGCGACCCGCTCGGGATCGATGGGCCCGAGCTGGATGACCGAGTCGTCGAAGGTCGTCGTGTCCGGGAACGCGAGGGGCGCCGGTGGGTGGCTGTGCGTCTGGCTCGTGCTGGACCGCGCGAACACGGAGGGTCGATCGCCACCGCCCCCGCGCACCCAGTCCATGAACGGCACGCCGTCCACGAGCTCCATCGACAGCAGGCACTGATCGCCCGTCTGCAGCAGCTCGAAGAGGGACACGAGGTTCGGGTGGGCGACGTCGGCCCGCGCGCGGAACTCCTGCTTGAGCCGGAACACCCCCTCGGGGTCCATCCGACGCAGCGTCTTGAGCGCGACGGGCACGCGACGTCGGCGGTCCCAGGCCGCGTACACCACGCCGGAAGCGCCCGACCCGAGCCGCGAGCGGACCTCGAACCGGTCCGTGTCCGCCGCTTCGACCTCGGGCTCCGGGACCACTAGCTCCCTCTCGGGACCACGGTGACGGTCGGTGTGGGCACGTCACCCTCGGGCAGGGCGACACGGTAGATGAAGATGCCGCGCGGCGCCATGTCCGCGTCCAGCGTGTTCGGCGCGCCGTGGGCGTTCGGCGTGATCCGGACCTTCCACTTCCCGTCCTGCACCACCGTCGTCCGGTGGTTGAGGTGCCCGCCGGGCTCGGCGCGGACGTACTCGTCGTAGATCCCCATCTGCCAGTACGGTGCCGGCGGGACCTCGCCCGTGATCTCGATGTCCCCCTGGGCCGTGTCGTAGGTCATCGACAGGTAGACCAGATCGGACGAGCCGGCCCCGTGGTCGGTGTCCGGCGGCTGAAGCACGTGCTGCTTCATCTGCTTGCGGTACTCCCCCCAGACCACCGGAGGGATCACGTACTTGTAGACGACGTAGTACAGCCCCACCGCCACGGGCATCGCGACGGCGAGCCGCGGCAGGAGCCAGTGCAGCACGAAGTCGAGCACACCGGTCACGTGTCCACCCGCTCGATGAGGACCCGGCCGCCACGAGAGACCCGCGGCAGACGCGACGGGTAGAGGTGGGCGGGCTCGTAGATCCGGAAGTAGATGACGCCCTTCTTCGCGTCGGGGCGGACCTTCACGAAGTTGGTGGCCTCGGCGGGCCGCTCCTGGGCGAAGTGGATGCGGAAGCGGTCGGTCCCGGGCTCCACCACGATGTTCCTCGAGCTGATGGAGTCGTTCACCTCGGTGCTCGCGTAGTAGGTGAAGCTCCAGTACAGCGCGTCGGTGGTCTGGCCCTCCAGGACGAGCGGCCCCTGATCGAAGCGCACGTGCGCGATCCAGTAGAGCGTGTCGGGGTGGATCCACCGGAAGCGGATCCACCGCTCGATCTGCATCCGGGGGCTCCACCAGTCGCGGATCGCCTCCTGCCAGTTCGGGTTCTTGGTCTCCCAGCGGGACTGGTACCAGAGCCACACACCGGCCGCGAACAGCCCCAGCAGTACCGGGGCCATCAGCGTGCCTTGCCACGAGATCGCCAGGGCCTCGCCCAGCAGTCGTCCGAGATCCATGTCCGAGGTGTACACCGGATCGGTGTCGCTGGGAACGGGGGGCGCTATCCTCGGGCCGGAGGCTCCGTGCTGATCACGCTGCTCGCGTCGTGCCACCACGAAGAGACGACGACGCCCGACCCCGACGCCTTCCCCGAGGGCTTCGCGTGGGGCTCGGCCACCGCCGGCTTCCAGGTGGAGATGGGGTGTCCGACCTGGTCGGCCGAGGACTGCGAGGACCGGAACAGCGACTGGTACCAGTGGGTGACCACGCCCTCGATCATCGAGACGGGCTCGCTGTACGTGACGGGCGAGCCCGTGTCGGACGGGCCCGGCATGTGGGAGACGTTCGAGGACGACGTGGCGCGGATGCGGGACGACGGGCACACCGCGTTCCGCATGTCCCTCGAGTGGTCGCGGCTGTTCCCGGACGGCGCGGCCGAGCAGGCGACGACGGTGGACGAGCTCGTGCCCTACGCGAACGCGGCGGCCGTCCAGCGCTACCACGAGGTGTTCGACGCGCTGCACCAGGCGGGCATCCGGCCCGTCGTCACGATCAACCACTACGTCCTGCCGCTGTGGGTGCACGACGGCGTGGCCTGCCACGAGCACCTCGACACCTGCTCACCCAACGGCTGGCTGGACGGTGAGCGGATCACGCGGCTGATCTCGCTCTACGCGGGCTTCGTGGCGCGCGAGTACGGCGCGGACGTGGACGACTGGTACACGCTGAACGAGCCGTTCGCGACCACCCTGTCGGGCTACATGCTGCCCGGACCGGACCGCAGCGCGCCGCCCGGCGTGTCCAACGAGATCGAGGCGACGCGCGACGTGACCATCCACCAGGTGGAGGCGTCGGCGGCGATGTACGACGCCGTGAAGGCCGAGGACCCGACGGCCACGGTGGGCATCGTCATGAACATGACGGCGATCGACCCGAACGACCCGAACAACCCGGCGGACGTGCTGGGCGCCGAGCACATGGACTGGCTCTACCACCGGGTCTTCCTCGAAGCGCTGACGAGCGGCGACTGGGACGACGATCTCGACGGCACCATCGACTCGAACCGACCCGAGCTGGCAGGTCGGCTCGACGTGATCGGGGTCAACTACTACAACCGCGTGACCGTCCTGGGGCTCCCCTTCCCGCTCTACCCGGAGATCCTGCCGGTCTTCGACTTCTTCCCCGAGTTCTCCTGGGAGCCCTACGAGGAGGGCCTCGGGCGGGTGCTGCGCGAGGCCGGCGAGTACGGCCTGCCCGTCTGGGTGACGGAGAACGGCACCCCCTACGTGGAGGAGGACGGCGTGCCGATCCTCGAGGGCCACGTCGCGTCCATGCACGAGGCCATCGACGCCGGCGTCGACGTGCGCGGCTACCTGTACTGGTCGTGGGTCGACAACTACGAGTGGAACCACGGCCTGGACCTGCGGTTCGGCCTGTACACGTTCGACCCCGCGACGAAGGAGCGCATCGAGCGCCCCGCCGCCGCCCGCCTCCGCCAGTACGCAGCCGAAAACCGTCTCTAGCTTCAGCGTACCGCTCCCGCGTCCCCCGCTGGTACTGGAGAAGCGCCTGCCGGCACTCCTTCAGCAACCTGCGAGCGAATCTACCCCTCAGGGCTCGATAGCGAAGGCCGTGCCACTATGCACGGTCCACGAACCACCCAGCACGACCGCGAAATACCCAGCCGTGCTGTCGACCTCGGTGTGTTGGCCTCCCAGGATCACCGAGTCCAAGCCCTCCGCGACGTTCATGCCTCCGCCGACCACCACCGAACTCCCTCCCAGCGCGTAGTTGTTCCATCCTCCCACGATCACCCCCGAGCTCCTGGCCGTGTTGCCGCCGCCGCCGAGGACGTGCCCGCCCGACTCCGAGGTGTTGGCGCTCCCGAAGACGACGCCACCCGCACCGGCGTACGAGTGCTCCGCACCCACGATGAGGAAGTGCGATCCGGTCTTGGGGCCCTGCGTGTCGCTCGGCTCGTCGTAGCCGACGATCAGGTTGCCCCGCCCGTTCGAGCGGCCCTCCGTCTGTCCCAGCCCGGACCGGACATAGACGTTCGCACCGTCGAAGTACAGGTGGTCGTTCGCGCTGTCCACCGTGAGGTAGTCGGCCAACCCGGGCGCGAAGCCCTGTTCGGTGACCCACGCCTCGGTCGCGAGCGGTTCCAGGTCGGCCAGGGTGGCATACCCATCGAGGTCCGCGGTCTCGACGAAGCCGCGACCGTCGACCCACCCCTCGGTTGCGTAGCCGTCGAGACTGGTGCTCGTCACGTAGCCCTGCTGGGTGACCCAGGCCTCGGTCGCGAACCCGTTCGCCATCGCGGCGACGCCCGTCCACGTCGCGTAGCCCTGGAGCGACGCCGGGGTGGCGTACCCCTGGCCCTCGACCCAAGCCCGGGTCGCGACCCCAGAGAGATCGCTGGCAGACACGTGGTCGGACTCCAGCGCGGCCAGGCGGGCGTCGTGCGCCACCAGGTCCACCGCGTGGGCCTCGACGACCAGGCCATGGTCGGTCAGCGTGGCCTCGGCGGCGCGCAGATCGGCGCTCAGATCCGCGACGACCTCCCCGAGAGCCGCCAAGGTGTCGCGGTCGACCGCGGCCTGTGCCTCGAGTGCTTCGAGACGGTCGAGCAGGGGGCCCAGATCGTCCCCATCCATCTGGCCGGCGCCGGAGTCGCCGTCTTCGGGGTTGCAGGCGGCGAGGGAGGCAGCGAGGACGAGCGGGACGGTGGTGCGGAACATGGGCACTCCTGGAGATGAGCGTCCTGTCCGAGTGCAAATCCAGGGCCGGTACTTTCCCGGCGTTGGCCCGTTGGGTGAGCGACGGACGTCCGTCACTGACGGCCGTCACCCAGCGCGGCGTGCGACCTTCGATGGCCTGCGTCCCCTTCAGTGGGTCCCGATCGTTCCGAACCCGTCGAGGTTCCGAACCCTCACCGAACGGGCAGGGGCACGGGCACCGCTCGCTGCGCGAGCTGGGAGGAGCCTGCGGGCTCCTAGAGATCGAACCGGACGCCTTGCGCCAGGGGGAGCTCGTCGCTCCAGTTCATGGTGCAGGTCTGGCGCCGCATGTACGCCTTCCAGGAGTCCGAGCCCGCCTCGCGGCCGCCGCCGGTCTCCTTCTCGCCGCCGAACGCGCCGCCGATCTCCGCACCCGAGGTGCCGATGTTGACGTTCGCGATGCCGCAGTCGCTGCCGGCGTGCGAGAGGAAGCGCTCCGAGGCGCGGAAGCTGTCCGTGAAGATGGCGGAGGACAGGCCCTGCGGCACGTCGTTCTGCAGGCGGATCGCCTCGCTCAGGTCCTTGTACGTGAAGACGTAGAGGATCGGCGCGAAGGTCTCCTCCTTGCAGATCTCCATGTCGGCGCGGGCGCGGACCAGGGTCGGCCGGACGTAGAAGCCGGGTCCCTCGACGCGCTCGCCGCCGGTGAGGATCTCGCCGCCCTGGGCGCGGATCTGGTCGCAGGCGTGGAGGTACTGCTGGACGGCCTGCTCGTCGATGAGCGGCCCCATCAGGGTGCCGGCCTCGAGCGGGTTGCCGATGGGGATGGACTCGTACGCCCGCTGGATGCGCGGCACGAGCTTGTCGGCGATGCTCTCGTGCACGAACAGGCGGCGGTTGGTCGTGCAGCGCTGGCCGGAGGTGCCGCACGAGGCGAACACGATCGCCCGCAGCGCCAGATCGAGGTTCGCGTCCTCGTGGATGATGATCGCGTTGTTGCCGCCGAGCTCGAGCAGGCTGCGCCCGAGGCGCTCCGCCACCACCTGGCCCACGTGACGGCCCATGTGGGTCGAGCCGGTCGCGCTGACGAGCGGCACGCGGCGGTCGCGGATCATCGCCTCACCCACGACCTTGTCCTCGCCGATCACCAGGCCGAAGACGCCGCCCCAGCCGTACTTCTGGAACACCTCGTCGCAGATGCGGTGGGTCGCGATGGCGGTCAGCGGCGCCTTGAGCGACGGCTTCCACACGACGGTGTCACCGGCGGCGGCGGCCACCATCGCGTTCCAGGCCCACACCGCGTTCGGGAAGTTGAACGCCGTGATCACGCCAACGACCCCGAGCGGGTGCCACTGCTCGTACATCCGGTGGCCGGGCCGCTCGGAGTGCATGGTGAGCCCGCTGAGCTGGCGCGACATGCCGACGCAGAGGTCCGCCATGTCCACGGACTCCTGGACCTCGCCCATGCCCTCGGACAGGATCTTGCCGACCTCGACGCTGATCAGCCGCCCGAGATCCTCCTTGTGGGCCCGCAGCGCGTCCCCCACCTCGCGCAGGATCTCGCCGCGCTTGGGGGCGGGCACCATCCGCCAGTCCGCGAAGACCCGGGCCGCCTCCCCCACGACCTTCTCGTACTCGTCGAGACCCGCGAGCTTCACCTTCGCGAGGAGGGCGCCGTCGATCGGGCTGTGGACGTCCAGCTCGGGACCGTGGGTCGGCAGGAAGCCCGACGTGGTCGCGGCTCCGGAGTTGACGGCCTGCAGGCCGAGGCGGGACATGAAGTCGTACACGTTGCCTCCGACAGGTGACCGGCGCGTGGCGACCGGCGTGGGCCGCCCACGTATTCACCTGACCCGTCGGATCACAACGTCCCGCGCTTCCACTGCTGGTAGTGCCGGGCGCAGTACCCCTTGGCGCGCACGGGCTTGTCGCAGCCGTCCACCTGGCAGAGGTGGTCCCCCTTGGGCTCCGGCTCCGGCTCCGGCTCGGACCCCGTGTCCTCGGGCTCCGGCTCCGCGTGCTCGGCGAGGTGGAGCTCGAGCGCGGTCACGCCCTCGGTCGCCGACTCCGCCGCCGCCAGGGCGCTCGTCGCCCGCTGCATCGCCTGCTGCGCGACGTTGCGGCTCTCGTCGGCGGCCCCCTTGAGCTTCATCAGCTCGGCGGTCGACGCCTGGATCGCCCCCTGCGTCATCGACAGCTTCTTCTTGAGTTTCTCGATCTCGCCCTCGAGCTCCGCGATGCGCGCGTCGTCCGCGGCGTTGGCGTCGCGGATCCACTCGCGGACCCGTCGCTCGACCGCGCGGGACAACAGGGAGGACAGGGCATCGCGCACGGGCATCAGGACTCCTCGTCGGGACCGAAGGTCGCGAACGTACCCTCTCCCAGGTCGATCGGGCGGCCGCCGTCGAGCGGGACCAGCCAGATCCGCGGCGGAGCGCCCGCCTCGCCGCCCACCGGGTTCCCAGCGAGCGCGAGGCAGGTCCCCGCCCGGTCGACGATGGGGTGGGTGGGCGAGATCTGCTCGAAGAAGCGCAGCCAGAACCGCAGGTCACGGCTGGGCTCGAACTCGATCACGAGCTGCTCGTCGCGACCGTCGGCCGACACCACCAGGAACGAGACGCCGCCGCCGCGAGGGCGACGCCGCACCACCACGACCCGCTTCCCCGCGGGGAAGAAGGCCATCGCCTCGGCGTCCGACACGCGGTTCAGCCGTCCGGTGGTCGCGTCGAGCGCGCGCAGGTCGCGGTAGGGACCGTCGGGGTCGGAGGACACCGCGCGCAGGACGGTGCCGTCGGCGCCGGGCACCATCGCCGCGAAGCCATCCAGCACCTCGAGCTCGCGGCTCGGCACCCCGCTCGGCGACGTCGCCAGCAGCAGCATGCGCGAGCCGGCGCGCGACACCCACACCACCTGGCCGCCGGCCAACACCGGCGTCGTGAACGCGCCCGGCGTCCCCGGCAGCTCCGTCCGCCAGGTGGACGTGACCGTGGCCACGACCGATCGGGCGCCGCCCGCGTGGGCGACGAGCCGTTCGTCGTCCACCCAGGAGAAGAACAGCGGTGTGCCGTCGATCAGCTCGGCCGAGCGCTCCGGCTGGTCCGCGTCGACCTGATACGCCCGCAAGCGATCGTCGGCCTGCGCGAGGACGGCGATCCGGCGGTCGTTCGGCGACCACGCCAGGTGGATCGGCAGATCCTGGGTCGGGGCCGACTCCGACTCGGACACGAGCCCCTCGTCCACCACCACGAGCCGTGAGCCCGAGCCGTCGCGCGCGGTGCGGAACGCGGCCAGACGGGTGCCGTCGTGCGACCAGCTCGGCCAGCTGTGCAGATCCTCGGGCTCGGCACGCCCCCACTCCGCGAACACCGGGTCGGCGACCGCGCCGCGCACCAGCCGCGGCACGTCCCCCATCATCGCCACCGCGCCCAGCCGGAGCTGACGGCGCCCGTCCAGCCAGGCGAGCCTCACTCGCTCTCCGACCCGCTGACCATCAGTCGACGCGGGTCCAGCGTCGTCGGGATGAGGCCCTTGGCGTCCGGGTGGAGGATGCCGTGCAGGATCATGGAGACGCCGTCGGTCATCAGGCGGAGCTTCTCGGGGCGGATGCCGATCGCCGACTGGCCGGCCATCCCGTCGATCAGCGCCTTGAGCATCATCGCGACCGCCTGCGGGTCGGACTCGCGGAACGCACCTTCGGCCATCCCCTGCGCCAGGATCAGCGTCGCCGCGTCGACGAACCGCTGGTGGACCGCCTGGCACTCCTCGCGGATCTCGTCGTCGCGGATGCCCTGCTCGCACATCATGAGGAAGAACCGCGGCGGCGACTTCAGGCCCGCGAAGTAGTCGAGGTACTTCAGGCCGAGGTCCAGGAGCTTGACCGCGGCGGGCCGGTGGTCCTCCTCGGCCTGCTGGAGGAAGCCGTAGGTGTTCTCGTGCTCTTCCTGGACGAGCGCCATGAACAGGTCGCGCTTGCTCGGGAAGTAGAAGTACACCGCTCCCTTGGACAGCCCCGCGCGCTTGGCCACGTCCTCCATGCGGGCGGCGAGGTAGCCCTGCTCGATGAACACGGCGCGCGCGGCTCGCAGGATCTGGCTCTTCCGCTCGGTCTCGGGCAGGTGCTTCGTCAAGCGTCGACGGGGGCTCGGGGTTCGGGAGAGGGTAACTCGCGGTCAGTGCACCGTGTCGTCCGGCGTCTGGCGGCCCTGGGGCTTGCTCCGCCCCCCCTCCAGCACCTGGAACCGCGAGAGCTCCCTCTCGATGTTCGCGGCCTTCGCGCGCAGCTCCCGCTTGCGTCGACCCGGTCCGAGCAGGTGGTACCAGCCGACCGCCCCCAGCCACACGCCGAGCGACTCCCAGCCCGAGAGCGACCGCTCGGCGAGCAGCATCAGCAACGCGATCACGAGCCCGCCCCACAGGAACCAGCGGGCCTTCATGGGGAACACGACCAGGAAGACGTCGGCGTCGGGGCGGTGCAGCCCGAACAGCACGGGGAGCACCATCACGAGCGACTGCCAGCCCAGCGCCGGCGCCAGCACGTTGAGACCGACCGCGTCCGCGAGCAGTGGCAGTGCCGTCGCCCCGACAGCCCCCGCGAGCGCGGCGAACCCGAGCTGCCGGCGGGAGAAGGCCCCGGACAACGCCGGGAGCATGAAGTAGAGCACCATCAGCGACAACAGGACGTTGAACACCGACTGACGCGACGCACCCTGCACGAGGAAGCGCGTGAGCGGCTGCCACGGCTCGAAGCCCGCACCGAAGTTGAACCAGGCGAGCGAGTAGACCGGCAACGGCGTCATCGCCAACACGAGCTCGAGCACGAAGGCCCCGAACAGGCCGCCGAGCAGCCACCGATGCCAGGGCTCGAGCTCGGGGAGCATCATCTGCATGTCGGGGCGGCCGGGCATCGTGCTCCGCGGGGTGACCAACCGGCTGTATCCGCGGCGGGTTGGTGGTACAACGAGCGCCGCAAGCCCTCACCCGAGCGCATCGACCGAGACCTCCATGGCACGCCAGTCGCCCCCGCCCGCACCCACGGTGCAGAAGCCCAAGAACGAGCTCGTGCTGGTCGCCGTCACCGGGGACGACCTGGACGCTGGCGAAGAGGTCGTGATCCCCCTGGAGGAGGGGCTGCCCATCGGCCGGAGCAACAAGGGCCTCCAGCTGACCGACCCGCTGGTGAGCATCAACCACGCGATGGTGTCGTATTCGCCGAAGACCGGGTACATGGTCGAGGATCTCTCGTCCGCCACCGGCACCTGGGTCGACGAGGAGTGTGTCCGCGGCGAGTCCCGCCCCATCGGCGTCGGGACGCGGCTCCGCTTCGGCGACACCACCTTCGAGGTCCAGCAGGCCCGGCTCGCCCCCATCTGGGTCAAGTGGGTCGTCGGCGGAGCGCTGGGCGTGGTCATCGCGGCGGTCGTGCTGTTCGGCATGCAGTCGTTCGCGCCTCCGCCCATCCAGAAGCTCAGCTGCCCGCCGTCCACCCTGGGCCCCATCGGCATCGAGTCGCTCGACATCCCGGACCACTTTCTCAGGACGCGAGGCGTGGTCGTCGACGATCTCCGCTGTGTGAAGGTGACCGACGACGACGACGACGGGCACCCCGAGGCCTGGCTCACGCGCACCGACAAGGGTGGTGACTTCATCGTGCGTCCGGAGGGCGAAGGCGCGCTGACGGTGCTGGGCGAGTTGCCCGCCGACTGCCAACAGAAGTCGAAACACCCGGGAGAGTTCCCGCTGTTGGACTGCTCCGGCGAGACCTGGCTGATGGACGAGGGCCAGTACCGCGTGATCGACCAGGAGGGCGTCGTCGTGTGGTACCGCGAGGTGCCGGAGGGCGAGGAGCCCGAGCCCGAGGACCCGCACGCGAAGGCGAAGGCGAAGGCGAGCAAGGGAGAGCCAGCGCCGGTGATCGAGCTCCCCGGTCTGGCGAGCTCCGAGCTCGGTCCGCTCAAGGTGGGTCGCTTCGCGCTCCGCGGCGACGGCCTCGGCCGGTTCCTCGGGATGCGCGGCGTGCACCGCCCCATCCACTACCTGATCTGCGAAGAGGCCTTCGAGGGGATCAAGGCGCAGGCCCTGACGGACGAGGGGCAGATCCAGGAGCTCCGCGTCGGCTGCATCTCCGACCTGCGCTTCGAGGGGGAGGTCCCCGGCAAGCCCGTGGCGATGGCGCTCACGCCGGCCGGGCGGCGCGCGCTCGTCGACGACGTGACCACCTTCTACGGCGGGAACCCCGACGGGATCTTCCTCCCGCGCCAGTGGAAGCCGGTGGTCGAGGCGATGTCGTCGTCTCCGGGCTTCCTGGTCGGCGCGACGAAGATCGTGGCGGACACCAAGGAGTCCGACGCGCCGATCCTGACCGCCATCCCCCCGCAGGCGACGGTGTTGGAGGGTGCGCACCCGCTGGTCCCGCGGGACAGTCGGTCGGCGGCCGCCCCCATCTCCCTGAGCGTTCCGATCACACGCCCGGGGCTGGGCGAGGCCAAGCTGCCAGGTTGCCTCGTGCTGCGGGCCAGCACCTCCGACTTCCGGTCGTACGGCTTCAGCTCCCTGTTCAGCAGGCCGTTCATGACCATCGAGGAGGTGGGGTGCGGCGACCCGAAGCCCCTCGCGACCGTCGGCTACTCGGGCGGCGTCACCGACGTGAAGCTCGAGGGCAACGTGGACCTGAGGATCGTGGTGGACAGCAGGACGTCGACCCGCGGCCTCGAGGTGGCGCGCGCCCGCCTGGCCTGGCACGAGAACCCGTAGCAGCTCAGCCGAGCTCGGCCCTCGTCGCGCGGAACGCCTCGAACGCCGCCTCGGCCGCTCGCTGGTAGGCGTCGACCTCGTGCCCCAGCTCGTCGATCGCCGTCCTCGCCTGGACGCGCGCGCGGAACGCCTCCAGCTCCTGCCCCGCCGCCGCGAGCCGCGCCTCGAGGGCCACCAGCTCGCTCCGCACCCGACCCGCGAGCAGCTCCCGCTCCTCCAGCGCCTTCGCCTCCGCGCGCATCGGAACGATCTCGGAGGCAGACGCCGTCAGTCGGCGCATCTCGAGGTCCGCCTTCTGACGAGCGAGCCGGTCCGGGTCGTTCTGCTCCAGGAACCTGCGCGCGCGTCCGAGGTCCTCGGCCAGCCGCTGAAGTCCGCCCAGCAGCGCCCCGAGCTTCGTCGTCAGGTCGTCCACCGCGATGTCCGGGGCGCCCGCTCCACGGATCGACGCCAACGCACCCTCGGCGGCCGTCCTCGCGCGACGCAGGGCGGCGCGGTCCTTCGGGTGGACCTCGGCCTCCGACAGCAGCGGCAGCGCCCGCGTCGTGGGGGCGGAGCGCACCGGCACCAGCAGGGACAGGCAGCCTCGTGGACCCATGCCGCTACCTAACGCGCGCTCCCGGCGGTACCGTGGGGTCCGGGGGTGATCGTGAGGAGGGTACCGGTCGTGGTCGTCGCCGGGGTCGCGCTCGGGTGCGCGCCAGCTGGCTCCGAGCCGGCGCGGACGCTCGGCGAGGTCCACGAGATCGCCCCCGAGCAGGCGGCGAAGCCGGGCACCACGCTCAACGCGTTCGTCGACGGCGGAGGCATGGTCTACCGCACCACCACGGGCGGCTGCGTGGCGCACCCACCCGACGGAGAGGTGCGTGCACCCGGGCAGATGCCCCCTGCGGTGCCGCTCCCCTGCCCTCCGTCCATGTCCGATCCGGCCTGGGACGCGTGCGCCGGGAGCAGCTTGTCGACCACGGCCGACCCCGCCGTGTGCAGTTGCTTCGTCGGTGGCAATCCCCCGCCGCCCGCCCGGGACGTCCCCTGTCCCCCGCGAGGTGGAGCCGTCGGCGGCTGACGGTTAGTCGGGCTGGCTCATGTCCGCCCCCACCCACGACCTCGCCGGACGCGGCGCCGTGCTCGCTGCCCTGGAGCGCCTCGACCGGCCGTTCCTCGTCGTGCGCGAGGGTGTCGGCGTGCGCGTCGTGGACGGCGAGGTGGCGCCTGGGCGCGAGATCCTCGCCCGCGTCCCCGCGCTGCCCCCCGAGCGCCTCGGCGATCGGTCGTTCCGCGAGGACCACGGTCTGGTCCTGGCCTACTGCGCCGGCGCCATGGCCAACGGCATCGCCTCGGTCGAGGTGGTGACGGAGCTCGCGCGCGTCGGTGGGCTCGGCTTCTTCGGCGCGGCCGGCCTCGACACGCCGCGGATCCGCGCAGCCGTCCAGCGCCTGCGCTCCGAGCTCGGTGAGCTGCCCTGGGGCGTGAACCTGATCCACAGCCCGGCCGAGCCGCACCAGGAGCAACAGACGGTCGATCTGCTCGTGGAGGCCGGCGTCCGCGCGATCGAGACCAGCGCCTTCCTGTCGCTGACGCCCATGGTCGTCGAGCTGCGCGCCCGCGGCCTGCGCACGCGCCCCGACGGCGTGATCGTCCCCGCGAGGCGCCTGCTCGCCAAGGTCAGCCGTCCCGAGGTCGCGGAGAAGTTCCTCCGCCCGCCCCCCGACGAGATCCTGCGGCGGCTGGTCGCTGGCGGTCGCATCACCGAGGACGAGGCTCGGCTCGCGGCCCGGCTGCCGATGGCGGACGATCTGACGGCCGAGGCGGACAGCGGCGGGCACACCGACCACCGCCCGCTCTCCGTCCTGTTCCCGCTGCTCCGGGCGCTCCGCGATCGGATCGGCGCCGAGACCGGGCACCGGGTGCGGGTGGGCGGCGCGGGCGGGCTGGGCACGCCCGACGCCGTGGCCGCCGCCTTCGCGATGGGCGCGGCCTACGTCCTGACGGGCTCCGTGAACCAGGCCTGCGTGGAGTCGGGGACCTCCGACCTCGCGCGCGGCCTGCTCGCGGACGCCGGAATGGCGGACGTGACGACGGCGCCCGCGTCCGACATGTTCGAGGGCGGCGTCACGGTCCAGGTCCTGCGCCGAGGGACGATGTTCGCGCAGCGCGGCTCCTGGCTGTACGAGCTGTACCGCGACCACGCGAGCCTGGAGTCGCTGCCGGCCGACGTGGTGAAGCGCCTCGAGACGCAGGTCCTGCGGGCCTCGATCGAGGAGGTCTGGCGGGGATGCGAGGCCTTCTTCGCCGAGCGCGACCCCCGCCAGCTCGAGAAGGCCGCGCGCGACCCCAAGCACCGCATGGCCCTCGTCTTCCGGTGGTACCTCGGGCTCTCGAGCCGCTGGGCCATCGCGGGCGAGGCCGACCGTCGGACCGATCTGCAGATCTGGTGCGGCCCGGCGATGGGCGCGTTCAACGACTGGACCCGGGGCACGTTCCTCGAGCGCGCCGACGAGCGTCGGGTCGGCGTCGTCGCCGTGAACCTGATGGCGGGTGCCGCGCTGTGGGCGCGCGCCCGGTGGCTGACCGAACAGGGCGTGGATCCGGGCCTCCAGGGCTACGGCTGGCGTCCCCGGCGCTTGGCGCCGTTGATGGAGGACGGCGATGCCGCGGCCTGAGCCCCACCCCTGCGACGTGGCGATCGTCGGCATCGGCTGCCTGTTCCCGAAGGCGCCGAGCCTCCAGGACTACTGGCGCAACACCCTCGGCGGCGTCGACGCGATCACGCCGGTCCCCGAGGGCCACTCCTGGAAGGCGGAGGACTACTACGACGCCGACCCGACCGCGCCCGACAAGACCTGGGCGACCCGCGGCGGCTTCCTCGACCGGTACCCCTTCGACCCGCTCCAGTTCGGCATCCCCCCCGCGATGCTCGAGAGCATCGACACCACGCAGCTCCTCGCCCTGATCGTCGCCCGCGAGGCCCTGCGGGACGCGGGCATCGATCCGGACGGGGACGGCTGGGACCGCGAGCGCGTCGCCTGCATCGTCGGCATCACCGGCACGCAGGAGATGGCGATCACCGCCGGGTCGCGGCTCCAGGGTCCGCTCTGGCGCCGGTCGCTCCTGCGCTGTGGCGTGGACCCGGCGCTCACCGACGTCATCGTCCGCGACATCGCCAACCACTTCCCCACCTGGACCGAGCAGACCTTCCCCGGGCTGCTGGGCAACGTCGTCGCCGGGCGCATCGCGAACCGCCTCGATCTGGGCGGCACGAACGCGGTCGTGGACGCGGCCTGCGCGAGCTCGTTGGCGGCGATGCAGTACGCGATCTCCGACCTCACGAGCGGGCGGTCCGATCTGGTGCTGACGGGCGGCGCGGACACGCTGAACGACATCTTCATGTTCGAGTGTTTCACCCGGACCCCCGCGTTCACGAAGAAGGGCGACCCGCGCCCCTTCGACGCCTCCGCCGACGGCATCCTGATCGGCGAGGGCATCGCGCTGACCGCCCTCAAGCGCCTCGAGGACGCGGAGCGGGACGGCGACCGGGTCTACGCGGTGATCAAGGCGATCGGCAGCTCGTCGGACGGCCGGTACAAGTCGATCTACGCGCCGAACCCGGACGGCCAGGCCAAGGCGCTGCGGCGGACGTACGCGACCGCGGGCGTGGACGCGTCCACCATCGAGCTCGTCGAGGCACACGGCACGGGCACCAAGGCCGGCGACGCGGCGGAGATCGAGGCGCTGAAGCGGGTCTACCGCGAGGCCCGGCCCGAGGGTCGCTGGGTCGCGATCGGCAGCGTGAAGGCCCAGATCGGGCACACGAAGTCCACCGCCGGGGCCGCGGGCCTCGTGAAGGCGGCGCTGGCGCTGCGCGCGCGGGTGATCCCGCCGGCGGCCAAGATCGACGAGCCGAACCCGAAGATGGGATTCGAGGACAGCCCGTTCTTCCTCTCGCCGCGCCCGCGGCCCTGGATCCGGGCGGCCGACCACCCCCGTCGGGCGGCGGTCAGCGCCTTCGGCTTCGGGGGCAGCAACTTCCACGCGGTGCTCGAGGAGCACGGCAGCGCGCGGGTCGCGGCGCTCGCGCCCGCGGGGACCGAGCTCTTCCTCGTGGGCGCGGACGACGACGCCGGCCTGCTGCGTGCCCTCGAGGGCATCGGTGGGGCCACGCTCGCGCACGCCGCCCGCGCCACGCACGCCGCCTGGGCACCGGGCAAGACGCGGGTCGCAGCCTTCGTCGCCACCGAGCTCGAGCAGCTCCCGGCGCGCGTCGAGGCCGTCCGTCGGCTCCTCCGCGGCGAGCCCGCGCGCCCGAAGGACGACGCCTGGGTCGGCGGCGGAACCCCCGACGGCGGTCTGATGCTGCTCTTCCCCGGGCAGGGCAGCCAGCTGGTCGAGATGGGCCGCGACCTCGCCGTGCGGTACCCGCAGGTCCGAGAGGCCCTCGACGAGGCGGACGAGGTGTTCCGCCAGCTCGGGCTGCCCGCGCTCTCGACCCGAACCTTCCCCCCGACGGCCTGGAGCCGCGCGGAGGAGCAGGCACAGGACGAAGCGCTGCGGGCCACGGAGTGGGCCCAGCCCGCGCTCGGGGCGCACGCGATGGGCGTGGCGGCGCAGCTCGCGCTCTTCGGGATCGCACCGGACGCGGTCGCGGGCCACAGCTACGGCGAGCTGCCGGCGCTCTGGGCCGCGGGGGTGATCGGCGACCCGGACCTCGTGCGCCTGTCGCGAGCGCGGGGCGAGGCGATGGCCGGCGACGGTGGCGACCGCGGGACGATGGCGGCCGTGGACGGTCCGCTGGCGGCGATCCAGGCCGTGGTCGACGGGATCGACGGCGTGGTCGTCGCGAACCGGAACCACCCGACCCAGGCGGTGATCAGCGGGACGGGCGACGCCGTCGCGCGCGCGGTCGAGGCCTGCGCCGCCCGGGGCCTGCAGGCCAAGCCCCTGCGGGTGTCGGCGGCCTTCCACAGCCCCCTGATGGCGGCGGGGCGCGCGCCGTTCCGCGACGTCCTCGCGAAGGTCGCGATCGAGCCGCCGCGTTGCACGGTGCTCTCCTGCCGCGACGGCGCGCCGTGGCCGAGCGGGCCCGACGCCGTGCGCGATCGGCTGGCGGACGCGCTGATCGAGCCCGTCGACTTCGTGGCGGTGGTCGAGCGTGCCTGGGAGCGCGGCGTCCGGACGTTCGTGGAGGTCGGGCCGCGCTCGGTGCTCTGCGGCCTCGTGGAGGCCACGCTCGGCGACCGCGCGGCGCTGGTGCTCTCCACCGACCGCTCGTCGGGCCGCGACGACGGCGACGCCGACCTCAAGCGACTGCTGGCGCGCCTCGCCGCCGCCGGTCACCCCGTCGACCTCGCGCCCCTGCTCGCCGAGGCAGCCCCCGTCGACCCGCCCCGCCCCACGCCGCGCACGGTCTGGCTGGCGGGCGCGAACCACCGGAATCCCGAGACCCTGGAGCCTCCGATGCCGAAGCTTCCGACGCCCCCCGCCGCCCCCACGCCCGCCTTCGGCGACGGCTGGGGCGCGGTGCCGAGCTCGGGCCGCCCGATGGAGAAGCCGGTCCACCTGGAGGTCGACCGCTCCCCCGCCGCGCCGACCACGCTGCCGACGCCGAATTCCATCGTTCCCGGGTCCCAGCCCGGGAATTCCCCCGCGCCCGTCGCGCCCCCACCCATGGCCGCGCCGTCCCCCGACGTGCTCGCGCTGCTCGAGTCCACGCGCGCGACGCTCGCCGCCTTCCAGGACGCCCAGGCCCGCACCGCGGACGTGCACGCGCGGTTCCTCGACGGCTTCGCCCGCGCGAACGAGAACTTCGCCCGCCTCTTCGAGGCCCAGGCCCGCCTGGTCGAGCAGGTCGCGGGGCTGCCCAGCACTCCCCTCCGGCCCATTCTCCCGGCCATCCCCGCTCCCGCTCCCGCTCCCGCTCCCGCTCCCGCAGTCCTCGCGCCCATTGTGGCGCCGACCCCGGAACCCCGTGAGGCAGGTCGCGTCTCCCTCCCGAACGCCGACCGCCCCTCCGTCGCCACCGACCTGCCCCCCATCTTCGACGCGCTCGCCGCGGTGAACGCGAAGGCCGAGGCCCGCGCCACCGCGCCCGCCACGGTGCCCCTGAGCCGCACGGGCCCCAAGGCCGTCACCGAGGCCATGCTGGACGCCGTCGCCGCCAAGACCGGGTACCCCCGCGACGCGCTCGAGCTCTCCATGGACATGGAGTCCGATCTCGGCATCGACAGCATCAAGCGCGTCGAGATCCTGTCCGCCGTGCGCGAGGCCGTGCCGGGACTGCCGGAGATGGACAACGAGGCCCTCGGCGCGATGCGCACCCTCGACGAGGTCGTGAAGGCCCTCGCGGCGACCACCGGCGCCGTCGAGGTCGCCCCCATGTTCGTCCCGCACAAGCCCCCCTCCCGCGACGCGCTGATCGGCGCGCTCCTCGAGGCGGTCGCCAGCAAGACGGGGTACCCGCAGGACGCCCTCGAGATGTCGATGGACCTCGAGTCCGACCTCGGCGTCGACAGCATCAAGCGCGTCGAGATCCTCTCCGCGGTCCGCGACCGGATCCCGGAGCTCCCGGAGCTCGACAACGAGGCGCTGGGCGCGCTGCGCACCTTGTCCGACGTGGCCGATCACCTCGGCGGCGTCGCGGCCGGCCTCGGGTTCGCGCTGATCGGATCCGACCCACGCGAGGCGAGCGCACCGGCCCTGCTCGTGCCGCCCGCTGCCGATCCGCTCCCGCCGGCGCCGCCCGCGCCCGGGCTGCCGCCGGTACAGAGCGTGGGTGAGCTGACGCGCGACGATGGACCCCTCGACCGGAGGTTCCTTCGACGTCGATCCGTCCTGACCGTCGCCGCCCCCGACCGGATCCCGCTCCTCCCTGACGGCCCCATCGCGCTGACGATGGACGCCGGCGGCTTCGCGCTGCGGCTGGCGGACGCATTGCGTGCGCGCGGGGCCGAGATCGTCACCCTCGACTCGCCGCAGGCCGTGCCCGCCGGCTGCTGGGGCGTCGTGCACGCCTCCGCGCTGGGCGCCGACGACCCGCGCGCGCAGGTGCGCGACGGCTTCGTGCTCGCGCGGGCGATGGGCCCCGTCGCTCGCTTCGTGACGCTGTCGGACCTCGACGGCGCGCTGGGCAGGGCCTCGGCGGTCGGCCGTCCGCTGATCGGCGCGCTCGGCGGGCTGGCGAAGACGGTGGCCCGCGAGCTCGCGACCTGCCGCGCGACCGCCCTCGATCTCGCGCCCGACACCTCCGCGGAGGCCGTGGCCGACGAGATCCTCGGTTGGCGCGGGGTCGAGGAGCTCGGCATGGGCTCGCTCCTGACCCCGGCGGAGTCGCACTCGCCCGCGCCCGCGGGGACCTTCCCGCTGTCGAGCGGCGACCTGGTGGTGGTGACGGGCGGTGCCCGCGGGGTCACGGCGGCCTGCGCGATCGCCCTCGCCCGCCGCGTGAAGGCGAGCTTCCTGCTGCTCGGCCGGTCCGCCGTCGGTGCCGAGCCCACCTGGGCCGAAGGCGCGTCGGACGCCGAGCTCGTCGCGCGGAGGCTGGCGGTCGCGCGGACCAGCGGGCAGCGCATCAAGCCGCGGGAGGCCGAGGCCGAGGCCGCGAGGGTGCGCGCCGGGCGCGAGGCGCGGGCCACGCTGGACGCGATGCGCGCCGCCGGGTGCGCCGTCCGCTACGAGGCCGTCGACGGGCGGGACGCCGCCGGAGTGGCCGACGCCGTGCGCGCCGCCGTCACCGCCCACGGGCCCGTGAGGGCGGTCGTCCACGGGATGGGCGTGCTCGCCGACAAGCGGCTGCAGGACAAGACGGACGAGCAGTTCGACGCGGTCTTCGGGACGAAGTGGGACGGGCTGCAGGCGCTGCTGGCCGCCGTCGATCCCGCCGAGCTGCGCGTGCTGGCGGCGTTCACGAGCGTCGCCGGTCGGTACGGCAACGTCGGCCAGGTGGACTACGCGATGGCGAACGAGGCGCTCGTGCACGCGCTCCTCGAACACCAGCGGCGCCACCCCTCGTGCGTCGTCAAGGCCTTCGACTGGGGTCCGTGGGACGGCGGCATGGTCGACGCCTCCCTGCGTGCGGTGTTCGAGCAGCGCGGGCACGGCGTGATCCCGCTGGCGGCGGGGGCGGACCTGTTCGTGGACGAGCTGTCCCGCCCCGAGCCCGAGGTGGTCGTCGAGGCGGCGCTCCCCCGCAAGGGCGGGCGTCCGCTCGTGGTCGACCCGGCCGCGCCCTGGATGCGCGACCACCAGGTGGACCGACGCCCCGTGCTGCCGCTCGCGATGGCGGCGGCGTGGATGGCGGCGCTGGTCCGCGACGTGGCCCCGGAGCGAGCGCTGGTGCGCCTCGAGGACCTGCGTGTCCTGCGCCCGGTGAAGCCCGCGGACGGCCCGATGCCGCTGGTCCTCGCGTGGGAACGGGAGGGCGACCGGGTCACGCTCGAGCTGCGCGCCGAGGATGGGACCGTGCACCAGCGCGCCGTGGCCGTCCTCGGTGAGGCGGTCGCACCCGAGCGCTTCGGCGGCAGCAACGGGCTCGGCGCCGACGCGCTCGACCGGCCGCTCGACGAGCTGTACGGGGACTGGCTGTTCCACGGTCCGGCCCTGCGCGCGCTCTCGGCCATCGGCACCAGCGCCCGCGGGGCCGTCGCCCGTACGCGGACGAGCGCGCCCGCCGATCTCGGCGAGGTGGGTGCGGCCTGGGCGCTCGACCCGGTGTGCGTGGACGGTGCGCTGCAGCTGCTGCTCGTGTGGGTCCGCGAGACCTTCGG
The DNA here is from genome assembly GCA_020632925.1 of Alphaproteobacteria bacterium. GTDB lineage: Bacteria > Myxococcota_A > UBA796 > UBA796 > JACKER01. Next base: position 601,985 of record JACKER010000007.1, on the reverse strand, counting down.
GACGGCGGCGCTGCCGATGGCGTTGACCGTCGAGCCCAAGGCGGCCCTCGCGGGCGACGTGTGCTGCCACCTGGTGGCCGAGCCCGGCGCGTCGGCGACGGCAGGGCGGTTCCGGGCGGACCTCGTGAGCGCCGACGACCGCGTGCTCGCCACGCTCCGCGGGGAGTACGCGACCACGCCCTCGCTGGTGGCCGCCTTCCGCAACGAGGAAGCTCGCCCGTGAGCGGACGCCCGGCGATCGCCGTCGTCGGGCTGGACGCGCTGCTGCCCGGCAGCGACGGGGCCGAGGCGTGGATGGCGACGGACACCCCCGCCTTCCGCGAGATCCCCGACGGGCGCTGGCCGGGCCCGCTGCCGCTCGCGCCGATGGGCACGCCCGACGCCGTCCCGACCCGGGTGGGTGCCTTCGTGGACGGCCCGGCGACCGACGAGGAGGGCCGCGACGCGCTGTTCGCCTGGGTGCGGCGGGTGGTCGCGCGGGTGCTGCCCGACGGAGCCCCGCTCGAGCGTACGTCGCTGGATCTCGCGTCCCTGCTGCTCCCGACCGCGGGGCTCGCACGCGCCGCGCGGGGAGCGGGGCACCCCGACGACCTTCGCCAGGCCGAGCTCCCAGCGCTGGTCGCCGCGAGGGCCGCGGGTCTGGGCGGTCCGGTGTCGACGCTCGACGCCGCCTGCGCGAGCGGCTTGTTCGCGCTCGGCCACGCGGTCGGTCGGTTGCGGCGCGGGGAGGTGGACCTCGCGGTGGCGGCCGCGGTGAACCGCTCCGACGACACCTGGCTGTTCGAGGGCTTCGGCCAGCTCCGGGCGCTGTCGCCCACCGGTCGCTCGCTGCCCTTCGACGAGCGCGCCGACGGGCTGCTCGTCGGCGAGGGCGCCGTCGCGGTCGCGCTCGCGCGGCTCGAGGACGCGCGGCGTCACGGCTGGCGGGTTCACGCGCTGATCCGCGGGGTCGGGCTCGGGAGTGACGGGCGCAAGGGCAACCTGCTCGCGCCCTCCGCCGACGGGCAGCTGCGCGCGATGCGGAAGGCGTGGACCGACGCAGGCCTGGATCCGGCGACCGTCGGCTACGTCGAGTGCCACGCCACCGGCACGCCGCTCGGCGATCGCACGGAGCTCACGGCCCTGCGCGAGCTGCTCGCCGGCCGCACCGGTGACCCCGTGGTCGTCGCGTCCGCCAAGGCGCTCGTGGGGCACACGGTCACCGCCGCCGGCCTCGCGGGGCTGCTGCGCGCGATCGGGGCGGTGCGCGACGGCTGGCGTCCCCCGGCCATCGGGGTCGAGCGCCCGAGGCCCGAGCTCGGCGAAGCGCTCACGGTGCTCGCGGAGCGGACGCCGTGGGAGGGTCCGCGGCGCGCTGCCGTCTCGGCGTTCGGGTTCGGCGGCACCGACGCGCACGTGATCGTGGACGCCCCCGACGTCGACGCGACGCCCGCGCCGCTCTCCCCTCCGGCGCCGCCGCTGGCGGTGGTGGCGGCCCTCGGGCAGGTCGGGCCGTACCGCGGGGACGCGCTGCTGCAGGCCCTGGCGGACGGATCCGCGCTCGGCCCCACGCGGGTGGAGCTCCCCACCCGCTTCCGGATCACGCCGGTCGAGCTCCAGCGCATGCTCCCGCAGCAGGTGCTGGCGCTGGACCTCGCCGACGCGGCCCTCGCCGGTGTGGCGCACGATCCCGCGCGCACCGCGGTCGTCGTCGGCATGGAGGTCGATCCGGCGACCGCGGCGGTGATCGAGCGGGCGCGCCTGCGGGCCGAAGGCGATCCGGCGGGCGCGGACCGCGTCGCGCCGCCGCTGGACACGGATCGCGTCCAGGGCTGCCTGCCGAACTTCGTCGCCAACCGCATCGCGGCCCAGCTCGATCTGCGTGGCCCCTCCTACGTCGTCGGCGGTGGGACCCAGGCGGGCGCGGTGGCCCTGGAACACGCCGCGGCCCTGCTCGCGGACCCCGATCTGGACGCGGTGGTCGTGGGTGTCGTGGACACGACCGCCGTCGATCAGGGCGGGGTCGTGCTCGTCGTGCGCCGCCTGGCCGACACGCCCGCGCACGACCGCCTGGCGACGCTTCCCCTCTCGTCCCGGTCGACCGACGACCGCGCCGGCACCGCGAGCGCCCTGCTCACCCTGCTGCGCGGTCTGGCCACCCCCGCGCGCTGGGGTGGTCCCGTGATGCCGCGTCCGCGACGCGACGACGGCGCCACCGTCGTGTTGGTGGGGGAGCTCGAGCCACCCGCCGCCTATCCGGTGTCGGTGCGGGTCCTGGCCCCGTCGGTCCGGCCGACTCCGACGGCGGTTCGGCGGCCCCTCCCGAACGAGGTCCTCGCGCAGAGCCTGGGGCTGACCGATCTCGCGGCCTCCGTGTCGCGCGCCGCCGCCGCGGCCGCCGACGCCCACGCCCGCTACCTCCACGCCGCGGAGATCGCGACCGACGGCCTGGGGCAGCTCGTGGGCGCGCTCTCCGGCGTCCCCGCAGCGCCCTCGGTCCGCCCCGAGCCGGCTCCAGCGCCGATCAGCGCAGGCCCGCCGCGCTCGTTCGACCGTGCGGCGCTCCTGGCGCACGCCGGCGGCCGGATCTCCGAGGTCTTCGGCCCGACGTACGCCGACCTCGACCGCTTCGCGCCGCGGGTGCGCATGCCCCTGCCCCCGCTGCTGCTGTGCGACCGGGTCCTGCTCGTGGAGGGCGAGCGCGGCGGACGCGGCCCGGCGCGCATCGTCACCGAGTACGACGTGCCGGAGCGCTCGGCGTGGACCGCCGACGGCAAGCCGCCCGCCTTCGTCGTCGTCGAGTCCGGCCAGGCCGACCTGTTCCTCGTGAGCTTCCTCGGCATCGACGAGGAGTGCCGCGGGGAGCGCGTCTATCGCCTGCTCGACTGCGATCTGGCGTTCGCCGGCCCCCGGCCGCAGCCCGGCACCACGCTGCGCCACGACATCCGCATCGACCGGTTCGCGCGGCTGGGAGCCACCACCCTCTTCTACTTCCACTACGACTGCGTCGACGCCGCCACCGGGGCGCCCGTGCTCCGGATGCGCAACGGCTGCGCGGGGTTCTTCACCCCGGGCGAGCTCCGTAGCCCCAAGGGTCTCCGCCCCGAGCCGCCGCCGCCGGTCGCCGCGCCCTGCCCACCGCTGGTGCCGGGAGCGCCCCACCACCTCGATCGCGCCGCGGTCGCCTGCCTCGCGGACGGGCGGTTCTCCGAGGCGCTCGGGCCCGCCTTCGCCGCCGCGGACGGCGCCTCCCTCGGCCTGCCGCCCGACCCTGCCTGGCGCCTGGTCCACCGGGTGACCCGCGTCACGACCTCCGGTGGGTCCGCGGGGCTCGGTGAGGTGGTCTACGAGCAGGACCTGCGCGACGACGACTGGTTCAACCCGTGCCACTTCCTCGGCGACCCGTGCATGCCGGGGACCCTGATGTACGAGGGCTGCCTGCAGGCGGTCCAGGTCTGGCTGCTGGCCGCGGGCGTCGCCGTCACACACCCGACCGGTCGCTTCGAGCCCGTCGCGGACCTCGCCACGCGCCTGCGCTGCCGTGGGCAGGTCGTCCCCGGCCACAAGCGGCTCACCTACCGCGCCGTCCTCAAGGAGGCCGTGCTCGACGACGACGCGCCGTTCGCGGTCGCGGACGTGGTGCTCGCGGTCGACGGGATCCCCGTGGTGTCGGCGGTCGACGTGGGCGTTCGCGTGGAGGGCCCGCGGGTCCCGCGCCGCACCGGGCCGCTCGTGCCCTACGACCGGGTGCTCGAGTACTCCGTGGGCTCCGCGGTCCGCGCCTTCGGCGAGGCCTACGCGCCGTTCGACGGTCGGGGTCGCCGCTGCGCTCGGATGCCCGGCCCTCCGTTGCTCCAGATGACCGAGGTCCTGTCGGTCGAAGGCGCCGCGGGCGAGGTCGCCGCACCCCGCGCTGTGAGCATCGCCTACGACGTGCCCGAAGACGCCTGGTTCTGGCGCGCGGCGGACGCGGTCCACCCGGATGCGATGGCCTGGGTCATCCTCCTCGAGACCGCGCTGCAGCCTTGCGGCTGGCTCACGGCCTGGCAGGCGGCGGGCATCCTCGGCGGCGCCGACCTGTACTTCCGCAACCTCGGGGGCACGGGGACCCAGCACCTGCCGGTCCGCCCGACCACCGGGCGCCTCGTGACGACTGCGCGCCAGACCTCGGTCAGCGCGTCGGGCGGCATGCAGGTGCAGCGCTTCGACGTCGAGGTGCGCTCCGACGAGGGCCTGGTGTTCTCGTGCGAGACCCAGTTCGGCTACTTCACGCGGTCGGCGCTGCGCGCGCAGAAGGGCCTGCCCGGCGTCCCGCCCGAGCCCCCGCGCGACGTCGCGCTCCCGCTCGCGGGCCACCCCGCGATGCCGCGCGACGACCTGCGCAACCTCGACCGCGTGCTGCACGCCGACCCCGCCGGAGGCAGCGCGGGCCTCGGACGCTACCTCGCGGTCAAGGACGTCCGGCCCGAGGAGTGGTTCTTCGTCGCCCACTTCTGGCTCGACCCCGTCATGCCGGGCTCGCTCGGCCTCGAGGCGATGCAGCAGCTCGCGCGCTGGGTGTTCCGCGAGCGCACGGGCTGCGAGGCGCACGTCGACCCGCTCCCGCTCGGTCGCGAGGTCCGCTGGACCTACCGTGGCCAGGTGCTCGCCACGAACCGCGAGATGACCGTCGAGCTCGAGGTCCGCTCGCTCGACGAGCGCGAGATGCGCTGCGTCGGCATCGTGCGCGCCGACGGGCTCCCGATCTACCGGTTCGAGGAGTTCGGTGTTCGCGTCGCCGATCCGGCGCCCGCCGCGCTCCCCGAGCCGCGCCCGCACCTCGCGCGCCCCTCCGCCCTGCTCGACACCTTCGAGCGGCTGGACGAGCGCCAGGGCGTCGGACGTATGCGGCTGGACGCCGTCGTCCACCCCTGGCTCGCGGCGCACCGCCCGACGCTCGCGGCCGCCGCTGTGCCCCTGGCCTTCTCGCTCGAGCTCGCGGCCGAGGCGGCGACGCTGTTGGTGCCGGGCTCGACCGTCCGTGGCATTCCCGAGGCCCGCGCCGAGCGCTGGCTGCACGACGCCGACGGTCCCCAGGAGCTGCTGGTGGTCGCGGTCCGCGAGGGCGACACCGTGGCCGTGACGATCGCCAGCGGCGGGACGCCGGGCGCGCGGGTGGTCGTCGCGCTGGGTCCGCCGCACGCCCCGGACGCCCTGCCCGAACCGCCGGGAGAGGCCGTCGACCTCGACGGGGACGCCTTCTTCGCCGCGGGCCACACCTTCCACGGCCCCGTGCTCCAGGGCATGACCCGCCTGCGGACGCTCGGTCCCGAGGGCGCGACCGCGACCCTGCGCACCCGCGACGACGCCGAGCTGCTGGGCGCCGACGGGCTGCCCGCCTTCGTGCTCGATCCGCTGCTGCTCGACGCCGCGACCCACCCGATGATGTCCGGCTCGCCCGAGCGCTGGCTCCCGTCGCTCCCCACCGGCCGGCTCGCCTACCCGATCGGGGTGCAGGATCTGCGGATCACCGGTCCCCGTCCGGTCGGCGAGGTGCCGTGCGCCGTGGTCCTCGTGGAGGCGACCGCGCGACGGCTCGCGTTCGACGTGACCATCGGGGAGTGGTGCCGCTACCGCTGGGTCGAGACGCTCGTCCCCGGGGGTCCGCTGCTCGGCCAGCCTCCGGACGTGCGGCGCTCGTTCCTCTGGGACCGCCAGGACAAAGCCGACGTGGTGATCGGGCGGCCCGCGGGCGAGCGAGGCTGGGAGGTGCGCCGCGGCGACGTGGTCGAGCCCATCCCGGGGACGCTGGCCGCCCTCTACGGAGCCCCCGCGGACCGACCGCTCGAGGCGCTGGCGGCGTGGGAGGCCGCGCGACGCTGGCTCCGTGACCACGGGCACGGCGTCCATCCGCGCGAGCTCGCGCTCACCCCCCTGCGCCCTGGCGTGTGGGTGGTCGTGGAGGCGCCGACGCTCGACGCCCCGACCTACGTGGCCCTCCTCCACCCCACCCGCGTCACCCTGCGTGTCAGCGGGGACGAGGCCCGCGCGACCGCCGTCGTCGAGGCTCGGGAAGAGAAGGTGCGGACGGGGGGTTGAGCCCTCGCGGCGGGGACCGTTCGACAATGCGGTCGCCTCCGGGGTAGGTTTGCCCAGCAACCTTTCGAGAGGTGCAGAGATGTTCACGATGATCGCTGCTCTGGCCGTGACGGCCCATGCCGAGGAGCCCGCGGCCGCCCCCGCCGCCGAGGCCACCGCTCCGGCGTTGCAGGACTGCGCGCCGCTGACCGACGCGGCCGCGAAGGCGACCTGCGAGAAGGCCAACGTCGTCGCCCAGCTCAAGTTCGACATCGCCGCGCTCAAGGAGTGCGTGAACCTGGCCGATCAGCCGCTCACGGACTGCAAGGCCAAGAAGGCGGACCTCGAGGCCAAGCTCGCCGCGGTCGAGGCCCCGACGCCCGCCAAGGGTGGCAAGGCCCAGCGCTCCGACACGAACCGCATGACCGAGGAGCCGACCGGCGAGGAGTGAGCTCCTCTCCGTCGAAGATGCCCGAGACCCCCGCGTCGCTCGTCGGCCGGGGGTTTCTCATTTTCGCGGTCCGTCGTGGTACACCGTGGGTGGGGCCGGCAGAGGAGGAGGATGCGCTACGGAATCGTGCTCGCCGCCATCGCGTGCGGTGGGACGACGTCCACGTGGGACGACGTGACCCCCACCGGCACGACCGGCGACACCGGAACGCCCGAGCCCGTCACGATCCAGCTCTCGCAGGGCGACGGCATGGCGTGCCTCTTCGGCGAGGGTGGCTCGGCAGGCCCCTACGGTGGGTACGACGGCGACACCACCTTCGTGGACGGTGGCACCACGGAGATCCTGGTGGTCCTCGAGGACTGCGCGTCGGGCTGCGCGTCGGACATGACCGCCACCTGCAGCGCGACCCTGGTGGGCAGCGAGGTCCAGGTCACCGCCAGCGGCAGCTACCAGGTGCCCGGAGGCAACCCCACCTGCCCGTCGATGTGCACGGTGGTGGCGGCCACCTGCCCCGGGCCGACCCTCGCCACGGGGAGCTGGTCGGTGGTCTATGCGGATCCGCCGGCCACCTTCGCCGTTCCCTCCACGGGCACGGTCCCCTGCTCGGGGCGGTGAGTCAGCGGGGATCGAGCCAGAGCGTGTCCGGACCGAGCATCCCCCTCACCATGGCCTCGTCCGCGTCCTGCAGCGCTTGCCCGGGCAGGCCGACGCGGAACCGCGCGCCGCCCTCCGGCTCGAGCGCACGCAGCACCTCGCCCAGGGTCCCCACGTTCCGGACCTGATCGTAGGCGTGGCGCTGGAGCCGAAGCTCGAGGAGCGGCCCCTGGTCGGCCAGCGCGCGCTTGATCTCGCCGAGCGAGGCGCCGGTCAGCTCCCGTACCCGCTTGATGAGCGGCACGGAGCTCACGGACCGAGCGGTCGACACCACCAGCACGAACGGCTCGCCGAAGGTCCAACCGGGCGGCCCCGCGACCGGGCGCTCCACGATCGCGTCGATGGTGACGGCGTCCGCGGAGAGCCTGCCCTCCAGCAGCGCGGCGACCTGCCCCTCGTCGACCCCGACGCGACTGTCCCGCATCCGCTCCACGACCTCCGCGGCGTCCACCAGGAACGCCTCCGCCGGGCCGGGTTCTCCCCGCGTCGTCCACCGACCGTCCCACCAGGCGCAGAAGGTACGGTCCTCGCCCTCCAGATCGTCGACCGGCTCGGCCAGCAGGCGCAGGAGCTCCGTGGGCATCCCCTCGGTCAGCCGCGGATCGGGCACCTGGGGATCGCGCATCCAGCGGCTGTCGTCGGACTCGTGGTCGAAAGCCTTGATCAGCAGCCGATCGCCGAGCACCCGGATCACGCAGTGGTCGCCGCCCCCGTTGTCATGGACCCAGGCACCACCCCGCTCCGTGTACTCGCGGGAGATGGGATCGGGCAGCGCCCGCGCGTCGAGGGCGGCGAGGGCGCGGGCGCGGGTGAGCAACGCCGGCGGGGCGGGGAGTCGCATCCCCGCATCCTAGACGAAGCGGAGCGGGACCCCGGGGTCGAGCACCCAGCCACCCTCCGTGCGCAGCAACGCGTCGCCCAGCCCGCCCTTCCGAAGTGTCGCCACCGCGTGATAGACACGGTCCCTCGCGGCGTCCTGCCTCGCGCTCTCGCCGGGCCAGCCCGCGGCGAACAGCTCCTCGACCGATCGAGGCTCGCCCGCGTCGCGGGCGTCCACGAGCGCCAGCCACACCCGCCGAATCGCGTGCCGCGTGCCGAGCTCGAGGCGATGGGTGCCCCACACGATCCACGCGCCGTCGGCCGGGGTGAGGATCCCGTCCCCGCCGGTGTCCGCGGCCAACCGCTCCGCAGCGGCGCGGCGTGCGCTGCGGGTCTCGCTGGCGCGCATGGCCTCTGGTGGATGGGCCGCCAGCACCTGCCGTGCCTCCGCCAGCCAGGGCTCCGGGTCGCGCCCCTCCCGCCGCGCTCTCCGCGCCTGGAGCAGCGCCAGGTGCACGCCGATCAGCGCGGACAGGGGCGCGAGCTTGGTCCCCGACCGCGCCAGCACCGGCGAGGCCCTGCCGAAGAGCGCCTCGGCGTCCGCGAGCCGGTCGGCGTCGGCGAGCGCCCGCGCGCCCCAGGCCTCGATCGTCGCCATCACGACGGGGTGTCCGCTGCCACCCCGCGCTCGCTCGTAGGCGTCGAGCGCCTCCGCGGTCCGGCCGCTCGCCTCGTGCGCGCGCGCCACGAGCGCCTCGGCGTAGCCCAGGAGCCGGAGCTGCCCGGTGCTGCGCATGACGGTCGCGGCCTCGGACGCCGCCTCCAGCGCGCCCATGGCGTCGTCGCGGTCCACCAGGATCTCCGCGATCCGGATGAGCGAGACGCTGCGGCGGTAGTCGTGGTGACGCCCCAGCAGCTCGACGGCGGCGCGGAGGTACCCCATGGCGTCGGGGTCGTCCTGGTCCATCGCGGCGCTGCCCACCTGGCCGAGGAACAGCCCCTCGTCGACCGGGCTCCGGGCGAGCCGCGCGCGCTCCAACCCCTCGGACCACGCGGCGCGGGCGCGCTCCAGGTCGCCCATGGCGGCACGGATCCCGCCGAGCACCCAGCACGCACCGAGGAAGCCACGGGTCTCCGTGACCGCCGACGCCGCGGCCTCCTGCGCGACCTGGGCCGCCTCCGCCATGCGTCCCCGGTCGAAGAGCGACTTCGCGACGGCCACCTGGACCCGCGCCCGCAGCGGAGCGGGCGACGCGGTCGGGTCCACGGACGCGAGGCGCTCGGCGAGCGTCGGGTCCACCGTCGTCATCGCGAGCGAGACGACCGCCTCGACCGAGGGCGGCGATCCGGGTTCACACAACGCCACGACGCGCTGGAGCATGCGTTCGCGCCAGGTCCCCGGACCGACCTGGTGGACGAGGGTGTCCATCGCGCCCACCAGCCGGACGAGGTCGCCGTATCGCTCGTCGCGTTCGGCGCGCTCCACGGCCTCGATCAGCGCGGACCGCAGTCGGAGGAAGGTCGCGACGGCGTCGTCCACCCCCGGGCCACACAGGGCTGCACGGAGCCGGTCGGCGGTCTGTACGAGCCACGCGACCAGCCGCCCGCGCGCAGGGTCGTCCGGCGGCAGCTGTTCGAGGGCGAAGGCCCGGACCGTCTCGTAGTGGTGCCAGGTCGCGCGCGCGCTCGCGTCGACGACCACCCGCAGCAGCGAGGCGTCCGTGAGGGACGCCAGCGCCAGCCCCACCTCGACCTCGCCGCCGGCGAAGGCCGTGTCCTCGATCTGCAGGGGGCCCGGGAGCAGCGCAAGCGCGGAGAGGATCCGTCGCTCCTCCCGCGTCAGCAGGCTCCACGAGCCCTCGACGGCCGTGCGCAGGCTCCGATGATGGTCGGGCCGGTCCGGTCCCCGGTCCGCCAGCAGATCGAGGCGACGGCCGAGCAGGTGCATCACGCCGTCGACGCCGAGGGTGGGGAGCCGCGCCGCGGCGAGCTCCAGCGCCAGCGGAAGGTGGTCCAGGCGTGCGCACAGCTCGGGGAGCGCGGGGTGGTCGGGGAAGTCCGGCGCCCGCTCGCGCACCCGGGCGAGGAGGAGCGCCAGCGCCGCGTCGGCCTCGAGGGGACCGACGGGGAGCGTCCGCTCGCCGCGCAGCTCGAGGCGCACGCGCGAGGTCACCACCAGGGTCAGCTCCGGCGCAGCCGTCACCAGGTCCGACACCACGCGCGCGCCGTCGACGCCCAGCTGCTCGAGGTTGTCCAGCACCAGGAGCGACCGACCGCGGTGCTGCAGCGCCGCCCCCAGCGAGCCGACCGTCGCCGCCCCCAGCCCCAGCGCCCCCGCCACCGTGGCCACCATCCACTCCGCGTCGGTCACCTCCGCCAGCGGGACCGACACGGCGGCGGGCTCGATGGCCACCAGCTCCGCCACGAGCCGCGTCTTCCCTGCCCCGCCGGGTCCATGGACGGTCACGGGTCCCGGCGTCGCGCACATCGCCCGCAGGCGGGTCAGCTCGGTGGCCCGTCCCAGCAGTTCGTTACGCCGTGCGCTGGACACCTTCTCACCCCGTCATCTTTCGGACGGTTTCGGACGCTTCGGATCCGACCGAGGGCTAACCGGACGGCGCGGGGAAGCGGAGGTCCGAATGCGTTCGATCCTGCTGGTGCTCGTGGGCTGCCACGACGTACGGCTCGCGCCACCCGAGGGGGAGGCCGAGCTCCTCCAGGGCTGCGTCCCCGGTAGCGCCTGCGCCCCGATCGAGGTGGGCACCCTCCCCGCCACCCTGAGCGGCGACACCCGGACGGACGGCGAGGACGAGGTGGACGCCTGGTCCTGCGCGCCGACCACCAGCGAGGCGGGTCGCGAGGTCTGGTACGCGGTCGACGTGGCGCAGGCCGGGACGCTGCGGGCCTCGGTGGACGACACCGCCGGGGACGGCGTCGACGTCGACGTGCACCTGCTCGCCGCGCTCGACCCGGACGCCTGCGTGGCCCGCGACAACGCCGTGGTGGAGCGCCACGTCGACCCGGGGACGGTCTACGTGGTGGTCGACACCTGGGCCGGACGGGACGGCACCGTCTACGACGGCCCCTACACGCTCTCCCTCGACTTCGACCCAGACGTCGCCGAGCCGGGTTCCCCCGCACCCACCGGCGGCGTCTGGGTCCCGCCCCCCGGCACCACCTGGCAGTGGCAGCTCTCGGGTGCGATCGACGCGAGCGTCGAGGTCGCCGTCTACGACATCGATCTGTTCGACGTCTCCGACGCCACGCTCCGCCGACTGCGCGACGACGGGCGCGCGGTGATCTGCTACTTCTCGGCCGGCTCCCGCGAGGACTGGCGCGACGACGCGGACCGCTTCCTCCCGGCCGACCTCGGACGGCCCCTCGAGGGGTGGGCGGGCGAGCGGTGGATCGACGTGCGCAGCGCCAACGTCCGCGAGATCATGCGGGACCGGCTGCAGCTCGCCGCGGACCGCGGGTGCGACGCGGTCGAGCCCGACAACGTCGACGGCTACGCGAACGCCAACGGGCTGGGGCTGACCCGCGCCGACCAGCTCGACTACCTGCGGTTCCTCGCCGACGAGGCGCACGCCCGCGGCCTGTCGGTCGGACTGAAGAACGCGCTGGGCCTCGTGCCGGAGCTCGCCGACACGTTCGACTGGGCGCTCAACGAGGAGTGCGTGGCCTACGACGAGTGCGGCGCGCTCGACGCCTTCCTCGACCGCGGCAAGGCGGTCTTCCACGTCGAGTACGTCGACCGGCAGAGCCAGGGCGCCAGCGCGCGCGACCGGGTCTGCGCCGATCGGCAGCGCGACGGATTCTCCACCCTCGTCAAGACCTGGGATCTGGACGCCTGGCGTCTGACCTGCCCCGGAGGTGCCCGATGACCCACAAGGCGCTCGCTTCTCTCGTCGTGCTCGCCGCGTGCGAGCCCACCCGCCTCGCGCCTCAGGGGGCGGACGCGGACCTCGAGCAGGGCTGCTCGCCGGGGACCTCCTGCGCCCCGTACGAGGTCGACGGCTTCCCGTGGACGCACCACGGAGACACCCGGACCGAGGGCGAGGACCGCGTCGACAGCTACGCCTGCGCCTCGTCCACCACCGAGGGTGGGCACGAGGTCTGGTTCGCCGTGGACGTGCCGTCCTCGGGGCGGCTGACGGTCTCGCACCCGGAGGTGTCCGGGGACGGCGTGGACGTGGACGTGCACATCCTGACCGACCTCGATCCCGACAGCTGCCTGGCGCGCGGCGACGCGAGCGCCTCGGCCTCGGTCCAGCCGGGCACCGTCTACGTCGTGGTGGACACGTGGTCGGGGCGCGACGGGACCGCGTACGCGGGCACCTACGACCTGACGATCGACCTGCAGCTCATGCCGACGGGCACCTGCGCCGTGAAGACCGACCCCGTGAAGATGCGGTGGTCGAGCTGCAGCTCCGCCGTCCCCGACTGCTACACGAGCGGCGGCAGCCGGTACCTGTCCATGCCGACCTCGGGCGACGTGGTGAAGGAGGCCCACCTGGTCACCGAGGAGGATCCGTTCTCCGGCTGGCCCAGCTCGAGCCGCTCGCACATCTCCGAGCACTACGCGACGACCGAGGCGGTCACGGGCTACCGCATGAACCGCACGGAGTCCTGGGCACCGTCGGGCGAGGGTGGCTCCCGCTACGGCCAGGGGGCGACCAGCGTGCGCATCCCGGCGGAGGCCGAGGCCTGGTACGTCAACATGAACTGGTCGAGCCGCCCGGCGCCCGGCACGCCGATGATCGTGCGCAACCCGTCGAACGGACGCGCGGTGGTGGCCGCCGCCGGCTACGAGACCGGCCCGAGCGCCAACGACGCGGTGGCGGGCGTATCGGAGGAGGTTCACGACTGGCTCGGGACCTCGCACCTGTCCGAGCTCGAGATCGGGTTCGCCGTCGATCCGTCCCTGCCCTTCGGCCCGATCGACTGCGGCGGGTCGCAGGGCGGGTCGCAGGGCGGCGGATCGAGCTCGGGTGGATCGGGGGGAGGCACCAGCGGTGGCTCCTCGGGCGGCGGAGCGACGACGGAGGCCTGCTACCTCGGATCCGATCGGTCGGGGGACACCTGCCTGGCGCTGGTGACGTTGCCCGCAGGGACCTCGGGCTACGCCTACCCGTCGTCGGCGGACGCCCGCTACGCGCCACCGGTCCGCTACCTCGACCTGCGCGACTGGACCGGGAGCGAGCGCCTCGCCCCGAACTTCACGCTGTCGGAGCTGGCGGTCGAGGACGACGGGCGCTGGGCCGTCGTTCAGCCCGGGGCCGTGGCGCACCTCCAGGCGATGCGCGATCGGCTCGGTGGGCTCAACGTGAACAGCGGGTACCGCAACGTCTCGCACAACGCGGCCGTCGGCGGCGCCACGCTGTCCCGCCACATGTGGGGCGACGCGTTCGACCTCGATCCGAGCGCGGCCTCGCTGTCGGCGATGGCGTCCGCCTGCCGAGACGAGGGCGCGGGCTACGTCGAGAGCTACACCACCCACGTGCACTGCGACTGGCGCGACGACGCGCTGGACCCCGTGTTCTTCGGCGGAGCACGCTCGGCGGCCCGGATGCCCGACGACAGCATGGTCGCCTGGCTGGACTGGCGCGGGCGCGCGCTGACGGCTCCCGCGACGGGCTTCGACGAGGGCGAGCCGCTCCGCACGTGGTCCGCCTGGGACGCCGACGGCCACCTGCTCGCCGAGGTCGCCGCCGAGACGTTCGAGCCGCCGGAGGGCGCGGTCACGGTCGGGGTCGACGTCGGCAGCCGGCTCTGGCTCGAGCTGGACCTGTAGGCCCCCCTCAGCTCAGGATCATCCGGGTGTAGGCGCCGACGAAGAACGTCAGCATGATGAAGCCCACGACGGTCTCGCTGACGTTCAGGATGCGGAACCGGTGGTCGTCCTCACCGAAGTCCCAGCCCGTGTTCACCGCGATCATCGCCTGGATCGAGACGTACCACAGGCCCAGGAAGGGCACGTCGCGGATGTGGACGTCGTCGCCGTTGAACTGCAGGACCGTGTCGGCGCACACCACCCGGTACAGCACGGCGTAGAGGAAGGTCACGACGATCGCGGCGATCGCCAGGTTCCCGAGCCGCACGCCCCAGCCGAAGCAGAGCTCGAACACGAGCAGCGAGACCACCAGCGTCTTCACGCGCTGCAGGAACGAGCCGTACCAGAGGTTCCGCATCGCGTGGTGGTGGCGCGTCCACCAGTAGGCGTCGTCCTCCGCGACCGTCATCGCCCGGTCACCGTAGCTGCCCTTCAAGGTCGTGAACTCGTCGACGACGTTCTCGTAGCAGGCGTCGTGCAGGCCGTCCTGATCGAGGTCCGGGTTCTCGACCAGGATCCGCTGGATCCGGACGTCGTCGGTCGCGATCGGGCCGCGGGCGCAGCGCTCGTAGAACAGCCGGTGCGGCTCACCCTCACCCAAGACCTGGTGCGGATCGATCTGGAAGCTCGCGATCTCGGCGCCGAAGAACGACAGGTCCGCGTCACGGTCGAAGCTCGCACCCGTCAGCGTCACCCGCTTGCTCACGGCGGCGTCGTCGAGGATGAGCGAGCGGCGGAAGTGCGCGCCGTTGAACGCGACCTCACTGCCGAAGATGGTCGTGAAGTCGGCCGACGCGAACCAGTCCGTCCGCTCGAAGTGGCTCTCGCCCTGGAACTGGCTGTTGAAGAAGCTCGCGACGGTCTGGACACCCTCGCGGCCGAAGGTCACGCCCTGGAAGACGGTGTACCCCCCGAAGGTCGTGTTCGCGAAGCTGATGTTCCCGTCGATCCGCGCGTTCAGGTCGTCGAACGAGGTGACCCCGTACGAGGTCCGGGTCGTGATGGGCTCGTCCGCGTCTTCGTCGCCCTGGTACCGTCGGTACAGCGGCAGCAGGGAGTCCAGCCCGTCCGCCGTCGCCGACGATCGGGTCACGTCGTCGAGCGAGAAGCGCGTGCGCCCCAGCACCGTGGCGTCCTCGAACGAGGCGTCCGCGGCGAAGTGCGTGCCGAAGGCGTCCAGCGAGCCCGCGGTCACCTCGCGGACGATGACCGACTCCCCGAAGATCACGCGCGAGAGGTTCAGCGCCGACTTCACCTGGAGGTTGCCGAAGTTCGCCGCCTTCCCGAACCGGCTGCTCTCGAACGTGGCGCCGCGGAGGAACTCGCACCCGAAGAAGGTCGCCGTCCCCTCGAACAGCGCCTCGTTGAAGTACACGTCGCGCTCGCTGTACACGTCGGCGAAGACCATGTCGTCGCGGAAGCGCGTGCCACCGAAGTAGACCGGCTCGTACATCCGGAGGAACCGGAAGTTCGCGCCCTTGCCGAAGGACGCGAAGCGGAACTCCGCCTCAGCGTGAAAGTCCGCGCCCTTGAAGTCCGCCTCGCCCTCGAACACGGTGAGCGGGAAGTACGCGCGCCCCCCGCTGACGTCGATGCCAGCGAAGTTGGCGCGCCCCATGAACACGGTCTCCTTGAAGACCAGGTCCCGGAACGTGGACGCAGGCTCGGTCCCGCTGCGGTTCTTCGCGCCGAGGAAGGTGCGGCCCAGATCGGTGTCACCCAGGACCACGCTGTGCTGGACCACGAGCTTGTCGAACGTGACGGTCGGGCTGTAGATGCTGCCGATGACGCAGTAGTCGAGGACGATGTCCGGCAGCCGCTCGACCTTCCGCACGTCCAGCTTGTCGACGTAGCAGTACTTGCCGACCTTCCCCTCGCGTGCGTCCGCCACGAGCTCGTCGATCGTCTTCTCTTCGAGGTACCGGGGATCGCCCTTGGTGGTGGTGTAGATGAGGGCCTGCTCGCCCCGGCGCATCGCCGCCACGGCTTCCCGCAGGTAGGCGTAGGTCTCGGCGACCAGCGCTTCCCGGTCGGGGTGCTGGGACAGGACGCGCAGCACCAGCGCCGTCTGGAACGGGTTGTCCGGGATGGCGTCGCGGTAGCTGGCGGCCGCCACGTCCAGCTCGCCCATCTGCTCGGCCAGGAACGCCTTCGACAGGAGCGGGCGGAGGGAGGTGTACCGGAGGACCTCGAGCCGCGTCATGCGCTGCTCGAACAGGGCGCGCGCGCGGTCCCGATCCCCCGCCGCCAGGGCCTCCCGCCCGAGATCGAGCAGTCGGCGAGGATCCTCCACGCCGGGCGCTGGCTCCGGGGGAGCGTCCGCCCCCACGTCACCGGCGAGGGCGACGCGGAGGAACAACATCCAGGTGAGGACGAGCGCGAGCACGCCGGTGATTCAGTCGGAGACGGGGTTGCTGCGGACGACGAAGCTCTGGTCGTCCGTGGCCGTGGCCACGCCCTCGGTCAGCGTCCACCACATCATGTTCTCTGCACCCTTCCCCGCGCACTCGGCCGAGTTCGCGATGCCGTTGCCGTCACCGTCGCTGCACGTGGGCGTGTCGCCCAGCGGGTCGTGGCGCGTGCCGTCCATCTCGGTCGTGTGGAACAACCCGAGGAAGTGCCCTCCCTCGTGGGCCATGATCTTGCCCACGTCGGTCGGCTCGTCCTGCAGGTCCACCGTCGTCACGATGACGCCGGACTTGCTGGTGCCGTGCACCGCGGCCGCGCCCGGAGGCCCGCCGGACAGCCCGAGGATCGTCGCGCCGTCGCTGCTGATCTCCTCGACCAGGAAGAACGTGATCACGCGGTCGATGTCCGGCGAGGACGTGCGGAGCAGGTCGTTGAACTCGCCGTAGTCGTCGCCCACGATGTCCACGACCGAGTACTTCGCCGTGTCACCGGAGAAGTCGAGGTAGTTGAACACCGGCGTGAGCCCCGCGTTCGCCCACTCGGACTCGAGCTGCGCGATGGCCGCCTGGAAGGCCTCGTCCGACTGCGCCGAAGTGGCATCGAGCCCCGCCACGCTGACGAACACGAGGTCCACCGCGATCGTCGCCGGGTCGGAGAGCGTGTCCACGCGGTGCACCGCGCCGCACTTCGGATCAGCCGTGCTTCCCGCGCCCACGAACCACTGGAAGGTCCACGCGCCCGGGGTCGGCGTCAGATCCGGCGTCACCGGGATCAGGGCGGGCACCAGATCGTCCAGGAAGTCGCTGCGGAAGCCGCCCGCATCGGGCGCGTCACCCGTGTACACCACGCTGCCCGAGGGATCGGTCAGCGTCCACACGGCTCCGAGCGCGCCGTCGCCGAAGCCACCGCACCACGCCATGGTCGAGACGGCGCCGTCGGGCACGGTCACCGTGGCCTCGACGTACCCCCCGGTGTCCGACAACGGGATCGTCCCGAAGTCCTCGAACTGGAGCTCGTCGTCCGGGGGAAGCTCCCCGTCCTTGTCTCCGCCACACGCGACCACGATCGTGATCGGTCCCCACACCAGCGCGGACAGCCCGAGCTGGGTCCAACGTGCCTTGTTCATCACGGCGTCCCGGTCCCCAGCGCCTTCGTGATGGCGTCCTTGACGGCCGGCTCCGACTCGGTGGGCAGCCGGGCCTCGAGCGCGGTGCGCGCCGCGGGATCCTCGATGCGCCCCAGCGCGTGGGCCACCGCGATGCGCAGCTGCGCGTCCTCGTCCGCCAGCGACGGCGCGAGCTCGGGGACCGCCGCGGCCCCGAAGGCCGCCAGGCTGTGTGCCGCCTTGCGACGGAGCAGCGCGTCGTTGCCCGGCGTCAGGTGCGCCACGAGGAACGTGTGCACGGGATCGGTCGGGTAGAACTGCAGCGCAACCACCGCGTTCCCCCTGCGGGAGTGCGGCACGGCGTGGTCGTCCGCGATCGCCATCAGCTCGGCGTCGACACCCTCCCCGAGCGCCTCGAGGTTCTTCTGCGCCACCGGCTCCTCGAACGCGCCGAGCAACTCCAGCACCGCATCGCGCTTCTCGCCCGCCCAGCTCGCCGCGGACAGCAACAGCAGGGTCAGCCCTGGTCCAGCCATCGTCCCTCCGCCGCCATCATACCCAGCCGGGCTTCTCCGCGGCACGCGGGGGGGTGGAGGAATCGACTGCGCGGGAGGGGGTTGATCGCACGGATGTCCGTCGTACACTCCACCGCCATGTGGACGATCCTGTTGCTCCTGCTGTCGGGCGGTCCTGCGTACGCCGCCGGCACGGGGGCGCGCGCGGAGATGGACCGGCTCAACGAGGAGATGAAGATCCTCGTCGAGAAGAACGCCTGGACCGGGGTCGAACGCACCTACCTGAAGATGCTCGCCCTCCAGGATCGGGGCGTCGTGCTGGCCTGGGAGCAGCACCGGTTGGGGGCGCTCGCGGCGCAAGCGCGCGGCGACGTGCTCGAGACCTGGAGGCGCCTGCGCGCCGCGGAGGCCGTGGGAAGCCACGAGGAGACGCTCGTGTGGCTCGCCACGCTCGAGGCGACGCATGGCCGGGTGGTCATCGAGCTGTCCCCCCTGGTCTTCGGCGACGTGCCCATCGAGGCGCTCGACGCGTTCTCAGACCCGGGCTCGGCGCGGGTGGTGAAGGCGGCGCAGGAGTCCCTGAGCGAGCACCGGTTCTTCGACGGCCTGCTGCCGCTCGGCCGCTACCACGTGGGCACCGTCCCGTTCGACGTGGACGGCGGTCCCATGGTGCGGGTGACGGTCGGCCCGGGCCAGGGCAAGAGCGCGCCCGTCGTGGAGCAGCCGGGCACGGTGCGGCTGGTGGCGACGGCCACCCCCGAGCCCAAGGAGTTCCTGCGTGCGGCGGAGGCGGCGCGCCAGGCCCTGATCGACCTCGACGGCGTCGACTCGGTCGAGATCCTGCCGCTCCCCGGTCAGCGGCTCTACGCCGAGTTCGGCGACGGGACCCTCGACGTGCTCGGCCTGACGGCGACCGAGGTGGCCACCCAGGTGCGCACCCAGCTCGGTCTCGACCCCACCAAGGTCTCCATCACCGCCAACGGCGTGGGGGTCCCGGCCGGCGAGGTGCGCGCGGAGCGTCTGTCGCAGGTCGACATCCAGTTCACGGACGGCTCCGCTCACCTCGGCTCGATGGCGCGGGTCCGCGAGGCCGTGGACCACGCCGCCCAGCCGCCGGGGCTCCGGGTGCGATTGCGGCCGGGCGTGGACCCGAACGTCGTGCGGACGGCGATCGTCGCGCGCCTCGAGCAGACCCCGAACAGCGAGCCCCTGCACCTGGCGGCGCAGTAGCCGGGCAACGAGCGCGCTCCGGTCAGCCCGCCCAGACCTGGACGGTGCGCCCGATGTCGTCGAGGATCCCGCGCAGCTCGTCGTAGTCCGGGTGCTTGACGCAGACCCAGGCGTTCGCGAGGTACCCCGCGCCGATCGGTTGGGTGGGCGTGCCCGGTGGCGGCAGGTGCATCCGGAAGATCAGCTCGCCGTACGCCCGCTGCATCCGCTCCACGCCGGAGTAGCCGCGCACGACGCCGTCCTGTGAGGGGCGCAGGTTGATGAGCCCCGCGGCGTACCGGTGGGTCGGGGGCTCCTCGAGCCTCCCCCGCACCAGCACCCGGGCCCACTCCGTGTACACGTCGATCTCGTTGGCCTCCGAGTAGACGTCCCAGAAGCCCGAGGAGGGAGGACGCGCGCCGATCTCGGAGAACCGGTGACCGCCCGGCCCGTGGAACCACTCCATGTGGGTGGCCGTCGAACGCAGCGCGAGCTCCCCGATCACCTGCTGCCCGAGCTGCCTCACGCGGTCGTAGCCGTCCTGGTGCAGGCGGTTCGTGTGCACGACCTGCGGGCTGATCCAGCGGGTGTGCATCGCCTCGAGCACGGTCGGGTAGTAGTGCGACGCGAACTCCATCGCGACGCCGTCCTCCCCCATGACGGTGTCGTAGAAGCCCTCGTGTCCCTCGACGAACGCCTCGGCGACCCAGGCCTGATCGGCGTCCTCGACCCGAGCAGCGGCGAGCGCCCGCTCGAGCCCCTCGGCGTCGTCGATGCGGTGGCTGTCCGCGGCGCGCGACCCGACGCGCGGCTTGAGGACCACCGGGTACCCAACGTCGGCCACGAACCGGGCGAGGTCCTCGGGGAACCCCACCTCGGTGTGACGGGCGCAGGGCACGCCGCGCGCCGCGAGGTGTTCCTTCATCCGGAGCTTGTCCGAGCAGAACAGCGCCTGCTCGACGGTGAGCCCGGGGATCCCCGTCTTCGCCCGGGCCCGGGCCGTCGGGAGCAGGAAGTCCTCGACGGTGGTCTCGAGCCGATCGACCCAGGGCCCACGCGCCTGGATCCGCTGGACCGCGGCCGCGAACGCGTCCTCGTCTCGCAGATCGGGGACGTGCTCGTAGGCGTGGAGGAGGTGACGCACCTCCGGCTCGAGGCGCTCGGGGCGCGTCTGGCCCACGCCCGAGACCACGGCGCCCGCCTTCGCCAGCCCCCTGAGGTAGCGGCGTTGGGAGGCGGGTTGCTGCGGAGCGACGAGGATGACGTGCGGCATGTGGCTACTCGGTGGGCTTCGACGCTCGCGCCATGCGCTCCATCTCGGTCTTCCGCCAGAACTGGACCATCCCGAAGAAGTGATCCGTGAAGACCTTGATCTCGTGCTTGGGGAACAGCGCCTCGACCTTCTCCTGGACGATGTCGTAGAAGCGGTCCGAGCCGAAGAACTCGAGCGCGACCTCGTCGAGGTGGCCGAGGTGCTCCGCGTCGAACGCCTCGAAGCGATCGCTGTCGAAGTACTCCCGCGCGATCGCGTCGTACCGCTCGAGCTGCGTGTCGAGGTCGAGCTCGGGATCGTGCGCGGCGAAGAAGCGATCCCACCACAGCGTCATCGGCTTCTTCCGGCCGGTCGCGGCGTTGAAGATGGTCCAGCGGAGCATCGACTTCACGAGCCACGGGAAGTGGAAGTGCAGGCTCGTGACCTGGCTGTCCGGGCACGCGTTCGCGAAGTCGATCGGGTACAGGACCCCGCCCGCACGCAGCATCTCGCAGGAGTTGAAGTCCCAGCCGAAGAAGGCGTTGATCGTGCGGCAGATCCGCGTGGCGCGCCGGTGCTCCTCGCCGTTCACGAAGCCGAACTCCACCCGGTACCGGTCGTGCAGCGGCTGATCGGCGTCGTACTTGACGACGTTGACCTGCGGCCCCATGCCGATCGCGCGGATGAACAGGTCGTAGTCCTTGACCGCCGCCTGCAGGTGCTGCACGCGCTTGCCGGACCGGTCGTACGCCTGGCGCAGGGAGCGCTCGTCGGTCACGCGGGTCACGCCGACCCAGCCACCGCCGTCGTACGGCTTGAGGAACGCCGGGTACCCGATCTCCTCGCCGACCTTCCCGAGATCGAAGAGCCGGTTGTACCGCCGGACGGTCACGTCCCAGTCGCCGCCGGTCTCGTACTCCTTGGGCGGGATCATCCAGGTCTTCGGGATGGGGAGCCCGAGCTTCATCATCGCGACGTAGGAGGTGTGCTTCTCCATGGACTGGATCGCCCACGGGTTGTTCAGCACGTACACCCCGTCGAGGGACAGCTTCTTCACCCACTCGCGGCTGGTGTGGAACCAGTGCGTGACGCGGTCGATCACCAGATCGTAGGACGGCTCGTAGGCCAGATCGAAGGGCTCGACGGTCACCCGCTCGGTCTGGAACCGCACGCGATCGGCGCCGACCGGCAGGTCCAGATCCAGCCGCTTCATGATCTCTTCGTACGAAGCCGGCCAGCAGATGTCCGCACCCAGAGACAGACCGATCTTCTTGGCCACCGACGCCATGCGACTCCTCCCCACCCGGCTCCCCATCGGGAGCGCGGCGCAGGACTATCGCACTGCGGACAGCGGTGTGGAAGCGACGCACACGCGATCGGCGATCGAGTTGGAGTATGCTCTTACAGGAGACTCCCCCCCGCGGACATGCAAGAACTCGAAGCGAGGCGCTACCGCATCACCGGCGTCCTGGGCAAGGGCGGCTTCGGGAAGGTGTACCGGGCCACCATGGAGGGCGCGGGCGGCTTCCACAAGAACGTCGCCATCAAGCTGCTGCGCGACGCGGACGTGCCCGAGCTCACCCTCCAGCGGTTCCGCGACGAGGCCCGAATCCTGGGGCTGATCCGGGATCGCGCCATCGTGAACGTCGATCCGCCGACGCGGCTCGCGGGCCGGTGGGCGGTCGTCATGGAGTACGTGGACGGCACGTCGCTGCAGCGCCTGCTGAAGCTCGGTCCGGTGCCGGCGGCGGTCACCGCCGAGATCCTCCAGGAGATCGCGCGGGTGCTGGACAAGGTGTACCGGTCGCCCGGCCCGTCGGGTGAGCCGCTCCGCCTGCTCCACCGCGACATCAAGCCCGCGAACATCCAGATCACGCCGGACGGCGAGGTCAAGATCCTGGACTTCGGCATCGCGAAGGCCGACTTCTCGTCCCGCGAAGCGCACACGCAGGCGTATGTCGGCGGCACGAAGGGCTTCATCGCCCCCGAGCGGCTCCAGGGGCGTGACGGCCCCGAGGGCGACATCTTCTCCCTCGGCGTCACCGCCCACCTGATGATCCTCGGGGAGCGCCCGTCCCGCCGCCAGATGATGGGGCTCGAGGATCCGGACACCAGCGAGTACGAGCAGGACACGCAGGAGATGATCGCCCTGTGCAACCGGATGCGCTCGGTGGATCCGGACAACCGGCCCGCCGCTCGGGAGGTCGAGGAGACCTGCGCGGCCATCCGGCGCCGCTCGGACGGGATCAGCCTGCGGCGCTGGGCCGAGGAGAACGTCGAACGGGCCAACGCGTTGTCCCGGGACGACGAGATGGTGGGCTCGGTGCTCAGCGAGACGCTCGCGGCGCAGCTCCCCAGCGAGGATCGCCTGCAGGGCGGACACCACTTCGTGCTCTCCGAGGGGGAAGGTCGCAGCGACCAGGGTCCGAGCAGGCTCGCCTACGGGATGCTCGGCGCCATCGGCCTGCTGGCGGTGGTCGGGCTCGCGATCGGCGCGGGCTCGTTCGTGCTCGGCGGTGGGGTGCTGATCCTCGGCCTCGGTGAGGATCAGGAGGAGGCGTTGGCGCCCGCGACCCCGGGGCAGGCACGCCCGGGACGTCCCGAGCGGCCGAAGCCAACGCCTTCCCCGACGCCGACCACGGCACCCGCCCCGGTCGCGCCCCAGCCCGAGGAGCGGCCCGCACCGGCACCCGCACCCGCCACGCCCACGCCCACGCCCACGCCGCAGCCGGCGCCCGCACCCGACCCCACGCCGGCACCGACACCGGCACCGGCGCCCGCCACGCCCACGCCCACGCCCCAGCCCACACCCCACCCCGCGCCCGAGCCCGAAGTCGCGGCGGCGACGATCACCATCACGTTCGCGAGCGTCCCGCTCGGCGCCGACGTCGAGGTGGACGGCAAGGTCATCGGCCGCACACCCGTGATGGGCGTCCAGCTGACGGAGGGCTCGCACACCGTGAAGATGATCTCGGACTCCGAGACCGTCGTGAAGACCATCGTGGTCGGCCGGCGCAACCCCTCCCGCTACGTGTGGAAGGGCGGCGACGCCTGGGAGGCCCACTACTAGCTTCAGGGTACCGCTCGCGCGTCCCCGCAGGTTGCTGAAACGCCTGCCGGCACCGTTCGGCAACCTGCTGGCTGCTGGCACGGTCCCCCGGTTTCGTGGATGATGGGGGCCGCGCAGGAGGCGGGCGTGGTGCTGCTGTGGTGGTCGGGGATGGCTTCGGCCCAGGACTGTCCGAGCCGTGACGACCGGCTGGACCTCATCGATGCCGCCGAACGATCCCTGGTGGAGGCCGACGTCGACGCAGCGGAGACCTCGAGGCGCGCGCTCGAGGCCTCGCTCGGCTGCGGCGCCGTGGCCAACCCGGAGCTGCTCGCCCGGATGTGGCTGGTCGAGGGTGCGCTGCTGACCCTGTCGGGCGACGAGGCGACGGCGGCGGCGAGCTGGCAGGCCGCGGCGCGCGTGTCGCCGGGCACCTGGAACGCGGATCTCGGCGACATGCTCCGCGGCACCTACGAGACCGCCCTGCAGACCACACCGTCGGGATCCACGCCGCTGTCTGTGGAGCCCGAGCTGTTCCGGTGGATCGGGGCGGTCGACGGCGAGATCATCACCCGCTTCCCGATCACGGTGGACCCGGGGCTGCACCTCGTCCAGGTCGGTGCGAGCGAGGACGACGTCCGCTTCGCGCGCGTGGTCATGGCGTTCCCCGACACCCCGGTCGTGGTGGTCACCGGCCTCGTCGAGCCCACGAAGGAGGAGCCGAAGCCGGTCCCCGTCGCCGAGACCACACCCGAGGTCGCGCCGCCCCCCGAGCCGGTCGAGCATCCGCCCGTCAGCCTGCACGCCGCCATCGGCGGGGCGGTCGGGCTCGGGCGGCCCTCCGACACCACCGACGAGCCCGCCGTGAAGCTGCTCGTGCCCGTGGAGACGGGCGTGGTCTTCCGCCCCGTGAACGCCGCCTGGATCCGCGCGGCCCTCCGCGCCGGACAGCTGATGAACGGCGAGTTCGCCTACGGCGACTCCTTCGGCGACGCGACCAGTCCGACCACCATCGGCTTCGACGTGGCCGGCGGGCTCGGAGCGCGGCAGGGGGACCTCGGCCTGCTCGCCGGGTATCACTGGCCGGGACGTATCGCCTTCCGCGGGACGGTGGCGGTCCAGCTCGGCGCGCTCCCCGCCGCGATCGAGGGACGGATCGGCATGGATGTGCTGACCGCTGGCGCGCCCGAGACGGCGTTCGACGTGTTGCTGGCGTTCCGCCCGCGACTCGTGCGGCACCGCGAGGGCTTCGGCGACGGGGACGGCGCCGCGGAATAGCTTGCGCCGCGGAGGACGCATGGCCCACCCCTGGCACGACCTGCCCAACAACCCCGACACGGTCGACACGTTCTTCAACGTCGTCATCGAGATCCCGCGCGGATCCCGCGTGAAGTACGAGCTCGACAAGCCCTCGGGCATGCTGCGCGTCGACCGCGTGCTGTACAGCGCGGTGTTCTACCCGGCGAACTACGGCTTCCTGCCCCGCACCTACTGTGGTGACGGCGATCCGCTGGACGTGCTGGTGCTGGGCCACGAGTCGGTCGTCCCCCTCTCCATCATGCGAGCGCGCGCGGTGGGGGTGATGCGGATGAAGGACGGCGGCGAGGAGGACGACAAGATCATCGCGGTCCACGTCGACGATCCTGCCGTGTCCGGGTTCACCGACATCGATCAGCTGCAGCGGCACACGCTCGACGAGATGGCGCGCTTCTTCAAGGACTACAAGGCGCTCGAGCCCGGCAAGACCATCGCGATCGACGCCATGGGCGGTCGCGACGAGGCCAACAAGGTCATCCGCGAGTCCATCTCGCTGTACCGGGCGCAGGAGAACCGTCTCCGCGGGTGGGGCTGATCCGTGGGATCGGGCGCCATCCTCGTCTCGCAGACGCTGCGTGCGATGATCGCGGACGGCGCCATCCAGGCGCTGGTCCCGGTCCGGCCGGAGCAGATCCAGCCCTCGTCGCTCGACATCCGGCTGGGGGCGCGCCTGTGGCAGCTCCACTGCAGCTTCCTGCCGGGCCACACGGGGGTCGAGCGCAAGCTCGGCCGTCTCGCGACCGCCGTCCATCGCCTGGACCGGGACGAGCCGATGGTCCTGCACCGCGGCGGGGTCTACCTCGCGGAGGTCGAGGAGGTGGTCGAGCTGCCCGTCGACGTGTGGGGCCGCGGCAACCCCAAGAGCTCGACGGGCCGGCTGGACGTGTTCGTGCGCCTGCTCACCGAGCACGGCACCGCCTTCGACACGGTCCCGGCGGGGTATCGCGGGCGGCTGTTCCTCGAGATCACGCCCCAGTCGTTCCACGTGGCGGTGCGCCGCGGGGACTGCCTCGGGCAGCTGCGGCTCGCGCGGGGTCGGCCGGTCCTCGACGCGGAGGAGCTCGAGCGGCGCCAGCTGACGAGCCCGCTCTGTCGGTGGTCGGACCACTCGGCGGCCCCGGTCGCGAGCGAGCCCAGCCCCTCGGTGCTGATGTCGGTCGACCTCGAGAGCGCCGAGGGCGGTGCGGTGGGGTACCTCGCGCGCCGGCACCTGCCGCCGGTGGACCTCTGCCGCCGGAACCTCCCCACGGACCGCTACTGGGTGTCGCTGCCCGCGGCCCCCGAGGACGGGCACGTGCTCGAACCCGAGCAGTTCTACGTGTTCGCCACCCGGGAGCGCTTGTTCGTCCCGCCCGACGTGTGCGCGGAGCTCGTCGCCTTCGACGCGACCAAGGGCGAGCTGCGCACCCACTACGCCGGCTTCATCGACTCGGGCTTCGGATGGTCGGCCGACGACAGCACGCCCGGCGCGCGGCTGGTGCTCGAGATCCGCACGCACGACGTGCCGTTCCTGCTCGAGCACGGGCAGGCCCTGTTCCGCGTGGAGTTCATGCGCAACGAGGCCATCCCGGACGCGCTGTACGGCCAGACGGGCTCCAGCTACCAGATGCAGGGCCTCAAGCTGGCGAAGCAGTTCGGCTAGAGCGACCTGAGAGCCGCGCCGATCCGATCGACGCACGCGTGACACTGCGCCACGGACACCGCGCCGATGCTCAGGCGCATCCAACCGTCCTGGTGCGGGTACGCGAACGCGTTGAAGGGCACCACGGCGGTGCCGGAGGTCGCGAGCACCCACTTCCGGATCGCGTCGTTGGTCTCGAAACCCGCGCGCCCGGCGAGATCGAAGCGCGCCGAGAGGTAGATGGCGCCGGCTGGAGCGATGGCCTCGACGGGCAAGCCCTCCGCACGCAGCGCCGACAGGCCGTCGTAGAGCGCGTCCAGGCGCGCGGCGATCTCGGTGCGCATGTGGTCGAGCCAGGCGTGCGTGGCCTCGGCGTCGTCCAGCATCACCGCGGACGCGCGCTGCTCGGGGCGCGGGGCCCAGGCGCCGACGTGGCCGAGGATGTCGCGCATCCGAGCGGTCACCGCGGGAGCGGCGCAGCTCCAGCCCACGCGGAGGCCGGTGGCCGCGAAGGCCTTGGACAGGCCGTCGACCAGGATCACCCACGGCGCGGACGCGGGGACCAGACGGATCGGGTCGACGTGGCGCGTGCCGTGCAGGGTCAGCGTCCAGTAGACCTGGTCGTACAACAGGTACAGCGCGCGCTCGCCGGTCTGCTGCCGGCGGAGGTTCTCGTCCACGATGGCCTGCGTCACGGCGCGCAGAGCCTCCTCCGAGAACGTGGTCCCCGTCGGGTTGAGCGGGCTGTTGAGCACGATCATGCGGGCGGTGCGCAGGTGGGGAGCGAGGAGCTCCGGGGTGGGCAGGAAGCTGTCCTCGGCCGAGCAGACCACCGGGATTCCCACCGCTCCCACCATGTGGCAGTAGTGGTTGTTGTTCCACGACGGCACCGGGTAGACGACGACGTCACCCGGATCGAGGACTGCTCGGTACGCGCCGTAGAGCAGCGGGCGCGCCCCACCGGACACGAGGATCCCCTCCAGCGGGTAGTCCAGACCGAGCTCACGATCGAGGAAGCTCCGCACGGCGCGGCGCAGCTCCGGGAGCCCGTCCGAAGGCGGGTAGTTCGTCTGGCCCTCGGCGATCGCCGCGGACACCGCGTCCTCCAACCGACGCGGGATCCGGAACTCGCTCGGCGCGAAGTCCCCGACCGTCAGGTTCACGACCTGCTGACCCTCGGCCTGCATGCGCCGGACGTCCGCTGCGATCTTGAGGATCTCCGATCCGACGATGCCGAGCGCCATCGCGGACAGACCGCGGCGCGCCTCGGCCTCGGGATCGGTGGGGAGGTGTTCGGCGACGACGAGACTCACGGGGCCTCCGCTTCGAGGTCACCGGGGATAACCGCCTCTGGGCCCGCCAGCGGGCAGGCCGGGATGGTCACCGCGGTGACACCGGAGATCGCACGAGGCACGACCCAGGACCGACCGATGTTTCCAGCCCGCGACCCACCGTCCTCCGACCTGGGGCGATCGGTTGTCGCTGGACCCGACCTGACATCCTGGTACTCTCGGGCCGCCAGGAGGCGCGTCGATGTCCGACCAGCAAGACCCCGAGCTCCAGCGAGCCAAGCAGGCTGCTGCGGACGCCGACCGCGCGCTGGACGCGGCCACGCGGGGATGCACCTTCGCGGACGAGGTCTCGAGCGTCGCCGACCGCCAGGTGAAGCTCGCGGAGGTCGGCGCCGAGCTCACGCGCGCCCGCTCGCGTGGATGGGTGTGGGGGCCCGATCTCGCAGACACGCACGCGCGACTGCTGGCGGCGGCTCCCGGCCTCGTCGATCAGCTGCGGCGCGAGTCCGGCGACGCCACGCAGCGGGTGCGTGGGCGGATCGAGGCGTGCCGCGCTCGCCTGTCCCGCACGCCCGTCAGCAGCGCGAACCGCTCCGACCTGGAGGCGATCGAGGAGGAGGCGGAGGCGGTGAAGGCGACGGTCGAGCAGGAGGCCCAGCGCCTCGACGCGCTCGCCAAGCCCTTTGTCGAGCCCTTCGACCGCCTGAAGAAGGACGTGGGGGAGGCGCACGAGCACCTCGATCGGTTCGACGAGGCCCGCTTCCAGCTCGCTCCCGGAGAGCACCCCTTCGTGACCGGCGAGTGCGCCTGGCAGGACGCCCCCGGCGGCGTGGTCAACGGCTTCCTCTACCTCACGGACAAGCGGATCCGGTTCGAGCAGAAGGAAACCATCAAGACGAAGAAGTTCCTGTTCTTCACGGCTTCCTCCGAGGACAAGCACGAGTGCCTGATCGACGAGCCGATCGGCAACATCGCGGCCTCCGACGACAGCACGAAGGGGCTGGTCTTCAAGGATCAGCTCGTCACCATCCAGTGGCAGAACACCCGTCTCAAGAAGAGTGTCTTCGACATCAACTCGGGTGAGTCGGCCAAGCTCTGGGACACCTGGATCGAGGAGCTGCGCTCCGGCCAGATCGCCCACCGCATGGCCGGCGGCGTCGCGGTGCCCGCGCCCGACCACGGCATGCCCGTCGACGCACCGACGCGCTGCACCGCCTGCGACGCCAACCTCGACGCTCCCGTTCGCGGGATGACGGTGCTGGTCTGCCGCTACTGTGGCCAGCGCCACGACCTGCGGTTCGCGTGATCCGGATCCCGTCCAGCACGGCGTCGCATCCGCTCGACGCGGATCGTCCGAAACCCGTTGCGCCGTGGACCGAACGGTTCGGTGGCCCGCGGGGCTGCGCGAACCGGCCCCACACGTTAACCACGCACGCTATTATTCCCGCGCCCCTGGTCTCGCGGCTTGCACGCCGGACCCGATCGCTGCATCCTTCGCCGACTGGACGGGCCTCGACCGGCCCAACGACACGGAGATTCCGTTCATGACGAGCATTGCCCAGCTGTTCCGCGACGGCGGAAGCCTGATGTGGGTGAACCTGTTTGTGCTCATCTTCGCCATGGCCATCGTGTCGGAGCGCCTGTTCGTCCTGATGTTCCGTCTCCGGATCAACGAGAAGACGTTCCTGTCGGCGATCGAGAAGCTGGTGATGGCGGGGAACTTCGACCGCGCCATCAAGCTGTGCACCTCGCAGGAGGGCGCCGCCGTGCCCCGCGTGGTCCGCAGCGCGCTCGTCAACGCGCGGATGGGCGGCGCCGCCGTCACCGCAGCCATCGACGAGGGCCTGTCCGAGGTCATGCCGCAGGTCACGCGCCGCGCCGGCATCCTCTGGGGCATCGCGAACCTCGCCACCCTGATCGGGCTGGTCGGCACCGTCTACGGTCTGATCCAGGCCTTCGCGGCCGTCGGTCTCGCGGCGCCGGACCAGAAGTCGGTCCTGCTCACCCAGGGTATCGCCCACGCCATGTCGAACACCTTCTTCGGCCTCGCGATCGCGGTGACGTGCGTGTTCTTCCACATGGTCCTGTCGGTCCTCACGAAGAACGTCATGGACGGCGTCGAGCACAGCGCGATCCGCATCGAGAACATCCTGGCGCGTCGTCGCCTGGCGTCCGGTGGTCGCGAGTCCGGGACCCCGGCGGCGACTTGATTCGGTCCCAGACCGGATCGGGCTACGCTGAGCTGACCCCACCCACCGGAGCGGGCACACGATGAGCCGTCGAGGCCACCACGAGCTCGAAGACGAGGCAGCGGAGAGCGGTGAGCTCAACCTCACGCCGTACCTCGACATCATCACCACGCTCGTCATCTTCCTGATCTTCACCTTCCAGGTCGTCATCGAGTTCCGTCTCATCGACCTGATGCCGCCGGCCTACGGTTCAAGCGCCCGGAACCCGAGCGACAACCCGGACAAGAAGCCGGAGGTGACGCTCACCCTGTTCATCCACTCCCAGGGATACAAGCTGGTCACCAACCAGCCGGAGCTCGGCGCCGTCGAGGTGAAGCTCAAGAGCGGGGAGTACGACAACGAGAAGCTGACGCAGGAGCTCGAGAAGGTGAAGCGGACGCTCCAGATGGGCGAGTCGCTGATCATCACGGCGTCGGACGACATCGAGTACCGCACCGTGGTCGCGGCGATGGACGCTGCGCGCGAGTACGAAGGTCGGATGCTGTTCCCCGATGTCCTGCTGGCACGCGCCAGCACCGGAGGGGGCTGATGAGCGGCGCCGACGAGAACGAGCCGGCCGAGGGCGGGATGGAGACGTACCCGCCCGAGCACGACGGCGAGCACCACGACGTGAGCCCGGAGGACATGCTCTGGTCCGGTGGTGCGCACCACAAGAAGAAGCGCAAGAAGAAGAAGGCGCTGCCAGGCGAGACCATCGGGCACCTGAACCTGACGCCCATGATGGACATCATGACCATGCTCCTGGTGTTCCTGGTCATGAGCTTCGCGACCGAGCCGTCGAACATCAACGTCAGCCTGGACATGCGGCCGCCCGAGTCCACCAACAAGAAGGTGATGGAGGCCGCCACCAAGGTCACCATCACCAAGCAGATGATCCTGGTGGAGGACAAGGAGGTCGTCCCGACCGCCAAGGTCGACTCGACCAGCGGTCAGGTCTCGATCCCGGAGCTGCGCGACTCGCTGATCGAGCGGGCGGACCACCTCAAGGCCCTCGAGATCCGTGGTGGAGAGCCCTTCGACGGACGTCTCCTGGTCGTGGCCGACGCCTCCACGCCCTACTCCCTGATCACCGCCGTGCTCGTGACCGCGGGCGAGTCGAAGTTCGCGGAGTACAAGCTGGTCGTCATGCAGAAGGGCGAGGGCGAGTAGCACGCCCTCCGGGCTTGCATTCCTGGCCGCTCCAACAGAGGATGGGCACCGTTCCGCAAGGAGGTCCCCATGGCTCGGTTGCCCCGCCTCACCACTCCCCTGGTCCGCGATGCCGGCGTTCTGCGTCCCGCCACCTGGGACGAGGCGCTCGATCGCGCCGCGAGCGGCCTGAAGCGCGTGATGGACGCGAGCGGGCCCACCTCGATCGGTATGTTCGCCTGCTCCAAGGCCACGAACGAGTCGAACTACGTCGCCCAGAAGTTCGTGCGCACGGCCATCGGCACGAACCACGTGGACAGCTGCAACCGAACTTGACACGCCCCAAGCGTCGTCGGTCTGGCGACGGTCTTCGGTGCGGGCGGTGGGACGACGTCCTACCGCGAGATGGAGGAGACCGACGTCATCCTCCTGGTGGGCTCATCGACCCGTGAGGCCCACCCCATCTTCTTCCATCACGTCATCCGCGGCGTGCGCAACGGCGCCCGGCTGTACGTCGTCGATCCCCGGCGGACGTCCACGGCGGCCTGGGCCGACCTGCACCTGCCGCTGCACGTGGGGGCGGACATCGCGCTCGCCAACGCCATCGGGTACGTCCTGATCGAGCAGGGCCTGGTGGACCACGACTTCGTGCGCCGCGCGACCACCGGCTTCGACGCGTGGGCCGCGTCCGTCCAGCAGTACCGGCCGGAGGACGTGGAGGAGGTCACGGGCGTGCCGGCCGCGATGGTCCGCAAGGTGGCCATCGACTACGGCAGGGCGGACCGCGGCGTCATCTGCTGGACGCTCGGGATCACCGAACACCACAACGCCGTCGACAATGTCCGCGCGCTGATCAACCTCTCGCTGGCGACCGGGAAGATCGGGCGCTGGGGCTGCGGCCTGAACCCGCTGCGAGGACAGAACAACGTCCAGGGCGGCGGCGACATGGGTGCGTTGCCCAACAAGTTCCCCGGGTTCCAGGACGTGGTCGACCCGGTCGCCCGGGCCCGCGTGCGCAGCGTCTGGGGCGACATCGACCGGACCCCGGAGAAGCCGGGGTGGCACCTCACCGCCATGTTCGACGCCATGCACCGCGGCGATCTGCGCGGGCTGTGGATCTTCGGTGAGAACCCGGCGCAGAGCGAGGCGAACTCGGGCCACGCGATCGACTGCCTGAAGCGCCTCGATCACCTCGTCGTGCAGGACATCTTCCTCACGAAGACCGCCGAGCTCGCCGACGTGGTCCTGCCGGGCACCGCGTCCTGGTGCGAGTCCGAGGGCAGCGTGACCAACTCCGAGCGTCGCGTGCAGCGCTGCCGCCGGGCGGTCCCGCCGCCCGACGGGGCGCGCGACGACATCGAGATCCTCGTGGAGACCGCGAAGCGTCTGGGCGTCGATCTCGGCATCCGGTCGCCCCACGATGCGTGGGAGGAGCTCCGCCGCGTGTCCCCGATGCACGCGGGCATGAGCTGGGAGCGCCTCGAGGCCGAGGACGGGCTGCAGTGGCCCTGCCCGAGCGAGGACCACCCGGGCACCCCGTTCCTGCACGCGCGGCTCTGGGAGGATCCGGTCCCGGGCCAGCGAGCGCCGTTCGCGGTCGTCGCGTGGGCGCCGGTCGCGGAGCCGGTGGACGAGAGCTTCCCGCTCCTCCTGACCACCGGCCGCAAGCTCGACTCCTACAACACCGGTGTCCAGAGCGGCCACCTCGGTGCGCCGCTGTCCCGCGGCGAGGCGCTCGAGATGGGACCGGGCACCGCCGCCGAGCACGGACTGACGGAGGGCGATCGCGTCCGCGTCTCCAGCCGGCGCGGCGCCGTCGAGACCGTCGTCCGCATCGACCCGCACCTCCGTACGGGCCTGGTCTTCATGACGTTCCACCACCCCGATCAGGTGGATACCAACCTGCTGACGGTCGACACGAGCGATCCCGCCGCCGGCACCGCCGAGTTCAAGGCGGCTGCCGTCCGCGTCGAGCGCCTGTCGCCCGCACCTGCCAGCTGAGGCACCGTGGATCTCCGTCACCTGGACACCGAACCGAGCCGCGAGGAGCGCGAAGCCGTCGACGCCGTCATCGGCGAGGGGGAGACCCTGGCGACGGTTCCGCTCCGCGAGGCGCGTCGCCTCCGCGCCCACCTGCTCCCCGCGCTGCACGCGCTCCAGGATCGCGTGGGTCGGATCACCGAAGGCGGGCTCGGCTACGTGTGCCGCCGCCTCCACGTGCCGCCAGCCGAGGCCTGGGGCGTGGTCACCTTCTACGCGCTGTTCAACGTCGACGAGGAGCGGCCCACGACGGTCGCGCACGTCTGCGACGACGTGGCCTGCAGGCTGGCCGGGGCGGAGCGGATCTGCGGCGAGCTCGCGGGCACGCTGGGGCCCGAGGGGAAGGCCGTGAAGGGACGCGGTTGGATGCGCAGCCCCTGCCTCGGCCTGTGCGATCAGGCGCCCGCCGCGCTGCTCGTGGTCCCGGGAGCCCCACCCACCGAGGTCCTGTGGGGTGGTGTGGACGCGCCCTCCGTCGCCGAGGCCGTCCGGTCAGGCACAGCGCCCGAGCGGGGAGGCGTGCAACCCCTCCAACCGCGCGAGGCGCTCCACCTGCTGCGAAGGGTCGGTCAGGTCGATCCCACCGACATCGACGCCTGGCGGCGGAGCGGCGGCGGAGCGGGCCTTCGGCGAGCGCTCGAGCTCGGTCCCGCCGAGGTGATCGCGCTGGTGGGCCGCAGCGGCCTCGTCGGACGGGGCGGCGCCGCCTTCCCCACCGCGCGCAAGTGGGAGGCCGTCGCCCGGCAGCCCGCGCGTCCCCACCACCTCGTGTGCAATGCCGACGAGTCCGAGCCCGGGACGTTCAAGGACCGGGTGCTGATGGAGCAGGACCCGTACACGGTGGTCGAAGGCGTCGCCATCGCCGCGTTCGCCGTGGGCTCCGAGCTCGCGCGGATCTACGTCCGCGACGAGTACCCCCTCGCCCGGCAACGCCTGCAGCACGCGATCGACACCCTCCGCCAACGCGGGTGGCTGGGGGACGACGTCCTCGGCCGGGGCGTGAAGCTCGACGTGGAGCTGGTGCGCGGCGCGGGCGCGTACATCTGCGGCGAGGAGACGGCGCTGCTCAACTCCATGGAGGGCCTGCGCGGGGAGCCCCGTCAGAAGCCCCCCTTCCCCTCCGACAGCGGCCTGTTCGGCCAGCCCACGGCCATCAACAACGTGGAGACGCTGGCCAACGTCCCCCTCATCCTCACCGAGGGCCCGGAGGCCTGGGCCGCGCGTGGCGTCCCCGGCTCGGCGGGCACGCGCCTGTTCTGCCTCGCGGGGCACGTGCGGCGACCCGGCGTGGTCGAGGTGGGGATGGGCACGACGCTGCGCGAGGTGATCGCGCTCGGGGGCGGCACGCCCTCGGGTCGTCCGGTGCGCGCCGTCCTGCTCGGGGGCGCGGCCGGCGGCTTCGTGACCGCCGACCAGCTCGACGTACCCCTCACCTTCGAGGACACGCGGCGGATCGGAGCGACCATGGGCTCGGGGGTGGTGCTGGTGCTCGACGACAGCGCCGACATCGCCGACCTGCTACGCCGGATCACGGCCTTCTTCCGTGACGAGAGCTGTGGCCAGTGCGTGCCCTGCCGGGTCGGGACGGTGCGTATGGAGGAGTGGGTCGCGAGGCGGAGCTCGGGCGGGTCCGCCGATCCCGCGCTGCTCGACGACCTCGGCGCCGTGCTGCGCGACGCGTCGATCTGTGGTCTGGGGCAGACGGCCGCGAGCGCGGTCCAGAGCGCGGTCCGCCTCGGGCTGCTCGGAGGTGGACGGTGATCGAGCTCGAGATCGACGGCCAGAAGGTCACCGTCCCCGAGGGCACCACGCTGATGGAGGCGGCGGCCACCCTCGGCATCAGCACGCCGACGCTGTGCTGGGCGCCCAACCTCGATCCCGCGACCGCCTGCCGGGTGTGCGTGGTCGAGGTCGAGGGGAGCCGGGTCCTGGTCCCCGCCTGCGGGCGCAAGGCCGAAGCCGGGATGGTCGTCCGCACGAACAGCGACCGGGTCCGAACCTCGCGCAAGATGGTGCTCGAGCTGCTCGGGTCCTCGGTGGATCTGTCCGCCGCGGAGCAGGTGAAGCCCTGGATGGCCTCGCTGGGCGCGGATCCGTCGCGCATGGGCCCCGCCGCCCCTCCGTCGGCCGCCGGCGAGCGGGACGCCGCCCGCGCGGGTCACCACCACGCCACCGACGGCGCGACCGCCGCCACCGTCTGCCAGCCGATCAAGGTGGACAACGAGCTGTACGTCCGCGACTACGGCAAGTGCATCCTCTGCTACAAGTGCGTCGACGCGTGCGGCGAGCAGGCCCAGGCGAGCTTCGCGATCGCGGTCGCGGGCCGGGGCTTCGACGCCCGGATCAGCACCGAGCTCGACAAGCCCCTCACCGACTCGGCCTGCGTGTACTGCGGCAACTGCATCGGGGTCTGCCCGACCGGCGCCCTGCAACCCGTGACCGAGCACGAGCTGCGCCAGGAAGGGGCCTGGGAGCCGGAGCGCCAGACGCAGACGGACACGATCTGCCCGTACTGCGGCGTCGGCTGCACGCTGACGCTCCACGTCCAGGACGACCGCATCGTGAAGGTCACCTCCCCCCACGACGCCAGCGTGACGGGCGGTCACCTGTGCATCAAGGGCCGCTTCGGCACCCGCTTCGTCGCCCCGCGCGGCAGCTGAGCCTGCGATCATCTTGTCGCAGGACCGATGGTCGACCCCGGTCGTAGCGCAGCTTTCACGTCCTCCGCGGTAGGCACGGGTCTTGTAAGAGACAACGTGTCGATCAGGAGGACACCGTGAGCTCCAGGGCCATCCACACCATCGAGACGCGCCCGAACCACCGGCCCGTGCCCATGTGGGAGGTGTCGGTGCTGGACGAGCCCTCGATCGAGCTGCTGCCTCTCGACGAAGCCGACGAGGTGAACGAGACCCTGGAGCAGGCGCTGATCGTGGGCGCCGTGACCCTGATCATCGCCACGCTCCTCACCCTCCTGTCCGGTGTCCTCGGCTTCCTGTTGGGTGTGCTCGTCGCCTCCTGACAGGCTGACCGGAGAGCGTCGACCCCCGGGCCCCGGCGATGACAGCTTGTCGCGGATCGCGTGCTCCAGAGGCCCCGGAGGGCTGGCCCCGACCTTGCTACGGACCCGAGGGGAGGATCGATGTCCCACGTGTCCGGGCTGCTGCGGGTGATGGTGGACCACGACGCCGACGAGCTCGTGCTCCGGCTCGGTAGCCCGCCCGCGTTCACCCGCTCCGGGCTCCCGGTGAAGCTGTTCATGCGCCCCATGGGGCCCGACCGGCACGGGCAGGTGGTGAAGGAGCTCCTCGACGACGAGCGGCGCATGCTCCTCGCCGGCCAGGGTGAGATCGCCTACGAGCGGGAGGACGAGATCGGTCGGGTCCTGGTCGAGGTGAAGAACCCGAGCAGCCCCCGCATCCGCCTCACGCGACTCCGGGCCACCACCGAGGCCGAGCCCGAGCCCGAGCCCTCCCCCGAGCCGAGCCCCGCCGCCGCCGCACCGCCGGCGCTCCGGTTGGTGGCGCCAGCATCGGACCCCGAGGTCGCCGCCGAGCGGTCCGCGCTGCCCCCGGTGTCGACGGGACCACGAGAGGTCCCCACGGCGCTGCGTGCGCTGCTCGATCACGCAGCGGAGCGCGGCGCGAGCGATCTGCACCTCGCGACCGGCGAGCCCGCGGTCCTGAGGGTCGACGGACGGCTGCTCCAGCTCGGTGACGCCGTCCCGGACGTGGACGGCATGCTGGCGGCCCTCCTGGATGGCGAGGGGATGGGCCGGCTGGCGTCGGGGGGGAGCGTGGACCGCGCGCTCGCGCTCCCGAGCGGCCACCGGTTCCGCCTGGCCGCCTATCGCTGCGACCAGGGGCTCGCCGTCGCGCTTCGCGTGCTGCGCCGGGCCGCGCCCGAGCTCGGCTCCCTGCACCTGCCCCCGTCGCTCGACGAGCTCGTGGGCTTCTCGCACGGCCTGGTGCTCGTGGTGGGGCCGACGGGCAGCGGCAAGTCGACCACGCTCGCCGCGCTGGCGCGACGCGCCCTCGAGCGGCGGCAGGGGGTGCTCGTCACCCTCGAGGACCCCATCGAGTACACGTTCCCCCAGGTGGGCGGTGCGCTGGTCCGCCAGCGTGAGATCGGACGCCACGTGCCCGACTTCGCCACCGGTCTGCGCGACGCCCTGCGCGAGGACCCCGATCTGATGCTGGTCGGTGAGATGCGCGACCCGGAGAGCATCCAGCTCGCGCTGACCGCCGCCGAGACCGGCCACCTGGTGTTCGCGAGCCTCCACTCTCGATCCGCGACCTCCGCGGTGGAGCGCATCGTCGACTCCTACCCGCCCGAGCGGCAGCGGCAGATCCGCGTCCAGCTCGCCGACGCCCTGCGCGCGGTGGTCAGCCAGCGCCTGCTGGCGCGAAGGGACGGGCCGGGGCGCATCCCCGCCGTGGAGGTGCTCCGGGTCAACCGCGCCGCCGCGGCGCTGATCCGCGACGGGAAGACGCCGCAGCTGGTCAGCGTCATCCAGACCGGCGGCGCCGAGGGGATGATCACGCTCGAGCGCTCCCTCGACGAGCTGGTGCGGGCCGGTCGGGTCCATGCCCGGGTCGCCCGCACCGCCACCGAGGACGGCCATGCCTGAAGGAGGGGACCACCGAGTCCCGACGGGATACCCGTGGCGCCATGACTTTCCCGTCTGAGTGGGTGATCCGGTTCCGCTGGCCGATCATCGCGATCTTCTTGGCGATCACCGCGTTGTTCGCGACGCGTCTGCCAGGGATCGAGATCGACCCGGAGATCAAGAACCAGCTGCCGCCGGACATGCCCGCGCGGGAGAACGTCCACAAGATCGAGGAGCGCTTCGGCGGCTCCGAGCCGGTCATGGTGATCCTGTCGGCGCCCGACGTCCTGCAGGCCTCCACCCTCGAACGGGTGCGCGCCATCGGGGACGACCTGGCGAAGGTCAAGACCTTCACGCGGATCGTCTCGCCGTTCACGCTGACCGACATCTCCGGGTCTCCGGACGGGATGATGCTGGTCGAGCCCGCCATCGCCCGGATCCCGACCGACGACGCTGGTCGCGCCGCGCTCCGGGAACGTCTGAAGGCCAACGACCTCGTGTTCGGCAACGTCATGGCGAGCGACTTCAGCGCCGTGGCCATCATCGCGATGCTGTCCACCGAGGCCAGCGACGCCGAGACGGTCGCCGAGCTGCACCGCGTGGTCGACGCCCACCCGGGCCCCGAGGCCGTGACCTACGGTGGCATGCCGGACATCCGTCAGCACGTCAGCGACGACATCCGCTCCGACATCCGCCGCTTCGCACCGTTCGGCGTGGCGGTCATCATCGTCTTCCTGTTCGCGACGCTGCGGCAGCTCCGCGGCGTGGTCCTGCCGTTCAGCATCCAGATCATGTCGATCATCGTGTCGATGGGCTTGATCCCGGTGCTCGGCTGGAAGGTGCAGATGGTGACGGTGACGCTGCCCGTCATCCTGCTCGCCGTGGGCAACGACCACGCGATCCACCTCGTGGCACAGTACCAGGAGCTCAACGTCCCGGGCACCACGAAGACTGCCGGAGAGCTCACGAAGGAGGTCCTCGAGCGGCTGGGTCTGCCCATCGTCGCCGCCGGCACCACCACCGTGGCCGGGCTGCTCTGCCTGCTCACGCACATCGTCGTCCCCGCCGTCCAGCTCGGCTGGCTCGCTGCGTGGGGCGTCACCTTCGCGATGGCCGCGAGCCTCCTGTTCGGGCCGGCCGTCCTCTCCATCCTCCCCGTCCCCAAGCCGGTCGCCGGTGCCGGGGTGCACGGTGAGGGCCACGGCCTCGACCTCGCGCTGAACCGTCTGGCGAAGTTCGTCGCGGCCCGCCCGCGCGCGGTGCTGGCCGGCTGCCTGGTGTTCGCGGTCGTCGCCGCCAGCGGCATCCCGCTGGTCGAGGTCGACACCAACCCCATCAACTACTACCCGCGCAGCGCGCCCGTCGCGGTCACGGCCCTCGAGGTCAACGACCACTTCGGCGGCTCCACGGAGATCGCCGTCATGGTGGAGGGGGACATCCAGGACCCCGAGACCATGAAGAAGATCGACCGCCTGGAGCGCGATCTGAAGGCCATGCCCCAGATCGGGTACACGATGTCCATCGCCACGGTCGTCCGGAAGATGAACCAGGCGGTGAGCGGCGGTGACCCGGCCCAGGCGAAGATCCCGGACACGAAGGAGGCCATCGCGCAGCTCTTCCTGCTGTACTCGATGGGCGGCTCGTCCGAGGACTTCGAGCGCATGGTCGACTTCGACTTCGAGCACGCGGTGGTGACGGCGCGGATCAACAGCCTGTCGACGACGGAGATCAAGGGCGTGGTGGACGAGATCCACCGCGAGGTCCTGTCCGACTTCAAGGACAACAACGTCGTCGTGGGCGGCTTCGGCACCGTGTTCTCCGACCTCGTGGACGCCGTCGTCTCGGGGCAGGTCTCGAGCCTCACGCTGTCCATCGTCGTCGTGGCGGTGCTCGACGCGCTGGTCTTCGGCTCGATCGGCGCGGGACTGTGGTCCATCGTGCCGCTGCTGGTCGCCGTCCCCATGCTCTTCGGGCTCATGGGGTACGCCGGCATCGAGCTCAACGTCGTGACCGCGATGCTGTCGTCCATCATGATCGGCGTCGGCGTGGACTACACCATCCACTACCTCTGGCGGTACCGGGAGCTCCGGCGAAGCGGGATCAGTCCCGAGGAGTCGGTCATCGAGACGATGAACTCGGTCGGACGCGGCATCCTGTTCAACGCCCTCTCCGTCGTGTTCGGCTTCTCCATCCTGTTCCTGTCGAACTTCCTCCCGGTCCGCTTCTTCGGCTTCCTCGTGGTGGTCTCGATCGGCGGCTGTCTGCTCGCGGCCTTCCTGCTGCTGCCCTCGCTGTGCGTGGTGTTCAAGCCGGGCTTCGCGGAGCCGAAGAAGGGGTAGGCTCTGGGGATGGTCCTGCTCGCCGTCCTCGCGTGTTCGGGCGGCACCGCCACGGTGCCCTCGACGGATGCGCCCTCCACCGGCGACACCGGGCCGCACACCCGCGAGGAGCGCGTCCACGCCGAGCTCGTGGCGTCGGGCTTCACCGTCGGCACCGGCTACGCCGCGGAGCTCGACCCTGGGCCCTGCTGCGGCTGGGAGAGCTGCTACCTGTTCAACCCCGACAACCGCTACTTCGGTTGGTACCTGCCGAAGGCCCCCGGGCAGACGACGGGGAACCCCCTGCCGGACGGACGCGGCCGGAACCTCGCCTGGCGCCTGCGGCCGGACGAGGCGGTGATCGCGGTGGGCCGGACCCCTCCCCCTTCGGCCTACTTCTCCTTCCGGTCGTACATCCACGACCGCCTCGAGCGCACCGGGCGCGAGTGGCTGTTCTTCAACCTCGGGGACAGCCTCAACCAGTTCGTGGCGGGGACGGGGCCCGGGGGGCCGTTCGACGCCGACATCGTCGTGGTCTCGGTCGCAGACGCGGCCACGGAGCGACGCGTCCGCGAGGCCCTGCTGCGTGCCGGCGTCCCCGAGGAGCAGATCAACGTCGACGTGATCGCCGCCGACGAGCTGATCCTCGGTCTGCACGAGGAGGCGGACACGATCCGGCTGCAGGGGCGCACCGCGCGGTTCGAGGACCCCGACGCGGGCGAGGCATGGATGGCGGACCCGCCGTTCACCGTGTTCCGCGCGACCCCGGTCGAGCAGGCCACCTTCGATCCGCTGGTGCCCCCACCCCTGCGTCCCCGGGGCAGCGGCTGGAGCGAGAAGGACGACTGGGGCGCGGCCGCCGGTACGCTCGAGCTCGCCATCCGCACGCGGTACGCGGACTACCGCATGACCCCGCTGAACACGGTGATCACCGACAGCGGCGACGACTGCCCGCCCGGCTGCAACCGCGACACGTTCTTCGGGGTCTCGCTGCACTTCCTGCTGCCCCAGGACAAGGACGCCTTCGTCATGGTCTACGGGGTGAA
This sequence comes from Alphaproteobacteria bacterium, assembly GCA_020632925.1. Lineage (GTDB taxonomy): Bacteria > Myxococcota_A > UBA796 > UBA796 > JACKER01. Next base: position 561,036 of record JACKER010000007.1, on the reverse strand, counting down.
CCACGAGCGGACGGGCAAGTCGGTCTACGCGAACTTCAGCGTGGTCGAGGTCGAGCACCTGTCGGCCTCGGTCGCCGTGCGCTCGGACGAGATGGTGGGGAGCGCTCGCGACTACGTGCCGGACCACGCGAAGGCCGACGACCTGTACGCCTGGAAGCTCGCGCGCGACTGCCACGGCGAGGCGCACTGCAGCGAGGTCCCCTGGGACTGCCCCGGCTTCCCCTCGCTCGGGCAGGGTGCGGTCGCCTGGCGGGCGTACACCGACGCGATCACCGGAACGGGGCCGTCGACCGACGAGCTCGTCGTGGACCGCGCCGCCCTGTTCACGCGCCCGGTCGAGCCTTGAGGCGCGCGCTGCTGTTCGTCGCGATCGGGCTGCTGCTCCACGGAGCCCTCTGCGTCGCCTTCGTGCGGCTGGTGTGCGCGGACCACGACGTGCGGCGGATGGACGCGAAGTGGCTGCACGGCCCGATCGACGCCGAGCTCATGATCGCCGGCGACAGCCACGCGCGGTTCGCGGTCGAGGCCCCCCTGCTCGGCCGCGCGATGAACGTCGCCGTCCCGGGCGAGCACTACGCCAAGTCCGAGTTTCGCGTGCCCTGGTTGCTCGATCACGGCACGCGGGGCTGCGGCGCGGTGCTGCTCCCGTACGACGCCGCCTCGTTCAGCTCGTTCAAGACGGACAGCTTCGAGCCCGAGGCCGTGTGGGGCCGCTACGTCGACTACCTCGAGCTGGCGCGTCGGCGCCGGGCACCGCTGCTCTACGGCGGCAAGTGGCTCAAGGCGAACGTCGCACCGTACGTCGGGGAGCTCGGCATCCTCCTGCAGTGGGTCACGAGCTCCCGCCACTTCCGCGACCCGACCGATCCCACGGGCGCCTGGACGACCCGCGACCTGGAGGGCGGTGAGCAGGCCGCGAAGCGTCACTTCGAGGGGAGCGACCCGTGGGATCCGGCGATGGTGGTCTCGCTGCGGAACCTCGTGGACGACCTGCGCTCCCGCTCCATCCGCGTCGTCCTCGTGCGCTTCCCCGTGACCGGTCCGTATGCTCGGGTCTCCCGTGCGCTCGGCGGCGACCCGAAGCTGCGCGACGACCTGTTCGAGGAGCTCCGGCAGGGGGGTGGCGTGGACGAGCTGGACTACGAGTCGCTCTACTTCCGGGACCCGCGGATGTTCGGGGACGGCGACCACCTCTCGGTCGTCGGGAAGCGGGCGTTCACCCTCACCCTGGGGAGGGACCTCGTGCGGCTCGGCATCATCGGCGCCGGGCGTTAGGAGCGGCCCGATGAACCGTTCCGCGCTGGTCGCTCTCGTGTCCGTCGCCTGCATCCCCGAGCTGCCGACGCTCGACGATCCGTGCGGGGACTGGCCGGACCCGGGGCTGTACCGCACGGTCGAGCACCCCGACGACAGCGGCACGCGGCGCCCGTACGTGTACGTGCCCGACTCGACCGGCCCCCGCGACATCGTGTTCGTCCTGCACGGGGCGGGCATGACGGGGCCGAAGATGGTGGAGGTGACGGGCTACCTCGACGCGGCCGACGCGCTCGGCTTCGTCGTCGTGTACCCGAACGGGCTCGGCTTCCCGTTGCGCGACTGGAACGCGGGACCTGCGTGGGGAGGCCCCGACGACGTGGCGTTCCTCGAGTCCGTTGCGAAGGACGTGAGCGACAAGGTGTGCGGGCGGCGCATCCTGGCCACGGGCTTCAGCAACGGCGCGATGATGGGTCACCGCTGGGCCTGCGAGGGCACGATGGTGGACGTGCTGGGCGTGTCCTCGGGTCCGCTGATGGTGGACAGCTGCGAGGGGGAGCCGGTCCCCGTCCGCCACTACCACGGCACCGCGGACACCACGGTCCCCATGGACGGCGGCGTCGGGACGCCCGGGCGCGGCATCTCGTTCACCAGCGTCGACGACACCATGGCGCTGTGGCGGGAGCGAAACCGCTGCTCCGACGCCGCGCCCGAGTTCGAGCAGCGCGGGGACACCAACTGCCGCCGCTGGGACTGCGAAGCCGCGACCGAGCTCTGCCTGGTCGATGGGTGGGGCCACATGTGGCCCGGCGGCATCCACTCGGCGGGCACCGACGCCGACGCCACCGGCGCGCTGCTCGAGTTCCTGGATCAAGCCGATCCCCTCACCGAGGCGACCAGCCCGACCGCCACGAACTGACGTGCTGTTCAACAGCCTCGCGTTCGCCCTGTTCCTGCCCGCGGTCGTCGCGGCCTGGGCGATCGCTCCGGCCGCGGGGCGCCGCTGGGTCCTGCTCGTCGCCAGCTACGTCTTCTACTGCACCTGGAAGCCCGAGTACGGCCTGCTCATGGCAGCGACCACGACCCTCGACTGGTTCGTGGGGATGCGGATCGAGGACGCGCCCACCGTCGCCGGCAAGCGCGCCTGGCTGACGGTCACGCTGTGCAGCAACCTCGGCGTGCTCTTCCTGTTCAAGTACTGGAACCTGCTGAACGGCTCCGCGGGGGCGGTAGCCGTGGCGACGGGGCTCGGCTGGCCGGTGCCGATGCTCGATCTCGTGCTCCCGGTGGGGATCAGCTTCTACACCTTCCAGGCCATGTCGACGGCGATCGACGTGTACCGCGGGAACCTGAAGGCGATCCGCTCGCTGTGGACCTTCGCCCTCTTCGTCTCCTTCTTCCCGCAGCTGGTGGCGGGTCCGATCGAGCGGGCGACCACCCTCGTCCCGCAGCTGATGCGCCTGCCCGGCTTCGACCTGGACCGCATGGCGAAGGGCCTGCGGCTGGCAGCCTGGGGGATGTTCAAGAAGGTCGTGGTGGCCGACCGGCTGCGGCTGCTGGTGGACCACGTCTACGAGGAACCGACCGCGTACTCGGGCTTCGCGATCGTGATCGCCACGATCTTCTTCTCGTGGCAGGTGTACTGCGACTTCAGCGGGTACAGCGACATCGCGGTCGGCGTCGCGCGCATCTTCGGCGTCGAGCTGATGAACAACTTCGACCACCCCTACGGCAGCAGGTCGATGACGGAGATGTGGACCCGGTGGCACGTGTCGCTCACCACCTGGTTCCGCGACTACCTGTACCACCCGCTCGGCGGCAACCGCGTCAGCCAGCCGCGCTGGGTCTTCAACGTGATGGTCGTGTTCGTGCTCTCCGGCCTCTGGCACGGGGCCGAGTGGCGCTTCGCGCTGTGGGGAGCGCTCAACGGCGTGGCCCTGCTGTTCGACCGCTGGACGAAGCCGCTGCGCGACCGGGCCTCCGCGGCGACCGGGCTCGCGTCCGTGCCCTGGCTGCACGCAGCCGTGGCGATCGCGAGCACCCAGGTGCTGTGGTGGATCACGATCGTGCCGTTCCGCGCCCGATCGGCGACGGACACCTGGACGCTGTACACCCGGGTCGGCGATGGCTGGGCGCACTTCGGCGACCCCGTCGCGCTCGGGCTCTTCCTCAACCGGGTGGACCTCGATCCCTGGATGTTCGGGTTCTGCGTACTGCTGATCCCCGTGGTCGAGGTCGTCGAGACGCTCCGGCGTCGTCCCGCGTGGGTCACCTGGCTGGCAGAGCGCGCGACCGCGACCCGCTGGGGTCTCGACTACGCCCTGGTGTTCGGGGTGCTCCTGCTCGGGCACTGGGTCGACAGCCCGTTCATCTACTTCCAGTTCTGAGAGGAGCCGAGGGCCGACGTGCGCTGAAAGTGCGTTGTATGGTGGCGGCTCGCGGAGGACGGAACCCTGGCTTCCGGAGCGACGAAGTTCGGCACGTTCGGTGGGGTCTACACCCCGTCCCTGCTGACGATCCTCGGCGTCATCATGTACATGCGGCTCCCGTGGATCGTCGGGAACGCCGGGCTGTACCTGGTCGTCGGCATCATCCTCGCCGCCCACGTGATCTCGGTGACGACCGGGCTCTCCGTCAGCTCGATCGCCACGGACAAGCGCGTCGAGGCAGGCGGCGCCTACTACATCGTCTCCCGCACCATGGGGCTGGCGATGGGCGGGACGCTCGGGCTGGCGCTGTTCACCGGGCTCTCGTTCTCGATCAGCCTCTACCTGATCGGCTTCTCCGAGAGCTTCCTCGACTTCTTCGGCTTCCCGAAGACACTCGACGCCATCCGGCTGTGCGGGACGATCTCGCTGGTCCTGCTGACCATCGTGACCTTCGTCAGCACGTCGCTCGCGATCCGCACGCAGTACCTGATCCTCGCGCTGATCGCGGGATCGCTGGCGTCGATCTTCCTGGGGTCCCCCGAGGTCCCCGCGGCGCCGATGCTGGTGCCCGCCCCCGGCGCGGAGCCCGCGACGGTCCTCTTCGGAATCTTCTTCCCGGCGGTCACCGGCTTCACGGCGGGCGTGAACATGTCGGGCGATCTGCGCGATCCGCGCCGGTCGATCCCCGTCGGGACCGTGCTCGCCATCGCGACCGGGCTCGTGGTCTACCTGGGGCTCGCCATCTACTTCGCGTTCCGCGTGAACCCGGAGCTGCTGCGCAGCGACGGCGCCGTGCTCCTCAAGATCGCGTGGTCACCCCACCTGGTGGTCGGCGGCATCTGGGGCGCCACGATCTCGAGCGCGCTCGGCTCGATCCTCGGCGCGCCCCGCATCCTCCAGGCGCTCTCGCTGGACCACGTCACGCCACGCATCTTCGGCGTCGGCCACGGCCCGAGCCAGGAGCCCCGCTACGCCTTGATCCTCGCCTGCATCATCGGCGAGGTCGGCATCCTGATCGGGGAGCTCGACGCGATCGCCCGCGTGGTCAGCGTGTTCTTCATCGCGACCTACGGCTTCCTCAACCTCTCCGCCACCTTCGAGATGTGGGCGAGCCCGGACTTCCGCCCGGACTTCCGGATCCCGCGGATCATCCCCGTCATCGGCGTCCTCACCTGCGCCGTCCTGATGATCTGGCTCGATCTCGTCGCCATGTTCGGCGCGGTCGTGCTGATGGCCGCCCTGTTCGTCGTGCTCAAGCGCCGCGAGCTCCAGCTCGAGACCGGCGACGCCTGGCTCGGCGTGTGGTCCAGCGTCGTCCGCAACGGGCTCGAGCGGCTGGCGACCGACTCGCTGCACCAGCGGAACTGGCGACCCAACATCCTGGTGTTCACCCACCCCGAGGGCTCCGCGCGCGAACCGCTGCTGGAGTTCGGTCGGGACGTGATCCGCCACCGCGGCGTGGCCACCGAGCTGCAGTTCCCCAGCGCGTCGGGAGAGGTGGCCCCACCCCCCGAGCACGACCCGATCGTCGCGCAACAAGGCTTCTTCCGGAAGGTCCTTCCTCCGTCCTCGGGAACCGCCGAGGCGAAGTACCCGACGATGACCGCGGTCTGCCACCACCACGGGTTCGCGGGGCTGGACCCGAACACCGTCATGTTGGACTGGCACGAGCACGCCAGCCGTCCCGCGGATCTGGCCGCCTTCGTCGAGGACGTGGTCGGCCTGGACTACAACGTCGTGTGTCTGGCGTTCGACAAGGAGCGCGGGTTCGGGAAGTACCAGGAGATCGATCTGTGGCGCACGGCGCGCGCCGGGAGCCTCTCGCTCCAGGTCGCCCTGAGTCGCTACCTGACCTCGGCGGAGGAGTGGCGTCGCGCGAAGCTGCGCTTCCTGGCCCTGACGGACGACTCCACGGTGGTCGACACCCTCCACCGCGGCACCGTGGAGACGCTGGCTTCGGCGCGCGTCGATGGGCGGGTGAAGGTGGTGGACAACGGCGCCGAGCGGCGCAGCCACGCGGACCGGATCGCGGAGACCTCGACCGGAGCGGACCTCGTCGTCCTGGGGCTGCCGCACGACCGGATCACCGCTAGCGACGTCGTCGAGCTCGACCGGCTCGTGTCCCGCCTCGGCGCCGTGCTCCTGGTCCGGGCCTCCTCGCAGTTCTCGAGCGGCTTCGGCGTGACCGCGGCCAGCACGCTGCCGCGCGACATCACCGAGGAGACCCGCCTGCGAGCGGACATCGCGCTGCCGCCGCTCCGGGTCTCCGAGACGCCCGACATCGCCGAGCTCGCGCGCTGGTTCGCGCGGGAGCACCTGCGGGTGGTGACCGCCTTCCGGGACCGGGCGCTGCGCCCCGGCATCGAGGCGAGGGCCGCGCTGGTGGAGGCGCTGCGCGACGTGGTCGACGAGCAGTACGCGTTGCTCGCCACGACGCAGGCGGCCGGAGCGCGCCGCCGGGAGCGCTCGTTCACCCGGGCGCCGGACGCGGTGCTCGGGCGCGCCCTGGACGCCGTGGTCTCGCTCGGCACGGAGGCCGGCAACCGGGACCGAGCGAGCGCCGAGGCCGCCGTCGACGAGCTGCTCACCGCCACCGCCGAGCTCGCCCGCACCAGCCCCCGCCGCCTGGTGGTGGCGCGCGATCGCGAGGACTTCCGGGCAGCGGACGGCGATCGGCGCGCCCTGCGGGTGTACAAGGCCTGGTCGCGGCTGCGCTCGCTGGGCGGCGGTGGGCTCGTGCGGTACCGCGTGCCCCACCAGCGCACCTTCCGCTGGGCGCTCGAGCGGCGGACGAAGGAGATCGCGCTCGAGACGCTGCGCGCCGCAGCCGAGCGCCAGGTCACCTTCGGCGACGAGCTGCTGCGCACCCTGAACCTCGTGAAGCAGAGCCTGGCCTCGTTGCAGCGTCGGTTCCGCGACCACGAGCTCGACGCCGATCTGCTGGCGGACGAGCGCGAGCGCGTCACGGACGCGGTGCGCCGCCTCCAGGCCTCCGAGGAGCACGCAGCGGACTCGCTCCTCGCTCACGCACCCCTCGCCGCCCGCCAGCTCCAGCAGGACGTGGCCGACGACCTCGACCGCCTCGATCTCACCCGGCACGCCCGACGCGAGCGGAAGGTGCCCCGCGCGACCCGACAGCTGCCCGAGACCCTGCGCGAGGCACCGGCGCGCGCCGCCGAGGTGCAGCACCTCCTCATCGACCGGGCAGCCCTCGCGCCGAGGGTGGGCCTCGTCCAGATCCGGCTCGCCTCGGCGATCCACGACACCGACGAGGCGGTGCGGGCCGCGCTCACCGCCGGGGTGCTCGCCGAGATCCGTGCACAGCACGCCCGCCTCGTGGCCTTCCGGGACGCGCTCGCCGCGGACGGGCCGCTCCCCCACCTGAGCGACGCCGACCCCGCGACCGAGCCCTTCGACGAGACGACGCTGGTGGAGGCATTGCACCAGGCGCTCCAGGCGGCGACCGCGAGCGTCCCCGAGACGATGGTGCTGCCGCGAGAGGCCACGATCGCCGCGCTCCGCAACGATCCGCTCGCCGACCTGGAGGTGGCGGAGGTCTCGCTGCGGCGTCACCTGCAGTTCCTGGTCGACAGCGAGCTCGTGGGTCCGGCGCGCGAGATCCTGGCCGAGGCGCCACGCGCCGAGCGGCGGGCCCGCAGCGTCGCGGAGGACGTCACGCGCCTCATGACGTTCAACCTGACCGAGCTCGCCACCTCCGGGGCCGACGAGGCCGAGGTGCGGGCCACGCTCTCGCCGGTCGTGGAGCACGGTCTGCAGCGGCTCTCCGCGGAGCTCGAACGACTGGAGGGCCTGCCGAGCCAGATCTCCGAGCGGATCGGTCAACGACTGTCGCACGTGATCGACCTGACGAACGGCAGCGTGTCGCTGGGGACGGCCGAGTCCTTCGAGTCCCAGGGGCGCCGCGTCGCCGACCTGTCGCGGTTCGGACGCCTCACGCGCCGACTGCTGGACGACGCCAACCAGGCGCTGGTCTCCCTCACCTGGCGGCGCAGCTCGGGCCTGCTGCTCGCGCGCACGATGGGCGATGGGCAGCCGCTCCACTCCGACGCCGTCACCGAGCTGATCGACGCGTGCTCCCCGCGCCAGTCGGTCCTCGAGGCGCTGCCCTTCTACTACCGACAGCTCTTCCTGGGACGCAGCGCGGTCCACTCGGCGTTCTGGGTCGGTCGCGGACGGGAGCTCGAGGCCATCGAGCGGGCGATCGGTCGCTACGGCCGCGGCGTCGGCGGTGCCCTGATCGTCACCGGCGCGCCGGGATCGGGTCGGACCGCCCTCCTCGAGGTCGCCGTCGAGCGGCACCTGGCCGGCCGCCGGGTGGTTCGGGTCACCCCCCCGACCGGGGGCACCTGCGAGCCCGCCGCCTTCCACGCGGCCCTCGAGCACGCGCTCCGCCTCTCGGGGAGCGTCAACGAGCTCCTGGAGGGCCTCGCCGACGGCAGTGTCGTCGTGCTCCACGACGCGGAGCTGTGGTGGGAGCGCTCCACCGGCGGCCTGCGGGTGCTCGAGCAGCTGGTCGAGGTGCTCGAGTCCTACGGCGACCGCCTGCTGTTCGTGATCGAGGTCGGGGAGGCCCCGCTCGGGCTGTGGCGGCGCCTCGTGCCGCTCGAGGAGGAGGCGCTGGCCGTCGTGCGGACGGGGCCGGTCGACGCCGAGACCCTCAAGGACATCGTGCTCGCCCGCCACAAGGCCACCGGGCTCACCGCGATGATCGACGGGCGCAGCGAGGACGAGCTGTCGGGATGGAACCAGGCGCGCCTGTTCACCGCGCTCTTCGATCAGAGCGACGGCAACATCGCCGCCGCGCTCTACGGCTGGGTCGCGGCGATCGAGGGCGTGGAGGGCACGACGCTCACCATTCGCACGCCCACCGTCCCCGACGACGAGGCGCTCTCGGCCCTGTCGACGCCGTTGCTCGGGCTGTTGGTGGAGGTCGTGCTGCACGGTCAGGTCACGCCGGAGCGACTGGCACGGATCACCGGTGACGAGCCCTCCGAGCTCCGGCGTCAGCTGGGCGCGCTGCGACGCCTGGGGCTGATCGAAGGCGGTCGACGGGAGCTGGTGGAGCTGTCGGCGGCGGCGCGCGGACCCGTGGTCCGGCACCTGCGCACCCACGGATGGCTGCCATGATCGGGGTCGGACCGTTCGGGATGCTCCGCGTCGTCCTGGTCGGCCTGGCGTTGGCGGGGGCGCTGAGCCTGCTTCGCTGGGCGATCGACACCGCGCCGATGTCGTCGGGCCGTCGGCAGGCCCTGCGCCAGGGAGCGCCGTTGATGGGCGTCCTGCTCGGGGTGCTCTACCTCGCGTGGGTCGTCCAGCAGCTGTTCACCGAGGAAGCGCCGTTCGCGGCCGCCGGTGTGCTGGGCGTCCTCTTCGGGGGGCTGTGGCTCGCGCGCCACGTGCTGCACGACGGACTGACGGGCGCGGTGCTCCGCGCCGGTGGGACGCTGGCCCGGGGGGACCAGGTGCGGATCGACGGCGTGACGGGGCGGGTCCGCTGGCTCGGTGCGCGCGTGCTGGCGCTCCAGACCCCATCGGGCGACGAGGTGCTCGTGCCGTACAGCCGGCTGTCCCGCGACGCCGTGACGCGGACGCCGCGCACCGATGGCGCCGCTCGCCACGTGTTCGTGCTGCCACGCTCACCGGATGGGACCCTGCCCGACCCCGAGCGGATCCGCCGCACGGCGTTGCTGTGCCACTGGTGCAGCGCGGGGCGCGCACCCGTGGTCGAAGCAGCCGCGGATGGGCTGCGGGTGACCGTCTTCCTCATCGAGGCCGATCGGGGCCCGATGGTGGAAGAGACGGTCCGCCGCGCCAGTCAGCCCTCGAGCGCTCCCACCATCGCGTAGAACCGCTCGACGTTGCGCTGGATCGCGTCCAGCGGATGACCGAACTGCCACGCGAGCTCTGCCAGCCGATCGATGCGGCCCTCGAGGGCGGTCCGATCCAGCCCGAGCTCGTCCGGGAACAGCTCCTCCACGACCTTGAGAGTGCGGCCCCGTTTCCAGCGCGTCCGCGAGCCGCCGTCAGCGGAGAATTCGCACCGCGCGCCGCAGCCCGTCCCGCAACGCGTCCAGGTCCGCGATCGTGGAGTAGCAGCCGATCGACGCGCGCACGGTGCCCGTCACGCCCATCCGGCGCATGGCGGGTTGGGCGCAGTGATGGCCGACGCGGACCGCGATGCCCTGCTCGTCGAGCAGCGTGGCCAGATCCTGACCGTGGACGCCGTCGATCACGAAGCCCATGACCCCGGCCTTGCGGGGGGAGGTGCCGATCATGCGCAGCCCGTCGACCGACGCGAGCTGCTCGGTCCCATAGGCCAGGAGCTCCGCCTCCCAGGCCGCCGCCGCGTCACGTCCGAGCCCGGTGAACCACTGGACCGCCACCCCGAGCCCGATCGCCTCCGCGATGGCCGGCGTGCCCGCCTCGAACCGCGCGGGTGGATCCGCCCAGGTCGAGCCCTCGAGGGTGACCTCGCGGATCATCTCGCCGCCACCCTGGTACGGCGGCAGCGCCGCCAGCAGGTCGTACCGCCCCCAGAGCGCGCCGATCCCGGTGGGTCCATAGACCTTGTGGCCGCTGAAGGCATAGAAGTCGGCGCCGATGGCCTTCACGTCGACCGTCCCGTGCACCACGCCCTGGGCCCCGTCGAACAGCACCTTCGCGCCCACGCGGTGGGCCTCGGACGCGATGTCGGCGACGGGGAGCACCGTCCCGAGCGCGTTGCTCACGTGGGCCATCGCCACGAGCTTCGTGCGGGAGGACAGCCGCTCGCGGAAGGCCAGCCAGTCGAGCGAGCCCTCGTCGGTGATGGGCGCCACCACGAGCTTCGCGCCGGTCCGCGCGCACGCGAGCTGCCAGGGCACCAGGTTGCTGTGGTGCTCGAGCTCGCTCACCACCACCTCGTCGCCCGGGCCGAGCGGAAAGGTGGCGGCCACGAGGTTGATGGCCTCGGTGGTGCCGCGGGTGAACACGATCTCGTCGGGCGTCGAGGCCCCGAGGAAGTCGGCGACCCGGTTGCGGGCCTGCTCGTACAGGTGCGTCGCCTGCGCCGACAGCTCGTACAGCCCGCGGTGGACGTTCGCGTGCTGGCTGCGCAGGTACGTGTCGATCGCCTCGATCACCACGTCCGGCTTCTGCGCGCTGGCTGCGCTGTCGAGGTAGACCAGCGGCCGGCCCGAGGAGGTCGGGTGGGAGAGCGCGGGGAAGCGCGCCCGCACCGCGTCGACGTCGTAGCTCACCGGTTCGTCCATCTCTGGAGGTCCGCCCGGAGCTCCTCGCGCGCCGCCTCGGGGGCCGCGTCCACGACCTCCGCGGCGAAGGCGCCCACGAGCAGCGCTCGGGCCTGGTCGGCGTCGAGCCCGCGCTGCCGGAGATAGAACAGCGCCTCGTCGTCCAGGGTGCCCACCGCGGTGCCGTGCGACGCCTTCACGTCGTCCGTGTGGATCTCGAGCTGCGGCCGGGCGTTCGCCACCGCCGTGTCCGAGAGCAGCAGCGCCCGATGGAGCTGCCCGGCGTCGGTGCCGTCCGCGCCCCGGCGAACCACCACCCGCCCGGTGAACACGCTGCGCGCCCGGTCGGACACGAGCGCGCGGAACTCCTGGCGGCTGGTGCACGAGGGCGCGTCGTGGCGCACGGTCACGTGATGGTCCGCGTGCTGCGACCCACCGAGCACGACGAGGCCGTGCAGGTCGGCCTCTGCGCCCGCGTCCGACAGGCGGACGTCGATCTCCACGCGGTCGACCGCACCCCCGGCGAGCACGCTCACCAGGCGGTACCGCCCCCCGCCCTCGACCTCGACCGTCACCCGGCCGGCGTGCCGCCCGTCGGCGTCGACCACGCGCACGTGCTCCACCGTGACCCCCGCAGGCACACGGATGGTCGTGCACGGAAGCGCCAGCCCCGCGTTCCCCGTGAACCGCTCCACCAGCAGCAGGTCACCGTCCGCATCCACGACCAGCCCACCGCCCGCGACCCCATCCCCGACGAGCTCGTGGACCACGTCCACGCGTCCGCTCGCCGGAGTCCGCACGGTGGCGCCGTGGGCCAGCGCGGACCAGGCGTCCCGGACGGGGAGCTCGGTGGATTCCAGCCCCTCGCCCGTGGTGCGCAGCGTCGCCGCCACCGCGGGCACCTCGCCCAGGAGCCGGGCGAAGGGGGTGTACTTGTGGGCCTCGTCCCTCGCCGCGGGCAGGTCGGCGAGCGTCGCTCCCCCCGTCCGGTCGCGGGCCAGCCCGAGCAGCTCCTCGCCGGTCACGCCGTCGCCTCCGCGTCCCGCACCCACTGGTACCCGCGGGTCTCGACCTCGAGCGCGAGCTCGGGCCCACCGCTGCGGACGATGCGCCCGTCGAGGAACACGTGGGTGAAGTCGGGCTTGAGGTGGTCGAGCAGCCGCTGGTAGTGCGTGATGACCAGGATCGCGCGCTCCGGCGTCCGCAGCGCCTCGACCCCGCTGGCGACGATGCGCAGCGCGTCCACGTCGAGCCCGCTGTCCGGCTCGTCGAGGATGGCGACCCTCGGCTCCAGCAGGGCCATCTGCAGGATCTCGTTGCGCTTCTTCTCGCCGCCCGAGAAGCCCTCGTTCAGCGAGCGATGCAGCAGCTCCTTGTCCATCTCCACGAGCTTCATCTTCTCGCGGGCCAGGCGCAGGAAGGCGGCGGCGTCGAGCTCGTCCTGCCCGCGCGCCTTGCGGACCGCGTTGACGGCGGCCTTCAGGAACACGCTCGTCGCGACGCCCGGGATCTCGACGGGGTGCTGGAACGAGAGGAACACGCCCGCGCGGGCCCGCTCCTCGGGCGCCATCTCGAGGAGGCTGACGCCGTCGAGCCGCACGTCGCCGCCGGTCACCACGTAGTCCGGATGGCCGGTGATCACCTTGGACAGCGTCGACTTGCCGGACGCGTTCGGCCCCATGACCGCATGGACCTCGCCAGGTCGGATGACCAGATCGACGCCCTTCAAGATCGGCTTGCCGTCGATCTCGGCCTTCAACCCCACTAGCTCGAGCATTGTGCTACCCCACCGCTCCCTCGAGGCTGACCTCGAGCAGCTTCCTGGCTTCGACGGCGAACTCCATCGGGAGCTCCTTGAACACCTCCCGACAGAAGCCGTTGACGATCATGCTGACCGCGTCCTCCTCGGACAGCCCGCGCTGCCGGAGGTAGAACAGCTGGTCCTCGCCGATGCGCGAGGTGCTCGCCTCGTGCTCGACCGTGGCGTGCCCCGTCCTCACATCGACGTAGGGCAGCGTGTGCGCGCCGCACTGCCCGCCGATGAGCAGGCTGTCGCAGCGGGTGTGGTTCCGGGCGCCCGTCGCCTTCGGGTTCACCTGGACGAGCCCTCGGTACGTCTGCTGGCCGTGCCCGGCGCTGATGCCCTTGCTCACGATGGTGCTGCGCGTGTTCCGGCCGAGGTGGACCATCTTCGTGCCGGTGTCCGCGAGCTGCCGGTGGTTCGTCAGCGCCACGGAGTAGAACTCGCCGACGCTGTCGTCCCCCTGCAGGATGCAGGACGGGTACTTCCAGGTGATGGCCGAGCCCGTCTCCACCTGGGTCCAGGAGATGCGCGAGCGCGCGCCCTGGCAGCGACCGCGCTTGGTGACGAAGTTGTACACCCCGCCGCGGCCCTCCTTGTCGCCCGGGTACCAGTTCTGGACCGTGCTGTACTTGATCGACGCGTCGTCCATCGCGACGAGCTCGACGACCGCGGCGTGGAGCTGGTTCTCCTTGCGCATCGGGGCCGTGCAGCCCTCGAGGTAGCTCACGGACGCGCCCGCCTCCGCGATGATGAGCGTGCGCTCGAACTGCCCCGTGTTGGCCTCGTTGATCCGGAAGTACGTGGAGAGCTCCATCGGGCACTTCACGCCCGCCGGGATCCACACGAAGCTGCCGTCGGAGAACACCGCGGCATTCAGCGCCGCGAAGTAGTTGTCGGTGACGGGGACGACGGAGCCGAGGTACTTCCGGACGAGCTCGGGGTGGTGCTGGACCGCCTCACCGAAGCTCATGAACAGGATGCCGACCTCGGCGAGCTTGGCCTTGAAGGTCGTGACCACGGAGACCGAGTCGACGACCGCGTCCACCGCGACGCCCGCGAGCGCCGCCCGCTCCTGAAGCGGGATGCCGAGCTTGTCGAACATCTCCAGGATCTCGGGGTCGACCTCGTCCATCGACTGCTTCTTCTGCTTCGGCGCGGCCCAGTAGCTCACGCCCTGGTAGTCGATGGGTCCGTACTGGAACTCGGGCCAGCGCGGCTCCTCCATCTTCTGCCAGGCGCGCAGCGCGTTCAGCCGCCACTCGAGGAGCCACTCGGGCTCCTGCTTTCGGGCGCTGATGAAGCGCACCACGGACTCGTCGAGCCCCGGCGGCAGCTTGTCGGTGTCGAGCGGCCACGAGAAGCCGTAGCGATAGTCGCTGCGTTCCTCGACCAGCTCCTCGGCCTTGCCGCTCAACCCGCCCTCCTCTTGCTCTCCAGGGCCGACGCCACCACCGGCTCCTGCTGGACGAGCTCGGCCAGGCTCAACCGCCCGAGCACCTCCGCCACCGCACCTTCGACCGCCCGCCACACCGGCCGCAGGGAGCACGACGACTGGTGCGAGCAGGCGCCGAGGTGACCGGAGTGACCGGCGCAGAAGTCCGATCCGTACATCGGTGTATCCAGGGCCTGCATGACCTGGGAGAGCGGGATCTCGCCCGCGGGGCGCGCCAGCCGATATCCACCGGTCGCACCTCGCTCGCTGGTGAGCAGCTCCGCCTGACGCAGGACGCGCAGCAGCTTGGCCGCGTAGTCCTGCGACAGGCCCTCGGCCTCCGCCACCTCACGGATGGACAGGGGCGTCTCGGCGTCGTGCGGGGCACGTCGCGCCACCTGGATCAGGCAGCGGATGCCGTACTCCTCCTGCGCCGTCAGCTTCACGGGGCCCTCCGGACCAGACCACCCGGGCCCGTAACATCGTGGACTGTCGAGTCCAGATTCCGTGCCCGCGGAGGCGAAGCGAAGGTGCCTAGAAGTGCCGGACGTAGACGTTGCCGGCGTTGTCGGCGATGGCCAGGCCCGGGGCGGCCCAGTCGAGCGAGGCCAGCAGGCCGTCGAAGGGGAGCCGCTCCACGATCGTGCCCGTCTCGGCGTCCACGATCACGGCGCCGTCGTACGACGCGCTCGCCAGGCGGTTGCCGTCCGGCGAGAACGCGACCTGCAGCCCGTGGGCACCCTCGACCAACACCTTCGGCTGCCACGTCAGCGTGTCCCAGATCAGCAGCGTGCCGTCGTTGCCGACGGTCGCCAGGCGCTTGCCGTCCGGCGACCAGGCGATCGCCGCGACGCCGCCCGCCTGCGCGGAGAGCGCCTTCACGGGGCGACCCGTCGCCGCCTGGATGACCTGGGGCACCTTCCCGCGCACGGCGAGCAGCTCGCCGTTCGGGCTCTGGACGAACTTGGACACCGGATCGGGGCTGGTGCTGAACGCGCCCCCTTGCGGCGCTCCATCCAGGGGCTCCAACGGGTTCCAGGCCGACGCGCGCCCGCTTCCCGCGTCCACCACGAGGAGCTTGCCGTGCCACTGGATCTGCTGGTGGCGTCCGCCCGTCGGCAGCTCCTTCAGGATCTTCCACTTCCGGGTGTCCACGAGCGCCACGCCCGTTTCCGTCACACCCGCCACGACCGTGCCGTCGTCCGCCCAGGCGTACGGGCTGCCGGGGACGAGCTTGGGGACCCGCGGGTCGCTCGTCTTGCCGGTCGCCGGATCGAGCTCCACCCACTGCTGGCCGACCCAACCCACCAGCCGGCCCGACGGCGCCCACCCGAGGAAGGCCGTCGCGCCGGGCATGGCGACGGTCTGGTCGAACGGGTGGAGATCGGCCAACGGACGACGCACCACGTCCGACGCGATCCGGCCCGTGTCCGTCGGATCCGGCGCGCGGTCCACCACCGGCGGCAGGCCCGTCGGCTCCACCTGGAACACCCTGGTCAGGCCGATGTCCGTGACCGCCACCACCGCGTGCGAGTCCGGGCTCACCGCCACCCGCGCGACCGGTCCCTTGGTCTTGAGGTGCTCGACGACCTGCTGCGACGCCGAGGCCCGCAGGTCCACCCCGTCCGCGACACCGACGGCGACGAACGAGCCGTCGCCTGCCAGGGCGATCGGCGCGGCCGGGTCGACGTCCCAGGTGGGGCCCGGCGGATCGGGCGGCGTCCAGATCCGGAACCCGTCCTCGTCGCGCAGCGCCACGACGAGCGCTCCGTCCTCGGTGCGCACGGTGTCGAGGATCTCCTGCTCCTTGCGCTGGGCGTCGAGCGAGCGGAGCAGCTGCCCCGTCCACTGGTGGCGGACCTCCAGCCCGAACCCGGTGTCGATGTACAGCAGCGGGTCCGTGGGGTCCGCCCACAGCCGCACGTAGTTCCGGAGCGACTCCGAGGCGGGCTCCCCGACCGGGGCACCGAACCGGTGGATCTCGTGGTGGGCCGTGTTCTTGACCACCATCACGTCGCCGTTCGCGGTCCGGAGGTACAGCACCGGACGACCGCGACCACCCGGGACCGGGACGGGCTCCGCCGTGCCCGCCTCCACGTCGATCGCGACGAAGTCGTCCTCGCGGGCGGCGACGACCCACCGACCGTCCGGCGAGGGCATCGCGTTGGACAGCAGCTTCTCGGAGAGCAGCCCCCCCTTCCCGGCCCGATCCAGGACCAGGGTGCCCGAGCGGCGCCCACCGAGCACGACATGCTCCGAGTCGGCGGACCAGGACACCACGTCGGGGACCCCGCTCAGCACGGGCTTGGCGGCGACGAGGACGAGGAACAACAGCGGAGCGGGCCAACGGAGCGCCATGGTGGGCAGGGTAGCTCCCCGCGCCGCGCGATTCCACGTCGGGCGGATCGACGGCGTACACTGCGTCGATGTCGGCCGTTCCACTGTGTCTCCTCGCGACGGCGATCCTCGTCTGGGCCGAGCGAACCGGGATCACCTGGGTGCGCGCGGTGAACAAGACGGTCGCCTCGCTCGCTTTCGTGCTCGCCGCGGTCCAGGCGGGGGCGCCGGGTGCGGGCGCATCGGGGCTGGCGCTGCTCGTCGCGCTCGGTCTGTCCGTCGTGGGCGACCTGCTGTTGCTCTCGCGGGCGAAGCCTGCCTTCCTGGGTGGGCTGGGGGCCTTCCTGCTCGCGCACGTCGCGTTCGTGGCGACCTTCCTGACCCTGGGGCCCGACCCCCGCGTCGCCGGCGTGGCCGCGGTCCCCGTGGCCCTGGTGTGTGCCTTCGTCTGGCGTTGGCTCGCCCCGCGCGCCGGCTCGATGCGAGGTCCCGTGCTGGCCTACGTCGTCGTGATCGGCGCGATGACCGCGACCAGCTTCGGCCTGGTCGGCAGGAGCCCCTGGGTGCCCGTCGCGGCCGTCGTCTTCCTGCTGTCGGACCTGTGCGTCGCTCGGGACCGCTTCGTGTCGCCGGGCTGGGACAACCGCCTGGTCGGACTGCCGCTGTACTACGGGGCGCAGCTGCTGTTCGCCTGGTCCATCCCGGCGGTCGCGCTGTCGGCCGGCTGAGACGTTACGTCCCGCGCATGACCCCACCTCGCCTGTTCGGACTGTCCGACCTCCACGTCGGGCACCCCGCGAACCGTGACACCCTGCAGCAGCTGCCGCACCACCCCTACGACTGGGTGATCGCGGCCGGGGACCTCGGCGAGACCGAGGAGCACCTGCGGTGGGCGCTCGACGTGCTCCGCGAGCGGTTCGCGAGGGTGGTCTGGGTCCCCGGGAACCACGAGCTGTGGACCATGGCGGGCTCGCCCCTCCGCGGGCTGGCGAAGTACGAGCGGATGGTCGAGATCTGCCGGTCCCTCGGCGTGCTCACGCCCGAAGATCCGTACGAGGAGATCCCAGGCCTCGGGCTGTGGATGGTCCCTCTCTTCCTGCTGTACGACTACTCCTTCTGCCCGCCCGGCATGACGCCGTCGGAGGCGATCGCATGGGCCGCGGAGGACGGCATCGTCTGCGTCGACGAGCACCGCCTCCACCCCGACCCCTACCCGTCGCGGCAGGCCTGGTGCGCCGCGCGCGTCGCGGAGGCCGAGCGCCGCCTGTCCAAGCTGCCGACGGGCGCGCGCACCGTGCTCGTGAACCACTGGCCGCTCCGCCACGACGTCTGCCGGCTGCCGCGGATCCCACGGTTCACGCCCTGGTGCGGCACCACGCGGACCAACGACTGGCACCTCCGCTTCGGGGCGGCCCTGGTGGTGAGCGGCCACCTGCACCTGCGGGCGACCGACTGGCGCGACGGCGTCCGCTTCGAGGAGATCTCGCTCGGGTATCCCCGGCAGTGGAAGCCCGAGAAGGGCGCCCCCGGCTACCTCCGCCAGGTGTGGCCGGCCACGCTCACTCCTGCTCCTGGAGAGATCGGTCCGATCTGGCACCGCTGACCGGCGCGCACATCGCGCGGACCCGCGACGAGAGCTCCCGCGTGGAGAACGGCTTCTGCATGAACTCCCACCCGACCGGGAGACGGGCGCCGCGGGGCTGACGCATCTCGCCGGAGATCAGCAGCACGCGCAGGTCGGGACGTCGCGACTGGAGCTGCTGCCCGAGCTCGAGCCCCGAGGCACCCGGCATCACCTGGTCGGTGATGAGCACCGAGACCCGCTCCAGGCCCGGCGCCGCGAGCGCCTCCTCCGCGTCGCGGAACGCCTTCACGAGGAACCCGGCGTTCTGCAGCCCCTGGACGAGGACCTCGCGCAGGTCGTCGTGGTCGTCGACCAGCCAGAGCACGGTCCCCTGCCCAGGCTCGACCTCCGTCGGGACCTCCGGCGCCGCCCGGCGCGCGAGCCGGAGGGCGAACGTGGTCCCTTGTCCGGGGCGGCTGTGGACCTCGATCTGACCGCCGCTCTGGCTCACGATGCCATAGACCGAGGCGAGGCCGAGGCCCGAGCCGTGACCGGGCCGGGTCGTGAAGAAGGGCTCGAAGACCCGCGCCTGCGTGGCCTCGTCCATCCCCCTGCCGTCGTCGCTCACGGTCAGCACGACGAAGTCCGTCTCGAACGCGTCCCGCTCGGAGCTGCTGCTGATGCGGATCGAGGAGGCGCCCGCCTCGGCGGCGTTGATCACCAGGTTGAGGAGCACCTGCTCGAGCTGGTCGGGATCGAACTCCACCTGCAGCCCATCGCCGACCTCGACGTCGAGATCGACGCCCGGCACCGCGCGCCGCAGCAGCGCCTCGGCCGAGCGGACCGCGGTGGAGAGATCGATCGTCCGCGGCGCCAGCTGTTGCCGGCGTCCGACCGCCAGGAGCTGACGGGTCAGGCGGCTCGCACGGCGGGCGGCGGACACCAGGTCGTCGAGGTGCTGACGCACCCCCGGATCGATGCCCGGCCGCACCAGATCCGCGCAGCCGAGGACGACGGTGAGGAGGTTGTTGAAGTCGTGGGCCACCCCGCCCGCCAGACGCCCCACGGCCTCCAGCTGGCTGGCGCGGCGCAGCTTCTCCTCGAGCTCGTCCCGCTCGGTCGTGTCCTGGATGATGGAGAGGAGCAGTCGCCGCCCGCGGAGCTCGACCGGCCCGGTGTGAACCTCCACGTTGCGCAGCGCGCCGTTGGCGAGCCGGTGCTGGAAGCGGAAGGACCGCTGTTCGCCGCTATCGGCCGCTCCCAGGTCACGGCGGACCTCTTGCGACGACGCCGTGTTGATCTCCGCGATCGCCATGCCGCGGAGCTGGTCCAGCGGCCAGCCATAGAACTGGACCGCCGCCTGGTTGGCGTCCACCACCCGCCCGTTCTCCGGATCGATGAGCAGCTTGATGGCGGTGTTGCCGAAGATGGCGTCGTACAGCCGGCTCTCGCCCGCCTCCTCCTCCCCGACCTCGTGGAGCAGCGCCATCGAGAACTGCCGGCCGCCCAGGCTGAACGTCGTCGTGCGGAGGCCCACCTCGAAGGTCCCTCCGTCGCGTCGGACCCCGGTCACCTGGTACCGGCCGGCCACCGGCCGCCCCTCCGCCCGCGCCTGAACCACGAGCTTCATCCGCGCCGCGCTGGTCGCGTCCAACAGCTCCCAGAAGGGACGCCCGAGCACCTCTTCCGGCGCGTCGTAGCCGAACATCCGGAGCAGCGTCGGGTTGACGACGTGCAACACCCCGTGCTCGGCGACGCCGACCGCGTCGTGCGCCTCCCTCGACAGGTCCGTGAGGAGCGCCAGGAAGTCGTCCCGGTCAGGCATCCAGCATGCGTACCACGCCGCGCGACACGCGGGATGGAGGTCAGCGGCCCGGCGCGGCGGCAGGGAGCCACGGCAGCCGTTCCCCGATCCGCTCGATCTCGAAGATGGCGGCGACCCAGTCGCCATCTGGGCCCGCAGATCGCGGGTTGTGGTACTCCCACACCACGTCGCCGTCGGGCGTGACCTCCACGGCGCGCCCCCGCGTGGACTCGGTCACCAGCCGGTTACCGTTCGGGAGCTCCTGGACCGCGCCGAGCACGTCGGAGCGCAGCGGGAGCCCGGGCTGGCCGGCCCAGGTCCACCGTGGCTCCATCGTCGTCGGGTCGAGCACGAGCACCCGGCTCGCGTGGTCCGGTCCCCCGCGGTTGTCGAACAGCTGGAGCGCGCCGCTCGGCGTGAGCTCGGCGTCGTGCTGGTGGTCGAAGTCGCCCGTCGCCGCCCACACCAGTCGCCCCTCGTCCAGATCGAGCACGCCGATGGCGTCGAGGTGGCGGAAGGAGAGCACGACCCGGCCGGGACGAAACACCTCGGTCGGGCGGACGGGCGAGGTGATGGGCGCCAGCGCGTTGGTGTGGAGCGGGTCACCGCCCTCGGGGGCCGACCGTTGGAGCAGGCCGGCCCAGGGAGAAGCCGCCAGGGCCGCCAGCACCGACACCCGGCGGACCTCGTGGCCGTCGGCGTCGAGCTGGGCGACGAAGTCCTCGAAGAGCGGCGCGCCGTCCACCCCACCGCCGGGGTGGAGCACCCGCGTGAGCACCAGCGCCCCGCCGTCCGGCAGCCAGCGGACGTCGTGGTGGGCGCGGTTGGCGGTGGCCCACACCACCCTCGACCCGGCGTCCAGGTGGACGAGCCCGAGGCCCTCCCACACCGCCAGCAGGTGTCCGTCCGCCCGCCGCAGCGCCACCCGCCGCCACGCGCCCGTGGCCTTCGGATCGGTCGACGGATGCTGCGGGAACACGTCGTGGAAGTCGGCGGACCAGCGGTGCAGCTCGCGACCGTCCATCCCGACGAGCAGCGCCTCGGACGCATGGCCCGAGCTGTACAGGTTCACGCCGTCCGCGGTCCGGCTCGCGTCCCAGGCCACCACGCCGCTCCCGGGCAGACCGGGCTCGCTGGCCCCCACGTACCCCAGCGCCTCGAGCTGCGAGACGAGCTCGCGCTGCGGTGCGCCGAGGCCGACGAGCGAAGCCGGTCGGTAGTCCGCCGGATACCAGCGGCCCGGGAGCGACTCCCACCCCGGGCTGGCCGCGATCAGCCACAGGAACGGGATCATGGCGCCGACCGCAGCACGACGTCGGCGACCACGGGGCGATGGTCGCTGCACGCGAGCCCGGGGACGCGCGTCTCGCGCACGCCGAGGTCGGCGGTGGTGTACACGTGGTCGACGCGCAGCGGCAGCCCGAGCAGGTGGACGGTGCCGCCGAAGCCCAGGCCACCCGCCCGCCAGGCGTCGGTCAGCGTCCGCCGGAGCTCGTGGTGCAGGGCGGCGTCGCGCGTGCTGTTGAAGTCGCCGGCGATCACCGTCGGATCCGAGAGGCGTCGGACGCGCTGCAAGAGCGCCGCCACCTGGTCGGACTGCCCGCGCGACACGCTCTCGCCCTGCCCCGCCAGCGCCAGCAGATCCCCGGCGGAGAGCGGCGCCCGCCGACGCAGCGCCGACCCGGTCCGGTAGGGGTAGAGGTGGATACCGAGCACGTTGACCACCCGGTCGGGCGCGGTCGTGGAGCGGATCTCGGAGAACAGGTAGTACCAGTCCTCGTCGTCGACGAAGCGCTGGCCCTCCCCAGAGGACATCGCCCAGCGCTCGCTGCGCGTGCAGACCGCCACCCCGCCGGCCTTGCTGCCGCCCGCGGAGGTGTACGGGTGGTGCACGCACCCCATCCCGAGATCCGACGCCAGCCGCGCCACGTCGTCGGCGCTGACCTCGAGGAGCACGAGGACGTCGGCGCCCTCCCGCACGATCCCCTCCTCGGCGCACGCGAGCGCGTCCGGCGAGCCCCACAGGCGCTGGAGGTTCCAGCTCTGGACGCGCAGATCGAGCCCATCGGGCACCGGTCGGAAGCGGCTCGGACCGGGGGCCCACAGCACCAGCACCACCAGCGCCAGCGCTCCCAGCAGGACCGGCAGCGCGCGCCGGTCTGGGAAGGCCGTCCACGCGACGAACACGAGCACGCCGTGCAACGCGCACAGGTAGGGCAGGAACACGACGAGGACGGCGAGCGGCGCGGGCGGCGCGGCGATGGATGCGCCTGCCCCAGCGACGCCGACGAGGAGCACGAGGAGCAGCCCGAGCAGCGCGGTGGTCGCCGCGCCCCAACCCCCTCCGTCGCGGATCCGGTGGACCGCCGGCGGCGCCGGCCCGGCATCCTCAGCGCTCACGGGTGATCGTCACGATCCGGTTGGTGGCGACGTCCTCGTGCCAGCTCACCACGCCGTCGGGCCAGGTGACGCGCAGCGAGACGCCGTCGTCCTGCCCCAGGCCGAAGTGCGCCTCCGCCGGGCCCGCCGACGCGAAGCCCGTCCCACCGCCCACCAGCCAGCGCGTCTGGTGCGTGCCGTGCCCGTACAGCTCGATCTTCGCGCCGATCGCGCGACTGTTCGCGGTCCCCGGCATCCGCGCGCGCACGCCCAGCCAGCGGGCGTCGCCGCAGCGCGCCATCAGCACGTCGTCCGGGCCGTCGAGGTGCCGGCTGACCAGATCGAGCCAGCCGTCGCCGTCGAGGTCGGCGAGCATGCCACCGCGGCCGGCGTGGGGGTCGGCCGTCCCGAGCGCCTGCGCCTGGTCCACGAAGCGCCAGCCGTCGCCGTCGGGCTCGTTCACGTACAACGCGTCGGGCTGGAGGTCGGGGTTCGCCCACACGCGGTTGAGTGTCCAGAGGTGGCCGTACGCGGTGAAGGCATCGAGATCGCCGTCGTTGTCGATGTCCCCGAGCACGGTGCCCCAGCCCACCCGCTGCTGGCGACCGTTCGCCGGCTCGAACCCCACCGAGCCCGCCCAGTCGACCCATCGCCCGCTGCCCGACAGGAAGAGCGTGCTCTTCGCCCACTGCGGGATGGCGAGATCCGGGCGCCCATCGCCGTCGAGATCGCCGATCCCGAGGCCCATCCCGGTCATCGACTGGACCAGGCCGCTCGGGGAGCCCGGGTCGTCGAGGGTGAAGTGGCCCGTCCCGTCGTTCCACAGCACCCGGTTCGGCCACAGGTTGCCGAAGTCGTTGACGACGTACAGGTCGAGGTCGCCGTCGTCGTCCAGATCGAGCAGCGTGCCCGCGTAGGCGAAGCCGTCCTGGATCTCGAGCGGCAGTCGGTCGGTCGCATCCTCGAACGTGCCGTCGCCGTTCGAGAGGTAGAGCATGTCCGGCTCCCCGGGATCGAGGTCCTCCTGGTGGATGCCGTCGGTCTGCGCGACGTAGCCGTAGTTGCCGACGTACAGGTCGAGGTCCCCGTCGCCGTCCACGTCGCCCCACGCGCTGGTCATCGTGCGCCAGCAGGAGGTCACGCCCGTGAGCGGGTTCGTGCCGCAGCCGTCCACGCCCGCCGCGTCCGTCACGTCCTCGAACGTCCCGTCCCCCCGGTTGAGGAGCAGGTGGTTGCGCCCGTCGGAGGCATCCTCCGGGATCGGGTCGTCGGGCTGCGAGCCGGGCGGGCCCGAGTTCCCGAGCGTCCGCGTGAGGTAGAGGTCCACGTCGCCGTCGCCGTCCACGTCGGCCGCGCTCCCACCCGTGCCGTAGGCCAGGTCGAAGGCGCCGAGCGTGTCCCGGTCGACGGTCAGGGTGCCGTCGAGGGACCTTCGGACCACCGCGAACCCCGCCTGGGTCGCCATGACCATCTCGGGGACGTCGTCGCCGTCGAGGTCCTCCACGATCACGCCACCGCCCCAGTTCCACGGGACCGAGGGCAGCTGCATCTCCACCACGTGGCGGTCGAACGCGGGGCCTGCCAGGCGCGCCGACGGGTCGCCGCACGTCCGCTCGGCCCCCTCGGACAGCGTCGCCAGCGGCTCCGGTTCCATCGGTCCGCCGCAGGCCGCGCTCCCAGCGACGGCGGCGACGGCGAGCCAGCGGCGCACCCGACCTCCCGGCGGAGGATAACATCCCCTCGATGCCGGCCGTCGGAGGAGATCCGTGACCGTGACCGTGCTGGTCGAGGTCCCGCGGGGCGGGTTCGTGAAGCGCCGCGCGGACGGATCGGTGGACTACGTCTCTCCCCTGCCCTGCCCCTTCGCCTACGGCTGCGTGCCCGACCGGGCGGGCGGCGACGGCGACCCGCTCGACGCGGTGCTGCTGGGAGGCCGTCGGCGACGCGGGGACCGCGTGGACACCGAGGTCCGCGCCACGGTCCGCTTCCTCGACGCAGGCGAGGTCGACGACAAGCTCGTGTGCTCGGCCACCGCGCCGACCCGCGCCGAGCGTTGGTTGGTTGTCGGCTTCTTCTCGGCCTACGCGGTCGCGAAGGGCCTCTTGAACCGCGTCCGCGGGCGCTCCGGCCGGACGGCCTACCTCGGGTGGGAGCCGGCGTGACCGCGCTGCTCTACTTCCTGGTGGCGGTGGTCGCGGTCGGCCTGTCGGTGGGCTCCTTCGTCGAGGATCGGCAGGACCCCGCGCGGCAGGCCTTCCTCGCGTTCGGTGGCGCCCTTGCCCTGGCCTACGTGGGGTTCTCCCTGTCGCTGCTGCCGGGCCTCGGCGCGATGCGCCTGCTGTACCTGCTGGCGGGCTGCGCGGTCGCACCCACGGCGGTGTGGACCTTCGACCGCTGCTTCCTCCGAGACGAGGAGACCACGCGCACCCCGAGCTTCGTGCTCGCCGGGACGATCCTGGTCGCGCCGGCGTGCGCCGCCGCCCACGCCTGGTGGTCCGACGGGCTGTCGCCGAGCCCCGCCTCGCTGCTCGCCGGCGTCTGGGCGCTCGCGACGATGGTGGTCGCCCTCCGCCGGCTCTGGAACGCCCAGCAGCGCACGCACCTGCGCATCGACCGCGCGCGGATGCGCTGGATGTTCGGGGTGGTCACGGCCGCCGTCGCGTTCACGCTGATCGAGCAGCTCGGCCGCCTGCTCGCGCCCGTCGACCCGAGCACGCTGTCCTTCTCGTCCCGCGCCGTCGCCCTCCAGGGGCCCGTCCCACCGATCTCGGCGATCTTCGCCGGCTTGTCGACGTACTTCCTCTACCACACGGTCGTGATGAGCCGCCTGCTGGACGTGACCGAGCTGCTGTCGCGCATCACGACGGTGCTCCTGTCCGCGCTGGCGCTGGTGCTGGTGGACGGCATGACCTTCCTGTGGGTCGACACGTTCACGGTGTTCCCCTTCCACAGCACCTTCCAGATCCTGCTCGCGTCGATCCTGTTCCTCGCCGCCTACGACCCGCTGCGGTCCAGCATCGCGTGGTGGGCCAACCGCGCCTTCGATCGACGCTCCTACCAGCTCGATGCGGCGCTCGATCAGCTCGAGCGGGCGCTGCCCACGCTGCTCGAGGCGACGGACCTCGTGGAGGCGGTGCTCGACGCGCTGCACGCCTCCGGACGGGCCTCGACCTGCTCGCTCTACCTCTGGGATCCGCACCAGGACGGGTTCGTGTGCGCGGGGGTTCGCGGTCAGCCCGCCCAGCGGCCGCTCGCCGTGGTCTCCGCCCACCCGTTCACCGACCGGTTCGAGCGGGGCGCTCCCTGGTACCTCGTGTCCACGATCCGCCGTCGCGCGAAGCACGATCCGCAGTACGCCGAGGTCCTCGCGTTGATGGAGGCGATGAACGCGGAGCTGACCTTCCCGCTGATGTCGGGCCAGACCGTGCTCGGCTGGCTCCACCTCGCGGACGAGGCCTGGACCGACGGGTACAGCGCCGAGCAGATCCTCCACCTCCAGGCGGTGAGCCAGAAGGCCTCGGTCGTGCTGGCCAACCTGGAGAGCTTCGCGGCGCTCGAAGAGCAGAAGCGGCTGGCGGCGCTGGGCGCGATGTCGGCGGGGCTGGCGCACGAGATCCGCAACCCGCTCGCGGGCGTGAAGGGTGCCGCCCAGTTCCTGCAGCAGGACCCGGGGCTCGGCGACGAGTCGCAGGAGATGCTCCAGATCATCGTGGACGAGACGGACCGACTGAACGAGGTCGTGAGCAACTTCCTCGACTATGCCCGACCGTTCGAGCTCCGCCTGGCCCCCGACCCGCTCAACGATCTCGTGGAGCGCACGAGCGCCCTGGTCCACGCTCAGGGCCTCCCCGCCGGTGTCGAGGCGACCGTCGACCTCGCCGAGGCGCTCCCTGTGGTGCCGATCGACGCCGCCCGCATGAGCCAGGTGCTGCTGAACCTGGTGCGCAACGCGATCCAGGCGATGCCGGACGGCGGAGCGCTCGGTCTGCGGACCCGCGTGGGACGCGACCGCACGGGCCGTCGGGGGATCGAGGTGCTGGTCTCGGACACGGGCACGGGCATCGACCCCGACGTGCTCGGCCGGTTGTTCGTCCCCTTCTTCACCACCAAGTCCGACGGCACCGGGCTGGGTCTCGCGATCTGCCAGCGCATCGTCCAGGCGCACGGCGGCGCGATCGACGTCGCCACCACGCCCGGCCGCGGCACCACCTTCCTCGTGTTCCTGCCGCTACCGGCCGATCCGCCCACCCACACCGACGAGGAACCGCGCTGACGGTTGCCGTCGACGTCGACGTTCCGCGGGACGAAACGCCGGCTCGGACGTCGATGGAGTGACCATGCCGCGCGCGCTCCCCTGCCTGCTCCTCGCCACCACGCTCCTCGCCGCGTGCGACGGCGGTGCTGCGGTCCCGGCCGACACCCACACGGGGACCTCGGGAGCGACCACGCCGACGGTCACACCACCGGAGGGCGGCTGGTTCGACGTGACCCACATGGCGTGGTCCGCGCAGTTCGCGTACGACGCCTCCACCCGGCGCACGGTGCCGCTCGAGGTCCCGGGGTTCGGCGCGTTGCCGCCCACGCTCGACGTCGTGCTGGCCGGTCCGGCGTTCGAGGCGTCCGGATACGACTTCTCCCGCGAGGATCTGTACTGCCTCGTGTCGCTCTACCTGGCGGACGACGCGACGGCGCCGGACTGGGTGGCCGCGGACCCGGACCTGTGGTTCGGCGTGGACCACGGCAGCGGCGCGGGCGGGGTCACGGGCTGCAACACCGGCAGCTTCCTGCTCGACCCGGCGGTCTGGGGAACGGATCCGGTCGCGACGATCGGGCAGCTCCCGGGCGGCTGGGGGGTCGCGGTCGGCGCGCTCGGGGAGCAGGCGGCCACCGAGTACGTCGAGACCCTGCCCGAGACCGTCCGGCCCTACTACTTCGGCGGCCGGATGCGGGTCCCCTACGAGAGCGTCGGCGAGACCGACAGCGTCGTGACGTTGGCCTACGCCATCGACCCCGTCACGTTCGAACGGCTGGCGGACGAGGAGGGGTTCCCGATCCCGCTCGAGACCATCGCGGACGCGGACGGGCTGGCCAGTGGCTGGTACAACACGTTCGACTACTACGTGTACGCGCTGTGACGCAGAACGACCGTCCGGCGCCCGACCCGAGCCCGCCGACCGCGGTGCTCACGGCGTCCGAGCGGTCCGAGCTCTATCGCCGCCACCGACCCGCGGTCGTCGATCTGTTGGCCCGGCGCCTCGGCAACCTCGAGGAGGCGGAGGCGCTCGCGCAGGAGGCGCTGCTGCGCGCGCTGGACGCGGCGAGCAAGGAGACGCTGCGCAGCTTCGTCGCCTACGCCCTGCGGGTCGCGAACAACCTCGCGATCGACGCCCTCCGCCGGCGGCGCTTCGATCTGCCCGGCGCCGAGCCCGACACGCTCCCGGTCGAACCCTCGCAGGCGTCGCTGGTCGACCACGGTCGCCTGCGCGACCACGTCGACCGACTCCCCGAGGATCTGCGCCAGGTCGTGATCCTCCGCTACCTCGACGGCATGTCCTTCGCGGACATCGCCGACCGTCTCCAGATGTCCAAGAACGGGGTGTTCGCCCGCCACGAGCGAGCCCTCGACCTGCTGCGCGAGACGCTCGCGCCCCGGAGGTCCTCGTGACGACCGACCCGGCAACCACCGCGTGCCCGGACCACCAGGCCCTCGTCAGCGCAGCGCTCGACGAAGCCGCGGACGACGCCACCCTCGAGCGGTACGCCGCCGAGGTCCCGTCCTGCCCCGCGTGCCAGCGATCGCTCGCGGGTCGGCTCTCGGTGCACCCGGCGCTCCTCGATCGCGCGCGGCTCGACGGCGTGAGCGAGCTCGCGGCGGTGATGGGCGCAGCGGGGCTCGAGCCACCCGCCGCCCCGGTCGCGCGGCGGCGTGCAGGTTGGGCGCTGGTCCTGGCGGGCGTCGGGACCCTGGCGGCGGCCGCCGTGTGGTGGCTCACGACCGCCACGCCGATCACCGTCCCCCCGCCGGCACCCCAGGCCGAGCGACCACTCCCCGTCGCCGTCCCCACCCCGGTGGTGCGTCCGCCGACGCCACCGCCGACCCTGCCCGACCCGAAGACCGAGGTGGTGCCGCGGCCGGTGGTGGTGGCGCCCCGTCCGCAGACGCCGGTCGAGGACGACGCCGTGGCGGAGGTGGACCCCGTGGGCGAGGCCGACTGGCCGCCGCCACCCTACGAGGATCTCGCTGGTGGGACGGCGAAGGGAGCGGGCGCGCTGCGGGCGGTCCAGCTGGTCGTGTCCGGCACGCCGAAGGTGGGCGGTACCGTGTCGGTGGCGACCGTCGCCTCCTCGACGACGGAGCTCCAGGTCTGCGTGGAGGGCCCGGAGCGAGGCGTGGTCTGGCGCGGGCGGGTGCCCGGCGGCAGGACGGCGCTCACGCGCGGCGGGCGCCCGGCCTCCTTCGCGTTCGCGGCGCCCGGTGTGTACCGATTCGTCGCGGGGACCGACGTGGGGGTCGCGGATTGCGCGCCGCCGGTGCACGTCGTGGAGGTGGAGGTCTCGCCGTGATCGTCACGCTCGCCATGGCCGCGTGGGGAGCGCCGGTCCTCGGAGAGGTGGCGGGGCCGGAGGCGCAGCTCGCCTCGTGCGCCGCGGGGGCCGACGGCGAGGTCGACGGCTGGACGCTCGCGGCGCCGACGCCCTCGGATCGGGTGGCGCTGGTCGTCGGCGTCCCCTGCCACCGCAACCCGGGCCTGCCCTCCCTCGGGTACAGCTCGCGCGACGCGATCCGGGTGGGCGCGGAGCTCGAGGCGGGCGGGTTCTCCGTCGTGCACCGGACGACGGTGGTGGACGCGGCGGACCTGCGGGCGGCGGTGGACGAGGCCGCCGCGCTGCTCGAGCCCGAGGGCACGCTGGTGGTGTACTTCTCCGGTCACGGCGTGCTCCGGGAGGACGGCGGCGAGCTGTCGCGCTGGCTGGTCATGTCCGACACCGATCTCGGCCGGATCACGGAGACCGCGGTGCCGGTCTCGCGCGTCGAGGGGTGGATGGCGGAGACGCCGGCCGCGTCGCGCGTCCTCGTGCAGGACACCTGCTTCGCCTCGGGCGGCAAGGGGCTCGGCCTGCCCGAGCACACCAAGGGCATCGCGCCGCTCGAGGTGTCGCACCTGGCGGCGGGCGACGTGCGGCTGTGGGCATCGCGCTTCTTCGAGCAGGCGATCGAGGATCCGGAGCGACGGGCCTCGATCTACACCGACCAGCTGCTCGAGGCCCTGCACGAGCCGTCCGCGGATCTGGACGGCGACGGCTGTGTGGGGCTGCTCGAGGCCCACGAGCGGGCCCGGACACGGGTCGCGGAGGAGCGCTCGGGCTTCCAGGTCCCGGTGTCGTCGACGTCGGCGGCGCGGGATCTCGTGCTCGGCTGCCGACCTGGCACGCCCACGCGCGCGCTGTTGCTCGGGACGCCGGACGACTGGGAGCTGACGCTGACGCCGCGCCGCGGGGAGGCGCTGCACGACCCGCTGGCGGTGGCACCCGGCCGCTACCGACTGGGGGTCGAGGCCGACGGGCACCGGCTCCACCACGAGGTGTTGTCGCTCGAGGCCGGCGATCGCGTCGAGCTCGAGGATCTCCTCCGCAGGGGGCACCGCGCGCGTGTCCAGCTGCAGCTCGCCGGGACGGGGCGCGTGACGGACGAGCTCTCGCGGAGCGGGCTCGGAGGTGCCGTCGACCTCGTGGCGCCCGGGGTCCGCTGGCGCTTCGTGGTGGGCGCGGGCGGATCGGAGGGCCTGCCCGCCGGCGATCCCCCCCTCTCCACGCGCGAGGTGGTGGGTCGGGCGGGGCTGTGGTGGACCCCGCCCTCGGTGTGGAACGTCGCCGTCGGACCGATCGTGGAGGGTGGAGGCGTGTGGCGGACGCTGACCACCCCCGCCCGTACCGATCCGGGGGCGATCGGGGGCCTGCTCCTGCACGCGCAGGCGGGGACGAGCCTCGGCCTGCTCTTCGCCGAGGCTGGCGGCTCGTTCGTGCCGCTGGCTCGCGAGGACCTCGCGCTGGAGGTGGCGCCGACGTTGCGGGTGGGGCTCGGGGTGAGGCTATGATCCTGGTGTGCGTCCCCTGCTGCTCCTGCCGTTGGTCCTGATCGGCTGCGTCCTGCCGGACGCGGACTTCGACATGGACGGCTGGGACGTGACGGACGGCGACTGCGACGACGCCGATCCGAGCATCCACCCCGAGGCCGAGGAGGTGCTCGGCGACGGCGTGGACCAGGACTGCGACGGCTTCAGCCCGATCATGGTCGCGCGCGGCAAGGAGCACGACTGCGAGCTGGGCGACGGCGGGCTGGTCCGCTGCGAGGGCGCCAACGACCACCAACAGCTCGACCTGCCCGACGGCGTGCTGGAGGCGAACTTCATCCAGATCGCGGCGGGCTGGTGGCACACCTGCGGCCTGCAGGCGTCGGGCGAGGTCCTCTGCTGGGGGGACAACACGTACGGTCAGGCCTCCCCGCCCGCCAACGTCCGCTTTGTCTCGATCGACGCCGACGCGAACTACTCCGTCGCGTCGGTCGAGAGAGGGGTCGGGGTCTGCTGGGGCCGCTGCTTCGGGTTCTGACTCAGGGCGAGCAATGGCCGCCGGCCAGGGCGAGCTTCTTCATGCCCTCGAACGTGTTGGCGATGGAGCCGGAGGCGAAGGAGGCGGCGAGACCGGCAGGGACGATCCCGCCGGGATCCGACGCGGCGACGTACTCCACCAACGTCTTGCCCTCGCCCAGGTCCACCAGGAACCAGGCGCCTTCCGTGAACGGCACCTGCGTCCCCTTCTTCGCCCAGGTCTTCGCCTGCTCGTTGAGGCGCGACTCGCCGTCGGTCAGCGAGCGCCAGGTCACCTCGCGCACCTTCCCCGACGATCCGCTCAGCATCGCCGTGTTCTGCCGCTGCTCCACCACCCACCAGCGGTCCGAGAGCACGCTCACGTCGAGGTACTGGAACACCACGCGCCCCGTCTGGCAGGCATCGCCGGACAGCAGCTCCACGTGCGCCAGATCGGAGTACCCGGGCTTGCTCTCGTCGTCGTTCAGGGCCGCCCAGAACCGGTCGATCGGCACGTCGACCACGGTCACGCCCCACACCCGCTTGAGCTTCTCGCCCGTGTCGGCGTTGCCCGTGACCACCTCGCCGTTCGCGGCCCGCTCGTACGCGTCGCGCGGGATGGTGGGCACCGACCCGAGCAGCCGTCCGCTCCGGTAGGGCTCCGCCAGCGCCAACGCGTCGTCCACCGTCCCCGCCGAGGCCAGGCCCCACCAACAGGCCACGAACATGCGTACCTCCTCCGTTCCGCCCGATCTGCAGTCCGCGCCCACCAAGGTGGTTCCCGCGGTCCCCACCATACGATACATTTGCGCTGTGGCTGATCGCGTCCAAAGCCTGGCCGACCCCCCTCAGATCATCGGGGGGAAGTACCTTCTCGGCAAGATGGTCGGCTCCGGCAGCAGCGGATCGGTCTACCTCGCACGCGACCGCGAGACGGGCGATCGGTACGCGATCAAGATCCGGGAGGCCAAGGAGAAGGAGCAACCCGTGCGCTTCATCGCCGAGGCACAGGACATGGCGCGGCTGCGCCACCCTCGCCTCGTGCCCGTCCTCGACTACGGCAACGAGGGCCGCCTGTACTGGTACGCGATGCCCTTCTTCCCCGGCGGGTGCATCCGCGACCGGGTGAAGGACGGGGCCGGCGTGCCGACGCTCCAGGCGATGAGCTGGACCTTCCAGGTGCTCGAGGGGCTCCACATCGTCCACAAGCACGGGCTCGTCCACCGCGACGTGAAGCCGCACAACGTGCTCCTCGACCAGGCCGAGGAGGCCGTGATCACCGACTTCGGGCTCGTCCGACACATGCACGGCGGCGTGCCGTACCGGACCCGGACCGACCAGTCCATGGGGACCCCGAACTACCGCGCGCCCGAGCAGGCCGTGGACGCCGCCAACGTCGACCAGCGCGCCGACATCTACGGCGTGGGCGCGACCTTGTACTACCTCCTGACCGCGCGGCGCCCGGGCTTCCTGTACATGGTGACGCCCGACGATCCCGTCATGGAGAAGGTCCCGGAGCAGCTCCGCCCGTACATCCTCAAGTGCATGTCCTACGAACCGGGCGAGCGGTACCCCGACGCCCGATCCTGCGCCGTCGACCTGGCCGCCCTCGTGGACACCGTCCCCGGCGTGGAGAAGGGCCTGGGCGCCGAGTGGATGCGCCGCTTCGACCAGCAGGAGCGCGCCACGTGGTGGGAGCGCTTCACCTCCTGGTTCAAGTGGTAGTCGGCGGATCCTTCCTGGCCACGGCCGCGATCTCGCTCACCAGCCGCTCCAGCGTGGACTGACCCCGCTTCGCGAGCACGGCCTGCACGCGGTTCGCCAGCCGCTCGTGGTCCGCTGGCGCGAGATCCATCGCCGTCACCACGACGATCGGCACGTGCCGCCAGGCCGGGCGGGAGCGGACCGCGTCAACCACCTGGAAGCCGTCCACCCTCGGCATGAACAGGTCGAGCAGGATCACGTCGGGGAGCTGGTGCTCGAGCAGATCGAGCGCGACGGCACCGTCCGAGGCCTGGAGCACCGTCCACCCCTGCCGCGTGAGCGCCCGCTCCATCAGGTCGCGCTGGTCGGCGTCGTCGTCCACCACCAGCACCCGCGCGGCATCCGAGCGGTAGGGGCCGAGGACCGACTGGAGCCGGCGCCGGTCGATCGGCTTGGTGAGGAAGCCGGAGGCCCCCAGCGCGAACCCGAAGCCCGACGCGTCGAGGATCGACACGACCACCACGGGGATCTGGCCGACGACCGGGTCGGCCTTGAGGCGGCGCAGGACCTCCCACCCGTCCATGCGGGGCATCACGAGGTCGAGCGTGATGACGTCGGGACGGATCCGGCGTGCGGCGATCAGGCCCTGCTCCCCGTCGGCGACGGCCGCCACCCGGAAGCCCTCCCGCACCAGCTGGCGCGTGATGAGGTCGCGCGAGGCCGCGTCGTCGTCGACCACCAGGACCAGCGTGGCGGCGTCGGGCGGCCCGTGGATCGGGGGAGCGGGTGCCTCCTCCGCGGGCCGCTCCACCACGTCGGGGCGGACCGGGGCCGTCAGGCGATACCGGGCGCCAGCGGAGGTCGCCTCGGCCGTGAGCGACCCTCCGAGCAGCTCGGCGAGGAGCCGCGCCAGGACGAGCCCGAGGCCCGCGGCACCCTCGGGTTCGAGCGAGGACCGCGCCTCGTCCGCGGACAGGCCCGGTGCGTCGACACCGACGAGCAGCGACTCGCCCGCCACCTCCCACCGGAGCGCCAGCTCGGCGTGCTCTGCCGTGCGCACCGCCCGCTCGAGCACCTGGACCACGATCTGCCGGAGCTTGGCGCGATCGGCGCGCACCACCCGCTCGCTCGGCGCCTCGACGCGCAGCGTGATCCGTCGCGTCGCCGCCAGCGGGGCGACCGAGTCCCGCACCTCCGCCGCCAGCGCCCCCACCGCGAACGACTCCACGAAGAGCCCGATGCGGCCGGCCTCGACGCGCGACACCTCCAGCAGCTCGTCGATCAGCCCGCGCAGCTGGTGGGCGGCGGCCTCGATCCGCGCCAGATCACCGTCTTCCGGACGATCCTCGCGCAGGAGCCCCGTGTACCCCAGGATCGCGTTCAGCGGCGTTCGCAGCTCGTGGCTGGTGTTGGCGAGGAACGCCGACTTCGCCTGGCGCGCGGACCTCACCTGATCCGCGATCGCGTCCTCGGCCGCCCGGGCGTGCAGCCAGATCGCGGGGTCGTCGTCCGCTGTCACGACGAACTCCCACACCGGCTCCTCGCGATCCCCGCTCACCAGGATCCCGCGACGAGCCCCCGAGCCGACCCGCGCGGACAGCTCGTCGCGCAGGTGGACGGGGATCGGATCGCCCACGCGAGCGCCCGCTCGACGCATCCAGTCCCGGGCGGCGGTGTTCCCCCAGACCAGGGTCATGGCGTCTGGGCCGAGGGCGACCCGCAACACGGGGTCCGGGTGCTGTTCGGCAAAGCCCCGGCCCGGGCGAGCGTCCAACGTGACCTCCGGTGGCGTCCCCCGTCAGCCTACCTCAATGGTGGTGGTGCCCGTCGGGTCCGTGCGCATGGCCGTGCTCGAGCTCGCCGGGCATGGCGTCGCGGATCCCGAGGATCTCCACGTCGAAGGTGAGCTCCTTGCCTGCCAGGGGATGATCGAGGTCGATCCACACCTGCGCGCCCTGCACCTTCGTGACCCACACCTTCACGGGCGTGCCCGACGAGTCCTTGATCTCGATGGGCATCCCGACCTGGAGCTTCATCTTCTTGGGGAACTCCTTGCGGGGCACCGGCATGGCCCCCTTCCCCTGCTTCTCCCCGAAGCCCTGCGCCGGCTCGACCCGCACCTCGAGGCGCGCGCCCACCTCGCGGCCCGACAGCGCCGTCTCCAGCCCGGGGACGAGGTTGCCGTGACCGTGGAGGTACGCCATCGGGGAGCCCCCGAACGTGCTCTCGACCACCTTGTCGTCCGTCTTCAAGGCGTAGTGCATCAGCACGACCTTGTCGTTCTCCACCTGCTCGGCCATCGATCCCTCGCTCCGCGGTGCCTAGAGGCTCTCGAGCTCGATCTCGACGGAGATCGGCTCGTCGTCGTCGTCCCAGTTCGTTCCCGGCGCGACCTGCGACGGATCGAACGGGCGGCTCTCGACCAGGGTGCACCGGGGCGTCGACAGGAAGCGGACCAGGTCGATCCCCGCGACCACGCCGTTGCTGGAGCGCCCCAGGCCGACCGCGGGCAGGCGCAGGCTCGCGCCGATGGTCGAGCGGTTCAGCCCCAGTGCGCCCGTCTTGAGACGCCCCACGATCTCCGGGAGATCCGGGTAGTCCGGGGTCACGAACAGGCTGGTCGACGGGCGGTACATCAGGCGGTTGTGCAGCGCCACGCCCTCTTCCCAGTCGCGCACCTTGTAGACCAGCAGCGTGGGGCCCGGCGGCTCGTCGTTGATGAAGCCGTTCCCGTTCTCCCAGTTCACCACGTAGATCGCCGGATCGACGTAGAACCCGCGGCGGCCCGGCATCTCCCGGTTGCGCGCCTCGAGCAGGGCCTCGTGCCCGCGCTGCACCAGCGCCCGGCCGTACCGACGGTACCGCGTGCGGAAGTTCTCGCTGATGACGGGGCCGAGGAAGGTCTGGGGCTCGAAGCCGTACCCCACGCGGAGCTTGCGGGCGCGCCGGACCAGCTCGTCCACGTACGCGCCGAACACGTCCTCGGTCACGATCACCCGACCGGTGGAGGTCGGACGCTGGCCGGAGGTGAGGAAGGCGCCGAGGAGCGTCTCGTACACGGCCCGATCGAGCTCGCATCCCCCGACGACCAGCGCCGCGCCCTTGCCGCCGCACTGGAACATCACGGGGAGCTCCGGCCGCTCGACCGTCGCCTTGCGGATCTCCACGGCCGTCGCGTACGCCCCGCTGAACAGCAGGCTGTCGATGCCCGGGTGGGTCACGAGCTTGTTGCCGATCGAGCTCCCGGATCCCTGGACCAGGTTCACCACCCCGCGGGGCAGCTTGCACTTGTCGAAGAGCTCGGCGATCGCCTGCCCGACGCCCGGCGTGAACTTGCTCGGCTTGATGACGATGGTGTTCCCGGCGAGCAACGCGGCGCAGGCGTGCAGGGTCCCGATCATCAGCGGCGTGTTGTACGGCACCAGGATCGCGACGACGCCGCGCGGGCGGAAGTCCGAGCGCGCCTCGCGTTCGTTGAGGATCCGCGGCTCGAGGAGCGCGAGCCCGTCCTCCAGCAGCAGGTCGACCGCGCGGACCGAGGCGTGCACCTCCTGGCGCGTCTCCCACAGCGGCTTGCCCGTCTCCCGGGTCACCAGGGCGGCGTACCGGTCGGCGTGCTTCTGCATGAGATCGCGGAACTTGCGCAGCGCCTTGGAGCGCTCCACACGACCCACGCGGCGCCAGGTCACGAGCCCGCGCGTAGCGCACTCGACCGCGTCCCCGACGCTCGATTCGGAGAAGGGGAACCTGCCGAGCACGTCGGAGCGATCCCCGGGGTTCACCCCGACGATGTACCCGTCCACCCGCTCGGGCTTGGTCCAGGATCCCCAGATGTAGTCGCCGCGGCGCAGCAGCCGCTCGCGGACCTCTTCCACGCGTACGTCCCTCGACGGGCGAGACTAGCACGGCACGACGCGAGCGCACCCCCCTCTCCACGGTTACGCGGACGCCCCGACCGAGGCGAACGTGCGAGACGTCTACGAGAACGTGCTGGAGTGCATCGGCAACACGCCGATCGTGAAGCTGAACCACCTGACGCAGGGCCTGAAGGCCAACGTCTACGTGAAGCTCGAGTTCATGAACCCGGGTGGCTCCGTCAAGGATCGGATGGCGGTCCGCATGGTGGACGACGCCGAGCGCAGCGGCGCGCTCAAGCCCGGCGGGGTGATCGTCGAGGCCACGAGCGGCAACACGGGGGCCGGCCTCGCGATGACGGCCGCGGTCCGGGGGTACACCTGCGTGTTCGTGCTGCCCGACAAGCAGTCCGAGGAGAAGCGGGCCGCCCTGCGGGCATATGGCGCCCGGGTGGTGGTCACGCCGACCAACGTCGACGCCGAGGATCCCCGCTCCTACTACAAGGTGTCCCGGAAGATCGCCGACGAGACCCCGAACGCGTTCTACGCGAACCAGTACCACAACCCCAGCAACTGGCAGGCGCACTACGACTCGACCGGCCCCGAGCTGTGGGATCAGATGGGCGACCAGCTGCACGTGTTCGTCGCCGGCCTGGGGACGGGCGGCACGGTCACCGGCACCAGCAAGTACCTCAAGGAGCGGAACCCGAAGATGCGCACGGTGGGCGTCGATCCGGTCGGCTCGCTCTACTACGACTACTTCCGGACCGGTCAGCTCACCGAGCCCTTCTCGTACCTGATCGAGGGGATCGGCGAGGACTTCCTGCCTTCGACCATGAACTTCGAGTACGTGGACGACGTGGTCCGGGTGGCCGACAAGGAAGGCTTCCAGATGACCCGCCGGCTGTGCCGGGAAGAAGGGATCTTCGCGGGCGTGTCCTCCGGGACCGCGGTGGCCGGCGCGCTCAAGTGGGTGCGGGCCAACGATCGCGAGGGGCTCAACGTGGTCATCGTCCTGCCCGACGGCGGGAGCAAGTACCTCTCGAAGGTCTACAACGATCAGTGGATGGCGGAGAGCGGGATGATGGACGAGCCACAGAAGCTCGGGTCCGTGGCCGACATCCTCGAGACGAACGGGAACCGCAAGCCGATCGTCGTGGACGAGAAGGTCACGGTGTTCGACGCGATCAAGCTCCTCAAGGAGCACGGCATCAGCCAGGTCCCGGTGCTGCGCGGCGACCGGATCGCCGGTGTGCTGCACGAGACGAACCTGCTCGAGGCGGCGCTCGGCCCCAAGGCGTCGGCCGCCGGATCGCTCGCGACCATGGACTTCTGCGTGGTCGACCGGAACACCGACGTGACCGTCCTGTCGGACCTCCTCCGCCGCTTCCGGGTGGCGCTGGTCATGGAGAACGAGCAGCTCATCGGCGTCGTCACGCGGATCGACCTGATCGACCACGTCGCGCGCAAGACGGGGGCCTGAGATGTCCACCAACGAGCACGATCGCCTCGAGACCCGGGTCATCCACGCCGGGCAGTTCCCGGAGCCGACCACCGGCGCCGTGATGCCGCCGGTCTTCCAGACCTCGACCTACGCGCAGGAGGGCCCGGCCCGCCACAAGGGGTACGAGTACGCCCGCACGCACAACCCGACCCGCGAGGCCATGGAGCGCTGCGTCGCCGACCTCGAGGGCGCGACCACCGGGATCGCGTTCGGCTCGGGCCTGGCCGCGACGAGCACCGTCCTGCAGATGCTGCCCGCCGACGCGAAGGTGGTGGCGGGCGACGATCTGTACGGTGGGACCTTCCGGCTCTTCGAGCGTGTCTATGCCCGCCGGGGGATCTCCTTCTCGTACGTGGACTTCACGCGCGTCGATCCCCGCGCGGCGATCCCCGAGGGCACGCACCTCGTCTGGATCGAGACGCCCACGAACCCGCTGCTCAAGGTGACGGACATCGCTGCGGTCGCGGCGCGGTGCAAGGAGATCGGGGCGCTGCTGGCCGTGGACAACACGTTCGCCACGCCGGTGTTCCAGCGCCCGCTCTCGCTCGGCGCGGACCTCGTGGTCCACTCGGTCACGAAGTACCTCAACGGGCACAGCGACGTGGTCGGCGGCATCGTGCTGACCAGCCACGACCAGGTGGCGACCGACCTGCGCTTCCTGCAGAACGCGTCGGGCGCGGTCCCCGGTCCGTGGGATGCGTGGCTCGTCCTGCGCGGCCTCAAGACGCTCGCGGTCCGCATGGAGCGACACCAGGCGAACGCGCGCCGCGTCGTCGACTGGCTCGCGGAGCACCCGCGCGTGAAGCGCCTGCACTATCCCATGCTCCCCTCCGACCCCGGGTACGACGTGGCTCGCCGGCAGATGTCGGGCTTCGGCGGCATGGTGAGCTTCGTGCTCGACGTCGATCTCGCGCGCGCCGAGCGCTTCGTGTCGTCGACGCGCCTCTTCACGCTGGCGGAGTCGCTGGGCGGGGTGGAGTCGCTGATCGAGCTCCCCGCGTCGATGACGCACGCGAGCGTGCCGCCCGCGCAGCGCAAGGCGCTCGGGATCGACGACGGCCTCGTCCGCCTCTCGATCGGCATCGAGAACGTCGAGGATCTCCTCGAGGATCTCGACCAGGCGCTCAAGGCCGCGCTCGCCTGAACGCCCTCCTCTGGTGCGGCGCTCGCGGGATCCCGCTCCGCGGCCCCTCCGGCGCCAGCGCGCACCTCCGCGGCGTCGGGCGGGCGCTCGTCCGCGCGGGGCACACGCTCCGCGTCGCCACCCCGCTCGCCGCCGACCCTCGGGGCGAGCTGCCCTGCGAGCTGCCCGCCGTCCACCTCGCGCGCACCTGGCCCGACGGGCTGCGCACGCTCGGTGCTCGCGTCGACGGCCACCGCCTGTGGTCCGTGGCCACCGACGGCTTCACCCCCGAGCTCGTGTGGGAGCGCTTCGACCCGAGCTCGGCCGCCCCCGCGCGACGCGCCCGTTGCCGGCGGATCGTGGAGGTGAACGCCCCCGTCGCCTGGGAGCGCCGCTGGCCCGAGTCCCCTCGCCCCCGCGAGCTGCGGCGCCAGGCGCGGATCCTCGAGGGTGCCGACGCGATCGCGGTCAGCCGCTGGCTCGTCGACCACCTGCGCACCCTCGGGGTCACCGCCCGCCACGTCCCCAACGGCATCGAGCCGCTGCCCCCGGGCGACCGCGAGCGGACCCGCGCGACGCTGGGCCTCACCGGCCCCACCGCGGTCTACCTCGGCACGATGCACCGCTGGCAGGGCGCGGACTGGCTCCCGGCGCTGCTCGACGCCCTCGACCCGCGGTGGACCCTGCTCGTCGCCGGCGACGGCGCGCATCCGCCCACCGACCACCCCCGCCTGCGACGCCTGGGGCGGGTTCCGCCGGAGCGGGTCCCCGACGTGCTGGCCGCCGCCGACGTGGGGCTCGCGCCCTACGACCCCGCCGGCCCCCCGTGGTTCTGCCCCCTCAAGGTGCTCGCCTACCGCGCGGCCGGCCTGCCCGTGGTCGGCACCGACACCGGCGACGTCGGGGAGCTCGTCGGGAACCACGGGATCGTCCTGGGCGACCGCGCTCCACACCGGTGGGCATCCGCGGTTCGAGCGGTCCTGGACCACCCCCGCGAGCCCTGGGTGAGGAGCTGGGACGCGGTCGTCGTCGAGGCTCTCAGAACGTGAGGTCCACGGTGAGCGTCACCGTGCGGCCGAGCGCGAGGATGTTCTCGTACGGATCCCGGCCGAAGGGGGACTGGAAGGCGAAGGTGGTGGCGCCCGTCGACGAGCTCGGATCGAACGCGAGCACGTAGCTCGGGACCGGGTTCGCGAGCTGGAGCAGGTTGGTGCCGCGGATCACCAGCCGCAGGTCGGAGCCCTCGGTGTGGACCAGCCTGGAGGCCAGGGCCAGATCGACCTCGCCGTAGCGGACGTCCTCCACGGGCAGCACGCCGTAGCTGCCCTCCAGCGTGGCCACCAGCCGGTCCTCGGTCAGTCCTCCGTCGAGTCGCGCCGCTCCGAGGAGCGAGGGGACCGCCCTCTCGTAGGCGCCTCCGAACCCCGTGCCGTTCGCACCACCGGAGACACCACCGCCGATCCAGGTGTCCTCGCTCAGCGCCGCCCGAGCGTTCACCCAGGCCTCGCCGCCGGCCGCCAGGGGCGCAGCGGACACCACGGGGTCGGAGGACTGGGGCAAGAACGACACCTGCCCCCACACGTTCTGGCCATACCCCGAGAGCCCGAGGTCCAGCCCCCGCAGGGGGACCACCCTCGTCCGCATCTCCGCGCCCAGCGAGAACGTCGACGACGGGGCCTCCGTGCGCCCCCAGCCCGTGATGTCGCCGGGCGTGGTCGATCGCAGCACCTCGAGGACCGCCGGGTTCGCCATCACCCCGCTGACCCCGACGAGCTCCCACCACACCCGCCGCGTCGTGACCGCGAAGCCCGCCCGCCCCGCGAGGGTCGGCGCCTGGCTGGAGGCGATCTCCGCGCGCGCCGAGCCGACCGCGGCCAACGGCCCGAGGATCGGCCGCGTCACGTCACCGAACACGGCTGCCCGTTGCCGGTCCAGCGCGGTCGTCCCGCTGGAGGTGCCGAAGGTCATCGCCGACAGGTGCTCCCAGGCCAGATCGGCGCCGAGCCGCAGCGAGCCGGCCGAGCCCTCGGTCGTGGCGGTGCTCCGCGCCGATCCCGTCCAGGCTGCGCCTGCCTCGAGCCGCTGGGGCGTTCGGAGATCGCGCACCCCCGCCAGCTGGCTGCCGGCCAGCCCCACCCCCGCCTCGAGATCCCAGGTCCCCGCCCTGCCGAAGCCGTCCAGCCGCGTCGCGAGATCGCCACGCTCGGTCCAGCTCTCGGCGAAGGGAGCGACCGGGTCGTACCAGTTGGCCGCCCGCCGATCGGAGACCAGCGCGGTCCACCGCAGCCCACCCGATCCGATCGCCGCCCCCGCCACCGCGAGTCCCGTGGAGGTGCGGCCCAGGTCGTTGGGAGGCACGTCGTCGAAGCTGGTGCCCGGCGCCGCCTCCCGCGACGCCCAGCCCCCCGCGACCGCCACCCGGCTCCAGACGCCGCCCCCGGAGGCCGCCACGGTGCCGTCGCCCCCGCCGCCCAGCTGGCCCATGCCACCGCCGCTCGCGCGGATCTCGTCGTCGTGCGGGCCCGAGGCCGGGCGGGTGACGATGTCGATGGTCGCGGTGGTGGCACCGCCGGCCTCCACCGAGGTCGCCACGCCCTGGGTGAACACCACCCGCTCGACCGCGGTGATCGGGATCATCTCCGGCCCGAACATCCAGTCGCCGAGCGCGGTGCGCGGCAACGGCCGACCATCGATCAGCACCTGCATCGTCCGGCTCGGCGCACGCCGATCGGTCATGCGGCCACGGGACACGATCCGCTCCTCGACACGATCGTAGGCCCGGTACACGCCTGGCACCGAGGCCAGGACGTCCGCGACAGAGCGGTAGCCGCGGCGCGCGATCTGTTCGCGAGTGATCACGTAGTCGCCGCGATCGAGCTCGATCGGCGGGCGCTGTTCGTCGCGCTCGCGGTGGAACGGGCGCGGAGGTGCATCTCCGCGGGGACGACCCGCCTCCGGCACGACGAGCACGAGCGTCGAGGTCGTCACCTGGAGGCTCGTGTCCGGCTCGAGATCCAGCTCGGTCTCGTACAACCCGTCGTCCAGCTCGACCGTCAGCGTGTAGTGGCCCGCGTCCACGCCGAGCGCCACGTCGTGGCCCGCCGGCTTGTCGAGCTCGGCGACCAGGTGGCCACCGCCGTCGCGCAGGAACACCCGCCCCCGCAGATCGGACGCGAGCACGAGCGAGGACGAGATGGCGGCGACATCGGTGATCACGAGGTCGCCGGCACCCTCCAACCGCATGGACCAGGACGGGTGCTGCGGTCCGTAGGTCGTGCGCTCGGTGCTGCCGAGGGTGGCGTCGTAGGCGAAGCGGTACGCCTCGGTGAGCGTGACGCGCCCATCGCCCGACTGGTCCGCCGCACCGCGGAGGCCGGTCACCAGGTGGTGCGTGAAGAA
This sequence comes from Alphaproteobacteria bacterium, assembly GCA_020632925.1. Lineage (GTDB taxonomy): Bacteria > Myxococcota_A > UBA796 > UBA796 > JACKER01. The sequence continues at coordinate 518,611 of JACKER010000007.1, read as the reverse complement.
CGAGCCCTCCAGCCGGTCGGACTCCTGGCTGCTCTCCTCCGCCGAGCTCGACGTGAGGATCGCCTGCCCCTCGATGTCGTTGGAGAGGTCGAGCAGGAAGGCGGGCCGCTGGACACCCCCCTTCTCGCGAACCAGCGCCCCCGACGAGCACGCGTCCACCACCGCGACGCGCACGTCCGAGGGGATGGCCTCGAGCCCGGCGCGCAGCTCGTCGTAGGTCAGGGACTGGCCGCTCAGGACCAGCCCACGCTCGTCCGAGTGCCCCGAGAAGTAGACCACGACCTCGGTGCGCAGCCCGGCTGCCTCCGCCGACGCCACGCGCTGGCCCACGCGCTCCAGGGCCCCCAGCAGCTCCTTCGGGCCGGGTTCGCGCAGCACCTCGAGATCGCTGGCCGCGACCCCACCCAGGTCGGCGAGCACCGTGGCGACCCGCTCGGCGTCGGCGACGGCCCAGCGCAGCGGTTCCCGCGTGGGCCCGCCGTCGTTGTTCCCCGCTGCGAGCACGAAGCGCTGCACGTCGCGAGCCTCCGCCAGGGATGGAACGGCGAGGAGGAGGAGCAGAGCGGGTACGGTGCGCGTCATCGGGTCCTCGGTGGGCCCGCCGGATCGGCGTGGCGTCGGTTCAACACCACACCCACCGCAAGGTGTCAGTGCACGGTACGGCGCCGACGTTCGCGCCTGGAGGGATGGTATCCTGCGCGCTTCGGAGGTCCTGGATGTGGTGGACGGTGCTCGCCGTGGCGCACGCGGAGCCGCGCTGCCTCACCCCGCAGATGCTGCGTGCCTCGCGCGATCCGGCGGGGATGCGCTTCGTGCCGCGTCCCGCGGAGGTGGGCTACGTCGACTCCGCGACCTACCCGATCCGGGTGCACTACCGCCGCACCCAGGACGCCGCCCGCGCGCAGAACGTCGTGCTGCCCGCCGCCGAGACCTCCTGGGCCGTCGAGGTCGACCAGATGGGCTGGCCCCGTCCCCCCGAAGACGGCGCCGCGGGCGGGGACGCGCGGTACGACCTCTACCTCACCAACGAGGGCACGTACGGAGGGGCATACACCTGGGGGCTCAGCCCGGACACCGATCCGAACGACAACTACAACTCGCGCACGACCTACATCGCGCTCGACGACCGATGGATCTCGGACGCGGACATGCTCGTGTTCGTCAGCCACGAGTTCAACCACGCCCTGCAGTACACCATCGACGCGTCGGAGATGCCGCTCGTGATGTGGGAGGGCACGGCCGAGACCATCGCCGACATGGTGGACGAGCCGCGCAACGGGTACCTCTACGAGATCCCCTACTTCCAGCTGATGCCGTTCGAGTCGTTGCTGTTCGACTCGTACGTGCCCCAGATCGAGAACATCGTGCCGTTCTCGTACTACGAGTACGGCGCCATCGTGTTCGGGATGTTCATCGAGGAGCGCTACGGCACCAACGACGGCACGACGCTGCTCCGCATGTGGGAGCTCGCGGCCCAGAACGGACCGGCCCCCGAGCCCGACTGGCTCGATGCGCTCGACCAGCTCGACCCGTCCGTCCCCTCCCACGAAGCGCTGTACACCGAGTTCTCCGTCTGGCGGATGTTCGGCGGCGACCAGGACGACGGCGCCCACTACGAGGAGGCCTCCCTCTGGCGCGGCGCCATCCCGCCGGTCGAGGCGGACCTGCTGCTGGGTGACGTGGACGGGCTGCAGGTCGCGCCCCGCCCCGAGTTCCAGCCGTTCGAGCTGGGAGCCTCCTACTGGCGGATCGACCTGACCGGTGGCACCACCGACGAGCTGCACCTCGAGGTGAACGGCGACCCGGCGACCCAGTGGGGCCTGGCGTGGGCGGTGTGGCCCGTGGGCGGTGGACCGGCGTGGACCGGGTTCACCGTGCCCGTCCCCGGGGCGCCCGCGACCGCCGTCGTCCCTCTCGCAGGCGGGCAGATGGCCATGTTCGGCGTGGTGAACGCAGGCCGCGTCGGGCTCGAGGCCGAGGTCCCCACCAGCCAGGTCGGTCGCCACGACTTCACCGTCGACATGACGCTCGAGGCGCCGCCACCGCCCGCGCACACGGGCGACACGGGCACCACCACCCCCGAGCACACCGGCACTCCGACGGACACCGACCCGCCCGACCCCACCGACGGGAGCACCACCGACACCGGCCCGGGTCCGGACGACACCGATCCGCCGCAGACCGAGGAGGATCCCTCCGGTTGCGGCTGCGACACCCCCGGTCCCGGCGGTGTCTGGGGGCTCCTGCTCGCGGGCGCCGCCCTGGCCAGCACGAGGAGGCGCCGGACACGCTGACCGCGGTCAGGCGTCGAGCAGCTCCAGCGGCTCCTGCAGCGCCGCCAGATCGCGCAGTCGCTCGGCGACGGAAGGCTCGGCGTCCCGAGCGGCCTCGGCGATCAGGGCCGCCAGCGGCGTCGACCGCGTCCCGGCGAGCGCCAGCGCTTCGCGCAGCTCGGCCTCCACGGTAGGCAGGGCCTCCGGTCGTTCCCGAGCCGCCACCAGAGCGCGGAGGCCCGCCACGAACGGCCGGAACTGCGGATGCGTCGCACACCGCCGGCCCGCCCACAGCACCGCGAGCTCGTCCCACACGGACCGACCACGACGCCACTCGAGCTCGAGGCGCGCCAGGCGCAGGTGCTCGGCCATGTCGCGGTCCGACAGCGGCGCCTCGTCCAGCGCGCGCTCGGCGGCATCCAGCGCTCCCATGGCCATCAGGGCCCGCGCGCGGAGCTCGCTCGCCACGTCCCGGTGGACCCCCTCGAGCACGGTGACCGCCTCCCGGTAGCGCCCTCCGTCACTGAGCACCTGGGCCGCGACCTGCCGGGCGTGGTCGCGTTCGTGGTCCGAGGACGCCGGCTCGATGCTGGCGAGCGCGAAGGGCAACGCGCTCGCGAGGCGTCCGACGCGGAGCAGCAGCTCGGCGAGCAGGAGCCGATGTCGACGAACCGCCTCCTCCCCCACGGGCTGCAGCGCCTCGATCGAGGCCAGGGCGTCGTCGACCCGGCCATCGTTGGTCAGCAGTCCCGCTCGCCAGAGGAGGGCCCTCGAGCGGAGCGCCTCGTTGGCGGGGCTGGGGGGTGCTGCGTCCAACGCCTCGAACGCGAGGTCGAGGAGCTGGTGGGCGCGCTCTTCGCGGTTCAGGTTGCGCCGGCGGGACGACGCCCTCAACAGCAGCGGGGCAGCGACCTCGGGACGCCCGGCGAGGAAGGACAGCTCGCCCAGGTGATCGTCCCGATCCGGCTCGGCGGGGAGACGCGCGGTGACGACATCGGCCACCACCCCGGCGATCCGCGCGACCCGTCCCGAGCTCTTGAGCTCCTCCACCAGCATGTCGTTCAGCAGGTCGTCGGCCAGGCGCGGGATCTCCGTGCCCACCACGGTGCCGGAGCGGCGCAGCCCCTCTGCCACCTCCTCCGACGCGTCGGCGCCGAGCCGCTCGCACGCCTCGGCCCACACCTCCCGCGTGGCGATGGGACCACACACCGCCAACACCTCGAGCGCCGCGCGGTCCGCCTCGGCGATCGGGAGCCGCTGGTGGATCTCCCGCGCCACGTCCTCCGGCAGCATCGCGCGGGCGCCCGCTCGCCGCTCCCAGCCGCGAGGCCCCTGCTGCAGCGCACCGTCGCGCACGAGCTGGCGGACGACGGCCACCGCGAGCGACGGCAGTCCCGCGCTTCGGACGCCGATCTCCTGGGCCAGCGTCCGATCGGCGACGCCCAGCGCCCTCGGGATGGCGGCCGGCGCGGAGAGTCGCGTGAGCGCCAGCTCCTCCGACGCCCCGTTCCGAGCGGGGTGGCGAGCGCCGAGCACCACCGCGAGGTTCGGGGGTGCGTGCTCCCAGGCGGCCGGGAGCCAGCGGTCGATCTCGCCGCCGCGGGCGAGGTCGTCGATCAGCACGAGCGCCGGTCGCCCCAACGCCGCCGCCCAGTCCTGCAGCAGCTCCGACGGATCGTCCTCTCCGCCCTCCACGAACGCGTGCAGGCGATCGGCGGTGCGCCCGTTGACCTCGACGATCCGCGCGCGACACTCGGTCGGGGTCGGCCCGAGACCGCCGTACCGCGCCGTGAGGGCCCGACGCAGCCCGCTCACGAGGTCGGGCACCGCGGAGATCGACAGGACCTCGGCCACGCCGGACTCGAGGGTGGTGGCACCGAGCCAGCCGAGCAGGGCCGACTTGCCGATGCCCGCCTCACCCCACACCCGCAAGACGCGCGGGCCCGTTCCCGCGACGACCCCGGCCACCATGCCCGTGAGGACCTGCTGCTCCGTCGTCCGTCCCACGAGGGGTATCGGTCGCAGGCCGAACAGCCCCAACGAGGCGGGGCTGCGGCGCGGATGGGGCCGCGGCGGGGCATCCAGCACGTCGAACGTGCGATCGCGCGCGGGGAGGAGCGAGCCTGGACCGGGGTCGTCGAGGGCGCGCAGCGCGGCGAGCGCGGCGGCGGCGGAGCGGATCCGATCGCGCGGATCCTCGGCGAGGAGGTGCTCCACCCAACGGCCGAACCCGTCCGGGACCGCGAAGCGGGGGCGCCACGGGGTGACGGTGGGAGGCGCGCCGCAGACGCCCGCCCAGGCGAGGCCACCCAGCGCGTACAGGTCGGTCCACGGCCCCTCGTCGCGCCAGCGCTGGGCGCGCTGCTCGGGCGCGAGGTAGTCCGGCGTCCCACCCGCCACGCCGCGCGAACCACCCACGCGCGCCAGCGAGAAGTCGCACAGCTTCGGGCCGGGGCGGGGATCCTCGAGGGTGCAGAGCAGGACGTTGGCGGGCTTCAGGTCGCGGTGCAGCACCCCGCGCGCATGGGCGTGGGCCAAGGCACCCAGGATCTCGGAGAGCAGCGCCCGCAGCGGCTGCCAGCCCGCGACGGGGAGGCGGTCCTGGAGCGACCCGCCGCTCGCGAGCTCGAAGGCGATCCAGGGGCCGCGCTCGGGATCCTCGCCGTGGTCATGGATCCAGATCACGCCCGGGTGATCGAGCCTGGCGACGGCCTCCACCTCCCGCCGCAACAACGACCGCCAGCGGCCGGCGTTCTCCGGGAGCAGCACCTTGATCGCCACAGCGTCGCCGGAGGTCTCGTGCTCGCCGCGCCAGACCTCCCCGACACCGCCGCGACCCAGGACCTCGGTGAGACGGAAGGAACCCAGCTTCACGCGCCGATGCTATCACCGCGGCGGGTGGCGCGGCACGTCCGGGCGACTGCCGGGTTAGACGGCCCCGATGTGGCTCACCGCGCTCCTGCCGCTCGTCGTCGCCTGCACCGTCGAGGAGCCGGTCCCCCGCAACTGCGCGGACCGCGTCGCGTTCTATCCGGACACCGACGGTGACGGGCTCGGCGAGCCGACCGAGGTCTACGTGGGGTGCGACGCCCCCGACGGCTGGGTGACGGAGCTCGGCACGACGCCCACCACCCCGACCGACACCGCGTCCACGTCTACGTCCACGACCGGAGACACCGGGACCGAATGAGCGAGGAGCTCCCCCACCGCAGCGCGATGACCCGGAGATTCGGCGCCCTGTGGTGGCTCTCCGGGCTGTTCCGCATCGCCGGACCGACACGCCTGTCCGACGGCGCCGCCGAGCAGATCCGCGAGGCCATGGGCGTGGGCCCGGTGATCTACGTGCTGCCCCGCCGTAGCCGCCTCGATCTGCTCGCGCTGAACGCGGCCCTCGTGTCCCGTGGTCTCCCGCTCGCCTCGTGGGCGCCCGCGGTCGACATCTCCTGGGTTCGTCCGCTGGCCGATGCCTGGGCCGCGCTCCGGGGTGGTGCGAACCAGCTGGACCCGGACGTCGCGGCGCCGAGGGCGCTCCAGGACGGAGGCACGGTCTGCCTGTTCTCGGAGGCCGGCAGCTGGTCGAGCGTGCCGGGGCTCGCGGGGCTCGGCGGCATCACGCGCGCGCTGCCGAACGCGGTGGTGGTCCCGCTGGTCGTGATGTGGGACCGCTCGCCGGACATCAGCGACCCGGTACGCGCCTTCTTCCTCGGCAAGCAGGGTCTCCCGAGCATCGCCCGACGCTGGTGGAACGCGCTGCGCGGCGCGGATCGCTCGGTGCACGCGGGTCGCCCGATCGAGCTCGGGGCGCTGATCGAGCGGGTCGGGCACGAGCGGCTCGAGGGCGTGCTCGCGCGCATGGTCCGCCGCAGCATCCACCAGGAGACGCGCGTGGTCCGCGGACCGGTGCTGCTCCCGCCCGGACGCATGAAGCGGGTGGTGCTCGAGAACCCCGCCATGCGCGACTTCGCGCGGGAGGAGGCCGCGCGCGAGGGGACCTCGATCGACCGCATCCAGCGCCGCATGTCCAAGGAGTACGACCGCATCGCGGCGCGCTTCTCCTGGACCATCGTGATGGCGCTGCACCTGCTGCTCCAACCCCTCTGGACGCGCGTGTTCTCGGGGGTGGACGCCGAGGAGGGCGACATCGCGGCGATCCGGTCCGCGATCCGCGACGGGAGTGCGGTCCTCGTGCCCTGCCACAAGTCGCACTTCGACTACGTCCTGCTGTCCTGGGTGCTCTACCACCACGACATGGTCATCCCGCACGTGGTCGCCGGCATGAACCTCGCGATCTGGCCGCTGTCCATCGTGCTCCGCGGCGCCGGCGGCTTCTTCGTGCGGCGGTCCTTCAAGGGGGACCGGGTGTTCCCCGCGGTCTTCGCCAGGTACGTCCGCGAGCTGGTCCTGCGCGAGTACCCCGTGGAGTTCTTCCCGGAGGGCGGACGCACACGCTCGGGGAAGCTCCTGCCCCCCAAGGTGGGCGTGCTGGGCATGGTGCTGGACGCCGCCGAGGTCCGGGCGCACGACCGCGAGGTGACGCTGCTGCCGATCGCGCTGGCGTACGAGCAGGTCGCCGAGGAGGCCGCCTACGCGCGCGAGCTCGGCGGCGAGGAGAAGCGCCCGGAGTCCATGCTCGAGCTCCTCAAGGCGCGCAAGGTCCTTCGTCGGCGGTTCGGCCGGGTGTACCTCCGGGTCGGCGAACCGATCCGCTGCGGCGAGATCGTGGACGGCGCCGAGGGGCGGCCGGCGTGGTCGGAGCGCAGCGGCGAGGAGCGCAAGGCGGTGCTCCAGGCGACGGGGGAGCGCATCATCCACCGCATCGGCCGGCGCACCGTCCTGCTCCCCACCTCCCTGGTCGCGCTCGCGCTGCTGGCCCTCCCTCGGCGGGGCGTCCGGCACGACGAGCTGATGGCCCGCGTGCGACGGATCGCGGGCTTCCTCGAGCAGGCGGGCGCCCCCGGCGCGCGGTCGCTCCAGCGCTTCGATCAAGCCGTGAGCATGGCGCTCGACCGCTTCGTGCGCGACGGGCGGATCCGTGCCCACACCACCGGTGAGCAGCGCATCTGGGAGGTCGTGCCGGAGGAGCGCATCACGCTCGACTTCTACAAGAACCAGGTGCTCCACTGGTTCGCCGCGGCCGGCGTCGCCGCCTGTGCCATCCGGTCGCTGCCGGACGACACCTTCCGCGCCGACCAGGTCGCACCGGCCTTCCACCACCTCCGCCAGCTCTGGCGCAGGGAGTTCGTGTGGGACCCGGATCGCAGCGAGGAGCAGCTCCTCCACGACGGGCTCGCCGACCTGCGGGCCTATGGCGCGATCCGCGACCTGCCCGATGGCGCCCACCGCGTCGCGGACCCCGTCCAGATCGGGGAGATCTACGGCTTGTTCCGCCCCCTGCTGGAAGGGTACCTCGCCGTGCTGGGGGCCCGCCCGTACGGCTCCGACCCTCGCGCGCTCCCCGCGGCGATACAGTCCGACAAGGGGGCCAGGCTCCCGTCCGGCGCGATCACGCGGCCGGAGTCCCTCTCGCTGGTGACCTTGAGCAACGCGGCGGCGGTGTTGGCGGAGGACGGGGCGCTCGCGGGAGGCGCGGCGGCGGACGCACACCGCGACCTCCTCGGACCGATGGCCGCATGAGCGACGTCGACGAGCTGTTCGGGAGCGGAGGCACGGCGGCGAAGCCGAGGCTGGCGCTGATCCTGGTGTTGATGAGCGCCGGCGTGATCACGACCGCGCTGGGGCTGGCGTGCTCGACCATCCCGGGTGGGCTGTTGTTGCTGTCGGCCTGGCTCGTGACGGAGCGGGACCTGCAGCGGGTCGAGGCCGGGTTCCTGCCGGTGAGCCAGCAGGGCGTGCTACGTGCGTTCCGAGCGCTCGCGGTGTTGCTCGTGATGCTCGCGACGGCGGCCTTCGTGCTCCAGACGGTGCTGATGGGGATGGGCTTCTACGACGTGGCCTGGCCGCTGATGCTCAACGGTTGGTTCGGCATCGAGACCCCCTGACGCCCGGCGTCCGACGTCTGCCGGACTGGCGTCGCGCCCGCGAACGGGTGACTACACGCCCGCTTCTGATGCGGGGGACAACATGCGTCGGTGGATGCTTCTGGGTGTGGTGGTCGCGACGAGCCTGGCCTGCGGCGGGATGATGGAGGGCATGGACATGCCGGCCGTCGACGGCGGCGGTGGTGGGGCCGAGGCGGCGCCGAAGAGCGGCGGCGGTGGCGGCGCCAAGGGCGACAACGTCACGGCCTGCAAGGCGTACGTGGAGAAGATGAACTCCTGCCTGCCCGACGCGGCCAAGCAGGACGCCAGCCAGACCTGCCCGGACGCACTCAACATGATGCCGTGTGACGCGCCGGCGAAGTACTACCAGTGCATGGCGGACGCCATCAAGTGCGGCGAGTACGGCCCGGATCTCACCGGGATCCAGGCCTGCGGCACCATGGGCACCTGCATGTGAGCTCCGGTCTCCTGGCGATCACTGCCAGGAGGGTCGGAGCATCGCCTCGGGGATCGAGCGCTGGGCGGGGACGCGCACGATGCGGTCGTCCACCGTCCAGTCGACGCCGCGGACCGAACGGGTCTGGCGGTCGTCCCGAGGATCGAAGCGGATCTGGCGGTGGGTGTAGGACCCGTCCGCCACCCGCTGCTCGATCGTGGCCAGCAGGTCCCACCCGAGCCGTTCGTAGTCGGTGACCGACTCGCGGTCCGCGTACCGAAGGTAGTAGTGGGGCGAGCTGGTCCAGTAGATCATCAGCGCCGTCCCGAGATCGCAGGCGGGGGCGCGGACGATGCGCAACAGGCGCTCCTCCGTGTCCCGACCCTCCATCGTGACGGCGAGCTCGTGCAGCTCGAACGCGTCCATCTGTTCGATCTCGGTCGCTCGGGTGCCCAGGTCGTGCACCGCCCGAAGCTCACCGAGCAGGCGCCGCTGCACCGGCGTCGCCTCGACCTCCGGCCCCCGCTCCCCATCCCGGGTGCGCAGGCGAACGAGGTCCGGGTTGCCGGTGATGTCCAGCCGCTCGATCGGGTTGCCGTCGCACCGCAGGTCGACGAGGCGCGGTGCCGTGGACGGGTCGAGCTGGGTCAGCGAGGCGTGGGACACGTCCAGCTGGACGAGTGAGGGTGCGCCGCCGAGCGACAGCGACGTGAGCCCGTTCTGGCTGGCGTTCAGGATCAGGAGGCGGGCCAGCCCGTCGAGGTGGAGCTCGCGCAGCCGATTCTCGGCGATCTGGAGCTCCTCGAGCGCACCGCAGCCCGACAGCCCGATCCGCTCGAGCTGGTTGGCGTGCACGTCGACGAGACGCAGCTCCGGGCACGGTCCGAGATCGAGCCGCGCGAGCCAGTTCTTGTGGCACCGCAGGACCCGCAGGGCGGGGAACGGGGACAGATCGAGCTCGGCCAGCTGGTTGCGGCCGAGAGAGAGCTCGGTCAACCCCGGCATCGCGCCACAGGCCAGCTCGGACAGGTCGTTGCGCCCGAGATCGAGCTCCTGCAACCCGTCGACGGTGCCGGCCTGGAAGCGGACGAGCGCGTTCCGGAACGCGCGGACCACCCGCAACGCCGGGCGATCGCCGAGCTCCAGGACCATGAGCTGGTTGCGCGAACAGTCGAGGTGGCGCAATGGACCCGACCCCGGGGGCAGGACCAGCACGCCCAGCCCGTTGCCGGCGCACACGACCTCCTCGAGGGCGGCGTTCTCCCGGAGGTCGAGCACCATCAGCTCGTTGCCCGAGCAGTCCAGTCGCTTCAGCGCGGTGTTCGCGGACAGATCCAGCTCCTGGATCCGGTTGTCCGCGCACCGCAGCTCTTCGAGCGCCGGCAGCGAGGCCATGTCGAGCGCGTTCAGGCCGAGCCCGCTCACGTCCAGCGACCGAAGCCGATCGAGGCCACCAAGCGGCGGCGAGATGCGGCGCTCCTCGCCCACGGCCCAGCGCATGGCCAGGTTCAGCGGGCTCAGATCCAGCGTCACCAGGTGGCCGTCCACCACCTCGGTCCCGACTTCCGAACCCGACGAGGACGCGGACAGCAGCCGGTCCCACACCTCGTCCAGCGGCTCCCGGGCCATGCCCGCGACCCAGGTCAGGAAGCCGCGATCGGTCGAGGAGAGCTGGGCGAGGTCGGCCATGGCGGCCATCCTACCCGACGGGGCGTCAGCGGCGGAAGCAGTCGCCCAGGAGCTTGAGCAGGGCCACGTCGTTCGTCTTGAACCGGCCGCGGGCGATGTCCAGCGGGCCCGGCACCTTGCCGCGCAACACCAACGCCTCGAACACGTCGGGATGGGCCTTGATCACACAGTGCGCCTCGCCGAGGTTTCCCTGCGCCAGGCTCGCCCTCTCGGGCGTGAGATCGAGCGTGAACCGATCCTCGCCGACCGAGAAGTAGTAGCGGATCTCGCGGTCCACGCGCCCGGGCACGTACCGCTCGACCATCTCCAGGACAGCGCTCCTCCCCATCACATCCCCGAACGAACGGCGTCGAGCGCCTGTGGATCACCGGTGCGGATCGCGGTCGCGACCTGCTGGTTGGCGTGTCGCAGCTGCTCCGCGAGGGCGCGGATCATCGCCCGGCGGAAGGTGCTCGCGCCCATGTCCACCTCGTCGGACAGCTCCGACCAGGTGGGGGCGTCCAGCTGGTGCACCAGCGCTTCCCCGCGGGTGATGCAGCTCGACATCCTCGGAGAGCCCGAGGCCAGCGACACCATGCCGAAGGCCTGCCCCGGCGTGAGGGTCGCCACCACGCGGGGCTCGTCGCCCGCCGCCACCACGACGTCGACCTCGCCCTGTTCGAGCACGAACATCTTGTCGCCGCGCTCCCCCTCGGTGCACAGCAGCGTGCCCGCGTCGCAGCGCCAGGAGGTGAAGCGCGGCGCGAGCAGATCGAGCACCATCGGCGGCGCATCCGCGAACAGCGGGCTTCGCGCCAGACAGCTGCGGACGTCGGCGCTGGCGGGCCTCGCGCCCCCGAGCCCGAACAGCCGGCGCACGGCCGCGAAGAAACCCGTCGGCGGCGGCGTGGGCGCGGTCCCGAGCGCGAGCTCGATCACCCGATCGCCCACGTCGTGCAGCCGCACCACCTGCTCGGCGATCGCCGTGATCTCGAGGTTTCGGGTGATGGGGTGGAGCGTGTCGCGGAGCTCCTCGTAGCCCGAGCGTTCGAGCGACCACACCACCGACGGCGCGCTCGCCACGACGCTAGCCGTGCGGACGTTGTCCTCGAAGAGCGCGGTCTCGCCCAGCAGGCTGCCGGGCTGCCCCACGACGGCCACGACCGTGTCGCCGGCGCGGACCTGCAGCTCCCCTTCGATCAGGCAGAGCAGCGCGCGGCCGACGGTACCTTCCTCCACGAGGAGCGTACCCGGTTCGACGCGATGGATCTGGAAGCGGCGTCGGGCGGTGGCCGCATCGACCTCGTTCAACCCTTCGAACTGCGGAGGACGCATCGCGACACACTATCCCAGCTGTCAGAAGGGCGTGCCGTCCCACGTGCGCGAGGGCACCCCCAGCACGATCTCCGCGACGGTGTTGGTGTGGTACGGCTGCGGCATGTACAGCGCGTCGAGCCGGAAGCCACCGACGCCGTTCCCGAACCGCGCGCCGTGCCCGTACTGGTTGTTCACGGTCATGGGGAGGTAGACGCTGGTGTTGCCGTTGGGGTCGATCCTGTAGAGCGTGCGCGTGGAGAAGTCGGAGACGTAGAGGTTGCCGCAGTAGTCCACCTGCAGGCAGTCGTGGTACGACCCGGTCCCCACGCCCGTCGCGAACACCCGGACGTTGGACGCCACGGTGAGATCGGGGTTCAGGTCCACGTAGAAGATGTTCCCGTTTCCGAAGATCGTCCCGATGTACATCCGGGAGTAGTCGGGGCTGAAGTTGATGACCCGGGGCTGGAGCTGCGCGGGCGGCTGGAGCAGCACGGTCTTCACACCCGACACCGGATCGATCCGCAGGATCTGGTCGTAGTTGGCGACGTAGAGCTGGCCGTCGGGCCCCGTGATGACGCCGTAGGCCCCCACGTTGTTGGAGATGACCGAGGTCCCGCCCTGGGCGGTGACGCGCGTGATCGACCGGTCGAGGTCCCGCGCGACGGCCAGGTCGCCGTTGGGGAGCCAGTCCATGCCCTGCATGGTGCTCATGTTGGGGACGAACACCGTCGGGTTCTGCATGTACAGCGCCCGGACGAGGTTGCCGGACGGATCCTGGCCCAGGATGTGGCCCGTCGGCGAGATGGCGACGTCGTGGTACCCCCGGGCGCCGTTCACCGTCCGGAACGACACCGGCTGGTTCGACAGCGCGCCACAGTCGATCTCGAACGGCTGCGCGGAGTGCACGGGCGTGGTGACCTCGGAGTGTCCCCAGGTCGTGGTCCACGAGTGTCCGTAGGTATCGGTGTCCGTGTCCGTGTCGCTGTCGGCATCCGCGTCGGCGTCGGCGTCGGCGTCGACGGCGGTGACGGAGGTGGAGGTCGGGTTGCAGGCAGCCAGTGCGAGGAGGAGCTGGAGCATGGTTCATCATCACCGAGAACAGCCGTCGACGTCACCCGAACGTTAGGACGACCGCGGAGGGAGCCCTTGTCGGACATCGGGCGGCGCAAGGACGAGCACCTGGATCTGTGCGCGACGGACGCGGTCGCGTTCAAGGAGCGGACCACGCTGTTGGACGAGGTGGATCTGGTCCACGACGCGCTGCCGGAGCGTGCCGTCTCCGAGATCGACCTGTCGACGCCGCTCGTGGGCCGGACGCTGCGTGCGCCGCTGGTCATCGCAGCCATGACGGGCGGGACGGCGCGCGCCGCGGAGGTGAACCGCGCGCTGGCGTCGGTGGCGGAGGAGCTCGGGATCGGCTTCGGCTTCGGCTCGATGCGACCGTTGCTCGAGGACCCGTCGGCTCCGGGGTACGCCGTGCGCGACGTGGCGCCGAACGCCGTGGTGCTCGGGAACATCGGGGTGGTGCAGGCCCGGGCCTCGACGACCGCGGCGCTGGCCTCGATGGTGGAGCGTACGGGCTGCGACGCGCTCTGCGTGCACCTCAACCCCGCGATGGAGGTCATCCAACCCGGCGGCGACGACGACTTCCGTGGCGGGCTCGACACGATCGCCCGGCTCGTGCGCGAGCTGCCGGTGCCGGTGGTCGCCAAGGAGACGGGGTGCGGCCTGTCCCGCTCCGTGGGCCAGCGGCTCGTCGACGTGGGCGTCCGTTGGGTGGACACCTCGGGTGCCGGGGGGACGAGCTGGGTGGGCGTGGAGACCCTGCGGGCCAAGGCGCGCACCCGCCGGCTCGGGGAGCTGTTCTGGGAGTGGGGCATCCCCACGGCGGCGAGCGTGGCGCAGCTCGCGGATCTGGGCCTGGGCATCGTGGCGACGGGCGGCGTGCGGCACGGCCTCGACATCGGGCGGGCGCTGGCGCTCGGGGCCACGGCGGGCGGCATCGCGCGCCCCTTCCTGACGGCGTGGGTCGACGACGGACGCCAGGGTGTGCTCCAGGCCGCCGAGACCGTGATCGACGAGATCCGCGTGGCGACGCTGCTCGCCGGTGCTGGCCGCTCGTCCGAGCTCGCGTCGCGTCCGCTGGTGGTGGGCCCGGCGCTGCGTCGGTGGATCCCGCGCGGCACGGCTCTGGCGGCCCGCGTGGACGCCTGACGATCCTGCGACCAACCTGTTAGGTCGGGCCGCGGAGGCAGACATGGCGCGGATCGCGGTCATCCCGGGCGACGGCATCGGCAACGAGGTGATTCCGGAGGGCCTGCGGGTCCTGCGCCACCTCGACGGCAAGCACGGGCTGGGCCTGACGTTCGAGCACTTCGACCTCGGCGCCGAGCGCTACCTCCGCGACGGGACGACCATGCCCCCCGAGGTGATGGCGCGCTTCCGCGACGAGTTCGACGCGATCCTGCTCGGCGCGCTCGGGGATCCCCGGGTCCCGAGCAACGTCCACGCGAAGGACATCCTGCTCGGCAGCCGCTTCCAGCTCGACCTGTACGTGAACCTGCGCCCGGTCCGCCTGCTCGACGCCCGCTACTGCCCGCTGAAGGGCAAGGGCCCCGACGAGGTCGACATGGTCGTGTTCCGCGAGAACACCGAAGGCCTTTACACGGGCATCGGCGGCCAGTTCAAGCGCGGAACCGAGGACGAGGTCGCGATCGAGCAGGAGATCAACACGCGCAAGGGCGTGGAGCGGATCATCCGCGCGGCCTTCGAGTACGCCCGGGCGCAGAAGCGCCGCTCGGTGTGCATGTCGGACAAGGCGAACGCGATGCGCCACGGCCACGACCTCTGGCAGCGCGTGTTCAAGCTGGTGGCGGCGGAGTACCCCGACATCCCGAGCTTCCACCTGTACGTGGACGTGCTCGCCATGGAGATGGTGCGTGCCCCGGAGCGGCTGGACGTGATCGTCACGACCAACCTGTTCGGCGACATCGTGACCGACCTCGGCGCGGCGCTGCAGGGCGGGCTCGGGCTCGCGGGCTCGGGCAACATCCACCCGGGCAAGGTGTCGCTGTTCGAGCCCGTCCATGGTTCGGCCCCGGACATCGCGGGCCAGGGCATCGCGAACCCGCTCGCCACCATGCTGGCCTGCGGCATGATGCTGACCCACCTCGGCCACCCCGAGCTCGAGGCGCAGATCCAGGACGCGGTGCGCGGCAACCTCGCCGACGGCCAGGTCACCCGCGAGCTCGGCGGCTCCATGAGCACGAAGGACGTCACGGACGCGCTGATCTCCAGACTGTAGGGCGCTGCCTGCTCTTCGGGTCCCTGGTTGCGAGAGTCCAGCAGGGGTCGAGGATCCAGTAGGGGGCAGGTCGTCAGCACTCGCATTTCTGGCTGCACCCAATGGTGAGATGCCGTGAATCAGCCAGGAAATGATCAAGGATCACGTCCTGACACCTGGTGTCTGGCTGCGGGACGGGGAGCCGGAGCGGGAGCGGCGCCCGCTGCGGTCTGCAGAGGTTAAGGAGCAGCCCTCGACCAGCAGGAGGTCCACGTGCAGCTCGACATCGCCCGCCGCGACATCGTCATCCTCTCCGGTGTCCGCACCGCCTTCGGCACCATGAGCGGCGCCCTGAAGGGCATGACCGCCCAGGAGCTCGCCGTCCCGACCGCCAGGGCCGCGCTCGAACGCGCCGGCGTCGCGCCGGACGACGTGGACCACGTGATCTACGGCAACGTCCTGCAGACCAGCAACGACGCCATCTACGTCGCACGCCACGTCGGCCTCAAGGCGGGTGTGCCCATGCAGGTCCCCGCGATCACGCTCAACCGCCTCTGCGGCTCGGGCTTCCAGGCCGTCGTGAGCGCCGCCGAGCAGATCCTCACCGGCCAGGCGCACGTCGTGCTCTGCGGCGGCACCGAGAACATGTCGATGGCGCCCCACGTGACCTACGGGCTCCGCGACGGCGCGCGCTTCGGCAAGGCGCCCAAGATGCAGGATCTGCTCTGGGAGTGCCTCACCGACTCGTACACCGGCATGCCGATGGCGATCACGGCCGAGAACCTCGCCGAGAAGCACGACATCAGCCGCGAGGCCTGCGACGAGTACGCGATGACCAGCCAGGCGCGCTGGGCCGCGGCCAACGAGGCCGGGAAGTTCGCAGACGAGATCGTCCCGCTCGAGCTCCAGGGCCGCAAGGGCACCGTCACCTTCGCGGTCGACGAGCACCCTCGCGCCTCCACCGCCGAGCAGATGGCGAAGCTCCCGCCCGTCTTCAAGAAGGACGGCCGCGTGACCGCCGGCAACGCGTCCGGCATCTGCGACGGCGCCTCCTCGCTCGTCGTGGCCGACGCCAAGTGGGCCGAGGCCAAGGGCCTGCAGCCCCTCGCCCGCCTGGTGGGCTGGGGCGTCGCCGGCTGCGACCCGACGCTCATGGGCATCGGCCCCGTCCCCGCCGCCCGCCGCGCGCTCGAGCAGAGCGGGCTCGGGCTCGACGACATGGCGCTGGTCGAGGTCAACGAGGCCTTCGCCCCGCAGTACCTCGCCGTCGAGAAGGAGCTCGGCCTCGATCGCTCCATCACCAACGTGAACGGTGGCGCCATCGCCCTCGGCCACCCGCTCGGTGCCAGCGGCGCCCGCATCACCTCCACGCTGATCCACGAGCTCCGTCGCCGCGGCCAGCGCTACGGCCTGGGCTCGGCCTGCATCGGCGGCGGCCAGGGCATCGCGGTCATCGTCGAGGCCCTGTGATGTCGGACGAGAACACCCACGGGACGGAGATCGTCTACGACTGGAACCACCACGGCCGCCATCGCGCGACGGTGCGCAAGGTCGAGCTGCACGACGAGACGCTGCGCGACGGGATCCAGTGTCCGTCGGTCACCGATCCGCCGCTCGAGGTGAAGAAGCAGGTCGTGCGGCACCTCGCGAGCCTTGGCGTGGCCTCGGTCAACGTCGGGCTCCCCGGGGCCGGGCCGCGCGCGGTGGCGGACTGCATCGAGCTCGTGGAGCTGATCCGCGACGAGAAGCTCCCGATCCGCGCGGGCTGCGCGGCGCGCACCATCGCCACCGACATCGACCCCATCGTCGAGATCAGCCAGAAGACGGGCATGCCGGTGGAGGTCATGACCTTCCTCGGGAGCTCGCCGATCCGCATGCTGGCGGAGTCCTGGGAGGAGTCGCGGCTCGAGAAGCTCACGCGCGACGCCGTCCGCATCGGCGTGAAGGCCGGCATCCCCGTGTCCTTCGTGACCGAGGACACCGTCCGCTCGCACCCGACGACGCTGCGCCGCGTGTTCGACGCCGCCGTCGAGGAGGGCGCCGACCGCCTCGTCCTCTGCGACACCGTCGGGCACGTGACCCCCGAGGGCACGCACAACCTCGTGGAGTGGGTCGATGCCCACCTCCGCGGGCTCGGTGTGCGCGATCGCGTGCGGGTCGACTGGCACGGCCACCAGGACCGTGGGTTGTCGCTCGCGAACGCCATGGCCGCGATCGAGGCCGGCTGCGACCGCGTGCACGGCTGCATCCTCGGCATCGGCGAGCGCGTCGGCAACACCCCGCTCGACCAGCTCCTCGTGAACCTCAAGCTGATGGGCGCCGAGGAGCGCGATCTCACCGAGCTGGCCGCGCTCGTCGACCTCGTCGGTGAGCACTGCGGGGTCCCCATCCCCGTGAGCTACCCGGTGTTCGGCAAGGACGCGTTCCGCACGGGCACCGGCGTGCACGCGGCCGCCGTCATCAAGGCGCAGGCCAAGGGCGACGACTGGCTCGCCGACCGGATCTACAGCGGGGTCCCCGCGAGCTGGTTCGGCCGGTTCCAGCAGATCGAGATCGGACACCAGTCGGGGCTCTCGAACGTCCGCTACTGGCTGAAGAGCCGGGGCATCGACGACGACGACGGGCTCGCGCAGGCCATCTTCGAGGCCGCCAAGAAGACCGACCGCCTGCTGTCCGACGGCGAGGTCATGTGCATCGTGGACCAGCACCGCGCCTGAGCGGTCAGCCCTCGGTCGGAGCGGAGGCGTCGGCCTGCTGCCGTCGCGCCTCGTGCAGCGCGTGCTCCTCCTCCTGGAGCCTGCGCGCCTCCTTCAGCTCGGTCTGCAGCTCCGCCTCGCGGTCCTCGGTCGTCCAGCCCAGCCGGAGGCGGAAGTTCTGCGCGAGGTGCAGCATCAGCACCAACGCGACCAGCAGCCGCCCGATGCCGGGGACGCCGGGGACGCCGACGAGCAGCACCGCCAGCGCGACCAGCACGTCCATCCCGACCACCAGGAAGAACAGCGCCGGGATGCGCCGCGCGAGCTCGGAGCGCACCAGGAGGTGGTTGGTCCCGAGCACGACCCCGAGCCCGATCAGGAACAGCGTGGAAGGGCTCACGACGCCCCGATCGCGACGTTGTCGATGAGCCGCGTCCGGCCGTAGAACGCGGCGCCCAGCGCCCGCGCCGGACGGTCGCGCAACGCCTCGATCGGCTGCAGCGACGCGGCGTCCACGACCTCGAGGTAGTCGAGGCGATCGCAGTCGAGCGCCGCCCGTCCCAGCTCGAGGAGCGCGGCCACCGCCGTGGTCCCCCGCGACGCGGCGTCCCGCATGGCGAACAGCGCGCGATGCAGCGTGACCGCGCGCCGGCGCTCGTCCGCCGAGAGGTACGTGTTGCGCGAGGAGAGCGCGACGCCGTCGGTGTCGCGGATCAGCGGCGCCGGCACGATCCGCGTGCGCAGCGCGAGATCCTCCACCATCCGCCGCAGCACGGCGACCTGCTGGAAGTCCTTCTCCCCCATGACCGCGAAGTCCGCGCGGGTCAGCCCGAAGAGCCGGGCGCAGACCGTCGCCACGCCGTCGAAGTGCCCCGGCCGGCTCGCTCCGCACAGCGTCGACGACAGATCGGGCACCGACACGTGGGTCGCGAAGCCGTCGGGGTACAGATCCTCGGGCATGA
The DNA here is from genome assembly GCA_020632925.1 of Alphaproteobacteria bacterium. Lineage (GTDB taxonomy): Bacteria > Myxococcota_A > UBA796 > UBA796 > JACKER01. Next base: position 499,977 of record JACKER010000007.1, on the reverse strand, counting down.
AGAGCACGTCGGCACCGTGCGCCTCGCACAGGCGCGCGTCACCGTCGGGGTCCCGAGGGTAGCGCGCGAGGTCCTCGTTCGGCCCGAACTGCAGGGGGTTCACGTAGACGCTGACCACCAGCAGGTCGCAGTCCGGCCGCGCGAGGTCCATCAGGGAGGCGTGACCTGGGTGGAGGTACCCCATGGTCGGGACGAAGCCGATGCGCTTCCCCGACCGCAGGGCCTGCTCCGCCAGCGCCTCCATCTCCTGGTACGGGCGCACGAGCCGCATCAGTACAGCCTCGCCACCTTGCCCTCGCGCTTGGTCGCGAAGCTGTGCTCGGCCGCCGGGAACTCACCCGCGCGGACCTCGTCGGCGTACGCCTTGAGCGCGTCGACCGCGACGTCCTGGAGGCGGGCGTACCGCTTCACGAAGCGCGGCGCGAAGGACAGGTCCATCCCGAGCAGGTCGTTGGACACGAGCACCTGCCCGTCGCAGCCCACGCCCGCACCGATCCCGATCGTGGGCACGTGGAGCTGCTCGGTGATCCGAGCGGCGAGGTCCGACGGGATGCCCTCGAGGACCACCGCGTAGGCACCCGCCTGCTGCACGGCGAGGGCGTCCTGGAGCACGCGCTCGGCGTCCCCCTGGGTCTTGCCCTGCATCCGGAACCCGCCCATGGCGTGCACCGACTGGGGCGTGAGGCCGACGTGGCCGAGGACGGGGATGCCGGCCTCCACGATGCGCTGGATGGACTCGGCGACGGAGACGCCGCCCTCCAGCTTGACCGACTGCGCGCGCCCTTCCTGGACCACCCGGCCCGCGGACTGCAGCGCCTGCGCCGGGGACACCTGGTAGGTCATGAAGGGGAGGTCGGCGACGAGGTGGGGCTTGCTCGACCCACGGGCGACGCACTGGCAGTGGTAGATGATCTGGTCGAGGGTGACGGGCAGCGTGTCCTCGTGGCCCTGCACCACCATCCCGAGGGAGTCACCCACCAGGATCATGTCGATGCCTGCGGCTTCCACCAGGCGAGCCATGGTGGCGTCGTAGGCGGTCACCATCACGATCTTGCTGTTGTCGGCCTTCTTCTTGCGAAGGTCCAACACGGTCGTACGGTTCATGGTTGTCCTCGTCGGGCTGTTCGCCCGGTCAACGCCTGCCGAAGAGATCTTGCTGGACCTGCCGGTCCGCGTTCGCGGATCCAGCGGCACGATCGCCTCGGAGGGGCTCTCCGGAGAGGGCCTGGTCGATGGTTCTCAAGAGCTCGGTCTGGGCCTCCGGGTCATCGGCGTAGTTCAGCGCCTGGTTGTCGAGACGTATCAACGGGCAGCGGTCCCAGTCGGCCAACAGCCGATCGTACCGATCCCGCAGGTCCACGAGGTATTCCTCGGTGATCGCCTGCTCACCGGGCGCCCGGCGCCGATCGATGCGCGACTGGATCACGGAGATGGGGGCTTCGAGGTAGATCACGAGGTCCGGCCTGGGGGCTTGCTCACCCAGGGCGCCGGCGAATCGGTCGTACAGCTCGAGCTCCTCGGCGTTGAGCGTCTTGCTGGCGAAGAGCCGGTCCTTCTCGAAGAGGTAGTCGCTGACGACGAGCCCGCTGAACAGATCTCCCTGCCGGATCCGGGTCTGCTGCCGCCACCGGTTGTACAGGTAGAACATCTGGACCGGGAACGCGTACCGCTCGGGATCGGCGTAGAACGGCTCCAGGAACGGGTTCGTGGCCGCGGGCTCGAGGAACAGGGTGGCCGCACGCTCGCGCTCCAGCAGGCGGCACAGCGTGGTCTTGCCCACGCCGATCAGGCCTTCCACGACGAGGTAGCGCGTCATGCGGCAGCTCCCTGGAGGGGAGACACCATCACCGGTCTGCGCCCGGAAGTCGACCCCTGGAGGGATGATGGCCGAGCCAAGGGTGCTTCCCGGGCCACGCCACGCCTGCCGACGCCCTCCTCGGGGTGACGAGGGGGGCAGAGCCCCCCCCCTACGGTCTGCTCAGTACGGCAGGTCGGCGTCGATGGCGGGCTCGCGATCCGGGGCCGGGTCGGGGGTCGCGCCCTCCTTGAGATCGGCGACGAACTGGACGCGGGTGGCGGCGACCTTCGCGCTCCGCCGCTTCTGGCCGGCGTCATCGGTCCACGTGTCGTAGACCATCGCGCCGTCCACCGCGACCACCGAGCCCTTCCGCAGGCGGCGGACGCACCGCTCCGCGTCGTCGCCGAACACCCGCACGTCGTGCCAGTCCGTCTCCTCCACCCACTGATCGCCGTCGCGCTTGTTGCGGTTGGTCGCGACCGGGAAGGTGCAGAACGCGCCGCCCCCCTTCCCCTGACGCAGCTCCGGGTCCCGACCCAGACGTCCGACGAGCACGATCCTGTTCATTCCACGCATGAAGCACCTCCGTTGTGATGTGCGCGACGCCGCGAGTGCAGGTCGCAGGCCAACGGAAAGAGGTGCTTTCCCCGTCGACCGACAGCAGTCGACGACGGACGTCCGTCATGTAACGAACGCACGGGGGAAGCGGACCACGGGTAGGATGGCCTCCCGCGATCCGCTTCCGGATCCCGGTCCGTTCCGCGCAGGGGTGTCGGTTGCTGGTGTGGTGGACGAGCGTGGCCCTCGCGGGCAGCGGACCCTGGACCGCCGGGAAGGACCGCGTCACCGTGTTCGTGGGGGTCGAGGGGCAGCGCTTCGGCACGCTGGGCACCGACTCCGGCGCCGACCGCGCGCTCACCGAGGTCGGCGAGGGCATCCAGAAGCTCGGCGTGAAGGGCATCGCCACCATCGGGCTCGGCAGCCGGATGGAGGTCGAGCTCCTCCTCCCCTGGTACCGCGTGGAGGCGACCCGACCGGACGCCGAGCTGTGCGGCGCGCTCGGGCTCGACGCCTGCAAGACCACGCAGGGCGTCGGCGTCATCGAGACGCAGCTCAAGGCGCTCGTGCTCGACGAGTACTTCGGCGCGCCGATCTCGCTGTCCCTGTCGGCGGAGCTCCGGCTCGGCCAGACCACCGCGGACACGCGGGAGCGCATCACCAACCTCGGCGAGGGCACGATCGACGTCGCTCCCCTGCTGACGGTGGGGCGCACCGGCTCGCTCGGCAAGGGCTACTGGAGCGGCTGGGTCGAGGGCGGCTACCGGTTCCGGACGAGGAACACCAACGAGTACCCCCTGCTCGATCCCGCGGTCGACGTGCCCGCTCCCAGGGACGAGATCGTTGCCTCCACCGAGATCCTGCTCGGACCGACCACGTCGATGGCCATCGGGCCGACCGCGTTCCTGCTGTCCCGTCCGGGTCTGGCGTTCGGCGAGATCGACGCGACCGATCCGGACCGGTTCACCGCGCTGTCCGTCTTCGTGGTCCGCGCCGGCGGCACCCTGGTCGTCCGGGGTAGCGGGCCGCTGACCTTCGCGGGCTCGGTGCTCGGGACCGCAGCGGCGATCAACAACCCCACGGACAGCTGGACGGCGTCGGTCGGGGTGCAGTGGGACGGGCGCGTCGGTCGGCGCGAAGACGGGGGCTCCTGATGCAGGAGGCCGGCGATCACAACCTCGAGCTCGGGATCACCGTCGCCGGCCGGTACGTCGTGGAGTCGTTGCTGGGGGTCGGCGGGCTGGCCGAGGTGTACAAGGTCCGGCACGTCGATCTGGGCAGCCTGCACGCGCTGAAGCTCCTGACCTTCCGCCGCCGCGGATACGACGAGCGCCTCAAGCGCGAGGGCCAGATCCAGGCCAACCTCCGTCATCCGAACGTGGTGACGGTGACCGACATCGTCACGATCGACGGACAGCTCGCGCTCGTCATGGAGTACGTCGACGGGACCGCGCTCGACGCCCTCCTCGCCCAGCAACGAAGGCTGCCGTACACCGACGCCATGGCACTGTTCGCGCCCGTGATCGCGGCCGTCGCCTGGGCGCACGACGCAGGCGCGGTCCACCGGGACCTGAAGCCGGGCAACGTCCTGCTGGCGCGCACCCCCGTCGGCTGGGTGCCCAAGGTCGCGGACTTCGGCATCGGCAAGCTGGTGGACGCGGCCGCCCAGGACGGCGCAGGCAAGACGCGGGCGGGCGTCGCGATGGGCACCCCCGGGTACATGGCGCCCGAGCAGGCGCGGGACTCGGCGAACGCCGACAAGCGTGCGGACGTGTTCGCGCTCGCCGTCATCCTCTACGAGATGCTCAGCGGAACGCTGCCGTACCTCAACGACGACGGCACGACCGACGTGACCACCACGCTCGTGCGCGAGCTCACCCCCCTCAACGAGCCGGGGGTGCCGGCCGAGGTGACCGAGGCGATCCGGATCGCGCTCGCGAAGGACGCGGAGGACCGGTACCAGGACGCCCGCAGGTTCGCGTTGGCGCTGGGGCTCGGGCAGCACCCGTTGTTCGCGGACGGGGTGAGCGGCGGCTCGCTCGCCGACATCACGCGTTCCGTGTCCTCCAGCTGGACGGGTCCCCGACCCGAGGTCGACGGAAGCAACGCCACCCTGGCGCCACCGACCAACCCGCCGCCCAACGTCACCACGACGCCCTCCGAGGTCCCGCCGAGCGCTGGCGGCAGCCGCATGGGGATGGTCGCGATGATGGCCGTCCCCGCCGCCGCGCTCGTCCTCGGCGTCGCGCTGATCGCGATGTTGTTCTCGGGCGGGATGGTCGCGCACGAGATGATGCAGCCCCACGAGGGCGAGGTCGTGGAGCAGCCGACGCCGAGCCCCGCTCCGCCCACGCCCACGCCCACCGCGGAGCCGACCGAGCCCGTGGCGGTCGAGCCCGCACCGGTCCCCGACCAGGCGCCCGCACCCACGCCGTCGCCCGAACCCGGGCCCGCTCCGACCGCGAGCCCCACGCCCGTCCCGGTTCCCGTGGCCGAGCCGGTGCCCGCACCCGTGCCCGAGCCGGTCCCCGAGACCGCGCCCGAGCCCGCGCCCACGCAGGCGGTCGTGGTGGCCCCCGTCCCCGCGCCGCCGCCCCCGGTGCCCGTGGCGCCGGAGCCCCCTCCGCCTGCACCCAAGCCCATCCCCGAGGTCGCGGGCAGCTGGTCGGGGAAGGCGGCAGGACGCCCGTTCGAGCTGCTGATCAGCGGCGCGGGGGAGGCGCTCTCGGCGGACGCGGTGTTCGTGGCGGGCGCGAGCCGGCGCGTCGAGAAGCTGGCGGGCTCGGTGGACGCGAACGGCGCGGTGTCGCTGCGGTCCAACGACGGGAAGATCCGCTTCGACGGGAAGGTGTCGGGAGGATCGATCGCGGGCACGTACATGCAGGACGGGGGGCGAGCGCTGCCGTTCAGTGTCTCCCGCTGAGCGACGGTCCCCGCTGACCGGGGCGCTGCTGGGGATGGCCGTGGGTGACGCGGTCGGCCTCCCGTTCGAGAACCTCTCCGCCGCGCGGGTGGCGCGCCGACTCCGCCAGGGGTTGGTCCCCGGCTTCGTCGGACGGCGCGCGCTTCCGTCGGACGACACCGCCCACGCGTTCGCCACCCTCCAGGCCCTGGTGGTCTCGAGCGACCCGGACCTGTTCGCCCACGAGCTCGCGCGCCGGCTCCGCTGGTGGCTCGCGACCCTGCCACCGGGCATCGGGCTCGCGACGCTCCGGGCACTGGGGAAGAGCTGGCTCGGCGCCTCCCCCACCCGGTCCGGCGTCGCGTCCGCCGGGAACGGACCGCTGATGCGAGCTCCGGTCCTCGGCGCCGCCGTCCGTGACCTCGACCACGCGATCGTCCTCACGGACGCCTCCACGAGGATCACGCACACCGATCCGCGCTCGATCGAGGCGGCACGCGCCGTCACCGCGGCGGCTCGCGTCGCGGCGACGGGTGCCGGCTGGGAGGCGGTGCTCGAAGCAGCCCGTAGCCAGCTGCTCGATCCCGACCTGGTCGACGCTGCGCGGCAGGCGAACGAGCGAGGGCCGGTCGACCCCACCGGCTTCGTGGTGCCCTCGCTGCACGGCGTGCTCTTCGCGATCCGGGCGGGCCGGGGCGATCCTCGCGCGGTGATCGAGGCCGCCGTCCGGCTCGGCGGGGACACCGACACCATCGCCGCGATCGCGGGCGGGATCGTGGGTGCCGGTCGACCGGACGACGTGCCCGAGGACTGGCTCGCGACCGTGTGGTGGCAGCACGACGTCGCCGCGATGGAGGAGCTGGCGCGCCGCGTCGACGGGTCCGGACCACGGGAGCCGCTCGGCGAGCACCGGCTCACGGAGCTCGCGCTGCACCAGATCGTGCTGGCCCGCTCGCTGGCGGAGCTCGGGTACCGCTGGTTCGTCGAGCCCTGGAGGGGCTGAGCGTCAGATCGAGTCGGCGGGAACGCGCTGCTCGGGCGTGGCGGCGGGCGCCTCGCGGGTCGTGACGACCTCACGGATGTAGTCGTACACCTCGCCGACCGTCCGCATCGTCATCATCCGCTTCTCGTCGACCCGGAAGTCGAACTCCTTCTCGATCGTCACGACGAGATCCATGCCGTCGAGGCTGTCGAGCTTGAGGTCGTCCCGAAGGTCCGCCCCCGGGTGGATCGCCTCCTCGTCGAGCTCGAACTCCTCGACGAGGATCTGCTTCACGCGAGCGATGACGACTTCAACGTCCACGACGCCTCCGGGGGGTCGGCTGGTAATGGGTCGGAGGGTCGCGGGCAAGCCCGCCCCACTCCCGTACTCAGGCGGACATGCCGCCGTCGACCGCGATGACCTGCCCGGTGAGGTAGCGCGCACCAGGGCCCGCGAGGAAGCGGACGATGGGCGCGATGTCCTCGCAGGTGCCGAGGCGGCCCATGGGGACCATCTCCTTGGCACCCTCGAGCACGCGAGGGTCGACGTCGGCGGTCATGTCCGTCGGGACGAAGCCCGGCGCGACCGCATTCACCGTGATGTTGCGGCGGCCCATCTCGCGCGCGAGCGTCTTCGTGAGCCCGATGATCGCCGCCTTGCTCGCGGCGTAGTTCGCCTGGCCGCTGTTCCCGCGGATGCCCGCGATGCTCGTGAGGTTCACGATCGTGCCCCGTCGCTGGCGGAACATGAGCTCGAGCGCGCCGCGGCACATGCGGAAACAGGAGCCCGCGTTCACGTCCATCACGCGCTGCCATTGCTCGTCCGTCATCCGCATCGCGAGCCGATCGTCGTGGATGCCCGCGTTGTTGACGAGGATGTCGAGCCCACCCCACGCCTGGGCCGCGGCGAGGACGGCAGCAGCCCCCTCGGTCGTGCTCACGTCGGCGCGCACGGCGCGTCCCCGGTCGCCGAGCTCGGCCACCACGGCTTCGGCGCTCGCGGCGTCGCTGCGGTAGTTCACGACCACCTTCGCGCCCGCCCGCCCGAGCTCGAGCGCGATCGCTCGGCCGATCCCGCGGCCCGAGCCCGTCACGATCGCGATCTGGTCCAGCAGCTCCATGTCCGTCAGGCCTCCGGGTGGCGGAAGACGAGCGCCGAGTTGATGCCGCCGAGCGCGAAGCTGGTCTTCATCACCACCTCGATCGGGCGGTGCAGCGGCTCCTGGACGAGGTGGATCGGCGCCACGTCCGGGTGGGTGAGGTTGCGCGTGTGCGGCACGATGCCGCGGCGCATGGCCTCGATCGCGACGATGGACTCCATCGCCCCGCAGGCGCCGAGCGTGTGCCCGAGGTGGCCCTTGTTCGAGCTCGTGGGCACGTCGCCGCCGAGCAACCGCCACACGGCCTCGGCCTCGGCGGCGTCGCCGGCGCGCGTGCCCGTCGCGTGCGCGTTCACGTAGCTGACGGCCGACGGCGGGAGCCCGGCGTCCTTGAGCGCCCGCGCCATCGCCGTGCGCATGCCCTCGGGCTCGGGGTTCGCCATGTTCACCGCGTCGCAGGAGGTCCCGAACCCCAGCACCTCGGCGTGGATCGTGGCGCCGCGGGCCTTCGCGCGCTCCCACTCCTCGAGGACCAGCACCGCACCGCCCTCGCCGACCACGATGCCGTCGCGCGCGGCGTCGAACGGGCGCGGCGTCTCGCGGGGGCGGTCGTTGAACCCGGTGGAGGCGGCGAGCACGCTGTGGAAGATGACGCCGGCCGTGACGTGCAGCTCCTCGGCGCCGCCAGCCAGGACCACGTCGGCCTTGCCCAGCCGGATCCGCTCGGCGCCCACGCCGATCGCCTGGTTGCTCGACGCGCAGGCGCAGTTCACGGAGAACACCTCGCCCGTGACCCCGAGCAGCAGCGCCACGTTGGTCGCGACCGTGTGCGCCATCGCCTCGAAGAACGTCGTGCTACGGACGCCGCGGGCGCTGTTCGTGGTCAGGAAGTGCTGCCAGAACTCGAGCTCCGAGGCCCCCGACCCCGCCGAGGAGCCCATCACCACCGCGGTCGCCTCGCCCGCCACATCCGCTGGCTCGAGCCCGGCGTGGCGGATGGCGCGGTCCGAGGCCGAGGCGCCGAAGAGCGCGACCTTGCCCATCGTGCGCCGCACCTTGCGCGGGAGGTGCTTGCCGTCGAAGTCGGGTACGGGCGCGGCCACGTGCGGCCCGAGGTCCGCGACCTGCGCCCACTCCGGCATCGCGACCGTCGCGGTGCGGTCCGCCAGCAGCGCGTCGAACATGCCCACCGCGTCGTCGCCGAACGGCCCGTGCAGCCCGTAGCCGGTCACCGCCACCCGTCTCATGCGTCCCTCAGCTCCGTGAGCGTCCGCTCCATGTCGCCGAACATCGATCCGAGCGCGTAGTAGGCGGACAAGGTCGCGCCGAGCACGCCCGGGCTGAACACGCCCTGCCCCACGAGCCGCAGGTTCTTGACCCGGATGGTCGCCGAAGGGCGGTAGCGTCCCATCTGGTCCACCGAGTGGTAGTGGCCGTAGGTCGCCCCTTCCGGGGACCGCGTGTAGTGCATCGTCGACAGCGGCGTGGACGACTCGACCGAGCGGACGCGCCCGCGCAGGTCCGGGTGATCCGTGAGCAGCCGGTCGACCGCCGCCTCCTGGAGCGCCTGCTTGAGCTCCACGTACTCTGCCGGCCGCTCGTCGGGCGAGGTGTCGGCCCAGGCGGACACCTGGTCCCAGAGCATCGGGAAGAGCATGAGGATGCGCCCGACCTCGGGGTACGGCTCGCCGTGGTGCTCGGTCGGCGAGCACGCGAAGTACAGCCCGCTGCCGTCGCGCCGGATCTCGCGGAACGCGGTGTCGATGTCCCAGCTCGGGTGGCCGTAGAAGTTCGCTCGCCCGATGCTCGGGACGCGCCCGTCGACGGTCATGTAGACCCCGAGGTGGGCGTACCCCACGCGGGTCTCGGCCACGCGCGTCTTGTACGCCTTGCGGGTCGCGTGCTCGGGCAGCAGCTGCAGCGTCAGGCGCGGGTGGAGGTTGCTGATGACGACGTCGGCCTCGATGCGCTCCTCGCCGGCCCACACCGCCTTCGCCTCGCCGCCCTCGACCTCGATGTGTGTCGCCTCCGTGCGCAGCCGGACCTTCCCGCCGTCCGCGCGGATCCTCCGCGTGAGCGCGAGCCCGAGTCGGTCGCCACCGCCGACCAGCGCGTGGGGGCCCGAGAGGAAGTGGTCCATGATCAGCGCGTGCTGGCCGAACGGCGCCTCCCGCGGCGGCACCCCATAGAGCACGGCGTGCCCGGTCAGCGCAGCGCGGGCCCTCGGGTCCGTCAGGTGCTGGCAGAGCGCGGTCTCGAGGCTGATCCCCTCCACGTCGAGCAGCGGGGACAGGTCCATCGTCTGCTGGAAGCGGTACAGGCCGTACGCATCCACCGCGGTCTGCATCCGCGCGATGACCTCGCGCAGGCCTCGCTCCTCGTGGGGGAACGTCTCCACCATGCGCTCGGTGTACGCCTCCCAGCCGGCGGGGACGCGGATCTCGGCGTCGGGGAAGCGCAGGATGTCGAAGCCGTCGGGGTCGAGCGGGTGGAACTCGAGCTTGTCCATGACGCCGAGGTGCCGCAGCGCCTGGCCGAGCGGCTGCCCCGGGCCGATGCCCCCGCAGTAGTGGAAGCCCGTGTCGAAGGCGCCTTCCTTGCGGAAGAACCGGTGGAGGAGTCCGCCGGGGCGGTAGTGCTGCTCGAGGACGGTGACCTCGTAGCCCCGCTTCTGCAGCAGCCGCGCGGCGGTCAGCCCGCCCATGCCGGACCCGATGACGACGGCGTGCTGGCTCAAGCGTCCACCGTCTGGCCGGGCGCCGGCATCACGGCGCCGATGAGCTTCGCCGAGCACACGCGCTGCTCGCCGACGAACGCGTTGGCGGTGGCCATCGTCATGCCCGCGCGCTCCTCGACGATGCGCACCTCGAAGCGAACGGTGGCCGGCGGGAGGACGGGCGCCCGGAAGCGCACGCGATCGAAGCCCGCGAGGAACGGGATGCCCTCGGCCTGCGGGTCGCGGAGCCGGGCGAGGATGAGCATCGACTGCGCCATGCTCTCGAGCAGGGCGACCCCGGGGACCACGAGCTGCTCCGGGAAGTGCCCCTCGGCGAAGGCCTCGTCGTACGTCCGGGTGGTGATGATGCTCGCGTCGTCGTGCGCGACGACCTCGTCGAGCAGCCGCCAGCGGCCTTGTTGTGGGAGGAGTTCCAGCAGGCTCATGGTGCGCCCACCTAACACCCGGCCCGAGGGGGGTTCACGAACCGCAGGGCGCGGACCTCGTAGCGTTCCCCGGCCAGCTCGATCCCGAGCGCCACGGCCGCCGACGCGCGCCCGTGCCGCACGAGCCGCTCCGCCTCCTCCTCCGCCCGCTCGAACTCGTCGACGAAGGCGAGGACCGGGCCGTGCAGCCCCCAGAGCAACGCCGCTTCCGCGATCGGCGCCGCCGGCAGCGTGCCCACGAAGGCCCGGCGGCTGGCTCGCCCCGAGCCCTCCGCCACGATGCGGTCGTGGTGCGCGCGGTCCACCTCCACGCAGTTGGTCCGCGAGGCCAGCACGAGCGCGGTGTCCGACGGCCACGCCCCCCCGAGGTCCCGCAGCGCGATCAGCCCGGCCCGCACGTAGTCGTTGGCCCGAAACCACGCGACCGGCGCATCGGGCCAGACGTCGTCGCCGCGCGGCACCACCCGCACGACCTCTCCCGTGCGCACGACCATCCGATCCGCCTCGAACGCCGGCCCGGGTGCGTCGGCGAGCAGGTTGGCGACGTTGGTGCCCCCGAAGGCCGAGGACATCGCGAGCACCACCCGCGGCGGCCCCTCGCGCACCGCCACGTCCAACAGGACCGTCGGGTCGAGCAGTGCGGGCAGCCGCCCCCGGTGCAGGACCTCCGCCGCCACCGCCGCCTCGATGGCGCCCGCAGCCCCCATGGTGTGGCCGATGACCGCCTTGACCGCCCAGGGTGGTGGTGAGGCCCCGAACACCCGCGTGAGCGCGGCCGCCTCCATGGCGTCGTTCGCGCGGGTGGCGGTGCCGTGGACCGAGACGCCGTCGACGTCGTCGGCCGAGAGCCCCGCGTCCGTGAGCGCCGCCGTGATCGCGCTCGCCGCACCCGCGCCACTCGGGTCCGGCGTCGTCATGTGGTGCGCGTCGCACGAGGCGCGGCTCGCGCGCAGCCAGGCCAGCGCCGGCGTCGTGGGCGCTCGCTCGAGCAGCAGGGCGGCGGCCCCCTCGCCCAGCATCAGCCCGTCGCGGTCCTCGCGGAACGGACGCGGCGTCCCCTGCCCCACCGCGCCGAGCCCGGCGAAGCCCGCGTGCACGAACTCGCACAGCGCATCCAGCCCCGCGACCACCACCCGCTCGCAGCGCCCGTCACGCAGCCACCCGAGCGCCACGCCGAGGGCGGCCGCCCCCGACACGCACACCACGGAGACCGTCGTGACCGGCCCCGTGAGCCCCAGCCGGCGCGCGATCCGCAGCGTGGGCCCGTCGCGCCCGTCGTCCTCCAGGTCCGCCGGGTCGGGCGCCAGCCCCTCGACGCGCGCCCGGTTCGCCCGCTCCCACGGGCCGCACACGTTGCCCGACGCCGTCCCCACCACGAGCCCCGTGCCCTCGAGCGGACGTCCGGCGAGGACCTCCGAGACCACGGCCAGCAGCAGCTCCTCGGCGGGTCGGTCGCGCTCGAGGCCCTCCACGATCCCACAGGGCCGCGCCGGCAGGCCCGTCAGCGCGTACGGGGGTTCCGAGGTCGCGGGCGCCCGCCGGTCGAGCCGGTCCATCAGCGCGTCCAGGTCGCCCGCCGGCGAGCGGACCGACACGGCGACGACGGCGGCGCTCACGACATCAGCTCGCCGACCGTCACCGATCGCAGGCCGCGGGCCCGCAGATCCGCGAGCACGTCGCGCACGACCGCCACGCCGGGGCCGTCGCCCTCGTGCATCAGCAGGATGTCGCCGGCGACGGCGCGCGCGGCCCGAGCGCGGACCCCGCCCACGAGGCGAGGGTTGCCGTCGAAGGTCCGCACCGAGGCCCAGCAGGGCCGCAGCGCCGCGGCGTGCGCGGCCTTCAGCACCCTGGGGCTGACGGCGCCGAAGGGCGGACGGAAGCGCGCCGGCCGGCTGCCCGTGAGCTCCTCGAGGTGATCCGCGGCCCGCGACAGCTCCCGCGCACCGTCTGCCACCGGACGAAGGGTGAGCCAGGGGTGGTGCGTGGCGCCGTGCAGCGCGATCTCGTGGCCCTCGAGCGCGATGCGTCGCGCGAGCTCGGGCCAGCGGTCCGCTCGGTCCGCCAGCAGGAAGAACGTGGCCCGCATGCCCGCCTCCCGCAGGTCGTGCAGCAGCTTCGGCGTGGAGTCCGGGTGCGGCCCGTCGTCGAAGGTCAGCGCGACCTCGGCGCGGCGCCCCTCCCCGCGGAGCTCGACGGCGCCGAACCACTGCCAGCTCGGGCTCATCGAGGCCGCCGCCACGCCGACGCTCCACGCGGTCGCCGCCGCCACCACGATCACGAGCGCCTCGGGTCGGAACAGCCCGGTCAGCGCCACCCCCACCGATGCGACCACGAGGCAACCGGCGCTCAGTGCGATCCAGCCCCGTCCGGGTGATGGAGGCGCATGTGGTCGCGGTTCAAGGGCTTCCTCGCCCACCTGCGGTACGAGCACAGCAGCCCCGGAAGGATGGCGGCCTCCGTGTTCGTGGGTCTGTTCCTCGGGATCGTGCCGCTGTACGGCGTCCAGACCCCGATCTGTCTGCTGGTGGCGACCGGCCTGCGCCTCAACCGCCTGACCGTCGTGGGCGCCGCCCAGATCAGCAACCCCCTGTTCGCCCCCTTCCTGATCGCGGCGGGCATCGCGCTGGGCGACTGGCTTCGGTACGGGCGGCTTCACGAGCTCGACCTCGACCAGGCGCGCGGCCTGTCCGGGCTGTGGTGGCTCGGCAGCGAGGCGACCGACCTGTTCCTGTCCTGCCTGCTCGGAGACACGCTGATCGCGCTCGTGGTCGGCGCGCTGGGGGCCGCGGCCACGTACGCGTGGCGGGTCCGCGCCGACACCGTCGCCTCAGCTCGTCCGGGCGCCGATGTGCTCGGCGATGGTCCGGAGTGAGTGCAGGATCTTCCGGCTCTCCTCGTCGTCCTGCAGCTGAACGCCGAAGTTCCGCTCGATCTCCATCACGAGCTCGAGCGCGTCCACGCTGTCCAGATCGAGGCGGCCACCGAACAGCGGCTCGTCGGGGTCGATGTCCTGCGGGGTCAGCGGCTGCAGGTGCAGGCCCTCGACCAGGACCTTCGCCAGGCGCTGAAGCGTCTCTTCCACCAGTCCTCCGGAGCGGTTGCGCGTAACCGGCTACCCTCGGTGCATGCCACGACACAATCCGCCCCTCCGCCTGTTCGGCGAGGTCATGGGCCTCCATCCGTTCCCGCTCCGCCTGCGTCAGGCGCGCATCGCGCTCCGCGGCGAGCAGGACGTGCCGCCCGCGGTCTGGGGCGTGTCGAGCCTGTCGCAGTTCCGCCCGCGTGTCGGGCCGAAGCTCTGGCGCGGTCGCTTCGTCGTGGCGCGCACCGCCCTCGTCACCAACCTGTACAACCACACGCAGACGCCCATCGCGGCGGGCTGGTCGGTCCGCAAGACGCAGGTGCGAGACTTCCGCGGGCGCCGGCTGACCTACGACAGCCACAACGGCACGGACTTCTCCATCCCCGTGGGCTCCACGGTGACCGCCGCCGCCCCCGGCCGGGTGGTCCGCCTCGCGTCCGAGTTCAACCGTGGAGGGCTCAAGCTGTTCATCGACCACGGGGACGGCCTGATGACGTGTACGGCGCACCTCGCGCGGCCGCTGGTCGCCGTCGGGGACACGGTCGAGCGTGGCCAGCCGGTCGCGTTGTCGGGGTACAGCGGCATCGACGCGCTCGTCACCTTCCCCTGGGGAACGCCCCACATCCACTTCAACGTGTGGTTGGACGCCGAGCCCGTGGACCCCTTCCCGCACGGCGACGCGACCTCGATGTGGCGAGCCGGCGACCTGCCCCGACCCGCTGCGAGGGAACCCGGCTCGGCCGAGCCCAGCGCCTGGGACGCGGACCGCGTGGCCGAGGGCATCGAGGCGTGCCTCACGCGGTCCTCCCGGGAGCGCATCGCCGCCATCGAGCCCCTCGAGCAGCGAGGTGCGGCCCTGGTCGCGGAGATGAACTACTACCCGACCCGCTTCCCCCGCCGGATCTCGCCCTACGCCAGCACGAAGGGGCGTGCGCCCCTGCTCGATCTCCCCTTCTCGCCCGACGAGTTCGACGGCATCGCGTTCGTCGACGACCTCTGACCCAGCGCGCCATACTCGGGTCGGAGGCGAGGTTGGCGCAGGAGAAGGACCCACGGCTGACCATCGCCGGGCTGTTCGGCTCGCTCCCGGCCGTCTTCCTCGCGATGGGTCAGAGCGGCTTCTTCTTCGAGATCCCGATGTGGGTCGGGGTGCCGCTGGTCGTCATCGGTGGGGTGGTCGCCGGGCTCGTCCAGGGCCGCTCGATGTCTGCGAAGGCCGGCTTCGCGGTCGCGTGGGTCGTCGGTGGCCTCGGCATGACCGTCGCGACGTTGTTCTATTTGTCAGGACGAAGCTCGATCATCAACTACGAGCTGCTGATCCCGGCGTTCATCGGCGGGCTCCCCGGCCTGATCGTGGGGCTGGTCGTGTCGAAGGTGACCGGCGTCCCAGCACCTTGAACAGATGTCCAGGCTCCGATACGCTGCGCCGCCGAGGGAGGCTGGGGCGCGATGATCGCGACGCTGCGCGGCAAGCTGGTGGCGAGCGAGGGCGCCCGCGGCGTGATCGACGTGAACGGCGTCGGCTGGGAGGTCTTCGCCACCCGCCGCGCGTTCGAGGAGTGGACCGACCAGGACGAGGTGCTGGTGCACGTCTCCACCCAGGTCCGCGAGGATGCGATCCAGCTCTTCGGGTTCCCGAGCGACCTGGACCGGCGCGCCTTCGAGGTCGTGCTCGGGGTGGACGGGTTCGGGCCGCGAATGGCGCTCGCCGCGCTCGACGGGCTTCCGCTGCCCGACCTGCACAAGGCGGTCGAGAGCGACGACGTGCGCTCGTTGTCCCGCATCCCGGGTGTCGGCGCGAAGAAGGCGCAGCGGCTCGCGCTCGAGCTCAAGGGCAAGCTCCCGGTCGACTTCGCCGTCACGGCCGGCGCCGCGCGCACGAAGGCCCGCCCCGAGGAGGACAAGCTCGCGCTCGCGCTCGCGCAGCTGCAGTACGGGAAGTCCGAGATCGACCGCGCCCGCGCCGCCCTGGCCGAGCAGGGTCTGGCCGACGCCCCCCTCGAGCAGCGGGTCAGCGCCGCCCTGCGCGTGCTCGCCGGGAACCGCGGATGAGCGACCGTCCCAGCCGGCTGACCGATCCCGGACCCTCGGAGCTCGACCCCGCGCTCCGTCCGAAGCGGATGGACGACTACGTCGGCCAGCAGCGCGTCCGCGAGAACCTCCGGGTCTACGTCCGGGCGGCGCTCGGCCGCGGCGAGTCCCTCGATCACGTACTGCTCTCGGGGCCGCCGGGGCTCGGCAAGACGAGCATGGCGTTCATCCTCGCCGAGGAGCTCGGGGTCGAGGTGCGCACCGCCTCGGGGCCGACCATCGAGCGCAAGGGCGATCTGGCCGCCATCCTCAACGGGCTGCAGCCCCGCGAGGTGCTGTTCATCGACGAGATCCACCGCCTGCCGCGCGCCGTCGAGGAGGTGCTGTACCCCGCGATGGAGGACTACCAGATCGACGTGGTGCTGGGGACGGGGCCGGGTGCGCAGTCGATCCGCCTGCCGCTGTCCCGATTCACGCTGATCGGCGCGACGACGCGGTCCGGCATGCTGTCCGCCCCGCTGCGCGCCCGCTTCGGCATCCACGCCGCGTTCGACTTCTACACCCCCGAGGAGCTCGACCAGATCCTGAAGCGCTCGGCCGATCAGCTCGATCTGCCGCTCGCCGCCGACGGTCGCCGGGAGCTGGCCCGCCGCTCGCGGGGGACGCCGCGCATCGCGAACCGCCTGCTGCGCCGGGTCCGCGACTTCGCCCAGGTCGAGGGCGACGGGCACATCGACCTGGCCATGGCCCGCCTCGCGCTCTCCCGGCTGGAGATCGACGAGGAGGGGCTGGACGCGATGGACCGCAAGATCCTCGAGGCCATCGCCGTGAAGTTCAGCGGCGGCCCGGTCGGGCTCGACACGCTGGCGCACGCGATCGGCGAGTCCCCGGACACGATCGAGGACACCTACGAGCCGTACCTCATCCAGCAGGGCTTCCTGCAGCGGACCCCGCGCGGTCGCATCGTGACGCCGCGCGGCCGCAAGCACCTGGGCCTGCCGGACACACCGCAAGGGAGCCTGCTGTGATCGTGCTCGCCACCCTGGTCGCCTGCGTCGGCAGCGGCCTTCCCGTCCACACCCTGGACGTGGGCGGGCACACCGTCCGCGCGGAGCTCGCGTTCACCGATCAGAGCCGCCAGAACGGCCTGATGAACCGCGACTCCATGGGTGCCGACGACGGGATGCTGTTCATCTACCGGGACGAGGCGATCCGCGGCTTCTGGATGAAGGACACGCGCATCCCGCTCTCGATCGCCTTCGCCAACCGCCACGGCGAGATCGTCAAGATCGCGGACATGACGCCCTTCGACCAGAGCCGCATCTCGAGCCTGGCGCCGGCGATGTACGCGCTCGAGATGAACAAGGGCTGGTTCGAGGCGCACGACGTGAAGAAGGGCGACAAGATCGCGGACCTCCCGACCGATCTGGCGGTCGAGTGACCCCTCGGGACCGGCTGGTGGCCGCGCTCCGTAACGCGGTCGACGTGCCGTGGATCGACGCGGCCTGGATCGGGGGAGCGGAGGCCTTCGGGCGACTGGACGAGTGGTCGGACCTCGATCTGCAGCTGTTGTGCGACCCGGCCCGCGCCGACGACGGCTTCGCGCTGGTGGAGCGCCAGCTCGAGGGGCTGGGCGGGATCGAGGCGGTCTGGGAGCCACCTGCGGGCGCCGACTACCGGCAGCGCTTCTACCGCGTGGCCGGCTTCCCCGAGTGGTGCATGCTCGACCTGTGCATCATGGTGCTGGGGCGGCTCGACCCCTGGATGGATCCCGAGCGCCACGGCACACCGACGGTCTGGTTCGACCGGGTGGGCGCGATCCGCCCGCAGCGCGACGAGGGTCTGGACGAGCGGCTCGCCGCCCGACGCCGCCAGATGGTCGATCGCGCCGAGCTCATCGGGCACCTCCCCGCGAAGTCGCTCGCCCGCGGGCAGGTCCTCGAGGCCGTCGACACGTACCACCGGATGCTGCTGGTCCCGCTGATGGAGCTGCTCCGCGCCCGCCACTGCCCCCGTCGCCAGGACTACGGCATGCGCTACGCGCGCCTCGATCTGCCCGCCGACGTCGTGGACCGCCTCGAGCGCCTCGCCCTCCCCAGCGCCGAGACGTTGCCGGCGTTCATCGAGGAGGCGCGCGCCTGGATCCGCGAGCTGAGCTAGGACGCGGCGCCCCAGTCCTCGATCGGCCACCCCTTCTGTCCGGCGATCCGGCGCAACGCCCGGTCGGGGTGGACCACGCGCGGGTCACCGACCACCTCGAGCAGCGTCCGGTCCGACGCGGAGTCCGTGTAGAACGAGGCGCGCGCGAGGTCGGCGCCCGTCCGCTCCGCCCACTCGCGCACCGCCCTCGTCTTGCCGTCGGCGATGGCGAGGACCTCGATGCGCCCCGTGAAGCGCCCGTCCACCACCTCGAACGTCGTCGCCACGACCTCGTCGAGCCCGAAGGCGTCGGCCGCGGCGCGCGCGGCGTAGATCGAGCCGGAGGTCGCGAGCACCAGCCGGTCTCCCCGCTCGCGGTGCCGCTGCAGCGACGTGCGAGCGCCCGGACGCAGGCGGTGCCTCACCTCGTGGTCGAACCATCGCCGGACGCGAGCGTCCAGGGCCTCCTCCGTCTCGCCGATGATCGTGGTCGCGGCGGCCTCCATCGCCTGGTTCAGGCCGCCCTCGAACCCCAGGCCGTACCGCACGAGCCAGCCCATCGCCCACGCCAGATCGCGCGACGTGATCCGCCCTGCCCGCCACTCCGCCATCGCCCAGAGCCGCCCGGAGTTGCAGTCGAGCAGCGTCCGATCCAGGTCGAACAGGGCAATCCCCGTCATTCCCTCACTCGTCGTCATCGCCCCGCAGCATCTTCACGACGGGTGCGTTGTCGGCCCGCGGCTTGCCGTGCCGATCGAGGAGGTGGTCCAGCACGATGGCCAGCCCCGCCAGCCGCTGGTCCACGAGCGCGAAGCGGCGGTCGTCCTCGGTGTGCAGGACCAGGGCCTCGCCGATGTGGCTGCTGCGCGTGTACGTCACGAGCTCGGACCAGGCGATGAACTGCGGGCCGTCCTGGAAGCGGGCCGCCAGCCCCTCGGTGCACAGCGCCATCACCTCGACCTTGTCCAGGCCGACGCGAGCGACCACCTCCGCGCGCGGCGGGGTCACCGAGATGAGGTCCTCCGAGCACAGGGCGCCAGACGCGAGCTGGACCGCGTCCCAGTGGGCCTCGAGCACCACCTTGAGGATGCGGTCCGCCGTGAACCGATCGCCCTCGTCGGGGCTCATCTCGCGGAGCACCCGGTCCACCGCCAGCGGGGTCAGCCCGAGCGCCTGCGCCAACCGGATCAGGAAGGCCTGCTCCTCGTCGGCCAGGTGCGCGTCCTTCCAGGCCATTCGGGCGGCGAAGCGCAGCGCCTTCCACCGGTCGTCCACCGACCGCATCTTGGCCGCCAACCCCTGCAGGTCGATGGGGCCGGAGCACGAGAGCGCCCACGCCTCGATCGCGGCGTCGTCGGGCAGGTCGCGGCGCACCTTGCGGAGGAACTCGACCTCCGACTGGTGGATGGTCCCGTCCGAGCAGGCCATCGACGCCAGGAGCACGGCCAGGGCATCGTCTGCCGGGGTGTGGGGAGCCTCGCCGCCCGGCGCGAGATCGACCTGCTGAACCTGTGCCACGAGGCACCTCCCGAGGAGCCGCCAGTTTAACGTGAGCCGTGGTATCGAGCGCCGGGAGGGACACGTGCAGGACGTGCTCGACGCCTGGGACTGGCCTGTCGGCGCCGCCGCCGAGCGCGCACCGGGCGGCCTGATCAACCACACCTGGTGGGTCCGAGGCGCAGACGGGATCGCGCTCGGCGTGCTCCAACAGCTGAACACGTCGATCTTCCGGCCCGAGGTCCACGAGGACATCGAGGCGGTGACCGCTCACCTCGCGTCGCGCGGGCTGCCCACGCCGCGGCTGGTGCGCACGCGCGCGGGGGGCTTGTTCCACCTCACGGGCGACGGCCGCTGCTTCCGGGTGCTGACCACGATCGGGGACCGCACGGTGGACAAGCTCCTGGACCCGGCGGACGCCCGCGAGGCCGGGGCGCTCGTGGGGCGCTTCCACCGCGCGGTCGCCGACCTGGACTGGTCCTTCCGCATGGTCCGTCCGGGCGCGCACGACACGCCGACGCACCTCCGTGGGCTGCGCGAGGCGGTCCTCGTCCACCACGACCACCGCCTGTGGCCCGAGGTCCGCGAGCTGGCCGAGGAGCTCGACGTGGGCTGGCGCTCGTGGCGCGGACCGCGAGACCTGCCGCGCCGGGTGATCCACGGAGACCTCAAGATCTCCAACGTGCGCTTCGTCGGCCCGCGCGCGCTGGCCCTCATCGACCTCGACACGTTCGCCCGCGACACCATCGACGCCGAGCTCGGCGACGCGATGCGCTCCTGGTGCAACCCGCTCGCCGAGGACACGCTCGACGCTCGCTTCGAGCTCGACCTGTTCGCCGCCGCGATGGAGGGGTACGCCGCGGGCGCAGGCCCCGACGGGCTCAGCGAGGCGGAGTGGGCCGCCATCGTCCCCGGCATCGAGCGCATCTGCGTCGAGCTCGCGGCGCGCTTCGCGCGGGATGCTCTCGAAGAGCGCTACTTCGGGTGGAACCCCCGCTTCGGTGGGCGCGGGGAGCACAACCTGTTGCGCGCCCGCGGGCAGGCCGCGCTGGCTCGCTCCGTCCGTAGCCAGGCGGACGCAGCCACGGCCGCGCTGTCCCGCGCCCGGCTACGCACTGCGGGGTCGGCCGGTTAACGGTCCGCCCGGAGGTCCCGTGAGAGTTCTGCTGATCACGCTCGCGCTCGGCGGCTGCGTGGGGAAGAAGAAGTACGACGCGCTCCAGGCCGAGCTCGACGCCACGCGGACCGACCTGTCCGGGAAGCTGGCGGCCGAGACCACCCGCGCCATGACCCTCGAGGAGGCGCTGAACGCGGAGAAGACGAAGTCCGCGGACCTCGAGAAGCGCATCTCCGACATGGAAGAGCGCAACGCGCTGCTGCTCAAGGACAAGTCGGCGCTCGACGCCTCGATCGCGGACATGCAGGCGGCGCTCAAGGACCTCGAGGCCCGCAAGGCCGCCGCCGACGCCCGCATCGCCGAGTTCAAGAACCTGCTCGCGAAGTTCCAGTCGCTCATCGACTCCGGCCGTCTCAAGGTGAAGATCGTCAACGGGCGCATGGTGGTGGAGCTCGCCTCCGACATCCTGTTCGACTCGGGCTCCGCCGCGCTGTCCAAGGACGGCAAGGCCGCGCTGGTCGAGGTCGCCGGGATCCTCGCGTCCATCCCCGACCGCGCGTTCCAGGTCGAGGGACACACCGACGACGTGCCGATCCACACCGAGCGCTTCCCCAGCAACTGGGAGCTCGGCGCGGCGCGCGCGATCACCGTCGTCGGCGCGCTCGAGTCCGGCGGCGTCCCCGTCGCCCGGCTCTCCGCAGCGTCGTACGCCGACAACCACCCGGTCCAGCCCAACAAGACCCAGGAGGGTCGCGCCTCGAACCGCCGGATCGAGATCGTGGTCGTCCCCGACCTGTCCGAGCTGCCCGGGTACGACGAGCTGCAGAACCTGGCGGGGCAGTGAGGCGAGCGGCGGTCGTCGTCCCGATCGGGCTGACGCTCGCCGGCTGCGGCGGCACCCGTCAGGACACGCCCGTGCGCGACGCGGTCGAGGAGATCACGTCCAATCCCCCCGTGCCGGTGCAGGTCCCCGACCCCGCGCCCGCGCCGGTGCCCGATCCGTCGCTGCCCGCCTGGGACGACGTCCCCTCGGGCCATCCGGAGGGCGCGACCAACCCGCCCTCTCCGGTGCTGCTGGTGACGCCCTCGGGCGAGTGCCACAAGGCGTGGGTCTCGCCGTTCATGCCTCCGGCGCTTCGCCAGGACCGGGTGCTCGAGTGCCCGAACCCCGACGAGGCGGTCGGCGACTGCGGTCCGCGGGTCCAGTGCCCCGAGCGCGCGGCCGAGCTGCTCGCGGCGTGGAAGGCGGAGCACCCCGGGTGACGCCCCGGGTCCTCGAGGAGTGGGGCAACCGGGTCGCGGCGGAGTACCGCAGCGCCGCCCTCGCCGCGCAGGTCCTCCACTGGGGCATCATGGCGGCCTTCCCCGAGAACCTGCTGCACGTCGCTCTCCGCGTGGTCCGCGACGAGCTGGATCACGCCTCGATCTCCCACGAGTGCCTGGAAGCGCTCGGCGGCGGCGAGCAGCCCGTCCCCCTCGACGTGACCGCGCTCGCGGCCGCGCCCACCGCGGGCATCCTCGGTGGTCTGATCGACAGCGTGCTCGTGAACTTCTGCCTCGGCGAGACGTTCGCGGTGCCCCTGTTCGACGCCATGCGCCGCGGCACCACCCACCCCGCCGTCCGCCCGGTCATCACGCGGGTGCTCCAGGACGAGGCGATCCACCGCCAGTTCGGATGGGACGCGCTCGACGAGCTCCTCCTGCGCGGCGACGCGGTGCGGGACCGCGTGGTGGCGCAGCTCCCGGGCGCGCTCCAGGCCTTCCGCCGGTCGTACGCCCCCGAGCACGACGGCGAGCCGCTGACGGAGGAGGAGCGGGGCGCGGGGCTCATCGAGCTCGCGGACTACCGCCGGATCTTCCACGAGACGCTGGACCAGGACATCGGACCGCGCTTCGCCCGGCGCGGCATCGCGCTGCCTCCGCTGTCCTGATGCAGACGCTGCCCCCACCGCCAGCCGGGTCGGACGTGGAGGTGGGTCACGACGGCGTGGTCTGGCGCAGCAAGCCGTCGCCCGCGCGCTGGGCCGCGCTGGTGGTGGCCCTGAGCCTCGCGGGCGCCCTCGTCGCGCTCGGGCTGTTCGCCGCTGCGTGGCTCGCCGCCGTCGGGCTCGCCCTGGGTGCTCTCGTCGGGCTGATCGCGCTGCAGTCCGCCCGCCGGTCCGAGGTCCGCATCGACGATCGGCAGGTGGTCGTCGAGCAGGTCGGCGCGCTCGGGACGAAGACCGAGCGGCTCGCCATGGCCGACCTGCGCTCGCTCGAGGTCGTGCCACGCCCCGACGACGACGGTCCCGGCTGGCTCGTCGCCCGCACCCGAACCGAGCGCCTGGTCATCGGGCAGGGTCAGCCACCCGAGGTCGTCGCCTGGCTGCACGCCGCTCTGCTCCTGGCGATCGAGGGGCAGGCGCGCCGCGCCGAGGCCGAGGGTCGCGAGTACCCGTTCCTCCGCAAGGCGCCCGAGCAGCTCGAGGCCCTCGCGCGACGGCCAGAGCCCCCTACATGATCGTGAGCACGCCCTCGACCTGCCGCATCACGTCGTAGACCTGCAGCACGGTGTGCGGCGTCTCCACGTGCACCCGGATGCGCAGCGCGAGGTAGTTCCCGTGCGACGAGGACCGCTCGCTCACCTCGATCAGGGTCTCGCTGCCCCCCGCCGCCGCCAGCAACGCCGCCACGGCCGACGAGCGGTGCGCGGGTCGGATCACGACCCGGAACTCGAACGAGCCGGGGAAGTCGTGCTGGGACTCCAGCAGGGCGATCGCCCTCGCCACCTCGTCGGTCGGCTCGGACACGGTCTGCTCCATGGTTCTCGGGATACCGAACATGCGGCCACCACGCCGGGCACGGTTCGGGGTAGCCTGTGGCCGCCATGGTACCGCACGCACCTCGAGACGCCCGCCCATGAAGGAGACGATCACCGGATCCACGGTTGCAGGCCACTACAAGGTGACCGGCATGCTCCGTCCCGGTCGGATGGGCGACATCTACGTCGCGCGCCGCCTGGAGGACGACGCCAAGGTCGCGATCAAGTTCCTCGAGCCCGCGCTGTTCGAGAACGAGGAGGCGATCGCCCGCTTCGAGCGAGAGTCCAAGGTGGCCCACGCGATCGATCACCCCTGCACCATCCGGGTGCTGGAGTTCGGTCGCAGCGAGCACGGTCCGTACCTCGTGACCGAGTTCGTCGAGGGCGAGCTGCTCTCCGACGTGATCGAAGACAAGGGCGCGCTGGGACCCGAGCGCGCCGCCGTGATCACCGCCCGCATCGCTCGCGCCCTGCAGGCCGCGCACGACAAGGGCGTGGTCCACCGCGACCTCGCGCCGTCCAACGTCATCCTCGGCCGCCAGGGCGATCGGACCGACCTGGTGAAGGTGTCCGACTTCGGACTGGCGCTCCTGACCCACGAGGACGAGGAGGACTCCACGCACCTCACCGCCGTGGGCGTCCGCATCGGCACCCCGACGTACATGGCCCCGGAGTACATCGAGGAGTACGAGCTCGATCACCGCGCCGACATCTACGGCCTCGGCATCATGCTGTACGAGATGTTGACCGGGCAGCCCCCGTTCACCGGCCGTCCCTACAAGGTGATGGACGCGCACGTGAACGACCCGATCCCGCGGCCCTCGGCGAAGCGCAGCGAGGTCCCGAAGTGGCTGGACGACCTCGTGCTCCGCATGGCCGCCAAGCGCCCGGACCAGCGCCCGCAGAGCAGTGGCGAGGTGGCCGAGGCGATCGAGAAGGGCCTCGGCCGCAAGGTCGACGTCTTCGAGTACCGCGCGCCGACCGCCGAGCGTGCCCCGACCCGGGCCGCGGTGGCGCCGAGCAACCCGCCCCCGCCCGCCGGGGACCCCATCCTCGAGCACTTCCTCGCGCAGAACGCCGGCCAGGTGACGCGCACCTCGGCGCCCCCGCCGCCCAGGGACCGGCGTTTCCTGGTCCATCGGGTGGCGGCCGAGTCGGTCGCGGGCCGGCTCGGGATCGGCGTGGGCTGGTGGGCCCACCTGCCCGACGAGCAGCAGGAGGGGCTCCTCGACCCCGCCCTCCACCACCACGTCGTGCGCGAGCGCCGCTGGTGGTTCGGCAAGGACGACGGCGGCGAGCGCATCGAACTCGTGGTGAGCGGGTTGCCCATCGGCGTCGAGTTGGTCGCAGGCGCGGAGAACATCGTCCAGCACTACGACCCGCTCATCCCCCGCACCGAGGCCCTGCTCGACCTGTGGGCACAGCGCCGCTGGGACGACCTCGAGCGCCTGGCCTGGCGGACCGTCACGCAGACCAAGGGCCAGGGCGGCCTGTTCTCGCGCTTCATGGGTGCCGAGAAGCCCAAGCTCGTCGACCACCCGGCAGTGCTGCTGCACGGCTGCGCCCAGGTCGAGCTGAAGAAGGCCGAGGGCCTGCGAGCGATCATGGACTTCAAGGCGAAGCACGCCTCGAAGTGGCCTGCGATCTACGGCGCGATCGCGGATCTGTACCTCGCGGAGGCCGCGAAGCGCACCGACCCCAAGCGGGCAGCGGACATCGTGGCGGCCGCGGTGCTGCAGGCTCCGGACAACGAGCGCCTGATCTCGCTGTACGTCGAGCTGTTCGGCGACGCGCCGGTCACCGCCCCGTGGGTCGGCCGGACCTGGTCGGACTACAGCATGGACAGCGTCGATCGCCAGGGCGAGGCCACGCTCTCCGGCACGCTGCAGCACATGGACAGCGCGGAGCTGCTCGGCGTCTGCATGCTCGGCGGGTTCCGCAGCAACCACGACTACGACGAGTTCATGCACCGCTGGGCGCACTACTCGGCGTTCTTCGGGCCCTTCCTGTCGGGGCTGCACATCGTGACGGCGACCACCGAGGTGGACGCGCCCGTCGAGCACCGCGGCGAGGCCGTGTGTCGCGCGGCGGGGCTGCCGATCGCGGTCCTCCACGACTACCGCGCCTTCGTCCAGCGCGCGGTCAAGCCCGCCGCCATCCCCACGGTGTACCTCCTCGACCAGACGGGCACCTGTGTCCACGAGGGCCGGCTGACGCCGTGCGACCTGTGGGAGGCGCTGGAGCTGGCGGGGCGGCTGCGGACGGAGCGGTTCCAGGGAGGCGCGCGGTGAGCCTGCAGGACTTCGACCCCGACGCGCCCGGTGTGGGCTCGGACGGGCTGTTCGGCCTCCCCCACGGACCGGACGACGCCGCTGTCGTGGTCGTACCGGTGCCCTTCGAGGCGACCACCAGCTACGGCCGCGGCACCGCCAACGCCCCCGCCCGGATCCTCGAGGCGAGCCTCCAGGTCGACCTCAACGACGTCCACACGGGCGACGCGTGGAAGCAGGGCATCGCCATGCTCCCCATCGACCCGGAGCTCTCGGCGTGGAACGAGGCGGCCTGCGCGGACGCCCTCCCCATCGTCGCGGCCGGCGGGGCGCACACGCCGGAGCTGAAGGAGCGACTCGCCCGGGTCGACGACCTGTGTGGGCGCATGAACGACCGGGTCTACGCCCTCACCCGCGACCTGTTCGCGAAGGGCCGGATCCCGGCGGTGCTCGGTGGCGATCACAGCGTCTCCTACGGCGCGATCCGCGCCGCGGTGGAGCGGCACCCGGGCCTCGGGATCCTGCACATCGACGCGCACGCCGATCTCCGCGAGGCGTACGAGGGCTTCACCTGGAGCCACGCCAGCATCTTCTGGAACGTCCACGAGCGCGTCCCGAACATCGGGCACATCGTGCAGGTCGGTATCCGCGACTTCGGCGCGCAGGAAGCGACCCGCATCGAGGAGTGGGGCGACCTGACGGCCTTCACCGACCACGAGCTCGCCTGGGAGCTCGGCACCGGGGAGCCGTGGATGCGGATCGCGGCGCGCCTGCTGCGTCCGCTGCCGAAGAAGGTGTGGGTCAGCTTCGACATCGACGGGCTCGACCCCTCGCTCTGTCCCGCGACCGGCACGCCCGTGCCCGGCGGCTTGTCCTGGCGGCACACGATGTTGCTGCTCCAGCTGCTCGCCGAGGGCCACCAGATCGTGGGTTTCGACCTCGTGGAGGTCGGCGACGCGGAGTGGGACGCGAACGTGGGCGCCCGCCTGCTGTACAAGCTTGCCGGCTGGGCGATCAACACGCGCTCGGGGCCCTTGCGCCCGCGCTGATCGGCGGACCCGGATCTCCGATCGGGGACGAAAGTGGTGATAGGCTCTCGCCCCCTTTCGTACCCGAGGCCATCATGTTGCTCGTTGCCGCGCTCGCCTGCCACTCGACCACACCGACGGCGGACACACCGCCCGACACCGATGGTTCGTCGACCGACACCGCCGAGACCGGCACGACGCCGGAGGAGACGGGAGGCACGACCACGACGGAGACGGGAACCCCCACGGGCACGTCGACGCTGGACGTGAGCTGCGAGGTGACCGAGGACAACCTCCTGCGCTACTGGTGCACGGTCCACGCCGAGCCCGCCGCCGCGATCGACCTCACCTTCCGCCGCACCGACGGCCTGTCGGTGGAGCGCTCCGTCCACAGCGACCGCGCGACCGATCACACCGTCCCCGTCTATCTCCTCGCCTCCGACACCGAGTACGGGGTGACCGTCCGCGGCGGCGGGGCGGAGATCACCACCACCTTCACGACCGCGGTCGTCGGTGCGGGCCTGGACGTGCAGGTGAACGGCACCGGGACCTCCGGGCTCGGCTGGATCGGCTCGAAGAACCCCTGCAACGGCTCGGCCACCGCCGTGATCTTCGACATGGCCACGGGCCAGCTCGTCTGGTACGACAACCTCGAAGAGACCGGCAACTTCGGCAAGCTCGACATGGTTCGCTTCACGCCGGACGGCACCGTGCTCGGGGAGACCGGCGAGGACATCGTCGAGATCGACATGATGGGCGCCGAGATCGCCCACCTGGTCGGGATCCGGACCCTGCTGGGCGCCGGCACCACCTTCTGGGGGCTCCACCACGACGTCTTCTCGCGCAACGGCCTCTACTACGTGATGCAGCGCCACAGCTACGAGGGCCGCGCCGGCTCGGACGTGTTGGACGTGGTGACGCTGCTCGACGCGAGCGGGACCGTGGTCACGCAGTGGGACCCCAACGAGCACATGGTGATGCAGGGCTGGTGGGGCGACTGGCTGCACACCAACAGCATCTGGGTCGACGAGAACCAGGACATGATCCTGTCCTTCGCCGCCCGGGACGCGGTCGCGAAGGTCAAGGGAGACCCCAACGCCCCCGACTTCGGCGACGTGCTGTGGGTGATGGACAGCGGCGGCACGCGCGACAACTGGGGAACGACCCCCGCCGGCACCATCGACTGGGGTGCGGTGACGCCGGCTGCGTTCGGCAACGAGCACGACGTCGGGCTCACGGCGACCGGCCAGCTCACGATGCTGGACAACGACCACGGTCGCGGGATCGTGTTCGACCTGGACTCCGGCGCCGGCGCGGCCACGGCGATCGCGACCTACGCGACCGATTCCGCCGTCTGCGGTGAGCAGGGCACGATGTCCAAGGCCCCGAACGGTCACGTGCTCGTCGGTTGCCTCGGCGGCGCCCTGCGGGAGTACGACGAGAACGGGCAGCTCGTGTGGGAGCTGGACCGCCCGACCTGCGCCTCGCAGGGCAACGGCGCCGGCAACCCGCGCTGGTACGCGCTGGACCTGTAGCTCAGAGGGGGGCCACACCTCCGGCCGTGATCCTGAGCGCGCGCGCGCCGGGTCGGGAGCGGTGGACCTCGGCCGGCGCGCCGTCGACGAAGCGCACCGCAGCGCCGTCGTCGGCCGCGATCCCCTCGGGCAGCACACGCTGCGCGATGGCCCGGTGGAAGACCTCCTGACGCTCGGGCTCCCCGTCCCAGTGCGGGCAGAAGCTCCCGCGGAGGAGGCCGAGCCCGTCGCAGAGCGGCGCGTACCCTCCGAAGCCGTCGGTCACGCCGCCCTCGAACCAGCAGAGCGCACCCGCCGAGATGCCGGCCAGCAGCACGCCTCGGGCGTAGGCCTCGCGCAGGATCACGTCCAGCCCGTGCACCCGCCAGACGGCCAGCAGGTTCGGTGTGTTCCCGCCCCCCACGTAGATCACGTGCTGCCGGAGCACGAGCTCACGCAGGTCGGCGCCCGTCCGTCGGAACAGCGACAGGTGCGAGGGCCGCGCGTCCATCGCCTCGAACGCCGTGTAGAAGCGCTGGACGTACCCGTCGGCGTCCCCCGATGCGGTCGGGACGAAGCACACCCGAGGCCGCGCGACCCCGGTCAGACCGAGGATCCACTCGTCGATCACGGGATGCTCGGGCTCCATCGAGAAGCCTCCCCCGCCGATGGCCACGATCGTGGGTCTCACCCTTCCCCTCGCGCTGCCGGGGAGATATTGAATGAGCGTTCATTCAGCCAGGAGAGCACCATGAGCGGCGCATTGGGCTTCGACATCGACCTCGAGGACATCAAGTTCGTCCTCTTCGAGCAGCTCAGGGTGCAGGACGAGCTGGCGACCATCCCGAAGTACGCCGACTTCGACCGGATGACGTACGAGGCGACGCTCGACGAGGCGGCCCGCGTCGCGAAGGAGATCCTGGCGCCCATCAACGGCCCCGGCGACCGTGAGGGCTGCAAGCTCGACACCGACGGCAACGTCACCACCCCCCAGGGGTACAAGGAGGCCTGGCAGGCCGTGTCCGAGGGCGGCTGGATCGCGGTGAGCGTCCCGCCGGAGCACGGTGGGTCGGGCATGCCGCTGACGATGGGCATGGCCGTGGTCGAGATGTTCATCGGGGCCGCCATGGCCTTCGAGATGTACCCGGGCCTGACCTCGGGCGCCGCGCGCGTGATCGCGGGCTTCGGCCCCGACGGTCGCAAGGAGAACGTCGCGGAGAAGATGTTCACCGGCGAGTGGGCGGGGACCATGTGCCTCACCGAGGCCGGCGCTGGCAGCGACGTCGGCGAGAACCGCTGCAAGGCGACGCCGATCGAGGGCGAGCCCGGCGCGTACCACCTCGAGGGTGAGAAGATCTTCATCAGCGGCGGCGACCACGACCTGACGAAGCAGATCGTGCACCTCGTCCTCGCGCGCACGCCCGACAGCCCTCCCGGCACCAAGGGCCTGTCGCTGTTCCTGGTCCCGAAGTTCGACTTCGACGGCGACCTGACGCTCGGCGCGCGCAACGGCGCCTACGTGACGAAGATCGAAGAGAAGATGGGCATCCACGGCTCCTCGACCTGCGTGCTCACCCTCGGCGACCGCGCCCCCTGCAAGGGCTGGCTCGTCGGCAACGAGCACGAGGGCATCAAGATCATGTTCCACATGATGAACGAGGCCCGGATCGGCGTCGGCGCGCAGGGTGTGGCCATCGGCGCCACCGCGTACCACTACGCGAAGACCTACGCGAAGGAGCGCCTCCAGGGCTCGACCGTCGCCAACCTCAAGGACCCGGGCGCGCCCCGCGCCGCGATCATCGAGCACCCCGACGTGAAGCGGATGCTGATGACGATGAAGGTCCAGGTCGAGGCGATGCGCTCCATGCTGTACCGCCTGGGCCACCGCAACGACGTGGCGGAGAACGACACGACCGACAAGGCCAAGGCCGAGCGGTACATGGGCCGCGTCGAGCTGCTGGTGCCGATCCTGAAGGCCTGGTGCACGGACGTGGGCTTCGACTGCGCCACCCAGGCGGTCCAGGTGCTCGGCGGGTACGGCTTCATCGGGGAGTACCCGGTCGAGCAGCTCGTGCGCGACGGCAAGATCATGAGCATCTACGAGGGCACCAACGGCATCCAGGCGCTCGACCTGCTCGGCCGCAAGCTCCGCCAGCGCGGTGGCGCGCTCTTCATGGAGTGGATGGAGGACGCGAAGAAGGAGTGCGCTCTGGGCAAGGAGGAAGGCTTCGGGGCCGACTGCGACACGCTCGCCAAGGCGGTCGACATCTGCGGTGCGGCGGCCATGCACCTCGGTGGGCTCGGCATGCAGGGCCAGATGGACGCCGCGCTCCTCCAGGCGTACCCGTTCCTCCAGATGATGGGGACGGTGCACCTCGGCCTCGAGTCGCTCAACCAGGCGCGCGCCGCGAAGAAGTTCATCGAGCGCGAGGGCGAGACCTCCCACCGCAAGGGCAAGCTCGCGAACTTCAAGTTCTACGTGGCGAACATCCTGCCGATGGCCGTCGCGCACGCCAAGCGCGTCCAGTCGGGCGACACCACCGCGCTCGACGCCTCGCTCTTCGACTGACCGTCAGTCGGTGAGGTTGGTGGGGTATGCGCGCGCGATCGCGGGCCCCCCGCCGTCCTCGCGGCACGTGATCGACATCTGGCGGCGGATGCCCTCGTCGTCGAGCTCGAACAGCGTCCGCGTCCGAGCGCACAGGGCGAGCACGCTGTGGTCGGGCATGCCGAAGGCGCTGCCCTGGACCGGGCACTCCATCCCGAGGTCCCACGCGCGCAGGGGCGTGGCCTCGCGGGCGCCCTCATCGATCGCGAACTCGAGGATCCGCGTGGTCTGCGAGCCGCGCCCGTTGTCGATCAGCAGCAGCGTGCCCCAGGGCGTGGTGCTGGCGTGGTGCGGGTACTGGAAGGTCGGATCGAGCTTGTCGCTGGTCAGCGTCAGCGCCTCTGCCTGGAACGCGAGGGGCGTGGGGGTGCCGAGCAGCGACCAGAGCACCTGCCCGTTGCGGCCGACCTTCACCACCGTGTCGAGGTGCTTGAGCGACAGGATCCACGTCCCATCGGGCTGCACGTCGATGCTGTTGACGTGGACCGTGTCCCTCGAGCCGAGGAACTGGAACCAGTACGAGGGTCCCGCAGGCCCGGGGAGCCCGACCGGGTCCATCACGTCGAGGATGTCCCACACGTGGGAGGCCTGGCCGCCCGAGATGTGCGTGACACCGTCGATGATGTAGTCCTCGGCGTCGGACAGCGTCTGCGAGTCGGCGTCGAGCACGAACGTCTCCTCGCCGGAGGTGTCGAGGGCGTGGTGGACCAGCCGTGGCAGCGTCCCGTCGGCGAGCTCCAGGTCCAGGACCTGCGTGCCGTCCCAGCGCCACTCGCGCAACGCCTCGCGCGAGGTGACCGCGACCACACCTCCCCGGCCGCTGGTCGCGAAGGTCGGCATCACCTGCGTCCCACCGCCCGAGGGCTGCAGCCACCGCACGCGGCCGCGCGCGTCGAGCGCCATGAGCTGCGGATCCCCGCTGCACGCGAACGGGAAGGCGACGCGGTCCACCACCGAGGGCCCGTCGACCTCCACCGTCACCACGATGTCCGCGGAAGGCGGCACCGGCACGCTCAGCAGCGCGCTGTCCACCACGACCCCGTGGTCCAGCACGCTGGCGAACACGTCCTCGCCGGCCACCACGTCCCAGCCGACCAGCTCGCCCGTCAGCGCCGTCGGCTCACCCGCGAACGACCGCGTCGTGCCGTCGACCGGCAGCTCCAGCACGAGCTCGAGCGCACCGGGCTCGGAGCGCGAGAACGGGCAGCGCACCTTGAGGTCGTCGTCCACGCGGCACCCGGCCGGCGTCGTCGCCGTCTCCCCGGTGGGAGCGCCCGTCTCGTGGGTCAGGTCGGTGGGGCTCGTCGTGTCGGTCTCGGCGTCGCTCCCCCCCGAGCACGCGACGAGCGCGATCCCCAGCAGCATCCGCCCTCCCCGGCCCCTATACCCCGGTTCACACACGTTCCACGCCGCGCCAACCTCCGGTGCGCACGCGCGGGCGAGGTTGGAGATGTCACGGAGGTGCTGCGTGGATGCGAACGACAACCTCGACCCCCACACCGCCGCCTGGTCCTTCCAGGTGTGGCTGAGCTTCGGGGTCGCGCTGGCGATGACGGTCGGTGGCACGCTGATGCTGCCCGTCGACTGGTGGATCAAGGGGTACCTGATGATGGGTCAGCTCTTCACCGTCGGCTCGACGTTCACGCTGGCGAAGGCGGTCCGCGACAGCCACGAGGCCAAGAAGCTCCGCAACCGCATCGCGAAGGCCAAGAGCGACAAGCTGCTCAAGGAGTTCGAGCTCGAAGCCGCGTAGCTTCAGACCGTAGGGGGGCTCTGCGGGGGAAATACCGTCCCTGTAGCCTGTAGCCTGTAGCCCGTAGCCTGTAGCCTGCGGTCCGTAGCCCGAAGCGGCCAGCGGCTCGCCGCCTCGGCGCGTTACGTTGCTCGCCATGGAGCTGTCGGGCTGGGGCCGGTTTCCGGTGGTCGAAGGTCAGGTCGTCGCGTCGGAGGATCTGCTCCGCAGCGCGCGCACGGCCGGGCTCGCGCGTGGGTTGGGTCGGGCGTATGGCGATGCCGCGCTCCCCGCTCCCGGCTCCGACCGTCCGGTCCTCGTGTCCACGGCCGCGGACCGCGTCCTGTCGTTCGACCCGAGCACGGGCCTGCTCCGTGCCGAGGCCGGGCTGTCGCTCTCGACGCTGGCGCGCCTGTTCCTCCCTCTCGGGTACTTCAGCCCCGTGAGCCCGGGCACGCAGTACGTCACGCTCGGCGGCATGGTCGCCTCGGACATCCACGGCAAGAACCACCACGTCGACGGCACCTTCGGGCGCTTCGTCACCTCGCTCAAGATGATGGTGGCGGACGGCAGCGTCCTCGAGGTGAACCGCGAGCAGCACGCCGACCTGTTCGCGGCGACGCTCGGTGGCATGGGGCTGACGGGCATCATCCTCGAGGTCGAGGTGAAGCTCACGAAGCTCGCCGCTCCCTGGGTGTACGAGGAGACCTCGCGCATCGGCTCGTTCCGCGAGGTGTTCTCGCGCCTGAACGCCGCCGGCGAGACCTGGCCCATGACGGTCGCCTGGGTGGACACGACCTCCACCGGCGCCGCGCGGGGCCGCGGCATCCTCAACGCCGGGCGCTGGGCGACGACCGAGGAGTCCCCCAAGGAGCCCCCGCCGGTCAAGCAGGGCCTGATGGTGCCCGACGTGTTCCCGAGCGGCGTCATGAACGGCGCCACCATCGCCATGCTCAACAGCGTCTGGTACGCGAAGCACGGCGCGGCCGACAAGAAGCACGTCGTGGCGCCCGGGACCTTCTTCTGGATCCTCGACCTCGCCCGCGAGTGGAACCGGGGGTACGGCAAGGCCGGCTTCACCCAGTACCAGTGCGTGATGCCGTCGGACATCGAGCTGTACGACCGCTTCCTCGAGCTCTTCCAGAAGCTCGGCGGCGCGTCCTTCGTCACCGTCTTCAAGGACTGCGGCGATCAGGGCGAGGGCATGCTCTCCTTCCCCAAGCGCGGCACCACGCTGGCCGTCGACGTCCCCATCCGCGACCCCGAGCAGACGGCGAAGATGGTCCGCGAGCTCAACGCCTTCGTCCTCGACAACGAGGGCCGGGTGTACCTCGCGAAGGACGCCTTCACGACCTCGGAGCAGTTCAAGCGGATGTACCCGCGCTGGGAGGAGTTCGAGGCCGTGCGCGATCGGTACGACCCCGATCGCCGCTTCACCTCCGCACAATCCGTGCGCCTGCTGGGCCGGTGATCGCGGGAACATGACCTGGCGTCAATCGGCGATGGTATCGTCGTCCGATGTTGCTCGTCTTGGGTTGGTGGGGTTGTACGGAGGCGCTGCCTCCTCCGTGCGCGGGTCCGGCGCCAGCGTCCGATCTCGTCGCGGACAATGTCGTCGTCGTGCTGATGGACGACGTGGGCGTCGACAAGATCGGCGCCTATGGGTTGCACCGAAGACCGGCCTGGACGCCCCGATTGGATGCCTTGGCCGATCAATCCCTGATGTTGCGCAGCGCCTATGCGGAGCCCGTCTGTTCCGCCGCCCGCGCGTCGCTGCTCACGGGCATGCGCCCAACCCGCACCGGCATCGGCGGGACCGTCTCCCCCCATGATGTCCACGGGGAGCTCGACGACCTCGAAGAGACGCTGGCGGAGGCCTTGCGGGATCGGGCGGACCGGGACTGGACCTCGATGATCGTCGGCAAGTGGCACCTGTCCCTCTGGAACGAGGACGCGCCCACCGGGCCCCAGCGACAGGGGTTCGACCACTTCGACGGTCTGATCGGCAACCCTGGCACGTCGTTGCTCGACCAGCGCGGCGAGGCGCTGGGGTACGCGCGCTGGGAGCGGGTCATCGACGGAGAGGTGACGACGTCCTCGGACCACCTCATCCAGGCGCAGGGGGACCGCGCCGTCCAGGCGATCCACGACCTCCCGGAGCCCTTCTTCCTCTACGTCGCGATGTCCGCCGCGCACGAGCCCTACGAGGCGCCGCCGCCCTCCATGTACGAGCGCGCCGACCCGTCCGACCTCCCGGGCATCGGCGACGCCATGATCGAGGCGATGGACGCGCAGATCGGACGTATCGCCGACGCGCTGGGCGACCGCGGCGTGCTGATGGTCCTGGCCGACAACGGGACCCCCATCGAGCTCGTCCGCCCGCCCGCGAAGGCCCACCGGTCGAAGGCCACCGTCTATGCGGGCGGCGCGCGTGTCCCCTGGCTGATCCGCGGGCCGTCGATCGCGCCGGGGGTCTCGGACGCGCTGGTCCACGTCACCGACCTGATGGACACCGTGCTCGAGCTCGCGGGCGTCGCGGACCGGCCCGCCACCGACGGCGTCAGCTTCGCCTCGGTGCTCGACGGCGGCGAGGGGGCCCGTCGCTGCCTGATCGTGGACCGCTTCGGCCGCAACGGCTTCCCGCTCCCCGACGATCACGACACCGCCGTCGTCGGGCTCACGCACACGCTCGTGGCGGAGCGGGGGCGCGAGGAGGAGCTGTACCGCCGCGATCCGGGCGCGCTCGACGACGGGGAGCGGCTCGTCGACCTCGACCGCGACGACCGGGAGGCCCTGCGGGAGCTGCACCACCACCTGGAGGCGGGCTGGTGATAGGGGGGCGCATGACGCGCCGCGAGAAAGCCGATCGCATCGGGAAGCAGCTCGACGAGCTCTACCCGTCCCTCCCCATCCCCCTCGATCACACCGATCCGTTCACGCTGCTCGTGGCGGTGGTCCTGTCGGCGCAGACGACGGACAAGAAGGTGAACCAGGTCACGCCGGAGCTCTTCCGGCGCGCACCCGACGCCGCAGGCCTGGCGGCGATGTCGGTCGAGGACATCCAGGCCATCATCCGCGAGGTCGGGCTGGCGCCGCAGAAGGCGAAGGCGCTCGCGGGGCTCGGCCAGCTGCTGGTCGAGCGGCACGGCGGCGAGGTGCCGCGCACGTTCGAGGAGCTCGAGGCCCTGCCGGGCGTGGGCCACAAGACGGCGTCGGTGGTGATGGCCCAGGCCTTCCACATCCCCGCGTTCCCCGTGGACACGCACATCCACCGACTCGCCGCCCGTTGGGGGCTGTCGACGGGCAAGACGGTCGAGAAGACGGAGAAGGACCTCAAGGCCGTGTTTCCGAAGGACACCTGGATCCGTCGGCACCTGCAGCTCATCCAGTTCGGCCGCGACCACTGCCCTGCTCTCCACCACGATCTCGACGCCTGCCCGATCTGCGGCTGGGCGGCGACCGCGAAGCGCAAGAAGCTCGAGGCCGACCAGGCGGCAGAGCTCAAGGCCAAGAGGAGGAAGACCTCGTGATCCTGACCGACCACGTCGACCACCGGCCGTTCCCCCTGCCCGACGCCCCCTGGCTGATGCACCAGGCGTGGAACGACTTCCTGTTCATGCACTGGCGGGTCGATCCGGCGGTCGTCCGCACGCTGGTGCCCGAGCCGCTCGAGCTGCACCTGCACGACGGGGACTGCTGGGTCGGCATCATCCCCTTCCACATGTCCGACGTGCGCCCGCGCGGGACGCTCAACGTCCCCGGGATCTCGGCCTTCCCCGAGCTCAACGTGCGGACGTACGTGATCGTCGACGGCAAGCCGGGCGTCTGGTTCCTCTCGCTCGACGCGCACCAGCGGCTGGCGGTGGAGACGGCGCGCGCGACGTACGACCTGCCCTACTACCAGGCGAGGATGAGCTGGGAGCGCCGCGGGACGACCCTGCACTACGAGAGCGAGCGCACCGACGGACGCGCTCCCTCCGCGCGGTACGCCGGTCACCACACGCCGCGCGGCGAGTACCGCATGGCGCGGCCCGGCACGCTCGAGCACTGGCTCTCCGAGCGCTACTGCCTGTTCACCGTCGGCAAGGACGGTCGCGCGAAGCAGACCGACGTGCACCACATCCCCTGGCCGCTGCGGGACGCGGACGTGACGATCGAGGAGAACACGATGGGCGCCGCCCACGGCCTCGATCTCGACGGACTGCGCCCGGACCACGTGATGTACTCGCCCGGGGTCGACGTCGTCGTCTGGAGCCCGCGCCAGGTCTGAAGAGTGCGTGACGGCGTGGCATGATGGACGCGATGTCCGCGCTGTCCTCGATGTGGTTGCCGATCGTTGCGTGCACGAGCTCCACCACGACGAGCTCCACCGATCGGACGTGGCACCCCACCGACATCTCCACGACGGATACGCACGCGAGCGACACCGCCGACACGGGCACGCCTCCTCCACCTCCATGCGGAACGCTCGATCGAGCCATCCAGTGGGAAGGGTCTGGCAGCATCCATCGGATGGCGCAGGCCGACGACGGCTCGCTCTTCACCGTCGGCCGACTGGGCAGTCAGATGACCTTCGGGCCACCAGGCGCACCTACACTGACGCTCAGTTGCCCGGGCTTCTCCGAGGCCATCCTCACACACCTCGATCCGCAGGGCGCACTCCTCTGGACGCGCCGCGGGGCAGGGTGTGGTGCCCTCTCGATGGCGATGGACGTCCGCGGTGATCGGCTGGCCTGGGGGATCTTCCACAGCGCCGACATCACGTTCGAGGGCGGCTCCGCGCCCACCGTCCCGGCCCACGGCGGCAACGACGGCGCCTTCGCGGTCTACCAGACCGACGGCACCCTCCTCTGGACGGCGGACATCGCCTGCGAGCACCACGACGACCTCATCGATCTCGCCATCGGGCCCGAGGGGGAGGCCTATGCCCTCGGTCGCTACTCCCGCAGCGGCGTCGTCCTCGCGCCAGAACGCCCGGACGAGATCGCGCTCGCGAGCAGTGACAAGCTCCCTGGAGGGCTCCTGTACGACCTCTACCTGTCGCGCTGGAACGCCGACGGAACGCTCGCGTGGGCCGAGGCCATCGCCGGCCCCGGCTTCGTCGACGCCACCTCGGTCGCGGTCCTCGATGATCGCCGGGTGGTCGTCGTCGGACAGTTCGGGGAGACCATGACCCTGGCCGCCGGGCACCCCGAGGAGACGACCTTCGCGCCCTTCGTGGAGGGCGGCTTCGATGGTTTCGCTGCGGGATGGACCCTGAACGGTCAGCTCGCGTGGGCGTACCAGTGGGGTGGTAGCCCCACGGCCAACCAGCCCGTCAGCGGCCGCCGCCACGACCGACCAGAGCCTCACCTCCATCGTCGATCGTCGGAGGACCCCGTCTTCGGCGACCCGCCGACGTCATGGGAGCTCACGGGACCGGTGGATGCGGCCGTCACCTGGACAGCGGACGGTGATGTCGGCGAGGTGCGGCGCCTGACCGATGGAACGGACCCCGTGACCTACCAGGCGGCCGACACCGACGCCGGATGGCTCGCCGCCGGCGGCACCACGGGGACGACGACGTTCGGTACGCCTCCCAACGAGGTCTCCAGCGCCAACGAGGAGGGGAGGTCCGACCCTCTGGTGCTCACCTGGCGGCCCGACGGCAGCGAAGCCTGCTACTGGCCCATCGCGTCGGACGACCCCAACAACCACGCCTACGCCGACACCGTCGTGTTCGACGGCCAGGGAGGACTCTGGGCGACCGTCACCTTCCTCTCCACCCTGAAGGTCCTGCCCGGCACGCCCCAGGAGACCGTCCTCACCGACACCACCCCCAGCTTCGACGTGGCCCTGCTCCACTTCCAGCTCGAGGCCCCCTCGCCCGAGTGAGGCCGAGCTGGAGCGGGGAGCTACTCGACGAAGCGCAGGCCGGTGAGGTTGAGCTTCACCTTCTGGTTCCAGCCCTTCGGCACCTGCTCGTCGCTCTCCGTCCAGAGCCAGGTGCGCTTCTCCTTCGGCTTGATCGGGCGCATCTGCTCGTCGCTCGCGGGCAGCGACCAGGTCTTGCTCACCAGCGGGTAGTCCTTGGCGGCCAGCACGTACCCCTCGTCGGCCATGTACTCGAGCGTGATCGAGACGTACTCGAGCGTCTTGTCGCCGTCGTTCGTCACCTCGACCGACACGCCCCAGCCGTTGAGCTCGCCCTTCGGGTCCTCGGCCATGTTCACCCGCTCGACCTTGGGCTCGCCCATGCTGATGCCGCCGTACTGGAGCACCGCGATGCGGCCCTTGGCGCGCGCGACCAGCCACTTGTCGCCGCCCTTCCTGTTCTTCTCGAGGAACGCCTCGTACGCCTCGACCGTGTCCTGCTTGACGGCGTCGCTGTACATCGCGGTCGCGAGCTCGCGCTTCGCCTTCTCGGCGCTCGCGCCCTCGGGGAAGCGGTCGAGGTACGCTTGCCAGGCCTCGGTCGTCATCTCCTTCTGCCCGCGCTCGAAGTAGAGCTCCTCGAGGCGCTTCTCGATGGCGAACTTGTAGACGCCGTCGGGGTCCTTCGCGAGGAACTCCTCGTAGGCCTCGATGGTGTCGATCTCCTGGACCTGCGAGAACGACGGCCCCATGTCGCAGGCCAGCAGCATCAGGATCGGCAGCACGTCTCACCCCCCGGTCGCGCGCGATCATGCTCCGTTCCGCGCGGATCGGCCACCCTCAGTCGGGAAAGACCACGGTCCGGACGCGCTCCTGGTCCATGTCCACGAGGAGCAGCCCGTCGACGTCGTAGGCACGCTCGTACTCGAGGAGCTGGCGCCTGGTGGCCGGGCGCGTGGGGTCGGTCGCTCGCGCGCCGGTCTTCACCTCGGCGGCGTAGCGCGCGCCTCGGGCGTCCTCGACCAGCAGGTCCAGCCGACAGGTCACGTCGACCTCCTCGCCGTCCACGACCATCACGAACGAGCCCGTGAGCTGGCGCTCGATCACGGTGTACCCGGCGCGCCGCAGCAGCCGCTCCGCCCGGCGCTCCCCGCGCTTCGCGACCGACTGGCGAGCGAGGTTGCCCCGCCGGATCCGCGTGCGCGCACGCCACCACGCGACCCCGAGCAGCGCGACCACCAGGGAGAGGAGGGCCGCGACGACCCAGCCCGGATCGAGCTCAGCCACCGGTGGGGACCGGGAGCGCGTCCAGCCGGCGTGCGAGCTCGGCCGCGCCCTCCACGTCGCCCTCCGCCACCAGCCGGTCCCGGGCCGTCGTCCACGCGCGCCGCGCCCGCTCCCAGTGGCGCCGGTCCGCGGCCATCGTACCCAGCAGGTTCAGCGCCATCGAGAGCTCCGGGGCGTGCGGACCGACCGAGGGCAGCGCGCGCTCGACCTCCGCCAGGCAGCGATCCACCTCGTCCCAGCGCGTCTTGCCGGCCGAGGTCACCGCCAGGCAGGCGTCCACCGCGGCCGCGACCCGCTCGTCGATGGGGACCACGCCCTGCACGGTCCCCCGAGCCGCCGTGTACCGGCCCATGCGCGACTCCACGAGCGACAGGCGGCAGCGGGCGAGCGCGGCGCGCCGGGCGTGCGCCAGGTCCTCGAACAGGTCGACCGTCAGCGTCCACTCCTCGCGCGCGATCACCATGTCCCCGCGCCGCTCGGCCACCTCCGCCAGGATCGCGTGGGCCCGCGCGTTGGCCGCGAGATCGCGCAGGGAGCTCGCGAGGTCGGCCGCCTGCTGCGCGCGCTCGGCCGCCAGCTCGTGCTCGTCCACCCAGAGGTGGTGCTCGGCGACCGCCAGCAGCCCCGCCGCGCGCTCGCTCTCCGTCCGGGCGCGGGCCAGGGCATGCGCGACCTCCTGCCCACGGACGCGGGCCTCCGCGCGGTCCTTGCGGCTGACCGCCAGGCGACGCAGCTGGTGCCAGGCGCGGATGAGCTCGCCCGGTGGCCCCTCGGGACCGAGCCGCTGGACCGCGGCGAGCCAGTGCCGCTCGGCGGCGCGGTCGTCCCCTCGAGCGTGCGCCGTGGCGCCCAGCACCATCGAGGAGGTCGCGTCCAGATCGCTCCAGCCCCCCGCGACCGCCAGCCGGTGCGCGAGCT
The DNA here is from genome assembly GCA_020632925.1 of Alphaproteobacteria bacterium. Classification (GTDB taxonomy): domain Bacteria; phylum Myxococcota_A; class UBA796; order UBA796; genus JACKER01. The sequence goes on along the minus strand of JACKER010000007.1, from coordinate 459,597 downwards.
GGGCGGACTTGATGGCCGTCGAGAGGTGCCCCGCCTCCTGCGCGAGCTCCGCGTGCCGCACGGCGAGCTCGGCCCAGCGCCGATCCCCGCGCGGGACGCCCGCCGCCTTCAGGGCCCGCTCGCACGCGTGCAGCGCCGACATCGCGCGCGCCGGCCCCGACGCCCGACGGTGGAAGGTCTCCGCGCGCATCAGCAGCGGCACCGCCTCCGCCGGGCGGCCGCCGAGCGTCCACCACTCCGCGATCCGCTCGGCCTCGGCGTCGCTGGTCCGGTGCTCGAGGACGGCCGCGCAGCACAGGGCATGCCCCTTGAGCCGCCCCACGCTCCCGGCACGGTCGATCAGCGCCCGACGGAACAGCGCGTGGGTGAACACGAAGCCGCGCTCGCTGTTCTCGGCGAGGCGCGTCGCCAGCAGCCGGTCCATCACCGCCTGGCGCACCCGCGCGAGCCGCGGGTTGAAGTAGGTCGCGCCGGCCGCCGCGTGCTCCCCGCCCGGGTCGTCGCCCACCGCCTGCCACTCGAAGACGTCGACCTCCTGCCCCAGCACCGCCGCGCGCTCGAGCAGCTGCAGCGCCGGCGCGTCGACACCGCGCACGACCTCGCGGATCCGGCTCTCCCACACCTCCGACAGCGACCGGGGCACCTCGGCCCCCGCCTCCGCCAGCACGAAGCCCTTCGGACCGGGGCGCAGCACCTGCCGCTGGACCCAGTCGGCGACGAGCTGGACCGCGAACAGCGGGTTGCCGCCCGTGCGCTCGGCGACCCGCGCCGTCAGCTGCTCGTCGAGGCCCAGGAGCTCGCGTACCAGATCGGTGCGAAGGTCCCCCCGCAGCGTGCCCACGTCGATGCGACGCGTGTCGGAGCGCTCCTGCAGCCCCTGGAGCGCGCGGGTCGCCTCCGCCTCCGGCGGGAGCTCCTCCTCCCAGGCCGTCATCACCACGAGGATCGGGCTGCCCCGCCCTGTCTGCGCGTCCAGCAGGTGGCGCACGAGCTTGAGCGCCTCGGGCGCGAGGTGGACGTCGTCGAAGAGCAGCAGCAGCGGCCGATCCTGGGCCAGGATCTCCCAGACCCGCCGGATGATGGCGAAGCGCTGGACCTCGGCGAGCTCGAGCCGCTCCGGGTCCAGCAGCATCTCGACGGCGTCGGCGACCGTGATCCGATCGAGCTGCAGGCCGGCGAGCAGCTCCCCGAACCGCTGGTCGCGCAGCTCGGGCGGCAGCGGGTGCGCGCGCAGGAAGCGCACGAGCGGGCGACGCAGGTGCTCGAGGACGGTGGAGCCGTTCACGAAGCGGGTGTCGATGACGTTGGCACCGCCGACCTCGTGCGCGCGGTCCGCGATCCAGTGCACGAGGCGCGTCCGCCCGACGCCCGCACCCCCGCGCACGACCACCGCCGCCGCCCGCCCGCTGGCGTGGACCTCGGACAGCGCGCTCCACAGCAGGTCCCGCTCGCGGTCCCGCCCGACGAAGGGCACCGGCCGCAGCCCGAACAGCCCGAGCCCCGCGCCCATCAGCCGAAGGGGGACGGCGTGCCCCTCCGGGAGCCGCCAGGTGGTGGGGAGCGGCGGTCGCAGCAGCGGCGTGATCGCCTCGCCCGAGGTCGTGTTCTCGTCGAGCACCACGCGCAGGGTGGAGGTGTCGAGCCCGTCGGGCCCCGTGCCGACCACGATCGACGGCCCCGAGCCGGCACGCTCGAGCACCGAGAGCGCCACGGCCGCGTCCGACGCCCGCTGGAAGCGCTCGCGCGGGTCCTTGGCGAGCAGGATTCGCAGGAAGGTCTCGAGCCCCTCGGGCACCGGCCAGCGCGGCACGAACGCCGGGGGGTTCTTCCGGAGCTGGGCGAACATCAGCGACGCGCCCTTGAACGCGCCGAACGGCAGGTCCCCGGTCACGAGCTTCCAGGCGAGCCCGCCGAACGCGTACAGGTCGGTGTGTGGCCCGTAGAGATCGACCTCGTTGCGGATCTGCTCGGGCGCCATGTACTGCGGCGTCCCGATCGGGCGCTCCTCGGTGACGCTGTCCTCGTCGAGCGGGCAGGCGATGCCGAAGTCCGAGAGCTTGAACCCCGGCCGCAGGTCCGTCGGCCCGGCGATCAGCACGTTGTCCGGCTTCAGATCGCGGTGCAGCACGCCGCGCGCGTGGGCGTGGGCCATCGCGTCGAGCAGGGCGAAGAGCACCTGCCGCGTGGTCGGCCAGTCGAGCTGCTCCTCCACCTGCCGCAGCGTGCCGCCGCTCGCGTACTCCATCACGAGGTACGGGCTGCCCGCGACGAGCTCCCCATTGGAGGCCGCCGCCGTCGCCGCGTCGATCTCCCCGCTGTCGAAGATCCACACGATTCCCGGGTGATCGAGGGCGCTGACGGCGCGGACCTCCTGGGCGAAGGCCTGGTGGTACTCGTCGGTCGCGGCACCCTTGCTGGTGATGACCTTGACCGCGACCTCGACACCCTGCTCGCGGTGACGGCCGAGCCAGACCACCCCCATGCCGCCCTTGCCCACGGGCCGGATCAGCTGGAAGGGGCCGAGCGGGATCCCGTCTTCGTCGGCCTGCGGCGGCATCGCGCGCAGGATAGCACGCGCTGCGTTACGGCCTGGGGCCGTCCGAGGAGGTCCTGATGGGTTCGATCCGCCAGTTCATGGAGCGCCACTACCTGCACTACAACGCGCGCGAGACCGTGAGCGCGGCGCGGGCGTACGAGGCGCACCTGGCGAACGGCGGCAAGATGATGGTGACGCTGGCCGGCGCGATGTCGACGGCTCGCATCGGCCGCATCCTGGGCCGCATGATCCGCGAGGGCAAGGTGCACGCGATCACCTGCACCGGCGCGAACCTCGAGGAGGACATCTTCAACCTCCTGGCGGCCAACGACTACGAGATCATCCAGGACTGGCGCGGGCTGCGCGCCGAGGACGAGAAGGCGCTCTACGACCGCGGCATGAACCGCGTGACGGACACGTGCATCCCCGAGACCGTCATGCGGCACCTCGAGGAGCGCCTCATCGAGCGCTGGCAGGCCGCGGTGGCCGCCGGAGAGACGAAGATGCCGTCCGAGCACCTGTTCGACGTGCTCTCCGACCCCACCCTCGCCCAGCACTACCAGATCGACCCCAGCGATTCGTGGATGCTCGCGGCCAAGGAGATGGGCATCCCGGTGTACACGCCGGGCTGGGAGGACTCGACCACGGGCAACATGTTCGCGGCCGCGGTCTGGCGGGGCGACGTGTCGACGCACAACTGCGTGACGACGGGCACCGACCAGATGGTGCGCCTCATGCGGTGGTACCTCGCGAACAACGGCAAGGCGCAGGGCAAGCCCTCCGTCGGCTTCTTCCAGATCGGCGGCGGTATCGCGGGCGACTTCCCGATCTGCGCGGTGCCGGCGCTCATCCAGGACCTGGAGATGGAGGACACGCCGTTCTGGGGGTACTTCGCCCAGATCAGCGATGCCGTCACCTCGTACGGTGGGTACTCGGGCGCCGTCCCCAACGAGAAGATCACCTGGGGCAAGCTCGACGTGGCGACCCCGAAGTTCATGATCCAGTCCGACGCCACGCTGGTGGCCCCGCTGATCTTCGCATGGGTCCTCGGCGACTGAGGCTTCAGCCGTAGGCGACAACTCCAGGCCGATGGTTGAAGTCGCGAACGACAACTATTAGGGTGATGTTGCCTCGTACGGGAGCAACCTCCGCATGGACCTGTCCGCCCGGCTCGAACAGGTCATCCGAGACGGACAGGAGGCGCCACTCGCGCCGCTGATCCCCCGAGACGTGCGTCTGTGGTCGCTCCCCGGCAAGGCGGACGCGGTGGTCGGGATGCGCAGGGTGGGCAAGACCTCGCTCCTGCTGGCGCACATGGCCGACCGCGTGGCGGCGGGGCACCCGCGCCGCAACCTCGCGTACGTGAACTTCGAGGACGACCGGCTGGCGGGGCTGCAGACGGAGGACCTGCACCTGGTGCACGAGGCGGCGCTCCGGCTCGGGGAGCCCGACGGCGAGCGCTGGCTCTACCTCGACGAGGTGCAGAACGTGCCCGGTTGGGAGCGCTTCGTCCGCCGCATGGTGGAGACGCCCGGCCAGCGTGTGGCCGTGACCGGCTCGTCGTCGCGGCTGCTCAGCACCGAGATCGCCACCAGCCTGCGCGGACGCAGCCTGACGGTGGAGCTGTTGCCCTTCGGGTTCCGCGAGGCCCTCCGGCACCGGGGCCTCCCCGAGCCCGACCGCCTCCCCACCTCCACCGTCGCGCAGGCCGCCCTCGAGCGGGCGTTCGACCAGTGGTTCGAGACGGGCGGTTTCCCCGAGGCCCAGGATCTGGACGCTCGAGCGCGGGCCGCCCTGATGCGGAGCTACGTCGACGTCGTCATCCTGCGCGACGTGGTCGAGCGCCACGGCGTGACCAACGTCGCCGCGCTGCGCGCCCTCACCCGGCGTCTGCTCGCGGCCCCCGCGGGCCGGTTCACCGTCAACCGGTTCACGAACGACCTCAAGTCCCAGGGCATCCCGGCGTCACGCGAGCTCGTAGACGGCCTGTTCCAGCACCTCGAGGACGCGTTCCTCGTCGGCAGCGTGCCACTGGCCACGGACTCGGCGCAGAAGCGCGCGGTCAACCCCCGCAAGGTCTACCCCATCGACACCGCGCTCGTGCCGACGCTGACGCGGTCCGAGATGCGCGGGCACCGCCTCGAGACGGTGGTCTACGTCGAGCTCCGGCGGCGCGGGTACGAGGTGGGTTGGGCGCGCACGCGCAGCGACTTCGAGGTGGACTTCGTCGCCCGCCACCCCGAGCGCGAGCCCCTGTTGGTGCAGGTCGCCTGGGACCTGTCCGAACCGGGCACCCGCGAGCGCGAGCTGCGCGCGCTGGCCGAGGCCGCCGACGAGCACGACATCGACCGCGCCCACCTGATCACTCGCTCCACCCGCGAGTCGACGCGCGCGGGTCGCTGCGAGGTGGAGGTGTGGCCCGCGTGGTGGTGGCTACTGGCTTGACCCAGCGAGGTGGCGTAGGCTCGACGAATGGTCGCCTCCTCGTCCCTCGCGAACCGGCCGAAGCCCGGCACCTCGGCCTCGATCATCACATATGAGGAGTATCACCCGTTCGGGACGACCTCCTGGTGGGCGACCGAAGGCGGGACGGAGGTGTCGGCCAAGAGGTACCGATACACGGGGAAGGAACGGGACGACGAGACGGGCCTCGGGTACCACAGTGCCAGGTACTACGCGGCATGGCTGGGCAGGTGGGAGCGACCTGATCCTGCTGGGATGGTGGATGGAACAAACAGGTACCACTACTGCCACGACAGTCCCGTCCAACTCGTCGACAAGACCGGGCTTGGAAGCGGTCGCGATTATAGCCAGAATCCCGCAGGCGACTACAGCGCTGGATTTCGCTCGGGCGACGCTGAACTCGGAACCGGTGGACTTGATGATTCTCCCTCATGGATGGGTGTTTCCAACGCGGCTGGTGTCGAGGGCGCAAACCTGGCAGCCTCAAACCTCAAGCAACTCTTGTCGTTGGACCTTGCGGCTCCGATTCTCGGGGCCATTCCGATCACTGATGCACGAGAGAAGGCGACAGTAATCGCACAGCTCGTAGGTCTGCCTGCAGACCTAGAACGACTTGCTAGTCACGGAAGAGTTCGCACACTTTCTGCTACCGAGCTGCAGTCCGCCCAGGATCTGCTTGGTGTGCCCGCGGCCGCTTTCGCTGATCCCGAAGATGACTTCATGTATCTTGGGCCAGGAACGGCGACCTTGACCGCGGCACATGAGGACAGTCACATCCAAACTGGCCCGAACTACGGCCGAAACGCCATCCAACGAGCGTTGGCCGACGTGAACACCGAACTGCGCGCCGTATACGTTGAGGGAACGGTTCTGGCCATCAGGGAAGCCGCAGACGCAGTCGCTTCTGGAACCACGACACCTGACGAGGCGCTTGCAGGGGCGTTAACGACTATCTCCAGGCTTCCGCAAACGGTGACTGATCACAAGTCGGTGCGGAACCGGTTGGATCGACTGACGCAGGCAATTTCCAGTGCTACAGGCAGCCAGCCATCGACGCCAGATAGCGAAGGATTGGTGGATTTCGAGGTGGTGGGCGTCAACTACGACGCGCTTGCAGAAAGCATTCGGCGTGGTCAGATCGCCCCCAGCGACCTTCCGGTAATCTACCCAACAGTAATGTTTCGAGGCGTCAAATGAGACCGGTTCCACGCGTGCCATCCGCTTCGGTGGCGGCGTTGGCCTTGGCGTCCCTTTCCTGTGTACGTCAACCAGCCATCCCGGGCGTCATCGACGCCGCCGCCAGTGCAGCACAGACCGCTGGAATCGTCGTTCTGATCACGACCAGTGACGGAACTGATTGCCATCTCATAGGCCCTTTGATGCAGACCCAATGGCTTGATCTAGACCTCCGTGGTCGCGAAGGGCTCCGTTCGGTTCGCATCACAATAAATGACGGACGACCAAACTTTATGCTCGGCGCCGAGGCAGAGTGGAGAGTCACCATCGGAATCGAGGCGCTGCCTGGAAACAAGAGTGGCGTAGTAGAAGCGCCGTTTCCGGCAAGGTTGGACAAGCCCTCCATTACATACGTCCAGATGACTCCAAACACACATCTGACTGTCAGCGTTCAGCCGTCGTTGCGGGCGACTGAAGTCCTGGAAAATTGCCATCATTGAACGCTGGCCATCAGAGCGACGCCCACCCCACCTCCGACCGCTACTGAGCGGCCACAACGCGAACGATTGAAGTCTCGTTGTCAGCGAACATCGAGTATTCTCCATATTTTCCGTTCGCTCTGGGGTTCGTGGGTGACGAGGTGCACCCGTTATCAGAGGGGTTTCCCTCACCCCCGGCCCCTCTCCCGGAGGTAGAGGGGAGTTAAGAGCGGCATAAAGACCAGTATCACATTCTCCGCAACGACCTCGAGCGCCTGCCGGAGACCAGAAGGCCCGCCATAGGCGACAAGGCTGCTCCTCCCCCTCTACCACCGGGAGAGGGGGCCGGGGGGTGAGGGAAAATACGTAACTTAGAACGATGACATCCGCGCTCTCGACGAACATCGCATCTTCTCCATATGTTACGATCAACCAATACGAGGACGTTGCCGGCGGTTGGAACGCCGCCGAATCACCACAGAGGTTCACCGAGGTCCACAGAGGTCCCGGCAGTGGAGGTTCGCATCGCTCTCCATGCAGGTTGTCGCCCGCCTGGTGGCCCGGAAGGAGCGGCGCCCCGCCACTCTACCTCTGTGGACCTCCGTGAACCTCGGTGGTTCAGAACCGTGCGCTAGAAGAGGCGGTTGCGCGGTCTTTTGGTGCAGGTGATGGGTCCCGGGTCGGTCACGGTCGGACGCCCTGTCCGATCGGAATGTGGTGGGACGCCCTCGAATCACCACAGAGGTTCACCGAGGTCCACAGAGGTCGCAGGAGCGGATGATCACGTGGCGCGCCATGCTGGGCGTCGCCCGCCTGGTGGCCCGGACAGAGGGACGGCCGGTCAACTCTTCCTCTGTGGACCTCCGTGACCCTCTGTGGTTCAGAACTGTGCGCTGGGAGAGGCGGTTGCGCGCGGTTCATGGCGGTGGTGTCGGAGCGGCCTTTTCTCCGCGTCCTCCGCGTCCTCCGCGGTGAATCCACCCCGAGCACTCGACCTTCTCCATAGCGACGCCCCGTCACTCTACCTCTGTGGACCTCCGTGAACCTCGGTGGTTCAGAACCGTGCGCTGGAAGAGGCGGTTGCGCGGTCTTTTGGTGCAGGTGATGGGTCCCGGGTCGGTCACGGTCGGACGCCCTGTCCGATCGGAATGTGGTGGGACGCCCTCGAATCACCACAGAGGTTCACCGAGGTCCACAGAGGTCGCAGGAGCGGATGATCACGTGGCACGCCATGCTGGGCGTCGCCCGCCTGGTGGCCCGGACAGAGGGACGCCCCGTCGACTCTTCCTCTGTGGACCTCCGTGAACCTCGGTAGTTCAGAACTGTGCGCTGGGAGAGGCGGTTGCGCGCGATTCATGGCGGTGGTGTCGGAGCGGCCCTTTCTCCGCGTCCTCCGCGTCCTCCGCGGTGAATCCCCCCCGAGCACTCGATCTTCTCCATAGCGACACCCCGTCACTCTACCTCTGTGGACCTCCGTGAACCTCGGTGGTTCAGAACTGTGCGCTGGGAGAGGCGGTTGCGCGCGGTTCGTGCCGATGGTGTCGGAACGGCCTTTTCTCCGCGACCTCCGCGGTGATCCTCCTCTCCGTGCGTGGTGTAGTCTGCGACGATGTTCGGTCCCGACGGCCCCTCCTTCGTCGACCTCGTGCGCGAGGGCCTCATGTCCACGCGCGCGGGGTACGACCACCTCGCCCCGCGCTTCGACGCCACCCCGTTCCGCACACCCGACGAGGTGCTCTCGCGCGTCGCGGCACACGTCGCCTCTGGTCCTCGCCCCCAACGCGCGCTCGACGCCTGCTGCGGCACCGGCGCGGCCGTGGGGCACCTGGCACCACACGTGGGCGCCATCACCGGGCTCGACTTCAGCCCCGGCATGCTCGCCGAGGCGCGCCGCCGCTACGAAGGGCTCACGAACGCCCGCTTCGTGGAGGACGACCTGCTCGCGTGGACCCCGGACGAGCCCTTCGACCTGGTCACCTGCTTCGGCGCGCTGGGGCACTTCGACCACCCGGTCCTGCCCGACTTCGTCGCCGCCATCCACCGGGTCCTCGTCCCCGGCGGGCGCTTCGTCTTCGTCACCGCGCCCGTCCCGAGCCCGATGCAGCCGCGGCTGTGGATCGCGCACGCCTTCAACTGGACCATGCGTGTCCGCAACGCGCTGATCTCACCGCCCTTCGTCATGTACTACCTGACGTTCCTCCTGCCCGAAGCCCTGCGCCTGCTCGAGGACGCCGGCTTCGACTGCGAGGTCGTGCCCCTCGGCTGGGACCGCAGGCCCGAGATCGTGCTCGTCGACGCGCGCCGCCGCTGATGTGCTCAGGGCACGTTCCCCAGGTACGACCACGCCTTGCCCTCCTCGAACAACGCATCCGCATAGTAGGGCGCGCTGACCACCACGTCCGAGAGCCCGTCGCCGTCGATGTCGCCGGCACCCGCCACCCTGGACCCGAACCCGCCGGACACCTGCGCGTCGTCCATCACCCACGCAGGCTGCGGCGAGAGGCCGGTGGGGGCGCCGAGGTAGACCAGGACCCTGCCTGGACCCGAGGAGGGACCGAAGGCAGAGAACGGCGCGCCGATCACCACGTCCGCGAAGCCGTCGCCGTTCACGTCGCCCGCCGAGTCCAGCGAGTTCCCGAACAACCGGTCGGGGACGTCGCCCGCTCCGGTCCAGGACGCGACCGTGGACAGGCCGGCGGCCGAGCCGAGGTACAGGCGCACGAGGCCCGCGTAGCCGTCGCTCTGGGGAGAGCCCACCAGCACATCGTCGTACCCGTCCCCGTTCACGTCGCCCGCCGAGCTGACCGCAGAGCCGAGGTGGAGGTACCGCTCGGTCCCTTCGACCAGCCACACCGGCGGGTTCGAGAGGCCGGTCGGTGAACCGAGGTACAGCAGCGCCGACCCCTCGTCCGCGCCGCCGACCACGTCGTAGTAGGGAGAGCCGACCACCACGTCGTCGTACCCATCGCCGTTCACGTCGCCCGCCGACGCCACCACGCCACCGAGCCCCCGGCCCGGCACCCCACCCTGCGCCTCGAACGACGGCGTCGCCGCCAACCCCGCGGCCGAGCCGTGGTACACCAGGAACGCGCCTTCGTCCTGGGCTCCGTCGTCGTATCCCGACGCGCCGACCACCACGTCGTCGTACCCGTCGCCGTTCACGTCCGCCGACGCCAGTGTGCTGCCGAAGTTGGAATAGGGCTGCGAGCCCAGGTCGGCCTGCCAAGACCAGGTCGCCGCCAGGCCGGTCGGCGAGCCGAGGTAGACGAACACGGCACCGCAGTCGTTGTTCAGCCCGATGTGGTACCGCTGGGCGCCCACGACGAGGTCGTCGTACCCGTCGCCGTTCACGTCGCCCGCCGACGCCACGGCGCTCCCGAACTCGCTGTTCGGCTGGGCGGCGGCGGCCGACCAGCTCGGGGACGCGGCCAGGCCCGCGGCCGAGCCGTGGTACACGAGGACCGCGCCGGGGAACTGGGCCCCGGGCGCCACCCAGGTGAACGCGCTGACCACCACGTCGTCGTACCCGTCGCCGTTCACATCCCCCACCGAGTCGATGTCCCAGCCGAACCTCGCGCTGGACCGGTTCACCTGGCCCGTCCACCCGGCCAGCAACACGGGACCCTCACACACGTCACCCAGACCGTCGTGGTCCGCGTCCGCCTGTGTCGGGTCGGGGTCGTCGGGGCACGAATCACACGCGCTGGGGAACCCGTCGCCGTCCGGATCCACCCCGTCGTCCCCAGCCCAGCAGACGTCCTGACCGTCGAGCGTGCCGTCACCGTCCGTGTCGGGAACGAGCGGGTCGAACCCGGGCGGCAGGTCGGCCGCGTCCTCGAGGCCGTCCCCGTCGGTGTCCGGGTTCCTCGGGTCGGTGCCGAGGGTCGACTCGACCGCGTCCACCAGGCCGTCCCCGTCCCAGTCGAGCTCGTTCCCCGTGAGCAGCACGAGCGGCGAGCTGGCGGAGGTCGCGCCGCCCGCGCCTCGGACCACCACCGCCTGCAGCGCGTACGTCCCGTTCGGCTGCAGGTTCGCGGGGACGGCGATCGCGTGGGTCGCCACCCCGGCCGCGTCGGCGACGGCCGATCCCAGGTCCACCGCGGACGGCCCGAGATCGAGGCAGAGCCCGCCGAGCGCCGGGAGGCAAGGCCCGGCGGCCCCGTTGCCCCACGCTCCCCCGAAGTGCGCCACCTCGCCGGGCGCCAGCCCGCTGGCGACGAGATCGACAGAGCCACCCACCGAGACCACGCCCACGACCTCGAGTTCCGGGTCGTCGCACGCGTTGCCCACGCCGTCCGCGTCGTCGTCGAGCTGGTCGTCCGCGGTCGCCGGACACACGTCGCGGAAGTCGATCCAGCCGTCGGCGTCGGTGTCCGTGAGCACGCCGGTCCAGACGTAGGCCACGCCCTCGGACGCGCTCGGGGCGTCGTGGTCGGGGGCGCCCGCGATCACGTCCGCGTACCCGTCGCCGTCGACGTCGCCGGCGGAGGCGACCGACGCACCAAGGTGGGCCGACGCCTGATCACCCTGGAAGATCAACACCGGCGCCTGGGTCACCCCGGTCGGGGTGCCGCGGTACAGCAGGACCGCTCCCTCGGCCGCGAGATCGCCGGTGGAGGTGTGAGCGCCGACGACCACGTCGTCGTAGCCGTCCGCGTCCAGATCGCCGGCCGACGCCACCGACACGCCGAGGTCCGTGACGCCCGCGATCCCGAACACGATCCAGGCGTGGGACGCGGCGGGCCCCGCGGCCGACCCCAGGTGGACCCAGGCCGCGCCGTCGCCCTGGGAGTAGCTCGGGGAGCCGATGAGCAAATCATCGTAGCCGTCCGCGTTCACGTCGCCCGCGGACGCGACCGAGTTCCCGTACAACCCGAACGGCTGCTGCCCGCGCCAGGTGAAGTCCGGGGTGGGCGATGGGCCCGCTGGCGAACCCAGGTACACCTCGACCTCGCCCTGGTAGGTGGGGCCCGCTCCGGGCGCGCCGACCACCACGTCGTCGTAGCCATCGCCGTTCAGGTCGCCCGCGGAGGCCACGGAGGTCCCCAGGTAGGCGCTTCCCCGGCCACCCTCCACCGACCACGCCGGGGCGACCGCGAGGCCCGCGGCAGAGCCGAGGTACACCGTCGCCGCGCCCTCGTAGGTGTCGCCGTTCGACCGCTGGGGCGATCCCACGATCACGTCGTCGAACCCGTCGCCGTTCACGTCTCCGGCCGAGGCCACAGAGGCGCCAAGGTTCTCGTAGTTGCGGAGACCCACGGCCGACCAGCTCGCGACCGTGGAGAGCCCGAGCGCCGACCCGTCGTAGACGGCGACACGGCCCTGGCCCGGGAGCGCCCCGCTGTAGCCGGGCGTGCCCACGATCACGTCGTCGTACCCGTCCCCGTTCACGTCGCCCGCGGAGGCCACCACGCCGGTGTGGACGAGCTGGTTGGACCCCTGCACCCGCCAGGCGTGCGTCGCCTCGAGCCCTGACGCGGAGCCGAGGTACAGCGACGCCCGCCCGACCTGGATGTTCGGCCCCTGACTCCAGTTCGGCGCGCCGACCAGGACGTCGGCGTAGCCGTCGCCGTTCACGTCGCCGGCCGAAGCGACCGACGCCCCGAGGCCCGCGCCCGTCTGTTGGCCGTACACGGTCCACACCCCGCCCGACTCCCGGGCGAGGTGGTGCTCCCCGAGGGCGTCGGCGACCTCCGCATCAGGGGTACAGCCGACGAGGACGAGGAGCGTCGAGAACATGGTTCGAACCTGGAACGGGGGACGCGGACGATCGCACGTCGACCCGGCGGATGCAACGTCAGTCGTCGTGGAGGATGCGCTCCGCAGGGTCGTCGAGATCGTCGAACTGGCCCGAGCGCGCCGCCGCCACGAACAGCAGCGCGAAGACCGCGCCGAGCCCGATGGCCACCGGGATCAACAGCACGACGATGTTCATGCCGCACCTCGCGCGAGCCGGGGCTCCACCCGGGTCCCGCCCCACAGCACCATCAGCGACGACAGCGGCATCAGCACCGCGGCCACCAGTGGATTGACGTAGCCCGCTGCGGCGAAGCCGACCGCCACGACGTTGTAGACCACGGACCGCGCCATGTTGCCGCGGACCACGGCGCGCACGACCCGCGCCCCGCGCAGCGCAGCCACCACCGGACCGAGCGCGTCGTGCACCACGACACCGTCCGCCGCCAGCAGGGAGGCCGCGGCGCCCGCCTTCATCGCGAGCCCGACGTGCGCCGTCACCAGCGCGGGACCGTCGTTGAGCCCGTCGCCGACGAAGAGCACCTTGCGGCCCTCCGCCTGCCGGGCCGCGATCCAGGCCGCCTTGCCCTCGGGCGTCATGCGGGCGTGCACCTCGGTGGCTCCGATCTCCGCACCCAGGCGCTCGGCCACGGCCTCGTGGTCGCCCGTGAGCAGGACGACCGGGAGCCCGAGCGCGCGAACCGCGTCCGGAGCGTCGTCCCGCCGCACGTCGCGCATGCCGATCAGGCCGACGAGATCGACCTCGCCACCCTCGGTCAGCCGCTCCACGCGGAGCTGCCCGGCCTCGCCCGACACGATGCGCCAGCGCCGGCCGTCGACCACGCCGCGCACGCCGACGCCCGGGACCTCCTCGAGCTCCTCCGCCACCGGCATCGCCAGCTTCCGCGAGGCCGCCGCCGACCGGATGGCCGCAGCGATCGGGTGGCTCGAGGCGCGCTCCAGGCCCGAGGCGACCCGCAGGATGGCGTCGTCCGCGGCGACCACCACCGGCACGCCGCCCGTGACCGTCCCCGTCTTGTCCAGCGCCACGAGGTCCACGTCCACCAGGCGCTGCAGCGCGTCGCCGGAGCGCAGCACGACGCCCCGACGGGCGAGCGCCGCCAGCCCCGCGCTCACCGCGATGGGCCAGGACAACCCCAGCGCGCAGGGACAGGCCACGACGAGCACCGCCGCCATCACCTCGACCCCGCGGGCGGCGCCGTGCGTCACGCCCCAGCCGGTCACCGCCGCGGTCGCCGCGAGCAGCGTCCCCACCGTGAACAGCGGCGCCAGCTTGTCCGTCGGCGCCGCCAGCAGCGGGCGGTCCATGGACATCAGGACCTCGCGGGCCATCCGGCGCGGCAGCGTCTCGTCGCCCACGCGCTCGACCCGCACCCGCAGCGTCCCCGCGAGCACGGGCGCGCCCGCCACGACCTCGTCGCCGACCCCCACCCGCACGGGCTCGGACTCGCCGGTGAGCACCGCCAGGCGGACCTGCGCGGCGCCGCCCACCACCGTCCCATCGGCGGGGACCTCCTCGCCGAGCCCGATCTCCACGACGTCGCCGGCCACCAGCCGCTCGACCGACACGGTCTCCACGCCGTCCGCGGTGGCCCGCCGCGCGATGGTCGGCATCTGGGCCGCGAGCGTCGCCGCCGCCTGTGCCGCCGCCCGTCGCCCGCGCGCCTCGAGCACCCGCCCCGCGAGCAGCAGGGTCACCAGCATCCCGAGCGAGTCGAGGTACCCGTCCTGGCCGAGCAGCGTCGCGACCACCCCGTGCGCGTACAGCGTCACCACCGCGATCGAGATGGGCAGGTCCATGTGCAGCACGCCCACCCGCAGCCCCTGCCAGGCCGCGCGATAGAACGGGACGGCGCACCACAGGGCCACGGGCGTGGACAGGGCCAGCGAGCCCCAGCGGAACAGCGCCGCGAAGCGCTCGTCCATGCCCGAGGACCACCCGGTGTAGACACTCACCGCCATCAGCATCACGTTCGACGCGAAGAAGGCGGACACGCCGAGCCGCGTGACCAGGTCGCGGTCCCAGGTGGGCGCGGCCTCCACCGGACGCGGGCGGTACCCCAGCGCAGCGATGCGCTCCCCGAGCTGCTCGATCGAGGTGGTCGCCGGATCCCAGGAGAGCGTCGCGCGGCCGGTGGCGTAGCTCACGGAGGCCTGCGACACGCCGGGCGAGCGCTGGAGCACGTTCTCCACCACCCACACACACGACGCGCAGGCGAGCCCGTCGATCGCGAGCTGACAGGACGACCCGTCGGGCCCCTCCTGCACCGCGACCGCCGACCAGTCCGCGCGCAGCGGCTCGGGCCGTGGCGCTGGCTGCTGGCGGTCGTCGTACCACCGGCCGAGGCCCGCCCCGTTCACGATGGACGCGGCGAGCTCGCACCCGTGGCAGCAGAAGGTGTCCTCGTCGCCCTCGACGGCCGCGCCACAGTGCGGGCAGTGGGCGGACGCGGGCTGGGTGGAGGACATCAGCGGTCCTGGGTCATCTCGTACGAGGGTTCGATCTGCGGGGCGTTGTGGATGGCGATCCAGATGAACCCGACGTTCACCAGGACCACGACCATCAGGCCACCCGCGAGGATCATCGGCCAGCGTTCGACCTTCACTTCGCACCTCCGTCCTTGGGCGGCGCCTTGAAGGTGGCAGCCGCCTGGGTGCTCGTCTCTTCGGAACGTACCTCGACCTCGAAGTTCGTGGTCCGGTCCACCGAGCCGCCCGGCACCCGCACGACCAGCGGGACCGTCCTCGACTCCATCGGCTGCAGCTCGAGCGGCGGCATGATCACCTGGACCCCCTCGAGCCCGTGCACCATCACCGCGTAGTGGTGCGCTTCCTTCATGTCGCGATTGGTGACGTGGACCAGGAACGTGTTGCGGATGCTGCCGTCCTCGTCCGTCGCGAACAGGGAGCCCGGGGTGCGGTTCACCTCGAGCTCGATCGGGTTGTGCGACCACAGGCGGTACCCGATGCCGATGGTCAGCACCGTGAGCAGCGCGGCGTACACGATCGTGCGACCACGCACCACGTGCGTCTTGCCGCCCTCGTCCGCCGCCATCGTGGAGTACCGCACGAGGGAGGGGTGCCCGAGCTTGGGCATGACCGTCTCGCAGGCGTCGATGCAGCGGGCGCAGCTGATGCACTCGAGCTGGAACCCGTCGCGGATGTCGATCCCGGCGGGGCACACGTCCACGCACTTGTTGCACTCGATGCAGTGGCCGGCCTGCGCGGAGGCCTTGCCCTTGCCGCGGGGCTCGCCGCGGTTCTTGTCGTAGCTGATGATCAGGCTGTCGTGGTCGACGAGCGCGCCCTGGAAGCGGGCGTAGGGGCAGAGGTAGCTGCAGAGCTGCTCGCGGAACCAGGCCCAGTCGAGGAAGAGCCCGGCGCCGATGATGCCGACCATGCTGTAGTCGACGGGACCGGCCTGCCCCGTCCACAGCGCGCGAGGGCCCGCGAACCAGGACAGGACGGCCATGCCCACGAACAGGCCGAGCAGCGCGAAGGCGGACCACTTGACGGCCCGGCGCCAGGCCCAGTCGAACGTCATGCCGGCGGCGTCACGGCGCTGCCGGGTCACCCGGTCCCCTTCGAGCAGGTGCTCGATCGGGCGGACCCACTCCTCGAGGAACACCGTCTGGGGGCAGAGGAAGCCACACCACAGACGGCCGAAGAGCGCGGTGAAGAAGAACAGGGAGAACGCAGCCGTCAGGGCGAGGAGGACGATCGTGAAGCCCTCGGAGGCCGTGAAGACCTGGCCGAGGACGTACAGCCGGCGCTCGGGCAGCGCGATGCGCACCGCCGGGAACCCGCCGATGGTGATCCATGGCGTCAGGACCAGGAAGGCCTGCAACAAGATCCCGCTGGCGCGGTGGAGGCGCTGGAACACGCCATCCACGTGCTTGGGGTAGACCCAGCGACGATTTCCGGTGAACCCGAGCATTCCGAACCTCGATCGCGCGCCCCGCTGGCGCGTCTCCCTGGTGAAGCGCCCCTCCCGGGACCGGGGGAAGGCCCCGGCGGGGTGGAGGGGCGAACCCCGTCAGTTCTGGGCCGTTGCGGCCTGGTTCTGGTCGAACACGTACTTCGCGACGATCCCAATCTTTTCCTCGCCGAGGATGGGACCCCAGGACACCATGCCCTTCTCGGGGACCCCGTTCGTGATCGTGTGCGTGATGTCCTCGAGCGTTCCGCCGTGGATCCACTCGGCGTCGACCAGGCTCGGACCGACCAGGCCCTGCATGTTCTCGCCGTGGCAGGCCACGCAGTTCTGCTTGAAGATCGCCTCGCCCGTCATGGGCTCTTCCGTACCACCGGTGGCGGCGACCTGGCCGTCGACCGGCGCGGCGCTCCCGCCCTTCTTCGCCTCGGTCACGACGTAGGCCGCCACCTTCGCGATCTTGTCCGGGCCGAGGATGGGGCCCCAGGTCGGCATGCCCTTCTCCGGCACGCCGTTGGTGATCGTGGCTCGGATCTGCTCGGGCTCACCGCCGTGGATCCAGGTGGCGTCGACCAGGTTCGGGCCGATGCCGCCCGTCAGGGCAGCGCCGTGGCAGGAGGCGCACTGCTGGCCGAAGATCTCCTTGCCCGCGGCGACGGTCGCGTCGTCGAAGGCCAGCGCCTGCGGCTTGCTCTCGGGCCACTTCTCGGCAGCCGCGACCATCTCCGCCTCGTAGTAGCCGGCCTGGCTACGTCCGCTGACGAAGTGGTACTCGACGGCGTACCCGATGCCCCAGATGATGGTGAAGATGAAGAGTCCGAGCCACCAGTCGGGCAGCGCGTTGTCGTACTCCTCGATCCCGTCGTTCTCCTCGGCATGTCCGAGGAGGCGGTTCGTCTCCCTGCTCACGCGTCACCTCCCTCGAGCGGGATCCGGCCCGCGGCCTCCATCTGTTCCTTCCGGCTGGGCCACCAGGCCCACGCCGTCCACCCGGCCATCATCACCACGAAGAAGAGCGTGGTGAAGCCCATCAGGGAGCCGAGCTGCGCGGTCTCCGCGCCTGCGTGGAGCACCTGGTTCACTGGGCACCTCCGGCGGTGGCGAGCGTCGCCTTCCGGTCGCGCCCGAGGCGCTGCAGGTACGAGGTGAGCGCGACGATCTCGTCGTCCCACTCGGCCGTGATGCCGGCGTCGGCAAGATGCTGCACGATGACCGTGCCCTGCTCCTTCATCAGGTCGGGGACGTGGTCGATCTCGTCCTGCGTGTAGGGCGTGCCCACGCGGGAGAGCGCCACCACGCTCGCGCGGATGTCCTCGGTGTCGACCTTGGACTCGTGCAGCCACTGGTAGGGCGGCATCACGCTGCCCGGCGAGGTGCTGCGCGGATCGCGCATGTGCTCGTAGTGCCAGGCGTCGGGGTACTTGCCGCCGACCCGGTGCAGGTCGGGGCCGATGCGGCGGGAGCCGAGCAGGAACGGACGGTCCCAGACGTACTCCTCGGACCGCGACCAGACGCCGTAGCGGAGCGTCTCGTCGCGGAAGGGGCGCACCATCTGCGAGTGGCAGACGTAGCAGCCCTCGCGGGTGTAGATGTCGCGGCCGGCGACCTCGAGCGGGGTGTACGGGTGGATCTGCTCCAGCAGGTCCGCCTGGTTGCCCGCGCTCGCGGTGAACATCGGCAGGATCTCGACCAGGCCGCCCACGCTGATGAAGACGGTGGTGAGGACGGCCATCAGGCCCGCCTTGGGCTCGATGAGGGAGCGATGCCAGTGGGTGTTGTCGTTGGACATGGTGCCCTCACTTCGCCGGGACGGCTTCGGGCTGAGCGTGGGGCTCGGTCCCGGTGATGGTACGGATCAGGTTGAACGCCATCATCAGGGCGCCCGTGAGGTACATCAGGCCGCCGAGGAACCGCAGCCAGTAGAACGGAGACAGGCGGTTCACGATGTCCATGAAGACCGGGTAGGCCAGCTGGCCACCGTCATCGACCGCGCGCCACATCAGACCCTCGGTCAGGCCCGCACCCCACATGGTGACCGTGTAGATCACGATGCCGATGGTCGCGAGCCAGAAGTGCGTGGTCGCGAGCGACTCGCTGTACAGCTTGCGGTTCCAGACCCGGGGGGTCAGCCAGTAGAGGATGGCGAAGCTGATCATCCCGACCCACCCCAGCGCGCCGCTGTGGACGTGGCCGATGACCCAGTTGGTGTAGTGCGAGAGCGCCGACACCGCCCGGATGGACATCATCGGACCCTCGAAGGTCGACATGCCGTAGAAGCTGACCGCCACGACCATGAACTTGAGGATCGGGTCGGTGCGGACGCGGTCCCAGGCGCCGCGCAGGGTCAGCAGGCCGTTGAGCATCCCGCCCCAGGACGGCGCGATCAGCATGATGCTGAAGACCATGCCGAGCGTCTGCGCCCAGTCGGGCAGCGCGGAGTAGAGCAGGTGGTGGGGGCCGGCCCAGATGTACAGGAAGACCAGCGCCCAGAAGTGCACGATGGACAGCCGGTAGCTGAAGACCGGGCGGCCCGAGGCGCGGGGCAGGTAGTAGTACATCATCCCGAGGAACGGCGTGGTCAGGAAGAAGCCGACTGCGTTGTGGCCGTACCACCACTGGACCAGCGCGTCCGTCATCCCGCTGTACACCGGGTAGCTACGGGTCAGCGTCGCCGGGATGGCGAGGCTGTTGAACACGTGCAGCACCGGGATGGTGATGAGGAAGGACATGTAGAACCAGATCGCCACGTAGAGGTGCTTGACCTTGCGGTTGGCGATGGTCATCGCGAAGTTGAGGGCGCCGGCCAGGAAGACGACCGCGATGGCGAGGTCGATCGGCCAGATCAGCTCCGCGTACTCCTTGCTCTGGGTCAGGCCGAGCGGGAGGGTGACGGCGGCGGCGACGATGATGCCCTGCCAGCCCCAGAAGTGGAAGCTCGACAGGAAGTCGCTCCACATGCGGACCTTCAGCAGGCGCTGCATCGAGTAGTACATGCTCGTGAACACGATGTTGCCGCCGAAGGCGAAGATCACCGCGTTCGTGTGGAGCGGGCGGAGACGACCGAACGTGAAGTACGGGATCCCCATGTTGGCGGGCCACCAGGCGAGCTCGAGAGCGATCCAGACGCCCACCGTCATGCCCACCACCGCCCACAGCATCGTGGCCAGGATGAACTTCTTGACGATGGCGTCGTCATAGGGTCGGTCCGAGGTCCCGCCCGGTGCTGTCGCGACGGCACTGGACATGTTCCTTCCTCCTCGCGGTCCCCCAAGGCAAGAACCGTGCCACGGGCTGACGATGGCGTACCCGGCGCGATCTGGAAGGACCCTCGAGGACCGTGTGCCTTCCCGCACACCTGATCGTGGGTGAAGGCCCCACGGGCGGTTCCGGCACCCCGTGAGCCGGCGTCGAGCAGCGTCCGCGACCGTCGGCCACCCACCGGTTCCCGGAGACGGAGGGGTCGCCCGAGGCCGACCGGCACGGCCCTTGCACGTACCGGCTCGGGAGGATCCCATGACGGCGTGGATCGCCGCTGCCCTGGTGGCTGCCCTCGCGGGAGCACCGCACTGCATCGGCATGTGCGGACCGTTCGCCTGCGCGGCCGGCGACCGCATCGATGGGCAGGTCGCGTACCACGTGGGTCGCGTCACCACCTACGCCGCGCTCGGTGCCCTCACGGGGGCGCTCGGCTCGGCGATCCCGGGCCCGCCGTGGCTCGGCGGGGTGCTCGGCGCGGTCCTGCTCGTGTGGTTCTCGTTGGTCCTGGCGGACGTGCTCCCGGAGCCGAAGCTGAGCATTCCGGGCCTCGGGCTCCTGGGAGCACGCGCCGCAAGGGGCACGTCCGCCCCCTCGCGCTTCCTGCTGGGACTGGTCAACGGGCTGCTGCCCTGCGGCCTCGTGTGGGCCACCCTGTCGCTCGCCGTCGCCAGCGCCAATCCGTGGACAGGGGCGCTGGTGATGGGGGTCTTCGGGCTCGGCACGGTGCCGGCGCTCGCGGCCGCGACCTTCGGTCTGCGAAAGCTGCTGGACCGCAGCCGCCGCACCCGACGCGCCATGGCCGCGCTGGTGCTGGCGACCGGGTTGGCCTCGCTCGCGTTCCGGACAGGGCTGACGAGCGCCGCCGGGCTCACGCAGGCCCCATCGGACCCGGACGTGCCTCCCTGCCACGCGGGTCACTGACGCACAGCTGACGGCGGGATTGCAGCGCCGATCACGCGACAGTACCTTCCGCGGCGCGCCGCCACGCGGCGAGGGAGGACTCCATGGCCCTGCGCTTCCGAACCCTGGCCCGCTCGTCCCAGGCCATCCTCGAGACGGCGGAGGAGCTCGCCCAGGTCTGCGAGCTCGACGACGCGCTCTGGGTGGCCACCGCCCTCACCGTCGACACGCTGCGGCTCGACAAGGGCTTCCTGACCACGATGGACGGCGACGCGGACGGTCGTATCCGCTCCGACGACGTGAAGGCGGCGATCCGCTGGGCGATGGGGGTGTTCCGCGACCGCACCGCGATGACGGGCGGCGTGACCAGCCTCGCGCTGGCGTCCGTGAACGAGTCCGGCGACGGTGCGGCGGTGATCGACGGTGCCCGCCGCATCCTCGAGACCCTCGGGACGCCGGCCGTCAAGGAGCTCGAGCTGGACGCGGTCCGCAAGGTGCGCGCGGACGAGGAGGCGAAGGGGCTGTCCGCGGCGGGCAAGGTGCTCCCGGCGGCCGCGGGTGACGACGAGGCGCTGAAGGTGTTCCTCGAGCACGTGATCGAGGTCACGGGCGGCGCGCCGCACCCCGGGGGCGACCCCGCGGTCACGGCCGACACGCTCGACGCCTTCCTGGCCCAGGGGAAGGACTGGCTCGCCTGGAACGACGCGCCGACGGCCGACGCCTCCATCCTCCCGATCGCCGACACGGCCGCCGCCGCCGCCGCCCACGCCGCGGTGACCGGCAAGCTCGACCAGTACTTCCTGCTGTGCGACACCGTGCACCTCGACCCCGATCTCGCGAGCCGCGCCTGGGTCGACGCGAAGGACACCGATCTCCTCGATCCCGCTGCCGCGACCGCGCTCCTCGAGCGGGCGCCGCTCGCCCGGCCCCGCGCCGACGGCGTGCTGGACGCGCAGTCGGGCCTCAACCCCGCGTGGCGGGCCCGCATCCGCGCGTGGCTCGACCAGGCGGCGCTGCTCGGCATCGACACGGCGCGCGTGGACCGCGATCTGGTGGCGGCCGTGGGCGCGAAGCTCGCTCCCTACACCACCTGGCAGGGTGCCAGGCCCGCCACCAGGGCTGGAGACCGCGGCGCCGACGCCCTGCGTGCCCACCTCGCCGACGAAGCGCTCCCCGTCCGCACGCGCGAGCTGCTCCAGCGCTCCGAGGTCGCCGCCGTCGCGCTCGACGGGGTGAAGCTCGTGGAGAAGGCCATCCTGTACCAGGCCTGGCTGTTGCCGCTGACGAACACGATGGTCTCGATGCCCGACCTGTTCGACGACAAGAAGACCGGGTGGGTCGAGCAGGGGCACCTGGTGATGGACGGGCGCGTGTTCGACCTCGCGATCCGCGTCAACGACGCCGGCCGGGCCGAGAAGTTCGCCGCGATGAGCCCGCTGTACACGATGTTCGTCAAGGTGGGCGAGAAGGGTGGCGCCCTGACCGATGAGTACATGATCCCGGTGACCGCCGGCGAGCGTGAGCACCTCTGCGACGGGATGTGGGGGGTGTTCTTCGACCCCGAGGGCAACGAGCGCCACGCCCAGATCCGCAAGATGATCGTCAACCCGATCTCCATCAAGGAGGCGCTGCTCGCGCCGTTCCGCAAGATCGGCGAGACCATCCAGCAGACGCTGGACAAGGCGTCCGCCTCCCAGACCACCGCGATGTCGAGTGGCGTCACGGAGAAGGTGAGCTCGGCCGCCGACAAGGCTGCGTCCGCACCGACCTCCACCGTCGCCGCCGCGGAGGCTGCCAAGGCCGCGGAGGCCGCCAAGGCGACCGCTCCGCCACCGGCTCCCGAAGCCGCTCCCGCACCGGCAGCGCCCCCGGCGGAGGCCCCCTCGCCGCTCGGCAACCTGCCCCTGCTGGCCGCGGGCATCGGCATCGCGCTCGGTGCGATCGGTGCGTTCGTGACGGCGGCACTGTCCGCGCTGTTCTCGGCGACCGCTACGGTGAGCACCGGCATCGCGTCGCTGGCCGCGAGTGCGGGGGTGCCCGAGGGCGCCGCTGGCGCGGTCACCGCCGTGTCCTACCCGTTCGCCCTGATCCTCGTGATCCTCGGCGTCGTGCTGGTGCCCTTCCTGATCTACGCGGTGCCCGTGTCCCTCGCGACCTGGTTCCGCCTGCGTCGCCGTGACCTCGCGACCCTGCTCGAGGGCAGCGGGTGGGCCATCAACACCCGGCTCTACCTCGACCGCGACCTCGCGGTGCAGCTGACGACCCGGCCTCCCCTGCCCCGCTGACCACTCTCGCCCGCCGGTCGCCTGGCTGCGGGCTATGGTCTGCTCATGCTGTTCGCCGCTCTGTCGCTGGTCGCGTGCACGGGATCGGGTAACTACCCCACTCCCCCGGACTGGGGGGACCAGCCGACGGACACGTTCCCCCAGTTCTATGGGCGGGTTCCGAAGAACCTGCTCATGATCTCGATGGACACGTTCCGGAAGGACCACCTCGACCGGTACGGGGACACGCACGCCGCCCCGTTCCTGTCGACGCTCGCCGACCACGGCGTGGTCATGGACGACCACCTCCAGTGCAGCAACTGGACGTTCGCGAGCACGAGCTGCACGCTCGCGGGTCGGCACAACGAGCAGGCCGGCATGATCCCCAAGCTGTCCGACACGCTGGCGACGCCGTGGCCGCAGGGGACGCCCTTCCTCGCGAGCTACCTCCACGACGCGGGGTTCTACAGCATCCTCGCGTCGACCAACGGCTGGCTCGCCCCCGAGTGGAACAACACCGACGGGTACGACATGCCCTACCTGCCGGGCACGGGTCTCGCCTGGCCGCTTTGGGAGTCCGCTCGCGGGCGCCTGACCGACGCGATCGCGGATGGCCGCGCCAGCGACCGGTGGCTGCTGCACCTGCACTTCGTCGAGCCCCACGCCGCGTACGACCCTCCCGAGGAGTACCTCGCGGGCCTCGAGGACCTGCCGCCGGTCCCCTGGGATCTGGCGAACCGCGACGTGCACTACGAGGAGGCGAAGAACGACTGGGGCTCGCTGTCACCCGAGATGCAGGAGCTCCTCTCCGAGCACCTGCACGTCCGCTACGCCGGCGACATCTCGCACATGGACGACGAGTTCCAGATGATCTTCGGCGACATGCAGGCCCGCGGGCTGCTGGACGACACGTTGATCGTGTTCTGGACGGACCACGGCGAGCAGTTCTGGGAGCACGGCAACCAGACACACGCCTACTCGCTGTTCCGCGAGGAGACCGAGGGTCTGCTCTGGTTCTGGGCACCCAACATCATCCCCGGCAGCTGGGACGGGCCCACGAGCTCGATCGACCTGGTCCCCACGATCCTCCAGCTCTACGGCCTGCCGCTGGACGAGCGCCTCACCGGCACCCCGATCGGCGAAGCCCCCGAGGACCGCCCGCGGTTCATGAACACCATCGCGCGCCTCGGCCCCGCGAGCGGCGTCGTCCAGAACCACATGAAGATGACCTTCTCGTGGTTCGGCACGGTGCGGATGTTCGACCTCCAAGCCGATCCCGCCGAGCTGAACGACCTGTACGACCCCACGAACCCGAGCGCCGAGGCGCAGGCGTTGTGGTCGGAGCTCGAGCCCATGGTCGAGCTGGCCCAGCCGCTCGCCCTCGAGAACCCGGTCAACTGGCCCGACGAGCTCCTCGCTCGCTGAGCCCGTTCGAGCAGCCGGTCACCAGTGGCGGCTGTTGTGTCGCTCACCGTGGCAGGTGCCGTCGCAGCGCTGGGTCTGGGCGTTGAAGTTCATGCCCTGGGGCAGCCGGACGTCCGGGTTGCCGTTCACGTGGAGGGCGGGGACGTCGATCGCCGTGCTCCCCTGCGCATCCTGGTGGCAGGTCTCGCACTCGAAGCCCTCATTGAGGTGGCGCCGGTGCTCGCCGCTCATCTTACCCCACTGGCCCGAGGTCGTGCGGTCCGGGTGGCAGGAGTGGCAGGTCCGCGGACCGGCCCCCGCGTTCACCGCCCCGTTGTTGCCCAAGCCGTTGCCGTGGCAGTACAGGTTGGAGCAGCGGTTCGTCCCGTCGTACGCCCCGGGGGCGATGTTGAACACCACCTCGGCCTCCCCGGCCGTCGGGTCGTCGAACAGGTGGCCCGGGGTCAGCGCGTCCGTCGGCTTGTCGTGGCACACGACGCAGTCGAAGACCGGCGAGATGCGACCCGCGCCGTGGACTTCGTGCGGGACGAAGGAGATGGTCGCCGGGTCGTCGTTGTCGTCGATGTCCTCGGGCGGCGCGCCCGTCGTCGACAGCACCCCGCCGTGGCAGAACGTGCAGTTCGTCTCCCAGCCGGCGCCGTGACAGCTCGTGCAGGACACGCTCGCCGAGCCCCCCGACAGGTCGCTGCCATGGCAGACCCGACAGTCGGTCTCGGTCTGGAACTTGGTCGCCATGCCGTGCACGTCCGGCGCGTCCCAGCCCTTGGGGTGGTACGCCCCGGGGGTGGTGGTGCCGCCGGTGCCGCAGGTCTCGGGCGCGCCCGCATCGATCCAGTCCTGGACGGTCTGGACGTCGGTCGCGGAGGCGCCGTTGGGCGGCGGCATCGCATCGCCCTCGCCGGCTGCCTGCGCGCCCTCCATCTTGCGCCACAGCAGGGAGCCCGCGTGGTCGTTCGGCTGGACGAGGACGACGCCGTACGCCGCGCTCGTCACGCCCACCACCGCCGCGTACGGATCGGTCTGGAGGTCCAGATCACCCTGGGGAGCAGCGGCGTTGTGGCACACGACGCAGTTGCGGTTGAACACCTGGCGGACGGCGCAGAAGCCCTCCTCCGTGGTCGTGGTGGTCACGCCCGTGTGGTCCGGCGGGGTGGTGGTCTGCCCCGTCTCCTCGGTCGGCGTGTCCGTCGTCGCGACATCGGTCTTCGTCGTCCCGTCGCTGGTGGTGCACCCGGCCCACAGCGACACCAGCACCCAGGCTCCCCGCATGTCCCCTCCGACAGCGCCAGCCTAACTGGCCCCGCGGCGACCTGCGCAGAACATCCGGACACGACGACAACAGCGTCCATAGCCAGGTTGAATGCTGTTCCTCCGCGATGTTGGAACAGTGTTTCCCAAAAAAAACTCGCGTCCGGCATGTCTCCGACGGTACACCTCGGAGTCGTGTCCCCCCCCATCGTCTACGACTATCTCGACTTCCGGGCGTTCCTGCGGGATTGGTACGCCGCGCGCTCCGCGGCCGATCCGTCGTTCTCCAAGCGCCGGTTCGTCCGCCTGGCCGGTCGCACCTCGCCCGGGCTGTTCGGCGACGTGGTGGACGGCGACCGGAAGATCGGCCCCGACACCGCGCGAGCCTTCGCCAAGGCCATGTCGCTGCCCAGGGAGGAGGCCGACTTCTTCGAGTCGCTGGTCCGCTTCTGTCAGGCCACGGATCCGGTGGATCGCCGGAATGCCTGGGAACGAATCCTGGCGACGCGTTCGTTCCAGTCGCTGCGCCGGATCGAGGGACACAGCTACGCCTACCTCGCGCGCTGGTGGATCCCGGTGGTCCGGGAGCTGGCCGGACGAAAAGACTTCGATCCGGATCCTGCCTGGATTGCCGCCCACATCCGGCCCCAGATCACCGAGGCGCAGGCCCGGGAGGCCTTGGCCACGCTGCTGGAGCTGGGCATGTTGATGGAGGACGAGTCGGGTGTGCCGCGCCCGGCAGACGCGGTCCTCACGACGCCGCACGAGGTGCAGAGCATGGCGGTCCACGCCTACCACAAGGGCATGCTCGGGCTGGCCGTGGAGTCGATCGACCGGTTCCCGGCGGAGGAGCGTCACCTGCTCGGCGCCACCCTGTCCGTCCCCTTGCGGCTGGTCGGGGCGCTCAAGAACGAGCTGGACGCGGTCCAGGAGCGGCTGCTGGCGTTGGCGGACGGCTTCGACGACGCTCCGGAGCAGGTCATCCAGATCGAGCTCGCGATGTTCCCCCTGTCCGACCGGACGGAGGGCGCATGATCCTCCTGCTGGCCCTGGCGTGCTCCTCGGAGCGCATGTGGCCCGGCGGGACGGGCGTGGGGAACCCCGGCACGACGCGTCTGACGATGGAGCGGAGCGCTTCGTTGACGATCGACGAGGCGACCGTGCCGCTGGCGACCTGGGAGGTCTCGTTCTGCGACGGGGAGCGCGAGACGGTGGACGTGGGGCGTGAGGCCGACCTGCTCGCGCCCGAGCCCGACGACCTGCCCGGTGGGGAGTGGTGCGCGCTGACCGCGGTGTTCGACGGGCCACTGCACCTCGCCGCCCGCGCGGAGAACGGAGAGCCCGGCAAGGCGACCATCGACCTGACCCTGGACCTCGGCGAGGCCGGCGTCGCGCTGGAGACGCTGAAGGTGGACGGTGGATCCTGGATCCTCGAGCTGCACCCGCCCTCCAAGGAGGCGATGTACGGCCTGGAGGACGGGACCCACCTCGTGGTGGAACCCGGTGATGCCGACCACGACGCGCTGGCGAACGCCGTGGCGAGCACCGCGGGCCTGTTCGAGGACCTCGACGAGAACGGTGTCCTGGATGACCAGGAGCGCGACGAGGGCCCAGTCGGCGGCTCGCCGGGCGGGACGGGCGACGACCCGTAGTCCCGTCAGGTCACACGATGGCGCTGGACCGGACGCCGCAGTCGGTGTGACACCCCTGGCCTCGCTCCGGCTGGACCGTCGCGTGCTCGACCTCGAAGCGGTCGTGCAGCAACCGGTGCGCGTCGCGGCACACCTCCTCGAAGGGCGCGTCCTGCCCGAGCACCAGGTGCGCGCTGACGATGGGCGTGCGCCCGTCCAGCGTCCAGGCGTGGAGATCGTGGACCTCGGCCACCCCGTCGAGCGCCAGCAGCGCGTCGCGCACCCCGTCCACGTCGAGGCCTGGCGGGGGCAGCTCGAGGAGGACGGTGCCCGCGTCGCGCAGCAGCGACCACGCGCCCACCGCCACCAGGGCCGCCACCACCAGCGAGGCGACGGGGTCCGCCGCCGGCACGCCCACCAGCAGGAAGCCCGCCGACACCATGGCCGCCACCGAGCCCAGGGCATCCCCGAGCATGTGGAGCAGGGCACCGCGCGTGTTCATCCCGTCGTCGTCGGAGCGGTGCAGGTACCAGGCCGACGCGAGGTTGATGACGAGCCCGACGAACCCGGTCGCGAACACCGCGACGCCCGGGACCTGGGGAGCGCCGTGGACCAACCGCTCGACGGCCTCCACGACGATCCACACACAGGCGGCGACGAGCAGGAGCCCGTTGAGGAAGGCCCCGAGCACCTCCGCACGCCCGAGCCCGTACGTCATCGCCGTGCTCGGCCGCCGCGTGGCGAGCTGGGCTGCACCGAGCGCGAGCACCAGCGCGCCTACGTCCGAGACCATGTGGGCCCCGTCGGAGAGCAGCGCGAGCGACCCGCTCCACCAGCCGACGAACAGCTCGATCACCAGGAAGATGCCGTTGAACACGAGCGCCGCCAGCAGCGCCCGACGCCCGCGGTCGCTCCCGGCGTGCCCGTGCCCGTGATCGTGACCGTGCGCGCCGTGATGGTGGTGGTGTCCGCCCACGGCCCGATCGTACCCTCAGCGCCCGAGCTCCGCCGCCAGGGACAGCGCGGCCACCATCCCCCCCTCGTCGGCGATGCCGCGGCCCGCGATGTCGTGCGCCGTGCCGTGGTCCACCCCGACCCTCACGATGGGCAGCCCCAGCGTCCAGTTCACCGACCGCGACGCCGGGCCGGCGCCCGCCGCGATGTCCAGTGACTTGAGCGCGACGAGCCCCTGGTCGTGGTACGCCGCGACCACCCAGTCCACGTCGCCGCGCAGCGCCGCCCGGAACGCTCCCTCGGCGGAGATCGGCCCGAGGGCGTCGATGCCCTCCGCCCGCGCCGCCGCGACCGCCGGACCTGCCTCGCGCGCGTCCTCCTCGCCCAGCAGGCCCTCGTCCCCGGCGTGCGGGTTGAGGCCGCAGACGGCGATGCGCCCGGGGCGCGCGGACCAGGCCGCCCGGACGGTGTGCAGGATCACGCGGGTCGTCCACGCCTCCGCGACCTCGCGCAGGGGCAGGTGGACGGTGCACAGCGCCACCCGCACCCGCCCGCCCACGAAGGCCATCACCGGCGCCTCGACCCCGCACAGCTCACCCAGGAAGCCGGTGTGGCCTGCGTGGTGGAAGCCCCGACGCGCCAGGCGCGCCTTGTGGATCGGCCCCGTGACCAGCGCGGAGGCACGGCCCTGCAGGCAGGCCGCCACACCCGCGCGGAGGGAGGCGACCTCGACGGGCTCGGCGACGTCGCCCGGATCGAGCACGGCGACCCCATCCGGCGCGGTCACGAGCTCCCTCACGCTCACGAGCGACACGCCGTATCGCTCGGCCCAGGGTTCGAGCGCTGCGCGGTCGCCCACGACCACCACCGGCGCGCCGTGCCAGGACGCGAGCGCCTTGCACGTGATCTCCGGTCCGATCCCCGTCGGGTCGCCAGGCGTGAGGACCAGGGGCTTCACAGCTTGATCGAGACCGCCGCCTCGCGCCGCGCCCGCTGGTACCACTCGTCCTGGGCCTGCTCGAGCTTCTCCTGGAAGACCTGGTCCTCCAGCTGGTCGCGGACCTCCTCGAACGGCATGACCTCGCTGCGCTCGTCGAGCTCGTCGACGCGCAGGACGAACAGCACGTCCACGCCGCTCGGCGTCGGCATCCGGACTGGCGCCTGGACCACGCCCACCTCCGCCGCGAACACGACCTGCGCCAGCGGCTCCGCGATCGACGAGGCCGTGACCTCGAGCCCGGAGAACATGCCCGCCACGCCCACGTCGTAGTCGCGGACGGCGTCATCCCAGGTCAGCTCGCCGGCGTTCAGCGCGGTCACGAGGTCGGCCGTCTCCGTGAGGATGGTCTGCTCGTCCTCGGGGCTGGTCTCCGGCGGGATGCCGACGCCGAGCGCGGAGACGTGGGCGAACGGCGTCTTCACCTTGCGCGCGACGCGCTGGTACTGGTCGCGCAGCTCGTCCTCCGTGATGCTGACGCGGGGCGCGAGCACGCGGCCCTTGAACGTCTGCTCGCGGATGTACTCCTCCATCTCGGAGCGGTAGTCGTCCCACCGCTTGCCGGAGCGCTCGACCTCGTCGCGCAGCGCCTGGCGGTCGGGCAGCTGGTACTGCTGGACCGTCCGATCGATGGCCTGGTCCACGTCGGAGGCGGTGATCGCCATCCCGAGCTTGGCGAGCTCCTGCTTGATCAGGGTCCGCTCGACGAGCGCGTCCAGGATCTCGATCTCGGCTTCACGGACGCAGTCGTCGGCCATCGACGGGCAGCGCTGGGGCACGAAGTCGGCGCCGATCTCGTAGATCTCCGAGAGCAGCACGACGTCCTCGTTCACCGAGGCCGCCACCCGATCGACGATGCTCGGCCCCCGATGGACGGGACGCTCGGGCTCCAGCTCCCCGGGCGCTTCTGCCGGTGCTTCCTCCTCCGCCCCGGGTTCCGCCGCCGTGGGCTCCTCCGCCGCGGGCTCCTCCGCCGCGGGTTCCTCCGCCGCGGGTTCCTCCACCGCGGGGATGGCGGCCGGCGCGGGTGCGGGCCCCTGCGCGAACGCGACCAGGCTCCACCACCACATCAGCGCGGGCTCCGCGGGCCGCGCGGGCGACGGCCGGGATCCGGCGAGCCGTGCTTCGGGCGCTCACCCGGCGCGAGCAGCTCCGGCTTGTGCCGCTGCTCCGGGCCGTCCGGCATGTCGAGGCCGAGATCGTCGGGCTCGATGGGGGTCGCCATCCGCGGATCGACCTGGACGGCCGCGAGCCGCTCCTCGTCGACCGTCACCTCGGTCGCCGCCAGCAGATCCTTCGTGTACTGGTCGGTCGCCGCGGTCAGGCGCTCGCTGCGCATGCGGCGGAGGACCGTCCCCTTCATCTGCTCGAACGTGCGCTCGATCGCCTCGCGCCGCGCGTCGACCAGCACGACGTTCACGCCGCCGCCGGCCAGGAAGGGCTCGGAGACCCGTCCCGGCTCGATCGAGAAGACGACCTGGAGGAGCTCCTGCGGGTACGGCGACTCGGGCACGTTGTCGACGTACCCCATGTCCCCGCCCCGACGCTTGAACGCGTCCTCGCTGTACTCCATGGCGAGGTCGCGGAACTTCGTGGGGTCGGCCACGATTCTGGTGCGCAGGTCCTTCGCGATCTTCATCGCGTCGTCCTCGCTGCGGACCCCGTCGCCGTACCCGATGTAGATCTTCCGGACCTGCGCCTTCTCGGGCATGCGGAAGTCGGCGATGTGCTCGTCGAAGTAGGCCTTGGCCTCCTCGTCGCTGACCTCGACGCCCTTGAGCTGGGGGCCGACGTGCTCGCGGAGGAGCAGGTTGACCATGAGCTTGCGGACCTTGGGGTCGCGGTACAGCCCCTGGTCGAAGGCCTCCTGGAAGAGGACCTCGTCGGTCACCAACGCGTCCAGGACCTCCTTGCGGTCCTCCAGCGTCAGCTCGTCGCCCGTGATCCGCTTGCGCGCGGCCGCGCCGGCGAACTCCGACTCCGAGACGAACCCGTGCTCGCCGACCGTGGCGACGACGGGCTCGGTCGCGGGCGCGGGCGTTCGACCGCCGCCACCCGAGGCCTCTGGCGCCTCGGTCCCCGTGCAGGCCACCAGCAGCGCCAACACCCACATCCAGACCTCCAGGGAGGCGAGCGGTATCCCAGGCCGAAGGGCCGGGCAACGCGCCCGCTCCTCCCCGAGCGGGTTATCAGCCGCCCCATGTGGCACCTGATGCTCTCCGTCTCCCTGGCCGCCGACGCTCCCACGGAGGCAGCGTCCGGCACCGTCCCGCTCGTCGTGGACTGCAAGGTCCCGGCCGAGATCCTGGTCGACAAGGTCAAGCTCGGCGAGCTCCACTACCCCGGCAAGGCCGAGTTCGAGCTCCCGCCGGGGGCGCACCAGGTCCGGGTCTACGTCGCGGGCAACCCGACCGATCTCGACGTCGTGGCAGCCGCGGGGACGACCATCCACGTCCTCGCCGGGAAGACCGGCGTGACGACGCAGACCACGGGCGCCGCCGCGAGCGCCGTGGCCGACCAGTTCGAGGTGTCCGTGCGCGTCGTCGGTGTCCCGGCGGTGCAGATCCGCCTCGACGACGGCCGACAGGTCGTGCAGTCCGGGCCCGACACCGTGCTCGTGCTCGCGCCCGGGCAGCACCGGCTCTCGATCCGCAGCGCCGACGGGACCGCGATCTGGTCGACGGGCATCCTCGAGGTGCACGGCAAGGCGGTCCTCCAGCTCAGCGAGGGGCGCATGCCGGAGGTCAGCGGCGGCGCCACGTTCCACGCCGGGACCTGACCCTTGTCGGAGGCTGCTGGCGGCGCGCCCGGCCTCTCCCCGGTCTCCAGCCTCCGGGTCCGCATCGTCGCCGCGTTCCTCGCGGTCGTCGCCGCGATGCTCGTGTCCGTGGTGTTCCTGCTGTTCCAGCTGCGCGGCATCGCCCACACCCAGGCGCTGCTGACCGAGGGGTACCTCCCGCTCGCGCTCCAGGTGGACCAGATCCGCGGCGACCAGCAGCGCATCGACACCGACCTGCAGCGCATCCTGCGCCAGGAGCGCCGTCCCGGCACCGGCGAGCAGAGCGCCGCCCTGGTCTATGGCGAGCGGCTGCGGGAGAACCTGCTCGAGGCCCGGGTCCACGCGCGCCAGGCGGCCCTGATGTCGTCCGAGCCCGAGGAGCGCGCCGTGCTCCACAAGACCCAGGCGCACCTCGCGCGGATCGAGGAGCTGGTCAAGGGCTACCAGCAGCGCTCCCAGGAGCTGGTCCAGACCTACGAGCGTGGAGACGCCGAGGGGGCGGCCGCGCTCGCCGACCCGCTCCGCACGGACGGCCGCGTGCTCGCGGAGGAGATCGAGCAGCTCTCGGGCCTGCTGGGCAACCGCATCCGGGCGCTGGGAGAGGCCTCCGATCTCGCGCGGGCGCGCGCCAACACGATCGCCCTCGCCACCACGACGGTGACCGCCGTGCTCGCGATGCTCCTGCTGCTCGCGGTGCTCGTCGCGCTCCGGCCGATCGGCGAGCTCACCACCCACGTCCAGCGGCTGGCGCGCGGCGATCGCCCAGGTCCCCTCGATGTCGCCGGCCACGACGAGGTCGCGATGCTGGCGCGCGAGTTCGATCGGATGGTCGAGGCGCTCGCCGTGCGCGACCGGGCGCTGCGCGAGCGCGCCGAGCAGCTGGACCGGCTCTCCCGGTACCTCGCGAGCGTGCTCGACAACCTCGAGGACGCGCTGTTCGTCGTCGAGGCCGGGGTGGTGACGCTCGCCAACCCCCGCGCGAGCCGTGCCTTCGGCGTCGCGACCGACGCGCCGCTGCCCGAAGACCTGCGCGGATGGCTCGACGGCTCGGTGCGCGAGCTGCGCCGCGACCACGCCGAGCACGAGATCCGCGCCATGCCCTTCGGGGCCGGTGGCGTCATCGTGCTCGCCGTCGATGTCACGGATCTTCGCCGCGCGTCCGAGCGGCTGGCCAGGAGCGAGCGGCTCGCGCTGGTGGGTCAGATGCTCGCCCAGATCACGCACGAGGTCCGCAACCCGCTCAACGCGCTCTCGCTCAACGCGGAGATGCTCGGCGACGAGCTCGAGCGCCTCGATCCGGCGCGCCACACCGAGGCCTGGGCCCTGCTCGACACCGTCGCCGGCGAGATCGAGCGGCTCACCGAGGTCACCGCCCACTACCTCCAGCTCGCGCGCCGCCCGCGGGCTCGCCTGGACGCCGAGGACCCCTCGCTCGTGCTGGCCGAGGTGGAGCGCCTGCTGCAGGCCGAGCTCGACCAGGCGGGCGTGCGGATGCGCGTGGAGGGGCCGCGGATGCAGGCGTGGCCCATGGACGGCAACCAGGTCCGGCAGGCGCTGCTCAACGTGGTGCGCAACGCGGTCGAGGCCGGCGCCCACGAGCTGGTCCTCGCGGCCACCGAGGAGGGCGATCAGCTCCGGATCAGTCTCCGCGACGACGGACCGGGCATGACCGACGAGGAGAAGGCCCGCGCCTTCGACCCCTTCTGGTCGACCAAGGCCACCGGGACGGGCCTCGGGCTCGCGATCACAAGGCAGATCCTCGAGGACCACGGCGGCAGCGTCGAGATCGAGTCGGCACCGGGCGAAGGGACGACGATCGCGCTGGTCCTGCCGCGCGACGCGGGTGACCTGCTCGAGATGGAGAGGGCGGACGCATGAGCGACGGCAGCATCCTGGTGGTGGACGACGACGAGGCCAACCGCGTGACGCTGGAGCGGATCCTCCAGCGCGAGGGGTACCGCGTGGTCCACGCGAGCAGCGGTCGCGACGGCATGGAGCGCCTCCGGGAGCACCGCGTCGACCTGGTCCTCACCGACTTGAAGATGCCCGGGATGTCCGGCATCGACCTCCTCAAGGCCGCGAAGAAGGTCGATCCCGACGTGGAGGTCGTGGTGATGACGGCCTACGGGACCGTCGAGACCGCGGTCGAGGCGATGAAGGAGGGCGCCTACGACTTCGTGTCCAAGCCGATCAAGCGGCTCGAGCTGGCGAACACGGTGGCCAAGGCGCTCGAGAAGCGCACGCTGCAGGCGGAGAACCGACGTCTGCGCGATCAGCTGGCCGCGGTCGGCGAGGGCGAGATGATCGGGCGGAGCGACGCGATGCGTGCGCTGCTCGACGAGGTGGAGCAGGTCGCCCCGTCGGACGCGACCGTGCTGCTGACCGGGGAGTCGGGCACGGGCAAGAGCAGGCTCGCCCGCCTGCTGCACAAGATGAGCCGTCGCCGCGACGCGCGCTTCGTGGCCCTGAACTGCGGCTCGATCCCCGAGACGCTGCTCGAGAGCGAGCTCTTCGGGTACGAGAAGGGCGCGTTCACCGGCGCGGTCGCGCGCAAGGAGGGCCGCTTCGACCTGGCGCGCCACGGCACACTCTTCCTCGACGAGATCACGGAGACGAAGCCCGCGGTCCAGGTCCGGCTCCTCCGCGTGCTGCAGGACGGCGAGTACGAGCGGGTCGGCGGCACGGAGACCCTGAAGGCGGATGTGCGGACGGTCGCCGCCACCAACCGGGACATCCGCCGGGAGGTCGACGAGGGGCGGTTCCGCGAGGATCTCTACTACCGGCTCAACGTCATCCCGCTCACCGTCCCCCCGCTGCGCGAGCGGCCCGAGGACGTGCCCCTGCTCGCCCAGCACTTCCTCGTGCGCTTCGGCAACAAGAACGCCAAGACGCTGACCGGGTTCACGCCCGAGGCGCTGGAGGCGATGAGCGCCTGGCGGTGGCCGGGCAACGTCCGCGAGCTCGAGAACGCCATCGAGCGCGCCGTGGTGCTCTGTCGTGGCGAGCGCATCGGCGTCGAGGACCTCCCTGCTGCAGTGCGGCAAGGGGGCACGAGCCGGCAGCGCGTCGTGTTCGAGGTCGGGACGCCGCTCAAGGTCGTGGAGCGCCGCATGATCGAGGAGACCTTGCGGTACTGCAACGGCGACAAGAGCCTCGCCGCCTCGCTCATGGGCATCACCTCGCGAACGATCTACCGCCGCGAAGCGGAGTGGTCGGGCAACGCGACCGTCGAGGACGACGAAGTCTAGGCTGCAGGCCAGGTATCGGCACCCCGCGGCTGGCTGCGTATGCCCATGCCCGTGGCGGGGTCCGGTGAGGATGCGACCGGCACCAGCGTAACGGACCGTGCCGTGGCCCGCAGCCCCGCAGCGTAGCCTGTAGCACGTAGCCCGTAGCCCGTAGCCCCTCCGACCCCATCGACATTTGGTGTTGCAACGCAGCACGACGACGATATGCTGCGTCGCAACAACCGGGGGATCGTCATGATGAAGCGCGGGAACGTGGGGCTGCTGGTCCTGTTCGTGGTCTACACGCTCAACTACCTGGACCGCAGCCTGGTCTACATCCTGTTCGAGCCCATCCGGAAGGAGCTCGAGCTGTCGGACCTCGGGCTCGCGCTGCTCGGATCGACCTCGTTCGTCCTGTTCTACACGACCCTCGGCGTGCCCTTCGGCCGGCTCTCGGACCGCGTGAGCCGCACGAAGCTCATCGCCGCCGGGTTGGCCGTGTGGAGCCTCGCGTCCGCCGGCACCGGCCTCGCCGGGGGCTTCCTGGCGCTCCTCGCCTGCCGCGTCCTCGTCGGCGTGGGCGAGGCCACGCTCGGCCCTGCAGCGTACTCGCTGCTCGCCGACTGGTTCCCGCCGTCGCGCCGCGGCACCGCGTCCGCCCTGTTCGCGGCCGGCATCCCGGTGGGCGCGGGCATCGCGATGATCGCGGGCGGCTGGATGGGGCAGCACTTCGGCTGGCGGGCCACCTTCCCGATGCTGTCGCTCCCCGGGCTCCTTGTGGCGCTCGCGGTGCTCATGCTGCCCGAGCCCGAGCGCGGCGCCCGCGAGAAGCCGGCGGCGGCGAGCTCCCCCTGGTCCCTGCTGCTGCGCAACAAGGCCCTGCTGCTCACCATCGCCGGGTACGCCTCCGTCGCCGTCGCCTCGAACGCGGCCGGCATGTGGATCCCCAAGCTGCTCGCCGCCCGCTACGAGCGTGGCATCGGCGAGGTCGGCCTCTGGGTCGGCATCTGCGCCGTGGCCGGCGGCCTCCTCGGCACCGCGCTCGGCGGCTGGCTCTCCGACCGGCTCGAGCGCCGGATGCTCGGCGGGCGCCTCGTGTTCGGCGCGACGGTGGGCGTGCTCGGCGCCGGCGCCTGGGCGCTCCTCCTCGCCGCGCCGTCCCTGCCCGTCGCGCTCGTCGCGTGCTTCGCCATCCTCGCGCTCGGCCTCGCGTGGCTGGGTGCCGCCTCCGCCGACGTGCAGGACGCCGTCCCGGCCATGCACCGCGCCACCGCGATCTCGGTCTACACGCTCGTCGTCAACGTGATCGGCCTGGGCCTCGGCGCCCCGGCGGTGGGCGCGCTCTCCGATGCGCTCGGGCTGCAGTCCGCGCTCTGGCTCTGCCCCGTCGCCTCGCTCGCGGGAGCCGCCGTGCTCGCCGTGGCCACGGTCGTGCGGATGGGCAGCGTGGGCACGGTCGACGAGGTCGAGCCCGTCACGGCGAAGTGAACGCCCGCGCCGCCGCCCGCAACGCCTCGTCGAGGTGCGGCGGCTCGACCCGGGGGTACCCGAGCTGGCGCATCCACGTGCGCTGCTTGCGCGCGAAGTGTCGGGTGTCCCTCGCCGTGCGCCGAACGGCCTCGTCCAGCGGCAGCCCGTCCAGCAGGTGGTCGCAGAGGTGCCGGTACCCGAGCGACTGCATGGGCTTGAGGTCGCGCCCCACCCCGTCGTCCAGCAGCCGCCGAACCTCGTCGAGGTACCCGGCGGCCATCATGCTCTCGACGCGGCGGTCGATGCGCTCGAACAGATCGGGCCGATCGAGCCACAGCCCCACGTGCGCGTGCCGGTCCGGGGCGGCCGCGTGCGCGCGCTGGAGCTCGGACATCCGCTCCCCCGTCTGACGGAAGACCTCGAGCCCCCGCACCAGCCGCACGCGGTCGTTCGGGTGCAGGCGCTCCGCGAGCTCGGGGTCCACGCGGCGCAGCTCGCCGTGGAGGTCCTCGATCGCCTCGAGCTCCTCGCGCAGCGCGGGATCGACGGGCGGCGTCGGCACGAGCCCACGGACCAGCGACCGCAGGTACAGGCTGGTCCCGCCAGCGACGACGACCCTCGGGTGTGTCGCCAGCACCGCCTCCGCCAGCGCGACGAAGGCGGCGGCGTCGAACGGATCGCGCGGATCGACCACGTCGATGCCGAAGTGCGGCACGCCCGCCTGCTCCTCGGGCGTCACCTTCGCGGTCCCCACGTCCATGCCGCGGTACACCTGCATCGCGTCCGCCGACACGATCACGGCGTCGAAGCGGCGCGCCACCTCCACCGCGGTCGCCGTCTTGCCTGCGGCGGTAGGTCCCGCGAGGATGAGCATCACCAGGAGGTAGCCGGATGACACCCGAAGAGCGAGTGCTGGCCGTGGTGCACCGCGCCGAGCGCCGCCGGGCGCGCCGACCCGGGGTGGAGGTCCCCACGCGGGACGAGCTGGTGGCCCTGCTCGACGCCACCCTGGATGCGGGAGCGATCGACGCCGCGCTCGAACGTCTGGTCGACGAGGGGGCCCTGGTCCCCGCGGAGGGTCGGTGGACGACCGCACCGGCGCACACCGACCGCGCGAAGGCCCTCGTGGATGCGATGATGGCGGAGGCCTTCGGCGAGTGGATGGTCGCGGCCGAGGCGAGCGCGGCCTTCCGCGAGTTCTGCCGCCGCGTGAACGGGCTGCCCTTCGTGGCGTTCGACATGATCGACCCGCAGCAGCTCGACGCTGCCGTCGCCGCCGCGGGGCTCGGTCCCGGCCAGCGCGCGCTCGATCTGGGCTGCGGGGTCGGAACGCTGACGGAGGAGGTCCGTCGCCGCACGGGAGCCACCCTCGACGGCGTGGACTTCGCGCCTGCCGCGATCCGCCGCGCGTCCGAGCGCACCGCCGGCGACGACGGCCTGCGCTTCGAGGTCCTCGCGCTGGACCAGGTCGACCCGCCGCCCGCCAGCTACGACGCGATCCTCGCCTTCGACACGCTCTACTTCGCGGAGGACCTCGATCGCCTGGTCGCCGCCTGCGCCCGCGCGCTGCGTACCGGAGGTCGCCTGGTCGCGTTCTGGTCCACGATGGACGTGCCCGATCCCGAGATGGCGCCCGATGGGACACGCCTCGCGAGGGCGCTCCGGGCGGCGGGCCTGACGTACACCACCACCGAGCACACCGAGGCCGAGCTCGCCCACTGGCGACGCTCGAAGGAGGCGGTCGACGCGCTGGAGGCGATGTTCGAGGCCGAGGGCAGCCGCCGCTGGTGGGAGGGCCGGCGTCGCGAGACCGACGGGGTGCTGCCGCTGTGCGAGAGCGGACGCAACCGCCGGTACCTGTACCGAGCCACGCGAGCCCCCAGGCCGTAGAATCCTTCGCGATGCGCACCATCGGTCCCTTCGAGCTGCAGCACCTCATCGCCCGCGGGGGCATGGGGGAGGTGTGGATGGCACGCCACGCCGTCCAGGAGGTCGACGTCGCGCTCAAGCTGCTCCCCGGAGACGAGGAGAACCCGGACCGGATCGCCGCCTTCCACGTCGAGGCGCGCGCGATCGCCTCACTCGACCACCCGGGCATCGTGCTCGTCTTCGACTACGGCGAGATCCCCGAGGAGGACGCGGCGCGCAGCGAGGGCCAGCTGACCGCCGGACGGCCGTGGATCGCGATGGAGTACGTCGACGGCGGCACGCTCGCGACCGTCGCGCGAACCATCACGTGGCCCGAGACCCGCCGGTTCCTCGACGCCACCCTCGACGCGCTCGCCCACGCCCACGCCCGCGGGGTGATCCACCGCGACCTCAAGGTCGGCAACGTGCTCCGGTCCAGCGACGGCCGATACAAGCTCACCGACTTCGGCATCGCCCACCTCCAGGGGGAGACCGAGGGGCGCTTCGTGCAGAGCGGGACCCCCTCGGTCATGGCGCCCGAGCAGTTCGAGGGCCGCTGGCGGGACTTCGGGCCGTGGACCGACCTGTACTCGCTCGGCGCGCTCGCCTGGATGGTGGTGGCGGGCGAGCGCCCCTACCCGGGTCGCACCTGGGCGGAGCAGGCCTACGGGCACCTCCAGGGCGAGCTGCGGCCGCTCCAGGCGCGGTGCGCGGTCCCGGTCGGCTTCGAGGCCTGGCTACGGCGCCTGCTCGCCAAGGACCCCGCCCGCCGGTACCGCTGCGCCGCTGACGCCGCCTGGGCGCTGGCCCGGCTGGTGGATCCCCCCGTCGTGGGCACCATGCCGACCCCGCCGCAGCCGCCCGACCACACCACGCTCGTGCACGACGGCGTCACCGAGAGCACCTCCCACACGGGCTGGGGGGTCGGCGAAGGCACGAGCTATCGCCCGCGGGTGGCGCCGATGCCGGGTCGCTGGCGGGCCCGGGACGCTCCCGCACGGCCCGCGCGCATCGTCGGTGCGGGGCTCGGCCTGTGGGGTCTGCGGACGCTGCCCCTGGTCGGGCGCGAGCAGGAGCGCGATCGGCTCTGGAACACGCTGCTCGACGTGCGGAACGAGGAGCGCTCCGCGGTCGCGGTGATCCGCGGCCCGAGCGGCGTCGGGAAGAGCCGCCTGGCGGCATGGCTCGTGGAGCGCGCGCGGGAGCTCGGGGCCGCCACGGTGCTCGACGCGGTGCACGACGCCGACGCCGGCCCCATGAGCGGGCTCGGACCCATGGTCGACCGCGCGCTCGTGCTGGGCGGGATGGCGCCCGAGGCCCGACGCGAACGGATCCGCGCGATCCTGGTGGGACTCGGCGCACCCGAGGACGACACCTGGCTCGTCGAGACCCTCGACCGGCTCGAGGATCGCAGCACGCGCCGCTCGCCCGCGGAGCGCCACCACGCCGTGGTGCGGCTGATCGAGCTCCTGGCACGCGAACGCCCGGTGCTCCTCCTGCTCGACGACGCGCAGTGGGGCCTGGACGCCCTGGCGTGCGCGCTGGCGGTCCGACGCTCCGCTCTCCCGGTGCTGGTGGTGCTCACGGTGGCGGACGAGGCCCTCGTGGAGCGTCCGGCGGAGCGGGCTCTGGTCGAGACGGTGCTCGGCCTGCCGGACACGGTCAAGGTCGCCCTCGGTCCCCTCCCCCAGCACGACCGCACGCCGCTGCTCCGCCACCTGCTGGGTCTGTCGCCGACGCTGGCGCGCATGGTCGACGCCCGCACCGACGGCAACCCGATGTTCGCCATCCAGGTCGTCGGCGACTGGATCCACGGGCACCTGCTGGAGCCCGGGCCGGAAGGGTTCACGCTCGCTCCGGGCGCGCCCGCCATGCTGCCGACCACGCTGCGGGAGGTCTGGGATCGACGGCTCTTGCGCTTCCTGGACCAGCGTCCGAGCGACGACGCCGCTGCGCTGCGGGTCGCCGCTCTCCTGGGGCGCGAGATCCAGACCGCGGAGTGGCTGGCGGCCTGCGCCGAGCTCGGGGTCCACCCCTCGGACCACCTCGCGCGCGATCTGGTCGTGCGCCGCCTCGCGAGCGCCGAGGATCCGCGTCTGGGCTGGGCCTTCGTCCACGGTCTGCTCCGCGAGGCGGTGGAGGCCTCGATCGCCGAGGACGATCGCTCGCGGATGCACCTCGCCTGCGCCCACGCGATCGCCGACGACGAGCGCCGCGGACGGCACCTCCTCCGCGCCCGCGCGTTCGATGAGGCGGCCTCCCCGTTGCTCGAGGGGGCCCTGCGGGCGCTGGTCCGGGCCGACTTCCCGCGCGCCACCGAGCTGATCGCGGACGCCGACCGCGCGCTCGAGGCCTCCGCGATCCCGGCGGACGACCGGCGCTGGGGCCGCCGCCTGTTCGTGGCCTGCGCCCTCGCCCAGCAGCGCTCCGACCTCGAGCTGGGCGACGAGCTGGCCCGACGCATGATGCACGAGGCCGAGCTGCACGGCTGGAGCCAGGAGCGGGGCCACGCGCTCTCAGCGCTCGGGCGCGCGGCGCTCATGCGCTGGGACCTGCCGCAGAGCATCGCGTACTTCCTGGAGGCCAAGGACATCTGCGTCGCCGAGAACGAGGTCGACGGTGAGCTGGCCTGCCTCCGGGGGCTGGCGGCGGCCACGATCTATGCCGGTGATCTCGACCAGGCGGAGATCTGGGTCGGGCAGATGAAGGACAAGCTGCGGCCCGACGCCTCGGCCCTGGTGCACGGCGGCCACCACCTGATGGTGGCGACGATGGCCCAGGCTCGCCTGCGCCTGCCGGAGGCGATCGACGAGATGCGCCAGGCGCTACGGCACTTCGAGCGTTGCGGCGACCGGATGGGGTACGCGGCCGCGCTCGGCACGATCGCCAGCTGCCAGCGCGACCTGGGCGACATCGCCGCGGCCCGCGCGACGTACGTGGAGGCCACGGACCTGACCCGCGACATCGGCACCAACCTCGACGGCATCCTGCGCATGGGCTTCGGGCTGATCCGGTGCATGGACGGCGAGCCGCAGGAGGGTCTGGCGTTGATCCGCGGAGAGCGCGAGCGGCTGATCGACACGGGGCAGCTCCACCACCTCCCCCGCTGCGAGCTCTACCTCGCGACGGCGCTGGCGGAGCTCGGCGACCCTTCGGCGTCGGTGCCGCTGGAGCGGGCCCTCGA
The DNA here is from genome assembly GCA_020632925.1 of Alphaproteobacteria bacterium. Taxonomy (GTDB): domain Bacteria; phylum Myxococcota_A; class UBA796; order UBA796; genus JACKER01. The sequence goes on along the minus strand of JACKER010000007.1, from coordinate 418,007 downwards.
CGGGTTGCTCGCGCCCCCCGTGGTCCACACCGACACGGCCGTGCTGCTCGAGCGGGCGGCGACCGACCTGGACGCGCTCGGCCACCGGGACCTCGCGGCCCGTGCGCGGGAGGCGGCGGCCAGCACCTGGCGGCGGCTCGGCAACGTGGCCCGCGCGGACGCGCTCGCCGGTCAGTAGAAGAAGAACGGCACGAAGGCGACGATCACGAGCGAGGTCGCCATCACGCTGACCGGCACGATCAGGTGTTCCCAGGTCCGGAAGAAGCCCTCCGCGGGGTACCGCTCGACGTAGGACTCGGGGCCGATGACCTGCCGCGCGAGCAGGAAGTTCAGCCCGACCGGGGGCGTGAGGTACCCGAGCTCGAAGGCCACCAGCGTCATCATCCAGAAGTGCACGGGCTGGATGCCGTTGTCGTACGCCAGCGGAGCCAGCGTCACGGACACGAGGATGACGGCGCCGAGCGCGTCCATGAGCATCCCGACCAGCACCATCACGAACACCAGCAGCGACATCGCGAGGAAGGGCGAGCCCAGGTCCTGCGGCACGAGCGACATCACCTCGCTGCGCTCCACGACCCCGCCGAAGCCGACGCTGCCGGCCATGACCATCAGCAGCGCGCCCGCGTGGTGGCTCGTCTCGCGGGAGGCGTGCGACAGCGGGGTCGCGAGCGTGCGCGTGGCGAGGCCCGGGCGGAGCAGGCGGTCCCAGGCGACGAGCAGCAGCATGCCGACCGGCAGGACGAGCTGCGCCGTGTGCTCGTTGACGTGGATGGCGAAGATCACGCGGTACGCCAGCACCACGGCCACCGCGATCAGCAGGAAGGGCACGAGCTGGGTGACGGCCGCGAGGCTGCGCCGGGACGCAGGTTCCGTCGACGTGTCCGGCGGGCGCGGCTCCGACTGGCCGCTCGCGAACAGGGACGCCAGGAGGTAGAGCGTGCTCGTCAGCCCGAACACGAGCAGCCCGTTGGAGAACAGCCCGTCGGTCGTGACCTGGCTGTTGAGCACGGCGATGAGCACGACCACGAGGCAGGGGCGCAGCACGACGCCGAGGCTGCCCGACATCGCCGTCGCGCCCAGCGCCATGCGACGGTTCGCGCCCGCGTCCACCAGCCGGCCGTAGACCGTCTTGCCGGTCGCGATGACGAAGATGCCCGAGGCCCCGCTGTACGCGGTGGGAACGGCGCTCACGACGGCCACCAGCCAGCCGAGCAGGTTGGGCGCCACCCGCCACGGCGTAATCACGTCGAACGCGAGCTGCGCCAGCCGGGTCTCGGACAGCAGCATGCCGGCCCAGACGTACAGGCCGATCCCCAGGTAGATGTTGGGGTAGGCGATGAACTTGTGCAGGTAGATCGCCTGCCCCGACCAGTGGTGCTCGACGCCCAGGAACCAGACGCCCGACACCAGCGTCATCCAGGCGTACAGCGGGATGCACATCAGGATGCGCGTCAGCGACGGCTTGCCGTCGAGCCCGGGGCGCGGGTGCAGCAGGTGGACCACGTGCATCGCCGCCAGCACGAGGAACCCCGCGGCGAACATCGGCGGGAGCGCCGGATCCTCGACCTCGGCGGTGGAGAGCCGCTGGACCTGCCAGTCGGCGAGGCAGCTCGACATCCACAACACGTGCGTGAGGATCTGGGAGACCTCGGCCGCGACGTGCTCGGCGCGGGACTCGGGCGTCCGCAGGGCGACGTGCATCCGCGCGGACGACGCGCTGGCGGCGCCGAGCAGGACCACCAGCACGAGCGTGTGCTTCCAGAAGCCGAAGTGCGCGACATCGGCCACCAGGCCCTCGACCGCGCGGTACCGCCGCACCGAGGGGGTGATGCGCGCGAGCGTCTCGTCGTACACCCGGTGCTGCTCGACGCACTGCTGGTGCAGGTTGCGAAGGGCGTCGCAGCTCACGGTCGGCGCGGGGGCCGGCGCGAACGGATCGGCGCCCGCGAAGGGGTCGTTCGGAGCGGGAGCGGGGGCCGGCGCGGGCGCCGCGAACGGGTCCTTGCCCGCGAACGGATCCGTCGGGGCGGGTGCCGGCGCGGGAGCGGGGGCCGGCGCGGGCGCCGCGAACGGGTCCTTGCCCGCGAACGGATCGGTGGGGGCTGGTGCCGGACCGCCGAACGGATCCTTGCCGCCGAAGGGATCACCCGAGGGCGCAGGGGCCGCCGACACGCAGCTCGCGGAGCGCCGCTCGAGCTCGGCCGCGTCGCAGTCGGGCTCGATGGGATCGTTGCGGAGCTCGTTGCCGTAGCCCGGCCAGAAGCCCTCGCCGAGCTGGACCAGGCGCGTGGACAGGTTCGGGGCGACCCCGATCGCGAGCGCGAGGAGGTTGGCCAGCAGGATGACGACGGTGGCCGCGCGCACGACGCCGCCGAAACCGAACACGGACGGTCCCGCCTCCTCCTGGCTCATCGCGCTTCCTCCATGGGCACCGCCCCCTATCGCCCGATGGAATGGACCACCAACGCCGGTGGCCGTCGCGGCATCGGGAACGGTGGGCTACGCTCGCCCGATGTTCGCCTGGCTCGTGCTCTTCCTGCCCGCCGCCTGCGTGTCGGGCCCCGTGGTGACCGGCGCTGACACCCGGCCCGGGACGACCTCGATCGAGACGGGACTGTCGGCGCGGCTGGCGCTGTCGGTGGACACGCCGCTCGGGATCCGCGACTGGACGGCGCACACCACGATCGCCGCGGACGTCACGTGGTCCTCGGGCCAGCAGCGCGTCGACGGTCCGGTCCTGGGCGCCGACCACCTCCACCCGGGCGACGTGTGGACCGTGCGCGCGACGACCGCCGACCAGGAGGTGTCGCAGGTGCTCACCGTGCCCGAGCCCCCCGGCGGCAACCTCCTGGTGCTGCTGATCGACGATGTCGGCATCGATCACGTCGGCGCGTACCACGCGGGCACGGCACCTCCCCCGACGCCACGAATGGACGCGCTGGCGGCGGAGGGCGTGAGGTTCACGCGCGCCTACGCGAGCCCCGTGTGCTCCGCGACGCGCAGCCTGATCCTCACCGGGCGGCACGCGCGCAGGACCGGCGTGGGGTGGATCGTGGACACGGGCGACGACCGCGGCGAGATGCCGATCGCGTCCACCACGCTGCCCGAAGCGCTGTGGTCGGCGCGCGGACCGGCGTGGTCCGACGCGGCGCTCGGGAAGTGGCACCTCGTGGGCCCGGCCGTCGCCGACCGACTCACGCACCCCAACCGCTCGGGCTTCGCGCACTTCGCCGGGATCATCGGCAACCCGAGGTACGAGGCCGGCTGGGGCTACTACCACTGGTGGCGCGTGGTGGACGGCGCCCAGTCCGAGGTCGACGGGTACCTCACGACCGCGACCGTGGACGACGCGCTGGAGGAGATCCGCACGCTCCCCGAGCCCTGGTTCCTCTACGTGGCCTTCACCGCGGCGCACACGCCCCTGTCCGTGCCGCCCGCCGAGCTGATCGGCGGGACCGTGCCCCCCGACGCCGACGAGGACGCGCTGTTCGACGCCAACGTGGAGGCGCTCGACACCGAGATCGGCCGGCTGCTCGACCAGATGCCGCCCGAGGTGCGCGCCGACACCACGATCGTGCTCATGGGGGACAACGGCACGCCGTCGCACGCGGTCGATCCGCCGCTGGACCCCACCCTCGCGAAGCACACGGTCCACGAGCAGGGGGTGCGCGTCCCACTCATCGTCACCGGCCCGCACGTCACCCGGCCGGGGAGCGTGCAGCCCTCCCTCGTCCACGCCACCGACCTCTTCGTGCTCGGCGCCGAGCTCGCTGGCGTCCCGCTCACCGGCCCCGACGACGATCTCGCGCTGGCGGCCGACACCGACGTGCACCTCGACGGGCACCCCCTGCTGCCCCTGATCGTCGACCCCGACGCCCGCGGGCGGGACATGGTCTACGCCGAGGCCTTCTTCCCGAACGGGCCGGGGCCGTACAACACGAACCGGCGCTCGCTCCGCGACGATCGCTTCGCGCTCGTCCGCTCCGGGACCGAGGAGCAGCTGTTCGACCTCGGCGAGGACCCGGGGCTGGACGAGGGTCCGGACCTGCTGCCCTCGCTCGACCAGGGGGTGTCCGCCGCTCACGCCCGCCTGGCAGCCCGCCTCGACGAGCTCGAGGCCACGCTGCACTTCGAGGGCTTCTGATGCCACTGCCCGCTCGGAACGCGCCGTGCCCGTGCCACTCGGGTCGCAAGGCCAAGGCCTGTTGCGAGCCGATCCTCGCGGGGGCTCCCGCCGCGACCCCGGAGGCGTTGATGCGCAGCCGGTACGCGGCCTACGCGTGCAGCCACCTCGCCCACCTCGTGCGGACCACGGCACCCACCAGCCCGCACCGGGGCGCGGACCCGGAGGCGTGGCGCGCGGATCTGCTCGCGTTCTGCGAGTCCACGTCGTTCGACGGTCTCGAGATCCGCGCCACCTCGGAGGAGGGTGACCACGGAGAGGTGACGTTCTTCGCCACGTTGACGCGAGGTGGGCAGGACGTGTCGTTCGGCGAGCGCAGCCGCTTCGTGCGCCAAGAGGGTCGATGGACCTATGTCGACGGCGAGCCGGTGAGGCGCTGATTCGGTTATTTTCCGCGGCGACGCAGGTGGGGGCCATCGTGTCGTTGTTCGGGATGTTCCAGGGGCAGGGCCCCAACGGGTTCGGCCACGAGACCACCGCCGACGAGGTGCTGGAGGGCGTCGACCTCTCGGGCCGCTGCTACCTCGTGACCGGCTGCAACAGCGGGCTCGGGCTGGAGACGCTCTCCGCGCTGACGAAGCGCGGCGCGCGCGTGATGGCCGTCGCGCGGACCGCCGAGAAGGCGGGGATCGCCTGTGCCGCTGCCTCACCGAAGGGCGAGGCGGTGCCGTTCGTGTGCGAGATGTCGGACCCGACGTCGGTCCGGGAGTGCATCGACACGGTCCGACGCGACGGGCGCGTCCTCGCCGGCATCGTCGCCAACGCCGGCGTGATGGCGCTCCCGAAGCACACGATGGTCCGCGGCGTGGAGACGCAGCTGTTCTGCAACCACGTCGCGCACTTCATGCTCGTGACCGGCCTGCTCGATCAGCTCGTCGCGGGCGAGGGCCGCGTGGTGGTGGTCTCCAGCAGGGCGCACGAGCGCACCTGGCCCGAGGGCATCCGGCTCGACGACCTCGGCGCCGTGCGGGAGTACTCCCCCTGGCAGGCCTACGGGCAGTCCAAGCTCGCGAACATCCTGTTCGTCCGATCGCTCGCCACGCGCCTGGGCGCCGGGCAGTCCACGAACGCGCTGCACCCCGGCGTCGTCGGGACGAACATCGCCCGCCACCTCGGAGCGCTCACCTCGACCGCGTTCCAGTCCATCGGGACGGCCTTGTTCGCGAAGACCCCCGAGCAGGGCGCCGCCACGCAGACGTACCTCGCGGCCCACCCGCAGGGCGGCGAGTACTCCGGCGGGTACTGGGTGGACTGCAACCCCGCCACGCCGAGCGCCCACGCCCAGGACGATGCGCTCGCCGAGGCCCTCTGGGAGCGGACGACCGAGCTCGTCCGGAACCTCTGAGCGCCTACAGCCTCCCGCGCAGGGCGTAGACGCCGACGGCGGCGACCTCGCGCAGCGCGCCCCTCGCCCGAACGGCCCAGGGGGTGACGGCGCCCACGGCGTCGGCGTCGGTGAAGTGGCGGCCGAAGACGCGGCGGCAGCGGAACACGTGGTACCGGTCCGTCACCACGAGCACGCGACGGTCCCCCACGATCGCCCGAAGGTTCGCTGCGTTCTCCTCGGTCGACGTCGACGTCCGCTCGAGCACCAGCGCGTCCTCGGGAACGCCCCAGCCGCGAGCGAGGTCCGCCGCCACCTCGGCCTCCGCCGCACCCCAGTCCCCGACGCCGCCGGTGAACGCGAGCGAGGGGGCCACCCCCGCCTCGTACAGATCGACCGCCAGGCGCGTCCGCGCCCACAACGCCTGCGACGGTCCCCCGTCGGGCATCACGCCCGCGCCCGCCACCACGACGACCTCGTACGGAGGGGCGTCCGGCGCGCCCGCGCCCGCGAGGTCCAGGCCCACCGCCGCTCCGATCCATGCGACCGGAGCCCCCAGCACCGCCGCTCCCAGCCACCGCGCGTCCGCCATGCCCCACCCTATTCCGCAGCATTCGTTCGAAGATGTCACCGCGTGTCGACGTCTCTGCGAGACCCCCCGGAGGACACATGCGACGACTGCTGGTGCTGGCCCTGATCTGGGGTTGCAAGGGCAAGGACGGCGAGACCGTCGACGGTGTGATCGGCGACGACGACGACGACGTGGTGGGTGACGATGACGACGACGACGTGGTCGCACCTCCGGGCGAGCTCGACCACGGGCGCCTCTGCACGACGGGCGGCTGGTGCTGGGAGACCCCGCAGCCCGGTGGAGGGACCAACGGCGGGATCTGGGCGCTGTCGCCCGACGACGTGTGGGTGACCAACCAGACCCACCTGTTCCACCTCGGCCCCGACGGCATCGGCCACGCGCAGGCGCCGACGTTGATCCCGTACCTGAACTGGGTCCCCGTCTTCGGGGTCGCCTCGGACGACGTGTGGGCCCACGGCTTCAGCTCCTTCATCCACTGGGACGGGCACGTCTGGAGCACGCTGAACACCGGCACCTTCGCGTCCTCCATCCACGGGATCGCGAGCGACGACGTGTGGGCCTCGGGCTTCTCCTCGATCATGCACTGGGACGGTGGGTCCTGGACCCAGGCGCACCAGGACGGTTCGTTCGGCGACAGCTACGTCGACGTCTGGCAGACCGGAGCGAACAGCGTGTTCGTCGGCGGGATGCGCAGCAACGTGGGCGGCAAGGTCTGGCGCTTCGACGGGACCACGCTGACCGATCTGGGGTACCCGAGCAGCGCGAACACCTACGTCATCGCGGTCTGGGCGGCGTCCGCGAACGATCTGTGGGCGGTGGCGGGCGACGGCGCCTTCCACTGGGACGGCACCACCTGGGAGCAGAAGCTCAGCGGCTGGGGCACGGTCGACGTGTGGGGCTCGGGCCCCGACGACGTGTGGATCCTCGACCAGGCGCAGTCCGCCGTCCACCACTGGGACGGGAGCTCGCTGACGCAGGAGCCGGTCGAGGGCGCGTACCTGCCGTACCGCCTGGCGGGCGCGGGCGGTGAGATCTGGGTCACGGGCTACGAGGGCTCGATCCACCACCGGTCGGCCTCGGGGGTCTGGGACGTGCTGAAGGAGACCTACTCCTCGCAGACCGTCGTGGACATGGCCGAGGATCCGTCGGGCGCTCACTGGTTCGCGACCAACGACGTCGTCATGATGGAGGACGGGGCTGGCAACTGGTCGTCGGAGCCCGGTCCCGTGCAGTGGGGGGTCACGGGGCTCGGGGAGGCGGACGGCGATCTGCTGCTCTTCGCGAACCGCAGCACCTGGCAGCGCGGGCCGGCGGGCGACTGGTCCCCGGTCCCCTCGGCGGCCGATCTGGTCGACGCCTGCACGCTCGACGACGGCACCGTGCTCGGCGTCGGCGACCGGCTCGCCACGCGCATCGGCTCCGAGTGGATCACGCAGGACCCGGCGCCGAACCAGTCGCTCGGCCGGGTGATCTGCCACGGCGACGAGGCGTTCGCGACCACCGTCGGGGACTACGAGATCCTCGAGGACCCGACCGAGCTCCTGCGGTACGAGGACGGCGCCTGGCAGCACCTCGGGCTGCGCTCGGTCCTGGGCTCTCCGCTGCTCTCGTCCTGGGCACCCGCGGCGAACCAGGTCTGGGCGGTGTTCGACGGCGCTCCGTCCATGGCGATGGCGTACGACGGGACGAGCTGGGCCGAGGTCCCGCTGGGCTTCGAGGCGCGCGGCGTCGGCGGGACCGCGAGCGACACCTGGATCGTGGGGCTCGGCGGCGCTGCCCGCCGGACCACGGGTGACTTCGTGGAGGTCGCCGACACGCCGTTCGCGGACTTCCGCTGGGTGGGCTCGGACGGTGCCGGCGGCGCCACGCTCCTGACGCTGCAGGGCTCGGTCTGGACCTACAGCCCGACCGCCGGGACCCGCTGGCGGGAGGTCGTGCCCGCGCACACCCGCCCCATCGAGGACGCGCTGTTCGTGGGCGGGCAGCTCTTCGCGGTGGACGACAGCGGGTACGCGCTGGGCCTCGTGGGCACCACCTGGCAGCAGCTGCCCGGTCAGGGCTGGGCGGACAAGGTGGAGGGCAACGAGACCGTCGGCGTGTGGTTCCAGGACAGCAGCCGGCTCTACCACTGGGACGGCGCCACCAACGCCGAGGTCGTGAGCAGCCTCCCGGGCAGCCTGTTCGTCCCCAGCACCGGCAACGACGTCCTGACCTTCGGCTACGGCGGTGAGATCTCCGTCCTCGCGGGCTCGACCTTCACCGAGGAGAGCGCTGCGTCGCTGACCTCGGTGGACCTGGCCTTCGGCCACTCCCTCGACGACCTGTGGATGACCGGGGAGGACACCGACACGCGGGACCTCGCCATCGCGCGCCGACGCTCCGGCACCTGGGCGCCGTTCGCGGAGATCGTGCAGCCCGTGGCCTTCGGGACCTCCTCCCAGGGCGACGAGCTGTGGATCGACGCCACGCAGTCGGTCTGGCGGCGGGAGCCGAGCGGCGCGTTCAGCCAGATCTACGGCCCTGGCGCGATCGGTGAGTACTACGCCATCTCCGGCGCCCAGATCCGCGACACGAACGACATCTGGGTCACCGCCATCGGCGGGGTGCTGCACTTCGACGGCGACTGGGACAACCTCGGTGACCCGCTCGGCCTGGGCTTCTACGGCATGAGGACGTCGAGCGACGGGCGCGCGTGGGCGCTCGGCTCCTTCGGGTGGGTCGCGAGCCACGACCCGTAGACCCTCCAGGAGCAGCCCCGGCGATTTCGTGCCGATGGGGCTATGCTCCCCCATCGTTGGAGGGCTGTATGCGGTGTTTGGCGCTGACCCTGGTCTGGTGGTCAGGGTGCAAGTCGGGAGGTGGCCCCGTCGACGGCAACGGGGCCGGCGACGACGACGACGACGACGACGACGACGACGACGACGACTCCTCCGCCGACGGTCCGATTCGCTACGACCGCGCATGCAGTGCGTCGGGATGGTGTTGGGAGTCACCGCAGCCGGCCGGTGGATACCCGATGTCGATCTGGGCCATCGACGCCGACAACGTCTGGATGCCCACCACCAACTACAACTTCCACCTCGGACCCCGCGGGCTCGGATGGACCCGCCCCGCGGGTGAACTGCCGTTGCTGGGTCCGATTCCCGTGTTCGGTGTGGCGACGGACGATGTCTGGGCGAGGTCCGCCGACGGCCTGGCCCACTGGAACGGGCAGGAGTGGTCGCCCTCCTTCCCGCTGTCCGCCGTGACGACGAAGCTCCACGGCGTGTCCAGCGACGACCTGTGGGCCATCTCGGAGAGCCAGCTGTTCCATTGGGATGGAGCCGCTTGGACGGAAGTGGCCGTCAGTCCCGATCCGGAGGACACCTTCACCGACCTGTGGGCGTTCGGCCGACGGCAGGTCGCCATCGCGGGCCGCGGTTCCCGCGGGGTCCAGGCGTGGATCTGGGACGGATCGCTCGATCCCCTGCCCGCTCCCCCGCCGGGCGGCATCACGAGCCCATCCGTGTTCGCCTCCGGGCCCGACGACATCTGGTTCGCCGGCAGTCATGGCGCCGCGCACTATGACGGCGACATCTGGAGCTCGGCGAACACCGAACAGCTCACGGATCTGTGGGGCAACGGCCCCGACGACGTGTGGATGCTCGATTTCGCGGGGAATGCCATTCACTGGGACGGGAACACCCTGCAGAAGGAGCCGCTGCCAGACGGGTTCAGTCCAACGACTGCGACCGGGGCCGGCACGGAGCTATGGGTGACCGACTACTGGACACCGACCATCGCCCATCGACGGGTCGACGGAGAGTGGGAGCTGCTCCTCGAGCGGCCCTATGGGTCGGTCGGCGATGCGGTGGTGGATGGCGACGGAATACTGTGGGCTGCGACCGTCACACTTGGGCTCGCTCACCAGGCCGAAGACGATTTCGTGTGGGATTTCGATGTCGGCGACCGGCTCGGCCTGGCCAATGGCGTAGTCGTCACCTTCGACGATGACCGCTCCTTCCGTCGGACAACCTCCGGCGGCTGGGAGGAGCTGGGCGATGCGGCCATCCTGTACGAGGCGTGTACTGCCTCGGATGGATCGGTCTGGGCCGTCGGCGACCGCCTCGCGCGGCTCGAGGGCGACAGGTGGGTTCCCGACGGGCCGGCGGTGGACGGACGGATGTACCAGGTGGAATGCGGCGGAGACACGGTCTTCGCGTTCGATTCCGCAGACATGTTGCAGCGCCACGGAGACCGCTGGTCGCACGACGGCCTCTGGACGTTGGCCTACCGGACGCCTCTCTCGAGCTTCGCCCCCACGCCCGACAGCGCCTATGTCGTGCTGGACGGCGCCGAACCGTGGGCGATGCAGTTCGACGGGACGAGGTGGACGCAGATCGACCTCCCGTTCGAACCCCTCGGCGTCGGAGGAAGGGCATCCGATGTGTGGATCGTGGGGACGGGACACGCGGCGCACCAGGAAGGCGGCCAATGGGTGGAGGTGGCGGGCGCACCCGCCGCCGCCCTGCGGTGGGTGACCACGGAGCCGAGCGGGCGCGCCACCGTCGTCGACGAACAGGGCGGTGTGTGGAGCTGGACCCCCGGTCCCCCCGAGGCGTGGCGCCAACTGGTCCCGCCTCAGGCGACGCTGACCGATGTGGTGATGACGAGCGGGGGTCTTTTCGCGGTCGACGACTCGGGACACGCGCTGCGGCTGACTGGAACGGCCTGGACCGCCATCGACTCCTCGGCGGACACGGACCGGGTGGAAGGCAACGAACGGGTGGGCATCTACTTCCAGCGCGGATCTCGACTGTCGACATGGGACGGCACCGGTCTCACAGAGCTCACCGCCACCCTTCCCGGTGACGTGTTCGCACCGACCGAAGGAGCCGAGCTGATCGCACTGGGCGATCTGGGCGAGATCTGGGTCTGGGACGGCGCCGACTTCGTGCTCGAGGACGACACCGTCGTGCTCGGCGCCTCCTGGCTCATCGGTCACTCCACCACGGAGCTCTGGGCGACGACCACCATTCCGGCAATCCACGCGATGCATCGCCGCGGCGGGACCTGGGAGTTGTTCCGCGAGCTCAGCGAGCCCCTGACATTCACCCAGACCAGCACGGGTGAGACGTTGTGGCTCGACCGGGATCTCGCGTTGTGGCGATCCGAACCGGGCGGGTTCGCGCTGGTCGAAGATACCTGGATCGGCGGGCGGGCGATTGGAGCGTGGTTCGTGCAGCAGGACGACATCTGGGCCACCGTGGACCGGACCTTGCGCCACTACGACGGTGAGAGCTGGACGGATGTGCCCGACCCGATCGGGTACGGGTTCGCGTCGTTCGCCGGGTCGGCGGACGGTCCGACCTACGCTCTGGGCATCCACAGCGGGGTCATCAGCCTCCCGCGCTGACGGTGCGCCGTCCCGCAGGGCGTGTCACGATGGGCCGTGCTCCTCGCCCTGCTGCTGCTGGCCTGCGCGCGCGACCCGGACCCGTCCGCCATCGACGACGCGGTGCGGGTCTCGGTGGCGCTGCGCGGCGTCCACCCCTCCTCCGACGAGCTCGACGCGCTGACGCGGGGGGAGGCCTCGCTCGAGGAGCTCGCTCGCCGCTGGGTCGTGGACCCGCGATTCGGCGCCGTGGTGCGCGATCTGCACGCCGAGCAGCTCCTGCTGCGCATCGACACCCAGCCGCACCCGCCCCCGATGGGGCCCCTCGCGGGCATCGGCGAGGGCACGCTGACCAGGAGCCTCGACGAGGAGCCGCTGCGCCTCATCGAGAAGGTCGTGACCGACGGGAGGCCCTACGGGGAGATCCTCACGACGCCGACCACCATGGCCGACGCGAACGTCGCGGCCGTGTGGGGGCTGCCCTGGGACCCCGCCGGGCCCGAGTGGCAGGAGGTCGCGTGGGAGGACGGGCGGCCGGCGGCGGGGCTGCTGGCGACGAACGGGTTCTGGCAGCGCTTCCAGTCGAGCGAGCAGAACCGCCACCGGACGCGCGCCGCCAAGGTGCTGTCGGCGCTGGTGTGCCAGTCGCTCGAGTCGGGGACCATCGCGCTCGGCGCGCCCGAGTCCCTGCAGGACGCCGTGTCCGCCGACCCGGCGTGCACCACCTGCCACGACGTGATCGACCCGATCGCGGCCGCCTTCGCCGGGGCCCGCAAGTACGTCACCGAGGCCGAGGTGCGGACGGCGGAGCGCTCGGGGTGCCCGGCGCCGCTCGCGGGCGACTGCTACCCGGTGGTGATGTGGGACGACGGGGCGGCCGCCACCGACGGCGACCGCTGGGGCCTGCCGGCGCCCGGGTGGAAGAACGAGCCGGTGGACGGGCTCGCCGGCCTGGGGCGGGCCCTGGCGACGGATCCCGGCTTCGAGGTGTGCACGGCGCGCCGCTTCCGGGCCTGGTTCGCCCAGGAGCCCTGGGAGGCGGTCGAGGCGTCGACGGCGGCCACCCTCGCCGACGACCTGCGGAGCGCCGATGGGGACGCGCGGGAGCTCGCGCTGGCGGTGGTCCTCGACCCCGGGTTCCTGGCGCTGCCACGGCTTTGGGTGCGACCGGAGCACGCGAGCGCGCTGGTCGAGCAGCTCACGGGGTTCACCTGGGACCTCCGCCCGGACGGCGGCTACGGTGCCGTCGAGGTCGGGCGCACCGACGAGTTCGGCCTCCGCGCCCTGATGGGTGGGGTGGACGGGTGGAACAGCACCCGCCCCGACGCCGCCCCCTCGCCCACCCGGGAGCTCTCCTGGCGCTGGCTCGCCTCCGACGCGGCTACCTACGCCGTCGACAGCGGCCGGGAGCCCATCCTCACGGAGGAGGGCGCGGTGCGCGAGGCCCTGCGCGACCTCCACCGCCGCTGGCTCGCCGAGGAGGCCGACGAGGACGCGCTCGACGCCGACCTCGCCCTCTTCGGCGCCGCGCTGGACCGCGGGGACGCCCGGCACGCGTGGATCGTCGTCCTCACGGCGCTGCTGCTCGACGACCGCGTGGTGGGGTACTGATGCGCCGCCGCGACCTGCTCGCCGGGATGCTCGCCTCCTCCGCCGGATGCCGCGTGCTCCCACTCGAGGCGCGGGCGGCCACGGGCGCACCCCACCTCATCGTGGTCCACGCCGACGGCGGCTGGGACCCCACGTTCGCGCTCGACCCCAAGCCCGGCCTGGCGCTCGGCGGTCCCTGGCCGGACGTGGACCCCGAGGATCCCGACGACGTCGAGCAGGTCGTGAGCTGGGGCGAGATCCGCGCCCTGTGCAACGACGTGCGCCGTCCCTACGTGCGCCGCTACTTCGACAACTGGGCCCACCGGACCACGGTCGTCCCCGGGCTCTGGGTCGGGACGCTGTCGCACTGGGAGGGCAAGGACCGCGTGCTCGCCGGCACCGGCGTCGACGGCTCGCCCGACGTCACCGCCATCACCGGGGGCACCCTGGGCACCGGCCCCATCGGCGCGGTCGACCTGTCCGGCGTGGGGCGGCCCGGACCCTTCGCGTCCGCGGTCGCGCGAGCCGGCGTCCGCGGGCAGCTCCGCGCGCTCCTCGACCCCGCGAGCCGCTTCGTGCGCGCCGACGGCAGCGCCCGCCCCGATCCGGGCCTCGAGGACACCGACTGGGACGCGATCGAGGCCTGGCGACGGGGACGCTCCGGGGGCGACCGGGACCCGGCCGCCGCGCGGGCGGACGCCCTGTGGCGCGAGCGGGGCCTGCTGCTCGACGCGCTCCCGCTCGGGCGCCGCAACGGGCTCGCCGACGACCTGGAGCTCGCCGCGACGCTGATCGAGGCCGGCACCTGCCACGCGGTGCTCGTCTCGACCTCCTCCAACTTCGACACCCACGCCGACGCGCGCCAGCAGCACGGCTCCTGGAACGAGCTGCTCGGCGGCCTCGGCATCCTCGCGCGGCGGCTCGAGGACCGTGGCCTGCTCGATCGGACGCTGGTCCTCGTGGTCTCCGAGCTCGGACGCAGCCCCGAGCGCAACGAGGACGGCGGGACCCACCACTGGCCGTACACTGCCGCGATGCTGCTCGGCGCCGACGTGGGCGGTCACCGCTCGCTCGGCGGCACCGACGACCGCCTGGTGGGGGTGCCCTGCGACCAGGGGACCGGGCGGCCCTCCGCCACCGGCGAGCCCCTCCGCTACGACGCCCTGATCGCCGGTGTCCTCGAGGCGGTCGGGGTCGATCCCGGCACCTGGCTCCCCGGCGTGCGACCGCTCCGGGGCTTCCGCGGTTAGCAGGCAGCTTCGGAGGGAACGTGCGGTCGACCTGCCTGGCGCTGGCGCTGATCGGTTGCGGTGGTGAGCGCGACCTCGAGGTCACCATCACCGACACCTCCCCGGACACGTGGTTCGCGTGCAACGGGCCGCTGACCCTGCGGATCGAGGGCACCGTCGACGCGGATCCGGGCGACGAGCTCTCGGCGGTGGTGACGCTGGGGCCGGTCGGGGTGGACGCGGGGACGCTCTCCGTCGGGTCGAACGGGAGCTTCGCGGTCACCGCGAGCTACGCCAACGAGGCGCCCTGCGAGGGCGACTGCCCGGTCACGCTCTCGCTGTTCGGCAAGAAGGCGACCGGAGAGGCGACGACCTCCATCGAGGTGGTGCCGGGATCGGTGCCGACGCTGATCACCGCCGAGCTGGTCAGCTCAGCCGGCGGCACGGTGGGGCTCGACGTGGTCACGCTCGCGGACAACCCCGCGGACTCGCTGTCCGCCGAGCTCTGGACCCGGCTGAACATCCTGCTCGACGACCGGACGCCGGACGTGGTGGACGCCGTGGTGCTGCTGTGCCCCGAGGACGTCGATCCGAGCGCCGTCGAGGACATCTCCGCCTGCGTCCCCTCGCCGGCGGGCGCCGACGTGGCGGGCGTGGGGCAGCGCGGGCTGTTCGCGTCCACCGAGCCCTTCGCGGAGGCCGGATGCTCCGCGCAGGCCGTGGCGTCGGGCGTCCCCTGGAAGCTGTGGCTGCGCATCGCCGACCACTCCTGCGCCGGGCGGGTGACGCTGCCGCTGTCCTCGCGGGCGCTGCGCTTCGTGACGGACGACTGCGACGCCGACGGCGTCCTGCTGCCCGACGACTGCGACGACCTCGACCCGGCGACGTACCCGGGCGCGGAGGAGATCTGGTACGACGGCATCGACCAGGCCTGCGACGGGGGCACCGACGACGACCAGGACGGCGACGGGCACGCCGCGACCATCGCGGGTGGCGACGACTGCGACGACGAGCGCGCCAACGTCCACCCCGGCGCCACCGAGGTCTGCGACGACGCCGACAACGACTGCATCCCCGGAGGGGAGAAGCGCGACACCGTGACCGTCTGGGCGGCGGATGGCTCGGACCCGGTGGACGTGACCGATCTCGCGGCCGCGGTGGCCGCCGCGGGCGACGGCGACGTGCTCGGCGTCTGTCCGGGCGACTACGCGGGCGGCTTCACCGTCGGCGCGGACATCGAGCTCGTGGGTGATCCGCGCGAGCTGCCGCGGATCCTCGGCGGCGGGACCGCACCGGCGGTGCGCGTGGGCGCGGACGCCACCGTCGCGTTCCGGCACCTCGAGCTGCGGGACGGCGTGGCGGCGCAGGGCGGAGGCCTGTCCGCACCCCAGGCGGCGTCGGTGGAGCTCGAGGGTTGCCGCGTGGTGGACAACCAGGCCGGCGCGGGCGGGGGGCTGGTGGCGGGCGGCTCGCTCACACTGCTCGACACCGTGGTCTCGGACAACCGCGCGCAGGACTTCGGCGGCGGCGTGCTGATGCTCCCGGACGGCTCGCTGCTCCTCGACGGCGCGACCGAGGTGACGGCGAACACCGCGCGCGTCGGCGGCGGCGTGGGCCTCGTGGACGCGACCGCCATCGCCGCGACCACGGTGTCGGTGCACCACAACGACGCCACGGATGGAGGTGGCGGCGTCTTCGGGTCCGGCGACGTGAGCTGGGACGGCGGCGGGATCGAGGCCAACACGGCCTCCCGCGGCGCGGGCATGGCCTTCGAGCAGGCGCTCGGACACGGCAACGTCCGGGTGGCGCGCGTGACGCTGACCGGCAACACCGCAGCGACCGACGGCGGCGGGGTGCTCTTCGACGGCGTCCCCAGCGTGGCGGTCGAGAGCTCGCTGCTCGAGGGCAACGTGGCCGGGGAGCGGGGCGGCGGGATCGCGCTGATCGGCTGCGCCGACGCCGCACTGGCCGGCGTGGACGTACGGACGGGGACCGCGCGGTACGGCGGTGGCCTCGCCCTGCAGGGGCTGGGCGCGAACACGCTGTCCACGCTCGCCGGCTCCTTCGAGGGGAACGTCGCGTCACAGGACGGCGGCGGCCTGTGGATCGACGACGCCTCGGTCGTGCGCCTCGGACAGGGGAAGACCGCGACCGCCATCGTCGACAACCAGGCGACCGCCGGCGGCGGCGGGATCGCGATGACGCGCGGCCAGCTCGAGCTCGTGTCCCCCGACGTGGCTCGGAACAGCGCTGCCGAGGGTGGTGGGCTGCGTCTCTCCGGCGTGGACGCGGCGCTCCTGAGCGGTCAGCTGCTGGACAACGCGGCCACCTCGGCGGGCGCGGCGCTGCACGTCGCGGGCCCGTCGCGGGTGCGTCTCGACGGGTGGCTCGTCGTCGACAGCGGCGTCAGCACCGTCCCCGGCATCCGTGTGGACGCGCCGCAGCTCGTCGTGTGCAGCTCCACCGCCATCGCCGACGCGACGGCGAACACGGTCGAGGAGCGCACCATCGCCGCCTGCTACGACGCGACGGCGACCGCGTTCACGGTCCACACCGCGCCGGACTGCAACGCGCTCTGCAACTGAGGCGCAGGCGGCTCCACCGTCGTCGACCCGCGCCAGGGGGACCGGAGGGCGGCCGTCAGGCCGGTCCCGCCCGAAGGGCGGACGGAGGCCGAAGGGCCGACCCCGCAGGGGCCCCGGTGCCCCGTAGGGGCAGGCGCCCGAAACAGTAGCGGCCCGCGAACGCCGCCCCTCCGCTGCGGCCGATTCTGGTTACTCCGGCCGATTCTCGGCCTCCGCGGCCCGCATTCGCGGGCCTTGGCGGAGAACCTCCTCACGATTGCCCCGCGAGAGAGCGGGGCGCAAGCGCCTTTTCCGCTCTCACGCACGACAACCGTGAGTCGAGTCGGCGACCGATCAGCCGATGAACGGCGCACCGCCCCCTCGACATCATTCCTCGCCCCTTCCCCGGGCCAAAAGGGCGGCGAGCCAGCGTGACAACATCGTCGACAACGCCGCGCTGCAGCGAGGAAGCGTACTTCTGTACGCGACGAGCGAAGCGCAAGTTGTCGGCGAGGTTGGCCGCTGGATCGTCGTCCTAGCCTTCGGCGGCCTTGGAGCTCTCGAGCGGCGGCAGGAAGGTGTCGTAGAAGAACTTCGTGTCCGCGAGCACCTGCTCCTCGGTCAGCCCGTACTTCTCGAGGTCGTACTTGTGGCCCGACTTGTACGCCCGCTGCTTCTCGCCGCGCTTGGCGATGGCCTGGCGCTGGGCGTCGGTCATCTCGAGCTCGCAGAACGCGCAGATCTCGTCCATCATCGGCTCGAACTCCGCCATCAGGCGGTCGAAGCGGACGATGAGGACCTTGTCGTGGGGGATGGCCCCGCTGACCCAGTCGTCGTGGAAGCGGCGCATCAGCTCGACGATGGCGGTGTACACCCGCTTGATGTGGCGCTCGCGGACCTCGGGGGCGAGCTTGTCGTATCCGAGGCCGGTCGTGAGCACGCCCTCGAGCAGGCTCAGCGTCGACGGGATGACCGAGAGCGGGTCGCGCGCGAGGTAGAGCACCTTCGCGTCGGGGAACTGCTTCACGAAGTTCGGCGTCTGCGGCGTCACGCTGAACAGCTTCGCGATGACCCGGGTGTGGCCGCTCTTGATGAGGTTGCGCTTCCACAGCTCCATGAGCCAGGGCCAGTCGCGCGCGGAGGTGTCGCGGCCCTCGGGGCGGAACTGGGGCAGCAGGTCCTCGTCCTCGAGGAAGGCCAGGACGAACCCGTAGAGGAAGAAGCCGTCGAAGAACCGGAAGGTCACGCCGGCGTCGTCGGTCTCGACGATCTGCATGCCCGTCTCGTGCACCTTGTGGTCGTGGTGCTTGGTCGGGCTGACCGCCTCGAGCAGCGGCAGGAACGGCTTGATGAAGAACTGCATCGTCAGCGACGGGTACAGCAGCTGGTAGAGCATCATGCCGGAGCCGAAGCCCTGGTCGTGCAGGAAGCGCTGCAGGAAGGTGCTGCCCGTGCGGTGGTTGCCGATGATGACGATGGGCTTCTTCACCTCGGTCTTCGCGATGGGGAAGAAGAGCCGGTCGAACCAGGTCCCCGTCACCATCATCAGCCGCATGTAGGCCATGCCGGTGAAGATGAACAAGGGGCGGACGGAGTACCCGAAGGTCTTGCGGGCGACGGCATAGGCCGCCGAGGTCCGTCCGAGGATGGTGGTGACGTCGTAGGGCATCGCGGTGGCTCCCGTGCGAACGACCGTCCTCCTACCGGCTCGGAGCGTCCCCCGCCACCCCGGTACCGTTCGTCAAGAGGACAGGACGCCGAGATCGCGTCCGACGCGGACGAACGCGTCCGTCGCGCGCTCCAGGTGCTCCCGGGTGTGGCCCGCGCTGATCTGCACGCGGATGCGGGCCTGCCCCTTGGGAACCACCGGGAAGCTGAAGCCGATCACGTAGATCCCCTCCTCCAGCATCCGGTCGGCGAAGCGCACCGCCAGCGCGGCGTCCCCGAGCATGATCGGCACGATCGGGTGGACGCCGGGCCGGATCGCGAAGCCCGCGTCGGTCATGGTCTTGCGGAACCAGGACGTGTTCGCCTCGAGCCGGTCGCGCAGCTCGGTCGTCGCCGACAGCAGCTCGAAGGCCTTCACGGCGGCGCCGGTGATCATGGGCGCGAGCGTGTTGCTGAACAGGTACGGGCGCGACCGCTGCCGCAGCATGGACACGATCTCGGCGCGGCCCGAGGTGAACCCGCCCGACGCGCCGCCCAGCGCCTTGCCGAGCGTGCTGGTGATCACGTCGACGCGACCCATGACCCCGCAGTGCTCGATGGAGCCGCGGCCGGTCGGGCCGACGAAGCCGGTGGCGTGCGAGTCGTCGACCATGACCATCGCGCCGTGCTTCTCGGCCACGTCGCACACCTGGTCGAGCCGCGCGATGTCCCCGTCCATGCTGAACACGCCGTCGGTCGCCACCAGGATCCGCCGTGCGCCGGCCTCCCTCGCCGCCACCAGCTGCTGGTCGAGCTCGGCCATGTCGTCGTGGCGGTAGCGGTACCGCGCCGCCTTGGACAGCCGGATGCCGTCGATGATCGAGGCGTGGTTGAGCGCTGCGGACACGATGGCATCCTCCTCGCCGCAGATCGTCTCGAACAGCCCGCCGTTCGCGTCGAAGCAGGAGGAGTAGAGGATGGTGTCTTCGGTGCCGAGGAAGGCGCTGACCCGCTGCTCGAGCTCCTTGTGCAGGTCGAGCGTGCCGCAGATGAAGCGCACGCTGCTCATGCCGAAGCCGTACTGGTCGAGCGCGTCCTTCGCGGCCTGGACCAGGCGCGGATCGTCGGCCAGCCCGAGGTAGTTGTTGGCGCAGAAGTTGAGCACCTCGCGCCCGCCCGCGACGTGGATCCGGGCCGCCTGGGGTCCGGTGAGGATGCGCTCCGCCTTCCAGGTGCCCGCCTCCTGGATGCCGTCGAGCTCCTGCTGCAGCGACGCCCCGACCTTCCCGTACATGACGAACCCCCGGTTGTGCGCCGGCAGGGTACCGGCTGGCGGGGTGCCGCGCCACGTCCCCGGATGCGTGGTCGCTTCTCCATCGACCGCCCGTAGCTCGTGGTACCACAGCGGCGGAGGTCGCGATGATCGGGTGGATGGCGGTGGCCTATGGGGGAGCGCCCTCGTTCGACTGCGCGAAGGCGTCGACCGACGTCGAGCGCCGGATCTGCGCGAGCGCCGAGCTGTCCGCGGCGGACGTGGCGATGTCCGCGGCGTGGAAGGAGGCGGTCGCGAAGAAGGAGCTCGCTACGGGGCTCCGCGAGGCGCAGCGCCTCTGGCTCGGCCGGCGGGACGGGTGCGCGGCGGACGCGTGCCTGCTCGATCTGTACCAGCGCCACACCGCCTGGCTCACCCGGGCGAAGGGGTGGCCGACGGGCTCGCCCACCGACCCGACCGGGGTGTACGACGACGGCTCGGGCAACACCCTGCGCCTCGCGCGGTGGCCCGACGGGCGCGCGGACTTCGACCTCGAGCTGGTGTTCGGGACGCACATCGGGAGCGCCGCAGGCACGATCACGCTGGCGGACGGGCGCGGCGAGTGGCGGACGGCCGACCTGCCCGAGTGCGTGCTCGCCTTCGTGTTCACGCCGGACCACGTCACGATCGAGCAGACGGGCAGCGACGCCCAGTGCGGCTTCGGCGCCAACGTCATGGCCGACGGCACCTGGCGGCGGACGGCCACCACCGTCGCGCCCTTCGAGCCGTGGTAGCCTCGACGGGCACGGACGGAGGAAGCCCATGATCCCCTGCCCCGCCTGCGGGCGCCACGTCCGCACCGCCGCGGACGACGCGACGACCTGCGTCTTCTGTGGCGCCCTCGCCCCCGCCGCCCGCACGACCGTGGTCGCGAGCCTCCTCGGGCTGACGCTCTCGCTCGCGGGCTGCCCCGTGACGCAGGAGCTCTACGGCATCAGCGTCACCGACGTGGTCGACACGCCGACCGGGGACACGGGCGACTCGACCGCGGAGTGACGAGGCGGCGTCGGAGCCAACGACGCGCGCGGCCGCTCGCTTCCCGACCGATCCTGTCCCGGACCGCCGCGGGCAGGTGACCGTCGTCCGCGGGCGGACGCTCCGCCGCCAGCACCGCGCTCAGCGCGTGGTGGACGCGCTCCCCGCCCGCCTCCAGCGCCCAGTCGACCACGGCCGCACCGAGGGCGGCGTGCCGTGCCTCGTCCACCGCGATCCGCGCGTGGTGCGCGTCGCCCGTGCGTCGGGCGGCCTCCGCAGCCTCCGCCGCGGCCGCACCCTCGCCGATCACGCCGTCCACGTACGACTCGACCGCCAGCCGAGCGAGGTCCGGAGCGCGCGCCGGGGGCGTGGGCAGCGTGATCTCGCCGATGCTCCCGTGCCGCGCGGCCTGCACCGCCGCCATCGCGCTGTGCAGCACCTCGTCGCGCGCGGCCCGGAGCGCACCGTCGACCAGGGCCCGGGGCGCACCCGCGGCGGCGAGCTCGGCGGCGAGCGCCAGGAAGGCCGCGATCGCCTCGCCCTCGTCGGCGGCGTCCCTCGCCCACAGCGCGGCCAGCCCCGTGGGGCCGAGGACCTCGGCGCGGGCGGCCACACGGTCACCGTCCTCGTCGCGAGCGGGCCGCCCGATCACGCACTGGCTCGACGGGAAGATGCCCAGCACGGAGAAGCCCGCCTCCACCGAGACGGGCTCCCCGAACAGCGGCGTGGACCGGACCTGGAGCACAGCCGGCCCGACGCCACCGAGCACGCTGATCGTCGGGCTCACCAGGGCCTTCGCACCGACCGCCACCCCGATGTCCACGGCGCCGTCGACGAAGGGCGCGCCGTTGCCCGAGCCGTAGGCCCCCGTCGCCGCCATCGTGACGCGCGGCGCGTGCAGCCCGGCCATCGCGAACCCGAGCGAGCCACCCGCACCCACCACGCTCGGGGAGAGGTTGCGGCAGTCCAGCTGTCCCTCGAACACGACGAGCGTGCTGGCCCGCACCCCCCAGGAGACGCGGACGGGCGCGTCGCCGCCGAACACGCCGCCGACGAAGGGTGTGACGCTCGGAGCGACGTAGGGAGCAGCGAGCGCATGGGGGACGAGCAGCCACGTGAGCAGCGTCATGGCCCAGTCTACGCGCGAACGATGTTACCCGCAGGCGATGCTCAAGGTCTCCGTGCTCGGGTCGTACGCCGAGATCGACGCCACCGCCTGGGACGCGTTGGTCGGCGACGACGGCTCCCCCTTCCTGGAGCACGTGTTCCTGCGGACGCTCGAGGACTTCGGCTGCGCCGTCCCCGAGACCGGCTGGACACCGCGGCCCGTCGTGGTGCGCGACGGCGAGCGCCTCGTGGGCGCCGCGCCCTGCTGGGTCAAGGAGCACAGCATGGGGGAGTTCGTCTACGACCACGGGTGGGCGGACGCCGCGATGCGCGCGGGTCTGTCCTACTACCCGAAGCTGGTCGTGGGCGTGCCCTTCTCCCCGGTCACCGGCCAGCGGCTGCTCATCGCGCCCGACGCCGACCGCGCCGCCGTCCTCGAGGCGCTGCTCGCCGGGATCGAGGCCGCCGGTCGCGACTGCCACGGCCTGCACGTGCTCTTCGACACCGAGGAGGAGTCCACCGAGCTCGCCGCCCGCGGCGCCTTCACGCGTCTCCAGTACCAGTTCCACTGGACCAACCAGGGCTACGAGCGCTTCGACGACTGGCTCAAGGCCTTCCCGTCGGACAAGCGGAACAAGCTGCGGCGGGAGCGCAAGGAGGTCGCGCGGCTGCGGTTCGACGTGAAGACCGCGCCCGACGAGGCCGAGCTCGCCGCGCTGCACCGCTTCCACCGGAACACCGCCGGGCAGTTCGGCCCGTGGGGGCGCGTCTACCTCTCGGAGGAGGCCTTCCAGCACCTGGGCCAGGTGTGGGGCGACCGGCTGCACACCGTGCTCGCCCGGGACGGCGACCGCCTCGTGGCGGGCACGTTCAACGTCCTCAAGGGGGACCGGCTCTACGGCCGCTACTGGGGCTGCGACCGGGACATCAAGTTCCTGCACTTCGAGGTCTGCTACTACCGCCCCATCGAGGACGCGATCGCGCGCGGGGTGAAGGTGTTCGAGCCGGGGCACGGCGGATCGCACAAGGTCAGCCGGGGCTTCGACCCGACGATCACGTACAGCAACCACCTGCTCCGTGACCCCCGGCTGCACGACGCGCTCGCGCGGCACACCGAGGGCGAGGCGCGCCGCGTTCGGCAGGCGGTCCAGCAGTACACGGAGGAGAAGTCATGAACCCGGGCTTCGACCTGGTCGGCCTGTGGAACCACCCGCGGCTGTTGCTGCGGCTGCTGGCCGTCATCGACAGCCCGTGGGAGGCGCTGGAGACGGGCTTCACGCACCGCGAGACGGGCGAGCGGGTCTCGCTGACGATGTCGCCGCCGAACCTCGGGCTGGTCGAGGCGATGCTCGCGGGCACCGACCCCGTCCTGCCCACGATCGACGAGGCGATCGCCAAGGAGATGGTCGATCACCGCTCGGTCGTCGGCGTCTCGATCCGCCCCGGTCCCGACGTGCTGCAGACCGCGCTCACGTTGCTCCGCGGGACGGACGCCATCGTGAACGGCGGCGCGCTCGCGCTGCGCTGCCGTACCAGCGGGCTGTCGCACGGCGCCGACGGGTACCAGCTGCTGGTCGCGGAGGCCGAGCGTGCCGAGGGTCGCGAGGAGCTAGCGCGCGCCTTGATCCGCGCGATGGTGCTGCTGGTCCCGACCAGCGAGCGTCCGTGCACCATCGGCCTGCACGCGCTCGGGGCCCCGGACATCGTGCTGAAGGCCGCGACGGACCCGGACCGCGCGCTCGCCAGGCTGGAGGCCGCCGCGCTGGCCGCCGTGCTCGACCCACCGACCGAGGTGGAGGCGGACGCCAGGGGCCTGCCCGAGCCGCTGCGCAACACGGTCGGGGTGGTCACCCGCTGACCGCTCAGCGCTGGCGACCGAGGTAGAGGTGGACCTCCCCGGCGTTGTTGAACCCTTCGTTCGGCGCCCCCACCAACAGGTCGCCAAGCCCGTCACCATCCACGTCGGCGACCGAGACTCCACTTCCGAACCGTGCGCCCGCCTCCGGACCCAACGCCGTCCACGCAGGCTCGGCAGGGAGCCCGTGGGGCCCGCCGAGGTAGACGTACACGGCTCCGGCGTCCCGATCGGGCCACGCACCGTCGTACGAGCTCGCACCGAGGACCAGGTCGTCGAACCCGTCACCGTCCAGGTCGCCCGCCGTCGATGCGTCGCCGAGGGAGTCCACGATCTGATCGGAGGTCACGGACCAGACCGCCACGTCGTCGGGACCACCAGGTGCGCCCCGATGGACCGAAGCCACCCATCTCCCATCGGGGAGGTAGGATTGTCGGAGGAGGTCCGAGTACCCATCGCCGTTGAGGTCGCCCACCCCGGCGTGGAAACTCCGCCCCGACATCGGATGAGTGGAGAGGCCGAACGTCGTCCCTCCATACACCTGTGCGTTCATCAGCAGGTCGCCGTATCCATCGCCGTTCACATCGCCAGCGTCGAGCAACCCGTACCCCAGGTGGGCGCCGGCGGCAGAGCCGAAGACCCGCTGATCCGCCGTGGCGGACGGTCCCGCTGGTCCGCCGAAGAACACCTCGACCAACCCCACGTCCTCGTCGGACTGGTCGTAGTCCGGGGCGCCGACAGCGATGTCGTCGTAGCCATCTCCGTTCAGGTCCATCCCTCCCACGCAAGAGGCGCCGAACCGCGCGCGACGGTGATCACCCCAGGCGGTCCAGGAAGGAGTCGGAGGGAGACCACCGGGACTTCCGAGGTACAGGGCCACCACGCCGTCCCCGAGCGGGCCGGACCACCCCTCTCCAGACATCAGGACATCGGCGTACCCGTCGCCGTTCACGTCACCGGCTGCCGACGCCACGCCCGACCCAAACACCGTCCAATCGGGGATCGACCCGGGGCCAGACGGGCTGCCGAAGAACACATCGACCTCGTCGGTGAGGCCGAGTCCCGCGGTCACGAGAACGTCGTCGTAGCCATCACCGTTGACGTCACCGAGCGCAAGGACGGTATCCCCCGCATAGTTGGGGAGGACACCAGTCACCAACCAGGTCGTGTCGCTCAAGGTCCAGACCTCGCACACATCACCGACGCCGTCCTCGTCGGTATCGAGCTGGAGCGGGTCGGACATCGAGGGACACCGGTCACATCCGTCAGCGATCCCGTCGCTGTCCAGGTCGATCAGGTCGTCGCGGAACCAGCACGCGTCCGCGCCATCCAAGACCCCGTCGCCGTCCGTGTCCGCATTCAGCGGGTCGTTGCCCGAGATGGCTTCGGCACCGTCGTCCATCCCATCACCGTCCGTGTCCGGAGAACGCACGTCCGTTCCACGAACCGTCTCCTGTGCGTCCACCAGTCCATCACCGTCCCAGTCGATCCTGTCGGCACCGATCGTCAGCACCTCCGAGACCACCGAGTCCTGCCCTCCAGCGCCCCGAACGACCAGCGCCTGGACGACGTACGGACCACCAGGAACCAATCCGGCCGGCACGGGCGTCACCAGTACCGCCGTCCCATTCGGGTCCGCGACGGCCGTGCCCAGAAGCGTCGCGGACGGTCCGAGGGCCAGGCAGATTCCCGCGGCACAGGGTCCCTGCCCACCTGGGCCGAACGCCCCCAGGAACCGGACACTCTCTCCGGCGACGACGCCACCAGCCACCAACGTTGCATCCGTACCGGCGACCACGCGACCCCGAAGCTCGATCGAAGGAGCGTCGCAGGCATCGCCGATCGCGTCGCCGTCGGTGTCCGCCTGCGCGGGATCGGCCACCGAGGGACACACATCCGCCGCATCGAGCCAGCCGTCCCCGTCCGTGTCGACGAACGAGGGGAAGAGGTAGGCGCTGCCGTACCCTCCGACCAGCAGCTCGTTCCGCCCGTCTCCATCGACATCGCCGACGCCGGCCACCGCCGCACCGAACTTGACGTCGCGGCCGCCCCCTCTCCCAGACCAATCCGGATCCGCGGAGGGCCCGGAAGACCCACCGAAGTAGACATGGGCGGCACCCTCGCCCACGAAGGCGCCATCCTCGTACCAGGCCCCGACCACGACATCGTCGTACCCGTCACCGTCGAGGTCCTGGGCGAGCGCGACCCTCGGGCCGACCCAGACCTCGGGAGCGGGAAACCCGGCCGTCCAGATCGGGTTGGCGGAAAGTCCAGCCGGACCGCCCACATAGACCGCGACGCGGCCCTCCCCGTTCGTCGCCACGACCACGTCGTCATAGCCATCGCCATTCACATCCCCGCCTCCCGCCACGTTCCCACCGAGCTGGAGCTGGGGGGTGTCACCCGCCACCGCCCAATCGGGAACGGTCGAAGGTCCTGTCGCCCCACCGAGGAACAGCAACGCGGCGCCCTCGCTGGTCACACGGTCGCGATAGTTGGGAGCGCCGACCAGGAGATCGTCGTATCCGTCACCATTCACGTCGCCAGCGCCCGAAACCGACATTCCCAGCGACATGCCGAGCTGGTTCCCCGTCACGGTCCAGGCCAGGGAGAGCCCAGCCGGTCCGCCGACGAACAGGTGGACAGCGCCCTCGCCGTAGAAGGGTGCGCCGACCACGACATCGGCGTAGCCGTCGCCGTTCACGTCGCCCGCACCCGACACGGCGAACCCGAGCGAGGCGTCGACCACGTTGGACTCGTGGCTCCACGCGACGACCGGAGAGAGTCCACCGGGCGCACCGAGGTAGAGAAAGATGGCGCCCTCGTCGGACTCACCGTTCCTCCAGTAGGGCGCACCCACGATCACATCGTCGTACCCATCGCCATCGACGTCGCCGACCCCGGCCAGTGCGTCACCGAACCGCGTGGCCCCGGTGCTGTCGACCGCCGTCCAGGAGGGCAAGCTCTCCAGACCCGACGGACTCCCGGCGAACAGGACGGCTGCTCCGGTGGACGAGGCCTGGTAGCCGGGGTTGGGGTTGTAGGTCGGGACGCCGACGAGGACATCCGCGAAACCGTCCCCATCCACGTCGCCCGCGCTGGCCACCGCCACGCCGAAGTCGTTCGGGCCCTCCAGCTCCCAGGTGGTCCCGGGCAACCGCATCGCCGCGGGACCGACGCCGATCTCTGCGAGCTCCGGCGAAACGCACGCCACCACGAGCAACGACAACATGCCAGCTCCAACCACCCGGATGTACCGGGAAGGCCAAGCCTAGCATCTGACGCTGCTCAGAGCGAGAACGACTCGCCGCAGGAGCAGGTCTTCTTCGCGTCCGGGTTCTTGAACACGAAGCCCGACTTCACCAGGCTGTGCTCCCAGTCGATCTCGGTGCCGTTGAGGAAGAGGTAGCTCTTGCGGTCGATGCAGACGTTCAGGCCGTCCTGCTCGAACTGCTTGTCCGTCGCCTCGGGCTCGGCCACGTAGTCCATGAAGTAGGACAGGCCCGAGCAGCCGCCGCCGCGGATGCCGATCCGCAGCCAGCTCGCGTTCTTCTCGACCAGCAGCTCCTTGCCGCGGTTCACGGCCGAGCCGGTCAGCGTCAACGCCATGGGATCCTCTCTCCGGAGGCCGTAACCTCAGCCGACCGTCAGGTGCCGCAGCGTCGCCACCCGGTCGGCGAGCAGCGCCACCGCCCGATCGATCTGGGCCTCGTCGTTGAAGCGCCCGAGCCCGAAGCGGACCGAGGCGTGGGCGCGGTCCCGCGGGAGATCGAGGGCGCGCAGCACGTGCGAGGGCTCGAGCGTCTCCGAGCTGCACGCCGAGCCCGTGGACAGCGCGAGCTCGTCGCGCACCGACATCAGGAGGGCCTCGGCCTCGATCCCCTCGAAGCTGACGTGGAGGTTCTGCGGGGCGCGGTCCTCGAGGGCGGGCCCGTTGAGGGACACCCCCTCGATGCGCTCGGACAGCCCGCGCCACAGGCGGTCGCGCAGGGCCGCGAGCCGTCGCCCCTCGTCGGCCGACAGCAGGCCGAGCGCGTGTCCGAAGCCCACGATCAGCGGCACGGGCAGCGTTCCCGAGCGCAGGCCCCGCTCGTGGCCTCCGCCGTGGACGAGCGGCTGGATCTCGATGCGCGGCCGACGCCGGACGCACAGCGCGCCCACCCCCTGCGGGCCGTACACCTTGTGCGCCGACAGCGACAGCAGGTCCACGCTCGCCCAGGGCAGCGGGAGCGAGCCCGCCTGGGCGGCGTCGCAGTGCAGCGGCACCGACGCCTCGCGGCAGATCGCGCCCAGCGCCGCGATCGGGTGGACGACGCCGATCTCGTTGTTGACGAGCATCGCGGACACGAGCGCGGTGTCCGGCCGGAGCTCCCGCCGCAGGTCGTCCGGGTCGAGCCCACCGCGCCCGTCCACGGGGAGCACGGTCGCCTCGAAGCCCTCGCGGGTCAGCGCGAGGACGGGGTCGAGCACGGCGCGGTGCTCGGTGGCGACGGTGATCACGTGCCGCTTCCCGCGGGACCGTGCCGCCCGCGCCACGCCGAGGACGGCGAGGTTGTCGGCTTCGGTCGCCCCGCTCGTGAACACGACCTCCTTGGGGGAGCACCCGACCCGCGCGGCCACGGCGGCCCGCCCGCGCTCGGTGGCCTCGCGCGCCGCCACCCCGAAGCGGTGCCCGCGGGAGGAGGCGTTCCCCGCCCGCTCGGTGAACCACGGGAGCATCGCCTGGACCACGCTCGGGTCGCAGGGGGTGGTCGCGTGATGGTCGAGGTAGATCGGTGGCACGCCGCCCCGTATCCTCCCGACATGATCCGGACCCGAGTCACCCTGGCCATGGTCGTCCTGGTCGCCAGCCTGGCGTGCACGGGCGAGACGACCCCCGAACCGACCCCGACGCCAGCGCCGGTCGCGAGTCCGGAGCCCACCCCCGCGCCGTCGCCGGATCGCGGGAAGCACAAGGGGAAGGGCGGCAAGCGCCAGGGCAGGCCCGGAGGGACGCAGGACGTGATCGCGGCCTACGTCGCCGACTGCGCCGCGGTGTTCGGCGCCGAGGACCCCGAGCTCGGCCCGTCGGACGACGAGTGCGAGTTCCGCCCGTTCGACCAGAGCTGCGCCCCGGACTTCCAGGGCTGCCACGACGCCGGCGAGAGCTGCAAGGACCGGTGCCAGCCGCGCTGCCAGAACTGCCAGGATCACTGCCGGCAGACCTGCGACCTGTGCAAGTCGCGCTGCGAAGCCGGGGACAAGGCCTGCGTCCGCGCCTGCGCCGAGAAGCGAGCGGGCTGCCGCGACGACTGCCTCGGCGAGAAGTCGGGGTGCGAGGGTCGGTGCGACACGACCGAGCACACCTGCTGGGAAGACGCCTACGCGGAGCGCTCCAGCCTGTGCCCCCACTGCACCGACCTGTTCGACTGCAACCAGAGGATGTACAAGGCCGGGCGACCGGCGACGGACTGCCTCGCCGAGTTCCCGGGCACGGACCCGCGCTGCATCGACCTCTGCGTCTCGGAGTGAGCTTGACCCGTACCTCTCCCTGGATCGCCGCCCTCCTGCTGGCGCTCGGCCTGGCCTGCGCCGGCGAGACCACCCCCGACCCCGTGCCCGAGCCCGAGCCGGTCGCGGAGCAGCCTGCGCCGGAGCCCTCTCCAGCGCGCGGCAAGCACAAGGGCAAGGCCGGCAAGCGGCGCGGGAAGGCGGGCGCCGCAGACGACGTGGTCGCCGCCTACCTCGAGGACTGCGCCGCGGTCTTCGGGGTCGACGGTCCGGACAGCTCGGACGACGAGTGCACCTGGCGCGAGTTCGACCAGAACTGCGCGCCCGATCCGTTCGGCTGCTTCGACCAGGGAGAGGGCTGCAAGGACGACTGCCAGCCGCGCTGCGTGGGTTGCCAGGCGACCTGCGCGGGGACCTGCGAGAGCTGCAAGTCGAGCTGCGAGGGCAAGGGCGCAGCGTGCGCGCGCGCGTGTGCCGAGAAGCGCGCCGCCTGCCGGGACACCTGCCTGGCTGCGAAGGGGACCTGCGAGGGGTCGTGCGGGGAGGCCGAGGGCCGCTGCTACGACGAGGCGGAGAAGAAGCGCGCCGAGAAGTGCCCCCGGTGCGGCGACCTCAACACCTGCCAGTACCGGAAGATGTCGGAGGGCAAGGAGCGGGAGGACTGCCTGAAGGAGTTCCCCGACCACGCCCCCGAGTGCCTGGACCTTTGCTACGAGCCCTGACCCTGCTGGCGTGCTCCCCTGCCCCGCCCGTCGAGGTCGAGGTGGAGCCCGGCTGGGTCAGCGTGCCGGGCGGCACGTTCACGATGGGACGGGACCACAGCCACCATCGGGAGGAGTCGCCCGCGCACCGGGTCACGGTGTCGGGCTTCGAGCTGCAGCGGACACTGGTGACGGTGGGCGCGTTCCGCGCGTGGGTGGAGGAGAGCGGCTACGTCACGAGCGCCGAGAAGCTCGGGTTCGCGATGGTGAGCGTCGAGGGGATGGACGACTGGGCGTGGGAGCGCGTCGAGGGTGCGTCCTGGCGGGCGCCCTGGGGTCCCGACGTCGAGAACCCGCAGACCGACGAGCACCCGGTGGTCGTGGTGAGCTGGCGGGACGCCGACGCGTACTGCGCCGCCCACGGCTGGCGCCTGCCGACCGAGGCGGAGTGGGAGTACGCGATGCGCGCCGGCAGCGAGGGCCGCTACCCGTGGGGTGACGAGCCGGTGGTCGACGGGGTGTACCGGCTGAACTTCTGGCAGGGCCGCGACCACCACGCGAACGAGCGGTCCGACGGCTGGCTGTACACCTCGCCGGTCGACGCCTTCCCGCCGAACGCGTGGGGGCTGTACGACCCCGTCGGGAACGTCTGGCAGTGGACCGCCGACTGGTACGCGGCCGACACGTACGAGCGGGACCGCGACGGCGTCACGGACCCGAAGGGCGCGGACCACGGCTGGGCGAGGGTGGCGCGCGGCGGCTCGTGGTGGTGCAGCGCCGGCGCGTGCTCGGCCTACGGCCTGTGGGCGAGGGGCAAGTCGCGCCCCGACGCGCCGTATCCGAACAACGGCTTCCGGTGCGCACGCGCCCTGCCTCGCTCCCCGGGTGCACAGGGGTCAGGTCGTCAGCATTAGCATTCTTGGAATGCAGCGGGGAGCCGAGGGGCAGGGCCCCCGGGACCCGAGGGCCGTACGGTCCACCACGGACGCGGCCGTGCGGCGGGAGGCACGTCTACGGGGTCTGGGGCGGAGCCCCAGCGGGGAGCCGAGGGGCAGAGCCCCCGGGACCCGAGGCTCCCGCGAAAATCCCGATCGCTCCGAACCCGTCGAGACGCTCGAACCAGCGTGGGATTTCTCGCGAGGAGTGGGTCGCCAAGGGCAGCTCTGCTGCCCGCGGAGGCGAAGCGAAGCGAAGCCGGAGGTGACGGTGACCTGGGGCACCGGTGGGACAGGTGGGACAGCTACCCGCGGCTTTTATACCGCACCTGGCACGCTGGATCCTCGATCCTTCGACGGATCGGGGTTGGCACGAGGCTCGCTCTATGGGTCGGCGTCGGCCATTTGCTGACACCTCATTTCTTCTGATCGCGCCTCTTGTGCTCTGGAGTAGCCAGTGACGCGCGATCCGATCCTGTTCGTGGCCCTCGCCACCCTCCTCACCGCCTGCACCGACACCCTCCTGGACCCGTCGGCGCTGCAGCAGTCCATCGACGGCCGCGACAGCATCTTCGCGACCGGCTCCGAGGAGGAGCAGCGCCTCGCCGAGGACCTGGCCTACGGGTTCCTCGACGACAACGAGGAGCGCGTGCTCGCCGGCATCTTCGGCGTGGCGACGGACCAGGTCCAGATCCGCAACGGGCTGGCCCACGTCCGCATCGACCAGGAGCTCGACGGCCTGCCGGTCTTCGGCGCGCAGTCCATCGTCCACCTCGACGAGGACGGCGAGGTCATCGACATGACGGACGGCTGGGAGCACGGCGTCGACCTCGACACCACGCCCCGCGTCCTGCAGGCCGACGCCCTCGAGCAGGCCGTCCTCAAGACCGGCGGCTGGGACAACGTCAGCGACTACCCGCAGGCGGTCCTCGGCGTGCTGCGCCACGACAGCGGCGACCACCTGGTCTACCGCGTCCGCATCCCGCGCCTGGACGGCAGCGACCGCAGCTCCATCCCCGTGGTCTTCGTGGACGCGCACGACGGCAAGGTGGTCTGGAGCTACGACGACCTGCAGACCGCGACCTGCACCGCCAACACCGCCTACAACGGCGCCATCTCCTTCCCCTGCGACAGCACCTCGGGCGGCTACCGCACGGTGTCGGCGAGCAAGGGCACCGGCACCTGGTCGGCGCGCAACGCCTCGACGACCTCCTCCACCTCGATCTACGACGTGGTCAGCAGCGGCACGAACTTCACCGTCGACAACGTCGCCGCCGACGCCCACTTCGGCGTGGTCTCGACGCTCGACTACTACGCCCAGACCTTCGGCCGCAACGGCATCGACGGCAACGGGGGCCCCGACTACAAGGAGGGCCTCACCACCGCCGTCGTCCACTACGGCAACCGGTACGCCAACGCCTACTGGGACGGCACCCGGATGGTCTTCGGCGACGGCGACAACTCCTGGCTCGGGCCCCTGACCTCGCTCGACATCGCGGGCCACGAGCTGACCCACGGCGTCACCGAGCACACGGCCGGCCTGATCTACTCCGGCCAGTCGGGCGCCCTGAACGAGTCGATGTCCGACGTGTTCGGCGCGATGGTCGAGTACTTCGTCGAGGGCCCGGGCAACGACATCTGGGACATCGGCGAGGACGCCTGGACCCCCGGCACCTCCGGTGACGCCCTGCGGTACATGGACAACCCGCACCAGGACGGCGACAGCGCCGACCACATGAGCAACATCTACACGGGCTCGGCCGACAACGGCGGCGTCCACACCAACAGCGGCCTGCCGAACCTGGTCTTCTACCTGGTGGCGCAGGGCGGTCACCACCCGCGGCTGGCCTCCGTCAACGAGGTCCCGGGCATCGGCGTCCAGAAGGCCTCTGCCATCTGGTACGCGGCGCTCACCGAGTGGATGACGGCGTCCACCAACTTCGCGGGCGCCCGCACCGCCACCGTCAACGCCGCGAAGGCGCTGTACGGCAACAACTCCCCCGAGGTGTTCAGCGTCGAGGCCGCCTGGGCCGAGGTCGGCGTGGGCTCGCCCCCCGCCGGCAACACCCCGACCGATCCCGGCACGCCGACCGACCCGCAGCCGACCGGTGACAACCTGAACCTGACCGGGCTGTCCGCCACCAGCGGCAACTCCCTCACCTACACCATCGAGGTGCCCGAGGGCGCGACGAACCTGGTGTTCAACATGAGCGGCGGCACCGGCGACGCCGACATGTACATCCGCAAGGGCTCGGCGCCGACCGACAGCGCCTACGACTGCCGCCCCTACAAGAACGGCAACAACGAGACCTGCACGTTCGCCGCTCCGGCCGCCGGCACCTGGCACGTCCGGGTGAAGGCCTACTCGACCTTCTCCGGTGTGTCGCTGACCAGCAGCTACGACGCTCCGACCACCACGCCCGACCCGACCCCGACCGGCCCCGACCTGGACCTGGCCAACCTGTCGGACGCCAAGAACGGTGAGCAGCGCTGGACGGTCGACGTGCCGGCGGGTACCAGCAGCCTGACCGTCCGCATCACGGGCGGCACCGGCGACGCCGACCTCTACCTGAAGAAGGGCTCGGCGCCGACGACCTCCTCCTACGACTGCCGCCCCTACAAGAACGGCAACGAGGAGACCTGCACGGTCACCAACCCCGCGAGCGGCACGTACCACATCATGCTGCGCGCCTACGCGGCCTACACCGGGGTCCACCTGACCGCGAACTGATCGAGCGGGACCTGTCCTGGAGGGCCGGAGCACGCGACGAAGCGTCTCCGGCCTTCGTGTCTCAGCCGCTGACGGACTCTCCGCCGTCGACCCGGAGCACGTTCCCCGTGAGCCAGGCGGTCCCCGGCTCGGCGAGCGTGACCAGGCACGCAGCCACGTCCTCCGGGGTCGTGAGCCGACCGCTCGGGTTGCGCTCCAACGCGCGGCGCTCGATCTCGTCGTTGCCCGGGATCTTGTCGAGCGCGGGGGTCCGGGTCACGCCGGCCATGATCGCGTTCGCGGTGATGCCGCGGGGAGCGAGCTCCACCGCCAGCTGGCGGATCCATGCCTCGAGCGCGCACTTCGCGGCGCTCACCGCGCCGTAGCTCGGCCAGGCCGCCAGCGAGCCCGACGACGTCATCGCGTAGATCCGGCCGCCCTGCCCCATGAAGCCGCCGGACACGAGGTCCTGGGCCCAGTAGGCGAGCGACGAGCTCATCACGTCGAGCGTCATCTCCACGTGCTTGCGACCCAGCACCGCGCCATCCTCGGACACGAGCGGCCGGAGCGTCCCGAAGGCCAGGCTGTGCAGCAGCACGCGCACCCGGTCCCCCTCGCCCATCTCGGCCCGCAGCGCCTCGAGGACCTTCGCGCGCTCCTCGTCGCCCGCCGCGTTCACGTTGTGGAAGCTCACCGGCACGCCGTGGCCGCGGAGCTCCTCCATCAACGCCTCGATCGCGGGCATCGCGCCACGCCGATCGAGGTGCACGCCGAGCACGGCGTACCCGCGGGCGGCGAACGCCCGCGCGCTGGCCGCGCCGAACCCCGAGGAGGCCCCGAGGATCACCACCCAGTCGCGCCCGCTCACGGGTGCACCGGCTCGGGCGGGGGATGTCCGGCCGGAAGCTGGCCCGGGGCGGCCGGCTCGATGCCGTGACGCTTCTCCCACTCCTCGTCGAGCGGCTGCGCCCACTCGATCTTCGCGGACTGACGGATCACCTCGGTCTGGTGGTCCCGCTCCTTCTCGAGCAGCGCCTGCTCGGCCATGGGGCGCGCCTCCTCGAAGGGTGTGGCGTCCCGCTTCTCCTCGACCTCCACGATGTGGAAGCCCAGCCGCGACTCGAGCGGGCCCAGGCGGGTCCCGACGTCGGCGGCCATCACCTGGTCGCCGATCTGCGGCATCTCGTGCGCCTTGAACCACCCGATCTCGCCACCCGCGTTCTTCGTCGTCGGGTCGATCGAGTGCGCCTTGGCGAGCTCCGCGAAGTCCTCCCCCTTGGCCAGCCGGTCCGTCAGGTCCTTCGCGAGCGACTCCGACGCCACCACGATCTGGCGAGCGCGGACCTCGGGCTTGTCGAAGCGCGCCTTGTTCTCGTCGTACCAGGCGCGGATGGCCTCCTCGGTGACGGCGTCGCGGGTCATCTTGCCGCGAGCGGCCTGCGCCAGGACCTGCCGCTCGGCGAACGCGATCTGCATCCGCACCTCGGGGTCGTCCTGGAGCTTCATCTCGAGCGCCTTGCTGTACAGCACGGTCGCGACCGCGTACTCCTGGGCGATGTGTCGCCCGCGGGGGGTGTTCTCCAGGCCCTCGATCATGTCCGGCGGGACCCGCATCGACTTGAAGACCTGGGCGAGCTCGTTCGCCCCGATGGGCGTCCCGTCGACGGTCCCGACGGTCGGTCCGGGGTTCTCGATGGTCCCCGGGACCACCGGGGGCGGCGGGGGTGGGTTGCAGGCGAACGCGAGCAGCGCGACGAGCCAGGGCCTCAAGGGTGCCTCCGAACGATCGGCCGCGCACCTAACCCCGGTCGCACCTGCCCGCGACCGCGACCGAGGGTAGGAGGTAGGCCGGAGGTCCCTTGCTCCTGCTCACGACCGCCGCGCTGGCGGCCCCACCCACCGTCACCGTGGCCTGGAAGAAAGAGGCGTCCACCCTCGCGGTCACCGCCCCCGCGGGCGAGAAGGTCGCTGCGGACGCACCGGTCGCGCTCATGCTCCGGTCCGCGCTCGCCGAGATCCGCATCGAGGGATCGGGCGCGCTGCTCCATGCTCCGCTCGCCGTCCCCGACCTCCGCGGCACCGAGCTCCAGGGCGAGCTCGAGGTGGGCTTGTGCAACCTCGACGGCACGATCTGCCGGCCGACCCGTTGGTCGCTGCAGGGCCAGGTCTCGTCGGCCACCAGGGGCACCGTGGCGCTGGCGGTGTCCGAGCCGTCCTCGGACGAGGAGCACCGACCCTTCGGGCCCCAGGCGAACGCATCGGGCGCCGACGAGGCCTTCGCCCGCGCCAAGAGCTCGGGGCGGGCCGTGCTGCTGGACTTCTCCGCCGTGTGGTGCCCCCCGTGCAACCTGCTCGGGGCCGAGGTGCTCCACGCCGATCCGCAGCCCGAGGAGCTCGACGCCTACGAGGTCGCGGTGCTGGACGCCGACAACCGCGCCAGCTTCGAGCTGAAGGACCGGTACGACATCGGCAGCTACCCGACGGTCCTGGTGGTCGCCGCCGACGGCACGGAGAAGGCGCGGATGGTGGGGTATCCGGGACGCGAGGCGATGCTGGCCTGGCTGCGCACCGCCCCCGGGAGCGACGAGGCGGCGGTGGTCGCCGCCGGTCCCGAGGCCGCCACCCCCGACCAGGCCGCCCACGTGGCGTATGCGCTGGTCTCGCAGGGTGACGGGGACGAGGCGGGCCCCTGGCTCGCGCGGACGGCAGGCGCCACCGACGGCGTCGAGCTGCGCCTGGCACGACTGGCCCTGGAACCCACGGCCGACGACGCCGCCTGGATCGCCGAGCACGCCCCCGATCGCGCGCTGCTCGCGGCGATGGTGTCGAGGGAGCTCGCCGAGAAGGACGCGACCGCCTGGCGCAGGCTGGTGGACGTGGCGGCGCGCGTCGCCCGGGGCACCGAGCAGGCCGACGTGCTCGAGCTCACCGCGGACCAGCTCCCCGAGGGCCCGGAGCAGCGCGCGCTGTACGAGGGCGCGGCCGCGGTCGTGACCGCCGTGCTCACGGGCGTGCCCGACGAGGACAAGCCCTGGATCGGGTGGCTGTCGCACCTCCACGAGGCCGCCGGGCATCCCGACCGCGCGGTCCGCCTGCTGGAGGACGCCGTCGCCACCTGGCCCGACGAGCCGACCTTCGACCTGTACCTCTCCCCGCTGCTCCTCCGCCTCGAGCGGCCCGAGGAGGCGCTCGCGTCAGCGCGGCGCGCGGTGTCCCTGTCCTGGGACGACAACAAGCTGCGCGCGGTGGCGGCCGAGGCGGACGCGCTGATCGCGCTCGATCGCGCCGAGGAGGCCCGGACGCTGGCCCGGACGGAGCTCGAGGCCCAGCCCGCACCCGAACCGGGGACCAACCGCCGCACCGAGCGGTACCGCGCCCGCCTGCAGAAGGTGGTCGACGGCGAGCAGGCCAGGGGTGGTTAGACTCGACCCGGAGCCAGCACACCCATGGGGCGTTTCCACGAGCAGGTGATGGGCGTCTACTTCGACGACCTCGACGCCTTCTACATCCTGCACAACGCGCGCTACCTCGTGCTGTTCGAGCGCACGCTCGGCAGCTTCTGGGAGATGGTGGGCATGGGCTCGTTCGAGCCGCAGAGCGCGGGCGACCACTGCCACCTCGTGCGCGCCAACACGATCGAGTACCTCATGCCCGTCCGCGGCACCGGCAAGGTCCGCGTCCGCGTGTGGGTCCAGAAGCTCGGGCGCACCTCCCTCACCTTCGGGTTCCGGGTCATGCCGATGGACCGCGACGAGGACCACGCGACCGGGACGCGCACCATCGTGCGGGTCGATCCGGAGAGCCAGAAGTCGCTCCCGTGGACCGACGCGTTCCGCCAGCGGGTGGGTCCGTGGGTCGCCGAGGCCGCCACGTGATCCCCTGGCTCGCCGCTTCCGCCTTCGCCCAGGACCCGCCCCCGCCGAAGACCGACATCGCGCCGATGGAGGTCGTCGTCTGGGGCGAGCTCGCCTGCGACCAGGCCCGCGACGCGCTCGTCGCCGAGCTCGAGTCGATGGGGTACCGCGTGGCGCGGCGCGACGGCGACCACGTCGTCCTCAAGCCGCCGTCCGCCTGGATGGGCCGGGTCACGGTGCACCCCGACGGCGCGCTGGACTTCGGGCGCCCGCTGATCGGGTTCGGCACGCTCCCCGAGGAGACCTACGCCCACGACCCGCGCCACGGCACGGACGACCCGCGCGTCCCCACGGTCGAGGCGGGCGCGGGCGCGACGTTCTGGCTCCTGCCGGGCGAACGCAAGCGGGACGCGGTGCAGCGCGCGGTGCTCGACCGGACTCGGGAGGAGCGCGACGCGCTGCTGGCGGTGACCGTGCGCACCTCGATCGAGGCCTGGGTGGACCAGCTCCCGGGGAAGCTCGACGCGCTGTGGACCACGGGAGCGCCGCTGGGCTCCGGCCCCACCCTGGCCACCGAGGCAGAACGCCGCGACGCCGTCCTCGACTACTGGGCGACGCGCGCGCCGACGCCCGAGGGCTACTACGTCATGGACACGGTCGACAGCTGGGTGCGCCAGGTGCTCTGGGAGCGGATGCCGCCGACCGAGCAGGAGCTGGCGACCTGGGACGCTCGCCGCACCGACGGACGCACCCTCCCCAGGCCCTGAGCGATGTGGCCCGCGCGAACGACGTGACGGGATTTCACGAGGGGACGATCCACGGACGGCCGACCGCTGCTACAATGACGCGAGCCCGGTCTTCTCACCGGCCCGTCCTGTATCGGAGGTTCCATGCCCGAGTCCCAGCGGATGATCGACCCGTACGGCGCTCACTATTTCGCGCTCGAGCTCAACGGCACGGAGGTCGCGCACTTCCAGGAGTGCTCGGGCCTGAAGACCACGGCCACCGTCTTCGAGATCGAAGAGGGCGGGATGAACGGGATGACCCACAAGCGTCCCGGCCAGTCGAAGTGGGAGAACATCGTCCTGCGGTACGCCACGAACGCCTCGCAGCCTCTGCTCGCGTGGCGTGACGAGTTCCTCCAGGATCGCTTCGGCAGCCGTCCGATGAACAGCGGCGCGATCATCATCTACGACAACGACCACCGGGAGATCCGGCGGTACTCGTTCACGAAGGCCTGGCCGGTGTCGTGGGAGGGTCCGCAGCTCAACTCGGGCTCCTCCGAGCTCGCGGTCGAGACCCTGGAGATCGCGCACGAGGGCCTGCTCATCAGGTAGTCCCTCGGATTTCTCGCGCCACTGACCCCCGCCTGGCGTATGGTTCGGGCCGGAGGTGGGCGTGGAAGAACACGCTGCCCGGGTGATCGCCGCGCTGGGACGCGCCGCCGACGTGGAGGCGCGCAGCGCCTTGGACGTGATCCGCGCGATCACCGAGACGGCAGCACGCACGCTGTCGGTCGGTCGCGTCAACGTCTGGCTCTATGACGGCGATCGCACCGCGATCACCTGCATCGACGACTACGACGACGAGCTCGGCGAGCACACGTCGGGCGCCGTGCTGCGCGCCGCGACCGCGCCGGCGTACTTCGCGGCGCTCGAGGTCCTGCGCGAGGTCGCCGCGTTCGACACCACCACCGATCCGCGCACGAAGGGCCTGGGGCGCTACCTTCGCGCCCACCGCGTCTCGGCGATGCTCGACGTGCCCTTGCTGCGCTCAGGCCACGTCGTGGGCGTGATCTGCCACGAGCACACCGGCGAGCCGCGGGTCTTCGAGCCCTGGGAGCGCGGGTTCGCGGGCGCGATCGGCGATCTCGTGTCCATGGCGCTCGAGACCGAGCGGCGGGTCGAGGCCGAACGAGAGCGTCGTCACCTGGAGGAGGAGGTCGAGCGGCGGGACCGCATCCGCAGCCTGGGCCTGCTCGCCGCCGGCGCAGCCCACGACTTCCGTAGCTTCCTGACGATCATCCGCGCCAACGTGGACCGGATCCGGGCCGACGGCGTCGACGGTGGGAGCATCGACGCGATCGATCGTGCCAGCGACCGCGCCGAGGAGCTCTGCGCCCTGCTCCTCACCTGGTCGGGCCAGGCGCCTCGCGACAACCGCCCGGTCTCCCTCCGGCCGCTGGTGGACGAGCTCGTGCGCCTGGTGTCGGTCGGGCTGCCGGACGGCGTGACCCTCCGGGTGGAGGCACCACCGGACCTGCCCGACCCGGAGGTCGACGCGCTCCAGCTGCGGCAGGTGGTGCTCAACCTGCTGTCCAACGCGATCGAGTCCATGCCGACGAAGGCGGGCACCGTGTCGGTGGACCTCGGCGCCGACGACGGACCGCGCCGGCCCCCCACCTGGGACTTCCGCGCGGAGCCGGGACCCTCGGTGCGCATCTCCGTGCGCGACGACGGCGCGGGGATGACGCCCGGAAGCAGCCTCCGCGCCTTCGAGCCCTTCTACACCACGAAGGAGCGCGGGACGGGCTTCGGGCTGTCGACGGTGCTCGGTGTCGTCCGCGGACACGCTGGTGCGCTCGACGTGCGCTCCCGACCCGGCGACGGCACCACGATCACCGTGTGGCTGCCCGTCTACTCGAACCCGAGCCGCACGACGTAGGCACGGCCTCCGTCCGTGATCTCGACCGTCCCCTCGCCGCCCACGAGCACGTCGCGCGCCACGTCCCGCAGGTCCACCAGCCCATCCGCCGTCGGCACGGAGACCGGGGTGGCCTCGCGCACGATCCAGTCCGCAGGCATCCGCACCGCGCCGCCACCCTGCTCGATGGTCATCCACAGGCCAAGGCCGACACCCAGCATCACAACCTCCCGACGGTCCAGCTTCCGTACACACCGCAGCGCGTCGCGGCGAGTCCTCGACCAACCTCGTGATCCCTGGTGACGCTTCGAGACGCGACGTTCACGCTCACGCGGGGCGGCGCAACCACCGCTCCCACTCGGCCGAGGACGCGGTCACCACGTAGTAGGAGACCGAGAGGACGGAGAACGGCCCCACCTCCATCGTCACCAGGATGATCAGGTGGACCATCACGCCGATCGCGGCGAACGCCCCCCGCACGTGCAGCCGAGAGAACCAGGCGCGCAGCGCTCCGCCGCGCTCGGGGGTGTACGCGTACCACACGGCGAGCAGCCAGATCGGGGCGCCGACCTCCCACAGCCAGGTGACCGTCGTCGCGATCTGGGTGGTCCAGAACCACGGGGCCATCCAGCTCATGTCGTGACGATGCCACTCCGGCTGCTGGAGGATGTAGTAGAGCGCGCTCGCCTCGCCGCCGGGCACCCAGTAGGCCGACAGCTTCTGCAGCCCGGTCGTGCAGTACATCAGGACGAGCTGCCACAGCGCGAGCCAGCGCGGGACCGACCAGGCCTCCACCAGGGGCCACCACCGCCCGGTACGCAGCCGCGCCGTCACCGACAACGTCTGGTCGCCGCCCGCGAGGACCACGAGCCACAGCCCGTTCGCGAGCAGGATGTCGTAGCTGCCGCCGGCGTGGTTGTTCACGTCGGTGACCGCGCTGGTGGCGAGGAGCGCGAGCAGCGCCGTCAGCCGTCCGCCCACGCCCAGGACCATCAGCGCGCCGCAGAGCAACGAGAGCCCCACGAGGGGGTAGATCACGTGCGGGTGGGGGCCTCCGAGCGCCTGCACGAGCCAGGACGGATCGACCAGCTGACGCATGCCGCCGTCCGCCCGATCGACCCACAGGATCGGCACCAGGCCGGTCACGACGACCGTGCCCACCGTCAACAGGGTCGACAGGCCCATCCCGATGCGGAACAGCGCGAGCACGGTCGCGGACTCCCGAGCGGACGTCACCGCGAGCAGCCACGACCAGACCTTCACCGAGCGCCCCGGAAGTCGGACAGCCGCCGCGTCTGGCTCATCGTCTCGCCCATCTCCACGGGTGCGCCCGCCAGCACCTCCTCGGGCGAGGGCGTGCGGTAGTGGACGAACTGCACGCGGACCAGCCTCGCGTCCGGGAACTCGTCGGCCGCGACCCGCGCCACCCAGTCGGCGAACTGCTTGCGCCACGGGCGGAAGTGGTCCCAGCCGTAGCGGAAGACGGCGGCCCGCATGCGGTCGTGGTGGAACCAGGTCGCGTGCCAGTCGTACTCGGAAGAGTCGGCGACGTAGAGCGGCTCGAACCGACCCTCGCCCCGATCGAGCAGGATCTCGAGGCGCGACGGGTATCGATGCGGCGCGACGAACATCTTCCAGGACTGCCAGGTGCCGCAGTACCGGTAGTAGGGCTGGAAGGGGGTCAGGATGTCCTGGCGCACGCCCTCGGTCGTGGTGGCGATGGTCCAGAGCCGATCCTCGAGCTCGGTCGGGGTCAGGTGCACGCCGAGCGCTCCGAGCCGCCCCGCCCAGGCCCGGAACTCCCCCTGGACCGTGGGCTGCTTCCAGGCGTCGCGGTTCAGGCCCGCGTTGCCGACCGAGGGGAAGGCCGCCACGCTGACGGCGACGACGTGGAACACCACGAACAGCGCTCGCAGCGCCCTCCACGCCCGCTCCACCCCTCACCCCCGCTCGACCAGCCGCAACCCTTCGACCAGGGTGCCGCGCACGTCCTCGGCGCGGATGTCGAGGCAGTAGGGCTGCCCGTCGGCGCACGGCAGGCAGGGCACCTCCAGCGAGTCGGCGAGGACGCACATCGCGTCGGGCGAGTCGTCACCGAGCAGCGCGCCGAGGTAGCGCGTGTCGCCACGCCCGGAGAGGACGCCGCCGCCGAGCGTCCGGCCGTCGGGCTCGAAGGTCGCCTGGAACACGTAGTTCTCGACGGGGATGTCCACGGTCACGCCGCCGTCGGTGTACTGCAGGACGAGCTGCGCCACCCGGGCGTCCAGGAAGGGCGAGTCGGTGAAGTCGCTCAGCGGGAAGTCCCAGGTGGCGGCACCGTTGTCCTGCGTGACCACGCCGAACTGGTCCACGATGCCCGGCGCGCCGACCAGGTCGATGCGCGTGGTGTCGGCGTACTGGACGCCGAGGAGCACCGGGGTGGTGAAGTAGACGTACACCAGCGGCGCCAGCGTGGCCGGCTCCACCCAGTTCGCGTCGACCAGATCGAGCAGGTACGTGTTGCCCACGAGCTCGTTGGCGGTGATCGACAGCGGCGCCCCGAGCTCCGACGTGTCGAAGGTGACGGTCGAGGTCGTGGCGCAGTCGTCGAGCACCAGCTCGTACGTCGTGTTCGCCGCGAGCCAACCGTCCCACTCGACGGTCCCCGCCAGCCCATCCCACGTCACCGAGGTGTCGAGCCGGTTGCCGTCGGTGTCCTGGAGCCACACGCGATACGCCGCGTGGTTCTCGGTCTGCGCGTACACCACGGGTCGATCGCGCCAGTACCACCCGCGCGTGCCATTCGTCGGGACGGTGGTGACGAAGCGGTCGTTGCAGTCCGCGGTCGTGGTGCCGGTCGTGTCGAACCAACCGGTGTCGGTCAGCCGGTCCGGAGGCGGCTCCTCCTTCTTGCAGGCGACGAGCGCCGCCACCAGGAAGACGGTCCTCATGATCCCTCCAGCCCGATCTCGAGCACGTACCAGTTGGCAGGCCCCTCGCGGGACCCGTTCTCCAACACCTGGATCCACACCACCTCGCCCCCCGAGCTCACGTATTCGCCGTGGGGGTCGAGCTCGACGCCGCGGATACCACCCTCGATCGCGCACTCCACGCATCCGAGGTCGTTCGCGGGACAACCGTCGCGGCACCCCTCGGGAAGGTATCCCAGGGTGTCGTCGAACAGGTACAACGTCAGGTTCGCGGACGAGCCCTCGTCGAAGGCGGTGACGTCGAGGGTGAGCGTGTGCTTTCCGGGCGGGATGGCGATCTTGTACCAGTCGTAGTCGGGCAGGGCGCCGTTGCCCGACATCGTGCCGAACACGACGTCGCCCGCCGCCACCGTCTGGGCCGTGGCCTGCGCGTCGTTGGGCTCCGCCTCCGTCCGCGTCCAGCTGACGGGGGGCTTGGTCTCGCTGACCACGAGGTCGTACCCGTAGCGCTCGCCCCCGCGGAACAGCTGCTCGGACGTGGTCAGCTGGTACGT
This sequence comes from Alphaproteobacteria bacterium, assembly GCA_020632925.1. Classification (GTDB taxonomy): domain Bacteria; phylum Myxococcota_A; class UBA796; order UBA796; genus JACKER01. Next base: position 374,459 of record JACKER010000007.1, on the reverse strand, counting down.
CCCGGCGGGCGCGGGGAAGACCAGGGTGACGTCGAGGCTCTCGGGGTCGTCGGCGCGGGCCGCGGCCCAGCTCTCGCCCACCGCCGTGAGCAGCAGGTTGGGGTCCGCGATCGACCCGTCGGCGGCCTGCAGGCGAGTGAGCAGCCACGCGTCCTGCTCGAGCTCGAAGCGCCACAGGTCGAGGTCCCCCGCGGGCTCGAAGGTCCCGCAGGCGTGGAGCTCCATGGGCAGGGGCACGGCCTCGCTGGGCGTCTCGTTCGGCTCGATCTCGGGGACCTGGCAGGGGCCGGCGACCGCGGTGTCGGCCGTCTGCGCGCTGTGCGGCGGGAGGTCGGTGTCATCGGTGTCGTCGGGCGGATCGGGCAGGTCGGGTCGGCAATGACAGCCGCCCGCGCTCGACAACAGCACCAGGGCCAACCCCCGCATCCACGCTCCTCGACCCGCCAGCGTAGCCCGTCCGAGGGAGACGTCGCCAACGGAAGCGCAGGGTTCGGTAGCTTGGCGCTGGGAGGACACGTGGCAGGCTACTCCGGTACCCCGCTCGCGAGGAAGCTCGGCATCCGCCCGGGGACGCGGTTGCTGCTCGTGGACGCGCCGGAGGGCCTCGCCATTCCGGAGCGGCTCCTCAGGAAGGTAGCTCGTCCTCGCTGACGCCCACACCGCGGTCCTTGGCGCCGCGCAGGGCCGCGAAGACCTCGGCGCGGCCGCCACCGCCGACGCGCGCCGCCACCGCCGGATCCCCCGCACGCAGGAACGGGTTGGTCGCGAGCTCCTCGCCCAGCGTCGAGGGCACGACGGTGCGTCCGGCGGCCCGCTCGGCCCGCACCCGGCGGATGCGCTCGGCGAGCGCGGTGTTCCCGGGGTCGGCCCACCAGGCGAAGCGCAGGTTCGAGAGGGTGTACTCGTGGGCGCAGCAGATCCGGGTGTCGGGCGGCAGCGCGGCGAGCCGCTCGAGCGACCCGTGTAGCGCGCCCACATCGTGGAACGGCCGCCCGCAGCCCGCCGCGAACATCGTGTCCCCGCAGAACAGCACGTCGCCGAGCAGGTACGACACGTGGCCCGCCATGTGGCCCTCGGTGCGCAGCACGCGCGCCTGCAGCCCCGCGAAGCGCACGGTGTCGCCGTCGTCCACGAGCCGGGTCGCAGGGACGGGGAGCGCGGTGTCGGCCGACGCCACGACCTCCACGCCCTCGAGCCGCCCGAGCTTCGCGAGGCTCGCGAGCACGCCGACGTGATCGCCGTGTCCGTGGGTGATCCACACCGCCGAGAGCCTCGCGCCGAGCCGATCGATCACCTCGATCACCTCGGCCGCGGTGGGTCCGTCGACCACCAGCGCCTCGTTGGTGGCGGTGGCGATCGCGAGCCACACGAGGTTGTCGCTGGCGGAGGGCACGGCGCGGACCTCGATCGCACCACCACAGGCGCTGAAAGGCTCGGGCTCGACGGTCACGACATGGGACAAGGGACTCCTCGCTCGGCGTACGGGCCGTTCGGGGTACAGGCTACAGGCTACAGGCTACAGGCTTCAGGCTGCTGGCTACTGGCCTCGGGCTGTTGACTTGGACCCCGTTCGTCGACGCTTGGCACGAGCGGTCAGCGACGCAATCAAGTTGCGAACGACCTACGTGTCCCCCTCTGGCCGGTAGCCCGTAGCCCAAATCACCAGTGCGGGGGCTTCTCGTCGACGATCTCGCCGCGCTGCGGCTGGAGCGACTCGGTGAGCGTGGCGAGCTCCTCGCGCAGCGTGTCGATCTGGTCGCGGAGGTGGCGCACCACCTCGTCGAGGTCGGCCAGCAGCTTGTCCTGGAACGCGACCTTGATCTCGAGCTCCATGATGCGCTCGTCCGGGGTCACTGCGGCAGCTCCTTCTGGAACGCGTCGCGCGTCTTGGTCGGCTCGGTCTCGAAGTCGGGCTTCAGCGGCGGGTTCTGCTCGTGCAGGCGCAGGACCTCGTCGATCGCGCGCTGCAGCTGCGGATCGAGGTTCTTCGCCAGGTCCTGGGGCATGTTCTGCACCAGCACGTCCGGGTCCACCCCGTGGTTCTCCACGCCCCAGCCGCCCTTGCGGAACCAGAACGCGTACTCCGGCTGGCTGAGGAAGCCGCCGTCCACGAGCGGCTTGTCGGCGCGGATCCCGACCACCCCACCCCAGCTCCGCATCCCGATCACCGGCGCGAGCTTCAGCTCTTGGATGGACTTCGGGAAGATGTCACCGTCCGAGCCGGCGAACTCGTTCGTGAGCACCACGAACGGGCCATTGAGCGTCCCCGCCGGGAACACCTCCACCCCGCCGCCGGCCGCCCGGTTGAAGCCGATCGGGCGACGCGCGAGGCGCTGGAGCATGAGCTGGCTCGCCCAGCCGCCGCGGTTCCAGCGGCAGTCGACGATCAGCCCCTCCTTGTCGAGCTGGGCGTAGTACCAGGTCTCGAAGGCCATCAGGCCGGCAGCCCCCATGTCGGGGATGTGGAGGTACCCGATCTTGCCGTCCGTGCGCGCCGCGACGGCCTCCCGGTTGCGCCGCACCCAGTCGGCGTGGCGCAGGTCGTAGTCGTTGCGCAGCGGCGTCACGACGACCGTGCGCGCGCCCTGGAAGCTCGGGCGGCTGTTCACCTGGAGGACCACGGGCACGTCGGCCTTGCCCTCGAGCTCCGCCCAGATCGGGCGACCGGCCTGCAGCGGGCGGTGCGCGACCCCCACGATGTACTCGCCCTCCTTCACCTCCTGGCCGGGCCGGAGCAGCGGCGAGTCGAGCTCGTCCGCCGGGTCCGCCTTCCAGATCCGCACCACGCGGTACGCGTCGCCCTCGCGGACGAGCTCCGCCCCCAGCAGCCCCGCCGGCTCCCAGTCGATGCGCAGCGAGGCATCGCCGCCACCCACGTAGGTGTGCGAGGTCCCGAGCTCCCCGATCAGCTCGCCGAGGAGGTCCGACAGCTCGGACCGCGAGGACAGGCGTGGCAGCAGCGTCGCGTACTGATCACGCACCTTCACCCAGTCCAGCCCGCCCATGTCGCGGTCCCAGAAGAAGTCGCGCATGTGGCGCCAGGCCTCGAAGTAGATCTGGCGCCACTCCTCGCGGGGGTCGAGCTGGATGTCGATGCCCGAGGTGTCGACCACGCTGTCCGAGAAGTCCGCGGGCCCCGGCCGCGCGTCCACGACGTACCAGCTCTGCCACTTGGCGATGACCATCTTCTCGCGGTTGGCGGCCAGCTCGTACCCGCTGATGCCCGAGGCGACCTCCGCGACCTCCTCGTCCTCGAGGTCGAAGGCCTTCAGCGACATCGCGCCGTCGTCCCGGAAGCCCCCGCCGGTGTACGACACGTAGAACAGCGCGTCGTCGGTGGCCGCCAGCGAGAAGTAGGTGCCGTTCGGCACGTCCAGCGTGATCTGGCGGTCCACCAGCCCGTCCCACGCGATCTCGAAGCGCGAGCCGTCGTCGTCGGCGTCCCCCTCCTCCTTCTGCCGCTTCTTCTTCTTCTTCCGCTTCTCGATCACGATCGGCGGCTCGGCACCGGGCAGACCGGCGTCCTGGGCGAACGGGTCCTCCACGTCGGGGCGGAGCAGGGTCATGACGAGCACGCTGGTGCCGGACTCGGTCACCTGGAAGTCGCGCTCACCGATGTGCGGGTTCGTGGCCCGATCACTGACGAAGTACAGGTACCGCCCCTGCGGATCCCAGGCCGGCGAGTGGTCGGAGGTGGTCGGCGCGGTGACCTGGTGGGTCTTGCCGTCCCTGCTGTCCCACACGAAGACCGCCTGGTACCCCGCGCGCTGATCGCGGGTGTACGCCAGGAAGCGACCGTCGGGACTCCACACGTAGTCGCGGATCTCCTGCTGCTGCCCGCGGTCCACGGTCACCGGAGTGCCGCCGTCCGCGGGCACGACGTAGAGCGTCTGCGTCTGATCGGCGTACGCGATGCGCTTGCCGTCCGGGGACCACGACGGCCAGAAGTGCCACCCCGACGTGCCCGCCGGCACCACCGTCTTCTCGTTCCCGCGGCCCCAGGCGTCCGCGGTGACGATGGCCTCCTCGCCGCTCGCGTCGGTCACGTAGACCACGCGCTTGCCGTCGGGCGAGTAGGTCACCCAGCTCTCCCGCGCGCCGGAGGTCCGCGTCACCGGGAGCGTCGGACCCTCCTCGACGGGCAGGGAGAACGCCTCGCCGCGCGCGACCACCATGAGGCGGTCACCCTCCGGAGACAGCGTCCACCAGCTCGTGTCGCGCATCGCCCAGGGGTGCCGCGGGCGGGTGAGCGACCGCTCGGCCTTCAGGTCCAGCGGCACGGCGGCCGCCTTGTCGGTCTTCGGGTCCCACACCATCAGGTCGCCGGCGCGGACGTAGACGATGCGGCCGTCGTCGCTCATGGACGGCGTGCGCGCGTCCCAGTCGCCGCTGTCGGTGTGGCGCGCGAGCGCGGTCCCGTCGGGCTTCATCGACCACAGGTCGGCCGTGCCTCCCTGGTCCGACAGGAAGTACACCTTCCCGTCGTGCCACATGGGGAAGCCCTCGCCATGCTCCGTCGTGGTGAGCTGGCGGTAGTCCCCCTTCCCCGGATCGCCGATCCACAGGTCGCCCGCGCGTCCCCCGCGGTACCGCTTCCAGGTGCGGTAGTCGTACCCCAGCCGCTCGAAGGCCCACATCCCCGAGGTCGGATCGATGGCGAGCTGCGCCGCGAAGCCGATGGGCAGCCGCTCGGGCTCGCCGCCGGTGACGGGCACCTTCCAGATCTCGGCGCTCCCGTTCTCCTGCAGCGCCGAGGACCGGAAGAGCACGTCGCCCTGGGGCGTGAAGCCGACGACCTGCTCGTAGGCCGGGTGCCAGGTCAGCCGGACCGGCTCGCCGCCCTCGACGCGGATCGCGAAGACGTCGACGTTGCCGTCGTACATCGCGCTGTACGCCACCCAGGCCCCGTCGGGCGAGAACTGCGGCCAGGACTCGATCCCGGGGTGAGTGGTGAGCGGGCGGGTCTCGCCCGTCTTCACGTCGGCCAGCCACAGGTCACCAGCGACGGCGAAGACCGCGGTGTCGCCGTGCAGATCGGGGGTCTGGACGTAGGCGGGCTCGGCGAGGGCGAGCGCGGGAGCGAACAAGAGCAAGCGGGACCTCCGGGCCCACCCGCCTAACCCCCTACTCCGTCAGCTTGTACAGCGACTTGAAGAACCGGTTCGCGCGGACCTTCTGCTCGCAGCTGTCCCAGGAGAACCACACGAAGTGCGCCTTGCCCTTGATCTGGTCGTACCGCACGGTGCCCCAGCGGCGGCCGTCCTCGCTGTTGTCGCGGTTGTCGCCCATCACGAAGACGTTGCCCTCGGGCACCGTGAACTCGCTGCCGTCGCGGGGCCAGTTGGCCAGCGGCCCGCCTCCGCCCGCGTTGGTCAGGTTGTAGTGCTCGAGGCCGTCGAGGTTCTCGAGGTACCGCTTGGTCGAGGTGACGTTGCAGCTGTCGTCGATCGACTCGTACCGGTCGAGGTACTTCCGCTCCTGCGCCACACCGTTGAGGAAGATCTGGTTGTTCTTGACCTGGATCTTGTCGCCCGGGATCGCGACGACGCGCTTGATGTAGTTCAGGGCCTCGTTCTCGGGGAAGCGGAACACGATGATGTCGCCGCGCGCGGGGTCGCCGAGGTCCAGCAGCTCGAACCGGGGCACGATCCAGGCGCTCTCCATGAAGGGCACCTCGACCAGCGTGTACGGCACCCACAGCCCGTAGCTCGCCTTGTTCACCACCACGTGGTCGCCGATCAGGAGCGTGGGGATCATCGACCCCGACGGGATACGGAACGGCTCGAAGATGAACGTCCGGATGAGGAGCACGGCGAGGATGGCGGGCATCCAGGTGCGCAGCACCTCCACGAACCAGGCGCCCATCCCGGTCGCGGGCTTCTCTTCGTCGATGAGATCGGTGCTGCTCAAGAACCGCTCCGGGCGCGCCGGCGAACCTTAACCCATACTCCCCGCACCATGACCACGTCCGAGACCCTTCGTGAAGCTCTGTCCCGCCCGGTGACGTCGCTCCGACCGACCGCCGGTTGGGCAGCCGTATCGGCCATCTTCACGGCGGACCTGGACTTGTTGCTGCTGAAGCGAACCGAGCATCCGAACGACCCGTGGTCCGGCCACCTGTCGTTCCCGGGTGGTCGCGTGGAGCCCGAAGAGGAACCCCTCGACGCGGCGAGGCGCGAGACGGTGGAGGAGGTCGGGCTCGATCTGCACGACGCGCAGCTGCTCGGCCGACTCGACGACCTGGCCGCGGTCGGGGGACGCCCCGGGATGGTCATCCGGCCCTACGTCTTCCTCCTCCCCGGCCAGCTGCCCCCGCTGCGCCCCAACCCCTCGGAGGTGGCGGGGACGCACACCGTCGCGCTGTCCGACCTGCTCTCGGGCGAGGGCCGCACGACGATGACCTGGGAGCGCGGAGACCAGCGCCTGACGCTTCCCGCGGTCGAGCTCCGGGGGCTGTCGCACCCGCGGCTCTGGGGTCTGACGCTGCGCATGGTGGACGACCTGCTGCATCGCATCGACGGCCGTGGCGTGGGGCTGAAGCGAGGTCCGACGTGAGCGAGCGCCGCCGACCGATGCAGGCCACGACCGGCCCCAAGAACGTGTTCGCCATCCGCCGTGCCGGCGTCGACGATCGGCTGTGGACGCGGCTCGGGACCGACGGGTACCACGCCCTGCGCACGCTCTCCTGGGGTCAGCTGACGCTGGTCTTCCTCCTGATCTACCTCGCGCTGAACGGCTTCTTCGGTCTGCTGCTCTGGGTGACGGGGGCGGCGATCACCGGCGCGGAGCCGGGCTTCTGGCCGCGGTTCTACTTCTCGGTCCAGACCATGGCGACCATCGGGTACGGCGGCCTGTCGCCCGACGACTGGCTGTCCCACGCCATCGTGACGCTCGAGAGCTTCGTCGGCGTGGTGTACACCGCCGTCGTCACCGGCGTCTTCTACGGGAAGTTCAGCACGCCGTCCGCCCGCGTGGCCTTCAGCGAGACCTGCGTGGTCGCGGACATCGAGGGGGTGCCGACCCTGATGTTCCGCTGCGCGAACGCGCGGTCCACCGCCATCGTCGAGGCCACGGTCACGTTCAGCCTGACCCGCGAGGAGGTGCTGGCGGACGGCGAGACGGTGCGCCGGATCTACGACCTGCCCGTTCGTCGCCGGACGAGCCCGATGTTCGGCGTGTCCTGGGTGGTCTACCACCCGATCGACGAGAGCAGCCCCATGTGGGGCAAGGGTCCAGCGGACTTCGCTCGGGAGCGGACCATGCTCATCGTCACGCTGACGGGCATCGACGACTCGCTCGCGTCCTCCGTCCACGCGCGCCACCTCTGGCAGGCCGACGAGATCCGCTTCGGGTACAAGTTCGTCGACCTGTTCGGTACCGATGCCAACGGCGAGCGATTCGTGGACTTCTCGAGGATCCACGAGGTGAAGCCCGCGGCGCTCACCCTCCCTGGACACTCCGCGTGAGCTTCTTCTCGAAGGAGCGCGTGCGGCGCGGGGTGACCGTCCGAGCACACGCCGCCGTGCCGGACGAGGCGCTGGACGAGGCGGAGCGGCGCATCGAGCGGCTGCTGGGACGGTGTCCCGGGGTGGTCGCGAACCTGGAAGAGGCCGGCGTCGAGCTCCACCTGATCGGACGCGACCAGGTGCCCTCCGACCTGCCCGGGCTGCGCCACCTCAAGAGCCTCCCCCGCTTCGACGGCCAGACCGTGGACGAGCGGGGCCGTGGCTACGGCGGGCTGCACGCCTGCGTCGACGAGGACTCGCTCCTCCGCCTGCCCACCGCGCGGCACCGCGACCACCGCGACATCTGCGCCCACGAGCTCGCGCACGCGGTGCTCTCGTTCGGCCTCGACCGCCCGCTGCGCGACGCGGTCCGCCGCCGGCACGCCGAGGCGCTCGCCGAGGGCCGCTGGAACCAGGCCTACGCCGGCACCAACGCCGAGGAGTTCTTCGCCGAGCTCGCGATGTGGTGGGTCGGCAGCCGCGGCGACCACGGGCGTCTCCCCTCCCCGCCAGCGGACGGTCCCGACGGGCTCCGGGCCTACGACCCCGTCTCCTTCGAGCTGATCGACGCCGTCCTCGGCGGACGTCGCGCGCCGGGCAGGGTCCGCTGGACCACGCTTCGCCCGGTCGACCGCAGGCGCTCCGGCCGCGGCAGGCTCCCCACCGACATCGTCGTCCACAACACCACCGACGCCACCTGGCGCCTGTGGTGGCTCGATCACCGGGGCGAGCGGCGCGATTACGGGGTCGTCGCCCCCGGTGAGCTGCGCGCACAACCCACCTGGTCCACCCACGCCTGGCTCCTCGAGCGGGAGGACGGCTCCACGTATGGACCGTTCATCGCCGACTCTCGCCCCTCTCGGATCTTTTTTCGGGAATGATGGACGAGATCCGCGGCTGACCCTGTCCGTCCGGTGGGAGCGACGACGAGCACGATGGGCAGAGACCACGCGAGGTTCGAGCGGCTGGTACGACCCGTCCTGGGGACCCTGTACCGGTTCGCGGTGCGGCTGACCCGGGATCCGGTGACCGCCGAGGACCTCGTCCAACAGTCCCTGCTCCGTGGGCTCGCACGCCTCTCCCAGCTCCAGGACGACGGCGCCTTCGAGGTCTGGCAGTGCCGCGTCCTCTACACGACCTTCCTGAACAGCCGGCCGCGGAGGGACGAGGTGCAGCTCGACGAAGGAACGGAGGGACAGGTGATCCCTCTGGATCGGGCGCGACCCGATCGGCAGGCGGAGCGCAGACAGCTCGGTCAGCGGCTGTCGGACGCGATGGACGGGCTGCCCGCGGATCAGCGGGAGGCCGTGTGGTTGATCGACGGGCAGGGCTTCTCGTTCGCGGAGGCCGCGGGCGTGCTCGGGGTGCCCCCCGGCACGGTCGCCAGCAGGGTCGCTCGGGGGCGGCTCACGTTGCGGGGCACGCTGGCGGCGGTGGCCGCCGACGAGGGGGTGGGACGATGAGCGCCGAGCACACCTGGACCGAGAAGGAGATCGAGCGACTGGGCGCGCTGATCGACGCCTGGGACCCGGCCTCGGGCGAGGACCTCGCCGACGAGGTGGCGCTGGCGCTGGACGCCGTGCCCGCCCTGCGGGAGCGCTTCGACCAGCGCTTCGCCCGCGCCGTGCCCGAGCCGACGCTGGTGCCCGAAGGGCTCGAGGCCCGCGTGATGCCGAAGCCGGCGAACCGCCGCTGGATGTGGCTCGGCGGCGTCTCCGCGCTGATGGCCGCGTCACTGTCGGCGGTCGTCCTCGGCGGCGGCGGTGCGCTCCTGTTCACGACGCGCGGCGAGCCCACGCCCGCGGAGGTCGTGGTCGCGACGGACACGACGACGATCGTGAGCGAGCGTCCCGCGCGGCCCGGCGCCGAGAGGTACGCGACGGACGTGCCGCCGGAGGCACTCCGCAGCAGGCTCGTCGTCAAGGCGCCGGTCAGGAAGCCGCACGCCGAAGGCGATGGGCTGGACGAGGTCCTGAGGTCTCTGGGGTACGCCGGCCCGGCCGACGGCGACATCGACGGCACGATCGAGATCCCGCCCATGGCCGACCCGACCGGCCACGACGGCTTCGAGGACCACGGCGTCTCCCCGTTCCGCGACACCCGCGAGCAGCCCCTCTCCACCTTCTCCATCGACGTGGACCGCGGCTCGTTCACCTGGGCGCGCCGCCAGCTGCGCCAGGGCTTCCTCCCTGACCCGGCCAGCGTCCGCACCGAGGAGTTCGTCAACGCGCTCGACTACGACGTGCCGCAGCCCGAGAGCGGGCCGTTCGCGGTCCAGTTCGAGGGGAGCCCGTCGCCCGTGTCCGACAACGAGCTCGTGCGCATCACGGTCGCCGCGCGAGACGCGACCCAGCGCCAGCCCGTGCACCTGGTGTTCCTGGTGGACACCAGCGGCTCGATGCAGGGCCGGGACCGCCTCGAGCTCGTGAAGACCTCGCTCGGCATGCTCGTGGAGCAGCTGCAGGACGGCGACACCGTCGCCATCGTGACCTACTCGGGCTCGGCGGGGGTGGTGTTGCCCGTGACGCCGGCGACCGACCAGGCCACCATCCTGCGCTCGCTCGACCGGCTCAGGGCCGGCGGCTCCACCGCGATGGGCCAGGGCATCCAGCTCGCCTACGATCTGGCACACCAGACGCTGCGCCCGGGCCACACGAACCGCGTGATCATCGCCAGCGACGGCGACGCCAACGTCGGGGTCACGACGACGGGCACGCTGACCGACGGCATCCGCCGGTACGCGAAGGAGGGCATCACGCTCACCACGCTCGGCTTCGGGCAGGGCAACTACCAGGACGCCCGGATGGAGCAGCTCGCGAACGACGGCGACGGCAACTATTACTACGTGGACGGCGAGGAGGAGGCGAAGCGCATCTTCGTCGACGAGCTCACCTCCACCCTCGAGGTCGTCGCCCGCGACGTGAAGATCCAGGTGGCGTGGAACCCCGAGACGGTCGTCCGCTATCGCCAGGTCGGGTACGAGAACCGCGCCCTGCGCGACCGGGACTTCGCCGACGACGCGATCGACGCCGGCGAGGTCGGGGCCGGGCACACCGTGACCGCGCTCTACGAGGTGGAGCGGGTGCGCGGGAGCACCGGCGAGCTCGCCACCGTCCGCCTGCGCGGGAAGCCCCCGGGCGCCGACACCGCGTCCACGGAGTGGAGCTACGCCATGCCGACGGCGGCGATGCAGCCCTCGTTCGAGGAGGCCTCGCGGGACCACCGGATGGCCGTGACGACTGCGCTGTTCGCGGAGCGCCTCCGCCACAGCCCCTACGTCATGGGGACGAGCTTCGACCGGATCGCCGGGTTGGCCGACGACGCCGCACGCCCGGGTCACCCCGAGGATCGGCAGCTCTCCGAGCTGATCCACCGGGCCGCGACGTTGTCGGGCTCACGCTGCCGTGAGGTCACGCTGCTCATGACGGGGGTCAGGCGGCCGATCTGGGTCGACGAGAACGGCGTCCCCTGCCGCTGAACGCCCACTGGGGGCCCATCGAGGGCTCCCGCGCCACCATGACGCAATGTCAACGAAAACACACCCGCCCATCACCAGGCATGAATGCTGACAATATGGGTACTGCCATAGAAGGGTAACATTCGTCACACGAGCTGCGCTACACGTTTCGGATGTCGACCAGTGACCGCCTCGCCGGTAAGTACCGGCTACCAGCGGACTCGGACCTCCTCCCCGGCGTTCATCGAGCCGAAGGCCCCGATGGCCGAGCGGTGGGCATCGAGCTCTCCGATCGTGTCGAGCGCAGCCCTCACCACGCGTCCCGTCTGGCGCTGTGGAGGAGCCTCGCCGACCCGCACCTCGTCCGTCTCCTCGACCACGGCGCCTCGGAGACGGGCAGCTGGCTCGCGACCGAGCACGTGTTCGGGACGACGCTCGCGGAGGCCGTCGAGAGCGGCGCGATGGACCTGTCGCGAGCGCTGCACGTCGGCCAGCAGCTCTGCGAGGCGCTCTCCGCGGCCCACCGCGCCGGGCTGGTCCACGGTGACCTCCGCGCGGACGACATCTGGATCACCCGCCACGGCGCCGCCTGGAACCACGTGAAGCTCGGGGGGTTCGCGAGGGTGTACCAGCGCCCCCACAACCCCGCGTCCGCGCCCGAGCACGTCCCTGGGCGAATCCCGGGCCCGACCGAGGACGTGTACGCCATCGCCGCGATCGTGGCCTTCGCGTGCAGCGGCGGCACCTGGACGGAGCCCGACGATGGCCCCGCGCTCGCCTCCGCCCCCGCGAGCCTGGAGTGGGCGCTGCGCACGGCGCTCCGCCGCGACGCGAACGAGCGCTTCGCCACCGTCGACCAGCTGGGGCGCGCCCTCACCGTGGTCGTCGCCGTCCTGGACGATCCGACGCGCTGGCAGCACGTGCCACGCCTGGAGCAGGGGCACACGGTCGTGCCGCCAGAGCTGCTCGACGTCGTCGAAGCGGTCGTGGGCTCTCGGCAGGAGGCCGAGGCCTCCCCGTTGATGATGGCGCCCACCCCTGCGCCGCTGCCCAACCGCGTCACCCCGCCGCGCCCCCAACGCGAGCAGGAGCCGCCGCCGCCGGTGACGCCGATCTCGGCCCCGACGACGCCGCCCCCGATGCTCCCGGTCGAGCAGCGCCGCGGCTCGAACCTCCCGCTGGTGGGCGCGCTCGTGCTGGTCGCGATCGGCCTGCTGGCGATCGCGATCGTCGGCCTGGGGTTCCTGGTGTCGGGTGTCGCTCGCACCGCCGGCGGGCCGCCGGCCACACCCGAGCCCGCGCCCGTGTCCGCGCCAGCGCTGCCTCCGTCGCCCGAGCCGGCACCCGTCGCCACCACCCCCGAGCAGGTCACGATCGTGTCGGTGCCTCCTGGCGCCGAGGTCCGCGACGGGGATCGGACGCTCGGCACGACGCCGCTGGTGCTCGAGGTCCGCGAGCAGGACCCCGAGCGCACCCTCGTCCTGGCGCTCGACGGACACGAGCCCTTTCAGGTCGTCCTCGGCTTCGGTGGAGGCGACCGCCGGGTGTCCGCCGACCTCGTGCCGGTCCGACCCGCGCAGCGCCCACGTCCGGTCGCACCCACCACTCCCCGCCCCGTGCGTCCCGAGCCCGCCCCCGAGCAGGCCGCCCCCAAGGGACGCGAGATCAACCTCACCCGCTGATCCGGAGCCCACGTGCTCGCTCACCTCCGCCTCGCGACCTGCGTCGCCCTCCTCGCCCTGTCCATCCCCGCCCTCGCGGGCGGCTCAGCCGACGAGGCCGACGCCGCCTTCCGTCTGGCGACCGAGGCGTACCAGGAGGGACGGTTCTCCGAGGCCCTGGTCTTCTACCTGCAGTCGAACCGGCTCGCCCCGAATCGCTCAGTCATGTTCAACATCGGTCGGACGTACGAGGCGCTCGAGCAGTACCCGGAGGCCTACCGCTGGTTCCAGGACGCCCGGGTCGGCGAGGAGCGCCCCGACGCGCTGGCGGCGATCGACGAGTCGTTGCGTCGCATCGCCCCCCGCGTGGCGCTGGTCGAGATCACGACCGACCCGCCCGGCGCGACCGTGTTCGTCGACCGCGAGGACCTGGGCTCCGTCGCGACCACGCCGACGGTCCTGGCGTACACCCCCGGCAAGCACCGATTCCTGCTCCGGCTCGACGGCCACGAGTCGGTCGCCACCGACGAGTTCGCGCTGACCCGAGGACGGACGCAGGAGCTGTCCTTCGAGCTCGTCCCCATCGTCGGTCAGGTCCGGATCGAGGGGGATCCGGGCACGGTCGTCCACCTCGGGAGCGACAGCGGACCCGAGCTGTGCACGACCCCCTGCACGACCGATCTGCCACCCGGTCAGCAGCTGCTGTACTTCGTGCGCGAAGGCTTCCGCGGCGTGCCCCGCATCGTCGACGTGGAGCGCGACCAGCAGATCACGATCTCGCCCGAGCTGTTGCCGATCACGGGCACCCTCGTGGTCAGCGCGGACGAGCGCGACGCGGTCATCGAGGTCGACGGCCGGCCCATGGGCTTCACCCCGAGCGTGCTCACGGGGGTCCCCGTCGGCGAGCGCGTCGTGAAGGTGTCGCTCCGCGGCTACGAGTCCTTCGAGACCACCGTGACCGTGAGCGAGGAGCGCGAGGTCGACCTGTCGGGCATCGTGCTCGTCCCCGCCTCGCTCGTCAGCGCCGCCTCCCGCGCCGAGGAGGCCATCGTCGACGCGCCCTCCTCGGTCTCCGTCATCACGGGCGCCGAGCTGCGCGCCTTCGCCTACCCGACGATCTACGAGGCGCTGCGAGGCGTGCGCGGCACCGCGCTCGGCTTCGACTCGACGTACAGCTCGGTGGCGGTCCGCGGGCTCGGGCAGGCCAACGACTTCGGCAACCGCCTGCTGATCCTGTCGGACGGCGCGGTCCTCAACGACAACATCCTGTACCAGTCCTTCATCGGCTACGACGGTCGCACCGACCTCGGCGACGTCGAGCGGATCGAGGTCGTCCGCGGCCCGGGGTCCGTGCTCTACGGCACGGGCGCGGTCAGCGGCGTCGTCAACCTCGTGACGCGCTCCCACGACCGGCCCACCTCCGGGCAGGTCGCCGTCGGCGGGTACGACAACGGCGTCATGCGAGCGCGCGGCAGCGTCACGGTGAACGGCGGCGACAAGGGCTTCTGGGCCAGCCTGGCGGGCGCCCGCAGCGATGGACGGCAGGAGACGCTCGAGCTCCGCCAGGGAGGCGAGACCGTCCCGACCGTGGTCGACGGCTTCGATGCCTTCACGGCGTACACCCTCGCCGGCAACGGCTGGGCGGGCCCCGTCACGGCGCAGTGGTTCTACACCGTGCGCAGCCAGTCCATCCCGACCGGCGCCTACGGCACGCAGTTCGGAAACCCGGACACGGTGTGGACGGACCGTCGCGGGCTGTTCGAGCTGCGCTACGAGCCGAAGCTCTCCGACAGCTTCCAGCTCTTCACGCGCGGCTTCGCGAACATGTACGACTTCGACGGGACCTACATCTACGACCCGTCGCGCGACATCGACGCCGTCGTCGTCAACCCCGAGGTGTACCGCGGGCGCTGGGCAGGTGGCGAGGTCCGCGGTGTGCTCGACACCGACCAGGTCCGCTGGACCACGGGCGCCGAGGTGGACGGCTCCTTCGTCCTCACCCTGGACGGCCAGACCGAGTTCCCGGGCGGCAACGTCGACGTCTACCTCGACGAGTCACTCCCCTACAGCATCCTCGCGGCGTACACGGTGCTCGACTGGCGGCCCACGGACTGGCTGCGGACCTCGACGGGCGCGCGCGTCGACTACTGGTCGACCTTCGGCGCCAGCGTGAACCCACGGCTCGCGGTCATCGTGAAGCCCACCGAGCGCGACGTCGTGAAGCTCATGGGCGGCCGCGCCTTCCGCGCCCCCAGCGCCTACGAGCTCACGTACAACGACGGCGGCTTCTTCCAGGTGCCGCCGGACGACCTGGGCATCGAGCTGCGCCCGGAGTCGGTGCTCTCGGCGGAGCTCGAGGCCACCCACTCCTTCGAGGGTGGTGTGCGCGCGCTGATCTCCGGGCACTTCGCCCGCGCCGACGGCATCATGACCACCGTGCCCGCGGGCGAGGACTTCCCGGACGCCATCGTGTACCAGAACGGCGAGGATCCGCTGTTCACGCGAGGCATGGACTTCGAGCTGGCCCGGGACTACCGCGGCGGGTGGATGTTCACGGGGATGTACGGGTTCCTGTTCGCGGACGCGATCGAGGAGGATGGGACGAACGTGCGGATCCCGAACGCCCCCTACCACTTCGCCTCCGCGAAGGTGATCGCGCCCATCTCCGAGCCGTACGCCCGCATCGCGTTCCGGGCGACCCTCGAGGCCCCGCGCCGCATCAACACGCTGAGCGAGCGGGAGACGGACACCGCGGTGGTCGCCGACCTCGTGCTGTCGGGCTCCCCGCCGAACAGCGGCCTGACCTACTCCGTCGGCGCCTACAACGTGTTCGACCAGGCCTACGCCATCCCCGTCACCGACACGTTCGCGAGCCGCACGATGCCCCAGCAGGGCCGGTCCTTCCTCGCGAACGTCGGCTTCGAGTTCTGAGCTACATCGAGATCGAGCCCTTCCGGAAGTCCGTCGAGCCGAGGATGGCGTTGACCAGCACGGGCTGACCCGCGCGACTGGTGGAGATGGCCTCCTCGAGCGTGCCGTCGACCTTGTCGTGGTCCGAGACCCGCAGGCCGGCGGCGCCGAAGCCCTTCGCGACCTCGTGGTAGTCGGTGTACGCCAGGCGGCAGGCCACGTCGTCGCCGAGCATGGGCTCCTGGTCGCGCAGGATCTGGGTCCAGCCGGCGTCGTTGCCCACGACCGCGATCACCGGCAGCCCGTGGCGGACGAAGGTGTCCATCTCGACGAGCGAGAAGCCTGCGGCGCCGTCGCCCCACAGCAGCCACACGTCGGCGTCCGGGCGCACGAGCTTGGCGCCGAGCGCGAAGCCCGCGCCGACCCCGAGCGTCCCGAACACGCCAGGGTCCAGCCAGGAGAGAGGACGGCGAGGAGAGACCGTGTACGCCGCGGTCGCGACGAAGTCGCCGCCGTCCCCGACCAGCACGCTGTCGTCGGCCAGCGCGGTGTTCATCTGGCGGCAGAAGCGCACCGGGTTCAGGCGGTCCTCGTCCGTCGCGGCACCCGCCATCGCGTCGATCTCCGACTCACGCCCGGCGTCGCGACCCGCGAGCGTCTCGAGCCAGCCCGCGCGGTCCTTGCTCGCGACCTTGTGCGACAGGGAGACGATGGTGTGGTGCGGGTCCGCGAGGATGCCCACCTGCGGGCGCCGGTTCTTCGTGAGGTCCTCCTTCGAGAGGTTCACGCCGATCACCGAGCAGCGGCTCACGTGGCTGCCGTAGTCGAGGCGGAAGTCGTTGGGGACGCCGGAGAGCAGCACGACGTCGGCCTGCTTGAGCGCATCGCGCCGCTTGTGGCGGAAGAGCAGCCGGTGGCCGGCGGGCAGCAGCCCCCGCGCCATCCCCGAGAGGTAGACCGGGACGTTGAGCCGCTCGACGGCCTCGACCAGCTCGTTCACGCGGTTCGGGTGCAGCATGGTCTGCGACCCGAGCACGAGCAGCGGCCGCTCCGCGTTCGACAGAAGCTCCACCGCCTTGCCCAGCTCGCGCTCGGCGGGCGTCGGCACGGGGACCGGCTTGGGCGCGTGGAAGCGCGGGTCCTTGCTGCCCGAGAAGGTCCAGCGGAGGTGGCCGCGGACATAGGCGGAGATCGCGCGCTCGCCGATGGTCTTGTTGGGCTTGTCGAGCTGCTTCGCGGACCACTCGCGCACGATCTTCCGGTCGTACAGGAGGTCGACCGCGAGCTCGACGAACACCGGGCCGGGGACACCCTCCATCGCGTGGTGGAAGGCCTCCTCGAGCGCCGGCACGACCTCGACCAGGCGGTTGGGGCGCGCCATCCACTTCACGTGGGGCTTCATGAGCGCGGTCTGATCGATGTCCTGGAGCGATCCGCGCCCGCGCAGGATGGTCGCGGTGGCGCCGCCGAGCAGCACGATGGGCGACTGCGCCAGCTGCGCGTTCTTGATGGCGGTCAGCGCGTTGGTCACGCCCGGACCGGCGGTCACCGCGGCCACGCCCGGGATCCCGGTCAGGCGCGCGACGGCGTCGGCGGCGAACACCGCGTTCACCTCGTGCCGCACGTCGACGACGCGGATGCCGCGCTGCTTCGCGCCCACCAGGATCGGCGAGATGTGCCCACCCACGAGCGTGAACAGGAACGGCACCCCGTGTGCCCGCAGGACCTCCGCGACGCGCGAACCTCCGTCCATTCCGAACCTCCCCGCGCCCTCTATTCGATCCAGACCCAGCTGGCGGTGTACGGGAACATCCAACCGCGATGCTCGAGCGCGTCGAACAGGGTCTCGTCGATCACGAGGTGGTAGCCGGGCAGCTCCAGCAGCGGGACGCGGGCGCCCGGGTGGTAGTCGCAAGGGACCGTCCCCTCGATCCGGAGCCGGCCGTCGGGCAGGCGCTCTCCCGTGAGCGTGATTGGATCGAGCGCCAGCGCCGCCCGCCAGCGCGCGTGGCCACCCTCGTACCCGAAGGCCACCCGCTTCGGGCCGAAGCGGCTGCCCGAGCCCTGCTTCCACCGGTCCACCACCGCCCGGACCCGGGGGTCGCGCGCGGGGAAGGACGACGCGAAGGTGCGCTGGCCGTCGGCGTCGGGGATCAGGATCAGCGTCGTCTCGAGGGCGGCCTCGGGGAAGCCCACGAACAACCCACCCACCGCCACACCCACGTCGAGCAGCCAGATCGAGGCGCAGTCGCGGACCGAGAGCGCCCCGTCGCCGCCGGCATCGACCTTCGCGCGCATCGCGTCGATCCGCCGCGGGTACTCGAGCAGCGCCGTCGGCGTCCCCAGCGCGAGCGCGAGGACGAGCACCGCCGCCGTGCGCCAGCGGCCCGGAATGCGTGTGGAGGCAGCGGCGCCGAGCGCGATCAGCGCGGTCACCGGCGCCCCGAACACCCCGAGCAGCGCCGCCCAGACGACCAGACCGACGCCGAGCGTGGCCCGGACCCCGCTCACCCGGCGTCGCGTGCCCGCTGCACCATCGTCCGCATCGCCCGCCGGAGCGCCCCGCGCGTCTCCTCGGGCTCACCCAGCGCGACGAGCGCGTCGGCGGCGGCTTCCAGCGTGGAGACATAGGTGGGGCGCGGCTCGCGGCGCAGCCGCCCGTAGATCGAGGCCTCCTTCGGGGAGAGCACGATGCGGTCGAGCTTGAGCAGCCAGGCGTTCCGCCACCACAGCGCCTTCGCCTGGCTCCAGGAGCCGTCGAGCAGCACGATGCCCTCGAGCTTCTCGTCCGTCGGCTTCCCGGCGCGGTCGAGGTGCAGCACCTGCCCGGCCTCCGGCACCGGTGCGCCCTCGGGGAGCTGCTGGGGCCACACGACCGCCCAGCGACCCTCCGTCGGGCCTCCGCGCGCCGCGGCCAGGTTCGCCCAGGACAGCCCCACGCGCCGGTCGGCACCCACCACCGCCTCCAGCAGCGGCACCGTCCCCAGCACCCGGTCCTCCTCCTGCGGGTGCTGCAGCACCAGGACGGTCACCCCGCACGGGACGCGCTCACAGCGATCGCACACGCAGACGTTCGTGGGCTTGCGACACCGCTCGCACGAGTCCATCAGAGCGCCTTCGCCATGCGGAGCTCGCGGACGGACAGCCCGAGGAACACGAACAACAGCACCAGCGTGTTCATCGGCGCCACCCAGAAGGGGAAGTGGTGGCCGAAGGACTCCGCGATCATGAGCGCGCCCAACATGCCGATCGAGTACATCGCGCCGTTCTTCAGGTACGCGAACTTGGACACCAGATCGACGCCCCGGATGGTGACCTCGCGGACGACCAGCGCGCCGAGCCCGTTGCCGATGAGGATCAGGGGCACCGACAGCGTGAACGCGAAGGCCCCGATGACCCCGTCGATCGAGAAGCTCGCGTCCAGCACCTCGAGGTAGAGCAGCTTGCTCCAGGCCGACAGCGCCTGGGTCTGCAGCCGCTCCTCCGCCTCCTCCGCGTTCTTCCGGAACCCGTCCGTCACGAAGAAGGCCATGGAGCCGATAGCGGCGGACAACGCCAACATCGGGTTGTCGCCTCGCACCCCGAAGTAGATGATCGTGCACATCACGATGGCGGCGACGGCGTTGAACCAGACCGCCTGCCGATGGACGAAGTGCTCCACCAGGAACGCGTACTTCTTCTCCTCGAGGAAGAGCCAGCCGAGGAAGACGTAGAGCAGGTACACCCCGCCGCCCAGCAGCAGCAGCGGCTTGCTGGTGTGCAGCGCCTCCTCCATCTTCTTGGGCTGCGAGAACACGAGGTGGAGCGTGTCCATGAGGGACATCTCCGGGCTCGCCAGCCACACGATGAGGAACGGGAGCACGCCGCGGACGATGACGACGGCGACGAGGAGCCCCCACACCAGGAACAGGCGGCGGTACTTCTCCGGGAGCGTCTTCAACACGGTCGCGTTGACGATCGCGTTGTCGATCGAGCTGATCACCTCGAACAGTGCGAGGCCGCCGATGACGATGACGGACTGGACCATGCTCTCCTGCTCGGACCGCGCGTCACGCCCCCCCGGACGAAGGGACCACCATGCGTATCCGGTACGCACCGGGTTCGGCCACCCCCAACCTACTCCTGACCGTCCTCGCCATCGGCCTCGCGCGGCCCGCGGAAGGTCCTGCGACCGTTGAACAAGGTCGAGAAACCCCACAGGAGGGCGGAGAACACGCTCGTGCCCATGACGAGCACCAGCGGCCAGGGAACCGGGGAGACCTCGGGCTCGGTCACCGGTCGGCCAGGACGAACGCCGGCTGCGTGAAGTCCCCGCTGGAGAGCTCGCGCAGCACCTCGCCGGGGAGCGGGAACCAGCGGAGCCGGTCGAAGGTCGTGTGCTGCTCGACGGGCTGCTCCTGCTCGAACCCGCGAATCGCCTCGGCGAGGATGCGGTCGGCCTCCGCGATGTACGTCGGGAGCGCCGACTCGGGCTCGGTCGCGTGGCGGGAGCGCACCGACATCCGACCGGTCGCGTACGAGATGTCGGACAGGCGCATCGAGGGCTCGGTGCGCGCCTGGCGGTGGCGGAAGTTGCCCGTCTTCTCGTCGAAGGTGTAGTGCGGCAGCAGCTTCCAGCCGTGCTCCGCCACCCAGCCGACCGCGTCGAGCACGAACTGGAACTGGGTCTCGCTGATGAAGTAGTTGAAGTTCACCCGCACCCAGCCAGGCTTCGTGACCTCGCAGCCATGGAGGATGGCGTCCTCGAAGGCGCAGCTCGTGGTCTCGTCGATGCCGAGCAGGCGGTGACCGTAGGGTCCCGCGCACGAACAGCCGCCGCGCGCCTGGATGCCGAACAGGTCGTTGAGGAGGGCGACGACGTAGTTGTAGTGCAGGAAGCCGTTCTGGTGACGCACCATGAAGGACACGATGGACAGGCGCCAGGCCTCGAGGTTGCCCAGGATGCGCAGGTTCTCGTTCTGCGACCAGGTCTCGATGGCGCGACGGATGAACGCGTGCTCGAGCGCCCGGATGTTCTCGGGACCGACGGCCTCCTTGAGCTGGAAGACGAGCCCGCAGCGGATGGACTCGAGGATCGCGGGCGTCCCGCCCTCCTCGCGGTGCTCGGGGTCCTCGATGTACTTGTGGTGGGTGTTGCTCACGAAGCGAACGGTGCCGCCGCCCGGCACGGCGGGGACGCTGTTCTGGAGCAGCTTCTTCTTCACCACCAGCACGCCCGGGGTCCCGGGGCCGCCGATGAACTTGTGCGGCGACAGGAAGATGGCGTCCTTGTACGCCAGGTGGCCGTCGGGTCCGTCGGTCCACAGGTTCATCTCGATCTTCACGTACGGCCCGGCCGCCGCGAAGTCCCAGAACACGAGCCCGCCGTGCTTGTGCATCAGCCGGCTGACGGCGCCGACCTTGGACCCGATGCCGGTCACGTTGCTCGCGGCCGAGAACGAGCCGATGCGCAGCGGCCGGTCGGCGTACTCGATCAGCTTGCGCTCGAGCATCTCCTGGTCGATGAGCCCGTCGGTGTCCTCGTCGATGACCACCACCTCGGCGATGGACTCGCGCCAGGGCAGCTCGTTGCTGTGGTGCTCGAACGGCCCGATGAACACGACGGGCCGCTCCTCCTTGGGGATGTGGTCCGACAGGCGGTACTTGCGGTCCAGATCCTTCGGGATGCGCAGGTTGAGGATGGCGATGAGCTTGTCGATCGCCGCGGTCGCCCCCGACCCGCAGAAGATGACGCAGTCCTCGTCGGTGCCACCGCAGGCCTGCTTCACGATGCGCCGCGCGTCCTCCCGGAACCGCGTGGTCTGCAGGCCCGTCCCGCTGGTCTCCGTGTGCGTGTTCGCGTACAGCGGCTGGACGTTGTTCCGGAGGAAATCCTCGATGAACGACAGCGAGCGGCCGGACGCGGTGTAGTCCGCGTAGGTCACCCGCCGCAGGCCGTAGGGGCCCTCCAGCGCGTAGTCGTCGCCGACGATGTGGTTGCGGATGGTCTCGACGAGGCGGGCGGCGGCGGAATCCAACGGGTACCTCCGTCCCCCCAGGATATGCCACCGGGCTACAGCGCGCCGCCGTCGATCCAGTCGCGGACGAGGTCGATGTCCGCCTGGGACAGCGCCGGCTCGCCACGCGGCATCTGCTGCCCGATGCCACCCACGCTCGCCTGGGTCCCCTCGGTCTTGAGGTACAGGTAGCTGTTGGCGCTGTCGAACGCCGTCACCAGCGACATCGTCGGCACCTGGACCGAGGCCACGCCCACCAGATCGGACGGGCTGTTCATCGCGAAGCCGGGGGGTCCGTCGTGACAGACCTGGCAGTGGGCGTAGAAGATGGGCTGCACGTCGGCCCACAGCGGCGGAGGCGTCGTGGCGCCGGTGTCCGCCGTGTCGGTGTCCGCGTCGGTGTCGGTGTCGCTGTCGGTGTCGGCGTCCGAGTCGGCGTCGGCGTCGGCGTCGGTGTCCGCGTCGATGTCGGTGTCGGTGTCCGTGTCCGCCGGTGTCGTGTCCGTCACGGAGCTGGTCGTCGTGCAGCCGACCGCCAGCGCGATCCACACCGTCATCGTCTCCTCCGGGTTGGGGTCCATGCCTCTAAACGATATGCGGGATCGATGTCCACACCCTTCCTCGTCGGGTTCTCGGAGTCCGTCGTCGCACGCATGCTCGACGCCGGGCTGCTCGAGGTCGAGGAGGGCGCCGAGGCCCGGGTCGTGCTGTTCGTGGCCAACTGGCTCGGGTCGGTCGCGCGCGGCGGCAGCCTGTTGTCCAACGTCGAGAAGGCGCTGCTCGCCTGTCCCGAGGTGACCGAGTGGTACGGCGACCTCGACACGCTCAAGGGTCTGGTGGAGGACCTCCGCCGGTGACGCTGCCGTTGCGGCGGTGGACGCGACGCTTCGACAGCGGCGAGCTCGTGCTCCGCGACGCCCGCGGCGAGCAGCGCGCCGACCTGGACCCCGTCCGGCTCGAGGTCTTCGAGGCACGGGTGGCGTCCGCGGTCGATCCGGCGCTCTCGGGCTGGGTGGGCACGAGCGGGGGTGTCGTCGCCAAGCTGGTCCCGCGCCTGGTCCACGCCGAGCTGCCCGCGGGGTCGCGGCTCGTCGTGGAGGCCTCGGCGGAGGGAGGGCCCGGCGCGCACGTCCTGCGCACGCCGCTCCGCGTGTCCATCGACGGGGAGGGCATGGTGCTCGTGGGCCTCGGCCCCTCGCTGACGCTACGGGCGGCGGCGCTGCACCCCGACGGGCGGGTCACGCTCGAGCCCGCCGGCAGCGCCGGCCGACGTCGCCTGTCGCTGGTGGCCCGGGTCCTCTCGGCGCTCGCGGTCCGACGCCCCGCGCTCGCGCGCCACCTCCGCGTGGGCGTGCTCGTCGCCGCCGCCGGGTGCAAGGGCGTGACCGGCAGCACCTGCGAGCAGGACGGCACCGTGCTCCGCTGCCCGCACGACACCATCGACGTCGACGGACGGCAGGTCCACGTCGCGCTCCCCGAGGGCGAGCCGCCGGACGGCGGGTGGCCGGTGGCCTGGATGCTCCAGGGCTCGTTCGCGCCCGCCTCGCTCTACGTCTCCGCGTCCTCGCTCACCCCCGCGGGCGGCGTCCACGGCGTCGAGACGACCGCCGCGCTCCTCGACGGCGGGGTCGCGGTCCTGGCCCCCGAGGCGCACGGCGACGGCTTCGGGTTCTGGGACACGAACGTGCCTCCGTGGGCGGGCGACTGGGACGGATCGCCCGACGCCGCCTTCTTCCTCGCGATCGAGGCGTCCGTCGACGCCGGCGAGCTCGGCCCGCTGTCGAGCGAGCGCTGGGGGGCGGTGGGCATCAGCTCCGGGGGGTACATGGCGAGCCGGCTCGCGGTGTGGCAGCCCGATCGCTTCGACGCCATCGCGATCGTGGCCGCGTCCTACGCCAGCTGCTCCGGCGTGCTCTGTCAGGTCCCCGACGAGCTCCCCGCGGACCACCCGCCCACCGTCTTCCTGCACGGCGCGCTCGATCCCGTGGTCCCCGTGGCGACGATGCGGCCGTACCACGACCGGCTGGCGGCCGAGGGCGTCGAGGTGGCGGCGGACGTGCGTCCGCTCGGGGTCCACGCCTTCCCCGGCGACACCGCGGAGGTCGCGGGCGGGTGGCTGCTCGACCGACTGTAGTGGTCAGCTCCGCTCGATGTTCCGGTCCCAGGCCTCTTCGGGGATGCGGCCCATCAGCCGGTGGATGGCCATGGCGCACCCCATCGAGGCCAGCGCGTTGCCGATGGGACCGAGGTTCTCGAGCACGAACCAGCCGGCCACGAACACCAGCACCAGGGGCCCGTCCTCGGGGAACGGTGGCGCCGACGGGTTCATGCTCGACATCGCGAAGATGCCGCCCCACCCGACCAGCGGCACGCCCACCTCGCCCACGATGGCCAGCAGCACACCGCTGCCGAGGACGAGCCCCGCCGTGCGATCGATGCGGATCAAGCGCGTGGCGAGGCCGAGCAGGATCGCCTCCGCCAGCAAGCGCAGCACCACACCAGGGAATGCCAAGCAGAAGCTGGTCATCCGTCTCCTCCGATCCCGAGCCTACTCCTCCGGAGGCGCGAAGAAGCTGGTCCCCCGCACGTTCGGATCGATGCGCAGCGGACGCTGGAGCGGCGGGCACACCCGCTGCGCGCAGTCGAGGCGCTCGCAGGTGCGGCAGGTCACGCCGATGGGTACGGCCGCCGCGGCCTCCCCGACCTCGATGCCGTCCGCGTAGACCAGCTCGCGGGCGAACGAGAGCGGCACGCCCATGCCGATCGCGTGCATCGCCTGGGCCGCGTGGTACCCGCCCGCCTCGCGCCGCACCGTCCGCGCGAAGCAGAAGAACGCCGTGCCGTCGGGCATCCGGCTCACCTGCGTGCGCACGAGCCCCGGCGTCTGGAAGGCGCTGAACACGTTCCACCGCGCGCACACGCCCGAGAACCGCGGGAAGTGGATGCCCGACGCGCTGAAGCGCTTGCTGATGTTCCCCGCCACGTCCACGCGGATCAGGTGGAAGGGCAGCCCCTCCGCGCCCGGCCTGCGCAGCGCCGTGATCCGGTGGCACACCTGCTCCCAGCTCGTCCGGAACCGGTGGCCCAGCAGCTCCACGTCCCAGCGCACCTCGCGGGCGGCGGTCAGCAGCTTGTCGTACGGCATGAGCACCGCACCCGCGAACCAGTTCGCCATCGCCACTCGCGCCAGCACCCGCGACTCCTCGGTCGTGAGCCGCTCGTCGCGCGCGATGGGCTCGATCAGGTCGGCGTGCAGCAGCTGCGCGATCACGTGCGCGAGGTGGAAGTGGCGGCTGCGCGGGGGCAGGACCTCGGAGAGCACGAGCTCCTTGCGCTCGGGGTCGTAGCGGCGGGTGGTGTGGCCCACGCCGGCGGGCTCGAAGCGCAGGCGCACCCCGAGCGCGTCCGTGAGGTACCGCTTGAGCCCGGGGCCCATGTCCTGCGTCTCGAGCCGCGCGTCGCGCCACAGGTCCGCCGCCGCCTGCTCGAGCTCGGGGAACCAGTTCATCCGCCGCTGGATGAGATCGCTCACCTCCTCCGTCGACACGCCCGAGCGGTCGGCGCCCACGTCCTCCGACAGCCGCTCCGCGAGCCCGTCGGCGGTCCGCTGGGTGTCACGGAACGCGCCATAGAGCGCGACCAGCGCCCGGGCACCCTGGGGGCTCGCGCGCACGAGCTCGCCCACGTCGGTGCCGATCAGGTGGTGCTCGTCGAACAGCGGGTCCGCCAGCACCTCGCGCACGCTGGCCTCGAGGGCGAGCTCGGCGTCCGGCGCGAAGGCGGCGAGGTCCACCTCGAGCTGCTGCGCGAGCTTGATGAGCAGGGCGGCGGGCAGCGGGCGCTTCCCGTGCTCGATGAGGTTCAGGTAGCTCGCGGAGATCCCGAGGCGATCGGCGAGCTGGGCCTGCGTGAGCCCGTCCCGTCGGCGCAGGGCGCGGATGCGGGTGCCGAGCGCCGTGTCCGACACGCAAGCCTCCTTGACAGCCTTTACGGATTTACAGATCTCACATTGACACGCCTGTACGAGCCTGACGAGCGATTTCTGGCTCGATCGAACGATCGTGACCACATTTACACCACGCCGGGAGGGAGTGGTGGTGACGACCGAGCGAGGGACGACCGACGTGGTGCTGCGGGGCGAGGTGAAGCCTGGCTGGGAGGAGATCCTCTCCCCCGAAGCGCTCGGCTTCGTCGCCGAGCTCGTCCAGGCCTTCCGCCCCGAGGTGCGCGCGCGGCTCGCCGGCCGGGGCGAACGCCAGGCGCGGCTCGACGCGGGCGAGCGGCTGGCGCTCCTGCCCGAGACCCGGAGCGTCCGCGAGGGCGACTGGACCGTGCGCTCCGCACCCGCCGATCTGCTCGACCGCCGCGTGGAGATCACCGGTCCGACCGACCGCAAGATGATGATCAACGCGCTGAACTCCGGCGCGTCCGTGTTCATGGCCGACCTCGAGG
The DNA here is from genome assembly GCA_020632925.1 of Alphaproteobacteria bacterium. GTDB lineage: Bacteria > Myxococcota_A > UBA796 > UBA796 > JACKER01. The sequence continues at coordinate 348,478 of JACKER010000007.1, read as the reverse complement.
ACGCGACCGCGCCCACCTGGGACAACGTCGTCGAGGGGCAGGTGAACCTCCGCGACGCCGCGCGCGGCACGATCGCCTGGGACAGCCCCGACGGGCGGGCCTACCGCCTGGTCGAGCGACCTGCGGTGCTGATGGTCCGCCCGCGCGGCTGGCACATGCTCGAGCCCCACGTGCTGATCGACGGTGAGCCCGCCACGGCCGCGCTCGTCGACGCCGGCCTGTTCCTGTTCCACGACGCGAGGACGCTGCTGGAGCGCGGCTCCGGACCCTACCTCTACCTGCCCAAGCTCGAGTCCCACCTCGAGGCCCGGCTGTGGGAGCAGGTCCTGGCCCACGCCGAGCGGAAGCTGGGCCTCCCCCCGGGCAGCGTGCGCGTCACCGTGCTCATCGAGACGCTGCCCGCCGCCTTCGAGATGGACGAGATCCTGTACGAGCTCCGCGTCCGCATCGTCGGCCTGAACTGCGGTCGTTGGGACTACATCTTCAGCTTCATCAAGCGCCATCGCGCCGATCCCGCCTTCGTGCTGCCCGATCGCGGCGAGGTCGGCATGACCCGGCCCTTCCTCGCGGCCTACACCCGCCGCGTGGTGGAGACCTGCCACCGCCGGGGGGCGCACGCGATCGGCGGGATGGCGGCCCAGATCCCCATCAAGAACGACCCGGTGGCCAACGAGGCCGCGCTGGCCGCGGTCCGCGCCGACAAGGAGCGCGAGGTCGCGCAGGGCCACGACGGGACCTGGGTCGCGCACCCCGGTCTGGTGGCGGTCGCGAAGGAGGTCTTCGACCGCGGGATGCCCGGGCCGAACCAGCTGCACGTGCGGCTCGGCGACCTCGGAGACCCCTCGCGCCTGCTCGAGGTACCGAAGGGGCCGCGCACGGAGGCCGGCCTGCGGACCAACGCGCGGGTGGCCGTCGAGTACGTCGCCGCCTGGCTGATGGGCAACGGCTGCGTACCCATCGACCACCGCATGGAGGACGCCGCCACCGCCGAGATCAGCCGCACGCAGATCTGGCAGTGGGTCCACCACGGTGCCCGGCTGGACGACGGCCGGGTGGTCGACGCGGCGCTGGTCCGCGCGGTCCTCGACGAGGAGGTCGCCGGGCTCGCCGGTCGGCTCCCGCAGGACCGCCTGGAGCAGGCGCGCTCGCTGGTGGAGCGGCTGTGCCTGCAGCCCGAGCTCGAGGAGTTCCTGACCCTGGCGGCGTCCGCCGTCCTGAACGAGGAGTGACCATGTCCGTCGCCGAACAGATCACCCTGCCCTCCCCGGAGGAACACCGCTGGGACGGCATCGTGCGTCCCTACACCGACGAGGACGTCGCCCGCCTGCGCGGCAGCTACCAGGTCCGCCACACCCTCGCCGAGCTGGGGGCGAAGCGCCTGTGGCAGCTCCTGCACGAGCGCCCCTACGTCAACGCGCTCGGCGCCCTGACCGGCAACCAGGCCGTGCAGCAGGTCCGTGCGGGCCTCGAGGCCATCTACCTGTCCGGCTGGCAGGTCGCGGCCGACGCGAACCTCGCGGGCGCCATGTACCCCGACCAGAGCCTCTACCCCGCGAACAGCGTGCCCAGCGTGGTCTCGCGCATCAACCAGGCGCTCCTGCGCGCCGACCAGATCGAGCACTCCGAGGGCGGCGCGAAGCGCTATTGGCTGGCGCCGATCGTGGCCGACGCCGAGGCGGGCTTCGGTGGGCCGCTGAACGCCTTCGAGCTCATGAAGTCGATGATCGAGGCGGGCGCTGCGGGCGTGCACTTCGAGGACCAGCTCGCGTCCGAGAAGAAGTGCGGCCACCTCGGCGGCAAGGTGCTCGTCCCGACCTCGCAGTTCGTGCGCACGCTGGTCTCCGCGCGCCTCGCGGCCGACGTGAGCGGCGTGTCCACGGTGCTCATCGCGCGCACCGACGCCGACAGCGCCCAGCTGCTGACCTCCGACATCGACGAGCGCGACCGGCCCTTCCTGACCGGCGAGCGCACGCCCGAGGGCTTCTTCCGCATCACCGGCGGCATCGACATGGCCATCGCCCGCGCGCTCGCCTACGCGCCCCATGCCGACCTGATCTGGTGCGAGACGAGCCACCCCGATCTGGACGAGGCGCGCCGCTTCGCAGAGGCGGTGCACGAGAAGTTCCCCGGCAAGAAGCTGGCCTACAACTGCTCGCCGAGCTTCAACTGGCGCCGCCACCTGTCCGAGGACGAGATCGCACGCTTCCAGCAGGAGCTGGGCGCGATGGGCTACGCGTTCCAGTTCGTGACGCTGGCGGGCTTCCACGCACTGAACCACTCCATGTTCGAGCTCGCCCGCGGCTACAAGGACCGCGGCATGGCCGCCTACGCCGAGCTGCAGGCCGCCGAGTTCGACAGCGAGTCCGACGGCTACACCGCCATCCGCCACCAGCGCGAGGTCGGCACCGGCTACTTCGACGAGGTCGCCCAGGTGCTGTCCGGCGGGCTCGCGAGCACGCTGGCCCTCGCCGAGTCCACCGAAGCCGCTCAGTTCTGAAGCAGCGTCCGTGAGGTGACGCAGTTCGGGCACACCGGGTCGTGGCAGAGCAGCGCCGTCGGGTCACGGCGGAGCAGCTCGGTCGCGACCCGGACGACGTCGGGGGAGGACATCCGCCGCACGAGCGCGTCGCCGAGCCTGAACGTGCTCATGACCCCGACCTCGACCAGCAGCGGCTCGAGCGCCACGAACCCGTCGCTGCAGTGCGTCGTCTTCTCGACCTCGCGCCAGGAGCGCCCGTCCGGCCCGTCCACCGGATACCGGTCGCGCATCGCGTGCAGGTGCGGCAGGTCGAGCATCGACTCCGCCAGGTGGATCGTCGTGTTCCGGTCCTGACCCACGCCGATCAGCAGGATCGTCGCGTTCAGGCGCCAGGCGCGGCCCAGCGGTCCACCTTCGCCCTCGGGGTCGTCGAGCGGGTGGTCGGCGAGCAGCTCCCGGGCGCGTCGTCCGATCGACGTCCAGGACGTGACCGGGTGGTCGCTGCGCAGCGCGCGCGGGTGCCGGCGGACGGCCTCGGGGATCGCCCCCATCTCGAACGACGGGCTCCGGTCCGCGCGGAAGGCCGGGATCCGCGCCATCGTCGCCAGCCGCTCGTGCCCCGCCAGTGGCGCCGCCCAGCGCGCGGGATCGGTAAGGTTCGTCGTGAAGGTGGGCACCATCAGCGTGCCCTCGGGCCCGAGCGCCGCGATCAGCGCCTCCACCACGGCGTCCGCGCCGCCCTCCACCGCGCCCAGCGAGCGACAGGAGCTGTGGACGATCCACACCCCGCCGGGCGGCAGCGCAGCGCGCAGCTCCGCGGTCAGGGACGCGGCGTCCGCCACCTACTGGGCGCGCAAGGTGAACGGGCCCGCCTGGGCGCCCCATCCGTCCGCGATGACCAGGAAGGGCACACCGGCCACCACGTTGTCGATGGAGATCGCGGACTGCAGGGCCACGGCGTCGTCGTTGCAGCCCAGAGGAGCACCGCCACACGCCGTCTTGGCGTGGAGGATGGTGTCGTACGCGGTGCTGGTCAGGACGAAGTTCACGCGGCCCGACACCGGCGAGGTGAACCACACCGCGACGTCGGGCGCCTGGGCGCCACCGCAGATGCCGGTCTCGTCCTTCCCGGCACCCGCGGTCGTCCCGTTGATCGAGGCGGGCAGTGACGCGGGTGCCCAGCCCCGGTCGGCGCAGGGTGGGAGGCAGCGCGGGTCGGAGTGGCAGTCCTCGTCGGCGCAGTCGACCAACCCGTCGCAGTCCTGATCCACCTCGTCGCCGCAGTCCTCGATCTGGAGTGGATAGATGTCCGGGTCGCGTGGCTCGCAGTCGACGCCGTTGCGCTCCGGAGCCAGCCCTCCACCAGGGTTCTCGCACTGGGTGACCACGTTCTCACCGTCGCCTGCGAGATCGCCGTCCTCGTCCAGCGACCACCCCTGCTCGATCGTCGCGAGCGGGTCGTCGTCGTCGCAGTCGAGGCGGTTGTTCCCGGGCGGCGGGTAGCACGCCATGGTGGACTCGGTGGCGTTGCCGAAGCCGTCGTGGTCGTAGTCCGCGACGACGTACTGGAAGCCCGCCGGATCCACGTCGGGGTCGGCGTCGTCGACGAGATGGTCGCAGTCGTCGTCGATCCGGTTGCAGACCTCGGAAGCACCAGGGTTCACGTCGCCCGAGCCCTCGTCGCAGTCTCCACCGAGCGCCGCCAGACCGTCGATCGCACAGAACAGGTCGAGGCTCTGCACGGTCGCCGAGCCATACCCGTCGCCGTCGATGTCCTCGTAGCAGGCCTCCAGGTTGTCGCAGTCCTGGTCCACGCCGTCGCCCGGGACCTCCTCCTGCACGTCGAGCGTCAGCGGGTCGCAGTCGTCGTCCACGCTGTTGCACGGGATCTCGTCGGCGCCGGGGGACACCGCCTGACTGCGGTCGTCGCAGTCGTCCGACCGCGTGGACTGGCCGGGCGCGTCGCAGGCGAGTCCACCCTCGACCGTGCGGTTGAGCCCGTACCCGTCGCCGTCGCCGTCCTCGAAGCACAGCTCGCCGCCGTCGCAGTCCTCGTCCACCCCGTCGGCGGGGATCTCCTCGGCCTCGGGGTGTACCGTCGGCGCGGCGTCGTCGCAGTCGCCCGCCGTCTCGACGGCTCCGGCCGCCCCGCAGGTCGCCGGCGCGTCGCCCCACCCGTCGCCGTCCGAGTCCACGAACCAGTCGCCCGCGCAATCCAGCGCTGCGCGGCGGTCGCTCCAGGCCGTCGGGTCCACGAGGCATGCGGGCAGCAACAGGAGCGGAAACAGGCGGCGCATCGAGATCGAGCTTAGCCGAGCGCACACCGACGTGGAAGCGTTGCGCTACCCTGGGCGCGTGTCCACCGACGTCGCCCGCCGGTACCAGATCACGTCCGTCCTCGGTCAGGGGGGCTTCGGGACGGTGTATCGGGCGACCTTGACCGGCGCGGGCGGCTTCACCAAGGACGTCGCGATCAAGCTGCTCAAGGACGCGAACCCGCCCGCCGACGTGCTCGAGCGCTTCCGGGACGAGGCCCGCATCCTCGGGCTGGTGCGCGACCGCGCGGTCGTCCACGTCGAGCCGCCGGTCAAGCTCGCCGACCGGTGGGCCGTGGTGATGGAGTACGTGGACGGCACCTCGCTCGGGCGCGTCCTGCGCAGCCACGGCCCGCTGCCGCCCGAGATCGCGCTCGAGATCACGGCCGAGATCGCGCGCGCCCTGCACCGCCTGTGGCACCAGCCGGGTCCCGGCGACACGGCGCTGCACCTGCGGCACCGCGACCTGAAGCCCAGCAACGTGCAGCTCACGCCCGACGGCTCGGTGGTCCTCCTGGACTTCGGGATCGCGAAGGCGACGTTCGACGCGCGCGAGGCGCGGACCTCCACCGGGATCATGGGGAGCGAGGGATACATCGCCCCCGAGCGGTTCTACGGCAACGAGGGGCCCACGACCGACGTCTTCTCGCTCGGCGTCGTGCTGCACGAGATGCTGACGGGCAAGCGGCCCGATCCCGCCGCACCCGCGCCGACCGGGACCGAGCTCGAGCACGCGGCGCTGCGGATGGCGCTCCGGATGTGCGCCCTGGACGCGGTCGGTCGGCCCGAGCCCCGGGATGTCGAGCGCCAGTGCACGGAGCTGCTGCGCGAGGCGGGGCACCACGCGCGCCTGCGCGACTGGGCGGAGTCGGTGGTCCCCGCCGCCAGCACGCTGCCGCACGACGACCTCGTAGGCGAGGTGCTCACGGAGGCCATGACCCTGTCGCACCCGGTGGTGACCGGCTCGATCACCGGCCAGGTCCCCGTGCGGATGGCCCTGTTCGCAGGCGGCACCACGCTGCTCGCCGTGTCCGCCGCCGCCGCGGTGGTGCTCGTCGGGCTGATCGTGCTCGGCACCCTCTGGCTCTCGACGCGCCCGGCCCCCGAGCCCCCGCGACCCCAACCGCCGATCGCCGCCCCGGCCCCTCCACCACCTGCCCCCGTGCCCGTGCCCGTGCCCGTGCCCGTGCCCGTGCCCGATCCGGAGCCCGCACCCACACCCGCACCTGCTCCGGTCACGCCCCGCCCGACCGCTGCGCCCGAGCCGGTGCAGACCCCGGCCAGCGCGCGCATCCCCATCAGCTTCGCCTCCCTGCCCCCCGACGCCAGCGTCGAGGTCGACGGCCGACCCGTCGGCGCCACGCCCATCGTGGGCCTGGAGCTCACCGAGGGCACGCACAAGGTCCGCATGGTCTCGGGCGACGCCGTCCTCGAGCGCACGTTCCGGGTGGACCGGCGGGCCTCGACCCGGTACCTCTGGCGGGTCCAGACGGACGCCTGGGAGGGCTCGAGGTGACCTGCGGCGATCCTGGAGCCCTCGTCACCGAGGCGGAGCAGGCGGCCTTCGAGCTGCGCCTGGACGACGCCCGCGCCGCGCTGGATCGCGCCGAGGAGGCGTTCGGGTGCGCGCTGGTCGACGACGTGACGCTCTCCCGTTTCTTCGACGTCGAGGGTGCGCTGTCGGTCCACGGCGGCGACCTCGAGGGGGCGAGGATCCGCTTCCGGGCAGCGCGCGACCTGGTCTCGACCGGGCCAGACCCGATGTACGGGAAGAAGATCGCGTCGGTGTCGGCCGATCTGCCCCGCGCGCCGCTGGACGCCAGCCTGGACCTGACTCCTCGCCCCGACCTGCACGAGGTGCTGGTCGACACCGAGCGCGTCACGGTGCCGCTGCCCGTCACCTCGGGCCTGCACCTGGTCCAGGTCGGTCCCGCCGGACAGGTCGCGTTCGGCGAGCTGGTGCTGCTCGAGCCTGGCGCGGACCTCGTCCTCTCCACCCACCTCGTCGAGACGCCGCCGCTGGTGGCGCCCGAGCCCCTGTCGGCCGTCACTCCCGCTCCGACGACGGCGCCACCGCCCGCTCGCCGGCGGCGCCCGAGCGTGCCGCTGCTGATCACGTCGGGGGCGATGGCCGCGCTCGGCGGCGTGTCCGCGGGGCTCGCGCTGCACGAGCAGAACGCGAGCATTCCGTCCGCCACCTCGGTCGAAGCGGTGGACGCGGCGTGGACCCGCCAGCGGGTGTTCGGGTACGGCGCCTACGGGCTGTGGGGTGGCGCCGTCATCGTCGCGGGCGTGTCGTTCTTCTGAACCCGCTCAGCGGAAGAAGTAGCTGCAGGACCACTGGCCGTAGCTCAACGACAGCACGCCATTCTGCGAGGAGCCGGTGTACCCGGCCTGGCCCGGCGCCACCTCGACCGTGACGACGCCGCCCGCCACGTTCGTGATGCGGCCATCGTGCTGGGCCGCGCCGCAGATCGCGGAGTCGTGGGTGTATGTCCCCGTACCCCAGATGGCGGGGCTCACGGACCCGAAGGGCAGGCACGCGACCATGAACTGCTCGCCCACGTCGGTCGGGCACGAGTAGCCGTAGAGATAGGCGCTGTCGCTCCACTCCGCGGGAACGCACCGGCCGTCGTTCACGCACGCGTCGACGACGCCGAGCGCGCTCAGCTGGCAGGTGCCCGTGTCGATCACCTGGAACGCGAGGCCGCAAGCGGCGGCGGGCAGGTTCACCGAGAGCGAGGCCTCCCCGAAGGCGTTGGCGAGGCCGCTGGTCTGCAACGCGATGCCCACCGCCGACAGGTCCGTGTCCTGCCCCGGACAGGCACCCGCCGCCAGCGGCACCTGGAACGTCCCCACGTCGGTCGACGTCAGCACCCCATACGCGGTGTTCGGCGTCAGCCCCTGGATGGAGAAGATGGTCTGGCCCGGACAGGTCCCACTGGCCGTGACGGTGGGGATGGCGAGCGCCACCGACGGGACCGCCGCCAACAGGCCGACGGTGAGCGTTCTCGAGATGAGCATGGGTCCTCCTCGTGGGTCGCGGGGTCGCCGGGACGACAGCGACCACCGTACCAGCGATCCGACCCTGCACCAACCCTTCGAGATCCATGGCTTCGCGGCGTATCAACCTATCAATCCACGAAATCATGGACATACTGTCAACGCCGTGGCCCGAGGGAGCGTCCTGGTCGACGGGGACTTGCTCGTCGGGGGATTCGACGACTGACGGACGTCCGTCGCCGACCGTCGTCGTTCGACGGACGAACGCCGATCATCAGGCGGATCTCCGTTTGCATCCGAGGGTGGCAGGAGGTCCCATGAACGACGACGACTCCGCGACCCTCGACGGCCTGCTCGACGCGCTGAGCGTCCAGGAGCAGGCGTGGCTCCAGACCCAGCTCCAGCTCCCCGCGCCCGAGCCCACGACGCGGCTCAAGTGGGCCTTCGAGTGGGAGGAGGAGGACGACGACGAGTGACTGGCCGGCTTCGGGCTTCGGGCTTCAGGCTACAGGCTACGGTGCCAGTGACCTCGATGTCGTCGACCACCTTCGTGGCAGGCGATGTCGACATCACCGAGCGCGGGCGCCCAGACCTTTTTCGGATTCCAGCTTCGACCGGGATGTCGCGGGCCTGTTCTCGCGGGCGTGCAGCACCCGCCCGGGTCGCCGGCTGCTCGAGATGGTACCAGCCTGTGGCCTGTAGCCCGTAGCCTGTAGTCCGAAGCCTACAGTCCCAGCCGGCTACTCGAACCAGAACATCTTCACCGAGCTGTACTCGAAGACGATCGAGACCTGCTCGCAGCCGCCGAGCCCGTCGGGCTCGAGGTCGGCCCAGATCGAGAGCAACGCCGCCAGCACGTCGTGCAGCGCCGGATCGACGTTGTTCTCCTCGGTGATCGCGAGCATGGTCGCCACGTCCACCCCGCCCGCGAAGATGCCGGACACCGTGCCGTCGGGGGCGATGGTCCCGCGGATGCGCCCGTTCTTCAGCGTGAAGTCCATGTCCACGTCGAAGATCTGGACCGGGATCGTGATCTCGAAGGGCGCCTCGAAGGTCCCGTCGACCACGGCGACGTGCTCGATGCGGACGGGGTCGATGGCGGGATCGCGGTCGAGCGTCTGGCCGTCGAGCAGCTGGCCGTCGGTGCCCAGCATCGGGGTGCCTGCTGCGCGGCCCACGGTCACGTCGATGCAGCCGTCGCCCGTCGCGTCGTCGAGATCCGCGAGGTCGAACGTGATCAGCAGCTCGCCATCCGTGATCGTCTGCGCGATCAGGTCCTCGACCGCCGCGGCCTCGGTCAGCTCCAGCGCGGGGAGCAGCCCACCGAACCCGTTGTCGATGCCGACAGCGCCGTCCGGATCGGTCAGATCGGGCACGCCGCAGCCGTCCAGCCCGTTGAGGATGGAGGTCGCGTCGTCGAGGTCGAACCCGGGCGACGTGCCCTCCTCGATCCGTCCGAACACGAGGGAGTCGAGCACGACCGTGTGGTCCTCGGCGCCCACCTGGTCGCACACCGACAGGTCGAGCGGCTCGGGCTCACCCTTGCCGCAGGCCAGGAACGTCAGCAGGAGCGGGCTCATGTCTCGATCTCCGTGATGCCGTCGGTCGCCCGGGCCTCGCCGGTCCCGAACTCCCCGACCACCACGTCCATCGCGCGCAGGCAGCTCAGCACGACCTTGCTGCTGCTCTCGAGGGTGGTCGAGCGGTAGTGGTGGTCCATGCGGATCGCGCCGCAGGCCCCGCCAGCGAGCACGATCGGCATCTCGTCCAGGCTGTGCGTGCGGCCGAGGCTCACGTCCGAGCAGCCGAGCACCAGGCAGGACTCGAGCAGCGTCCCGCCGCCCTCGGGGATGGCGCGCAACGCCTCGATGAACTCGGCGTACATCGCTACGATCTGGAGGATGATCTCGTGCACCTGGGGCTGCGTGCCCGGCTCGTCGTGCGTGAGGTTGTGGTGCCCGTCGGGTGCGCCGGGGAACAGCAGGTTGTTCACGGGCTCGGTCAGCGTGTGCGAGAAGACGCGGGTCTGGTCGCAGGCCAGCGCCATCGCGAGCACGCCCGCCATCGCCCTGTTCCGCGCCGCCGTCTGCGCGCGACCCTCCTCGTCGGGGTACGCCTCGAGCGGCTCACCCGGCCGGTGGCAGGCCTCGAGGTCCGGCGGATCCTCCTGCAGCCGCGCCAGCCGGGTCTCCAGCTCGCGAACGCCGGTCAGGTGCTGGTCCAGACGGGTCCGATCCTCCGCACCGACCACGCCGTTCAGCGCATCGATGTCCGCCATGACTGCGTCGAGCACGCTGCGGCGCAGCCCGAGCTTCGGGTCGACGATGCCGCCGCTGCCGGGCTCCACGAAGGTCGGACCGAACAGCTTCTGGAAGAACGCGTACGGATCCTGCTCGGCGGGGTGCCGTGCGTTGGCGCCGCTGAACGAGAAGCCGTTGGTCCCGCTCGCCGCGGTCTGCAGCGACTTGTAGAGCGTGTCGCGTCCGATCGCGTCCGCCACGAGCTGGTCGACGGTCGGCGCCGTGAAGCTCTCGAGCGCGTCCGTCGACAACGGCGCCCCCGACAGCAGCCCGGAGAGCCCGGAGCCGTGCGGGACGAGGTTCGGGAGCTTCACCGAGGTGCCGCTGACCACGCAGATCGCGTCCTTCACCGCCGCGAGCGGTGCGAGCGACTCCGACAGCGACCAGGCGTCCCCGGAGCCGCTGCCCGTGGGCGTCCAGCGGTCCGGGAGGGTTCCGTTGCCCCACAGGAAGACGCCGAAGCGCTTGGGCAGCCCGCCGCACGCCCACGCCTTCGACGTGAGCATCGCGTCGAGCAACGGCAGCCCGACGGCCACCGCCGAGCCCTGGAACAGACCGCGGAGCACGGTCCGACGAGAGAGCGGCGCCCTCATGGCTGCACCTCCGCCACGGTGAAGGTGTCCGAGGCGACGAGATCGAGCATCAGCTCGCGCCAGCGCCAGCCGGCGCCCACGAAGCCCTCGGCGTGCCAGTCCACGAGCTCCTCCTCTCCGTCGGACAGGACGTGTCCCTGCGCGAACGCGAGCGCGTGCTGCGTCATGCACACGGGGAAGGCGGGGTGGACGTGGACCGTCCACGCGAGCCCCGCGAGGCCGTCGAAGGTCTCGCCGTCCAGCTCGCCGCTGGCGTCGATCGCGTACCCCTGGTCGTCGGGCCGGTAGCGCCCGATGCCGTCGAGGTGCTCGAGCGACAGACCGACGGGGTCGGTGATCTTGTGGCACGTGGCGCAGGTCGGATCCTCGAGGTGCACGGCCACGCGGTCCCGCATGGTCGGCGTCTCCGGTGTCGACTCGGGGATCGAGGTGTCGACGTTGGCGGGCGGCGACGGGATGCCCTGGCACAGCAGCGTCTCGCGGACGAAGACGCCGCGTCGGGTCACGGACGTCGACACCGGGTGCGCCCGCAGCGCGAGGAAGCTGACCTGCCCGAGCAGGCCCTGCCGGTTGCCGCCGAGCGGGAGCTCCGCCTCGCCGAACCCGTCGCGCGAGGGGGCGGGCACGTCATAGACCGCGGCCAGGGTGCGATCGAGCCAGGTCCGACGCGAGAGCATCAGCTCACGGAAGTCCACGTCGCCGAGCGTCGCCTGCTCGACCGTCCACAGCGTCTCCTCGCGGGCCGAGTCCCCGAGCGAGTCCGAGAAGTGGAGGAACACGTTCGGGTCCTTGTTCAGCGTGTCCAGCCCGTACAGGCCCAGGATCTCCGCGAACATCGCCCGCACGCCGCGCTTCGCCCGCGGGTCGTCCAGCAGGCGCTCGGCCTGCGCGCGCCGGACCGCGGGATCGGCGAGCTCACCCGCCTCGGCGGCGTCGAGCAGCTCGGCGTCCGGTGGCCCGCCCCACAGCAGGTACGACAGGCGGGAGGCGAGCTCCAGATCGTCGAAGTGCCCACCCTGGCCGATCTCCACCCGGTACAGGAAGTTCGGGGACTGCAGCAACGCCGACATCGCGTACTCGAGGCCCGTGTCGCCCGAGTCCAGCGTGGTCCCTGCGAGCACGGCCACGTCCGCCAGGCGCGTGACCTCCGGCTCGGTCAGCGTGCGGCGCCACGCGAGGCGGCCGAAGGACCGCACGAAGTCCTCGGCGCAGCCACGGTCGTCAGGGGCCGAGGGGGTGCACGGCACGACGGCCGCGCGCCGGTCGGGGTCGCCCATCACCTGGCTCGCCACGAGCTGAGCCGCCGTCTCGTACTGCTCGACGCCATAGGGCGACAGCGAGGCCTGGCCGGCGCCGACGGAGAACAGCCCCTCCACGGCCAGATCGGGCTCGAGGTAGGGCGGCAGGACGAGCCCGGGCCCGAGCAGATCCTCCAGCGTCGCCTCGTACTGGGCGCGCGTCAGGCGACGCAGCGTCGCCGGGGCGGGGAGCACCACCGGCTCTTCACCGCGGGGCACCTCGTCGGGCGGCACGGCCTGCGGGTCGGTGCATGCCGCGAGTGTCGCGAGGATCGTCCACACCTTGGCCCCCGTGCGAATCAGAGCTCCTAACCAGGCTGTTCCTCTCCGCCGATCAGCTGGCGCGCCAGCCAGCCGCCGCGGAACACGCCGACCGCCAGGAACACGGCGCCCAGGCCCGTTCGCTCCTCGGACAACATGAGCACGCCCAGCCCCACGAACATCACGACCGCGATCGTGCCGACGACGACCTGGAGCCGACGGTTCACGGCGTCCCCGACCGGGGTCGGAACACGGCCCACCAGGCCTCGGAGTCGATGAGCCACGAGCCGAGCTCCGGCAGCGGCGTGGGCAGCAGGCCGGGGACGGACGCGAGCGACCGCTCGATCCGGTAGCGCTGGAGCCGATCGAGCGAGAGCCTCGCTCCCACGTCCACGTCGAGGCGCGTGCGCAGGAACTGGGCGCGCGCGGCGAGCAGGCCGATGAGCGCGATCTTGATCTCGTCGGGGTACGGCTCGAGCCGGTGGGGCAGATCCGTCGTGGCCCACTGGACCCGGCTCGCCTCCACGCCGAGCTCGGTCGGATCGTCGAGGTCGAAGGGCGAGCGGAGGAGATCGAGCAGCTCGTCGAGCTGGCCCTTCCAGGTCGCCACGCCGTACCGGAAGATGCCGAGGCTCGTCGTCGGGTCGGACGCCCGCGAGCCCATCGAGTGCACGGTCTCGACCGCGTACCCGCGCTCCTGGGCATCGGAGGCGTCCGTGTCGTCGGGGTCCGGCGGGAGGTTCAGGTCGTCCGGCACCGGGACGTCGGTCATCAGCGGCTCACCGAGGTCCGCCGGGTCGAACAGGGGCCCCGAGGTCGAGGCGACCCGCTCGTCGGTGTACCACCCGCCGGAGTCCTCCTCGTCGGGCACCTCCGAGGTGAAGGCCTCCTTCGTGACCGTGGGTGGATCCGGCACCAGCAAGGAGCTGCCGTCGGTCTCGGCGACCGCCCGGCCGAGGTCGCGGTACAGCCCGTCGAGGGCCTCGTCCACCTCGCTCGTGTCCTTCCCCTCCTCCGCGAGCTTGCGGCGGAGCTCCGTGGCCTTTCGGACCTGAACCAGCAGGTCGTGCGCGTGATCCGACATGGGCGCCATTCTACTCCTGTCGGAGGTGCCGGAGGGAGCCCGGCATCATACTCGTGGGGATGGCGCGCCACGTCCCCCCGTTCGACTGCGACATCGTCGCCCTCGGCCCCAAGGGGCAGGGCCTGGGTACCGATCCGAGCGGCCGCCCCGTCCGCGTGCGGGGTGGGATCCCGGGGTCCCGGGTCACCGTCCGCGTCACCGGCCGGAAGAACGGCGTGCTGCTGGGACGCGCCACGGCGCTGGTGAGCCCGCCTCCTGGCGCGGTGGCGCCGCGGTGCGCGGTGTTCGGGTCGTGCGGCGGCTGCACGCTGCAACGCCTGCCGCTCGATCGTCAGCGCGAGCTCAAGCACGGGTTCGCGCTCGCCGAGATCGGCGACGGGCTGCTCCCCGCCGAGCCCGTGATCCACCCGGTCCGCGGGGCCGACGAGGCCTACGGGTACCGCAACAAGGTGGAGCTCGGCTTCGGCCCGATCCGCTGGCTCGAGGACCACGAGGTCGGCGCGCTCGACGCCGACGGCACCTTCCTGGGCTTCCACGCGCCAGGCCGCTTCGACCGCGTGGTGGACCTGCGGCGGTGCGAGCTGGTGTCGGAGCACGCCAACAGCGTAGTGGACGTGGTGAGGCGGCACATGGCGCGAGCGCCCGCCTGGGATCCGAGGACCCACGCCGGCTTCTGGCGACACCTGCTGATCCGGGAGCACCAGGGGCGGATGTTGGTCGCGCTGTTCACCGGCGACGACGCGCAGCGGGATCTCGTGGAGGCGCTGGACGCCGAGCTGCCCCCCGAGGTCGTGGGCTTCCGGTGGTACGTCAACCGCGGGGTCGCCGACGTGGCGCGCGGGGATCTCGTGTGGGCGCGGGGCGCCGATCACCTCGTGGAAGAGCTGCTCGGGAAGCGCTTCGAGGTCTCCACCACGAGCTTCTTCCAGACGAACACCCGCGGCACCGAGGTGCTGTACGCCACGATCGCCGAGCTCTGCGGCACCGGCGGCACGCTGCTCGACCTGTACTGCGGCTCGGGAACGATCGGACAGACGCTGGCCAGCGGCTTCGACCGCGTGGTGGGCGTGGAGGAGAACCTGGAGGCCATCGAGGACGCCCGTCGCAACGCGCGGCACAACGGCGTGCCGATGGAGCTGATCGGCGCGAAGGTGGAGCAGCGGCTGGACGAGATCCTCGCGGCGATCGGCGCAGGCACCTGCACGATCGTGGTCGATCCCCCCCGCGCCGGGCTCCATCCCAAGGTGGCCGCCGCGCTCGCCCGTGTGTCGGCCCGCGAGCTGATCTACGTGGCCTGCAACCCCGCCTCCCTCGGCCGGGACGGTCGGATCCTCACGGAGGGTGGTTGGCGGGCGACCGACCTGCACACGGTCGACCTCTTTCCGCAGACGGGACACGTCGAGGTCGTCGCCAGGTTCACCCGATGAGGGTGCTGGTCACCGGCTTCGGACCCTTCCCCGGCGTCCCCGACAACCCGAGCGGACGTCTGGCCCGCTCCGTGGACGGGGCGCGGCTCGGGGGTGCGCTGGTGACCGGGATCGAGCTCCCCGTGCATTGGACGGAGGGGCCCGAGGGCGCGGTCCGCGTCGCTCGGGAGCTCGACGCCGCCCTGGTCGTCGGCCTCGGGGTGGCGGTGGGCCGCGCGGGGGTGCACGTGGAGCGGCGGGCGGTTCGAGTGGAGGTGGGACGACCGGACGCCCGGGGCGACGTGGTGGCCCGTCTGTCGGGACCGCCGGAGGTCCGCGCCACCCTCGACACGCGCCGGCTGGCGCACGCCCTGGGTGCGAGGCTCTCCGACGACGCTGGGCGCTACGTGTGCAACGCCTGGCTCTACCGCGTGGCGAGCGCGCTCGAGGTGCCCGTGGGCTTCGTCCACCTGCCGGCGGAGGGCCTCGCCCGCCACCGCCTGCTGTCCGGCCTCCGCGCGATGCTCGGCGGTGCCCCGTGAACCCGGGCGACACCTACGGCCGCTGGACGGTCCAGGAGCGGCTGGGGACGGGCGGCGCCGCCGACGTCTACCGCTGCACCGACGGCGACGAGGAGGCCGCCGTCAAGCTGCTCCGTAGCGTCGATCCCGAGGACCAGCAGCACCGCAGGTTGCAGCGGGAGGCCGAGATCCTGCTGCGGCTGTCGCACCCCAACATCGTGAAGGTGCGCAGCATCGACCTGAACTCTCGTCCCGCGTGGCTGGAGATGGAGTTCGTCCGCGGGCAGCACGCGGGTCACCTGATCCGCGCGGGCGCCGCCGCGCCCCGGACCCTGCGTCGGATCGCCGACCAGCTGCTGGACGCGATGGCCTACTGGCACACCCACGGCATCGCCCACCGCGACATCAAGCCCGGCAACCTGATCGTCGGCCCGGACGGAAAGCTGACGGTCGTGGACTTCAACCTCGCGCTCGACGCCTCCCTCGAGCGGCTGTCGGGCGTCGGGGTTCGTGTTGGCACCTTCGCCTACGCGCCACCCGAGTGGATCATGGAGGAGTCGGGCGACCCGCGCGGCTGGGATGTCTACGGTGCGGGACAGGTGCTGTGGGAGCTGGCGGTCGGCCGGCGTGCCTTCGACGCGAAGCTGCCGATGACGCAGCTCATGCGCAGCAAGATGGGCATCACCTCGCTCGACCCGGGTGAGCGTGTCCCCGCGGACCTCCGCCACCTGATCCTGACGCTGACCGCGCGCAAGCCCACCGATCGCCCGGCGGACGGGAGCGAGGCGAAGGCGCTGCTCACGCCGTGACGGCCACCGGCCGCTCGACCCCGCCGAAGGCCGTCCACGGGTCGGCGAAGATCCGGTGGAGCGTGCCCGCCATCTTCGCGGCGTGCGCACCGTCGAGGATCCGGTGGTCGAAGGTCGCGAACAGCCGCATCACCGTCACCGGCTCGATCACGTCGCCCTCGCGGACGGCCACCGTGCGCTTGAGCGCGCCGACGGCGACGAGCAGCGGGACCTTGCTGTACGGCACCAGGGGGACGTAGGCCTCTTCGAGCCCGAGCGACCCCACGTTCGTCACCATCGCGCTGCCGAACGGGTCCTTGGGGAGCCCGAGGAAGGACAGGTCCAGGTTCAGCGTGTAGATCAGGAGGCTGATCGCGTCGAGCAGCGGACCCACGAGGAAGCCCGGCAGCGACTTGAAGGTGGTGCGCGTCCGCTCCTTCTCCTCGTCCTTGCCCGCCCGCACCTTGGCGGCGACCCGCTCGAACTCGTCCACGATCTCCGGCATCGACTTGCGGTCGGCCTCGCGGATCGTGAGCCCCGACAGGTCGATCTGGCCGGTGACCGGATCCTTCATCGCGACCTGGAAGAAGACGTCGACGGACTGCCGCAGGTAGATCCGGTTGAACCGCAGGATCGCGTTCGCGTCCGGCATCTCGGACAGGACGATCCCCATGGCCTTGGCCATCAGGTGCGTCACCGTCACGCGCTTGCCCGTCGCGGCCCGCAGCGCCTCGAGGTACCGCAGCGTCTCGTCCATCTCGAGCTCGATCGCGCCATAGACCGACGGATCCTTGGTCGTCCGCCACGTCCCGATGGCGATCATGCGGAACGAGGACAGGTCGGTCTTCCGGACCAGCGCGATGTTCGACATGTCAGCCGCCCTCGGGCACCGCCGCGTCCTCGCGCCGGGTCTCCTCCTCCGCGAGGTAGACCTGCACCCGCCGGTTGACCTGCCGACCGTACGGCGTGTCATTCGGCGCGATCGGGCTCTTCGGCCCACGCGGGATGATCTCGACGTACAGCTCGGGCATGGCGTCCGAGAGCAGGGTCCGCACGGCCTCGGCGCGCTGCTGCGAGAGCTTGTACGGGTCGGCCTCGCGGTCGTCGGTGAAGCCCTCGAGGATCACGTGGCGGTACTGCTTCTCCTTGAGCTCGGAGATCAGCACCTGCATCCGTGCGTTGGACCGCTGGTTGGGAACGGAGCTGTCCACCTCGAACTGCAGCGTCTCCCGCAGCGGACGATCGGTGTCGGCGCGGTCGGGGCGCAGCGAGAGCGGGACGTACCGCAGCTCGTCGATGACCTCCTGGCCGGCCGGCGACGCGATCCAGTCGAGGAAGGACGAGAGCTCCCCCGTGGGCTTGCCGCGGGTGTAGACGTAGACGTCGCCGAAGAGCGGGTACTGGCCGCGCACGATGTTGTCCTGCGACGGCTTGACGGGCGAGGCGTTGGGCTGGACCCGCAGCGACAGCGGCTTGCCCACGCCCTCCGAGAGCGACATCATCGCGACCGCGTAGGGATCGTCGGTGAGCGCGGACCCGATCTGGGTCGCGGAGACGACCTCGAGCTTGGGGCTGAGCCCCTGGGGACCGCAGAAGAAGTCCTCGAACAGGTCGCGCGTGCCCGAGCCCGGCTCGCGGACCAGCGCCCGGATCGGGTGATCGTCGTGGCCCAGCGCCGACCAGTTCTCGATCGTGTGCGTGCAGAAGATGCCGATGACCTGGTCGTACGTCAGGCTGTCGAGCGGGTTGCGCGGGTGGACGCCGACCGCGACGACGTCGACGGCCACGATGTGACGCGAGTCCGGCGAGTCGAAGGTGAACCCCAGCACCTTGGCCTGGTCCTCCTCGCTCGGCGTCGCGTCGCGGCTGCTGAAGGCAGCGTCGATCTCGGCGTCCAGCAGCTCGCGGATCCCCCCGCTCTCGGAGCGGATGGTGCGCACCCGGGGCGGCGTCGTGGACTTCTGCCGTCCGTAGCTCCCGGCGAGATCCGGCAGCAGGCGCTTCGCGAGCGCCTCCGGACCACCCAGCGTGAGCGAGGCGGAAGGCGCCGGCGGCTCCGCCGGCTGGCCGCAACCGGCGACCGTCACGATGATCAGTGAGGCGGCCACCTGCCGCATGAGCCCTCCCCTGGACCCGCGCAGCTTACAACAGGGGCTGTCGCTGGGAAGGGCTCAGGCGTCGATGTGCTGCGCGAGGTACGCCTGCAGGCCCACCGTGTCGATGAGGTGGAGCTGCGTCTCGAGCCAGTCGAGGTGCTCTTCCTCGCTCGCCAGGATCTCGTCGAGCAGCTGACGGGTCCCGTTGTCCGCCTGATCCCGGCACAGGGCGATGGCGGTGTTGAGCCGGGGGATGGCCTCCTGCTCGAGCGTGAGATCCGACCGCCACATCTCGGCCACGTCCTCACCGATCCGCACCCGCCCGAGCTTCTGCACGTTGGGCACGCCCTCGAGGTACAGGATGCGGTCGATGAGCTGGTCGGCGTGCTTCATCTCGTCGATGGACTCGGCGCGGACCTTCCCCGCCAGGCCCAGGAAGCCCCAGTTCTCGAGCATCTTGGCGTGCAGGAAGTACTGGTTGATCGCGGTGAGCTCCGCGGTCAGCACCTCGTTGAGCGCGTCGATCACCTGCTTGCCGGCCTTCACCGCCATCTGGACCTCCCGGAAGGGGGCCGGGGTAACCTCCCGGAGGGACGTTCGCCCACGGTCCGCGGCCGGACCTCAGCCGGCGACGTTCCCGCGACCGGCCGTGCAGCGCACCGGCTCGGCCTGGCGGGTGGCCTTGAGGCGAGAGCGGACGTCGCAGGCGCACGATCCGCAGCCGGTGCCGGCGCCCGTCGCTCGCGTCACCTGCCGCACCGAGCGAGCGCCAGCGCGGATCGCGTCGTCGATGGCCCGGTCGCTCACGCCTTCGCACAGACAGAGGATCACGCCCCCTCCCGTCGGTGCTGAAAATGATAACCGATTTCAATACGAGGCGTTCACCGCTTCCTCGATCCGGGCGGCCCAGACCACCCCCGACGCAGGTGGCATCGTGATCATCGCCTCGACCGAAGGGGGGATCGCGCCGCGTGCGAACAGGCGTCGCGCGTGCTCCGGACCCCGCCCCGGCGCGGAGAACAGCGCCCGCGTCCACGCCGGCCCGCGCGGACCGATCCAGCCCTCGAGGCCCGCGGCGGCGCCACCGACCGCGAGCCCGGCCACCGCCACCGCGCCCACGAGCGTGTGAGCGACGGGCAGCCAGCGCTCGTGCCGCAGCTCGGCCAGCTCCGGGAGCACGATCCCCGCGTCGGAGGGGGACGGAGTGCCGAGGGTCGCCTGAAAGGCGGGGGGTGGCGAGGGGGGCAGCGCCCCCCCACCGCCTGGAGATCCCGAGGTCTGGGAAAGCCCAGACGACCCGGAGGTGGTCGGACGCGTAGCGGACGCGCCACCGGAGGTGTCGCGCGACGCAGACGGAGCGCCGAGGGCGGGGGGTGGCGAGGGGGGCAGCGCCCCCCTACGGCCTAGAAGCCCCTCCCAGGCCTCCACGATCATGGCTTCGGACCCGGCGCAGACCTGCTCCTCACCGAGGAGCCAGCGCCCGTCGTCCAGGAAGCGGAAGAACGCCACCCCGTCGCCGAGCTCGGAGAGGGGCGCGTCAGCGACGCCGTCGTCCGCGAGCAGCAACGCCGCCGTCACCTGCGACAGGCCGAGGCTCGTCTTGTAGAGCGCCGCCAACCCGTTCGGGATCGGTCGTTCCGGGTGCGCCACGTGCGCTGCCGCGGGGGCGCTGATCCCGACGAGCGCCGCGCGGAACGCATCGATCACGCGCGGTTCGGGCCCACCGAGCGCGCGGAAGGTCGCGAGCAGCGCCGGCCACACCCCGCCCATCTGCCGGAGCGCGCTGCGGTTCATCACGCCCCCATGGCGCGCATCGCGGTAGGGACACCTGACCGTATCGGTCACCACGTCGCGGTACCAGGTCGCCGCGACCTCGCCCACCGGCCTGCCGTCCTCGTCGGCCAGATCTGGGACCTGCCGGCGCGTCAGCATCGCGGCCACCGCTCGCACGTCGTCCAACGGCATCCTCCACACGCAGTTTACGGGCGGTTGGATGCGGCGTCTGCTACCCTTCACCGGTCGGAGTGCGGATGCTGGCGTGGGTGTGGAGCGGGGTGGCGGTGGCCGGGTGCCTCGGTCGGACGGCGTCGTCCACCCTCGCCGATCGGCTGCAGGACGCGGAGAAGGCGTACGCCGACCTCGACTCGGAGGGCTTCCAGCGGGCCATGGACGACGCCACGCTGCTGCTCCCCTGCCTGGGTGACCTGCCGAGCGCCAACGACGCCGCCCGCTACCACCGCCTCGACGCGATGATGCTCTATGGCGCGGGGAACGAGGACGCGGCGATCGAGAGCCTGGTGGCCGCGCGCATGCTCGATCCGGCCTTCGCCTTCACCGACGCGCTGCTGCCGGCCGATCACGAGCTGCGCCGGACGTACGAGTCGCTCGGCGACGACCCCGGCGACGACCGCCGGCCTCCGCAGCCACGGCGCGGCGCGCTCGCGTTCGACGGGGTGCTCTCGCCGCGCCAGCCGCTCGATCGCGCGACGATCGTGCAGTGGGTGGACGACGGCGAGGTCCTGGGCACGCGCCTGCTCCGTCCGGGCGACGACCTTCCCGCCTTCGACGCGCGACCGCGCGACCGGAACCGGCTGTTGGTGGCCTCGGGGGCGCTCCTCGCGACCTCCGCCGCCTTCTACGGGCTGGCGTGGTCCACGCACGGCCCCTTCTGGGACACCTCGCAGGACCTCCGTCGCGCCGATCTCGCGCGCCTGCAGTCCGAGTCGATCACGTTCACGGCCGTGTCCGCCGGGACCGGGGCGCTCGGGATCGGCGGGTTGGTCCTCGCCTTCACCTGGGCCGACGACGGCAAGGCACCTCCCGGGGCGAGGTGGTGATGGACGACCTGAGCCCGGGCACCGTCATCGCCGATCGGTACACGATCCAGCGCGTCGTGGGACGCGGCGGCATGGCCGTGGTCTACGAGGTGATCAACGCCCAGCTCGGGACGCCCTGCGCGCTGAAGGTGCTGGCGCTCACCGCCCGCAGCGTCCAGGCGAGACTCAACCGCGAGGGACAGGTCCAGTCGCAGCTCCAGCACCCGAACATCCTGTCGGTGTTCGACGTGGTCGACGTGGGTGGCTCCCCCGGGCTCTTGATGGAGCTCGTTCGCGGGCCCGCCCTCGACACCCTGCTGACCGACACCCGGCTGACCCTCGAGCAGTGCGATCTGCTGGCCCACGGGATCCTGTCGGGACTCGGCGCCGCCCACGCGCAGGGTCTGATCCACCGCGATCTGAAGCCCGCCAACATCCTGTGCTCGGTGGCCAGTGGGCAGCTGATCCCGAAGATCGCCGACTTCGGCCTGGCCAAGATCATCGGGGACGAGTCGGGGGCCGCCGGCCCGGGCGCGACCCGCAGCGGGACCACGATGGGCACCCCGTCGTACATGGCGCCCGAGCAGATCCGGAACGCGGGACGCGTCGACCAGCGGGCCGACATCTTCTCGGTCGGGGCGATCCTGTACGAGCTGGTCTGCGGCATCAAGGCGTTCGAGGGCGACGATCTGCTCGAGCTGTTCACGGCGGTGGCCAACGGCGACTACGTCCCGCCGCGCGACCGACGTCCCGACCTCCCCGAGCGGATGGAGCGGGCCATCGTCGGCGCCCTGGAGCCCGACCGGGACAAGCGCATCCGCGACGTCGCCACGCTCCAGCAGGTGTGGAACGGGGACCGCGACGACTGGACCACGGAGATCGACCCCGCCACGCTCGAGACCGGCCCGTGGGATCCGTCGATCCTGGCGAAGTACGCGGTGAGCTCCAGCAGCGCCGAGCGTATCCCCGCGAGGACGCCCATCGGCCGGTCGGGGGGCTCGGCGCGGACCGACGAGACGCTCACCGCCGACGCCATCTCCGCGCTGATGGAGCCGCCCGAGCACGCGCTGACGCCTCCCCCCGCGGCCACCCGCTCGACACCCAGCATGGGGAGCCTCTCCCCGCAGGGGTACGCGTTCGCCGGCGGCGCGCTGGTCGCGATGGTGGCCCTGGTCGCGCTGGCCACGGTGGGCGTCGGGATCGGTGTGTACGCGTTCCTCACGTGGCCGCAGGAGGCCACGGCCGAAGAGCAGCGCCCGCCCGCGCCGGTGAAGCCGCTCGTCGTGGCGGACGCTCCGGTCTCCGCCCACGTGATCGCCGCCCCCGACCGCCCCGAGGTCCCGGCGGTGGTCCTCCCGCCGGCGCCCGTGGAGCCGGAGCCCACGCGGGTTGAGCCGAAGCCTGCGCCCGCCGACCCTGCGCCGAGCAAGCCCGGTCCCACCCGTCCCGCGCCGGTGGTCGCGCCGCCGCCCGCACCGGTCGAGCCGCCGCCCGAGCCCGTGGTGACGCCGCCCGAGCCCCAGCCGGAGCCCGTGGTCGCCGCACCCCTGCCCCCACCCGAGCCGAAGGTGACGCCGGGGATGGTGCGCGTCGAGCTGCGCGGGGACGTCGACCGGGTGTGGCTCCAGGGCCCGAGCGGCAACACACCGCTGCCGGCGGAGGTCCTCCCCGGCACGTACGCCATCGAGGCCTTCTTCGATGGAGGGACGCCGACGACCGTGGGCCAGATCACGGTGGAGCTCGGCGCCACGCGGACGCTCAAGTGCAAGCAGGACATCCGGGTGTGTCGATGAGGTCCCTGATCCCGACGCTGCTCCTCGCGCTGACGGGCTGCCCGGCCCTCGGCGCCGGAGCCCTCTCGCACCGCCTCGACCAGGACAACGACGGCTTCGAGAACGCCGAGCTCGGCGGGACGGACTGCAACGACCTCGACCCCGCGGTGAACCCCGACGCTCCCGAGCGCTGCGACGGCATCGACAACGACTGCGACCACCTCTTCAACGAGGAGGACCCGAGTCTCGAAGGCGCGGACTGGTACCTCGACGCCGACCACGACGGCTTCGGTAGGGCCTCGGTCCACGAGCGGAGCTGCAAGGACCTCGGGGCCACGCTCGTCGAGATGCCGGGCGGAGCGATCGCCGCCTGGGTGCACGACGACACCGACTGCGACGACACCGACGCGACCCAGCACCCGGGCCAGGAGTGGGACATCGACGGGGACGGCGACGGCTGGGGCAAGCGCATCGAGACCCGCCGCCTGACGCAGTGCCTGCGCCCCTCCGGGTACGTCGTGAAGGTTCCCGATGGCGAGGAGGACGACTGCGACGACGTCGACGCCGCCCGCAACCCGGGCGCGACGGAGATCTGCGACGGGCGCGACAACGACTGCGACGACCTCGAGGACGGCGACCCCGACCTCGTCGGCGGACGCGTGTTCCACGACGATCTGGACGGCGACGGGTACGGCGTGGACGCGGCCGATCCCCCGATCTGCGCCGACGTGGTGCCGGCGTACAAGTCCCCGCTCGGCGGCGACTGCGACGACACCGATCCCCTGGTGAATCCGGACACCCTCGAGGACTGGACCGACGACGTCGACCAGAACTGCGACGGCAACATGTACGACCAGGACTGGGACGGCGACCTCCACCCGCCCCACGGCGCGGACTGCGACGACCACGACCCGAACCGGTTCACGGGCGCCCCGGACATCTGCGACGGACGATGGAACGACTGCGCCACCGGCGACGTGGGCTGGACGCGGGACGCCGAGGCCACGGGCGTGTGGTTCCAGCCGTTCGCGACGGAGGACGAGGCGGTCGACTGGTCGCACACCCTGAGCATCGGCGGCGACGTCCTCATCACCCAACGCGGGAGCCTCTGGTTCTGTGGCGCCGGTCCCTGGTACGGACGGGTGCAGATGCGGGATCTGTTCGACCTGCGGATCGAGGGCTGGGGCGACCCCGTGCTCGACGCGGAGGGCCACGGCTCGAACATCCTCATCAACCCGGCGGTGTCGATCGGGACCGCGACCATCCGCGGCATGACGTTGACCGGCGGTGCGAGCTCCTGCCTCGACGTCTACGTCAGCAACGTCATCGTCGAGGACAGCGAGTTCGTGGACTGCGTCGCCGCCCCGGGTGGAGCCGCCTCCACGGTCGCGGACGGTGGGGGTGCCCGCATCCGGGCTGCGGGCATGGTGGAGATCCGCCGCAGCGCGTTCCACGACAACCACGCTTCTCGTGGCGGAGGCGCCTACGTCTCCGCTCCCGACATCCTGATCGAAGACAGCACCTTCGTCGACAACACCGCCGACGACGACGGCGGCGGGCTGTACCTCGAGACGGAGGCACCGGACGGCGCGGAGACGGCGCGCCTCGCACGGGTGGCCGTGCGACGCAACGACGCCGCGCGCCTCGCCGACGGCATGCGCTCCGTCGGTATGCCGGTGTCGATCATGGAGTCCACCATCGCCGACAACGACCAGATCGGGTGGATCGCGGCGGGACCGGTCGACCACACCATCGTGCAGACCACGATCTCCGGCCACCTGGGCGCCGGACTGCAGCTCGGGATGGGCGCCAGCCACACGGCGACCTGCTCGCCGGGCCTCGGGGGCACGCCGAGCCGCATCGACGACAACGCGGTGGGCGTGGTGCTCGGATCGGGGACCTTCGTGGCCGAGCAGGGCTGCGCCTTCCCGCCAGCGCCCACGCCCAACGGCGTCGACGTCCAGATCCCCGGCGTCGGCGACTACTCCCTGCCGCCGCAGCGCGCCCACACCTGCGACGCCAGCGGCTGCACACCGTGAGCGAGGAGACTCCGCTGCCCGCGGAGGTGGAGCGAAGCGCAGCCGGAGGTGAAGGATTCGAGGGGGCCGGTACGCCGTTCATCGGCGGACCGGGCGCCGAGTCGGCCGCAGCGGAGGGACGGCGTTCGCGGGCCGCCCCCCCGTTCGAATCGGCCAAAGAGCACGAAGCAAGGGCGGAACGCGAACGGTTGTCCGCCCGGAGCGGAGGACGCCAAGTAGAATTCACCTCGCGTCGGGGAGGACCTGGTACCGGATGTGTGGCGCCTCCTCGAGATCCGGCCACCCGAGGTCGGCCACTACGATCTCGTTGTCGTCGGGGAGGTAGGTGATGGCGGCGTAGGGCCGCACCTCGGTCCGCCCGCCGTGCGTGAGCTCCACCTCGATCGTCGTCGGGATCGGGAGCTGGTCGAGCGCGAAGCGCAGCTCGAACGGCGGCTGCTCCGTCAGCGCGAGCGCGTTCAGCCCTGCGCCGTACCCGACCGTACACACCGGGAGCAGGTCGTCGATCACGGGCTCGGTCCGGGCGAGCACGTCCTCCAGTCGGGGAGCGCTCGTGGTCACCGAGCCACAGGTCCCGTCCGGGGTCGGCAAGATGCCGTACACGTGCGCGTCGAAGCGGGCGTGCAGCGAGAAGGCCAGCCACTCCACGAAGTCCTCGGCGCTCCCCGGGCTCTCGTCGTCCTGATCGCTGGCGAAGAGGAAGGTCAGCGCGGCGTCGTCCCGTCGGAAGCCCGCGTTGCTCAACAGATCGACCCCGTCGATCACCTTGGTGGCGTTGAGGAGCGGGACCGACGTGCCCTGCTGGGGCGCCGTGCGGTCTACGGCGACCTCGTACCACCCGACCGCGGTGTCGATGTCGACCTCGCGCAGATCGAGCCAGGGACGACCCGAGGGGCCCTGCAGCTCGCCCGTCCCGGGGCGGGTCGAGATGACACCGAGGTGGACGTCGCGCCCCACCAGCGGCTCGAGGAAGGGCCTGCCCGCCTGGACCAGCAGGTCGCCGAAGGTCTGGAAGGTGCTCGTGGACTCGACCACGATGAGCACGTCCAGCTTGCGGTTCCAGGGGAGCGCGTAGGTGTCCTCCACCTGGCAGGGCGACCAGCCCAGGTCGTCCACGTCGACCACGTCGTTGCAGTCGTTGTCGATGTTGTCGCAGGTCTCCGCCACCACGCCGCGAGGTCCCCGGAGCGGGTCGTCGTCGTCGCAGTCGCCCTGGCAGGTCGAGAAGCCGTCGCCGTCGACGTCGTCGACGTTGAGCTCGGCGTGGAGATCGTCGCAGTCCACGCCGGCCAGCGCGCCGTCCCCATCGTGGTCGACCTGATCCTCGTCGATGCAGTCATCGCAGGGGCGCTCGCCGCCCGCGCAGGACATCAGCCACCAGAGCATGGCCCACTCTACCCCGACTCGCCGCTTGACGGCGGATCGAGGATGGGACACGCTATCCGAGGCCGCGCACGGCGCGCCTCCCCTCCCCTTCCCCACCCATCCCCTCCCTGGAGCCCACCATGAGCCCCCAGTCGACGTCCGACTCCCTGAACCACCGTGCCCCCGTCCAGACCCGCCAGGTCGCGCGCAGCTTCTTCGGCATGCTGACCAACGAGGGCTTCACGCACCACCAGATCGTGGACCTCGCGAACGACCTGCTCGCCATGGTGCAGCAGGACATGCGCGACGGCGCTCCGTCCGACAAGCGCTGAGCTCGCTCAGGGAGCGGGGGCGATCGGCTGGTCGTCCCAGCGCTCGATGAAGAAGTCCACGCGGCGGTTCTTCGACCACGCAGCCTCGTTGTTGGCAGGGTCGAGCGGGCGGGTCTCGCCGTACCCCTCGGACGTGAGGCGCTCGGGCGCGATGCCGTGCTCGATGAAGTACTCGCGGACCGAGGCGGCGCGCTCCTTCGAGAGCTTCAGGTTGTAGCTGTCGGAGCCGCGGCTGTCGGTGTGGCCCTCGATCCGCATCAGGCCGATCTCGGGGTAGTCCACGAGGATCTGGACCGCCTGGTCGAGCAACCCGTAGGACTCCTTCTTGATCTTCGCCGACGCGGTCTCGAAGTAGACCTTGTCCTGCAGATCGATGCGGTCGCGGGTCACGACGACCTTCGCGTTCTTCTGCTTCTTCAGCACCACGTACGTGCCGACCGGCGGACCGTCGGGGACCTCGACCGTGGTCTGGGCGGGGTCGTACGTCCCCGCGCGCGCGGCCACCTCGTACGTCCCCGCGGGCACCTCGACCGAGACGCGACCGTTGGCCACGGGCCAGGTGCGGCCGTCGGGCGCGGTGATCACGCCCTTCGCGAGCTCGATGGGCTGCTGCTGCTCGTCGACGATGGCGACCGTCAGCAGCGTGAACGGATCGGGACAGCCGTCCTCGTCCTTCCACCCATCGAAGTCCTCGGGCTCGTCGCGGCAGCCGTCCGCCGGGTCGAGCAGCCCGTCCCCGTCGTTGTCGGGATCGGGGCAGCCGTCCTCGTCCTGCCACTGGTCCACGTCCTCGGGCTCGGTCGGACAGGCGTCGTCGGGATCGAGCAACCCGTCGAGATCGGTGTCCACCACCTTGGGCGCGGGTGGTTCGGACCGCGGGGCATAGCCCACCCCCAGGATCACGCGGAAGTCGGGGCTCCCGATGCCGGGCGTGAGCCCCGCGCCGAGGCCCCCGCGGATCACCACCTCGCCCGTCGGGTGACCCCAACCCGAGAGCAGCGCCTCCGTCGGGTTGCTCGCGCTGTTCGTCAGCGACGCGTACGACAGGTGCGTCGCGACCTCCGCGGTCACGCCCGCCACGTCCGGGACGACGTCGACACCCACGGCGCCGCGCGCGGTGAACGCGTCGTCGACGCTGACGTTCTCGAGGTCCACGGCGGGACCGCCAGTGGTCCCGAGGTTGGCGGCCAGCAGCAGCCGGTCCACCTGCTTGCTGGCGACCGCCGCGATCTCCCAGCCGACGCCCGGGTTGCCGAGCGGCAGGTCGACGGTGGAGGTGGGGACGGAGATCCGCCCCTGCAGCGCCACGTCCACGGGGGTCGCGTCCCCGTCGATCACCGTGACCCGCCCGTCGATCGCCAGATCGCCGAGCCCGGTCCCCGACGCGGTGTCGCCGTTCGCGTACAGGTACAGCGGCACCACCAGCCCGAGCCGCGCCGGTCCGAAGGCCCAGCCCCCGAGCAGGTCGGCCTGCACCACGTTGCGCACGAGACCGACGGTGCTCTCCTCGGTCCGGTAGACCAGCGGGTCGTCGGTGTAGTGGAAGAGCAGCCGGCCGACGGGGCCCTCCGGCGCGCGGGCGGCCTCGTCCACCCACAGCGCGCGCGGCGCATCGACGCTCGGCCGGAAGTTCTGGGCGTTCAGCGAAGGCAGATCGCCGTTGGAGACCACGTCCTGTGCCCATGCCGCCGTCACCCAGATCATCGCCGCTCCTCGTCGCGCACCGCGACGCACAGGTGGTACTCCGCGCGACCCATCCCCGTCACCGCTCGAACAGGGCCGAGAGCTCGGCCGGTACACCGATCGCGAGCTGGTCGAGGCCGCAGCCGGCGGGATCCCGATCGGGCCGCCAGCGCACCACGTGGGCCGGGTGGCGCAGGCGCGCGCGGTTGTGCTGCGTCGTCGTGACCTCGACCACCAGCCCCGACCGGATCGGCTCCCAGGACAGGTCGCGCCCCGCGTTCCAGCGGGAGTGCACGTCCGGCCGACGCTCGTGACCCTCCCACTTCGCCCACGGGTGCTCGGCGCCGTCGCACAGGGGTGCGAGCTCACCCGCGAGGCGCAGGCGCTCCTTCTTCGTGAACGAGCTCGCGACGCCGATCGGGTGGACCTGGCCCTCGTCGTCGTACAGCCCGAGCACGAGCGAGCCCACCTCGGTGCCCCAACCGGTCTTGTGCCAGCGGAAGCCGAGCACGGCGGCGTCGAGCGTGCGGACGTGCTTGACCTTGACCAGCGCGCGCTTCCCCGGCTGGTAGGGGTCCGACAGGCGCTTGGCCATCACCCCGTCGAAGCCCGCCCCCTGGAACCGGTGGTACCAGTCGGACGCGACGGCGCGATCGGTCGTGCACGGGCTGCGGAGGACGGTCTCGTTGGGGACCAGCGCTGCGTCCAGCGCCGCCAGCCGCTCGGAGAGCGCCCGCTCGCGCAGGTCCTCCTCCGCCCGACCCAGGAGGTCCCACAGCACCACCGCCGCCGGGATCTCGCCCGACAGCTTGCGGATGCGCGAGGCCGCCGGGTGGAGCCGGAGCTGGAGCGCCTCGAAGTCCAGCGCGCCGTCCCGCGCGACGACGATCTCGCCGTCCGCCACCGCCACCTCGGGCAGCGCGTCCTTGAGCGGCTGCTCGAGCTCGGGGAAGTAGCGCAGCAGCGGGCGGTCGTCGCGGGACCTCAGCTCGACGGTGTCCCCGTCGCGGAACACGAGCGCGCGGAACCCGTCCCACTTGGGCTCGTAGCACCACTCGGGTCCTTCGGGGAGCTCGTCGGCGAGGGTCCCGAGCATGGGCGCCAGCGGGGGCGGGAAGGGCAGCACGCGCGCAGCATGGCACGGGGCGCCTTGACGCGGCCAGCCCGACGCGCGAAGATCGAAGTCCTCCTTCCGCTGGCGGTTTCAGCTCCGCCGGTTCATCCTGCCCCAGAGTCCCCCATGAACCGAACGACCCTGCTCCAGGGTGGCCTCCTCCTGTTGGCCGCCTGCATGCCCGACGCCGACGCCAGCTCCCGCAAGCCCGCGACCTCGCCCGGGGTGCAGGAAGAGCCGGCCGAGACCCCGTCCGCCCAGGCGGTGGCCGAGCCCGAGCCGGTGGCCGTGGTCGCCGCGACCCCGTCGCCGGCCCCGGCACCGCCGGAGCCGGAGTACCTCGAGCTGCGGAGGTCGAAGACCAAGAAGACCATCCTGTTCGAGCCGAAGGCCGGGGCGAAGGCGCGCGGCCTGACCTCGGAGGGGGGCTCCTTCCGGGTGATCGCGAGGCAGCCCGGCCCCGGGTGCGCCGACGACTGGGGGCAGCTCGAGGCGAACGGCTGGCTCTGCCTCACGGGGACCGAGGTGGCCGAGGAGAAGCCGACGGCGTTGCCGGCGATGGTGACCTTCGACCCGCCCGAGCCGACCGAGTTCGATCACTACATGGAGACGGGCGAGTACGACCACGGCCAGCCCGACCAGCTCACGCCCGCGGTCTACGCGAAGCGCTGGCGGCGGTTCAAGGGCCAGCTCTACGGCTCGATCGACGACTACGTGGCGGGCAAGGCCCCGGTGGGCGCGCTGACCGGCGGGGCGGGCATGAAGTACCGCTTCGAGGAGATCGTCGAGACGGAGAAGGGCCCCG
Organism: Alphaproteobacteria bacterium; assembly: GCA_020632925.1. Taxonomy (GTDB): domain Bacteria; phylum Myxococcota_A; class UBA796; order UBA796; genus JACKER01. The sequence goes on along the minus strand of JACKER010000007.1, from coordinate 318,408 downwards.
TGCTCACGCGCGACGACGGCAAGGTGGCCCGCCTCGACGACGTGTATCTGTACCCGATCACTCGCTGGCAGGGCCGTGTCTTCGAGAGCGACCCGCCCCCCGCCGGCCTGTGGCCCGCCATCACCGTCAACTACGACGGCGCCATGGTCCACCCGACGCCGGACCTCGAGTCCGAGCCCCTCGCGACGCACCCCTGGCACACGTCCTTGTGGGTGGAGAAGACGCCGGCCAGCGAGGACGGTCACTGGTGGAAGGTGCCCGACGCCGGGGGCCCCGGCATCCCCGGGTACATCAACGACCTGCAGGACGTGCGCCACCCCTCCGCGAGCCCCGTGCGCCCCGACGGCGTGGGCGACGACGAGCTCTGGGTCGACGTGGAGCTCAACCAGCAGACGCTCCAGCTGTTCCGCGGGGACGAGCTCGTCTACTGGACGGTCATCGCCTCCGGCGCGCCCCCCAAGGGCACCCCGCGCGGCACGTACCGCATCCTCGGGAAGTACGCGTACAAGGACATGGCGAGCCGCCCGGGCGCCGACGACGTGTACTACGTCGAGGACGTGCCCTGGACCATGGTCTTCCGCCCAGCCTACGCCCTGCACGCGGCCTACTGGCACTGGGGCTTCGGCCGCGTCGCGAGCCACGGCTGCGTCAACCTCGCGGTCAAGGACGCCCGGTACCTGTTCGAGAACCTCGGGATCGGCCTGCCGCAGGGCTGGGAGGCCATCTACCCGACGGCCGAGGAGTCCGCGGTGGTCCGCGTGCGCCGCGGCGACGACGTGGGCTCCGATCGGCGCGAGGAGTTCTCCTCGCTGTAGTCATCCGCCCCGCGCTTCCGCGTGGCACGGGGTACGTCACTGCGTCGGTCGGGGTGGCCATCCCGCCCAATCGGGGAGGAACCGCTCCGACCGATACACCTGCCACCCCTCCGCGCCTTCGTCGGCCGCGCTGTACAGGCGGAGGTCTCGGACGGGGTGGCCGGGATCCGACGGATCCCACTCCACGAGGCGCACCGACGCCCTGCCGCGCCCCGAATTGGGGTTGGGCACGCCATCCTCCTCGAGGACCGCTCCAAAGGTGGCCAGGACGTTGCCCGTCAGCGGCAGCTCCCGTGCGTTGCCGAAGATGTGGGACATCACGGGTCCGGTCGCCGTCTGGTCGAGCTCCCAGAGCTGGCGCACGGTCCGCTCGACCGGGTCGATCTCGTAGGCGACGGCGCGGCTGCCGCCCGGCTCGGCTGGACACTCGACGTAGGGATTGCACCCCGCGTCCACGTTGTCGAACACGACCAGCATGGAGCGGTCCGCCGACCACTGAGGCCCGTGCTGGTGGTACGGCCAGCGCAGCTCGCCGACGGGCCGGAGGAGGTGGCTCGCCCACGGCTCCGCCCAGCCACCCGGATCGGCCAGGATCCAGTCGAGGTCGCCCTCCGGGTCCAGCCGAAACAGGGCGTCCTGGTTGCGCGCACTCACCACGACCCCGCCCAGGCCGTCGGGGACCACCGCGTTCGCGTGGACCCAGTCCATCCCGTCCGGGGTCAGGTGGATGCCGTTGAACGTCACCCGCCCCTGGTCGAGGCGATCCGCCAACGACCACGTCGAGATCTCGGAGCCGTCGGCCCCGATCCGCACCACCGGCGTGTCCTCCACGTCGACGGGCGGTCCGACCGGGTCGAGCGATTGGTAGCTCGCGGGGTAGGTGTCGAACACGACCGTGTCGGAGGCGATGGACCAGACCGTGCCGTCCTCCATCGGGAACGCCTCGTGGTTGAGCGAGCGGGCGAGCGGCAGGTCCTCGGGCGCTCCGGGACGGTCCGTGAAGTGCCTTAGCAGCGTGCCATCCCAGCCGCGCTCCTCGATCCGCCCGCCGACCAGTCCCACCAGCGTGTGGGTAGGGGAGACCGTGGCGAAGCTCCACGTCGCGTCGGCCACGAGCCACCAGCGGACGCGGAGCTGCTCGTCGAGGGCGAGCACCAGCGATCCGGGTCGGTCGAGCGGGGTGGCGGCGAACAGGAGCAGCCCCGGCTCCACACGGTCCGGCTCGTCGACGAGGACGTCCATCCTCGGCAGCCAGTCGGGGGCGGGTGGGCTCTCGATCGTGGTTCGTGTGGTGTTGGTGCCGATCGTGACCGAGACGGTGTAGGTCGTGTCCGGCAGCAGGCCGCGGATCTGCATCACGCGCGAGCCCTGCAGGAGGACGTTCCACCGCTCCCCACCGCCCTCCAGCTCGACCCTGGCCGGGCCGGCCGACCCGGACACGGACAGCACCCAGCTCGGCGCGACGTTCGGCTCCCCCAGCTGGACCAGTGACAGGGTCGGGACACTCGACAGTGGGGTCGAGGAGACACATCCAGCCAGCAGGAAGGTGATCACGGACCAGCCTGCCCCACCATCGAGACCGAGTCTACCATCATCTCCGCTTGTCCGACATCGTCGGGCACGGGCGGGGCCTCCTCGCGTTACCCTGATCTTCGAGTGTCCCACGCTCGGAGATCCAGATGACCTATGTCCACCGCGACCTGACCGACCGGTTACAGCGCCTGATCGCGCACTTTCCGGTCGTGGTGGTGACGGGGGCACGGCAGGTCGGGAAGAGCACGCTGCTGCGACACGCACTCCCCGGCTGGGACACGGTCGTCCTCGATCCCGTGGTGGACGTGGCGGGCGCTCGCGCCGATCCCGACCTGTTCCTGGCCAACCGCCCCCCTCCCCTGGTGGTCGACGAGGTCCAGAACGCCCCCGAGCTCGCCGCGGCCATCAAGCGGCGGGTGGATCGCGATCGTCGTCCGGGGACCTACGTGCTGACGGGTTCGCAGCAGTGGAGCGCGTTGCGCGGCCTGGCCGAGAGCCTCGCCGGCCGCGCCGTCTTCCTGGACCTCGAGGGCTTCTCCCTGGCGGAGCGCGCGGGCGGCGTCGACGGTGAGCCCTGGCTCGCGCGCTGGCTCACCGACCCGCGCGATCTCGTCACCCATCATCCGGGGCGTCTCCCGCTCGGACGCACGCTCTACGAGGTCCTGTGGCGCGGCTCGCTCCCCGAGGCCTGGGCGCTGCCGCTCGATCTCGTGCCCGACCTCCACCTCGCGTACAGAAGGACGTACATCGAGCGCGACGTCCGCCTGCTGTCCGAGGTGTCCGACCAGCAGGCCTTCGGGCGCTTCCTCGGGCTCGCCGCCGCGCTGAGCGCCCAGGAGGTGAACCACGCCCACCTCGGGCGGGAGCTGGGCATCGCGCGCACGACCGCACGGTCCTGGCTCGACCTGCTCACGGCGACGTTCCAGTGGCACGAGGTGCCCGCGTGGTCCGGCAACGCGATCAAACGGCTCAGCGCGCGGCCCAAGGGCTACTTCGCGGACACCGGGTTGGCGGCTGCGTCGCAGGCCGTCCCGTCTCCGGCCGCCCTCGGTGGGCACCCGCTCGTCGGCGCGCTCTTCGAGACCGCGGCGGTGGGCGAGGTTCGGCGTCAGTGCGCGCGGATGTCGCCCCGCCCCAACCTCTGGCACTGGCGCACCCACGGCGGCGCCGAGGTCGACCTCGTGCTCGAGTACGCCGGCAGGCTGTTCCCGGTGGAGGTCAAGCTCACCACTCACCCCGACCGGCGGTCCACGAGCGGTCTGCGCGCCTTCCGCGAGACCTACGGCGACCGCGTCGCTCCCGGGCTCGTGCTCGCCCCCGTCGAGGAGGCGCGCTGGCTCACCGAGACCGACGCCGTGCTGCCTTGGGACACCCGACCCACCTGATCTTCCCCACGCGAACAACCACTGACCCGCACGGTGCCCTGATCGCGCCGGGCCATCCTCTGCCACATCCTTGCGTTCTGCTGCTGCTGCTGCTACGCAAGCGGTATGCCAGGGAGGTTGCCGAGATGTGCATGTCGAAGATCGTGTACGCTGAGGGTCAGGTGCTGGCCCGCGCCAACGGGGACGTGATGCAGTTCGCCACACCCTGGATGTTGTTGTACGGTGGCTCGTCGCTGGTCACGGGCCTCGACGTCCGCGCGGCCGAGGCCAACGCCGGCCTCCGCGTCGGGTGGCGCACCGCCGACATCCTCGGGGAACGACCGAACGCCTGGCAGACACTCGGCACCCAGCGCACCGCCAACAACGAGTACCTCGAGTCCTTCGACGTCTCCGCCGAGACCTCCTCGCTGCTCGTCCAGGCCGCCGTCTTCGCCGGTCTCACCACCGGCACCACCCCCAAGGGAGCCTTCGCCCGCCTCTGGGCCGCGCAGAAGGACGGCGGCATGGTCGTCGCCCGGCAGCGCGTCGAGCTCCTGCCGTCCAGCACCACCGTCTCCATCCCCATCGGCGCTCCGTTCTCCGCCGTCGGCGTCACCGGGCTCATGGCCGCCATCGTCTTCTACGGGGTGCAGGGAACCATCGTCTCCCCCTCCTTCGTCTGGCGGCCCTACACCATCGGCGACAACCGCTTCCCTGGCACCTGGTCCACCATCACCACCGGCTCCAACATCACGGGAGACGGCCTCCTCAACACCTCGGGCGCCATCACCACCACCAGCGCCCTGATGGCGCAGGCCGGCTTCCAGTACTCCACCTCCGGGTCCACCCCCAACGGCGTCGCCGACGTCATCATCGCCGCGAAGACCTCGTGACCAGGCCCCCTCTCGACCTGCGCGCGTTCGGCATCCACGACGCCTCCGGCATCGCCACCCGCTGGGACCAGCAGCGCGGCGAGTGGTGGGACGCTCCTCCCGACAACGCCCGGGCGGCGGGCTCGGGGATCGGACCCTTCGACCTGGAGGCCAGCCACCTCCTCGATCGATGGAAGGAGACCTTCGGCTCTGGCGGGGTCCACGAGCCACCGTTCGATGGCCCCTTCGGTCGCCCCAACTGCCAGCAGATCGAACCTCCACCGATCGTCCACGTGGGCGCGAGCTTCAACGGCAACGACCCCGGTCGCGACAAGTTCGCCTACCCCATCCGCTTCTGCATGAATCGCGACTGGGGGGCGACCGACTGGCCACCCACCGACTGCCGGGCGCCCTGCCTGCAACCCCAGGTGTGCAGCCTCCCCACCCAGGCCGAGATCGCCCAGGTGATCGCGCTACCCGACATGGTGATCCGGAAGGTGACCGACGACGAGCTGCGGCGCAGGAACGAACTCGACGACGCGGACCTCAAGCCCCTTGCGTACACCTCGGAGGCCGACTGGGTCGACTTCGTCCGTGCCGCCGTCGCGATGCTTCGCGCCAACCGCGACCTGCTCGAGTGGAGCCTGTGCCTGGCGGCGGCCTACAACCCGCGGATGACGCCGGCCGACTCCCGACGGATCTGGGCGTGGCTCGAAGAGCGGCTGGATCGCGGCTTCAACGTCTACCTCGTCGGCTGTTTCGGCGGGAACTCGAGACTCGGTTGTCGAGATCCCGACTATGACGGAGAGGATGCCACGACGGGTGCGACAGAGAGCTGGCAGCACCCCGTCAACTGTCTGCACAGTCCAGTGTCGTGCTTCGTTCCGGAAGCCGTCCTCGTGCTGCACGAGGTCCACGTCGCATGTGAAAGTGCCGTTCCCCCGGAAGGCGACGGGGTCGTGCTACCTGGGGACGTGCAGAGCAGGGTCGAGCTGATGAACGATCATTGGCTCAGCGCGGGCAACACCGTGGACACCTTCATCGGCATCCTCAATCTGGCCGGCGACCTCGTCCACGAACTGATCCACCTGGCAGCGGTCTACCCCGTGACGCCCATGTGCCCGCCCGGCTTCGCCCCAGACAGCAACGAAGACCACACGCCCGGCTCGAAGTGCTGGCGGCTGCAGGCCCAGACCACGCACAACTTCGTGTACGCGATGTATTCCCGGTACAACTGCAGCGGTCACAGGCTCGACGACGCCATCGACCTCTTCATGTTCGCGGGTTGACCGATGCTGCTCCTATCCCTGTGGGCGTGCAGGACCGAGCCCGAAACACCGCCCCCCCCATCCGAGTCTCCACCCTCGTGCCAGCCCCTCGACCTGCCGACGTGCGGTCCAGGGGACAAGATCCCCCACGTCGGGGGCTGCACGGGGCTCTATGCCAACGAGTTCGTGTCGCGGGTGACCTGCTACGCCGGCCCGGATCCCACCGTCGAGTGCGGAGCCGATCCTTGCCCCACCTTCCTCGAGCGGGTCGCCGAGAGCGGAATGCTCGAGCCAGACTTCGAGAACGGCACGTGGGATCGCTGGCCGCCCGGAACGCCGGACACGGGCTCCTTCGATCAGGTGTGGGCCAACGAAATCTGGGCATTCTGGTGCAAGACCGGTGACGACCGGCGGTTCGACAAGTTCACGGACGTTACCAGGGTAACGATGCACCCGATGGGCGTTGACGGAGAATTCGAAGAGGTTTGGGAGCGTGGTCGAATCGATGTGTTCGACGAGTCCGGCATGCTGGTCGGGACCAGTCGGTTCGGCCAGGTCTGCTGTGATGGAGAGGTCGCCGACCGAGCGTGGTGGGGCGAGCCGAACCAAGCGACGGAACCTGGGTGCGTCGGCGACCACTGCTGTGTCGAGTGGTTCACGTACCAACAGGAAGAGCTCCTGCAGATGGCCGAAGCCGCGCGCCGCCGCACACCCTGACCCGAGCCGAGTCTCAGGCCGCCGCCACCGCCAGCCCCTCGCACACGCTGGTGAACGCGTCCGCGCTGCGCAGCCGTCCCGGGCCGAAGCGCTCCGCGAACAGCCCCCGCACGAACGGCAGCTGCGAGGTCCCGCCCGTGAGGGACACGTCGTCCACGTCGTCCGCCGTCAGCCCCGCCCTCACCAACACCTCGTCGATGGCGGCCCGATACGCATCGAGCACGGCCGCGCAGCCCTCCTCGTAGGTCCCCAGATCCACGTCGCGACGCAGGTCGAGCGCCTCGCTGTAGAACTCGTCGAACCGGAAGGTCACCGCCGGTCCGTCTGCGAACGCGCGCTTCGCCGCCTCGATGGTTCATCCGTTCGCCAACTGAACAACCACGGACCCGCACCGCAAGCCGATCGAGCCGGGCGATCCTCTGCCACATCCTTGCGTTCTGCTGCTGCTGCTGCTGCTGCTACGCAAGCGGTATGCCAGGGAGGTTGCCGAGATGTGCATGTCGAAGATCGTGTACGCTGAGGGGCAGGTGCTGGCCCGCGCCAACGGGGACGTGATGCAGTTCGCCACACCCTGGATGCTGTTGTACGGTGGCTCGTCGCTGGTCACGGGACTGGACGTCCGCGCGGCCGAGGCCAACGCCGGCCTCCGCGTCGGGTGGCGCACCGCCGACATCCTCGGCGAACGACCGAACGCCTGGCAGACGCTCGGCACCCAGCGCACCGCGAACGGGGAGTACCTCGAGGCCTTCGACGTCTCCGCCGAGACCTCGTCGCTGCTCGTCCAGGCCGCCGTCTTCGCAGGTCTCACCACCGGCACCACCCCCAAGGGAGCCTTCGCCCGCCTCTGGGCCTCGCAGAAGGACGCTGGCATGGTCATCGCTCGACAGCGCGTCGAGCTCCTGCCGTCCAGCACCACCGTCTCCATCCCCATCGGCGCTCCGTTCTCTGCCGTCGGGGTCACGGGGCTCATGGCCGCCATCGTCTTCTACGGTGTCCAGGGAACCATCGTCGCGCCCACCTTCGCCTGGCGGTCCTACACCATCGGCGACAACCGCTTCCCCGGCTCCTGGTCCACCATCACCACCGGCTCCAACATCACCGGTGACGGCCTCCTCAACACCTCGGGTGCCATCAGCACCGGCAGCGCACTGATGGGTCAGGCCGGCCTCCAGTACTCCACCTCGGGGTCCACCCCCAACGGCGTCGCCGACGTCATCATCGCCGCGAAGACCTCGTGACCAGGCCCCCTCTCGACCTGCGCGCGTTCGGCATCCATGACGCCTCCGGCATCGCCACCCGCTGGGACCAGCAGCGCGGCGAGTGGTGGGACGCTCCTCCAGACAACGCGCGCGGAGGAGGAGACGACGGCCTGACCTGGCTCGGACCCATCTGGCACGACTGGGGCATCCGCGACCAGCTCGTCCACGCCGCCGGCGCCACCTTGGACCTCCACGAGCCCAGCGGTCGCCCCCACCGCCCACCCGCCGGTCTGACGGGCACCAGCCTGGCCGGCAAGCTCGACCAGTACCTGGACGCCACTCCGGTGGACTGGCCTCCGCGTGACCCCTTCGATGGCTTCGACGGACCACGCGGTCAGCCCAATTGTACCCACATCGAACTACCCCCGTTCGATGAGGCGACAGCTACCTTCAATCCCTCCGACGATCCCGGCCGTGACAAACGCGTCTATCCGATTCGATGGTGCATCGGAAACGCCTATGGCATCACTGACTGGCCACCAACCGACTGCAGAGCGCCATGTCTGCAACGCCAGGTGTGCACCGTCCCGACTCAGGCCCAGGTCGATCAGGTTGTCGCTCTGCCCGAGATGGTGATTCGAAAGGTGACCGACGACGAGCTGCGCCGCAGGAACGACCTCACCCACGGTGATATCCGACCGCTTATCGCCACCGCCGAGGCGGATTGGGTCGAATTCGTCCGGGCCGCGGTGGCGATGTTGCGGGCGAATAGCGACCTCGTAGAGTGGAGCTTGTGCGTTGCCTCCGCCTACAACCCACGCATGACGCCCGCTGACACTCGCCGAATCTGGGCGTGGCTGGAGGAGCGACTGGACCGGGGCTTCAACGTCTACCTGGTCGGCTGTCTGGGCGGTGGATCACCCGGAATCGACTGTGACGATCTGGCGTACGATGGCGAGAACGCGACGGGGTCCGCCACGGAATCCTGGCAGAAACCCGTGAACTGTCTCCACGATCCGGTTTCCTGTTTCACGTCGATCCCGAACGCTCAAGTAGCCTGCAGGTCGGAGGTCCCACCGGAAGGGGATGGCGTCGTGGTCTCTGGCGACGTGGAGGGGAGGAGGGAGCTTCTGGGCGACTGGCTCCGAGCAGCGAGTGTCGAGGCAGCATTTCACCCAACGCTCGTGCTGGCGAATGGGCTACTCCACGAGCTGCTGCATCTGGCTTCTGTGTACCCGGTGAGCCATCAGTGTCCGCCAGGGTTCTCGCCAGACAGCAACGAGGACGACGTGGCAGGCTCCCATTGCTGGCGCCTGCAGGCGCAGACGACCAACAATCTCGCGTATGCGATGTACTCTCGCTACCATTGTGGCGGGAGCCACCGACTCGATGGCGCCATCAGGCGCTTCATGTTCGCGGCGGGATGACGAATGTTGCTCATTTCGATGCTGGCTTGCGACCCGAAGCCGTCTTTGCCCGAGCCTACGCGGCCGGGCGGGCCCACCTGCGAAGCGCTCGAACTGCCCACGTGCGGGTCAAACGACAAGCTCCGTCACGCTGATGGATGCACAGGTCTCCTCCACGCCGCGTACGACTCTCCGATCTGCTATGCCGACGGCGATCCGGCCGAGGTCTGTGGGCACGCATTCGGAGGACCATGTGGGACGTTCCTCGACCTCGTCGTCCAGACGGGGCTCCTCGACGCACCCATCGAGGATGGGCGCACTCCCTGGCCGCCGGGGCCGGATGATGACACCGGGTTCCAGGAACAGTACCTGGAAAGGTACGGCCTCGCCCAGAGCTGCACCACGAGCGACGGCGCCCACTACGACTTCGTGCTGACGAGTTCCTCGCTCGTGCAGTACGACCCGGGTAGCCTGTGGTGGGACGACCACGTCTGGGATCGGTGGGTCGGGGTCTGGTTCGATGCCACCGGAAAGGTCCGCTCGGTCCGGCGCGGCAGTCCCGTGTGCTGTGCGGGCCGCATCACCGACTGGGCCTGGTGGGGTGATCCCAACGACGCCACCGCGCCGGCTTGCGTTGGCGACCACTGCTGCGTCGAGTGGCACCGCTACCAACAGGACGAGCTCCAGCGCATGGTCGAACAGCAACGTCGCAGCGCGATCGGGCACGGGCGGGGCCTCCGCGCGATTCCTTGATCTTCGAGCATCCTACGCCGTCAGCCCCGCCTTCACCAGCACCTCGTCGATGGCGTCGCGGCACGCGTCGAGCACGGCCGCGCGGCCCTGGTCACTGCGGGCGGTTGGATGCGCAAACGCCGTCGAACAACATCTACGCGATGGCGATGCGCTACGGTTGTGGCTCGGGGGCACAGTAGCCGATGATCGCTTCGTGTCTTCCTGTACTCATGGTCATGGTAGTGGCATGTCACCGGTCGGAGTCGGCAACACCCCCGCCCGTGTGCGATACCGCAGGTATCCAGGAGCCATGCGATGCCGGCACCAAAGAGCTCCAGGTCGCTGGCTGCATCGGCACCAAGACATTTCCCCACGATCGCTTTCGAACCTGCTATCCGGTCGCTGGTCTGGAGAGGGGATGTGAGGTCGTTCTCGGTGGGTCCTACCCTACCTTTCTCGACTACGTCACGAGCAGAGGGTTCCTCGAACCCGCTTTCAACCCATACATTCAGACGTCGACTCGATCCGAGGAGGGTGTGAGCACATACACCGTCCACACAGAGAAGGCGCTGAGGTGCCAGACGGAATCTGGCCGCCACTATTTCGTCTACTCGCGAACCTACCGCATCGATCAGGACGACTTTGGTTTCTATACCAATCTGGTCTCGCATGGCACCCAGATCTATTTCGACTCCGCGGGGATGGTCGAGGCCATTCAACGACAGCAGCCCACGTGCTGCAGCGGTGTCGCTTCGGATCTGGCCTGGTGGGGGGATCCAGGTCACCCTGGTTCGTTCTGGTGCAACGGGAATCCGACCTGTGATCCCAACGTGGACTGCGTCGAGCTGACACCGGACGACATCCGCGTCCTCCAGCGGCTTCGAGGTGAATGACCACCACCTCTTCGACGCTCCTGCAGCCGAATCAAGCGGCCGCCACCGCCAGCCCCTCGCACACGCTGGTGAACGCGTCCGCGCTGCGCAGCCGCCCCGGGCCGAAGCGCTCCGCGAACAGCCCCCGCACGAACGGCAGCTGCGAGGTCCCGCCCGTGAGGAACACGTCGTCCACGTCGTCCGCCGTCAGCCCCGCCCTCACCAGCACCTCGTCGATGGCGCCCCGGTACGCGTCGAGCACGGCCGCGCAGCCCTCCTCGTAGGTCCCCAGATCCACGTCGCGACGCAGGTCGAGCGCCTCGCTGTAGAACTCGTCGAACCGGAAGGTCACCGCCGGTCCGTCCGCGAACGCGCGCTTCGCCGCCTCGATCGCCCACGCCATCGGGTACCCGAGGTCGTCGAAGATCAGCCGCCGCAGCCGCCGCACCACCGTCGGATCGGTCATGCGCGGCTCCAGGCGATCCAGGCCCTCCTGCAGCTCCCGCGACCGCAGCAGGTGCAGGTAGTACAGCCGCTGGATCTGGCGCTGCACCGGGTGGTCCCAGGGCTCGGGCTCGGTCCGGTACGGGCGCACCCAGGTGGAGCCGCGGCCGAACGCGTCCATCAGGAACGTGTCCATGAACCGCCCGTCCAGCACGTCGCCCGCCTGCGCGACGCCCGAGGTCCCGAGCACGTCGTCGAGGCGGTCGCGCGAGGCCGTGCGCTCCGGGCCGCAGCGCAGGATGGCGAAGTCCGACGTGCCGCCGCCGAAGTCGCCGACCAGCACGATCCGCTCGCGGTCCAGCCCGAGCTCGTAGCGGTACGCGGCGGCCACGGGCTCGAGCTGCAGCCCGACCGACCCCACGCCCGCGTCCGCGATGGCCTGCTGCAAGCGCGTGAGCGCCAGCTCGTCGCGCTCCACGTCGTTCGAGAAGGACACGGGCCGCCCGACGACCACGTGCGTGACGGACTCCCCCGTCACCCGCTCGGCTCCCGTGATCAGGAAGCGCAGGTAGGCCGAGATGAGCTCGGTGAACGCGTAGCGCCGGCGACCGAGCGTGGTCTTCGGCACGTCCTGCGACAGGAAGGCCTTGATGGACCGCAGGAAGCGCCCGGAGAGGTCCTGCTCGACGTAGGCCCGGAAGGCGGCGTTCCCGAACGTGATCTCACCCTCGGTCGACGCGTGGATCACGGTGCGCTGCGTCCGCTCCCCCGGCGCCAGCTCGAGCAGGCGCGGACCGCCCGGCCCCAGGACGGCGACCGCGGAGTTGGTGGTGCCGAAGTCGATGCCGATCCGCACGGTTCCCCCACGAGTTCTGGAGCGAGGGCCCATCCCCGCTCGCCGTCCCGCACCCGAAACGCCCCGTCCCGAGCGTGTCGCCGATCGTTCGACGCCGCCTCGGGAGCGATTCGCTGTACCTGGTCACCTGGGGGGACGCACGTCGTTGGCGCGATCCGTGGTCACGGTGATGGCGGCCGCAGTTCACATCGGGGGCGTCGCGCACCGCTACCAGTCCCGGGCTCCGCGAACACCCCGACGGGGCGAGACGCCCAGATTCGGAACCACAGAGGACGCAGAGGACGCCGAGGACAGAGTGCCGGGCCCACCACCCGCCGGCTCCCGCGGGCTGGCGCGCCCGGCGACCCGAGAGGACGACCACGACCGCAGCCCCGCTCTGTCCTGAGCTTCTCGGCGGTTCCCATCAGCGGCGTCGCGCATCGCCACCAGCGTCCCGGACCCGCGAACACCCCGACGGGGCGAGACGCCCAGATTCGGAACCGCAGAGGACGCGGAGGACGCCGAGGACAGAGTGCCGGGCCCACTTCCGCCCGCTCTCCGTAGCGCCAGCCCTGGGTGCTGGGCGCCCCGAGAGGACGACCACGACCGCGGCCCCGCTCTGTCCTGAGCTTCTCGGCGGTTCCCATCAGCGGCGTCGCGCATCGCCACCAGCGTCCCGGACCCGCGAACACCCCGACGGGGCGAGACGCCCAGATTCGGAACCGCAGAGGACGCAGAGGACGCCGAGGACAGAGTGCCGGGCCCATCACCCGCCGACTCTCCGTACACCACCACGGCCAGGAGCGCGGTGAACACCGCAGCGTCGGCCCTGGGCGCCCCGAGAGGACGACCACGACCGCGGCCCCACTCTGTCCTGAGCTTCTCGGCGGTTCCCATCAGCAGCGTCGCGCATCGCCACCAGCGTCCCGGACCCGCGAACACCCCGACGGGGCGAGACGCCCAGATTCGGAACCGCAGAGGACGCGGAGGACGCCGAGGACAGAGTGCCGGGCCCACTTCCGCCCCCTCTCCGTAGCGCCAGCCCTGGGTGCTGGGCGCCCCGAGAGGACGACCACGACCGCGGCCCCGCTCTGTCCTGAGCTTCTCGGCGGTTCCCATCAGCGGCGTCGCGCATCACCACCAGCGTCCCGGGCTCCGCGATCACCCCCGACGGGGCGAGGCGCCCAGATTCGAACCGCAGAGACGCAGAGGACGCCGAGGACAGAGTGCCGGGCCCATCACCCGCCGACTCTCCGTACACCACCACGGTCAGGAGCGCGGTGAACACCGTAGCGCCAGCGCCCGGCGTCCCGAGAGGACGACCACGACCGCAGCCCCGCTCTGTCCTGAGCTTCTCGGCGGTTCCCATCAGCAGCGTCGCGCATCGCCACCAGCGTCCCGGACCCGCGAACACCCCGACGGGGCGAGACGCCCAGATTCGGAACCGCAGAGGACGCAGAGGACGCCGAGGACAGAGTGCCGGGCCCATCACCCGCCGACTCTCCGTACACCACCACGGCCAGGAGCGCGGTGAACACCGCAGCGTCGGCCCTGGGCGCCCCGAGAGGACGACCACGACCGCGGCCCCACTCTGTCCTGAGCTTCTCGGCGGTTCCCATCAGCAGCGTCGCGCATCGCCACCAGCGTCCCGGACCCGCGAACACCCCGACGGGGCGAGACGCCCAGATTCGGAACCGCAGAGGACGCAGAGGACGCCGAGGACAGAGTGCCGGGCCCATCACCCGCCGACTCTCCGTACACCACCACGGCCAGGAGCGCGGTGAACACCGCAGCGTCGGCCCTGGGCGCCCCGAGAGGACGACCACGACCGCGGCCCCACTCTGTCCTGAGCTTCTCGGCGGTTCCCATCAGCAGCGTCGCGCATCGCCACCAGCGTCCCGGACCCGCGAACACCCCGACGGGGCGAGACGCCCAGATTCGGAACCGCAGAGGACGCGGAGGACGCCGAGGACAGAGTGCCGGGCCCACTTCCGCCCTCTCCGTAGCGCCAGCCCTGGGTGCTGGGCGCCCCGAGAGGACGACCACGACCGCGGCCCCGCTCTGTCCTGAGCTTCTCGGCGGTTCCCATCAGCGGCGTCGCGCATCACCACCAGCGTCCCGGGCTCCGCGATCACCCCCGACGGGGCGAGGCGCCCAGATTCGAACCGCAGAGACGCAGAGGACGCCGAGGACAGAGTGCCGGGCCCATCACCCGCCGACTCTCCGTACACCACCACGGTCAGGAGCGCGGTGAACACCGTAGCGCCAGCGCCCGGCGTCCCGAGAGGACGACCACGACCGCAGCCCCGCTCTGTCCTGAGCTTCTCGGCGGTTCCCATCAGCGGCGTCGCGCATCGCCACCAGCGTCCCGGGCCTGCGAACACCCCGACGGGCGAGGCGCCCCGAATCGGAACCGCAGAGGACGCAGAGGACGCCGAGGACAGAGTGCTGCCGGGCCCACCACCCGCCGGCTCCCGCGTGCTGGCGCGCCCGGCGACCCGAGAGGACGACCACGACCGCAGCCCCGCTCTGTCCTGAGCTTCTCGGCGGTTCCCATCAGCGGCGTCGCGCAGCACCACCAGCGTCCCGGGCCCCCTCACCCCAACCCTCTCCCCCTGTGGGGGAGAGGGGGATGGAGCGCCGCCCGCGTGTCGCGGATCGTCACCAGCGGGGGCGCCCTCGTGCCGGACGATGCAAGACCGACGCCACCAGGGGCGTAGGCTCCGGCACCGAAAGGGGGGGACAGTTGGACGGTCGGCCGCTGGTCGAGCTCGACGACGTGAGTCGCATCTACCGCTCCGGCGACACGGAGCTCCGTGCGCTCGATCACGTCAGCCTGCGCGTGGACGCCGGGGAGTACGTCGCGATCATGGGCACCTCGGGCTCCGGGAAGTCCACGATGATGAACCTGATCGGCCTGCTGGACCGACCCAACACGGGCGTCGTCAAGCTCGAGGGACAGCCGGTGAGCAAGCTCGGCGACCGCGCCCTCTCGCGCATCCGCAACCAGAAGATCGGCTTCGTCTTCCAGAGCTTCCACCTCCTCCCCCGGCTGTCGGCGCTCGAGAACGTCGAGGTCCCGCTGGTCTACGCCGGGGTCGGCACCCGCGAGCGCCGCGAGCGCTCCCGCAAGGCGCTCGAAGAGGTCGGGCTCGGGGACCGCGTCGGGCACCGCCCCAACCAGCTCTCCGGCGGACAGCAGCAGCGCGTGGCCATCGCGCGCGCGCTCGTCAACCGCCCTCCCCTCCTCCTCGCCGACGAGCCCACCGGCGCGCTCGACACCGAGACCACGCGGCAGATCATGAACCTCATCGGCGGCCTGCACGAGAGCGGCCTCACCATCCTCATCGTCACCCACGAGCCGCACGTCGCGCGCTACGCCAAGCGCGTCGTCTGGATGCGGGACGGGCACATCGTCGAGGACGGCGACCCCGACACCGTGCTGCGGAGGTCCGCGTGATCGCGCTGTGGCTCGCGGTGGCCCAGGCCGCCGACACGAACCTCTCGCTCGCCGACGCCATCACGGAGGTCGAGGCGGCGAACCCCGATCTCGCGTCCACCGAGCTGCGCGAGCTCCTGTCGCGCATCGACGTGCAGCGCGCGAAGCTCGACCGCTTCGGCGCCAGCGTGACCGCCAACGGCAGCGCCGAGCTCGGTGTCGTCAAGCCCTGGGGTGCCGAGGCCTACGACGCGAGCGGGGCCAACTGGGACGCCCGCGGCACGGGCTCGATGATCCTGTGGTCGGGCGGCGGGGTGGACGCGAACATCGATCGCGCCGAGGCCTCCCTCGACGTCACCCGCACCGACATCGAGATCACGCGCCGGCAGCTCGTGCGCTCCGCGATCGACGCCTACTGGAACGTGAAGGGCATCGAGCTGTCCATCGCCGCCACCGAGGATGCGCTCGACGCCACCGCCGAGACGCTCGCCATCATCGAGGCCCGCGCCGCCGCCGGGTTGTCGGCCGATCTCGACGTGAACCGCTCGCGGGTCGATCTCGTGTCCCAGCAGGCCGACCTGCTGTCCCAGCGCCAGCGCCAGTACGCCGCCGAGCAGGACCTCCTGCAGCTGCTCGGGCACGACGCCTCCGACCACCTCGTGCTCACCGACGCCGTGTCCACCGAGCCCGAGCTCGCCCCCGTCTCCGTGAGCGAGGGCGACGGGGACGCGCGGCCCGAGCTGGCGCGCGTCGAGGCCAGCATCGACCAGAACGACGCCGAGCTGCGCCTGGCCCGCTCGGGTGCGCTGCCCGCGGTCTCCGTCGTGGGGACGGCGGGCGCGGCCGGCGCCACCGCGGGGACCTCCCTCGGCGGGCCCGACGCCGACCAGCTCCGCCCGACGCTGGACGCGAGCATCGGCCTGCGCGCGACCTGGAGCCCCTTCGACCTGTGGAAGACCCACCAGAACGTCGAGCGCGCCAAGGTCGGCGCCCGCCAGCTCGAGCAACAGCAGCGCTCCCAGGAGCTCGAGATCGGCAACCAGGTCCGCGTCGCCGCCAGCCGCGTGAACATGCTGCGCGAGCAGGTGCCCCTGGTCCGGTCGCAGCAGGAGCTCGCCGCCAGCAACCTGCGCATCGTGCAGGAGCTCTACGGCCAGGGCAACGCCTCGATCCTCGACCTGTTCAGCGCCCAGAGCGCCTTCCGGTCGGCCCGCCTGCGCGAGGCCGATCTGCTCGTCCAGCTCACGCTCGCCGAGGTCGCCCTGCGCTGGGCGCGCGGCGACGACCTCACGGAGACCGCGCCATGATCGCCCTGCTGCTGTTCGCCTGCTCGATGGGAGGAGGTGGCGCCCTCGACGACGCGCTCATCCGCACCGTCTCCCGCGACGAGCTGGTCGACGACGTGAGCGAGTCCGGCAAGATCGCGCCCTCGTTCGAGGTCGACATCAAGGCCAAGGTCTCGGGCGAGGTCGCCTCGGTCCACGTCGAGGAGGGCCAGGAGGTCCACAAGGGCGACCTGCTCATGAAGGTCGTCGACACCGACTACGCCCGCGACCTGTCGCTCGCGAGGGTCTCCCTCCAGGAAGCCCGGCTGACGCTGCAGAACGCGGAGGTCGAGCGCAAGCGCAAGGAGCAGGCGCTCGCGAGCCGCGGCATCTCGGAGGCCGAGTACGATCTCGCGGTCCGCCAGGTGGACCTTGCGAAGATCGCGGTCGAGCGCACGCGCGTGCAGGTCCAGGCCGCGCAGGACCGCCTCGACTACTGCACCATCAGCAGCCCCATCGACGGCGTCGTGATCCGGCGCAACGTCGAGCCCGGCGAGCTCGTCACCGCCGGGGTGACGGCCACGGTCAACGGCGAGGCCCAGCTCACCATCGCGCAGATGGACCGGCTGCTCATGGAGCTCGACCTCAACCAGGTCGACGTCGCCAAGGTCGCCATCGGCCAGTCGGCCACCATCCTGCTCGACGCGTACCCGGGGGAGGAGGTGCCCGGCGAGGTCACCGCCATCGCCGCCGCGGGGCACACCGACACCTCGCGCCAGATCGACGTGTTCACCGTGAAGGTGGAGATCGATCCGTCCACGTCGCAGGTCGAGATCAAGCCCGGGATGACGGCCGAGGTCCGCATCCGCGTCGGCGAGTGGAAGGACGTGGTCAAGGTGCCCGCCGAGACCGTGTTCCAGGAGAACGGTGACAGCTACGTCTACCTGGTCGTCGACGGCGCCACCGGCAAGACCAAGGAGAAGACGAAGGTGACCGTCGGCCACCGGACCGATCGCGAGGTCGAGATCACGAGTGGGGTGAACGACGGCGACCAGATCTACGCCCAGGCGGACGTGAAGGACCTGTCGGCGAAGGTCGAATGATCTGGGAGACCGCCCGCCTCGCGCTGCGCACCCTGCGAGCGAACCCGTTCCGCACGCTGCTGACGATGCTGTCGGTGACGATCGGGACGTTCTCGATCGTGGTGATGCTGTCGCTGGCGCAGTCGGGCCACAAGACGCTGTCGAGCGCCGTGGAGAGCATCGGCGGCGCGCGACTGGTGATCTGGATCCCGAGCGAGGGCAAGGAAGCCACGACGCGGCAGAAGGCCGTCTACGACAAGGGCTTCACCGACGCCGACGTGGCGCGGCTCCGCGAGGTCCCGCACCTCGCGCGGCTCGCACCCCAGGCGAGCTACGGCCGCGAGAACCTGTGGGTGACGTCGGACGCGCCCACGCAGGCGGACGTCGTCGGTGTGGAGCTCGGGCTGTTCGACATCCTCGACTGGCACGTGGAGCACGGGCGCGGCGTCGAGCGCCAGGACCTCGAGTCGCTGCGCCGCGTCGCGGTCATCACCGGGCCGCTGGCGGACGAGCTGTTCGGCGAGCGGGCGACCGCGGTGGGGCGCACGATGACCATCGGCCGCAAGCCGTACACCGTCGTCGGCGTGCTCGAGACGCGCAACCTGTTCGGCCTGTCCTTCGGGTTCTCCTGGGACTCCACGGCCTTCATCCCGATGTCGACCGCGGAGAAGCGTGAGGGTCGCCCGGAGCAGGCGCGCTTCCTCGTCGGGCTGACCGACGACCCGAAGTCGAACGCGAGCGTCGAGGCCGTCGGCAACGCCGCGCTGCTCACGCTGCACCGCAACGTCGAGGACTTCTCGTCACTGAACTTCGGCAGCTTCCTCCAGCAGTTCTACACGTTCTTCATGGCGCTCGACGCGGTCGTGGTCGCCATCGCGGGCATCAGCCTGTTCGCCGGCGGCATCGGCGTGATGAACATCATGCTGGTCTCGGTCACCGAGCGGGTCCGCGAGATCGGCATCCGCAAGGCGGTGGGCGCGAGCCGGCCGACCATCATGTTCCAGTTCGTGATCGAGTCCACGACGCTGTCGCTGACGGGTGGCGTGCTCGGTGTGGTGACGGGGCTGCTGGTCACGAGCCTCGCGCACGTCGCGATCGGCATGGCCGTCGAGACCTGGGTGCCCGTGTGGTCGGTCAACGGGGTGGCGGTCGCACTCGGCTCCACGGCCTTCATCGGCCTGATGTTCGGCTCCATCCCGGCGTGGCGGGCCAGTCGGCTCGACATCGTCGAGTGTCTGCGGAGGTGACGGCGTGATCGGACGGCACCTGCGCTCGGCGCTCCACCTCGCGTGGACCAACAAGCTGCGCTTCCTGCTCACGGTCTCCGGCATCGTGGTCGGCGTGGCGTCGCTCGTGCTGATCGCGTCGCTGCTCGGCGTCGCGACGACCGTGCTCGAGGCGGCGTCCGCGGAGGCCAAGGGCGAGAACGTCCTCGTCGTGCAGAACGACTTCCACGAGATCTACCAGAACCCCGACGCGCGCCCGCTGGACCGCGGCGACGTGCGGGCGCTCGAGCGGACCACGATGCTCGAGGGCGCGACGGTCTCCGCGAACACGTCGATGCGCCGCGTCCCCGCCCGCTACGGCGACGAGGACTTCACGGTGCTCGGCCTCGGCGTCTCGGAGCAGACGTTCGAGGTCCACAACCTCCCGCTCGGCTCCGGCCGTCCCTTCGCCCCCGACGACTACGCGTCCACCCGCCACGTAGTCATCCTCGGCGCCGACGTGGACGACGGCAAACCCAAGGTCGGTGACACGATCAAGCTCGACGGCCGCTCGATGCTCGTGGTCGGCATCCTCGAGAAGAAGGCGGAGATGGGGCCGGGCGGCGACTGGGGCTGGAACCACCGGGCGCTCGTGCCGCAGCGCACCTGGACCATGAGCTTCCAGGGCAACAAGGACCCGCAGGACATCGCTGTCCGCATCAACACGCCGCCCGACATGGTCGGGGAGGTCGGCGGGCTGATCACGCAGGCGCGGAGCGTCGTGGACCTCGTCCTCATGCGCAACCGCGACGTGCGCAGCTTCCGCTTCGAGGGTGCGGACCGCGAGGACGACATGGGCGAGACGATCGGACTGGTGATCCAGCTCCTGCTCTACCTGACCACGCTGTTCTCGATGATCGTCGGCGGCATCAACATCATGAACATCATGCTGGTGACGGTCACGGAGCGGACGACGGAGATCGGCGTCCGACGCGCGCTCGGCGCGACCCGCGGCGAGATCCTGTGGCAGTTCCTCGCGGAGACGACGTTCATCGCGCTGCTGGGCGCGTTGCTCGGGCTCTTCTGCGCGCTCGGGCTGCTCGGGCTCGCCACCATGGCCCTCACCCACTGGGTGACGGCGTGGCCGTTCCGGGTGGAGCCCTGGTCCGTCGTCGTCGGGATGGTGTTCTCGACGGGTGTGGGCCTGGTGTTCGGCATGTACCCCGCGATGCGCGCCTCCCGCCTCGACCCGGTGCAGGCGCTCCGCTCGGAGTAGCATCCACCCCATGAGCCACGTGCGTCCCGGCATCCTGGTCCGCGACAACCACGACCGTCCGGGTCTGCTGGTGCACCCGCAACCACGGCCGTCGAAGAGCTGGCTGAAGGCTCAGACCGACCGTCGCGTCGCCGCCACGCCCGAGGACGACACCTGGTGGCACGTGCTCTGCCTCGACGGCGGTGCGATCGTGTGCCCCGAGTCGTTGCTGACCGTCCTCGGGCCGCCCTCGGAGGCGGACATCGCGCACGCCATGGCGCACGCCAACGCCGCCGGACGACAGACCCTCACCACCCTGTTCCCTTCAGGGTCACCACCGTGATCGAACCTCAGTTCGTAGGGGGTGTGTGGCGCGGGGCGAGCTCCTCCCAGGTGGTCGCGGGGTCGGTCTCGCGCGCGAGCGTCACGTCGTCGAGCACGAGGATCACCAGCTCGAGCGTGGTGTAGACCGTCGAGCCGTGGCCCAGATGCCCGCCGCGCGTGCGCCCGCGTCGGTCGGACACGCTGAGGTGCAGGTGCGGACCGTCGGGACCGAGGGTGCCGGACAGCGAGACGACCTCGAGCGGGCCGCGGACGTGGGTCTCGTCGGGCTCGTCGGCATACCGGAGGGAGGCCTCGGTGAGGCTGCCGACCGCCGACACGATGGATGCACCGGTCCAACCGCGTTCGGACTGCAGGGCCTCGAGGCGGGCGCGCGGATCCTCGCCGGGCTCGAGGCGCACGACCTCGTGGTGGGACGCGGTGCTGGCGACGGGCTCCCCGGCCAGCGCGAAGGACATCCACAGCATGCGGGCTCCGTCGTCGGAGGGCCGACATAGCCACCGCGCCCGTCCCGCGTCGACTGCTGACACCACGCTGTCAGCAGGGCTCCGGTCGGCCTCCGGAGGCCCCGCTACGAGGTGGGCGAAAGGAGGTCCCTTGCAGCTTCATCTTCACCCCATGTCCGGTTGCTCCCGCCGCGTGCTCGCCTTCGTCCGGACCCAGGGCATCCCCGTCGAGCTGGTCCACGTCGCCCTCGAGAAGGGCGAGCAGAAGAGCCCCGCGTACCTCGCGCTCAACCCCAACGGCCGGGTCCCCACGCTGGTCGACGGCGACTTCGTGCTCTGGGAGTCGGCGGCCATCCTCCGCTACCTCGCAGAGCTCCACGCGCCGAACGCCCTCGGCCGCGACGCGCGCCAGCGGGCCGACGTGTCCCGCTGGTCCTCCTGGGGCCTCGCCCACCTGGGGACCGCGCTCGGTCGGCTCAACGCCGCCACCGGCCTGACGGTGATGCGCGGGGGCACGCCGGACCCCGAGGAGGTCGCGGCCGCGCGCGCCGACGTCGAGCAGCAGCTCGCCATCCTCGCCCCGGCGGTGACGGAGAGCTTCGTGGCGGGTCCCGAGCCCACCATCGCCGACTTCGTGCTGGCCGGCGCGCTCGAGTCCTCGCAGGTCATCGCGCGGCTCGAGCTGGAGGGCCCCGTCGCCTCCTGGCTCGACCGCCTGCGGCAGCTCGACGGCTGGCCCGCCCTCGGCGGACACTGACCTACACCCCGCGGATCCGCGGGAACCCCTCGCCGATCCGCTCCTGCTCTCGCGCGAGGGCGGCCTGCAGCGAGCGCTCCTGGTCCAGGGGGTACGTCGTGTCGAGGACGTCGACCGCGGCGATGCGATCGACCCGGAAGTTCCGGCTGTCCCCGCGCAGCTCGCACCAGCCGACCAGCGACCAGCGCTTCCCCCAGAAGAACAGCCCCAGCGGCCACACCACGCGGTCCGTCGCCTCCCCCTGGCCGTTCTCGTACGACAGGCGGACCTTGCGCCGGTCGCGGATCGCCACCCGGAGCGGACCCAGCGCGTCGTCGGAGGCGCGCAGGTGCGGCACGAAGAGCGTGGTCTCGTCGGCCAGGGGCCGCAGCAACGTCGGCAGGACCTCACGGATCTTGTCGACCGCGGACTGCGAGGCCGACGCCAGCTCGCCGTCCGCCCAGGAGCCCACCATGCGCGCACCGAGCACGAGCGCCTCGATCTCCGCCGCCGTGAACGTCATCGGCGGCAGGTCGTGCCCGCGCGCGAGCCGGTAGCCGACGCCCGCCTCACCCTCGATGGGCACGCCCTGGGCCTCGAGGTCCCCGATGTCCCGGTACACGGTGCGGAGCGACACGCCGAGCTCCTCGGCGAGCGAGGCCCCCGTGCGGACGGGCGAGGTCCGCAGGAGCTGGACGAGGCGGAAGAGTCGGTCGGCGCGACGCATGGGCGACCATACCGCCGCCGCCGGTGGGCGAGCCCGTCCCCTCACCACCGCTGCCGTAGATCCGCTCGCAATGGGGCTTGACGGAGGCTGCGGCTCATGTTCCGACACGACATCGGGGGATCCTTGATCACGTCGTTGGTGCTCGCCTCGCTCCTGTCCTGCTCCCACAACGACCCCTCCACCAGCGACGATCCGGCGCTGGGCCTCGACTTCGTGGTCGACGAGGGGCCCGCGCCGATCACCGACGACGAGGTGGGCGCCGACGGCCTGATCCTCGATCGCCTGGTCGTGTTGCTGGACGACGAGGTCGACGAGACGTCCTTCGAGGAAGCGCTCGCGTCCGTCGATGGCAGCGTCGCGTCCAGCCTCGAGGGCTTCGCCTGGCTCACGATCACCGTGCCCCCGATGGCCGATCTGGCGGACGCGCAGCGGGTCGCGGACGGCTTGAGCGCCATGCGCGGCATCCGGCGCGCACGACCTGCCTGGCTGGCGACCGCTCCCAGCTCCCCTGGCGCGAACGACCGCGGCGCCCCCAGCGGGCCCGCGGGTACGGCGCAGCCCGCCCTCGGCCTCCAGCGGTTCTTCGCCGCCTGGAACGCCGCACCCCTCGCGACGAACCGCGTTCCGGTCTACGTCGTCGACTTCTACACCGAGAACGTGGCCCACACCCAGATCGCCACGCAGCGCTTCGTCGGCCCCAGCCCCAGGATGAAGGACGTAGCGATCAAGAGGGAACTCGCCGGCAACCACGGGTACTGGGTCGCGAGCCTGGTGGGAGCGAAAGCAGACGCCATCACGCCCACCGGGACCCACGCCGCCCCGGAGACCTCGCTCGACCTGGTCTCGGTCAACCTCCGCGGCATCGGCGACCCTCTCGACCAGGTGCTCGAGCTGGGCAGGACGCTACCCCTGTCCGAGTTCTTCGTGCTCAACACGTCGTTCGGATTCGGAGCGCAGGAGAGCGAGCTGGATCGGGCCGAGCTCGCCCTCGCGTGGCGGGAGCTGCTCGTGCGGCGTGGCGCCGGCTTCCTCCACACCACCTCGGGCGGCAACGACGGGGGTGACGGAGTGGTGACGGCCATGAACTCGGTCTTCACGCTGCAGGCGACGGGCGACGACCTCGCGTCGCTCGTGCCCGTGAGCGACCGGGAGGACATCACGGAGGCGATCGCCGACGCACGGGCACGGGTCGGAGAGCGCATCGACCACGTCCAGGGCCAGACCCTGATCGTGGGCGCCTCGAGCGAGAGCGGCGTCGAGTCGGTGTTCTCGAGCCGGGGCTCGCCGGTTCGGATGATCGGCGAGAAGCTCCTCGGTGTGTGCGTACGCGCGGACAAGGACTGCCACAAGGAGAACGACGGGTTCTTGATGACGTCGCGCGGAACGAGCGGGGCGGCACCCCAGCTGGCCGGCCTGGCCGCGTGGCTGCGCGCGATGGACCCGACGCTCGACGCAGCCGAGATCCGAGGCCGGTTGCTGGACGCGTGGGACGGTCGCTGGGTGGACGCGCTGTCCGCCACGCTCGCCCTCGAGTCACGCGGCCTCCCCGTGCGGCGCACGATGCTCGACTACTTCCCACAGAGACAGGGCTTCGACGACGACGACATCCGGGCCCTGCTCGCCGAGATCGACACCGACACGGCCGAGCGCACCTGGCCGCGCGGCGACCTGAACGGCGACGGCTTCGCGAACCGCGACGGGGAGGCTGCGTTCGACCTCGACGGCGACGGCAGGCTCGGCATCGTGACGGTGACCATCCCCGCCGACGCGGCCCCCTCGGAGGAGCTGCGGCTCGACGAGGCGTCCGTGAGCGACCTCGACATCCTGTGTTGGGGGGCGTTCGCAGGTCCGTACACGGGCGACCTCGACGTTCGAGACGAGCAGCTCGCCCGCCATTGTCTTCCGCTGCACGGGTACTCCGGGTCCATCCACAGCGTGACCACGGAGACCTGTCCGCACGGTGAGCGCACGACGACCGTCGACGTGACCGTGCAGATCGACGAGGACGGCACGCTCCTCGCGGTCTCCGGCAACGGGGTGCAGGTGGGCCACTTCGGCAACATCTCGCCCGATCCCGCGTGCGTCTTGGACGAGTCGTTCTCCGGCCCGTTCGTGATGGAGGGCGACGGGTCCACCTCGTTCAACGTCCCGGTGAAGGACGTGGGCACGCTCCATCTGGTCCAGCTGCGGAGCGGGACCTTCACGTACTCCGGCGGCCCGAACTGCGGCGACCCGCGCACCGAGCCGGTCGAGGCCAGCATCACCTCGCTCGCCTACGTCCGAGGGGAGGGCGGGGTGTACGACTTCGAGCGCGACGAGGAGCAGGGCAGCGACTGCGTGACCAGCTTCGTGACCACGGGCGTGCTGCGCTGAGCGATCAGAACTGGAGTCCCGCGAAGACGCCGGGCCACACCACCCAGGCGTTGTCCGGCGCGTCCAGCGCGGGCACCATGTCTACCTGGCGGGCGTCGACCGGGATCCGCGCGGCCACCGAGGCGCCGGCGAAGGGTGCGAGCTCGGGCAGGATCTGGAAGCCCACCGTCGTCCGGAGGCGGATCACGCCGGTCGGCGGCTCGTCGAACACCGAGCGCGTCCCGCCGGCCGGGTCCACCAGCGAGGACCCCATCGGCAGGTAGACCTGCTGCACAGCGTCGAGATCCAGCCAGGCCTTGCCGAAGGTCGCGTGCCCGCCGAGGCCGTAGGACGCGTACACGTGCCGGTCGGGCTGGAAGCCGCCGCCGAGCAGCGTGTACGTGTGGGGTCCGCCGAGGCGCAGCTCGCCGTTCACCCAGTCGCTCTCGCTCGCGTACAGCAGCAGGTCGTGCCGCCCCTCCTTCACGAAGGAGAGCAGCCCGATGGGCAGGTCGCTGTCGTTCGCGACGTTGATCAGACCGAGCTGGACGCCGTGCACGTCGCGGCCGACGTTGATCAGGCCCACCTGGCCGCCGACGGTGTCCCGCGCGACGTTG
Source organism: Alphaproteobacteria bacterium (assembly GCA_020632925.1). Lineage (GTDB taxonomy): Bacteria > Myxococcota_A > UBA796 > UBA796 > JACKER01. The sequence goes on along the minus strand of JACKER010000007.1, from coordinate 292,885 downwards.
ATCGTCGCCACCTGCAGCCCGCGCAGATCGCGCGCCACGTTCAGCCCCATCGCGAGCTGCGTGCCCTCGGAGTAGGTCCCCGATCGGTTCAGACCGAGCGAGGTCTGCCAGCCGCGGAAGCCACCCGCCGCCTGGTTCGCGCCCATCGCCACCTGGATGCCGCGGATGCCACCGTGCGCGCTGTTGGCACCCAGCGTGAGCTGCCCGCCGTCGAACGGGCCCGCGGTGACGTTGCCGATCATCGCGGTCTGCAGGCCGCTGCCGGTCTCGGCGCGCGCGATGCCGAACGAGGTCTCGTAGCCGTCGAGGTCGCTGCTCACGTCGTAGTAGAAGGTGCCGAACGCGAACCCCTGCACGACCTCCGACCGCCCGGTGATCAGCCCGATCCCCACGCGATCGACGCCCGAGGACACCTCGGGCACGCCGGGCACCAGCATCAGGCTCACGCCCTCGCGCTCCACCTTCAGCGCGTCCAGGATGGCCGCCGCCCGCGGCGCGAGATCACCCCGCGCGACCGCGTCCTCGGCGTCCGCCGCCGCGAGGCCGTCGGTGTCGACCATCGAGGTCTCGCCGGTGGCGACCCGCAGCGTGGACTCGAGGACGCCACCCTCCTCGGGGAGCACCGTCACCACGTAGTCGCCGGCCGGGACCGCCAGGTGCGTCTGACGGTCCGCGGGCTTGTCCAGCTCCGCGACCAGCCGGCCCTCTTCGTCGCGGACGACCACGTGCCCGCCGACACCCTCGGCGATCACCAGGCTCGCGTCGCGGCGGGTGAGGTCCGTGAGCACGAGCTCGCCCGAGCCGGAGAGCTGGAAGTCGTAGCTCGCGTGCTGCGGGCCGTGCTGCGTGCGCTCGGTCCGCTCGAGCGTCTCGTCCCGCGCGAACACGTACGCCTCGTTCAGCGTGACCCGGCCGTCCCCCGTGAGGTCCGCGGCACCCCGCAGCCCGGACGCGAGGTAGTGCGTGAAGTAGGAGCCGCCGACCCGATCGCCCTCCTGGCTCACCTCGTCGGCGCTGCTGGAGGTGATGTACGCCACCCCGTCGACCGAGGCGCCGGTCTCGGGCAGGAAGGACGCGACCTTCGTGCCGCCCTTGGACAGGATCAGCGAGCCCGAGGCGCACGAGTCCAGGATCGCGAGTCGGACCTTGGCCCCGAGCCCGTCGAGGGAGGACCGCAGCTCGCGGTACCCGAACAGCTCGTCGCCGAGCAGCAGGCCGTCCTCGTCGCTGTGCCCCGAGTAGTAGAAGATCACCTCGGTCCGTTCGGTGTCCGCCGCGATCTCGCCGTGGAGCCTGGAGAACGCGGTGCGCAGATCCTCCACGCCGGGGTCGAGCAGCACGGTGGAGCGGCCGGACGAGACCCCGCCGAGCGAGCCGAGGATCTCGGCCATGGTCTGCGCGTCGGTCTGGGCGTAGCGGAGGGTCACCCGCTCCGTGCCGCCGTCGTTGGTCCCGACGATCAGCGCGTAGCGGTGGACCTCCTCGGCCCGCGCGGTCGCGAGCGTCAGGAGGACGGGGAGCATCAGCGCTCCTCCTTCCGTACGAGGAAGGACCCCTGGTCGAGCCCCTCGGGGAGCGCGAGCTCGCCCTCCCTCGCATCCGCCGATCCGGCGAGGGTCTCCACCGCCGCCCGCACGGCGGCCACGTCGACCGGCCCGGCCCCGGTGACCAGCAGGAAGCGCTCGTAATCCGGGGCGTCGTCCAGCTCGTACGCCTCGGGGATCCGAAGCTCGCCGTTCGTCAGCGTCGTCCCACCCCCGTCCACCGGGAAGTGCTGCGTCACCTGACCGCGGCCGTCGATGCTGAACACCGCGCCGTTCGTCGCGTCGCCCGCGATGATGCCGAGCTGCAGCCGATCGCCCTTGCGCATCACCTGCGCGGGTGCGATCCGCCGCACGCCCTTGCTGGTCTGGTGGTACACCCGAAGGCGCGACGACAGGCCCTTCGCCGTGGTGTGCTCGACACCTGGCCCGCCGCCGGTACCCGTCCCCGTGCTCGGACCCTGCGTTACGACGAACAGCGAGAGCGCGGCGGCCGCGAGCGGGACCATCACGAGCCCGCCGAGCAGCCCGTTGCGCTGGGCGAGCCTGCGCCGCGCCTCGTCGATGCGTACCCGGCCCTCGATCCGCGGCACGACCTCCTCGGGCGGGTGCGCCATGAAGAACCTCGCGTTCTCCATCGGCATGGCGCGCAGGCGGTCGGCGGCGTCCGGGTCCGCCATGACCCGCGCCCGCTCCTCCTCGGTGGCCTCGCCGAGGAACACGCGCTCCACGAGCAGATCGGGGATGCGGCGCTGGTCGGGGGCGGTCACGCGACCTCCTGCAGCTCGGCGACGTGCGCCTTGAGGACCCGTAGCCGCTTTCGGACGCCGGAGACGGACAGCCCGGTCTCCTGCGCGACCTCCTCGAGGGTGAGCCCGTCGACCAGGTGCATGACCGCCATCTCGCGCGTCGACACCTGCTCGTTGGCGAAGATCCGCGCGAGCAGCAGGCCCATCAGCGTCTTGTCCTCGGCCTCCGGCGCCATCGCGATGCGCTCGACGACGTCGGTGTCGGCCTCCGACGGCTTGCGCTTGCGCGACCGGATCCGGTTCAGGCAGACGTTGGTGGCCGTTCGGTAGAGGAAGGAGCTCGGAGCGTCGACCTCGAGCCGATCGCCGCGGCGCACCACCTCCACGAACACGTCCTGCATCGCCTCCATCGCCTCCTCCTCGTCACGAAGAAGCGCCCGGCACCGACGGTGGACCATCGGACCATACTGCTGGTACCAGGCACGGATGTCGACGCCCATGAACCTCTCGTGTGGCGTCCGTTCACTCCCTGGGACACCGCGGGACCTGGCGAGTGTCACCCGTCCCCACCGATCCGCCCACCAACGACGCCGTCCGTCGGTGCAACCAGGGGCGAAACCGGGCCATCTCTCTGTTCAGAGGCTGATCATCGGCCCTGTAACCCTCAGTGGAACCGTGGATTCCGGAATGGCTCTATATACAAATAGTGCAAGCCACCCCTCCAGGAGGTGTTCACATGGGCATCGCCTTCGACCACGACGAGACCCCCGACCCCACGGCCGACGGCGGGACCTACCGCATCGCTGGCATGGTGGCCCGTTCGGGCGAGCCCCTGGGCACCTACGTCCCGCTCGACGACGACGGGGAGGAGACGGTCGTCCCCGAGGCGCTGCTGGCCGGGCTCTCCGACGTCGACGTCGACGTGATGATGCTGGACCTCCAGGGCACCACGATCATGCTCCACCCGGACGAGCCCTCGCTGGACGCGCCGGTGAGCATGCGGCCTCCGATGCGGACCGCGTCGTTCGCGGCCTCCCCCGTCCCGGCCCGCACGACGTCCCCGCAGCAGCGCCCGTCCCGCAACCGGGCGAACTCGCTCCCGCCGACGAACATGCCGCTGCCCTCGGAGGCGTCCGATGATGATCTCTTGGATCTCTCGAACCTGAAGACCACGCCGAGCCGCCCCCTCTTCCCGCCCCGCGTCGAGTCCGACCTGGAACCGAGCGAGATCTCCGTCCCTTCGGAGCCCACCGTCTTCGCCGCCGCCCTGGCCATGCCCGCGCCGAGCGAGCCCACCCCGCGGCCCCAGCCCGAGCGCGCCCCCGCGCCCGAGACGAAGTCCACAGCCTCGGCGCCCTCCGCGTGGTCGGTGCTGACCGGGTTCTTCCGGAGCGTGTTCCCAGCGTAACGGCCGTCCGGGGTCACGAGGTGATCCCGCGGTGCGAGCACGCTATGGAAGCGAACCATGGGTGCGGACGACGACCATCCACCGGCCGCGGCGAAACCCCGCACCGGGACCTACGACCCCTTCGCGGAAGAGGAGGCCTCGGACGAGCTGCCGGCGTCCGTCCTCGACGAGCTCACCGACGAGGCCGTGGACGGCCTGCTCCAGAACCTCGCGTCGGGACTCGGGACCGAGCGGATGGACCCCGAGCCGACGCCGCCCACGACGCTCGCGAAGACCTGGCCGGCCGAGACCGACGACGGGCCCGAGACCCCGCCGACCCCGCAGGTGCGCGCGAGCCGTCCGCCACGGCCCGAGGCACGGTCTCCGGTGCCCCATCCTGCCGCCGAGCGCGTGCCCGACCTGCTCGACCTGTTCGCGACCCCGCTCCACCCGACCCCGGAGCGCGAGTTCCCGCGCGTGGCGGCGCTGGCGCCCGAGCCCGACCTCGGCGTGCCCACGGCCCCCGCCCTTCCGCCCGGCGCGCCCCCGAGCCCCGAGGCTCCGCTCGCCCCGCCCGCACCCCCGAGCCTGTTCGCCAGGCTCTTCGCCATGATCCGCGGCCTGTTCGCGTAGGACGGCTCCTCGGCTAGACTCCCGCCCGGCCCGACCGGCCTCCCGGAGATCCCTGCCCCATGCGCATCCTCGAGCGCCGTACCTACCTCGGCCCGAACCTGTACGCGCACTTCCGCGTGATCCGCTTCCTGCTCGACCTCGGCCCGCTCGAGGACCACCCGTCCGCGGCGATCCCGGGCTTCGTGGATCAGCTCCTGCAGCTGCTGCCCGGCCTGGGCGACCACGGCTGCTCCTACGGCGAGCCCGGCGGCTTCGTCCGGCGGCTGCGGGAGGACGGCGGCACCTGGATGGGCCACGTGCTCGAGCACGTCGCGATCGAGCTCCAGCACCTCGCGGGCTTCCCCGTGACCTTCGGCAAGACCCGGGGGTCGGGCGAGGTCGGGCAGTACCACGTCGTCTACGAGTACGAGGACCCCTGGGTGGGCATGGCGGCGGGCGAGCTGGCGCTCCGACTCCTCCACCACATCATCCCCGAGGCGCTGCACCCCGACGCGCCGCCGGAGCCCGGCTTCGACTTCGCGATGGAGCTCGAGGATCTCATCCTCGAGACGCAGAGCCGCGCGTTCGGGCCCTCCACGGCCTCGCTGGTGCGGGCGGCCGAGGCTCGGGACATCCCCTGGCTGCGCATCGGTGACGCGTCCCTCGTCCAGTTCGGCCACGGGTGCCGCCAGAAGCGCATCTGGGCAACGGTGACGAGCGAGACCAAGAACATCGGCGTCGAGATCGCGTCGGACAAGAACCTCACGAACCGGATCCTCGCGGACATGGGGCTGCCCGTGCCCAAGCAGATCCAGGTCCGTACCGGCGAGGAGGCCGTCCGCGCCTGGCAGCGCATCGGCGGCAAGGTCGTGGTCAAGCCGCTCGACGCCAACCACGGTCGGGGCATCACCATCGGGATCGAGGGCGAGCAGGCCGTGTCCGACGCCTTCGCGGTCGCGCGCGAGCACTCGCGGGTCGTGCTGGTCGAGCAGTGCGTGGAGGGCTTCGACCACCGGCTGCTGGTGGTGGACGGGCGGCTCGTGGCCGCGAGCAAGCGCGTGCCGGGGCACGTGGTCGGCGACGGACAGCACACGGTCGCGCAGCTCGTGGACCTCGTGAACCTCGATCCCCGGCGCGGCATCGGGCACGAGAAGGTGCTGACGCGCCTCGAGCTCGACGGACAGGCCCAGCGGCTGCTCGCGGCCGCCGGCAAGACGGCGGAGAGCGTGCTGACCGCCGGAGAGGTCTTCTACCTCCGGTCGACGGCGAACCTGTCCACGGGCGGCACCGCGATCGACGTGACGGACATGATCCACCCCGACAACCGCGAGATGGCGGAGCGGGCGACGGCCGCCGTGGGGCTGGACGTGTGCGGCGTGGACTTCCTGACGCCGGACATCACGCGCTCCTGGACCGATGTCGGCGGCGGGATCTGCGAGGTCAACGCCGCACCCGGCTTCCGGATGCACGTCGCGCCCTCGGAGGGTCACCCCCGCGACGTGGCGGGCGCCGTCATGGAGATGCTGTTCCCCCCGGGCACGCCGACGCGCATCCCCATCGCCGCCGTGACGGGGACCAACGGCAAGACGACGACGAGCCGCATGCTCGCGCACATCCACAAGATGGCCGGCGCGGTCGTCGGCCTGACCACGACCGACGGCGTCTACGTCGACGGCAACCGCACGGTCCCGGGCGACATGACCGGACCGATCAGCGCCCAGATGGTGCTCCGCGACCCGAAGGTCACGGTCGCCGTGCTCGAGACCGCGCGCGGCGGCCTGCTCCGCGCCGGCATGGGGTACAGGCACCCCGACGTGGCCTGCTGCCTCAACGTCGCCGGCGACCACCTCGGGTTGGGCGGCATCCACACGCTCGAGCAGCTCGCCGAGGTCAAGCGCATCCCGATCGAGGTCGCGTCCGACTGCGTGGTGCTCAACGCCGACGACCCGCTCTGCCTCGCGATGGCGGACCACAGCGAGGCCCGGCGCGTCGCGTACGTGACGATGAACCCCCAGCACGAGCTGGTGCGCGAGCACATCCGGCAGGGCGGGCTGGCCGTGGGGCTCGAGGGTGGGGTCAACGGTCAGATGATCACCATCTACGACCGGATGTCGCACATGCCGCTGCTGTGGACCCACCTCATCCCGGCGACGATGGAGGGCAAGGCCATCCACAACGTCCAGAACGCGATGTTCGCGGCCGCGATGGCCTGGGCGATGGGCGTGAAGCTGGACGACATCCGCCACGGGCTCCGGACCTTCGACAACAGCTTCTTCCAGGCGCCGGGCCGGATGAACGTCTACGACGAGCTCGGCTTCAAGGTCATCCTCGACTACGGCCACAACCCGCACGCGATCGAGGCGATGTGCAACCTGGTCGACCGCCTGTCGGACGGGACCGGGATGCGCACGAAGCGCGTGGTCCTGCTCACCGCCCCCGGCGACCGCCGCGACGAGGACATCCAGCGCATCGCCGCGCGGGCGTCCTGCTCGTTCGACCTGTTCATCTGCAAGGAGGACGACGACGCGCGCGGCCGCGACCGCGGCGCGGTGGCGAAGCTGATGCGCGACGCGCTGCTCGAGGCCGGGGTCCAGCCCGCGGCGGTCCACATCGTCCCCGACGAGATCGAGGCGCTCGACATGGGGCTGCGCAGCTGCCGAGAGGGCGATCTGCTGCTGGTCTTCGGTGATCAGCTCACGCGCTGCTGGAAGCAGATCATCTACTACGGCCGCGAGCACGACGGCGCGGTCCAGGTCGTGGAGCAGCCCGCCTGGCGCCCGGCGCCGCCGGCTCCGGAGCCCGTCGTCGTCCAGCTGCCGCAGGGCGCGCTGGTGATGGACGAGCGTGGGGTCCGGGTGGCCCGCGCGCCCGAGCCGAACGACTGATGCTGCTGCTGCGCGGCGCCCGCGTTTGGGCCCCCGAGGACCTGGGAACGACCACGGTCCTCGTCGGGGGCGGGCGCGTGCTCGCCCTGGGGGTGCCCGCCGAGCCCCCGCCCGGCTGGGGTGTGGACGTCGTCGACCTCGACGGCTGCACGCTGATCCCGGGTCTGGTCGACCTCCACGTCCACCTGACCGGCGGTGGTGGGGAGGGCGGCCCCGAGACCCGCGTCCCGCCGCTGGTGCCGGCGTCGCTGGCGCGGTCCGGCGTCACCACCGCGGTCGGCCTGCTCGGCACGGACTGCACGACGCGCACGATCGGCGAGCTGTTGGCCTGCGCCCACGCGGTCCGCGCGATGGGCCTGTCTGCGTGGATCCACACCGGAGGGTACGAGGTCCCCCCGCCGACGCTGACCGGCTCGGTGCGCGGCGACATCGTCCACGTGCCCACGATCGTGGCGGTCGGCGAGGTCGCCATCTCCGACCACCGCTCGAGCCAGCCGACCTACGACGAGCTGCTGCGCGTCGCCGCGGACGCCCACGTCGCGGGCATGATGAGCCGCAAGGCGGGTCTGGTCCACCTGCACCTGGGCGACGGCCGGCGCGGGCTCGAGCTGCTGCGCCGGGCGGCAGCGGAGACGGAGCTCCCCCGGCGGGTGTTCCACCCGACACACGTGAACCGCAACCCCCGGCTGTGGGAGGAGGCGCTGGCCTGGTCCGACGACGGCGGCTGGATCGACGTGAGCGCCTTCCCTCCCCCCTACGACGACGGCACCGTCGACCCGACGGCCGCGGTGCTCCGCTACCTGACCGAGGGCCGGGATCCGGCGCGCATCACGCTGTCGTCGGATGCCGGGGGCTGCCTGCCGACGTTCGACCGCGACGGGAAGCTGCTCCACATGGAGGTCGGCGACGCCGAGGGCCTGCTGGGCGTCGTGCGCGGGCTGCTGGCCGCGGGGGTCCCGCCCGAACGCGCGCTCGCGCCGGTGACGACGAACCCGGCAGCGCTCTATCGCTTCGAGGGCAAGGGGCGGATCGCGGCTGGAGCGGACGCCGACCTGGTCGTGCTGGGCGAGGACCTCTCGGTCAGCCGCGTCCTCGCGCACGGCCGTTGGGTGCTCTGACCGCGCTCAGCCGCCCGACGGGTCCCAGGGCGCGTCGTCCCAGGTCCCTCCGACGCCGTCCGGGGCGCCGTCGGGCAGCCCGTCCAGGTCGAAGTCCGCCGCGGTCGGCAGGGTCCCCGAAGCGAACTCCTCGACGTTGGTGTACCCGTCGCCGTCCGGGTTCTGCGCGGGACCACAGCTCGCCACGTCGCCGAAGAACTGCGTCTCCCAGGTGTCGTACATGCCGTCGCCGTCCGTGTCCGCGTAGGCGATCGGCGCGTTCACCGGCGTGAGGCCCCCGAGGTCGCAGGCCGTCCCCGCGAACGTGCAGGTCGCGCGTGGCGCGATGGCCGGGCTGTCCGGGCCGACCCGCAGGTCCCACAGCTCCGAAGGAGCGGCGCGGTCGTAGCGGAGCAGCATCGGGTCGACGCCGGTGAGGCAGTCCGCGTCGTTGGGCCCGCAGGTCACCGCGGACCCCGGCGCGATCATCACGCGGTCCATGCGGACGAGCACCTCGGGGAAGTCCGTGCCCAAGTCGGCGACGATGGCGTCGGAGAGCCGGAGACCGAGCGAGATCCCGTCCACGGAGGGCACCCCCTCTCCGAACCCGACGACGGTCACGTGGTCCATGGCGCCGTTGAACCGGAAGCCCCGCTCCCCGGTCCCCGCGAACAGCAGGTTCGAGCCCGTCCCCTTGCCCTGGAACAGCCAGCTCTCCCCCGTCACGTTCCCGAGCAGCCACACGTCCTGCAGCGTGCCCGTGCCGGGTCCGAAGTCGAACATCGCCTGCTCACGCAGGTCGCTCAGCACGCCCGAGAACACCTCCATCGTGTTCTGGCGGGCGCTGAACCCGCTGACCCCGAGCGTGGCGCCCCCGGACCCGGTGACCGCCACCAGCCCGCGATCCACCGAGATGTTGCCCACCAGCGTGATGTCGTTCAGCGCGAGCGCGTCCTGGTCGCGCAGCTCGGCCTCGAGCGCCCGGCCGAGCGAGTCCTGGACCCACAGATCCTCGATCGTGATCGCGCGGCCCGTAGGACCGACCGGCACGGTCAGGAGGCTGACGGTGGCGGCGCTGTTCGCGATCACCAGGTCGCGCCAGGTGGTCGAGCTCCGGCCGCCGTCCAGCACGGCGTGGGGCGCGACGGCGGAAGCCACGAAGGACCGCTCGACCAGGACGTCGTCGAAGGTGCCCGGTCCGGCCCAGTCGGGATCGTAGACCAGGTCGACCCCCGAGAAGACCGAGTCGTAGATCGTGAGCTCGTCCGCGAGGGCGTCGGCCCGCACGACCTCCCCGGCGTCGACGAGCACCTCGGACAACGTGACCGACCCTCCGCCCACGGCGACCGCCGTGTCCCACCCCACGAACGTCGCCTTCTCGATCTGGAGCAACGCGGGAGCGCCGCTGATGGCGACACCGCCGATCGGGGTGCCGAAGGCGACGGCCTCGAAGGGGGCCCCGACGAGCGAGATGCGCGCGTCGTCCGGGAGCACGATGGGTCCGTAGACGGGGCGAGCGGCGTCGACGTGCAGGACGAGGGCCTGGCAGTCCCCACCCGACGACAGTCGCGACTGGATGTCGTCCGGATACACGTCGATCGGGGTCGGCCCACACGCCAGCTCGGGGAGCTCGCTGCCGTCGTCGCAGTCGGTGTCGACCCCGTCGTGCAGCTGCTCGCCGGAAGCGCCAGGGTGAACGCTCGCGTCCCGGTCGTCGCAGTCGCTGTCGTCGGTGATGCGCCCGGTCGGACGCTCGCAGCCGACGGACGCGACCTGCTCCGCCCCGAAGCCGTCCCCGTCGGCGTCGTCGTGCCACGACGCCCCCGGTCGCTGCTCCGGATCGGTGTCGTCGCAGTCCCCGGAGGTCGGGACCCACCCCTCGACGGGCTCGCAGTGGTCGGTGGTCGTGGTCGCCGGGTCGCCGTACCCGTCGCCGTCGGCGTCCCGGAACAGCGTGACCAGCGCGACCGTCGGGTCCTGGTCGTCGCAGTCGGGGCCAGGGTCGGCCGAGGAGCCGTCCTCGGGGATGCACGCGACGTAGGGGGTGGCGCCGACGACGCCGTCGCCGTCCTCGTCCGCGTACCAGGTCCGCTCGACGTTCACGGTCGCATCCGTGTCGTCGCAGTCCGTCCCTCGCAGGTAGCCGTCCCCGTCCTGGTCGAACGCGTTGCCATCGCAGTCGTCGTCGATGTCGTTGGACCAGTCCTCCGTCATCAACGAGCTCACGAGCGGGTCCCCGTCGTCGCAGTCGTTGCCGCCGAACTGCTCGGCCGGATCGCCGTCGCCGTCCGCGTCCCGGATCCCGGCGAGCCGATCTTCGCCCACGAACGGGCAGCCGACGAGGAAGAGGGCGACGAGCGGTCTCATCCGTGTGCAGGATCCCAGGGCGCCTGGTCCCAGTCCTCGGTCGGGGTGTCCGCCGGACCGTCGAGGAGCCCGTCCAGATCGAAGTCGCTCATGGTCGGGAGCGTACCCGAGAAGAACTCCTGGCCGTTGGTGAAGCCGTCGCCATCGGCGTTCTGCCCCGGCAGACACAGCGCGGCGTCGCCGAAGAACTGCTCCTCCCAGGTGTCGTACAAGCCGTCCCCGTCGGCGTCGTCGTACTGCTCGGGCACGTTCGCCGGGGTGTACGCGCCGAGATCGCACGCGCCGGTGAACGGGCAGCTGCCCGCGCCCGCGATGGCGGGGCTCGGCGGCAGGACGCGGAAGTCCCACAGCTCCGAGGGGGCGAGCGGGTCGTACCGGAGGAAGAGCGGGTCGGTCCGCTCCACGCAGGCCTCGAGCAGCCCACAGGTCAGCGCGCTGTCCGGCCCGATGATCACCCGGTCGAGGTGGAGGCGTGCGGTCAGCGGCGCCGTCCCGGACTGGTCCACGATCGCGTCGCGCAGCGTCAGATCCGACGTGAGGTAGCTGTCGATGGCGTCCACGCCTGCGCCGAACCCGACGAAGGTGAGGTGGTCGAGGGTGCCGCCGAACCGCAGCCCGCGGTCGCCCGTGCCCGCGAGCACCACGTGGGATCCCGCGCCCTCGCCCTGGAGCAGCCAGCTCTCGCCCGTCTCGTTGCCGATGAGGGTCACGCCCTCCATCGTGGTGCCCACGCCGGTGAAGTCGAACATGGCCTGCGAGCGGAGGTCGCTCTGGGTCGCGGAGAACACCTCCATCGTGTTGTCGCGTGCGACGAGGTTCTCCACGTCGAGCGTGGGGCCCTGGAGGCTCAACCCGGGACCCTGAACCGCCACCAGCCCGCGGTCGACGGAGATGTTCCCGTCGAGCGCGACGTTCCACAGCACGATGTCGTCGCCGTTGCGGGAAGGCACGTCCAGCGCCCGACCCAGCGAGTCGCGGACGACCAACCCGTCGATCGCGACGTTCCGTGCTGCGACGCTGAACAGCGGGTCGGGGATCTGCAGGACGCTGACGATGGCGGCGCTGTTCGTGACGACGAGGTCCCGCCAGGACGTCGTGCTGGTGCCCCCCAGCAACACCACGTGCGGCGCCACGGCGAACGCGGCGACCACCCGCTCGGCCGACACGTCCGCGAAGCGGCCTCCGCCGGTCCAGCTCGGGTCGTAGATCAGATCGACGCCGGTGAAGGCCGAGTCGTAGATGGCCAGGCCGTCCCCGCCCGTCCGCCGGGTGACCCCCTCGCCGTCGGACACCAGGACCTCGGACAGCGTCAGCGAGCCGTCGTTGAGGGCCACCGCGGTGTCCCAGCCCTGGAACGTGACCTTCTCGATCAGCAGGTCGACCGACGAGCCGGGCGGTCCCACGATGGCCTGACCACCGATCGGCGACACGAACGCCACGTCCTCGAACGGAGCCCCGATCAGCGCGATCTCCCCGGAGGCGGGCAGCGTGACCGGTCCGTAGAAGTGTTGGTCGGCGCTGACGTGCATGATCAGCACCTTGCAGGTGCCCGCGGCGTCGAGCGCCTGCTGGAGCGTGCTCGGGTCCACGTCGTACGCGATGGTGGGTCCGCAGGCCAGATCGGGCAGGTCGTTCGCGTCCGGGCCGTCGAACTCGGTGGCGTCGTCGCAGTTCGTGTCCACCCCGTCGTGCACCTGCTCGCCCGGGGCGCCGGGGTGGACGTCGGGGTCGTCGTCGTCGCAGTCCGTCGCGTCGGCGACCTTGGAGGCCGGGCGCGTGCAGCTGGTCACGGGGGCGCCGGCCACGCCGAAGCCGTCCCCGTCGAGGTCGTCGTACCACCGTGCTCCGGGGTGTTCCTCGGCGTCCGCGTCGTCGCAGTCGTCGTCGTTGGCGACCGTCGTGGCCGGACCGAAGCACCCGTCGACGCCCTGGCTCCCCGAGGCGCCGTAGCCGTCACCGTCGCCGTCCGGGTACCAGGTGAACCACTGCACGTCGGGATCGCTGTCGTCGCAGTCGTCCTGGTTGTCGGCGTACCCGGCTGGCGCGGACTCGGCGCAGGAACTCAGGCTGCCGGCATCCTCCGTGAACGCTGGCACGCCGGGCGCGGACCAGGTGTTCCCCGAGTACCCCGCGCCGTCGCCGTCCAGATCGAGCCAGTAGGTCGTCCAGGTGACGTCGCCGGGCTCGTCCACGTCGTCGTCGCAGTCGTTGTCGATGTCGTCGCAGACCTCGTCGGCGTCGGGGCTCCGGGTCGCGTCCGCGTCGTCGCAGTCGAGCTGGTTGTCGGCCCAGTCGACACCCGGCGCCCCGTCGCAGGTGCTCACCGGGGTCTCGCGGCGGTCGCCGAAGTGGTCGCCGTCGAGGTCGGGCCACCACGAGGTGTACGTCACGTCGTCGGACTCGTCGATCTCCGCGTCGCAGTCGTTGTCGACCCCGTCGCACAGCGTCTCCTGCGCCTGCGGGAAGGCGAGCGCGTCGGTGTCGTCGCAGTCGGTGCCCTGCTCGGCGACCCACCCCTCCCCGGGCGCGCGGCAGGACACCACGCCGGTCATGCCGCGGAAGCCGTCGCCGTCGCCATCCTCGTACCAGGTGCGGTCGACGTTCGCGGCAGCGTCCTCGTCGTCGCAGTCCACGTCGCGCTGATACCCGTCGCCGTCCTGGTCGAACGCGTTGCCGTCGCAGTCGTCGTCGATGTCGTTGGACCAGTCCTCGACCGCGTTGGAGTTCACGTTCGGGTTCGTGTCGTCGCAGTCGTGCCCGCCGAAGGCGATCGCCGGGTCCTTGTCGCCATCCGCGTCGCGCACCCGATCCAGTCGTCCGTCTCCGGCGAACGGGCAGCCGAACAGCACGAGCGTGAGCAGAACGCGAGGATCGAGGAAGGTCTTCATCTTCTGATGTTGCACCGACGGAACTGGGACTGGCAAACGATGAGGATGCGATCACCCGCCGCGAGGGCGACACCCGTGGCGATCTGGACGGGTTCCTGGGCGCCGGGGAAGGTCGCGAGGACAGTGTAGGACCCTGGCGGGACGGAGCCACCCGGGACGACCGAGCCGCCGGCGCCGTCGCGCAGGAGCACGGAGGTCGCGTCGCCCTGGACGGCCACCGTGGCGGTCGTGGTGGCGGAGGGTGGCGCGGGGACGGGGACGGGGACGGGCTCGGGTACCGGCACGGGCGCGGGGTCCGGCGTCGTCGGCGTCGGGATGGGGACGGGTGTTGGGGTGGGGTGTGGGCTGGGGGGCGTGGGTGTCGGCGCGGGAGCGGGATCGGGAGCGGGAGCGGGAGCGGGATCGGGAGCGGGAGCGGGAGCGGGAGCGGGAGCGGGAGCGGGAGCGGGAGCGGGAGCGGGCGTAGGAGGAGCGGCGACGGGGACGGGGACGGGATCTGGCGGTCTGCTCGCCCACCAGGAGCCCGCGCCCCCCACCAGGCCGAGGCCCAGGCCGCCCGCGCAGAGCAGCGCCAGGCCAGCGACACCCGCCCCGACCAGCCAGACGGGCCGCCGCGCGTGTGCGTCGAGATCCAGGGCCGGAGACTCCTCGCTCACCGCGCCGTCCAGTGCCCAGGTCATCGGCGCGTTGGAGTCCGCGGCGTCCGAGGGTGGCACGGCCGTGCCGGCGGGTGTCGGCGGGACGCTGTCGGGCACGAGCGTCGTGCTGGAGCGGATCCACTCCACCGTGTCCTCAGGCAGCTGGATCGCCGGGATCTGCTGGTCCAGGACGTCGCCGCACCAGACCTCGAGCATCCGGGCGCAACCCGGCCAACGCCGGTCCCGGTCGACCGCCAGCGCGCCCTCGATCGCCTCGACCATCCGCTGCGGCACGTCGGGGCGCAGCTCGCCCAGGGGGGTGTACTGCCCGCGGTCGATGCGGTTGAAGATGTCGAGGACGTCGTTGCCGCTGAAGGCCAGCCGCTGGGTGACCAGCTCGTACAGGATGGCGCCGAGCGCGAACAGGTCGGTGCGGTGGTCGACCGACTTCGTGTCCCGGATCTGCTCCGGCGACATGTAGTTCGGCGTCCCCATCATCGAGCCGGTGCGGGTGTCGCCGCCCACGGCCACGTCCTTCACCAGCCCGAAGTCCGCGATCTTCGGGATCAGCCCGTCGTCCTCGAGCGAAACCAGGACGTTGGCGGGCTTGAGGTCGCGGTGGATGAGCCCGGCGTCGTGGGCGGCTTGCACCCCACGCAGCAAGGCCCGACCGATGCGATCGATGGTGACCAGGTCCAGCTGCACGTGGTGGATGAGGCCGTCGAGCGAGGGGCCGTTGACGTACTCCATCACCAGCCCGGGCGAGCCGTCGACCTCGATCACGTCGTGGACGGCGACGATGTTGCGGTGCCGGACCCTGGCCTGCGCCTTCCCCTCGGCCAACAGCCGCTGCATGATGCTCCGGCTCGGCACACCCACGACCTTGAGCGCGTGCACACTGCCCAGGCTCTCGTGCCGCACGCGGTACACCACGGCCATCCCGCCCTGGCCGATCACGTCGAGCACCACGTACCGATCGATGCGCGTCCCGGGATCGAGGAGCGCCAGGCGCTTCACGGGCGCCCCACCACCACCGCGGCCACGCCGCCCACCCCTGCCAGCCCGTACAGGCCGAGTCCGATCCCGCCGAGCACGTTGGTCACGCCCGCGCGGCGCAACAGCTCCTCCTCCGACGTCGCGTCCGACAGGTGGCTGTTGGACTGCAGGGCCGCGGCGTAGAAGCCCGTCGCCACCGCGGCCGTCGCCAGGCTCGACACCGCGAGCACCGTCCTGCGCTTCGAGATGCCCGGGTACCAGGGCACGGGATCGGTGGGCGCGAGCACCGCGGTCTGGACGATGGCGTCGCCCTCCACCCGCTGGAAGATCACGGAGCGGTCGTCCGCGCGGTCCCGGCCCACGGCGCCGTCCAGCACGAGGCTCCCGCCACGCGGACGCGGCAGGCGCGTGACCTCGTCGGAGGCCTCGGTGGGCAGGCCCTCGTAGATCACGCGCAGCTCGAAGCCCTCGGGGAGCATCTCGAGCGGGAAGACGAAGGCCGGCTCGAGGACGCGGGCCGTGCTGAGCTCGAGCACGGCGCCCCGGGTGTCGCCCTCGGCGAACCGACCGAGCCCGCGCAGCCGGTGGAGCCGCGCGGCCGTGGCCACGTCCAACGGCGCCTCGAGGCAGGGCACGACGAAGTCGACCTCCGTCGTCGCCTTCTCGAAGAGCGCCACATCGAGGGAGACGTACGCCAGCTCGGCCGAATCGAGCGCGGTCGTCACCTCGGACAGCCCGGCGCGGAAGGTGCACTCCGCCCAGGCGCTGGTCATCCACCACCACATCACCGGCGCAGTGTAGCCGATGGGTGACCCGAAGGGCTTGCTGCGCGGTCCGGGGACAGGTACCCGGGTGTCCCACCCCACGCGGAGCACGGAATGCCCTCCCCAGCACCCTCTCCCGGCGCGCGCGGCTACGTCGTCCCCATCGGCGGCGCCGAGGACAAGATCTCCGATCGCCGCATCCTCGCCCGCTTCGTCGAGCTCTGCGGCGGCTCCGAGGGGCGGGTGGCGGTCCTCCCCACCGCCTCGCTGCTCCCGACGACGGGCGACGCGTACAAGCGGGTGTTCCGGGAGCTCGGGATCGCCGATGTCGTCGTCGTCGACGTGGCCGAGCGCAAGCACGCGGAGGAGGAGCGCTGGTCGGACGCGCTCGAGGGCGTGACCGGCATCTTCCTGACCGGCGGGAACCAGCTGCGCCTGTCCACCATCCTCGGCGGCACGCCCATCGCCACCCGGATCCGGCGGATGAACGCCCGCGGCGTGCACGTCGCCGGGACCTCGGCCGGCGCTGCCTTCATCTGCGAGCACATGATCGCGCACGGCGCCTCGGGCGCCACCCCACGGGCGGGCCAGGTGGCGCTCGCGCCCGGCCTGGGGCTGACCAACCGCATCATCATCGACCAGCACTTCCGCGAGCGGGACCGGCTCGGCCGCCTGCTGACGGCGCTGTCGTACAACCCGTTCAGCGTCGGCTTCGGGCTCGACGAGGACACCGCCGCGTTCATCGACCCCCGCGACCACGCGCACGTGGTGGGCAGCGGCGGGATCACCGTCGTCGACGTGAGTCAGCTCGCGTACAGCTCGATGGCACTGTCCGAGGTCGGCGATCCCGTCGAGCTGGTCGGGGTGCGTCTGCACATCCTCTCGAACGGCGCCGCTTTCGACCTGTCGAGCCGCATCGCGACGCCCGGTCCCCATCGCCCCGCCGATCCTACCGCCTGAACGCTGATCGGCGGTTATGGGGGCCGACGTGTCAGAGACCAGCTCCAGCGCACCGAACGAGCCCGCCGCGTTCCAGCCCGTCGCGTTCGGGAAGTATTTCCTCGTCGACAAGATCGCTGCCGGAGGCATGGCCGAGATCTTCAAGGCGAAGACCTTCTCGCACGGCGGCTTCGAGAACCTGGTCGTCATCAAGCGGATCCTGCCGCACATCGGCGACAACCCCGACTTCGTCGAGATGTTCCAGGACGAGGCGCGGGTCAGCGTGCAGCTGCAGCACCCGAACATCGTCCGGATCTACGACTTCGGGAAGATCCAGCAGAACTGGTTCATCGTCATGGAGTGCGTGGACGGCAAGGACGTCCGCTTCCTCCTGCGCGCCGGTTCCCGTCGCAAGCAGTTCATGCCCCCGGAGCTCTGCGCGTACATCGCGCTCGAGGTCTGCAAGGGCCTGCACTACGCCCACGCGAAGACCGACCTCGAGGGGAACCCCTTCGGCATCGTCCACCGCGACATCTCCCCGTCGAACGTGCTGCTGTCGTACGAGGGCGAGGTCAAGATCGCCGACTTCGGCATCGCGAAGGCCGAGTCGAACGCGTACCAGACGCGCGACGGGATGCTCAAGGGCAAGTTCGAGTACATGTCGCCCGAGCAGGCCCAGGGCTCGGAGATCGACCATCGCTCGGACCTCTTCAGCCTCGGCATCATCCTGTGGGAGACGATGACGGGGCGCCGCCTGTTCCGGACCGATTCCGAGACGGCGACGCTGAACAAGGTCCGCGAAGCGGACGTGACGCCGCCCGAGACGCTCCGCCCCGATCTGCCCGAGCGGCTGGCGTCGATCTGCATGAAGGCGCTGACCCGCGACCGCGACATCCGGTACGCATCGGCCGCCGACCTCGAGTCCGACCTCCGCGACTTCCTCTTCCCCGAGACCTCGGACACCCTCAAGGCGAAGATGCGGGCGTACCTGCAGGAGAGCTTCGCCGAGGAGATCGCGTCGGAGCGGACGCGGCTGCAGCAGGGCGAGACGCTCGCCCGCAAGCTCAAGGACACCCTCCCGCCGGCGGACTGGGAGGGAACCCAGGGCGAGACGCTGTCGCACGTGACGCAGACCGCGGTCCAGGCGGTCGTCCCCTGGATCGCCGGGGCGAGCGTGGGGCTCTTCGTGCTCGGCGGGCTCACGCTCGCCGCCATCGTCTACTTCGTGTGGACCCAGCCGCCGCCCAACGCACCGCCCAACGGCGTGATCGTGACCCAGCCGGCCGAGCGGACGATCCTGGACGTGACGGTCTTCCCCGCGGCGCGCGTGCTCGTGGACGGCGTCGAGAAGGGCAACGGGACCAGCGTGATGCTGGAGGACATGGCCCCCGGGACGTACACGGTCCGCCTCGAGGCCGAGGGATACGAGCCGCTCGAGGAGTCGGTCAACGTCGAGCAGGGCCGCATCGTGAAGGTGGTCAAGCAGCTGGCCGCGATCCCGGTGGCGACGCCGGATCCGCAGCCGACGGAGCCGGTGCCCACGCAGGCCCCCGAGCCGACCGGTCCCCCGGAGCTCGATATCCGCTCGAGCCCCTCGGGCGCGGCCGTGCTCCTCGACGGCAAGCAGATCTGCACCACGCCCTGCACCTGGAGCAAGGTGTCGGTCGGCGACGCCGTGAACATCGACCTGCGGCTCGACGGGTACGAGACGGCGAAGACGGGCGTCCGCAGCGTGAAGCCCGGAACGAACCGGATCTCCTCGAACCTCAAGCCCGTCGCGAGCCCGCCCCTGCTCACCGTGACGCTGCTCGGCGGCGGGTGGGCGAACATCTACGTCGACGGCGAGAAGCTCCCCAAGACCGCTCCGTTCAAGGAGCTCCAGGTGCCTGCCGGGCCGCACGAGATCCGCGCCGCCAACCCGACCACCGGGCTCGACCTCACGGAGCGCCACACGTTCGAGCCGGGCAAGACCACCACGCTGCGGTTCAACACGCAGCAGTAGCCTCCGGAGGCCCCGTGCTGCGCCCCCGCCCCGACGTCCCAGGGCCGTTCCAGTGGCCGCTGCTGGGCAGCTTCGTCCCGTTCGCGCGCGATCCGCTGGGCTTCGTCGAGCGGATGGCGACCGACCACGGCGACGTCGCCTTCTTCCGCATCCTCGAGCACGACCTGTGGATGTTCTCGCATCCCGACGACATCGAGCAGATCCTCGTCCGCGACGCGAAGAAGCTCCACAAGGACGCCATCTACGACCTGCTCCGCCCGATGCTCGGCAACGGGCTGGTCACCGCCGAAGACGACGTCTGGAAGCGGCACCGCAAGCTCGCCGCGCCTTCGTTCACCCGCCGGCACGTCGAGCAGTACGCGGACACCATGGTCGCCTGTACGCGCTCGTGGCTCGACGGGCTGCACCGCGACCAGGCGCTCGACGTCCACGAGCAGATGATGCTGGTCACCCAGCGCATCGTGCTGGACACGCTCTTCGGCACCGACCTCGACGTCGACACCACGGAGGTGGGCCACACGATCGACGTGCTGATGGCGGAGTTCGTGCAGGAGGCGCAGGGGCCGGGCCGCCTGCTGCCCAAGGCCATCCCGACACCCAGCCGCCGCCGGGCCTCCGCCGCGATCGAGCAGCTGGACCGCACGATCTACGCCCTCATCGAGGCGCGTCGCCGCAAGGGGCTCGGGGACGACCTGCTGTCGCACCTGATCCAGGCGCGCGACGACGACGGGGGCCTGTCGGACGTGGAGCTGCGGGACGAGGCGGTCACGGCCTTCGTCGCCGGCCACGAGACCACGGCGCTCGCGCTGACGTGGACCTGGGTGCTGCTCGGTGAGAACCCGGTCGAGGTCGAGCCCCTGCTCGCCGAGGTCCGAGAGGTGCTGGGCGACCGCCCCGCCACCGTGGCCGACTGGCCGAAGCTGCCACGCGTCCAGGCCACCATCGACGAGGCCATGCGCCTGCTCCCGCCGGTGTGGGCGATCGGCCGCGAGGCGCAGGAGGACATGGTCGTCCGGCAGTACACCATCCCGAAGGGGGCACAGCTGCTGATCAGCCAGTGGGCGGTGCACCGCGACCCGCGGTGGTTCCCGAACCCGCTCGCATTCGACCCGTCCCGCTGGCTCGACGGGTTGCACGACCGGCTCCCCCGGTTCGCGTTCTTCCCGTTCGGCGGCGGGCCGCGCGTGTGCATCGGTCAGCACTTCGCGCTGATGGAGGCCGCGCTCGTGCTCGCGACGATCCTGCAGCGCGGCGCGCTGCGGACGACGGGCCCGCGGCCTGCCCTGATGCCCTCGATCACGCTGCGCCCCGTGGGCGAGGTTCCCGCGATCTTCGCCTGACTCGCGCAGTAGGCGCCCGCGGCTCGCTAGTTGATCTTCACCATGCCGCCCTTCACCTCGGTGAGGGAGCCGCCCTGAAGCTTCGCCGTGGATCCGCCCTTGGCCTCGAAGCTCACGTCACCGATGATCTTCGTGGTCATGGCGGACTTGAGCGTCATGTTCGCCTTCGACTCGGCGGTGAAGTCGGCCTTGCTGGTCAGGTCCGTCTTCGCGTCGACGTCGACCTTCCAGTTGTTGCCGACGTGGTGCTTCGTGTCGTTCATCGACTCGCCGATGATGTCGTTCCCGGCACGAATCTTGATGTCGTTCCCGGCCTCCAGGTAGAAGTCGTTCTGGGTCCGGATGTGGATGTCCCCGCCCGTGTTCGCGAGGATGATCCGCTTGCTCGCCGTGTCGAGCGCGAACGACAGCGTGTGGGTGCTGTCCCACATCTGGATGGACTCGGCGCCCGAGCTGTCGTCGAACACGATCAGCGAGCCCGACCGCGACTTCCAGAAGCGGCGATCGTTCTTGTCGAGGCTCTTGGTGCCGTCGGTGAACTTGTCCTTGGACCACTGGCCCTTGCCCTGGCCGAGCAGCTGCTTGTCCGGACCGGGCAGGCCGTCCTTGGCCTCCTTGGGCGGCTTGTCCTTGCCGTTCCAGAACTGGCCGGTGATCACGCCGTGATCCTGCGACCCCTGCTGGAAGGCGACGTTGACCTCGTCCTCCTTCTCGGGCAGCGAGTAGAACCCGCGCTCCTTGCCCGCACCGGGGGAGGCCTGGCGGATCCAGTACGACACCGGCTCGCCCTGCAACGTCGGGAACTTGACCTTGATCCGACCCATCTCTTCGGGGTCCACGTTGTCGACGACGATCCCGATCTGGTAGTTGGGCTGCTGACCGGAGTGCGGTCCGCCCTTGGAATCAGTAATCTTCGGCATGGCAGGGGCCTCGCAGAATGGGACGCTGAGGATGGCGCACCCTGAGGATAGAGGCAGCGAACGCGCAGCGTCAAGCGTCCGGGAGGTCGACGGTGAAGGTGGAGTCGGGTGCGGCCCGGGTGGTGGCGAGCGGCGTGGTGACGACGTTCGGAGGCAACGATCTGTCGATCGATCTGGATCTCGGCGCCGACCGCGTCCGCGTCGAGCTGGTGTTCACGTCGACGGGCGGGGAGCCCTCCGTGCGCACCGAGGATCTGCCCAAGGGATACCGCCTGTGCTGTGACAACTTCGACGATCCGTACGGGCGTGGCTCGGCCGAGCCGGTGCTCCTCGGCGCGCTGGGCGACGACCTGATCTTCCTCCACTTCCGGGTCCAGCTGTTCGGCAGGAGCGTCGACCGGACCGTCACGTACACCTTCTACCGCGCGAAGAAGGCCGACCTGGGCTGGGTCCCGAAGGACGGTTAGGGCGACGCCCCCGGCGGAGGTGTCATGTCCGAGCCCGATCCCTCGTCCACCGAGCTCGAGGACCTCCTCGCCGCGCCCCCGGTGCCCACGCGCCGCCCGACGGTCCCCGCGCTCGAGGAGCGGCTGTTCCGCGTGCATCCGGTGCTGGACCACGGGTTCGTCCGGGTGATCGACTACATGGGGGACGACGCGGCGATCGTGCAGGCGGCGCGCGTGTCCTACGGCCGGGGCACCCGCAACACGCGCGACGACCGCGGGCTCGTCCGGTACCTCATGCGCCACCGGCACACGACGCCCTTCGAGATGTGCGAGCTCAAGCTGCACGTGAAGCTCCCCATCTTCGTGGCGCGCCAGTGGATCCGTCACCGCACCGCCAACGTCAACGAGTACAGCGCGCGCTACTCGATCCTCGACCGCGAGTTCTACCTCCCGCGCCCGGAGGATCTCGCGATCCAGTCAGCGAGCAACCGCCAGGGTCGCGGGGACACGCTCGACGCCGAGCGTGCCGCCGAGGTGCTCGCCTTGCTCCGGCGCGACGCGATGCAGGTGTACGACACGTACGAGCGGCTGCTCAACGACCGCGGCGACGGCGAGCCCGTGGACGACGGGGCGCCGCAGGTCGCCCGCGAGCTGGCCCGGATGGACCTCACCCTCAACTACTACACGCAGTGGTACTGGAAGGTGGACCTGCACAACCTGCTCCACTTCCTGTCCCTGCGGATGGACCCCCACGCCCAGCTCGAGATCCGGGTCTACGGCGACATCATCGGCGAGCTCGTGAAGGCCTGGGTCCCCATGGCCTGGGAGGCCTTCGAGGACTACCGGCTCGGGGCGGTCACGCTGTCGCGCGCCGAGCTCGACCTGGTGCGCCAGCTGATCGCTGGCGCCGACGCCGACGCCATCCTGCCCGGCTCGGGCCTGTCGCTCCGAGAGCGCCGTGACCTGCGCGCCGTCCTCGGGCTGCCCGCGCGCGGAGGCGACCGTGGCGACCACCGCTGAGCTCTGGGAGCGCTTCGAGCGCGCCAACCGCGAGATCGCGACCTGGGGGTGGCTCCAGGCGCTCGCGGGCTGGGACCAGCAGACGGGCATGCCTCCGGGCGCGGCGGGTGATCGCCAGGAGCAGGAGGCGGCGCTCACGCGCCTGCTGCACGAGCGCACGACGGATCCGGCCCTCGGCGAGCTGCTCGTGGCGCTCGAGGGGCGCGACGATCCGACCGAGCTCCAGCGGGTGGCGATCGAACAGGCAACGTGGGGCTGGCGGCGCTCGGTCGCGGTGGACGCGGGGTTGGCGGAACGGCTGGCGCGGGTGCGCAGCGAGACGATGACCGCCTGGCTCGGTGCGCGGCAGACCGGGGACCACGGGCCGTGGCTCGCGGCGATGGAGGGTCAGCTCGCCCTGGTGCGCGAGCGGGCCTCGGCGATCGCGGCGGCGACCGGCCACGACGGGCCGCTGTACGACGTGCTGCTCGAGGACTACGACCGCGGCGTGCGCAGCGCCGACCTGACCGCGCTGTTCGATCGCCTGGTGCCCGGCCTGCGCGGCATCCTCGACGCCGTGGAGCCGAGCCCGGAGCCCGAGGCCTGGGCCGAGTCCGCCGACGCCCAGCGCGCGCTCTGCGAGGAGCTGAGCCGCGCCGTCGGCTTCGACTTCTCCATCGGCCGCCTGGACCGCTCGGAGCACCCGTTCACCACGCGCTGCGGCCTGCGGGACGTGCGCATCACGACCCGCTTCCTGCCCGACGACCCGCTGGGCGCCGTGTTCGCCACGCTGCACGAGGCCGGCCACGGGATGTACGAGCAGGGCATGGCGCCCTCGCTCGCGGGCGCGGGGCTGATGCACGCACCGTCCACCGGGCTGCACGAGTCGCAGTCGCGGTTCTGGGAGAACGCCATCGGGCGGTCACCGGCCTTCGTGCGCTGGCTGCGGGGGCCGCTCTCCCGCCACCTGGCCGCGGTGCCGGACGCCGAGGCGCTCTGGACGCGCGTGAACCGCGTCGCGCGGACGCCGATCCGCGTCGAGGCGGACCAGGTGACGTACAACCTGCACATCGCCCTGCGCTTCCAGCTCGAGCAGGCGCTGATCTCGGGCGAGCTCGCCGTCGCCGACCTGCCCGCGGCCTGGGACGACGCGATGGAGCGCACGCTCGGTCTGCGCCCCGCCGACGCCGCGACCGGCGTGCTGCAGGACATCCACTGGTCCTTCCAGCTGTTCGGCTACTTCCCGAGCTACACGCTGGGCAACGTCTGGGCAGCGTCCTTCCTGCTGCACCTCGAGACCGAGCTGCCCGTCGACGAGCTCGTCGGCGCCGGCGACTTCGCGCCGATCCTCGGGTGGTTCCGGGAGCACGTCCACCAGCGGGGTGCGACCGTGAGGGTCGACCGCCTGCTGAAGGACGCGATCGGCGAGCGCGACCACGTCGCGGACCTCCTCACCGTGCTCGGGAGGTCCTGAGGGTCGCGGGCCGAGGGCTCGGGCTGCCGGCGGATCGGGCTCGATCCCGCCGGCGACCGAGGCCTACCAGGAGGCCTTCATGATCCCGGGCAGCTTGCCCTGCAGCGCCAGCTCGCGGAACGCGATGCGGCTCAGCATGAGCTTGCGGTACACCGCCTTGCTGCGGCCGCTGACGATGCAGCGGGTCTTGAGGCGCACCGGGCTCGAGTTGCGGGGCAGCTTCGCGAGCTGCTCGCGCGCGGTCTGGCGCTCCTCGGGAGACAGCGACAGGTCCTTGGACTTCCGCTTCAGCTCCTCGCGGCGGGCCGCGTACTTGCGGACCAGGCGCTCCCGCTTCTTCTGCTTGTAGATCGAGCTCGTCTTCGCCATCGTCGGTTCCTCTTCGCGTGACCCCGGCCGACGCCGACCACGCAACCCCACCGCGTTATCCGGCCCACCCCGCCCGAGCAACCGTCCCCTGGCACCGGCTGCCGAGGATCCGTTAACTGGCACGACCGGGAGCGCTGCATGGGTTGGAAGGAGTGGGTGCCGACGATCGGCATCGTGGGCGTCGTGATCGCCGCGGTCGTCTGGCAGAACGTCGACAAGCTCCCCGATGGGCCGGCCTCCAAGCCGTCCAGGGCCGACCGCGTCCCGCGCTGCCGGCACCTGTCGGGCGAGCCCATGGATCGGCTGCACGCCTGCCTCGCCGACCTCGAGCGGTCCAAGCTGTCGGACGCGGCCCGACAGGCGATCGAGGATCTCGGGTCCAAGAAGAAGGTGTTCTCGATCGCCGACATCGAGATCGAGGCCCCGACCGTCACGCTGAAGGACCAGCCGGACCTCGAACCGTTGTTGATGGGGACCGACGAGGAGGCCGTCGCCCGCGCGTTCCTCGACCGGGACATCCGCGGTCTGGTCGTCAGCCGCGACCTCACCGGGGCCCTCGACCGCGACCGGATCGTGCTGTCCCGCCTCGCGCAGCACGACTTCCTCGAGTGGTTCCAGCTCCGCTACGTGACCGAGGACCTGATGGTGTACTCGGTGCGCGGCTCGCCGGCGCGGGTCCCCATCGAGACGGGCGACCGCATCCTGCGCGGGCTCCGCCAGCGGTTGGGCGGCCAGTGGCTCGTCAACGGCCAGACGTGGCGCCCCGACGCCGTGCGCATCATCGGCACGATGCGCCTGCAGGGCTCCACCCTCGTCTCGCGGCACGTCGTCGGTGCCAACGCCAAGCCCGGGACGTCCGCGGTCGACCTCGCCCTCGACGAGCTCGCGCAGAAGATGACCCGCGAGTGGGAGCGCAACGTCGAGACCCTCGGCATGGGCAAGCTCCAGAACCGCCTCGACGACGTGCACCTCGAGGTGCAGATCGTGATGGAGCGAGCGCCCGTCGAGCCGCGCTCGCGCCACGCCATCTTCGACCTGTGGGAGATGGGCATCGACGGGATGATGTTCCGGCAGCGCGAGCCGAAGAAGGGCGAGGACCTCGAAGAGAAGTTCACGTACATGCCCGGCTCCGAGCTCGTGACCCGCTCGCTGCACTCGGCCGACGAGTTCCTCCGCGTCGCCGTGCAGGAGGGTGGCTGGAACGACGCCCGCCCCTGGGAGAAGGACCCGCGCACCCGTCTCGACCTCATCCGCACCCAGCACTTCGTCGAGTCCTCGCCCGGCGGCCCGGCGCTGCGCATGTTCCGCGGCCAGCCCGAGGTCCCGATGGACTGGATCACCGACCGGCACGTCCAGGACATGCTCGTCGCGGGCGGCGAGTGGTGGCTCGCCAACCAGTACCCGACGGGCAAGTTCGAATACAAGTACTGGCCGGAGCAGAACCGGCGTTCGACGGACTACAACGAGGTCCGCCACATCCTGGCCGCTCGCGACCTGGCCGACACCTGGCGGTACCGCAACGACGACCGGTACCTCCAGGGCTCGCAGGCCGCGATGAACTGGCTCATGCGGTACGCCGTGCACGGGTCCGACCCCGAGGAGGGTCCCCTGCCCCACCCGCCGGCCGGCACCATGCTCTTCCGGTACCCGTCGTACCAGGAGGCCACGCCCGCCGAGCCGCCCGTCCAGAAGCTCGGCACCGTCGCCGTGGGCCTCCTCGGCTGGATCGCCTGGGCGGACGCGACGAAGTCGCACGCCGAAGACGCCCGCATCCGGGAGATGGCGGAGTTCGTCCGGTCGCAGCAGGAGGAGGATGGCCGCTTCCGCGCCTACTACGTCCAGCCCGGCCACCCCTACGAGAACAGCCGCAACGACATCGTCCCCGGCGAGGCCATGCTCGCGCTCGGGATGGTCGCCGAGTACTTCGGCGAGGCCGAGTGGGTGAAGGCGTATGACAAGTTCTACGAGCACTACCGCCCGTGGTTCACGGAGCGCGCGGTCCGCAAGGTGCCGACCGGGCGCTGGCCGACCGACACGTACGACAACAACGACCGGCTCGACCTCGTCCAGTTCGGCCCGTGGTCCGTCATGGCCGCCAAGCAGGCGTACAAGCTGACGAAGAACGAGAAGGCGGCGCAGTTCGGCCTCGAGGTCGCGGACTGGATGATCGACAGCTACCAGTGGTCCGAGGAGCGCTCTCCCTGGCCCGACTACGTCGGCGGCTACTACAAGCTGCCCGAGGAGCTGCCGGCCATGCAGACCTTCTGCTACTCGGAGGGCACGGCCGCCGCCTACTCGCTCGCGCTGCAGTCGGCGCCCGACCGCAAGGCGAAGTACGAGCGGGCCACCCGCGAGTCGATCCGCTTCCTCGCGACGATGCAGTTCGACGAGCTGGACAGCATGTTCGCGTCGCGGCCCGAGAAGATCCGCGGCGGCATCAAGTACACGATGAACGAGCAGAAGGTCCGCATCGACTACGTCGGCCACGGCATGTCGACGCTGTCGCAGTGGCTCGACGCCCGCGCCGAGGATCCCGCGGCGAACGAGCCGCTGTTCGACCCGAAGGATCTGCAGCGCCCCGCCGGATACCGCGACAGCGTCCCGGGCCTCGACTACTCCGCCGTGCCCTACGAGCCGCCATCCGGCGAGATCGCGCGCAAGGACGCACCGGCGCAGGAGCCCGACGTCGACGGCGGCGACGGGCCACCGGTGAAGGTCGAGCAACGGCCCGAGGGCGGTGGTCAGCGCGACCCGGACGACCGGGGCGACGACTGACGAACCCGGGACCTCGGGCTTGGGTACACTCGGTCCCCCGGGAGGACCGAGATGTTCGGACAGATGATGGACCAGCCCCTGCTGATCTCGAGCCAGATCAGCTTCGCCGAGCGCTTCCACGCCGACGTGGAGGTCGTGACCCGCACGGTCGAAGGTCCGATCCACCGCTCCACCTGGGGCGAGGTCGCGCGCCGCTCTCGCCGGCTGGCCAACGCCTTGCTGAAGATGGGCGTCCGCGAGGGGGATCGGGTGGCCACCATCGCGTGGAACACCCAGCGCCACCTCGAGCTGTACTTCGCGGTGTCGGGGCTCGGCGCCATCCTGCACACCATCAACCCGCGCCTGTCTCCCGAGCAGCTGGCCTACGTGGTCGACCACGCCGCCGACGAGTGGGTGTTCTTCGACACCACCTTCGTGAAGCTCGCCGAGATCCTCGCCGCGCGGCCGAAGAGCACCGTGCGCGGCTTCGTCGCCATGACCGACGAGGCCCACCGCCCCGCGTCCTCGATCGAGGGGCTGCTCGTGCACGACACGCTCCTCGAGGCCGAGAGCGACGCGCTGGTGTGGCCCACCTTCGACGAGCGCACGGCGTCGTCGCTCTGCTACACCTCGGGCACCTCGGGCCACCCCAAGGGCGTGGTGTACAGCCACCGGTCGACCGTGCTGCACAGCTACGCGGTGACGATGACCGACACGCTGGCGCTCTCCGCGGCCGACGTGACGCTGCCCGTCGTCCCGATGTTCCACGTCAACGCCTGGGGCGTGCCCTACGCGTGCGCGATGGTCGGCAGCAAGCTCGTGCTCCCCGGGCCCGGGCTCGACGGCAAGAGCCTGACCGAGCTCGTCGAGGCCGAGGGGGTGACGAGCCTGCTCGGCGTCCCCACCGTGTGGGCCAACCTGCTCGCGCACCTGGCCTCCGAGGGCAAGAAGCTCGGGACCGTGAAGAAGGTCGTCATCGGAGGGTCCGCCTGCCCGGGCACGATGATCGAGGCGTTCGAGAAGGGCCACAACGCGCGCGTGATCCACGCCTGGGGCATGACCGAGACCAGCCCCGTCGGCACCGTCAACGTCATGCTCCCCGAGCACGAGGGCATGCCGTGGAGCGAGGTCCTGTCGTACAAGCTGAAGCAGGGTCGGCCGATGTACGGGGTGGACCTGCGCATCGTCGACGACGAGGGCACCGAGCTCCCGCGCGACGGCAAGGCCTCGGGCCACCTGCAGATCCGTGGTCCCTGGGTCGCGAGCGGCTACTTCCGGCAGGAGGGCTCCGACACGCACCACGACGGCTGGTTCGCGACCGGTGACATCGCGACCCTGGACGCCCGGGGCACGATGCAGATCACCGACCGCAGCAAGGACGTCATCAAGAGCGGCGGCGAATGGATCTCGAGCATCGACCTCGAGAACGCCGCCCTCGCCTGCCCCGGCGTGCAGACCGCCGCGGCCTTCGGGCTGCCGCACCCCAAGTGGCAGGAGCGCCCGATGCTGGTCGTGGTGCGCGCCCCCGGGACCGAGCTGACGGCGAACGAGGTGATGTCCTTCCTGGCGGGCCGCATGCCCAGGTGGTGGCTCCCGGACGCGATCGAGTTCGTCGAGGCCCTGCCCATCGGGCCGACCGGCAAGGTGCTCAAGCGCACGCTGCGCGAGCGCTTCGCCGGCTACGTGTTCTCGACCTGAGCGCGCCGCTTGGCCTCCGAGGACGAGCCCACCCACCTCTCCGACGAGGCGCCGGCCAGCGCCGACGGGGCGTCGTTCGACCGGATCCGCGAGGTCGCCCACCAGGTGAGCGACCGCGGCACGCTCGCCCGCTACGAGATCGGCGACCGGCTCGGGCGCGGCGGCGTCGGGGAGGTGCAGGCCGCTCGCGACCGGCTGCTGCGGCGCGAGGTGGCGATCAAGCGGCTGTCCACGGAGACGCCGACCGACGAGCAGCAGCGGCGCTTCGTCCTCGAGGCTCAGCTCACCGCCCAGCTCGAGCACCCCAACATCGTCGCCGTCCACGACCTCGGGCTCGACTCCTCGGGCCAGCCCTGGTTCACGATGGTCCACGTCCGCGGCCGCTCGCTGCACCAGCTGCTGCGCGCCGGGCTCGCGGGCACGCGCGACCAGCGGCTCCGCACGTTCCTCAAGGTCTGCGACGCCATCTCCTACGCCCACAGCCGCGGCATCATCCACCGCGACCTGAAGCCGGGGAACGTGATGGTGGGCGAGCACGGCCAGGTGATCGTGCTCGACTGGGGCCTCGCGACGCGAATCGGCGAGGCCACGGGCGGCAGGAAGGTGGACGCCGACGCGTTCGACGCCGGGTCCGCGGAGCTCACCGACGACCAGGCGGTGATCGGCACCCCGCTGTACATGGCGCCCGAGCAGGCCGAAGGGCTCCCCGCCACGCACCGCAGCGACGTCTACGCCCTGGGCGCGCTGCTCTACACCCTGCTCGCGGGCGAGCCTCCGTTCGAGCGTGGGCATCCCCGCCTGTTGCTGGCCGTGCGCGCCGGACGACGGGTGCCCCTGCGCAAGCGGGTGCCGCGCATCCCGCGGGAGCTGGACAGCATCGTCGACGAGGCGATGCGCACGGACCCCATGCGCCGCTACAGCAGCGTCGAGGCGCTGTCCGCCGACGTGGAGGCCTTCCTCGACGGACGCGAGGTCGCGGCCCACCGCTACGGTGTCGGGCAGCGCCTCTCGCGCTGGGTGGTGCGGAACCGCGGGCGGCTGGTGCCGTGGCTGCTGTCGATGGCAGCGGGTGCCGGCCTGGTGCTCCTGACCAGCATCGCCTGGGTGGTGACCGCGGCGGTCGGCGCCCATCGGGCCCGCACGGCCGAGCGCGACGCCCACGTGCGGGAGATCGACGCGCGGGTCCTGCTCGCGCTCTCCGAGTCCGGCCAGGGGCAGATCCGCGGTCCACGGCAGGCGCTGGCGGACGCGCGGAGCGACCTGCACGCGCTCGGGGGCACGGACCTCGGGATCCCCATGCTGCGCGCGGACCTCGTGTCCGCCTGGGTCGAGCACCGCCACCCCCGTCCGCTCATGGACCTCGGCGCGGAGCCGCGGGACGAGGTCGCCCTCTCGGAGGACGGCACCAGCGTGATCCTCGCCTCGCCCTCGGGGCTGGTGTGGATGAGCGTGCCCGACGGGCGGGTGCTGGGCCGACACCCCGGGCCAGGCGCCGCCGCGCACGACCGCTGGGTCACGGGCTTCGTGGGGGGCCGTCCGATGGCCGGCTGGCATCACCAGGACCGCTGGCGACTGGCGGACCTCTCCTCTCCGGACGCCCCTCCCCGCACCGTCCCCTCCGCCATCACCGACCACGTGTTCGACCGAGGGCTCATCGCCGGCGGCTGGCTGCTCGAGAACGTCGGTGCCACCGGCCGGTTGGCGTTCACCGACCTGGAGGGGAGCCGGACCCGCGCCCCCCTGCGCAACGTCTGGGTCCAGGCGCTGTCCCCGACCGGTCGGTACGCGGTCGTGATCCCCGCGCAGCCGGGCAAGGAGATGGCGCAGGCAGAGCGCTCGATGCTCGTCGACCTGGACAGCGGCGCCATCGACTGGGAGGGCCCGGGGAGCTGGGCCGTGCCCTCCGACGATGGCCGTCTGGCCTGGGTCGATGGGGACACGCTTCGTGTGCTCACCCCCACCACCGGGGAGAGCTGGACCGCGCCGGCGTCCGAGATGGACCGCCTCGCGTTCACGTCGACCGGCGATCTGCTGCAGCTCGACGGACACCGCCTGCGCCGGAGCGACGCTCTGGGGATCCCGATGGGCCAGGTGGTGGTCGAGGGCTCCGTGACGCGGACCTCGGGGAGCTTCGCGTTCGGTGGGGACGGTACCCTGCTCACCCGCGGCGACGGGGTCGCGGTCTGGACCGGCGCCGCCGCGGACCCTCGCACCTTCCTGGCGGAGGGTGGCCTGCGCGCCCTGGACCTGGACGCCACGGGCACGCTGGCGTTGGTGGGGGGTGCTGGGCTCGTCCTCGTCGACATCGAATCGGGGCGCGCGATCCGGCGGCTGGAGGTGGCGGGTACGGTGCGGGACACGGCGCTGTCGCCCGACGGGACCCGCGGGTGGGCGGCGGTCGACGACGCCCTGTGGGCGGTCGATCTCGTCGAGGGCACGGCCACCGCGGTCCACACCTTCCCCGACGTGGCGATGGCGGTGGAGCCCCTCGCGGACGGGCGGGTGGCGGTGGCGCTCGGGGACGGGCGGATCACGACGGTGGACGCCGACGGCGCAGAGCTCACCACGGTCGCATCGGGCTTCCCGCTGGTGTGGGACCTCGAGGCGCTCGACGACGGCACGCTCCTCGCGACCGACCGCCGCGAGCAGGCGCTGGCCTCCCTCGTGTCGCCCGGCAACGTCCGCGAGGTGCCCGGACCGGACCGGGGACCGGCCTATCGCGTGGCGCACCGGGGCAATCGGGTCGTCGTCGGGCGGCACACACCCCCGCTGCTGCTGTGGGAGCGGGGACCCGAGGGGCTCGTCGAGCGGTGCCGCCTGCAGACGGGGGCCGAGGCCGTGCAGGCGGTCGCGCTGTCGCCGGACGGCTCGCTCGTCGCCACCGGGGCGCTGGACGGGCGGATCGCGGTGTGGGACGCGGCGACCTGCGCGCCCGTGCTGGGCCTGCCGGTGCACGACGGCTCGGTCACGGATCTCGCGTTCGACGCGACGGGTGCGCGGCTGGTCGCCGTCGGGGGTGACGGGGCGATGTCGGTGCTGGACGTGCGGTTGGCGGCCGACCTGGACCGGCTGGTGGCGACGGTCCCCCCGGAGGGTTGGTCGGGCGAGCCCGGCCCCCGCCTGCTGGATCTGGCGCGCGCCGAGCTCCGCCGTCGCAACGGGCCCTCCGCGGTGGACCTGTTCCGCCGGGCAACGGCCGAGGGCAGCGCGCCGACCCCGCTCGAGGAGGCCCGCGCGGCGTGGACCGCCGGAGACCGGGAGGCCGCTCGGACGGGTTTCGCGAAGGCGGCCGAGAGCGGCGAGCTGCCGGACCCGCAGGCCGCGATCTGGGCGGCTGCGCTCGCACCCTGATCCCGTCCGGATACGGTCGTATTATTAATAATACAGCTATATCCTATATGTATTCGTCATGACTACAGTTTGGATGGCGAGTGAACGGGTAGGGCACCGATACGGCGATAGGCTCTCCGTACACCGAGGAGCCGCCCATGTTCCGCTGTCTCACTGCGTTGGCGCTGACCGCCTGCTCGTCCGAGAGCACCCTCACCTCCATCGCGACGCCCACCGGGAGCACCACGACGCCACCGGCGACGGGGAGCACCCCCTCCGCCGACGGGGGGTTGTCCGACCTCGCGTTCTTCCAGGCCGTCGAGGTCCCCGTGCTGTCCGCTGGCGAGCAGGTCCCGGCCTCCGACCGCAACGCGCCCCTCGTCGTGGGGCGTCAGGCGGTGGTGCGCGCGAGGATGGAGCCAGGGGAGGGCTGGAGCGCCGAGGTGCGCCTCGAGCTCGACCTGGCGTCGGGGGGCGTGGTGCGCACGTTCGCCGCGGTCGGTGTGCCGGACACGCTCGTGGTCGAGATCCCGGCCGACGCGATGACCGAGGACGCGACGTGGTCCGCGCGTGTGCTCGACCAGGGCGCCGTGGTCGCGACGGCGCCCGCGGACGGTCCGACCGCGCTCGGCGCGAAGGTGACCGGCCCCCTGCGCCTCCACCTGGTGCCCTTCGAGGTCGACGGCTTCGTGCCCGACACCTCGCCGTCCGTGGTCGAGGGGTACCGCGCGGCCCTCATGGCGGTCTACCCGGTCACCGACGTCGAGCTCGACGTGGGCCCCGTGGAGGTGTGGACCGGTCCGTTCGACCTCGGCGACATCAACGTCCGCGTCGGGCAGCTCCAGGAGGAGGCCATGTTCGCCGGCGAGGAGGACTGGAACGTCACCTGGTACGGCATGGCCACCGGCGTGGCGACGCGCGACGAGTACGAGGGCATCACGGGCACGAGCGAGGACGGCGGCGACGGGGAGCTGGTTCGCTCGTACTTCGCCGCGGGGGCCGCGTTCGGCGACCAGAAGTCCGAGGACACGCTCATCCACGAGATCGGCCACACGCACCGCTTGATGCACGCCCCGTGCAACGACCCCAGCGACCCGGACCCCGACTTCCCCTACGCGGACGGCACGATCGGCGTCGAGGGCTACGACTTCCGCACGAAGAGCTTCGTCCCCGCCGACCACGCCGACATGATGGGGTACTGCTTCCCTCGCTGGATCAGCGACTACGACTACGCGAAGCTCGCCGAGCACGTCGCGCGCGCCCAGGACTACCAGGGCTACGAGTGAGCCGCCGGTAGCCAGACCCGGACGGTGGTGCCCTCCCCCTCGACCGACGACAGGGAGGCCCGACCGCCCGCCGCCTCCGCGATCTGGCGCACGATGGCCAGCCCCAGGCCCGTCCCCTCCTCCCCCTTCGTCGTGAAGTGGGGCTCGAAGACCTTGTCCTGCTGGTCGGCCGGGATGCCCACGCCCTGGTCGGCCACGGACACCTCGACCCCACCGTCACGCTCCGCCGCCGACACGACGATCAGGTTGGCCGCACCTGGCCTCGTGGCATGGGCGGCGTTGACCACCAGGTTGATCACGACCTGCAGGAGGCGGGGTGGCGCGATCGCGGCCCGCAGACCCGGAGGGACCTCGACGCGGACCTCCGCCGTTCGCCGGGTGACGTGAGCCGCCAGACGCACCGCCGATCCCGCGATCTCCGCCACCTCCGTCGTCGCCACCTGGTGCTTCGCCGGGGACAGCGTCGACAGGTCGCCCACGACGGTGTGGACCTGCCGCGCGCCGAGCAGCGCGTCGCGCGCGGTCTCCAGGAGCTCGTCCCGGTCGGCGCCCTCCTCGAGCATCTCCACCATCAGCTCCAGGTTGCCCAACGTCGCCGAGAGCGGGTTGCGGATCTCGTGGGACACCGCCGACGCGAACGCGCCTGTCCCCGTGATGCGCTCGCTCATCCGCATCCGGAGCTGCAGCGCGTTGGTCTCGGCGTGCGCCGTCTCGAGGGCGTGCAGGGCCGCGGAGAGCTCCGAGGTGCGCGCGTCGACCCGCCGCTCGAGGTCCTCGCGGCTCTGCTTCAACGCCGCGCGGAGGGGGTAGGTCAACCGATCGACCACGAGGTAGGTCAGGGCGGAGGCGACGAAGCCCGTCACCAGGAAGTCCACGCCCACCCGGCCGTGGAAGGCCAGGCTGCCACCCGCCGTCACGAGGACGGACAGGGCGACGGTCATCAGCGCCAGGTTCACGCGCGTCACGACCAGAGTGTGTCACGCCGCCACGGATCGTCCAGCCCGCAGGAGGCTCGGCGACTGTCCACGAGCCGTCGTCACTACCAGCGGAGCGAGACGGGGTGGGCGTCCTCGACGAGGGTACCGCAAACGTCCACCGCCTCCCCTTCGAGGGTCCACGACCGCACCGTCCCTTCGTCCTCGTAGGGGACGAAGAAGGTCCCGAGCGCCAGCGTCGCCTCCTCGACCGTCCCCGCCATGGCGAAGAAGTCGAAGGTCTGCGTCTCCACGGTCCCGCCGTCCTCGTCGAGCAACCGGACCTCGAACACCGGCACGTCCTGGTCGTTGCCGAGCGTCCGGTGACGCCCCGGGACCAGGCCGACCGTCCGTACGCTCATCCACACGTGCTGGCCCCCCTGCATCCCGTAGGCGACCTGCACGAGGTCACCGTCGGCGATCGGGCGGCCGAAGTCCTCGATCCCGTTCCCGAGCTCGAGGCGCGCGGACAGCTTCGAGGCCTGCGCGCACGCGTCCTGCGCCTCCGGATCACACCCCGCCGCCACCACCACCAGGCCACCGAGCCACCACGCGCGCATCCCACCCTCCACGCGGAGGGCAGAGCACGTGGCGTGCCAGCGGATCCCCGGCGTTCACCCGTACAGCACGGAACCCCGCGACGTGAACCGCGACACCGCTGTCAGGAGGGGAACCGCAGCTCCACGCGCAGCGGCAGGTGATCGGAGGCGTCGACCACGCCGCGGAGCACGGTCGCGTCATAGATCTCCACGTCGTGCGAGGCGAACAGGTGGTCGATCGCGCGGTCGGCAACCACGGACCCCGGCGGCAGCCAGGTGCGGAACCGCTCGGGCTCGTCCTCGTGGGCCTCGAGCGACACGGCGCTCTGCCAGCGGTCGAACAGCGGGAGCAGCGGCCGCCCCTCGTCGGAGTAGAGCTCCGCGTCGGGCCCCAGCCGCCTGGGGTCGTCACCCGGCGGGAGCGCGTTGAAGTCGCCCGCGGCCGCCCACGGGATGCCCGCCGCGTCCGCCGCCGCCAGCCGCCGCTCCAGGACCTCGATCTGCGCCGGCAGCGTCCCGTCGCCCTTCGAGAACGCCGACAGGTGCGTGTCGATCACCCGCGCCACCCGCCCCGTGGGCAACGGGAGCTCGAGCTCGAGCAGCGCCCGCCGCAGGTTGAACTGCCGCGACACCCAGGACTCGCGCATCTCCGGCAGCCGCCAACGCCGCGCCCCCGCGATGCGGAAGCGGGAGAACACGGAGAGGTGGACCTCCGTGCGCCCCAGGTGCTCCCACGACGGGTAGGGCACGTAGGGGTTGCGGTAGTACCAGGTGGACGCGTGGCACGGGTACGGCACGCGCGCGAGCAGCTCCGCGTGCTGATCGACGCGCCCGGTGCGGTCCGAGCCCCGGTCGACCTCCTGCAGCAGCACCAGGTCGACGTCCGCCGACCGGATCACGTCCGCGAGGCGGTCCAGGCAGGTGCGCACGGTGTCCTGCGGCACCCGGACCGCGCGTCCCCCGTCGTAGAAGAAGACCCGGTCGCGGCCGGCGGCGAACTGCACGTTCCAGCACAGCACGCTGATCGGGCGGTCGACGGGCACCAGCGGAGCCGCCGCGCCACCCACGACCACGACGTCCTCGACCTCCGCGGGCCGGTGGGTCGCGGACCAGCCGAGCGCGCGCAACGACCGCCCGACGGTCTTCGCTCGCCTGCGGACACCGTTCGTCAGCCTGCTGGTCAACGGCACGTCACGGACCCCATGACCATTGTTGACCGCGAGCGGCGTGCGGGATCGTGGGTTTCATGGGAACCTGAGATCGAGGTGCCATGCTCCACGTCATCTCCCTCTCCGGCATTCCGCTCCGCCTCCACTGGTCGTTCTCGCTGCTGATCGTCGCGATGGTGGCCATGGGGGGGTACCAGTTCGGTCTCCCCGGCATGCTGGCCGGCGCGTTCGCCAGCGTCGGGCTGTCCATCTCGGTGGTGCTGCACGAGCTCGGCCACGCCCTCGCCGCGCGGCGGTTCGGGATCGAGACCGCGCACATCACGCTCTACCCCTTCGGCGGAGTCGCGGCGATCGAGCGCATGCCCGAAGAGCCCGACCAGGAGATCGTGATCGCCCTCGCCGGCCCCGCGGTCAACTTCGTGCTCGCCGCCATCGCCGGCTGGATCTGGCTCGGCACCAGCCAGCCCTTCGCGCTGGTGTTCGTCGCCAGCAACGTCCTGATGGGGCTGTTCAACCTGATCCCCGCCTTCCCGATGGACGGTGGCCGCGTGCTCCGCGCCGTCCTCGCCAAGTACATGGGCTTCATCCCCGCGAGCCGCCTCGCGGTGCGCATCGGTCGCGGCTTCGCCTGGGTCTTCCTGATCGCTGCGTTCCCGCTGCGCAGCCTCAACCTCGCGCTGGTCGGCGCCTTCCTCCACGTCGCCCTCAACTCCGAGAAGGAGCGGCTCGTGGCCATGAACTGGGAGCGGACCACCGGCCGCCCTCCCCCGTGGGAGGAGAAGCCCCAGACATTCCCCGGCGTCGTCGCGCGCTGACGCTGCGCCCATCCCCGGATCTCGCCCTGGAGTCCCCGTGACCCGTCGTCTCGTGCTGCCCGTGGTCCTGTCACTGTTCGCCGTCACCGCGGTGGCCGCCATGCCCGACCCGGGGCCGGTGGCCAAGGCGACCCCGAAGCTCGACGCGTCCGGCGCCGACGGCCTCCCCTCCCTCGACGTCCAGCCGTACCAGCAGGAGGTCGCGGGCCTGGTCGCCGGGTACCTCGAGGAGGTCCACTACCAGCACGTCCAGATCGACGACGAGCTCTCGTCGAAGTGGCTCGACCGGTACATCGACGAGCTCGACGGCGCGCGGATCGTGTTCCTCGCGTCCGACATCCGCGAGTTCGAGCAGTACCGCAACCAGCTGGACGACCTGGTGATGGCGCGGCCCCTCTCCCGCCTCGAGCCCGCCATCGTCATCTACTCCCGATACCGTCAGCGCATGCTGGAGCGCGCGGCGGACGCGAAGGCCTTCGCCGCCGGCCCCGTCGACCTGACGAACGACGAGACCATCGTCTACGACCGCAAGGAGGCCGGGCTCGGCTGGCCCGAGACCGCCGCCGAGGCCCGCGAGCTGTGGCGCAAGCGGGTCGAGGACGACTTCATCAGCGGCATGCTGACGGGTCGCGACAGCGAGGATCAGGTCCGCGACCGCCTGATCAAGCGGTACGATCGCTACGCGAAGAACGTCTCGGACATGGAGACGGTCGACGTGCTCGAGACGTACCTCGACGCGATGACCCAGTCCGCCGACCCGCACTCGGTCTGGTTCAAGCCGACGTCGAAGGACGACTTCGACGTGGACATCACCAACAGCGTCGAGGGCATCGGCGCGCAGCTCACCACCGACGACGGGTACGTCGTGATCGACCGGGTGATCCCCGGTGGTCCGGCCGACATGAGCGGTCGCGTGCGCGCCAAGGACCGCATCCTCGAGGTCGCGCAGAAGTCGGAGGCGCCGGTCGAGGTCGTCGAGATGCGGCTGGACCGCGTCGTGAAGATGATCCGCGGCCCCAAGGGCACCCAGGTCAACCTGACCATCGAGCACGCGGACGGGGAGCGCGAGGTCGTCGCCATCCAGCGGGACCGCGTGACGCTCGAGCGCAGCGCGGCCGAGGGGCACGTGGAGGAGGTCGACGGCCACAAGCTGGGAATCCTCCGACTGTCGAACTTCTACGTCGACTACCAGGGTGCACGCCGCGGGCGCAGCGCCTCGAACGACCTCAGCAACCAGCTCGAGGCGGTCAAGGCGCAGGGCGCCGAGGGCGTCGTCCTCGACCTGCGCGGCAACGGCGGCGGCTCGCTGATGGAGGCGATCGAGGTCGCGGGGCTCTTCCTCCCCGGTGGGCCCGTGGTCCAGGTGCGTGACCGCAAGGGCGCGATCGAGGCGCTGCACGACGAGGACCCGCGGGTGGTGTGGGACGGGCCGCTGACGGTCATGGTGGACTCGACCTCCGCGTCGGCCTCCGAGATCGTGGCGGCGGCGCTCCAGGACTACGGGCGCGCGCTCGTCGTCGGCGACCACACCACGCACGGGAAGGGCACGGTGCAGCAGGTGGTGCCGCTGACCCCCGCGCTCAAGGGCCGCCACGCGCCCGACGACGACGAGGGCGGCGCGCTCAAGATCACGATCCAGAAGTTCTACCGGGTGTCGGGCGGCTCGACGCAGAACCTCGGCGTGACGAGCGACGTGGAGCTCCCGTCCGTGTGGGACGGGGTGGACTTCATCCACGAGTCCGACCTGCCCAACGCGCTCGCCTGGGACCGCATCCCGCCCGCTCCGTACGCGAAGACCTCCGACCTGGCGTCCGCGGTGCCGAAGCTCCAGGAGAAGTCCGCGGCGCGGGTGGCGGCCGACCCCGACTACGAGCGCCTCGCCAAGCAGCTGGCCCGCCGCGAGGAGGACAAGGCGCGCACGGCGGTCTCCCTGGTCCTCGAGCAGCGCAAGGCCGACTACGAGGCCCGCAAGGCTCTGCTCGACGCCGAGAGCGGCGAGGAGGACGTGGACTTCTCGGCGATGTCGGACGAGGAGCGCAAGGCGTACCAGCGCGCTCACGACTACGGCCTGGACGAGGGGCTGCACGTGCTCGCCGACCTGGTGGAAGCCCTGGGTTGATGCTCGCCGTCGTCCTCGCGGGATGCGCCACCGCACCTCCGCCCGCGCCCGAGGGCCCGTGCGCCGACGCCTACGACGGCGTGGTGGCGAGCCTCGAGCAGATGTTCCGCCAGTCGGGCACGCCGTTGCCGGCCTGGCCGGACAAGGCCGAATACGTTCGGCAGTGCGACGCTCTCGCGCTGACGCCAGAGCAGCTACACTGCCTGGACCCGGCCGCCGTCTCCGCGGACCCCGCCGGGTGCCGGGACGCGACGCGCCCGGTCCGGGCCGAGGTCGATCGGCTGGCGAAGTGGTTCGGGGACCACACCACGCGAATCGGGGAGCAGCGGTGAGCGACGAGGACCAGGACCGGCAGGAGCAGCGAGCCCAGCGGCCTTTCGGCGGCTTCCAGTTCGAGATCGACCCGGAGCGGATCGAGCAGACGCTGCAGAAGCTCCGCGAGCGGGTGAACGAGTCCTTCGTCGCCGGGCGGTACACCAAGGTCCGCCTGTCGTACCGGGGCAAGGCGATCGGCCCCGACATCCCGCTGGCGGTGTTCCTGGCGGGCGAGGGTGTGGCCTTCTGGCTGATCTCGCCGCTTGCCGCGCTGCTGGTGAACCTCGGCGCGAAGGCGATCCTGGACGTGGAGTTCGTGCACGAGGCGGACGAGCTGGTCCAGGAGGGCCTGCAGCTGTATCTGGAGGGCGAGAGCGAGGCGGCGGAGAAGAAGTATCGCGAGGCCCTCGACCGCCGGCCCGACGACCCGTCGGCGCTGTACAACCTGGGCACGCTGCTGCGCGTGAGCGGCCGCAAGGACGAGGCGCTCCAGGTCCTCCGCAAGGCCGCCATGGGCCCCGAGGGCCATCCGGACGTGAAGCGCGCCGCGGAGGCCGTCGAGAAGCTCATGACGCCGAAGAAGACGCTCTAGTTACCAGTCGACGCAACCGCACCCGTGGGAGGCAGCTCTGCTGCCCGCGGAGGCGGAGCGAAGCGAAGCCGGAGTCGACTAGAAGCTCGGACCGGTCCTGTTCGGTGCGCCGGGGCCGGTGAGGTCGAAGCTGTAGTAGGTCGTCGGGTCGGGGTCGTAGCCGTCGGTGAAGGTGCCGGAGGGCAGCGGGGAGTAGGTCGTCTCGAAGCCGGCGCCCTCGAACACCCAGGACGTGTACAGCGAGACGCGGCTCGCGCCGCCCAACGCGGCCAACGGGATGCGGAACTCCACCGCCTGGTTCGCGTTGCTCTCCGCGACCGCGCTGCCCTGCGTCCCGAGCCAGTTGTTCTGGGTCGACCAGCTGGCGCCGTTCCAGACGTCCAGCGCGTTGTAGCTGTTGTCGGCCTTCCACCGCACCACGAAGCGGAACGGTGCCGGCAGCGCGGGCTGCTGCGTGTTGAGCTGGATGCCCGTCCTCGACCCGGCAGCGCCGTCCCCGAGGTAGATCACCACCCAGTGCTGGGGCCCCCCGGCCGCGACGTCCGGGTGCTGGTAGGCCACGTAGAGGTAGGTGGCGTCCCAGGTCACGTATCCGGTGCCGGACGACGTGGTGGTGAACGTCTCTCCGGCGAGCCAGTCCGACAGGTTCCCGTCCACCGTGATCGTGTGGGACCAGGGGTTGCCCGGCCCCCCGGTGTCCGCGGTATCCGTGTCGGCGTCGGTGTCCGCGTCGGTGTCCGCGTCCGCGTCCGTGTCCGTGTCCGAGTCGGTGTCCGCGTCCGTGTCGGCGTCGGTGTCCGCGTCCGAGTCCGTGTCCGTGTCCGCGTCCGCATCCGCGTCCGGCTCGTCCGTCGGGACCGTGTGGTCCTTGGTCGTGGGCTGCAGGCCGGAGCCCGTACAGCCGACGAGGACGAGCGCCGCGAGGGCCAGGTACGGTGAGGAGCGACGCGCCAAGAGACACCTCGAAGTTTGGGGATGACCGTAACTCGAACAGGAGTTACCGTGTCGCGCGGAGGGCGATCGTGCGCAGGACGTGGATGCTGTTGTTCCTCGCAGCGTGCTCCGACTACCACCTGGCCAGCAAGCCCGATCCGGTGGTCGTGCCCTCGACCGAGACGGGGGCCATCGGCGACACCGCCGAGACGACGCCGACGACCCCCACCACTCCCCCGCCCGAGCACAGCGCCACACCGGTGGTGCACACCGGGACGGTCCCCTGGACCTGCGACGACGTGACGCTGCCGGTCTTGGCCTTCCGCGGCAGCCCGACGTTCACCCAGCGCTCCGATCCCACCGATGGGCAGGGTCGCGTGTTCTGGAACCCGGCCGCCGACACGGGCTCCTACACCGCCGTCACCCTGCCGGACACCGCCACCCCACCCGGCAGCGACCGCGCGTACGTGGCGACCTTCACGCTGACCGACATCCCCCTGAACCTCTCGCTCGAGCTGCAGAGCGACGACGGCGTCTGGGTGTGGCTCAACGGCACCGCCGTCGGGCACTGGGGCGGCGCCTGGCAGCAGGAGGGCTGCGTCAACGAGAACGCGAACTGCCTGGTGACCACGGTGGTCCCCCCCATCGACGTGACCTCGCTGCTCGTCCCCGGCACGAACACGCTCGCGGCCCGCGTGAGCAACTCCGTCGAGAACAACTTCTTCGAGATCATCCCGCGCTGCATCGAGCCGCTCTGACCTACTCGGTCGGCGCCATCAGCCAGCGGATCATCGCGGCGCGATCGGCCTCGGGCAGCTTCGCGGTGCCGTCGCGGACCACGTGCCGCATGCCGGACCCGGCGAAGTCGCCATCCGGCATCATGCCCATCGTCAGGAACGTGTCCCAGTCACCCAGCGTCCACTTCAGCGTCTCGGGCCGGATGTCGGGTGCGGGGTGCGGGGGCTCGTCGCTGCCCGCGAGCGCCTGCTTCCGCTTCAGCTGACCGATGCCGTTCCGTGGGGTGTGGCACTCGCCGCAGTGGCCCACGACCTCCACGAGGTACGCACCGCGGTCGAGCTCGGGGTCGTCGAGCGGCTTCCAGTCCCGAGCGTGGAACGCCACCCGCCGCCAGCCCCACAGCCCGACGCCCGGGGCATTCGCCTCCTGCTCGCGCTCCTCCGCCACGACCGGATCGAGCGTCCGCAGGTACGCCCAGAGGTGTCCCACGTCCTCGTCGGTGAGCCGACGGAAGGAGGTGTAGGGGAAGGCGGGCCAGTACGGATGGTGCTTCGGCGAGCGGCCACGCGTCAGCGCGCGGAGCAGGTCGTGCTCCGTCCACTCCCCGAGCCCGGTCTCCGGATCGGGCGTGAGGTTCGAGCCATAGAACGTGCCGAAGCGCGTCTCGATGGCGTACCCGCCCGCGTAGGGCGCGCCGTCCGCGGCCGTGTGGCAGGAGGCGCACCCCGCGAGGCCCGCGAGCAGCGCCCCCACCTCGGCGTCGGGGGTAGCCCATGCCACCCCCACCACCAGCACCGGGACCATCAGTGGTGGTCGTCGACCTTGTACACGTCGTGGCAGTCGCCGCAGGCGCCGCCGACACCGCCGAGCGCGGTCTTGATCTGGGCGACGTCACCGGTCTTGGCGGCGTCGACGAGCTTGTCGCTGGCGGTCTCGAGCGCCTTGACCGCCTCCACGAACTTGTCGTGCTGCGACCAGATCTCGGCCTTCGCCTCGGTCTCGAACTCGTGGCCGGGGCCCGTGCCCTCGGGGAAGAGCGCGCCGATGGTGTGCGCCAGCTCCTTCACGGCGGTGGCGTGCATCACGGCGTCGCCGGTCCGGTCGGTCTCGCCCTTCACGATCATGGACAGGCCCGCCATGTGGGCGCCGAGGCCGTTCATCACCGCATGGCGGTACTTCACGATCTGCGCGGGGGACGGCGGGGCGGACAGGGCGGCGGGGGCGGCGAGCAGCAGCCCGGCGGCAACGAGACGGCGCATGATTCCTCCATCGATGACCGGACA
The DNA here is from genome assembly GCA_020632925.1 of Alphaproteobacteria bacterium. Classification (GTDB taxonomy): domain Bacteria; phylum Myxococcota_A; class UBA796; order UBA796; genus JACKER01. The sequence goes on along the minus strand of JACKER010000007.1, from coordinate 249,927 downwards.
TGATAGCCTGTCCGGATGCTGGTCGTCGCGTACCTGATGCTGTCGGCACACGCGGGATCGAGCTCCGTCGCCGAACATCCGCGTCCCTATGCCGGGCACCCGGTGTTCGATCTGCGGGTCGGCGTGGACCGTCTGGACGACCTGTCCCATCCGTACCTCTGCGCGCAGGGCTTGCCCACGGGTTGGCTCGCCATCGAGGCCTGCGGGACGGGCGCCGGCTTCCTGCACCACGACGACGCCCCGGACATGGCGCACTTCCGCGCGAAGGGGAAGGTGCTGGACGTGGGCGAGGGCCGGCTGAACGCGACGCTGATGCCGGGGCTCGGGTTCGCCGAGGTCCAGCGCACGGCGGACCGCCCGGGCTTCCAGTTCGGGCAGGCCAAGGAGCCCGATCCCATCGAGGCCGCCGGCGCGGAGGCATCGCTGTCGCTGCAGGGGCGTTACTGGGTCGACCCGGGCGCGCGGACGTACGTGACCGGGGTGATCGACGGCGGTGCGGCGCTGATCCCGGCGGCGCCTGACGTGTTCGGACGCGGAGGGCCCGTGGTGCCCTTCGCCTCGGTGACGGTGGGGTTCGGGTTCTGATGCACGACGCGAACAAGCCGTGGGCCGAGCTCCTCCAGCTCGTCCCGGTGATCACGCTGGCCATCTCCTTCGTCACGAGCGGCTCGGTCGATCTCGCGCGGGTCGGGCCGCTGTTCCTGGTGGCGGCGGCGCTGACGGTGCCCGTCCACGCCCTGGTGTGGTGGCAGGGCCAGCGTGCGAACCCGATCCTCGTGGGCACGGCGATCTGGCTGTGGCTCGGCGCGCTGGCCTTCGGCGTGGGGGTGGGCCCGCTCGCGGCGGTGATGGGCGAGGCCCAGGCGACCGGGCTGTTCGTGGGCGCGCTCGCGGTCGGGGCCGTCGCCACCTTCGCCTCCCCCGCCGGGTACGTCGGCCAGACGCACACGGACCCGAGCTGGGTGCGGAGCCGGTCGCTCGGCCTGCTCGCGCTCACCGCCGTCATCGTGGTGTGGGCCTGGGTGATGCGGGACAACGTGCGCCTCGGCGGCGGGCTGCCCTTCATCCTCCTCAACGTCACGCGCCGGGTCCTCATCGCCCGCAGGCCCCGCTGACGCTCACTCGCGGGTGCGCTCCACCAACCCGCGCAGCTCCGCGGGTGCGGCCGGAACGGGGACGTCCTCGCGGGTCGCGGCCCGCTCGCGCAGCTGCTGGAGGACGGTCAGGAGCTTGTCGACGTCGGCGCTCTCGTGCCCGTCGGCGAGCACCCTGCACGTCGTCCGCCCGTCCGTCAGCACCAGGCGCCGGAGCACGCCCGAGCCCGTCTCCACCTGCACCGGCCGCAGCGTCGCCCAGCGCAGGCGTCGCGTCCGGAGCCGGATGCCCGCCAGCCGGCGCACCACGCGCAGCTCGTCGACCACGAGCTCGATCTCGTTGGTGGTCGCGTACTGCAGGAGGAGGAGCAACGCGAAGGGCAGCCCGAACAGCAGGACGACCACCCCCCACCCGAGGGCGGCGCCGAACACCCCCGCGGCCGCGATGAGCAGCCCGCAGCCCGCCATCACGCCCTCCTCGCCGCGGACGCGCAGCACGAGACCGTGCTCCGTCATCCGCGGTGCGAAGGACTCGGGCAGCTCCACGTCCACCCGTCAGCGCCGCCGGCCGAGCACGCTGTAGTCCTCGGCGCCCAGCCCCGCGGCCAGCAGCTCGTCCATGCGCTCCGCGATCGCGGGGAGCACCATCTGGTGCGGGCTGTCCGCGGTCTCCAGCATCAGGCGGATGTCCTTGCGGGCCATCGCCAGCTCGAACGTGGGCGGGCCGAACTGCCCCTTGGCCATGCGCGTCCCACGCCAGCCGATCACCGGCGCCACGTCGAACCAGCTGAACATCGTCAGCATCTCGACGGGGTCGACGCCAGCACCCCGCGCCACCTCGATGATGTCCGAGGTGCTCGCGAGGAGCGACAGCAGCATTCCGTTGCCGCACAGCTTGTAGACCGCGGCGACGTCGGGCCGCTCGCCGAGCTCGACCAGCTTGCCCGTCATCGAGCGCAGCGCCTCGGCGTGCGCCGCGACCAGGTCCGCGGGGCCAGACACCATCATCGTGCCCGTCGCCTGCTCGGCGTTCTTCGGCCCCATGAACACCGGCGCGTGCAGGTAGCGCCGCCCGTAGCGCTCCACGCGGCGGAGCACGCCCGCCGGGAGCACCGTCGTGTGGTCGATCACGACCTCGGGGAGCGCGTCCCCCATCGCCTCGAGCACCGCGTCCACCGCGGCGTCGTCGGACAGCACCAGGTGAGCGCGATCCGCGCCCCGCACCGCGTCCGCCGGCGAGTCCGCCACCACCGCGCCGAGCGCCGCCAGCGCCTCCGCCTTGGCCCGCGTCCGGTTCCAGACGCGGACCGCGACCCCCTTCTCCAGGAGGTTCTTCGCGAAGCCCGCGCCCAGCAGGCCCGTCCCCAGCACCGCCACCGTCGTCGTCATTCCTCGTCTCCTTCCATGAGCCCGCGCACGCGGGAGACCTCGAGCCAGGTCCGCGCGGCGCGATCGGTCGTGCGGCGCGACAGCCAGGCCTCGAGCTGCTCGAGCGACCGCAGCGCGCCCTGTACGTCGCCCGTCCGCCACTGGACCTCCGCCCGAGCGGCCTCGACCCATACCCGGGTGCTGCCCACCTCGCCCGCGCGCAGCAGCTGCTCCCCTCGCCCGATCGCTGCGGTCGCCTCGGAGACCCGCCCGCGCAGCGCGTGGTAGCGCCCCATGGCCGCCTCCCACTGCGCGCGCATCGAGGTCTCGCCGAGCTCCGCGGCGATCGTGGCAGCGTCCGCGAGGAACGGCGCGCAGGCGTCCGGATCCCCGAGCTCGAGCTCCAGGAACCCGAGGCAGCCGAGCACGTAGTGCTCCGACGCGCGATCACCGAGCTCCCGGTGCAGACGCAGCGCCTCCCGGTACACCCGCCGGGCCTCGTCCACCCGCCCCAGGTCCTTCTCCATCAAGCCCAGCGTGTTGAGCCGCGCGGCCTCCTGGAACCGGTCGCCGAGCTCGCGGTGGACGGCCAGGGCCCGCAGCAGCGACCGTCGGGCCTCCCGGAAGCGGCCGAGCGAGTGGTACGTGTGGCCCAGCAGCCCATGGCCCACGCCCTCGGAGCGGCGGTCGCCCACGTCGCGCGCCAGCTTCATGGCCCCCAGGAACCAGCGCTCCGCCTCGTCGACGGCACCCGAGAGCCGCAGCGCCTGCCCCAGCCGGAAGGCCGCGCTGATCTCCGCGAGGACGCTGCCCGTCTCGCGCGCGAGGTCCAGGGCGCGACGTGCCGTCACCTCCGCGAGCCCGTTCTGCCCGTGCGCGTTGTACTCGAGCGAGAGCAGGATGGCGGTCCGGCCCTCCACGCGCGGGTGGCGCTTCGAGGTCCGTCGCAACAGCTCCTCGAGCTCCGCGAGGGCCTCGCGCGCGCGTCCCGACTTCGTCGCGGCCCAGGCGGCGTCGAGCTCGAGCTCCATCGCGGCCGGGTCGTCGGGGTGCAGCGCGGGCATCGCCCGCACGTCGAGGAGCAGGTCGCGCAGCGGACCCGTCGGTCCCGTGCGGCTCAGGATCACGTCCAGCGCGCGCACGGTGGGCACGGCGACCGCCACGTCGCCCCGCCGGATCGCGCGCCGGCAGGCGGCGAGCAGGTTGTCCGTCTCGAAGCGCAGCGCGGCCTCGCGCTCCGTCCCGCCGTGCACCCGCAGCGCGTCGAGCGCGTCCTGCGCACCGAGCTGCGCGAACCACCGTCCGTGCTCGATCTCGGCGGCCCGACGCTCGGCCTCCCCGAGCTTCTCCGACGCGAAGACCTGGACCACCGCCAGCATCCCGAACCGGTCGTGGTCGGGGTCGTACCGCAGCAGGCTGTCGTCGCACAGCGTCTGCAGCACGTCGACGCCCCACCGCCCGCGGTCCGCGAGCGCACCCAGCACCACGCCGGCCGCGGCCGCCGCGAACCCGCCCTCGAACACCGACAGCCTCGCCAGCGCCTGGCGCGCCCACGCCGGCAGCAGCTCCCAGCTGCCCTCGAGCGAGGCCTGGACGCTGCGGTGCCGCTCGGGTCGCTCCGACCCACCCCCGGCGAGCAGCCGCAGCCGATCGTCGGTCCGCGCCAGCATCGTCACCAGGTCCATCCGCGCCGACCGCGCCGCGCACAGCTCGATCGCGAGCGGCATCCCCTCGAGCTCCTCCACCAGCCGCCGCACCAGCGGCAGCTCCTCGTCCGTCGGCGGGCTCGCTGCGCGCTGCGCGTAGAGCGCCACCCCCTCCTCGAGCGTGAGGGCCCCCACCGGTACGCGGCGCTCGCCCGGGAGACGCAGGGGGATGCGCGACGTACACAGCCACGACGCGTCCGGCGCCAGCGCCCGCCAGCGCTCCACCACCGGGCCCATCGCCTCCACCACCTGCTCGAGGTTGTCGAGCACGACGACGGCCCGCCCCAGCGCCCGCAGCGCGTGGCCCAGCCGCTCGACCTCATCCCGCTCCGGCAGCTCGACCGACAGCGCGCGACCCACGGTGGCGCAGACGGCGTCCGCGTCGCGCGCCTCCGCCAGGTCGAAGAACCAGGTCGCGACACCCTGGTCGGCGCCGAAGGAGCGCGCGGCCTCGATCGACAGCCGCGTCTTCCCCATCCCACCAGGGCCGAGCAGCGTGATCAGGCGCTGGCCCTCGGTGAGCAACGCCCGCACCCGCGGCAGCTCGTCGCGCCCGACGAACGCGCCGCGCGACACGGGCAGGTTCCCCCGCACGACCAGCGTGGGCTCCACCTCCACGGGCGGGGTGCGGTCCGTCGGCACGCCACCGACCGTGTCCGGCGCGACCAGCCCCACGAGCTCCCGCAGCGGCGGGCCCGGACGCTGGCGAGACCGGAGCGCCGCCAGCGCGCGCCCCAGCTCGTCGGCCGAGGCCGGTCGATCGTCGGGGTCCGGCGCCAGGCACCGTGCGAGCACCGCCCCCAGCCCCGGGACCCGGTGCTCGACCTCGTCGAACAGCCCGCGACGTGCCAGGCCCCGGCGCACGGCCTCCCGCGACAGCCGGACCCCTCGCCCGAAGGGCGGCTGGCGCGCGACGACCGTGAAGAGCGTGGCCGCGAGCGAGAACAGGTCGCTGCGCGCGTCGGGCGTCCCGAGGTACTGCTCGGGCGGGGAGTAGGACGGGGTCCCCGACAGGTGGCCCGAGCCACCGGCGAACCGGCTGATCCCGAAGTCCACGAGCTTCACGAGCCCGCTGCGGTCCACGAGCAGGTTCCCGGGCTTCACGTCGCGGTGCACCACACCCACCGGACCGTCGTCCACCCGCAGCTGGTGGAGGTGCGAGAGCCCGGCGCAGGCCTGCACGCCGATCTCGAGCACCGCGGCGCCGTGCAGCGAGGCGCTCGCCGCGAGCTCCCGGATCGAGACGCCCCGCACCAGCTCCATCGCAAGGAACACGACCCCGTCGGCCTCGGCGAGCTCGTAGGTCCCCACCAGGTTCGGGTGCTGGAGCAGCGCGCCGAGCCTCGCCTCGCGCACCAGGTCCTCCGCGCCCACGGCCGCCCGATCCTCCGGCAGCAGCTTGAGCGCGACCGGGCGCGAGAAGCCCATCGGCCCGTGCAGGACCGCCTCCCACGCCTCGCCGCCGCCGCCCTGACCGAGCTTGCGCACCAGCGTGTACCGACCGAGTCGTTGTCCTTCGACGCGCGCCATGGGCCCGGGAGCGTACCGCGCCCGTCAGCCGAAGGTCAGGACCACACCCTCCACGTCCTCGGGTGCCTCCTCCATCATCAGGGGCTCCACCTGGCGACCGCCTTCGAACTTCACCAGGTAGTAACCGGCGTCTGCCGCCCGCCGCCGCGCTCGTTCCGCGCCCTCCTCGCCCGGGGACATGGCGGCCTCCTGGAGCGCGAGGAGGATCGGCAACGGCAGGCGATCGAGCAGGTCCATCGTCTCTCCATAGCCTCGGGACGTCGGGTGCGTGGACACCGGGAGTGCGATCATTCTTCCGCATGGATGGCCTCGACCGCCACCGAAAACAGCCTTGGTACGGTCTCAGCGGCCATCGACCTGCGCTGGCACGTGCCGTGCACACAGGAAGGGTGTCCGGAGGTCGAGACCATGCTCCCCCACCTCACCGTCCTCGCCGCGCTCCAGGCCCACGCCCTCGTCCCCAGCGACGACACCTTCCAGGGCATCGAGCCCTCGCGGCTGCAGGTCTGGCACGACGAGGAGCAGGGCCGCCTGCTGCAGGGGCCTGCGTGGCGGGTGTTCACCGCGACCGACGCGCCGGGCTGGACCGCGCGCTTCGACGAGCTCACCGGCCGCCCGCGGTGGGCGATGGGCCAGGGCATCCCGATGCCCGAGGGTCGCGAGCCGATGATCGAGGCCGTCGCCTCCCTGCTCGATCGCCACCACGGCCTGTTCGGCTACGAGACCGGCACGCTCGTCCTGCGCTCCGCTGCGTACGACGAGATCCGCGACATCTGGTTCGTCGACTTCGACACGCTCCGCGACGGCCTCCCGACCTGGCGCGGCGGCATCGCTGCGCGCATCGTCCAGGGCAACCTCGTCTACCTCCAGGTCGAGACGGCCCCGAACGCCGAGGTCACGGGCTCGCTCCGCCTCGGCCCCGCGGCCGCCCTCACCGCTGCAGTCCGCCAGGGCCCCGCGCCCGCCGCCAAGCACACCGACGTGCAGACCCGCCCCGTCCTGCTCGAGCGCACCTCGCTGTCCGGCTTCGAGCTGCGCAAGGTCTTCGAGGTCCGCAGCCGCACCGCCGAGCCCGTCGGCCACTGGGTCTCGCTCGTCGACGGCGAGACCGGCGAGCTGCTCTCGGTGCACAACGAGGTCCGCTTCGCGACGGGCACGGTCACCGCCCGCGTGCACGACCGCACCGTCGACGGCTCGCCGCTCGTCACCGCCGACATGCCGCTCTCCGTGGTCCGGAGCAGCAACGACAGCGCGCTGACCGACGAGAACGGCGACTTCACGGTCAACGGCAGCGGCCCCTACCGCACCGACCTCAACGGCGACTACGTCCGCGTCGTCGACAGCGCCAACCCCGAGGGCTCGCTGTCGAGCAACGACCCGACCGGCCTGCAGTGGACCAGCGCCGACGCCCACCAGTCCCAGCTCGACACCTACCGCTTCCTGCACGACGTGCAGGCGTGGGGGCTGGCCTTCGCCCCGAACGTGTCCTGGGTGACCGACAAGTTCACCGCGAACGTGAACCTGAGCCAGGTCTGCAACGCCTACTGGGACGGCAACGTCAACTTCTTCCAGTCGGGCGGCGGCTGCAACAACACCGGGCAGATCGGCGATGTCATCTACCACGAGTGGGGTCACGGCTTTCACTACCACTCGCTGCTCGGCGGCACCTTCGACGGCTCGGTCAGCGAGGGCGCCGGCGACGTGGTCAGCACGCTGCAGACGCTCGACCGCAAGATGGGGCCCTACTTCTTCGTCGGGGGCGGCGCCGTCCGCGACCTCGGTCCGGACCACGTCTACCCCCGGGACATCGTCGGCGAGGTCCACGAGGACGGCCTGATCTTCGGCGGCGCGATGTACGACCTGCTCGGGCTGCTGACCGACCAGGAGGGAGAGGCCTCGGCCGTCGCGATCACGAGCGACATCTTCGCCGGCCTGCTCGAGTCGGGGCCCCGGATCCCCGACACCTACGCCGCGGCGCTGGTGGCCGACGACGACGACGGCAACCTGCAGAACGGCACGCCCCACGTCTGCGCGCTCAACGAGGCCTTCGCGCGCCACGGCCTCGCGAACGGCAACACCACGGGCGGCGTCATCAGCAGCCACGAGCCCCTGATCCGCGAGCCCGCCGGCCAGGCCCACGAGGTCCGGGTGGAGCTCGTCGACGTGTCGTCGGGCTGCTCCGCGGTCCGCGCCGACTCGGGCGTCGTCCACTACCGCGTCGACGGGGGCAGCTGGCAGACGGCCGCCATGTCGCCCGCGGGCTCGGACGCGATCGTCGGCGACATCCCGTCCCAGGGCGAGGGCGCGATCATCGAGTACTACGTCACGGGCGACACCGTGAACGGTGACGACTTCGCCTCCCCGGCGGGCGGCGCCATCAACCCGTACTCCTTCTACGAGGGCGACTTCCTCGAGGTCCACTGCGACGACTTCGAGCGGGACGACGGCGGGTACGTCCACGAGCTCGTGCAGGGCGAGGCCGTCGACGGCGCCGACGACTGGCAGTGGGGCACGCCCAACGGGCGGTCCGGAGACCCGTCGGGTGCGTTCAGCGGCAACAAGGTCTGGGGCAACGACCTGGGCCACGACAACTTCAACGGCGCCTACCAGTCGGACAAGTGGAACCGGCTCAGCACGCCCGCGATCCCCACGAAGTGGTACACGGGTGTGTTCCTGCAGTACCGCCGCTGGCTGTCGGTCGAGGACGCCCAGTACGACCAGGCCGGGATCACCGCCAACGGCACCGAGGTGTGGCGCAACTGGGGCAGCGCGGGCGGCGAGGACCAGACGGTCGACGGCTCCTGGCGCAGCCACGTGGTCGATCTCGGCGGCGTCGGCGACCAGGGCGACGTGAGCTTCACGTTCGAGCTGCGCACCGACGGCGGCCTCGAGTTCGGCGGCTGGACGATCGACGACGTGTGCGTGGTCGCGCCCGCCACCCCCGACAACCGCCTCGGCATCGGCGACTTCGAGGTCGCGCCGCTCGACGACACGACCGCGCTGCTGTCGTGGACCAACCCGATCCACGCGCCGGTGCGCAAGGTCCGGGTGGTGCGCTCGGTGGACCGGCAGCCCCGCGGCGCCGACGACGGCCAGATCGCCTGGGAGACCGACAGCCCCGAGCTCGGCGAGCGCATGGAGCTCGAGGACACGAACTACCACGCCGGCTCCACCTTCTACGCGGTCTACGGGTTCGACGGCACCGACTGGCTCTCCTGGACCATCGACGGCTTCAACGCCGGCGAGGTCGTGCTCGTCGGCGGCACACCGCCCGAGGGCGTGCAGACCGAGGACGGGATGGTGCTCGATCCCGCCGACGGTCCCTTCGACACCCCGGGCTACCGGTCGATGAACTGCGGCTGCGACGCGGCCGGTACTTCGGGCAGCCCCCTGATCGGCCTGGGCGCGATCCTCGTCGGCCTGGTGGTCACGCGCCGGCGGCGTTGACGCGAGCGCCGGTTCGCGGGAGCATCCCGTCCCATGGAATGGCTCATCGTCGTCGGCGGCCTCGTCGCCCTCCTCCTGTTCGCCGTCGTCGTGGCGGTCGTGGTGCTCGGTGTCGGGGGCTTCCTCTTCACCCGGCGCAAGAAGGTCGATCCCGAGGCCCGCAACAACGCCCTCGCCGGCCTCGGGTACCGCCAGGTGAAGCCGGGCAACTGGTCACGCCAGATCCAGGGCACCTCCATGAGCTTCGACGAGCTCTCGGATCGCTGGAAGTGGACGGTGCGCCTCCCGCGGTACAACACGATGACCCTGCGCATCGAGGAGCAGGGCTCCGCCGACGCCGGCTCGCTCGACGGCGTGTTCGCGTCGGGAGACGCCGAGCTCGACGCGCGCTTCGTGATGGCGTCGGGGCTCGCGGCGCGCACGCAGGCGCTCGTCAACAACCGCCAGCTCCGCAACGCGCTCCTCGCGATGCCCAACCTCTCGCTCGAGCTCTCCGCCGACGAGCTGATCATCGCCGACCTCGGCCACGCCGGCCTGCTGTCCCTGACGAACGGCGCGGAGGAGAACACCGACGCCGCGGTCGATGGCGAGCTGCAGCTCCACGGCTCGGTCAGCGCGCTGGTGAACACCTTCTTCCGGTCGATGTACAACGAGGCTGGCACGGTGTTCGACGAGCACCGCTGATTCCCGGCCGCAGAGCGGCCTCCCCACCCACCCCGGCCCTGCGGGCCGCCCCCTCCCGGGTGGAGGGGGCTCCGGGCTACAGGAAGGCCAGCGCGACCAGCGCGGAGACCGCGATGGCCATGAAGGTCGCGCCCGCGAGGATCCAGGCCACCTCGAACTCCCGCGCGACCGGGTCGACCGAGCGCAGCGCGGCGGTCTCGGGCGTGGCGCGCACCACCGGATCCTCGAGGGAGCCGTCCACCGCCACCGGAGCGTGATCCCGCAGGCCCGCGGTGGTGGGGGTGTCGTTGGCGAGCATCGCCCGCACCTCGGAGCCCGTCATGCGGACGGTCTCCTCGTCCTCGTCGTTCTCCAGCTCGCGTCGGATCATGGATCCCCCCAGCTGTCGTCATCGACCGGTTCGAGTCGGACTGTAGCACGAGATCCAAATTCCCTTTCCGGGCAACCGCCCACGACCGGCGCATCGACCAGTACCCACTCCTTGTGGTACCGCAGCTGGTCCGGATCACGGTGTGCTTTGGCTCGACGACCGCAGCGGCACTCACCCGCGCTGCAGCGCTCGGGCGGCGTCCCGCGCACGATCCCGCAGGGTGCGCAGGTCGCGGGTCGTGGGCTCCGGATCCGGTGCCTCCTGGAGCTGCCTCCCCGCATGTACGGCCTCGGCCCTGATCTCCAGCAGGCGGGCCACCGCCGCCACCCGCCGTTCCTCGAGCGCGTCCACCTCGGCGAGGAGGCGTCGTTGGGCCTCGACGGCGCGGTCATGCTCGCCGGTGGGCTGGCCGTGGGCCGCCGCCCGCGCGCGTCGGGCCTCCAGCTGCGCGAGCAGCCCGGGGTCCGCCGCCGTGCGTCCCAGCGCGTCGTCCACGGTCCCGAGCTCCGCCTCGAGCTCGCCGATCGAGGCGCCCAGGTCCTCGCAGAGCCCGCGCAGATCGGCGCGCACGATCTCCGGCACGTCCAGCGCGAGCAGCGCGTCCAGCGCCCTCCGCGCCTCGCTCGCCAGCGGCACGCGGACCGGCGCGGAGGCGGGCGCGGTCACGGTGAACCCGCCCCAGGGCCGCGCGAGGGCCACCACCGCCCCCACGAGCAGCACCCAGGCCATCTGGTGGTAGAGCATCGTGCCGACGAGGTCCCAGCCGGCGCCCATCCCCTGCTCGGGCGCGACCACCCCCGCGAAGATCGCGTAGGCCAGGACCATCGCCGCGAGCACGCCGCCCCCCGCGCGCAGCCCGGGCGCACGGTCCTTCGCGACGATCGACACGAGCGCGGGGACCATGACCAGCGGCAGCAGGATCAGCATGGTGATCCCCTGGGTCATCTGGTGGATGTCCGGCGCCGCCACCCCGTGGCCCAGGATCACCGTGGACAGCGCGAAGCTGCCGAGGTCCTGGAAGAACCCGAGCGCCACCAGCAGCCACAGGCTGATCGCGCTGCCGATGCGCCCCCACCGGCGCCGCACGACGGGGGCGGCGGTGGCGGCGGCGCGCGACGTGAGGTGGAGCGCCTCGGAGACCGACGGGCGGTCCTCGGGCTCGGGCCGCAGGAGCGCCTCGATCGTGCCGACCAGCGCGGGATCGCGGTCGGGCCGCAGCTCCGCGAGCGGCGTGTGCCGGCCGTCGAGCTGCGCCTGCAGGGCGCCCATGGCCGTGGGGGCGTCGTAGGCGGGGCGCCCGGCCGCCGCAAGGTAGAGCACCGCACCCAGGCCGTACGCGTCGGCCCGCGGATCGCGCGCCCCGGCCGTGTACACCTCGGGGGCCGCGTAGCCCACCGTGCCGAGGGCGCCCGTGGTCGCCGTGCCCTGGTCGGCGAGGCGCGCGAGCCCGAAGTCCGTGAGCATGGGCTCCCCGCCGTCGTCCCAGAGCACGTTGCGCGGCGTCACGTCGCGGTGGAGCACGCCGGCGCCGTGGGCTGCGGCGAGCGCACCGCCGACGCGGGCCAGCAGCAGGCGCAGGTCGGGCTCGGCCAACGGCCCGTCCCGCTCGATCCGGTCGAGCAGCGTCTGGCCCGAGAGCGCCGGCAGGACCAGCGCGGGGGAGCCCCCGTGCTCCACCTCCTCCAGCGGGTGGAGGATGGCCGGGTGGCGAACCCGAGCAGCGGCCTGCAGCTCGCGCGCCAGGCGGCGTCGGGTGGACGGGCGATCCGCGAGGTGCGCGTGGACGACCTTGAGCGCGACGCGCTCCCCGCGGCTGGCGTCCTCCGCGAGCCAGACGGTCGCGGTGCCCCCGCGCCCGAGCTCGCCGACCAGCGCGAACCGATCGCCGCTCACCCGAGCGGGCCGATCCGCAGCGCGTCGGTGCCGATGCGGAGCTGGCGCGTGCGGTGCCTCCGCTCCACGAGCTGGCCCGCCCCCTCCACGCCGGCCGCGGCGAGGTGGGCGCGGGCGCGATGCACCTGCGTCCCCACCGTGATGTCGGAGACGCGCAGCATGCGGGCGAGGTCCTCCTGGTGGATCCACCCGCGCTCGGCCGCGGGCTGCTCGGCGTCCTGGAGGCGGCGTCGGGCGAGCGTGAGCAGCAGGTAGTTCGCGGAGCGTGCGCCGAGCGGAACCGCGCGACCCTCGCGGACCACGTCGAGCTCGACGTACTCCTCGTCGTCGCTCACCCGGAAGCGCAGCTCGAGCGCCGCGTCGTCCGACCGCGCGACCGTCGGCGCGAGCAGCGTGGGCAGGAACAGCCGGAACACCTGCTCCCCGGCGCGCACCACGCCCTGGTCGAGCGCGATCGCCACGCCCTCGGGACCGTCGCAGACCCAGCGCCCATCGGCGTCCTCGAACACCGACAGGACCGGCTCCTCCTCGTCGGGCAGCAGCAGCAGGCCGCCGGTGGCCGAGCGGGACGGGCCGTCGGGCAGCCCGATCGCCTGCGCCACGGGCGGACCGTCCTCCGCGAGCTGCCAGGCGCCGTCGTCGCGGCCGAAGCCGAGGCGGTGGGCGGCGCCCACGGGCACGGCCTGTCCGGGGGGCACGGCGACACCGTCGACGAAGGTCCCGTTGCGGCTCCCGAGGTCGCGCAGCTCCCACCCGGCGCCGGTCCACACCAGGCTCGCGTGCTCGCCCGAGATGGCGCGATCGTCGATCGTCACGGCGCAGGCGGCGCTCCTGCCCACCAGGTTGCGGGCGCCGAGGGTGTGCAGCTTGCCGGACGACGGATGGACGAGGCGGGCCATGGCCGAAGCTACCTCGCCGGGGGATCGCCGGGGAGCGGGGACGCCGCCAGCACGAGCTCGCCCCAGGCATCGAGGTCGTGGAGCGGCGTGAAGCGAGGGTCGGCCCGGACGAGGTCGGCCGTCAGGTCGGGGACCGCGGAGGTGGCCAGGGCCTGGCGCAGGTCCTCCATGGCGGGCACGCGGTCGCCCCGCGCCGTGTGCAGCGCCGCCCGCTCCAACAGGATCGCCGTCAGCGTGCGATCCCGCTCCGGCCCGGCTTCCGCCGTGCGCGTCGCAGCCCACGCCTCCTCCAGCTGGTCGGCCACGATCGCGAACTTGCCGAGCGAGGACCAGGACCTGGCGCGCGCGCGGAGCAGGTCGACGTCGTCGGTGTGGACCTCCGCCAGCGGTCCGGCGGTCAGCGCGCGAACCAGCCGGGGGTCCGGCGTCGGACCGCGGGCGACCAGCTCCAGGCCCCACCAGGCCTCCGCGGCGGCCTCGGACCCCAGGGCCTCCATCACCATCCGACCGAGGGGCTCACCGCGCAGACGCAGCGCACGCCGGGCCCAGGCGGCGGTGCCCTCGGGGTCGGCCCGCATCATCCGCGCCAACACCGGGGTCGTCTCCCCCCACCGCCCGAGGTCGTCGAGCGCGAGCACGCGCAACCGGTCGGCCTCGGGCTCCTCGGGCAGCTCCGCCAACGCCTCCTGGGGCGCTCCGAGCACGAGGGCCCGCGCGGCGCGAGCGAGGCCGCTCGGCGACGACGGCACGGGGGTGAGCCCACGCAGCACCAACGACGTGATCCTGAGCTCGGCCACGCTCTGGATGTCGGGGTCCTTGGCGCGCACCACCAGGCGCATCGGCCCGGCCGCGAGCGGCGCTGCCCGCCGGCCGGCGACCCGCTCCGTCCCCCACGGCGCCTCCAGCGTGATCACGGCGCTCCCGTCCTCCGCGCGGATCTCCGCGCGCAGGCGCAGCTCCCCGAGCACCGGCGCGGGCGCGGACGAGGCGTTCCGCACGAGCCCCGCCCCCGCGGAGCCGTGCAGCGTGGTCTGGACGACCCCGCCACCGCCGTGTCCGTAGGTCACGAGCGTCACGACCTCGCCCCCATCGGCGTCGGTGAGCTCGAGCACCAGTCCCCCGGCCCACTCGAGGCCGAGGAGATCCAGGGACAGGTCGACGCCGAGCCGCGGCCCGTCGAACCGCAGCGGCACCTCGAGCACCGGCTCGGGGCCCAGCGGGGTGAGCCAGAGCCCCGCACCGGGCTCGAGCCGCGCCCCCATCGGATCGGCCACCTGCGCCACCGGCGAGAGCCCTTCGGCGCCGACCACGGTCAGCGCGGGCACCGCAGCGAGGGCCTGCAGCACGGGGTCGTCCGGCGCCAGCTCCAGCGCACGGTCGGGCTCGCCCGCCGCGCGGAGGGTGTCGGCGGCCGCCTGCCTGCCCGGCGGGCCGATCCGATCCGCTGCCCGCAAGTAGCGCTCGACGGCGAGCTCGGTCCGCCCCTGCGACGCCGCGAGCGCCGCCGACCGGAGCTGGAGCGTGGCCGCCAGATCGGGATCGGCGGCCAGATCCGCCAGCCGCGCCAGCCGGTCCGCGCAGTCCTCCCCGAAGCCCAGGGCACACAGGTCCTCCGCCCGCTGGATCTCGGACGCCAGCGCACCCGCGCCAGCAGGAGGGGCTTCGGCCACCTGGACCGCGGGCACCCAGCCCGGGAGCAGGTCCTCGCCCGCGCCCAGCGCATGGAGCCTGCCGTCGACGCTCACGAGCAGCTCCTGGTCACCGTCGCCGTCGATGTCGGCGGCACCGAGCGCGCGCGCGTGCCCCACGCGGACGGTCACCCAGCCGGCGGTCCCCTCCCGGGCGAGCACCAGATCGTACCCCCGGGCGAGCGCCACCTCGTCCACCCCGTCGCCGTCGGCGTCGAAGGGGACCGCGCCCCCGTGCGGGCCGGCCACCACCTGCGTGGTCGTCCCGTCGGCCTCGATCACGCGGACCACCGGCGGAGGCCCGTCGGGACCCAGCGACGCAGGCCACACGTCGCGGTTGGGGATCGGACCTCCGACGGGGGCGAGCACCCGCCACCCCTGCGGTCCGCGCAGCCCGGCCACGTCGGACACGCTGCCCGCACGGACGCGGGTCCATCGGCTCGGGCGGCCCTCGTCGGACACCGGCGCCCCGTACACCCGCGCGTCGTACAGGCCCCAACCCCGCGTCGCGACCGCGAGCGCCGCCCCGGCGTCCACGGCGTCCAGGGCCACCGGGGCCGAGTTGGCCCACCGGAACTCGGGGAGCGGCTCGAAGGGGACCCAGGTGCCGCCTTCGTCGAGGTGCATGCCCGTCACCCGCCGGTCCCCGTGACCGATGTAGAGCTCGGGGCGACCGTCGCGATCGAGATCCGCGCGCGCCAGGCCGTGCCCACCGATCCGCTCCGGCCCGGGCCAGGACATCACCGACCGGAAGGTGGCGCCCGCGACCTCGCCCACCTGGACGTCCGCTGCGCCCACCACCGCGACCCAGGGAGGCCCCGGACCGCGCACGGCCCGCACGGTGCCCGAAGGGAGGTCCAGCGGGGTCGCGGCGCCGAGGTCGCGCGCGAGCCGTGCCGCCCGGCCCTCGGGATCGACCGCGATGACGACGGCGTCGTCCCCCACCACCAGCACGTCGCGGACGAGGTGCGCGGTCGTGGTGACGTGGGCGAGCAGCCCGACGAGCGGAGCGAGGTCGTCCGCGGTCCCGAGCCGGTCGGGCGCCACCGGCCGGCGGGACGCCACCTCGAGGGCGGCGAGGACGCGATCGAAGCCCTCGTCGACCAGCCCGCGCTGGCCGGCGATCGCCAGCACCCCCGCGAGCTCGTCCAGCAGGCCCTCCTGCTCGTACCGCTGCGCGACGCGGAGCAGGGCCTCCCGCTGATCCGCGGCGCGCGTGGACACCGCGTACGCCTCGAGCAGCGACTCGACGTCCCCGTCCCGATCGGCACGCCACAGCCAGGCCCGCCCGAGCGCCGCCGTCCCCTCGTTGGCGGGGAGCGTCACGAACGCGTCGAACAGCTCGCGGGCCCGGCCCTCGTCCCCCTCCGCGCGCGCCTGGTCGATGCGCGCCTCCACGACCTCCAGCCGAGACGCCGCATCCCGCTCGCGGAGCGCACGACGCGCCGCCGGCACCCCCACCACCAGGCCAACGGCAGCGATCGCGACGCCCAGGACGACCACGGCGGTCCGCCGCCGCCGAAGCTGCCACCCGAGCCTCCTCCGGAGCGGCTGGGGGACGCAGGCCACGGGCTCCCCTCGCCGGACCCGCTCGAGATCCGCACACAGGCTGCCGGCGTCGGGGTAGCGACGGGCCGGGTCGCGGTCGAGCGCGGTCCTCAGGACGTCGTCGAGATCGGCGGGCAGACCGGGCGCCCGCGAGCGCACCGGCGGTGGGTCGAGCGTGGTCGTGCGATGCAGCAGCTGGAGCGCGTGCCCTCGGCCATGGGGCAACGTCCCCGTGAGCAGCTCGTACAGGACCGCCCCCAACCCGTAGACGTCGGCCTGCGGCCCCACCTCGTCGCCGTGGGCCTGCTCGGGCGCCATGTACCCGGGCGTGCCGGCGGCCGCCGCGCCGGTGTGGGCCTCCACCGCGAGCCCGAGATCCGTGAGCCGCGGCGAGCCCGATGGATCCAGCAGCACGTTGCCCGGCTTCACGTCGCGGTGCACGACGCCCGCCGCGTGGGCATGGGCGAGTGCGCGCCCGATCGCCAGTGTCCAGGCGAGCGCCTGGTCGAGCGGCGGGGTGCCCCGCTCCCGCAGCACTGCCCCGAGATCGGGGCCGTCGACCAGCTCCATCGCGAAGAACACGCCGCCGTCGTGCCGCCCCGCGTCCAGGACGCGTACCAGGTTCGGATGGTCGAAGCGCGCGATCGCGCGGGCCTCGCTCAGGAGGTGGTCCACGCGCGCCGCCCGCCCGCGGCTCGATCCCGCCACCCCCGCGACCTTGACGGCCACCTCGCGCTGCAGCTCGGGATCGCGGGCGCGGTACACCACCCCCATCCCGCCGCGACCGAGCTCGCCGAGGACCTCGTACCGACCGACGCGCGCCACGGGCGCCGGGACGCTCGGCCCGACCTCGGGGGCCCAGGTGGCGTCGGAGACCGGTGCGATCGGTGCCGCCCACGGGGCGAGCACGGCTCGCGCCTCGTCGGCGCCGGGACGACGCGTGGGGTCCGGGTCGGTGAGCGCCATCGCCAGCGCCGCGACGACCGCGGGGCCGCGCTCGGGGCGCAGGGGGCCGGCGAGCTTGTGCTCCACGAGGTCGTCGAGCAGCATCGGGGCGAAGGCGGGCCGCCCGTCGAGGAGCTCCACCAGCAGCACCCCGAGCGCGTACAGGTCGTGCGCCGCGGGATCCCCGTCCGCCAGGAACCACTCCGGCGGTGCGTACTCCGGGGTGCCCGGGGCGCGGTCGCCGGTGGCGGTGAGCGCCGTGAGGAAGCCGGCCGCGGCGCAACCGAAGTCCAGCACAACCAGCCGCCCGTCGGGGCGGACCACGAGGTTCGCGGGCTTGAGGTCGCGGTGCCACACCCCGCGCGCGTGGGCGTGCGCCAGGATCTCCGCCAGCTGAGCCCCCACCGACAGCACGACCGCCTCGGGCTGCGGGGGGTCGGTCCGCAAGGCGAGGACCGAGGTCCCCTCCGCGAGCGGAGACACGATCCACGGCTGCCCCTCGCGCTCCCCCGCATCCCACACGGGCAGCACGCCCGGGTGGTCGAGGGCACGGAGCAGCGCGAGCTGGCGGGCGGCGTGCCGCGGGTCGCGCGGCCGGGCGTGCGCGAGCTTGAGCGCTCCGACGCGATCGGGCTGGTCGCGGTGGTGGCAGCGCCACACCACTCCCTCGGCACCCCGTCCGAGCTCGGTCCCCAGGACCCACGGCCCAAGCCCGTCCATGTGCGCGATGGTCGATGACGGCCCCTGGCCTGTCAACGGCCCGGAGCCACCGCCCCGCGAAGCTATGATGACCGCCCACCCGGACGGACCATGAGCAGCCACGACGCGCGCATCCCGGAGATGTTGGAGGCGATCAAGCTCGCGAGGACCGAGCTCGCCGCGGGTCGCCCCAGCGGCGCCACCTCGCTCCTGCGCCTCGCGAGGCACATCGGCGCGACCCTCGGCGCGCACCGACCCGAGGTCGCGCGGGCCTGCGCGGCGGTCGAGGGAGCGCCACCGGAGGTCCTGGGGGAGGCTGCCGATCAGCTGGTGGGCGCCCTGCGAGCTGCCTCCTCCGGCGTGGCCGTCCACGGTGGCGGGGTCCTGCTGGTGGAGGACGACAAGCTGCAGGCGGACGTGCTGCGGCTCGCGCTCGAGGCACGGCTGGGGAGCGTGGTCACCTGGGTGCGCACCGCCGCCGAGGCCCGTGCGAGCGTGTCGCGCGCGCGGCCCGCCGTGGTGGTCCTCGACCTGATGCTCCCGGACGAGGACGGGCGTGAGCTCCTGGCGGAGTGGGCGGAGGACGAGCGCCTGCGTGGGCTGCCGATCATGGTGCTGTCGGGCGCCTCCGCCGCCACCATCCGCGCCGAGTGCCTGGCGCTGGGAGCCCGGGAGGTCTACGCGAAGCCCGTGACGCCCGACGCGATCACGGCGGCGGTGGCGTCGTTCCGCCCCGGCGGCGATGCGGGTGCTGCCCCGGACTCCCTCAGGGAGCTGCTGGAGGCCGCGCGGAAGGGTGGCCCCTGGGCCTTCGTCGTGCTCCGTACGCTGGACCGGGAGCCCTCCGACCTGGACGCGGCGCAGAGGGTCGCGAAGCGCGTCCTGTCGGGCGCCACGGTCGTCCGGTGGCGCGACGGGCTGGCGGTGGTGGCGAGTCCGGCCCCACCCGAGGCCGACCTGCGCGCCACCCTGCTCGCGTTCGTCGGGCACCAGGCCGTCAGCGGCAGCGTCTGGGTGGCGGGAGGGGTGATCGCGCGGGACCAGGCCCCCGCCGAAGCCGTGAAGGTGGGGCAGCGGATGGCGCTGCTGGCGGACACCTCCGGCGAGAGCGTCGTCATCTCCGCGCTCCGTGGCAAGGGCCGGGCGCGGGTCCTCGTCGCAGAGGACGACCGCGCGGTGGCCCACGTCCTCGAGCGGCTGCTGGCCGAGCTGGAGCTCGACGTGGACGTGGTGGGTGACGGGCGCCAGGCGGTCGAGGCCGCCGACGCCGCGCCCTACGCGCTCATCCTGCTGGACATCCAGATGCCCGAGATGAGCGGGCTCGAGGCGCTCGAGCTGATCCGCGCCCAGCCGCGGCACGCGCGGACGCCGATCGCGATGTGCACGTCCCTCGGCGCCGAGGCTCACCTCGCGGCGGCGTTCGAGGCCGGCGCCGACGACTACATCGTCAAGCCGTTCGGGACCCGGCTGTTCCGCGCGCGGATCCACGCGCTGCTCGCCCGGCGGTGACGAACGAGCAGACCAGGGAGAGCCGCGTGCGGACGCTGGCGGTCGTCAGCGCGGCGGCGTGGCTCCTGTTCGCCGCCCTCTACCTGGTGGAGGGGCACCTCCGCGTCGCCGCGCTCGACCTGGCGGTCGCGGCCGGGATGCTCGTGAGCTGGACCGTGGCGGGGCGCGGGGCGCGCTGGGCCGGCGCCGCGCTGCTCTGCGGGAACCTGCTGGGCCTGCTGGGGGTCGCCGCCTGGTCCGGCCAGGATCGCGCGATGGCGACCTGGTACCTCGCGGCGCTGCCGCTCGCGGCGGCCTGGGTGGGCGACCGACGCGCCACGCTGGGCTGGAGCGCGGCGGCCGCCGCGGCGGTGATCGCCATCCACGGGTCCGTCCGGATCGTCCCACTCACGCCCGAGTTCGTGTCGGTCGGAGCCGAGGTCGCGTTCGGCCAGATCGCCCTGGTGGGCGTGGTGACCTGGGTCTCCGCGGTGGTCCGCGAGGTCTACGACCAGCAGGCGGCGGCGCTGGCGGAAGCCCGCGATGCGGCGCTGGCGGAGGCCCGCGCGAAGGACCGGCTCCTCGAGGGCCTGGGCCACGAGCTGCGGACACCGCTCCACGCGATCCTGACGCTGTCCGACCACCTCGGCGCCACGCTCCAGGATCCCCATCAGCGGCGGAGCGTGGACACGGTCCATCGGAGCGCCTCGAACCTGCTGGCCGTGATCGAGACCGTGCTCCGTCACCAGGAACGGAAGGGCGACGAGGGGCCCGTCGAGATCCTCGACGTCGTCGAGGGGGTGTTGGACGTCCTCGCGGTGGAGGCCGCGAACCGCCGCGTCGAGCTCGTGTGGCGCTGCGAACGGAGCGTGCCCGACCGCATCCTGGTGGACGCCGCGCCCTTCGAGCAGCTGGTGGGCCACCTGGTCTCGCACGCGGTCGGCCATGCCCGCGACGGCTTCGTCGAGGTCCGGGTGACGCGGTCCGGCGTCCACGCGGTGGTCCTCGACGTGGAGTTCACGCGCCGCGACGACACCCGGGACGGAGACGTTCGCCTGGCGCTCGCGCTGGGCGAGGACCTGGCGCGGCGGCTCGACGCCACGATCGCGACGGTCGCGCCGAGCAGCGGCGGGATGCACTGCCTCCGGGCCGAGATCCCCGTGGACGAGATCTCGTCCCTGCCAGGCCGGAACGCGGTGGGGCAGCGGGTCGGTCTGCTGGTGGCCGAGGAACGCACGCGGTCCGCCATCACCGCCGTCCTCGAGGGGTGGGGCGTGGTGGTGGCGACAGAGCCGACGGCGCTCCAGGACACCGACGTGGTCGTGGTGTCTGCCACGTGGCCCGACTGGCGCTCCGTCGCCGCCGAGGTCGACGGCCGGTTCGCCCTGCTCGTCGATGCGGCGAGCCCGGCGCCCGACGACCTGCCGGCACCCGCGCGGCTGCTCCGTCTGCCCTTCCGGCGGTCCGAGTGGATGGAGATGCTCGCCGAGGACCGGCACCGCGCCAGGCTCGCGCCGAGGCTTGCGCCGATGCGCATCCTGGTCGTGGAGGACGACCCGATCAACCAGGAGATCCTCGTGCTGCTCCTGTCGGGGCTGGGGCAACGACCCGACGTGGTGGACGACGGCCCACCGGCGGTGGCGACGGCCTGCGCCCAGCCCTTCGACGTGGTGCTGATGGACCTCCGACTGCCGACCTTCGACGGCATCGAGGCGATCCGGCGGATCCGAGCCGACGCCACCCACCAGCCACGCATCCTGGTCGTCAGCGCGAGCGTCACCCCGGCGCAGCGGGCGGCCTGCGTCGCGGCGGGCGCGGACGGCTTCGTGGACAAGCCCATCGACGCGGGGAGGCTCCTCGACGGGCTCCGCGGGTCGCTCCCGGACCCGGTGGACACCGTGGTCTCCGCGGACGAGGTGGCGGCGGACAAGGCGCTGCGCGACCTGACGGTGCTGGCGGGGGACGGCCGTGACGCCATGCTGCGGGACTTCCTCGCGACGGCGAGCGAGCTCGTGGAGGAGATCGCCACCTGCGTCGCGCGCCGCGACACGGAGGGGGTCGCACGGTGCGCCCATCGGCTGCGCGGGTCCGCTTCGATGTACGGAGCGCCGGAGGTGACCCGCCTCGCCGCGGCGATGGAGGACGCGGTCCGCGAGGGCGGATCCCCGACGGAGGTCGAGGCCATCGCCCTCCGCGCTGCGCTCGAGACCGCCCGGCGCCGGATCCACCGCCGCATGTCGGACGGGCCGTAGGGAGCGCTCAGCCCCCGACGATCCGCCTCAGCGCGGCGTGGAGGGTCATGGGGTCGAACGGCTTCTCGATCACACCGACGGCGCCCGCCGAGAGGTAGCGCTCCCGGTCCGAGGGTTGGACGCGGGCCGTCATGAACACCACGGGCACCGCCAGCCCGCGGCGCCGGACCTCCGCGAGGACCGCGAGCCCGTCGAGGTCGGGCATGGTCACGTCCATCAAGACGACGTCGGGGCTGATGCCCTCCACGCTCGCCAACGCCTCGGCGCCGGACGAAGCCGCGACGACCTCGTGCCCGCCGAGGTTCCGCAGGCTCAGCTCCGCGATCCGACGGATGTCCGCCTCGTCGTCCACCAACAGGACCTTCATGGCTCCCTCGCGAACAGGTCGACGTAGAAGATCGTGCCGCCGCCGGGTGCGTCCTCGAAGGCGAGCACGCCGCCGTGGCGGTCCACGATGCTCTTCGAGATGCTCAGCCCGAGCCCCGTACCGCCCCGGCGCCCCGACCCGTCGGCCTGCGCGAACCGCTGGAAGATCCGATCCCGGAACCCGGCCGGCACCCCCGGTCCGTGGTCACGGATCCGCAGACGCAGACGCTCCGCGGCGTGCTCGACCGACAGCTCCACGCGCTGACCGGACGGCGTGAACTTCACCGCGTTCGAGATCAGGTTGGTGAGCACCTGCACCATCCGGTCCTTGTCGACGACGACCTCGACCGCTGGCACGTCGCCGATCACCACCACCTCGGCGTCGTGCTCGCGCGCGAAGCCGTCGGTGGCGGCGAGGGCGGCGTCGACGAGCGCCGCGACGGGCTCGGGAGCCATCCGGTAGACCATCTGGCCGGAGCGCATCTTCTCGAGGTCGAGCACGTCGTCGATCAGCCGACCCAGACGCTCGGTGTTCGACAGCGCCACCCCGACGTACTCGGCGACCGGCTCGGACACGGGCCCGAGCACGCCGCCGTCGATGAGGCCCAGCGCCCCGCGGACGGAGGTGAGCGGGGTGCGCAGCTCGTGGGTCACGGTGGACACGAACTCGGCCTGCCGGCGCTCGGCCCGCCGACGCTCGCTGATGTCGCGGACGGTGGCCGTGTACCTCCGCTCGGCACCCAGCTGGAACGGGGCGACCATCGCCTCGGCGTCGAAGAGCGTGCCATCCCGTCGAATCGCGGGGAACTCGTACGGGCGGGAGCGACGGTCGGGATCCTCGAGGTCGAGGTCGAACCGGGCCTCGGGGGCGTCGCGGTGCGAGGGAGCCACCAGCTCGGACACCGGGCGGCCGACGATCTCGTCCGGGCCGGCCCCGAACATGCGGGTGCAGGTAGGGTTGACCTGCTCGACGACGCCGCGACCGTCGAAGGTGATGACAGCGTCGGCGGCGGTCTCCACGATCGCTCGGAGCCGCCCCTCGCTCTCGGCCAGGGCAGCCGCCTTCTCGCGGTAGGCCGTCAGGTCGTGGGCCGCGGCCAGGAAGGTCTCGCCGTCCAGCACCGCCACCCACGACAGCGTGATCCACCGGCCGTCCCGGTGGCGGAAGCGGTTCTCGAAGTCCACCGTCGGCGTCTTGCGCTCGGCGAGGCGCGTCGCTTCGGCGACGGTGCGGTCCACGTCGTCGGGGTGGAGCAGGTGCAGGAAGGGCCGCTCGGCGAGCTCCTCGAGCGACCACCCCAGCACGACCTCCCACCGCGGGTTGAGCAACCGGAAGCGGAGGTCCCGGTCCGCCGTGCACAGGAGCGCCAGGCTCATGTCGAAGAAGCGTCGCTGGATCGACAGCTCGGCGCGCTGGCTCTCCAGCTCGTGGTTCCTGCGCCGCAGCTCGAACTGGCTCACGACCTGATCCGCGAGCAGCGCCAACATGCGCTCGACCTCCTCGGACAGGACGCGGGGCTGGCGGTCGAGGACGCACAGGGTCCCGAGCGCGTGTCCGCCGCTGATCAGCGGAACACCGTGATAGAAGCGGATCTTCGGCTCACCGAGCACCAGCGGGTTGTCCGCGAAGCGGTCGTCCGCGCGGGCATCGTGGACCCGCAGCGTGGTCCCGCTGGCCACGGCGTGTCCGCAGAACGAGATGCTGCGCGGGGTCTCCGTGGCCTGGAGCCCCACCTTCGCCTTGAACCACTGGCGGTCGGCATCGACGAGGGACACCAGGGCCATGGGCGTGCCGGCCACGTGGGACGCGATGGCGGTGATGGCGTCGTAGGCGTGCTCGGCCGGCGTGTCGACGATGTCGAGCGCGCGGAGCTCCGCCAGCCTGCCGTGCTCGTCGGGGGGGAGATCGGGTTCCTTCACGAGCGCTCGCTATCGTGCGGCCCCCGCGGCGCCACCCGCGTGCCAGGTCAGCGACGGTCCCTCTCCTCCCGCAGTTGTCCGAGCTGGCGACGCGCCTCGTCCTGGCGGGCAGCCTCGAGCTCTCGTGCGCCGAACCGGCGCGCAGCGGCCTCGAGGTAGCTCGCGAGCCACTGGCGGTGTGGGTCGGGGACGTCGGTCATCGGCAGGCGCACCGCCCCCCGCGCGCCGCCGAGCACGAGCTCGGTCCCCACGACCTCGACGGACCGCAGCTCGGACCAATCGGCCGCGAGCGCGCGTCGCGTCGGAGGATGGATGCGCAGACGGGCCCGCGAGACCCGCAGCCTCCAGCCCTCGGCGGAGAACGTCACTTCGGCGGCCCCGACCCGAGGCGACAGCGTCGCGGGCGCACCTCGCTCCGCACCGGGCTGTTCCGGGTCGGCGAGCGGCTGGGTCGCGGCCACCTCGGCGTGCCCGATCGCGGTCGCCCCGATCGTCTCGCCCAGCGCCTTCAACGCCCGTGGCACCTCGCCCGCGAAGGCCGAGGCCGCGATCCACCACGGCAGACCGAGCAGCGGCAACGAGCAGGCCAGGACGAACAGGCCCACCACCACGTCCGGCACCACCACCAGCTCCACCAACGTGCCGCCGTGCACCTCGATCAGACGGCCCCGGAACACGGGACGCAACGGCTTCCAGGGGCCGGGCACCGACACGGCGAAGTCCCCGTCACGGACCTTGCCCTCCAGCCGTCCCTCGTCCATGGCGCGGGCCAACCGGGCGCGGACGCCGCGCGGCCGGACCTCCACCAGGCAGACGTCGTCGGCCCGCATCAGCAGGTGGGAGCGCGTCACGGCTCCACCAGGAGCGACAGGCAGGTGGGCGAGCCGTCCGCCTTCGCGATCTCGTCGAGCACCACCTCGATCGGCGTCAGGCCCTCGTCCCGCAGCGCTGCGCTCACGCCGGGGAAGCCGGCGGCCACGAGCACCTTCCCGCCGCGTCCCACCGTGTTGGCGCCCCACGCCTCCTCGGCGGGCGTGATCCGCACCCGCCCGAGGCCGTGAAAGGCGGTCGGTGGGACGGTCCCGTCGGCGACGAGGACCAGCCCGGGCGCGGGCGACGAGCAGTGGCACTTGAGGTGCAGCGTGCCCTCGGCGACATCGACCTCGCGGACCTCGAGCTCGGGGAACGCGGCGCGCAACGCGTCGACGCCGGCCTCGTCGGTGCGAGACGAGCGGCCGACCACCAGGGTGTTCCCGACACGGAGCACGTCGCCCCCGTCGACGCGCCCTGCCTCCTGCCGCAGGACCGACAGCCCGGCCGAGCGAAGGCCCGCCGCCACCGACGGGGCCTCCGCCTCCCGCTCGGGACGACCGACCCGGAGGAGCAGCGCGCGCCGCCCCACGACGACCGCCTGGTCCTCGACGAAGCACCCGTCGGGCAGGGCCTCGTCCGTCGGCAGCAGCCGGATCGCGTAGCCGAGGTCCTGCAGGGCACGCACGTAGGCCGCGTGCTGCGCCATGGCGCGTTCGACGTCGATGTCCACGGGCCGCGACCGGATCGCGTCTCGGAAGCTGTCGCCGATCGGTCGCACCAGAGCCTGCGCCATCTGCCCTCCGCCGCCATGTTACGGCGCGCCCCTGGAGGTCGCCGTGGGTCTCGACTACCGCGTGTCGTGCTGCCCGGACGGGCTGATGACCGACCGCCGGCACGACGTGCGCGTGCTGGACTGCTCGATCCGCGACGGAGGCTGCTGCAACGAGTGGCAGTTCGACGAGCCGCTGGTGCGCCGGACGTTGCAGGCGCTGTCGCGGGCGGGCGTGGACTGGATGGAGATCGGGTACCGGACGAGCGAGAGCTGCGCGAGCCGCGACACCTGCGGCCCGTGGCGCTTCTGCGACGACGACGTGCTCTTTCGGCTCGTCGAGGACACGCACATCAAGCTCGCGGTGATGATGGACCACGGACGCGCCAGCGCCGCCGACCTGCGCCCGCGCAGCGACTCGCCCATCGGGCTGGTCCGCCTCGCCTGCTACGCGAGGGACACCGAGGCCGCCATCCGCACGCTGCACGAGGCCCAGGACAAGGGCTACGAGGTCATGTGCAACGTGATGGCCGTGTCGACGTGCACCCCCCAGGAGGTCGACCACTTCCTCGGGCTCCTGCACGACTCGACCATCCCCAACGTCGCGCTGGTCGACAGCTACGGCGCGCTCTACCCGCACCACGTGCGGTACCTCGTCCGCAAGTACAAGAACTGGCTGCGGCCCGAGCAGCGCCTGGGCATCCACTGCCACAACAACCAGCAGACCGCCTTCGCGAACACGATCGTGGCCGTCGAGGAGGGCGCGACCCTGGTGGACGCCACCATGCTCGGCATCGGCCGCGGCGCTGGGAACTGCCCGCTCGAGCTGCTGCTGATGTGGCTCGACAGCCCGCGGTACCACGTGGAGCCCGTGCTGGAGTTGGTCGAGCAGTACGCCGAGCTCCAGCAGGAGCTGCGCTTCGGGTACCACGTGCCCTACGCGATCGCCGGCTGGCTCAACGACCACCCGAAGGACGCGATCGCGCAGATGCACGACGACGAGCGCACGGTCCTGGAGTTCTATCGCCTGCTCACGAGCAAGCGCCCCCGCTCCCGTCACCACCGCCCGGTGGGCGAGCTGGCGGCCGGCAAGTGACCGACGCGTTCTCCCGACGGGCGCTGATCGAGGCGCCCGAAGGCTTCGGCCGCGACCAGCAGGTCCCCTTCCACCACGTGGACGCCGCGGGGATCGTGTTCTTCGGCCGCGTGTTCGAGTGGTTCCACGAGCTGTACGTGGCGTTCCTGGAGGACGCCGGCTTCCCGCTGCCGGAGCAGCTCCGCGGGGGCACCATCGCCCCGCTCGCGCACGCCGACGCCGACTACCTCGCGCCCCTGCGGTTCGGCGACGCCATCCGGGTGGCGATGGTGCAGGCCGACGTCACGGCGGACCGCGTCCGCCTGGGGTACCGCGTGACCGGCCCGAGCGGCCCGGCGGTCGTCGGGAGCGTGGTGCACGTCTTCGTCGACCCGAAGAGCTTCCAGCGGGTGGCCATGCCCGCCGGCCTGCGCGCCGCCTTCGAGCGGATCTCCAGGCCGTAGGGGCTCAAGGTGAGCGGTGCGCTCACTCGGCGGGCACCTGCCAGGTCACGTCGACCACCGCCCACTTCCCGTCGCCGGGGAGCTTCATCGCCTGCAGCGCCGCGGCCGCGCACGCGTCCCCGCCGACAGCGACCACCTGGCCCTCGGGGTCCAGGATCATCCGGTGGGCGAGCGCGGGGACCGGGCACGCGCGGACCTGCGTCGCCAGGGCCTCGAAGGGGGCCTTCTCGACCTCGTGCGTACCGCCCACGAGCAGCCGCTGCGTGGGCTCGAGCGGGGGTGCGCCGTCCAGGGCCAGGCCGATCGCGAGCGTCGGGACCACCTCGGAGAACGTCGGCGACACGGCCGTCGCGTCCTCCACCAGCCGCCGCACCATGAGGTACTCGACCGGGGCGGCCTCGTCGCGCAGCGGCGCGAGCACGCCACCGAACGGATCCGGCTCGCCGCAGTGCTCCACCACCCGCGCCATCCGGTCCTGCGGGGCGAGGTGCGCCAGCTCCTCGAGGATGTCGGCCGCGCAGGTCTTCGGGCAGAACATCGTCGCGTCCGTCATCGCGTGCGCCAGCACGACGGACCGCTGGGACGCATCGAAGGAGCCGACGGCGGCCAGGGCGGTCGCGCAGCGCGGGTTGACCATCGACTCCGCCGCACCCGCGTAGAGCAGGGTCACCGACTGCTCCGGCGACACCGCGTGCAGCGCCTCCTCCAGCTGTGCTACCCCGGTCGCGTCCACGAACAGACCGCCGCAGGCAAGCGAGGCCGTCGCCGTGATCCCGAGGACCCAGCGCCTCACGGGCAGCTCGTGGGGGGCGGCAGCGTACAGGCAGCGCTCATCGGCACCCCCGCCAGCCGGTCCGCGATGAAGGCCGCCTGGGCGTCGAGCGTGCTGAGCGCTGCGTCCTCGTGATCGAGGCCGGAGCACTCCACGAGCTCGATCGCCATGCCCTGGGCGCAGAACGCCTCCGCGTCCGCGCGCGCCGGCGGCGACCAGGCGAGCGTGTCGTCCTCGCCGAGCACCATCATCACCGGGGCTCCGCTGGTCCGCGGGATGGGCGAGAGCCGCACGGTATCCGCCTCGAGCGCGCACCCCCAGTCCGGGTAGGCCTCGTCCCACAGCCCCGGCGCCGCCAGGAACCCGGGCGTGAACACCTCCTCGAGGGTGTCCAGATCGTTCGCCGGATCGAGCACGTTGCAGGTGGTCGCCAGCTCCTCGAGCACCGCGTCCGACAGGCCGGGGACCAGCGCCTCGTCGATGTCCAACCCGTACCAGTCCGCCAGGGCGGTGGACACGGCGACCAGGGTCTCCGAGGTGTCGTTCCAGGAACCGAGCCCGCGGTCGGCGAGGGCGACCATGTCCGAAGGTGGCACCGCCGCCACCACGCCCAGCACGGTGAGCTCGGGCGCGTACCCCGGCGCGTACCGATCCACCCAGAGCGCGGCGTGCCCGCCCTGGCTGGCGCCCCACACCACCGTCCGCGAGGGGTCGGGCGTCACCGACAGGCCCTGCTCGTCCGCCAACCGCAGGGTCGCGCGCGCGGCGTCCAGGCTCGCGATCGCGGTCGGCTCCCCCACGACGTAGGGGTGGAGCTGCTCGGCGGGCGCACCGAGCCCGTTCATCCCGAGGTAGTCCGGCGCCACGACGACCACGCCGAGCTTCGCGGCCCAGGCGAGCGGGAGCCCGAGCCCGAGGGCGCCCATCGCCGACGGCGCGCAGATGTCGGTCGCGCCGCTCGTGAAGTGCTCCCACATCAGCAGCGGAGCGGGCCCCGGCTGCGCCAGCCGCGGGACGATCACGGCCGCGGTGGCCTCGACGCGCTGCCCGCGGTCCTGCGTGACGTAGCGGATGCGCCAGGTGTCGACGCCGTAGCTCACCGGAGCGAGCTCGGGCGCTCCGAGCAGCTCGACGAGCCCGTCCACCCCTGCGGGATCGAACGAGAGCTCTGGTGCGGCCTGGGTCACGACCAGCTCACCCATGTCGTCCAGCGGGAGGTAGCTGTGCGACAGGCAGGAGGGCGCGGGCAGATCCGGCATCGTCGGGCCGGCGTCGGTCGGCCCGTCCCCGGTGGCGCCCTTGCAGGCGAGGAGCGTCAGCACGATCACGCGATCACCTCCACCGCGCCGCCGAGGCGACGCGCCATCTCCACGTGCCAGTCGAGCAGCGCGTCCGCACGCCCGGCGAGCGCTCGCGTGCCCCAGATCAACGTCAGCGTCCGCCGCGAGTCCGGCGTCGTCTTCGCGCGCTGCGCGTCCTTGACCGCGTTCGCGCAGGGCCCTTCGGCGTCGTGCAGGCAGATCAGGCCACCCAGATCGATGGTCTGGCCCGACGCGTTGAAGACGTAGGAGGCACCGCTGACCGCCACCTCGACGCGCAGCGGTTCCGTCAGCCGGTCCGGATCGACCGTGGAGACGGGCAACCCGCCGTGCAGGGCCGCCAGGTTCGTCAGGTCCACCACCGGCGAGATCCTGGGGAACGTCCCCTCCCCTGCGACCCTGCGGATGTACTCGTTGCAGGGCTTGCTCCGCCCCGAGGGCTTGAAGCCGCCGTGCCGCAGCATGGCGCGGACGGCGTCGGTGGCGCCCTGGTCGGGTGCGGCGAGCGGGGTCACCGGCTCGGGGGTCACCAGCGCGTCGAGCCACGCGGGCGGGCCCATGGCCCCGAGCGCGTCGGGCCAGCTGGCGCGGAACGCGCGCAGGTCGAGGAGCGGGTGTTCGGCGACGGTGATCTGGGCCATCCGCCCCTCCTACCACGCCGTCTCCGCGGAGCCCTCAGCCCTGGTGGAGCGGGACCTCGGCGTCGGCCACCAGGCCCTCGTCGCGCAGCGCCCGGCAGACGCTGGTCTCGCGCTCGTCGGCGAAGCGCGTGCCCGGGACCTCGGCCGCGGCGCAGGTCACGATCGCCGTCGACGCGAGCACGCCCGGGACGTACCGGGCGGCCTGCGCGGAGAAGCCGGTGCATCCGCCATCGGCGGCGCAACGCACCACGTCCTGCCAGGCGTCCTCGACGCGCGCGACGCGGTTGCGCACGGCGCCGAGCCCGGTGTTGTACGCCAGGACCACGAGGCCCGCGCGATCGGGGCTCGCCGCCACGTCGGGCGCCTCCCACATCCGCGACAGCAGCTCGAGCGCCCCCTGCGTCGAGCGCGAGAGATCCGTGCGCTCGTCGACCTCGCAGGACGCGATCCGGCAGCTCGACCCGCGGTACGGGCTCGCGGCGCTGGCGACGTCGCCCACATGCGGCGACCACGTCGCGTCCCCGATCTGGCAGCCCTCGACCTGCAGGCCGAGCTCGACCGCGGTCTCGGGCATGAGCTGCCAGGGACCGGCCGCGCACGAACGGCTCACCGCCTCGTCCTCGAGGTAGCTCTCCCAGTACGGGATGCCGACGAACAGGTCGGGCATCCCGCGCTCGACGATGAGCGCCCGGATCGCGGAGAGCTCGTGCACCGTCTGCACGGCGCGCTCCCCGATGCGCCGAGCGCGCGGCGTCCGGAGCTCGGCGTCGACGAGGGTGCGGAGCCCCGCGTCCTCGGACCGGGATGGGAGCCACCGCTCGAGCACCGCGACGGCGGCATCGTCCGCGACGGGCTCGGGGTCCGTGGCGGGCGCGATGGCGTCCACCAGCTCGAACTCTGCGTCGGCGTCACCCGCTGGGAACGCTTCGCAAGCCGTGAGGGAGAGGAGCACGAACGCCGCCCGCATGATGGACGCCCTCCGTCCACTCATCGTAGCAGCATTCGCGACCTGGTGGGACAATCGGCGCTCGAACGTCAGCCGATGGCGACCAGCTCGACGTCGAAGACCAGGGTGGCGTTCGGCGGGATGGCGCCCGGGAAGCCGCGCGCGCCGTACCCCAGCTCGGGCGGGATGGTCAGCTTGCGCTTGCCGCCCACCTTCATGCCGGCGACGCCCTGGTCCCAGCCCTTGATGACCTGGCCGCGGCCGAGCTCGAAGCGGAACGGGGTGCCGCGATCGTGCGAGGAGTCGAACTTCTTGCCGTCCACGAGCCAGCCCGTGTAGTGCACGCTCACCCGATGCCCCGGCGCCGCCGTGGGCCCGGTGCCGACCTCCACCTCCTCGATCATCAGCTCCGCCATCGTCCACCCTCCGAAGGCCGCCGCATAACCCGATCAGCCAGCGCGGCGCGCGCGGCGCGACGATGCCTCCTCGACGAGCGCGAACCACGCCGTCCAGTCGCCGCCCAGGAGGAAGTCGCGGACGCGTGGCAGATCGCGCTGCGACAGGCGCACGAGGTGCAGGGAGGCGAGCTGCAGGAGCACCTCCGCCACCACGGAGCCGGCGTCGCCGGGGTCGTCGGGGAGGGTCACGCGGTCCACGACGGCCGCCGCCCAGGCATGCACGGCGCGCCGATCCCAGGTGCCCCAGGCCCAGCGGTCCAGCACGAGCAGCACCTCGTCGACGCTCGGGATGGCTGCCGGCGGGTGGGGAGGCGCCGGGGCGACGCCCAACGCGGCCACGTGCTCGGCACAGAAGCGGGCCACCGGGTCGTTCGCGCGGACGACGGCGATCCGATCGAGCAGGCGCTCGCGTGCCCGCGCGGCCGCCTCGCGCTCGCCCGACGTCGTGGCGCCGGCGTGGAGGGCTTCCACCCGCTCCAGCCGCCTCCGCAGCGTGCGCTCGTCCGTCCGACCCATGTCCACATGCTACCTCCGCGCGCGCGGCGGTGTCGTCCGCGCTAGGAGGGACCGTGACCTCCCCCAAGCTGCTGGTGCTGGACCTCGACGGGACGACGCTGACGGCCGACCGCAAGCTCGCCGAGCAGGACGTGCTGGCGGCGCGGCGGCTGGCGGACGCCGGTGTCCGGGTGACGATCGCCACCGGGCGCATCTTCCCGGGCACGAAGTGGGTGGCCGACGCGCTCGGGGTGGAGGGACCGGTCGCGGTCATGAACGGGTGCGAGCTGCTGGATGCGCGCACGGGCGAGCGCGTGTTCGGGGCCTACGTCCACCCCACCTCGCACGGGGCGATCCGCCGCGTGCTGTACGAGCACGGGCTCTCGCCCTTCCTGTTCGAGTCGCGCACCATCCACTACGGCGGGACCGACGACCACCACGCGCCCTACCTCG
Organism: Alphaproteobacteria bacterium; assembly: GCA_020632925.1. GTDB lineage: Bacteria > Myxococcota_A > UBA796 > UBA796 > JACKER01. Next base: position 217,825 of record JACKER010000007.1, on the reverse strand, counting down.
GCGTGTGGTCCGAGCAGCTCTCGCGGCACCTCGACGTGTGGGACGGCGCTCCCTGGGGGAGCTCGGACGAGGTGGTGGCGGTGAGCGCCGCGGGACCGGTGGAGCGCGTGGACGACGCGCTGCGGGCGCTCGAGGGGGTGCTCGGCGAGGACCTGCACACCGTCCGCTTCCAGACGTTCACCGGTCACGGCTTCCTGGAGCTGCGCCGACGCGAGGACAAGGGCACGGCCATCGAGCGGATCGCCGCCTGGCACGGATGCACCGTGGACGAGGTCGTCGCCGTCGGGGACTGGGTCAACGACCTGCCCATGCTCGAGCGGGCGGGCCGCTCGTTCGCCGTGGCGCACGCCCACCCGCGGGCGGTCGAGGCCGCCGACGAGGTGCTGACCGAGGACTCCCGCGACGGTGGTGCGGTCGCCCAGGTCGCCGCTCGCGTCTGGGGTGTGTGACCCTCAGGTACGAAGCTTCTCGCAGTGCTCGCGGAGCGTGGTGTCCTCGGGCTCCGTCGTCTCGATCAGGCGGGTGAGCGGGTCGATGGCGCCGGTCTGGCGCGCGTAGCGCAGGCTGGAGCGCCAGGCCTCGCGGGCCTGGTCTTCCGGCACGCCCTCGGTGGGCATGCGCGAGGCGAAGTAGGTGGCGATCTCGGTGATCTGCGGCTGGGCCACGGCGTCCTCCAGGACGGTCCGAAGTTGGACCGTCAACACCATACCCTACAAATCACTTCAGGTAAACGGGGGACGCCTCACGCGCGAACGGTCAGATCGACGAGCAGCACCGTGGCCTCGCCGGTGGCGACCTGCGCAGCGTCCAGCCAGGCCGCCTCCAACGGGGCGAGCGAGGCGCCGCCGAGCGCCAGCGCGCCCTCCAGCACGACGAGCAGCCCGGGGCCGACCTCGGTGGGGCGGCTCACCACCCGCGCCTCGCCGATGGCGGCGCGCCCACGGTCCACCATGAGGTTCAGGTCGCGGACGGGTCCACGCGGCACCCGTCCCTCCGTCGCCGCGTCCCCCGGGAACCGCGCCATGGCGTGGCGCCGGTCGAGGACCCGCTCGCCGTCGGGCAGCGCGAGCCGCAGCTCTCCGTCGTCGAGCAGCACCAACAACCGGTCGACCCCCGGGAACCGCGAGAACGGACCGTCCTCGACGACCGCCGCGCTCGACAGCCGCCAGACGAAGCCCGCGCCGAGGCTGCCTCCCTCGGGCCAGACCGCGAGCTCGGTGGTCGTCCCGCGGCCGTTCTTCCACGGGACCTCGCGACGCTGCGCCGCGTCCCAGATCCTCACGTCGCCTCCACCCTCGCGAGCAGCGGCAGGTGGTCCGCGAGATCGATCCGGGCCTGTTCGCGCACCCGGACGCGCTCCTCGCCGTCCAGGAGGGGCAGCAGCTGCAGGCGAGCCCGCCCGGCGTGCAACCTCGACCCGAGGGCCTCGGCCTGACGCACCACCGACTGCAGGGCGAGCCGCGCGCCGTCCGGATCGCGCCGCGACATGGCCGCCCCCGCCGCGAGCCGCAGGTCCAGCTGGAGCACGTGCAGACCACGCTCCTCCGCGAACCGCGCGCCCTGCTGGAGCGGCCCTGGGAAGACCTCGAGACCTCCCTCCACGGCCGCACGGACCCGCGCCGCCTCCGCGCGCAGCGCGAGGCCACGCCGTCCCGCCTCCTCGTGCTCCCGGCGCGCCTCCTCGCACGCGCCGAGCGCCACCAGCGGCCGCCCCTCCAGCAGGTCCAGCTCCGCGAGCTCGGTCCGCGCCGCCGCCAGCCCGGACTCGGCGTTCGGACGCCCGGTCAGCAGCTGCACCACCCGCCGGGCCTCGGCCCGCGCCCCGCCGAGGTCGCCGTCCATGCGCAGGAGCTGGGCCCGCCGGAACGCGGCCGCCACCTCGGCGTCCCCGGGGATCGCGCTCAGCGCCTCCACCACCGAGCGCGCCTCCGCCTTGCTCCGATAGGCCAGCAGGAGCCCTGCCAGCGTGTCGAGCACCATCGCGAGCATCGGACCGCTGGCGGCGTCCCGCGCCCGCTCGCATCGATCGATCCCCTCGTCGCCCCGGCCGAGCTCGGCGCAGAGCCCCGCGAGCCTCACCTGGAGGCCGACCGCCTCCACGGGGTCCGGACCGTAGGACAGCGCCATGCGGAGCGCCTTCGCGGCCTCGTCCACACGGTCGTCCCGTCGGAACGCCTCCCCCGCGAGGCCGAGCACCTGCCGCGCGGACGGCAGCGCGCGCCCGTCGACGGCGACCCGGGCCGCCTCGATCCACGCCCGCCCGGCCTCTTCCCACCGCCGCTCGTCGGACAGCGCGGTCGCCGCCTCCACCCTGCTGGCGAACGCCTGCTCCGGCGTCGTCACGCCCGGGCCGGCATCAGTTGCAGCCCCCCGTCCACTCCCCAGCCGCCGGGTCGAACATGAAGCTGCAGTTCGCCTTGCCCGCTTCGACCGTGAAGCGCTTGAGGCGGTACGTCTTGCTGGCCGTCGCGACCACCGTCACGTACGCCCCGTCGCCGGCTGCCCCGCCGAGATCGAACGGCGCCTTGCCGTCCCACTCCGCCTTGTACCCGCTGGGTCCCTTGATCTCGACCTTCGCGCCCGCGGGATCACCGAACGTGAGCACCGTCGGCACCCGCTTGGCGTCGGCGCGGCTGTCGGGCGAGATCACGCGTCCACCCGCCAGCTCGGGCTCGGGTGCGGGTGTGGGATGGGCTGGCTCGGGGACCGGATCGGGGCCGGGGACCGGCACGGGGACCGGGTTGGCCACGGTCTCGCCCGATCCGATGTACACGATGCCGCCCACGCCGGTCACCACGACGATCGCGGCGATCCCGGCCACCAGGAGCAACAGGCCCACGGCGAGCGCGATCATGGCCGTCTTCCCGCCCCCACCCGAGGTCGTCGACGGGGGGTGCGGACCGGTGTTGCCGTACGGACCCGAGGGTGAGGCGTCCAGGCTGGGCCCGGAGTGGGACGTGCTGCCCGTCGCTCCGGCTGGGTTGACCGAGCGGATGGCGTTCGGCGGGGGTGGCGGTGCACCCACCCCGGGCACGCTCGGCATGCTGCCGCTCGAGGAGAGCGCGGGCGACCCGATCGAGGCGTCCTCCTCGACGACGGCGCCGTTGAGCGGGTCCCCCGTCTCGAGATCCGGAAGCGCCGCCTTGGCCTCGGCCACCACCGTCCGGCAGTAGCGCCGAAGCCCCGTGTCGGTCGCCTCCTGGGACAGGAACTCCATGATCTCGACGAGCTGCTGCGCGGTCGGCCGCTCCTTCGGGTCGTAGGAGAGCATCAGCCGCAGCGTGTCGCGGACCTGCTCGACCCACTCCTTCTCGCCCTCGAGCTTCACCGCGGCGACGCGCTCGTCGATCTTCTTCTGGAACTTGTTCGGGCGCGGCGGGATGCGTCCGAAGCTCTCCAGCGTGAGCAGCTCGTACAGGGTGATGCCGAGCGAGAAGATGTCGGCGGCGGGCGTGTCTTCCTCGCCGAGCATGCGCTCGGGGGCCATGTACCCCTGGGAGCCGAAGGCGAGCGCCTGGGTCTTGGCCTCGCGCTCGGCGAAGTTCGCCCGCGCCGTTCCGAAGTCCAGCACCTTCACGCCGCCCGCGACCGTCACGAAGACGTTCGACGGCTTGATGTCGCGGTGGATGACCTTGAGCGTCTCCCCACCCTGCAGGGGGGTCGAGTTGTACGCGGCGTCGAGCGCGGAGGCCGCGGCGAGGATGATCTCGAACAGCGCCGCCCGGGGGAACACGAGGTTCCGGTCCTTCAGGTACTGGATCATCCACTTGAGATCGACGCCCTCGAGGTACTCCATGACGATCGCGCACTTGCCGTCGATCGCCGTGAGATCCTCGACCTTCACGATGTGCTGGTGGCGGATGAGCCCGAGCAGGCGAGCCTCGTCGCGCGTCCGCTGGACGACCTCGTCGTGGCTCGACCACTTCGCGTGCAGCAGCTTCACCGCGACGATGCGCGAGAAGCCGTCCGAGGAGATCTGCTCGGCGAGGTAGACCTTTCCGAAGCCTCCCTCGGCGATCTCCTTGATGATCCGGAATCGGCGGCGGGCGACGCTCATCGCGTGGTCCGCTCCACCGTCCCGTCGCGCTGCGGACGCACGCTCGCGTCGATCACTCGTCCCTCGGAGCTGGCACCGGGCGGACTATACCGCAGGTGCGTACCGAGCAGCGGCAGGTGTGCGTCTCCAACGGGTCTCACGCGCAGATCCCCCGCTTGAGATTCGCCAATTCGGTGATGAAGTGCATCAGCGCGAAGTACTCCACGACCAACGCCTGCACGCGTGGCTCTTTCTTCGTGAGTCGGCCGAAGCCCCAGGAGCCGACGAGCCCGAGGGACCAGGGTGCCACTCCGTCCAACGCATCGATCTCGCGCTTCGTGAACACGGCGCCGACCGCCATGATCGTGGCGTCCGGCTTCCGCGCCTGGCTGCGCTCGAAGTGGTCGTACAGGGCGTCGACGTAGGAGGTCGCGTACCAGTCCTGGAACTCGAAGCGCCGCATCGCGAGCGGGTTCACGACCTGGCGGACGCCGTTCTCCTCGTACACCAGGTACCGCATGGCGGCGTAGGGCTGGGGCGCCCGCTCGGACGAACAGAACACGTCCGCGACCTCGGCGGACTGCTCCTCGAGCATCTTGTAGATCCGTTCGGCCTGCTGCTTCTCGTACCGGTTGATCCACCGGGCGGTCGCGTCCGCCAGCTCGGGGTCCATCCCCATGACCTCGAAGTTGGCCCGACGGTTGGCGGCCGTGTACTGCAGGGTCCGCAGACGCTCGTCGACCTTGATGATCTCGGGGCCAGCGTCGATCTTCGGGATCTGCTCCACGATGATCAGCGTGCCGTTCAGCAACGCTGCCAGCATGAGCACGGCGAAGACCACCCAGGGACGCCAGGTCACCGCTGCCCTCCCTTCCGTCGCGAGCGGACCTCGTCCTTGGACGGGATGCTGAACTGCTCGCAGTAGCCGTCCTTGCCGACGAAGAAGAGCCACGGGCGGAACGCCGGATCCTCCCCGTAGTTCTTGGCGTAGTAGCAGACCGCGAGCGTGTGCTGGGCGATGATGCTGTACGCGTAGTGCTGGGTCTCCGCCATCAGCAGCGCGTCGCAGCTGCTGCGCTCGCGGGGGTCGCGGCACCGGATCTGCTGGCCGAGGAAGGAGACGGCGGCGTCCTGGCCGTTCTTGTCGATCCAGGTCTGCAGCGCGGGCTTCACGTTGAAGCGCTTCTTGTACCGGGGGCCGAAGCGGCCGTCGTCGTAGCCCGCGTTGTGGCTGGTGATCACGAGCTGGACGGCGGCGCCCGAGTCCGCGATCAGGTTGTCCTGCCACGCCTCCTTGAGCGTGTAGATCGCCACGTCCGTCGCCTTCTCGAGGTCCTTGCGGTCATCGGTCGTGCACTTGTCGATCATGCACTGGTCGTTGTCGATGTAGACCGCGTTCTGCCGGACGCCCGGTGGCGGGGTGGGCTCGGTGGGGGTCCAGGCGACGGAGTCCGCGCCGTGGAAGCGGCAGCCCGACACGTGGAAGTCCATCGGGACGACCTGGCTGAAGCGATACCCGTACTCGGGCATCAGCTGCCACCAGCCCTCGGCGCAGACCTCGGACGTGATGGAGGCGTTGTACCGGCTCTCCTGGTACGGGATGGCCGCGAGGACCTCGGGCAGCCCCTCCCTGCGCAGCGCCAGCACGACCTTGCTGTACTCGACGTGCACGTCCTCGAGGCGCGTGAAGAAGGCCCAGCTCTTCACGTGGAGGTTGACGGAGGCGGCGACGTACTTGAACAGCGCCTGATCCCAACGCTCCGGCTTCTCGAAGCCCTTGCCGGCGAGCCCGGCGGCCGCGATGTTCGGCTCCATCACGAACTTGATGTAGGGCTGCTCGAGCCCGGTGTAGAGGCGCGGGTCGATGGTGTCGAGCTGCTCGACGGCGACGCTCTCGTAGAACTCGTACCCCTCGTCTTCCGGACCGAGCGGCTTCACCTCGCGCAGCAGGAAGAAGAAGGCGCCCGCGATGCCGATGATGCCGGCCGCTCCCGTCGTCATCAGGAAGCTGCAGCCGAGGAACCACACGGGTGCGAAGCTCGTCTGGATCCGGCCGACCCGACGCGCGTCGTAGGCCGCGGGGATGGCGCCGACGCGCACGTTGCGCTGGACCGAGGACCCGGCGGCGATCTGGCCCTCGGGCACGTCGGAGGCCTCGGACGCGAGCCGCCCCTCCTGCCACAGGCCCAGGCGCCGGCACTCGATGTACTCGATGGTCGCGCCGCGCCCGACCGGACCCAGGTGGATGGCGCAACCCGGAGAGAGGTACTCCGGGCCGTTGATCGGGTCGATCTCCTGCCAGTTGACGTTCGGGTGGGGCGCGAGGCGGACCTGGTTGGTGCCGACGGGGGCGACCGAGGCCGACCCGCCCGTGTACGCCGTGATCACGGCCTGACGCGCGTCCAGCCCGCGATATCCGCCGAGCTTGAAGCCGCCGGGACCCGGGTTGCCACCCAGGCGCACGACGGGCCCGCGGATGACCTGCTCCCCCGAGGCGACCAAGGGCCCATTGAGGACCTTCAGCACCACATCCCAGCGTTCCTGCTGCGTCACGGCGCTCCCTGGAGGGGGTGGGGAGTTCGCATGCCGACCGGGGGCCGCGCGATGCCTGGGGCGGGAGGAGTTCCGACCCGACGGCGCGCGACGGCGACCGACTCCCGAAGTCTACCCGAACCGCCGGGCCGCGGGGAAGGGCGTCACCTCACCAGGTGGACCTCGCGCCCGTCACCCAACGCGTCGATCAGCGGAGCGTGCGGATCGGCGAGCGCGCCGCCCACCTCCAGCGACCACCCGGCGGTCTCGAGCCCGAGCATCGCCGCCAGCGACCGCGCCAGCGCCCCGCTCGGCACACCGAGGGCCAGCGGCGTTCGCAGCCGGATCGGGGGATCGCCGTCGACGTGCACGTCCACGAGCCGCACCGCCACCGGCTCCACCTCGAGCAGGTAGTGGCCGCCGACCTCGAGCTCGGCGGTGGACGCGAGCGGCTTCCCGTCGCGGAAGAGGCGGACCGCACCGGTCCACTGCCCGCCGGGCTCGATCGGGAGCAACCCGAGCTCCACCGCCGCCCGGAGCGCGACCGCACCCGCCGGACCGATCGGGAGGCTGGCGAGATCGTCGCCGGTGGTGATCAGGCAGTCCCCATCCCTGGGCGCGGCGGGCGCAGGCTCCGCTGGGGCCGGCGCAGCCACCGCGGGCCGGGGCGTCGGCGGGGGCGCGGGCGTCGGCGGGGGCGCGGGCGTCGGCGGGGCGCGCGCGGGCGTCCGGCCTCGGCCACGACCCGACCCGGGAGACGCTGGGGCTCGGGCGCCTCCGGCGGCACGTCCACCACCGCCGTGATCGGCTCGTCGTCGGCCGCGACGGGGGCCGGCGGCTCGGGCTCCGGGGCGCGTCGACGACGGCGGCCACCAGAGGTCCGCAGGCGCTCGAGCAGCGCGGCGGCAGCGCTCCGCTCCGCAGTGGAGTCCTCGAGCAGCGGCTCGTCCTCCACGGCCGGAGCAGGCTCGGGGCGTTCGCGCCGCATCCGCCTCGACAGCGTGTCTGCCGGAGCCGGAACGGGAGCGGGAGCGGGAGCGGGAGCGGGAACGGGAGCGGGAGCGGGAGCGGGAGCGGGAGCGGGAGCGGGAGCGGGAGCGGCGCTCATGACCTCGGCGGTGTCGAGGGCGGGCGGGCGACCCGTGACGGGCTCCAGATCGACGTCGTCGGGGGCGTCGAGGTCGAGGCCCGCGAGCTGCCCCGTGTCGAGGGGCTCCGGGCGGGCGGGGATCTCGGCGGTCCGTGACGACCGCAGCCGGCGGCGGAGACGGTCCCGGGCAGCGGTGTCGTCCTCGATGGCCGCCTGGGCCGAGGGGCGCGGTTGGGTGCCGGTCACCGAGCCGTCGCCGCGCAGCCGCCGACGCGGTCGATCGTGCGCGCCGGTGGCCTGCCCCGGTGGCGGCTCGTCGCGCGTGACCGCCGGACGCTCGCGCCGTCCCGTCAGCTGGCGCCCCGTGGCCTGGGGCGCACCACCGCCCGTGGTCTCGCCGGCGTCGGCGCGGCGGTCGGCGTTGCGCGTGACCCGGGTCCAGCGCGGCTTCTCCGCGGGCTCGTCCTCGTCGGCGGCCTCCGGGCGCGCGCGGCGGGGCGGAGGCAGGGGTCGGTCCTCGACCTCGTCCAGGTCGGCCGCGATCTCCCGCAGCTCCTCCGGTGTGAGCGCGCCGGTCCGAGTGCCGCTGCTGCGTGCTCGGCGCTCCGATGCGCGCACGCGCGCCATCACCTCGACCAGGGAGGGCCCTTCGACGTCGATGCTGCCGAGGAGATCGTGCACCGCATACACGAACTCCATGCCGTTCGGGAAGCGGGTGTCCGGGTCCGGCTTGAGGGCGCGACCCATGACCTCGCGCACGTTCTGGGGGAGCTTCTCGCGCCACTGGTAGAGCCGGCGGACGCCCTCCCCACGGCTCGCCTGTTGCCGAACGTCGGCCACGACGCCGTCGTAGACCGGGCGCCCCACCATCACCTCGAGGGCGACGAGTGCCAGCGACAGCAGATCGGACGAGACGTCCTCGGGACGATCACCCTCGAGGCGCTCGGGCGGCGCGTACCGGAAGGCGTCCTCCGAGAGCGCGCGCTTGGGGTTCTCGCGCCAGGCCAGGACCTCCGCCTGGGGCACCCCGTACAGCATGACCACGGGCTGCCCGTCGCCCTTGATCCCGACCGTCCAGGGGCTGACGTTGCCGTGGCACGGGATCCCCTGCCCCACACCGGCCTCCGCCGCCTCCACCAGCGTCTCGCCCACGAGGTACGCCAGCTCGAGCCCGGCCTTCACCCCGGGCGCGTCCCCGGAGTCTGCGTACTGCCGGACGACCTCGGCGACGGTCCAGACCGTGCCCGTCGGGTACACGAAGGTGCCGGTGGCGCCGTCGTGCCAGGCCAGCCGCACCATCCCGCCGACCTCGGGCTGCTCCATGAACCCGAGCCGCGCCTGGACCTCGGGCCCGAGCGCCGGGTGCGACCGCAGCGACTCGTCGTGGACGAACGCCAGGTGCTTCAGCCCGTTGGCCGCCGCAAGCTCCCTGATCTCCATCCCCGGTCCGGAGAGCTTCCGGCCGGTGGGGGCCATGCCCGCGATGCTCGACTCCGCCATCGCGGGGAGAGTACCACCTCCGCGCTATCCTTACCGCGGAGGCCGCGTGGCCAGACCGGATCCGAACGACGACCTGCGCAAGAAGCAGCTCCCCCAACAGGAACAGGAGGAGGAGCAGGAGCTCGAGCAGCAGCAGGAACAGCAGCAGGAGCAACAGCGCGACGCGGCCCAGGACCAGCTGGGCAACCAGGAGATCGCCGCCCTGCTCGGCCTCGGGGGCATGAAGGCGGGCGAGGCCGGCCAGGGGACCGACGTCATCCTGCGGCCCGAGACCGCGGACAAGGACGGCGCGGACTACGGCGGCGACGACGCTCCCGCGGACGCGCCCATCGAGATGGAGGACCTGGTCCGCTCCTGGAACCCCGGGATCCGCCGCGGGCAGGACGCACCCAAGTTCGTCGAGACCATGCCCACGGGCGAGCTCGCCGAGGAGGACGAGGAGCTGCTGCGAGCGCTCGAGGAGGACCCGGTCGAGCTGATCGAGGATCTCCCCGACGGGATCGGGCTGTCGCCGCAGGTGGTCCTGCGCGATCCCACGCCGCTCGTGCGGGCCGCCACGCGCCTGTCCGACGGCTCCCTCCTCCACCGGACCTGGGCGCACCTGTTGCTCCCGGCCGCTCCGCCGCTGGTGGATCGCGGCGGGCGCCTGGTGACGACGCGCGCGCGGGTCCTGTCCCTCACGCAGCTGCTCGTGGTCGACGCGATGTCGGCCACGCCCGATCCGTCGCAGGGCTACGGGTTCGCCACCCTGATGCTCGAGCTGGCGACGACCGCGCCCGTGCTGGACAGGGTCAACGACGACGTCCGCACACGGGAGCTGCGGCTCCCCACGTCGCTCGAGCTCGTCCGCCCCACGCTCGAGGCCCTGCCGCCCAAGGAGCTCGAGGCTGGTCCGTCGCCGTCGGTCGAGGTGATCGAGCACGTGCGAGCGCTGCTCGACGACCTCGCCCCCCACGTCCCCGGCGCCTCCTGGCTGGTGTCGCTGCCGGTGACCGACGACGTGGTCCCCGAAGACGATCCGCTCGGGCTGGACGCGCTGCTCACCGAGCTGACGGGGGGACGTGGCGACCCGATGGCGGGGATCTTCGACGCCGCGCTCGAGTCGGCCGAGAAGATGGCGGGAGCCTGCGCGCGCCTCAAGACGGACGCCGCCTTCTTCGTGCTCGCCGCCGCCGACGTCCTGGCGGACGAGACCTCTCCGGCCGCGATGATCCGGCTCGCGCAGCAGGCGGACCTCGAGGTGGGCAAGGTGCTGCAACTGCTCGTGGAGATCGCGCGGGCCGTGCGTCAGCGGGCGGTGCCGCCGCCGGGCATCCGCAACGGTCTGCGCCGCGCGGCGAAGGGACTGGATGTGGCGTTCAACCACATCGCCGGCTGGATGGCCGGGGTCCTGGTGACGAGCGCGCGCCTCCAGCCGCAGGTCGCCCTGCCTCCGCTCCAGCTCAACGACGCGCTCGCGGAGGCCTGGCGCGAGGGGCGGCCCGAGGACGCCGTGCCCTGGGTCGCGGCGCAGGCGCGGGGGCTCGAGGGCGAGATCGCGCTGGCCTTCGCGCGCGCAGCCACGGGCGAGGTGGACGCAGACCACCTGCTCGCGCTGGCGGGCCGCGCCGCCGAGCGTCCTGCGGTCGCGCTCGCGCTCCGGGTGCTGGCGACGTCGGCCGAGGCGAACACACCGCGCGGGCTGGCGCTGGCGCGGGCGCTGTCGGAGGAGGCCCTGCACGCGGGTGACGACCTGGCGCTCACCGTGGGCTCGCAGATCGAGCTGGACGCCGCCGAGGACCGTCGGGACGCGCACCTCCGGCTGGTGCGCCGGGTCGCGACGTTGGGGGAGGGTGCCGGACGCTCGCTGCTCCTCCGGCACCAGTTCCCCGAGTCCGAGGACGAGGTCGCGGCGGAGCCCGAGCCGGAGCCGGCGCTCGACCCCGACGTGGCGGCGCTGATGGAGGCCGACGAGGACGAGGTTCAGGCCGCTGGGGCCTGAAGACCGCAGACCGCGCAGGTCTTGCCGTCGGACATCGCGTTCTTCGCGGCGTAGCAGCCCTGGTGGAACACGCGGCCGCACCCGAAGGCGCAGTCCGCCTTCACCTCGACGGTCACGGGCCCCCCGCAGATGCCGCAGGGCCAGGTCACGAGCGCCTCGGCGGCCTTGACCTCCTTGAGCGCGATCTCGGGGAGCGGCTCGACCGCGCCGTACCACGCGAGCCAGCCGAGCAGGATGCCGAAGGCGCCGCCCACGAACGCCGTGCCCAGCGACAGGGCGATGTCCGCCAGCGGGTCCTGGATCACGAAGGTGGGCACGCCCGCGAGCAGGAGCAGCGAGCCGAACAGCAGGAACGCGGTGACCGGGATGCGCACCTGCGAGCCGAGCCCACCCCACAGGTGGCGCGAGAAGGACGTGCACAGCAGCGACAGCCCGACGCCGGGGAACAGGCCGTAGACGATGCCGTGGCGCACGGTCAGGGCGGTGGCCCACAGGCCCGTCCACAGGAACACGGTGAACAGGCCGAACAGGACGTTGATGTTGCCGGCCGCCGCGTACCCGCGGTTCTCCGGGTATTCGGGGGGCCGCTCCTGCAGGCCGCTGCCGGGCGGTGGCTGTGGCAACAGGTGGAGCAGCTCGCCCGGCACGACCCCGAGGTCCTGCAGCTTCTCCTCGGGCTGCATCAGGCGCCCGCGCGCACGCAGCCAGTACTCCCGCCGGGTGCCGTCGGGCCAGTAACCACCGAGCCCGGCGTCGCGCGCGACGCGCTGGGTCAGGTCCCTGGCCGGGAGGTAGGTCGGGACGACGAGGTCGAGGCTGAACGGCTGCAGATCGATGATCTGCACGTGCACCATGACCGTGCCGGCGTCGCGCGGGACCTGGTAGGCGCCGAGGCTCACCGGGGCAGCATATCACCGGACGGCTCGGGCTCCGCCGGACCCCCTGGTAGAGGCTACAGGCTACAGGCTTCGGGCTTCGGGCTTCGGGCTTCGGGCTTCGGGCTTCGGACCTCGGGCCTCGGGCCTCGGGCCTCGGGCTTCGGGCTTCGGGCTTCGGGCTTCGGGCTTCGGGCTTCGGGCTTCGGGCTTCGGGCTTCGGGCTTCGGGCTTCGGGCTTCGGGCTTCGGGCTTCGGGCGTCGGCCATCTCATCGCGACTGAGGGGTGGTTTGGAGCCATGTGCCAGTCGTTGATCGATCTGGCGCGCGAGGACCTGGGGCGGTGTGAGTGGACGAGCGATAACTACGGTTCTACCGCAAATGCGTCAGACGGACCCAGGTGGAGTCGATCATCGACTGCCACATGGCTCGAACGCACCGATCATCCACCGGCACATGGCTCATCGGTCGGCTCGCGGTCGGGGCGAGTGCCTGCGAGGAGCAGGCGGGGGAGCGTCGGTCCCATACACTCCGATAGGGGGCACCGAGCCCGTAGCCCGAGCCTGTAGCCTGTAGCCTGTAGCCTGTAGCCTGTAGCCCGTATCACCGGGCCTGGAGCCCGCCTCGGGCGTGCCACGCCTCGCCGCAGGCGCGCACCACGTCGCCGGCCGGGACCACGGCATGCACGTCCTCGACGCTCCGGCCCGCCTGGAGCCAGTCCGAGTAGGCGTCAGCGCGGCGGTTCCCCTTCGCGAGCTTGAACACCGAGCGCATCGAGTACCAGGAGCGCGCCCAGTGCTTGAACCGCGGGTGACGGAGCATCCAGCGCATGGGGCGGCTCGCGCGGGTCCCCGTGCGCTTGACGTACTCGGTCTCGATGACGGCGACGGGCACCCCCGAGAGACGCTCGGTGAGCACGATGTCGTCCGCCTTCGCCTTCACGATGGCGGCCTTGTAGTCGGGGTGCGCGGTGCACTCGGTCGTGGCGATGAACCGCGTCCCCATCTGCACGCCCGCGTACCCGAGGTCGAGCATCTGCACGAAGCGCCGCTCGTCGCCCACGCCGCCCGCGCACACGAGCGGCACGCCCAGGTCCCCGAGCTCCGCGAAGAGGGCCTCGGGGGTGCGCTGGCCGGCGTGCCCGCCCGCGTTCCCGTTGACGCAGATCAGCCCGTCGACGCCTTCGTCCAGGGCCCGCTGCGCGAAGCGGCGCTCGGTCACGTCGTGGTAGACGAAGCCGCCGACGGCGTGTGCCTTCTCGACCACGAAGCCCGGCTTCCCGAGCGCGGTGACGAAGAACCGCACCCCCTCCTCGAGGGCGATGTCCACCCAGGTCTTCATGCGGTCGAGGTAGACCTGGCTCGACTGCTCCACGATCGCGTTGAACCCGATGGGCTTGTCGGTGAGGCGCTTGATCTCCCGCAGGGCCTCGCGCAGATCGCGGCGGCGGTGGGCGTAGACCAGGGAGATGGGCTGCACGATGCCCATGCCGCCTGCCTCGGAGACCGCGGCCACCAGCTCCGGGTTGCTGCACGGGTACATGGCGCCACACAGCAGCGGGACCTCGGTCCCCGTGTGCCGCAGGAACGTCTCGACCACGCCCACCTCCGCGCGCTCAGTAGCCGACCAGCTCCCGCTCGTCGCCGACCACCAGGTACGTCCAGTCGAGCGCCGGCAGGTGGGCCCAGGTGATGCGTCGGGTGGTGCGTCCGTCGCGCTGCGCGATGGAGCCCGAGCTCCTCCCGGCTGCGACCTGCTCGAGCACGCTCGGGTACGGGAAGTCGGGCGGCAGCGCGTCGCGGTTCGTCGACGTCACGATGGTGCGGCCCTGGTCGTCGACCAACCACGTGTCGACGGCGGTGGAGACAGGGGACGCCAGCAGGTCGTCGATGACGTGGTCGATGGACAGGTCCACGCCCGCCACGCCGACCTGCCGGTCGCCCACGAACACGCCCACCATCGAGGTCACCAGCAGCCCCAGGTCCTCCGTGTCCGACGGATCGCGGCTCGCCGGGTCCCACACGGGCCGATGGGCGCCCCTGGCCCCGGTGTACCAGGCCTGCTCGCGCGGGTCGTAGTCCTCCGGGTAGTCGTCGGCCCCGGGCCAGACCACCATGACGCCGTCATCGAGCGCCACGTAGGCCCACACGATCGGGTTGCCGTGCTCGATCAGGCGCTGGCGGGCCTCGTCCGGCGGCAGCGGCACGGGGTGGCTCGCCATGATGAGGCGCTCGAGCTCGGGCTGCAGCGCGAGCAGGCGCCGCACGTCGGGTTCGACCTCGCTCATCTCGACACCGGGGGCGAGGTGCGTGATCGCGTGATCGAGGCTGATCCTCCCCTCGTAGCCGGGGGCCTCCAACAGCGTGCCCGTCGCCTCGAGCTCGGTGGGGCGCACGATGGGCAGGTCCGGATCGGGCTGCGCACGCAGGGCGAGATCGGCGGCGAGCGCGAGCCCGCCGGCCCTCCCCTGTACGTCCTGGAAGCTCGCGTCGATGTGGCGCGCCTGGCTGGAGACGGCGGAGACGAGGTTGGCGAGCGCCTCCTGGCGAGCGGCCTGCCGCCAGCGCATGCCCTCGACGACGACGAGCGTCCCGAGGAGCGCGATGACGAAGCCGACGACCAGCACGAGCGCCGAGCTCATCAGCATCGCCAGCGTGGTGGCGCGGTTGCGGCCGATCCACCGCGTCGCGCGCTGGAACCGGGTGTCCGGGCGGGCCTTGACCGGCTCGTCGCGCAGGTAGCGGCGCACGTCCTCGGCGAGCTCGTCGACCGAGGGGTAGCGGTCCTTGCGCGCGAGGCGGGTGGCCTTGTCGACGATCGCGACGAGCTCGGGCGGCACCTTGTCGCCGAACGCGTGCACCATGGGGTCGCGCTCCCCGCGGGACGCGCGGTACAGCGCCATGATCGGCTTGTCCTTGACCGCCTTCTGGAGCGTGACGAGCTCGTGGAGGAGCAGGCCGAGGGCGTACTGGTCGCTGCGGGCGTCGAGCGAGCCGTCGGCGCCGTTGGCCTGTTCGGGCGACATGTAGGCCGGGGTCCCGGTGGCGTCGCCCGCCACGGTCTCCGCGTCGTTCATCGACAGACCCGTGAGCCCGGGCTCGAGCGCCGCCTGCCTCGCCTCCGCCCGCCCGAGCACGCGGGCGATGCCCCAGTCGAGCACGAGGACCTCGCCGAACTGCCCGATCATGACGTTGGACGGCTTGAGGTCGCGATGGAGCACGCCGCGGCTGTGAGCGTGGTGCACGGCGTCGCAGATCTTGAGGAAGATCTCGAGCCGGGCGGGCAGCGCGTGGTCGTCGTCGGGTCGCCGCCCGGCCTCGTGGAAGGCGCGGCACTCGCCGACGTACTCCTTGAGGGTCTGCCCGCGGACGAGTTTCATCGCGTAACCGACGATCCCGTCGGGCCCGACCTCGACCGCGTGGATCGGCGGGACCGAGGGGTGGTCGAGCTGCGCGACGATCCGCGCCTCCTGGAGGATCCGCTCCCGAGCCTTGGGGTCGTGGGTGCGGAACATCTTCTTGACGGCGATGTGGCGCGACAGGACGCCGTCGTGCGCGAGGTGGACCTCGCCGAAGGCGCCCTTGCCGATCATCGAGAGGATCACGGGCTCCGCGGTCCCCACACCCATGGGGAGATCGACCGGCAGCGCACCGATCGCGCGGCAGAGCTGGTCGGTGCGGATGCGCCCCTCGCCATGCCAGCGGGCCAGGAGCTCGGCGGCCTTCACCCCGGGCGTCGATCCCTGGTAGCCGGCCATGGCCTCGCCCAGCTCGCGGGCGACGTCGGGGTCGAGGAAGGCGAAGAGGCCAGGGTCCACGGCGCGGAGGATACCACCGGGGCCCGGCGGCGACGGTAACACCCGGGTGTTCCCCTGGTGTCAGGACGTGATCGTTGATCATTTCGGGGGCCCGAAGCGGGAGCGGGAGCGGGAGCGGGAGCGGGAGCGGGAGGTAGCGCGGAAGCGCATGGGTGGCGGACGCGCATGGGTGTCAGGAGGTGATCGTTGATCATTTCCGGCGAGTCGTGGTCGTGGTCGTGGTCGTGTGCCACGGGACGGAGAGTGCCCACCGCACAAATGATCAAGGATCACGTCCTGACACCGGGCTGGACGTCGTGCCCGAGCGCGTGTGCCTGCGGCTCGCTGCGCTCGCGACCCGGGACACCACTCCGAGCCGGGCGCCCGTGGCGGAAGGGCCCGAAATGATCAAGGATCACGTCCTGACACCTGGCTGGAGGTGCTGCCCGAGCGCGTGAGCCTGCGGCTCGCTGCGCTCGCGACCCGGGACACCGCTCCGAGCCGGGCGCCCGCGGCGGACGCTCGCACACCACCAACGCTCAGAGGCGGGGAGCCGGCGCGGGAACTTCGTCGAGAGCGCCGCGCTGCAGGGAGGAAGCGTACTCCTGTACGCGACGAACGAAGCGCAAGCTCTCGGCGAAGTTCACCGTCGGCTCACCGCCTCGTCCGGACGTACCACCAGAGGAAACCGATGAGGGCGCCGCCGAGGTGCGCGGCGTGGGCGACGTTGCCGCCGCCCGTCATCGCGCCCAGTACGTCGAGCAGCACGTACCCGCCCACCGCCACCGCCGCGGGGACGGGGAAGACGAAGGACACGAGCAGCGTCGCCCTCGGGTAGAGCGCCGCGAAGCACACGCCGATCGCCATCACCGCGCCCGAGGCACCCAGCGAAGGCGCCATGTCCCCGGTCACGATGCCGTAGAGCACGTGCGCGAGCGACGCCACCAGCGCACCGGTCAGGTAGAGCCCGAGCAGGTCCTTCCAGCCCAGCGCCTGCGCCACAGGACGGCCGAAGAAGTACAGCCCCACCATGTTGAACAGGAGGTGGCTCGGGTCGTAGTGGCTGAACTCCGCCGTGATCAGCGTCCAGAAGCGCAGCTCGGCGATGCTGTCCACCGACACCAGGAAGTGCCGCGCCATCACGTCTTGGAGCAGAGACCCGCGGGCCTGCGACCACAGGACGAACACCACGACGTTGACGGCGATCAGGCCCCACAGGACGCGTTCGCCCATCTGTTGGTCTTCGCGGACGCTGCGCGCCCAGTCCACCTGGCGCGAGCGCCGAGAAGCAGGAGCCATGGTGCTGCGGGTATCCAGGCGAGCGGTTACGTGCCGCCCCTCACGCGCGCGCCGGGGGTCGGATGAGGTTCGAGAACACCTGCATCGAAGCCATGGGCTACGTGCTCCCGCCGCACGTCATGACCAGCAACCAGCTGGAAGAGGCCTTCCGCCCGACGCTCGACCGTCTGGGCCTGCCCCCGGGCCAGCTCGAGAAGCTCTCGGGCGTCAAGGAGCGCCGCTGGTGGGACCCGGGCGTGCAGCCCTCCACCGTGGCTGCCATGGCCGGCGAGCGCGCGCTCGAGAACGCGGGCATCCCCAAGGAGAAGGTGGACTGCCTCATCAACACGAGCGTCTGCCGGGACTACCTCGAGCCCGCGACCGCCAGCATGGCCGCCGGCAAGATGGGCCTGCCGCGCAGCGCGTTCTGCTTCGACATCGCCAACGCCTGCCTCGGCTTCCTCAACGGCATCGCGCTCGCCGCGAACATGATCGAGCTCGGCCAGATCAAGATCGCGCTCGTGGTGGACGGCGAGAGCTCCCGCGAGCCCGTGTCCGCCACGATCCATCGGCTCAACAACCCGCTGTCCACGGCCGACACCTTCCGCGACAACTTCGCGACGCTGACGCTCGGCTCCGGCGCCGTCGCCGCCGTCGTGATGCACAAGGACCTGTCGCGCAACAAGCACAAGGTCAACGGCGTCGTGATGCGGTCGGCGACGGAGTTCAACCAGCTCTGCCTCGGCAACCCGACCGAGATGAAGGCCGACCCGCACGGCCTGCTCGTGCACGGCGTCGGTCTGGCGGTCGAGACGTGGCCCTTCGCCGCCGACGAGTTCGGCTGGCGGCCCGGCGCACCCGAGGTCGACGAGTTCGTCTGCCACCAGGTGTCGCTCTCGCACTTCACCCACACCTTCCAGCAGCTCGAGCTGCCGCTGGAGAAGGCGCTCCTGACCTTCCCGTACCTGGGCAACGTCGGTCCCGCCTCGCTCCCGCTGACGCTCGCCCTCGGTGAGGCCCAGGGCCGCATCACCAAGGGCAAGGAGCTGTGCCTCTTCGGCGTCGGCAGCGGCCTGGGCTGCGTCGTGATGAGCGTGTCCTGGTGACCTGGGCCGACCTCCCCGAAGACGTGCGCGCGCTCTACCCCTGGAAGGGGGCGGACGCGCAGCTCTCCTGCGGCCACCGGCTGCACTACCTCGACGAGGGCAAGGGCGAGGTGCTCCTGATGGTGCACGGCAACCCCACCTGGTCGTTCTACTGGCGGGACCTCGTGAAGGGCCTGTCCGACCGGTACCGCTGCATCGTGCCGGACCACGTCGGCTCCGGGCTCTCCGACAAGCCGCAGTCCTGGACGTACCGGCTGCAGGACCACATCGACAACCTCGTCGAGCTGATGGACCGGCTGGACCTCAAGAACGTGACCATGCTGGTCCACGACTGGGGCGGGGCCATCGGGTTCGGCGCCGCCTGCGCGCGCCCCGAGCGCATCGCTCGCCTCGTCGTCTTCAACACCTCCGTCTTCATGGAGGAGGTGCCGCTCTCCATCCGCCTCGCCCGCAAGCGGCTCGTGGGTGAGATCGTCGTCCGCGGCTTCAACGGCTTCGCCCGCGCCGGCCTGCTCCGCGCGATCGGCGACCGCGGGCGCATGAAGGGTGCGGTCGGCCGGGGGTACCTCGCGCCGTACGACTCGTACGACCACCGCGTCGCGCACCTGATGTTCATCCGCGACATCCCGCTCGAGGACGGGCATCCCACGCGCGTGACGATCGAGCGGATGACGAAGGAGGTCCCCGAGAAGTTCGCGAAGACGCCGACCCTGTTCATCTGGGGCGACAAGGACTTCGTGTTCACGCCCCGCTTCCTCGAGAAGTGGCAGAAGCTGCTCCCCCAGGGCGAGGCGCACCGCTTCCCGGACGCCGCCCACTGGGTCGTCGAGGACGCGCACGAGCGCATCCTGCCGCTGGTCGAGGACTTCCTCGCCCGCCACCCGTTGCCGAAGGACCCCGCGGAGGCATGACCGACCGCTGGACCCGGCTCGCGCTGCTTCCCGTGCGACTGTGGGAGCGGCTCGGGCCGCGCGGGCTGGTGATCGCCGCCGTCCTGCTGTGCTCCCCCATGCTGTTCACGGGGTTCCAGCTCGACGACGTCGTCCAGCGCGCGCTCCTCGAGTCACCCGACTTCGTGGCGATGGACATGTTCCGCTTCGTGCGGACACCCGCGGACGTGGCGGCCCGCCAGCACGAGGCGCTCCTGCCCTGGTGGAGCGACCCGAACCTGAAGCTCGCGTTCTTCCGTCCGGTCACCGCGTGGACGCACCTCGTCGACGGCTGGGTGGCACCCACGTTCTTCCCCTGGCACGCGCTTCACACCGCCGCGTGGTTCGCGGTCGCGTGCCTCGGGGCCGCCGCGATCTACCGAAAGGCGTTGGGCGAGAAGGCAGGCGCCGCCATCCTGTTCGCCACGGTGGCCTTCGTCCTGGACGACGCCCACGGGATGACGCTGGGCTGGCTCGCGAACCGGAACGCCGTGATCGCCGCCGCCTTCGGCACCTGGGCCGTCGCCTCGCACCTGAGCGGCCGGCGTGCGCTCGCGGCCCTGCTGCTCGGGCTGTCGCTGTGCTCCTCCGAGGCGGGCGTGGCGACGGTGGGGTACCTCCTCGCCGCCGCGCTCTTCGTCGATCACCGCCGCGACCGCTGGAAGGCCCTGATCTACGTGCTCCCCGTGGGGCTGTGGGCCGCCGCCTGGATCCAGGGGGGCTACGGCGGCGCGCACAACGACGGCTACTTCGACGCGCTCGGGCAGCCTCGCGCCTTCGCCTCGCTCGTGCTGGAGCGGGCGCCGATGCTGTGGGGCTCGGCCTGGACGGTGTCGTTCGTCGACCTGTGGATGTTGCTCGGGCCCCGGCTCGGCCACGAGCTCGCCCGCGCGGCGCTCGTGCTGCTCGTCCCCATCGCCTGGGTGTGCTGGCCGCTGGTGAAGGCGGTCTGGCCGACGCACGCGAACCCGCACCCCGACCTCGTCCCCTCGCGTGGCGCGCGCTTCCTGCTCGCGGGCTCCCTGCTCGCGGTCGTCCCGGTCTGCGCCACCCTCCCCTCCTCCCGGCTGCTCCTGATGACGGGGATCGGTGTGAGCGGGCTCGTCGGCTCGCTGGCGGCCGCGCTGGCCCGCGGGGAGCTGGGCCGCTGGCGGACGCCGGTCGTGGGGCTGCTCCTCGCGGTCCACGGGCTGCTGTCGCCGGTGCTACTACCCCTCGCCCTGCTCAACGTCCGCGTGTTCGACACGCTCACCGCGGGGGCCTGGTCCGACGTGCTGGTCGACGCTGGCGCGGCCGAGGCCGACGCGATCGCGCTGCAGGCTCCGGTCGGTCTGTTCGCGGGCTACCTCCCCTTCGCGCGACGCCTGCGCGGCGAGCCCGGCCCCGCGCACCTGTACGCCATCGCCCCCTCGCTCCAGCGCTCGGTGGTGGAGCGCATCGACGAGCGCACGCTCAGGATGCAGGTGGACCGCGGGGTGGCGCCGCCAGCCGGAGGGGTGCGCGAGCTCCCCGAGTCCGGCACGCACATCTCCGCCCAGTGGCTGGACCGCACGCTGACCGACGGCTGCCCCCACTACGACGGCGACGTCGTCGACATGGGCCCGTTCGAGGTCCGCGTGGTCGAGCCGCTGCCCGACGGGCGCCCCGCGACGTTCGATCTCGTGTTCGACGCACCGCTGGAGGACCCGTCGCTGCGGTTCGTGGTGTTCGTGGACGGGCACGCGCGCGAGTGGACGCCCATCCCCGTGGGGGGAACCGACATCCTGCCGGCGAACCCCCTCTTCCCGCGCTGACGGGTCAGCGACGGCGGCGGATGCGGCTCGCTCGCGCTCTCGGAGCCGGAGCCGGAGCCGGAGCCGCCCGTCGACCCGATCCCTGGCCGATGTGGATGTGGTCGCGGTGGTGCGACTCCCCCTTCTCCGAGGTGCCTGGCGCCGTGTACAGCCCCTTCTGGTGGAGCGCCGGATCGGTGTAGAACCGGTTCATCCCGTTCTGCTCGGCGATCCGGACGAGCGACCGCGTCCGGAAGAGGTCGTCGGCCGTCTTGGGTCCGGCGTTGGTGCTGCCCTTGCCCTGCGGGTACTGCATGTCGACCTGCGACCCCTGGTAGTGCGTGGAGTGGCGCTTGTTCGACCCGGTCTGCACCAGCGGGCTGTTGCCGGTGTCCGTCGACAGGTCCCCGATCGCGATGCTCGACCCAGGGAACATCGTCCGGTAGTCGGCCATCATGTTCATCGTCCGCGCGACCCCCGCGGCCGTGCCCCACTGATCGGGTTGCGCGTGGCCCTTCACCTTCACGTCGTTGCGATGGTGGGTGGTGAAGCCGTAGCCGGTGGTCGGCAGCTCGGTCATGCCGTGCTTGTTGGCGCCCAGGACCGAGGTGGTCCCGTTCGCGTTCAACACCGTGACGTCCTGCTTCTTCGGGTCCTTGGGGTTGGCGGTCGGGATCGCCCGGCTGAACACCTGCTTCGCGTTCGGTCCCATCATGTCTCGGGCGCGCAGCGGGTTCTTGGGATCCTGGGCGTGCTTGCCCCACAGCCAGGTCTGTCCGCCGAGCGTCGTGTGGTAGCCGAGCTCGCCGGGCTGGGAGCGGAACTCGTCGGGCGTGGCCAGGTACGGCGCGGCCTCGTCGGGCGACAGCTGACGCCAGCGAGCCTCGTTCGGGTCGATCGTTCGGTTGCCCTGGGCCGCGAACTGGTTGTCGAACTTGTCGCGGGGGCTGGTGCCGAGGTCCTTGGGCCGCGGCGGCGGCAGCGGGACCACCTGGGGCACCGGCGCGCGCGCCGCCTCGAACGCGTTCCCGGCGGCCTGGGCGACCACCGGGGCGGGTGCCGCAGCCTCCGGGGCCGGGGCGGGGGCCTGAGTCGGGGCTTGCATCTGCTCCTTCATCACGACCTCCACCCGATCTTGCAGCAACATCCGGACCACGGAGCGACGCCGACCTGGCCACGATCGCGTGTCGTACCGCGTCAGGAATGCCGCAGCCCGACGGCCCAACGCCCGGATAGGATGCACGCCATGTGGTGGTCCCTGCTCGCCTGCTCGCCTCCCCCGGTGGCCCTCGAGGTCCCCGACGACGAGGGGTGCGGCGCCGGGTGCGTGGAGGCGCCCGAGGACCCCGACCAGCGCCTCGGGTTCCAGCGGCTGGCCGCCGACGACAGCGGCGTGTGGCTCACGTTCGGGCTGGCGGACCGCGACCACCTGACGCGGCTGTGGGTCCACCGGCTCGGCGCGGACGGGGCGCTCGGGCCAGCCACCGAGGTGCCGACGACGGGCACCGTCTTCGCCGGGGCCACCGAGCGGCCCGCGCTGGCGCTGGGCGACGGGGTGCTGGGGATCGCGTTCACCAGCGTCGACCCGTACCGCCACGGTGACGCGCGCTCCGTCTGGCTGACCGAGGGCGTGCCCGACGGGAGCGGCGTGACGTTCCACGAGCCCGCGCTCGTCGACGTGATCGAGCCGTCGGACCTCCCGAGTGCACCCGAGGGCGCCGAGCTCGTCGTCGAGCACGCGTCCCTCGCCTACGAAGCCGACGAGCCCTGGGTGCTCTGGAAGCGGCAGGTGTGGGGGACGACGGACCAGGTCGTGTGGGCGCGGCGCGACGACGGCTTCGTGGTCCGCCCGGTGTCCGAGGAGCTCCCGATCGCGCACGACTGCAGCCCACCCGACTTCCGGATGGGGCCCGACGGTCCGCTGCTCGCCGTGCGCATCCACGTCGGCCGCACCCTGCAGACCGCGGTGGCGACCGGCGGGGAGCCCGGCTTCGACGAGGTCCGCCAGGTCTCGGACGACCGCTACCTCTACTCGGGTGAGATCTGCCCCGAGGACGGTCCGCGGATCCTGCGTCGCGCCGACGGAGCGCTGGTGGCGGGCTGGATCGCGCCCGCGAGCGACGAGGCGCCGAGGCTGCACCTGGCGATCTCGGAGGACGACGGCGCCACCTGGAGCGCGCCCTGGGTGGACGCGGGTGGACCGGTGTTCGGGCAGCGTTGGCTGGCGATGGCCGAAGACCTCGACGGGACCTTGCTCGTCGCGGTGGAGAGCGTGGATCGCAGCACCGAGCTGCTCACGGACCCCGTGGGCGCCGGGCACCGCCAGCCGCTCGCGGTCGACGGGACCGAGCTGCACCAGGTCGAGCTGGTGACGGGCCCGGACGGCGTCGTGGCGGTGGGGCTGGACCGAGACGGGCGGCTGCGGACGGTCCTGCCATAGCTCTCAGCGACCGTGGAGGTCCGTTCCGTCGTCGACGCGGAAGTCGAGCCGCAGCGCCGTGGGCTCGGGCGGACCGAGCACCGTGGCGTCCTCCACGCAGGTGACGAACGGAAGCTCCGAGTCCAGCGCCCAGCGGTCGCCGTCCCAGCGGGCGTCCAAATGCGCAGACGCTCTGAGGGGAAGCACCGCGTGACACTCCTGCGCGGCCCGATCCAGGTCCTCCTCCCACGACCTGATCGCGCGCCACCCGAGTTGCCCAACCACCGAGAGCAGTTTGGCGCGCTCGCCCTCGACCAGACATTCCCAAGGCCAGACATGGGAACGCCAGCTCCGCCACTCCGTCCACCGTACGAACGTCTCGGGTTCGAGACCCGACGCCTCCGCCGTTGCGCCGTAGATGACCAGCGAGGGCCCGCGATCGTCATAGATCGCACGGGTGGAAACCCCTGCCCATCCCACGTCCGGCAGCGCGTTCCTGGACTCGAACCAGGCGTTCCGCGACTGATCTTCAGTCGCCATGCCGAATCGCAATACGCAAGGTGCGAGATCACAATCCACCGAGGCGTGGGCCCAGGGCCAGCGCGCTGCGAGGGTGTCTGCCACCTCCCGCGCGCCGTCCGGCCCGAAGGTCGACCCGAGGTCGCCGAAGGTCGGTAGCACCACCTCCGAAAGCTCCGCGTAGGGTCCCCAACCGTCGCAAGCGTCGAGCGTCGGCTCCACCCTCGCCGCCCAGGCGATCACCTCCCCTCGTTGGCCGGCGTTCCAGGCCGACCGGAGCCCCACCTCGACGAGCCGAAGAGCCATCGTCGCATCCGCGGCGCGGGCGACACGCTCCCGAAGCGCCCGGTGCGTGGCCGGATCGAGCAGCAGGTCGGCGGAGCAGAGGCGCGCGACCCCCACCTGCGCTTCCGCATCGGAGCCTTCGAGGATCAGATCCAGCGCGGTCGGAACATCGTTCGTGGGAGCGAGGGGACTCTCCAAACCCTGAGCCTCCAGATCCAGCGCGATCAGATCCGTCACCCGCGCGAGCTCCGGGTCGCCCGACGAATCCGCGATCTGTCCGTCCGCGTCCAGCAGGGAATCGAGGCGGTCGGCCGCATCGGCGTATGCGTGACCGTCGAGACCAACCCAGGCTCGCTCCTCGTCCACCAGGGCATGTGCGAGCCAAGGGTCGATGGGAGCCACCCACGGGGCCAGGTCCGAGGGGCCCATCCCGAGCGCACGACTCCAAGCACGCACGCGCGGCGACGCGTGGCGACGTGGGTTCCACCAGGCGTGGGGATCGGCGAGCGCCAGGGCCGTCGTCGTCCCGTCGGACGGTACGAAGCTCAGGCAGTGGTCCGGTATCGGCATGCGCGCTGGCGTCGCGCTCAGCACGATCTCGTATGGTGCACGGTACACCGGCCAGGGTGTCGGCGCCGCGACCTGCTCGGGCACCTCGCGCTCCGGGCGCTCAGGCCGCCCCTCCCACACCAACCACCCGGCGAGGACGAGGAGCCCCGCGGTCGCAGCGAACAGCACGCGCTCCCTCAGGGACACGGGCCCAACCCCACCACCCCGTTGGCCGATCCCGCGGGCAGCAGCTCGCGGACCACACCGTCCCCACGCGCGACCACCACCGAACCGTCGGGCAGCGTGGCGAGCACGACGCCCGGCGCGAGGGCGAGCGCGTCCGTCGCATCGAGCGGCTCGAACACCCCGAGGTCCGCGCCGTCCAGAGCGCCCGCGAAGCGCGGCACCGCGGCGCCGAGCACCACCATCCGCCCGTCGAGCGTGTCCACCGCTCGCTCGCCGACGACGCGCGCCACCTCCACGCCACCCGGCGCGAGCCCCGCGAGCTCGGTGTCCTGCTGGAGCCACAGGCGGTCCGGGCCCACGGGCCACGCCGAGGCCGCGAGCGTGCCCCACGGGAAGGCGAGCTCGTCCCGCAGCCCATCCACCGTGTCGAACACCATCAGACCGCCCGCGCCGGACTCGATCGCACCGACGTTGTACCCGTAGTAGTCCGTCACCTCGTCACGCTCGCCATAGGGGACCCACAGCTCGCCGAACGTCCCCACCGCCAGGCGGCCGAGCTCGGGCGACGTGTGGTGAGCGGGGCAGTACCAGTCGGTGCGGTAGTACGTTCCGTCGCACGAGCCGTAGTTCGGAATGCACTCGACCCAGGTGGTCGGCTCCGGCAGCTCGTCGGCGAGCGGCCACCCGGTGGCGACGCCCGATCCCGGGTCCCGCCGCACCACATCGGTGCCGTCCGTCGTCCACAGCCCGCCCGTCCGATCCACCGTGTCGTACCTGCCGAGCAGCGACGCGAGCACGGCGCCGTCGGAGGGTCGGACCGCGAAGGTGTGCGTCGCGCTCGCCAACCAGACGCACCCCTCCACACACGGGTCGGTGCGTCCGTCGCAGTCCGACGCGCTCCCGCCGCAGCGTTCGGGTGCGCCGGGGTACGTGTTGCGGTCGGTGTCGTCGCAGTCCCCGCCCCAGCGCGCGCCGAGCGACGGATCGCACCCCGCCACCCAGTCCTCCGTCCGTCCCCACCCGTCGCCGTCGGCGTCCGCGTACCACCGGTCCACAACGTCCTCGTCGACGAGCCCGTCGCAGTCCTCGTCCGTCCCGTCGCAGTGCTCGGGCGCCCCGTCGTACACCCGGGCCCGCGCGTCGTCACAGTCGCCGCCACGGTGCACCGCGCCGGGCCGGGGAGACTCACACGCCGGACCGAGCGCCTCGCCCCCGAAGGTGTCGCCATCGGCGTCCGCCCACCACTCGGGCAGCACGTCCTCGTCGGTCAGGCCGTCGCAGTCGTCGTCGACGCCGTTGCACACCTCGCGGGCTCTCGGGTGGACCAGGCGGTCCCCGTCGTCGCAGTCGTCCCCCGTCGTCGCACCGATCGGCTCGCAGCTCCGTCCGAGTGGCCGGTCGGGGTCGCCGTACCCGTCGTCGTCGGCGTCCGCGTACCCCTCGGTCCCGAACCGCCCCACGTCATCCGGAGTGGACGGGTCGCAGTCGTCGTCCCGGCCGTCGTTGCACAGCTCGGGGGCACCCGGGAACACGGTCTCGTCACGGTCGTCGCAGTCCCCCGCGACCAGCGACACGCCGCGCGAGGGGCACCCCGACCCCGCCGGTGCCCCGCCGAACCCATCACGGTCACCGTCGTGGAACAGCGGCACGCCGGACACCTCGTCCTCGAGGGTGGTCGGGTCGCAGTCGTCGTCCACGCCATTGCACGTGTCCACCGCGTCGGGGTGAATCGTCGGATCGGTGTCGTCGCAGTCGTCGAAGCGGTTCGCGAGGCCCGGCCCCACGCAGGCGAACGAGGGCGCACCCAGACCGTACCCGTCACCGTCGCGGTCGGGGCGCACGATCTCGGGGGTACAGTCTCGCCCACACCCGATGGCCAACCAGAGCCACATGCCGAAACCCTACTCGATCCGCCCATCCGTCCGCTACGGGCAGGGAGCGATACCCACCAGTTCGGTCGCCGACCCCGCGGGGAGCCAGGGCACGACCACGCCGTCACCGCGCGTCCGTACGACCGAGCCGTCCGGCAACGTCGCCAGCAGGTCGCCCGGACCGACGGCGAGCGCGCTCGTGATGTCCAGCGGCTCGAACACCCCGAGGTCGACCCCGTCCCGAGCGCCCGCGAACCGCGCGGGTCCGTCCCCGAGCACCACCATCCGCCCGTCGAGCGCGTCGACGACGCGACCACCGGGCACGTCGGCCATGGGGTTCAACCCCGGCAACGTGTACGCCACGAGCACGGGACCCTGCGCCAGCCACAACCGGTCGTCGCCCACCAACCACACCCCGTCGGACGCGGACGCCTGGGGAAACGGAATCCGCTGGGCCACGACATACGGGTTCACGACCTCCAGCAGTCCACCGTCCTCGTCACCTGCGGCACGCAAGCCGAATGGCGCCCAGACGTGCCCGGCGTCGTCCACCGCGAGCCGACCCACCTCGGGCGCGGCCTCGAAGGTCGTGCAATCACAATCGTAGTAGTAGCCGTAGTATTCGTAGTAGTCGTAGTTGCCGCAATACGGGCAGTTGCCGACGCACACCTCCCAGGAAACGGGATCGGGGAGATCCTGATCGAGTGGAACCCAGTCGCCATTGCAGCTGCCCGAGCCGGGGTCCGTCCACCGGACCAGCAGGTCGTCCGACCGCACGGGGACGCCCGCTCGATCCACCGCGTCGATCGAACACGGGAGTGACGCCACCTGCGTCCCGTCGTCCAGCCGCAGCGAGACGCTGTCCGACCCACGCCGGGCCCAGACGCACGTGTCCGAGCACGGATCGGTGCGCGCATCGCAGTCCGACGTGGTGTCGCCACAGGTCTCCACCGCCCCCGGGTAGGCAGTCGCGTCGTCGTCGTCGCAGTCTCCTCCGCTCGGCGCCCCCACGGCGTCGCACGAGGTCACGAACCGATCCGTCCGACCGAACCCATCTCCATCCAGGTCGAGGTACCGCCGATCGACCGCGTCCTCGTCGACCGCTCCGTCGCAGTCCTCGTCGAGGCCGTCGCAGTGCTCGGGCGCCCCCTCGTACACCGTGGGGGTGGCGTCGTCGCAGTCCGACGGGCTCGTCGTCCAGCCCGGCGTCCGGCAGTCCACGATCGAGCTCGCCGACGCGTCGCCGTGGAGGTCGCCGTCCAGGTCCGGCCACTGCTCGACCCACAACCCCGGGTCGACCTGCCCGTCGCAGTCGTCGTCGACGTGATTGCACACCTCCTCGGCCTGCGGGTGGATGGCGGCCTCGGTGTCGTCGCAATCACCCGACAGTGTCACCTGCCCTCGCTCGACATGGCAGACGGTGCCGAGCGCGACCGCCCCCCAGCCGTCGCCATCGGCATCCTCGAACACGTCCCACCAGGACACATCGTCGTCGACCTGCCCATCGCAGTCGTCGTCCCGATCGTTGCAGCTCTCCTGAGCCTCGGGGTTCACGCTGGCGAGCTGGTCGTCGCAATCCGTCGCCACCGTCGACGTGCCTCCGATCGGTCGGCACGAGGTCCGCAGCGGACGCGACGGATCCCCGAACCCGTCGAGGTCCGCATCGACGTACCAGAGGGGGCCGAGCGCGTCGTCGTCGGGCGTGGCGGGGTCACAGTCGTCGTCGATCCCGTCGTTGCACGCTTCCGCCGCACCCGGGTGGATGTCCTGCTGGAGGTCGTTGCAGTCTCCGCCGACGCTGGACTCGCGATCGCCAGGGCACCCCTCGCGCACGCGCTCACCACCGAACCCGTCCCTGTCGGTGTCACGGAACACCGGCCCGCCGTCCACCTCCTCCTCGACGGTGTCGGGATCGCAGTCGTCGTCGACACCGCCGTCACAGACCTCGGGCGCGCCCGGATGGACGTTCGCGTCGTGGTCGTCGCAGTCACCGCCGACCCGCACCACATCCGGACCCTCGCAGGAGGCCGCCCTCCCGCGGCCGAAGCCGTCACCGTCCTGATCGACGAAGCGCGGGCCACCACAGGGGTCACTGCATGCCAGGATGGTGAGGAACCACATCGACCGAGGATAGACGCACCACACACGCTCCCGCAAGGAAAATGAGCACGAAGGTCGTCCGCCCGCCCGGAACCGAGGACACGACATGCCACTCCTGCTACCCACGCTGCTCGGGTGCTTCTCCCACACGCCGGTCCCCGTGCCGATCACCTCGCCGCCGCCGACCGGGCTGCTGTTCGTGGTGAGCGGCGGAGGGCACGTGTGGGCGACGTTCGAGGGTCCCGCACCCGAGCTGGCCGAGCCGGGCGAGCTGATCCAGGGACCCGAGGGCGACCTCGCCCTGGTGCGCCCGCTGTCCACCGACCGGGTTCCCGCCGAGCTCGCCGGCCTGACCTCGGTCCGACTGGCCAGCGGCTGCGTCGCCCGCGTCACGTCGTTCGTCCGGTTGGACCGGTTGTTCGGGGACCCGACCTACGCGGGCGAGGAGGTGACGAGCTGGACGCCCGAGCTCGTGGTGCGCCACGGGGCGGCCGTGGTCGCGGCGGAGCTCGAGGGTTGCGCCGTCGAGCGCTGGGGACGCGCAGCGGAGCTCGCCGCGCCGGTGGTCTGGAACACGGAGGACGCGACGATGGAGCAGGAGCAGGCCGCACGCAGCGCGCTGCTCGCCAGCGTGGCCTCGGGTGCGCTGGAGGGAGTGCCGACCGTCGACGTGCGCCTGCTTCGCCACCCGGGCACCGGCGTCGTCCGAGTGATGGCCCACGCCCACCTCGACGGCAGCTGTGGTGAGCCGACCGGGAGCGTGCTCGGACTGTACGAGGTCGACCCGAACGGCGGCCTGCGCGCAGTGGTCGAGCGCGACCTGGGGGACGTCCTCACCGTGGACGAGATCCTCGACGTGGAGGGCGACGGCGAGCTCGAGCTGATCGGGCGGACCTGGCTCGAGCAGCAGCTGGTCCTCGAGAGCGTGTCCGGCGGGCGACGTGGCGGGCTGTCCACGCCCTTCTACCAGTGCCCCTGCTGAATCAGCACCCGCTGAGCTGAGCGTCCTCGAACACCAGCGCGGGGCTCAGCATCGGGGACCAGCGGAACGGCTCGTCGCCCACCTCCACGAGCGAGCGGAACAGCGCCAGCAGGTTGCCCGAGGCGTTCATCTCCCCCACCGGCCCGCCGCGGACCCCACCGCGCAGCGCGAAGCCCCGCAGCCCGACCGAGAAGTCACCCGTCGACTCCGACACGTTGCCACCCACCCAGTCGGTGACGAGCACACCGTCCTCGACCGAGCCGACGATCGCGTCCAGGCCACGCTCACCGGGGCGCACCACCAGGTTCGAGGGTGTTCCGTTGGTGGGCGAGGTGCCGAGCTTGCGGGCGTACGTCGTGTCCAGCCAGGGCGACCGCAGCGCCCCACCCTCGATCACGGCCCTCGGTCCGCTCGCCATCCCCTCGTCGTCGTGCACCCGCGAGCGCAGGCCCCGCGGCAGCCACGGATCGTCCGTCAGCGAGAGCACGTCGCTCACCACCGGCTCGTCGAGGCGCCCCAGCCAGAAGCTGCGGCCCTGGTGCAGCGCAGAGCCCTCGGCGCCCGCGACCAGCCAGCGCAGCAGCGTCCCCGCCGCGCGCGGTTCGACCACCATCGTCGCGCGCCGCGTGCGTCCCTGCTGGCTCCCCACGCGTTCCTTCGCACGCCGCGCGGCCTCCTCACCGAGCGCCGCCAGCCGCGGCAGGTCCTCGAGGTGACGGCAGGTGGCCCAGGCGTGGTCCTCGCTGCGCCGATCGCCCGAGTCCCGCACCGTCGCCTGCGCGGACACGGTGACCCGTGTGCCCTGCCACCGAGTGGCCAGCCCGTTGGTCGACGCGACCAGGAGCAACCCGTCGGCCGTGCGGATCTCGGCCGAGGCGCTGAGGACCTCGGGGTCGGCGTCCAGCGCGCTCGCCGCGTCCGCCAGCATCGCCTCGCGGGTCGCCGGGTCGAGCGCCGCCACCGCCGGGTCCGCCGCGTCGAGCTCCGGTCCGGGGCCGGCC
Organism: Alphaproteobacteria bacterium; assembly: GCA_020632925.1. GTDB lineage: Bacteria > Myxococcota_A > UBA796 > UBA796 > JACKER01. The sequence continues at coordinate 187,018 of JACKER010000007.1, read as the reverse complement.
GGGTAGAGCGCGGGGTCCGCGATGCGCCGATCGGGATCGGGCTCGAGCTCGCGGGTGAGCGCGACCAGGTGACGCACGAAGTCGGGCAGACCCTCGGGACGCAGGTCGGTCGTCGCGGCCGCTCCGTATCGGCCGTCCACCCAGACCCGCACCGACAACGAGCGGGTCGTCGCCTCCGACGAGGTCTCGATCCGACCCTGCCGCCGGCGCAACGTCACCTCGCGCGTACGCGCCACGTCGACGTACGCATCCGAAGCTCCCGCCGCCTTCGCAGCTTCCAGCGCGATCGTCAGTCCCTGCTCCTCGGTCACGCGCCACCCACCGTCAGTCGGGACACCAGCACGGTCGGCATGCCCTGCGACACCGCGACGCGCTGCCCGTCCTTGCCGCAGGTCCACCCACCCGTGTCGAGCCGCAGATCGTCGCCCACCATCGTCACGCGCTCCAACGTCTCCGGACCGTTGCCGATGATGTTCACGTCGCGGATGGGCGCCGTCACCCGACCGTCCTCGACCAGCCAGCCGCCGCGGACGAAGAAGGTGTAGTCGCCGGCGCCGATCTGGACCTGGCCGTTCGCGAACGTCTCCGCGAGGATGCCGTACTTCACCGAGCGCACGATCTCCTCAGCGGTGTTCGGACCGGACGCCATGTACGTGCTGCGCATGCGCGGCATCGGCGGGTGCCGGTACGACTCGCGGCGCCCCGAGCCCGTGGACCGCAGGCCGTAGTGGGCGGCGCTCACCCGGTCGTGCAGGAAGGTCTCGAGCACACCCTCTCGGACGAGCACCGTGTGCTGCCCCTCGGTCCCCTCGTCGTCGACCTCGATCGAGCCGCGCTCGCCGGCCTGCGTCCCGTCGTCCACGATGGTGACGAAGGGCGGCGCCACCCGGCGACCGATCATCGAGCTGTAGATCGTCTCGTCCCGGCGGGCGAAGTCGGCCTCCATCCCGTGCCCCACGGCCTCGTGCAGCAGGATGCCGCTCGCCCCCGCCGCCAGGATCACCGGCCACTCCCCCGAGCGGGGCTGGACCGCGTCGAACTGGACGACGGTGCGCTCCACCGCCTCCTTCGCCACCTGCTGGAGGCGTCCCTCGTCGAACCAGTCGAGCCCACGCCGTCCGGCGAGGTTGCTGCTGCCGGTCCGGACGCGACCCTCGGAGACGGCGGTGATCTGGACGCCGAGGCGCGCCATGGGCCGATCGTCGAGCGTCACGCGCCCGTCGATGCTCGCGATCACCACGCGCTCGTCGACGTCGATCAGGCTGGCCTGGACCTGTTGCACGCGGGGATCGAGGTCGCGGGCCAGCGCCTCGACCCGGTGGACGAGATCGATCCGCTCACGGACGGCGACCTCACCCCAGCCGCGCTGGAGACGGTACCGGTCGCCCTGCGGTCGGCCGTCGACCAGCGCCACCGGCCCGTGGCGGACGCCCCCCTGCGCGATGCTCGCCGCCGTGCGCGCCGCGTCCGTCAGGCTGCGCTCCGACAGGTCCTCGGTGAACGCGTACCCCACGCGGTCCCCGACCACCGCGCGCAGGCCGGCACCGTGGTCCACGCGCACCTCGGCGCGCCCGAGGATCCCGTCCTCCATCACGACCCGGGTCGTGCGTGCGTGCTGGAGGAAGATCTCACCGTGGTCCGCGCCACGCTCCGCGAGCACGCTCAGCACCCGCCGGAGCACGTCGCGGTCCACGCCGAACCATTCTGGGGTCCACACCACCGGCACCTCGCCGGCCCGGTAACATCGTCAGCGCAGCATCGGGTCCCTGCCCTCCTCCGAGAGGTCCCAGACCGCCGCGGGGCTGAACGGCTTCTCCAGCAGGCGGCAGCCTCCCCGCCGGATACGGGCCATGAGCTCCGCGTCGGGCGCGCCGCCGGACATGAACACGAGCGTGGTCCCACGGACCGCGAGCGCGTCGTCGAGCAGGTCGGTGCCGAGCTCTCCGTCGAGGTGGACGTCGACCAGCACCACGTCCCACCGACGGCGCTGCAGCTCCACGCGCGCCGCGGCCAGATCGCGGACGACCGTGACGGGGACGGGTCCGAGCCGACGGGCCAGCGCTCGGCCCACGGTCGGATCGTCGTCCACGACCAGCACCGGCCCGCGCCCCTCGACCGGCGCGGCCCCCGGCGCGATCGGGAGGCGGACCGTGGCGACGACGGCACCACCACCTTGATCGAGGTCCACCGTGCCGCCGAAGCCCTCCACGATCCGCCGACAGGTGTAGAGCCCGAGGCCCGTCCCCACGCCCGGCCGCCCGGTGGCGAACGGGGTGAACAGCTGGTCCCGGAGGTCCGCCGGGATGCCCGGTCCGTGGTCGATGACCTCGATCCGGACGAAGTCGCCGTCAGCGCGCCCACGGAGGCGGACGCCCGCGGAGGTGTCCGTCTCCACGCTCGCGGCGATCGCATTGGTGAGCAGGTTCAACAGCACCTGCCCGAGGCGCCCCTCCGTCGCCATGACCTTGGGCAGCCCGGTGTCGAGCTCGGCCTCGAGCGGGGTGCTGCCGGCGGTGTGGCGCAACAGGCGCAGCGAGCTCAGCACCACCGTCGCCACGTCGGTCGGCACCGGGGACGCGTCCTCCGGGCGGGCCAGGGTCCGCAGGTCGGCGGCGATCGCCCGCACGCGGGAGGCGGCGTCGCGCGCGTCGTACAGGCACTCCACGATCTCCGGATCGGCGCCTGGGACGGCGAGGTGGTCCGCCAGCACCTCCAGGTTCGCCATCACCCCCACGAGCGGGTTGTTCAGCTCGTGCGCGACCGTGGCCGCCAGCGTCCCGACGGTGGCGAGCTGCTCCGCACCCTCCAGGCGTCGCTGGAGCGCCTGCAGGTCGGTCGTGTCCCGCACCAGGACCACGTCGCCGCCGACCTTGCGCCCACCGTCGTGGCGGTGTCCGGTGGCGACCAGCTCCAGCACGCGGCCGTCGAGCTGGACGACCGTGGCACCCCGCAGCTCGGGCTCGAGGCACACCCCGCAACGTTCCTGGACGAGCGCCGTCCGCGCCCGACGCCAGAGCTGGTCGGGCTCCTGCACCAGCGCCGCCAGCAGCTCCGACGCGTGCGTCACCGTCGCCCCGCTCACCTCCATCGACGCGACGCCCAGCGCGCGCAGCCGCTCGCCCTCCGCGTGGAGCTGCTGCTCGGCGGACCGACAGCGCATGCCCTGGTGCGCCAGATCCGCCTCCAGGCGCTCGGTGCGGGCCATCATCCGTCCGGTGGCGATCAGGAGGCCCACCGCCGAAGTTCCGCAACCCAACGCGACCGCGAGCCCCCAGGTCGCCGCACCCGACCAGAGCGCCGAGCCCGCATACAGCAGCAGGGCGACGCCGAGGACCGGCGCTGCCAGGATCAACCCCCTCCCTGACGGCCCTTGCCCCATACGACCAGCATACGCTCACCGCTGGTCCGTGTGGCAAGATCACATCCCCTTCCAGCGAACGAGGATGCTCTCGCGCTCGAAGACCTGCACGCACAGCCACATCAGCAACGCGTCGATCGCCGCCGCGCCGATGGTCAACGCCGCCAGCACCGGGGCGCGCAGCACGCCCACGCCGAGCGACTGGGCGATCAGCATCCCCACGATCGGGACCACGACGAAGCCACCCAGCTGCTGTGCCGATCGCGGGTCGACCGATCGGCTCGACACGAGCAGCGACAGCAGGACGGAGGCGAGCGCCAGCGTCGGCACGGTCGCGACGAGGGCCGCCAGCCAGGCGGGGGTGTAGACGCGAGCGAGCAGGTCCGGTCCGACGGCAGCGAACAGGCCGGCCGCGTGGACCGCCGCAGCCAGCCAGGTGGCCACCACCGCCGGGATCAGGGCCGCGAGCCCCTTCGCCGACAGCAGCTCGGTCGTGGAGATCGGCGTCGCCAGCAGGGCCTCGAGCGTCCGCTCGGACTTCTCGCCGACGACCGAGTAGGCCGCGATCACCGTCGGCAGGGTGGTGGGGATGATGAGGTACAGCAGCCGGTGCATCGCGGCGACGGACAAGCGGAGGCAGTCCTCGGGCGCCAGATCGGTGCAGTCCACGCTCGCCGCGAGCGGGCCGAGCTCGTCCATGGACACCTCGCCCTGGGGCAACGCCTGCAACGGCACCACCGAGCCCAGCGCCACCAGCGTCAGCAGCGACGGGACGAGCAGCAGCGTCACCAGCACCATGCGGTGCTTCACGAGGTCCAGGGCCTCCTTGCGCAGGAGCGCCACCATCCGGCTCATGACGCCCCCACCAGCTCGAGGTAGACCCGCTCGAGCGGCTGCCGCACCTCGCCCACCCGCCGCACGCCGGCCCCTGCCAGGACCAACGCGCGGATGACGGCGGGAGCGGTGCGATCGGGGTCGTCGACCCGCAGCACCAGCCGGTCCGCCTCGCGCAGCCCCTCCTCGACACCCTCCACCGCGGTCGCGATACGGAGGTGCTCGTCGGTCGCGTCGACCAGCGCCACCGTGAGCTGCCGGCCGAAGAGCATGTGCCGGAGCGCCTCGGCCGTGTCCAGCACCTTGAGCGAGCGGCGGAACACGGCGATCCGGTCGCACAGCCGGTCCGCCTCCTCCATCTGGTGGGTCGTGAGGAACACGGTGCGACCCGCCTCGCGCAGCTCGGAGACGATGGCGCGCACGGTGCCGGCGGCCTCGGGGTCCAGGGCGCTCGTGGGCTCGTCGAGGAACACGACCGCCGGGTCGTGGAGCAGCGCCCGGCACAGCGCCACCTTCTGTCGCATCCCCTTGGACAGCGAGCCCGCCGGATCCTCGCGCCGCTCCCACAGGGACATGCGCTTCAGCCAGCGCTCGACGCGGCCTGCGGGATCGTCCGCGCCGTACAGCTCGGCGAACAGGACGAGGTTCCGCCAGACCGACAGCCGCTCGTACAGGCCGGGCGTCTCCGTCAGCAGCCCGACCTGCCGCCGGACCTCCTCCGGGTGCGCGACCACGTCCACGCCGCACACCCGGGCGGATCCGGTGGTCGGAGCGATCAATCCGGCCAGCATCCGGATCGTCGTCGTCTTGCCGGCGCCGTTGGGCCCGAGGAAGCCGAGCACCTCGCCCGCGCGGACCTCGAGATCCAGCCCCTCCACGGCCACTCGCCCGTCGAAGCTCCGTCCCAGACCGCGCGTCTCGATGGCCAGCATCGCCGCACCCTACCCGAGGTCGTCGTGCAGCGCGTCGGACGCGGACAGGGGCCTGCGGGAGAGCGACCCGGCGGACGCCGGTGGCGGGACGGGCGGGGCGGCGGGCGGCGCGTCCACCGGCCAGGCGCGCGTCACGAGCACGATCACCCCGACACACGCGAGGGCCACGCCACCCACGAAGCCCTCGGTCACCACCGCTCCGGCGGGTGCCAGCGCCACGGCCCCGGCGTCGAGGGCGGCGTGCAGCAGGAAGGCGCCGAGCCACGGCCACACGGAGCGGCGCACCACCGCGAGCCCGACCAGCAGCGAGGCGGCTGCGTGGGCGGTCATGGCGAACACCCGCTCGGCGATGGCCACGAGGGCGACCAGGTCCGAGGCCGCCCACACCTGTGCGACCTGCTGCCGCGCCTCCTCGGGCAGCCCCTCGCCGTCGCCGACGCCCATCAGCCGCACCACGGTGACCACGACCGCCAACCCCAGGAGCGCCGCCTCCACGCCGCCGTGCCCGATGCCGGTGGCGAGCGCGCCCGCCGAGGTCCGGTTGCGCCGCAGCGAGACCCAGCGAGCGGTCTCCTCGCACACCCCCGCGGAGGCCCCGAGCGCCAGCGGCACGAGCCACCGCCCCACGCCCTCCGGCAGCGGCGGACACAGGGCCGCGACGCCGGCGTTGAGCGGGAGGTGGACCACCTGCGACCCGACGAAGGCCGCCGCCCCGGCGAGCGCCGGACCGATGGGGACGCCCGTCCGACGCCGAACGAGGGCCAGCGCCACTGCCGGCAGCGCCATCATCGTGACCCCCTGGGCCACCATCGTCGCGGCGTGCACGCTCCCTCCGGCCACATCCTACGCCGCTGACGGGACGGGGCCGAGTGTGACATCCTCCCGCGGTGCGGAGGAAGCGATGGGCGCAGCGCGGTGGTTCCTGGCAGCGACGGTCCTCGGGTTCGGGCTGGCCTGCGCCGGGGAGACGACGGGGGATGGCGGCACGCCCGCGCCGGACCCGGAGCCCGCTCCCGCCCCCACGCCCGCACCTCCCGTCCCGGTCCGCCAACAGCTCCAGCCGGTGGACACGCGGATCGGCACGCTGGAGCGGACCGCCTGGCTGCACCTGCCCGACGGCAACGACGGCCAGAAGATGCCGCTGATCGTGATGCTGCACGGCGAGGACAGCGACGCGCGGAAGTTCGCGAACGTCGCATCCCCCTTCATGGACCGCGGCGTGGCCTTCCTGTTCCCGAGCGGCAAGCCCGGCCATCCCCCGACGGAGCCCGCGGAGGGCAAGGCCGGCAAGCGCAAGCGCGGGGACGACCCCGAGCCCCGGAACGACATCGAGCTCGGCGAGTCCTGGCAGGACGAGGGCGACCGCGCATGGATCGAGGTCGTGGTGGATCAGGTGGTCCGCGCCCACCCCATCGACCCCGAGCAGGTCTACGTCGCCGGCCTGGGCGAGGGCGGGCGGCTCGTGCTCGAGCTGGCCTGCGCGACCTCGTCCTCGAAGACCTTCCAGGGGTACGCCCCGGTCGGTGCCGCGTTGTCGCGCGAGGCGGCCAAGACGTGCGAGGCCCCGGGCTTCCCGGCCCCGATGCTGGTGATCGCCGGCACCGACGACGAGGTCACGCTGTGGACGGGCGACAAGGACCACCTGTCGATCAGCGAGACGGCGGAGCTGTTCGCGAAGAAGAACGACTGCGACCTGTCCTCGCGGAAGGAGGACCTGCTCGAGGACACCGACGGCAGCGACGAGACCCGCGTGAAGCGGCACAGCTGGAGCTGCGAGGGGGCGTCCGTCGAGCTGCTCGAGGTGAGCGGCGGCGGACACACCTGGCCGCACCCATCGCTGCGGGCGGCGCCCAAGACCAGCCGGGACATCGACGCGCTGGCGGAGATCACGGACCTGTTCGCGATCGAGCTCGAAGAGGCCGCAGCGCCCAACGTGCCCCTGCCGCCCTCCCCTCGCGAGGGCAAGGGCAAGCGCGGCAAGCGCCGTTGACCGCGCAGGGGCGGAAGCAGGAGGGAAGGCGAGGGCTTCGGACGGGCCACAGCTTCGGGCTACAGGCTACAGGCTACAGGCCGGCTACGGGCTACAGCACCTGGCGAAGATCGCCATGCCCGGCAAGAATGGCCGACAGCTGCGGGCGCCCGTGATGAAGCCCGCGGGTCCTTTCCCTCCTCGATGGAGGCAACGGGCGGGATGAGGCGGCCGGGAGCGCGCGGACCGGCGGCCACGCGGCGTGCTTCGACGCATGCGCGGGCACGCGTGGCTCGATCGAGGAGCAGACCACACGGAGCAGACCGCGCCGGTCCTGGAGCGGCAGCCTCATGGGGGGGCACGCCGCAGACGTTCCTTCCCAGAGTCCAGCCCGAAGCATCAAGAAACCGTAGCCCACCCGAAGCCCGAAGCCCGTAGCGCGTGGGCCGAAGCCGCCTGAAGCCGCCCAAAGCCTGTAGCCCGAACCTGTAGCCTGTAGCCTGTAGCCCGAAGCTGTAGCCCGTAGCCCGTAGCCCGGCCCAGGCTCGTCACGCGGTGGGCAGGCCGTAGGCGGCTCTCGCGCCGGCGGCGTCCGCGGGCTCCCGCCCGACCTCGCGCAGCGTCCGCACCAGCGCCTCCACGAGCTGGCCGTTGCTCGTCGCTCGGCTCCCGTCCGGCAGGTAGAACGTGTCCTCGAGGCCCGTCCGCACGTCGCCGCCGAGCTCCGCGGCCCGACGATGCAGGGCCCAGACCTCCTCGCGCCCGATGCCGATCGTCTGCCAGCGAGCCCCTTCGGGGACGTGCTCGACGAGCAGCGGCAGCCACCGCGGGTCCGCCGGCATGCCCGAGGCCACCCCCATCACGAGCGACACGTGGATCGGGTCCTTCAGCAGGCCCACCTGGCGCAGCAGGCCGACGCTGCGGACGATGCCGGTGTCGAAGCACTCGCACTCCGGCACGATGCCGAGCCGCTCCATCGCCGACAGGAAGGCCTCGATCTTGTCGACCGGGTTGTCGAAGAGCAGCGGCGGCCAGGCCCAGCGCCCGTCCGAGCGGGCCTTCAGGTAGTTCAGCGAGCCCGCGTTGAGCGCGGCGATCTCGGGCCTCGTGCGCTCGAGGACCCCGAGCGGGCCGGACAGATCGGGCCCGACCACCCCCGTGGAGCTGTTGATCAGCAGGCCGGGCGCCGCGTCGCGGATCGCGTCCACGATCGCCGCCGCGACCTCGGGCTCCCAGGACGGCAGGCGCCCCATGCCGGGCTCCTGGCGGCGGTAGTGCAGGTGGACCACGGTGGCGCCCGCGTCCCAGGCGGCCTTCGCCTCCCGCGCCATCTCCTCGGGCGTGACGGGGACGTGGTGCTGGGCGGGGTCGGTGAGCACACCCGTCAGGGCGCAGGTGACGATCGCGGCGTCCATCGGACCTCCGGGCACGGTCTACCACTTCAGGGAGCCGACTTGCGCGCTCCGACCTCCCGCGCTACGGCCCGAACGTCACTTCTGCCGAGAGGAGGTCCAGATGAGCGCCACTGTCCATCCGTCGCACCCCTCCCGGATCGTGAGCGTCGGGTAGCGCGCAGGCGGTCTGCGGCTGCTCCGGGAGAGGGCGGAACCGGTCCACGAGGACCGGCGTACCACCCCATTGTTCCCGAGGTCCATCTTGGACGACGACAACGACGTCGGTACCTGGCGGTACCGCGCCTCCAGGCGTGACGCGAAGCGCGCGCGCCGCAAGCCGTACGTGGCGGACGTGTCCGTACGCAGCACCCGCGATCTGCCCACCGCCGGTGGGATCCTGATGAGCCTGTGGCGCCACGAGGCCGAGGTCTGGCTCCCGAGCGGCGAGACCCTGAGCTGCCGGCTGCCCGCGAGCCTGATCGCTCGTGAGCCGCCCGCACCCGGAGACGACGTGGTGATCACGATCGGCGACAACCCGACCGTGCTCCGCCTCGGCCCCCGGCGCACCAGCCTGTGCCGGGGCTCCCCACACAGCCGACACCACCACAAGGTCGTGGTCGCGAACGTCGACTGGGTCGGCATCGTGAGCTCGGCCAGCGATCCCCCGCTGCGCCCCAGGCTGATCGACCGCTACCTGCTGGCGGTGCACCATGGCGGCGCGGTGCCGATCGTGGTGGTCAACAAGATCGACCAGGCCGACGAGGAGGACCGCGCCTGGGTCGACGAGGTCGTGGTCCCCTGGGAGCGCGCCGGGCTCGCCGTGATCCGCGCGTCCGCAGCGACCGGCGAGGGGCTGCCAGCGCTGATCGACGCCATGGGTGACGGGCGAGGCGCCTTCGTCGGACACTCCGGCGTGGGCAAGTCCAGCCTGGTCGCCGCCCTGGGGAGCGAGGCGCTCGCCGGGGAGCTCGCCGATCACGGCCGCGGGCGACACACGACCACCACGAGCCGCCTGCATCGGCTGCCGAGCGGGGCCACCGTCATCGACACGCCGGGGGTCCGCCAGTTCGCCCCCTGGGCGCCGACGCGGGCGGACCTGCGCGCCACCTTCACCGACCTCGAGGAGCTCGCCGTCGGCTGCGGCTTCTCGGGGTGCACCCACCTCGCGGAGCCCGACTGCGCCGTGCTCGAGGCGGTGGAGGAGGGCACGCTGCCCGAGGCGCGCTGGCAGAGCTACCGAAGGCTCTTCGTCGACGTCGATCGGTGATGAATGCCGGGCCCCCGGCGGCGTCGAAGGGCGCTCGTCGGGGGTTCCATGTCTCGTGTCGTGTCCTGGTCGGTGTGGGTGGTCGTCGTCACAGCGGGGTGCGCGCCCGCCTACCGTCCGCCCGCGCCCTTCGTCCCGTTGCTCCAGGAGAAGGGCGACAGCCAGATCGCCGGCCACTGGGGGACCGGCGGGCTGCAGGCGGACGGCGCCTACGCGCTCTCCGACCACTTCGCCATGCGCGGCGGCGCCCAGCTCGCCGGGTACACGAGCCAGGGGATGTACCTGGTCGGGAACGTTGGCGTGGGCGGCTACGGCGCCTTCACGGACAGCATCTACTGGGGGCTGACGGGCACCGTCGGCGGCGGGTACAGCCGAGGCATCACCGATCTGTCCGTGTCGGTGATCACGACCAGCGGCACCACGACCACGACCGAGTCCTGGCGCAACTCGGGGACGCTGATGACGGGTGCGGTCCGCTGGGAGAGCGGCATCCGCTTCGACGGCAACGCCATGGCCGGCGTCCAGATCGGTCCCACCTGGCACGGCCTGATCCACGACGCGCAGTCCGACGGGACCGGCATGGGTCAGGGGCTACTGATGGAGGGCGCCGCCATCGGCCGGATCGGTCCCGGGAGCGCCCCGATCGCGTTCGAGGGTTCCCTCGGCTTCGCCTGGCCGCTCTACCTGGACTTCGAGGACTCGGGGGTCCCGCTGCCCTTCGTGATGGCGCTCGGCATCACGGTCGAGCCGTAGCGGGTCACCGGAGGCGGCGGTGCCACGAGTAGGATGCGACCGGGGGTGTACGTGCCACGACTCCGGAAGCGGCTGGGCGCCATGCGCGACGCCGCGCGCAACGCTCGGGACCTGCTGCGGCACGGCCGGCTGGGGGCGCCGTACAACGCAGGCTTCGAGGTCGTCGAGCGGGGCGGGATCCACCAGCTCCGCCGGTACGGCGCCGAGGACACCGAGCTGAAGGGGCAGGTCCAGCCCCTGCTGCTCGTCCCCCCGCTGATGGTCGCGGCCGACGTCTACGACATCTCGCCGGAGCTGTCCGCGGTCGCGTTCCTCGCCCGGCTCGGCCTCGACGTGTGGCTGTTGGACTTCGGCGCCCCCGAGCACAGCGAGGGCGGGCTCGCGCGCACGCTCGACGACCACATCCTCGCGGTGGACCGCGCCGTGGACACCATCCGCGCCACCACGGGACGGGACGTGCACCTCGCCGGGTACAGCCAGGGCGGCATGTTCTGCTACCAGGCGGCCGCGTTCCGTCGCAGCGAGGGCATCGCGTCGCTGGTCACCTTCGGCAGCCCCGTCGACGTCCGCAAGATGCTGCCGGTGCCGGTCGCCGACCCGGTGGTCGAGCGGGTGCTGCGCTGGGTCCGCGCGGGGATCGACACCCCGCTCGAGGGGCTCGAGGGCCTGCCGGGCACGATCACGTCGACCGGCTTCAAGGTGTTCGCCGCCCGCAAGGAGATCGAGCAGATCGGGACCTTCTTCCGGAAGCTGCACGACCGCGAGGCCCTGGAGAAGCGCGAGCCGGCGCGTCGCTTCCTCGGCGGCGAGGGGTTCGTGGCCTGGCCCGGCCCCGCGTTCAAGGACTTCGTGGACCGGGTGGTCGTGGAGAACCGGATGACCCGCGGCGGCCTGCTGATCGCCGACCGTACGGTCTCGCTGGCGGACATCACCTGCCCGATCCTGTGCTTCGTCGGCACCCGCGACGACATGGCGCGTCCCCCGGCGGTGCGCGCGATCCGCAAGGCCGCCCCGAGCGCGGAGATCCACGAGGTCACGCTCGCCGCCGGGCACTTCGGGCTCGTCGTCGGCAGCAGGGCGCTGACGATCAGCTGGCCGACGACGGCGGAGTGGGTGGCGTGGCGCTCCGGCGTCGGACCGAAGCCCGAGGCCCTCGACCAGGCGACCCAGCGCAAGGTGGAGACCGCCGAGGGCGACGCGTCGGGGCTGTACGAGCTGTCGGTCCAGGCGCTCGACGGTGTGTGGAACCGGCTCGGCTCGGCCTCGGTCGAGGCGGCGGGGCTGCTCCACGCGCTGCGGTGGGAGATCCCGCGGCTGTCGCGCCTGGAGAGCCTGAGCGCGACCGACCGGGTGGGCATGGGGCAGGCGCTGGCGGAGCAGGCCCGCGCGATCCCGGACGAGGTGTTCTTCCTCTGGCAGGGCCGCGCCGCGACCTGGGGTCAGGTGGACCGGCGCGTGGACCGGGTCGTGGACGCGCTCGCGGCGGACGGCGTGAAGCCCGGCGACGAGCTCCGGCTACGGCTGCGCGACCACCCCGACGACCTCACGGTCCTGGTCGCGATCGATCGCATCGGCGCGGTCGCGGTGATCGCCGGGCCGCACGCGGAGCCGACGGAGGGCGAGCTCGACGTCGACGCGCTGATCGCCCGGCGCCCCCAGCGCGCAGCCGTCGCCCGGAACGAGGCGCTCGCGCCGGACCGTCTGATGGTGCTGACCGGGGTGCCCACTGGGACCGGCCAGGCGGTGCGCGACCGTCTGGTGATCACGCATCGGCGCTGGGCGACCGGCGCGCTGGTGACGGCGGGCGCCTGCCAGCTCACCCCGCGCGACACGATGCTCTGCGCGCTGCCGCTGCACCACCCCCTGGCGCTGTTGGTGGCGGGCGGCGGCGCGCTCGTGGGCGGGAGTCGGCTCGCGTTCTGCGACGACGTGGACGCGTTCTGGGACCAGATCCGCCGCACGGGGTCGACGGTCGCGGTCTACGACGGGGCGTTGCTGCGCAAGCTCGCGCGGGCACCGCGGCGCAAGGGCGAGCACCAGCACCCGCTGCGGCAGCTCGTGGGGAGCGGTGCGGACGCCGAGAGCTGGCGAATCGTGCGCGAGCGCTTCGGCGACGTGCGCATCCTCGAGTTCCACGCCTCGGTCGCGGGCGCGGCGGTGCTCGCGAACCTGGAGGGCACGAAGCCGGGCTCGGTGGGTCGCCCGTTCCCGGGCTCGGCCTGGGTGATGGTGGCTCGCGAGGGCGCGGACGGGCAGCCGCTGCTCGACGCCCGCGGCCGGGTCACGCGCTGTGAGCCCGACGAGCCGGGGCTCCTGCTGGCGCGGATCGAGCCCGGTCGGTCGCTCGGTGTCGAGCACGAGGGTGACCCCGAGCTCGAGGGCGCCCCGATCCTCCGTGGGGCCGTGGAGAAGGGCGACGCCTGGGTGCTCACCGGCGACCGCATGCGCCGCGACGCCGATGGTGATTGGTGGAGGGCTGCACTTTCCGGTTGACGGTTGCCCGTACGTCCAGACATCCTGCAGTCTGGCGGAGGGTCCATGTTCTTTCTCTGTGCGGCGGCGTCAGCGATCAAGCCGGCACCCGATCAGCTCGTCACCAGCGGTGGCTACCCCGGGTGGATGGCGGCGGCGGACGTGAACGGTGACGGGTACGACGACCTGGTGGTCCTGCAGGGCTCGACGATTCGAGTGTACGACGGAGGACCCGTGGCTCTGGCGAGTGTGCCGTCCGACAAAACGTGGGCGCGGGACGCACGTTCGGTGGGGTGGTCACGCTGGACGCGGACCGCGACGGCATGGACGACGTGGTCGTCGCCTCCAGGACAGGGGCGAACTTCTTGTGGAACATCTACCTGTACCGCGGCGCTCCGTCCGGGCTCCAGAGTGTGGTGGCATGGTCCGGCCTGGCAGATGGTGACGACCAGCCGCACATGGCGAGTGGCGACACCAATGGCGATGGATATGGTGACATCGCCGTGTGTGATGGCTACGTGTACGGCACCAGTCAGTGCACCGTCCTGGTGGGCAATTCTTCGGCGCAGCTCACCAACCAGATCAGCATCCCCGAGTGGTACGGGCCGGCTGGTCGCGTGCCGGCGTTCGTCGACCTCAACGGTGACGGGCTCGATGACCTGGCCATCGCGCTGAGCTCGCGCGTGGACGTGCATCGGGGCCGACCGGGCTTCGTCGCAATCAATCCGACCTGGAGCTGGCGCGCCAGCCACGACCAGCTGGCCAGCGCGGACTTCAACGGAGACGGCTACGGCGACCTCTGGGCCGACGAATCGATCGTGTACGGCTCCCCCGGCGGACCGTTGGGACCGATCCCGGTCGGCGGACTGGGCCGTTCCCCGATCAGGTGGGTCGCGTCACCCGACGTGGACGGTGATGGGCTCGCCGATCTGCTGGCGTCCAACTCGGTGACGCCCGGCATCGTCGGCGTCCTGCGGTCGGGCAACGTGATCCCGACGCTGCCGGGTCCGTTGGCCACCTGGGGTGGGCCCAACAACGCCAGCATCGGATGGGTGATCGCAGCCGGGGACTTCAACGGCGACGGGTTCGGTGACCGAGCGTTCACGGTACCCAACCAGCGGATCGCGGTCATGTTCGGACCGTAGGGAGCTCAGGGGCGCGGACTCCCGTCCTCGATCGTGCCGATGCAGGCGTCGGCAACGTGGCAGAGAAGCACGACGTCCTGGTCGGGCGCGATGCGTTCGTCGAGCCCCTCCTCGAGCCCGAAGGCGTGGACGCCGAGCAGCTCCGGGCGCGGGGCGCCTGGGCCGTCCGGCGTCACCTCGACCGCCTCCAAGACGTCGATCACCGCGTCCATCGCCCCGTGCCCGAGCGCGCGCTTCGCCTGGACGTGTCCGCGGATCACGTAGGGATCGAGGTCCGGGGTCGGCGCCAGGAGCGACCAGGTCCCGTAGGCCGCCACGATGAAGGCGGGCAGCAGCACGAGCAGGCCCGCGCGCTTCGACGCCGGCGTCTGGCCGTGACGCCAGTTGTACGAGGCCGCCAGACCACCGCCGATCAGCGACAGCGCGGCGCACGAGCCGCCGCAGACGCGCCCGACCAACACGTCGGCGGTGGTGGCGAGGTGCGGGGCGACCGCGGACCACGCCGCCGTCCAGTCGAGATCGAGCATGCCCGGATGATACCGGGGCCGTTCAGCCGCAGCCGTAGTCGGCGTTCCACACGCAGGCGAACGGGACGTGGCCGCGCACGAAGGTGGTGTTGGTGGCGCAGCAGTAGCAGTAGCGTCGAAGTCACGAAAGCTACACCGCGCGCACCCAGATGGCGCGCCCCTCGCGCGCGAGCGGAGCGAAACCCGCCCCTTCGAACATCGCGTCCACCCCCGTGTACGCGAAGGCGGCAGGCATCTTCCCGTCCTTGGGGGTCACCGGATACCCCTCGAGCTCGGACGCGCCGCCCGCCCCAGCGAAGCCCACGGCGGCGTCGAGCAGCGCCTTCGCCACGCCTCGCCCGCGGTGCGCCCTCGGTACGAAGAAGCAGTTCACGCTCCAGGTCCCCACGGCCGCGTCGCGACCCAGCGTCCGGTGGCGCACGATGCGACCGAAATCCTCGCGCGGCCCGACGGCGCACCAACCGACGGCATCGTCACCCTCGAAGGCCAGCACGCCCCGAGCGCGGCCCGACCGGACCAGCTCCCGGAAGGCGGAGCGGTTCCCCTCGCCCTTCGCGGCCTCGTAGTCCTTCGGGGCGAGCCGCCAGTACATGCACCAGCAGCCCCCGCAGGCGCCGTTGGTCCCGAACAATCCCTCGACGACCGACCAGTCGTCGCTCTCGAGCGCACGTGTAGTGAACATGTGTTCACCCTAGCACGGTCCACCGCGCGCGCCAGCTCCAACAGGCCAGACCTCGGGGGACGAGCAGACCCGCCCCCACGAGGCCTTGCAGGAAGGAAGGATCACCCTCGGCATCTCGCGCCACGCAGGCCGCCTGCCAGTCGTCGAGGTGGATCGGATCCCTCGCGGCCGCCTCCTCCAGCTGGACGGCGCGGTCGCCCCGACGCGGGCCCACCGCGAGGTCGAGCCAGGCGGCGGCGAGCTCGTCGGGGGTCGACGGCAGTGGATCGGGTGGATCGGGGATCCGGGTGATGCCGCGGGTACCGGGCAGGAGGTTGCCACGACGGACCTCGAGCTCCGCCGCCGCCACCAGGAAGCGGGGGCGCCCTGCCGCCCGCTCGACCAACACGTCGGTCAGCGCGGGTCCGAGCCCGAGTCCCGACCGGGCCAGCGTCTCGAGCTCGTCGTCGGTCATGTCCCCCACCACGAGACCCTCACCGTCGCGGGCGATCGTGAGCCACGCCGGGAACCCGTCGGGAGCGCCCGGATCGGCGAGCCACCCCGCCTCGCGCCCTTCCTCGACCACCCAGCGCGCGAGCCTTCGCTTCCCGACACCCCACGGTCCCACGAGGTGGATCCGGGGCGCAGCTGCCCGCGCCAGCTCCAGGAGCTCCTCGCGCAGCCGCTGGCGTCCGACCATCGGCGGCTCTCGCAGCAGCAGGAGGCGCGGCGTGACCGGGGGGCGCGACGAGGACCGAGGAGCTGCGGGCGTCCTCTCCCGACCGAGGGCGGCGAGCGCGTCGGTCGCCCGACGGAACCGACGCTCGGGGTGGAGCTCGATCATCCGCGACAGCCAGCGGGCGAGGCTCGGCGGGACGGTGTCCGGCAACGGGCGGAGCGGGTCGCCGTGGAGCTTGCGCGGGGGGCGGCCCGAGCACAGCGCCCACAGCGTACACCCCAGGGCGTACAGATCGGTCCACGGCCCGAGCACCCCCGACAGGACCTGCTCGGGCGCCCAGTAGCCCGGGGTCCCTCCCGCGAACGCGCCCGCCTCCCCCGTGCGTGCGCGAGAGATGCCGAAGTCGGTGAGGACCACGCCCCGCTCGGGGTCGCGCAGCAGGTTGGCGGGCTTGAGGTCGAGGTGGACCAGGCCGCGGGCGTGGACGTGCGCGAGCGTCCGCAGGACCTGCTCCGCGACGGCGACCAGTCCTGCAGCGTCCGTGCGCCCGACCTCCGCAACGAGCGATCCGCCGTCGATCCGCTCCATCGCGAACCACGGCGCGCCCACCGGCAGGCCCGCCAGGCGCGCGGCGACCTCCGAGAGCGTGCCCATGCCACGGACGGCGACCACGCCTGGGTGCTCCAGCGCCGCGACCGCGCGGATCTCGCTCTCCACGGTGGCCCGATCGAGGAGCGCGCCCTCGATCACCTTGATGGCGACGCGCTCCCCGGACTCCAGGTCTCGCGCGCCGAGCACCACGCCCATCCCACCGCGGCCGAGCGTCTCCTCGACCACCAGCCCGTCGATCACGGGCCTGGCGCCCTCCGCGACCAGCGCGACCAGACGGCGTCGACACCGCGCCTCGGCGCCGCCGACCGTCGCGACTGTGCAGCGATCGAGGGCGAGCTCCAGCACCACGGGTCGGAGCTCGGCCGGGGCTGCGTCCGTCAGGCGCAGCAGCACGTCCACCACGTCCTCGTCGGCCACCGCGTCGCGGCGCAGCCGCTCCGCCACCGCCCGGAAGCGCTGACTCCACGCCGGATCATGGGGGTCGGCGCACGCCAGCTCCATCAGCGCCACCCAGCCCGCCACCGCCTCAGGCGGGCCGCCCGTCCCCCGAGCCCGCTCGACGTGCGACCGCGCCGCGTCGACCTCCCCGGCGACGAGCCGCTGGATCGCGAGCTGCAGCCCGATCGACGCGCGCTCCCAGTCGAGCTCGGACAGCGCCCCCGCACGCTCCGCCCACCTCCTGGCGCGGTCCGGGAGCCCGGCGCGCCGGGCGGCGATGGCGGCGGTGATCATGGCGCTGACCGCGAACCGCGGGCGACCGAGCCGCTCGAGGACCTCGATCGATCCCTCGGCGGCGCTGAGGGCGGCCTCGTTCGCGCCGCGCTGCAGGTGGATCTTCGCGAGCAGGTAGCGGGCGTCGGCCTGACCGGCGGGGTCGGGGAGCGCGACGAACAGCGCCTCCGCGGCCGAGACGGCGATCTCCGCCTCCAGCGGGTCACCCACTTGCAGGAGCAGCTGGGCGCGGAGGAAGGCGCCACGCGAGCGGTGCCCCCGGGTCTCCGTCGCGAGCAGCAGGTCCGCGGCCCGGCGACGATCGCGCAGCGCCGCGCGATGCCGACCCGCGGGACCGACGACGCCCGCTCGCGTGCGCAGCAGGGCGCCCTCGACGCCGGGCGGGACCTCCTCGAGGGTGTGCAGCGCCGCGTACGCCGCGTCCAGCTCTCCCAGACCCGCCTGGTGGTCACCGCGGTGACTGGCGAGGAAGCTCCGGACGCTGCGGATCTGGACCTCGCCCAGCGCGTCGCCCTCGGCGCGAGTGCGCGCGAGCACCGACGCCGAGAGGGTCTCCGCCTCCTCCATGCGCAGCAGCCAGCACAGCGCGACGACCACCTCCTGGTCGACCAGCGCCGGCTGCTCCCCTTCCCGCGCACGTGCCTCCTCGACCTCCGCCAGCACCCCCGCGTGGTCCCCCGTGAAGTTCAGCTGCCGGAGGTGGGCGACGAAACCAGGCGCCGTCGGCGCTGGCACGTCGGCGGTGTCCGTGCCGAACTCGATCCGACGCAGTCTCGCGGCCAGCGTCGCCGCCGAACCCACGTCGTCCTCCGCGGCCAGCGCCTCCATGCCCGCGCGGAACCGCCCGTCGGCCAGCAGGGCGCACCGTCGAAGCAGGGCGTGGAGGTCGGCGAGATCGGTGGCCTCGCCCGCGGCGGCCAGCACGGACCGGGGGCCGTACCCGTCGACGACGAAGCGCTCGCCGCGCCGCCGGAAGGACGCGACCGCGAGCCCGCCGTGAGCGAACCCCTGCTCGTGCAGCGCGCCCACGAGCTCGGCGATCTGGGCGACGAACCGGGGGAGCTCCACCCCCCGGAGCTCGTCGGGCGCCACCGGCGTCCCCTGCGGCGGAGGCCCGACCCAAGCGGCCTGCTGGCTGCTCTCCACCAGGCGGTACGGCCCCGGGAGGCCGGGGTGGTCGATGGCCGCGAGCTCGGAGAGGCGCAGCCGGAGGTGTGCCCGCTGGGTCTCGCTCAGCGCGGGCCAGCGCTCGATGACCTGCACCGCCGCCACGCCGTCGCCGCTGGTCGCGAGCCAGGTCCGCGTGTACGGGTCGGTCCCGACCTGGGTGTGGAGCCGCCAGGTGCCGAAGACGCCGCTCGCGGGTGCTGGGAGCACGCCGACGCCGACCGCCGTGGTCCGCAGCAGCCGGCTCTGCGCATCCGCCGCGAGCAGCCCCTCCACGAGCCCGCGCACGACCGGGTCGTCACAGGTCGCGTGCAGCCGGGCCAGCCGCTCACCGGGGTCGTCGTCGACCAGGCGGGCGAACAGGTCACGCGCACGCTGGAAAGCACCCGGCTCCACGACCCAACGGTACTACGCGCCCAGGCGCAGGACGAGGAACGCGCGCCCGAAGCGCCAGCTGTCGTACACCGTTCGCTCGCCGAGCCCGAGGTGCGCCGCGACCTCCTCCACCGTGAGCCCGCCGAAGACGCGGAGCTGCACGACCTCGGCGGCGCGGGCGTCGTTGGCCTCGAGCTCGGTGAGCGCCTGGTCGACGGCGAGCAGGTCCACGGGGTCGTCGCTGACGCCCACGGCGCGCAGGGTCGTGGGCACGGCACCGCCACCGCGCTTGTCCGCCAGCCTGGCGCGGGCACGGTCCACGAGCACGTGCCGCATGGCGCGCGCCGCGAGCGCGACGAAGTGTTCCCGCGACCGGTAGTGGGCGTTCCCGTCCGCGATCCGCGCCCAGGCCTCGTGCAGGAGCTCCGTCGGCTGCAGCGAGTGCCGCCCACCTCCGCGCTCGGCGTGGATGCGTCGCGCGAGCGAGCGCAGCAGGGCGTAGACGTCCTCGTCGACGGGGGAGTCGCTCATCGGCGAGGGGTATCACGGCGCGGACCGAGACGGACCCATGTGGAGATGCTCGGTGGATTCACCGCGGAGGACGCAGAGGACACGGAGAACGGGCACATCCCGACAGTAGAGGGGGAGGAGCAGCCCTGTCGCCCATGGCGGGCCTGTTGGTCACCAGCAGGCGCTCGAGATCGTTGCGTAGAGATGTGGTGCGTGGGGTTCTCGGTGGATTCACCGCGGAGGACGCGGAGGACGCGGAGAACAGGGCCCTCACGACGTCGTCCGCTGGAGACCTGGTAGGTGCGCAGTCACGAGCAGCATCTGCTCTACCTCCGTCCGACCTCCGCGCTCTCCGCGTCCTCCGCGGTGCAACTTCAAGCCCGCCGGGTCCAATCGTAAAGTATGGAGAATAGGTGATATTCGTCTGGCGCGTTCACTCGGTCCCGAGTGATGCCGCATTAGCAGCGGTGTCCCTATGGAATCCACGGAGGATCCTGAAGCAGGCCAAGCATGGCCATGACGTCTGAGCACGCATCATCCTGCCGGCGACAGTCCCAAAATGGCGGAAGGTGCTGTGTCCCGTGATGAATCTCGATCCCCCAGTCGAGCTGCTCGAATGCCAAACCAGGTCGTCGTGAGACGAGCGACGCCTCCAGTATCGTCAGGAGTGCCGCGCGCTGTCGGCGTGTGGCGGTGCCAAAGAGGATGGCCGGTGGTGTCCCGTACAACGCTCCCCAGTCACACTGCTGCATGACTGGAGCTACATTGAGCCATGCCACACCATCTAGCCATCCATGCCGCATTCCAAGCTGCGCAACTGCCAGCGATACCTCTCGGGCTGAATTGTGGGAGTCTGGCGACAAGAGGCCCAGAGTCACAAACGAACCGCGCATGCCATTGAAGAATGGCAATACACGCGTCACATTTACCGCAGCAAGTGGGTCATCCATGAATCGTGGAACACTCCGTGCCTCCATGACCATGCATTTGTCGTGTTCAACACGAACAACCGCGCGGCCATCGACAACCACAGAGACTGCGACAGTAGTGGACTCCCACGAACTCACCGACCTGCTCCCTGAATCCGTTGGATACGCAGCTGAGCCCGTTGCATCGTGGTGGCGTACCTAGCGATGGCATCACTCACCTGCTCCGACGCCTCCGAGAGTTGCTCATATGGCCGTGCGACCTCGAAGCGTCCCAGTTGCGGTGAACTGTCGCTTGCGTATACACGTCCACCAACGGTATTCGCAAGGAGCGTTGCGGCATCTCTGGCGTTAATATCGGCGAGTGAGCCCACGATACTCTTTACGCGCACTTGCATGCGATGGACGACGCGCCGCTGCCTTGACGAACTCGTATCCCCGCCGAGTTGTTCATACACACTTCCGGCGTTCGAAAGAACCAAGACCGTACCTCCTTCCGCGGGATTTCTATCGTCCACAACGAACCGCATTTCCGCACCGAAAGTGAAGTGGTTGTAGAGATCGCCCCCTGATGCGCCAAAAACCTTGGCTCTCCTGCGTTTGGGCTGATGCGATGGATCGCCATGCGTATGGCCTCGGACAATCGTCCGAAGCCACGGGCCCACGGCACTGGGATCAGTGATCTCTGGGGATGGCATGGAGTCGGCGGCTGCATCGTATTGCGCGTCTGCGACTGAACCACCACGGTTGCCTTCCGAATATGCGGACCCCTGAAACACTTCGGACAGGGACGCGTCAGAAACGGCTAGGCCACGGGAATCAACCATTAGGAGGGCTGCGATACCCTTCTCTCGGTCGACCTGAGAATACTCCGAAGCCTGGCCGCTCAGCTCTCCGTCCAGATCCGCACGGTAGGCGGCTCGCTCGGTTGGCGCGGCGTCCAGCATCGAGATCAGATCGATGACGTCTTGCGCCCCAACGAATGAATCGGGAAGGCTGCTGAGATCGTTGGTGGCTGCTGCATTGTAGAGGTCTGTGATTGAGAGCGTCGGCTCAGGTTCTAGACCCGTAGAGTCGCGAAGGGCGACGGGACGATTGCGGACGTAGGCGAGCCTGTTCACCCCACCGCCCTCTAGTCCTATCGGATCAGGCCTCTCCCACCTCCCCAGCCAAGCCGCATAGTATCTGGCACCGTGGTACCCGAGCCCCGTCTCGTCATCCCGTTCCTTCCCCGTGTATCGGTACCTCTTGGCCGACACCTCCGTCCCGCCGTCGGTCGCCCACCAGGAGGTCGTCCCCAACGGGTGATACTCTTCATATTCCCCGTTCAGCGCGGATGGCCTCCAGCTGCTCCGGTGTCGTGTGGCGAACGACTGTTCACGCCGACCCTGGAGAGCCTCGTGTTCCACTTCATCCTGCCTCCATGGCTCGCGTACATGCAGGCACGGGTCGATCTCGCCGACGGGACCAAGGTCGGGTACGCCCGAGTGGCGCGGATGTTGCTCGCCGAGCCGGACATCGAGATCCACGACGCGACGGCCGACCTCACACCCATCGTCGATCGCCGTCGGCAGGCAGGCATCGCACCGCGCACCATCGCGTACGAGCTCCGGGTGGCCGCGATGGCCTTCCGTTGGGCACAGCGGACCGGCCTCCTCGGCGCAGCGCTCGGACTCCGGGTGCCGCGCGTCCGCATCGACGGGCAGCAGCACACCCACAACCACCGGACGCCGACCCTCGAGGAGGCACTCCGAGCCATCGACGCCATGCCACGGGACGACTGGTGGCTGGCGGCGCTGGTCATGGCTCGGACGGGGGCTCGAGTGGGTGAGGTCGTGCGCCTGCGAGCGTCGGACCTCGACGAGCACGCCGGCTGGGTCGTGTTCGGGCGGGCCGTAGGCGCATCGAAGACAGGGCGACGCCGGGTCCCGCTCGACGGAGGCACCGCTGAGCTGTTGCGCGGGCGGTCGAGCGTGGACGATTCTCCCCTGTTCGCCCTGGAAGGGGCCGGGCGCCGCGGCAGAGGACGAACGACCGTCGCACCCGTCCAGGCGCTGGAGCGGCGACTGCTGGAGGCGTGCGACGCGGCGGGCGTACGCCGGTTCACACCCCACGGGCTCCGTCGCATGGTCGTCACCCGGATGCTCCGCTCCGGCGTCGATCCGAGCGTTGCGGCGGCAGTGACCGGGCACTCGGTCGCCACGATGCTCAGGTACTACCGGCAGATCGGCGATGACGAGCTGAGGGCGGCGGTCGAACGGGCCACGGCCATCCGACGTGAGCCGCCGCGAGAACCGCTCGTGAACGCCACGTTCTGCGACCATGGCGCGCATTCTACCCGCAGTCGATGAACGCTACTGGACGGTCACCTGGAGGATCTGGGTCACCTGGTTCTGCGACGGGTCGGAGATGGCGGCCTGGACGTAGCCGACGAGGCCGGCGGTCTGGGCGGGGAGCGTGAACGTGGTGGTGGCGATGCCGCTCTCGGGCGTGGTGACCACGTCGACGACGGTGGGGTTGCGCAGGCCGAGGCAGGGCCCCAGGGGACCGGGGAAACACTGGTACCAGAAGCCGGGCTGCCACGCGCGGAGGAACACGACCGTCGAGCCCGGGGGCGCGTCGGTGACCACGAGCTCGCTCGGCACACCGGCGGTGACCGAGGCCGAGATCCGCGCGTTCCAGTCGTCGAGGTAGTTCGGGATGCCGTCGCTGTCGCTGTCGTGCTCGAGGTAGTCGCCGTCGGCGTCCGGGTCCTCGTCGAGCGTGGGGATGCCGTCGCCGTCGTCGTCGTCGTCCAGGTAGTCCGGGACGCCGTCGAGGTCGGTGTCCTCGTCGTAGACGTCGTCGCCGTTCAGGTCCTCCTCGCAGTCGAGCAGCCCGTCGCTGTCGGCGTCGTCGATGCACCCGTTCGCGTCGGGGTCGCAGTGAGACGCATCCTCCGACGGACACACGTCGCAGTCGTCCGGGACCCCGTCGCCGTCGCTCGTGGACCAGCACACGTGGTTGCGCTTGTGGAGCTGCCAGACGGCGCCGGCGCCCATCGCGAACCCGTCGACCACCCAGAGCTCGTCGTAGATCCCGGCCGACTCGCGCGCGAAGACGTTGTTCGCGCTCCCGTCGCCGATGGCGGTCATGGTCACCGGGGTCGCGTAGCTGGAGAGGCCCGTGGAGGTCGTCGCCATCAGCACGCCGTCGACGTAGAGCGCGACGTGGTCGTCCAGCCCGTCGCCGTCCTGGTCCACGCCCACGATGCCGCCGGGATCGGCGACCAGCGCGTAATGCGCGAAGGACCGCTGGTTCACGATGCCCGCCGTGTCCCAGATCACGGTTCCCTGGCCGCCGAGCCGCAAGCTGACCTCGCTCACGCTGTCGGCGCGCACATAGAGCTCGTCGTCCTGCGTGGCGGGGTCGAAGAGCGGACGGACCGCGCCGCCGTACATGTCCATCCAGAAGGACACCGTCCACGGCGTCGAGGCGTCGGGGGTGTACGGGACGGACAGGTCCACCCGGTCGCCGTCGGCCAGGCTCCCCTCCCCCGGGTCGTTCCACGCCTGCCCGAAGGCCGCCGGGCTGGTCACGTAGGCGCCGTTGTCGAGCGTGCCGTTGTCCACGAGCACCCCGTCGTTGCCGTTCCCCGAGTCGTCGGCGAAGACGTGGCCCGCCGAGGTGACGCCCGCGCCGTCGAAGTCGTAGTGGAGGAACACGGACTGCGCGCTCGCGGGGGTGGACAGGGCCACCCAGAACGTGACGAGGGGGGTCGGGGACATCGCTTCCTCCTGGGTCGGAGGGCGCCGGACGTGGCGCCTCGTCCCTCCCACGAGATCGGGTCGCGGACCCTGCAGAACTTTCTGCGCGAGCTACGAGGACGCCGTGGCAGACGCGATCGACGTGCTGGTGGTGGGCGGCGGTCCGGTGGGGCTGGCGCTGGGGTCCGCGCTGGGACGAGCGGGGCTCGCGGTCACCGTGCTCGAGCGGAGCGCGGCACCCGATCCGCGACCGAAGGCGAGCCACGTGCACGGCCCGGTGCTGGAGGGGCTGGCGTGCGCCGGGGTGACGGAGGCGGACCTCGCGGCAGGGCGGCCGATGTTCGGCGCGCGACACCGCCACCGCGATCGGCTGGTGGCCGAGGTCGACACCCGAGTCGCCCCCGGGCGCTGGCCGTGGTCGCTGGCGCTTCCGCAACCCGAGCTGGAGGCCGTGCTCGAGGGCCACGCGCGGGCCGCCGGCGTGACCATCGTGCGCGGTGCGGACGTGGTGGCGGTGGACGTGGACGCGCCGTCGGTCGAGGCGGTGGTGGGCGGGGAGCGCGCGCGCTTCGCGGGGACCTGGGTCGTCGGCTGCGACGGGGCTTCGAGCGTCGTGCGCGAGGCCATCGGCGCGAGGCTGCGCGGCGTGACGCGCGAGGGCTGGGCGCTCGCGGACGTGGACCTGCCGCCGACGGACGACCCGCGGGCGGAGATCGTGACCGGGCGCGGGCTGGCGATGCGAATCCCCCTGCGCGAGGGCGAGCGCTGGGTGGCGGCCTTGCCGAGCGGCGCGGGCCCCGAGGACGTGCCCGACCTGGTGAGAGCGCGTGACCCGCTGGCGCCGAGCCCGCTCGGGGTGCGCTGGAGCTCGCCGTTCCGCCTGCACGCTCGCTGGGCGTCCCGCTGGCGCAAGGGGCGGGTGCTGCTCGCGGGCGACGCGGCCCACCTGCACGCGCCGGTCGGCGGGCACGGCATGAACACGGGGCTGACGGATGCCGCGGACCTCGCGTGGCGCCTGGTGCTCGCCGTGCGTCACGGTCTGGAGGACGCGCTCGACGGCTACCTCCGCCACCGCCGGCCCGCCGCGCGGTGGAACGTCCTGCAGGCCTTCGGCGCGGCCATGGCGCTGTCGCTCCCCGTGGGTGCGCTGCGGACGCCGATCGCGCGTCTCGCCCCACGCCTCGCGCCGGTCACCGTCGCCCGCTGGACCATCGGGGCCGACGTGCGCGTCCCCGGGACGGACCGCGCGTCCGGAGGCACGGTGCGCGCCGGTCTGCGCGCCGTGGACGTGGCGCTGGAGGGCGGCGGGTGGCTGCTGGACCCGACCCGCTCGGCCCCGACCCTGCTCTCCAGACGCGAGCAGCCCGTGCCCGCCTGGGCGCGGTGGGCTCCCCTCCCCGACGAGCCCGCCGTCCGCGCGGTCTACGGGGACGCCGAGGCGCTGCTGCTGCGCCCCGACGGGTTCCTGGTGTTCAGAGGTGCTGCGATCGTGGACCTCGGGGCCGCACGGCTGGGTTGAAGCCGACCAGACACGACCTCGCTACCCGTCGCGGTCCGACCCTCGAACCGGCGCAGGCAACGCGCAGAGCTCCTGCTCACCCATCACCCGCGACCGCGTCACGAACCGAACACCACGGGGCGCCTCGAGCGAGAAGCCCGCTCCCCTCCCCGGTACCACGTCGATGACGAGTGCCGTGTGGGCCCACACCTCGTACTGACGGCCCCCGATCCACACCTCCGCTCCTCCGATCTCGCCGAGGAGCACGTCGTTGGCGCCGATCCGGAACTCGCTGCGCGGGAAGCACATCGGCGCGCTCCCGTCGCAGCAGCCGCCGGACTGGTGGAACAACACGGGTCCGTGCTCCTCCACCAGCTCCCGGATCAGCGCCAACGCCGCGTCCGTGGCGTCGACCCGCCGCGGCTCGTCCACGGCCGGCTCCTAGAAGAACCCCATCGCGTTCTCGTCGTAGCTGACGAGCAGGTTCTTGGTCTGCTGGTAGTGGCGCAGCATCATGAGGTGCGTCTCGCGCCCGATGCCGGACTGCTTGTACCCACCGAACGCCGCGTGCGCCGGGTAGAGGTGGTAGCAGTTCACCCACACACGACCCGCCTCGATGGCGCGACCCGCGCGGTAGGCCGTGTTCTGGTCGCGCGTCCACACGCCGGCGCCGAGGCCGTAGAGCGTGTCGTTCGCGATGGACATGGCACCGTCGAAGCCGTCGAAGGAGGTCACGCTCACCACGGGACCGAAGATCTCCTCCTGGAAGATCCGCATCTTGTTGTGGCCGCTGAAGATGGTGGGCTGGACGTAGTAGCCGCCCTCCAGATCACCCCCGAGCTCGGCGCGGCCGCCGCCAGTGAGCACCTCGGCGCCCTCCTGCCGCCCGATGTCCAGGTAGGACAGGATCTTCTGGAGCTGATCGTTGCTCGCCTGAGCACCCATCATCGTGTCGGTGTCGAGCGGGTTGCCCATGCGGATGCGCTTCGTACGCTCGACCGCGAGATCCATGAACGACCCGAAGATCGAGCGGTCCACGAGCGCGCGCGACGGGCAGGTACACACCTCGCCCTGGTTGAGCGCGAACATCGCGAAGCCCTCGAGCGCCTTGTCGCGGAAGGCGTCGTCGGCCCGCATCACGTCGGGGAAGAACACGTTGGGCGACTTGCCGCCGAGCTCGAGCGTCACCGGGATCAGGTTCTCGGACGCGTACTGCATGATCAGGCGGCCCGTCGTGGTCTCGCCGGTGAACGCGACCTTGGCGATGCGCGGGCTGGACGCGAGCGGCTTGCCGGCCTCGAGGCCGAACCCGTTGACCACGTTGAGCACCCCCGGCGGGATCAGGTCGCCGATGAGCTCCATCAGCACCAGGATCGAGGCGGGCGTCTGCTCGGCGGGCTTGAGCACCACGCAGTTGCCGGCCGCGAGCGCGGGCGCGAGCTTCCAGGCCGCCATCAGCAGCGGGAAGTTCCACGGGATGATCTGCGCGACGACGCCCAGCGGCTCGTGGAACTGGTAGCTCACGGTGTTGGCGTCGAGCTCGCCGTGGTGGCCCTCCTGCGCCCGGATCACGCCCGCGAAGTACCGGAAGTGGTCGATGGTGAGCGGGAGATCGGCGGCGAGCGTCTCACGCACGGCCTTGCCGTTGTCCCAGGTCTCGGCGACCGCCAGGCGCTCGAGGTTCTGCTCGATGCGATCCGCGATCTGGTTCAGGATGCGCGCGCGCTCGGTGACCGACGTGCGGCCCCACGACTCCTTGGCGGCATGCGCAGCGTCGAGCGCGAGATCGACGTCCTCGTGGGTGGATCGCGCGACCTCGCAGAACGCGCGGCCGGTGACCGGGGAGATGTCCTCGAAGTACTGGCCGCGCTTCGGCGCGACCCACTGGCCGCCGATGTAGTTGTCGTAGCGGGAGCGGAACTGGACGAGGCTGCCCTCGGTGTTGGGACGGGCGTAGATCATCGGTACCTCCTGGGGCCTGGAGCAAAGCAACCCTCGGACCAGGGGACCGGGACACGGACATACGCCGAGGATCGCGAGGTGGTGTCCCACAACGGGACACTGTCGCGTCCCGATCCCGGACACGTCGAACACTCGGGATACGATGCGGACATCCCGACGACCGAGGGTGCGCGTGGGCGGCTTGCTGGACCTGGTGACGGACGGTGCGGCGTGGCGACGGTTCCGCCACGGCCTCGCGCTGCCCACGTCGCTGGGTGCCGTCCGGACGCGCTGGGAGCGGGCGCGCACCGCGGGCGCGGACCCGGATCGGGCAGACGAGCGCGTGATCAGCGGGCGAGAGCTGCGTGAGCGCACCGATCGCGTCGAGCCCCTGCTGCACGCCGCCCCCGACGTGCTCGACGCGGCGGCCGCTGCCTTCGCCGAGCGCGACTTCAGCCTGCTGCTCGCGGACGCCGACGGGGTGGTCGTCCGAGCGCTCGCGGGCGGTGGGTTCGCGGAGGAGGCCTCGCGGGTGCGCCTGATCGCGGGCGCGGAGTGGAGCGAGTCGATCCGTGGGACCAACGCGATCGGCACGGCGCTGGTCGAGGGTGGACCCGTCGCCGTCCGCGGTGCCGCCCACTGGGCCCGTACGAACCACGCGCTCGCGTGCTGGGCGACGCCGCTGCGCGATCCACTGGGCCGGGTGGTAGGCGTGCTGGACGCGACCTCGTTCCACACCGGGCTCGATCCGGTGGTGCCCGTGACGCTCATGGCGACGGCGCGCGCGATCGAGTCCGTGCTGCGCGCGAGCGGCGGCGTGTCGGCGAGCCAGGAGCTGCTGCGCCGCGTGCTCGAGGCGCACCCGGGTCCCGCGCTGGTGGTCGAGCGTGGCGACCGGGTCCGCGCCGCCAACACGCGCGCTGCCGCCTCGCTCGGGACGACGGACCTGCGTTCCTGCCTGGGGATGGACTGGGCGGCGGTGTCCTCGCGCCTGGGTCGGCGGCAGATCCTCGAGGTCGGGCCCTGGGCGGGCTGCCGTGCGTCGTTCGAGCCTGCGGAGACCTGGCAGGGCGAGGTCGTGGCGGCGCTCGTGCTGCTCGAGCCCGCCACCGCCGGGGTGCTGGTCGGCGACCGGCGCGACCCCAGCTGCTCGCCGTTCTCCGCCATCCACGGCGAGGACGACCGGCTCCGCGCCTCGCTCGCGACCGCCGCACGCCTCGCCCGCAGCCCCCTGCCGATCCTGCTCCTCGCGGAGACCGGCACGGGCAAGGAGCTCCTGGCGCGCGCGATCCACGGCGCGAGCCCCCGCGCGGACCGGCCGCTGGTCGTCGTGAACTGCGGCGCGCTCCCCGAGGCCCTGCTGGAGTCCGAGCTCTTCGGCCACGCGCCCAACGCGTTCACCGGCGCCTCGCCCAAGGGCCGCGACGGCCACCTCGCGGCGGCAGACGGGGGCACGCTGTTCCTGGACGAGATCGCGGAGATGACGCCCCGGCTCCAGGCGATGCTCCTGCGCTTCCTGGAGGACGGGACCTACCAGCGGCTCGGCGACCCACGCCCGCGGCGGGCCAACGTCCGCCTGATCTCCGCCACCTGCCGCGACCTGCCGGACCGCGTGCGCAGCGGCGCCTTCCGCCAGGACCTGTTCTTCCGCATCCGCGGCGGCGTGCTCGGCCTGCCCCCCCTGCGCGAACGCACCGATCTCGCCTCGCTGAGTGAGCACCTCTTGCACCGGCTGTCGGAGGGCGCCGCCCCGCGGCTGTCCGAAGCGGCCCTGGCGCGCCTGCGGGCGCACGACTGGCCGGGCAACGTCCGCGAGCTGCGCATGACGCTGATGCACGCGCTGGCCATGGCCGACGGCGAGCCCGAGCTGTGCGTGGACCACCTGCCCCCCGAGCTCGGCTACGGCGGGGCTCCGGCGGAGGTGGCTCCGCTCGAGGAGCAGCGGGTCGAGGCGCTGCGGCGCGCGCTGGCGCTCCATCCGAGCCGCGCAGCCGCCGCGGACGCCCTCGGCATCGCGCGGAGCACGCTGTACCGCATGATCGAGCGGTACGGCCTGTAAGCATCTCTCACGTAGTGAGCATTCGTTACTTACAAGCCGATCGCCCCGGGAAGAGCACGCCTACCAGAAGTAGGTGACACGAACCGAGCTGCCCGCCGCCGGCGCGAAGCCGTTGGTGAACCTCACGGTCCCCATCTCCGCGTCCCAGACCCAGTCGTCGGCGTCGACGGGCGTGCCGTTGACGGTCACGTCCATCGTGGACGGATCGAGCGGTGCCCGCGTCAGCTCGAACGGGTCGCTCGTCCACCACCGCTGCGACAGCTGCAGCAGGGTGGGCGCGTAGTTGGAGGCGCAGATCGAGACCTTCTCACCGCCCACGCTGTTCGTGAGGCCGAGGTACTTGTCGCCCGGCTCGTCACCGGTCGGGCAGCCCGCCAGCGGCGTGACGATCGACGTGAACGTCGCGTCGCCGGTGTACGTCTCCTGGTTGTGGAGGAAGTTGGCGGCATCATCGACCGAGATGAACGTGCTGTGCTCGTTCTCGTCCGAGACCACGACGACCGAGTACTGGGCGTCGTCGCGGCGGAACCCGGCGTTGTACGTGTTCCCGAAGTCGTTGATGGACGCGATCATCGCGCCGAAGCCCTCCTCGTCCGTGGAGCCGGAGGTGCCCACGTCCGCCATCTGGGCGAACTTCACGGCCTGGTTGGCATCGGACGGCTCGATCCAGCGGTCACCACCCGCGTCCTCGCGCAGCCGCCCGCGCTCGTCGCGCGCCGTCATGTCGGTGGTCACGACACCCACGTGGTAGTCCATCGAGAAGCCCGCCAGGACCGGCAGCAACGACGAGAAGCTGGTCACGAGCTGGGCCTGCTCCTCCGCCATCGAGCAGGAGTCGTCGATGACGAACAACAGGTCGAGGGAGGCGGGGAAGTGGTTGAACGTGTCGGTTCGCTGGCGGGTCACCGTGGTCACCACCGGGTTGCTGGTGACGGTCTGGACGCCTCCGAGCCCGCGGATCGCGACCGCCTGGACACCCGCGCTCGTGCCGATGGGGACGTTGGCACCGATGGGGACCTGCAGACGCGCGATGCCGTCCGCACCGGCCGTCGGCGTGCCGAGCGGCTGCACCGGCCCCACGATGTCGAAGCAATGCCCGCCCATCGCCGCGGGACACGGACCCGCGCCCACGCCGGCGGTCGAGAAGAACACGTTGACCTGCTCGTTGGGTGCCAGGCCGCTGACCACGACCTCTTCGGTGGTGCCGCGACCGAGCATCGCCGGGACCTCGAGGGTCAGCCCGCTGCGGAGGCTCACCACGTCGGCACCTTCGACCATCGCGTCAGGCATCGGCCCCACCTCGAACATCGCCGTGTCCTCGACCGAGTCCGCGCACCCCGCCAGCACCAGCACCACCACTGCTCGACGCATGAGACCTCCCGGGTAGACGAGGTGTGTACCATCGGCGGTACGCGATCGCCCAGCGCGCCTCATCCTTCTTTCGAAGTCGTCACTCGGCCGACGCGACGGTCGGGGGCGCGCTCGAGGCGCGAGGTCGCCGGGTCGACGAAGTAGCTGTTCCGCCATCGGCCGGAGTGCAGGGGGTACCAACCTCGATAGCCCATGCACCCGAGCACGCCGTCCTTGACCACCACCTCCGTCACGACCATCTGCTTGAGGTGGACGAAGACGTGCTCCTGGAGCAAGCCGCGGCGGTCGAGGTGCTGCGTGAGCTCGCTCCACACCTCGTCCCACGGACGCCCCACGCGGGAGGCCAGGAAGCGCTTGAGCGGGCCGAGGTGATCGTCGAAGAACTTCGTTCCACCGCGCATCATGGGCTCGCGCAGCGGGAGATCCTCGAGCGGCCGCTTCCGCCCCGGCTTGCGCCAGTCCCCGCCGCGCCGTCCGCGGGTGATCAGCACGTCGCGCATGTCGTCCCTCATCGCTCCTCCACCAGCCGCCCGCGGTCGTCCCGCCAGCGGCGAACCGGATCGCCCCGCACCACCTGGTGCCGCCGCAGCCAGCGGCTCCGCTCCACCACCCCCGACGCCGCCTCCGCCCTCCGCGCCAGCGCGACCGCCAGCCGCTCGAGCGCGCGACGGCGGTTCTGGTGCTGGCTGCGCTCGTCCTGGATGCGCACGGACACGCCGCTGGGGCGGTGCACGGCGACCACCGCCGACGCGGTCGTGTTCACGGCCTGCCCGCCCGGTCCGCCGCCCCGCATCGTGCGGACCTCCACATCGGCCGGATCGACCTCGGGTGCCGAGGGTACGGGGGGCAGCGCGCTCACACCGACGTACCAGCGGCTGCGTCCCCGTCGGCGCTCGCTCGGGCGGTAGAGCGCGTGCGTGCCGAGCCAGTCGCCCACTCGCTCGTCGGCCACCTGGAGCACCACCGAGTACGGCGCGTCCTCCGGGCCCGTGACCGTCCGGTCGAGCACGGCGAAGCGCTCGGCGAGCGCCTCCACGAGCGCGGCCACGAACCACCGCACCTCGAGGGGGCCGTCGCCGCTGGTGACCAGCAGCTCGACGCTCACCGCTTCACCGTCACGAGCGGCCGCAACGCGGCGACCCGACGGGCGACGCCGCGGACCTCGAGCACGTCGACGACGGCCTCGATGGACTTGTAGCAGTCGGGGTGCTCCTCGTAGAGGAGATCGGTGTCGTCGCAGACCACCCGCGTGCCGGTGGCGGTGCGGGTGAGCTCGCTCCGGCGGTAGCGGCTGCGGACGTGGCCCTTGGCGTCACCGCGCGTGATCCGCCGTCCGGCCCCGTGCGCCACGCTGCACAGCGCGTCCTCGCAGCCCGCCCCGCACATGAGCCAGGAGTGCGCCCCGCGGCTGCCGAGCACCACCGTGAGCTGGTCGGCCTCGGCGGGCGCGGCCCCCTTGCGGTGGACCCAGCGCTCGCCCGAGCGGACGACCGTGTTGTGGACGAGGTCGAGCGTCCCCACGACCTTGCTGGCGCGGGCGACCCCTGCGGCGCGAGCGAGCCTCCACGCGACGACGAGCCGGTTGGCGCGGGCGAAGCGCACGCAGCCCTCGAGCTCCTCGAGGTAGGCCGCAGGGTCCGTGAGGGGGTGGGCGTGGCGACCCGCGAGCATCCGCCCGAGGCCGCGCGACCCGCTGTGCACCATCACCACCGCGCTCCCCCGCCGAAGCCCGATCCGCGCGGCGGCCGGCGCGTCGACGACGGAGACGACCTCGGACAGCTCGCCGAAGTGGTTGCCGCCGCCGATGGAGCCGAGCGAGCCGGCCGACCAGAGCATCTCCTCGGGGAGCGCGCGGTGCAGGTACGGGTCGAGGGGCTCGAGCGAGGCCAGTGCGGCCAGCTCGTCGGGCACCCCCGCGACGTTCGCGAGCGCCGCCGGGCCCTCGGCCCACACGGCGGCCAGCGCCTCCTCGGCGTCGACCTCGGGGAGCGGCGGCTCGTCGGTCGCCTCGCGGACCCGGCGCTCGAGGGCGTCGCCGGTGACCTTGAAGCGATCGGCGACCAGCAGCCGCACACCGCAGCCCGCGTCGCTGCCCACCAGCTCGGGGCGGATCTCGTCGATCGCCGCCGCAGCGCCGATCGGGAGCCCGGGTCCCGGGTGGAGGTCCGGCAGCCCCACCGCCCGGGCGCACCCCGGCAGCGCGGCGACCCGCGCGAGCTGATCGACGGCCGCGGGCTCGATGACGACGCCCTCCCCGTCCAGCACCACCATGTTCGTCTCGTGTTCCATGCCAGCCACTACAGCAGCGGGCGTGCCAACATGGGGGAACCTGGCGTTTCGGCCGAGCCTGATGCACCAGACATCATCCCGACGATGATGCGTGATGCATCATGATGAATCGATCATCGATGCTGGCGGTACTCCCGCCACCCCGCCCGGAGATCTCCGTGCTGGAGCGGAGCGAACCGGGGATCGGCGAGGACCGAGACCACACGATCCGTCGGGACCCCGATCGAGCGACGACGCCAGGCGGTCGTGCGATGGACCTGCGAGACCGGCTGCTCGGGACAGAGCTCGCGCATGGCGCCGACGAGGAGATTGCGCGCGGGGCCCTTGCACCGGAGCTGGGCGACCGGGGTTCGGGTGAGGGCGGAGATCGCCTGGAGCACCCGCTCCGGATCGGGTGCTTCGCCGGCCTTCGGGAGCTCGGTGCCATCGACGTTCACGCTGGGATCGGAGGAGACGTAGCGATGGAAGTCCTCGGGGTCGGCGTGAGCGCGGATGGCTGCGGGGAGGGCCAGGCCGAGGGCGTCCCGATGGGTGGAGAGCGGCCACGCGAGCGGATCGGACACGAGCCGAGCGCGGCACGGGTTGAGGTGGACGTAGCGGATGGCGCGCGACCGCTTGTCGCCCGTACCGATGGGAATGGCCGACGGCAGTGGCTCGAAGACGCGCCCGCGCTCGCCTCGCGCTCGGTTGCGCCACCGCGCGTACCCGGAGAGGGCCTGCGCGAGCTCGAGCCGGTTGTCGGAGGCGTGGAGCAGGTGGAGGTGGTCGGGCATGACGACGAGCGCGACGGTGCGCGGCGCGACACGGAGGACACGCCGCCAGAGCGCGAGGCCCTCGACCCAGGTGCGGAACAGGAAGCGCCCGTCGGCGCTGCGTGCGACGAGATGGAACATGGTGGGCGACGATGCAACCCACGGACCGCGGATCACCCAGGTTGGTCCGTGACCGACCGACCGACGTCCGTCGAAGTGACGGACGGCGGGGAAGCCGCGCCTTCCAGGACGTCCTGCCCGGTCGGGCTTCCCCGCCTGCTCCATGTCGTGTTGCACAAGGGCCACCATGCCCGGCCATCCCCGTGCGTGCGCACGCCGTGTGTTGCACAGGGGCCACCTTGCCCGGCCATCCCCCCCTGGGTGCACGCCGCCTGTTGCACAGGGGCCACCTTGCCCGGCCATCCGCCCGTCGGTGCACGCCGTGTGTTGCACTGGGGCCACCTTGCCCGGCCATCCCCGCGGGGGTGCACGCCGCGTGTTGCACAGGAGCCACCTTGCCCGGCCATCCCCCCGTCGGTGCAACCGTCGGGGAGGCAAGGGCACCCCAATGCAACCGGAAGGCCCGGATCTGAGGCACCCGGGAAGCAAGACCGCACCAGACCTGGCGTTGGTCCGTCAGCTCCCGACGCCGCGTGTTGCACGAGGGGCACCTTGCCTCGCGGCGCGTTGCATCCACCCCACCTTGCCCGGCCATCCCCCCAGGGCTGCACGCCGTGTGTTGCACAGGAGCCACCTTGCCCGGCCATCCCCCCGGAACTGCACGCCGTGTGTTGCACAGGAGCCACCTTGCCCGGCCATCCCCCCGTCGGTGCACGCTGCGTGTTGCACA
The DNA here is from genome assembly GCA_020632925.1 of Alphaproteobacteria bacterium. Taxonomy (GTDB): domain Bacteria; phylum Myxococcota_A; class UBA796; order UBA796; genus JACKER01. Next base: position 152,199 of record JACKER010000007.1, on the reverse strand, counting down.
GGGGCCACCTTGCCCGGCCATCCCCCCGTCGGCGCACGCCGTGTGTTGCACAGGGGCCACCTTGCCCGGCCATCCCCCCGGGACTGCACGCCGCCCTCGGTGCCATCCTGCCGGGCGAACCCCGGACCGCGACCCTCAGTCGGAGGTCGACCAGGTGGGGTCCGTGCAGTCGGCGCCCTCGATCTCCTCGGTCGTCACGTCGCTGCCCGCCGCGCACAGCTCCGACGCCAGCTTCCACAGCACCTGGCAGCTCCCGCAGGTGCCCGAGGTCACCTCCACCCCGTCGAGCGTGCAGGTCACCTCCCCGTCCGAGCAGCTCGGGCACGTCCCGCGCTCCTCCTCCCATGCGCAGGCGTCCGACATGGTCTCGGTCGGGGTGGTCTCGCCGCCGCAGGCGGTCAGGAGGAGGAGGAGAGTGGACATTCGGCGCATGTTCCACTCTACACCCCGGTGCATACTGCCGTCCCATGAAGCTCGCACGCGTCGCCACGATCACGAAGGTCCTGCTCGAGGAAGGCCTCGGCTGGCTCACCGAGTCACCCACCGAGAAGCCCGACGAGCCCGCGCGCAGCGACGCCGACACGGCCGTCCGCCTCCGCAGGACCCTCGAGCGCCTCGGCCCCACCTTCGTGAAGTTCGGCCAGATGCTCTCCACGCGGGTCGATCTGTTCGGCGAGACCTTCACCGAAGAGCTCGGGAAGCTCCAGTCCTCCGTCGAGCCCTTCCCCACCGACACGGCGCGCCAGATCGTCGAGCGCGAGCTCGGACGCCCCCTCGACGAGGTCTTCGCGTCCTTCGGCGAGTCCCCCGTCGCCGCCGCCTCCATCGCCCAGGTCTACCGAGCCACGCTGCGCGACGGAGGCCTCGAGGTCGCCGTCAAGGTCCAGCGCCCGGGGCTCGAGGAGTCCCTGCTGTCCGACCTCGACACGCTCCTCACGCTCTCCGGCTTCATCGACCGCCTCGTGCCGCCCTACCACCGCGCCATGGTCCACCGCGTCGCCGAGGAGTACGCCGCCCGCGCCCGTGGTGAGCTCGACTTCCTCGCCGAGGCCCGCGCCATCGACCGGTTCGACGAGGTCCTCACCACGCTGCCCGAGTTCGTCGTCCCCACCGTCGTCTCGCACCTGTGTACGCCGCACCTGCTCGTCATGTCCTGGCTCGAGGGCACCAAGCTCTCCGACGTCGGCACACCCCAGGCGCTCCAGGCCCTCGGCTACGACCCCGAGGCCTTCTGCCGCTCCATGCTCCGGCTTCAGCTCTCCATGTGCTACGAGCACGGCTTCGTCCACGGCGACACCCACCCCGGCAACCTCATCCTCGAGCCCGCGGGGCGCATCGGGCTCGTCGACTTCGGCCTGCACGCCCAGCTCCCGAGGGCGCTGCGCGACAAGATGCTCGAGGTCGTCTTCTGCCAGGCCTCCCGTCGCTACGACGACGCCGTCGAGGCCTTCGTCCAGGTCTTCCGCCCCGAGCCGGGGGTGGACCAGGTCGCCCTCAAGCGGGATCTGCGCGCCGTCCTCGCGGCCGGCGGCGAGGGTGGGCGGATCGGCGACCACCGCATCACCGAGCAGCTCATCGCCGGCATGCGCGTCGGCGCCAGCTACCACATGAGCGCCCAGTCCGACCTGTTCGTCGTCCTGCGCAACCTCACCATCGTCGAGGGCATCGTCCTGCGCTACTGCCCCGACCTCGACGGGGCCGCCGAGGTCCGCACGATCACCGGCGCCATCCTCCGCCGCCGGCTGTTCGGGCCGTCGATGCGCGAGGACTTCACGCAGCTCCTCCCCCAGCTCGCGCTCACGATCAGCCAGCGGCCGCGCACCGCCGAGCGACTGCTCAAGATCGAGCGCTCCTTCAACGAGACCCGCTCCCTCGGCGACTTCCTCCGCGAGCAGGGCGTGATCTCCACGGAACCACGCGGCATCCCGGCGGGCTGGGTCGCCGTCGGCCTCTCCGTCGGGCTCGCGCTGGGGGGCGTCCTCGGGCTCGTCGCCGGTGTCGCGATCACCCGTTAGCCGAAACCACGGGAGAACCACGATGGACGATCGCGCGCAGAAGCGGGACCTCGTGCTCGCGCCCAGCGAGTACGCCTACATGCAGGACGTCACCAAGGGCATCGTCAAGACGTACACCGGGCCCACGGTGATCAACCCGACCGCCCAGGAGCGGCCCGTCCGCTTCGACGCCGGCACCAAGCACTTCGAGCCGTGCGGGCTCGAGGAGGCCGTGCAGCAGATCGCCATCGCGCCCGAGGGCTACTACCTCACCCTCAAGAACCCCTCGACGAAGAACGACCACCCGCCGTTCGGCGGCGTCTACCCGTCGCCCGATCTCGAGGTCGGTCGCAAGATCAACATCAACGGCCCGTGCAGCTTCGCGCTGTGGCCCGGGCAGATCGTCAAGCTCGTCCAGGGCCACCACCTCCGGTCCAACCAGTACCTGCTGGTCCGGGTCTACAACGAGGACGAGGCGCGCAAGAACTGGGGCAAGGCCGTCATCAAGCCCGCCGGCGACGGCGCTCCCGAGGCGCCCGTCGCGCAGGCTCCGCAGGACCTGACCGTCGGCAAGCTGCTCATCATCAAGGGCACCGACGTGAGCTTCTACATCCCGCCCACCGGTGTCGGGGTGGTCGCCGACGACGACGGGCTGTACGTGCGCGACGCCCTCACCCTGGAGCGCCTCGAGTACTGCATCCTGGTGGATCAGAACGGCAAGAAGCGGTACGAGCGCGGCCCGCAGGTCGTGTTCCCCGAGCCTACCGAGACCTTCATCCAGAAGGACCAGCACCGGAAGTTCCGCGCCGTGGAGCTCAACGAGATCCAGGGGCTCCACATCAAGATCATCGCGCCCTACGAGGACGGTGGGAAGGCGTACAAGGAAGGCGACGAGATCTTCCTGACGGGCAAGGACGCCGCCATCTACTTCCCGCGCGAGGAGCACAGCCTGGTCCGCTACGACGGGCGCGACAAGCACTTCGCGACCGCCGTGCCCGCCGGCGAGGCCCGCTACGTGATGAACCGCAAGACGGGCGCCATCCACATGGCGCGCGGGCCGCTCATGCTGCTGCCCAACCCCGTCGACGAGGTCATCGTCCGCCGCATCCTGTCCGACCGCGAGTGCGAGACCTGGTACCCGGGCAACGACGAGGCGCTGACGTACAACCGCCAGCTCCGCCGCCTCGCGGACGCCGCGCCCACCACGCGCGCCGGGGTGGTCAGCGAGGGCGACTACCAGCGCGCGAACCGCGTCCAGCAGCAGCAGCGCGGGGGCAAGGCGCCGCTGCCCGCGTCGCAGTCGGTCGCCATGGACGCCTCCGCCGTGAGCCGCGACGTGCCCGCGATGGTCGGCGACGTGGTCGAGCGCGGCAGCTCGTACACCCAGCCCCGCACCATCGTGTTCAACACCAAGTTCGAGGGCGTGCCCAACGTCAACGTCTGGGTGGGGTACGCGGTGATGGTCGTCGACAAGAGCGGCAACCGCCGCGTCGAGGTCGGCCCGCGCAACCTGTTGCTCGAGTACGACGAGACGCTCGAGATCCTCGAGCTGTCGACCGGCCGCCCCAAGTCCACCGACCGGCTGCTGCGCACGTCCTTCCTGCGGGTGCTCAACAACCGCGTCGGCGACACCTGCGAGGTCGAGACCGCCGACCACGTGCGCATCACGCTCGAGTACAGCCTCCGCGTGAACTTCACGGGCGAGTCCGAGAAGTGGTTCGAGGTCGAGAACTACGTGAAGCTGCTCTGCGACCACGTCCGCAGCGTGCTCAAGGGCCAGATCAAAAAGCTGCCGGTCGAGCAGTTCTACAAGCAGGCCGTCGACATCGTGCGGGACGGCATCCTCGGCAAGGCGTCCGAGGGCTCGCCGCGCCCCGGCATGCGCTTCGCGGAGAACGGGATGGTGGTGACGGACGTGGAGGTGCTGGAGGTCGGCATCGACGACGACCGCATCGCGACGCTCCTCGCCCAGGCCCAGCACGAGGCGGTCGAGTCCTCGATCACGCTGCTCCGCGCCGAGCGCAGCCTCGAGGTCACGCAGCAGCAGGAGGGCATCGCGCGTTCCATGGCCGAGGCCCGTACGGCGACGCAGACCCGCCTGGCAGAGCTCGAGATCGAGCAGGCGAAGGCCAAGCTCTCGGTCGCGCTGGCGGCGCTCGCGGGCGAGGTCCAGCAGCACCAGCGGCGGCAGGAGGCCAACACCGCGAAGGTGGCCGCGATCGCCGTCGAGCACGAGGGGCAGCTCGTCCGCGAGAAGGCGACCCACGAGCAGCGTCAGGCGCTCTCCCGCGTGGACCAGGAGCTGAAGCTGGCCGCGCTCAAGGCCGAGGTGGACGCGGTGGTCGCGCGCTTCGAGGCCGCCCAGGGCGGGTTCTCCGAGGCGCTGCTCGCCCTGTCGCACGAGGAGACCCTGGTGAAGGTCGCCGAGGCGCTCAGCGTGCAGCAGATCGTCGGCGGCCGGAACTTCGTGGAGGTCGTGGACAAGATGTTCGCGGGCACCCCGCTGGCCGGCGTCCTCGAGCGCATCAAGGGCAACGACGAGGCGTGAGCCGCACGCTCCTCACCTGGACCGATCGCGGCGCGGGCCCGCCGCCCGCCCACCACGGCCCTCGCCCCGAGCAGGACCGCGGCCCGGTGCTGCGCCTGCTGGACCACGAGCGCTACTATCGCGTCCTGGTGCTGGTCCCCGAGGCGGGCCTCCGCGGCGGTCGGGAGCTGAAGCGCGAGGCCGAGGCGCTCGGCTGCACCGTCGAGCTGCGCGCGGTGCCGCTGACCGACCCGTCGGACCACGAGCAGCTCTTCGCCGCGGTGCGGCCGCTGGTCGAGGAGCTGCGCGGCGCCGAGGGGCTCGACGTGCTGCTCTCCGCCGGTACGCCGCAGGCGCAGACCCTGTGGGTGATCCTGGTCGAGAGCGGCTTGTTGCCCGCGCGCATGCTGCAGGTCGTGCCCGCGCGCTTCGTGCCCGTGCCCCACCCGCACCCCGTGCGCGTCGTGCGCATGCCGGTCGAGGGCTTCCCGGAGATCCGCGCGCTGCGCGAGGAGGTCGTGCGCCTGCGGGCGGACGGGGTCGTGCGCCACGGGATGGTCGGCGAGTCGGCGGCGATGCGCACGCTGCGCTCGCGGATGCTCCGGGTGGCGCCGACCGACGTGCCGGTGCTGGTGCACGGCGAGACCGGGACCGGCAAGGAGCTCGTCGCACGCGCGATCCACGAGGCGAGCCCCCGCGCGAAGGGGCCGTTCGTGGCCTGCAACGGCGGCGCCTTCGACGACGGGCTGCTCGCGAGTGAGCTCTTCGGCCACGAGGCCGGGGCGTTCACCGGCGCCAGCGCCCGCCGACGGGGCCTGTTCGAGCTCGCGCACAAGGGCACGCTCTTCCTCGACGAGGTCGGCGAGCTCTCCGCGCGGGTGCAGGTCGGCCTCCTCCGCGTGCTCCAGGAGGGCGAGCTGCGGCGCCTCGGCGGCGAACAGGACGTGAAGGTCGACGTGCGCCTCGTGTGCGCGACGCATCGGGACCTGAAGGCGGAGGTGGACCGCGGGCGCTTCCGCGAGGACCTCTGGTACCGCCTGTCGGGCGTGGTGCTGCAGGTGCCGCCGCTTCGCGAGCGCGTCGACGACCTGCCCGCGCTCGTCGCGCGCTTCCTCGAGGAGCAGGGCCGCCCCGAGCTGCCCGTCGCCGCCGACGCCTGGGCGCGTCTCGCCGCCTGGCGCTGGCCCGGGAACGTACGCGAGCTGCGGGCCGAGGTCGTGCGCTGGTGCGTGTTCGCCGAGGGCCGGGTCACGCTCGAGGACCTGTCGCCCGAGCTCCGCGGGATACGTCCCGCGTCGACGCCGACCGCCGATGGCGTGCGCCCGTTGGCCGACGTGCTGGCGGACGCCGAGCAGCAGGCGGTGCGGAACGCGTGGGCGGCGACCGGCGGCAACATCAGCGCCACCGCGCGGGCGCTCGAGGTCGACCGGAACACCGTGAAGCGCAAGCTCGCCTCCCTCGGGCTGCGCCGGAGCCCCCCATGAGCCAGACCCTCGCCTGCCCCTCCTGCGGCACCAGCAACCCGTTGCCCGAAGATCTCCGCACGGGGACCTTCACGTGCGTGTCCTGCCACCAGGAGCTGCGGACGGCCGAGCTCGCCGACGGGGCCTCCCGCTCGGTCGACGCGCTGGTGGGTTGGATGAACGAGGCGGTGCAACAGCCCTTCGACCCGGCCAGCATCGCCACCGCGCCCAAGCTCGAGGACGAGAGCACCGCCGTCCGCCCCATGCCCTGTCTGAAGTGCGGCCAGACGGTCGACGTCCCGCTGGACCTCACGGCGAAGCAGGTGCGGTGCGAGGCCTGCGACCGGACCTGGCCCGTGTCGGCCTACATCGACGACGCCGAGCGGCTCCAGCTCGACATGGCGCGGCAGGTGGCGGAGAACGAGGCACTGAAGCGGTTGGTCGCCGAGGGGCTGGACTGCCCGAGCTGCGGCGCGCACAACGACGTCCCCGACGACCACCGCGTCCAGCTGACCTGCACGCACTGCGGTGCCACCGTGCGCCTGTCGGACCACGTCGAGGCCGGTGCCGTGGCCCGCCGACGGCTCAAGCACGGCGTGTTCGCGATGCGCGACGAGCTCGTGGCCAGGCAGGAGGCAGCGAAGCGCCGGGAACGGACGATCGTGTTCGTGCTGGTCGGCGGCATGGTGGCCGTCGGGGTCGGGATGGCGGCCCTGTCCGCGCTGGGAGGGCTGCTCGGCGCCTGGTTCGGCCTGGGATGACGGGCTCCAACCACGACCTGGCGCTCCGGTGGCTCGTGCGCACCCGTCGGAGCTGGATCGCGATCCAGGTGGTCCTGTTGCTGCTCGCGGAGGCAGGGACCGGGCTGCACCTCCATCCGCCCGCGCTCGTGGCCTTCCTGGCGGCCCTGGTCGTCCTCGACGTGGGCGAGACGCTGTGGACGCGCGCGCGCGAGGTGGGCGAGGCGGCCGTGGTGCGGCACTCGGTGGTCGATCTGGTCGCGCTCACCGTGGTCCTCCTGCTGTCCGGGGGCGCCCACAACCCGCTGGCGGCGACCGGGCTCATCTACGTGGCGCTGCTGGCGGTGGCGCTCCCCGCTCGACGCGCGTGGGTGGCGACCGCGGGAGCCGTCGCGCTGCAGGCGGTCGTCGTGTTCGCGCCGGACAGTGGGCTCGAGCCGCTGTCGGGCGCACATCTCCTCGGGCACCTCGCGACCTTCGTCCTCGCCGCCGTCGCCATCACCTGGGTCGTCACCCGCCTGTCGACCGAGCTGCGCGAGCGACGGGAGCAGGAGGCCGTGGAAGAGCGCCAGCGCGCGACCACCGAGCGGCTGGCGGCCCTGGGCACCCTGGCCGCCGGCGTGGCGCACGAGCTCGGCACCCCGCTCGGCACGCTGCAGCTGCTGCTCGAGGAGCGCGCGGACGAGCCCGAGACCGCCGCGATGTTGCGCCAGGTGGAGCGGTGTGGCGCGCTGCTCGACCGCCTGCGGGGCCGTGGCGGCACCGGTGAGCACTGCGCGGTCGACCTGGTGGGTTGGGTGGAGGAGTGGCGGCGCTCGGCCCCCGAGGTGGCCGTCGACGTGGAGGCCTGCCCCGGCATGGAGGTCCGCGGCGGCGAGGACGGCTGGCGCGGCGCCCTGTGGGTCACGCTCGACAACGCCCGGCGCGCTGGTGCCACCCACGTCCGGGTCACCGCCGGCGCCGCGGGCGACGACGAGCTCGAGGTGCGGATCCAGGACGACGGGCACGGACTCGGGGACGAGCCACCGGAGCGCGCGGGCGAGCCGTTCCGCAGCGGTTGGGGAAGCACCGGGTTGGGTCTCTTCGTCGCGCGGGGCTTCGCGGAGTCCGTCGGTGGCAGCGTGCAGCTCGTGCCGTCCGAGCCCAGGGGCGCTACGGCCATCCTCCGCATGAGGAGGGTCGCGTGAGCCACACGGTGCTGGTCGTCGAGGACGACGCGGACTTCCGCAGCGCGCTCGGGAACACCTTGCGGCGCTCCGGCTTCAAGCCCGTGCTCGTCTCCGGACTCGCAGAGGCGACGGGGGCTCTCGCGGCCCAGCTCCCCGATCTCGCCCTCGTGGACCTGAAGCTGCAGGACGGTGACGGGCTCGACGTGGTCCGCCTCCTCGCCGAGCGGGCACCTGCCTGCCGCTGCGTGATGCTCTCCGGCCACGGCACGATCCCGACGGCGGTGGAGGCCATGCGCGCCGGCGCCGTCGACTTCCGGACCAAGCCCCTGTCCGGACGGCAGATCGTGGAGGCCCTGCGCGACGCGCTGCTCCCGCTCCCCTCGGAGAACCTCGACCAGGTGGAGCGCGACCACATCCTCGGGGTGCTGCAGGCCTGTGGTGGCAACATCTCCGAAGCCGCTCGCCGCCTCGGACTGCACCGTCGCACGCTCCAGCGCAAGCTCCAGAAACTACCCCCTCCCAAGTAGCGGAACGGCCGGGTAGACTCCCCCCTATGATCCCGGTCTTCCTCCTGTTCTCGTGCGAGCGTCCTTCCCCGCCCTGCCACGCCGACGTGCACGCCTGGCTCGACGAGGACGGCGACGGATACGGCTCCGCCGACGCCGGCATGGTCTGCGCGCTCGAGGCGGGCCAGGTCACCAACCCGCTCGACTGCGACGACGCCGATCCCGAGCTCAACCCGGACAGCAAGGAGCTCTGCAACGGCGTGGACGACGACTGCGACGGGGTGATCGACGAGGACCAGCCCGTCCGCCAGTGGTATCAGGACCGCGACGGCGACGGCTTCGGCTTCCCCTTCCCGAGCGAGCTCGCCTGCAAGAAGCCCGGCCCCGACTGGGTGCAGGACGCCACCGACTGCGATGACGACGACCCGGCGACGAACCCGGAGGCGAGCGAGGTCTGCGGTGGTGCCGACGAGGACTGTGACGGGTTCTACGACGAGGATGACGACGATCTCGATCCCGAGAGCCTCACCAGCTACTTCGTGGACGACGATCTCGACGGCTTCGGCGACCGCGACACGTTCGTGCGCCGCTGCCGCCTGCCCCGTGGGTACGTGCTCGACGGCAGCGACTGCGACGACGCCGATCCCGAGGTGCGGCCGGGCGCCGAGGAGGTCTGCAACGGCGGGCAGGACGACGACTGCGACGACCTGGCGGACGACGACGACGACTCGCTCGACCTGCTGACCGCGACCACCTGGTACCGCGACCTCGATCGCGACGGGCACGGCGACGCCGACACCACGGAGCTCGCCTGCGTGCGCCCGCAGCGGTACGTCGCGACCGGCGACGACTGCGACGACCGCGACCCCAGCGTGTTCGAGGACGTGATCTGGCGCCAGGATCACGACGGGGACGGCTGGGGGAGCGCGCCCATCTCGGGCCCGAGCTGCCACCCGCCCGACGCGAGCTATGTCGCAGAGGTCGAGCGGGACTGCGACGACGCCGACATCACCATCCACCCCACGGCACCCGACGAGTGCGACGACCTGATCGACTCCGACTGCGACGGGGAGGACTGCAACCCCTGCGTCGAGGTGATCATCGGGGTCCTGCCCGGGAACAACGCCGCCACCAGCGTCTCCGGTGTGTGGGACGAGCTGCAGCGCGACTGGGCGCTGTACGGCGACTGCCCGGCGCGCGCGGTCGACATCCGGACGATCGATCTGCCCACCATGATCAACAGCGGCGCGACCGTGCTCTGGTCGCCGAACCCCGCCGGCCCCGGCGTGCGGTACTCCGCGGCCCAGACCGACGCGATCCGCGCGTTCGTGGAGGGTGGGCACGGCGGCCTGGTGATGACCTACCTCATCGACTACTCGGCCACCGACAACAGCGCCGTCGCCGACCTCATGGGCGTGGACCGCACCGCCCTCAACCCGAACTACATCTCCTGCCAGACCACCGTGAACGTGCTCGAGCCCGACCACCCCGTCGCGTTCGGCCTGCCCGCGTCGTACCAGCTCGACAGCCACCCCTACGCGCAGCGGGTGAACGGCGTTTGGAGCGGAGCGCTGCTGCCCGGCGCCGAGATCGTGATGCAATCGACGGACGGGCTCAACGTCCTGGTCGGGTACGACAGCGGCAGCTACCGCGGCGTGCTCGTGAGCTCGATGCTGGACTACAGCCCGCCCAACGGGAACTCCGTGCGGACCTCGTACAACGTCGCCTTCTGGGCCAGCGGGTACGACCGGCACTGACGGTGACGGCCCTCGACCCCTGGCTCGTCGGCAACGCACCCGACCGCACGCTCGGACGCCACGAGGACGACCCCCTCGGCTTCTTCCTCTACCTGTCGACCGCGCCGAGCGACGTGGGTGTGCTCGGTCTCCTCGCCGGACGGAAGGTCGTCGTCGAGGACCACTACACCCGACTCGACGTCCACCACGGACGGCTCGTCGTCACCCCGGCCCTCCTGGACGACCAGGAGCCCTGCGACGTCGACCTGGCCGAGGTGCAGCGGGTGGTGTTCGCGCGCGGACAAAAGATCCGCACCGGACGGTTCGTGGTGACCTTCGTCGACCCCGACCGTCCCGACCACACGATCGGCACGCTGCACTGGGCCCCGCGCAAGCGAAAGTCGTCGGAGGAGCGGGCGGCCAGGTCCTACCAGTGGATCGCGGAAGCGCTCACCGCCCGGGCGCAACACGCCAGGGGTGAGGTCGTGCGGCCCTCGGATCCGCTCGCCGAGGACCGGGTCCGCGCGGCGACCGGCGCCCGCAGCGCCATGGCGGTGACGGACCAGGGCGAGAAGCTGACGGTCGAGCTCGCCGCCTGGCCCAGGGAGGTGCTGATCGGGTGCGGCGCAGCCCTCGCGCTCTTCGTCGGCGGCTATGCCCTCGCCGTCCTCTCCACCCTGGTGATCGACGGGGGCTTCGGCCCGTGCGCGCTCCCGTCGACGTTGGGGATGGGACTCGGGTTCCTCACGCTGCTCTACCCCCGGCGCCACCGACTGGTGATGGACCTCGTCGGTCTGAGCGTGAGCCGGTACGGAACAACCCGGATCCGTTGGTCCGAGGTGGGTGCCATCGAGCTGCGCGACCCGGGTAGCGTGCCCGTCAACGGGCTGCGCCAGCGGCAGCTGGTGCTCCACCGCGTCGACGGAGGCGAGCTCGTGGTCGCCTTCGCGATCGGTGGGCGGCGGGAGTACTACCCGACCGAGGACCACCTCCGCTGGCTCGCAGGCGAGATGGAGCGACGTCGACGGCTGGTGAGCAGCGACGCCTCCGAAGTGCCCGAGGCCCTGCGGGCCCTCACGAAGCTACCCCGCGGTCCCGACCTCCAGCCGGCCCCGATGCGGCGTCCCGTGGCGAGGATCCCCGCTGCCGCCGTCCCGGTGGCCCCCCCGCCACGACCGCCCGAAGACGACTGAGCCTGCGACATCCCGCCGCACCCCAGCGGGTGCATGGCGGCCCGTAACGCGACGTTACAAGCGCATGATCCGCCACCGATGGATCCATTGGCGGGACAACGTGTCACGCGCCGGCGCACACCCCGGTGACTACCCTCGCCGCGTGGAGGGCAGCGGGTGCTCTGGTGGATGGCCGTGGCGTGGGCGGAGGAGCCCTCGACGGACGAGGATCTGGACGACGTCGAGGAGATCGTCGTCGAGGGTCGCTCGGCCGCCGAGGAGGACACGCACGCGCGCACCACGCTGGACGAAGGGGCGCTGGCGAAGGAGGCGGGCTCCGACCTCGCCGAAGCGGTGGCCGCCGTCCCGGGGGTCGTCGCCGCACGCGGGAACGGCGACAACACCAAGCCCATCCTCCGCGGCCAGACCGAGCGCCGCCTGCTCGTGCTCTTCGACGGCGTGCGGCACGAGAGCCAGAAGTGGGGCCAGGACCACGCCACCGAGATCGACCCCTTCGCCGCCGGCAAGATCGACGTCGTGAAGGGCGCGGCGGGTGTCCGCTACGGTCCCGACGCGATCGGCGGCGTGGTCCTCGTGGAGCCTCCTCCGCTGCGCGACGAGGTGGGGCTGGGCGGCAAGGTGCAGCTCGTGGGCGTGTCCAACGGGTGGCGCGGGGTGGCGGCGGGCCGCGTGGACGGGGTGCTCGCGAAGGCGCCGGGCCTGACCTTCCGGCTCGAGGGCAACTACGGGCGCGGGGCGGCGCTGCACACGCCCGACTACGTGCTCGGCAACACGGCGTCGATCACGTGGAACCTGGGCGGCACGGTGGCCGCGCGCATCGGCATGTCGACCATCACGGCGTCCTGGCGGCACTACGACTTCCTCGGCGGCGTCTGCTACTGCGTGGGTGCGGAGAGCCCCGACGACTTCCTCGACCGCCTGGACGACCCCGTCCCCGTGGGCAGCGAGAGCTGGACCACGAGCTACACGATCGATCGGCCCTACCAGCAGGTGGCCCACGACCTGGCGCTCCTGCGCGGGGCGTTCCCGGTCGGCAGCGGCAGCCTCCAGCTCACCTACGCGTTCCAGCTCGATCACCGACAGGAGGCCGAGCCGGTGCGCGGTGGCGACGCCGCGGGCGCCCAGTACGACTTCGTCCTGCGCACCCACAGCCTGGACGGCTGGCTGGGCCACGGCGCGCACGTGCTCGGCGAGGGCACGCACGAGGGCGGCATCGGCTTCGACGCCTCCTTCCAGGAGAACGTGTACGCCGGGCTGCCGCTGATCCCCAACTACCGCGCCCTGTCGGGCGGCCTGTTCGCCATCGAGCGCTGGCACGTGCACGAGGTCGTGATCGAGGCCGGGGCGCGGGTCGACCACCTCGCTCGGCAGGCCTTCCTCACGCAGGACGCGTTCTCCCGGCACGTCGACCGCGGAACGCTGGCACCCGACGACTGTGCACCGGGCGACACCTCGGTCCGGTGCAACTCGGCGTGGACCGGCGGCAGCCTGTCCCTCGGAGCGCTCTGGCGGCCGAGCGAGCAGATCGAGACCCGCCTCGACCTGTCGTCGGCGAACCGCTTCCCGAACGCGGACGAGCAGTACATGAACGGGAGCGCCCCGACCTCGCCGGTCTATGCGCTCGGCGACCCCTCGCTCGGCGTGGAGACCACCTGGGGCGCCTCCCCCACCCTGGGCTGGGACCTGCGCTGGCTGCGCGGCGAGGGCTCGGTCTACGGCAACCTGATCCAGAACTACATCTACTTCGCGCCCGCGCTCGGCCCGGACGGCTCGCCAGCGTTCGACGTGACCATCCGGGGCGCGTACCCGCGCTACGACTTCCGGCCGATCGACGCGATGTTCTACGGCGGGGACGGCCAGGTCGAGCTGCTGCCCGACGAGGTGATCGGCGCGACCACCAGCGTCGCCATCGTGCGGGCCGTCGATCTCGCGACCGGCGCGGGGCTGGTGATGATCCCACCCGACCGCGTGCGCGGCGCGCTGCTCGGGCGCCCCCGCATCCGCGGCTTCGACGAGGCCGTCGTGCAGGCGAACGTGACCTGGGTCGCCCGCCAGACCCACGTCGACGAAGACGTGGACCTCGCGCCGCCGCCCGACGGCTACGTGCTCGTCGGAGCCTCCGCGAGCGCCGAGGTGCCCGTGGGCCACGACCTGCTGCGCGTGGGGGTGGAGGGCAACAACCTGCTCGACGCCCGGTACCGCGAGTACACGAGCCTCCTCCGCTACTCCGCCGACGAGCCGGGCCGCGAGGTCCGCCTCCGCCTCGGCATGGACTTCTGACCTGGAGACGAGATGAACCGCGCCCTGCTGGCCGCGCTGCTGCTGGCCGCCTGCTCCGACGTGAGCAACCCGACCGAGGACAACGAGCAGGAGGTGATCACGACGGTGACGCTCACGTTCGTCGGCCAGACCTCCGGCAACACCGTCGAGGCGACGTGGGCGGACCCGGAGAACGACGGTTCTCCCGTAATCGACCCGATCGAGCTCGGTGTCGGCGAGACCTGGGACCTGTCCGTGAGCTTCCTCGACGAGCTCTCCGATCCGACCGATGACGTCACCACCGAGGTGGCGGAGGAGTCCGACCAGCACCAGGTGTTCTTCACCGGGACCGCGGTCGACGGGCTGCTGGACATCGCGTACGCCGACACCGACGACAACGGCTTCCCCGTGGGCCTGAGCGCCGAGGTCACCCCCCAGGCGTCCGGGACGGGCGTGCTCACGGTGACCCTGCGCCACCTGCCGCTCCAGGGCGGCGTCCCGCAGAAGACCGCGGACCTCGCGGACACCGTCGCGACCGAGGGGCTGTCGGCCATCCCGGGGGAGACCGACGCGAGCGTCGACTTCGACGTGACCGCCATCGCGCCCTGAGGGCATGATCGCGCGGATGGGTGGGACGGATCCCTGGTCGCGGCGAAGCGCGCCCGAGCAGACGCTCGGTCAGCTCGAGGAGGACCCCGACGGATTCTGGTTCTACCTGTGGGACCACACGACCGCCCGGCCCGTGCGGATCGAGGTCCGTCGCGAGCACCTGTTCGTGCGCGGACCCGGTGACCGGGAGCTACGGATCCACCTGGACCGCCTCGCGCGCGGCGTGATCGAAGAGCGAGGGGACCGCACGTGGATGTGGGCGCTCCGCCTCAACGGTGGCCGCGAGGCACTCGGCACGTACACCCACGAGGGGCAGCGGCCCGAGGAGCGCGAGCGCTGTGCTGCCCAGCTCCGCTGGATCGCGGACGCGATCGGCGCCCGGGCCCGCAGGGTCCGCGGACAGGAGGTCCCGGCACCCGACCCCGAGCCTCCCGCGGTCCCGACGGCGGCACCACCGCCCGAGCGGCTCGCGATGTCCCGCCACCCCTGGACCCGTTGGGCGCTGTGGGCCTACGTCCTGGTCGCGCTCGCATCGATCGGCGCAGCACAGCTGGGCTGGGTCGGAGGTTCCCGGATCGTGGCCGTCCTGGTGCTCGCCTCGCTCGCGCTGGGCGCCAGCGCGTTGTTGCCGCGGCGCTCGGTCGTCATCGACCGGATCGGCGTCGACCCCGGCACGGGCCGCCGGATCCCCTGGTCCACGATCCGCGACATCCGGCTCGAGGTCGGCGAGGAGGGTGCGCGCGCCGTGCTCCTGACCACCGACGCCGCGACCGTCCCGCTCGACACCCGGGAGCGTGCGGAGCACGTCGTCGACGAGCTGAACCGCCGACGTCCCCTCCCCTCCACCGACCCGTCCGTGGTGCCCGAGGAGCTCCGCCGGCTGGCCGGACGGGGCCGCGCGACCGAGTGAGCCGCGCTCAGGCCAGGGGCTGCTCGTACACCCGGTACCGCTTGTAGACCGTCATGCCCGCTGCCTCGACGATGTGGCGCATAGGGCGGTTCCGTTCGTCGATCAGCGAGGCCTCGAGCCGCTCGTAGCCCGCCTGGCGGACGCCCTCGATCGCCTCGGCCACGAGCCGAGCATACAGCCCCGATCGACGGTGTTCCGGGAGCACGCCGAGCAGCTTGAAGCTCGCCGTCCGCACCCGCCGCAGCCCGAGGACCGCGCGCGCCGCGCCCAGCAGGCCCCGCCGTCCCCGGCCGGCCGCCAGCGCCTCGTTGAGCTCGGGGAAGCACAGCGCGAACCCGGCGACCCGCCCGTCGACCGTCGCCAGCTGCATCATGCGCGTATCGCTCACGAGGAGGAAGGCGCGACCCAACGCCAGGAACTGCGCCTTGGGCATCGGCGTGTTCTCCGGCACGTCGCGGAAGGCCTCGACGAACACCTCGTGGGCCGCGGACAGGTCGCGTCCGAGGCGGCGCCAGCGCGCTCGCTGGATCTCGAGCCCCGGCAGGCGGCACATCCGCGCCTGGCGGGCGAGCATCCGCGGGAGCTCCCGGCGCTCGCCGTCGGGGCCGATCACCGGCGTCTCGTACGCCAGGTGGTCGTGGTGCTTCTGGAAGCCCTGCCCCTCGACGAGCGGGCGGTACCACGCGGGGTGGTGGCCCGCGAGCATGGGCGGCGGCACGTCGTGCCCCTCGATCGTGAGCCCGACGTGCTCCACGCGCGACAGATCGCGCGGCCCGCGAAGCACCGAGGCACCCCAGCCACGCGCGACGGCCCGCGCCCGGTCGAACAGCGCCTCGGCCACGGCGGGATCGTCGACGCACTCGAAGAAGCCGAAGAACGCCACCGCCTCGCCGCGGTGCTCCTCGTGCCTCCGGTCGCGGAGGACCGAGATGGTGCCCACCACCTCGCCGCCTCGCTCCGCCAGGAACAGCTTCAGCTCAGCGTCGTCGAAGAACGGGTTGCTCGGGGCCAGGCGGCGCCGGAGCCACGCCACGGGCGGCCCCACCCAGGCCGGATCGTCGGCGTGCAGGCGACGGGGCAGCTCCAGGAATCGCTCCCGATCGGCGGCGCTCTCGACCTCGCGGACTCGGATGGACACATCGACCTCCTGCCGGTCACCAAGCAAGGCCCGTGCCCGCTGGTTGTCTCCCATCGTTGACAACCGGTCGAGTTGGGCCGACCATGCCGCGATGTCCTCGGATCTCCCCCCGTCCCTGCTCTCGCTCCAGGTCCGCGCCCCCGACTTGTTCGAGGAGGTCGCCGACGATGTGAGGCGCCTGCTCCGCGCCACCGACGCCGTCGCGTGGGCCCAGGACCGTCTCGCCCCCCTGGTCCGCTGCGCGGGGCCCGCCGAGGTGCTCGGCCTGCTCGTCCGCGAGGCGCGCCAGCTCACGGAGGCGCCGTTCGCGTGGGCGGTGACCTGGTCGGGCGATCTGGAGCGTGGACGCGCCAGCTTCCGGGCCTTCGCGGGCGACGGCGTGGAGCTGCCCGCGCCGGGCGAGATCTCGAACACGGTGATCGCGCGCGCGGCCAGGGAAGGGCGCGCCGTGTGGACCGACGACGCCGCCAGCGACGCGCGCTTCGCTGCCTCGGAGAGCCTCCGGGCCCTCACGACGCGCTCCGTCGGCTGCATCCCGCTGGGTCGCCGTGGCGTGCTCTACCTCCAGGATCCGGACCACCCGGGTCGCTTCGTGCTGGACGCGCGGTACCGCCTGACCGCGCTGTGCCGCCTGGCCGCGCCCTTCCTCGAGCCCCGCTCGGCGTCCGTGGCGCGACGCGCGATCGAGCCGGTCGAGGGGCTGGTGGGCGAGAGCCCGGCGATGGGCGAGCTCTACGACGGGATCCGCGCCTTCGCCGCGATGCCCTGGCCGGTCCTGGTGCTCGGGGAGAGCGGCACGGGCAAGGAGCTCGTCGCGCGCGCCCTGCACCGCCTGTCGCCCCGCGCCGCCGAACCCTTCGTCGCCGTCAACTGCGGCGCCATCCCCGACGAGCTCGCGGAGAGCACGCTGTTCGGGCACGAGCGCGGTGCGTTCACCGGCGCCGACCGCCGCCACGAGGGCCTGGTCGCGCGCACCGGCCGGGGGACGTTGTTCCTCGACGAGGTCGGCGAGCTCGCGCCTCGGCTGCAGGTCAAGCTGCTGCGCCTGCTCCAGGAGCGTACCTTCGAGCCGGTCGGCGGCGCGCGCGAGCAGCGCTTCGAGGGCCGGATCGTGGCTGCCACGCTCCGGGATCTCGAGAGTGCCGAGACCCGCGGGTCGTTCCGCGAGGATCTCTACTACCGCCTCGCCGCCTGCGTCCTGCGCACGCCACCGCTGCGCGACCGCCGGTCCGACGTCCCCGATCTCGCTCGGCACCTGCTGGCGAAGGCCGCGGAGGAGGTCCCGGGGGGACGGCGCGTGCGCATCACCGACGCGGCGCTCGACGAGCTGTCCTCGCGGGGCTGGCCGGGCAACGTGCGCGAGCTCGAGAACGTGCTGCGCCAGGGGCTCGCGCGCTCGATGGCTGCGCGTGCGGACGCGGTCGGCCCGGAGCACCTGGGCGTGGCCCCCGCCACCGCGCAGCCCGAGGAGGACGTGGCTCCGCCGACCGATCTGCTCGCTGCGACCGAGGCCTTCCAGCGCAAGATGGTGGAGGCGGCGCTGCGGGCTGAGGACGGGCACCGGACGCGCGCGGCCGAGCGGCTCGGCGTGAGCCGCCAGTGGCTGCACCGCCTGCTGACGCGGTGGGAGTGATGGGCTTCGACGACCTGCTCGACCGTCTCGTGCCCGGCGCGGGTGGCGAGGGCGTGGAGCACCCGGACGCACCCGCCTTCCCCGCGGACCTCGGTCTGCGCGTGGTCGAGCTGATCGCGCGTGGAGGGACGGGCTGGGTGTACCGGGCGCACGATCCGCTCCTGGACCGCGAGGTGGCCGTGAAGATCGCGCGTCCCGACGGTGGCGCGGCCGCGCGAGAGGCGCTGCTGCGCGAGGCACGGACGGCAGCGCGCCTGGCCCACCCCGCCGTGCTCCCGGTCCACCGGATCGCGGCGGCGGGCGGGCTGCTCTGCCTCGAGCTCCGGCTCGCGCCCCGGACGACGCTGGCCCAGCGTCTCGCCCGCACGACCCGCGACCACGGCGACTGGCCGCTCGCCCGCCGGCTCGCCCAGGCGCGGGTCCTGGTGGACGCGGTCGCGCGCGCCCACGAGCTCGGGCTGGTGCACGGCGATCTGCACCCGGGGAACGTCGCACTCGCGGACTCGGGTGACCCCTTCCTGCTCGACTGGGGCTCGGCGGAAGGCGGCGAGAGCGAGCCCGCACACGCGGCCCCCGAGCGCTTGCGCGGCGAGCCCCCCACCTCGGCGGGCGACGTGTGGTCGCTGGGGGCGCTGCTCTGGGAGGTCGTGGCCCTGCGGCCGCTGCGCGTGCGGATGGGCGACGCCACGCTCGGCGAGCACCTGGCGTCGTGGCGGGAGCAGGCGGCGCCGCGGCTGTCCACGCTGGTGACGGTGGACACCGAGCTCGACGCGCTCGTCGCCGCCGCGCTCGCGCCCGACCCGCGGGGTCGCCCCACCGCGGACGAGCTCGGTCGCCGGCTGGACGCCGTGCTCACCGGAGCCGCGGAGGAGGCTCGCCGTCGTGCCGCCGCCACCGAACGGATGGACACCTCCCGCCACGCGCTCGAGTCGTACCGCGAGCTCGACCGTCGGGCGCAGCAGGAGCGGCAGGTCGCGGTGGTGCTGGCGAGCCGCGTGCCGGGCCACGCGCCGATCGAGCAGAAGCGGCCCGCCTGGGAGGCGGAGGAGCGTGCGCGCGCGTTGCAGGAGGAGAGCCTCGACGAGTGGATCACCGCTGCCGAGAGCGCGACCGTCGCCGCGGCGCTGCTGCCCGACGAGCCCGAGCCGCGCGCGCTGCAGGCCGAGGCGTGGTGGGAGCGTCTGCGACGCGGCGAGCAGAACCAGGATCCCGCCGAGGTCGCGGTCAGCACGGCGCGCGTGCTGCGGTACGACGATGGGCGCTACGGCCGCCAGCTCTCCGCCCCCGCGACGGTGTCCCTCGACGCCTCCGCGCCGGGCGCCACGGCCGAGGTCTTCCGCTTCGTCCCTCGCGACGGACGGCTGTTCCCCGAACCCGTCGAGCGGGTCCGGCTCCCGCTCGAGCGGCACCCGCTGCCGCCAGGCTCCTACCTGCTGGAGATCCAGGCGGAGGGGATGGCGACGGCGCGGGTGCCCCTGCTGCTCGAGCGGATGCAGCACCAGCGGAGCACGATCCGCCTCTACCGGCCCGAAGAGGTCGGCGCGGACTTCTGCCAGGTCCCCGCGGGCCCGTTCCGCATGGGCGGCGATCCGCGTGCCCGCCAGCCCCTCGATCCGTGCTCACCGTCCATCGGCGACCGGTTCGTGATGCGGACCTGCGTCCGATCCGTCGACTGGCTCAGCTTCCTCGACGACCTGGACCTCGAGGCCGCGCGCCGCCACGTCCCCGGCGAGGTCGGGCTGTTCGGGGGCGAGCGGGGCTTCTTCCAGCACGACGGCGAGCGCTGGCACCTGCCCCCGGGTTGGGAGCCGGACTGGCCGATCACCGCGATCGACCTGTCGGACGCGCAGGCCTACGCCTCGTGGTTCGGCGAGCGACACGGGCGCCCGGTCCGGCTGCTGACCGAGGAGGAGTGGGAGAAGGCGGCGCGCGGGGTCGACGGCCGCAGCTACCCCTGGGGGGACGGCTTCGACCCGACCTACGCCCACATGCGACGGTCGCGCCCGGGTGCTCCGCGCCCATGGCCGGTGGGCCGATACCCCGTCGACACCTCGGTCTACGGCGTGAAGGACCTGGCGGGCGGCATGCGCGAGTGGACCGCGTCCATGTTCGACGAAGGCCAGATGGTGCTCCGTGGGGGCACCTGGGGAGACGACGCCGACGACCTGCGCTGCGCGTGCCGGTCGGGTGTGCAGCCGGGCTTCCGCTACAGCTTCGTGAGCTTCCGGCTGGTGTCCGAGGTCCCGGCACCCATCGGAGCTGCATGATCGCCCGTCGTCACCCATCGGGGACAGCCCTGCCCCGGATCGTCGTCGATCGGCGACGATGGATGGTGGGTCGGCAGGCACGGAGCCTGCATCGGACCTCAGCGGAGGTCACCCCATGAGCGAGCGGCTCCCCCCTGCCGTGCGACACGGCTACGGCTCGGCAGCGTTGGCGCTGGCCGTCGCGAACACGTCGGTGATGTTCTTCCTCCTGAAGTACCTGGTCGACGCGGCGGGGCTGTCGCCCGCGACCGCAGGCTCGGTGCTGATGGTGGGCAAGCTGTGGGACGCCGTGAGCGATCCGGTGGTGGGCCGGATGTCCGACGCCACCCGCACGTCCTGGGGCGCACGCCGCCCGTGGATCGCGCTCGGTGCGGTGCCCTTCGCCGTGTTCTTCGCGTCGCTGTGGTGGGGGCTTCCGCTGCAGGGCACGGTCGCAGCGGCGGCGTACACGGGGCTGCTCCTGGCGTACAACACGGCGTACACCGCGGTCGTCGTCCCGTACGGCGCGCTGACGCCCGCGCTCACCACCGACTACGACGAGCGCACCCGCCTCAACGCCGCGCGCATGGGCTGGTCCATGGTCGGCGGCATCGTCGCGGGCGTCGGCCTGCCCGTCGTCCTCGGCCAGCCCTGGGGCTCGTGGCGCCTGGCGGGCGTCCTGCTGGCCGTGGTCATGCTCGTGCCCCTCGCGATCAGCGTCGTCGCCACCGCCGGACGCGACGTGCCCGGCGAGGTCACGCCGCACACGGGGAGCATGTGGTCGGTCCTGGGCAACCAGGCGTTCCGCAGGACGAGCGCGCTCTTCCTCGCCGCATGGTCGAGCATCGCCGTGCTCTCCGCGCTGGTCCCCTTCTACGTCGAGCACCACCTGCGGCACCCGGAGCTGCTCGACGCCACGTTCGCGGCGATCCAGCTGTCGGCGCTGGCGTGCATCCCGGGGGTGGTGTGGCTCGCGGCGCGGCGCGAGAAGCACCTCGCGTACGCCGCGCTCGTGGGCAGCTGGGCGTTCGTGATGCTGCTGCTCGCGGCCGTTCCCCAGGGGGCTGCGACCGCGGCCCTGTGCATCGCCACGTTGGTGGGTCCGGGCGTCGCGGCGGCGCACGTCCTGCCCTGGTCCATGCTCCCGGACGTGGTCGAGCTCGATCGCGCCGAGCAGGGGCTGGACCGGGCGGGCGCCTTCTACGGCGTGATGACCTTCCTCGAGAAGCTGGCGACCGCCATGGCGCTGTGGGGCCTGGGGCTGGGACTGCAGGCCGCGGGGTACACCGAGGGGGCGGCGACGCAGCCCGAGCTCGCGCAGCTGGCCATCCGCGTGCTGATCGGTCCGGTGCCGGCCGTCGTCCTGGTGCTCGCGGCCATCGGGGCGGTGTGGTTGCCGCCGCTCACGCGGGACGCCCACCGCGAGCTGGTCCAGCGACTCGGCCGCTCACCCGAGGGCCGACCCACGGTATAGTGCTTCCATGCGGATCTCGACCCTGCTGCTCCTCGTTGGATCCGGTCTGTTCGCAGCCAGCTGCGCGCAGCCCGAACCCGCCTGCCTGCCCACGATCGACGCCTGGGCGGACGACGATGGCGACGGCTTCGGCGGCGCGTCGCTGGGCAAGGTGTGCGCCCTCGAGGCGGGACAGGTGGACCAACCGCTCGACTGCGACGACACCGACCCGGAGCGGAACCCCGACACCAAGGAAGCGTGCAACGGGATCGACGACGACTGCGACGGGTCGATCGACCAGGGGCTGCCCAAGCTCGACCAGTTCTGGATCGACGAGGACGGCGACGGCTTCGGTGGGGCGTACCAGAGCCTGCTCGCCTGCAAGGCGCCGGACGGCTTCGTCGACAACGACCTCGACTGCGACGACACGAAGCCGGACGTGAACCCCGAGGCGGTCGAGCGCTGCGGGAACGGGGACGACGACTGCGACGGGTTCGTGGACGACGACGACGACGACACCGATCCGGACTCGATGATCGTCTATTACCGGGACGCGGACCGCGACGGCGCCGGTAACCCCGACATCACCCGCCGCGCCTGCCTGCCCCCGAGCGGATGGACCGCCACGGGTGGCGACTGCGACGACAACGACGCCTCCTTCATCGTCGACACCTTCTACGAGGACGAGGACGGAGACGGGTACGGCCGACCCGGCAGCACCGTGAAGGCCTGCGAGCTCGGGCCCGGCCTGTCGGAGGACGGGTCGGACTGCGACGACGACGATCCCGACGTGTACGAGGTGGCGGGCTGGCTGCGCGACCTCGATGGCGACGGCTTCGGCGCGGGTGACGCCGTGGTCGTCCAGTGCTCGTACCCCGGTGGCGACCTCGTGAGCGCGACGGGCGGGCTCGACTGCGCCGACACCGACCCCACGCGGTACCCGGGCGCTCGCGAGATCTGCGAGGACGGCATCGACCAGAACTGCGACGGCGTCGACCCGCGGTGCGGCCCGATCGGCTCCTTCCTCGTGGGCGACGGTCCGGACTGGACGACGGATCCGCCGGTGTACAGCTGCCTGGACGCGTGCGCCCTGCTCTTCGGCGGCCAGCCCACGGACTACCACTGCTCGACCAGCAACACGTCGGTGAACCAGCGGGCGTACCTGTCTGGCTGGGGCGACTCGCGGTACTGCAGCGGCCAGGGCGCCGCCGAGGACTACAAGCTCGAGCCCGCCGGCAACCCGGGGTACAACTGCGGTTCGGGCAGCTGCTCGTACAGCGCCTACGTCCGCGACCACTGCACCACCTCCACCAACTGGTGCTGGCAGCGGTAGGAGCTCGGGAGCGCGAAGCCCCCGAGCCCCTGT
The DNA here is from genome assembly GCA_020632925.1 of Alphaproteobacteria bacterium. GTDB lineage: Bacteria > Myxococcota_A > UBA796 > UBA796 > JACKER01. Next base: position 129,257 of record JACKER010000007.1, on the reverse strand, counting down.
GCTCTACTCGACGTCGAGCACGACGCCGGCGCCGACGGTCCTGCCACCCTCGCGGACGGCGAACCGGACCCCCGGCTCCATGCCGACCGGCTTGAGCAGCTCGAACCGCACGGTCGCGCGGTCGCCGGGCTCGACGACGCCCTCGCCGGTGTCGAACCGGCCGGTCACGCTCGTGGTGCCGAAGAAGAACTGCGGCTGGTAGCCGGTGGCGAACGGCCGCTGCCGCCCACCCTCGGCCGCCGAGAGCGCGAAGAACTCGGCGCTCGCCGTGCGGTGCGGACGGACCGAGCCCGGCGCGACCAGCAGCTGGCCACGCTCGACCTCGTCCCGCGCCACGCCGCGCAGGAGCAGCCCGACGTTCATCCCCGCCTCCGCCACCGGGACGTTCTTGCGGAACGCCTGGGTGCCGATGACGACGATGCGCCGGGGAGCCTCACCGTCGGTGAGACCCACGAGCTCCACGGTGTCGCCCGTCTTCACGCTGCCGCGGTCCACCCGGCCGGTCACGACCGTGCCGCGCCCGCTGATCGTCACCACGTCCTCGATCGGCATCCGGAACGGGCCGTCGAGGTCGCGGATCGGGTCGGGCACGGCGCTGTCGAGCACGTCCACGAGCTCGCGGATCGACGCGCAGTCCGGGTGCATCGGGTCCCGGGAGGTCGCCATCGCCTGGAGCGCCGCGAGCGCGGAGCCGAAGACGAAGGGGACGTCGGAGTACCCGTACCGGGCGAGCTGATCCTCGACCTCGAGCTGCACCAGGGGGAGCAGCTCCTCGTCGGCGACGTCGACCTTGTTCACGAACACGACGAGGTGCTTCACGCCCACCTGGCGGGCGAGGAGGATGTGCTCGACGGTCTGCTTCTGCGGACCCTGCGAGCCGTCCACGAGCACCACAGCGGCGTCCATCTGGGCGGCGCCGGTGATCATGTTCTTGACGTAGTCGGCGTGACCGGGGCAGTCGACGTGGGCGTAGTGCCGGGTCTCCGACTCGTACTCGACGTGCGACGCCACGATCGTGATGCCGCGAGCGCGCTCCTCGGGAGCGCCGTCGATCTGGTCGAAGGCCAGCGCCTCGCCACCGACCCGCGCCGCCTGGACCTGGGTGATCGCGGCGGTGAGCGTGGTCTTGCCGTGGTCGACGTGACCGATGGTTCCGACGTTGACGTGGATCTTGCCCATCACGGGCCTCCGTCCTCCTGAGAGGGTGGTTGGTGGTGGATCCGCACCACCGACACGGAGACCAGGAGGCGGTGGCACCCCGGCGTCCGTGCCGGGGGCGCAGCATGCTGGTCAGCCCCCCGACACCACGGTCGAATCCCACGAGCACGAGGAGGTGCACGCGAGCGTCGACGGAGCGATGGCGGGGATCACCAGCATGGTCTGGAGCTAGCCCGTTCGACTCGGATCCGGCAAGCACATTCCTACAAAAGACCGTGTGAGGCCAACTCACGAGAAATCTACACGATCTCCTGGACAGGCGATCCCCATCGGCTTACCCCTCCAACCATGACGAACGCCTACCACCTCGTGCCGCAGCCCGGCCTCCGCTTCCCCGCGGCGGACCGAGATACCAGCGGGTCCGTCCCGGACTCGGGTGCGTGACGCGACGATCGGCCTCCGATCGCGCAGAAGCCCCCGGCTCCGACGATGGACCCGGGGGTTTTTCGTTTCCGGGCCCGTGTTTCGACGTCATCCATCACGGATGGCGGTGGGCGCACCCGTCTGCATCGTTTGCTTCGTGATTGCTTCTGGTTCGTTGGTCCAGTGGTACGGACGCCCGCCTGTCACGTGGGAGATCACGGGTTCGAATCCCGTACGAACCGTCCCCCTTCCCTTCCCTTCCCGTTCTGATGCCGGTCCGTCCTGGAGTGGACGGCGCGAAGGCCGTCGAGACCCTCGGCCGCCGGCGGACGAATCGACTCCCGGTTGTCGTGCGCGAGGGCGGAAAAAGGCGCTTGCGCCCCGCTCTCGCGCGCGGCGGTCGGGAGGAGGCTCTTCGTCAAGGCCCGCGACTGCGGGCCGCGGAGGCCGAGAATCGGCCGGAGTAACTGGAACGGCTCGCGCGTCACGCTCGGTGCACGCGCGCCCGCGCATGACCGCGCACCGCCCCAACGGATGAACCTGCGGAATCCTTGGAATCCGCCGGGCACGGCTCCTGCGATGACGGTGAGCACAACCGAAAGGAGCTCACCATGACCTTCGCCCTCGCCCTGCTCGCCACCTCCGCCCACGCCGGCTCGAAGCCCAAGGAGGCCTTCTACGTGCGGTGCGACACCAGCACCATGACCAGCACCAGCACGTTCGACCCCGGCGGCATCTCGCTGATGTTCCAGCCGACCCTCGACCCCACGGGCGGGAGCGGCGTCACCGTGGCCCGTGACCGCGCCGGCGACCTCGTCGCCACCGTGCACGGCTCGCCGTTCACCGCCGACGCCATCATCGGCATCGACCCGAACGGCCAGGCGCTCGTCGGCATCGAGCCCGACGAGATCGACTACTTCCCGGGGAGCGACCCGCTCGAGGGCATCGAGCCCGACGAGATCGACGTGGCCGTCTTCCTCTGCGCGTCGGACTGCGCGTCGGCGAGCCAGAGCTGGCCCGCCTACGCCATCGCCGACCTCACGGTCGACCCGACCGGCGCCACCGTCCTCACGCCCGTGCAGATCGTCGTCAACACCAACGCGTTCTGATCAGGGGGCGCGGAAGGTGTAGGGCACGCCGATGGAGGGGGCTCCCTTCAGGCGCAGCGAGCCCGTGACGGTGTCGCCCGAGGGGGGCGGCTCGTCGAAGGTGCCCTCGACCTCGGTGTACCCGCCGCACATCGCGCCGGCGATGGCGGTCGTCAGGGCGGGCAGGTCCTCGACCGTGGAGACGAAGCCGTAGGTCCCGCCGGTCGCGCCGGCCAGCTTCTGCAGCGCCTGGACGGCGAGGTCGTTCGGGTTCGCGTCCGAGTCCGACGCGGGGCCGAAGCCGATCGCGTGCACGGGGATGCCGAGCGAGGTCGCCTTGGCCACCACGTCGTCGATCGTGTGGCTGGAGACGTTGTCCGTGCCGTCGCTCGCGACCACCAGCCCGCGGCCGCGCTCGCCGCCCAGGTCGATGCCCGAGTCGGCCACGGTCGTCGTCCCGGTCGGCTCGTCCGCGGCGAGCGCGTCGAGCGTCTCGTACAGCGAGTCCCACAGGGGGGTGGTCGAGTACGAGGAGAGCCCGTCGGCGGCGGCCTCGAGCGCGTCGTCGTCGGTCGTCCAGTCGGACAGCACGTGGGTCGCGGAGAAGCCGTTGTCCGGGTACCCGCCGAACTCCATCAGCGACATGCGCCAGCCGCCGCCGCAGTAGCCGAGCTCCTGCGCGAGCGCCTTGGTCGCCTCGACGCGCAGGCGGTTCGGGTCGGTGGGGCAGCCGTCGCAGGTCAGGTCCGCCTCGGTCGATCCCGAGCCGTCCACGAGGAACAGGAAGGAGCCCGCGGTGTGCCCATCGACCTGATCGCCCGGGGTCTCGTCGACGTTCTGGCCGTCGTCCGAGGTGATCTCGATCTCGTCGGCGAAGGGCGCCAGCGCCTGGCCGAGGTCGTCACGGCCACCGATGGCGAACCGGACCTTGCCGTATCCGGCGGTGCCCGTGTTCGAGAAGTTCTGGTCCGGGACGACGCCGAGCAGCTCGATCTCGGACAAGCTCGCCAGCGCCTGCTGGATGACCTCGCACCCCGCGAGCGTCATCATCGAGATGCCGAGCACCAGGCTGATGTTGCGACCCATTCCTCACCTCCCGTCCGCTGATGTGACCATCGACGTGCGCCCGTCTCGGACATTCGATCCACGTCGCGATTCGTCGTCGCGATCCGCGATCGGTCACAGCCCGTGCGGATCCTCGCCGTGCAGCCTCGCACGGATCACGCGCTCGATCACGGGTCGCGCGGAGATCCAGGTCACGAGCGCCGGGTTGCGGACGAACTCGTGCACGCCGGCCGCGGGGACCAGCACCTCCCAGCCGACCGTGCTCCGCACAGCATGAGCGACGATGCCTCCCGGCAACACGCAGGTGTGACGCCCCTCGTTCGTGTCCCACCGCACGATCCACCTCGCCGACCAAGTGAACACCTGTTCAGTATAGCGCGGTCCGGCGTCGGCGGTCATGCTGCGCGACCATGATCGAGACCGTTCGCGAGCTCTGGGGTTGGACGAGACAACACGCGTGGATGCTGTTCCTCGCGACGGTCGCGGCGTACTCGCAGCTCCACTACGACCTGTACGGCCCACCCGCGCACCTCGTGATCCTGCCGGCGCTGGCCCTCATCGTGTTCCTGGTGCTGCCGACCTGGGCGGCCGTGGTCCACGACAGCAGCGACCCGCTCGCGATGGGGCTCGCTGGCGTCGGCGTCGCGTCCGCCATGGCGCCCGCGCTGATCTGGGCGTACCACCCGGCGGGCAAGGCGTGGCTCAAGGACGACCCCACCTCGCTGGCTCTGGGTGCGGCGGTCGGCGTCCTGATGGTGGTGGCGGCGATGGCGCGCGGGAAGGTCCCATGGAGCGCCTGGGGCCTCGGTCTCGGCGACGTCCGCTGGTGGTCGCGGCCCGTCGGCATCCTGCTCGTCGCGATCCTCGTCTGCATCCCGATCGTGGTCTGGATGTTCCCCGAGTTCGCGCAGTTCTACCCGCGGTACAAGCCCGCGCGGACCAGCGTGGTCGCCCTGATCCAGTACGAGCTCGCGATGGGCGTCTACATGTTCTGCTGGGAGTACTACTACCGGGGCTTCATGCTCTTCGGCCTCGGGCGGACGCTCGGGCCCGTCGCGGCGATCGTGATCCAGGCGTACCCGTTCTTCCTGCTGCACCAGCACAAGCCCGAGCCCGAGATGATCTCGAGCTGGTTCGGCGGCATCCTGATGGGCTGGCTGTGCTGGCGGGCAAAGAGCGCGTGGCCCTCCTTCCTGCTGCACTGGGTGCTCTACACCACGATGGAGGTCACGGCCTTCATCGCGCGCTGAGCAGCATCGCCTCGAGCTCCGCGTAGTTCGCGGGGTCGTTCAGGTCGTGGCTCGTCAGGTTGTAGACCCCCACCACCAGGTTGTCCCCGTCGAGGATCACGACGTCCCGCCAGGTCGCGCCCCAGGCCCCCCAGGCGTCGACCTCGACGGTGTCCTGGAGCAGCGGGAGGTCGCCGAGCGCGGCCATCACGGGCACGCCCGACTCCTGACCGGCCTGGTTGACGGCGAGCAGCGCCACCTCACCGGGGTGGGCCGCGTCGAGCTCGTTCTGGAGTTGCTGGAGCTTCCCATACTGGGAGCGGCAGTAGCTTCACGTGGCGTGCGTGAAGTACCAGCCGCTGACCTTGAGGAGCTCGTCGCGGGGGCTGACCTGCTGCGCGTAGCTGGGCGAGGTGTCGTTCACGTCCGCGAGCGACCAGTCCGGCGCCGGCAGGACGGGCCCGGTGTGGACCGCGGTGTCGGTGTCCGCGTCCGTGTCGGCGTCGCTGTCCGCGTCCGTGTCGGCGTCGCTGTCCGCGTCGGTGTCCGCGTCCGTGTCGGCGTCGGACGCCACGAGCGTGCCGTCGACGACCGTGTCGGCTTCGCAGGACCACAGCGCCAGCATCCAGGGCAGCACGGAGCCAGGATACACTGAGCCGATGTCGTCCCCCCTCGCCAGGCGCCACCTGCTCGTCGGTGCCGCCGCCGTCGCCGGGCCGCTGGCGCTCGGTGCGCCGCTGCTGCTCGGCGCGTCCCCTCCCCCGGTTCGCCGACGCACCGCGCGGACCGTGGCTCGGACGGTGTCGGGGGCGTTCACCCGGGACGGCGCGGGCGTGAAGCTCCGCCGACTGCTCGGCAGCCGCGAGCTGTCCCTGCTCGACCCCTTCCTGCTGCTCGACGAGTTCGGCAGCGACGACCCCGCCGACTACGTGAAGGGCTTCCCGGACCACCCGCACCGCGGCTTCGAGACCGTCACCATCCTGCTCGACGGCGCGGTCGTCCACGAGGACTCGGTCGGCAACCACGGCCGCCTGCTGCCCGGCTGCATCCAGTGGATGACCGCCGGGCGAGGCATCGTCCACTCGGAGATGCCCGAACCCGTCGAGGGCCGGATGCGCGGCTTCCAGCTCTGGGTGAACCTGCCCGCCGCCCGCAAGTGGGACCCGCCGCGGTACCAGGACATGCAGGCGGGCGATGTCCCCACCGTCGACGTCGGCGACGCCACGGCCCGTGTCCTCGCGGGGAACGTCGGCGGCGTCACCGGACCGGTGGACGGCGTGGTCGTGAAGCCCACCGTGCTCGACGTCACGGTCGAGGAGGGCGGGGAGCTCGCGCTGGAGGTCCCGGCGGGGCACACGGCGTTCGTCGCGGGCATCTCCGGGGCGCCGGTCATCGCGGGGACGCCGGTGGCGCCTGGCTCGTTGGCCATCCTCTCCGACGGCGAGGAGGTGCGCGCGACGGGTGCCGGCCGCCTCCTGCTGGTCGCGGGCGCACCGATCGGGGAGCCCGTGGCGCGCGGCGGCCCCTTCGTGATGAACACCGAGGAGGAGATCCGCCAGGCCTGGGCGGACTACCGCTCGGGGAGGTTGGTGGGCGGATGACGGATCTGGACCCGGTCTACCTGCGGCCGAACCGCTACGTGGACAGCGACCACCCCGAGATCGTGGCCTTCGCTCGTCGGTACGACCGCGGGGACCCGAAGGCCTCGGCGGTGGCGTTGTTCTATGCCGTGCGCGACGGCTGGCGGTACAACCCCTACCGGATCGCGCTCGAGCCCGAGGGGTACCTCGCGAGCGAGGTGCTCTCGCGCCCCGGCGACCGCGGTGGGCACTGCATCGACAAGGCGCTCCTGCTGGCCGCGGCCGCGCGCGCGCTCGGCATCCCGAGCCGGCTGCACTTCGCGAACGTCCGCAACCACGTCGGCACCGCGAAGCTCGAGGCGTACCTCGGCACCGACCTGCTCGTGTTCCACGGGTACACCGAGCTCTTCCTCGACGGCCGCTGGGTCGCCACGACGCCTGCGTTCAACGCGGAGCTCTGCGAGCGCCTCGGCGTCTCCCCGCTCGAGTGGGACGGCGAGCGCGACGCGATCTTCCAGGAGTACGACCGCGACACGCGCTTCATGGAGTACGTCGAGGACCACGGGAGCCACGCCGAGATCCCATTCGACGCGATGGTCGCTGCCTGGCGCCGCCACTACCCACGGCTCGCACCGTCCGCGATGGCCACGCTGGACGCGGAAGCGACGACCGCGGGCTGACGACCTCGGTCATGACGTGTCGCTCCGCGAACGGGTCGCGACGCGTTGCATTCTGCGGACGGCGAGAGGACACTGGAGATCCTCGACTCCTCCGAGGTGATCCATGGCCAAGCAGCAGGCGACCCCCGTCAAGGACGTGGAGCGCCCCGAGAAGACCGACGACGTCCCGAAACCGGACCAGGCCGTGTCGAACACGGACGCGGCCGGCGCGCTCCCACCGACACCACCGCTGCTGCCGAGCCTGCTGACGGACGCGGCGGTGAAGATGCCCGCGCTCGGGGACACGAGCTGGGCCGGCCTGTTGCCCACGACCATCGGCGGGCCGGACGCGGCGTGGAAGCCCTGGGCGGGCTCCGTGTTCGGCGACCCGACCAAGCTGCCGAAGATGCCCGAGGTCTACACCGAGCCCAAGGAGCCCACGACGCGGCCGAAGTTCATCGGGGACTTCAAGGAGTACCTGGGCGTGCGGGCGATGGAGATCCAGGCGCTGCCCCCGGAGGAGCAGGCCAAGCGCATCGAGAGCCTGCTGCGCCAGGTCGGCGACGTGAGCAGCCGGTTGAACAACGGGAAGTTCACCGATCTGTGGGCGATGGGGACGGGCCCCGACAAGGACGCGCCGACCGGCGCCCCGAAGGACGGGTACGTCCCGCCCGAGCTCATCAGCGCGATCCGACCGCTCATCAAGCAGCTCGAGGTGCCCCAGGCGATCCCGCGCCGCCAGCTGGGCGAGACCGATCCCAACGCGAAGGTCGAGGGCTCGCTCTACTCGAACGTCGACTGGAACTCGCGGCTCGGCGTGCCGCAGTACCGCACCCAGTCCGACAACCTCGCGTCACCCGAGGCGACCTGCAACGTGACCGCCTTCTCGATGGCGCTGGAGCGGCTGGGCTACGGCCGGGAGAGCGTGACCTCGGCCATCGAGCGCGACCTGAAGGCGAAGTACGTCAAGGAGAACAAGATCGACGTCGAGGCCGCCGGCGGCATGGACAAGATCGAGCTGCCGAAGGAGTACTACGAGAGCGCGGTGGCGACGTACCTGAAGGCCAACACCAAGGGGAAGGCCTACCAGCAGCTCCGCGGCGGCAACACGAGTGCGAAGGAGCGCGAGGCCATCGCCAAGGACTTCTCGGACAACGCGCAGATGGAAGACCAGCTGGCCTTCCTGCTGCACCTCAACAAGATCCCGAACACCGAGGTCGCGGGCCGCGCGAACGACATCCTCGCGAAGATCGAGCCCGACGCCGACAAGCGCCCCACAGCCGAGCGGACGTTCATCTCCAACACGAACTACGCCGACGTGAAGACGGACATGAACGACGCGCTCACGGAGGGCGGCGCGGTCATGATGAGCCTGCGCCACAAGGGCACGCGCAGCAACGCCACGCACATCGTCAGCGTCCAGGACGCCTCGCGGAAGGACGGACTCACGATCGACGACCCGTATGGTTGGATCAACCCGAACTACCGAAAGAACAAGGGCGGCGACGCGTTCGCCACCAAGGGGACGACGCGCGACCTGAAGAACCAGGCGAACCTCAAGGACAAGGAGGACTGGAAGGTCGCGAGGGCGCAGAACCCGGACGCCAACGAGCGCAAGGGCGAGTCGTACAACATGTCGGACGACCAGGCGGGCTCGAAGAACTTCGGCAACTACGCGCTCATCTTCCGTCGTGCGGCCCCGAAGGTCCCCGAGGAAGCGGCTCCCTGACGATGGGTGGATGTTGACACCCGGGCATGTCGCGCCACCATCGGAGTGGCACGGCAAAAGGAGCCCCATGGTCGTACGTCCGCTCGCGTTCTCCCTCTTCGCCCTCGCGCCCGCCCAGGCCCTCGCCCAGTCGCTCGACGTCCGGAGCGAGTGGACGCTGGACGTGGCACCGATCCCGCCGGAGTCGGACACCGCCAGCTCGAGCGTGGAGCGCACCTGCGCCAACCACAGCAACCTCCACGCGTGCGAGGGTGAGGAGGGCCACTACACCGCGATCCGGATCGTGCCCCCGACCACCCCGTTCTCGGTCAAGGGCGTGACCTACTTCCTCACCGAGGGCGTCCCCGACCCGACCGAGCCCTTCGTCTGCGACAGCGCGTCCGCGCACGACGTGTTCCTGTTCGTCGCGGACGCGAACCAGCCTCCGCCGGCCGATCCGGTCGAGGAGTTCCGCGTGACGGTGCCCGCCGATCCTGCGACGGGCGACGTCCGACGCATCGACCTGGTGCTCCCGCACGCGATCGGCGTCGGACCTGGCGAAGCGCTCTACGTGGCGGTGGAGATGGTCGGAGCGCCCAGCGGATGCCGCGATGGGCACGCCTCCTGCCTGTTCACCTGCGACACGCAGGGCCTGAACAGCTTCTGGAGCAACAGCGCCGCTCCGGAGTACCCCTGGAAGGCGCTGGCCGACTTCGGCATCGAGAGCGACCCGGTCGCGACGATGTGGGGCTTCTACGGCGTGCCGTAGCCGCGTCAGTCCTCGTCCCACCACGCGGACCCGGTCCTCCCACGTCTGCCGCGCTCCCCGGCGCAGCATCTCGGGGAGCGTGACCTCCCCCTGCATATCGAGGATCGTCCAACGTTGACGATGGGTCCGACGAACGACGGACGCGCCGATCGCGCGCGCCGGTCATCGTGGAGGTGGAGGTGCCCGATGCGCTCCGAGAACCTCGATCCTGCGTCGACCCCCCACCCTGCGCCCGAAGAGCTCCTGCCGATGGAGCCGACGACCGAGACCGACCACGAGGCCACGATGGAGGCTCCGTTGCCGTCGGACTCTCCGCACACCCCGGTCCCGCCGTGGTCCTTCCCGGTGGTGGCCGCGGTCGCCGCCGGTGGAGGATGGGCGGCGGGTTCCCTCCATCCCCTCGCCACGGCGTCCGTCGGTTGGCTCCTCGGCGTGGCGTTGGCGGCGACTCTCCGGCGGTGGTCCGGCGGGCTGCTCCTCACCGCGTCGGGCTGGGTGATCGGTGGGATCGGCGTCGGGTCGGTGCTCACGCTGGATGCGTCACGCGGGGCAGCCGCGTACGCGGACGCAGGGCTGGTGGGTGTGGGCCTGGTCGCCCTCGCCGCCCCGGGCGAGCCGGAGCAGGGAGGCTCCTGGTGGATCTGGCCCTCGCGTGCCCTCCTCCTGGCGGGGGTGGTTCAGACCCTGGCTCGCGCGCTCTGATCCGCCCGTGTTGTGCGAGAGGACGCGACCCGATGTGTCAACGCACACAACGGATACAGGACTCCTTTAAAATGGTCTCGGATGATCGAGATACCAGGTCATAGACAACGAGTGGCACACGTTTTGCGGACGTTGAGGTCCGGAGAACGAGATGTCACCCCTGCTGCTCGCCACCACCTTCCTCAACCCCACCGCCGCCGCGGACGCCGCCGAGGAGACCCCGAAGACCCAGGTGAAGCTCTCGGGCCTGTACACCGCCTGGGGCCTGTCCCAACACAACTTCCTGTTCGGGAAGGACCACCCGCTCGACGACGCGTCGTACGTCGTCCAGATGCTCCGGGTCCGCGGCGCGGTCAGCCGCGAGCACTACGGCATCGTCGCCCAGGTCGACGCCGCACAGGGCTGGTGGGGCCTCGACAACAGCCCCAACACGCAACAGGTCTCGGCCATCGACCCCGCGACCGGCGCCGTCGTCAACAGCGCGGCGTACAACGTCGACTCGCTGTTCGGGAACAAGGACACCAACTACGGCGTCCACCTCGACACCGCCGCCGCCTGGTTCGAGGTCGGGCCGGTCAAGGTGCAGGCAGGCCGGCAGCCCTTCCTCGCCGGACATCGCCTGGTGCTGGACGAGGACCTCGACGGTGTCGTCGTCAGCGTCGACGCCATCGACCAGCTCGGCTTCGACCTGTCGTGGGCGAAGGTCTCGGAGGGGCGGGGTGCTCTCACGACCCCGTCCGGCGCGCTGATGTCGGACACCGCCGAGAACACCTCCGACGCGGACCTGTTCGGCCTGAAGGCCCGCTACGACCTCCGCGATCGCAGCGGAGAGAAGCCGTCCACGAAGACGTTCCACAAGGGCGAGGCGTTCGCGCTCTTCTACCGCGACGTCATCGCCGACGACTGGTCACACTTCCCGAACGGCCTCGGGTACGCCGAGTCGCGCTTCTCGCCCAACGTGAACGAGCTGTGGACCTTCGGGCTCTCCGGCGAGGGCAAGGTGAACGGGCTGGTCGGGTACAAGGCCGAGGCGGACGTCCTCACCGGCAAGGACCGCGTCGACAACGCCGACACCGGGCTCGGCCAGATGGACGTCAACGACGGCGACCTGTTCGGCTGGAACCTGTACGGCGAGGGCACCGTCTACCTCGATCCGGGCGTGAAGCTCGACCTGGGATTGCTCGGCGGCGCTGGTTCCGGCGACGACGACGTCACGAGCGGCCGCGGCAACGTGAACAAGGTCTCGACGCAGGGCTTCTTCCCGCTGCTCAACGTGTGGGAGGACTCGGTGATGCCCGACGTGCAGGGCATCAGCCCCCAGGGGCTCGGCTCCCCCGTCTCCCGCGGCTACCGCGAGCTCGAGAACACGCTCGTGGGCGCGCTGAAGGTGGGCGCCAAGCCCGTCGACCAGCTCCGCCTCGAGGTCGTGGGGGCGTACCTCGCGACCACCCAACCCGTTCGCGGGTTCGACGCTGCGGGCGTGCCCACGGGCGAGGGCAGCAGCGATCTGGGCTGGGAGGTCGACGCCAACGGCACCCTCTGGATCTACGACGACGTGTCGGTCAAGCTCCTGTGGGGTTGGTTCCAGCCGGGCGACGCGGCGCTCAAGGTCGTCAACGGCAACACCGACACCGACGACGCCGCCTGGGAGCTCAAGACCGAGTTCCTGGTGAAGTTCTGATGTCCCCCGCCCTGCTCCTGCTGGTCGCGTGCGACCGGGGCTTCAGCGACCCCGATCGAGCCTTCGCTGCGCCGATCGAAGGTCCGCCCACGTACGCGACGACGATCGTGGCGCCAACCACCCTCGGCGTCGTCGACACCTCGCGTACCGACGTGCACGGGACCCCCATCGGTGTGGGCTGTGCCACCTGCCACGGACCCGATCCGTCGCAGGCCTGGGCCGCCACGCCGGGGGAACCCTTCCACACGGGCGTCAGCCTGCGCCACGGCAACAACACCTGTGACCACTGTCACGACCCCGCGGACCGGACGCGCCTCCACCTCGCGGACGGGACCTCCATCGAGATGGGCGCCGCCATCCAGCTGTGCGCGCAGTGCCACGGCAAGCAGTACACCAACTACCAGCACGGCGCCCACGGCGGGATGAACGGGTACTGGGACCTGCGCCAGGGCCCACGGACCCGCAACCACTGTGTGGTGTGCCACGCCCCCCACGATCCGGCGATCCCAGTGGTGAGCCCGGTGCTCCCGCCGCACGACCGCTACCTGGAGCCTCCCCATGACCACCTCTGACGATCCGGACCGCAGGAACGTCCTGAAGGCAGGAGCGGTCACGCTCGGCGCCGCTGCCTTCGCCCGTGCCGTGGCGCCCGTCACCGAGTGGGTGGACGGCCTGTCGGTCGATGGCTTCCTCCAGAAACACTACAAGGAGCTCTCGAAGGAGGAGATGAACGACATCCTCCGCCGCCACGAGCAGAAGACCGCCGACGAGTACGGCCGCGAGGTCCAGATCCAGGACGTACGCCCCATCCCGGGCGTGCAGTTCGCCTACGCGCTGAACCTCTCCATCTGCATCGGCTGCCGAAAGTGCGCCGAGGCCTGCCACCAGGAGAACAACCACGACCGGCGGACCAACAACAGCTACATCCGCGTCCTGGAGATGACCCAGGGAAGCCTCGATCTGGCGCATGGCAACCCGAACTACGACCACCCCGTGCCGCAGCCCGGCAAGTACTACATGCCGGTCCAGTGCCACCAGTGCGACAACGCGCCCTGCGTGAAGGTCTGCCCGATCGAGGCGACGTGGAAGGAGCCCGACGGCATCGTCGTCGTCGACTACGACTGGTGCATCGGCTGCCGCTACTGCGAAGCCGCCTGTCCCTACCACGCGCGGCGCTTCAACTGGACGAAGCCCGAGATCCCGGCGGACGAGATCAACCCGGACCAGGCGTACCTCTCCAATCGGATCCGGCCCCAGGGCGTCATGGAGAAGTGTACCTTCTGCCTCCACCGAACGCGCAAGGGGCGCCTGCCCGCCTGTCTCGAGGCCTGCCCCACCGGCGCGCGGGTGTTCGGGAACCTCGCCGACCCGGACTCCGAGATCCGCTGGGTGCTCGAGAACAAGCGCGTGTTCGTCCTCAAGGAGGACGCCGGCACGCAACCTCGCTTCTTCTACTTCTTCGACGTGTGATCCATGTCCACCCTCCCCGACACCGAGAGCCGCCGCGACACGCCCGCGGTCGAGCCCACCGAGTACGTCACCTCGTACCCGGAGTTCCTCTGGCGCGCGCTGAAGGTCGCCACCGACGGCGGTCCCCTGTTCTACGTCTGGATGACCGTGCTCACGGCCGTCTGGCTGGTCGGCGTCAACGCCTTCGCGCACCAGCTCGTCCAGGGCCAGGGCGCGACCGCGATGACCGATCATGTCTCGTGGGGCATGTACATCGGCAACTTCACCTACGCGGTCGGCATCGCCGCCGGCGCGGTGATGATGGTGATCCCGGCCTACCTGTACAAAGACCGCGACATGCACGACGTCGTGATCGTCGGCGAGATCCTGGCGGTCGCGGCCGTCGCCGTCGCCCTCTCCTTCGTCAACGTCGACATCGGACGCCCAGACCGGCTCTGGCACTTCCTGCCCTACATCGGCCGCTTCAACTGGCCCGTGTCCATGCTCACCTGGGACGTCATCGTGTTGAGCGGGTACTTCCTGATCAACCTGCACGTCGTCGGGTACCTGCTGTACACCCGCTTCCTCGGCCTGCGACCGAATCCGCGCTGGTACCTCCCGTTCGTGTTCCTCTCCATCGTGTGGGCGGTCTCCATCCACACGGTGACGGCGTTCCTCTACAGCGGGCTCGGGAGCCGTCCCTTCTGGAACAGCGCCATCCTCGCACCGCGCTTCATCGCGTCGGCCTTCGTCACCGGCCCCGCGTTCATCGTGCTCGCGCTGCAGGCCATCCGCCGACTGACCGACTTCCACGTCGGAGACGCGCCCATCCGTACGCTGATCGGCGTGCTCCGGGTCACCGCCGTCCTCAACCTGTTCATGCTCTTCGCCGAGGTCTTCACCGAGCTGTACACTGGCGGCTCCCACACGGCGGCGGCGACCTACCTGTGGTTCGGGCTGCACGGCAAGCACGCCCTGGTCCCGTGGATCTGGTCCGCGCTCGCGATGGACGTGACCGCCGCGCTGCTGCTGCTGTTCTCGGACCCGGTGAAGAACCTCGCGCGCATCGACGTCGCCTGCCTCCTGACCTTGTTCGGCATCTGGATCGAGAAGGGGCTGGGGCTGATCGTCCCCGGCTTCGTCCCGAGCACGCTGCACGAGATCGTCGAGTACGTCCCCAATCAGCTCGAGTGGAAGGTGTCGCTCGGGATCTGGGCGCTCGGCATCATGATCTACACCCTCGGCCTCAAGGTCGCGATCGCGGTGTTCACCGGCCGCATGCACCACGAGCGGAGGTCCTGATGCCCGTCGTCGGCGCCGTGCTCCACCTCCGTCCCGGTCTCGAGCCGCCCACCGAGCTCGACGACCCGCGCATCACCGTGGGGGAGCGCAACGGCGACAAGCTCCCCATCGTCGTGGTCACCGACCACCGTCGCGAGGATCGTCAGCTGCTCGAGCAGCTCGAGGCCTCGCCCCACGTCCACGCCGTCTTCGTCGCCTTCGTCGACCACTCCGACCTCGTCGAGGTGTCACCGTGAACCCCGATCGCCGCACGTTCCTGAAGGGGGCCGCCATGGCCGCCGCCACCGCCGCCGCCGCCACGGGCAGCGCCGCCACGCCTCCGCCGCCGGTCGAGGACATCCGCGACCGCATGGGCCCCGGCGTCCACTGGGACAAGGCGCCCTGCCGCTTCTGCGGGACCGGGTGCCACGTCCAGGTGGGCACGCGCGACGGAAAGGTCGTCGCCATCGCCGGCGCGCTCGAGGCCGAGGTCAACAAGGGCCTGCTCTGCGTCAAGGGATACCACGTGGGGCTCGCGCTCTACGGCCAGGACCGATTGACGACGCCGCTGCTGCGCAAGGACGGCAAGCTGGTGCCCATCTCGTGGGAGCAGGCCATCGGGGTCATCGCGGACCGGGTGGAGATGGACCCCGCGGGCTTCGCGTTCTACGGCTCGGGTCAGTGGACCATCCCCGAAGGCTACGCGGCCCAGAAGTTCATGAAGGGCGGCCTGTCGAACAACCACATCGACCCGAACGCGCGGCTCTGCATGGCGTCGGCGGTGACCGGCTTCCTCGCGGTCTACGGCGTGGACGAGCCCGCGGGCTGCTACACCGACCTCGACGAGGCCGACGTCGTCATCCTGTGGGGCAACAACCCCGCCGAGATGCACCCCGTGCTGTTCTCGCGGATCATCGACCGCCGGACGCGCGGTGAGAACGTCACGCTCATCGACATCCAGACCCGCCGGACCCGGTCGACCGCGCACGCCGACCACTACCTCGAGTTCCAACCACACGGCGACCTCGCCATCGCCAACGGCATCCTCCACCTGTTGGTCGCGAACGGGACCTACGACCAGACCTTCCTCGACCAGCACCTCGCGTTCCGCAAGGCCTCGGACCCGCCCGAGCTGAAGGGCCAGGCGGCGACCTGGGAGGAGTTCCAGGCCCACATCGCGGCGTACACCCCCGAGAAGGTCGAGGAGCTCTCCGGTGTGTCGGCCCGCGACATCCGCATGCTCGGCGACCTGTTCGGCCGGCGGGACCTCAAGATCACGAGCCTGTGGTGCATGGGGATGAACCAGCACACGCGGGGCACGGCCATCAACAGCCTGGTCCACGCCGTGCACCTGCTCTCGGGGCACTTCGGCAAGCCCGGCGACGCCCCGACCAGCCTCACCGGTCAGCCGTCGGCCTGCGGTACGGTCCGCGAGGTCGGCACGCTCGCCCACGCTCTGCCCGGCGGGCGCGTCGTCGCGAACGACAAGCACCGCCAACAGTCCGAAGAGTTCTGGAACGTCCCCGCCGGCCGCGTGAACGCCAAGCCCGGCTACCACACCGTGAAGATGTGGGAGCAGTTCAGCAAGCCGAAGGCCGACGGCGGCGACATCCACACGATCTGGGTCCAGGTCACCAATCCCGGTCAGACGCTGCCCAACCGCAACGCCCTGTTCGACCCCAGTCGGAAGGACCCCGACAAGTTCCTGATCGTCAGCGACGTCTACCCGACCGCCACCACCGTCGAGGCCGACCTGGTGTTGCCGTCCGCCATGTGGGTCGAGAAGAACGGGGTCTTCGGGAACTCCGAGCGCCGCACCCAGCAGTGGTTCCGGCAGGTGAAGCCTCCGGGCCAGGCCCGCGACGACTGCTGGCAGACCATCGCCGTCGCCCACGAGCTGTTCCGCCGGGGAATGCCGGGGATGAAGGACAAGGACGGACGCTTCTTGTTCGCGATGCCAGGCGACGTCCCCGTCTGGGACTGGAACCGCTACTACGACATCAACGTCGACGAGGTCCTGTTCGAAGAGTACCGCAAGTTCACCCGGATGAAGCACAAGGATCTGGCGCCGTACCAGGAGTACGTGAAGGCGTACGGCATGCGCTGGCCCGTCGTCCAGCAGCCCGACGGGAGCTGGCGCGAGACCCGCTTCCGCTTCTCGGAGTTCGACGATCCCTACGTCGAGAAGGGCAAGGGTATCCAGTTCTATCACTCGAACACGGAGGACGGCCGCGCGCAGGTCTGGATCCACCCGCACGAGTACCCGCCCGAGCGCCCCGACCAGGACTACCCCATGTGGCTGTGCACCGGGCGCGTGCTCGAGCACTGGCACACGGGGACGATGACCGGCCGCATCCCGCCGCTGCGTCGCGCCATGCCCGCCTCCTACGTCGAGCTGAACCGCGAGGACGCCCAGCGCATGGGCATCTCCAACGGCGAGCTCGTGCGCGTCGAGTCGCGCCGTGGCCACTGCGACCTCCCGGTGTGGATCGACGGGCGCGGCCGCCCGCCCCAGGGCTACGTCTTCGTCCCGTTCTTCGACGAGCGGATGCTGATCAACCGGGTCACCCTCGAGGCCCACGACCCGTTCAGCAAGCAGCCCGACTACAAGAAGTGCGCGGTCCGCGTCACCCGCCTCGCCGTGGCAGGTGCGCCGTGACCACCGCCGACCCCTCCCGCGCCGACCCGCTCGCGGCGGTGCCGATGGTGGGGGCAGTGATCGCCGGCATCGCGCTCATCGCGTTCCTCGCCGGGACCGCGCGCTCCGACTACGACTTCGCCCCTCCCGTCTCCGACCGCGCGCCGGTGCTGCACGAGGTCCCGAAGGCGCTGTCCTACGCCGAGCTCCGCAACGCACCCCGCGGCGCCGACAGCGCGGGCTTCGACGCCGAGCTCGCGTCCATGCGGGGCCCGTCCCCCACCGACCCGGTCCCCGACGCGGGACCCGCCTCGCTCGCGGTGACCGACCGGACCCGCCTCCGCTCCTTCGACGGCGCGCCGCCGCGCATCCCGCACCCCGTGCGACAGGACTCCGCCGCCGAGTGCCTCACGTGCCACGACGTGGGGCTGCGGTTCCGCGGACGGCTCGCGACCCCCATGAGCCACCGGGAGCTGGCGAGCTGCACGCAGTGCCACGTCGTCGACGCCGCGCCCATGCCGGGGCTCGCCCAGCTCGAACCCGATCCGCGCGACGTGCCCAACGCCTTCGTGGGGCTGGCCTCCCCGGTGGCGGGGCCGCGGGCATGGTCCATCGCGCCGCCGCAGGTCCCGCACCGCACCGCCATGCGCGAGCGCTGCGACAGCTGCCACGGCGTGAACGGTCGCGCCGCCATGCGGACCCCGCACCCCGATCGGCAGAGCTGCGAGCAGTGCCACGCCGCGTCCGCGCAGGTCGACCTGCGACCGGGGGTGGCGCGGTGATCACCCGTCGGGCCCTGCTGACGTTGTTCCGCGCCGCCGAGCCGCACGCACCATCCCGGCCCGCCGAGGTGCCGCCCGATGTCGCAGCTCGCGCCCGGGCCTTTCGTGAAGCGATGGACGCTCGGGGCGCCGCCGACGGGGACGTCCCCAACAGGGCTGTGATCGCACCGCGCCTCTGCCTGCTCACCCTCGGGACCGAGTGCGGCACCTGTCTCGAGCGCTGCCCCGAGCCCGGCGCCATCACCCAGCAGGGGCGGGAGATCGTCGTCCGCGCGCCTCGTTGCACCGGCTGCGGCGAGTGTGTGGCGAGCTGCCCGGCCCCCATCCCCGCCCTCGCGCTGCGCCCGGTGACGCGGTGAGCGCGGAGCTGCCCGAGCTGCAGGAGGGTCTGCTGGACGACGCCACCCTGCGCACGCTGCTCGCCGACCTGCGCGACCACGCCACCGTGCTCGACGTGCTCGTCAAGGGTGGACCGAGCGAGCTCGCCACCCTCGCGGAGAACGACCCCACCCGGGTCCCCGAGATCCTGCGCGGCGGCGCTCGCGGTGTGCAGGTCCGCTACGCCTTCGATGGCGCGGAGTGGCGCGACACCCTGATGCCCGCGCCGGGTGGCGTGCGGCTCGTACGAATGAAGATCGACTTCGACCCCTGATTTCCAGAGGACTCCCATGCGCACCCTGCTCCCGCTTCTGGCCCTGTTCGCCTGCTCCGGCCCCCAAGCGGCGCCGACCGCCCCGCCGCCGGCACCCAGGCCGCTGTCCTCGGTGGAGGCCGCGAAGATCGAGCCCACGGGCGACGTCATCCACGCCGTCCTCACCCAGGCGCCCGAGGTCCCGCCCCCGGTGAACCGCGACCACGCCGCCAGGGTGCGCGTCGACCTCGAGGTCGTCGAGCACACCGAGCCCATCAGCGACGGCGTCGACTACGTGTTCTGGACCTTCGGCGGTGACGTGCCCGGCTCGTTCATCCGCATCCGCCAGGGCGATACGGTCGAGTTCCACCTCAAGAACCACCCCGACAACAAGATGCCGCACAACATCGACCTGCACGCGGTCACCGGACCCGGCGGCGGCGCGGCCAGCTCGTTCACCGCGCCCGGCCACGAGTCGCAGTTCTCGTTCAAGGCGCTCAACCCGGGCCTGTTCGTCTACCACTGCGCCACGGCACCGGTCGGGATGCACGTCGCGAACGGCATGTACGGCCTCATCCTCGTGGAGCCGCCCGAGGGGCTGCCGGAGGTGGACCGCGAGTTCTACGTGATGCAGGGCGACTTCTACACCGTCGGCAAGTACCGCGAGAAGGGGCTGCAGCCCTTCGACATGCAGAAGGCCATCGACGAGGAGCCGACCTACGTCCTCTTCAACGGCTCCGAGGGTGCGCTCGTCGGCGACAAGGCCCTGCAGGCGAAGACGGGCGAGACCGTGCGCATCTACTTCGGCGTCGGTGGCCCCAACGTCACCTCCTCCTTCCACGTCATCGGCGAGATCTTCGACCGCGTGTGGCCCGAGGCCGGCAGCCACGTGCAGGAGAACGTCCAGACCACGATGGTTCCGGCGGGCGGCGCCACGATGGTGGAGTTCACGGTCGAGGTCCCGGGCACCTACATCCTGGTCGACCACTCCCTGTTCCGCGCGTTCAACAAGGGCGCCATCGGGATGCTCAAGGTCGAGGGCCCGGACCTCAAGCCGGTCTACTCCGGGAAGGAGGTCGACTCGGTCTACCTCGCGGACAAGGCGGTCCCGGCGTCGGGCCAGGCGGTCGCGGCAGCCTCCGGGGACGCCGCCACGCCGGCTCAGCGGGCGAAGGCGGGCGAGGCGCTGTTCCAGGGCACCTGCTCGACCTGCCACCAGGCCGACGGCAAGGGCCTCGAGGGCGTGTTCCCGCCGCTCGCCGGCAGCGACTTCCTCATGGCCGACAAGAAGCGCGCCATCGGCATCGTGGTGAACGGCCTGTCCGGGAAGGTCACGGTGAACGGGAAGAGCTACGACTCCGTCATGCCGCCGATGAGCCAGCTCAACGACGACGAGGTGGCCAACATCCTCACCTACGTCCGCGGCGCCTGGGGCAATCCGGGCGATCCCGTCACGCCGGAGGAGGTCGCCGCGGTCCGCGCCTCGACCCCGCGCCCCCCGGGTGCCGCCCATTGATCGCGGCCTGGCCAGCGCTGGCCCTCGCCGGGGTCACCACGGTCGGTCCGGGGACGTATCGGCCGCTCTACCCTGTGGAGGGCGTCGATCCCACCGTCCCCGTCGCCGCCTTCGGGCTCGACGAGACCCCGGTGACCGTCGCCGAGTACGCCGTGTTCGTCGCCGGACACCCCGAGTGGCGCCGCGATCGGGTCTCCCGGCTCTTCGCCGACGAGGGCTACCTCACGGACTGGGCCACCGCCGAAGCCCCGGGCGAGGGCCTGCTGGCCGACGCGCCCGTCACGCGGGTGTCCTGGTTCGCGGCCCGCGCCTACTGCCGCGAGCGCGGCGCCCGGCTGCCGACGGAGTCCGAGTGGGAGCTGGCCGCCGCGGGACGAGCGGACGGGACGATGAGCGAGGCCGAGCTCGCCCAGGTGCTCGCCTGGTACGGCCGGCCGACGCCCCCTCGCCACCCCTCCGTGGGAGGCCCGCCCAACGGCTGGGGTGCGCGCGACCTGCACGATCTCGTGTGGGAGTGGGTCGAGGACTTCAACGCGTCGCTGGTCTCGGTGGACAACCGCGAGCAGTCCGGCGCCGACCGCGTCGCCTTCTGTGGCGCGGGGGCGCTCGGTGCGGCCGACCGCGACGACTACGCAGCGTTCATGAGGGTCGCCTTCCGCAGCTCGCTGCGCGCGACCACCACCACGCGGAACCTCGGGTTCCGTTGCGCCTCGGAGGTCCCGTGATCCCACTGTTGTGGCTGGCCTGCGCCGAGCAGCCGCCCACCGTGACCGCCCCCGTCACCCCACCGGTGGGGGAAGAGGCAGCCGCGCCGTCGATGTACGAGCTCGAGGTGCCGCTCACCGCGTCGGACGGCGCCGCCACCACGCTCGACGTGCACCGCGGGCACCCGGTGCTGGTGTCGATGTTCTATGCGTCCTGTCACTCGGCGTGCCCGATGCTGGTCCAGAAGGTCCGAGCCTTCGAGGAGACCCTGGACGACCCGACCCGCGCCGATCTGCGCGTGCTGCTCGTCAGCCTGGACCCTGCCCGCGACGACCCCGCCGCGCTGCAGGAGGCCGCGCAGCGCTACGGCGCGGACCCGGCTCGCTGGGTGCTGGCCGTCCCGCCCGAGGACCGCGTGCGCGAGCTGGCCGCCGTCATGGGCATCCAGTACCGTCCGGGCGCCGACGGCGAGATCCACCACACGAGCACGTTGGTGCTCCTCGACGCCGACGGGCACCCGATCGCCCGCTCGGAGGGCGCGGACGGCTCCACGGAGAGCCTCCGCTCGGCGTTGGTCGAGCTGGGGAGCTGAATCGAGTGGTGGTTGTCGTACGTGAGGGCGGAAAAGGCGCTTGCGCCCCGCTCTCTCGCGCGGCAATCACGAGGAGATTCTTCGTCAAGGCCCGCGACTGCGGGCCGCGGAGGCCGAGAATCGGCCGGAGTAACCTGAATCACGGGAGCGCGTCCAGCACCTCCGCCAGCAGCTCGCGTGCCTCCTGTTCCGCCCGATCACGAGCAAGCCCCCGCACACCGTAGGGGCAACCACCATCCCGAGTCGTCGACGACGACATCCGATGTCGGTTGTCGGCTGTCCTCCATCGGAAGAACGCGGATCATCGATGGCACGACCCGCGCAAAGAGGGCCACGGGAGGACCCGATGGTGCCGAAGACCGAGCGGGGACGCGCGATGTTGGTGCTGGGAGGAGCGACGGCGCTACAGGTCCCGCTCCTGGTGTTCCCGCTGACCCAGCTCGTGCTCGGTGGCCCGCTCGTGCTCCTGCTCGGTCCGGTCGAGCTGTTGGCCATGATGCTCACCGGGCTGCAGCCGACCCGGGGTGCGCGCGTGATCGCCTGGACGGTCGTGCTGACGCTGTGCCTCACGTCGTTGTCGTGGGCGGCACTCCTCGCGGCGAAGCCCTGGCGCTCCTCGATGCGCGTCCTCGCGCTCCTGCTGTGCGTGGCACCGCTCTGCAACCTGCTCTGGGCGCTCACCTGCCCCGATCTGATCCTCGAGATCCTGGCGCCGAACGGGCTCTGGCCGATCTTCTAGCCCCATCCAGCCATTCCTCGACGAAGGCCGCGATGGCGTCGAGGTCGTCGCGCGACCACGGCCCCCCGGCGATCCCGACCCGCGGAGTGACCTGGCCCTCGGCCACCTCGAGGCGCGGGTGGTCGCCGTCCCGCCAGCCCTCGACCAGGACGACATCGCACGGACCGAGCGAGCGACACACCTCGATCAGCGCGGGCTGCGGCTGCTCGCCGAGCTCGTGCACCACGCACACCCGAGTGGGCGTGACCAGCGCGACGACGGAGGCGCCGGCCTTCCGATGCCGCCACGAGTCCTTGCCCGGCCGATCGACGTCGACGTCGTGGTGGGTGCGCTTCACC
Source organism: Alphaproteobacteria bacterium (assembly GCA_020632925.1). Classification (GTDB taxonomy): domain Bacteria; phylum Myxococcota_A; class UBA796; order UBA796; genus JACKER01. Next base: position 106,524 of record JACKER010000007.1, on the reverse strand, counting down.
GCGTGCACCACCCTCCCCCGCGCGACCAGCCGGCCCACCAACCCCTCGATCAGCGTGGTCTTCCCGCTGTCGCTCTCCCCCACCACGCCCAGCAGCCGCATCACCTTCCTCCGCGCCCGAGACCCTGCAACGGTCGTACCGGGCCCAGAGCCAAGCCCAACTCAATCGACCAATTCATCCGCTGTGTCATCCCACACGCAGCGGTGGGCCATCCCACTCCACGCCCCCACAACAACGACGTTCGCAGCGTCTTCGTCCGTCGGCACGCGTCTTGCTCAGCGGATGCATTCATCCATTGAGGAGGACGCGCGACATGCTCTCCAAGTCCCAGGCCAGGCTGTTCTTCCTGACGGCCACAGCGGGGTTCTCGCTGGTCTTCCTGGGGCTCACCGTGGACTCCATCCGCCAGGTCCCCGCCCGCAGCCATGCGGACGCGATGACCCCGGAGGTGCTCCACGGCCGCGAGCTCTGGGACGACCACAACTGCATGGGCTGCCACACGATCCTCGGCGAGGGGGCCTACTACGCTCCCGAGCTCACGAAGGTCGTCGAGCGCCGAGGCGAGGCCTGGCTGAAGACCTTCCTCCGCGACCCGGAGGCGATGTTCCCCGGCCAGCGGAAGATGGTGAACTACCACTTCACGGACGAGGAGATCGATGCGGTCGTCGCCTTCCTCGGCTGGATCGGTGGGATCGACACCAACGGGTTCCCCGCCGAGCCCGACCTCCGCGCGCCCCCTCCCGCCACGGCCGTGAGCGCGGTCGCGACGGCGGGACGGCCCGAGAAGTTCGGCCAGGTCTGCGTGGCCTGTCACTCGCTCGGCGGGCAGGGGGGCAACGTCGGTCCAGCGCTGGACCACGTCGCCACCCGCTACACCGCGGAGAAGCTCGACGCCTGGCTCGCCAACCCCCAGGCCATCAAGCCCGGCACCGCCATGCCGGACCTGAAGCTGGCCGGCAACGAGCGTGAAGAGCTCGTCCGCTGGCTGATGACCCTGCACTGAACCGGAGGAGATCGTGAAGTTCCAATCCCAGCGGATCGCGTGGTTCTTCTTCGCGACCTGCATGCTGCTGTTCTCGTTGCAGATCGTCTACGGCTTCCTGATGGCCTTCGCCCACGCCGGCTACGACGTGCTGCACCCGCTGATCCCGTTCAATGCCATGCGCGCGACCCACACGAACCTGCTCGTGGTGTGGCTGCTCGCCGGGTTCATGGGGTCGGCCTACTACATCATCCCCGAGGAGTCGAACCGCGAGCTGTGGAGCCCGAAGCTGGCCATGGTCCAGTGGGCCTCACTGGTGGTGGTCGGCGTGATCGCGATCGCGGGCTTCCACATGGACTGGTGGGAGGGTCGCAAGTTCCTCGAGATCCCGCGTCCGCTCGACTTCCTCGTCGTCATCAACGTCCTGATGTTCATCGGGAACATCGGGATGACCACCTTCCAGGGCCGCCGGTACACGACCACCGGCATCGTCCTCCTCGTCGGCCTGGTGTCGGCGGCCCTGCTCTATCTCCCGGGCATGATCTGGTTCGACAACCACGTGCTCGACTCGTACTTCCGCTGGTGGGTCGTCCACCTGTGGGTGGAGGGCGTCTGGGAGCTGATCATGGGGGCGATCCTGTCGTACCTGCTGATCAAGCTCACCGGCATCGACCGCGAGGTCATCGAGAAGTGGCTGTACGTCATCGTGGGCTTCACGTTCGTCAGCGGCATCCTCGGGACCGGCCACCACTACTACTTCATCGGCACCCCGAGGTACTGGCTCGCCATCGGCGGCCTGTTCTCGGCCCTCGAGCCGCTCGCGTTCTTCGGGATGGCACTGTACGGCATCACGATGGCGCGTCGAGGCGGGCGGCAGCACCCGAACCGGGTCGCGCTCTATTGGACCGTGGGCTGCGGCATCATGAGCTTCGTCGGCGCCGGGGCCCTCGGGTTCGCGCACACCCTGCCCTCGGTGAACCTGTACACCCACGGCACGCTCGTGACCGCGATGCACGGTCACATGGCGTTCTGGGGGGCCTACGCGATGCTGGTCCTCGCGGTCATCAGCTACGCGATGCCGCAGCTCACCGGGCGCAAGCTCTACGAGGGCTGGATGGCAGAGTGGGCCTTCTGGGCCTCGAACATCGGGATGATCTGCATGACGGGCGCGTTCGCGGTGGCCGGCGTGACCCAGGTCTACCTCGAGCGGCGCCTCGGCATGGACTTCCTGGAGGTCCAGAAGGCCGTGGAGGTTCATTTCTGGGCGTTGATCCTGGCTGCCTGCCTGTTCACCGTCGGCATCACGCTGTTCGTGTGGAACTTCATCCGCTACGGCATGCCCAGCCCCGAGGCGGTCCAGCCCGACGGCGACGCCGCGGTCCCGGCGAAGTGATGAGCGGCGACCCGCTGCCGTGGTACCAGCCGGTCGGCCAGGAGTGCGCCGTGTTCGAGCACGCGTACCGCGACCGGCTCCCGCTGCTGCTCAAGGGCCCGACGGGCTGCGGCAAGTCGCGCCTCGTGGAGCACATGGCGGCGCGGCTCGGGCGCCCGCTCGTGACGGTGCCCTGCCACGACGACACCAACGCCGTGGACCTGGTGGGGCGGTACCTCGTGCAGGGTGGCGAGACCGTGTGGCAGGACGGGCCGCTGACGCGCGCGGTGAGGACCGGCGCCATCCTCTACCTGGACGAGATCGCGGAGGCCCGACCCGACGTCATCGTCGTGCTCCACCCGCTCGCGGACCACCGGCGCCAGCTCGTGGTCGAGCGGCACGACGAGGTGCTCGACGCCTCTCCCGAGTTCATGCTGGTGGTCAGCTTCAACCCCGGCTACCAGCGCGGGCTGAAAGAGCTCAAGCCCTCGACCCGCCAGCGCTTCGTCTCGATGACGCTGAAGACGCCGGCACCCGAGCTCGAGGCGGCCATCCTGGTGGGTGAGTCCTCCGTCGACGCCGCCGTCGCGAAGCGGCTGGTGGCGCTGGCGAACAAGATCCGCCACGTCGACTCGCTGGGGCTCGCCGAGATCCCGTCCACCCGGCTGCTCGTGGCAGCCGCTCGCCTCATCGCCAGCGGGCTGCCGCCGAGACTCGCCTGCGACGTCGCCATCGTGCAGGCACTCACCGACGACGACGACCTGGTGACCGCGCTCCGCGACCTGGTCGCCCTGGTCTTCTGAGATGGGAGGACTTCGGCCGGGCGACCTGCTGGAGATCGACTGGGAGGTCGGCGTCTTCAAGGCCGTCCGCGCGCTCTGGGTGCGCCTCTTCCCCGCGCCCCCGCCCTACGACGCCGGACGCGCCGCGGTCCTCGCGGACCACCTCCGCCCGCTGGAGCTCCTCGCGCAGCTCGTCGCCGGTGAGGCCGTGAGCCTCAAGCCCGCGCGCGTCCACGGCGGCGTTCGCGGACGCGATCTGCTCGTGCCGGCCTGGGTCGACCGCGCCTCCACACCAGAGGGGAACCGCGGCCTGCTGTTGCTGCGAGTGGTCCACGCGGCAGCCATGCGGCGGGTGTCCCGCGACCAGCCCTTCCCCGACGACGAGGGCGAGCGGCTCCGAGCCTCGCTGCGCGCGGTGGACCTGGCGGCGGATGTCCTCCGCGAGGAGCTCCTGCTGTTCGGGCCTGCGTGGGACGAGGCCGTCGCCGCCGAGCTCCTGGCCCGGCCTGCCGAGGTGGCGCGCGGACGCCCCCGACGGACGGAGGGCCTCCGCGTCGCGACCCTGCGCGGCGAGCGCCCGTGGGCCGATCCCTCCCTGTTCACGCGGCTCGCGGACGAGCGCGGCCCGGACGGACCACCCGTGTTGCTGTGGGGGGCCCTGCTCGCCGCCGACACCGAGGACGCGACCAGTGGACGCACGCCGGACCAGCACCGCGCCCCCTCGGCGGGCACCGAGCACGAGGCTCCCGCGGTCGAGGACCTGCGCCGCGTCCTCCTCGACCCCGAGGAGGAGGAGCAGAAGGTCCTCACGCACACCTTCGAGAAGGTGGAGACGCTGGACGCCTGGGAAGGCACCGTCCAGCGCGAGGACGGCCGCGACGAGCTCGACGAGCACCTCGAAGCGCTCCAGGAGGTCGACCTCCGCTCCCTGATCCGCGGAGGCCAGGAGGCAGGCTCGGTCCTACGCGCCGACCTCGACCTGAAGGCCGACATCCCCGACGTGGAGAGCATCGCGCCCGGGGAGCACGGCCTGGCCTACGACGAGTGGGACCACCGTGCCGCCCGCTATCGGCTGGACTGGTGCACCGTCTACCCGACGCCCGTCCGTGCCACGCGCCCCTCGTGGGCGGCGGAAGCACGCTCACGACACCAGCGTCTCATCAGCCGCCTGCATCGTCGCCTCGCCGACCACCGGGCTCGGCTCGCGCCGCGTCCGCGCCAGCTCGATGGCGAGCACCCCGACCTGGACGCGATCGTGGACCACCTCGCCGACGTGCGTGCCGGACGCTCTGGAGACGGGCGGCTCTACGTCCGGCAGCAGCGTCATCTCCGCGACGTGGCCACCACCGTGCTGCTCGACGTATCGCTGTCCACCGACGGCTGGGTCGCCGACCGCCGCGTGCTCGATGTGGCGCGGGAGGCCGTCCTGGTGCTGGGGGACGTCGCCCACCGGCTCGGCGACCGGATGCAGGTCCTGGCCTTCGCGAGCGCCACCCGCAACCGCTGCCGCGTGCTCGAGATCAAGCGATGGAACGAGCCGTGGGCGGTGGGTGCCGCCCGCCTCGGAGCGATCGAACCCATGGGCTACACCCGGATCGGCCCGGCGCTGCGCCACGCGACGGCCGATCTCGCCCGCCAGGCGGCCGATGCGCGCCTGCTGCTCCTGATCAGCGACGGCAAGCCCAACGACCACGACCGCTACGAAGGTCCCTACGGCATCGCCGACGTCCGGATGGCGCTGCGGGAGGCGAACGGCATGGGCGTCGCCACCCACGCGCTGGCGATCGATCCGGGCGCGGTCTCCTGGCTGCCGCGGATGCTGGGTGCCGGTCGTTGGCACGTGACCCACACGCCCGACGCGCTGCTCCCGGCGCTCAGCGAGGTCTACGGACGGTGGACCGGGCGCTGATCACTCCGGCGGTGGGATCTCGCCCCGGGCGAGGGCCCGCGCGACGGCCTCGGCCCTCGTCCGCGCACCGAGCTTGCTGCGCGCACGCTCGACGTGGGTCCGCACCGTCGATCCCCCGATCCGCAACCGCCGCGCGATGTCCGCGGGCTCCACGCCAGCCGCCACCAGCCCGAGCACCTCCCGCTCGCGAAGCGTCAGCACCTCGGTCCCCGGTTCGAGCGCCGGTCCAGGTCGCACGACCACGACGAGATCGGCGCCCACCCGCGTGCAGACCAGCTCGCAGCGCCGTCCCCGGATGGACGCCGGACGCTCGCTGTCGGCCTGGTCCCCCGCCGCCAGCGACTGCGAGCAGTCTGGGGTGCAGAGCGTGTCCCGTCCGTCCCGGGCCACCACCACGTCACAGCATCGCTGACCCACGACGCGCCCGAACAGCGTCTTGGCGGCATCGTTGGCGGCCGTGACCCGCCCGCGCTCGTCCACCCGCAGGATCGCCAACATGGCCCACCTCAGCGGATATCGACCTCCATCATGACACGATCACCCTGCTCACTCCACTCCCATCACGTCGCACTGGACGTCGTCCAGGGTCTTGCGAGCCGCCCAGACGAGCATCGACTGCCTCAGCTCGATCCAGGAGTCGTGGAGCGGACACGGATTGGCGGCATTGCATCGCCCGAACCCGAAGGCGCAATCATCGGACGTGAGGTCGACGTCGACCGCCTCCAACACGTCGAGGAAGCGGATGGCCTGTCGCGGCCGAGCCAACTCGAACCCGCCGTGGTGCCCCTTCTCGGAGCGGAGCAGACCAGCGGCCACCAGGCGACGGAGGACCTTCGACAGGAAGGCCGCGGGCACGTTCGTGGCCCGCGCGATGGTATCGGCTCGGACCTTGTGTCCCGGCGGCTGCGACGCCAGGCAGGTCATGGCACGGAGCGCGTACCGGGCGGTCTGAGGGAGGACGGCGGACATGTGGCCCCCTAACCACGGACCCACCGTCCGACCGGCGACTACCAGCGCGGCGTGCGGTCGAACCCACCACGGGGCGGGCCACGGCGATCACCGCCGCCACCGCCGCCCCTGCGATCCTCGGCCTCGTTGACGCGGATGGTCCGCCCGTCGAGGACGGTCCCGTCCAGCGCGGACACCGCGGCGGCGCCCTCCTCGTCCACGTCGAACGTCACGAAACCGAACCCGCGGGAGCGGCCGGTCTCACGGTCCGTGATCACGTGGGCGTCGGAGACGCGGCCGAACGACTCGAACGACGAGCGCAGGCTCTCGTCCGACGTGTTCCAGCTCAAACCACCGACAAACAGCTTCTTCGCCATGTGTACACCTTGCGGGACGCGTGGCCCCGCGCTCGACCGGAATGGTCTTCTCCGGTCGAAAGTCACAGAATCGAAGCGAGCTGAACGTCGAGGGAGCACCGGCCACGAATCCGACCGACCCCGGCTCCGCCACACCACGCTTCTTCCCTGACCGACGCCACGCACGAGGGTTACGTGCTCCGGCCATGTTCCTCCCAGCCGTCGCCGCACACGCCGCCATGCCCCCCAACGTCGACCTCCAGGACGTCGGCCGATGGGAGGACACCGCCGACCTCATCGTCGACATGCCCCGCGGGTGCTGGGAGTGGGTCGGCCAGGGCTCCTGGGACTGGGACGTGGGGCGCTTCGGGGGCAGCCGTGGGGACGCCGTGTTCGCCGGACGGACCACGGACGGCATCTGGGGCTCGATCCTGCTGCGCCCGCTCGGCGAGGAACAGTGGGAGGGCAAGGACCTCCCCATGCGGGTGTACGACGTGCGCGAGGCACGGTTCGCGCCGCTGGTCGGCAAGCTCGTGGGCAGCAAGGTCACGGTCGCCGGGCCCGACGGAAAGCCCATGGGCGACGCGGGCCTCGAGGAGAACGCGGAGGCCTCGAACACGCTGCGCAGCGTGCTCGACGAGCTCACCGGCGAGGCGTACACCTCGTGGGCCGAGTGGGACGACCTCCGTCAGGGCGTGGTCCTGCACCGCGCGCTGCCGCTCGAGGGCGGGCACGGCGAGGCGGACGCCGCCATCTTCTTCCCGGGCGGGGGCACGCTGCCGACCGCGCTCGACCTCACGTTCCCCGAGAGCTTCAAGGCGGGCTCCATCCCCCGCTGGACGATCAGGGACGCCGAGGTGCACATCCGCGGCACGATCCACGGGGGCAAGGTGTTCCCGTCGTCCGAGGCCTTCTCCTTCGGCTTCGCGGTGTTCGGGTGGCGGTTCCACGGCGCCCAGACGGTGGAGTACCGCCACGCCGCCCGCTGCTCCAACGGAGAGCCGGTGACGCCCGACCAGCCGGAAACCCCGGCCCCGACCGAGTCGGAGACCCCGACCGCACCCGAGCCGGCGCCCACCCCCGCGCCGGAGGCCTCCCCCTAGGAGCACCCGTGCCCAACCGACTCTCCGGCGAGACCAGCCCCTACCTGCTGCAGCACGCCGAGGACCCCGTCGACTGGTACCCGTGGGGCGAGGAGGCCTTCGCAGAGGCCCGTCGCCGCGAGGTCCCGATCCTGCTCTCCATCGGGTACTCGTCCTGCCACTGGTGCCACGTGATGGCGCACGAGTCCTTCGCCAACCCGGCGCTGGCGGCGCGCATCAACAGCCACTTCGTCGCCATCAAGGTGGACCGCGAGGAGCGTCCCGACGTGGACGACGTCTACATGCGCGCGGTGCAGGCCTTCAACGACGGGCGCGGCGGCTGGCCGATGACGGTCTTCCTGGACCCGGAGGGGCGGCCCTTCTTCGGTGGGACGTACTTCCCGCCCACGCGAAAGGGGGACACGCCGGGACTCGTGGACGTGCTGCTCCACGTCTCCGACGCCTGGCGCAAGCGCCGCGACGACACCGAGCGCGTCGGGCAGGAGGTCATCGAGCTCCTGCAGCGCACCTCCGAGGTCCCGGCACCCGCGAACGTGATCTCGCGCGACTGGCTGATGGCGGTCACGGAGGCCGCAGTCTCCGACGAGGACCCCACGAACGGCGGCTTCGGCACGGCCCCCAAGTTCCCCGGGCACGGCACGCTGGCCGGGCTCGTGGCGCGGGTGGCGCGCGCCGGTGACGAGCGGGCCCGCGAAGTGCTCGCCAAGGCGCTCGACGGGATGGCGCGCGGCGGGATGTACGACCACCTGGCCGGCGGCTTCTGCCGGTACTCGGTCGACGCCGAGTGGCGTGTCCCGCACTTCGAGAAGATGCTGTACGACAGCGCTCAGCTCGTCCCGGTCTACGTCGACGCCTGGGTGCTCGGGCTCGGCGAGCAGCACCGTCGGGTCGCGCGGGACACGCTCGCGTGGATGCAGCGGGAGATGCTGCTCGACAGCGGCCTGTTCGCCGCGAGCCTCGACGCGGACGACCCGACCGGTGCCGAGGGCGCCTTCGCGACCTGGACCCCCGAGGAGCTGACGGCGCTGTTCGGCGAGCAGGACGGCCGCCGCCTGGCCTCGCTCTTCGAGGTCACGCTGACCGGCAACTTCGAGCACGGTCGCTCCGTGCTGCGCACCGATGGGCCGCTCGAGGACTGGCGGGAGGCCGACCGCGAGCTGTTCGCGCGCGTGCGCCCGGCCTGGCTCGAGGCCCGCGACAGTCGGCCGCGGCCCGCGCGCGACGACAAGGCGATCGTGGCCTGGAACGCGCTCGCGATCAGCGCCTTCGCCCGCGCCGGTCGCGCGCTGGACGACACCTCGCTGGTCGGGGTGGCCGCTCGCTGCGCGGAGGTGGTGCTCGCGCAGGCGGTCGTCGACGGGCGCCTGCACCGCACGGTCAAGGGCGGCGTGGCTCGGGTCCCCGCCTTCGCCGACGATCACGCGAACCTCTGCCTGGCGCTGATCGACGTCTACGAGGCGACGGGCGAAGCGCGGTGGCTCGTGTCGGCGCAGCGCATCGCGGACGAGCTCGTGCGGCTGTTCTGGGACGCCGAGACCGGCGGGCTGCACCTGTCGGGCGTCGACCAGCCGGCGCCGCTGCACCGCACGCTCTGCGGGATCGGGTCGGCCGAGCCGGGTGCGGGCGGCGTGACCTCGCTGGCCTTCGTCCGCCTCGACCGCCTGTGCGACCGCCCGGATCTCGGCGCCGTCGCGGACCGCCTCGTGCGCCAGTCGCAGACCTGGCTCCAGCGGGCCCCGCGCGCGCTCGGGGCCGAGGCGTTGGCCGGAGCGTGGCTGGCGCAGGGCGGCATGGAGGTCGCGGTGGTCGGGGATCCGGCGGCCGAGGACACCCGCGCGCTGATGGCCGAGCTGCGCCGCCGCGTGCTGCCCTTCGCGGTCATCGCACCCCCGGGCACCGACGCCGAGCTCCCCTGGCTGCAGGGCAAGGAGGCTCTCGGCGGGCGTGCCACCGCCTACGTCTGCGAGGGGCGGACCTGCCGGCTGCCCGTGCAGGACCCGGAGGCCTTCGGGCGCCAGCTCGACGAGCGCGCCGCCGCCGAGGCCCCGCCCTCACCGCCCAAGCACGCCCGCGTCCGTGCGCCCGAGCTGCCCGACGCCCCCGAGGCCTGGATCGGCACCGACGTGCCGCTGACGCTCGAGCGCCTGCGCGGTCACGTCGTGATCATCGACTTCTGGACGTACTGCTGCGTGAACTGCCAGCACGTGCTGCCGGTGCTGGCCGAGGTCGAGCGCCGGTACGCCGACCAGCCGGTCGCGGTGATCGGTGTGCACTGCGCCAAGTTCCCGACCGAGGAGCTCGCGGAGAACGTGCGGCGCGCGATGCAGCGTCACGACGTGCGGCACCCGGTGGTGCACGACCCCGTCCACGCGATCTGGGAGGAGTACGTCGTCCGCAGCTGGCCGACGGTGGTCGTCGTCGACACGGAGGGTCGCATCGCGCTGCAGCAGCCGGGCGAGATCGAGGCCGACGAGCTGTGCCGCGTGGTCGACGCGCTGCTCGAGGAGGGTCGGGCCGAGGGCCGCCTCGCCGAGCGCGCTCCCCTGCCCCACCTCCCGCGGGACGAGGGCGGCGACCTGCGCTTCCCGGGCAAGGTCCACGTCTGGCCGGACGCGTTCGACCAGGAGCTCGGGCGCGACGTGTGGCGGATCGGGCGGATGTACGTCGCGGACACCGGTCACCACCGGATCCTCGAGCTGTCCTTCCACCGCGGCCCCGACGGCTGGCCGGTCGCGCGGCACCTGCGCACGTTCGGCAGCGGCGATCCGGGCCTCGAGGACGGCGCGCCGCGGATCGCACGCTTCCGGGATCCGCAGGGTCTGCGGCGACACGGCGACCGGCTCTACGTCGCGGACACCGGCAACCACGCCCTGAGGGCGGTCGACCTGCGCGACGGCACGGTGACGACGCTGGCGGGCACGGGCCGCAAGGGCCGGCGGGCCCCCTCGCGCGAGGCGCTGCGCCACCCGACCGAGGTGGACCTGCGCTCCCCGTGGGACGTGGAGGTCATGGCGCACCGAGACACGCTGCTCGTGTTCATCGCGATGGCCGGCAACCACCAGATCTGGGTGTATGGCGTGGGCCACCTCGGGATCTTCGCGGGCTCGGGTCGCGAGGACCACGTGGACGGCCCGGCAGCGGCGTCCGCGCTCGCGCAGCCCTCGGGTCTCGCGCTGCTCGGGCGGTACCTGCTGTTCGCGGACGCGGAGACCAGCTCGATCCGCGCGGTGGACCTCCAGTCGCACCAGACGCTGACCGTGGTGGGGCGCGGGCTGTTCGACTTCGGCGACATCGACGGTCCGGCGGACCGCGCGCGCCTGCAGCACCCGCTCGGCATGACCATCGTGGGCAGCGAGGTGATCGTGGCGGACACGTTCAACCACAAGCTGCGCGCGATCGCGCTGGACAGCGGGCAGACGCGGACGGTGTGCGGCGGGCCGGGGACGTTCGCCGAGCCCGGCGGGGTCGCGCGGCTCGACGGGTACCTCGTGGTCGCGGACACCAACCACCATCGGCTGCGGGTGGTGGAGACGGCGACGGGAGCGATCCGGGATCTCCCCGTGTCGGACGACCCCGCCTGAGAGCTACAGGCTACAGGCTACCTCCTTCCCCCTCTCCCTCTGGGAGAGGGTCGGGGTGAGGGCTTGGCGCGGACGAAGCTCCACGGACCCGCGCCACGACCCGGTCGCTGCGCTCCCGCCCCCCCCTCACCCCAGCCCTCTCCCCCTGTGGGGGAGAGGGGGTAGCGAGGGTGCTCTCGCTGTCGGCATGGGCTTGTTGGGAGAGAGGGTAGCGAATGTGCTCTCCCTGTAGCAGGGGTGCTCTCGCTGTCGGCCCCAACATCAGCTGCCAGCGGTGACGCTGGTGGGCGGCGAGGTCACGTCGCCCCAGCTGGCGCGGACGGTGCCCTGGGCGCTCGGGACACAGGTCGATCACCGAGCCGTCGTCGAGCGTGCCGCGGACCTCGAGCGGCAGCGCCTCGCACGGCGCGAGCACCACCTGGGGACCGGGGCGCAGAGCGAGCGAGGTGCCGCAGGACCTGGCCGTCCTCGGTGACCGCGCCCGCCCCGAGCTGCAACTCCGCGCCCACCAGGATCCGCGTCGGCACGTCCACCGTACACCCGGCGAGCCTCCCGGGAGCACCTCGACGTGGACCGGCGCGGACCGACGTCCCAGCCAGGTCGCGTACAGATCCGCCTGACCCGGGCGGCCGGAGATCCCGAGCCCGTCGCGGACCTCCATCACCTCGGGGATGTTCCTACGGTGGTCGCGAGAACATGTTGGTACACCACTTGTCGTGGTTGGGCGCGTGGTACTTGATGGTCACCGAGCTGCCCGACGCCGGAACGTGATCGAAGTCGAACACCACCCGGCACGGTCCCTCCGACCACCCGGCGTCGAGGGGCACGCCATCCACCTCCACGGCCAGCTCCCCCGCGATCTTCTCGAGGGTGAAGAACGTCGACTTTCGCCCAGCCGCGAGCATACCGAGCTCGGTCAGGCCATCGGCGTCGGAACAACCATCCACCGCGATGCCACCACTGAACTCGAGGGCCTGCTCGTACGCCGCCCCTCCCACTCCACCACACGCCTCCTGATGGAGGACCGACACCGTACCCCGCACGCCACCGATAGCATCCACGAAGTCATCGGTGCTGCGGAAACGCTCCGCTGCCCGCGACGCGACCACCACGGCCGCGTTGCTCGCGGGCCACTCCGCGCCATTGGAAGGAAGGAACGCGTGTCCGGCCGCCGACAGCTGCTCATTCGACCGTCCGCCACCCGACGCCATCGCGGCGTCCGCGAGACGGTCCGAGATCGTGCTGCTCCATCCGTCGACGACGTCCACCCAGGCAGGGTCGCCGACAAAGCGCAGCGAGTGGCCGTTCGGGCGAATCAGCGCGAACCGGGCCTGGCCGACGAGCTCCGACTGGAACACCTGTGCGAAGGACTCGAACGAGGCGAGCAGAACGTCCGTGTCGACCCCAGCATCCATCGCGGATTGTGCAGGGAGCACCCAGACGACCTGCTTCAGCTCGGAGTAGTCCTGTCCGTAGCTCTCGACCTCGATCCACGGATCGTAGTCCACGGTCCGCTCGCCACAGGAGAGCAATGGCAGAACCCACACCGACGCCAGCAAGGTGGCTCTCATGGCGCCGAGCCATCATGAACCGCGTCCTCCCGCGGTGGTCGGCGACCCGTCAACGTCGCGGTGCCGCCGGCAAGGGTCCGAACCTCGACACGCACCTCGTCGTCGGTCACGATGATCGTTCCCCGCTCCCACCCACGCTCCTCGAGGAAGCTGTCCGAGAGCTCGAACGCCCCCGTGGGCACTGCGTCGAACCGTGTCTGACACGGAACGCAGTCGCTGCTCGAGGCACCCAGGAACATGCCGAGGACGAGGGCCCCCGCCCGCCGCACCCATCGATCCCCGTTCGGCAGGATCATGGGACCTCCGCGCATGGTCCCAACGCCCACGGGCTCGTCAGGGGCCACGTCGTAGGCGCATCGAGGCAGACCGACGCTTGGACGAACACCTGGAGCAACACCACACCTTCGACGCTCTCCAGTTGGGCCACTTCCTCCGCCTCCGTCGAATCCGCGCTCACTGCCGGCGGCTGGTCGAAACGCTCCGCAATCGATGTCCTGGCGCAGTCGGTCGCATGGGCAGAGTGGTTGGACGAGATCCACCAACCCGCAACGCAGATCGCCAAGAGGACGGCGCGCTCCTTCATAGGGTCCATCCTATCCGATCACACTACGGGGCACGTGCTTCCATCCGCTCGAGCAGCAGCGTCCGCTGCAACGGGGGAGTCGGCATCGGTACGCCGTCCGGCACCCAAACGTCGCACCCACCGGTACGGCAGAAGGAGAGGACGGGAGGGCGCCAGGGCGACTCCCCGGGCGTGGCGAAGGAGCAGGTCCGGTAGCTCCGCCCACGGCGTCCTCGGACCTCACCGACCTCCAAGGTGAGCTGCTCCTCCGCCAGATCGAGGAGCTCTACCAGAGACCAACCGTCACTGGCGAAGTTCGGAACCAAGATGGGGTCGTCGACGAGCCGCAAGAACCGAATGTCCGGTCCGTGCGCATGGAGCTCGGCTGCCGGGAAGGTCGCCGTGATCCGACGTCCCAGCTCGTCCTCGACCTCGAAGCGCCAGGCTCCCCGAACCTCCAGCCAGGACCCACAGTCGCAATCGTCGTCGCCGATGAGGCGTGGCAGACGCTGGTTCCGTACGTCCTGACCCTCCGCCTCCGGATCGAACTCCGCGACCAACGTAGCCGTCTGCTCGCTCGACCACGTGCTGGGATTCATGCTGTCACCATCGAACAGCAGCCGCCCTGACCAGGTACCGCTGACGCTGGCGGCGGCTTCCTCGATGGTCCAGCCCGTCCGGGAGGGCCGGTGGGGGATGGCGCCCGCGAGGCGACGCTCTGTGAAACACCCGTCCTTCGAGCTCCCCCACCAGAGCACGTCATACGGCTCGGCCATCGCGGACGCGGCGAGCAGCCAGCACCACATCAGAACGGGACCGGTACGCCGTTCATCGGTGAACCGGGCGCTGAGTCGGCCGCAGCTGAGGGACAGCGTTCGCGGGCCGCCCCCCAGCGCGCATCGGTCAAGGAGCAGGAAGCAAGGGCGTAACGCGAACGGCTGTCCGCCCGGAGCGGAGGACGCCAAGTAGAATTCTGGATGTCGGGCAGCACCCGCACGATGTTCACGAAGCACCTCACGGCCGAAGCGGCGATCTCGCCCGCTCACCAGAACCCTACCCGACGCCGCCTGCAACTGCGGGGCCAATGCTCTCTTCCCTGGAGGCGAGGACTGCGGAGCGGCACCATCAGCGGCACGGCAACACCGGAGCCGGGCTCGGCGCGATCGTCGCCGACGCTCGATCGACCAGGTCACGCGTTGCCCGGGGGGCGCCGCGCCCGCTGTCGAGCCCACGCCCCGGGCTCAAGGGGCGTGCGGGACGGAGGTGGGGACCGGAACGGGGGGCATCCGGGATCGTCTCGGGTCGGACGGCGACGTACCGGGACCGCCTCCACGGGTCGTGCGCCGTCCTTGGAGCCGAGCGCTGCCCGTGTCATCGTGCCCGCGATGAGCGACGGCTGGCACAGCGGAGCCCGCGTCCTCGGCCGCTACGTGCTGCGCGAGGTCGCGGGGAAGGGCGGTCAGGGCGTCGTGTGGGACGGCACGGACGCGATCACGGGGCGCCGGGTCGCGGTCAAGCAGGTCAAGCGGGGCGAGGTCCGGTACGAGACGACCGCGCTGATGGCGGCGCGCTTCCCGGGCATGGTGGAGCTGCTCGACCAGGGCGAGTGGGGCGGTGCCGCGCTGCTGGTGATGGAGTACGTCGAGGGCGTCTGCTTCCCCGGCGACACCACGGACCCGGCGCGGCTCACGATCCTCGCCCAGCAGGTCCTCGACGTGCTCGACCGGCTGCACACCCTCGGCATCGTCCACCGCGACCTGAAGCCGAGCAACGTGCTCGTGGGCGACGACGGGCGACCCACGGTGCTCGACCTCGGGCTCGCCAGCGGCGAAGGGGTCGCCTGGTCGGAGAGCCAGGATCAGGCGAACCAGGGCACCCTGCGGTACATCGCGCCCGAGCAGCTCCTGGACGACGCGGTGGACCCGCGCAGCGACCTGTACTCGCTCGGCGTCGTCCTGTACGAGGCGGTCTCGGGCCAGCTCCCGCACGACGGCGCGGACCTGGTGGGCGCGCGGCTCGGGTCGGACCCGGTGCCGTTGGCGGAGCGCGGCGTTCCCCCGTCGCGGTTCACGGAGGTCGTCGACCGGCTGGTGGCGCGCCTCCCCGCCGACCGCTTCCCGGACGCGCGCGCCGCCGCCCGCGCGCTCGGCGCCACGGCGAAGGTCCGCCCTCCCCCGGGGCCGTACGACGTGGACGTACTGCGCGCCTGGCTCCGCGGGCCGGAGCGGGTGTCGCGGAGCCGCACGCTCGCCGCCGAGACGCTGATGGACGCGACCGGCGGCGACCCCGAGCTGCTGCTGGAGGAGCTCGGTCGCTGGGAGCGCGCGGGGGTGATCGACCAGCACGGTGTGGTCGACGCCTACCGCCTGCGGGCGCTGCGTGGCGCCGACCGGGTGTCACCGCTCGTCCAGGCCGCCCTCGCGCAGTCCGAGGAGGCGCTGGAGGAGGCCGTCCTGGCGGAGGTGGAGAGGCAAGGTGGTGCCACCAGCATTCCCCTGATCAAGCTGGCGCTCTTCCCGCTCCGCCATCGAGCGGAGTCGGTTCGTCGACTGCTCGACATCTGGGCAGATGCAACGTTCCAGCTGGGCACCGCCGCTGCGTTCGAGTCCCTGCTGGTCGTGCTCCGTCAGCTCGACGATCCGGCACTCGCAGAGCTGGAGCAGATCGCAGAGGCCGGGATGCTCGCGGCGCGCGGGGAACGTGACCGGGTGGAGGCCTTGCTCGGCGCGACCGGCGGACATCGAGCCGCCATGGTCCGTCTGTCGGCCTTCCGCCGCGGGGCCGAGAGTGCGCTGGAGAGCGTCGTCACCGACCTCGAGCGCCTCGCCGAGAGCGATTCGGGTCTCCGGCCACAGGCCCTGATGGCGCGGGGGACCCTGTCCTATCGACGGCTGGACTTCCGGGCGGCCGCGCAGCAACTGCTCATGGCGGCCGAGGATCTGAAAGACGCGGGTAGCCGAGCGGCGGCATTGATGTGGGCCGGGGCAGCGCTGCTGGAGATACCCGATCCCGAGGGCGCTTCCGAGCTGGCGCAGCGGGCACTCCAGGACGCCGTTGGCGCCGGCAGACTGCTGCACGAGGTGTCCGCCCTCGGACTGCTTCGACATGGCGCCTACCGATCGATGTCCGGCGCTGCTCCGGATCTCGACCTGGTCGCGGATCTCGAGGCGCTCGAGCTCCCTGCCGCCACCGCGTATGCGGCGCTGGCCGAAGCCGGTCTGGCGTGGCGATCGGGCGCCCTGGACGATTGCCGCGCGCTCGCGTCGGTCGTCGTGGCCAGTGGGCGACGAGGGCGAGGCCACGCCCTGGCCTTGCTGGGGACGGCGTTGCTGCTGTCGTTGGACGGAGGGCCGCCCGACCAGTTGGAAGGAACACGCCGAGAAGCAGAGGCCCTGGATCCACCGGGCGTGGGCGCACAGATCCTCGCCCTCCTGGGACAGGCGCCCGGCGCGCCCGAGCCCTTCCGACAGCGTTGTCGCGCCGCAGCTCGAGAGCGGGCCTGGTGGACCACCGGAGCGAATGTGCCTCGGGAGATCCTCGCTCCAAGCGAAGTTCGCGGCGAGTGCGACCTCCCACTCCCCCTGACGGCCGAGGCCCGCGAGTAATCTGCTCACGGGAGGTGGCCCGATGGCGGCTGAGAAAGGCGATGGCAAGGGGACCAAGAAGCACGGGAAGAAGGAAGAGAAGAAGGCACCACCCCGCAAGAAGGTGGAGACCGAGCACAGCGGTCAGCCCATGCAGATCTTCGATGGACCGATCTGGGTCTCCAACTACGGCAGCAGCCAGGTGCAGATGGTCGGCTACCGCGACGGCTCCAAGGAGTGGTGGGGCATGGTCACCGGGTACCGCCTCGGTCCCTCCTCGCCCGGCAGCGTGAACCGGACGATGACCTACCCGTCGGGCGCGCCCACGATCACCAACGCCGCGCAGTTCGTCGCCTGGGCCCTCCCCATCCTGCAGTCCAACAACCCGGGCAAGACCTTCGAGTGGGAGGCCTGCACCATCACGAGCATCTGAGGTCGCGATGTCTCCAGCGCGCCGCTGGTGGCCCCTGGCCCTGCTGGTCGGGGTGCTCCTCGGCGCGCTGGCGCTCCTGTGGGGGACGCGGCAGCCCCGAGCACCCGAGCGCTCGGTGCCAGCGCCACCCGCGGTGCGTGCGCTCCCGCCGCCCGCGCTCCCCTCGCCCGCTCCGGCACCCGAGCCCGAGCCCGCGGAAGAACCGGTGGACCCGGAGCTCCAACGCCGGCAGTTCGACGCCGCCGTGCGCGTGGCGCTGGCACTCGAGGACGACGCCGACCCGGAGCTGGTGGCGACGATGTGCGCCGACGGCGGGCGACGCTGCCTGCACCGCGCGCCGCTGCGCGGGACCTTCACCGAGGACGACGTGCGCGCCGCGATCCGCGCCCTCTCCGGGCCCGACCGGCCGGTCGCTGGCGTCGTCGCGGTCGAGCCCCGTCCGCTCGGGGGTACCGTGATCACGTACGAGCTCCGCCTGGAGGAGTAGTGGCCGGCGTCGTCCTGCAGCCCTGGAACATCGACCTGTCGCGCATCGGGCCGCCCACGCTCCCGCCGCTGAGCGCGCTGCAGCGCCCGCCGGTCAAGCCCACGCGCGAGCCGCACCCCCGCTGGCCGTACACCAACATCGTGTTCGAGGGCGGAGGGGCGAAGGGCATCGCCTACATGGGCGCCATCGAGGTCCTCGAGCAGGAGGGCATCTACCCGAAGCACGTCCTGCGGGTCGCGGGCGCCTCCTCGGGCTCCTTCCTCGCCGCCATGCTCGCCATCGGCATGTCCTCGCAGGAGCTCACGCAGATGCTCGCCGAGACGGACCTCGAGGCCGTCATGCGCGACGCCCGCTTCGGCATGGTGAGCGGTCTGTGGAACATGGTCACCATCTACGGCCTGAACCCCGGCTCGCGGCTGCTGGAGTTCCTCGGGGAGCGGCTGAAGGAGCGGACGGGCAGCGAGGACGTGACCTTCGCCCAGGTGCTCGAGCGGTGCGGCCGCGAGCTGTGCGTGCCCGTGACCAACCTCACGCGCATGTGCACCGAGTACTGCCACCCCAAGACCACGCCCGACATGCCCGTGCGGCTGGCGGTCGGCATGTCCATGTCGCTGCCCGTGCTGATGGTGCCCTACCGCGTGGTCCGCGGCGGGGAGCAGACCGGCGGGCAGGCCGACCTGTACACGGACGGCGGGCTGCTCTGCAACTTCCCGGTCCACGCCTTCGACGGCTGGTGGCTGTCCATGGACCGGCAGGACACGTTCCTGCGCAAGCTGCGGCCGCTGGACCGCGTGACGGAGCTCACGCACGACGCCGTGCGCTTCAGCCCCCGGAACCCGGCCACCCTCGGGTTCACCGTGTTCGACAAGGCCGAGCTGGGCGACGCGAGCGAGTGGTGGATGACGGCCGACATGCGGCCCCCCGAGCGACCTGACACCGAGCTCTCGCGCAGCCGGGCGCAGTCCGAGAAGCGCCTCGAGGCCCACACCCGCCTCCGCGAGGCGCTGGACGGCGCGGCCCAGCGGCTGGTCGACGCGCTCGCCGAGCTCGAGGAGGACGGGGACGGTCGCGTCGATCGGAAGGAGGTCCAGGGGCTGTTCGCGGGTGGGCGGCTCACGTACCAGGACGCTCAGCTCCTCTTCGAGACCCAGGACATCGACGCGATCTTCTCGGCGATGGATCACAACGGCGACGGAAAGGTGAGCTACGACGAGATCGTGCGCACGATCGACAGCCGCCACGTGGACCTGACCGCCCACCTCGGGCTGGCGCGGAGCGAGCCGCGCTCGATGTCGACGTTCGTGTCGACCGTGTTCAACACGCTGCTCATGCACCTGCGGCGGGTCTCGCTGGTCCCGGACGACCGGACGCGGACCGTGCCCATCGACACCGACTACGTGAGCACCACCGACTTCGAGCTCGACGCGCGGGACCGGGAGTTCCTGCTGGAGACCGGCCGTCGCTCGACGCGGGCCTTCTTCGCCGGCCGACGGGAGGAGACGTGAGGACCTGGCTGCTGCGCGTGCTGCTCAAGATCGCGTGGACGGTGGGCGGCCACAAGGACGACGTCGACGGGCTGCCGCGCCTCACGGCGGCGTCGACCGACGACATGCTCCGCGTGCTGCGGGCCGGCGACTTCGTGCTCCTCGGGAACAACGGCCGGCTCACGCACGTCGGCGTCCACGTGGGCGAGGGCGCGCTGGTGCACGCGATGGCCACCGAGAAGACCATGCGCGGCTGGTTCGGCGCCATGTGGGACGCGGTCAAGCGGACGTTCGGCGCCCTGGACCGCGACGTCGGCGTGATCCGCGAGCCCCTCGCCCGCTTCCTCGACCGCTACGAGCGGGACACCTGGGTGGTCGTGCGGCACCCCGACCTGCCCGACGACCGGCTCTCCGTCGGCCTCGAGCGCGTGATCTCGCTCATCGGCCGGCCCTACGACTACGGCTTCCAGCCGGACAACGACGAGCTGTACTGCACCGAGCTGGTGGACGAGTTCCTCCGCGCGGCCCTCGGGGACGCCGCCCCCCGCCTCGAGGCCACCCACCACCGGGTCCCGCTGCTCCTCGATCAGCAGGTGCTCGAGCCGGTCGCCGTGCTCCGCAACCCCGCACTGACGGCGGTGGCGGCGAACGCGGCGGCGCGCACGAACTACGCGGACTGGCTGGGATCGGCGCAGGTCGTCTGACTGGAGCACCTCATGGCAGTGAGACCAGAGCGGCTGCTGTCGATGTGCCTGGCGTTGGCATCCGGCTGCAGCGACGATCCAGCGACCCCGACCGTGCCTGGCGTCGGCCAGCCCTGTGCGTCCAACGATGAGTGTGCAGAGGGGACGGTCTGTGCCCTGGACGAAGCTCCCGAGTATGAGTCCATCCTTTCGAACACCTGCCAGATCCCCTGCAACGAAGCGGACCAGTGCAGAGGGTGCGCGTTTTGCCGGACGACCACGATTACACCTGTGTGCGTCCCCGCTGGCTGTTCCAGGTGATGGACCGGCTCCGGCTCCCCTCGCCAACGTTCTGGACGCTCGCGGCGCTCGGCTGCGCCGACCATCCAGGGACGAAGACCGTGGAAGGGGCTGGCCAACCGTGCTTGTTCGACCACAATTGCAGAGAGGGCCTGGTCTGCGCCCACGAGCTCGACGACTCCGGGGTGGCGACGACCACCTCGGGCACGTGCCTGATTCCCTGCGACACAACCGGTTTCTGTGGCTTCGGGTGCTACTCGTGCGTCGGACGGACGAGCCCACCCACTTGCGTCTGGGCAGGCTGCTCCCGGTAGTCGATGGAAGGTGGCGCGGCCCTGCGTGTCGCGCCGACGGAGAGTCGGTGTAGGCTCCCGCGATGTCCGAACCGATGGTCGCCTCCGTCCTGGTGCGCGGGCTGATCGACAACCTGGTCGAGCTCGGAGCCCCCCGCGCCCAGCTGCTCGAGCTGGCGGGCGTCCCCGCGTCCACGTCACTGCTGCGCGTGCGCCAGCCGTGGGCACACGTCGAGGCCCTGCTCGAGGCCGCGGAGGATCTGCTGGGGGACGACCGCCTGGGCCTGTACGTCGCCCGCCTCCACGATCTCGAGACCATCGCCCTGCCGGGCCTGCTGTTCTTCGCCAGCCGCGACTTCGGGCAGGCCATCGACCGGCTCGCCCGGTTCTCGCGGCTGTGGACCAGCGCCTACCGCTGCGCGCTCGACCGCGCCGCCGAACCCCCGCGGTACCGCTACGAGCTCCGCCGGCCCGAGCGCCGCGCCTCGGTGCACCTGCGCGAGGAGAACCTGGCGTCGGGTCTGCTGGCGGCGAACCGGGCCCTGGGCCGCCGCGTGCCGCTGGTGGAGGCGGTGTTCGAGCATCCCCGCGAGGGAGATCTGTCCGAGTACGAGGCGTGGTTCGACTGCCCGGTCCGCTTCGGCGCCGGGCAGACGTACCTGGCCATGAGCCGCGAGACGATGGCGAGCCCGGTGGTCACGGGCAACCCGATGTTCGCCGAGCACTTCGAGGCCCAGGCCACCCGGGACCTGGAGGCGCTGCGCGAGGGCGACGGCGTCGGCCAGCGGGTCCGCGGGGTGCTGGAGGAGGCGCTCGCCGACCACCTCCTCGGCGGGGCCAGCCTGGTCACCGTCGCCAGCACGCTGCGAACCAGCCCACGCACGCTGCAGCGCGGCCTGAAGGCCGAGGGCACGAGCTTCGCCGACGAGCTGGACACCGTGCGCCGGGTCGCCGCCGAGCAGCTGCTGACGGCGGGCGCCGACATCGCCGAGATCTCCTGGCGCCTCGGATATGCCGAGCCCTCGGTGCTGCACCGGGCGTTCAAGCGCTGGACCGGGACGACGCCCGACGCCTGGCGTGCCCAGCCCCCGAGAAAGCCCAGCGGCTGATCCTGCGGGACTCTCGCTCAGGGGACCAGCTGCCCGAACCAGCGGACGTACATCCCGTGCTGGTACTGCAGCATGGGGTCGAGCCGCCGGCTGGTGGTGCCCCCGGTCGGGGTGTCCACGCCGTCCAGCGCGGCGATCTCGTCGAGCACCGCCGCGGTCGAGGCCAGGATGGAGGGCTGCACGAGCGCCAGCACGTGGGCCGCGAAGTCGTCGTCGCACGAGTTCTGGAAGGCCGGCACGTCCAGCAGCGGCGCCATCGGGCACCCCTGGGGCGTCATCGTCGCCACCGAGCTCCAGCTCGGGGTGTCCACCGCGGCGCGGACGACCCCGGAGCCGTCCAGGTCGAGCACCAGGTCGGTGTCCCACAGGTCGATCCACACCGTCGCCACCACGCTCGACGGGATCCCCACCGTGGCGAAGTCCACGCGCAGCGCCGGGTAGGCGAAGGCGAGCGGGGTCTCGCCGGCGGGGAAGCTCGTGTCCGGGTCCATGAACACCTGCGGCGGGAGGGTCGGGGTCACGGTGATCGTGAAGGTCGTCGCGCCGTAGCTGGAGAACGGGGAGAACCACTGGCCGAGGTTGGCGCCCGTGAGCGGCGCGGGGGCGTTCGAGGGGTTCCCGCCGGAGGAGGGAAGGCCCAGGTCGGCGTAGCTCGGACGCAGATCGAGCCACGCGCCATGCGTCGCGTTGCGGGTGCGCAGCTGGGCGTTGAGGTGGGTGGTGGAGACCGAGAACGAGCTGTCGAACGGGTGACCGTCGGGATCGAGCGCGTCGTCGGAGACGTCGAACCCGTAGGCCCGCGGAGCCTTGAACAGCCAGGGCGCCAGCATGCGGCTGGCTCTGAGCGGGTCCGTGGGCTCGGACGAGGTACGCCAGCGCGTCACCATCCCCGGCAGCGGGTCGGTGGCGAGCTCGGTCAGGTCGGCGGTCAGCACCGCGCCGGGGAGGGGGCGCGTGCCGATCTCCCAGGGCTGCAGCAGCGCGTCGAGGGCGCTGGCCTCGGCGGTGCGGGGCCAGGCGTCGTCGACCGCGCTCCCCAGCGCGGCTTCGAGCGGGACCTCGAACCCGGGGAGGAGGGCCGCCGCGGACGGGTTGAGCCAGGACTCCACGCAGGTGCCGGACGCGGTCCAGCTCGGCGACGGCAGATCGAACGCCGCGTGGTCGCCGGCGCTCACGTCGATCGTCTCCGGGTCGAGGCCCACCGACAGATCGTGGAGGAGGGGTCCCGAGGCCACGGCGACGGCGTCGGCCATCGAGCCGGGGCAGCGCGCCCAGTCGTCCAGCCATGCGGTCGAGTCGATGGTGTTCTGGCCGACGTCGATGCCGTTGTCCAGGTGGACCGGGTCGATGGTGGGGAGGCACCCCGGCGCTCCGTGCCGGTAGCGGACCTCGAGGTCGCGCAAGCGGAGCTCGAAGACGGCCGACGGCCCGTCGAGGTCCACCGTGGACTGTAGCGTGCGCGTGGGGACCCCGAACTCGAGCGCGGCCACGCTCTGTCCGGCGACGTTCAGGTCGAGGGCCTCGGCCTCGATGAGGTTCACGCACACCTCGAAGTCGAACGGCAGCGGCGGGGTCTGGACGCAGGAGGTGACCGTGCCGTCGGCGAACAGCAGGTAGGCCGCTGCGGCCGAGGCCTGGGCCTCCACGTACTCGGGCAGGAGCAGCCAGCCGGGCTCGCTCGCGGCCAGCGTCTCCAGGTTGCGGCACACGTCGGTCGGGACGCTGACCAGGACCGGTAGGGTGGTCAGCCGCGCGTGGAGCTCGGTGTCGAGCGCTGCCGCGTCCGGGAACGGGAGATCGGCCTCGTGGACCGGAATCAGCGCGTCCAGGCCCATCGGGGTGAGCTGCGCGACCATCCCGTCCTCCACGTCGACGACCGCGAACGCGTTCTGCACCAGCCCGTCCTGGCGCAGGTCGTACAGGGTGGTCCGGTCGCGGAACACCACCTGCCTGGTCGCCTTGGACATGACCTCGAAGAACAGCGGCTTGGGCACCAGGGTCTCTTCGGTCATCATGTCCCCGAACGGCAGCCAGGACGGCCACGGGCCGGGGTTGCCGCCGAACTCCGGGCCGATCGGGATGGTGGCCGACACGACCGCCTGGGTCGGGGTTCCGGAGATGCTGCCGTCGATCCCGTTGAAGAACACGCGGAAGTTCGTGCTCAGGGCACCGGCCGACACCCCGTGCACGGTGCCACCGACCACCAGGCTCTCGGTGGCGATGTCGTAGTTCGGGTCCGAGGTGGTGATGCGCGTCCCTGGCGCGTCTCCGCTGTAGGAGGGGACCGCCCACGCGGTCAGGGGGGTGGCGAGAGCGACGAGGACGACCGAGCGCATGGAGACCTCCAGGGGGACGCTCGTGTCGTACCCGGCGACCCCACCCGGCCGACCGACCGCGCGCGCCAGATGGAGGGACACCTCGCGCCACCCCTCGGCGGCCGCCGATCAGAGGACCTTCTCGAAGATCACCTTGCCGTCGCCCACGTCGTAGAAGTCGCGGAGGTGGGCGCCGACGGCGTAACCGCAGCGCTCGTAGAACGCTCGGGTGGGCTCGTAGTCGGGGCGCCCGGACGTGTCGACGTAGACGCGCGTTCCCCCGAGGGCCGCCACCCGCCCCTCGGAGGCCTCGAGCAGCGCGCGCCCGAGCCCCTGCCCCTGCAGCCCCGGGTCCACCGCGATCCAGTACAGGTCCCAGCTCGACCGCGTGCACGGGATGGGCCCGAAGCAGGCGTACCCGGAGAGCGAGCCGTCCTCGGCGTCCGCCATCAGGAAGTGGTACCCGCTCTCGTCCCCCTTGGTCAGCCGCTCGCGGACCAGCTCCGCCGCGACATCGACCTCGTCGTCGTGGAACATCCGCGTCGCCGCCACCAGCGCGCGCACGGCCGCCTCGTCCGCCGCCACCACCTCGTCCCGCATCTTCATCGATCGCTCCCGTACATCCCGGCCACCAGCCCCTCGAAGAAGCTCCGCGCGTTGTTCCCGAGCGAGCGCGTCCGGTAGCCGCCCTCCTGGACCACCAGCGTCGGTAGGCGCAGCGCGCCGATGATCTCGCCGTTCCGCCGGAAGTCCACCGGGGCCAGCGTCCAGGTCCCCGTGGGGTCGCCCTTCGCGGGGTCGAGCCCCAGCGCGACCACCAGGAAGTTCGGGGAGAAGCGACGCACCTCGCCGACCGCCTTCCGCAGCGCCGTCCGGTACCCCGCGCCGTCCAGCGTCTCGGGCAGTGGGAAGTTGACGTTCATCCCCTCGCCCGCACCCCTCCCCTTCTCGTCGGCGAAGCCGCTGAAGTACGGGTAGGCGAACGAGGGGTGGCCGTGCAGGGAGACGGTCAGCACGTCCGCGCGCTCGTAGAAGATGTCCTGCTGCCCGTTGCCGTGGTGGTAGTCCACGTCGAGCATGGCCACGCGGCCGTGCTGCGAGAGGTAGTGCGCCGCCACCGCGCCGTTGTTGAAGTAGCAGAAGCCGCCGAAGGTCGCGCGCTCGGCGTGGTGACCCGGCGGCCGGACGAGGGCGTAGGCGAGCCGGCGGCCCGAGAGCACCGCGTCCGCCGCGGTCAGCGTGCAGTCGACGGCGTGACGCGCCGCCAGGTACGCGTTCGCGTTGAGCGGGGTGAACGTGTCGATGCAGTAGTAGCCCGCGCGGACCGACAGCTCCTTGGGGGGCCGCGCGGCGTTCCGGACGGGGAACACGTAGGGGTAGACGCTGCGCTCGGGCGGGATCCCGGCACAGACGCGCTTGAGGTAGTCGACGAAGGCGCCGTCGTGGACCGCCCGGATGTGGCGATCGGGGAAGCTGCGCGCCTCCACGCGGCGGAACAGCCCGCTCGGCTCGAGCTCCCGCAGGATGGCGCGGACGCGGACGGGCGCCTCCACGTAGCCGCGGTCGCGGACGTGGTGGACGTCGTGCTGCTCGTTGACCACGAGATCGACGAGCATGTCGGCGCGGGGGGTCTCGGACGACGGGGACGCCGCGCCCGGCTTCACGTAGCGGAAGGGCCGGAGCTGCACCGGGTCGTCACGGAACGACGCCGCCACCCTCGCGACGTAGTCCGGCGGGCACAGGTACGCGTACTTGCGCTCGAGGATGGCGGCGACCACGCGCTGGGCCCGGGCGCTGCCCAACGGCTCGCCGTCCAGCGGGTCGAGCATGAGGTAGGGCAACCCGGGGTCGGGCGTGTCGCCCACGGGCTCCCGGTAGTCGTTGTTCACGATCGGACGCGCGCCGTACCGCTCGTAGAACCGCATCCGCGCGGCGTTCTCCTTGAGCTCGGCGTCGCTCACGTCCCCCTTCGTGTCCGGCAGGCACTCGAACAGCACGCCCCGTGCGCGCAGCGCCTTCGCCTCGTCGCGGACCCGCTCGTACAGGGCACCGCCGACGCCGCCGCCCGCCGCGCCGTTGCCGCTGGCGATCCAGTCCAGGTAGACGAACTCGAGCTTCGGATCGTGCGCGATCAGCGCGAACCCGCGCACCTGGCCGCGCAGGTCGTCCGCGACGAACAGCAGGTAGCGCCAGCCGTACTTCACCGGGTCGCGCAGCCGCGCCGGGAGGTTCGTGATCTCGTCGTCCCGGACGGCCGAGAACCGCGCGCGGAGGATGTCCTGGACCTGCGCGATCTCGCGGGCGTCCAGCGGCAGCGTGTCGTCGAACAGCCGACGGATGCGGAACATGGTCAGACCTTCCTCGCGCGGGTGAGCGCGTCGTCCAGCAGCCGCGCGACGACGGCGTCCACCCCGAGCCCCGCCCGCGCCGAGGCCGCCATGAAGCCCGCGTCCGACGCGAGGCAGGGGTTGGCGTTGACCTCGAGGACGAAGGGCTGCCCGTCCCGATCGACGCGGAAGTCCACGCGGGCGTAGCCCGTGAGCCCGAAGCCGTACCAGCAGCGGACGGCGAGGTCGGCCACCCGCCGCAGGAGCGGGGCGTCGTCGTCGGGGAAGTCCAGCGTGCGAGGGGTCCGCGCGTACTCGAACGAGCCCTCGTCCCACTTCGCCGCGTACCCGACGATCCGCGGCTTCCCCTCGGGGAACCCCTCGAACGCGATCTCGGCGGGCGGCAGGCACACCACACTGTCGCCGTCCGCGAGCAGCGAGAGGTTGAGCTCCCGCCCCTCGACGTACGCCTCGGCGAACACCTCGCCGTAAACCGCGCCGCGCTCCCGCAACGCACGGTCCACCTGGTCGGCGTCCACCACGGCGCCGTCGTCGATGCCGACGGAGGCGTCCTCCCACACGGGCTTCACGATCCACCGGCCCACGCGCGGACCATCGCCGAGCAGCGCTGGCGTCGGCAGCCCGAGGGCGCCCAGGCGCTCCTTCGCCACCCGCTTGTGGCTCGTGAGGAACATCGCCACCTGCCCGTTGCCGGTGAAGGGCAGGCCGAGACCGTCGAGCAGGCCGGGCACCACGTCGACCAGCCGCGCCTGCCCCCCGACGGCCTCCACGAGGTTGAAGACCACGTCGGGCGCGAGCTCGCGGAGACGTCGCGTCGCGGTCGCCAGGTCGAGATCGAGGTCTGCGAAGACCGTCTCGTGGCCGAGGCGACGCAGCGCCGCCGCGAGCTCGTCGCGCTGGACGAGGGCGTCCTTCTCGTCGGTGCGAGCGTCCCCGGAGAGCCGCTCGTGGAGCAGGGCGACCCTCATCAGGCCTCCGCGCAGCGCTCGGCGGCCGAGGCGACGATCCGCCCGATCAGCTCCACGAAGGACACGCCCTTCGCGGTCGCGATCATCGGCAGGTCGCTGTGCGTCGGGTGCAGCCCGGCGAGCGGGTTGAGCTCCATGACGTGCAGCACGCCGTGGTCGTCGGCGCGCACGTCGACGCGACCCGCGTCCCGGCAGCCGAGCCCGCGCCAGGCCCGCAGCGCCAGCTCCTCCGCCAGCGCCGCCCACTCCGGAGGTGCCAGCGGGAACTCGCCCAGCTCCTCGGAGTTCTCCTTGTTCACGTAGGTGTACGCGTGGGGCTCCGCGTTCGCCTTCATCACGATCTCCATCGTGCCGAGCGCGCGCGCGGCGTCCCCGGTGCCCGTGATGCCGACGGTGAACTCCCGCCCCGACAGGTACGGCTCGACGAGCACGGGCTGACGGAACTCCCGGACCTGGCGCATCGCCTCGCGGGCCAGCTCGTCCCGGGTGGTCACGCGCGACGTGCTGGTGATGCCCTTGGCCGTGCCCTCCGCGAGCGGCTTGACGAACAGCGGGAACGGCAGGTCCACGGCGTCGAGATCGGCCTCCCGCTCGACCACCCGGAAGTCCGTGGTCGCCACGCCGAGATCGCGCAGCACCCGCTTGGTCATCGCCTTGTGCAGCGTGAGCGAGGCCACGAGCGGGTCCGCGAAGGTGTACGGGAGGTCGTAGGCCTCGAGCAGCGCGGGGACCTGCGCCTCCCGGCCGACCCCGCGCACCCCCTCGGCGATGTTGAACACGAGATCCCAGCGCGCGCCCTGCGCCAGCCGCCCGACGAGCGCCTTGACGTGCCCGACGCGCTCGACCTCGTGGCCGAGCTCGCGCAGCGCACCCTCGATGGCGTCGATCGTGCTCACGCGGTCGAACTCCGCGGTCTCCTCCTCGCCGAAGCCCATCGCGAGGTAGTCGTCGCGCAGATCGTAGGTGAATCCGATCCTCACGGCTTCCCTCCCCGCTCGAGGTGATCCGCGCGGAGCTCGGCGTAGATCTGGTCGCGCCAGCGCTCGGCCTCGTCCGGCACCATCCCCAGCACCTCGACGATGGTGCTCCCCGGCGGCACGACCTCGTCCGGGCACTGGCTGCTCACGCCCGTGACGCCGTCCTCGGTGTACTCGTAGGGGTGGAGGCGGCAGATCAGCGGCCGGACGTCGAGGGGTAGCGTGCACCCGAGGTGACCCAGGAACCCGCAGTCGCCGTTCGGCTCCCGCTTCAGGACGTGGCGTGTCCCGTCGGTGTCGAACGCCCAGACGAGCCAGTTCGGATCGTCGTCCTGGTCGAGGTAGACCGGGTCGATCGGGAGAGCCCGCTCGAAGAAGTCGGTCCTCGCCGTGAAGGCGGCGATCCGCTCCCGGTCTCGCGACGTGACCAGGATCTCCGTCCCCTGGCAGCAGGTCTGCCCGATGAGCGCGTGTCCGGCACAACCCCAGAGCCGGGTCGCGCAGCCATGGATTCCCATGACCGTCAGGCCCCCACCGGGTCGCGGTACCGGAAGACGTTGCCCTCGTAGTTGCGGAGGAGCACGTCGTCGCCGTCCCGACCCACCACGGACGTGGGCTGCAGCGCGATCTTCCCGCCGCCGCCCGGCGCGTCCACGACGAACTGCGGCACGCCGTAGCCGGTCGTGAAGCCCCGCAGCCCGGCCACCAGCTCGAGGCCCTTCTCGATCGGCGTGCGCAGGTGGGCGGAGCCCGAGATGGGGTCGCACTGGTACAGGTAGTACGGACGAACCCGGATCTTGAGCAGCCCGTGCACCATGCGGCGCATCGTCTCCACGTCGTCGTTCACGCCGCGGACCAGCACCGTCTGGCTCCCGAGCGGGATGCCCGCGCTGGAGAGACGGTCGCACGCCTGCGCGACCTCGGGCGTGAGCTCGTTCGGGTGCATGACGTGGACGCTCATCCACAGCGGGTGGAAGCGCTTCAGCATCGACGTCAGCTTCTCGGTGACGCGCTGCGGGAGCACCAGGGGGACCTTCGTGCCGATCCGCAGGAACTCGACGTGCGGGATGGCGCGGAGCCGCTCCAGCAGCCACTCGAGGCGGTCGTCCCCCATGGTGAGGGGGTCGCCGCCGCTGAGCAGCACGTCGCGGACCTCCGGATGCGCCGCGATGTACTCGATCGCCTTCTCGTACTGCGCCTTGTTGAAGTGGTACTCGCCGGTGTGGCCGACGAGCCGGGCGCGCGTGCAGTAGCGGCAGTAGGTCGCGCAGAAGTTCGTCACCAGGAACAGAACGCGGTCCGGGTACCGATGGACCAGCCCCGGCACGACCATGTGGCCGTCCTCGCCGAGCGGATCGTCGGCCTCACCGGGCCCCTGGACGAGCTCGGCCTCGACCGGCACCATCGTCATCCGCAGCGGATCGGACGGATCGTCCGGGTCCATCAGCGACGCGTAGTACGGGGTGATGCCGACGGGGAGCCGACCACCGATGCGCTGGATGGTCGTGAGCTCGTCGTCGCTGAGCGTCAGGATCCGAGAGAGCCCCTTCAGGTCGCGGTAGCGATGCTGGAGCTGCCACTGCCAGTCTCCCCACTGGTCGTCGCCGACATCGGGGAAGTGGGTGTGTCGGAACACCTCGATGCGCTGGCGCGCGTCCGGTGCGGATGTCGGGGAGGGAACGGGACGGGGAGGAGCGAGCGGCGTGTCGAGGAAGGCGCGGGATGGGTCGCCCTCCGGGTCGTCATCGGCGCGGTCACAGTCCTGTGCATTCATGGTCGGCCTCCGTGAGACGCACGTCGGCCGTCCCCGTCGACCGGACTCGAGCGGGACTCCAGCCGCCGGCGCTGAGGCCGTATCCATCCGCTGGACGCCGTCAAGCAGGACCGCGATCAGCTCGTCGTGGTGCGGATCGCGGCGACCAGATCAGCGACCGCGGACGTCGATCGTGAACTGGAGCTCGTCGAGGTTCTTGATGGCCCCGAAGGCCGCCGTGAACGGCTGGAAGCCCCACGCCGACGCCGTCGACGGCATCGTCCCCTTGGCGGAGAACGTGTCGCCCGAGACGTTGATCGTCATCGGCAGGCTGACCGCCTTCGTCACGCCGTGGATCGTCATGTTCCCGGCGACGGTGATGACCGAGCCCGACCCGTTGCACGAGGTCGACGCGAACGAGATCGAGGGGAAGACGTCCTTCTCGAGCTGCCGGCTGCCCCACATGTTGTCCGAGATCTTGGCCTTGTCGCTGTCCGGGGTGTCCCCTTCCAGGCCAGCGCGCTGACGCAGCCCCGGCGGGTCGATCACGAGACCGGACACCGGCACCGTGATCTCGACCTTGCAGGCCGACGGATCACCCTCGGTCCAGGTCACCGTCCCCGACCAGCCCGTCGCCGCCACGGTGTGGTCGTGGGCGAGGCCCGACAGCGCCGTGTTCGGATCGTGCTTCACGAGGACGAACAGCGTCGACGCGGACGGATCGAGCTTCCAGGTGCGCGGCTCGGGAGCGGCGGGCGCCTCGGCGGGAGCGGCCTCGGCCGGGGTCTCGGTGGGCTCCTCCGCGAGGGCGAAACCCGACATCAGGGCGATCAGGGTCGTCAAAACGTCACTCCAGCCCTGACGCGGGCGGTGTAGAGGTGGCCCAGGGAGGCGTCGAAGGTGTTCGGCGCGGCGTACAGCTCGCCGGCGAAGACCAGGCGCTGGATCGAGCCCTGCGCGCCGAGCGAGGCGACGGGGCCGATGTACGGCGTCAGGTTGTTCGACACGACGGCGTCGTCACCGATGTAGAAGAACGTCGACGCGTCGGTCACGCCCAGCGAGACGTACGGGATGACGCTCTTGATCCGCAGGCCCGCCATCAGGTCGAGCCCGAAGGTCGAGCCCGAGAAGAAGTCGAGCACGACGGGGTCGTTCTCGGGGTCGAAGGGTCCGGCGATCTCGGCGATGGTCTTCATCAGCGTCCAGTGGTACCGACCCGCCAGCTGCAAGCCCCCTTCCGACTCCCAGCCGAAGCCGACCTCTCCCGACGCGATGACGTTGCGCGTGCCGAACACGGTGATCGGCGGGATGTAGCCGGCACCGCCGTAGAGCCGGAAGCGGCCGATCTCGGGGAACGTGAAGTGCCCCTGCGGACGCGGGAGGATGGGCGCCTTGTTCGTCTCCTCCGTCTTCGTCCGGGACAGCACCAGCCGGCGGTCGCAGGACAGCGGCGGGATCAGCGAGAGCTCGAGGCTCACGTCGCCGTGGCCGGGCTCGTCGGGGATGGGCGCGTGGATCGGGGAGAAGGTCGTCGCGAGCGCGAAGAAGTTCAGCAGGAAGTCCTGCTGGTGCTGGTCGTCGACGTACCAGCCGGGCGCGTCGCCGGCGGCGACGTCCGCGCACTCGGGAGCGATCTGGGCGAAGGCCGCGGAGGCCGACAGCAGCGCGATCATCGCGCACCCCCACAGTCGGCACCGAGGTCGATCCAGGCGGCGACCGTGTCGATGGACTCCTGCGCGCTCGCGCCCGTGGGGGGCATGATCCCGCCGAACTCCTTCGTGTCGGCCATCTTGGTCCACAGCACGCTGGCGGCCGAGTCGCCGGGCACCACGAGCTCCCCGTCGTACCCCGCGGCCGTCACGCCCACGATGGCGGCGCAGGCGTCGGTCTCGAGGTCCAGCCCACCGAGCGCGGACGCGGCGCCGTGGCACGCGTAGCAGTCCGCCTCGAACACCTTCTGCACGTCCTCGTACGTGTCGCCGACCACGCCTTCCCCGCCGATCGCCGGGAACTCCGTGTCGTCGCACGCGGCGAGCCACATCAGCAACACCATGGATCACCTCTGGCCGTCGGCCTACTCCGCCCCCTGGTCCGCCGCACCGCAACACACTGTTACGCGTGTCATCCGACACGTTCGGGTCCGAACACGTCACGAGCGGCCTGTTAGGCTGGCAGGCATGTGTCGCCTGTTCGGTTTCCGCTCCGTCCTGCAGAGCCAGGTCCACCGCTCGCTCCGCAGCGCCGACAACGCGCTCGCCGTCCAGTCCCGCGAGCACCCCGACGGCTGGGGGGTCGCCTACTACGTCGCCGGATCGCCGCACATCCTGAAGTCGACGGGCACGGCGGGCAGCGACCACCTCTTCGAGCGCGTCAGCGGCCTGCTCACGAGCGACACCGTCGTCGCGCACGTCCGCCGGGCGACGCAGGGTGCGTTGTCCACGCTCAACTGCCACCCCTTCCAGCACGGTCGGTGGGTGATGGCCCACAACGGCGACATCCCCGCCTTCCCCGAGGTGCGGGACGCGCTCGTCGAGCAGGTCGCCCCCAAGTTCCGCCGCTTCCTCATGGGCGACACGGACAGCGAGGTCGTGTTCCACCTGTTCCTGGGGCGTCTCGCTGAGCGCGTCGACCTGCACCGTCGCGGCACGCCGCTCGACGACGTGGTGTGCGCGCTGCGCGAGACGGTCGCGATCGTGCGCGAGCTGGCGGACAGCCCGGAGCGACGCAGCCTGCTGACGTTGATGGTGACGGACGGGGAGCTGCTGGTCGCCCACCACGGCGGGAAGGACCTCTGCTACTCCACGTGGAAGCAGCGCTGCCCCGAGCGGGAGACCTGCACCTTCCTCGGACCCACCTGCGAGGCGCCGGTGACGCACCGCCAACACGTGAACCACCTGCTGGTCTCGAGCGAACCCCTCCTCGGGGAGAACGCGTGGGAGCGGCTGGCCGAGGGAGAGGTCGTGGCGGTGGACCCCTTCATGCGCTTCCACCGGTTCCCCGCGGTGCCGGCGTGATCGCGGCGCTGGCCGTGCTCGGGTGCGAGCGACCGCCGGCGGGAACCGATCCCCCTCCGCCGCCGGAGGAGCTGGTGTTGACGGCCGAGCCGACAGCCACCCTCGTGAACCCCGCCGTCCCGCTGGCCCGCCTGCTGTCCTTCGCCACCGAGGTGCCGAGCGAGGCGACGGTCACCTGGTCCGACGGCGACCTCGCGACGACGGTGGAGCTGCCCGCCGCCACCGAGCACGAGCTGCCGCTGCTGCGGATGCGCGCGGACCGGGACGTCGAGGTCCACCTGACGTTGCGCGCCGAGGGAGCGACCGCCGAACGGACGCTGACCTTCCACACCGCGAGCCTGCCGCCGAAGTTCCCCGACGTGACGGTTCACCAGCTCGACGCCGACGCGATGGAGCCGGGCGACACCCTGGTCGGCGTGGTCGCGGGCGGCGTCGGGGCCTGGCAGATCGTCCTGAGCCCCGAGGGCGAGATCGTGTGGTGGTGGGCCCGCGACCCGCGGATGCTCGAGCTGCAGCTGCGCAGCGACGGGATGCTCCTCGGCAACGCGCAGGAGGGGGCGCTCATCGAGCTCGACTGGCTCGGGCGGATCCAGCGCCAGTGGGTGCCCGGCGGCGGTTCGGGGACGACCATCCCCGTCGCGCTCCCGACCTTCCACCACGACGTGCAGCGCCTCCCGGACGGGACGATGCTCGCGATGTCGAAGCAGAACGTCACGGTGCAGGACTTCCCCGCCAGCTACGACGACCCGCTGGTGCGCGCGGACGCGACCGTGCGCGACGACGAGATCGTGCTCCTGGCCCAGGACGGCACGGTGATCCGCGAGATCCCGTACTCGACCGCCATCCCGTACGAACGCATCGGGTACACCTCGCTCGTCGGCAACCCCAAGGACTGGGTGCACGGCAACGGCGTGGCCTGGTCGCCGGAGAACGACGCCATCGTGATCTCCTCGCGCGCGCAGGACGCGCTCGCGGGGCTCGACCTCGACGGGACCGTCCGGTGGATCCTCGCGAACCCCGCGAACTGGCCGACCGCGTCTGAGAGCCTGCGCCTGCAGCCGGTCGGGCAGCCCTTCCGCTGGCCGTACAAGCAGCACGCGCCGGAGTGGTTCGGGGGCGACCGGATCATGATGTTCGACAACGGCAACCGGCAGGCGAGCCCGTGGACCGGCGAGGACGATTTGGGCGCGCTGGAGACCTGGTCGCGGGTGGTCGAGTACCGCATCGACGAGCAGGCGATGACCGTGGAACAGGCGTGGGAGTTCGAGATCCCCGGGGTCCGGCTGTTCGGGGACTACATGGGGGACGCCGACCACCTGCCCAACGGCGACGTGCTCGGGAACTTCGCCGGCGTCATCGCGATGAACGGACGCTACCTGGCGGACTACGGCCTGGGGCGGCACCTGATCCGCCTCGTCGAGTTCGTGCCCGAGACCGGCGAGCTGCTGTGGGACGTGGAGCTGTCGTCGGACATGGACGAGGTGCCCGACGGCTGGAACAGCTACCGCTCGCAGCGCCTGCCCGTCGGCTGGGAGGCCGGAGCGGTCAGCGATCTGCCGTGAGGCGCTCGCGGAAGAAGGCCACGACGCGGTCCTCGGCCTGGCGCGTCGGGTGGTCCGGCCGATCGACGTAGTGGTGGGCGAGCACCGAGTGGTGCCAGGGCGGGATGCCGTGCGGGTTGCCGAGCGACGAATCGATCTCGACCGCGAGGAACGCGTCCCCCAGCTCCTCTCGCAAGCGACGGAACCGAGCGCCGGGCGCCATCGCGTCCATGGAGAACCGCAGCCCGAGCACGCACAGCCCTTCGTCCGCGCAGCGGCGCCGCAACGTCCCCAGGTCCTCGTCACTGACGCCCAGGTCACGTGCGTGCCACGGGCTGAGCGCGAACGGGACGGACGGTTGCGAGAGCACGGGGGCGGCCAGCACGTCGTCGACCGCCATCGCCAGCGCGAACCCACCGGTCAGGCACATCCCGATGGCGCCCACCGGCCGCCCTTCCCCCGCGTGCCGCGCGAGCGCCCGCAGCCAGACGGTGATCGGGCTCGTCCGCCCGAGCGCCCAGGTGGCGAACTCGCGCGAGACGCAGGCCCGCCCGATCGAGCGCAGGGACGTGCGCACCGAGACCGGGCGCCCCGGTACGCCCATCAGCGACGGCATCCACACGCGGAAGCCCTCGTCCACCAGCCGCTGCCCGAAGCGGATCACGCCCGGGTGGAGGTTGGGGACCTCGTGCATCACGACCACCGCGGGGCCCTCCCCGCGCACGTAGACCTCGCGGGACGCCCCCTCGTGCGCGAAGTCGCGCCGCTCCCAGCCCTCCAGCGCGTTCACGGTCCGCCCGTGCTCGAGGTCGTGGAGCCGGGGATGGAGCCGATCACCAGGTCCACGAGGCGCAGCACGTCCTCGAGGGCGCCGGTCAGCAGCAGCCGCCCACCGAAGGCCAGCGGCACCTCGTCGATCGCGTCGGGCGGCGGTTGGTCGGCGAGCGCGTCGTCGATGAGCTCGTCGCGCTCGAGCAGCCGGAGGAGGGGCAGCGACAGCTCCTCGTCGTGCAGCACCGTGGCGATCTGGTCGAGCAGCACGAGGTCCGGGTCGAGGTCCACCAGCACGGGGATCAGGTCCAGCGAGCGCGACAGCTGCGTCCCCGGCGTGTCCAGCGTCCGCGCGAGGTTCCCGATGGTGACCCAGGTGCCGTCCTCACCGAGCACCGGCGCCATCCAGGGCCGCGTCCGCTGGAAGCCGGTCAGGCCCGTCTCGGGATCGACCACGAAGGCCCAGCGCACGATGCCGAGCAGGTCCGCCAGATCGTTGGCCGGCGCGCCCCCCGCCGTGATGCCGTGCTCCTCGGGGTGGACCAGCACCGGCAGCACGGTCAGCACGTCCGTCAACGCCTTCTCGCGCGCGATGTCGCGGATCAGCTCCTCGCCCGGCTCCAGCCCGCCCGCGTCGTACAGCGCCTCCGCCATGTCGGCGAACGCCGGGATGTGGTCCTGCTGGCCGTGCTTGAGGACCTGCAGCAGCGCGACGAAGGCCACCAGCACGTCCTCGGACTCGGGCATCTGGATCGTCTCGAGCACCTGCAGGTCGTCGTACGCCGTGGGCGAGATGGTGGGGCAGGTCGCGATGGCAGCCTCGAACGCCAGCTCTCCGACGAAGTTTCCGGTCAACGACTCGATCACCGACGCCAGGTCGACCACCTCGCCGGGCTCCATGTCCGCGATGAGCTCCAACGTGCTCACCGCGAGGTTCGGCAGCTGCCAGCGGAAGAACAGGATCTGGCAGTCCACCTCGTGGTTGTTGTCGGCGAGCAGGCGGACGAAGCGCGTGAGCGCGGACAGCTCCGCGGGCGTCAGTGGGGAGCCGTCGGTGTCGACCGACGCGAGCCAGCCGATCTCGGGCGGCAGCGGCACGAGGTGGTCCCCCGCCGCCAGCTCGTCGATCATCGGGACCAGCGCGTCGAGGACCACGTCGTCCCCGAGCATGTCGGCGACCGCGGGCGAGATCTCGTCCACCACGGGGTTGTCGCGGACCACGAAGAAGTCCGCCACGTCGCGGAGGCTGTCCCCGGACGCCGCCTCCCACCGGTCGTTGCCGGGGGTCCGCGTCTCCCGCACCATCACGCCGAGGTCGGCCAGCAGCGGATCGAGCGGCTGACGGATCGCGGGCTCCTCGGAGGAGAGCACGGACGAGACCGTGAGCAGCCACTCGCCGGCCTCCGGGTCCGCGAGCGTGTCGCCTGCGAGGTCGAGCGCCCCCGTACCGTCCGCGAGCAGCGCGGTGGCGGCCACGGGGAGGACCGGTCGCAGCGGCGCCAGCAGCCCCGCCTGCAGCGCCACGGGGTCGTCGCGCTGGAGGGACTGGTCGCGGACCTCGGCGGTCCGCCAGCCGTAGATCGCCTCGGTCGCGGTGTCGAGCAGCTCGTCCACGGGGCGGTCGGGAGCGTTCAGCGCGTCGAGCAGCACGCCGCCGATGGCGAAGGGGTCGATGTCCACCTCGGGGAGGTGGTTGAGGACCCGGGCGAGCTCGATGCCGATGGGGTCACCGCTGCGCGTGTCGAAGTCGAGGTCGGTGTCGAGCGGCTGCAGCGACGCCAGCATCCCGCCCTGATCGAGGCAGTCGTAGAGGTCGTGCAGCTCGGTCGTCGAGGCCTCGTCGACGCCGTCCATCAGGTCGACCCGGTAGCAGGGCGAGTCCGGCACCAGCTCCGAGAACCACCAGGGCTCCTGGGACAGCCGACCGCAGCCCGTCTCCACGAGCAGCGTGGTGACGACCGCGGTCAGGCCGGCGGATCGAGCGAGGAACGCACGCATCCCGCCGGTGTACCACGACCGGCGCACGCCCGCCCCACCAGCGGTAGGATGGCGCGTGCCGCAGGCGCCGCTCCAGCCCAACGACCGTTTCGGCCGCTACGAGATCCTCCGACGGCTCGGCGTGGGCGGCACCGGCGAGGTGTGGCAGGCCTGGCTCGTGGGGCCCGAGGGGTTCCGCAAGCCCGTCGCCCTCAAGGTCCTGCGCGGCGATCCCGAGCTCGACCGCGGCAGCCTGATCCGCGAGGCCCGCCTCGGCGGGATGCTCCAGCACCCGAACATCGTGGGGATCCACGACCTCGGGGAGGTGGACGGCCGCTGGTACGTGGCCATGGAGCTCTGCGACGGGGTCTCGCTCGCTCGCCTGCTACGAGAGCGCGGTCCCCTGCCCCCCCTGGCGATCGTCGAGGTCGGGCTGCAGGTCTGCGCCGGGCTCGCCCACCTCCACGGCCAGCGGGCGGGCGACGCCGGAGGGATGGTCCACCGCGACATCAAGCCCAGCAACCTGCTCCTGGACCGCAGCGGGCTGGTCAAGATCGCGGACCTCGGCGTGGCGCGTCTCCAGGCCACGCGTGACGCGCCCGCGGGCACGGCCGGGTACATGCCCGAGGAGCAGGTCGACGGCCGGGAGAACGCCAAGGCCGACCTGTTCGCGCTCGGTGCCACCCTCGCCCACCTCGCGACCGGTGTCCCGCCGTTCGGGACCGGGGCGCCCGCGCTCTTCCGGGTGCTGGAGGCCGACCGTCACGTGGCGGAGGGGCTGTTGGATCCCGTCGAGCAGGCGGTGCCGGGGCTCGGCGAGCTGGTCGCCCGCTGCCTCCGCCAGGCGCCGTCGGAGCGCTGGTCCTCCGCCGCCGCCCTGCGTCAGGCCCTGGCCGAGCTGCGCCCGCGCCACGCGGAGAGCCGGAGCCTGCTCGACCTGCTGGAGGGCTCCTCCTCCGACACGTTCGACGGCCCGATCACGCCGAGCGCGCCCTCCGTCGGCTCGCTCGACCGGACGCTCGACCCGTTCGGCGGCAACCTCGAGCCCGATCGGAGCTCCTTCGTCGGTCGGGTGCGGGAGCTCGACGCGCTGGCGGCGCTGTTGCGCGACCAGCGGCTCGTGGTGCTCAAGGGGCCCGGAGGGAGCGGGAAGACGCGACTGGCGCTGCGCGCGGCACAGCTCGCGGGACGCTTCGCGGAGCGCTGGTTCGTGGACCTGTCGGACGCCCGCGATGCCGACGCGGTCACCGCGCGCACCGCGGCCGCGCTCTCGATCCCGATGGTGGGCACCGATCCGACCGAGCAGGTGGGTCAGGCGCTCCGGGCGCGGGGCGCCGTCCTCGTCGTGCTCGACAACCTCGAGCAGGTGGTCCACGCGCTCCCCGAGACGCTCGGGCGCTGGCTCGCGACCGCACCCTCCGCCACCTTCCTGTGCACCACGCGGGTCTCCCTGCGCCTGCGTGGCGAGCAGCAGCTCGAGGTGGAGCCGCTGGACCACGCGGACGCCCTCGCGCTGTTCGCGGCGCGGGCCCACGGCGTCCCCGTGGACGACGGCGTTCTCGGTGCGCTGGTGGACGCGCTCGAGCGGATGCCCCTGGCCCTGGAGCTCGCCGCCGCGCGAACCCGCCTGCTGCCGCCTCCCGTCCTGCTCGAGCGCCTGCGCGACCGCCTGGACCTGCTGGCGGGCGGTGAGCGCGACCGTCCCGAGCGCCAGCGGAGCCTCGCGGCCTCCCTCGCGGTGTCCTGGGGACTGCTGCCCGCCTGGGGCCGCGCGGCGATGGTGCAGCTCTCCGTGTTCGAGGGTGGGGCGGCCCTCGAGATGGCCGAGCAGGTGCTGGACCTCGCCGATCACGAGGAGGCGCCCTGGGCGATCGACGTCCTCGCGACGCTGGTGGACGCCTCGGTCCTCCGCCTCGACCCGACCCACCAGCGCTTCCGGATGTCCGTCGTGGTCCAGGAGTGGGTCCGACGCCAGGCCACGCCCGGAGCGCTCGACGCGGCCGTCCGGCGTCACGGCGAGGTCTTCGCCGCCCTGGGGAGCCCCGATCGGCTCCGGCTGTTGCGGACGATCGACGCTCCCCGCCACCACGACCGGTACCACCTCGAGGTCGCGAACCTGATGGCCGCCACCCGCGCGGCCGTCGATCAGGGCCGGAGCGAGATCGCGGTGAGCTGTGCCACCGCCGCCGCCGCCGTCCTGACCCGCCGCGGACCTGCGCGCGTCCTGGTCGAGCTCTGGGACCGGGTGCTCGCCGGAGAGCTGACGGACGAGCAGCGCCTCCTCGCCCTCGAGGGCGCGGTGATCGCGTGTGGGCTGGCGCGCGAACGGGCGCGGCGCCGGACGTTGCTGGACGAGGCCATCCCGCTGGGCGAGCGGCTCGGCGACCGCTCCAGGGTCTGCCGCCTGGCCGGGCAGCGGGCGGTGACGCTGGCTCAGCAGGGGCACGGCGAGGAAGCGGAGAAGGAAGCCCTCCGAGCGGTCGAGATGGCGCGCGGGATCGACGACCCGCTCCTGGCAGGACGCGTCGCGACCCTCGCGGGGACCGTCGCGTGGCTCACGGGGGCGCACGCCCTCGCCCGAGAGCGGTTCGAGGAGAGCGCCGCCGCGAACCGGCGGATGGGAGACCACTACGGCGTGGCTTCCGACATCTCCAACATCGCGCTGATCGACCTGTACCTCCACGAGAGCGAACGGGCGCTCGAAGGGTTCGCGCGGGCCCGGCGGCTGTTCGGGAACGAGCCCACCATCCACGTCACGGCGCTCTGGATGAACGAGGCCATCACGCTCGTCGACCTCGGCCGTCCCCGGGAGGCGATCGCCCCGCTCGAGCAGGCGGCCCAGTGGAAGGCGGATTTCGGGCTGGACGAGTCCCGCGCGCTGACGCTGACGAACCTCGGCATCGCGCTGGTGGAGCTCGCACGCTTCGAGCAGGCCGAGCACGTCGCGGGAGAGGCCTTGCGCCTGGCGCCGAACGGGGTGGCCGTCCTCCACCAGGCACGCCTGGTCCAGGCGCGGATCGCCCGCGCGCGCGGGGCGACGACGGAGGCCATGAGGCTCACGCGCGGGGTCCACGACGAGCGGCGAGACGACGAGGACCGCCGTACCTCGGCGCACCTGATGGCGGAGCTGCTCGTCGAACACGGCGATCCGGCCGCGGCGATCCAGTGGACGGAGGTTGTGGCGCTCGCGTCCGAAGGCGACCCCGTCCGCGAGTGTTCGGCACGCATCCTCGCGGCCTGGGTGCGCTCCCGGGCCGGCGTCGCGGTCGATGTCGCCGACCTGGGGTCCGCGTGGAGGAGCCTGGCCCGGATCCCGGGGATGGGCCGGGACGACGCCGGCCTGCAGGCGGCCGAGCTCTTCGCGGGG
Organism: Alphaproteobacteria bacterium; assembly: GCA_020632925.1. Lineage (GTDB taxonomy): Bacteria > Myxococcota_A > UBA796 > UBA796 > JACKER01. The sequence goes on along the minus strand of JACKER010000007.1, from coordinate 65,954 downwards.
TCGGGCGCGGTCGAGCAGGCGCGCGCGTTGGCGGGCGAGATCGCGGCCCGCGCGGAGGACGCCGGGTGCCTGGTCCGAGCGGCGGAAGGGTGGCGCGTGGTGGCGCTGGCGAGCGGGGGCCCGGAGGCGCGTCGGGCGCTCGATCACGCCGAGGAGCTGGTCCGTGGTGCCGGGCTACCCCCCGGTCACCCCATCCGCGCGCGGCTGGCCGCCGTTCGCCAGGCTCAGGGAGCCGGCGCGTAGGGGTGGAGGCCGAGGCCGAGCTGGCGCCGCGCCTCCTCCTGCCCCTCACCGTGCATCGACCAGTAGGCGCCGCGGAACGAGCCCGTGAGCACGGCGTCCTCCCCGTTGTCGCGCGACCAACGCACGATCCGGTGGGGCGCCGCCTCCTCCACCCACCAGGTCGCCTTGCAGGTCGTGCCGTCCGCTGCGATGCCGCTGGCCGTGCCGCACGCCGGGTCGTCCGTGGTCACCTCGAAGCGCCGGACCTCGAAGGTGCCCGCGGGCACCTCGACGGACTCCACCTCGGCGGCCCGGGACAGCGTCGCCGGGACCCAGGCGGGCTCGCGGTGTGCCAGGCGCTGATCGATCTGCGAGTGCCGGAGCTGCACGGCCACCGACGCGCCCGGCGCGACCGGATCGCCCAGCAGGCCGCGCGCGAGGTAGGGCAGGGCGTCCGCCATCACGCCCATCGCGGGCACCCGCTCGTCCTCCCAGGAGCGGTCCCCCTCGCCGTCGAAGTAGCTGTGGCCGACGCCGTGGACCACACCGTCACGGACGACGAGCTCCTCGAACGCCGCCCCGCACCACTCGTCCACCGACAGCACCTCCTTGACCGGCAGCCCGAGCGCCTGCTTGCCGTCCGCCCGGACGAACACGCTCTGCAGCAGGTGGTAGTCGTAGATGCCGGTCTGGAAGCGCCGGATGTCGTTGAGCTTGAGCACGGGGAACTCGTCGCCGTGCCCGCCGTTCGACTTCACCAGCTGGCCGGCGGTGAAGTCCTCCGTCACCCAGACCTGGATCTCCTCGCCGGTCCGCAGCTCGCCGTAGCGTCGGGCGGTGTACGCGTATCCGTCGAGCTCGGCCTTGCCGTCACCCCAGTGGGACCAGAAGTCCCGGGGCGCCTCCGCGCGAGGCATCACCGCGGGCGACGCACCCGCACCACAACCGATGAGGGAGAACAGGAGCATACGGGCTCCCTACCCTGGATCCGTGTGCTCGGGTGCCGGCGGCGGAGGCGTCTCCGGCGCGGAAGCGGGTGCCGGCGCCGCGGACGCCGCGCAGCGCTGGGCCTTCTGGTAGGTCAGCTTCTGCTCCCAGGCGCCCGTGAGCCCCAGCGCCCCCATGCCCACGGACAGGCTCTCGAGCGCCGGCATCACCAGGTCCCCGACCTGCTGACCGCGCAGGTGCATCTGGCCGTCGAACACGGTGACCTTGAGCAGCGCGTCGCCCACCTTCACGCGTCGGGGGAACGTCACGTCCAGGCTCGTGGCCGGCCCCCCGTTGGGGAAGAGCGTCTCGACGACGACGGTGTCCCGGCCGCTCCCCTCGAACGGGATGTCCTGCAGCAGGCGCACGGCGCCCTTGCCGTCGGACCACTCGGCGTAGGCGGTCTCGGTCTCCGGATCGATCGCGTCCAGCGTCCGGCGGAGCGTGTTCACCGCCTCCTCCTCCCCATTTCCGTCGCTCGAGATCTGCAGCGTGCTCTCGGACGGCTCGTCGAGGCGCTTCACGACGTCGGGCGAGATGCGGCCGGTCATGGGGAACAGCGGGACGGTCATGTCGTCCTCGCCGTCGTCCAGCTCGTAGGTGAACGAGGTCCACGTGCCGCCGTCGATCCGACCGGAGAACGTGCCGTGCATCTTGTGGTCCCGCCGCTCGGGACGCGTCCAGCGGGAGGCGGGGACGTAGCCCGAGAGCGTGAGATCGAGCTGGCCCGACAGCTCCCAGCACCCGGGAGGTCCGTCGAGCAGGGCGCGGCTCCCGGCCTCCCAGTGGAAGACGTCGTCGGGGTCGACCCCCTCGGGCGGAGCGGCCAGGGCGCTGGCGATCCAGGCGACGATCATGATCTCTCCTCGCTCGTACGGGAGCGCGCGCGCGACCCGCGCGGTAGGACCGTGGTCCGACCTGGGAGGCGCCGATGGTGGTGATGGTGGCCAACGTGAAGGGAGGCGTGGGCAAGACGACGGTGTCCACGCACCTGGCCGCGTGGTTCGCTCACCTCGGGGACCGGACCGCGCTCGCCGATCTCGACAAGCAGCAGTCCGCGCTCGCGTGGCTGGAGCGGCGCCCGGCGTCTCTCCCGACGATCCACGGGCTGGACCTGTCGAAGGGGTGGGAGAAGCCCAAGGGGTACGACCGGATCGTGGTCGACGTGCCCGCTGCCCTGCGGAAGAAGGACCTCGAGGAGCTCGTGAAGGCCGCCGACGCGATCGTGGTCCCGGTCCAGGCCTCCGTCTTCGACGAGGCGGGCACCCAGCGGTTCGTCGACCTCGTGAGCGAGTTCAAGGTGATCCGCAAGAACAAGCGCCCGATCGGCGTCGTCGCCAACCGGTACCGGGCGCGCACCCGCGCGTCGAAGCGGCTGGAGGACTTCCTCGAGACCCTGCCCGTCCAGACGCTCGCCCGCCTGCGCGACACCCAGACGTACGCGAACCTCGCGGAGGTCGGCAGCTCCCTGTTCGACGACCCCTCGCACAAGCTCGTGTCCTGGCGCGAGGAGTGGCGTCCGCTGCTGGACTTCGTGCAGGAGGCCTGACCTCACAGCAGCCTCACCCGCAGGCCGAGCGTCCCCTCGCCGATGGGTCCGATCGCGGTCTCGCGGAGCGCCGCCCCCAGCAACAGCTCCAGGTGGTCGCCGATCAGGCCGACCCCCGCGCGCCAGGTCGTCTCGTCCCCGAGCACGGGCAGCGGCACGGCCTCCGGATCCGCGCCGACGCGCTCCCCGCCCACCACCCACGCCGGCTGCAGCCCCGCGGTCAGCACGACGGGCCCGAGCATGGCGGACAGGTCCACGAGGCCACCGACGAGGACGGCGTCCTCGAGCACCGGCAGGTCGCCGCCGGGGTCCAGCCGATCCCAGGTCAGCGTCGGCCCGACGCGCAGCCCGATCGGACCCACCCACGGACCACCGACGATCTCCGCGTCCACCCGGCGTCCCTTCAACCCGCCGATCGGAGCGCTCACCCGTACCAGCTCCTCGCCCCCGGCGCCCACCGGCCCGTCACCGAGCGTCCACCACTGGTGGCCCAGCGCCGCCCCGGCGGTGACCGCGAACCGCCCCTGCGCGCCCTCGGCCCCCAGCAACGGACGGACGACGAAGCGGCCGCGGACCAGGTTCCCTGGCAGCGGCACCCAGTCCTCGAGCTGCGGCCCGAGCTTCACCTCGGCGTGGACGTCGTCGATGCCCTCGATCGCGCTCCCGAGCTCCTCTTCGGGGGCGCTGATCTCGATCACCTCGGGCTCCTCCGGCTCCGGCGCGGGGGTCTCGGGATCCCCTTCCGCCGCCAGAGCCGCCGTCCACCACCACATCCCGCCCTCCGGTCCGCCATCGACGTGTCCGCGGCCCGCATCTTCGATCGGATCGGGGTGGCTGTCGCGGCGGTCGCGTGTGAACGGGGCGCGGGGAGGTCCGGTGGCCGACAGGTTCGTCGCGGTGTCGGGGAACATCGGCGTCGGCAAGACGACCCTGGTCCGGTACCTGACCGAGCGGTACGGCATCGTCCCGGTCTACGAGCCGTTCGGCGACAACCCCTACCTCGACGACTTCTACGCCGACATGGACCGCTGGGCCTTCCACAGCCAGGTGTTCTTCCTGGCGCGGAAGTTCCGGTTGCACCAGGATCTCGAGGCTGCGCCCGGCACGTTCGTCATGGATCGCACGATCTACGAGGACGCCGAGATCTTCGCGACCTACCTCGCGCGCAGCCGGAAGATCTCGAAGCGCGACTTCTCGACGTACCTCGAGCTCTACGAGGCGATGAAGCAGAGCCTCCGTCCGCCGGATCTCATGATCCACCTGCGGTGCTCGGTGCGGGCCATCCGCTCCCGCATCCGCCAGCGCGGGCGTCCGAGCGAGCAGGACATCCCGGTCACGTACCTCCGGCGCCTCAACGGCCTGTACGAGGAGTGGATCGGCGGCTGGAACCACTCGCCGCTCGTGATCTGGGACAGCGAGAACGCCGATTATCTGTCGGACCTCGTCGATCGACTCGACCTGCACCGGGCGATCGAGCGCTTCCTCTGACGGCCTCGCCAGCGACCGCACCCGTCAAGAGCCCGCGAAGGGCCGTTGCGAGACGGGGCCGGCACCGGTAGATGGGGGACCTTCTGGGGAGCAGCGGATGAAGGTCGTCTGCGACAACTGTCGTGCGGTGTACAAGGTCCCCGACGACAAGCTCACCAAGGCGGTGAACAAGGCGACGTGCCGCAACTGCGGCCATCGCATGCTCATCCCCCGTCCCAAGCCGAACGCCGATCCGGAGGAGCGCACGCTGGTCACGGCCGTGCCGCCCACGCCGGTCGGCGCGCCCCCGCGCATGGCCTCGCACCGCGACGACGAGCACGAGTCGACGTTGCCCGGCCGCGCGCCGAGCGGACCGGTGGTCTCCGACGACGTCCACATGGAGACGCCGATGATGGCGCCGCGGTCGGGCGACACGCTGCAGGCGCACGATCCGTACGCGACCCCCTACGGGCAGCCGGAGTACGAGCCCGACGTGGTGACGCACATCCGCTCGTCCGTGCCGCCGTCCGAGCAGGTGACGCACAAGGAGCGCCCGCCCGCGCGCCCGCCGCAAGGCGGACCGGCCTCGCTGCCGCCGCCGCGCCGGTCGCAGACGCCAGCGCCCGCGTCCTACCACGCGCCCCCCTCGAACCCGCCGGTCCGGCGGACGCCCGCGCCTCCGCCCCAGCGGCGCACGCCGGCCCCCCCGCCGCAGCGTCAGACCCCCGGCTCGGCGTACCCGCGCACGGCGACCCCGATGCCGCCGCCCGTCGCGGCGTACGCGCCGATGGCGCACGATCCCGCGGGGGACCTGAACTGGGCCCTGCTTGGCACGTCGATGGCGCTGATGGGCAGCGTGCTGCTGTCGGTGCTCTCGATCTGGAACCACGCGCTCGTGATGTGGTTCGGCCTCGCCATGACCTTCGGCGGCGGGGTGCTCTCGTTCCTGGTGCTCATCACCGGCGGACGCGGCCGCAAGCCCGCCCAGACGCTGCTCTCCGTGGTCCTCGGGTTCATGGTGGCGGTCGTCATGGCCTCGCTGCTCGTGGGCACGAAGTGGGGCGTGGAGCGCGCGGTCGAGGCGATCAACTTCTCCGATCAGGGCGCGCTGGCGGGCATGGCCGTCCCGACCGGCGGGACCAACACGCTGGCGTCGGTGTCGAACACCCCGACCCCGGACACCCAGCCCGTCGTCGAGCCGCCCCCCGTCGAGCCGGAGCCGGCGGTCCCCGAGCCGTCGCGCCCGCGCCCGCAGCCGACGCGCCCCAAGCCCCAGCCCTCCCGCCCGCAGCCCACGCCACAGCCCATCGCGCCCGCGCCGATGCCGGTGGCTCCGGCCCCGATGGCCCCTCCGCCCGCGCCCGCTCCGGCCCAGATGGAGACAGTGCCGATCGAGGCGGTGCACGTGATGGTGTCGAACAACATCGAGGTCAAGAAGTGCTTCGTGCCGTTGTTCAAGGCCGGAGCGCTCCCGCCGCGCGTGGACGCGAAGTTCACGATCTCCCCCGGCGGCCAGGCGACCGGCGTGACGCTGCTGCAGCAGCAGTACCGGGGGACCGAGCTCGAGGCCTGCCTCGGCCGTGCGATCGCGAGCATCCGCTTCCCGGCGGCCAGCAAGGGCACCGCGATCACGTACCCGTTCGTGATGCAGTAGCTCGCGAGAGCGGCCGCTACAGCAGCGCCCAGACGCCGCTCGCCAGGGCGATGCCGACGACCACGGCGGCGAGGTGCGTCCACCAGAGGAGCCGGTCCGGCGCGGGCTCCCCGGCCTCCACCGCCTCCGCCGCGGCCGGGGGCTCGGGAACGCTCGTACGCGCGCCGGCCATCCGCGCGAGCTCCTCGACCGAGGGCCCGGCGAGCAGCCTGCCGAGCGGCACATCGACCCCCTCGGCGAGCAGGCCCGCCTTGAGCTCCGTCGCCATCAGCGAGTCGAACCCGAGATCGGCCAACGGGAGGTCCGGGGGCAGCGGACGGTCCGGCGCGAGACGCAGGACCTGGCGGGCCAGGGCCGTGATGACCACCAGCGGGTCGGCGGGTCTGGCAGGCGTCGGAGCGGAGGCCACCGTCGGGGGCGGCGGCAGCAGGTCGTCGAACAGCGGCTGCGGGCCCGCCGTCGACAACGCCCCCACCAGGCGCGGCAGGTCCACCCGAGCGATCACGGCGCGCGGCACCCCGGACGCGATCACGTCCCCCAGCGCGCGGAGGGCGTCCCCCGGCTCGAGCAGCGCGAGGCCCGCGCGCGCTAGCTCCTCGGCGCGACCGGCGTCCACCATGCCGCCGCCGCCCCACGGCCCGAAGGACACGGACACCGCCGTCCGCCCGCGCGCGTGCCGGCGCTCGGCGAGCCCGTCGAGCCAGCCGTTCGCCGCCGCGTAGGGCACCAGGCGACGGCTCCCCCACACCGACGCCACCGAGGAGACCAGCACGAACGCCTGGAGCGGGCGGTCCCCGAGCCACGCGTCGAGCACGCGCGCCCCCTCCACCTTCGCGCGCAGGACCTCGTCCACCGTGCTCCGATCGAGCTCGTCGAGGTCCGCAGGCCGCGTGGCGCCGGCCGCGTGCACCACGCCGTCCGGCGGGAAGCGCTCGAGCCAGGGTCGCAGGGCCGCCCCGTCGGCGACGTCGGCAGCGACCACCACGACCTCCACGCCCCGCGCCCGCCACCGGGCCAGCCGCGGGTCCTCGGGGTCGCGCGGGTGGCGCGAGACCAGCACCAGGCGCCCTGCACCGCGCTCACACAGCCAGCCGGCGACGTGCAGCCCGACCCCACCGAGCCCGCCCGTGACCCACCAGGTCCCCGAGAACGACGGCTCGGCGGCCACCGGGTGGAACGCCTGCAAGCGGGGGACGTGCGGCCGCCCATCTCGCCACCAGACCTCGGGCTCGCTCGGGACGGCGCCCTCGACGGGGGCACCCCACCACACGCGCGGCGGTGCCGCGGGCCGCTCGAAGCGCAGGCAACGAGCTGCCGCCACCAGCGCCCAGGCCTCCTCGTCCGCGCCGTCCACGACCACGGCGCCCCCCGTGACGCGCGCCAGCGACAGCACACGGTCCGTCAGCGAGGCGCCCTCGGGCGCGACGCGCTCGACCGCCACCGGCTCCGCGTTGGGCGCGGGCACCAGCGCCACGCGGTACGACGGCGCGCGCGGGAGGGGCTCCTCCGGCCAGCAGCGGCGCCGATCGAGCGGGGTCGGTGGCAGCGGGATCCGCGTCGTCGTCCGCCCCTCCTCCCAGGCCTGCAGATCCACCGGCAGCCCGACCTCCCAGGCGGCGCCCACGGCGCTGGCGAGCTCGCGCCAGGCCTCGCCACCACGACGCTCCGTCGCCGCGAAGCGACCCTCGACCTCCGCCCGTCGGAGCAGTCCCAGCAGCGCCGGGTGCGGGCCGAGATCGAGCCACAGATCCACCCCGAGCCCCGCGAGGTGCCTGGCGGCGAGATCGACGCGCACGGGCTCCCGGGCGTGCCGACGCCAGAAGGAGGCCGGCGGCGCCTCGGCGACCTCCTCCCCGTCGAGCAGGCTCACCCAGCGCAGCTCGGGCGCTCGCGACGGGAGCGCCGCCACCTCCGCCTCCCATCCCGCGAGCATCGGGTCCACGCAGGACGAGTGGAACGGGCGCCCCACCGGCAGCTCCGTCACCCGCGTCCCCGGCGGCAGCGCCGCCAGTGTGGCGCGCACGGCGTCCTGGGGTCCGGCGATCACGACCTCGTCCGTCGCGTTGACCGCCGCGACCTCGCAACCCGACGTGAGTGCAGGGCTCACGTCCTCTCTCGCCAGCTGGACGGCGGCCATCAGCCCCGGGAGCGCGCGCTCCTCCATCCACCGGCCGCGGGCCGCCACCAGCCGCAGCGCGTCCTCCAGCGCCCAGCTCCCCGCCACCGTGGCGGCCACGAGCTCCCCCAGGGAGTGCCCCGCCACGACCGTCGGCTCCAGGCCCAGCGAGCGCAGCAACACCGTCTTCGCCCACAGCACGGCGAACAGCGCGGGCTGGGTCACGGCCGTGCGACCGAGCGCCTCGTCGTCCGCGAGCAGCTCGCGGAGCGGCCGTCCGAGGAGCGGGTCGAGGACCGCGGCGCAGGCGTCGAGCGCGCTGCGGAAGGTGGGAGACGCGGCGTCCAGCGCGAGCCCCATGCCGGCGTGCTGCGTCCCTTGCCCCGAGTACAGGAAGCCCACGCGCGGGGCACCCACCGGCCGGTGCGGCACCACGGCGGGGCGCTCGCCCGCGTCGGCGACGACCACCGCCGCGCGCCACGGACCCGGCGCCACCCGGTGCGCGGCGGCCGCCACGTCGGGCAGCGGGGCACCGAGCGCCAGCAGCTGGTCCACCCGGGCACCCACGGCCGCCGGCGTCGAGCCCGAGACCGCCAGCAGCGTCACCGGACGGGCGGAGGGCGTCGGTACGGCGCGCTCCACCCGCGGGGGTGGTCCGAGCACGAGGTGCGCGTTGGTGCCCGACAGGCCGAAGCCCGAGACCGCCACGAGCGCGTCGGGGCCGAGCGGGGTGGCCTGTTGGACGATGCGCAGCCCGCGCAGGTCGAGCTCGGGGCTCGGCTCCACCGGGACCGGCTGCGGAGGAACCACGCCTCGCCCCAGCGCGAGCAGCGCCTTCGCCAGCGAGGCCGCCCCCGCCGCCAGCTCCGCGTGTCCCAGGTTGGCCTTGATCGCGCCGATCAGCAGCGGCTCGTCGCGGTCGCCATAGACCTCGCGCGCGGCCGAGACCTCGATCGGGTCCCCCAGCCGCGTGCCCGTCCCGTGCGCCTCGAGGTACGCCACGCGCGACGGCTCGGCGCCAGCGTCCGCGAGCGCCTGGCGCAACACGAGCCGCTGCGCCTCGCCGCTCGGCACCGTGAGCCCGCCGGACGCGCCGTCGTGGTCGACGGCCGACCCGTGGAGTACGCCGAGGATCTCGTCGCCGTCGCGCTCCGCGTCCGAGAGCCGCCGGAGCACGAACACCCCGCAGCCCTCGGAACGGACGTACCCGTCGGCCTTCGCGTCGAACACGTGGCAGCGGCCCGTCGGGGACAGCGCGCCCAGCGAGCACAGGTAGGCGGTGTCGTCGGGGAGCCACTGCAGCGCGACGCCGCCCGCGAGCGCCCGGTCGCAGTCGCCGTCCCGGAGCGCGCGCGCCGCCAGGTGCACCGCCACCAGCGTGGACGAGCACGTCGTGTCGAGCGCGACCGCCGGACCGCGCAGCCCCAGCGCGTGCGCCACCCGCCCGGCGGCGAAGGCCGGCTCGGTCCCCGTCCCCGCCCAGGCGTCGGGGTAGAGCGGCGCGCCCGTGGCCCGGAAGCGGTGCGCCCAGCCCCGGTCGGCGATGCCGAACCAGGCGCCCGTGCGGCTGCCCCGCAGATCGGCCACCAGGTGGCCAGCGCGCTCCAGCGCCTCGCGAGAGAGCTCGAGCAGCAGCCGCTGCTGCGGATCGAGGCGCTCGGCCTCGCGAGCGGACATGCCGAAGGCGTCCGGATCGAAGGCGTCGAGCCCGTCCAGGAACCCGCCGTCGGTGGCGTAGGCGCGGCCCGGCGGGGACGGGTGGGGCGCGTACCAGGCGTCCGCGTCCCAGCGCTCGGGAGGCACGCGGCGCACGGAGATCCGCCGTTCGGACAGCAGCTCCCAGAGCTCGTCGGGCGAGGCCGCGCCCGGGAAGCGCAGCGCCATGCCCACGATCGCGATGGGCTCGCGGTCGACGCGGGTCGACGCGACCGGGACGGACGCGGGTGGTGGCAGGAGCGCGTCGACGACGGCCGACGGCGTGCCGTGATCGAAGAGCAGCGTCGCGGGCAGGGCGCGCCCCACGACCTCGCCGAAGCGCCGCGCCAGCTCGACGGCCGCGATCGAGTCCGCGCCGGCGTCGAACCAGCCCGTGTCGGGGCCGGGCGGGCGCGGCAGCACCGAGGCCGCCAGCGCCAGCACCCGCCGCAGCAGCTCGGGCCGACGCTCGCGCTCGGGCCAGCCCATGAGCTCACTCGCGGCAGGGGCCGTCGGCGCCGCGGGGATCCAGGGCGCGGGGTGCCGCCGGGCGAAGACGGCCCAGTCGACGGCCATGGGCATGCCGTCCGCGGCGCGGTCGAGGGCGGCGACCCCCTGCTCCACCGTCAGCGGGCTCACGCCGTCCGCGGCCCAGTCCGCGTCCTCCGCCATGCCGACCGACCAGGGGCCGTAGCGCAGTGACCAGGCGCGCCCGCCCGCGGCCCGCCGTGCACGCACCACCGCCTCGGCCCCGGCGTTGGCCGCCCCGTAGGCCGCCTGCCCCACGCGGCCCAGCCACCCGATGGCCGAGCCAATCACGACCAGCGGCACGTCTGGAGGGAGCAGCTCCGCCAGGATCCGCGCGCCGTCGACCTTGGGACCCCATGGCTCCGCGAGCCCCTCCTCGCTCTCCTGACGCACGAGCTGGCCCCGCGCGACGCCCGCCGCATGGACCACGCCGTCGGGCCGCGCCCGCTCCACCAGCGCGCACATCGCGTCGCGATCACGAACGTCGATCGCTACGTATTCGTCATCGATGTGCCTGGATTCGGACCGACCGATCGCCACCACGCGGACACCGCGCGCGCGCAACGCCTCCGCGATCCGCCGACCGACGGCGCCCGCTCCGCCCGTCACCCACCAGGTGCTGCCGGGTCGGAGGTCCAGCGGCGGTCCGGGCGGGGCGGGGACGAGGCGCGGCACCCGCGGGCCGTCGGTCCACCCCACCCGGGGCTCGCCGACGGCCAGCGCGCGGTCGAGCTCCCCGTCCGGCACGTCGTCCAGCACGCGCAGATCGAGCTCGGGGTGCTCCATGCGGGCCGAGGCCAGCAAGCCATCGAGACCCGCGGCCACCGGGTCGGTGCCCGTGAACGCACCGGACGTGCGAAACACGAGCGCCCTCCCCGGCACCGCGGCGCGCACGCGATCCAGCGCGTCCGCCAGCGTGGTCGCGACCACGACCTCCGCGTCCACCGGAGCGGCACCGGCGCTCGCCGCCTCCCACCGCACGTCCCAGGTGGGGGCCGCAGCGCGCTCGCCGGGCAGCGGCAGCCACGCGCGACGACGGCGGCGGTGCGGCGCAGGCAACGGCGGGCCAGCGACCCGGGGGACGAGCCGCGCGGGCACGACGGAAGCGCCGTGGGTCCACGCCTGCCCCGCCGCCGCCAGGAGGCCCGTCCTGCCCTCCCGGAGGTCCGCCGCCACCACCTCGAGCCCGGGCGCCGCCAGGAGCGCGGCGAAGCCGATGCCCGGACCGAGCTCGATCACGAGGTCGCAGCGCTCCGCCAGCCCGTGCAGCACGCGATCGAACCGCACGGGCTCGCGCAGGTGGCGCGCCCAGTGCTCGGCGTCGGGGGTCACCGTGAGCCCGGTCAGCCCCGTGAGCAGCGGGATCGCCGGCGACGCGTGCGCCAGGGCGGAGGCCAGCTGCCGGACCTCGGGAACGACCGGATCCATCGAGGCCGAGTGGAAGGCGTGCGTGGTGCGCAGCCAGGCGGGGCCGCGGTCTCCGAGGGAGGCCACCAGCGCCTCGAGCGCTGCGCGTGGCCCCGCGAGGACCACCCGGCCCGGACCGTTGACCGCCGCCAGCGCCACGTCGGACCGACCGGCCAGCGCCGCCGACACCTCGTCCGGCGTGGCCCGCAGCGCAACCATCGCGCCCTCGCCCGCGAGGCGTGCGCACGCCGACCCCCGCTCCGTCGCGAAGCGAAGGGCGTCCTCGGCGGACAGCGACCCCGCGACCGCGGCCGCCGCGAGCTCGCCCAGCGAGTGACCCGCCACCACGACGGGCTCGACCCCGACCGACCGCCACCAGCGGGCGAACACGAGCGCCAGCGCCACCAGGGCCGGCTGCGCCACCTCGGCGTCGTCCAGCTCTCCACCCGCGAGCAGGACCTGGCGCAGGTCTGGGTGAGCCCCCACCACCTCCTCGAACGCCGCGCGGAAGGTGGGCTCGTCCAGCGACGACGCGAGGGGTGGAAGCGCCAGCCCCTGTCCGGCGCACACGAACCCCACCCGGAGCCCCGGCGTGGCCCGTCGTGGGACCGCAGCCCGCAGCTGCGCCAGGCCGCCCACGGCCGCGACGCGGATCGCGCGGCTCGAGCGGGCCCTGGCGAGCGCGGAGGCCACCGCCGGCCCAGCGTCGGCCAGGGCCGCGAGGTCGACTGCCAGCGCCTCCTCGTCGTGCGACGAGGCCACGAGCAGCGCCGCGGCACCGTCCGCTGGCACCTCGGGCTCGGGGTCGCCCGAGAGCAGCACGACGTGAGCGCCGGTCCCGGACAGACCGAAGGAGCTCACCGCCGCCACGCGGGGCCCTTCGCGCTCCGGCCAGGGCACCGCCGCCCGCACGAGCTCCCAAGGCCCCTCCGGCAGCGCCGGGTTCGGGGCGTCGCAGTGCAGCAGCGGCGGCACGGTGCCGCGCGCCATCGCCAGGACCTGGGCCAACGTCCCCGCCAGGCCGGCGGCGGCCTCGACGTGCCCGATGCGCGTCTTCAGCGCGCTCACGAGGAGCGGACGCGAGCGGCCCGCGTGCACGCGCGACACCGCGCCGAGCTCGATCGGGTCACCGAGCGGCGTGCCCGTCCCGTGGGCCTCGAGGACGTCGACGTCGCCGGGATCGAGGCCCGCGTCCGCCAGCGCGGCCCGCTGCACCTCCTCCTGTGCCCGCGCGCTCGGCACCGTGAGCCCGCCAGAGCGTCCGTCGTGGCCCACCGCCGTGCCCGCCACCACCGCCCACACGCGGTGCCCCAGCCGCCGCGCGCGGGACATCGGCTCGAGCACCAGCACGACGGCGCCCTCGCCGCGCACGTACCCGTCGGCGTCGGCGGAGAACGACCGGCAGCGGCCCGTCGGCGACAGCGCGCCCACCCGTCGCAACCAGGCGCCGGCCTCCGGAGACGCGAGCACGTTCGCCCCGCCGACGAGTGCTAGCTCGGCCTCCCCGTCCCGCAGCGCGCGCGAGGCCAGGTGCAGCGCGACGAGCGACGAGGAACACGCCGTGTTCACCGCCATCGCAGGCCCGCGCAGGCCCAGCGCGTGCGCCAGCCGCCCCGCCGCGAAGCTCGTGTCGTTGCCCGTCCCGGCCCAGGCGTACCCGTCGGCGGCGGGGTCGCGGTCGCGGTCCCAGTACTCGGAGCGCCCGATGCCCACCATCACGGCGCCGCGCTCGCCCTCCAGCGTGTCCGGCGCGATGCCGGCGTGCCCCAGCGCCTCCTCGGCCAGCTCGAGCAACAGCCGCTGCTGGGGGTCGAGGTGGGCCGCCTCCGCGTGACCCATGCCGAAGGCCGCCGCGTCGAAGCCCGCCACGTCCGCGAGGAACCCACCCTCGCGCGGCGTGTCGGGCCAGTCCGCCACGGACCACCGATCGGACGGGACCGGGCCCACCGCGTCCACGCCGTCGCGCAGCAGGGCCCACAGGGCGTCAGCGTCCGCGGCACCCGGGAGCCGGCAGGCGAAACCCACCACCACCGGCGGATCGTCCGCCCGCCGCGAGCGAGGCGCCTCCGGCACCGCCACCGCCCCCGAGAGGGCCGCCACGAGCGCGTCGACCGTCGGGTGGTCGAAGGCCGCCGTGGGCGCGACCGGCCGCCCGAGCGCGCGCTGCAGCCGCTCGGCGAGCTCCACGGCGAGCACGCTGTCGAGCCCGAGCTCGAAGAGCCCCACGGTCGGGTCGGGCCCGCTCGCCCGCCCGAGCACGGCGCGCACCTCGCGGACCACGACGGCACGCACGTCGGCGACCGGCGCCGGCGCCACCACCGGCGCCCGTGGGCGCACCCGGTCCCACAGCGACCGACGACCCCGAGCCTCCAGGACCGGCACCAGGCGCTCGAGGTCGAAGCGCCCGAAGACCAGCGTCCGCGACGCCCCGAGCGCCGCCACCACCCCGACGGCCGCCTCCTCCACCGGCAGCGCGCCCACGCCGGACCGCGCGAAGCCCGCGAGCTCCTCGGCCGAGACGAGCCCGCCGCCGGCGATCGGCCCCAGCACCGCCACCGCACCTCGTCCCCCGGCTCGCCGACGCGCCGCGATCAGCGCCTCCATCGCGCGGTTGGCCGCTCCGTAGTCCGCGAGCCCGGGCGACCCCCACCAGCCGGCCACACTGCCCACCGCCACCAGCGGCACCTCGGGCGGGAGCCGCTCCGCGAGCACGCGCAGCGCGTCCACCTTCACCGGCCAGGGGTCCTCCACCCGCCCCGCCGCGTGGATCACCGCTCCCCAGGGCTCGCTCGCCAGCGCCGCGACGGCCTCGGGGTCCGCCACGTCGACCTGCCGCCCGCCCGACCGCGACGCCACCACGACGCGACCGGCACCTGCTCGGGTCAGCGCCTCCACCAGCGCGCGACCCAGGTGCCCGCTGCCTCCCGTGACCAGGACGGGCAGCGTCGGGTCCAGGCGGACGGGCGGGAGCAGCGTGCCGTCGGTGACCAGCCGTGGCGCCAAGATGCGTCCCTCATCGTCGATGCGGACCTCGTCCTCGTCGAGCCCCAGGGCCGGGCGCGGGTCGCCCCCGGGCGGCACGATCACCAGGCGAGGCGCGGCGCCCGCGAGCCGCTCGGTGGCGAGGCGCCCGGCGGCCGCCTGCCCGAGGACCGGGTCCTCCACGACCCGTACGCCCTCGGTGCGCTCCGTGGGCACCGGCGGGAGCTCCTCCTCCTCGACCGCGAAGGCTGCCCGCACCGCCCCGGGGGCGGCGACCGGCTCGAGCCAGTACCGCGTGCGCGCGAAGGGGTAGCTGGGCAGCTCGCCACGGGCGCCACCGCGGTACGATGTGCCGACGACGGGCCGGTGACCGGCGACGAAGAGCTCACCCAGCAGCTCCGCCACCCCCCGGAGCTCGTCCGCCCCCTCCCGCAGGGCCGTCCACCAGCGGCTCGTCGGCGCGGCCCGGAGGCCGACGGGTGCCAGGACCCGCCGCGCTCCGAGCTCCACGAAGTCCGACAGACCGTCCTCGGTGGCCGCCCGCACGGCGTCCGCGAAGCGCACCGGCGCCCGCAGGTGGCGCGCCCAGTGGTCGGGATCGGCGAGCGCGGCGTCGCAGGCGGCCCCCGTGAGCGTGCTGTACAGCGGCACCGCGGGCGCGCGCAGGCCGAGGGTCGCCGCCACCTCGCGCAGGGGACCCACCGCCGCGTCGACGAGCGGCGAGTGGAACGCGTGCGACACGCGCAGGCGGGTGTGCTCCACGCCGGGCAGCGCGCGGAGCACCGCGTCCACCGCGTCCGCCGCGCCCGAGACCACGACGTCCTCGGGGCCGTTGACCGCCGCCAGGTCCACCGGGGCACCCGCCGGCAGCACCGTCCGCAGCGCGTCCTCCGAGCAGCGCAGCGCCACCATCACGCCGCCCGTGGGGAGCGCGCCCAGCAAGCGACCACGGGCGACCACCAGCCGCACCGCGTCCGGCAGGTCGATGGCGGAGGCGACGGTCGCCGCCACCAGCTCGCCCACCGAGTGGCCGAGGACCGCGTCGGGCACGAGGCCGAAGGAGCGCAGCAGCGCCGCCAGCCCGAAGCCCAGCGCGAAGAGGGCCGGCTGGGCCACCGACGTCTCGTCGACGGGCGCGTCCGGGTCCAGCAGCGCGCGCAGCACGCCGTCCGCCCCCTCCTCCACCGCGAGCGCGTCCACCTGCTCCACGGCCTCGCGGAACACCGGGTACGCCTCGTGCAACGCACGACCGGCGCCCGCCACCTGGGAGCCCTGGCCCCCGAAGGCCCACACCACCGGCCTCGCGGAGCGCACCCCAGTGACCGGCCAGTCGCCGTCGAGCGCGTCGCCCTCCTCGACCACCCGGAACGCCCGGTACCGCAGCGCCGCCCGCCCCTCCGTGGCCGCGCGCGCGACCTCGACCAGCGGCTGCCCGTCGTCCACCGCTGCCGCCACCTGGCGCGCGCGGGCGGCCACCGCCTCGGCCGTCGCCCCCGAGAGGCCCACCAGCACGGGTCCGCGCACCGTCGTGTGCTCCGGCGCCGTGCCACGGCCCAGCACGACGTGTGCGTTGGTGCCCGACAGCCCGAAGCTGCTCACCCCGGCGAACCGGGCGTCCCAGTCCTGCCCGCCGCCCCCGGGGACCAGCCGCGTGCCCGCTGTCGCCAGCCGCGGACTCGGCGTCCGCAGGTGCAGGTGCGGCGGCACCCGGCCGTCGAGCGCCGTGAGCGCGCGCAGGACGCCCACCGCGCCCGCGGCGGCCTCCGTGTGGCCGCACACCGTCTTCGCAGACCCGACGTACAACGGCGTGGATCCGCCAGCGAAGGCCGCGCTCAGGCCCTCGATCTCGATCGGGTCGCCGAGCGGCGTGCCCGTGCCGTGCGCCTCGACGTAGCCCACCTCGTCGGGCGACAGGCGAGCGTCGTGCAGCGCCTCGCGGATCACGTCCGCCTGGGCGCGCGGGCTCGGCGCCGTCAGCGTGTGCGTGCGCCCGTCCTGGTTGACGGCCGTGCCGAGGACGGTGGCGAGCACGCGGTGTCCGTGGCGCAGGGCGTCGTGCAGGCGCTCGAGCACGAGCATCACGACGGCCTCGCCCCGCACGTACCCGTCGGCGTCGGCGTCGAACGTGCGGCAGCGCCCGCTCGTCGACAGGGCGCCCATCTCCGCGAACACGACGCTCGGCTCGGGCGCCAGCAGCAGGTTCACGCCGCCCGCGAGCGCCAGGTCCACCTCGCCCGCGCGGAGCTGGCGGACGGCGAGGTGCAGCGCCACGAGCGACGAGGAGCAGGCCGTGTGCACCGCCATCGCCGGCCCGCGCAGGCCCAGCGCGTACGCCACGCGGCCCGCGGCGACGCTGTCGAACACGCCCGTCCCCGTCCAGGCGTCGAGGCGCGAGGGCTCGCCCGAGGACAGCGTCCGCCGCTCCCAGTCCGTGAGCCCCATCCCCAACGTCACCGAGGCGCGTGCCCCGTCGAGGCTGTCCGGCGCGATGCCGGCGTGCTCGAGCGCCGCCCAGGACTGCTCGAGCACCAGCCGCTGCTGCGGGTCCAGCGCGGTCGCCTCGCGCGCCGAGAGGCCGAAGAGCTCGGCATCGAACCGGTCGACCTCGTCCAGGAACGCGCCCTCTCGGGGGACCGGCCGACCCGAGGGCGTGCGCTCCGCCACCCGCCAGCGCGCCGGACCCTCGCCCACCACGTCGCGCCCCTCCGCGAACAGGCGTCGGGCCCCTCGGAGATCGGCGACCCCTCCGGGCAGGCGGCAGCCCACACCGACCAGGGCGATGACACCGTCGCCGCGCGCCATGCCTACATCTTCTTCCGCGCCTGCCGGCGGGCCTCGAGCAGGCGCCCGGCGTAGCTCTCGGGGTCCACCTGGGCCGTCGGCGGTGCGGGGGGCTCGTCGTCCGGGCCCTGGTCGCCGGGGGGTCCGCCCGGATCGCGAGGTCCGCGCGGGGCGTCGTCGGTGGGGCGCGCGCGGGCCCAGCGGTCGGAGGCGTCGGGGGCACCCTCCGTGAGCCGGGTCGTCGTGGCCTTGGGGTCGGGCCGCACGTCGAGCCGGCGGGCGGCGATGTCGAGCAACAGCAGGAAGGCCGTGAGCGCCATGAGCGCGGGCCACAGCGGGCGGGGCACCTCGCGCGGCACCTGCGGTCGGGCGAACGCGAGCGCGGGCTCCGTGAGCGCCGAGGCCCGCCCGACGCGCGACAGCTCCTGCAGCAGCGCGCGACCGGCGCCCTTGCGGCGGAACTCCGGGGAGTAGGGCTGCACCGCCTCGGCGACCGCCTGCCCGACGACGTTGTCGCCCTCCGAGAGCTGGACGCCGGCGATCCAGCTGCCGTCCTGGTCGACGGGGAGCGAGGCCTCGTACCGACCGGGCCCGACCTGCGCGAGGCCGATGGTGTGGACGGTGAGGTCCGGGGCCACGACGCGCGCCTCGCCGTGCAGGAAGTTGCGGAACCCGCCGGTGGGCGTGAGCGCGTCGACCGACAGCCGCAGCTCGCCCTCGCGGATCTCCGCCTGCACGTCCAGGTCGCCGGCGTCGCCCCCCGACGCGACCCAACGCCCGATCTGGCGCCAGAGCTGGGTGTACCCGGCGGTCCCGACGAACTCCTTCGCCCAGCGGCCCTTCGCGTCCGACGTCCACGCGACGGACCGGCCGAGGCCGTAGCGGCCGTGCGCGAGCAACGGGTCCGTGTGTTCCTCGCCCGGGACCACCATCGCCACGACGGACCGGGGCTTGGCCTCGGTCGCCACGTAGCCCTTCAGCTCCGGCATCCCGTGCGCCGACAGGCCGCGCGTCAGCTCGGACGGCATCGAGAGGGCGGGCGTGAACGGATCCTCCACGAGGAAGCTCCGCGTCGCGAGCATGGCCTCCCGCGTGAAGATCGCGGGGATCTGCGTCTTGTCGGTCACGAGGTAGTAGTTGCCGCCGCCCCAGGTGGCGAAGTTCCGCATCGTCTGCGTGTCGGCGTCGGTGCCCGTGGCCACGGCCGTGAGCGTCACGTGCTCGTTCTTGTTCGCGCCGCCGATGAGCCGCTGGTAGTCGCCGCCGCCGGTGATGCCGTCGCTGATGAGCACGATGTGCCGCACGGCCGCGTCGGTCTTCGCGAGCGCGTTCACCGCGGCGTCGACCGCCGGGTAGACGTCGGTGCCGCCCCCCGAGCGGATGGAGGCGATGTCCGACCGGACCTGGAGCCGTCGCCCCTCGAGCTTGGCCAGCGGCGTGACCCAGCTCGCGGCGCCGTCGAAGGTCACGAGCCCCATGTAGTCGCGGTCGGAGAGCAGCTCGGCCGTCCGGATCGCCGCCTCCTTGGCCATCCCGAGCTTGCTGCCCGCGCCGCCGCCCATCGAGCAGCTCTTGTCGAGCGCGAGCACCATCCCGAGCTGCGGGAAGCGGGTCTTGTCCGTGAGATCGGTCCGTACCGGCAGGGCGCGCTCGACGGGGGACTGGTACCAGCCGCCGACGCCGAAGCTCTCGTCGCCGCCGATCATGACGAGGCCCCGCCCGAGGTCGCGGACGTAGCTCTCGAGCGCCTCCTGGGCCGCCATCGGCACCTTGTACGAGGCGATGTCGGACAGCAGGATGGCGTCGTACCGTCGCTGACCGGCCAGGTCCACGGGCAGCCCGCCCGCCGAGACCACGTCCACCTCGAGGCCCTCGGCACGCAGCGCGGACACGAGCGGGCCCGCGGTCTCGGGCGTGCGGTCCACGAGCAGCACGCGGGGACGCCCGGCCACCTGGACCGTCGCCACCACCTGGTTGTTCTCCGGCCGCCCGTCGTGGGCCGGGTCGACCTCGAGCTGCGCGCGGAACCGGTACAGTCCGGGCTCCTTCGCCTCGCGCGGCAGCGTCACCACCCGCGAGCGACCCGCCTCCAGCTCGACGCGCTGCTCGCCGAGGTACCGGTCGTTCTCGTACAGGCGGAGCGTGCCCGTCACGTCCTCGTCGGACCGCGCCACCACCTTGAGGTCGTAGGTCGCGCCGATCTCGACGCGCGGCGGCGCGAGGAGGTCCTCGAGCAATACCTCGGGCTGATCGTGCCCCTCGAGCGCCACCACGAGCAGCTCGAGGTCCTGGTCGCGCACCAGGAGCGCCTGCTCGGCGGCGTCCCCCCGCGTCTGCTCGCCGTCCGTCAGCAGCACGACGCGCCGCGTCCGGTCCGCGGGGAGCAACGCCGCCCCGAGCCGCAGCCCGGCGCCGATGTCCGTCTGGTGCGGCGACGGGCGGCTCTCGAACGCGTTGACCTCCAGCCGCTCGCGGGGCGCCTGCTCGATCACGGCGTCCGCGCCGAACAGCACCACCCCCGCCTGATCGTGCGAGCCCGCGCTGCGCAGGGCCTCCTGCACGTAGTCCAGCGCCTGCTGTTGGCCGGGCGACCCGACGGAGGCCGAGCCGTCCACCACGAAGAGCACCGCGAGATCGTCGACCTGGCGGCGGATCTCGGGCTCGGCCAGCGCCAGCACGAGCGAGGCCACGACCAACCCGCGCAGCAGCAGCACGAGCCACCAGCGCCGTCGCGCGAGGGGGCGCTTCGAGCCGCGCGCCATCGCCAGCACGACCGGCACCACCAGCAACAGCCACAGCCACTCGGGGCGCGCGAAGGACAGGCTCACGCCACCCTCCGGCGGTTCCACAGCAGCCACTCGGCGACGAGGACGACGAGCGCGGCGAGCAGGAACGGGCGCCACAGCTCGCGACGGCCCGACCCGATGGCGGCGGTCGCCACGTCGGCGCCCTCCCGCGTGCGGAGCCCCAGCGTCGTTCGCGGACGGATGCGCGACTCGGACTCGGAGAGCAGGTTGGCCGCGAAGGAGGTGTGCGCCGAGCCGGCGTCGATCTCGTACAGCCCCACCCGATCGGTGTCCGAGAATCGCAGCGTGCCGTCGGCGGCCTGCACCGTCACCCGCCCGGCGGGCGAGCGGACGACGGCCTCGGTGTGCCCCTCGGGGAGCTGGCGCACGACCGGCGTGCCCGTCTTGATGCCGGACGACTCGCCGCTGCCCGGCGTCCCCTCCGTGAGCCAGCCGACCGTGTCCAGCACCAGCAGCGGCCAGGCCACGCGCATCGGCAGGTCCGACGCCACCGGGTCGAACGCAAGCTGCACCACGCGGCCGCCGCGGCGCGTCCCCGCCAGCACCAGCGGGCCGCCGTCACCGTCCACGACCGGCGCGAGGCCGCCCCCGTCGACCACCGCGCGGCTCTTCACCACGTACAGGTCGTCCATGCGGGCGTACCGGAGGATCGGGTGCGAGCGCTGCCAGCCCACGATGCGCGGGTGCGCCACCTCGTCGCCGAAGCGCACGGGCGAGCCCGGGTACGGCCCGAGCACGGCGTAGTCCAGGCCGTCGACGCCGTCGGGCACGGCGCCCGCGAACAGCACGCAGTCCGCGCCGGCCAGCAGCTCGGGCGTGGTCTGCCCGGGGGAGACGACGGTGGCGTGCACCCGCGGGTCCGCGGCCAGGATCTTCGCCACCAGCGGATCGGCGCCGACCAACAGCACCTCGCGCGCCCCGAGCGGCGACAGCACCGCGAAGGCCCGATCGTCCACCGGGAGCTGGTCACCCTTCGCCTCGAGCGTGACCTCGAGCGCGCCGGTGCTCGATCCGTCGAGATCGAACACCAGCGACACCGGCTCCTCGGGCGTCAGCGAGACGTTGCGCAGCCCGACGAGCTCCGCCCCCACGCGCACCGAGACCGTCCCGCTCGTGGGCTGGTCGCCGAACCACCGGGCGGTGACGAAGAGCTGACGGGCGAGCTCCGAGCTCGGGGAGCGGCGCAGATCGAGGGCGACGATGCCCGCGTTGTCGGCGCTCTCGCCGATGGGCTCGAACCGGACCTTGGAGGCCGTGACCGGGACCGAGGACAGGTCGCGCCCGCCGCCGTCCGACAGCACCACCACCTCGAGGGCGGGACGGCTGCGCGCCAGGCTCGACGCCAGCGAGAGCGCGTCCTCGAGCCCACCCTCGGCCTCCGAGAGCTCGAGCCCGTCCAGGCCCGCCAGCAGCGGGGAGCGGTCGCGCGTGAACGGCACGACGACCTCGGTGCTCGCACCCGCCGCCACCACCATCGCCTCGTCGCTCGGCGACAGCCCGTCCACGATGCGCCGCGCCCGCCCACGGGCCTCCTCGAAGCGGTTCGGCGACCGATCCGTCGCCCCCATCGACGCCGTGGTGTCGACGATCACGACGAGCGAGCGCGCGTCGCTGCTGCCCCCCTCGAGGAAGGGCCGGGCGAAGGCCAGCACCAGGAGCGCCAGGAGCAGCAGCTGGACCAGCATCAGCAGGTGGCGCCGGAACTTCTGGAACGGGCTCATCAGCTGCTCGTTCCGCCGGAGCGCCTGCCACGGGAGCAGGGAGGGCACGACCACCCGTCGCCGCCGCAGCTTCAGGAAGTACAGGGCGACGAGGGGCACGGCGAGCGAGCCCAGCGCCAGCCCCGCGGGGAACAGCAGGTTCACGAGGCTCCCGGTAACCCGCTCTTCCAGGCCTCGAAGGCCTGCTGGAGCTCGACGAATCGAGAGGTCGGTCCGGGGTCGTTGGCGGTGCGGTCCGGGTGGAAGCGGCGGGCGAGCTCGCGGTAGCGCGTCTTCACGCGGTCCTCGTCGCGCAGCTCCAGCACGGACAGCTCGAGCACGGCGGCGACGTCGGCGGTCGTGGGAAGGTGTCCGGGCCCGAAGCGCGGCGTCACCTCCGCGGGCTCGGGCAGCGTCACCGCGAAGGCGCCGAAGCCGATGGTGTGGCCGCCACCGCGGATGCGGATCGCCTGCCCCCGGGAGAGCTGGCGCGGCTCCTCGCCGGGCCCCGAGAGCCACAGGTCGGGCGTCGGGTCCTTCACGAACAGCTCGTACCCCCGGTCCGGCGCGTCCACGTTGCGCCCGATCGCCGCGCGGAGCCGCGCCAGCGCCGGGTCCTCCAGGTACAGCACCGCCCTCGGATCGCCGCCGAAGGTGATCATCGCGTACCGCCAGTGCTGCAGCGCGAGGGCGAAGCGCGCCTCGTAGCGCCGATCCGGACCTTGCCGCTGGCTGCGGGGCTTGAGCGTGGGCGGCGTCCGACGTCGATCGGCGCCCGGCGGGGTCAGCGGCATCGCGGAGGGCCAGCGCAGGCGCGGGGCCTGTGCCTGGGCCCCGGACCCGACGGGATCGGAGGTGGGTGGCATGGCCGCAGACGCAGGCCTCGACTGGTCGATCACGCGGTGTCGAGCGCTGCGGTAGGCGGTGGTCGCGATCCAGGGACCGTGGGGCAGCGTCAGCTTCACGGCCTCGGCGGGCGTGGATCCGAGCCCGATCTCGTCGCCCGGCTGCAGGCCGCGCAGCTCGCCCGCCTGGGGCACGCTCCGCCACACGGTGTCGCGGCGGACGTAGACCCCGAAGTTGGTCGCTGGACGCTCCACCGCGTACCCCTCGTGGTCCACGCGGATCGCCGCCACGACCATGGCGCGCTCGCGCAGGGAGGGCTCGATGGCCACGAGCTCCTCTGGCAGCAGCGGGACGTCCGCCTCGTGCCCGAGGCCCAGGGTGACGCGCAGGCGGCCGCGGGCCAGGTGCGCCGCGATCTCGGCGGCCAGGTCGGTGGCGCTCGACTGGGTCTCCACCAGTCGGGCCAACGCCGGCGGCAGGAAGGTCTGGCGGTCGTCCATCGAGACGATGGTAGACGAAACGAGACTCCGCGTCCGCTGGCCCGGCGGCGTGGCCGTGCCTATCCTCGCCCCCGCCACAGGAGGACCGGCCGATGATCGTCGCGCTGATCGCCGCCCTGCTCCAGGGCTGCTCGTCGTCCCACACCGCGGAGCCCGCGCCCGCGCCCGCACCCGTCGCCGAGGTGACGGCACCCCCGCCAGCGCCGCCGCCCTCCCCTCCCGTGGAGCTGCAGGTCGGCGGCGTGCCCGCGTCCTCGCTGCCCGACGTGGCCGAGCGCGTCGTGAAGTCGGTGGTATCCGTGGGAATCGCGCGCCACGTCCGCGTGCGCCACGGCTTCGGTCCCGGTGGAGACGCGGTCCAGGAGGGCCTCGGCTCGGGCGTGATCCTGAGCGCCGACGGCGTGATCCTGACCAACAACCACGTGGTGGCCGACGCGGACGAGGTCCAGGTCTCGCTGCACGACGGCCGTGTGGTGCAGGCCGAGGTGGTCGGTGCCGACCCGAAGACCGACGTGGCCGTGATCCGCCTGAAGGATCCGCCCGCGGATCTCGTGCCCATCGAGGTCGGCGACAGCGACACGCTCCGGCTCGGCGAGGTCGTGCTCGCGGTCGGCAACCCGTTCGGCGTCGGCCAGACGGTCACCATGGGCATCGTCAGCGCGCTGGGTCGAGCGGACCTCGGCATCGTCGACTACGAGGACTTCATCCAGACGGACGCCGCGATCAACCCCGGCAACTCGGGCGGCGCGCTGGTCGACCTGCACGGCCGCCTCGTCGGCATCAACACCGCGATCTACTCGCGCTCGGGCGGATCGCAGGGCATCGGCTTCGCCATCCCATCGGCTCGCGCCCGCCAGATCGCGGACGACATCCTGTCGGACGGCAAGGTGGACCGCGGGTTCCTGGGCGTGTCCATCCAGGACGTCGACGCCAAGCTGGCCGACGCGATGTCGGTGCCGCCGGGCGGGGTGCTCGTGACGGACGTGGCGCCCGGGACGCCGGCGGAGAGCGCGGGCGTGCGCCCGGGCGACCTCGTGCTCGAGATGAACGGCAAGCGCGTCGACGACGTGGCCCGCTTCCGGTACGCGGTGGCCGCCTCGGGCCCCGACGCGCCGTTCACCCTCACCGTCCTCCGCGACGGGCAGCGCCAGACGCTGTCGGGGGCGCTGGCGGACGCGAGCGCGAACGAGACCGCGCCGGTGGGTCTGGCGGCGACCGGACACGCCGTGCTCGAGCCGCTGACCGATGATCTGCGCCAGAGCCAGGGCCTGCCCGGCCGCGTGCAGGGGCTCTATGTCCGGGACGCGGGCGACGGCGTGCTGGCGGAGGCGGGGGTCCACGCAGGCGACGTCATCCTCGACGCCAACCGGGTGCCCGTGACCTCGCCCCAGGAGCTCGGCCGCTGGCTGACCGAGGCGAAGGGCGCACAGCTGCTGCTCCGGCTGTACCACCAGGGCGACGTGCGCTTCGTGGTCGTCACCCCGTAGGACCGGCGAACGGGTTCTCGAGGTCCGAGGGGTCGGGAGGATCGGACGGTGTGGCGGGCTCGGGTGCGTCCTGGGCCGCCGCCCACCACGCGTCGATCCACTGCAGCGTCTCCTCGTCGATCACCTCGGCCGGGATGGCGACGTGCGTCCCCCACCGGAACACCACCCCCACGAACGGGCCTCCGACCTGAAGGCCTGCCACGTCCTCCCATCCGATCGCGCTCGACCCGCGGGGGTTGCGCCACGAGAACCCGTCCTGCCCGAAGCCCACCTCCCACTCGCCGAACATCAGCGGCGAGGCCTCGTGGAGTCGCGGCACGAGGCGCCGACGCACCCAGCGCTCGGGCGCGACCCACCGCTCCAACGCGGATCCGATGGCGAGCAGGCCGAGCGCGCCGCCCGTCACCCAGGCGAGCGCCATCCCGAGCGGGTCGGGCGCCAGCAGGCCCACGGCACCCGCGAAGGTCGCCGCCACCAGGGCCGCGACGAACCAGGCGCCGGACATCGACGAGGGCTCCCAGGACTCGGCGTGGTCGACGACCGAACGATCCGTCAGCTCGAAGCGGAACGTCTGCTCCCCTCCCACGTCCGATGGCGGCAGCACCTCGGGGAGGGCGGCGAGCAGCGCGGCCAGGTCCACGCCCGGAGGCACGGCGCGATCCGGCACCACGAGCTCGGCGACGTCGCTCGTCAGCACGCCGTCCACCAGGCGGCAACGGCCGCGTTCGGACACCAGCGACGCGTAGCGGTAGCGGACCCTGTCCGGCAGGATCTCGAGCGTCGCGGGCACGGTGCGCTGGTCGATCGGGATCGCGGAGCGCCGCAGCGCCTTCCACCAGTGCCAGGTCAGCCAGAGGCAGAGCAGCTCCACCGTGCCCATCGGGAGCGAGCCGCGAGCGCACCAGGCCACGACCTCGGCGAGCTGGAGGGCACCCAGCGCGGCGGTCTGCCATCGGCGTCTGCGGCTCCGGGCCGTGGCCCATGCCTGCTGATCGGCGGGGGTCCAGCTCCACGACAAGGTGGTCATCACCTGCTCCGACACCAGCCTATGGTGGCGCCGGGACCACCGCGATGGCACGATGATCGGATGCTGATCCTCCTGGCCGCGTGCGCTCCACCGGAAGAGGTCGCGCCCATCGATCCCCGGGCCGGCTGCGAGCGGGTGGAGGAACGGCTCGAGGCGGACGGGACGCCGCTGTTGACCTCGACGCGCACGTGGGACGACCTCGGGCGGCCGCTGTTCGGCGACACGACCTGGTGGGACTCCGAGGGCCGCTGGCGGCTGGAGGAGCAGTACACCTGGGGCGAGGAGCACGCGCAGAGCGTGTCGTACCGGACGTCGCTCGAGGGGGAGCACGGCCCCTGGATCCACGAGCGGTACGACTGGCGCCCCGACGGCCTGCTCCAGCGCTTCGACCGCGACGCCGAGGTCGACGGTGAGACGACCTGGCTCGGCTACGGGGCCTACCAGTACGACGCCGACGGCCACCTGCTCCAGTGGATCTGGGACGAGGGCGGCGACGGCGCGATCGAGGAGCGGCACGACGAGCTCTGGAGCCACGAGGCCTTCGGCTGGACGGTCGAGGAGGCGCGCGTCTTCGGGAACAGCGAGCCGATCTGGTTCGCCTATCGGCAGCACGACGAGGAGGGCCACGAGCTCTTCGTGACCGAGGACTGGGACGACGACGGGATCTCCGAGGTCGTCCGCAACAGCGTCTGGGACGGCGACCACCTCGTCCACCTCGACCTGGGCGGGGTCGCGGTCGTCGACTGGTCCTGCGACTGGACGTTCGACGGTGACGACGTGGTGCTCGAGGTCTGCCACGAGCCGGACGCGATCTACACCACCACCTGGACCTGGCTGGTCCCCGGGCGCGAGGCGTCGGCCGAGGTGATCCGGACCGAAGCGGGGATCGACGCGCTGCTCGAGACCTGGACCTACGACTGGACCTGCCCGGCGGGGGACAGCGGCGACGAGGCTCGATAGCGGGCCCGCGGAGGCCGCCATGCGGACGCTCGCCCTCGCCCTCGCCCTCGCCGCCTGCGGCTCCCACACCCCGCCGGAGACGCCCGCGCCGGAGCCCCCCGCGCCCGCCGATCCGGGACCACCGCTGGCGGTGACGGGCATCGAGATCCCGGCGGACGGGCTCACCCTGCGCGCCCCGGTGTGGGCGACCCGCGCCATGCTCGGCGGGACCGAGCTCGACGTGAGCTACCACACGCTGTTCCGCACGGGCGACGGTGGCTTCGGCGAGATGTTCTCGGAGACGGGCGCCGATCTGGGTGAGGTCTGCTCGGACCAGGACTTCGACAGCCTGATCGTGGCCGGCGGCAAACCCTGGCTGGTGAGCCACTTCGAGTGCGTGCCGGGCGCCATCTGGGTGACGCCGCTCGACCAGGCCGCCGACGGCGCGCTGAGCCCCGGCGGCGAGCCACGCCCCGTCGACTGGAGCGCCTGGGGCGGCGTGTGGTTCCCGTGCTCGGGGCAGGTCAGCCCCTGGGGCACGCACCTCGGCTCGGAGGAGTACGAGCCCGACGCCCGCCAGTGGCGGCCGGACGGCACGCTGACCCGCGACCTGTACGGCGCGTGGAAGGACTTCTCGCGCTACCTCACCGACCCCGCCGCGGGCTCTCCCTACCGCTACGGCTGGCCGCTCGAGCTCGCCATCGACGACCAGGGGACGCCGGTCCCCGCGAAGCGGTACGCGATGGGCCGGTTCTCGCACGAGCTGTCCTACGTGCTGCCCGACCGCCGCACGGTCTACCAGTCCGACGACGGCACGGCCGTGGGCCTGTTCATGTTCGTGGCCGACGAGGCGGGCGCGCTCGACGCGGGCACGCTCTACGCCGCGCGCTTCACGACCGAGGGCGAGCGGGCCCGCACGGAGTGGGTGAGCCTCGGGCACGCGACGCAGGCGGAGATCGCCGCGCTCGTCGAGCGCAAGCCGCTGTTCTCCGAGATCTTCGAGGTCGCGGAGCCCGCCGCCGACCACACCTGCGCCGAGGGCTTCACGTTCGTGGACCACGGCTACGGGCGGGAGTGCCTGAAGCTGGCGGCGCCGTCGGAGCGTGTCCCCGACCCCGCGCTCGCCGCGTCCCGGCTCGAGTCCCGGCGTTACGCCGCGATGCTGGGCGCGACCACCGAGCTCGAGAAGACCGAGGGGATCACGTTCGATCCGGACAGCGGCACCGTCTTCCTCTCCGTCTCCACGATCCGCGGGCGCATGCTCGCCGAGCCCGACGCTCCGCAGGACGGGCTGCGCTTCGAGGAGAACCGCTGCGGCGCGGTCTGGGGCGGGACCAGCGGGGCCGGCGTCGTGGACACGTCCGGCGCACCCATCGCCAGCGAGCACGTGATCGGCTCGATGGGCACTGTGACGAAGGGGACGCCGCTCGCGGAGATCGACGCCCTCGGCAACGGGTGCGACACCGGAGGCATCGCCAACCCGGACAACCTGACGTTCCTCCCGGGCCACCACCTGCTCATGGTCGCGGAGGACACCAAGTGGGGCAAGGGGCACGTCAACGCCGTGCTCTGGGCGGTCGACGTGCGCGACGGCTCGAAGCAGCGGCTGCTGGTCGCGCCCCCGGGCGGCGAGGTCACCGGCATCCACTGGATCCCCGATCTGCTCGGTCACGGCTACCTGACCACCGTCGTGCAGCACCCGTGGTCGGAGATGCCGAAGGACCAGCCCGTCCCCGACGGGATCACCGACGAGGATCGTCGAGCGTTCACCGGGTACTTCGGGCCGTTCCCATCGCTCGCTCGCTGAGGGGGACCGGTTCGCGGTACACAGGATCTCCCACCTCCGGAGGCCCCCATGAAGTCTCGTGCCGCCATCGCCGTGGAAGCCGGCAAGCCCCTCGTGATCGACGAGATCGACGTCGAAGGTCCCAAGGCCGGCGAGGTCCTCGTCCGCATCGTCGCCACGGGCGTGTGCCACACCGACGCGTTCACACTGTCGGGCGACGACCCCGAGGGCCTGTTCCCGGCGATCCTGGGTCACGAGGGCGGCGGCATCGTCGTCGAGGTGGGCGCCGGCGTCACCAGCCTGAAGCCGGGCGACCACGTCATCCCGCTGTACACGGCCGAGTGCCGCAAGTGCAAGTTCTGTCTGTCGGGGAAGACCAACCTCTGCCAGGCGGTGCGCGCGACCCAGGGCAAGGGGTTGATGCCGGACGGCACCTCCCGCTTCAGCTGGAACGGGAAGCCGCTCTACCACTACATGGGGACCAGCACCTTCAGCGAGTACACGGTGTGCAACGAGATCTCGCTCGCGAAGATCGACGAGGCGGCGCCGCTCGAGAAGGTGTGCCTGCTCGGCTGCGGCGTGACCACCGGCATCGGCGCGGTCAAGAACACGGCCAAGGTGCCCGCGGGCGCCACCGTCGCGGTGTTCGGCCTCGGCGGCATCGGTCTCGCGGTCATCCACGGCGCCCGCATGGCGAAGGCCGGCCGCATCATCGGCATCGACCTGAACCCCGGGAAGTTCGAGCTCGCCCGCCAGCTCGGCGCGACCGACGTCGTGAACCCGAAGGACCACGCCAAGCCCATCCAGGAGGTCATCGTCGAGCTGACGGACGGCGGCGTGGACTACTCGTTCGAGTGCATCGGCAACGTCGACGTGATGCGCGCGGCGCTCGAGTGCTGCCACAAGGGCTGGGGCGAGAGCGTGATCATCGGCGTCGCCGGCGCTGGCCAGGAGATCCGGACGCGGCCCTTCCAGCTCGTGACCGGGCGGGTCTGGCGCGGGTCGGCCTTCGGCGGCGTGCGCGGGCGCACCGAGCTGCCGGGCATGGTGCAGCAGGCGATGAGCGGCGAGATCCCGCTCGATCCGTTCATCACGCACACCATGCCGCTCGAGCGCATCAACGAGGCGTTCGACCTGATGCACGCCGGCAAGTCCATCCGCACCGTGATCCACTTCTGATGGAGCGCGTGTCCCGGAGCCGGTCCTTCGGCGGCTGGCAGGAGGTCTGGTCGCACCGCTCCGACGTGCTGTCCTGCGACATGCGCTTCGGGGTCTATGCACCACCTGCCGCCGAACGCCGACGTTGTCCGGTGGTGATGTTCCTGTCCGGCCTGACCTGTACGGAGGACAACTTCGTCGTGAAGGCCGGGGCGCAGCGGGTGGCGGCCGAGCTCGGCCTGATCCTCGTCGCGCCGGACACCTCGCCCCGCGGCGACGACGTGGCCGACGATCCGGGCTGGGATCTGGGCAAGGGCGCCGGGTTCTACGTGAACGCGACCCAGGCGCCCTGGGCCGCCCACTACCGCATGCAGGACTACGTGGCGGACGAGCTCCCCGCGCTGCTGCGGTCGTCCTTCCCGGCCGCGGACCTCGATCGCATCGGGCTGTTCGGGCACTCGATGGGCGGGCACGGCGCGCTCGTGACGGCGTTCCGCCACCCGGACCGGTACCGCTCGGTGTCGGCGTTCGCGCCGATCGTCGCGCCCACGCAGGTGCCCTGGGGCCACAAGGCCTTCGCGGCGTACCTCGGTGAGGACCGCTCGACCTGGGCGGCCTGGGACGCGTGCGAGCTGGCGGCGACCACGAGCTGGCGCCAGCCCATCCTGGTGGACCAGGGGACGGCGGACGGCTTCCTCGAGGTGCAGCTGCAGCCGCACCGGTTCGTACAGGCGTGCGGCCGCGCAGGGATCCCGCTGACGATGCGCCTCCAGGACGGCTACGATCACGGCTACCACTTCGTGTCGAGCTTCGTGGAGGACCACCTGCGCCACCATGCCGCCGCCCTGGAGCGACCCTGATCGCGGTGGTCGCGCTGCTCGGCTGCGGCGGCGGGACGACCGACGACCGCACCGACGGCCCGCCCACGGACGCGCCCACCGACGGCCCGACGGGCGAGACCGGTGAGACGACGACCGAGGAGACGGGCGGGTCCACCACGGGCGACGACGAGCTCGTCGTGCTGTCGCTGAACCTGCACTGCAACAAGCTCGACGGCACCCCCTACGCGACCAACCGCGAGCGCTTCGACGCCGTGGCGGCGCTGGTGGAGGCCGAGCACGTCGACGTGCTCCTGCTGCAGGAGGTGTGCATCGGCGCGGAGGACGCGACGGCGCTGCTCGACGACGCGCTGTCGGCCGCCACCGGCATCTCCTGGGAGGGCGGCTGGAACTTCGCGCACCTGGCCTGGGAGGGGACGCCGGACGAGGCTCAGGAGGGCGTGTCCGTCCTGTCCCGCACGGCCCCGAGCGCGCTGGTGCCGTTCGCCTTCTTCACGCCCGGCCAGCTCCCCCGCGTGGCGCTGGCGGCGACGGTCGACGGCGTGACCTTCGTGGACGTGCACCTGGACCTCGACGAGGCCTCCCGCACGGATCAGGCGAGCCAGGCGGCGGCGGCGGCGCTGGTGCTCGGCGGCGTCGAGACCGTGGTGGGCGGCGACTTCAACGACCCGGTGGGCGGACCGGCGCTCGGCGCGACCCTCCTCCAGGGCTTCGAGGACGCCACGTCCGCGCTGCCCGCCGACGGCATCGACCACGTGGTGGTGCACCGCGGCGCGAGCTGGGGTGCGGTGGCCGCCGAACGCGTGCTCACCTCACCTCCGGTCTCCGACCACCCCGGGGTGCTGGTGCGCCTGGCGCGCCGCACGCCGCCCACGGTCACGCTCACGCGCCTGGTGGCCCGGGTCGACGTGGGCTTCGGGCGGCAGGTGTCGTTCCGCGGGGACGCGCCCCCGCTCGACTGGTACCGCGGGCTGTGGGCCTGGCCGTCCGCCGCCGATCGCTGGGAGCTCGTGCTGAGCGAGCCGTCCGCGCCGTTCTCGTTCAAGGCGCTGCGCGACGACACCGACTGGGAGCAGGGCCCGGACCACGCGGCCAACCCTGGCGACACGATCGAGTTCCAACCGACGTTCTGACCTACTCCGCCGTGAGCTCGAAGTCGCCTTCGTACCCACAGGTCGAGCCGTCGCAGTCGTAGGACAGGGTCGCGGTGCCCGAGAAGGAGCCGCCGTCCACGGTGCCGTCGAGGTCGAGCCCGCGGGTGCCGTCGGCCTCGTCGGTCAGGTCGAGCAGCACGAGGCCCGAGCCCGTGTCCCAGCGGCGGACGGCGAAGATCCATGGCTCCGCCTGGCCGGGAGGCGTGGCGTCCACCGTGCCGAACAGGAGCTCCTCGTCCTCGCGCCACTCGAAGTCGGCCACCAGCTCGACCGTGCCGGACTCGGGATCGACCATCGACCCCGCCCAGCTCCCGTCCAGCTCGGCGACGAGCTCGTTGCCCCCACCGCAGCCGATCAACGTCCCCAGCACCACAGGCCACGCGCGGACCATGCACACCCTCGCGGCGCCATCGTAGCAGGACCCCGGTGGTTACGGGGTCCCGGGAGCCCACCTCCGTGATCCGCCTGCTCGACCTGCCACACACCGAGGCCCGCCGCCGCCTGTCCGAGGGTGCGGTCGCCTGGATCACGGCCAACCCCATCGAGTACCACGGCCCCCACCTGCCGCTGGACACGGACCGCCTGCAGTCGCTCGGGTGGATCGAAGCGCTGCACGCCGCACTGGACGAGCCCGGCGAGCCGCTGCTCTGTGCGGATCTGCCGCTCGGCGTGGAGCCCGCGCCGGGACCTGGTAGCCAGCCCGTGTCCTACGCCCGCCTGCGCGAGGCGGTGACGCGCGCGGCGCGGTCGGTCGAGGAGCTCGGCGCCCGGCGGGTCGTGATCGTGACCTTCCACGGCTCCCCGCTGCACAACCTCGCTCTGCACGAGGTGGTGGTCGACCTGCGACGGCGCGGCATCGCGGCGTGTGCGCCCTTCCAGGAGGTCGTGCGCCTGCTGCTCGAGCCGCTGGACCTCGAACGCGCACGCCAGGCCGTGGCCCACCTCGAGGAGCCCGATGCCGAGCGGGTCCTCGCCGACCTCGGCCGCGACTTCCACGCGGGCTTCTTCGAGACGAGCCTGATGCTGCACTGGGCGCCGGCCTCGGTCTCCCCGCGCCACATCGAGCTGCCGCCCTGTCCCGCCGTCCCCCGGTCGCGCTCCATGTCCGCGCTCGGCCGCATCGCTGCCGCGTTCGGTGCCTCCGGGCGTGCCGCCGAGCTGGACTTCGCCGCCGTCGCCCTCGGATGGCAGTCTCTACGCCCCTTCCCCGGTTACACCGGGCACCCCGCCCTGGCCAGCGCCGACGCTGGCGCGCTGTTCGCCGATCTGGTCGTCGAGCGGTCCGCACCTCCGACGCGGCTCGCGCTGGCTGGCGAGCCCGTCGGGGGGCCGCCGCTGGCGTGGATCGGACCGTTGACGGCGTGGGGAAGACTCGCCCCCGCACCGAACGTGCGCGAGGTCGTCGAGCTCCCGCGCTGAGGCCCCCTGGCGGCGGACCCGCCTTCCCGGCTGCCTTCCGTTGGGTGCAAGGGGAGTGTAACTGCGCCAGGACGCGATCCGCGGTGCAATGCTGGCGCAGGAGACCCTCACTCCATGTCCGTTCGCAGCGACCTCGACCTGTCTCAAGAAGGGGACCTCGACGCCTCAGAGGACGAGGTGCTGGCCCCACGCCCCGTGCACCTCGACTCCCTCTCGGACGCCACCCCTCAGCTCAACGGCCGGACCACGGTCCGTCGCACCTCGAGCAGGAAGGGCCTGTCGACCTGGGTGATCGCCGGCACCGTGCTGACGCTGCTGTTCCTGGCGGGCGTCGCAGCGATGGGGTCGGTGGGCCTGCTGGCCGTGTGGGGCCTCAGCCCCTGAGGCGCGCCACGGCGTCGTGGTACTCGCGGACGATGTCCTCGACGATGGCGCCCATGGGCTTGACCTCGTCGATGAGCGACACGCCCTGCCCAGCGCTCCAGATCTCCTTCCAGCGCTTGGGCGCGTCGTCGCGAGAACCGATGCGCTCGGACGGCAGCGTCTGCTTGAGGAAGTTGGCGTGGATCCCCGAGACCTCGTCGGTGTACACGATGTCGTCGTGGGTGGCGTCGACGAGCATCTGCTTGTACGCTTCGGGGGCCCCGGCCTCCGCGCAGGCGACGAAGCGGGTGCCCATGTAGGCCAGCTCGGCTCCGAGCGCGAACGACGCGGCGACCTGCTCCCCTCCCCCGATGCAGCCGGCGGCCACGATGGGGACGGGCAGGTGGCGACGCAGGTAGGGGATCAGGACGTACGGGTTCACCGTGCCCGCGTGCCCGCCCGCGCCCTGGCTGACCCCGATGATCGCGTCCACGCCGGCGGCCACGGCCTTCTTCGCGTGCTGCAGCTGGATCACGTCGTGCATGACGAAGATCCCCCTGGTCTTCGCGGCGGCGACGATGGGCGTGGGGTTGCCGTAGCTCGTGATCAGCGCGGGCACCTCGTACTCGAGGCACAGCTCGACGTCGCGCTGCAGGCGGCCGGGCTCGGTCAACCCGATGGTGAGGTTGATGGCGAAGGGCTTGTCGGTCTTCGCGCGGACCTGGCGGAGGATCTCCTCGAAGGCCTCGGGCGTGCGGGCGTTGAGGCTCGGCATGGCGCCGAGGATGCCGGCCTCCGCGGCCGCGATCAGCATCTCGGCGTTGGACACGAGGAACATGGGGGCGGCGACGAGCGGGTACCGCAGGCCGAGGCGGCGGGACAGCGGCGTGGAGAAGCTGGACAAGGGACCTCCGGAGCCCTCCTTCTATCGACATCGGGGACGGCAGGGTCCATGCTCCACGCATGAGTCGAGCGCCGTTCAGCGATGCGCGCGAGGTGCTGGTGGTGCTGCCCACGACGCATCCCGCGATGAACGACATCGACCGGCAGCGGATCGTGGACCTGCCCGAGCTGCTGTCACGCGCGGGGGCGGCGCTGGCGCGGGAGCTCGGAGCCCCCGTCCGCGTGGTGGACCGGGCGCCCGAGGGCCAGGCGCGCTGGCTGATCGGCCCGGCGTTCGCGAACCCGGCGCTCGCGGGCGAGCCTGCGTCGGACGTGGGGACCTTGCGGCTCGATCGGCGACGGCGCCTCCTGGTGACGGACGGTCCCGATCTGGGCGCGGTCTACGAGACGTTCGGTCAGCTGCGCGCGCTCGGGAGGATGGGTGACGGCGTGCACCGCGTGGAGGACCTCGATCTGGCGGGCGCCATCCGCACGTTGCGGGAGGAGGTCGCGGACTCCTGGCCCTCCTTCGGGCTGCGGGGCGTGGACTGGCGCGCGACCTGTGCCCGCTGGGAGCCGCGGGCCGCCCGCGAGGGACTGCCCGCGCTGCGACGGTGGGTGGCGGAGCTCGGGGACGCGCACACCGCGATCCGCTCGCGCACGCCGCTCCACCGCGTGCCGCTCGAGGTGGCGGTGACGGTTACGGAGGCTGTGGTCGGGTGGGTCCCGCCGGAGAGCGCCGCCCACGCCGCGGGTGTGCGTCCCGGGTGGCGGCTGCTGGGCGAGGACCTCGCGACCGCCTGGGAGACGACGGGCGCCACACCCCACCAGCGCCCCTGGCTGGCGGGCCGACGGATGCTGGAGGGCCCGCCCGGGGAGCGTCCGATGGAGGCGCGAGCACCCGACGGGCGGCGGGTGGCGTGGGTGGAGACCCGCGTGGATCCGCTGGCGGGGCCGATGGTGGAGGCGCGACGCACGGCCTCGGGGGCGACGCTGATCCGCGTGAAGACGTGGCTGCCGCGCGTGACGTCCGAGCTCGACGACGTGCGGCACATCACGGACGGATCCGACCGGTGGATCGTCGATCTTCGGGGCAACGGTGGCGGCCACCTGATGACGGCGACGGCGTTTCGGGATCGCTTCCTTCGGGAGCGCACGCTGCTCGGCACGATGCGCACGACGGAGCCGGGCGGCGCGTTGGGTCCGGAGGAGCAGCTCTGGGGCGAGCCGGGGCCGCGCCCGTTCCGTGGGCGGGTGCGCTTCCTGGTGGACGCGCTGACCTACAGCTCGAGCGAGGACGTGCTGCTCGGGCTGCAGGGGCTCCCGCACGTGCAGGTGCTCGGTACGCCGACGGGCGGCGGCTCCGGAAGGGTCCGCGTGCTGCGCTACCTGCCGGACACGACGCTGACGATCAGCACGGCGCTGACCTGGGACCGGCGACGGCGCTGCGTCGAGGGCCAGGGCCTCGCACCCGACGTGCAGGTCGCGCCGGATCCGACGGGCGCGCGCGATGCGGCGCTGGAGCGCGCGGACACCTGGTAGCGTCCCCCTCTCCCCCATCGGGGCAGCGGGCTGGGGTGAGGGGGCCGGGAACGCAGCGACCGGCTGGCCGCTGAACACTGACGGCTGAAGGCTGACAGCTCCGCCGACCCACCGCCCTCCTGTGAGAGCCGTCGTGCCAGTGCGAGCGCCGCTTCGGGCACGGGAACGGGCACGGAGGCTCCGCTGCGCCTCGCGGACCAAGCACGGACGATAGCGATGCTACGACCCCTGCTATCACTGAACGCTGACAGCTGAAGGCTGACAGCTGGACCGCCCGCCCTCCCATGGAGAGCCGTCGTGCCCGTGCGAGCGCCGCTTCGGGCACGGGCACGGGCACGGGCACGGGCAGGGAGGCTCGGCTGCGCCTCGCCTAGAATTGGTTCCAGAGGTACTGGTTCGTCACCTCGTGGTGGAACTGCACCTCCGAGGCCTTCACCATCGAGCCCAACGCGCGCGGGCAGCGGTCGGCGGAGGCCTGCTTCAGCTCGGCGAACTTGTCGTGCACCAGGTCGCCCAGCAGCTCCTTGGCCACCTTGCTGCTCTTGAACTTCCCGAGGGCGTCGTAGATCGAGCCCGGCAGGAAGCGGGTGCGGCCGGAGCGCGCCTCCTCGCGGTTCTCGGGCAGGGGGCCCTCGATGCCGGTCTTGAACAGCGTGTACAGCGCCATGTACGGGTTGGCGTCCGGCGCGACCGAGCGGACCTCGACGCGGGCGGAGCGCTCGTTGCCGTAGGGGATGCGGACCATGGCGCCGCGGTTGTTCGCGCTCGCCTTGATCTGGTTCGGCGCCTCGAAGTGCGGGTCGAGCCTGCGGTAGCTGTTCACCGAGCTGTTCAGCACCAGGCAGATGTCGTTGGCGCTGTTGAGGATCCGGTCGACGAACTCCCAGCCCATCTCGGAGAGGTTGTCCGGGCCCTTCGGGTCCCAGAACAGGTTCTTCTTGCCCTTTCCGAGGCTCATGTTCGTGTGCATGCCGTTGCCGTTCACGCCCGCGACCGGCTTGGGCAGGAAGCTCGCGGTCATGTCCATCGACTGCGCGATCTGGCGGCAGAGCAGCTTGTAGAGCTGGATCTGGTCGGCCGAGACGAGCGCCTCGGTGTACGAGTAGTTCATCTCGAACTGCGACGGCGCCACCTCGGGGTGGTCCTTCTCGTTCTCGAAGCCCATCGCGCGCTGGGCCTCGGCCGCGCGGTCGATGAACAGGCGCAGCTCGTCGCCGGGCAGCGAGTGGTAGTACCCGCCGGTCGACAGGAACTCGAACGAGCGGGTCTCGTGGTACCGCCGCTCGGCGTTCTTGCCGCGGAACACGAAGCCCTCGATCTCGTTGGCGACGTTGCAGGTGAGCTTCTGCGACTTGTACAGGTCGGCGGTGAAGGCCTGGAGCCGGCCGCGGAAGTCGGCGGCGTAGGGCGTGCCGTCGCGGGAGAGGATGTTCGCGAAGGTCAGCACCTTGCCCGGGCCGAACACGTCGGCGGGCAGGTGGTAGAACGCGCCCCAGTCGATGACGAGGCGGAGGTCGGACTCCTCCTGGGCCGAGAAGCCGCGGATGGAGCTGCCGTCGAAGGTCAGGTTGTCGGCGGACTTCAGCAGGAACTTCTTGTCGTAGTCCAGCATGTGCATCCGGCCCTCGAGGTCGGTGAAGCACACGGTGACGGCCTTGAGCTGCTTGGTGTCGGCCAGCATCTTCTCGCGCTGGGCGCGGATCTTGTCCGGGTCGACCCGATCGAGGCGCTGCTGCTTGGCCTCGAGGTTGCGGGCCTCCAGCTCGTCGTACGGGATCTCCAGGAAATCGCGAAGCATGCGTCCCTCCAGGTCACGGATGGGGTGACGCGCCCTTCTGTCACGCCGGACGCACGCCGTCCAGCACACGGACATTAAATCTCCGCGCATTTGATCTTCGTGGGCACCCATGAAGCCTTCATCGACGTGAATGAACGACAAGTGCCGAACGAAGGCCCAACGAAGCGGGATCGATTAAGGGGGCGCCCTCGGAGGAGGGTGAGATGGCGCTGCAGGCGGGCATCGTGGGGCTGCCGAACGTTGGGAAGAGCACGCTGTTCAACGCGTTGACGGCGGCGGGCGCGGAGGCCGCGAACTACCCGTTCTGCACGATCGAGCCGAACGTCGGCGTGGTGCCGGTGCCGGACGCGCGGCTCGAGCAGATCCGCGGCGTGATCGCGAGCGAGAAGATCATCCCGGCGTCGGTGGAGATCGTGGACATCGCGGGCCTCGTCCGCGGCGCGTCCAAGGGCGAGGGTCTGGGCAACCAGTTCCTGGGGCACATCCGCTCGGTCGACGCGATCCTGCACGTCGTGCGCTGCTTCGAGGACGGCGACGTGACGCACGTCGAGAACTCGATCGACCCGATCCGGGACATCGAGATCATCCAGCTCGAGCTGATCCTGGCGGACATGCAGTCGGCCGAGAAGCGCGCCGACAAGTACCGCAAGCAGAGCAAGGGCGGCGACAAGGAGGCGTTGCTGCACGCGAACGTCGCGGACAAGCTGTGCGCCCTGTTCAACGAGGGCAAGCCCGCGCTCGCCGGCGACTGGACCGACGACGAGCTCGCGAGCGTGATGGCGGCGCAGATGATCACCGCCAAGCCCGTCCTCTACGTGTGCAACGTGGACGAGGCGGGCCTGCACGGGAACGCGCTGGTGGACCGGGTCCGCGCGCGGGCGACGGAGGAGAAGGCCGGCGTCGTGCTGATCAGCGCGAAGGTGGAGTCCGAGATCGCGGAGCTCGACGAGGAGGACCGCGCGGGCTTCCTGGCGGACCTCGGGCTCGAGGAGCCCGGCCTGGCCACGCTCGCCCGCGAGACGTACCGCCTGCTCGGGCTGCAGACGTACTTCACCGCCGGCCCCAAGGAGATCCGCGCGTGGACGATCCCGCTGGGCGCGAAGGCGCCGCAGGCGGCCGGCGTGATCCACACGGACTTCGAGCGCGGGTTCATCAAGGCCGAGGTGTACGCCATCCGCGACCTGCTCGAGCTCAAGAGCGAGGCGGCCATGCGCTCGGCCGGGAAGCTCCGCATCGAGGGCAAGGAGTACGTGGTGCAGGACGGCGACGTCATGCACTTCCGGTTCAATGTGTAGCCCGTCGTAAACCAGCATTACGACTTGATCTTCGAGAGCCGTTCCCTCTGGATCACAAAAGTGGATCACAGGGGGGTCAAGCAGTGAGTCGTTCCGCGTAGCCAGCCGGTAGACCTGGAGGTCACGGTGAGCGGACTTCGACTTGATGGCGTCTCGATTACGTTCCGGGGGAACCGGGCGAAGCAGTGGCTGGTGCGGTGGCGTGAGGACCGGCAAGGGGCCGAGTTCGGGAAGGGGGAGGTTCAGCGGTCGCGGTCGTTCGCGACGAACGACGAGGCCCTCGAGTTCAGCTTGCGGCTCAACAAGGACTTGCGGAAGAAGGGCTTCCTGGTGCCCGCTCACGATCCGAGCCTGCCGCCCCCGCCCGCGCCCTCGAAGGAGGTCGCGATCGACGAGGTGCTCGATGCCTGGCAGAAGTGGGCCTCAGGAAGCCGCAAGCTCCGTTCGGCCACCATCGACGCCCGCCACTACGGAGTCGGGCGGTGGCTCCGCGCCCTTCGCCTTGCCCGGGGTCTCCCTGACAGCGCACCCGTCCCGCTGGCCGCACTCGGTCTCGACGCCTTCGTGGAGGCCAACTCCCAGCTTCACCTCACGAACGCGGAGTCCACGACCTACCAGGCCGCCGCCGCCGTTCACGCCATGTGGGAGTGGGCCTGGGACATCAAGAAGTGGCCGTCCTGCCCCGAGCCACCGCGAGACTCCACCCTCGTGCTGCCGCGCACGGTGTCCTGGGCCGCCCCCAGCATGCCCGCGCACACCACCGAGGTGGACGCGGTGCTCCGCCGTCTCGTGCAGAAGCACCGGGGATCTCGACATCACCGCGACCCGTACGCCCACCGGATGGCGATCATCGCCCGGTACACCGGGCTGCGGCTGCTTCAGGTCGCGATGCTCCACCGCGAAGACCTCGACCTCGACAACGGCTGGTTCATCGTCCGCCACGGCAAGACGAAGCAGGAGCACGCGCTTCAGCGCGGCATCCCGATTCACCCGGGGCTCATGAACGACCTGGGGCAGTGGTTGCACGCCGCAGAGGCCGGGCCGCTGTTCCCCGGCCGAAAGGACCCGACGAAGCCGCTCCCGAGCTACCGGAACCCGACCCGGTGGGTCTCCGAGGCGTGGCAGGAGTGCATCGCAGCCAGTGAAGTCCGGCCCGGGGTGTTCCGCCCGCCGAATCGGGAGAAGAACCAGCCCAACCACGTCTACCGGGCGTTCCTGCAGGCGGCCCT
Organism: Alphaproteobacteria bacterium; assembly: GCA_020632925.1. Lineage (GTDB taxonomy): Bacteria > Myxococcota_A > UBA796 > UBA796 > JACKER01. Next base: position 25,795 of record JACKER010000007.1, on the reverse strand, counting down.
CACGCGGGCCCGTGTCGAGCGGCACCTCATCGACTGGCTGGTCGGACACGCAGGTGGCGTCCGTGAGCAGCACTACGTCGGGCCGCCCGAGAACGACCTCGAGGAGGCGATCCGCACGTTGCCCGCCGTGAACTGGATGGGGGCGCCGCCCGACGAGGCACTGCCGAGCTCGGGGCTACGGCTGGTGAAGTAGAGAACTGGTTTCAAACCCTTTCCAGATTCGAAGCGTAAAAATCGACGCAAAATCGATCCGCCCCTGTGGCCAGGCGAGGGACGGCAACAACGGTAGATCGACGGTTTTTCGAGACCGGGGCAGTGCTGGTCGCAGGTTCAGATCGAGCGCTTCCGCGCGTAACTCGGAAGAGGGTTCTGGACGGAATTCACGGCCCTCGCCGAGGAACTCGATGGCCACCGAAAAGTCGAGCGAGATGCGCGCCGCCCTCTACGCCCGGGTGAGCACCGCCGACCAGTCCACCGACGTCCAGGTCGAGGTGCTCCGAGCGGAAGCAGATCGCAGGGGCCTGATCGTCGTCGGTGAGTACGTGGACGAGGGCATCTCCGGCGTGAAGACCTCGCGCCCGGCCCTGGACCGTATGCTCGCCGACATCGACGCTCGCAAGGTCGACGTGGTGCTCGTGTACAAGCTCGACCGGTTGGGCCGCACGCTGTCGGGGCTGCTGAACCTGCTCGACGGGTTCACGAGCGCCGGGGTGGGCTTCGCGTCCGTGAACGACCCGGGAATCGACACCACGACCGTGACCGGGCGCCTGCTTACCCAGGTGCTCGCCTGCTTTTCCTCCTACGAGCGGGATCTCATCAAGCTCAGGACGCAGGCGGGCCGTGACCGAGCCCGCTCGAACGGCGTCCACTGCGGCAGGCCCAAGGTAGAGGTCGACCTCCGGCCCGCCGTCGCGATGCTCCAGCAGGGGTACGGGGTCAAGGCCATCGCGACCGCGCTCGGGGTTTCCCGCACGACTCTCCGGCGGCGTCTCAGAGAGGCGGGTCACTTGGCAGATGGATAGCGCCCCCAGAGTTGAACTGGGGCCTCCCCCTTTCGACATCGCCGGAGGCTAGATCCGGCGATGTCGGAAGGGGGGTGTGCGACCCTACACCAGACGCTACGATGCAGTTCTACCGCGTCCGCGCCTGCGGTCAAGGACATCATGCTGGCCCACTCCAACGCCTACGTCACGTTGCGCCGCAACGCCCAGGACACGATCAACTTCGCGGTGTTGACGTGCCATGCCGTGCCAGCCCTCAACGCATATATGAAGGCAGTCGAGGCTAGAGCGGCCCCGAAGCTCCCCGACTCCGATCACTTCACGGTCGTTCAGAGCCACGACAAGCTGCGGGCGTTCAAGTCGGCCTACAAGAAGACCCTAGGTCGATTCGTACTTCTGTCGAGCTTCTCCCACTTTGAGGCGTACGTGAAGGACGTGGGCCAGGAGGTCTGTGCCTTCCATGGAGACTGGGCGGGCAGCATCCGAGCGCGCAACTATGAGTCGTTGGCCAGCAACTCACCAGAGGTAGAGCGCGCCAGAAAGCGGCTCATGGAACGCCGCAAGGCTGGGTACGAGCAGCGCTACGCCGGGCTTCAACGCGATCTCCTTCTGCGCAATTTCAGGTTTCCAAGCGATCTTATCGCCTCGTTCGGGATCAGCGCGTTGATGACTCGTCTCGGCGAGTTGAGGGCATCCGGGATCCCAGACCTGCTTCGTGACGCCTTCATGTTCGACCTCACCGAAGATGAGCGCAAGGAGTTCGATCGGCTCCGAGACCTGCGCAACGACGTTGCGCATGGCAACGTTCAGGAGGTCGACTTGTCAGTCGCGATGGATGGAAACGCGTTCCTGCGCGACCTCGCGAAGCGAATCGACCAGCACATGGTACGCCACTTCATGGTTCTTGAGCCCGAGGGCCCGGCGTGACCAGAAGTCCCCCGACGCCGAGGCCGCGCAGACCGGGTCCACAAGCCGGGGCCAGAACTCGGCGGGCTCGTGGCCGGAACTCCTGACTTCTGCCCTGAAGACAACGGGGTCGAAACCCCTCCGCAACCCCGTTTCGGTACGGGGCCTATGGCGACCCGTGGCAGGTGGAGGCGCCCGGGGACAGGCACCGGCTGGTGCAAGTCCGGCACGCCGCCCTCGGCCTCGCGCACGTTCATCTTGCGGAAGGTGTCCATGAACGACAACGACCTCCTCACCCCCAACGAGGCGGCGGCTTACACCAGGTACAGCACCCGCACCATCGCCAGATGGCGCGCCATTGGGATGCTCGAGCCCCTAGGGTGTCACCGCCGCCCGAGGTACCGACGGCAGGACGTGGACGCCGTGCTCGAGCACCTGGCCGTCGCGGGTGAGCGGAGCTGCCCGCCCACCCACGGGGCCGACATCAGGCTTCGCAGTCGCCGTTGATCTCGTTCAAGAGCGCCTCCATCGACGCGATCGACGCCTTGTGCTGGGCATCCTCGAACGGGGACAGGCGGTGATCATCTCCCGCGCGTTCGACGTAGGACGGAAGCCGCCAGTCGTGAGCCAGACGGCAGCGGTACACGACGCCGCTGCTCTTGCGGTGCGCTGGGATGAACGGCTTCACCCGCTCACCGAAGTTCTTGATGTTGAGCGCCTGGAAACCGGTGTTCCGGCACCACTCCCGGTACAGGCCGTAGAAGTGCATCGCGCGCATCTCGGCCTCGGGGTCGACGACGAAGTGATCTTCGACGAACCGGGAGACCGGGTCCGCGTCGGACTTCCACCGCGCGACGGCGGCCTGGGAGGACGCGAGGTCGGGGTACCGCCCACGCCGCATCAACTCGATGCCGCCCTCCACCGCCCAGACCGCGATGCCGGGCAACTCCTCCTGCAGCTTCACCGTGAGGTCCGGGTCGGCGTCCGCCCCGAAGATCCGCTTGTGGTCGAGCACCATCAGCCGCCGCCAGAAGCCGTGGCTCGTGTCCCGTACTGCGGGAAGCCGGTTGGTGGCGATGAGCCAGCCCGCCGCCGGAGAGAACTGGAAGGGCCGTCCGTAGGGGTGCCGTCCCGTCATGATGTCCCCGGCGATGGCGGCCTTGACGATCTCGGACTCGAGCAGGTCGCGCTCGGGCATCTCGGTCACGACGTTGATCACAGCGGTGGCGAGTTGCGCCGCGTAGTACTCGCCCCGACCCGAGGTGAACTGCTGCGGCGGGATGCTCACCACCGAGGCCGCGTTCAACAGGCCCTCGATCGTCTTCAAGGTGACAGACTTGCCGTTTGACCCCTCGCCGACGAGCACCAGCGCACGCTGGAACCGGGTCGCGACCCCGAGCAGGACGGCGCCGAGGAACATCTGCAGAAGCTGGATGCGCTCTCGAACGTCAGGCTCGCCCTCGTAAATCTCCCCGAGAAACCGGAGCCAGCGAGGGCACTTCGCGCCGGGCTGATAGGCGACCGGCATCACCCGGTCGGCCAGCACGCGGTCAGTGGGTTCGTGGGGCCGGAACAGCCCGTCAGCGAACAGCAGCCCGTTGCGGAACGCAGCAGCAGGAACCGTCACGTCGAAGAAGCCGGGAGCCTCCAGACGGTCGGCGGCGGCGAGCAGCACGGCCTTGGTGTCGTGGTGACCCAGCCGGAGCGGCACCCCCTTCGGGCCGACCGTGGAACCCGCGTACCCCTGCACCCGCACCCGTAGGTCGGCATCGGGGAGCTGCGTCCAGAGCCCGGCGGCGGACTCCGCCGTCCAGATCGAGCCGCGATCGGACACGACCCCACCGGTGCGGTTCCCCTCGCCGTCGACCGCACCGATCTCGCGGAGCAGTTCGAGGGCCAGCTCGACGTGGTCGGCCCGCTCGAACCGGGCTCCAGCCCGGGCCTGGTTGGCGACATGCTCGACGTAGGGCGTGATCTCGCCCTTCACCCGGCGGACGGCGGCCTTGATGACGGCAGCGGCCGGACGCCCGTTCCGGCTCGCCGACAGCATCGCGAGGGCGAGCCCGAAGTCGGCCTCCGTGTCGATGCGAGCGACCTCGACAGCAAACCGGGCTTCGGGGTCGGCGATCACCTCCTGCACGGCGGCGTTCGGCTCGGGATCAGCGACCACCTCCTTCACCTTTGTGACCCCGAGACCAGCCCACCCCACTCGAGTGCGCGGGCTTCCCACCGGCGGCGAGAGCGACCCGTCCTGCTGTCCCCACGACGGGCCCACCTGCACCTCGGCGCAGCCCTCGGCCAGAGGCGAGCCCTGTGGGAACAGGTACTTGCCGAGGGCCTTCCGGAGCGCGATCACCGCGTTCTCGGCTGCCTCCGGCATCACCTCCCAGACGGCGCCGTCGTGCATCAGGCCGATGAGCTTGATCGGCGACCCCTTGCCCTCGACCCGGTGGCTGTCCGCGACGAGTCGAAGGAGCGCCTGGGCTTCCGTCGCCTGCAACCACCCTGCCGGGACGTGCACACGATCGCGGGCCTCGGTGGGGATGTCCAGGGTGACGCCCTCGGGCGTCACGAGCTGCCACCCGTTCGAACGCGCCGTCTCCACCAGGCCGTCGAGGTACGACCACGCGACCTTCCACCGGGAGCGGATCCGCCCGAGGAAGGCCTCCGCATCGACGGACTTGCCGCCCTCGAGGCGCACCAGGGCATCGGTGGCAGCCGTCACCCCGCCGCCGTTGAGGGTGGCGTTGACCACCTGCTTCGCGACCTTGCGGGTGGCCGTGCGGTCGTCGGTGACGCCCATCTCCTGCAGCGTCTCCACCGCGAACGTGTACACGTCCCCGGCCTGGAGGTCAGCTACGAGCTGCGGGTCGTTGGCGTGGTGGGCGAGGATGCGGAGGTGTGAGCCCCGGATGTCAGCGGTGAGGATGAGCCGCCCGGGCACGGCGATGCCCGCGCGGAGCGCCTTGGGGATCTGCTGGACGGCCGGGCCCCGGGCGTGAATGCGGCCCGTCCAGGCCGACCGATCCCAAGTGGGGTGCAGGCGGCCGTCGGCCTGCATGAGGTGCGGCCAGAGGTGGATCCGGTGCTGCTCGAAGGCGGCCTGGTCCTCGGGGGTGATGAGCGTCTGTCGATGGTTCTCGAGCGCCTCGTGCCAGAGACGGGGGTGAATCGGGACGGAAATGCGGGTAAGATCAACGGGCTGCATGACGATGTCCTTCGAGGCGACCCCGGTGCTGCCAGGCGGCCGGGGTCGCTTTCGTTGAGGGACGTCAAGCGCCGCGAGTCGAGGCCAACAACATCGTGATGTAGGCCGACAGGGACAGGCCCTTCTCCTTGGCCGCCGCCTGAGCGGCGCCGAGGATGACCGCCGGGATCGTGACGGCGACACGCTGGGTGTCGCGGCCCCGGGCCTGCGGGTCGTGGTGGTGAGGATCGATGCGCTGGTCCTGGCTCATGACGCCCTCCGCCCCAGGTGGGTTGCGGAACAGGTTCGGGTTCGTCAGGTGCCGCCGAGCCAGGACGAAAGCTCATTCCGAGACGGGTCAGCTCATCGGGCGCACATACTATATACAGCCCGAGAGCGTGGTGCATGACCGTGCCCGAAATGCAGGGTGTGTAGGGTCACCGTGACGAAGTGACGGCATGAACCGCATCGATCACCGAGAGCATTGGCCACAAAATTGCTTAGGTTCAGGCCAGTTTTTCTGTGTATGACCCTACACGCCATACACGGCTACACTCTCGCCGAAGACCGATCACCAGGCAGGCCTCCCAGCCACCGACGACGTTGTTGAACGACGCCTCGAATCCGCTGCGCTCGACCCGCAGCCCACGGGCTCACGACGCGGTAAGCTCGGCGCGGACGGACCGAACATGCCCACCCTGTTGAGCCCCGACCCCATCTCCAGCGACTACGTGACCGCCCTCCGTTCCGACCTCGAGGGCGCTCGGGTGCTGCGGTTCGTCATGGCGTACATCAGCACGCCCGGACTCGACGCGATCGGCGCAGACCTGTTGGTGGCCGCCCTCCGGAAGGAGCATTCGCTCGGAGTGGCCTCTCTCGCCTGCGCCTGCGGCTTCGAGCCCTTGATCGCCCTCGAAGGGCAGGTCGGTCGCGATCCCGCCAACCTGAAGTACTTCCTCGACCCTGGAATCGCAGACCCGGACAGCGCAGACCCGAACCTGTCCATGCTGCATTCGAAGCTCGTCTACGTCGTGAGGGCCGACGGCAAGGCGGTCGTGTACCTCGGCTCCCACAACTGGAGCAGCCGGGCACTGGGTGGCTCCGGTTCCACCCGAAACGCCGAGGCCTCCTTTCGGATCGAGGTGGACTTCGTGGAGGACCACCTCTCCGGTGTGGGCACCGGGCTCGGTGCGAACGTGAACCGCCACATTCTCGCGTGCTACCGCCTTGGCGCCTGTCTCCCCGCCCGGAACAGCAACCGGCCGATCTTCGAGGACTGGTTCCGTGTTCGGTGCAAGCGCCCCACCGACCTGGACCTCGATGGCTACGCGGTGGTGGTAGGCATCGCGGGGGACAGCGTACCAGGAGCAGCGAACCCGGACTTCTGGGCCAAGGAGGCTCGACAAGGAGCGAGCATCTACCTCCAGTGTCACGAAGAGGAGGAAGGGCAGGTCGTCCGGAAACGGCAGGAGCGGGTGCTCGCCATGGTGTGGGCTGGGCCGGACGCGTTCGCCAAGGCACTCCCGCCCGTGCTCCTGTTCTGCAAGGTCACGCGGCAGGCAGCGGGTCAGGAGTCTACCTACGAGGGGACGAGCCAGGGCGACATCGCCAACTTCCGGTTCGTGCTCTGGGACCCTCAGCAAGACGGAGCTCGGGGTGCCGGTCGGACTCCGGGGCCGAGGCTGCGGATGGCCACCCGGACCGGAACGTCGTTCGACTACTTCGCCTTCGACCTCGCCGCCCCGGGTTCAGCCGCTTCGACCTTCGATCGCGCCGCCCCCCGTTATCAGCACTACCTCCAGGTGTACGAGGTGGTAGTCCCCGCATGGATGGCGGATGGATCCGAGGCCGCCGACGGACCGCCCCGGCTCGTGTGGCAGCCGGTGGAGTTCGCCCTGTCGCCCACCCGGCAAGTGCCTCCCGAGGAGCAGCGGCAATACCGGGCTCCCGAGGACACGGCGGACCAGATCCTCGCTTCGCTCACGGAGCTGTTCGGCGTCGACATCGAACAGGCGGTGGCCCTACCTACGAGCGGCGAGACCGACCCCCGCAAGCTCGTTCGGCTCGTGACCTCCAAGATCCATGAGGCGTGCATCGACGAGGCCACCGAAGCGCTCCAGACCGCCTTCTACGCCAAGGCCGCGCCCGGGGGCATCGTGATGCGCTTGGCCGATCGCTCCCATCCCCGTGAAGCCCACGACCTGGGCGAGTTCGTTCCCCGCGTGCAGGAGCTGTTCGGGGACCGCCTGCGCAGCCTTCTCCAGCGGCTCGGCGTGGAGCACCCGGATGTCGAGGAGTGGGAGGCCAAGCCCACCGCCCGCAGGGCATCCGACCTCCCGAAGAAGCCGAAGAAGGTGGTTCAGGACCAGGCTGACGTGCAGGTCACGCCCGAGTCGAAGCCGCGTGACGAGGACGCCGTGACCACGCTGCGACCGCCTAACCCGGCGGAGGTGCTCGCGGCCCTGCAAACGGCCGTCCCACATGTCCTCAAGGGAGGAGTCGCCGGACGGCGTCGCGAAGAGGTCGTCGAAGCCATCATCCAGCGGACGTTTCACGTCCTTGGTCGTGACCCCGGTGAGCCGGGGTTGAGGGAGACGATCACGCGGATGTTGGCCAGGACCCGACTGGGACAGACCTGATCACAAGTCCATCTCGGCGCCGTGGGCGCGCAGCCACTCGTGGCACAGCTCGTGGTCCGCGATCACCTGCTCGACCAACCGCCAGAACTCGCGGGAGTGGTCGGGCTGCTTGAGGTGGGCGAGCTCGTGCACGACGAGGTAGTCCACGACCTTCGGGGGGGCCATCATGGCCCGCCAGTGGAAGTTGACGGCCCCTTTGGGCGAGCACGATCCCCATCGGTTGCCGAGATGGAGCACCCGGGTCGCGGTCGGCAACACCCCGACGGCGGGAGCGAAGTGGTGGACCCGACCTGCCAGGTAGGTTCGCCCGTGATCGGTGTAGAACTTACGAAACGCAGCCTGGTAGGTAGCTTCTGCGTCCACGCCCTCGCGGTATCGGAGGTGGAAGCCGTCGGAGCCGAGCGTGAGCTCCTCGCTGGCCCCCGTGTCGAAGTGGAGGCGGTGCTCCTGCCCGAGGAACGGAAACGTGCAGCCCTCGTCAAACGAACGGACCACCGGCTCCGGAAGCCCGGCCTGCTTCGATACAGCCTGCATCAGCCGGTCGTGTTGCTTGTCGAGCAGCCCGTGGATGGTGCCGTCGTCGAGCTCCTGAGGAACCCGAACGGTGACGTCTCCGCCTGGGGCGATCAGGATCGCAGCCGTCTTGCGCCGACGGGTTCGAACGAGCTTGTACCGGATGCCCTGGTAGACCCTCTGCTCCACCGAGCTCGACGGCGCCATGTCAGCCACCTGGAGCGACGAGCTCGGAGTGGCGCACCTTGGCGAGCTCCATCACCGCGTCGACGATCGCCTCCCGGGCCGCCTTGATGGTGGGATCGCCGGACCGCAGTAGCGCGCGCTTCAGCTTGCCCCGCGTCTCTCGAACGGCGTCGGGGTGGCTCCAGTAGCCGTTGAGCACCAGATCCTGGCGCAGTTCACCCACCACGGTGCGGGCCAAGTCCTTCGAGGCGTCCGACGACGTGGGCTCGAGGCCACCGAAGGCGACGTCGACCAGCGCCCTCCAAAAGGCGGCCTCCACGTTCGTGAGACCCTCGACGGCTCCAACAGTCGGGTCCACGAGCTCCTGCCGCAGGGCTTCGAGGTCTTCGAGCACGCCTCGAAGGAGATCCTCCTCCGAGGGCGGTTGGCCCTGGGCCTCGGCTCGAGCCTTGATCACCTTCCAGGCTTCCCGCTGGCGGGCGAGCACCTGTTCGAGCTTGCGGCTGATCTCCTTGAACAGGCCCGGGTCCTTCATCAGGTTCATCTTGATCTGGACACGCATCGCGTGTTCCATCTCGGCCGCCGCCGTCTTGGTGCCCCGTTTCGCCTTCAGTTTCTCGAGGAAGTCCGGATCGGTCAGCGGTAGCTCGGCCTCGTCCGGGTCCACGCCCTTGCTCTTGAGGTGCGTGTTCACGAGCGAGCGGATCTTGGCCGCCGCCCACCGCACGTCCAGCGAGCGGTCTCGGTAGACCTCCCGTGCCGTCCGCTGAATCTCACCGAACCGCTGGGCCGCCGGGACGTGGGCTCGAGCGGCCTTCAGCGCGTAGCAGATGTTCAAGCTCCGAAGGAAGTCCTCGAACAGGACCTCGAACTCGGCCCGCACCTTCGGCTCCTTCAGCAGCCCGACCGCTTCCTCCACGCACGGCCGGTGGCTCCCCTCCTCGAGCGTGCCCGCGATGAACTCCCGTAGGGTCTCGTGGTCGCGGGCCTCGAAAAAGGCGATCAGCTTCTCCTCGTGCTCATCCAGGCGTGCGAGCTCCTTGTCGAGGCTCTCCACCACACCGTCGAGGTCCTTGCGGTCCTCGCCGTAGATCTCGAACGCCTGCTCCAGGTGACTCATCAACCCAACGAAGTCCACGATGTAGCCGCAGTCCTTGCCGCTCCGCACGCGGTTGACGCGGGCAATGGTCTGCAAGAGGTTGTGCTCCTTCAGCACCTTGTCGAGGTACATGACCTGCTCGATCGGGGCGTCGAAGCCCGTCAACAGCATGTCGCAGACGATGACGATCCCGAGCCCCGACTTCGGCTTGTCGTCCTCGAAGTCCGCCTTGAACCAGTCGATGCAGTCCTTCACCGTGCCGATCTCGGCGGTCGTCGCCTGCCGGGCCTCCTTCACCTCCTTCAGGGTCTGCTTGTCGGCATCGGACAGCACCACGGCCGTCCGGAGCATCGCGAGCCGTGCCAGGAGGATCGGAGCGGTGTCCGGTGCGGCTGCGAGCTCGGACCGCTTCAGGTCGAGGACCTTGTCGAGGTGCTTCTTGTACCGGGCCGCCGCGAGCTGGCTGCTGCACACGACCTGGGCCTTGAACCCGTTCGGCAGCACCTCCTGCACGTAGTGGTTGACGATCTCCTTGGCGACATCCGCGATGCGGGCGTCCGCCTCGAAGATGTCGGTCGACGTGCCGTAAAGCCGTTTGATGCGTTCGATCTGGGCGTCCGTGCGAGCAGCGATCAGGTCGGGGAAAGCCTTCCCGTCGTTGGCGAGCTCCCTCTCGGCGCGAAGGCGCGCCTCGTCCAGGAGCGACTGGTCGAGCTCGGCACCCTTGGCCAACTCCACGTTCACCGTGCGACCGATGTAGGTGATCGGGAGGGTGGCCCGGTCCGCGATCGACTGCTGGAACAGGTACTTGTCGATGTACCCGCCGAAGCGGTCGATGGTCCTCGTCCCCTTCTTCTCGTACTTCTTCGCTCGGAGCGGCGTTCCCGTGAACGCGATTCTGGCAGCGTTGGGGAACGCCTGGACGAGGTTGTCGCCCAAAGTGGCTCGCTCCTCGTCGTTCGCGGAGCTCTGCGTCCGGTGGGCCTCGTCGATCATGACGACGATGCGGGCCGAGTCGCTGAGCGTCGGGAAGGCGCCCCCCGCAACTTCCCCGTCTTCATCAGCGCCGTAGGTCGGACCGGGGCCTTCTGCCGCCAGGAGCCCGTCGAGCACGCCGGTGGTCCGCTCCTCCTGGAACTTGTGCACCATGACGAGCACCACGTCCGAGGCGTGCCTCCGCAAGCGCTCGAGCTGGCTGATCTTCGTGATGACGTGAGGGGTCTCGCCCGAAAGGCGGGCGGTCTCGGTGAGCTGCCGTTCAAGGTCCCGACGGTCGTTGACGAGGACCATCCGATGGTCCTTGAGGTCTTCCTGGGTTCGCAGCTTCCGGATCGCGAAGACCATCGTGAGCGACTTGCCGCTGCCCTGGGTGTGCCAGACCACTCCCGATCGCTCGACGGACTCGCCGGGGCGGCGGAGCCTGGCGAGGATGCCCTCGACGGCCCGGTATTGCTGGTAGCGGGCGAGCACCTTCACCCGGTGCTTCCCGGCATCCATGAACACCGTGAAGTGGCGCAGCAGGTCCAGCACGACGTACCGGTGGAGCATCCCCCGCACGAGCCGCTCCTGGTCGCGCTCCTGTTCGATCCCGTCCGGGAGAGGAGGGACGACCCGGGCGTCGGCAGCGATCTCCTTCGGGTAGGAGACGTCCCGCCACGAGTAGTAGTGCGTGACCTCGCCCGTGAAGCTCCCGGCGCGGGCGTCCGTGCCGCAGGTCGCGACGACGAACAGGTTCGTCACGAACAGCCGCTCGTCGCCTTCGACATACGTCCCGCCCTGTTCCGAGCGACGGTTGGCGTACACGCGGAGGTCCTCCACGGCGTCGTAGATGGGCGACGAGGTGTTGGGGTCGAGGTCCTTGCACTCGACCACCACCAGCGGCAGCCCGTTGACGAACAGAACGATGTCCGGCCGGATCGGTTCGCCAGACCCCGGGGGATCGATGCGGAACTGGTTGATCGCGACGAACGAGTTCCGCTCGGGGTGGGTGAAGTCGATCAGCGTGATGGGGAGCTCGCGGCCTTCGAGCAGGTCGCACGGCTCCTGAAGGCGGACCTCGCCCCGAAGGAGGCGGTGGGTGCGCTCGTTGGCCTCGACGAGCCCACCGTCGCCTCGGCCGACGACGCGGACGAGGAGCCCGTCGAGCTGAGCGTCCGTGAGCCATGTTCGCCCGTCATCGAGGACATTGATGCGGCGAACGGCCTCGCGGAACACGTCGCGGAGGGCCACGTCCGAGAAGGAGCTCCGGAGGCTCACCGTGGGGTCGCTTGGGATGCCCTCGCCATGGTCGATGACCCGCCAGCCGAGGGACGAGAGGGTCTCGAGGAAGGGGCGCTCGACCGAGGCGTACTCAGACATCGCCGTCCTCCGGGGGAAGGCCCAGAAGCGCCGGGCTGACGTGGGTGCGTCCAAGGAGCAGTTCGTCCCGAATGCCAGCCGTGAGACCGCCAAGGACTGCCCTCGAGAACTCTGCCACGGCCCGTGACTTGTCGAGGTCCCTTACGACCGCGACCACCCGATCCTGCTCATCTACTTCTGGCACAGCGACCGGCAGGGAGCGGATGTCGCCTTGATTGATGCTCGCCTGCGAGATCGCGCTCTTGGCTCGTGCTCGAAAGTGCTTTTGGGACCAGGGTGCCGAGAGGAGCAGCAGGGCGTACATCGGCCTCAACCGGTCCTCCTGAACGCGGCATCTCATGATGTTGGATTCGAAGACTTCCTGACCCGTTGTGTCATCAACGATGGCTGTCTTACCCACCCAGTCGATGGAGTTAACGCGGTTGATCATTAGATCACCGCTACGGAGGCCATAAACCTTGAGATCAGACTCAGACACACGCAGGGTCTTCAGGACCGCTGAGGCTGCCTTGACTACATCCCCGTTGTTGAACGAATCGATGCGAACGATCTTCGCGCCATCGCCTTGCTCGGTGTACGCAGACTCCGGCTTATAAAGTCCATTCTGCGGCGTTCCACGGAGATAGGACTCAAACGGGAGCGGCTCCCAATTGAAAAGCCCTTCCGTAGCCCGTGGCTGGCGGAGCTCGCCGTTCTCGTCGAGTCCGCGTGTCAGCAGGTCGTGGAGCAACCCCTGCCGGATGGCCTCGAGCTTGGCGATCGCGGTCTCGGTGTCGGCGATCAGATCGTCGAGGGTGGTGAGGACGTGGGCGATGGCCCGCTGCTCGGGGCGAGACGGAAACGGGATCGTGAGCGTCCTGAGGCTCTTCTTGTTGAGGGTGACCCCCTTGACGGCGGTGTCAGCGATCACGTTTCGGACAGCCACGGGAAGCGAGTACTTCAACCAATCGGGGTGAAGCGCACGACTCGTCGCGTGAAAGGCTGCGATCGCTTCGTTCGTGAACAGGTCGCACCCGGCCACCGCGACGCGACCGACGGTGAGCTTGAAGCTCATCATCGTCGTTCCAGCGGGCACCAGCTTGACGTTGCTGTTGATGCGTCCGGCCTCGGAAATCTGCTCCGAGGTCTCGGTCACGACCGGCTGCAAGAGGTCGGCGATCGACACCCAAGGGAGCCCTTCCCCGTTCTCGCTCCAGTACCTCGCCACGGCGCGGGCCGGTGTTCCACCGATCTCGATGCGGGCGACCTCGTGGACAGGCACTTGAGGCCAGGTCATGCGTGGTATCCGATGCGGAACAGGAGGTCGTTCAGAGTCGACAACCTGCGACTCCGGTTCGTCTCGAGCACGCCGAGGGGAGTGGCGTACTTGGCGGTCAGCGACATCACCTCTGCGGTGAAGGTTCGCTGCTCGTACCGAAGGTAGCCCTCGAACACCTGCCGCAGCTCCCGGTGCAACAGGTCCAGCACGATGCGTCTCACCTCCACCGGGGCGATCTTGTCGCGGGCCGCCGCCACGACCTTGTCCTGCTTGCGCTCGACCTCACGGACCTCGGCGCGGAGCCGCTTGAGCTCGGCCTCGAGCCCCTTGTGCGTTGCGAGGGCCTCGTCGAGCTCCGCGACCTGTTCGAGCAGCGACTCGCCCCGGCTCACGAAGTCCCGGATCTCGGCGACCCTGACCTGGGCCCGAGGGTCGCCCGCCACGCTGTCCACGATCGACAGGGCGCGCGAGAAGTCCGGGTCTCCGGCGCTCAGACCCTGAGTGAAGTCGCCCTTCTTGGCCTTCGTGTCGACAAGTCCCGCACCCTTCCCGAGGGTGAACAGGTCGGTGATTCGGGCCTTGACATCCTTCACGACGGAGGCGAGCTCGCCCTTCGACTCCTTCAGCTCGTCCCGAAGCCGCTTCGCCTGCTTCGGCGACAGCACGCCCCCTTCGTCCTCCTCGGCGTCTCCTTCGCCCTCCTCGGCGTCCCGCTCCTTGGCGGCTGCGAACAGGCCTTGGAGCTCGGCGATCCTCGCTCCTCGCTCCTCGGCTTCCCGCACGAGCTCGGAGAACTGCGACTTCAGGATCTCTTCGGCGGGGATCAGGGTTGCCACCCAGCCGCTGGCGGCCAGGGTCTTGAGCACCGGCTCCTGCTCCACGAAGAACCGAGCCAAGGCGCCGCGCACCTGATGGCCCGTGAGCAGCGTGTGGGAAGCGAGCGCCTTCGGGAGCGTCCTGAGGAGCTCCGCCTCCAACGCGAACACGTCGTGGGTCTTCGGGAGGGCTTCGACCCGTTGGCTGGCGTCCTTCCACCAGGCGTCGAAGCTGGCGAGCAGACGGTCGTGACAGCCTCGGAGGCCTGGCGACGACGCGATCAGCTCGACGAGGCCTCCCGGCGGCAGCCCGTCGACCACCTTCCCATAGGAGGTGTCGCCGGAGACGACGAACAGCCGCTCCCGCATGCCTTCGTAGTGCGCGAGCCACCGGTTCAGGGCGTCGATCTCCACCACGGGGATGCCGCCGTGGAGGTGGGCCCGAACGTCGTGCGGCTCGGGTGGTGGGGCGTTGTCGACGAACCGACGGATGTTGAGGTTGAACTCGGCGTCCCGGAGCTCGGAGACGGGCACGAGTCGTGAGTAGCCGGGCTCCTCGACCTTGTGGGACCAGACGTGGACGATCTTCTCGATGTCCTCGGGCCGGAGGAAGTTCTGGGCCTTTCCTTCGCGGTACTCCCGATCCGCGTTCACGAACAGGACGTTGCCGTCATCCCCCTTGCGGCGGGCCGCCCCATCGTGGGACATGACCAGGATACACGCCGGAATTCCCGTTCCATAGAACAGGTTCGGCGGCAGCCCGATGACGGCCTCGAGCAAGCCCTCGGCGAGGAAGTGCTCCCGGGCCTCCTTCTCCTTGCCTCCACGAAACAGGACGCCGTGCGGCATGACCACCGCAAGCCGACCGTCGACCTCGTCCCCGCTGGCCTTGCGCTTCAGGCTCGCGACCATGTGCTGGACGAACATCAGGTCGGCCTTCTTCCCGGTCTGCGGCATCAGGACCGGGAACCGCTCCTTGCGCAGCTTGAGCCCTTCCTTCCCGGGGCTGTAGTTCTGCGCGAAGGGTGGATTCGCGATCACGCGGTCGTAGCGCTTGAGCTGGTTGTCCGCGACGTGGAGCGGAGAGAGGATGGTGTCGCCGTGCTGCACGTCGGCATCGAGGACGCCGTGGAGGATCATGTTGATCTTGCAGGTGGCCCACGTCCCCCCGACGAGCTCCTGCCCGGCCAACGTGAGGTTGACGCGCTCGCCCCTTCGGGTCTGCCGCTGGACGTGCTGGTAGGACTGGATGAGCATCCCACCCGAGCCCGCCGTGGGGTCGTAGACGGCCATGCCGGGCTTCGGGTCCAGGATGCGGACGAGCAGCCGCACCACCCATGGCGGCGTAAAGAACTCGCCGCCCTTCTTCCCGGCGTCATCGGCGAAGTACTTGAGCAGGTACTCGTAGGCCGCGCCCATCAGGTCGGGGAACTCGAAGTCCTCGTTGCGGAGGCGGACCTCGTTGAAGTGGTGGATCAGGTCCACCAGCACTTTGTCTTCGAGCTGCCTGGACTGCGCCTGGGTCACGAACCGGATGGTCCGGAGGGCGCCCTGCGTGACCTTGGCGTTCTCCTTCTCGATTGCGTCGAGGGCCGCGTCGAGCAAGGCGGCGACGTTCTCGCCCTCCTTCGCGTGGGCGAGCCCCTTGAAGCGCTCCACGCCGTCCTCGCCCTTCTCCCTCCATTCCCATCGCCCAGCCATGGGAACGTAGAAGCCGCCCGAGTACAGGTCCCGGTCGTCGAGGGACTCGTCGGCCTCGGCCTCGGAGAGGCCGTCGTCGATCAGGCCCTTCCGCTTTTCCTCCCGCATCACCTCGAACTGGTCGTTCACGCGCTTCAGGAACAACATTCCGAAGATGTAGTACTTGAAATCGGAGGAATCCGAACCGCCCTCGCGCAGGAGGTCGCACGCGCCGAGAAGGAAGGATTCGAGCTGTCCAAGGGTGAGCTTCGTCATCGACGGGAACGTCCTCGTTCTGAGCGGCGGGAGGCCGGGGCACCCCGTCGACCAACCAGGACAGGGGCTCTACCTCACGGAAGACCTGGGGGACAAGCCCATCTCGCCGTAGTCTGCTCCGTCCCTGCCTCGACCGTGCCCGCGCGAGGGCGTCGACCTGGTGCGGGTCGGTGCGTTCTTCATCGACTTTTCGTTCGATCGAGCCCAGGCCCACATCCGCAGGGCCGCAGGATCGGCGTGGACAGGGCGAGATCGAGGTGTGAGATACTTGGCGCGAGCACGACATGGCGACCAACGACCACATCAAGGCCCTGATCCGGAGCCACATCGACCGGGACGACGAGCGGTTTCTCGCCCTCGCCCTCCAGGTCGCTGCGCACTCCGCACGCCAGGGTCACGGTCGCGCGGCAGACGATATCAAGGCCCTGGTCGAGGAAGCCCGCAAGAAGGCCCAGAGCCGACCCGGCAGCCGGCCCGTGGCGGTCACGACCCCGAAAGGGGAGTTGGCGGGCCTGTTGGCCGTCTCGTTGCCCCGCACCCACCTGAGCGACATGGTCCTCGACGCGGGACTTCGTGACCAGCTCGAGCGGGTGCTCCGGGAGCAGCGGGCCTCGGAGAAGCTCCTGGCGCACGGCCTGGTGCCCGCGCGGAAGCTCCTGCTCGTCGGCCCGCCCGGTTCCGGCAAGACGATGACCGCTGCTGCGCTTGCGGGGGAGTTGGGGCTCCCGCTGTACGTGATCGTCCTGCACAGCCTGATCACGCGGTTCATGGGGGAGACCGCCGCCAAGCTGCGGCTCGTGTTCGACTCCCTCCGGGAGACCCGAGGGGTCTACCTGTTCGACGAGTTCGACGCGATCGGGGCCGAGAGGGCCACCGGCAACGACGTGGGCGAGATCCGCCGAGTGCTGAACTCGTTCCTTCAGTTCCTCGAACAGGACGACTCGCGCAGCCTGATCGTGGCCGCCACGAACCACCCCCAGGCCCTCGACTCTGCGCTGTTCCGCCGCTTCGACGTGGTCGTCTCCTACCAGATCCCCACGCCCGAGCAGGCTGAGGAGACGGTTCGGAACCGCCTCGCGCCCTTCGACAGCGGCGGCCTCGACTGGAACCAGGTCAAGGAGGCCGCCACCGGCCTGTCCTACGCGGACGTGGCCGCTGCCTGCGACACGGCGGCCAAGGACGCCGTGCTGGACGACACCGTCACGATCTCGACCGAGAGAATGGTGGCTGCCCTGTCCGATCGGCGCCGGGGTCGCCGTCTCTAATCTGCAGGAGGGGCAGTGGCGAAGCGCGAGGGACTTCCGCACATCCGGGTGCCCGACGGTCGAACGGACACGCGCCGGTACACGTACCCGAAGCCGGTCGTCGCCCCACCGCCTCCGCTGCCCCCGAGGAACCCTGGCTCCCACGGCGCAAAGCTGAAGGCCGACCTGGCTGCGGTGCGTGCCGCCGAAGCTCGGGTCGATGGGGAGCGGGCGGCGGTGGGTGTACCACTCGACCGAGGGATGCTGCTCGAGTTCGAGAGCGAGCCGGGCTTTGCACTCTCCCTCGACAAGATGGACAGAAAGCGGCCGCAGATCGAGGTCGTCTCCGTCCGTGAACGGGGCCCGATCACCCTGGCGGCGGTGCTCGTGCCCGACGGACAGCTCTCGGCTCTGGAGCGACTGATCGAGCAGTATCGAACCGACTTTCACGCGAGGTCAGGTCGCCCGCAGAACGAGGCGTGGGTCGCCCCGGTCGCCTCGATCCGAAGGGCTGCTGTCGAGACGTTGTGGACAGACGACGGGGATCTCCCCGTCGCAACCGAGACTCTCTGGTGGGAGGTGTGGCTGCGGAAGACACCGACCGCGATGTCGGACTTTCGCGCCCTCGCTGCGGCTCGGCACCTCGACGTCGACGACGACTCCATCGAGTTCCTCGACCGGATCGTGGTGCTCGCGTTCGGCTCGTTGGAGCAGCTCACCTCGTCCGTGGAGTTGCTGGACTGCGTCGCCGAGCTGCGACGGGCGAAGGAACTCGCCTCGTTCTTCATGGGCCTCACCCCAAGAGAGCAAGGCGACTGGGTGAAGGACCTGGCCTCGCGCACCCAGCGCGTGGAGGCCCACACCCCCGCCCTGTGCCTGCTCGACACCGGTGTGAACCGGGGCCACCCGTTGCTCGAGCCGTTCCTCGCCCCTGACGACCTGCACACCGTGGACGACGCCTGGGGTCGCACCGACCACAAGGGCCACGGCACGCTCATGGCGGGCCTGGCCGCCTGGGGAGACCTGACCACACCCCTCGCGGGAACGGGCCCCGTGTCCCCCAGCTACGGCCTCGAATCCGTGGTGCTGTTGCCCCCACGGGGGCAGCCGAGGACGAAGGAGCGCCTGTGGGGCGCCTTCACCCTTCGGGCGGTGTCGAAGTCGGAGCTGCAGGCCCCCGAGCGTGAGCGGGTGTTCTGCATGACGGTGACCGCAGAGGACTACCGCGACCGGGGCAAGCCCTCGTCGTGGTCGGCGGAGGTCGACGCGCTCTGTGAAGGGCGGCGGGACGAGCTGCCCCGGCTGATGGTGATCTCCGGCGGCAACGTGCCGCAGTCGGCCTGGCAGGGGTACGACGCCGAAAACGACACCCACCAGGTTCACGACCCGGGTCAGGCGTGGAATGCGCTCACGGTGGGGGCGTTCACCGACAAGGTGGTGTTCGAGACCAAGGACTTCCCCGGGCACAAGGTGATCGCCAGCCCCGGCGGGCTCAGCCCGGCCTCGTCGACCTCGCTGACGTGGAAGCCGAACTGGCCGAACAAGCCCGACGTGGTGTTCGAGGGCGGCAACGCTACGCTCGCTCCGGACGGCCTCGTCGAGCTTCCGGACGCCCTTCGCCTGCTCTCCACGCACTGGAAGCCAAACGACCGCCTGCTCGACACCACGGGGGACACGAGCGGTGCCGCCGCCCTGGGGGCTCGG
Source organism: Alphaproteobacteria bacterium (assembly GCA_020632925.1). GTDB lineage: Bacteria > Myxococcota_A > UBA796 > UBA796 > JACKER01. The sequence continues at coordinate 6,929 of JACKER010000007.1, read as the reverse complement.
TTCGCCGCGTCCCTGCTGGTACGGCTGCGTGAACAACAGGACGACGTGTGGCCGGAGACCGTGCGGGCGTTGACGGTGCACTCCGCCCAGTGGACGCCCCGGATGAAGGCGCTGTTGTCGCCGACAGCGAAGCCGAAGGAACGCGACCTCCTGCTTCGACGGTACGGCTGGGGCGTGCCCGACCTCGAGCGGGCTGCTTCGAGTGCCTCGAACGCCCTGACCCTGGTGGCGCAGCGGCGGATCCAGCCGTTTCACAACGTCGGGAAGCCAGGCAAGGCGCCCGACGTGAAGACCCGCGACTGGCACCTGTTCCAGCTTCCGTGGCCGAAGGACGCGCTGGAGGCGCTGAACAACGAACAGGTCGAGCTTCGGGTGACCCTCTCGTACTTCGTCGAGCCGAACCCGGCGCGGCGGGGGTGGAACTCGAAGCGTCGTTACCAGTCGGCGGGGCTACGCTTCGCGATGAGGAACCCGCTCGAGTCGCTCGAGGACTTCCGCAAGCGGGTGTCCAAGAACGAGCAGGACGAGGAAGGCGGTGTGCCCAGCTTCTCGGAGAAGGGCTGGCTCCTGACGGCTGCTCACCGCGATCGGGGCTCGATCCACTCGGACACTTGGACGGGCCCTGCCATCGACCTCGCCGCCCGCGATCACATCGCCGTGTACCCGGTCGGCGGGTGGTGGAAGGATCGACTGACGGCGAACCGGTACGACGAGGAGATGCGCTACTCCTTGGTGATCAGCATCCACGCCCCCGACGTGGGCGTGGACATCTACACACCTGTGGAGATCGAGGTTGCCGCCGAGGTCGAGATCGAGACCTGACGGGTTCAGGGCGACGGGGGCGGCGCGTACCCTCGGCGGAGGACTTCATGCGCCGACGAGCCACCACCCCCCAGGAACGAGCCGTCGAGGTCTGCGCCGCCTACCTCGACAGCGCCCTCGACGACGTGATCAACGCACGGCTCGCCCTCGACCCCGACCAGGGCAACTGGTCGGCCCCGACCCACGCGATCAGCGTCGCGCTCGGGGAGGACGCGGAATGGAACCGAGGGTCGCGACACCTCATGGAGATCGAGACCCGGCTCCGGGAGCTGATCCCCGAACGTCTCGGCCTCGGCGGGCACCTCGAAGAGTGCAGGACGGAGATGCTCGGGCACGTCGAGCGTTCCGCCGAGATCGGCTGGCGGGTCGGGGTGTCCACCGGGCTTCGACGCCGTGGTGAGGCGTGAGGCCGCCATGCCAGTCAGAACGGGATGTCCTCCTCCCCTCTGATGATCGACGACTGCCGCTCGAGGAGGACGCTGGCCGCCCGTAGGTGGCGGACGGCAGCCTCGCCCGGGTTGCTGTCGGTCGGGTCGTGAACGACGCCGCCGATCCCGGTCGCACCGATGACGCGGTTGCAGGCCCACACGGCGGTGGCCTTGTCGTCGACCTGCGCAGTCAATGCGGCGGTGAGCAAGTCGATCAGGGCGTCCAGCACCGCAACCGAGACGCGGGCCTCCAGGGCCACCAACCCGGCTGCGGCACCCAAATGCTCCAGCAGGAGGGCTTCCCGGCCTTCCGGTGTTCCGGATGTTGACGGCGGGTAACGGCGAGCCAGGCCGAGCAGGTCGAGGTCGTAGTGCACGGCCAGGCGCTCGGAGGCGTACCCGGCGGCGTCCTTGGGTTCCGAGGTGCGGTCGAGGGTGTCGAACAGGCCGAGCACCTGGTGCTCGACGGTGAGGAAGTCGGCGGTAGACATCTTGGCCTCCGCCTGGCTGGGCGCATCGGAGATCTACCGACGGTTCTCATGCCGACACGATTGTGTAGCTTATTCCGACATCGAGGTTGTACTACGCGCGCCTCGATCTACCTGAACCTCGCATTAGAGGCATGTTTTTCTTCATGCGTGGCCTTGACGGCAGGCTGGCCCTGCGGCACAATCATCCTATCGACGTGGCTGCTCGCCACGTTCGTGTGGCGGTCACCCGAGCGTCCGTACCAACTGGCGCAAACTCGATCGGCACTCCTAGCAGGGTGCTGCAGAACCCAGAGCCACGCGGGGCTCTGGCGCGGCGCGGTCCGGCACCTCCGCGCGCCGGCGTGACGCACTGCGGGCCCGTCGCCGGGCGCTGGAGGTTCGCCCCGAGCGGGTCCGCGGACGGGATCGACACGGGGCGGAGGTTGTGATCTGCTCGGACTATGCGCGGATCCCAGCCGAAGCAGCCGTCCATGCTGGCTCTCGTGTCCATCGAGAGCTTGGTCCCCGAACGCCACCCGATCCGGGCCGTCAAGCGGGTCACCGACGAAGTCCTGAAGGACCTCTCGCCGCTGTTCGACGCGCTCTACGCCGACGTAGGGCGACCGTCCATCCCGCCCGAGCGACTACTGAAGGCCGTGGTCCTCATGGCGCTGTTCAGTGTGCGCAGCGAGCGGATGCTGTGCGAGCAGCTCCGCTACAACATGCTGTTCCGCTGGTTCCTCGACATGGACCTGATCGAGGTCCCGTTCGACGCGACCGGGTTCACGCACAACCGGGACCGGCTGCTCAACCAGGAGGTCGCGCGCGAGTTCCTCCAGCGCATCGTCGCGTATGCGAAGGCGCAGGACCTGGCGAGCAACGAACACTTCTCGGTAGACGGCACGCTCATCGAGGCGTGGGCCTCGATGAAGAGCTTCCGGCCGAAGGACGACGACTCGAACGACAACAACGGGTTCGGCGACTTCAAGGGCACGAAGCGCAGCAACGACACGCACGAGTCGAAGACGGACCCCGAGGCGAAGCTGCTCCGCAAGGGCCGCGGCCGGGAGTCGAAGCTCTGCTACGTCGGGAACGTGCTCATGGAGAACCGGAACGGGCTCATCATCGACACCGAGCTGGAGACCGCGAGCGGCTTCGCGGAGCGCACGGGCGCGCTGGCCATGCTCCGGCGGCTGCGACAGCGCGCAGCGGCCGCAATGCCCCGGCGCGTGACCGTCGGCTGCGACAAGGCCTACGACGTGCGCGACTTCATCCGGCAGTGCCGCGGGCTCCGCGTCACCCCGCACGTCGCCCGGAACATCACGACCCGCCGCGGGTCGGGCATCGACGGCCGGTCGACACGCCACGCTGGCTACAGCGCCAGCCAGCGGTGCCGGATGCTCATCGAGAAGATCTTCGGGTGGGGGAAGACGGTCGGAGGCATGCGACGATCACGATTCCGCGGGAGAGCCCGCACGGATGCCGCGTTCACGTTCCAAGCCGCCGCCTACGACCTGATGAGGATCGCCCGACTGGAGCTCGCGGGGTAGCGTCCGGAGCCGGGCGAACCGCCGCCGAGCCCGCGATGCGGGCCCAGACCAGAGGCCGAGGACGCCTCACCCGGGTCGCCGAGACCCCACTGCGGAGTCCTGCGGCTCGGCGAGCGTCGGCCCGAGGGGGTTCTGCAGCACCCTGCTAGAGCGCACTGAAACACAACTACGTTTCAATCTCGGCATTCTCGCCGGGGTGCTCGGAGTCCGACATGAACATCAGCAAGACCGACGGCCCGTCCGTCGCCATCACCATCCCGTTGCCCGCAGACCTGCACCGCCAGTTCCGCGCGGTTCTCGCCCTTCGTGGTGAGCACGCTCGTGCCGTCCTTCGGCAGGCCGTGGAAGGGTACGTCCACGCCCACAAGGCGTCGATCGGAGGTGCGTCGTGAACAATCGCCGCACCTACGCGTGCAATCGCCGCACCCACCTCGGTGGTCTCGTCCTGACCCATGGTGAGTCCGGCCCCAACTGGGAGGCCCTCAAGCGCGCCCTGGCGCGCCCCTTTGGCCGCCGGGCCTTCGTCTGGGAGTGCCGTGAGGTCAGCCGGGTGCAGACCGACAGCGGCAAGGTGTTGTCGCGGGAGTACCAGGTGACGATCGCCAAGAAGACCGCCGACGGCCATGCGACTTGCGAGAAGCAGATCCGCCTGTCCGCCAAGGAGCTGGCGCTCCTCGGCGACGCCCGCGAGTAGCAGCGAACGCCGCTCCATCCGAGGCTCGTCCGACGCGCCTCGGTGGATCACGGTGGATCACACAGAGTTCGGATCCTCACGGAGGGAGCCGATCTTCGGCCTACCCTCCCTCCCGACCCGGTGACCGAAGTACGCCGACGGGGTAAGGGCTTTCACGGTCCTTTCCTCGGTTCGCAGCCCGTAACGTCTCACTTCCGGTTCAATGTCTGACACGGCCGAGTCGACCCGTCGGAGGTCCCGGTTCGAGCGGGATCCCCGACCGGGGACCATCGGCGCTCACCTGGGAAGAGTGCTCCGAACGCACAACCGACGCACAACTGCTCGAGGGAGCGCACCGTGAACACGACCGCCCAGCGCCGTCGTCACGCCAGCGTCGCGCTGACCCTCGGGGGCTTCGCGTTCTCCGTGGGTCTGGTCACGCTGGTAGGCTTCCTCGGCCCGCGCTGGGCTCCGCCGTGGCCGCTGTTCGTCACGGGCGGGCTCGGAGGACCCCTGTTCGCAGTGTGCGCGGGAGCGTACGTCGTGGCCACGGCGCGTGGCGAGCCCGCCCATCGCTTGGTCGGATGCGGCCTCGTGGTCGCGGGCGCGCTGGTGCTCGCGGGGTGGGCGACGTTCGCGGGCCTCGTCCTGGTGTGGGTCACCGGCGGCGTCCCCACGCCCGACTGACACCCCTCGTCACGTTCGGGTCGTCGGCGCGTTGGCGTACGGTGCAGGATAGGGGCCGCGTGGGAGCTGACGTGGGTTCCTCGTTCGTGGACATCGACGGCCGCGGCTTCTGGGTGCAAGACGGCATCCTGGAGCTATGGCTCCGCCTCCTCGCGCTCCACCTCGAGGAGCCCGGCCTCGACCAGCGGCGAGGTTCACCGGTGCTCAAGACCCGCGACCAGTGGTTGCTGATATCGAAGGTCCACTTCAACGGATGCGTACCAGTCTGCCTCGGCGAAGCCGTGCAGGACGACGAGGGGCGCCGCGTGGTGATGGCCGGAATCCGCTCCCTCATCACTGCACTTCGGCGGGCGCCACCCGTGCTGGACCGGGGACCGTTGAATCTCCTCGGCCACCAGAACGGCGGATGGAACGACATCGAGACCTCCAAGCTGCTCGAGATCGGAGAGGCGTTCCTCGACCTGGTCGAGCGCGGGATTGGGGCGGACGCTTCCTCTGCGCGAATGCTGCCCGCCCCGACGCGTTCGAGCTGAACAGCGGAGGGCCGTCCATCGGACGCCTGACGTGGACTGGCGTGCCACTCGAGGGTGCTGCGGGAGCGAGCCCTCACCCTGCAGGCCCAGCTCTGGCCTCCTCCGTTGCTCGTGGAGTAGCTGTCAGCGCCCTCTGGCAGGAATAGGCAAGAATCTGGCCCAAATGAGCACCCGTGGCCCACCCCAAGCGCATTATCTGGATACCGAAGCCTGGAGGCCCAGATGGCTGCCCTCGCCCCACTGCTCACCGCCTATCGAGCCACGATCCCATCGACGGACGTGACGGGGGTCGCCGAGACCGGGGTTCCGGGCGTCACCTTCTTCTGGATCGACCGGGACACCCCTCGGTCCCCGCTGCTCTACGACACCGGCATCGTCATCGTCGGCCAGGGCTACAAGGAGGGCTTCCTCGGCGGTCGACAGTTCCGCTACGGCGAGGACAGCTGCCTGGTGCTCGGCGTGCCCGTGCCCTTCGAGTGCGCCTCCTACGGCACGCCGGAGAAGCCACTGCTCGGCATCCGCCTGGACGTGGACCTGGGCTTGCTCCACAGCCTGGTCGCCCGCTTCGGGGGCAAGCTGGGACTCGAACACCGCGGCGCGACGGGCGTCCACAGCGCCGTCGAGCCGCTCGAGATGGACGGCCCGCTGCTCGCCGCGGTCAGCCGACTGCTCCAGTGCCTCACCGACCCGATGGACCGATCGGTCTTGGGCCCCGCGGCCGTCGAGGAGATCGTCTACCGCATCCTCCGCTCCGAGCACGGGCGGGTCCTGTACGCCCTGACCCGCCACCAGACGCCCTACGCGAACATCGCGCAGTCGCTCGAGCTCATCCACGGGGACTTCGCGAGCGCGCTGACGGTCGAGGACCTCGCCCACGAGGCGGCGATGGGGGTCTCGTCGTTCCACCGCGCTTTCAAGGAGGTCACCGGCGAGACGCCGCTCCAGTACCTGAAGAAGGTGCGACTGCTGAAGGCCAAGAGCCTGCTCGTGTACGAGGGCAAGCGGGTCGAGGAGGCGGCCTACGAGGTCGGCTACGCGAGCCCGTCGCAGTTCAGCCGGGAGTTCAAGCGCTACTTCTCGGTCTCGCCTTCGGCGGCGCAGTCACTGCCCTACAGCGACACGCTCCAGCCGGGTCTGGCGGCAGTCTGATCATGCGCGGGATCAGCCTCGCGACGGCTCTGTGCATGGCACTGGTCGCCTCGAGCACGCTCGCTGCCGAGCCCCCACAGCCGCCGGACGCCGCCGAGGCCCCGGCCAAGGAGTCCGACGTGATCCACATCCAGCTGGTGATCGGCGACCAGAAGCTGCCTGCCACCCTCGACAACTCGGCCGCCGCCCGCGACTTCGCGGCCGTGTTGCCGCTCGAGCTCACCCTGACGGACTACGCGCACACCGAGAAGGTGGCGCAGCTACCGAAGAAGCTCGACACGACCGGTGCACCGTCGGCCTACGCTGCCAAGGTCGGCGACCTGACGTACTACGCGCCCTGGGGCAACCTGGCGATCTTCTACCGGGACTTTCGCCGCGCGGATGGACTGGTCCGCCTCGGGGCCATCGACGGGCCCGTCGACGCGCTCCTCACCGCGGGCGAGCTTCGGGTGCGAATCGAAGCCCGGCAGGAATAGGCAGGTCTTCCACAGGAACCCCCATGGTCCATCCTCCCTCGTTTTCCTAGATTCCAGGTGAACGACGGAGAAACAGCCATGAAGAAGAACGCTACCGCGGTCGCCCTCCTGGCGGCGCTTTCGAGCAACGCAGACGCCAAG
>JACKER010000069.1 GCA_020632925.1 Alphaproteobacteria bacterium | reverse complement strand
CGCGAGATCGAGGTCGGTCGCCGGTCCGCCGTCCAGGATCGCCTCGATCGTGCTCTCCCCTGTGAGGTGGACCTCGTACCAGTCTTCGTCGTCGCCGGTGCTCGCCGGGCAGCTCGTGAGGTGGTGGAGGCCCTCGGACAGCGGGACCGCGGTCGCGCGGGTGTCGTTGTCCTCGAGTGCGTCGTCCTGGCACTCGGGCTCGGGCGGGTCACACACGAGATCGTTCGGCAGGCACTGGCGACCGCGCTCCCCGTCGACCGAGGTGAACGTCGAGAAGCTGCAGTAGTGGTCCGCGGGACAGTCGGTGTCGAGCTCGCAGTCCGCGAAGCAGTGGGGGCCGTCGCCGAAGAACACGCACAGGTCGCCCGCTCCGCCGCACTGCGCGTCCGCGGTGCAGGGGTCGCAGATCCCGCCGTCGCCCTGCCCGCCCGGGTTCTCCACCGTGATCGACCAGCTCCCGCCCTCGGGTGCCAGCACCGTGTGGTCGCAGGAGCCCTCGAGGTCGTCGTTGTCGGTCGCGGCCACGACGTACCACAGGGGCGCGTCCGCGCCGGTCGACAGCCGCGCCGCCGGGTTCGGCACCAGCGCCGTCCACGTTCCGTCCTGCGTCGTGCCCGAGGCCAGCGACATCGTGAGCTGCGTCATCGCCGTGAGATCCGGCGGCTCACCGGGGTCCGTGCTCGACGCGTACAGCAGGGGCTCGAACTTCAGGCCCTGATCGTCGCGGATGCGCACGGTGATCGGCACGTCGGCGAGCGAGCGCACGTCCGTCGGCGCGTGCTCCACCGTCGGTGGATCGCCCGGGCACGAGCTCCCGTTCTCGCCGAGCACGACGATGGTGTACGGCTTGACCGTCGGCGGGTTCTCGAAGTCGTCCGCGGTGAGCTGCAGCGCGTACCGGTCGCCGCTCCCGATCTGCTCGCGCGTCGGGCAGAAGGTCCAGGTCCCCGTGAGCTCGTCGAGCTGCACGAGCTCGCCGCCATCGATCCGCGGCTCGGCCTCGCCCAACGTCACCCCGGGGGTGTCCGGGTCCGTGACCACGATGGGCACCTCGACACAGGGCCCACGGCCGAGATCGAGCGTCGTCCCCGTGCCGAGCGGCTGCACGAAGACCGGCGCGGTCGAGCCCTCCGAGGCCACGACGAGCACCTCGACCGTCGCGCTGTCCAGCAGCCAGCCGTCCTGCACCGTGAAGGTGACCTCGTGGGGACCGAGGTCGTCGATGGTCGGCGTCCACGTGAAGCGCGCGCCGGCGCCGTCCGGCTCGAGCGTCGCGCCCGCCGTCACGCTCTCGTCCGAGCGGAACGCGTACGTCAGGGGGTCCCCGTCGGGGTCGGTGGCGCCGAGCACGATCAGCAGCTCGGCCCCCACCGCGGTCTGGGCGTCGGCCAGCGGGAATAGCTCGGGAGCGGCGTCCTGGCCCTTGCAGCCGGCGAGCGCCAGCAGCCAGACGAAGCGGGTGCGGGAGCGGGTGGAGGTGATCACGGCCATCGACGATAGCTCGCGGGACGCGCGCGGGGCGGCACATTATGAGGCGCGCCCCCGAAGCCCGGAGCCGATCATGCGCCGCCTCCTGACCTCCGCCTCCATCCTCGCCCTGCTGTGGGGATGCCACCCCGATGAGGGCGACGACGGCGACTTCGACAACTTCCCCCCGCTGTCCGGCGAGGAGGAGCTGTACGAGGGCTGGCCGGGCAACGACAAGCTCGCCGACGAGGGCAAGGCGGACGCGATCTACCCGGCGAAGTTCGACGCGCCGATGCAGTGGCAGTCGCCGGTGCGCAGCCAGGGCAGCCGCGGCGTGTGCTCGATCTTCAGCACGGTCGGGCTGATGGAGCACCTGTACCTGAAGGAGGGGACGATCCCGAACCCCGACTTCTCCGAGCAGTTCCTGCAGTGGTCGGTGAAGGTGGAGGTCGGCGACTTCGCGACCACCGAGGGCAGCAGCGCGAGCAGCAACCTCACCGCGATCAACCGGTACGGCATCGTCGAGGAGTCCGACTGGCCCTACCAGACCTCTCCCTGGTCGACGAGCAACGACGCCGCCTGCACGGGCGAGAACCGCCCCGTGAAGTGCTACACAAACGGTGACCCGCCGGCCTCGGCGATGGCCGCCGAGCGCTGGCACCTGCCCGCCGGCCGCTGGATCAGCTCCCGCCCCGACTCCATCAAGGCGCACATGGTCTCGAAGGAGGAGGCCGTGGTGGTGGGGGGCAAGTTCTTCTACCAGGCCTGGAACCACGGCGCCTCGGAGCTCCCGGTGAACCGCGACTTCTACAAGGCCGGCTACGTCACCTTCCCCAACGCCGACGACATCGCGCAGGCGGAGCGCAAGCCCGCGGGCCACAGCTTCCTGCTGGTCGGCTGGGACGACACGCTCGAGGTGCAGAAGCGCGACGGCCAGGGCAACCTGCTGACCGACGAGGCCGGCAACCCGCTGATGGAGAAGGGCTTCTTCCTGTTTCGCAACAGCTGGGGTGCGGGGACCTTCGGCAGCACCAACCCCTACGGCGCCGGCTACGGCTGGATCAGCATGGACTACGTCGAGACGTACCTGACGGCCTACGTCAGCGGCCTGCCGCAGGTCGATCTGGACGAGGTCTGCGGCGACTCGGTGGACAACGACTACGACGGCGCCGTGGACTGCGACGACAGCGACTGCGACACGGACGCGGCCTGCGCCGGCGGCGGCGACACGCAGGTCTTCTCGTACACCACCCGCACGCCCATCCCCGACAACGACCCCACCGGCATCCGGGCGGACATCGACGTGTCGCAGGACGGCACGATCGAGACGCTCGCGGTCACCGTCGACATCACCCACACCTACCAGGGCGACCTGAAGGTGGCGCTGGTGGACCGCAACGGCCGCGAGATCGTGCTGCACGACCACACGGGCGGCGGCGCCGACGACGTGAAGAAGACGTTCGTGGTGCCCGACGCGGTGGGCCTGCAGGCCTCGGGCACCTGGTCGCTCGTGGTCTCGGACAACGCGAAGTCCGACACGGGCACGCTCAACCGCTGGTCGATGCAGATCACGACGAGCGGCGGCTCGGGCCCGAGCACCGACACCGACGTGTTCCGCAACGACACCGATGTGCTCATCCCGGACAACGACGAGGCCGGCGCGTTCAGCAACCTCGAGGTCACGGGCTCGGGCGACATCCGCGCGCTCAAGGCGGTCGTCGACATCGACCACTCGTACAAGGGCGACCTGACGCTCGAGCTGCAGCGGCTCGGCAGCCCGGGCTCCGCGGTGCTGGTCGAGGCGGACGCGAGCAGCGGCAACTTCGGCACCCAGAGCTTCCTGATCGACGACTTCGACGGTGAGGCCTCCGCCGGCACGTGGCGACTGGTGATGAAGGACGTGGCCGCCGGCGACGTGGGGACGCTGCGGAGCTGGTCGCTCGAGGTCACCCGCTGACCATGCGGTTCGAGCGCCTGCTGTTCCTCGCGCCCGCGGACGACGCGAGGACCGCGCTCGCCGTGGCCCTCGCCCGCTCTCGCTTCGGGGGCGCGGTCCGCGTAGGGCCGTCCGCGCCGGCGAGCGAGGACGTGGTGCGCGTGCTCGCCGAGCTGGGCATCGAGCCGGCCGAGCCCTCCGACCTCGATCCCGCCGACGCCGACCTCGTGATCGCGCTGTCGCCGGACGCCCCGCCCACCGGGAACGCGCGACGGCTGACCTGGAGCGTGGCGGACCCGTCGCGAACCAGCGGAGAGCAGCGTCTCCAGGCCTTCCGCGCCACGCGCGACGCGCTGCGCCAACGCATCGACGTGCTCGCCGCGCTCCGCGACGTGCCCGAGCCGCTGGCGCCGATCGAGTTCCACGCGAGCGTCCGCGTCCCGGACCTCGCGGCCGCCGCCCGGTTCTACACCTGGCTGCTCGGCGTGGAGCCCAGGGAGTGGACCCACCGCTACGTGACCTTCGTGAGCGAACCCCTGCGCACGAACTTCGTGGTCCTCGTCGACGACGGGCTCCCGCTGCACCAGGACACGCTCTACCACCTGGGGATCGAGCTGCCGGACCGCGCCGCCGTCATCGACGCCCACCACCGCGCGCTCGCCGCCGGCTGGACGCTGCACAAGCCCGCGCGCACGACCTGGCGGGGCACCCCCCTGCACGAGCTGTGGCTGAAGGACCCTGGTGGGAACCTGATCGAGGTCTACGCCCGCCTGACCGAGGCCGAGCTCGCGCAGATGCCCGACGACAAGGAGCCTGTCTTCCTCGCGTAGGTAGCGGAATAGTGCTGTTGCTTCCCCCTCTCCCCCGCGGGGGGAGAGGGTCGGGGTGAGGGGGCCGGGAGCGCAGCGACCGAGGGACACGTTGGCAGGCATGGCGCCCGAGGTCGCAGACCCGAGAATGACCTTTCATTCACTCTTCGCGAATGGACAGGGCAGCACCGGCTGCGATGGAGCTGGCATACAGACGGACCAGCTCGCGCCGGAACGTCTCGGCCTCACCGTCGAGCGGCGCGACCGTTTCCAGCTGTCGCAGCGTGTCTTCCGGATTCGGGTCGGTCCACGACGGCCGCTCGATCCAGCCCGTGAGGAGGTGGTAGTGCCGTGCAAAGCCCTCCCACCCGTGTCGGCCCGGCTGCACGTGGCGCATGAGCTCGTCGAAGTACCCGCACCATGCTCGGATCGTGCCCTGCGAGCTGGAGAACACGATCTCCCGCTCACCCTCGAAGCCGCTGTACAGGTCTACCAGCACATCCTCACCCACCGAGCGCATCGACGAGATCGAACACGACCAGCCGCTCCGAGGCGCGCGTGACGGCGGTGTACACCAGGCGCCGCACGCCGTCGGGGTCCGTGCGCGCCTGCCGCAACAGGGCGCCGTCGACCACGAAGGCCACGTCCGACCACTGCGATCCCTGCGCGCTGTGCACCGTGAGCGCGTGCCCGTGCCAGAGGTGGAGGAAGCGGTAGCGGTCCCACCGGCGCGCGGAGACCTGCTTGCGGGTCGCCCACACGCCGCGCCCGCGGTCGTTCAGGTGCTCGCTGAACACGCGCACCTCGCGCGACAGCCCCGCCAGCGAGAGCACGAGCACCGGGCGGTCGAACATCTCCGTCGGGTGCACGCGCTCGACCGTGAACAGCTCGCCGTTCATCACGCCCACGGGCTCGCTGTTCATGCGGACGAGCACCTTGTCCCCGGGTGCGAGCGGGCCCTGCAGGCCCATGCGCTCCCGCACGCCCGCGTTGATCCGCTCCCGCACCTGGTGGGTCCAGGTCACGACCGCGGCGTCCCGCCCGTCCGCGGCAGCCTCCGCGGCCCACGCCGTCACGGCGTCCAGCGGCTCGGACCGGAAGCGCACCCGCTCGTCGGTGTTCGGCCACTCCCGTCGCCACGCGGCACCCCTCCCCTCGCGGATGGCGGTCGCATAGGCGAGGACGGGGTTCTCGGCGGCGTGGCGGTGGACGGTCGCGAGCGCGGCGGTGGGCGAGGTCAGGTCCGGCCCCCAGCGGTCCTCCACCGGCTCGAGCTGCTCGCGGTCCCCCACCCACAGGACCGCCGAGCCGGCCGCGAGGTGCGCCATCACGTCGCCGTAGAGCTGCGTCCCCACCATCGACGCCTCGTCCACCACGAGCACGGCGCCCTCACCGGTCGCCGCCCGCGGCTGGGAGAACTGCAGCTGCCCAGCGCCCTGCTCGGTCTCGTCGTCGTCGATGGCCCGGTAGATCCGGCGGTGCAGCGTCGTCGCCTCGCGCCCCGTCGCGCGCGCCAGGCGGACCGCCGCCTTGCCTGTCGGCGCCGCCAGCACCACGTCGCGCCCGCTCGCCGCCAGCCGGCCGATCATCTCGCGCAGCAGCGTCGTCTTGCCGCTGCCCGCAGGCCCCACCAGCACCGCCTCGCGCGCGTCCGCCAGCCGAGCCTCCACGCGCGCGATCGCGTCGAGCTGCTCGTCCGTGAGCTCCGTCACCCCGCCCCCTTCAGAACAGACGGCCGGGCGGCAGGGTCATGTACACGACCACCAACCCGACCGCGTTCACGACCGCCAGGACGAGCGCCGTCACCCCCATCGCCCGCACGAACCGCCCCCAACGACGAACCGCCGCGATCCCGAGCATCGGGCCGACCCACAGGACCTGCAGCAGCCCCGGGAACGGGAGCGCGATCAACGCCTGGTCCCAGGGCGGCGCCGACTGCAACACCGCCACGATGCAGAGGGACCAGCCGACGACGAACGTCGCCAGCGTCGCCAGGATGGCCGCGCCCGGATGATCGAGCGGCTCGTGTGGGGCGTACTCCGGTGGGTCCGACACCCCTGGAGGCTACGCCGAAGGCTCGGCGCTCGCCAGGGTCAGTGGTGGCGGAGCGCGTCGATGGGCTCCATGTGGGCCGCCCGTCGCGCCGGGTAGAAGCCGAAGACGACGCCCACCAGCGCCGAGAAGGCCACCGCTCCCAGCGTCACCGGCGCGTTGACCGTGAAGATCACGCCCAGCGCTCTCGCACCCACGAACCCGCCCAGCAGGCCGGTCGCGACGCCCGCGATGCCGCCGAGCGTGGAGATGAGCCCCGCCTCCACGAGGAACTGCGTCAGCACGTCGCCCTCGAGCGCGCCCACGGACATGCGGATGCCGATCTCCCGCGTCCGCTCGGTCACGCTGACGAGCATGATGTTCATGATGCCGATGCCGCCGACGAGCAGGCTCACGCCGGCCACCGCGCCCAGGAAGGCCGTGAGCAGCGACGTGATGCCGCTCACCATCGTCGCCACCTCGCGGGTGTCCGTGATCGAGAAGTCGTCCGAGCCGCGCGGGCCGATGTGACGCCGCTCGCGCATCAGCGCCAGCGTCTGCGCCTTGGCCTCCTCGATGTGCTCCGGCGCGTCGACCGACAGGAAGATGCCGGTCACGTCCGTGCTCCCCACGATCCGCCGCTGCACCGTGGTGAGGGGCGCCACCATCACGTCGTCCTCGTCGATGCCCATGGTGTTCGCGCCCTTCGCCGCGATCACGCCGATCACCTGGCAGCTCGTGTCCGCGACCCGGATCCGCGCGCCCACCGCGTTCTCTCCGCCGAACAGGCTCTGGCGGACCGTCTCGCCGATCACACAGACGCCCGCCCCCGAGCGCTGCTCCGCCTCCGTGGGCAGGCGCCCCTGGGCCACGTCGCGGTCCATGATCGCGAACCAGGCGTTGGGGGCGCCATAGACCTTCGTGAGGACCTCCTCCCCTCCGTAGGCGGCGAGGACGGGGACGGTGGTCGTGGGCGCCGTCAGCTCCACGTACGGCACGCGTGCGGCGATCGCGTCGGCGTCGCGCAGGTCGAAGGGCGGGGCCTGGGTCCGCAGCTGTCCACGGCCCGTCCCGGGGTTGAGGATGAGCATGTTGCGCCCGATCGAGCTCAGGTCCTCCTCGATCGAGGCGGTCGCGCCCTCGCCGATGCCGACCATCGTGATGACGGCGCCGACACCGATGAGGACGCCGAGCGCCGTGAGCAGCGCACGACCCAGGTTGCGACGCAGCTCCGAGGCCGCGATCGCCAGCGCGTTGGTGAGGACGTTCACGCGGCCTCCTTCACGGTCTCGATGTTCTCGAGCCGACCGTCGCGGAAGTGGGCGATCCGATCGGTGTACACGGTCATCTCGGGCTCGTGGCTCACCATGACGACGGTGATCCCGCGCTCGCTGTTGAGCCGGCGGAGGAGCTGCATGACCTCGTGGCTCATCACGGTGTCGAGGTTCCCCGTGGGCTCGTCGGCCAGCAGGATCTCGGGCTCGCCGACGATGGCGCGCGCGATGGCCACGCGCTGCTGCTGGCCGCCGGAGAGCTCGTTCGGCAGGTGGTCGGCGCGGTCCGCCAGGCCCACGGCCGCCAGCGCCTCGAGCGAGCGTCGACGCCGCTCCGCGCGTCCCACCCCCCGGTACACCAGCGGGAGCTCCACGTTCTGCAGCGCAGTGCTCCGCATCAGCAGGTTGAAGCCCTGGAAGACGAAGCCCAGCCGCTCACGGCGGGCCAGCGCGCGCTCCCGTCGGCTCAGCCCCACCATCTCCCGGCCCTCGATGGCCAGCGAGCCCGCGGTCGGTACGTCGAGCAGGCCGATCGCGTTGAGCAGCGTGGACTTGCCGGAGCCCGAGGGGCCCATCAGCGTGAGGAAGATCCCGCGCGGGATGTCCAGATCCACGCCGTCCAGCGCGCGGACCTCGGCGTCGCCTCGGCCGTAGACCCGGCGCAGGCCGCGGATGCGGATGACCACGTCGTCCTCGCGCCCGATCATCGCTGCACCCCCGTCACCACCGAGGCGCCGACGGGCACCCCGCTGACCGCGGCCAGCAGCCCGTCCTCACTCAGCACCTCCACGGGCAGGGCGCGCGGCTCACCGCCTTCGTCGACATAGACCCGCCCACCCGGCGAGGCGCCCTCGGGCGCGAAGCGGAGCGCCGCCGACGGCACCAGCACGGCGTCCTCGAACCGATCCGTCTCGATGCTCGCCGTCACCGTCATCCCCGTGCGCAAGGCCCCGTCCGGGTTGTCGACGCGCACGCGCGCCACGTAGACCACGACCGGCGACCGCGGGTCCGGCGCCAGATCGACGCGCTCCACCACACCCAAGAACTCGCGGGCGGGCCAGGCGGGCACGCTGCACGAGACGGCCTGCCCCTCCCGCACCCGCGCCACGTCCGCCTCGTCGATGTCGACCTCGGCGACGAGAGCGCTCGTGTCACCGCCCACCGTGAACAGCGTCGGCGCCGACAGCGCGGAGACCACCGTCTGCCCGGGCTCCACCGCCCGACGGAGCACGACGCCGTCGATGGGGCTGTGCAGCTCGGTGGCGTCGAGGTGATCACGGGCGCGAGCCAGCGCGCTGCGGGCCTGGAGCCACTGGGCGCGGGCCGCGTCGAGCTGGGCGGACTGGAGGTCGCGCTGGGTCCGCGCGCGGTCGAGCTGCACGGAGGTCGCCGCCCCCCGCTCGAGCAGGCGCTCGGTGCGTCCGAGCTCGGACTCGGCCGACGCCAGGCCCACCTCCGCGGTCCGCACGGCCGCCCGCGCCGCCGCCACCGCGGCCTCCCCCTCGTCGACGGCCAGCGCGAAGGGCACCGGATCGAGGCGGGCGAGCAGCTGCCCCGCCACGACCACGTCGTTGACCTCCACCCCGACCTCGAGCACCGTCCCGGACAGCTCGGTGCCGACCTGCACCTCGTCCTCCGCGGCGAGCGTGCCCACGGCGGTGACGGTGAGCGCCAGGTCGCCCGACGTGGCGGGCGCCACCTCGAGGGTGGGGGCGGGTGTTCCGCAGGCGGGGAGCGCGAGGGCGAGGGCGCCGACCAGGGCGAGCAGGGACGGTCTCACGGGGTCCTCCTTGGACGATTCCGGTTCCCAAGGTAGGGGCCGCTTGTTGAGAGACCTTTGAGCGAACGAACTCCTCGCGCTCCAGACTCGCTCAACACCCGGTCGCGAGGTTGGGGGCAGGAGGTGTCCGTGCCCTGCCCCGCTCTGTTGGCCCTGTGGATGGGGTCCGCCCACGCCGAGCCGCTGACCCTGGACCAGGCCGTCGGCGAGGCCGTAGCCCACAACCCCGATCTGCTGCGCGCCGAGCTGATGCTCGCGCAGGCCGAGGTGGGACGGCGCCTCGCGACCTCCGCCTACCTGCCCCAGGAGTGCCTCCGGGCGGACGCGAGCCACGCCGAGAGCGCGGGCTTCCTGGCGGGGCTGCCCTACGGGACCGTCGCGAACAGCCAGTCCGTCTCCGGCGGCGTCGCGGGTCGCGCGCCCACGGGCACCACCTGGTCGCTCGAGGCCGGGGTCACCCACGTCGACACGCTCACACACCTCGACGCGAGCGGGCTCGGGCTCGTCTTCCCCACCGAGGAGGAGCCGTTGGTCCAGGACTGGTGGACCATGAGCGGGACGGTCGGCGTGCGCCAGGATCTGCTCGCGCCCCTGCGGCGGTCCCCCGAGCGCCAGGCGCAGCTCCAGGCCCTGGAGGCGCTCGACCAGGCGTCGTCGGGGCGGGAGGCGACCGCGCTGGTGGCCGGGCACACCGCCGCGAGCCTGTGGTGGGACTGGTGGCTGGCGACGGAGCGGGTGGAGGTCGCGCGGACCAGCCAGGCGCGCACCCAGCGCCTCCTCGAGCGAACGAGCGCGTGGGCGGACGAGGGGGTCGTGTCGGAGACCGAGCAACAGGAGGTGGCGTTCGCCGCGCACCAGGCCGACGCCGAGGTCGAACGGGCGACCGTGCTCGCGGACGCCGCGCGGGACCGGCTCCTCGTGTGGTTGGGACGCTCACCGGGCCAGGACGTCCAGCCGACGGGCGATGGAGCGCTCGAGTGGACGGAGCCGACGCTGGAGGAGGCGCTGGCGGGGAGCCCCGAGGTCGCGCTCGCCGAGCTCCGGGTGCAGGCCGCCGAGCGCGCGCGGCGCGACCGGTCGCGCGACCGCCTCCCCACGCTGGACGCGACGGCGTCGGTCGGCGTGGCCTCGCTCCAGGAGGACGCGGGCGGCGCGTGGGAGGCCCTGTTCGACGAGGACGTGCTCCCCACGGCGGCCGTCGGGATCGAGCTCTCCGGACCGCTCGGCCGCGGACCCGCCAGGGCGCGCCAGTCCCAAGCGGCGCTGGAGGCCTCGTCCGCGCGCCTCGAGCTGGAGAGCACCCGACGCGACGTGGAGCAGGCCTGGCTCGGCGGGTCCGCGGGCCTCGTGACCGCGCGGACCTCCGTGGACCTGGCGCGCGAGGGGCTGGCCGTCGCCGAGCGGAAGCTGGAGCTCGCCACCGCGCGGGTCGACGAGCACGTCGATCCCGTCGACGCCGCGCTGGACGCCGAGGACGAGGTCCACCTGGCCGAGCTGCAGCTCCTGGACGCGCGGGTACAGGTCGAGCGCCAGGCGCAGGCGCTGGCGATGCTGGCGGGTCGCCCGCCGGAGGTACGGTAGGCCATGATCCCACCCCACGAACGTCCCAGGGTGCTCGTCGTCGAGGACGACCTCAGCGTCGCTGAGGGCCTGATCCGCGGCCTCGGCAAGGCGGGCTTCGAGACCAGCCTCGCGATGGCCGGCGACGAAGGCCTGACCCGCATCCTGCACGAGCGCTTCGATCTCGTGCTGCTCGATCTCATGCTCCCGGAGAAGAGCGGCTTCGAGATCCTCGAGACCGTGCGCACGCGGGTCTCGGTGCCGATCGTCGTCCTGTCCGCGCGCACCGATCTGCCGTCGCGCCTGCGCAGCTTCGACCAGGGTGCCGTCGACTTCGTGCCCAAGCCCTTCTTCATGGAGGAGCTGGTCGCTCGGATCCGCGCGAGGCTGGCGCTCACCGCGGCCACGCCGTCGCGGACGCTGCCCCTCGCCGACGTCGTCGTGGACCTGGATGCCCGGGTGGTCACGCGGGACGGCGAGGACCTGGGCCTGACCGCGCACGAGTTCAACGTCGTCGCCTTCCTGCGCGAGCACGCGGGCCGCGCCTACAGCCGCCAGCAGATCGCGGAGCACGCGCTGCCGGAGGACGGCGACCGCATCGACCGCACGCTCGACACCCACATCTCGCGCATCCGCAAGAAGCTCGGGCCCGCGGGCGCCCACCTGCGGACGGTCTGGGCCATCGGCTACAAGATCGACCTGGAGCCCCGGTGAGGCGCGCCCGACTCCCCTGGCGGATCGTCGCCAGCGCCGTGGTCAGCGTGGTCCTGGCGGTCGGGCTGCTGGTGCTCGGCGTGTTCCTGGCGCGCCCCACGATCCGCGACGCGACCGTCCAGAGCCTGATGAGCACGGTGGACCTGGAGGAGTGCGCGGCGTCCCCCGAGACCTGGGGCGCGCGCGCAGGCACCCTCACCATCCACGCCTACGCGCCCGACGGACGGTCGAGCAACCCCGACGCGCCCCCGCTCGAGCCGAACCTGCGGGAGGGCGCGCTGCGCGAGGGTCACCTCGTCCGTGAGGGCGGCGAGCCCACCGTCGCCGTCGTGCCGATGGCCCCGTCGGGTCCGTGCGCGCTGGTCCGCCTGCGGTTCCATCCCCCGGGCCCCGCCGCGTTCGACAGCGTGGTCGGCGTGCTGGGCCTGGCGACCGTCGCCGGCATGCTGCTGGCCGGCGCGGGCACGTTCTGGTTCGTGGTGCTCCCGCTGCGCCAGCGGGTGGAGGAGCTGTCCGAGGCGGCGGGCGGCGTGGGCGGCGACGGGTTCGTGGCGCCCGACCAGGCGGACGACGCGCTCGGACACATCGCGGAGGTCCTGGCGAGCAGTCACGCGCGCATCGTCGAGACGCGGACCGCCCTCGAGCAGCGCAACCGCGCCCTCCAGGAGCACCTGGCCGGCATCGCGCACGACCTGCGGACGCCGCTGTCGAGCATGCAGCTCGCGCTGGAGGCGATGGCCGGCGAGGCCGAGGGTGGGCTGCAGCGCGAGGCGAGGCGTGCGCTGGCGGACGTGGTCTACCTCGCGGCGCTGGTGGACAACCTGCACCAGGGGGCGCGGCTGCGGCACGACGTCGACGTGTCCGACGGCGTCGTCGACCTCGTGGACCTCGCGGCGCGCCTCGAGCGGCGCTTCGCCATCGTGGGCCGCCACGCCGACGTCGAGGTGGGTGCGCTGCTGCCGGACGGCGAGGTGCGCGTGGCCTGCGCGCCCGCGCTCGCGGAGCGGGCCATCGCGAACCTGGTGCAGAACGCGGTCGAGCACCACCGTGGGGCCGGGAACGTCGCCATCCTGCTGACCGCGACCGAGGACCGCTTCGAGCTCTGCGTGGAGGACGACGGGCCCGGGCTCCCTCCCGAGGTCAGGGCGAGCCTGGAGGCGGAGGGCCTGCTGACGGACGAGGCGCGTCCGCGCGGACCGGGTCTCGGGATGCTGATCACCGCGGAGATCGCGCGCAGAGCGGGCTGGACGCTCACGTACGAGGCGCTCGAGCCCACCGGCGTCCGCGCGCGGCTCACGGGTCAGCTCGAGCGACGGTAGACCTGGCTGGCTCGCAGCGGAGGCCCGTCGTCGGGGCGGACCTCGATGGTCTGCCGCAGCACCGCGCCCTCCTCGGCCAACGCGCGGCGGATCTCGACGAGCGGCTTCTTCCCCTTGGGGTCGGTGGCGGTGATGCGCACGCTGCCGTCGTCCTCGCGCACGGCCGTGACGTCGCGCTTCCCCTGATCGCCGCGGATCTCGTGGACGACGCCGTCCAGCACCAGCTCGGCCTCGTTGGTCCGCACGACGGTCACGGTACGAAGCCTCAGACGGTCCCCCTCGTCCCAGATGGTGAGGCTCACGTCGAGCTCGGCGACCAGCTTGCGCTGCCAGCCAGGGACGCCCTGGGCTTCGAGCACGGCGTCGAGATCGTCGCTCGCCGCGTGGTCCAGCACCCACGTGCCGGAGAACGAGGGCGGCGCCACCTCCGCGGTCGCGGGCTCCTCGGCGCTCGCCGAGGGGGTCGTGGTCATCAGGATCAGGAAGGTGGCGAGCACGGAGCCTCCGGGTGTGTTCCCAACGTGTCCGCAGGGTGTTGACGGACTGTTGAGGCGAACTGCGCCGAGACACGCGAGTGAGACTTCCTGAGCCCACCCGCACCACCTACGATCCGCGCGGAGGTGCTCTTGTCGTTGTCCTTGCTGTCCTTCCTCGCCAGCCCAGCCCTCGCGCTGGACCTGCAGGCCCCGACCGGCCTGAAGCAGGGCCACGTCGCCACGTTCCTCGTCACTGGCGGGACACCGGGGGCGACCGTCGGTGTGGTGTACGGAGGCCCGCCCCCCGGGGTCTGCCCGCCCGTGCTCGGGGGGTTGTGTCTGTCGGTCTCGGCGCCCGTGCTGGTCGGGACCGCGGTCGTCGGCGGCGACGGCACCGCCGAGATCCAGGCCCTCGTCCCACAAGCGGCGCCGCTGATCGACGTGCGGCTCCAGGCGGCCCAAGCGGGCGCGAACCCGGCGGTGAGCAGCGTGCGGACCGTGCCCGTGCTCCGGGCGCACGTCGGGGGGCTCACCGTGACCGATGCTGCCTCGCTCGAGGTCGCCCGCCACGTGTGGAGCACGACGCTCGGGATCGAGCTCGCCGCCGGGCCCTACCCGTTGGCGGTGTCGCTGCCTATCGAGGAGACGTTGTGGGTGTTCGTGACCGGCGGCGCTCGCGACGTCACGCTGCCGGCGCTGAGGACCGTGGACGACGTCTACGTCGGCAACACCCCGGGGGCCCGTGTCAGCGCTCCCGCCTGGGTGAGCGGCCGGGTCGGCACCAGCTCGATCGAGACCCAGGACAACACGGGGCCGGTTACCGTGGACGCGCCAGCGCTCACCGCGCTCTCCTACGTCCAGCTGCTGCGGGACGCCGGGGCGATCACGATCTCGGCGCCCTCCGTCACCACCGCGGTGTCCTTCAACATCGTGGACGTGGGGGGCGACCTGTCCGGAGTGCTCCCCACGCTGACCACAGGCGCCAACATCACCATCACCGGCTACACCGCGCCCGACCTCACCCTGCTCCCCGCACTCCAGAGCGCCGACAGCGTCATCGTCGGCTCGAACCCCGGACTGGTGCGGATCGTGCAGCTCGGCGTGGCCGGGATGACGGCGGGACAGGTGCAGGTGTACGGGAACCCGCTGCTCACCGACCTCTCCGGTCTCGCTCCCGCAGCCATCACGGACCTCGGATACTGCGCGACGAACCCATCACTGCCGTCGTGCGCCTGCGCGGACCTCGTCGCCGTCGCCGTGCGGCCGGCGTGCGAGCAGAACCTGCCGGACACCTGCTCCGACGACCCCGGCGACCTGTGCACGCCCTGATCCCGAGGACCCGATAGCTCCTACTCGAGGCCTTCGAACGGGCGGAACGAGAGCGCGCGGTCGTCCTGACCCGTCAGGTCGACCGACGGCGAGCGCATCGCCTCCATCGCCGCCGCCAGCCGCTCCCACAGCGCCTGCTGGGCGTCGCGGGGCGCGCGGCCCGCCTTCTTCCAGGCGGTCATGAGCGCGTCGATCTCGCGGTCCGGGTCGAGCACGTCGCCCTCGGCGGCGAGCTGCTCGGCGCGCACGACCACGGCCTCCAGCTTCTCGAGCGTCGCCGCCGACGCCTCGGTGCGGGCGCGGGTCCGGGCCTCGAACACCGCGTCGCAGGCCGCGCGGAACCGCTTCCACAGCTCGTCGGTCTCCCCGCGCGGGCCGGGGAAGCGCACCGTTTTCCACGTGGTCTGCAGCGACTTCACGCGCTCGGCCGCGACCTCGGGGTCCGCGCTGCGCGCCAGCGCCTCCGCCTGCTCCACGAGCTGCGTCAGGCGGGAGAGCCCCTGCTCGCGCGCGGCGTCCCGCGTGGACCGCTGCTCCTGCTGGCGGGCCGCGAGGCGGGCCTCGGCCGCGGCGAACCCCTGGCGGACCTCGGTCTCACCAGCCTCGTCGCCCTTCGCGATCGCCCGCAGCTTGCGCCGGAGCTCGCCCATCGCCGGCCCTGCCCCACGGAGATCCTCGCGCTCGGCCAAGGCCACCGCCTCCGCCACGACCGCCCGCTTGGCCTCGAGGTTCGCGGCCTGCTCCTTGGCGATCTCGCCCGCCGCCGCCTCCAGGCGCTGGTCGAACGTCGCCAGGCACGCGTCCCGCGCCGCCACCAGCCGCTCCGCGTCCTCCGGATCGGGCTCGCCGAGGCGCCGCCAGCCGTCCACCAGCTCGCGCCGCGCCGACGCCAGATCCCGCGCGCGGGCGCCGGGCACCGCGAGCAGCGCGTCCGCACGCGACAGCAGACCTTCGTACCGCGACGCGGGGGCCGCCTTGCGCCGGGCCGGGGGACGTTCGGTCGCCACCGGGATCGGCGGCGGCTCGGGCTCGGCTTCGACGGGCGCGGGCGCAGCGACCACGGGCTCCGCGCGCACCTCGCGCACCTGCTTCCCGTAGCGGCGCTCGGCCTCCTCCACCGACAGCACCTCGCTCTTCGGGGTGGCCGGCGCCTCCGGGACCACCAGCCCCTTGTGCGCCTTGCGCTTCTCCCGCTTGGGCTTGCGCTCCTTCGGCGGCTTCACCTTCGGGGGCTTCGCGGCCTTGGCGGGCTTCGGCACGACGGGGGCGGCGGTCTCGGTACGAGCGACCGCTGCCGGTGGAGGCGCGGCCTCCTCGGGCTCGTCGAGGTCCACGTCGAAGGACGACGATCGGCCGAACAGGGCCTTGATGCGATCCAGCCAGCCCACGACGCCTCCCGGACCGACCTCCTAATCCGCCACACGCTCCAGGAGCGAGGCCGCCGCTGCCTCCATCGCGCGGTCGATCCCCGCCCGGGTCTCCTCCAGCGTGCTCTCGGCCTGCACGTCGGGGATCAGCCCGACGCTCTCGTGGCTCTCGCCGTCCACGTCGCGCACGTCCTCCACGCTGACCGCGTACAGCCAGCCGTTCGGTGCGTCCCGCCAGATCGCGGACGAGAACGCGCCCGCCGTCGCGCTGCCCACGTGGACCACCTGGTCGAGCTCCCGCATCGCCAGCGTGAGGTTCTCGGCGCCCGAGACCGTGAACGCGTGCGTCACGAGCGCGACCGGCGCGAGGTAGGGCTCTTCGCCGGCCTCGAGGTCGTAGGTGAGCCACGCGCCGTAGCCTTCGCCGTCACGCCGTCGGATCCGGCTGTACACGAGGTCGTGGTCCGCGAAGTACCCCGCGATCGGCTCGAGCACGCTGTGGAAGCCGCCGCCGTTGCCCCGCAGGTCCACGATCAGCCCGTCCGCGTCGGCCATCGCCGCCATCGCCCCGTCCACCGCGTCCACTGCGTGGGCAACGTCCAGCGTCCGCACGTGGAGGTAGCCGATGGCGTGGCCACCGACGCGCTCCGGATCCACCCAGCCCCAGCGCAGCGTCGGGTCCTCGTCGTGCAGCTCCGACATCCACGACGCGCTCACCGCCTCGGTGAAGTCGGTGCGCTCCAGCTCCTCCAGGCGCCCCGCGGACCACAGCCCACCGTCGGCACCCGGTCGCAGGAGGCGCACGTGGTCGTCGCGCAGCGGTCCGAGCAGGCAGATCAGCGCGGCGTACAGCGCTTCGGCGTCCGCGTCGTCGCTCGGCAGCAGCGCGCGGCAGTCCTGTCCGAGCGCGTCCCAGTCCACGTCGGGCTTCACCTCGAACAGGCCGTAGTGACGGTCCATGTCGGCCCAGACGGCGTCGTACGTGGCCTCCGCCCCCTCGGGTGCCGTCGGGCCGAGCAGGCAGCCCGCGCTCCACCACCACCAGACCGGCGTCATGGCGTCCTCCGCGAGGCCAGGCGGCCCCCGAGCAGGACGGCCCCGCCGAGGCGGTAGAGCGGATCGGGCGAGGCGTCGTGCAGCCAGTCCCCGCGCAGACCCAGGCACCACCACCAGCGGCCCCACCCGGCGAGCTCGACGTCGGCGCCGAGGGCGACGCGCTGGTGCCCCACGACCGTCGCCATCCGTGTTCCCGTCGCGAAGAAGCCCCCCACCTGGCTCGTGTCGGGCAGCAGCGGGTTCAGGGTGTCGGGGTAGCGGGTGACCACGGCGAGCAGCGGCAGCGACCCGCTCGCGGAGGCCCGGACCTTCGGCGACAGCGCGCGCGTCCAGCGGGCGGACGGTCCGAGCTCCAGCGAGGTCCACGCCCACTGGCTCAGGACGATGCCGCGCGCATCCAGCGCCTCTGCCTGCAG
>JACKER010000068.1 GCA_020632925.1 Alphaproteobacteria bacterium | reverse complement strand
GTGGCGTCCATCCGCTCCTCGCCATCCACCGTGAACGCCACGTCGTCGTAGATCGCGTCCGCGATCGGGAACGTGAACGTCACCATCAGGGTCTCGGCCTGATCGGAGGGGTTGGTCCACGACCACTCCCCGGAGAAGTCCACGTCGTACAGCGAGAACCACAGCAGCCCCTTGCGCCGCTGATCGAGCGCGAGGTCCACGTCGAGATCGCTCGAGGACGGCGACACCGGCACGCTCGACGCGACCTCCACGCGCTTCGTGCGTGTCCGCACCGCCCCCTGCTCGTCGCGCAGCGGCATCCCGTCGGCGCCGTACAGCGTCTCGTCCTGGTTCACCCACGTCCGGCGGGCCAGGGCCAGCGTCGGCGCGGTCTGCGTCATCGGCTGACCCCAGAGCTCGGCGACCGCCATCGCCAGCTGCTGCTCCTGCTGGTCGGTGCGGTACTGCATGGTGCCGGCCAGGATCCACCAGGCCATCGTGCTGGCGGCCAGGATCACGGCGAGCGCGGCCGCGCGGGCGATCGGGTGCATCGAACCTCCTGGTCCGAGCGTCACCCGCGCGTCGCGGGATCCTCCGGGAGGCCAGGTGCACGTCCCGTGTCCGGATCGTGCAGCGTTCGTGCAGGATCAGTCCGCCGGACGCCGTGCGCGCATCCAGGCGAGCGTGACCGCCACGCCCAACCCGCCGATCCTCAGCGCGTGGGCGAACCACTGGAAGCCCGCGAGCGCGGTGTAGTAGCTGCCGACGTTGGCGACCGAGGCATTGCGCGAGATCAACGTGGAGGCGGCGAAGGAGCTGACCATGCCGGAGGCCCAGCCCACGAAGGCCAGACCGAGCACCACCACCAGCGTGAGCGGGGAGGGGTCGGCGTCCTCGGGCTCGACCCCGCGGACCACCACACCCACCAGGAGCCCGACCCCCAGCAACGCCGCCAGCACGGTCACGGCCCCGTTGAGCGCGCCCGCGGGGAAGTCCGCCGGGAGCGCCGCCAGCACCGCGAGGCCCACGCCGCTCGCGAGGCCACCCGTGATCTCGAACAGCGCGACCGCCGCCAGCGCGAGCCACAGGCCGTACCGCAGGCCCCGCTGGAAGCCGGGGTCAGAAGTCGACGGCATCGATGCCCTGCCTGCGCTTGTCGCTGGCCACCGGGGCCGCGTTCTCGAGCCGCAGCACCCCGCGCGGGCAGACGTGCGCGCACATCCCGCAGCCCACGCAGGAGGACCGCGTGAAGCTCGTGTTGCTCTGCGCGTAGCTGCGCACGTCGATCCCCATCTCGCAGTAGGTCGTGCAGTTCCCGCAGCTGATGCACATGTCCGGCTTCACCCGGATGCGGAAGCGCCCGATCTTCTGCGTCAGCCCGAGCAACGCCGCCATCGGGCAGAAGTTGCGGCACCAGACCCGCGGCCCGAGCACCGGGTACAGCCCGGTCCCGACCACACCCGAGAGCACCGCCCCCACGACGAACCCGTACCAGCCCTTCAGGAAGCCGCCGAGCTGGTAGGGCCACTCCGCCTTGAAGTGCAGCAGCTGCCCCACGGTCACCGCGATCGTCATCACCAGGCAGGTGACCAGGATGGTGTGGATGGCGACCTTCTCGAAGCGCCAGGAGCGCGAGTCCTTGAAGGTCAGGTGCCGCCAGGGGTCGCCGAAGGTGTTCGCGAGCGCGCCGCAGCCGCACACCCACGAGCAGTACCAGCGCTTTCCGAAGAGCACGCTCGCCGCTGGCGCGATCACGAAGGCGCCGACGAGGCTGTACGCGGCGAGGTAGGGCGGCAGGCCCTGCAGCGTCTCGGGGAAGAGGTTGCTGTACGACAGCGGCCAGAAGTAGCTGAAGTAGTACTCGGGCTGCCCGACGAACGCGAGCGCGTAGGGCAGGCAGAACGCGAGCACCACCTGCACCGCGATGTTCGTGGCGATGCGCAGCTGGTGGTAGCGCGAGTTGCCGTGCTGCCGGAGGTACCAGGTCCCGCCGGCGATCATGCCGAACGAGTACAGCAGGCCGTAGACGAACCACTTGTGCCGCAGGCCGAGCGCCTGGGCGATCGGCGTCAGCGGGTCCGGCCAGGAGATGCTGGGGCCGTACGGGATCGTCAGCGTCGTCCCGCCGAAGTACAGCACGCAGTAGAACGTGATCAGGGCGACGGAGATGGCGATGCCGACCGGGCCGCGGTTGCGCCACGGCGAGCGGTAGGTCGTCATCAGCCCCTGCTGGGCCTGGAGCTTCACGCCTGCCTCCGGAGGTCCGCCGGGATGCGCAGCGGGGGGACGAACTCGGTGTCGAACGCCGCCTCGTCGAGGTGGTCCAAGACCCAGGGCAGCGAGCGCCGCTCCTGGATCCAGCGCGTGCAGACCGAGTGGTCCCAGCGCCGGCCGAGGAAGTTGAAGCCGACGACGCGGCCCTCGGTGTGCACGATGCGCGTCGTGGACCGGACCGTGCCCTTCTCCTCGTAGTACCAGGACTGCTCGCCCGGGACCTTCATGTTCACGAGGCCCGCGGTCGTGTACTCGATGTCCATGAGCTTGGCGGAGTTGTACCAGGTGCCACGGACGTAGGCGGCGTCGGTCTCTCCGGCCAGCTGGCGCCCGGCGACGCGCCCCTGGTCGCGCGAGGTGTACCAGAGCTGCTCGGGTCGGACGCGCCCGTCGAACCAGCGCACGCTCGCGCAGTCGCCGGCGGCCCACACGTCGGGTGCGCTGGTGCGCAGGTGCTCGTCGACGAGGATGCCGCCCGCGGCGTCGCGCCGGACCGCGTCGCCGAGCCACCCCGTGTTGGGCACCACACCGATCGCCACCACGACGAGGTCCGCCTCGATCGGCCCCTGGTCGGTGTCGACGCCGCTCACCAGGCCGTCCTTGCCGACGAGATCGCGCACGTTGGCCCCGAGCTTCACGTCGACGCCGTGGTGGCGCAGCTCCTCGGCGATCCACGTCCCCTCGGCGGCATCCAGCGCGATCGGCCAGAACCACTCCTCGCGCACGACGAACGTGGGCCGCAGGCCCGCCGCGAGCATCACCTCCACGCTCTCGATGCCGATCAGGCCGCCACCGACGATCACGGGCCTGGTGGAGCGCTTCCCGCTCGAGGCCGCCGCCGCCTTGCGCCGCTTGTAGGGGCTCGGCAGGTCGGTCTCGTGCACCCGGGGCCGCGGCGGCGCGTCGACCGCCGTGCGCCCGTGGACCTCCTCCTCCAGCCACTCGAGGTCCTGCATCGTCACGAGGTGGCCCACGCCCCGGAGCGACGCGTAGGACGGCCAGGGCGGGCGCCGCGGCTCGCTGCCGCACGCGATCAGGAGCCGGTCGTAGGCGAGCGGCTCGCCGGACGCCAGCGTCAGCAGCTTGCGCTCGGGGTCCAGGCCCGTGACCCGGGCGCGCACCCGCTCGAACCCGAGACGGGCGCAGACGTCGCGCTCGAGCGGCTCGATGTCGCGGTACGACATCTGGCCCGAGACCACGTACATCAGCGCCGTCCGGCTGAAGAAGTGGTCGGACTCCTCGCTGACCACGGTGATCCGACAGTCCCGGTCACGCGAGCGCAGCAGCGTCGCCGCCTCCGTCCCGGCGACCCCGTTCCCGACGATGACGACGTGCACCCGACCTTCCTGGCGGGCATCCTACGCCACGTCACCGCCCCCGGATCAACCCAGCACCCACCAGGCAGCGCCCGCGAGCACCACCAGCACGCCGACCCCGCCCACGATCCAGGGAGTCCGGTCCACGGGTGTGGGGTGGGCGACGGGCCTGCTCGGGGGTGTCGCGGGCTCGGCGCCCTCCAGCGTGAACAGCTCGAAGCGCTCCAGGAGCTCGGCGCAGCTCTGCGGTCGCTTCGCGGGATCGGCGCGGAGCAACATCGGGACGAGGTGGAGCACGGCGGAGGGGGTGTCGGGCCGGACCGACGCCAGCGGCACGTACTTCTCCTCGAGGGTCGCGTGGTAGCAGTCGTACAGGTTGAGGCCGGCGAACGGGCCCTTTCCGGCGAACAGCTCGTACAGGATGCAGCCGAGGCTGAAGAGGTCGGAGCGTGCGTCCGCGGACTGGGGCTTGCGGGCGCGCTCGGGGGCCCAGTAGTGGGGGCGACCGATGGTGTGGCCGGAGGTCGTCACGCTGCGGCCGGCGCTCACGAGGTCGAACATGGCGGCGGCGACGCCGAGATCCATGATCCGCGCGACCCCGTCCGCCACGACGACGTTCTCGGGCCGCAGATCGCGGTGGCTCAGGCCGGCCGCATGGCACGCGGCGAGACCGTCGACCAGGCCGCGGAACAGCGCCAGGGCTGTGTCGGCGGGGAGAGGTCCGCGGTCGAGCACCATCCGCAGGGTGGTGTCGGGATCCACCGCCTCGGTGAGCAGCACGGGTGAGGTCCCGACCGTGAGGACCTCGAGCAGCGGCACCACGTTGCGGTGTCGCACCCCGGTGACGCCCATCTCCTCGAGGCGCTTCGCCATCTCGGCGTTGCGCACCGCCACGATGCCGAGCATGCGCGTCTCGCCGTCGGGCGCGCGCACGAGGTACCGATCGGCCGCCCCGATGGTCCCCAGGCGCTTCTGCACCACGTGGCTGGCGACGATCTCGCCGCCTCGGAACAACGCGTCGTCGGCCAGGGCACCCTCCGGGCACCCATCCTACCCTCGGTCGGGGCGTTGGCGGTTACGCTCCGCTCGTGGCGACCAGCTGGCCCGACATTCCAGGCGTGACCGCGGTGGGGGGGCGGCCTCGGCTCCCGCGATCCCCCGAGGTCGTGGTCCACGCGATCTCGCTGGCGCTGGGCGGCTCGCTCGAGGGTCGGAGCCTGCCGGCGCTCACCGACGCGATCGCCCGAGAGGCGCGCGTGGACCGCGTGCGGGCCGAGGGATTGCTCGCCTGGCTTCCAATATCCAGAGTGGCAAGCTGGGAGCCGGACAGCACCCTCCTCGTCGACGCGCGGACCGACCTCGTGGACCTGTGCTCGCGGTACGCCGCGTGGGCGTCGACCCAGCCCGTGCCCAAGGAGTTCGCGGAGAGCGTGCTGGCCTACGCGGGTCGCATCGTGGAGCTGGCGGCGGAACAGGCCGGTACCGACGCGGCCGGACCGCACCGGCGAGGAATGGGGCACTCCCTGCGCGGCCCCGGTCGGGCGAGGGGGGCCGAGCTCGTCGCGGGCGAGGCGGTGGACAGCGACCTGCTGCGCCTCCGCGATCGCGTGCGGCGGGTGCTGGCGGCGCTGGACGCGGCCTTCCTCGAGCGGCGGGGCCACGTCCGCGGCGCCCTGCTCGCGCTGCTCTCCCGGCAGCACGTCCTGCTCCTCGGGCCGCCCGGGACCGCGAAGTCGATGCTCGCGCGCGGGCTGTGCGGCTGCTTCTCGGGCGCTCGCTACTTCGAGTACCTGCTGTCCCGGTTCACGCACCCCGACGAGCTGTTCGGCCCCGTCAGCATCCCCGGCCTCAAGGACGAGGACTACCGCCGGCTGACGGACGGGTTCCTGCCGTCCGCCCACGTCGCCTTCCTCGACGAGATCTTCAAGGCGAACTCGGCGATCCTGAACAGCCTGCTGACGCTGGTGAACGAGCGGCGCTTCCACCACGGACGCCACCGTGACGAGGTGCCGCTCATCGGCCTGGTCGGCGCGAGCAACGAGCTGCCCGATCCCGAGGGTGGCCTGGAGGCGCTCTTCGACCGCTTCCTGGTGCGCCTGCCGGTCCCGCCGATCGCCGGCCCGGACGCCTTCCTGTCGGTCGCCACCGGCGCGGTGCCGGAGCTGTCCATCGCCGCCGACGACCAGCTCACGCCCGCCGACCTGGAGACGGCGCGGCAGGGGGCCGAGAAGGTCCAGATCCCCGAGGAGATCGCGGACGCCCTCGTCGCGTTGTGGCAGACCGCGCAGCGGAGGGAGTGGGCGGTCTCGGATCGTCGCTGGCGTCAGGCGGTCCACATGCTCAAGGTGGCGGCGGCCTGCGATGGGCGGCTGGCGTTGGCGCGGGTCGACCTGCTGCTGCTGGAGCCGGTCCTCGCGCCCGATCCCTCGCGCATGGCCGAGGTGCGGGAGGCGCTGCTCGAACAGCTCGGCACCGCCGCCATCCCAGAGCACGATCTGCGCGCGCAGTGGCTGCTGCTCGAGGCCGACCGGGTGGCGCCCGCGGGCGATCTGCCCTTCCGCCACGCGGACGAGGTGGGTGCGGACTGGCAGGAGCGGCTGGTGCTGCGGCGCGAGAACCTGGACCGCTTCCTCGCCCTGCACGCGGACGCCGTGCGGCGCCTGGCGCGCGATCGGGGCTCGGTGGACGCGCTGACCGAGCAGCACACCTGGATCACGGACCTGCCCTCGCAGGTGCTGGCGACCCACCTCGAGGCCTCGCGCGACCTCGCCCACGTGCTGACGCAGGCCGAGGCGTACAAGGTCGAGCTGTCGTCCCCGGTGCGAGCGGCGCGGGCGCTGGTGGAGCGGCTCCCGCAGACCCAGCGGCGGGTGTACGGGCACGGCGCCGTCGTGGTGCTGGCGGTGCCGGACGCCGACGTGCGCGTGGGCATCACGCTGGCGGGCGAGCGGGAGGAGGTCCCGGGCCGCAAGCGCGACGGCCTGGGCGGGGTCGTGGAGGAGCGGCTCGAGATCGCGGAGCTCACGCTGGCGCCCGAGCGCTTCCTGGACTGGGCCGGCGGCGAGATCGAGACGACGGAGCTCCTGCGCACCCTGCCCGGCTGGGCCTCCCGGAACGTGGGTACGGCGCTGCAGAGCGTCCGGCGCGTGCTCCGTCAGTCGGCGGTGCCGGCGCCCCCGACGCTGCGCGCGCCATGAGGCCGGGCGGCGCGCACGAGGTCGACGTCGTCGTGCGCCACCCGCTGATCACCGGGTTGGGCCGCGACGAGCCCGAGCAGTCGCGGGTCGAGGCCTTCGCGCGCGACCTCGCGAGGTGGCTGGTGGGCCGCCCCCGCCGGGAGCTCGGCCCACTCGCCCGCGTGGTGACGCTGGTGGCCCAACGGGAGCTCCGGCCCACCCGACGCCTGTGTCACGAGCGGCCGCTGATGGCGGTGGAGGCGGCGGCCCGAGCGACCGCGGCGCTGTGGCCGCTGCTCCGCGACGACGCGCCACCCCCGGAGCCCGAGCCCCCGCAGCCGTCGGCGGGCGAAGGTGGCGCGATGGGCGCACCGGGCGACGAGGGCGACGAGGGGGAAGGCGAGGGCCAGGGCGAGCAGGACGAGCAGGAGGCCGAGGAGGGTGACGAGGGGGAGGGCGAGGACGACGAGGAGGGCGAGGATGCGCTGCGGGCCATGCTCGGCGAGGACGCCGACGCCGACGACCCCGATCTGGACGCGCTCGTCGAGCAGCTCCGTCGCCAGCTCGGCGGTGAGGGCGACGCGGCGGAGGAGGCCGCGGACGCGCTGGCGGACATGACCCAGGCCGCTGCGGAGGGCGCCATCGAGACCGATCGCGCCGCCCGCCACCTCGAGCGCTTCGTCCCCGGCATCGGCTGGTCCACGTCCCCGGGGCAGCTGGAGGTCGCGCTCCTCGATCGGCTCGACCGGCTGGCGCTGCTGCTGCGGGACCTGCCCGAGCTCGAGCACCTCGCGGACGCGCTCGGCCGGCTCGAGGACGCCACCCGCGAGGAGGGGACGCGGGACGGTGGGCGCGAGGAGGTCGTCGGTGTGCGGTTCAGCGGCGAGGTGGCCCACGCGCTGCCCGCCGAGCTCGCGCTGCTCGGCGATCCCGACACCGAGGACCTGTTCTATGCCCGGTGGACGGAGCACCAGCTCGTGTCGCTCGAGCTCTCGGGCGCCGGCGACGAGGGGCGCGCGGCGGGCGATCGGCGCGGCCCGGTCATCGCCTGCATCGACACCTCGGCCTCGATGGAGGGGCCGCCCGAGCTGGCAGCCAAGGCGCTGGTGCTCGCCATCTGCCGGGCCGTGATCCCGCGGGGGCGGGTGGTGCACCTGCTGCTCTTCGGCGGGCGCGGCGAGCAGACCGAGATCCGGCTCCGACGCGGGCTCGGCGGGCTCGAGAGCCTGCTCGACTTCCTGTTCCGCAGCTTCCACTCGGGCACGGACTTCGATGGTCCCCTGTTGCGGGCGATGGACCTGCTCGACGAGGAGGATCTGCGGGCGGCGGACGTGCTCGTGGTGACCGACGGCCTGTGCCGGGCCGCACCGGAGGTGGTGGATCGCGTGGCAGCCGTGCGCGCCGCGAGGGGTGTGCGGGTGTGGTCGGTCGTCCTGGGCCACCGGGACACCCGTGGCGTCGACCCCTTCAGCGACCATGTCCTCCGCATCGATCCTGCGGATGCGGCGGGGGGCGCCAAGCTCGTCTGGTCGGTGGCGAGGCGCTGACAGACGACGTCGTGACGGCGTCCGGCGTAGCATGCAACGATGGACGACGAAGCCCTCGAGCGCCTCCTCGAGCAGGTGGAGCGACACGGTCGGTTGGCGGCGTGGGTCTGGGACCCCCACCGGCCCGGCCGGTACCCCCGGACCGCCGGCATGCAGCGGCTCATGGATCTGCCGCCGAACGACACGATCCAGCACCTGGACGAGTTCTTCGAGCGGGTCCACCCCGAGGACCGCGAGCTGCTCCGGAAGACGCTGCGCAGCATCCCGGAGCTCGGCGTGATCCCGGACCTGTCCTTCCGCTGCGTCCACCGCGACGGCACCGTGCTCCACCTCCGTTCGCACGGGATGCTCGTGCCGACCGACGAGGGGCACGAGATGTTCATGGGCACGCTGATCGACGTGACCGAGCGGGTCGCCATCGAGCAGCAGCTGGTGGACGCCGAGCGCAGCCGCGTCGCCACCCAGCTGGCCGCCGGTGTCGCGCACGACCTCGGGAACTGGCTCACGGTGGTCCGCCACGTCGCGGATCGGCTCGGGGACGACAACCCGGTGAAGCACGAGCTCGATCGCGCGTTGGCCCCCTGCTTCTCGCTGACGCGCGAGCTGCTCGCGCTCGCGCAGGAGCGTCCCGCCGAGGTGCGCCGCGTCGAGGTCGGGGAGCGCCTCAAGGCCCTGGCACCCGTGCTGCGGGCGGTGCTCGGCACCACGGTCGAGCTCGTGGTGAGCTGCCCCGAGCGCGCCTGGATCTCCATCGACCCCACCCACCTCGAGGGCGTGGTCCTCAACCTGGCGGTGAACGCACGAGACGCGATGCCGGACGGGGGGCGGCTGGCCATCGGCGTGCGGGTGGACGGCGAGCAGGTGGTGATCGAGGTCGCCGACGACGGCTCGGGCATCTCGCCCGATCGCATCCCGCGGGTCTTCGAGCCCTACTACACGACCAAGCCCGTGGGGCGGGGCAGCGGGCTCGGACTCGCGTCGGTGCGTGGGACGGTGCGGCAGGCGGGTGGCGAGGTCCGGGTGCACAGCGGCCCCGGCGGCGGCACGACCTTCGAGATCCGCCTCCCCTCGAAGCGTGCGCCGCGCATCCTGGTGGTGGACGATCTCCCGGAGGTCCGCGACGTCCTGCGCGAGGTGCTGGTCCGCGCCGGGATGGCGGTGCTCGAGGCCGGCGACGGGCAGGAGGCGCTCGATCGGCTGGACGACGATCTCACCGTCGACCTCGTGCTCACCGACCTGTCGATGCCGGTGATGGACGGCGAGGCGCTCACCGACGTGCTCGTCGGGCGGGGCTCACCGCCGGTGGTCGTGGTGAGCGGCTACGGATCGGAGCGGGTCGCGCGGGTCGTCCCGGTCGTGCGCAAGCCGTTCCGGCCCGCCGAGGTGCTCGACGCGGTCTCGGCCGCGCTCCGATAGGGGACCACGACGGGTCCCCGCCCGGGCTCGGGGATCCGGACGCGCTCGGGCGCCGGTTCGGCGCTCCAACGGAACAGGTGGAGCAGGTCGGCCGTCATTCCGCACCTCCACCCCATCGGTGTCGGCGGATCGCCGTGCGTTCACACGGCGTGGTAGGGACGGGGCATGGAACGCTTCGATGCGATCGTGGTGGGCTCGGGGTTCGGCGGCTCGGTGAGCGCGCTGCGCCTGTCCGAGAAGGGGTACCGGGTCCTGGTGGTGGAGCAGGGGCGGCGCTTCCGACCCGAGGACTTCCCCAAGACGAACTGGGATCTGCGCCGGTTCATGTGGAACCCCCGGCTCGGGATGCGCGGACCCTTCCGCATGACCTTCCTGCCCCACGTGACGGTGTTGTCGGGCGTGGGGGTGGGCGGCGGCAGCCTCGTCTACGCGAACACCCTCCCCGTGCCCAAGACGGCGTTCTTCGAGCAGGGGAGCTGGGCGGGCGTGCGCGACTGGCAGCAGGAGCTCGCTCCCCACTACGCGACCGCGAAGCGCATGCTCGGCGCCGTGCGCAACCCGCACCTCGGGACCACGGACCAGGTGCTGCGCGCGATCGCCGAGGAGGACGGCCGCCTCGACGACTTCTCGCCGACGGACGTGGCGGTGTACTTCGGGGAGCGCGCCGGCCAGGAGGTGGAGGACCCGTTCTTCGAGGGGAAGGGCCCGCGCCGGACGGGCTGCAACCTGTGTGGCGGCTGCATGCTGGGCTGCCGGCACGGCGCGAAGAACACGCTGGACAAGAACTACCTGTACCTGGCCGAGCAGCTCGGGACGGTCGTGCTCCCCGAGACGAAGGTGGTGGCCCTGCGTCCGGAGCCGGGCGGTGGGTACCGGGTGGTCGCGCGACCTACGCGCGGTCGCGGCGGCGACGCGGTCTTCGTGGCGGACAAGGTGGTGCTGGCGGGCGGTGTGCTGGGCACCTCCGAGCTGTTGCTCTCCATGAAGGCCGATCGCGATGGGCTTCCCGAGCTCTCGGACCACGTGGGGCGCCACGTCCGCACGAACAGCGAGTCCATCGTGGGCGTGACCGCGAGCGGGGACGCCGACTTCACGAAGGGCGTGGCCATCGGGTCCATCCTGCACACCGACGACCACAGCCACCTCGAGCCGGTGCGGTACCCGCCGGGGTCGGGGCTGTTCCGCACGATGATCCTGCCGCACGCGCCGGGCCGGACGCTGCCCTCCCGCTTGGCGGCGAGCCTGAAGAGCATGGCGGCCCAGCCGCGCCGTGCAATCTCCGCCATGACGGTGCGGGACTGGTCGAAGTCGACGGCGATCCTGCTGTTCATGCAGTCGACGGATGGGACGCTGGATCTGCGACTCGGGCGCCTGGGCCTCACGAGCCGGGTGGGCGAGGGCGTGGCACCGACGGCGGACATCCCGGAGGCGAGCGCGCTGGCGGCGCGGTTCGCGGACAAGTTGGACGGCTTCGTGGTCAACCTGTTCACCGAGACGCTCGCGGGCATCCCGACGACGGCCCACGTGCTCGGCGGCGCCTGCATCGGCACGGACGCCAGCACCGGCGTGATCGGCCACGACCACCAGGTGTTCGGGTACCCGGGGCTGTACGTGTGCGACGGCTCCGCGGTCTCCGCGAACCCGGGCGTGAACCCGTCGCTGACGATCACGGCGATGACCGAGCGCGCGATGACCCTGGTGCCTGCGCGAGCGTGATCGAAGGGACCTGTGGGCTACGGGCTACGGGCTTCAGGCTACAGGCTTCAGGCTACAGGCTCCGGCGTGTTGCAGACGGGGCACCATGCCCGGGCATCCCCGGCGATGTGCACCCGGCGTGTTGCATGAGGGGCACCATGCCCGGGCATCCCTCCGGAAGTGCATCCCGCGTGTTGCATACGGGGCACCATGCCCGGGCATCCCCGGCGCTCCGATCGGGCTACGTGGTCCCCGGAGGTCGACGTGATCTTGCTGGCGGCGCTGGCCTGTACCGGACCGACCGAGCCCCTCGTCGAGCGGACACCCCCCGAGGGCGACGCGGCCCTCGTGTTCGACCACCCGCCCCGCAACCTGCTGGTCATCTCGATCGACACCACCCGCCGCGACCACATCGACCGCTGGGCCACCGACGGCGTCGTGCGGACCCCGTTCCTCGCGTCCCTGATGGCCTCCGGCGTCGTGCTCGACGACCACCTCCAGTGCAGCAACTGGACGTTCGCCTCCACGAGCTGCACCCACCGCGGCCAGCTCATGGAGGAGACCGGCTTCTACCCGAAGCTGTCGAACTCCACCCGCGCACCGCTCCCGGCGCACCAGGGCACGCTCGCCACGCGCCTCGGCCGCATGGGCTTCCACTCGGCGCTCGTCTCCAGCAACGACTGGCTCTCCGACACCTGGAACAACGTCGAGGGCATCGACGAGTTCGAGCGTCGCCTCACGGGGAACACCGGCGCGCTGATGGACCAGGGCATCGACACGCTGCGGCGCTGGCGCGACCAGGGCGACGACCGTCGCTGGTACCTCCAGGTCCATCTCGTCGAGCCCCACCCGCCGTACACGCCCCCCGTCGAGTACAACCCGTTCCCCGACATCCCCGGCTGGGAGCTCGACACGCAGTCCGGCCAGTACGACGTGACCCGCCAGTGGCCGAGCATGTCCGACGAGGAGCAGCAGCTGCTCGTGCAGGTGTTGGAGGGACGGTACTCGGGCGAGCTCCACTACATGGACGACCAGCTCGCCGCGCGCTGGCAGGTCCTCACCGACGAGGGCTTCCTCGACGACACGCTCGTGGTGATCTGGAACGACCACGGCGAGCAGTTCTTCGAGCACGGCGAGCAGGCCCACGCCTATGGGCTGAACGCCGAGGAGGGCGACGCGTTCCTCGCCTTCGTCGGCGGTGGGCTGCAGCCGATGGCCTGGAGCGGCCCGACCCACGCCGTCGACTACGTCCCCACCGTGCTGCAGGCGCTCGGCGCGGACATGGAGCAGGAGGAGGGCCTGATGGGCTACGTCCTCGGCACCGCGCCCTCCGGACGCCCGCGGTACGCCGCCACCGTCGCGAGGGAGGGGCCGCAGGTCTCGGTCGTGGACGGCGACTGGAAGATGGTGTTCGACATGGACGACGGCACCGTCGGCATGTGGAACCGGCGCGACGATCCGAAGGAGCTCCACGATCGGTTCGACGCCGACGACCCGAAGGCCCAGGAGCTCTGGGGGCTGCTGCACGACCGGGCGCGATTGCTCGAGCCGCTGGTCCCCGAGTTCGACGTCCACTGGCCCAAGGGCTTGGACTCCCGGTAGGGGACGGTTACGTCGCCGCCCGGAGGACCCGATGGCCTACGAACGGGAGCGCGCGGCGGCGGTGGACGCGGTGGTGAAGGCCTCGCGCCTCTGCCGCGCGGTGCAGGATCGGCTGGTGGCCGGCAGCACGCTGCAGAAGGGCGACAAGTCCCCGGTGACGGTCGCGGACTTCGGCGCCCAGGCCGTGGTCGGGCACCTGCTGTCCAGGGAGTTCCCCGACATCCCGATGGTGGGCGAGGAGGACGCGCACGCGCTCCGCGACCCCGACAACCTCCTGCTCCGCACGAAGGTCATGGACCTGACGCGCAGTGTCCTGCCCGACATGACCGACGACGAGGTCATCAAGGCGATCGACTACGGCATCTACGGCGGCGGCCCCAAGGGGACCCACTGGTGCCTGGACCCGATCGACGGCACCAAGGGCTTCCTCCGCCTCGAGCAGTACGCCGTGGCGCTCGCCCTGATCGAGGACGGCGAGGTGGTGATGGGCGTGCTCGGCTGCCCCAACCTCCCGCACGACGCGTCGAAGCCGGACGGCGACAAGGGCTGCATCTTCGTCGCGGTGAAGGGCGAGGGCGCCTGGTGGCGGACGCTCGAGCACGACGGCCACGAGCGGCTCCACGTCAGCGACATCGCGGACCCGAGCCGCGCGCGCCTGACGGAGTCGGTCGAGAGCGGGCACACCGCGCAGGACGAGAGCGCCCGCGTGGCCGAGCTGCTGCGTCTCGGCGGCGCCCCGGTCCGCATGGACAGCCAGGCGAAGTACGCCGCGGTCGCGCGGGGAGACGCGGACATCTACCTCCGCCTCCCCACCCGCAAGGACTACGTCGAGAAGATCTGGGACCACGCGGCGGGGTACCGCGTGATCACCGAGGCGGGCGGCAAGGTGACGGACATCAACGGCCGTGCGCTCGACTTCTCGCTCGGGCGCGGACTGGCGAACAACTCGGGTGTCGTGGCGACCAATGCCGCGCTCCACGACCACGTGCTGGCCGCCGTCCGCGCCGTCCTCAGGTAGGCGGCGAGCTCACGGGTAGGTGGGCAGCTCGCAGGACCCGACGCCGCCGTAGTCGACGACCACGCCCGGTCCGTAGCGCTCGACGTCGATCCGGGCTCCCCAGTTCACCGACTGGAGGTAGCCCTCGATCTGCCAGGGATCGGTCCCGCTCCCCGGGAGGCCGGCGATGCCGAACATCGAGCCGCTCGTCTGCTGGAGGTGGACCGTCCCGCCGCCGTACACCTCGTTGCTCGTGAAGTCGAGACACAGCTCGCTGCTGTGCGACTCGGTCCGCACGTCCACGTGCGCCATGCGCCCCGAGGCGTCCAGCTGGTTGTCCACCATCGTGACGGCCGTGTCCGCGCGCTCACCCCCGAGGACCTGCACCACCGGCATGTCGGTGGGCCCGTCGTAGTACAGCTCGTTGCCTCCCATCGCGAGGCGGGTCCGGCCGGTGAAGGGGGCGGCGAAGGAGCCCGTGAGCTCGATCCCCGGTCGATGGTTCGCGCCGGCCGCGAAGAGCGTGGAGTTCGTGACGTAGCTGTCGAAGCCCGCGTCTACCAGGTTGGGGTACACGCCGTTCTCGACGCGCAGCACCTGGCCGCCCGCGCCCACCATGGTCTGATCGAGCGTCAGCGACACGTGGGAGGCGTCGAGGATCTCGAAGCCGAACGCCGTCCCGCCGACGTCCAGCAGCGTGGTGGGGGTGGCCACCTCCAGCCGAGCGTCGTCCATCGTGGAGGCGGCCACGAGGTCACCCTCCCAGATCCCTTCGACCTCGGACATCCCGAAGCGGGTCTGCGACGCACCCGAGAGCTGCAGGTCGAACCCGCTGGCGCCGTAGAGCCGCGACCGCAGGATCTCGACCGTCAGGTGGGCCTCGTCCGTCGAGCGAACCGTGCTGGCGGAGGCACCCCAGGTGTCGGCGTCGATGTCGGTCATCCGGACGTACAGGTCGCCCTGGCCTGCGTGATCGAGGTCGAAGGGGCGGATCGCGCCGCCCATCAGGACCTCCTGCAGCAGGACCTCGCTCGTGCCCGGCACGGACCACGCGGGCTGGTGGACCTGGACGATGGTCCCGGTCGCGCCGATCTGCAGCTGCTGGAGGCTCACGGACGCCGGCTGCGCGCCCTCGACCGCCACCAGGCCGGGTCCGCTGTCTCCCATGATCTCGAGGCTCTGGAGGTGCACGGAGCCCGGGACGCCGTCGGTGTTCAGCGTGACCAGGGGGACGCCGTTGGCGACCAGGCCGCCCCCGGTGAACCACATGGGGAGGTGGACCGGCCCGGGGACCCCGTTCAGGTCCACGTCGACGATGAGCGGAGCGTCGCCGCCCAGCAGCTGGACATCGCCCTCGACCGACACGCCCTGGCCCGCGTCGACCATGCCCCCGATATAGACGATGTCGCCCGCGTCCACCTGGTCGGCGATCTCGGCCAGAGAGCCTGCGGGGAAGTCGGCACGACCGTCCCCGGAGCTCCCCGCCTCGACGTACCAGACCCGAGCCCTCGAGGTCAGCTCCACGAGCGAGGTGGCGCGGGCGCTGCCGTCGACGTGCTCGACGAGCACCTCGAAGCTGTCGGTCGTGCCGACGTCGGCCCCGGCCGGAGGCAGGTAGGCGAAGGCCCCGTCCTCCTCGACGTACAGCAGACCGCCCAGTGCGGTGGTGCAATAGGCTCCGAACGGCGCTTCGGTCTCGGGACAGCCCGCGATGCCGACCACGCGGAGATCGGGCCCGTCGGGGTCGTTGGCGAACAGCCCGTCGGGCGTCACCACCTCCGGGCCACCGTGGCCGGGCATACCCGCGACGAACGCCGTGTTCCCGATCACCTCGTAGGCGTCGGGCACGACCTCGGGTGCGGGCGCCTGGCAGGTTCCGTAGAGGTTCGCGATGTACCCGGTGGTGCTGTCGAACCAACGCTTGACGCCGCCGCCGTAGCCCTCCTGCCGATCCATCCACATGTCGGTACCCGAGGCCGTTGCCCGGTACACGCCCATCCGGTGCTCGACATCGCCCTCGAACGTGCCCATGTAGCGGCTGCCGCTCCAGGTGCCGTCGGGGATGGTGCCGCCGTAGGAGCCATCCAGATCGCCCCAGATCCCCGTCCACCGACGAGGCTGGGCCCAGTAGCCGCCGATGGTGCCGTCGATGTGGAAGGGCAGCGCGCCGCACTCGGCCTGCGCTCGGGCGTACGCGTACTGCTCGAAGCGGAGGTAGAGGTAGTACGGGCGCTTGGAGCTGTTGGGGTGGTCGTCGCGGAAGATCACCTGGCCGGCGGCGGCGTTGATCTGGTCGGCGGCGGCGTTGGCGGCCGCGCAGAGATCGGGATCGAGGCCTGCGCAATCGAGAGCAAGGGCCTGGCTGGCCAACAGAAGGACGAGGGAGGACAAGGCTTCTCCAGAGAAACGGGTGTGCCGCCACGCCTCGCGTGTCGGTGCGTCCTCTACGTGTCTCTGGTTGTAGATCTTTCATGACGAATAGCGAAACTATTCGAAATGATAGTAATCCTATTGGATCCTTCGTCCTCTACGGTTCGCAGATCGCGGCCTCGCTCTCGCACGTGTCCTCGGCGCAGGTGCACATGCCGGGGGAGGCCGTCTGCAGGCAGTCGTCCCCGTCGGTGCAGTCCAGCTCCAGCGTCCCGAGGCAGGTGGCGCCCTCGGCGTGGCAGGACAGGTCGAACGGCACCAGCGTCGCCGGCTCGCCCACAGCCGGGTGGTACATCGCCGGGCCCGCGAGCCCGTTGTCGCCGTTCGTGTCGAGGAGAGCGATGAGGTTGAACCCGCAGTTCTCCTCGCTCCACATGATCGCGTTCCCCTCGCACATGTCGACGCGGAACGGCACCGGCTCGGACAGGTCCACGTCCGGGAAGGTCCACAGCCAGTGCGGGTGGCCGCCGGTGTCGGGGTCCCCCATGGCGGCGTGCATCATCGCGATCACGAGCGTCCCGGTCGTCGGACCGACGCCGTCGGGCACGTGCGCGTGGCCCTGCACGATGGACGCCTGGTTGTCGCACGCGCTCTTCCGCGGCGGCTCGGTGCACATCTGCGAGGTGGTGACCCAGGACCCGGTGTCCGTGTCGGTGGTGGTGGAGAGCGAGGTGGGGTCGGTGCACCCGATCAGCCCCAGGAGCGACAGCAACGGCATTGGACGGCCTCCGGACTCAGGGGTAAGCCTTCGACGATCCGGCTCCTTCCGCGCCCGTGCCGAAGTCCTTCCGGATCCTGCGGAGCTCGGGATGCTACGAGCGGCCAGCCAGCGGACGATGGGTCCGTGGATGCAGGGCCCGAAGGACGCGGTGCACGCCACGGTCGAGCTGGGCCTGCTGCTGACCGGCGAGGTCGTGCTCGCGATGGAGGGCGGGACCTACCGCTCCGGGCCCGGGACCGGGGTGCTGATCCCGGCTGGCGTGGTCCACACCTCCTGGACGGAGAGCGAGCCCGTCACCGAGATCGTCGTGCACCTCGACGCCGACGCGCTCGCGTCCAGGGTCGGTCCGCTGCGCGCGGGGCACCGGCCGTTCGACGCGGACGAGGCGCGGATCATGGCGCGGGCGGCGCGGGGTGAGCCCGTCCTCGACGAGCTGATCGACGTGGTCCGTCGCTTCGGCGAGGCCGGCCGGCCGTGGGTGGACGACGAGCGGCTGCGGCGGGTGGTGGACGCGGTGGGCGCGGCGCTCGACCACCCGTGGACGGTGGAGGAGCTGGCGAAGCTCGCAGCGATGAGCCCGGCGCACTTCTCCCGCTCGTTCCGCGAGACGTTGGGGGAGCCGCCGCTGCGCTGGGTCCAGGGCCGGCGCCTCGACCGCGCGGAGTGGCTGATGCTGCACGCCGACCGATCGCTCACGGCCATCGCGCACGACGCCGGCTTCCGCTCGAGCAGCCGGCTCACCGAGGCGTTCCAGCGGCGCCACGGGCTCACGCCGAGCGCGTGGAAGGCCCTCAGGGGACCAGGTCGGACCTGAGCTTCGCGGGTGCGGCGACGGTGAGCGCGCGGAGCTGATCCCTGGCGGCGGCCACCTCGGGCAGCGGGATCGGCCGCGCGACGTCCGCGATGACGGCGTCCTGGGACACCGCGAAGAGCGTGTCCGCGAGCGTCGGCACGTCGAGCAGCTCGAGCTCGTCGGCCGCCTGTGCCACGGCGGCGCGGATCTGCGTGTCGCAGGGCTCCTCGTAGCGGCAGCGGATCGCGAGCTGGCTCTCGACCGCCCCCCAGCTCGAGCTCGGATCGAACGCGCGCTCCATCGCCCAGGGGACGAACACGAACCGATCGGCGTCGAGCGGGTCGGCGTAGGTGAACACGTCGTTGAGCCGGTGTGGCCAGCCCCGCGCGTGCCCCACCGCCGCCACCCAGGCCCAGAAGCGGAACAACGCGGGCTCGTCCACCAGCGGCTCGAGCTCCGTCGTGAAGTCCGTCGAGGTCTGGACCACCACGCGCACCGCGTCCAGCGCGTCGCGGTCGCCCGAGCTGCCCACCGCGCGCCAGCGCTCCACGCCCGGCGTCGAGAAGTCCGCGCCGCTCTTCGCCTCCCACAGGTCGCCGTCGGGGTCCGCGTACCGGCGCTTCAGGAAGCTGCGGTC
>JACKER010000067.1 GCA_020632925.1 Alphaproteobacteria bacterium | reverse complement strand
CCTGCTCCCACGCGCGAGCAGCGCCCTCGTAGTCCCCCGCCCGGTACCTCGCGGCGGCGAGGCGGTCCTGGAGGCCCGCGTCGTCCGGGTGCTCGAGGGTGAGCTCGAGGAGCTTCTCGGCGGCCTGCGGGTACTTCTCGGCGTGGTACAGCGCGTCGGCCTCGGCGAGCAGGTCCTCCGCGGACGCGTCCGTCGGCAGCGCGAGTCCCGCGGCGAGGAGCAGGGCGAGCGCGGCCCCGTAGCGACGGCGACCGTCCCCGAGCCAGGCGGCACCGAGCCAGGCGAGCGCCGCGACCGCGAGCGGGGCCTGGAACGCGCTGGCCCACGTCTGGCGCTGCTGGGCGTCCCGGTCCACGGCGCGGACCGTCGACCGCAGGGCGGCGTACAACCCCTCCATGTCGCGGGACGAGGCGTTCGAGGTCACGAAGGCACCTCCCGTGAGCTCTGCCACCTGTCGGAGTATCTCGAAGTCCGGTGCCGTGGTGGCGACCTTGCCCTCGTACTGGAGGAAGGACCCGTCGCGGAGCGGGATGGGCGCCTCCTCGACGCCGATGCCCATCGCGTAGACCGCCACCCCCAGATCGGAGGCGTGTCGCGCGGCCTCGAGGGCGCGATCGGCGTCGTGCGTCTCGCCGTCGGAGAGCACGAGCAGCGCGCGGCCCGCGTCACCCTCGGAGCGCTCGAGCAGCTCGAGACCAGCGTCGATCGCGGCGCCGAGGTTGCTCCCCTGGGTGTCGAAGGTGTCGGTCCCCGCCTCGTCGACGACCAGCTGCACGGCCTGGAAGTCGTTCGTGAGCGGCAGCCGCGGGAACGCGCCGCCAGCGAACACGACCAACCCGACGCGGTCCCCCTCGAGCATCTGGCCGAGGTCCTGCAGCTCTCGCCGCGCGCGCCCGAGCCGGGAGGGATCGACGTCGCGGGCGTCCATGGAGCGCGACAGGTCGAGGAGCAGCACGACGTCGGTGCCCTTCGCCGTCACCATGCGCATCTGCTGGTCGAAGCGCGGCTCGGCGAGAGCGATCACCGCCGAGACCACGGCGACGAAGCCCAGCACGTCGCGCACCGTCCGCCGACGCCGCACGCTCTTCGGGAGCACCCGCTCGAACAACACCGGTGAGAGCAGGGCGCCGAGGGTGGCCCGGTGGCGCCAGGACGCCGCGCCGACCACCGCGAAGAGCAGCGCGGCGAGCGGCAGCAACAGCAGCAGCCAGGGCTGGGCCAGGGTCACGGACCCCTCCGGAGCACGGTGGCCGCGAGCAGCGTCGCCAGTGTCATCGCCAGGAGGGCGGGCCACAGGAACCAGCGGAACAGCTCCTCGTGCTGGACGAGCTGCGTCACTTCGGCCGTCGAGGGCTGCAGCTGGTCGATGGTGGCGTAGACCTGCTGCAGCGTTCGGGTGTCGGTAGCGCGGAAGAAGCGCCCCGAGGTCGCGTTCGCGATGGCCGTGAGCCCCTTCTCGTCCACCCCGTCCGAGATCAGCCCGAGCAGCCCCGG
The DNA here is from genome assembly GCA_020632925.1 of Alphaproteobacteria bacterium. Taxonomy (GTDB): domain Bacteria; phylum Myxococcota_A; class UBA796; order UBA796; genus JACKER01. The sequence goes on along the minus strand of JACKER010000067.1, from coordinate 17,336 downwards.
GCGATTCCCGCCGATGCCGATGGTGTACACCTTGATCCCCAGGGCTGCCGCGGCCTGGGCCGCCTCCATCGGCGAGACGCGTCCCGCGTTGCTCTGGCCGTCGGTCAGCAGGATGATGATCTTCTCCTGGCTCGGGATGTCCTTGATCCGCCGCGCGGAGACGGCGATGGCGGTCCCGATGGCGGTCCCCTGTGGCCCGGCGACGCCGATCTCGACCTGGTCGAGCATGTCGAGCAGGGTCTGGTGATCGAGCGTGAGCGGGACCTGGGTGAACGCCTCCTCGCCGAACACGACGACACCGATCCGATCGTAGGGCCGCTTCTCGACGAAGTCGGCGATGACGCCCTTCGCGACCTGCAGGCGGTTCACCCGCGTCATCCCCACCGACAGGTCCTCGGCCTTCATGGAGCCCGAGGTGTCGATGGCGAGGACGATGTCGAGCCCCTCGGACTCCACGCTGATGCTGCGGTGCGTGATGCGGGGGCGGGCCAGCGCGACGACGACCAGGAGCAGGCCGAGCATCGTCAGCGCGCTCGGCAACCGCGCGAGGAGCGGTCGCACCCCGCCGCGGGCGTTCTCGACGGTGGCGACGGCGAGCGCGTTGCGGCCGGTCACGAGTCGCTGGGCCGGCAGCGCGAGCACCGGCAGGGCGAGGAGCAACCACCAGGGGGAGGCGAGCTCGATCATCGCTTCACCGCCGGCGGGCGCTGGATCGAGACCGGCCGGGTGGCATCCACGAAGGCGCGGAGGTCCGCATCGAGGTCGGCGAGCCACTCGTCGGGGGTGCGCGGCCGGTCCTCCGCGAAGCGCACGAGGTCGACCGCCCGCAGGATGCGCTTCGCGCGCTGGACGTTGCCCTCGGGCAGGTGGGTGAGCGAGCCCAGGTGGTCGAGGATCTCGCGGGTCGTGCGGGCGGTCGCCTCGAAGCCGAGCACGGCCTCCACATAGACCCGGAACAGCTCGGCGAGCGCGGTCGCCTTCTCCTCGACGCTCAGCGAGGCGTCGGCGCGGACGCGCTCCCAGGCCTCGAGCGCGACCCGGTCGGGCGGGACGGGGGGCGGCGGCGGCGGACCGCGGCGGTCGCGCGGGCGGAACGCGAACAGCAGCCCGGCGGCGAAGGCGGCACCCACGGCGCCGAACACCAGCCACGGCCAACGCCGGATCCGGTCGGGCTCCACGATGTCCGCGAGATCACCCTCGCGCGGAGGCTCGACGCCCACGTCCACGAAGAGCGACGGGCTCGAGGCCTCCTCGTCCTTCCCATCGGGCCCGTGCCAGGCGGCGGTGAGCGGGGGGAGCTCGTACGACCCGCTCGCGCCCGAGAAGACGTAGCGCTGGGTGAGGACGTCGCGGTCGCCCACGCGCTCAGTCGTCGGGGGCCCGTCAGCGGTGAAGGTCAGCCCGTCGACCTTCGGCTCGGGCAGCGAGACCTGGCCCGACGGGTCGTACGCGACCTGGACGCGCACGGCGCCGCCGCCAGAGCGGATCTCACCGTCGAGGCCCACGCGGATCTCGACCGGAGGCGCCGTCCCGCTGGGGATCGAGCGGGCGGAGTCGCCCCCACACGCCAGCAGCAGCACGGCGACGATCACCGCGTCCCCCGAGCTGCCGTCTCGTGGAAGTGACGGAAGAGCGCCGTGAACGGATCGTCGGACGTCGAGAGCGCCAGCGCCCGCGTGCCGCAGCGGCGCAGGTGCTGGATGCGCTCCTCGATGGGCGCCGCCGCCGCGAAGGAGCGACCCTCCACGATGCGCCGATGGCCGGTCTCGGCGTCCACCACGTCGATCAGGCCGAGCTGCGAGAGCGCGGCGTCGAGCGGGTCGTGGACGCAGACGGCGTGCACCTTGTGGCGGCGGGACAGGGCGGAGAGCAGGGAGCTCCACTCCTCGCGTTGGGGGGCGAGGAAGTCGCTGACCACGACCACCACGGCGCGCTTGCGCTGGATCCCGCGCACGAAGCGCAGCGCACCGACGAGATCGGTGCCCCTCCCCTGCGCATGGCCGGCGTACGCCGCCTGGATGACGGCCCAGGTGTGCCCGCGGCTGCGGCGGGGCGTGAGGTAGGCCTCGATGCGGTCCGTGAACGTCACGAGCCCGACGCGGTCCTGGTTGCGCAGGCTCGCGTACGCCAGGCCACCCGCCACCCGCGCCATCTGCAGCCGGCGGTCGGTGCGACCATCACGCCCGCCCGTGCCCACGTGGGTGGACCCGGAGACGTCGACCACGAGCAGCACGGTGACCTGGCGCTCCTCGCGGAAGACCTTCACGTGCGGCTCGTTCGTGCGGGCGGTCACGTTCCAGTCGATGTGCCGCACGTCGTCGCCCGGGACGTACCCGCGGACCTCCTCGAACTCCATGCCCTGCCCGCGGACCGCGGACCGGTACTCGCCGGCGAAGATCGAGTCGACGCGCCGACCGGCGGCGACGTGCAGGCGACGCAGCTCCTTGAGCTCCTCGGCCGTCAGCGCACCGGAGGGCGCGGCCGTCGACCCGCCCTGCCACCACGACTGAATCGACGCGAGCCAGCCCATGTCAGCGCTGGTCGACCTTCTCGAGGAGCCGGCGCACGATCTTCTCGGCGTCCAGCCCGTCGGCCTCGGCCTCGTACGTCGGGAGCACGCGGTGGCGCAGCACGTCCGGCGCGATGGCCTTCACGTCCTCGGGGAGCGCGTACCCGCGACCGTCGAGGAAGGCGTGGGCGCGGGCGGCGGCCGTCAGCGCGATCGAGGCACGCGGCGAGGCGCCGAACTCGATGGCGCGCGCGAGCTCCTTGTCGACGGTGCCCGGCTCACGGGTCGCGCGGACGAGGTCCACGATGTACCGCTGGAGCACGTCGGTGACCTTGATGTCGCGCACGACGCCCTGCGCGCGCAGCAGATCGTCGGCGCCGCACACCGCGCTCAGGGGCGGCGTTGGGCTGGCGGAGCGCGCGATGACCTCGAGCTCCTCCTCGAGCGTCGGATACGTCACCCGAAGCTTCAGCATGAAGCGGTCGACCTGCGCTTCCGGCAGCGGGTACGTCCCCTCCTGCTCGATGGGGTTCTGCGTCGCGAGCACCAGGAAGGGCCGCGGCAGCTGGTACGTCTCGCTGCCGATGGTGACCTGGCGCTCCTGCATCGCCTCGAGCAGCGCGGACTGCACCTTGGGCGGGGCGCGGTTGATCTCGTCGGCGAGCACGAGGTTCGCCATCACCGGGCCCATGCGGGTCGTGAACGTCCCGGCGTGCGGCTGGTACACCTGCGTGCCGACGACGTCGGCGGGGAGCAGGTCGGGCGTGAACTGGATCCGGCTGAAGTCCAGGTGCAGGGAGTTCGCCAGCGCCTTGACGGCGGTGGTCTTCGCGAGGCCCGGGACGCCCTCGACCAGGACGTGACCGTCCGCGAGGAGCCCGATCAGCAGGCGGTCCACGAGGTACCGCTGGCCGACGAGGACCTTGCCCATCTCCTGCCGCGCCCGCTCCAGGATCGGCGCGATGTCCGCGACCCGCACCTCGATGTCGCTCACGTCCTCGGACACACGCTCACCCCGTGAACTTGTCGAACAGGTTCTGCCAGAAGCCCTTGTTGTGGACGCCCTGGCCACGGAGCTCGGCGAGCTGCCGCAGCAGCGCCTCCTGCTCCTCGGACAACGTGGTCGGCACCTCGACGACGAGCCGCGTCTGCTGGTCGCCGCGCTGCCCGCGGGCCCGGAGCATCTCGAGCCCCCGGCCGCGGAGCACGACCACGTGCCCCGAGGGCGTGCCGCGCTTCACGTCCACCGTCTCCTCGCCGTGCACCGTGGGGACGGAGATCTGCCCCCCGAGGCACATCACCTCGTACGGGACGGGCACGGTGACGAAGACGTCGGCGCCGTCGCGCTTGAACACCTCGTGCGGGGAGACGTCGATCGTGACGTACAGATCACCGGGCTCACCGCCGGGATCGCCGGCTTCCCCGGCGCCGGTGTGGCGGATCTGGAGGCCGGTGTAGCTCCCGGCCGGGATCTTGATCTCCATCTCGCCGGTCTCGCGCACCTTGCCGGCACCCCCGCACGCCGTGCACCGGTCCTCGGGCCGCACGATCGTGCCCGCGCCGCGGCAGGAGGGGCAGGTGGTCCGGATCCGCAGGAAGCCCTGAGCCGAGATCACCTGGCCGGCGCCGTTGCACGTGCCGCACTTGGACGCGTTCGCCCCCTCCTTCAGGCCGCGGCCCTCACAGGTCTCGCAGTCCACCCGGCGCGGCACGGAGATGGTCTTCGTGCACCCGTGGGCGGCCTCCATGAAGGTCAGGCGGAGCGGGTACTCCAGGTCGGCCCCGCGGCGCGGACCGCGCGAGCGCCCGCCCCCGCCGAACAGATCGCCGAAGCCGCCCCCGAACAGCTGCTCGAAGATGTCCTGGACGTTGGAGTACTGGAAGTCGGGGCCCATGCCGCGCGACTTCAGGCCCTCGTGGCCGTACTGGTCGTAGATCCGACGCTTGTCGGCGTCCGACAGGACGTCGTAGGCCTCCGTGACCTCCTTGAACTTCCGCTCCGCGTCGGGGTCGTCCTTGTTGAGGTCCGGGTGGGACTTCTTGGCCGCTTTCTTGAAGGCCTTCTTGATCTCGTCGGGGCCGGCGCTCCGGCTCACCTCGAGGATCTCGTAGTAGTCGCGGGGCACGTCCTTCCTCGCCTCGATGGGGTCCGAGACGTCACGCCCCGTCGCGCGCCGGAGTCGAGGCTCCGGTCACGGACGGGGGAGTGTGGCGTCGGCGGGGCCGAGCCCCTGTCACGCGTCCTCGTACTCGGCGTCGATCACGTCGTCGCCGCCCTTGCCGCCGCCACCACCCTCGGGTGCCGCGCCCGGAGCAGCGCCACCGCCGGCGCCCGCGGACTCGTACATCACCTGGGCGAGCTTGTGGCTGGCCTGGGTCAGGTTGTCGAGGGCGGACTTCAGCGCGTCCAGATCGTCCTTGTCCTTGGCGTCGCGCGCGGCCTGCAGCGAGGACTCGAGGTTCGCCTTGTCGCCGGCGGGCAGCTTGTCGCCGTGCTCCTTGAGGGTCTTCTCGACCTCGTAGATGCGGGCGTCGAGCTGGTTGCGGGCCTCGATCAGCTCCCGGCGGACCTTGTCGTCCGACTCGTGCGACTTGGCCTCGTCGACCATGCGCTTGATGTCGTTCTCGGTCAGGCCGCTCGACGCCTCGATCTTGATGGACTGCGCCTTGCCGGTCGCCTTGTCCTTCGCGGAGACCGCGAGGATGCCGTTCGCGTCGATGTCGAAGGTGACCTCGATCTGCGGCATGCCGCGCGGCGCCGGCGGGATGTCCTGCAGGCGGAAGTTGCCGATCATCTTGTTGTCGCGGGCCATCTGCCGCTCGCCCTGGAAGACGTAGACATCCACGGCGGTCTGGTTGTCGGCCGCGGTCGAGAAGATCTCCGTCTTGCTGTGCGGGATGGTGGTGTTCCGCGGGATCATGACCGTGTTCACGCCGCCGAGCGTCTCGATGCCCAGCGACAGCGGGGTCACGTCGAGCAGCAGCATGCTGGTCACGTCACCGGCGAGCACGCCGGCCTGGACCGCAGCGCCGACCGCGACCACCTCGTCGGGGTTCACGGAGCGGTTCGGGTCCTTGCCGAAGAGCTCCTTGACCCGGCGCTGCACCATCGGGATGCGCGTCGAGCCGCCGACCAGCAGGACCTCCTGGATCTGCGAGGTCGTGACGCCGGCGTCCTTGATGCACTTGCGGCAGGGCTCGAGGGAGCGCTCGACGATGGTGTCGATCATCCGCTCGAACTCGGCGCGGGACAGCGTCTTCGTGAGGTGCTTCGGGCCGGAGGCGTCCGCCGTGATGAACGGCAGGTTGATCTCCGTCGTCTGCGCAGAGGACAGCTCGATCTTGGCCTTCTCCGCGGCGTCCTTGAGGCGCTGCAGGACGATGGCCTGGCCGGCCACGTCGATGCCCGTGTCCTTCTTGAACTCGGCGATCAGCCACTTGATCAGCGTGTCGTCGATGTCGTCGCCGCCGAGGTGCGTGTCGCCGTTGGTCGCCTTGACCTCGACCACGTCGTCACCGACCTCGAGGATCGAGACGTCGAACGTGCCGCCGCCGAAGTCGTAGACCGCGATGATCTCGTCCTTCTTCTTGTTCAGGCCGTATGCGAGGGCGGCCGCGGTCGGCTCGTTGATGATGCGCTTCACGTCGAGGCCGGCGATGCGGCCCGCGTCCTTGGTGGCCTGGCGCTGGGCGTCGTTGAAGTACGCCGGGACGGTGATGACCGCCTCGTTGACCGGCATCCCGAGGTACGCCTCGGCGGCGCCCTTGAGCTTCTGGAGGACCATCGCCGAGATCTCCTGCGGCGAGTAGTCCTTGCCCTGGATGCGGATGCGGCAGTCGCCACCGGGCGCCTTCACCACGCTGTACGGCAGGCGGGAGAGCTCGTCGGAGCACTCGTCGAAGCGGTGGCCGATGAGGCGCTTGACCGAGAAGACGGTGTTGTCCGGGTTGTTCACGGCCTGACGGCGCGCGGAGGCGCCCACCATGCGGTTGCCGTCCTTGTCGAAGGCCACCACGGACGGCGTCGTCCGGCTGCCCTCCTCGTTGACGATGACGACCGGCTGGTCGCCCTCCATGACCGCGACGACGGAGTTGGTCGTGCCGAGGTCGATTCCGATGATCTTGCCCATCTCCGTCACTCCACTGCGGTTCCGGAACGATCCGGAACGGAAGAAATGAGGTTGTCGACTACGTTTCCAGGCGACCCACCGACGGCGGGCCGCGTTCGCCGTCAATGCTAGGCACGCTCCGAAGGCCGTCAAGGCGATCCGTGCGTTCCACGGGTGGACGGGATCGTCCCTTGACGCCTCGCGGGGGGGTGCCTACCCGTTCGCCCTTCCCGGGGGTCGCCGCGCGCGGCCTCGCACGTACGGAGATCCATCATGTCGACGTTCCGCCCCCTGCACGACCGCGTCCTGGTCAAGCGCCTCGAGGCGCAGGCCCAGACCACGAGCGGCCTGTTCCTCCCCGAGACCGCCAAGGAGAAGCCGCAGACCGCCGAGGTCATCGCGGTCGGCCCCGGTCGCACCACCGACAAGGCCCTGATCCCGACGACCGTGAAGGTCGGCGACAAGGTGCTGCTCGGCAAGTACGCCGGCGACGAGGTCAGCCTCGACGGCGTGAAGCACGTCGTGGTCAAGGAGTCCGAGATCCTCGCGGTCATCGAGGACTGAGCCTGCTTCCCTTCCACCGGTGCCGGGCCCCGTGTCGGTCCGACCGGACACCACCTGCGTCGGGCCGAAGAGTCCGACGACCTTTTTCGACGGAGTGAACATGAGCGCCAAGATCATCCAGTTCCGTGAGACCGCCCGCGCCGACGTGCTCGCCGGCGTCAACACCCTCGCCAACGCCGTGAAGGTCACGCTCGGTCCCAAGGGCCGCAACGTGGTCCTCCAGCGCAGCTTCGGCTCCCCCGTCGTCACCAAGGACGGCGTGACGGTCGCCAAGGAGATCGAGCTGCGCGACCGCTTCCAGAACATGGGCGCGCAGATGGTGAAGGAGGTCGCGTCCAAGACCTCCGACGTGGCCGGCGACGGCACCACCACCGCGACCGTGCTGGCGCAGGCCATCTTCGAGGCCGGCAGCAAGCTCGTGGCCGCGGGCGCCAACCCGATGGACATCAAGTACGGCATCGACAAGGCCGTGCGCGCCGCCACCGAGCACGTGAAGGGCCAGAGCCGCCCGGCGGACACGACCGACCAGATCGCGCAGGTCGCGACGATCTCCGCGAACGGCGACGCCGAGATCGGCCGCATCATCGCGGACTGCATGGACAAGGTCGGCAAGGACGGCGTCATCACCGTCGAAGAGGCCAAGTCCATGGAGACCACCTACGACGTGGTCGAGGGCATGCAGTTCGACCGGGGCTACCTCTCGCCGTACTTCGTGACCGACCAGGACCGCATGGAGGCGGTGCTCGAGAACCCCTACATCCTCGTGTACGAGAAGAAGATCTCGAACATGAAGGACCTCATGCCCGTTCTCGAGAAGGTGGCCGAGGCCGGTCGCCCGCTGCTCATCGTGGCGGAGGACGTGGAGGGCGAGGCGCTCGCCACGCTCGTGGTCAACAACCTCCGCAAGACGCTGGCGGCCTGCGCCGTGAAGGCGCCGGGCTTCGGTGACCGCCGCAAGGCCATGCTGGGCGACATCGCGACGCTGACGGGCGCCAAGGAGATCATGGAGGATCTCGGCATCAAGCTCGACAGCATCACGCTCGAGCAGCTGGGCACGGCCGAGCGCGTCATCGTCGACAAGGACAACACGACCATCGTGAACGGTGGCGGCTCCCGCGCGACGCTCAACGCCCGCGTGAAGCAGATCCGCACGCACATGGAGGAGACGACCTCCGACTACGACCGCGAGAAGCTCCAGGAGCGCCTCGCGAAGCTGGTCGGTGGTGTCGCCGTCATCCACGTGGGCGCGGCCACCGAGATCGAGATGAAGGAGAAGAAGGCCCGCGTGGAGGACGCGCTCAACGCGACCCGCGCCGCCGCCGAGATGGGCATCGTCCCCGGCGGTGGGGTGGCCCTCATCCGTTCGCAGGCCGCCCTGGCCGCGCTGGACAACCTCCCGGGCGACGAGCACTTCGGCGTCGACATCATCCGTGAGGCCTGCGAGGCGCCCCTGCGCGGCATCGCCGGCAACGCGGGCATCGACGCCTCCATCGTGGTCTTCAAGGTGCGCGAGAGCGCCGCGACCCACGGCTGGAACGCCGCCAACGACACCTGGGGCGACATGTACGAGATGGGCATCATCGACCCGGCCAAGGTGACCGTGACCGCGCTGCAGAACGCCGCGTCGGTGGCGGGGCTCCTGCTGACGACCGAGGCGATGATCGCCGAGAAGAAGGACGAGGACTACCTCGACGAGGAGTGATCCCTCCCTGTGATTCCGCCCGGAGCGGCCGCGTCGGCGGTGATACGATGCCGCCGCTCCGGGAGGTCACGTGGTCGAGGAGATCGAGCTGTCCGTCCAAGGCGAGATCGCCTTCGTCCGGCTCCGGCGCCCCTCCGAGGGCAACGCACTGCGCGGCACCATGTTCGATGCGCTGCGCAAGCTCGGACTCAAGCTGGCGGACAGCCCCCCGAAGTACGTCGTCCTCTCCGGCGAGGGCGATGACTTCTGCGTCGGCCTGTCGCGCTCCAGCGACGAGCCGCTGATGCAGCTCTTCGACCCCCTCATCCGCTCGCGCGACACCCACGGCGCGGCCGAGCTGGTCCGTCGCCTCCGCTCCTCGCTCGAGACCTTCTCGCGTCTCCCCTGCCCCGTGATCGCGGCCATCGAAGGTCGTTGCCATGGTGCCGGCCTCGAGTTCGCGCTGATGGCGGACCTGCGGGTCGCGGCGCAGGACGCGACCTTCGCGATGCACGAGGGCCACCACAACATCCTCACCGGCCTGGGCGGGCTCGGGCGGCTCGTGGCCTCCCTCGGGCCCGGCCGGGCGGCGCACCTCGCGCTGACCGGGCACCAGATGAGCGCTGCGGAAGCCGAGATCCTGGGCCTGGTGCAGACCGTCGCCCCCCACGGTGGCGCGCTGAACGCCGCGGTCGACCTCGTCCACGAGCTCCGTCGGACCGGTCCCACCGCCCGGCTCCAGACGGTGCTGGCGCTGCGCGCGATCCAGGGGCGCCTCGCGACCGACCTGCAGGACATCGAGACGCAGCACGCCGCGCGGACGTGGATGAGCGCCGAGTACCAGGTCGCGGACGACGGCACGACGTGAGCGAGCCCCACCGCATGTCGGTGCCCCCCACCTGGCTGCGGGTGATCGCGGCCCTGGTCGGGGGCGCCACGCTGTCCCTGCTCGCGCCGCCGACCAACCTGTGGTGGCTGCAGTGGTTCGCCTACCTGCCGATGCTGTGGGCGCTGCACCCGGACACGCCACGCTCCAACCGGTGGTTGTCCTTCCTCTACGGCACGATCGGCGTGGGGATGCTGTTCCGCTGGATCATCCACACCATCGTGATCTTCTCGCCGATCCCCTGGATCGGGGCGGCGGCGATCCTGCTGCTGTTCAGCTCCGTGTTCGGGCTGCCGTACCTCGTGCTGTGGCCGATGCTGCACCCGATGCGCCGGCGTCTCGGCATCGGGTGGGTCTACGCCCTGCCCGCGCTGCAGGTCGTGCTCGAGTGGCTGTCCATGAAGGTCCTGCTCTTCCCCTACCAGCACGGGGTCGGGCAGTACCGCGTCCCCTGGACCTGGCAGCTCGCGTCCGTCACCGGGGTCTACGGACTCACCTGGCTGCTCTTCCACGTGAACTGCGTGATCGGGGAGTGCTTCTACCGTTGGCGCGAGGGTCGCCCGATGCCCGTGAGGGCGATCGGCGGCGCGGCGGCGATCGTCGCGGCGGTGCTCGCGTTCGGCGCCTGGCGCGTGCGCCACGTGGACGCGATCGTCCAGGCCTCGCCGACGCTGCGCGTGGCGCAGCTCCAGTCGGATCGCGGCATGGAGTGGCGCATGTCCCACGGCGCCCGCGACGCGTGGAACGAGTGGGTCGACGAGACCCGCAAGGTGACGCCGGGGTCGGCCGATCTGGTCGTGTGGCCCGAGGGTGCCTCCCCGTACGACCTCAACCAGCAGGGCCCGCGGGAGAACCTCGCGCCCAAGGTGCTCGGCGACCTCGCGAAGCGCGGCGGCTTCGATCTCCTCGTGGGCGGCGGGACGAGGACGCGCGAGCCGGACCCCGAGATGGGCGAGGATCGCGTCAACGTCTTCAACTCCGTCTACTGGTTCGACGCGGAGGGCAGGGATCGCGGGCACTACGACAAGCTCGTCCCCCTCCCCTTCGGCGAGTACCTCCCGATGGCGTGGGCCTATCCCTGGCTCGCGAAGCAGCTCCCGATCGGCGACTTCCGCGCCGGCACCGAGGCCGTGGTGTTCGACACGTCCCACGGCCGGATCGGGACCCCGATCTGCTACGAGGCCGTGCTGCCCGACGTCTGCAAGCTCTTCAAGGGTGCCGACCTGCTCGTCACCGTGACGAACGACGCCTGGTTCGGCGACACCGCGAACCCGCGCCAACAGGTGATGCTGGCCGCGACCCGCTCGATCGAGCTCGGCATCCCGATGGTGCGGGCCTCGTACACCGGGATCTCGTTCGTCTCGGAACCCACGGGCGCCATCCTGTTCGAGACGAAGCCCTTCGAGCGCGTGAACCGCGTCGTGACCGTCCACCTGGCGAAGATCGACACGATCTACGGCCGCTTCGGCGACTGGTTCGTGCTGCTCTGCGGACTGGGCCTGGCGGGTGCAGCGGCTGTGAGCCGGAAGCCCGAGTGACCTGCTGACCGGGAGGGCGTGCCATGCACCCACCCCGCGGGCTCCTCATGAGATCCAGAAAGGACCTCACCCGGGGGTGGGTGTGGAGATGAAGCTCCACAAGGCACGCGCCGTTCGACCGGCGATGACTTCACACTACCTGCGGTCCCGCGGCGTGTAAAGGGTCGCCGGAAAAAAGGCGACGACGATCAGTGGTGGACCACGACCGTCCGGGGAGCGGAGTGGGTCACGACCCGCGTCGGAGCCGTGTGGACGACGCGGGTGTGCGTCACGACCGGGCGAGACACCACCACCGTCCGGGTCACGACCGGAGGGGGCGGGGGCGCCCAGTAGCCGTCGATCCACATGGGAGCGCCGTAGGAGGCGGTGCTCCAGTAGCCGTCGACCCACACGTACCCGACGGCGGGGGGTGCCGGGCGCACCACGACCACCGGGGGCGGGAGCGGAACCGAGATCCCGACCGACACGATCGGGCCCGCCGACGCGACGCCGGGCACCAGACCCAGCGCCAGCCCCGTTGCCAGGGCGATCCTCTTCACGTATGCTGCCATCCTCTCCTCCTCCCGCCCCTGACGCCGACCGCGTCCACCGCATTCGGCCCTCCCCACGACCGACGCGATCCCCCCGAGGTCCTCCCCCACGATCCCCGCCGATGATGCCGATCACGAGCCTCTCCTCCCGCGTACCGGCGCCGGGTGGAGGATGCCGTCGTATGTGCTTGACACGCGAGGATCGGGAGCGTACGATCCTTCTCAGCGAGCAGGTTCGACAGCCTCCTTCGCCGGTATCACACCAGGCAAGCTTTTGCGTCTCCTCCATCTCTAGCGGTGGATTCGGGCGAAGGGGGCTCTCGGACGGCTCGGGGCACGACGGATGAACGAGCGACAGATCCCGGACGATGAGCCCGGGGAGCACATCCGACTCGATCTCAGCGCCGTCCCCCACGTTCTCCTTCTCCTCGATCAGCGGGTCCTCCCGCGGGTCGTGGCGACCATCCGGTGTTCGAACGCGCACGAGGCCGCGCGAGCGATCCGGGACATGGTGGTCCGAGGAGCTCCGGCGATCGGGATCACGGCCGCGTACGGGTTCGCGCTCGACGTACTCGCCGGGGGCGATCGCCAGCGCGCCGCCGAGGTGCTCCTCGCGTCCCGCCCGACCGCGGTGAACCTGCGCTGGGCGATCGAGCGGATGCTCCCGGTGCCCACCGAGCGCCTGCTCGACGAGGCCGTCGCGATCCACCGCGAGGACGTGGCGATCAACCGCGCGATCGGGGCTCACGGACTCCGCCTGGTCGAGCGTCTCGGGCTGGACCGAGGCGTCCGGCTGTACACCCACTGCAACGCAGGGGCGCTGGCGACCGGGGGATACGGGACGGCGGTCGGCGTGATCCGGGCCGCGCACGAGGCTGGCAGGCTCGAGCGGGTGATGGCGGGCGAGACCCGACCGTACCTCCAGGGTGCGCGGCTGACGGCCTGGGAGTGCGAGACCTCCGGGATCCCGTGCACGCTGGTGACGGACTCGATGGCGGCGGCGGCGATGGCCGAGGGTCGGGTGGACGCGGTGGTCGTCGGCGCGGATCGGGTGGCCGCCAACGGTGACGTCGCCAACAAGATCGGGACCTACGGCCTCGCGGTGCTCGCGAAGCACCACGGCCTCCCCTTCTGGGTCGCCGTCCCCGAGTCGACGTTGGATCCGCGCTGCCCCACCGGCGCGGACATCCCGATCGAGGAGCGCGCTGCCGACGAGGTCCGAGGGTATGGCGAGCTCCGATGGGCCGCGGACGTCGACGTCTGGAACCCGGCCTTCGACGTGACCCCGGCCGCGCTGGTCGACGCCTGGATCACCGAGAGCGGGCTCTGGTCGCCCTCCTGACCCGGACCTGTCCGGACGGGAGCGGAGCGGCGCTGGTGAAAAGGGGATAAGCTCATGCCGGGAGTGGCCATGCCCGTCGTCGCATTCCTGAACATGATCGGCCCGACCGAGCTGATCATCATCCTGGTCATCGTCCTCATCATCTTCGGGGCCGGCCGGCTTCCGCAGGTGTTCGAGTCGTTCGGCAAGGGCATCAAGGCCTTCCGCGACGCGCAGAAGGACGACAGCATCGACGTGTCCTCCTCGGCACCGTCGAACAAGCAGCTCGATCACGACCCGATCTCCGAGGCCCAGGAGCTCCGGGAGCACGAGAAGACCAAGCAGACGGGCTGATCGAGCGCCCATGGTCGCGCTCTCGCTCCTGCTCGCCTGCGCCCCGCGAGGAACGGGGACCGTCCCCGAGACCGACGCCTCGACCGACGACACGTCGGGCGGAGGGGACACCTCGGTCCCGACGCGACCGCTCGCCGGACCGACCGACGCCGTCCGCGGGCTGGACGACCTGTGGTGCGACACCGACGGGGTCGCTGGCAGCTGGACGCGCGACGGCGTGCCCGTCCCATCGGAGGGAGGCGGTATCTCCGCCCTCGACACCCGCGCCGGTGGCGTCTTCGTCTGCACGGTCCCCGGACACGACCCGGTGACGCTCGAGCCGCGGCTGGCCGGCACGAACCTGTTGATCGTGCTGGTGGACGACGTGGGGCGCGAGCAGGTCGCCGCGTTCGGAGGCACCCACGGACCGCCGACCCCCGCGATCGACGGACTCGCCGCGCGCGGGATCCGCTTCAGCCGCGCCTGGACGCCGCCGCTGTGCTCCCCGACCCGCGCGACCCTCGCCACCGGCCGCCACCCGAGCCGGACCGGGATCGGTGATCTCGTGCTGCTCCACGCCGGCAGCTCGATGTCGTCCGAGGAGGTCACGCTGGGCGCCGCGCTGCACGCCGCCGACACCCCCTGGTCCACCGCATGGATCGGGAAGTGGCACCTCAACCGCGGTGACGAGCCCGACCACCCGCTGCGGCTCGGGTTCGACCGCTTCGTCGGCACCAGCGCGAACCTGGACACGATCTCCGACCCCGTCGCCACGCCGCGTCCCGACGGCCTCGGGTACGCGAGGTGGGAGCGCAACGACGGCGGCAACCTCTCGATCGTGGAGGGGTGGGTGACCGATCGCACCGTGGAGGACGCGCTGTCCGCCGCGCGCACGCTCCCCGAGCCATGGGCGATCGTCGTCGCCTTCCACGGCGTCCACAAGCCCTGGGACCTGCCGCCGGGCGCTCCCGTCCCCGCCGACGACTACGAGCGGGTGGACGAGATGCTCGTGGATCTGGACCGCGCGATCGGCGATCTCGTGGCGGGCCTGGACGAGGACACGACGATCGCGCTGCTCTCCGACAACGGGAGCGCGGGCGAGGTGGCCGAGGAGCCCTACGCCCAGCTCCAGGCGAAAGGCTCGCTCCAGGAGGGTGGGATCCGCGTGCCGATGCTGATCGCCGGTCCGCTCGTGCGCGAGCCCGGCGCCATCAGCCGCGGCCTCGTGCAGAGCGCCGATTTGTACGACACCGCTCTCGCGATGGCCGGGCTGGACGCGGCGACCGTGGACGAGCGGCTCGGCGTCGTGCCGCGCGAGCGCGACTCCGTCAGCCTGTTGCCCTACCTGTCCGATCCCGACCGCCCCTCGCTCCGCGACACCGTGTTCACCGAGCGGTTCTGGCCCAACGAGCCCCTGCGACCCTGGATCCGATGGGTCACCATCCGCGACGACCGGTACAAGCTGGTCCGGACCTGGTCGGTCGCTTCCGCCGAGCCGGGCTGGCTGTTGTTCGATCTGGGTGACGACGTGACGGAGGGTCAGGAACTGCTCTCGAACCAGCCGGACGCGTCGGCGCTGGCGGCGCAGGAACGCCTCACGGCGGAGCTCGAGCGCCTCGACGCCTCCTTCGCCGCTGATCCGGTCGGCAGGTGAGCGGCGACGGGGCGGGATAAGCTGTCGCCCTCGTCGAGGAGACGCCATGATCCAGCCGGTCCTCATGCTCGCCCTGCTGCCCCACGCGCACGCGGAGGGAGCCGCGGAGCTCGGAGCCACCCAGCCGCTGCAGGGCGACGTGGTGATGGCGGTCGACATCCTCGCTCCCGGCGAGACGATGGACTGGTTCGCAGAGAGCATCGATCCGCTCGGTGGTCCGAACGTCCCGATCGATCTGGAGATCAGCGATCCGGCCTCCGGCGCCGTGCTCGGCGTGCTCCACAGCGGAGAGAACTCCGGTCCCATGCCTGCGGGGACCTGGACGGCGCGCGTGCTGGGGGTCGACCTGGACGGCGACGGCACGCTGGAGGCACTCGCGGATTGGGATCTGACGGTGGTCGGCGCCACCGCGGGTCGCGTCTGGTCCCGGCAGTGGGAGATCCGCGGCCCGGACTTCACCGAGACCAGCCGCTTCGACGGCAGCTTCTTCGCCCTGCTGAACGGCGGCTCCTCCACCGAGACCCTCGTCGTGGAGATGAAGCTGGACGGCCTGGTGGGTCGCGTCTTCTTCGTCAAGATCAACAGCGACGGGATCTACCACTTCCCGGGCCGCTCCTGCCCCGTTGGCGCCATCGGGCCGGACGGCGGCCAGGCCGTCGCGCTCGCCGAGTTCCCGATCTACCTGAACCCCCCGGAGATCGCGACCTACTCCACCCTCGTCCCCGAGCTCACCAACCTCGACACCGAGGTCGACCAGTGCGCGGGGGTGTCCCCGGGGGTCTTCCCGGCCGCCATCGAGTTCGACACGAACGTCGACGGCGAGGTCCACCTCATCTGCGACCTCAACGGGGACGGCCTCGACCCCGCCTCCGACGAAGACATCCACATCCAGAACAGCGTCCGCGCGGGGCACCGCCGGATCGAGTGGGACGGCACGGACCGCGACGGCGACCCGGTCCCGCCGGGGACGTACGACTGTGAGCTGCAGCTGTCCGTGGGCGAGTTCCACTTCGTGGCGAACGACGTCGAGACCGCGTACGCCGGGATGCGGCTGTTCGAGCTCGACATCGCCGGCGACCACCGCGGTCTCCCGATGTTCTGGGAGGACAGCCTGGTTCAGGCCAACGCCGTCCTCATGCCCAACGGTCAGGAGGGCCTGGTCTCCTCCGGTCCCACGGGGCTGTCGAGCGGCCGGTACGACGTGCCCGCGATCCCCAACGTCAACGCGCGCAGCTGGGGCAACTTCACGAGCGAGTCCAAGGGCAACGACGCGCTCCTCGACACCTGGACCGCCGTCCGTCAGGACGTGGAGCCGTTCACGCTCGTCGTGCTCGATCCCGATCGTGATCGGGACGGCGACGGGCTCGTCGACGCCACCGAGACCTGCGTGGCGGGCACCGACCCGCTGCTCGCCGACACGGACGGTGACGGCCTCGACGACCGCTTCGAGTTCGAGGACTCCCGGTCCGATCCATTGGACGAGGACAGCGACGACGACGGGCTCCTCGACTCGCTGGAGTGCGACGCGAGCGACCCCCGCCGTGACACGGATGGCGACGGCACCGTGGACTGGGCGGACACCGACGACGACAACGACCTGGTGCCCACGCTGTACGAGGACTGGGACGGCGACGGCGACTGGACCGACGAGGACGTCGACGGCGACGGCATCCCCGCCTGGCTGGATCGCGACAACGACGGCGATGGCCTGCGCCCCGAGGACGTCGACGGCGACGGCGACCCCCTCAACGACGACAGCGACGGCGACGGCATCCCGGACACCAACGACCCCGACGACGACAACGACGGCATCCCGACGGCCGAGGAGCGGGGCGGCGACCTCGATGGCGACGGCATCCCGAACCGCTACGACCCCGACGACGACGGCGACGGCATCCCGACCCTCGAGGAGGGCACGGGCGATGTGGACGGCGACGGCGACATCAACGCGTACGACGTGGACGACGACGGCGACCGGATCCTGACCATCGACGAGTTCCCCGGCGACACCGACGGTGACGGCGACCGCGACGCGTACGACACCGACGACGACGGCGACGGCATCCCCACCCGCATCGAGCAGGGCGTCCGCGACACCGACGGCGATGGCATCCTGGACTACCGCGACACCGACAGCGACAACGACGGCCTGACCGACGGCGAGGAGAACGCGCCGGACGGGGTGTACGTCGAGACCAACACCGACGGCGA
>JACKER010000066.1 GCA_020632925.1 Alphaproteobacteria bacterium | reverse complement strand
GCGGAGGGGTGGCCGGTGGAGGCGGCGCTGGCCTCGCTGCTCGCGGTCTCGGCGCTCGCGGACGAAGGGCGCGCCCGGGCCGCGGAGGGGTTGCTGGCGGAGACGGAGCTGGAGCTCGATCAGGCGGATCCACTCGGCGTCGCGCCCGCCTTCGACCTCGCGCGCGCCCACGTCGCCCTGGCGAAGGGGGACACGGAGGTCGGCGAGGCGCTGGTGGCGTCGGCACGCGCGCGGGTCCGTCCGCCCTGCGGCATCGTGGAGCGCCAGCTGGTGCTGCTCGAAACACGGCTCGCGGTGGTGTGACCGCCGTGACGGGCCGGGCAGCACCCTCGAGCGCAGGGCGGTGCTCGACCACCCCGGCGACACCGACCGCTTCGGCTTCGACTGGGGCGGCGGCGACCTCACCCTCCGGGCCACCATCCCCGACGTGTCCGCCGCGCTCGTCGACGTGGTCCTGCTGGACGCGAGCGGCGCCGTGGTCGGAGGCGAGGGCACCTACCCCGGGCTGGCGGCGGGGACCTACCACGTCCTGGTGAGGAGCCAGGGGGGCTACGCCGAGATCGGCGCCTACGAGATCCAGGTGCAGTAGGACCCGCTACGGGGCCGGTGGAACGGGGGCCTCGGGCACCGCGGGGATCGCGGGGACGGCCGGGATCGCGGGGACCGCGGGGACCGCGGGGATCGCGGGGTTCACCGGCCAGGCAGGGGGCGCCGGGAAGGCTGGGAAGGTCCAGCCCTCCTCGACGGCCGCCTCGAACTGCTCCGCCCAGGCGTCCATGCCGGCACCCCAGCTCTCCATGTCCTGGCTCCAGCGCTCCCACGCGGGGTCGTCCGTCGACCAGGTGTGCATCGGCAGCACGGTCACCGGATCGGCCCCGCAGACCACCACGTCCTTCTTGCCCGAGCGCACGGTCCGGCAGTCGACGCGCGTCCCCTCCGGCGTCACCACGACCACCGTGGTGTCCCCGCGGTCCCGTCGATCGCGACCGCGCTCGCGGCGGGCAGCCTCCTCCGCGCTCCGACGGGCGGCGTCCTCAGCGCGGCGGCGCTCGCTGCGCCCCACCCGCTCGGCCCGACGAGCCGCCTCCTCGGCCGCCGCCCGCGCCACCTGCTGACGCGCCGCGGCCTCCTCGGCGGCCCGGACCGCCCGCTCCCGAGCGACCTCGGCCTGGGCGCGGGCCTGCTCCGCCTGCTCCCGCGCCGCCGCCGCCTGGGCCTGCGCTCGCGCCGCCTGCTCCCGGGCGAGCTCGGCCGCCGTCTCGCGCGCCACGTCCTCCGTCGCCTCCTCCTGGGGCACGGGCTCCTCCTCCTGCGGCTGCGGATCGCTCGCGGCGATGGCCGCCGCCGAGATCAACCCGAGCGCGCCCGCACCGACGAGGGCGGGGAGCGGCCAGCGCGAGCGCCCGTGGGTGGGCTGCAGTCCGACGACGCGACGAATCCGGTCCATGAGCTGTCCTCCGTTGGCAGCGGGAGCGAGGGCGAGCGGCGCCCGCAGCTCCTCGAGTCGGGTGAGCGCCCGGGCGTACGTCAGCGGGTCCGCCAGCGTCGAGGCGGCGAGCTCGTCGCACGCCACCTCCCGCTCGTGCCGGATCCGGGCCGACAGCCACCAGGTCGCGGGGTGGTGGAAGAGCACGATCTCGGCCACGGCCTGCAGCACGTTGACCAGGAAGTCGTGCCGGCGGACGTGCGCCAGCTCGTGCAGCAGGAGCGCTTCGAGCTCGCTCGGGGGCAGCTGCGCGAGCAGCGAGGCGGGCACGAGCACGGCGGGACGCAGCACCCCGATCGCCACGGGCACCACGCCGTCGCGCACGAGCCGGAGAGCGACCCGCTGCCGCACGCCGAGGGCGCGCCGGAGATCCTCGAACCGGGCCACCAGCGCGGGCGGCGCGGGGATCGAGCGCGCGCGGAGCCGTTGGACACCGACCAACCCCAGCACCCACCGGGCGGACAGCGCCACCACGCCGAGCGTCCACGCCAGCACCCAGACCGTCGGCGCCTGGCTCGCGGGCTCGGACGGCCCCATCGCCACCACCACCCGCAGCGGCGCGACCCGCAGCGGAAGGTGGGCCGCGAAGGTCAGCGCGAAGGCCGCGAGCTGCAGCCCCATCGCGAGTCCGGCGATGCGACCACGGGTGCGCGGGTCGCGGGTGCCCTGGGACGCCAGCTCGGCGAGGGCGGCGAGCGCCACCCCCTGCCAGAGCGAGTGGAACAGCGCGATCGACAGGGCGTGGCTCATCGCTCCTCCAGCCGGTCGAGCAGGGCCCGGATCTCGGCGATCTCGTCGGGGTCCGTGGGGCGGTCGGCGAGCGCGCGCATCACCAACCGGGAGGCGCTGCCGTCGAACGCCTTGCGGACGAGATCGTCCACCAGCGCGCCCGTCACCTGCTCCTCGGCGAAGGTGGGGGTGTACACGTGGCTGCGCTCGCTGGTGTCACGCGCCACCAGGCCCTTGTCGTGCATCACCTGCAGGAGCTTGAGGACCGTGGTGTACGCCACGTCCGTCTCGCGCAGCTCCTCGAGCCGCCGGTGGACCTCGCGCACCGTGCACGGTCCCGTCGACCACAGGATCCGCAGGAGCTGGAGCTCCGCGTCGGTCGGCCTCGGATCGGTCATCCCGCCTCCACCAGCAGCGTCACCCGATCGCTGGCCGATGTCAACGAAGCTCTTCGTACTTCAAGATTCGTACGTCGATTGTGCATGTCATAGATCCGCTTTCATCCTCGCTTCGTCGGTGTCCGACCGACCGGGAAGATCACGCCCGCGAGCACCGCAGCCGCGAAGCTGCCCCCCATCCCCGCCGCGGCGATCCACACCGGCGGCGGCGCGATCTCGAAGAACCGCCCGACGACCGGGACGAACAGGATGACCAGCGCGAGCCCAACCGCCGCCGCGGAGAGCCCCAGGGCCACCGGGTTGAAGCCCGGCGCCCGGCCACGGTGGGCGCGGATGAGGCCGACGTTCCCTGCGACCACGGACGCGAACCCCACGCCGCGCGCCGCCTCCTCTCCGAACGGGAGCGCCCAGGCGAAGGCCAGCGCCGCGACCGCCAGCACCGCGGCGCCGTGCAGCGTGCTCGCGAGCACCATCCGCCCCGAGAACAGCGAGGCCTTCGGGTCCCGGGGCCCCACCTCCATCAGGTCCTTCGGCGGGGGCTCGACCTCGAACGCGATCGAGCAGGCGGGGTCGATGATCAGCTCGAGGAAGGCCACGTGGAAAGGCAGCAGCACCAACGGCCACCCGAAGAACACGGGAGCGACCGACAGGCCGACCGCGGGCACGTGGACCGCGAGGATGAAGCCGGTCGAGCGCCGGAGGTTCGCGTAGATCCGCCTCCCCTCCTCCACACCGGCGACGATCGAGGCGAAGTCGTCGTCCGTCACCACCATCGCGGCGGCCTCCCGCGCCACGTCGGTGCCCCGGCCGCCCATCGCGATGCCGATGTCCGCGGCGCGCAGCGCGGGCGCGTCGTTCACGCCGTCGCCCGTCATCCCGACCACGCCCCCCAGCGACTGCAGGCCCCGCACGATGCGCAGCTTGTGCTCGGGCACCGCCCGCGCCACGATCGACACCGTCCGCAGGCGCTCCCGCAACGCCTCGTCGTCCAGCGCCGCCAGCTCGGCGCCCGTCGCCACGTCCACGTCGGTGCCCAGGCCCGCCTCGGCGCCGATCGCGCGCGCGGTGCCCGGGGCGTCCCCCGTGACCATGATGACGCGGATGCCCGCCCGGCGGCAGGCGGCGATGGCGGCCGGGACCTTGGGCCGCACGGGGTCCTGGAGGCCTGCGAGGCCGACGTAGGTGAAGGGGAAGGCGTGCTGGTCGGCGGGCAGCGGCTCGTGCGGGAAGGTCGCGCGGCCCACGGCGAGCACGCGCAGCCCCTGCTCGGACATCGCGCGCGCCGCGGCCAGGATCGGCGCCGCCGCCTCCTCGGACAGGTGGCAGAGGTCGACGATCGCCTCGACCGCGCCCTTGACCGCCACCGCGTAGTCGTCGCCCGACGGCGCCTGCCAGACGTGCGCCACCGCCAGCATCTCGGGGGAGAGCGGGTAGTCGCGGACCGGCTTCCAGGTGGCGTGCAGGTGCTCGGTGCCCGACAGGTGCGACTCGCCGAGCCGGCGGAAGGCGACCTCCATCGGATCGTGGGGGTTCGTGGGTGACGCGAGGATGCCGTGCTCGACGACGCCGTGCACCGCCTCGGGCAGCGGCTCCTCGCCCACGCGGTGCTCGACGCCCCCTGCGACCAGGCGAGCCACCGTCATGCGGTTCTCGGTCAACGTGCCGGTCTTGTCCGTCGCGAGCACGGTGGTCGCGCCGAGCCCCTCCACCGCCGCCATGCGCCGCGTCAGCACCTTGCGGGCGGCCATCCTCCGCGCCCCGAACGCGTAGAAGATGGTCATGACCACCGGGAACTCCTCGGGGATGGCGGACATGGCGAGCGCGATGCCCGCGAGCAACGCCTCGAACCAGTCGCCCCGCGTCAGCCCCAGCCCGCCCACCAGGAACAGGCAGGCCCCGAACCCGAGCAGCGCGAACCAGCGCACCATCCCCCGCACCTCGCGCTGGAGCGGCGTGGCGGCGGACTCGAGCTCGGCCAGGCTCGACCCGATGCGCCCGATCTCCGTGCGCGTGCCCGTCGCGAGGACCTCGGCCCGCCCCCGGCCGCCGACCACCAGCGTCCCCGACCACAGCCAGGGCTGGTCCTCCCCGCCCGGGGTCCGCTCCCCCTCCTCGCCCGCGACCTTGCGGACCGGCACGGACTCCCCCGTCAACAGCGACTCGTCGGCCACCACGTTGCTGCCGTCGACCAGCCGCGCGTCCGCGGGAACGCGGTCCCCTTCCTCGATCAACAGCGTGTCGCCGCGCACGACCTCCGCGCTCGGCACGGTCACCACCTCGCCGTCGCGGAGCACGCGCGCGTGCGGGCTGGTGAGCCGCCGCAGGGCGACCAGCGCCTCCTCCGTCCGGCGCTCCTGCACGACGTTCATCGCGACCATGGCCACGACCCACGCGCCCAGCACGGTGGCCTCGATGGCGTCTCCCAAGGTCACATAGAGGAGCGCGGCGCCGACCAACAGCAACAACATCGGCTCGCGGACCACGTCCACCATCAGCCGGAGCAGGTGACGTGGTCGGTCGGTCGGAAGGACGTTCTCCCCGTCCTCACCGAGACGGCGCCGGGCCTCCTCACTGCTGAGCACCGCATCCCCCGGTCACGCCGATAACGCGAGGGTGGTGCAACGCGACCGTGATCGCGCTACCATGGCTGGATGCAGCCTGATCCCGAGGGACTGCTGGCCGTGTTGGCGCACGTCGCGCCACGGTTCACGACACGCCTCGGGATGACCACGGTCCTGGCTCTCGCAATCTCGGCGTTCATCTGGGGAAGTCCCGTGTCGCCGGTCGCCGTCTGGCGCGGGGATCTGCTGGTCGCGAGCGGCCGGCCCGAGGCGGCGGTCGAGGCGTACGACGCGGTCGCGCGCAGCAACCCCTTCCAGTCGGTGCAGCAGAGCGCCCTCGAGCGCGGCGGGAACACGCTCGCGATGGATCTCGGCGACGTGCACGGCGCGCGGCTGCGGTTCGAGCTGCTCCTCGGCCTCACCGCCGAGCCCCGGCAGCAGGCAGCGCTCCTCGAGCGCATCGGCGGGCTGCTGTTGGCCGAGGGCGACGAGGCGAACGCGGTGGTTCGGCTGCGCGAGGCGCACGACCTGTTCCCGCAGGCGCCCGAGGCGGCCGATCGGCTGACGCGCGCCGCGACCATCGCCGCGCACGCCGGCGACCTGGTGCAGGCCGATCGCCTGTGGCGCCGCCTCGGCAAGAAGCACCCGGAGCGCACGGCGCTCGCCGAGCTCGGGCGGGCCGACGTGGCGCTGAGGCAGGGACGCATCCAGGACGCGCTCACCGCCTACGTCCGCGCCAGCGATCACACGTTCGATCCCGACCTGGCCGCTGCGGCGAAGTTCGGGTCGTCCATCTGTCTCGAGCGGCTCGGCGACCTCGAGGAGGCGCTCGCCGATCTGGACGAGGCCGAGCTCCCCTCGACGGTGTTCGAGGAGCGCGCGGAACAGATGAGGGACCGCCTCCCGACGCGCTGAGGAAGTGGTGCGCGAACGGCGGGCGAATCGTGTACCATCGCGCGCATGGTCCGAGCTCACGTCGTCGTCCACGGTCGCGTCCAGGGCGTGTCGTACCGCGCCTACGCCCAGCAGCAGGCGGTCCGCCTCGGGCTCCGCGGCTGGATCCGCAACGCGAAGGACGGCACCGTCGAGGCCGTGTTCGAGGGGTCGAAGGAGCCCGTCGAGGCGATCGTGGCCTGGTGCCACCGCGGCAGCCCGCTCGCCCAGGTGACGCGCGTGGTGGTCGCCTGGGAGGACCCCGACGGCGAGGGCCCGTTCCAGGTTCGCCGCTGAACGCTGGTCAGTGGCGGAACGTGCCGTAGGCCTGGGTGCCCTCGACGGGCGCGGTGTGGACGGTGCGCAACGCCAGGATCAGCACGTCGCGCGTGTCGCGAGGGTCGATCACGCCGTCGTCCCAGAGCCGGCCCGTCGACGACCAGCACGTCGACTCGAGCTCGACCTTCCCCGCGAGCATCTGCTTCATCATCGCGAGCTGCTGCTCGTCGACCGCCTCCCCCTTGCGCGCCGCCGCCTCGCGCTTCACGAGGTCGAGCACGCCCGCGAGCTGCTCGGGACCCATGACCGCGATCTTGTGGTTCGGCCACGAGAACAGGAAGCGCGGGCGGTAGGCGCGGCCCATCATCGCGTAGTTGCCCGCCCCGTACGACCCGCCGATCATCAGCGTGATCGCGGGCACCGTCGAGTTCGAGACCGCGTTGATCATCTTCGCGCCGGCCTTGATGATCCCGGACTCCTCGGCCTGCCTGCCCACCATGAAGCCGGTGATGTTCTGCAGGAAGAGCAGCGGCGTGTGGCTCTGGTTGCACAGCTCCACGAACTGCGCGCCCTTGTTGGCACTCTCCGCGAAGAGCACGCCGTTGTTGCCGAGGATCCCGATGCGGTACCCGCCGATCTCGGCCCAGCCGCAGACCAGCGTGGAGCCGTAGGCCGGCTTGAACTCGAGGAAGGCAGAGCCGTCGACCACGCGCGCGATCACCTCGCGGACGTCGAAGGGCACCTTCACGTCGGCGCTGGCGATGCCGAGCAGCTCCTCGGGGTCGTACAGCGGCTCCTCGCCGCGCCCGTGCGGACCGGGACCGCGCCCCTCCCAGCCGAGCGAGCCCACGATCTGGCGGCCGAGGGCGATGGCGTGCCGCTCGTCGCGCGCGAGCCAGTCGGACACGCCGCTGACCCGGCTGTGCATCGCCGCCCCGCCGAGCGCCTCGTCGTCCACGACCTCGCCGGTCGCCATCTTCACGAGCGGCGGCCCCGCCAGGTACATGTAGGCCTGCTCCTCGACCATCACGACGTAGTCGGACATGCCGGGGATGTACGCCCCGCCCGCCGTACAGGACCCGAACACCAGGGCCACCGTCGGGAGCTGCCGCGCGCTGCGCCGCGTGATGTGCCGGAAGCCGCCGCCGCCGGGCACGAAGAGCTCGGCCTGGCGAGGCAGATCGGCGCCCGCGCTCTCGATCAGGTGGACCTCGGGCAGCTCGTTCTCCCACCCGATCTCCGCGAGCCGCGTTCCACGCGCCAGGCCCCACGGGTTGACCGCACCCCCCTGGACGGTCGCGTCGCTGGCGCTGATCGCGCAGGGCACGCCGTTCACCCAGCCCACGCCGGCCACGATCGAGCCGCCGGGGACGATGCCGCCCTCGTGGCAGCCGGCGAGCGGCGCGACCTCGAGGAAGGGCGAGTCGCGGTCGAGCAGCAGGTCCACGCGCTCCCGGGGCAGCAGCTTCCCACGCTTCACGTGGCGCGCGACGTACTTCTCGCCCCCGCCGGCCCTCGCGCGCGCCAGGAGCTGCTGGAGCTTGTCGATCGCCGCCAGGTTCTGCTCGCGGTTGGCGCGGAAGCCGTCGGACCGGGTGTCGACCCGGGTGTGGAGCACGTGCACGTCCCCTCCCGCGGCGAAGGATAGCCGAGGCTCGGACGGGGAGGCGCCCCTCGTGTGTTAGTACGACCGCTCCCGGGAGGTCCCCATGGTCCGCCGTCTGCTGCCCGTCCTGCTGCCCACCCTGCTGACCCCCGCACTCGCCTGGGCCGGGTACGGCGTGTCCTCCTTCAAGAAGGAGAACCAGCTCGGCGCCAACTACTGGAACGCCGCCAGCGCGCTCGACAGCAAGCCGGAGACCGCCTGGATGGTGGACCCGGAGGCGAACAACGAGGGTCAGTGGATCGAGCTCGACGTGCCGAGCGGGGTCGAGGTCGACAAGCTCGGCATGATCATCGGGTTCGCGAAGTCCGACGACACCTTCACGGACTATGCGCGGATCAAGAAGGCCAAGGTCGAGATCTTCAACGTCTCGGGCGGCAACCCGACGCTGGTGAACACCGCCGAGGTCTCGTTCGAGGACAAGTCCGGCTGGCAGATCGTGGAGCTGCCGGACACGAAGATCGACGGCATCAACGGCAAGGTGAAGGTCACGGTCCTCGAGACGTACGCCGGCAAGGACTACCCGGGGATGGCGGTGAGCGAGGTCCGCGTGCACCTCAAGGAGTTCGAGGCCGCCTCGTTCACCGTGTCGCGCCCGTTCGACTCCGAGGTCCCCGACCACGGCGGCGAGAACAGCTTCGACGGCGACGCGAAGTCCTACTGGCAGGGCACCGGCCAGACCGCGAACTTCGCGTTCAAGGCCCCGGGGTACGGCCTGGCCTCGCTCGGTATCCAGTCGGGCCCGAAGACCGCCGCGCGCCCGAAGACGCTCGAGATCAGCGCCAACCAGACGACGACGAAGGTGGTGCTCGAGGACAAGCCCGGCGTGATGCAGTGGGCGCTGCTCCCCTGCCTCGTGGGGTACACCGGCGGCGCCTGGGGGACCATCGAGGTCAAGATCCTCGACGCGTACCCCGGCGACGACCCGATGGCGGGCCTGGCCATCGCCGAGATGAAGGCGAACGCCGGGTCGATCGAGGAGTTCTGACCGCCCTCAGCCCGAGCTGAGGTGCCGGCGCACGTGCGGCACCAGGAGCTGCGCCGACATGACGGGCGCGAGGTGTCCCTCGCCCTCGATCACGAGCTTCCGGCCCTTCGGCAGGCAGGCCACGACATCGTCGAGCGCCGCGTGCACGAGCGGTGGGCTCGCGGTGCCGTGCATGACCAGCGCCGGGGCCGTGACCGACGCGAACCGCTCCGGCGCCCACGGATGGACGAGCAGGTCGTGGACCTGGCCGTGGCACTCCCGCGCGCAGCGGAGCTGGGCCTGGCGCGAGGGCTCGGGCAGCGACGCCCAGCTCCCCGGGCCGTTCCACCAGTCCACGAAACGCTGGAACCACACCTCGGAGGGCCCGTCCTCGGCCAGGCGCTCGAGCATCGCCGGGTCGAGCGAGGTCCGACCGAGCAGCGGCGGCTCGTAGACCGCGACCGTCCGCACGAGCTCCGGGTGCTCCGCGGCCGCCATCAGCCCGAGGCAACCACCGTAGCTGTGGCCGATCACGTGGCAGGGACCGTGCTCCTCGAGCAGGCGCCGCACCTCCGTGAGGTCGAAGGCCAGGGTGAAGGGCCAGGGTCCGGGCCAGGGGGGCGACCGGCCGCAGCCCCAGAGATCCGGGACGATCCGGCGGTACGGCCCGAGGGAGCGCCAGTGCCCGCCCCACTGCCGGCCCGACAGGGCGCCCGCGTGCAGGAAGAGGATGGGCTCCCCTTCCCCCTCGATCCGCACGTGGATCACAGGATCGCCCCCACCAACGACATCAGGCACAGGAACCCCAGCGCGACCATCATGATGATCCCGATCAACCCCACCACCATCGCACCGTCCGCCATCACGCCGAGGGCTCCCCGCCGTCGGGGTGCGATCGCCGAGCGCGGGGCCTTCACGGGCAGCTGAGGCGTGGGCTCGGGGTCCGTGGGCGGCGGGCGCTCGGCGACCTTCACCGTGTCCGAGGGGACCGTCGGGACGTCGTTGGACGCGGGCGGCTCCGAGCGCAGGGCCTTCACCGCCTCCAGGTCCATCTCGAACGTCTGGAGCGAGTCGGCGGTCGGCGCGGGGTCGAGCGCCGTCGACACCCGCTCCGTCACGATGTCGGACGTGAACTCACCGCCCGGACCCTCCATCCGCCGCTCGGACAACCGCGGCGGCACCTGGTCCTCGGCCCACTCCCGGAGCCACTCGCCGGGCAGCGCGGGGATCAGCTCGCGGCACGCCCGCTCCACGTCGCGGGGCATCGGGCGCCCCTCGGGCTCCCAGGCCAGCATCCGCCGCACGAGATCGGTCGCGTCCGGGGGGAGCGTGGGCAGGTGGGGCAGCGCCTCGTCCAGCTGGGCCGCGTGCTTCTCGCGGCGCACCGAGACCTTCCCCAGCCGCCGGGCCGTCAGCATCTCGTAGAGCACGACCCCGAGCGAGAAGACGTCGCCCTCCGGCCGCTCGTCGCCCTCCAGCCGCTCCGGCGCGAGGTACCCCGGGGAGCCGAAGCGCATCCCCTGCGTACGCGCCTCACGGTCGTCGAAGTCCGCGCGCGCCACGCCGAAGTCGAGCACCTTGACCTCGCCGGCCGCGGTCACCAGCAGGTTCGCAGGCTTCAGGTCGCGGTGGAGGATGCCGAGCGGGCGCCCGTCGTCGCCGGGCCAGGCGTGGACCACCGCCAGCGCGGCGGCCACCTCGCCCACGACCTCGAACGCGGCTCGCGGAGGGACGGGGCCCTGGGCGACGATCTGCGCCAGATCGATGCCCTCGACGTACTCCATCACCACGGTCCAGCGCTCGTCGAGGCGCACCAGCCCGTCCACGTGGACCACCGCGCGGTGTCGGATGCGCCCGAGCAGCCGCGCCTCGTCGCGCAGGCGGGCGGCGACCGAGGCCACGCCCTCCATGTCCGGGTTCAGCACCTTCAGCGCGACCGGGCGGACGAACGAACCCTCGCCGAGCAGATCGGCGCGATAGACCGTGCCGAAGCCGCCTCGCCCGAGCACACCCAACACCCGGTACCGTCTCCCCTCGCTCAGGCAGCCCCCCTCGCACCAGTATCGCCCCACGGAGGAGACGCATGCTGCTGACCCTGTTCGCCGCCTGTTCGAGCCAGCCAGCCACCGAGCCCGCTCCCGTCGCGCCCGCACCCACACCGAAGTCGCCGGTGGCGCCGGCGAAGGACCCGGCCCCTGCGGAGCGCGTGTCCATCCCGCAGTGCAACGAGCCCGTCGTGCTGGACCTGTGGCCCGCCAGGGCAGCGCCCCGCGACGCGCTCGACCTCGAGATCGTGGCCCACCGCAAGGTCGGCCCGCTGGTGGCGGGAAAGCCCGTGAGCATCGACGCGATGCTGGACTACGGCTGGCTCGGGAGGCGCGTGTCGAGCGAGAGCGACGGGCCCGGCTGGTTCTGGTTCGCCGCCTCGTCCGACCTGACCGCCGCGAAGCTCGTGGAGACCTACGGCAGTGGCTTCAGCTGCGAGAGCTGGGGCGGCGACGGGCAGATCACCACCGACGACCGAGACCGCGTGACGAGCGTGACCCTCCGGGACGAGCGCTTCCGGGTGAAGGAGCCGAGCGTGGGCATCGGCAGCGCGATCGACCAGGTCCGTCCCTGGTTCTGCGCCTCCGCCTGCGACGAACAGCCCGACCTGCTGTCCGGTCAGAACTGGCTCGTCGATTCGGCCGTCGGGACGGCGGTCTTCGATGGGAAGCAGGGCCACCTGATCGAGCTCACGGTGGACCTGGGAGGGGAGCACAAGTCGAAGGCCAAGGCGGGCAAGAAGAAGGCGAAGGCGCACTGAGCGGAAGGCGCGCCGCGGGTGTCGGGTTCTGGTACGCTGACACTCGCTCGACGGAGGACCCCATGTTCCGCTGGTTGCCGCTCCTGGCCGCGGGTTGCGCGACGGCGATGGCCGACTCGCCGCCCCCGATCCCCGATCTGCCGCACGGCCAGTGCGAGAACGGCGCGACCGGCGCCGACGGGTACTTCATCGGGCGCTTCACGATCGCCGACGGCAAGGTCACGGGGACCGAGACCTGGGTCCTCTACTCGAACGAGAAGTGGAAGGAGAAGGGCGGTCGCGACTGCTCGGTCACCTGGAACATCACGGGGAGCGTGTCGCCGCCGGGCAAGTGCACGACCTGCTCGCTGTCGTTCTCGTTCCACGCGGAGCCCGACACCGCGAGCTCGCTGTGCCCGGCGGAGATGTTGAACGGCCGCCGCGCCCCCACCGGTGAGATCGTGGGCGGCGAGGCCACGCCCTTCGACCAGCACTACGACGTGCAGGTCTCGGGGACCGACGCGAAGGTGATGTTCTCGGGCAGCGGCAAGACGATCGGCACCGGGCACTACACCAACGGCGTGCTGGACTACCTCTCCGGCCACCAGTGCAAGTTCTTCTGATCCGGGAGGCGCCGGGCTGGCTCGCGGTCGACAAGCCAGCCGGTGTCGTGGTCGTCCCGGCGCGCGACGAGGATCCCGAGGGCAGCCTGTGGCGTACGCTGGAGCGCGAGCGCGGCGAGCGGCTGTGGGTGGTCCACCGGATCGACCGCGAGACCTCGGGCGTGCTGCTGCTGGCGCGCACGGAGGAGGCGCACAGGGCGCTCTCCCGCGCATTCGAACAGGGGCGCGTCGAGAAGGAGTACCTCGCCTTCACCGCCGGCATCCCCGAGGCGCGCAGCGTGACGGCGCCCCTGGTCGTCGGTCGGCGCGGCGTGGTGAAGGTCGTGCCGCCCGGGACCGCGGGCGCGAAGACGTCGCGCACCGACCTCGCCGTGGTCCGCCGCTGGACACACCCCGAGCCGACCGCGCTGGTGCGTTGCCGGCCGCACACCGGTCGCCAGCACCAGATCCGCGTCCACCTGGCGTCCGTGGGCGCCCCGCTGCTCGGCGACCCGCTCTATGGCTCGGGCCCGACCGAGCTCGCGCCGAGGCTGGCGCTGCACGCCGCGCGCATCGTGTTCCCGCGTCCCGAGGGGCGTGGCACGGAGGAGCTGTCGGCCCCGATGCCGCCCGATCTCGTCGCCCTGCAACGCGCGCTGGAGCTCGGGGACCGCGTCCCTCGGAACCTCCCATGAGGTGACGATCACGCGCAGCCCGTCGCACCGGAGGGGTAGGCTGCAGGATGGACCGTCGGAGGCCGCGCGTGAGTCCCGTCCCTGCCGCTGGCGGCCAGAGCCTCGACGGGTTCGCGCTCGGGGAGCGCGTCGGTCGGGGAGCCACCGGCGAGGTGTACCGCGGGGTCCACGTCGCCAGCGGGTCCCCCGTGGCGGTGAAGTTCGTCGACGCCGGGTTCCAGGCGGCGGTGCTCCGCCGGGAGGTCGAGGCCAGCGCGGCCCTGGACCACCCGCACGTGGTGCCGGTGCTCGCGGCCGGCGAGCGGGACGGTCGCGCCTGGATGGTGATGGCGTGGGCGCCCGGCGGCAACCTCGACGAGGCGCCACCCCGCGACGCCGCCGAGGCCCGAACGCTCCTCGAGCAGCTGCTCCTGGCGCTCGCCCACGCCCACGCGCGGGGGGTGGCCCACCTCGACGTGAAGCCCGCGAACCTGTTGCGCGGCGCCCGGGGCGAGGTGCGGCTCGCGGACTTCGGGATCGCACGCTCCTGGCGCCGGAGCGACGAGGTCGTCCGCGCGATGTCGCCCGGGTTCGCCGCGCCCGAGCAGATCTCCCGACGGTGGGACCGGGTCGGGCCGGCGGCCGACCTGTGGGCGGTGGGCGCGGTCGCTCGCTGGATGGGCCTGGACGACCTCGACGGGTGGATCGCCTGGTGTCAGGCGACGGATCCCTCGCTGCGACCGACGGCCCCGGCAGCGCTCCGCGCCCTGGTGGGGGACGCGCGGCGCGCCATCCCGGAGTGGCGCTCGCTCGAGGCCGGCAGCGAGGCCACGGGACCGGCGGGTCGGTCCCTGCTGGCGCTCCGGGACCCGCCGGTGGTGGGCCGAGACGGCGTGAGGGACGCCCTGTGGACGACGCTGCAGGAGGTCGCCGCCAGCGGGTCGCCTCGCTGTGTCCGCCTGGTCGGCCCGGAGGGCGCAGGTCGGCAACGGCTCATGCGCTGGCTCGCGGAGACGTCCGAGGAGCGGCTCGGCGTGCGGGTCGTGGACCTCCGGCCCCGCGGCGGCAGCGACCCGCTGGTGACGGCGGCGAGGGCGGCGCTGGTGGCGCTCGCGGGTGGGACCGCCCTGGCCCGAAAGGTCGGTCGGCCGCACGCACCCACGCGCTGGAAGGCGCTGGCGCGCGGGGAGATCGCGTCGCCCTACGAGCGCTGGGGCATCCTGGCCGACCTGGTCGGCGCGTGGTCCACCGAGGGGCCGGTGGTGATGTGGCCCGTCGCCGCCGTGGGGTGGTCGATGATCGCAGCGCTCGACGGGCCCGTCCTGGCGCTGTCCACCGAGGTCGGCGAGGAGGTCGTCGTCCAACCCCCGACGCTGACCGACCTGACCCGCCTGGCGACGGTGTTGGGCGAGCAGGAGGATGTGGCCGCCCGGCTCGCGGAGGGGGCGAGCGGCTCGGTCGACGTGCTGCTGCGCTCGCTCCTCGGGGTGGAGCGGGGCCGCCCGCTCGAGGGGTGGGCGCCGGGGCCGCGGCGGGTGGTGGAGGCCGCCGCCGTGGTGGGAGTGGCCGTGGACGCCGCGCTCTGGTCCGCGCTGGCCCGGACCTACGGCGAGGACCCCGCGGACGTGGCGGCGCAGGCCGTCCGCGAAGGCCTGATGCGACGCGACGAAGGTCTGCGCTTCCTCGCCGAGCAGCGGGCCGCGGTGTTGGAGGGCATCTCCGATGCGAGCGAGGCCCACCGCGCGGTCGCCGAGGCGCTCGGCCCGAACGCCGATCCCGTGGAGCTCGAGCTCCACCGCACCCTGGCCGGTGAGGTGGACTGGCGGCGCCTGTTCCGCCGGATCGTGCTGGCGGCCGACGCCGGCGACTCGGCCAACCAGGCCCGGCTGTGCGTCGCCGCCACGACCGTCGCGGAGGCCCTGCCTCCGAGCGACCCGAGGCGAGGACGGGCACGCGCGCTGACGCTGGCCACCATCGTCCGACGCGAGGCGTACCTGGAGGCGACCGCCCCGTTCGTGGAGGAGGCCATCGCGGCCGGATGGCACGACGAGGCGGCAGAGGCGCTGGCGCGCATGGCCTGTGTCCTCGGTGACCTCGGGCGGACCGACGAGGCGGAGGCCGCGCTGGCGCGCGCGGACGCGATGGGTCCACGCGGGATCTCGGCCTGGCGGGCGGACGCGGTGATCCGAGGGCTGCGGGGCGACCTGGGCGGACGCGAGGAGGCGCTCCTGCGGTCGGCGGCGATCGGCGTGGAGCGCGGTCAGGTGCAGTTCGCGGGGCAGCTGGTGGGGATGGTGGCGGCCTCCCGCATGGGCCGAGGCGACCTGCACGGCGCTCGGGACGCGCTCGCGCGGGTGCCCGACCAGCCGGACAAGCACATCCTGCTCGGCGATCTCCACACGGCGGAGGGCGATCTGGACGCCGCGGAGCGGGAGTACCACGCGACGCTGGCGTCCACCGCCATCCCTCACTTCCGCGCGCTGGCGACCGCGAGCCTGGGGGTGTTGGCGTTGATCCGCGGCGAGCGCGGGCACGCCCGCGACCTGTTCAGCGACGCGGGCCGCGTGTTCGCCGCGACGCGGGACCCGATGGAGCACGTGTGCAGCGCGGGCCAGGCGGTGTGCGCGCTGCGCGACGGCGACCCGACCACCGCCCGCCGCTGGGCGCGCTCCTCCCGGCGCATCCCCGAGGCCGCCATGTTCTGGGAGGAGCTGGACGCCGCCGGCCTGCTCGAGCAGACCGATCCGGAGGACGGGGCAGCGCGCACCAGCCGTCCCTCGAACGACACGGTCCGCTTCGAATGACCGGCGATCCCGCCGATCGCGTCACCTCCCGACACCTGGAGGTCGATCAGGGGCCGGTGTCCCCGGTGGAGGTCGGCTCCGTCCCCACGACCCCGAGCGACGGTAGCACGGCCAAGCACCTCGTCACTCGCCGGGCCAGGGCCCGTCGGCCGGGACGCCAGCGCGCCCCGTCGCCAGATCGAGCGGGGTGACGCCCCCTGGCAGCCGGGCAACCGCGGTGCCATCGGGCTCGACCGCCAGATCCTCGACGCGATCCGCCAGGAAGCGCGGGCGAGGCGTCAGGCGCACGAGGTGCTGGCCGATCAGCGCGACCGGCCGCCCGCGCCGATCGATGCCCAGGGCCCGGACGTTGCCGCCGGTGAGCCAGGTGCCGAGCAGGCGGCGAGACCGCGTGTCCCACCACCGGATCACCCCCTGGCCGTCGGGACCGGAGCCCGCGACCAGGAGGCGGGTGTCCGTCAGCGCCGGAGGCACCAGGTGGCGCGGCCCGTTCCCGCAGCCCATGAACGGGATGTAGGCCGGCACCTCCAGCGTCACCCAGGGCTGGTCCGGCGGACCGAACAGATCGGCGACGACGACAAAGGGGGGTTCGGCGGGGTGCTCGGCGTCGGTCACCGCCACGACCCCGGACTGCCACACCACCAGGGCCGCGCGACCCGAGGACGAGCCTCCCCGCTGGTCGACGGCGCTGGAGATGCCGCCGAGGACGGGCTTCGCGACCTCGGCCTCCACCACCGGGAGGTCGGCGGGGTCGCCCTCGCTCGTCCAGCGGACGGTGGGGCGCGGTCGGGCGTCCCACGGCGCTCCGGGGAGGGCGCGAAGCGCGAGCGCCGCGTCGATCGCGTCGCGTGCTCCCTCGGCGACCGATCCGCCGCGTCCACGCAGCTCCTCCGCCAGCCCCCGCACCCACAGCCGGACCGCGGGGTCCGGATCGTCGGCGTAGGCGAGCAGCTCGGCCAGACGGGCGTCGACCGGGTCGCCGTGGAGCGCCAGCAAGGCGTCCGCGAGCGGGGTGGCGGGGAGCACGGTCGTGGCCTGCGCCCGCGCCACGACCCGATCGGGGGCCACCATCGCCAGTGACCCTGGCGGGAGGGTGTGCGCGTCGACCAGCGCCTCCACCCGATCGGCGAGCTCGGCCTCCACCCCGGGGAGCGGCTGCTGGAGGAGCTCGCGAACGCACGCCAGCGACGGGGGCTCGGCCAGGAGCCATCGGGACAGCAGCCGCCCACGGACCTCGTCGGGTGCTGTGTCGGCGCCGTCACATCGGAGATCGTACGCGTCCAGGGGACCGTCCCACCGCGGCTCGGTGGGCACGCGGACCGCGTGCAGCGGGGCCTGCGGGACCTCTTCCATCCGTCCGGCATCGACCAGGAGCGCGACGGCCGTAGCGTCCCGCCGCTGGCTCGCCCAGTCCAGCACCCGGTCCGGTGGACGCAACGGCCACCAGTGACCCTCCACCAGCGCTCGGCGCAGCTCCGGCCGCTCGGCGGGCGGCGCGGTCGACTCGCGTTCCAGCAGGATCGCCCGCGCGTACGGGGAGGCGACCAGGAACGGCGAGGGGACGCCACCGACGAGCTCGTCGAGCGACGGGAGCGGGCGAGGAGGCGGTCGCACGAACGGGGCGGGCGGGTGGCTAGCGTCCTCGAGGGCGAGGCGGGCGTCGGCCGCGCGGGCGTCCCACGGGTCTCGGGCGGCTCGCTCCACCTGCCGCCGGTCGCTCGCGTCTCCGGTGGACAGCAGCGCCACCGCAGCCTCGCCTCCACCCGCCGACCACTGGGCGCGCGCCAACGCCAGACGCGCCCTGGAGACCAGGTCCGGGTCGGCCCAGGTGCCGACGACGACGAGGGACGCGCTCGCCCGCTCGAGATCGGTCGTGTCGAGCGCCACCTGCTCCCAGAGGTCGGCGAAGCGCTCGTCGCGTCCCAGGTTGCTGGCCACCGTCGCGCGGACCTTCGTGTCCGGGTCCCGCAGGAGCTCCTCGGTCGCGGCGCGATCGCCGACCCCCACGACGAACGCCGCCGCCAGCGCGCGGCGGTCCTCGGCCAGGAGCGCGTGGACGGCGGGGACGCCGCGGGGATCGCGGTGCTGGGAGCACCAGTGCGCCACCGGCCACGGATCGGCCTGCGCGAAGCGGCGGCTCCCCGGGCCCTCCGGATCGGGATCCGCGGCCCAGATCGGGACGCCGAGCGCGTCCGGCCCACCGTCGACCACCTCCCAGACCGCGGGCTCACCCGACGCTCCCAGCCGCCAGGCATCGGTATCCTGTCGGCCCATCGCGTACCGGGCGAGGATCAGCGGCAGGTAGCGCGGATCGTCCGCGTCACGGAGGGCGTCGAGCGCGCCGTCCAGCGCCTCACGGGAGGTCGAGCGGCAAGCGACCGCGTACGGATCGTCCTCACCCCCGAGCTCCGACCGATCGGCGCAGGCCTGAGCGGCCTCCGCGAGCAGCGTGTCCGCGTCCATGTCCGAGAGTGTGCCACCCGCGGTGCTCGTTCACGGCCGATCGATCACGCGACGCGCCGCGAAGCCCCGATCGATCCTGAGCGGCTCCGAGAGGACCCTCCCCGCGACCTCGCAGCCCGCTGGCCAGTGGTAGGCCACGCGGCCCCAGAACGACGAGCCGTCCCTGGACAGGTGGCCGTCCACGACGGCGTGGTCCTCGGAGGAGCACCGATCGGGTGTCCGGTCGAACCCCAGCACGACGTCGTCGTGGACGAGCGCCTCGTCGACGGTCCAGCCGGGCGGCACCGCCGGACCCGCCAAGGTGAACCGAAGCCGACCGCCCGGGAGCTCGCCGATGTTCAGACGCTCCCACGACTCGGGGCCCGGACAGAGCACGCCCTCCGGTCCGCACAGCTCGCTCTCCCGGAAGTCCGCGCCGTCCCAGGTCCACGTCGGATCCGGACCGACACCGTTGGCGTCGATGTGCGGGGTGAGCCACGTCTCCCCGATGCGCACCATCCGCTGCTGGTCGTAGGTCACG
>JACKER010000065.1 GCA_020632925.1 Alphaproteobacteria bacterium | reverse complement strand
TCGATGATGCTCCGTTGCCCGACGTGTACCCGACATGGACGCTGGAGCGGGAGGAGGTCTGTCGGTTCGACGGGTACCACCTACGGGTCCACGTGGACCTGAACGCCATCACCAGCGGGTTGGTCCGGGTCGAGGCGGGGTACGACGACCTTCGGGGGTATGCGGCGATCCGGACCGCCGAGGTCGGCGATGTGGAGCTGGGCGTGGGGAACACAGCGCAGTGCTTCACGACACAGTTCTCGGACGTGACGGACACGGTGCGCTGGTCGCAGCAGCAGTGTCTCCCCGAGCTGCCGGAGTGCAAGCCGCCGGTGTCCGACGACCTCTCGCTGCGCTACTGTGCAGGTCGTCCCCGTGTGGTGCGCATCGCCGCAACCTTCCCCGATGCCGAGCGTTTTGGGCGCGTCCGGATCGTGGAGCATCTCCGAACGCCCGACAGCTACTTTCCGGCCGGGGTGGTAGAGAAGGACCTCCCGATCGAGGGGCAGGATCACTTCGAGTACGACTACTGGCCGTGGAATCTCGAGAGCCTCGACGTGGAGCTCCTGGACTGGCGAGGTCGCGTGGTGACCTCGGCCACCTTGCCTGCGGAGACGGAGCCCGAGCTGTGCGATGGACCGCTCGCGGACTCGGGCCTGCAGGACACGGGGGGCGCCGAGCCGACCGACGGGTCGGAGCCCGAGCCGCGGCGGTGCGGCTGCGCGACGGCCACCTCCTCGGGGGCGTGGTGGGTCGTCGGACTGAGCGTTGTGTGGACCCGCAGGCGACGAGGCGCGACCACCGTGCGTCGGGAGAACACGTAGTGGAAGCATTGGTTCCACCGGACGTGGCCCAACTCCTCGACCTCGGGGGTGCAGGCCGGGCGGGGTGGCGGCTCGGTGCTCCCGTGACGGTGGTGCCCTGATACGTCTCGAAACAGGTCGGCGGCGGCCCGAGTGGTCAAGATGACGGACCTCGAAGGAGTGTCCATGACCGGCCGCGCGTTGTCCCTGTTGCTCCTGCTCACGCTCACGGCTTGCGACGCCGAACCCCTGGACGCCGACCTGGCCGGTGCGGAACCGGCAACGGACCACGTCGTGCGCGTGGTGGACGAGGTCGAGCGGGCGCGGATGGAGGGTTTCCTGGCCGACCGGCTCCGGCCGCAGGACATCGTCGCGACCGCGGTCCTGGCGGGAGGCGACGCCGTCGACTGCGTGGCGATCGAGCAGCAGCCCACCCTCCGTCACCTGGGCGCTGCGGCCGGCCCGCTGCGCACCCACCCGGCGGACATCCCCGAGGGCTTCGTCCCGAGCTTCGACGGCGGCGAGGACCTGGTCCCGGTGGTGGAGCAGGAAGCCGTCTGCCCCGCAGGCTCCGTGCCCTTCCTGCATCGCACCATGGACGTGCTCGAGCGCTTCGAGACCCTCGAGGACTTCCACGGCAAGGTCCCCGCGCACCTCGGCGGGCGCGACGCCGCCACCGACCGCTTCGAGGCGCCCACTGCCGCTCCCCGCCTCGGCGCGACCAGCTCCCATCAGTACGCCTACGCGTACAAGTGGGTCACCAACCACGGCATCGACGCGGTCTTCAACGTCTGGACGCCGAACGTGGAGCGCGGCAGCGAGTTCAGCCTGTCGCAGCTGTGGGTCACCCGGGGCTTCGGCAACGACCTCGAGACCGTGGAGGTCGGCTGGCAGGTCTACCGCGATCTGTACGGCGACTGGGACCCGCATCTGTTCCTGTACTTCACCCCGGACAACTACGGTCCGGGTGGGTGCTACAACACGGACTGCAACGGCTGGGTCCAGACGAGCCCGACCGCGACGCCCGGCATGCGGCTGACGCAGTCCAGCGCGGCCGGTGGCAACCAGGTAGCGGTCCGCATCGCCTGGTATCAGGATACCAATCGCGATTGGTGGCTATACTACGAGTCCGGCTGGATCGGGTACTACCCGCGCGCGCTGTTCGACGCCCGTGGGATTCGCGACGTGTCCTCGCTCGTGGAGATCGGCGGCGAGATCATCGACGGCAACGCGGTCCGGCACACGCAGACCGACATGGGCTCGGGGGCGCTGCCGGGCGCGGGCTTCGGCCAGGCCGCCTACAACCGCAACATCCACTACGTCTCGAGCACGCGCCAGCTGCGCGATGCCAACGGGCTCGGTGCGGACCGCACGGACGCGTACTGCTACGACGTGGACCTGTCCCACGACGCGAGCTGGGGCTACCACATGTACTTCGGCGGCCCGGGCTACGGCCCGAACTGCCAGTAGCCTGTGTCGTGAGGACGGCGCCGCGGCCGCGGTAGCGATGTCAGGGCAAGGGCAGGAACTGGCCGAGGAACGTCATGGATCCCGCGCTGTCGTTCCCCCCACCCTCGAAGGTCAGCTGGTAGGACTGACCCCCGACGAGCACGGCGCCGTCCTCGAGGCGGCCGCAGGCCTGGTTGACGTCACACCCCTGGAAGGAGGTGCCCGGATCGTAGATCAGCGGCTGGAAGACGACGTCGCCCAGCGGCACGACGGTGACGTAGACGGTGAAGTACGCATGACTGGTGGCGACGTACACCTCTCCGTTGAGGCACGTGTCGCTCACCGTGGTCTTTGCATCCCAGAAACCCTCGACCCGGAGGGTGTTCGATCCCTCGAGGGTCGCAGTCACGGAGGCCTGGTCCGCCACGAGGCTGATCGGGAGCGGGGTCTCGGTCTCGAGGGACTGGCCCGTCGTGACACCGTCGTCGTCGTCGATCTCGCAGTCCGCCTCGGTGGGGACGTAGGAGCTGACCCGGGACGAAGCGGACGCCGTGGCCGTGATCAGCCCCGGAGACGGTTGGCAGCGCGTGCGGACCAAGCTGTCCCGGGACTCGGCGTCTCCCGTGAACAGGGTCCCGTAGGCCGCCCAGCAGAGGATGTCGCTGTCCGACAGCTCGAACTCGCTCAGCTCGAGCGTCTCGTCGTCGGTGGCCTCGATGCCGGGCACGGTCACGACCACCACCCCGAGCTCACCATCACCGTCGAGGTCGACCGAGGTCCGGGTGTCGCTGCGGACCCTACCGTCGCCGTTGAGGTCCGCGCGCGGCCACGTCCGGGCGGCGTCGGCGGGAGCGGCGTCCCCTTCGACCAGGGCCACGGCGAGAGCGAGGACATCCGCGTCGTCGAAGTCGCGATCGCCGTCCTGGTCGAGCCACGTCGTCCGGACGGGCTTCCCGCGGCTCTCCAGCGCCAGCGTCGCCGACAAGGCGTCGACCCAGCGGCCATCGTAGTGCGCGATCAGCGCCTGTCGCAGGGCGGCGGCGTCCAGCGTGGGGTCGATCGCCCGGAGCCACGCCGCGAGTCCCGCTGCCTGGGGGGCGGCGGCGCTCGTCCCGTCCGCCGTGAGCAGCAGACCGAAGGCCGTGTCGGCACAGGTCTTGTCCTTCTTCGCGCACACCCCGGTCGCGGCGGTCGCCAGCATGCGGACGTCGGCCCCGCGGTTCGAGAAGCCCACCTCCGCGCCGACGTCGTCCGATGCCCCGACCACCACCGTGTGCCCCTGGACCGCGGCGAGGGCGGGACGACGCTCCAGCGCGTCTTCCCAGACGTCCGCGAAGTCGTCGAGGTCGTCTCCCGTCAGCAGGGCCCGCAGGTCGTCGACCGACGACTGCGCGTAGAACGGGCTGTTGAAGCGCGACTGCTGGGGATCCCGGAGCCCGTCGTTGCCCGCCGAGGTCGTGTGCAGGAACGAGCCTCCGTGCTCCTGGATCAGCTCACGCCACAGCAACGCCGCCTCGGCCCGCGCTTCGAGCGGAGTCCTGGCGTTGAAACCCAGGGAGGTGTTGAGCACGAAGAAGCCGCTGGGCAGGTGCCGGTCCATGACATGCATGATGTCGACCATGTCGCCCACCCCCAGGGCGTTGATGGCCGTGATGTCGAGCGTGGTCGCCGGCGCGGGGTGGGTGCCGATGGGCGAGCGGCCGTCAGCGTCGGCGCCGAGCAGGCTCGTGACCCAGAAGCCGTGGTTCCCGTCGTACTCGCCA
Source organism: Alphaproteobacteria bacterium (assembly GCA_020632925.1). Classification (GTDB taxonomy): domain Bacteria; phylum Myxococcota_A; class UBA796; order UBA796; genus JACKER01. The sequence continues at coordinate 15,722 of JACKER010000065.1, read as the reverse complement.
TCGTCGTTCTTCAACTGGAGGACGGGCGCCTCCGGTCCGACGAAGTGGAGGCCGGAGAGCTGGGGCAGGGCCCGGTTGGCCGTGAAGTAGTCGACCACCACCACCGGGACGCGCGTCTTCGCGAGAGAGGTCGCGTTCCACGCCGCGAAGAAGCGCTGATCGCCCAGCGCCGCGTTCCCGTTGGCCTCGAGCGGCGCTGGCGCCTCGCGGAAGCCGCTGGTGGGGTTCTCGGGGACGACGAGCCAGGCCGGTCGCGCACCGCCGACGCCGTCCACCGCCTCCAGCCGCGCGGCGATGCCTTCGGCCTCGGCGAGATCGTGGACGGCGGGGATGCCCACCGTGATCCAGGGGACGCCCGGACGCGCCGACGTCACCGTCCCTCCGACCTCGGCCAACACCGCGTCCAGATCGTCGGCGTCGGCGTCCGCGCGCAGGCGGACCACCAACCGGTCCAGGATCAGCCCGTCGTCGCCCACGGACTCCGGATCGACCTGAACCGGCCCGGCATCCGGCAGGAAGGCCAGAGGCTCGCCGCCCGCCGGCGTGGTCTGCGGATCCTGCTGGCACGCGATCATCGACACCAAGAGCCACACGCGCATCCGCTCGCCTCCCGCAGTGCTCTATCGATCGATGGAGGCGGCGACGATCCAGTGATGGGCTGTGGCGGGTATAGCCTGAGGGTATGGCCGGGCTCGGGCGGTCGGCGCCTACAGGACGAGGAGCGGCGGTCCCCGGACGATGTAGTACCCCGTCGCGAGACCCCCCTCGGGGCTGGTGAATCGATCGGACTCCACGGGGACACCCCCTTGGTCCGCCTGGACGACCTGGAAGTCGGCGTCGAGCTCCAGCGCGTACATGTAGGCGTCGACCGATCCGAAGATCGGCAAGCCGTCGTACCGGGCCCCCATGAACCAGGGCAGCTGATCGTCGGTCGCCACCGCTTCCAGGGCGGGTGCCAGCGGGCCTCCCATGTGGATGCGCAACGGCGCCTCGTCCAGCAGCGTCGCCGGGTCGCCGTCGTCGAACAGGTGGCTCCAGTCCCATCCCTCACAGTCGTCGGTCGACGTGGACGCCTGGTACACCAGGGTGGCGAGGTCGTTCGGGCCCCCACCCTCCTCCACGCTGGATGCGGTCAACGAGAGCTCCACCGTGCAGTAGTTGCCGACGTCGTCGTTCTCGAAGGTCCACACGTCGTTCCCGAGGACCAACAGCAGCCGCGGATCCCGGGTCGTGCTCGACAGGACGTAGGGGTGGAGCTGCTGGCCGGCCGCGTCCCACACGATGATGGCGTAGGGCATCACCCACCGCACGATCCGCGACGTGTCGGGCAACCCCGTGTGCGCGGGCTCGCCGGTGTCCGCGACGCCAGCATCGACGGGTGCATCGGCCGCCGTCGTCGGGTGACCACAGGCTGCGAGGAGGGCGAACAGGGACGGGACTGGGACGGGCATGGGGTCTCCGGGGCGGACGTACACCTGTGGGGTGCATCCGGCGTGCCGGTCGTCAATCCACCCCGGACATCCCCTGCAAGGCGCCTCCCGCGCCGATCGGCCAGCCCGGGCCCGATGCGCGCGCATGCGCGAGCGCGCACTCACCGCGCACCGCCGCGCACGGACCGTCGACGGGGTACGACGGAGCGATGCTCCTCCTCCTGACCCTGTCCTGCGCCACCGACCCGGATCCCGGCCGCCTCGCGCAGGTCGCCCGCATCGCCGACCTCGACGCCTGCGCCGAGCCCCCCGACGAGCTCCGTAGCCTCCCCCTCGGCCCCGACGGCGAGCCCGATCCCGCCGAGATCCGCCGACGGGTCGCCAGGTGGGCCGACGGCGGTGCAGCGCCGCCGACGCGGTTCCCGGACGACGTCGTGTTCGAGCTGGGCGTCGCCTGGCTCCAGGGCTGGACCGAGGCACCCGAGGCGCCCGCCGCGCTCGTGCGCTCGCTCGATCGGTGCGGCAACCTCACGACCGAGATGCTCGCGCTGGCGATCGGCCTGACCGGGTGTGCTCGCCAGGACGCCCCGTTCGTCCGCGCGCTGCCGGAAACCTCCGACCCGAGGGCCATCGCCGCGCGCGAGGTGCTGTGGCAGCTGGCGCTGGCCGATCTGGACGACGGCGGGCCCTACCTTCGGGCCCAGCGCCGCGACCTCGAGCGCACGCTCGTGGACTGGGTCCTGACCGAGCCGTTCGGCCCGCCGACCCCGATCGACGCGCGCACCCTCCGTCCGCTGGCCTCGCTGATGACGACCACGAACGCGACGGTGTGGGCGGACCTCGAGGCCAAGCGAGCCGAGCTGGCCGCGTGCCGCGCGGCGCCGGCGAGCGGCGTGATGGTCCACGAACGCGCGATGGCGCTGTTCTTCCCCGAGGACGCGGTCGCCGCCCTGCCCGACCTGGCGGCCTGGCTCGCCGCCCATCCGGGGTGGCACGCGGTACCGGCCGAGCTCGACACGCCGGAGGTCCGCGGGCGGCTCGCCGCCACCGGGTGCGGCCTGGCCGCCACGGACGCGAAGGGGACCGTGCCCTGGACCGAGCTTCGCTGGCTCCCGCCCGACGCGCTCGGCTACGACCGGGAGACGCGCGAGGCGCTGGCCGTCCCCGAGATCTCCGCGTGGGCGTTGCCGCTCGGTCCCGACGCGGCGGCCCCGTGGCGGGTCCTGTCCACCGAGGTGCCGCCGGCCCCGGTGGCGCGCTGCCAGCTGCCCGAGGCGGGCTGGTGGCTGCAGCCCACGGCGGTGATCGAGGGCGCCGACCGCTACGGGACGCTCGCGGTGCCGGTCGCGGCGCTGGGCTGGCTCGAGCTCGAGGACGCGACCCGGGCCGAGGTCGATGCCGTGCCCGCCGGCTTCGTCCACGCGGGGGCGGGTCACGACGCGCTGTGGGACACCGCGATCGAGCGCGGGCTCGTGAGGTTGCTGTCCCCCGCCGGGACCGTGACGCGGTTCGTGGACCGCGACGGGTGGTGGGTCACCGCGGAGGGAGAGCGGGTGTGGCCCCGCTGGCCGCGCTGACCCGACGTCGGCGGTAGAGCGGCAGCAGGCCCAGCACGAACACGAGCGCCGGGGCCGCCGTGGAGGTCGAGCACAGGAAGCTCCCCTTCGGCGAAGGCCCGGTGGGGGCCTCGGGTTCGGCCGCCGGCTCGGGCGGCGTCGCCGGCGGCGCCCCCGGGACGCAACGGTCCGCCACCACGCACGCGCCCGTGGCGCAGTCCGCGTCCGTCTCGCACGCGCCCTTCGCGATCACCGCGTGGAACCGGCACTCCGGATCCCGGTGCGAGCTCCGGCCGCCGCACCGTCGGTCCTCCTCGACCACGCACAGGCCGACGGGGCGGCACTCACCCTCGCACCCGTCGCACGAGGCGGGCGTGCAGAACGAGCCCGAGTGCGAGTGGGAGACCCGAGACCCCGGGACGCACGGCTCGGGCGGGGGACGGACGACGTCGGCGCGCGCGATCGGCGCCACGAGCAGGAACAACAGCATGGCGCGAGCGTACCTCTGGTTCGCTCCGGGAGGGCGGCGGGCATCGAAACCAGCTGTCAGAGGCTGTCGACGAACGCCAGGACGACCTGGCCGAACCGCTCGGGGTCGTCGGCCATTGGATAGTGACCCCCGCCGTCGATCTGCGCCAGCTCGCCCCCCACCGCGGTCGCCACGGCGGCGCCCAGCTCGGTGGGCACCGTACCGTCGAACTCGCCCGTGACGACCAGCGTCGGCACATCGAGCGTCGGGAGCTCGGGGAGGAGGTCCTCACGGCCAGGGTCGGCAGCGATGCGATCCGAGATCAGGTTGGGCCGAAGCTGGCTGTCGATGAGCTCGTAGTGCGACGCGAACACCGCGGCGAGCAGACCGAGCGGGTCCATCGCGGGCCAGGGCTCCAGCCGGTCCTCGATCTGGGCGAGGTAGGTCCAGAGCTCCTCCCGCTGCGGGGTGTCCCACTCCGGCTCGAGGGTGGGGTTCGCGGCGCAGAAGGCCTCGAGGTCCGTCCACAGGGCGTCCACCTCCCCCGCTGCCCGCTGCCCCTCGGCGACCCGGCACGCGAAGTCGCGTCGGTACGGTACGTACAGGTCGTCCGGGCCCTCGAGGACGGCGGGCGCCACCCCGATCCAGCCGTCCACCGAGGCCACGTCGAGCTGGTAGAGCGCCGAGCTGTAGCCCCCGAACGAGTGTCCCATCAGCACGATCCGATCGGGCGTGTAGCGATCCTCCAACACGGCACGGACGGCGTCGAGGTCCCGCAGCAGCTGGACCATGGACTGGTCGTCGACCCCGTAGTCCCCGGTCGCGTTCCCCGTGCCCCGCCGGTCGTACAACGCGATGGCCACAGAGGGCTCCAGCGTGTCGCGGAACGGGAGGTATCCGACGTCGCGCTCGGCGATGCCTGGACCGGACGGACCCCCGGACTCGAACAGCACGAGCGTCCCGCTCGCGACGTTGCCGTGGACGACGACGGGCAGCACGGCGCCGTCCGACCGTACGTTGAACCGGTCGTTCACCCGACCGTTCGAGCAACCGACAGCGAGCACGACGAGCGCCGCCCTCATCCCTCACCTCCGAAGCGGACACCCAGCTCCAGGCCAGCGTCGATACCGACTCCGTGGAAGGTCGGGAAGCGGAGCCCGAGCTGAGGTCGGACATACCAGGCCTCGAGCGGACCACGAACCTGGTGACCGAGCTCCGGACCGAACGCGAAGGTGAGCCACTCGTCGCCAGCGAGTGGGGTTCGGCGGACCTCACCGTCGTCGTCCACCGTGAACGTCGGGGAGGTCCAGAAGCCACGGGAGGCTCCGACGTGCGCGAACGCCCCCCAAGTGCCCCCTCGAGGTCCCAGGAGACGAGCGCCCAGGCCGGTTCGCGCCTGGAGGGAGGTCATGAGGGACGGGTGCCACACCACCCCGGCCTGGAGCTCGGCCTCCACCGACCCGCGCTGCCCGGCCGCGAGCGGCACGGCGGCCCGCCCGATCACACCTGGATGGGTGATCAGGTCTCCGTGATAGGCGACCGCCAGCGCGGGGGTGGCGGCGACGACCCGCGTCGCGACGAGCAGGACCATGGGACCTCCGCGTCTGCGACACCGGCGAGGTCGGATCCCGTCACTCCCGTGCGGCGTCCTTCGACCTGACGCTACCTTGCTCTGCGCGCCTGGACGGCAGGATGCACCAGGCTATCTGCAGGTGGACTCGGTGCCGGGCCAGGAGTCGATCTCGACGTTGCGCTGGTTGCGCCACATGTCCCGCAGGTTGTCGGCCATCGAGAGTCCACCGACCTCCATCGTGTAGAAGAGGTCGTCGGTCGTGATGATGTGTCGCTGGCAGGCCGACTCCAGGACCGAGTTGCCCGGGCGGTCTTCCGCGAGGTGCCTCGCGGAGGCCGACAACAGCTCCCCGGCGCGATCGCTGTCCACGCCGCTCAGCAGGACCACCTTGAGCATCTCGGGGTCCTGGACGTCGTCACGCAGGGAGTAGGGGGTGGTGATGTCCTGGGACAGCAGGCTGTAGACATCGAAGCATCCGCCCTTGGAGCACTGGTCCTCGGTGCGCGCGTTCCAGGTGTCCTGGTACAGCGTCTCGTATCGGTAGTCTGCTGCCTTGGTCGCCTCCGAGCGCTCGCTGTCGGTGTACAGCGAGTAGTCCACACCCATCAGGCCGTCGAACGAGCCGCGCACGTCGGTGTCGGGGTAGCGGGCCGCCAGGCGGTCGAGGTGGTGGGCGAGACCGGTGGCGCCCGCGGAGGCGCCAGCGAGCATCAGGCGCTTCGCGTCGACCAGCGGGGGCGTGGTCACGGCTCCGTCGTCGCTGGTCACCCCCTCGTCGAGGGCGTTCATCAGCGCATCGACGATCCGGTCGCCCTGGAACCACAGGCTGATGTTCGGACTGCCATCGCGCAGCGCGACCTCCTCGGTCTGCGTCCCGAGCCAGGAGTCCGAGCTGCAGTAGTGGAGGAACGCCTTGTTCCAGCCACGGAACGCGTTGTCCGCGACATCGGCGAACAACCCGTCCTGCGACGACTGGTCGGGGAAGAAGTCGGAGCTCATGAGGCGCGCGTTGTAGGGAGGGGAGACGCCGCACCAGCGATCGACGCAGTCGCTGCCGCTGGCGCAGTACTTCCCGGCCTCGAAGAACACGACCCAGTCATCGGCGTGCTCGAGGTCGGTGGCCGCCTGGATGGCCATCACCGGAGGCGTGCCGTCGTTGCAGTGCGCGTCGGTGCCCGTCACCGTCACCCGATGGAGGGTGCCTTCCGGATCGTCGGCGATGTCGGGGAGCCGATTGTCGCAGCGATGGAGGGCGTCGGCGATGTTCGTCGCAGGACAGCCGGAGCCCAGCAGGACGAGGAGGAGGTACGGGTGGGGTCGCATCGGAGTCTCCGCTCACGCCCCCTCCATGACTCGGGGCAGCGTCACCTGCGATGGCGAACGGTGACGTGCTGTCTCGTGCCTAGCTAGGGAGAGGAGGCCGCGCCCACGAGCTCCTCGGACATCAGGGTCACGGGTTCGGGCAAGGACCCGGCGCGCAGCGTCAACGCGAGCTCGTCGAGGCCATCGGGGTCCGGGCTGCTCAGGACGAACGGCTGGTCGGCGGGCAGCGGCTCCTGCAGCTTCGGAGCGCTCACGACCTCGTCGTCCACGGCGATCACCAGCGCATCCTTCACGTGCTGGGTGCTCAGCGCGGCCAGCGTCCGCTGGTCCTTCGGGGAGAGGGTCACGAGCAGGCTGCGGTCGTCCCGCTGGTCGACCTCCGCCACGGTGGCGTCCAGCAGGCCCTCGTCGTCGCGCACCAGGTACGCGCGCGCCTCGCCAGCCCCCTGCTCGTACAGCGCGACCACATCGTCGGGGAGCTCGTGCTCGGACACCCACGCGCGGAGGAAGGAGGCGGCGTCGGGGCCCGCGAGGCTCGCGCTCCCGTCCCGTTCCATCTCGATCGGGGACGGCGGCCGCATCCCGACCATGACCCCGACGGCCTGGGGCCCTGGGAGCGTGGGTCGGATCGACAGCCGCCCGGTCACCGACAGCGCTCCGATCGCCGCCGGGTCGGCGGGACCGACGATCTCGACCACCAGATCACTCCCCTCCACGCGAGCGGCGGCGCAGCGCAGGCCCACGCCATCGAGGCGCTGCTCCATCGCCTGCTGGACCGCCGCGGCGTCACCCTCCACGGCGTACACCAGCCGCAGGCCACCGGCCTCCCCCAGCGTCGGGCAGGGGGGCTCGCCCTCCACGCCGCCACAAGCCAGCGTCAGCGCCAGGAATCCGACCACGAACAGAGCACGCTTCATGCCGTTGGCTATCCGGCTGCCGAACAAGTCAGCAACCTGCTGACGCGGGCGCGGAGAGACGGGTGCTATCGTCTCGGCCATGTCCCTCGACGACGCCTTCCGCGCCGTGTTCCCTTCCCTCGACCCGGGCCCCTTCCTCCCCTCCGCACCCGAGCTGTCCGCCCTCCGGTGCGCCCCTGCCCGCCTGAGCCACCACGCTCCCTGGCAGGGACCCGCGCGCCTGGCCCTCGACGAAGGCCAGGTCAACGCCTGGCTCCGCGACCACATCGACGCCTTCGACGACCCGGAAGAGCGTCTGGCCGCGGCCTACCGCCTCCTCGAGGAGAAGGTCACGGATCGGCTGCTGAGTCGCATCCTGGCCGACGCCGAGGGGGAGACCAGGGACCGGGCCGCCGTCCGACGCCTGGCCAGGAAGCTCGGCGTCGACCCGACGCCCTTCCTCGACGTACCCCCGTGGTTCGACGCCGTCGTCGGCACCTCCTCCCGCCGCAAGCAGGCCCGCGGCTACGCCCGGGTCCCCGCCGGAGCAGGCACGGTGGAGCGAGCCATCGCCGCCCGTGGTCTGCTCGACACGGCCCGGGAGCTCCGGATGGACCACGTGGGGCGGTCCATCGCCGAGGTCGCTCCCACCCTGGCGCGTCTGGCCGGCGATGACGTCGGCTACGTGCGCCTCCTCGCTCTGACCGCCTGCGAGTGGCTCGCCCGCGTCGCCGACGGCGACCCCGCCGCCGCACCGCTCCTGCCTCCCCTCGAGGCGGCATCGGTCGTCTGGCGGTAGGGACGTCCTCCTACAGCGCGGTCGTCCAGGGGATGGAGGGCCACACGCCCACCCGCAGGTAGGGAGCGTTGCGCTGCACGCGGCCGCGCTCGCCCGCGTCGGTGATCCCCCGGCTGTCCTGCCACGCGTTCATCCCCTGCTCGAACGCGGTCGCCAGCTCCTCCCAGGAGCCGTAGGCGGCGCGAAGCAGGCCCGCGCAGCGGCGCACCTCGGACGCGCACTCGACCTCGGTGAGGTAGCCGGCGGCGACCCCGATCCGCAGCAGGTCCACCGCGCGCACGACGTCCCACGCGAGGTTGCCGGTCGCGCCGGCGTACAGCCCCTCGAGCACGCCGCGGAGCGCCTCGGCGTCGGTCGCGCCGTACCAGGAGGAGAGCGACTGCACCGCGCGGTCGCGACCCCAGCCGGCGCTGTCGATCGCACCCGACCACAGGCCCCAGCAGCCCGCTGCCCACCGGTCGACCGGGGGCCGCGGAGGCGGGACCGACGCCGACGCTGCCGCCGCGTACGCCATCGCGTTGCGCCGGGCACGCCACGCGCCGAAGAACCCGATGCCCACGAACACCGCGATCACCACTGCGATCAGGCCGAACACCAGGAGCGTCACGACCACCGACACGACGGACGCCATCGTCACGCGACACCCCCGAGCGCCGACACGAGCGCGTCCGCGGCCGCCTCCTCCCCGGCACCCCGGAGCGCGCGCACCAGCTCGGCCGACACCTGCACCACGCGCTCGGCGAGCGGCGCCTCCTCGTCGCAGGACACCCCACGGCTGGCGGCGTCCACCAGCCACCGGGCCGCGATCGCCGGCTCGCCGCGCACCAGGCGGATCCAGGCCACGTCGTAGATGGCGAACAGGTTGTCGTCGTCCTCCTCGGCGATGCGCTCCATCGTCGCCAGCGCGTCGTCCCACCGCTCGAGCCCCTCCAGCGCGAACCGCCGGTGCCGGAGCAGGGCCACCCTCGTGGACCACCAGAGCCCCTCCGAGGCCAACCCCTCGTCCGCGGCGCGCAGACGCCCGGCGTGGTCCCCGCGCGCCGCCGCCACCCGGCACCGACCGAGCGCGCGCCGGCCCTCGGGCTCCGAGGAGAGCAGAGCCCCCTGCTCGTAGGCGGTGACCGCGTCCTCGAAGGCGCCGTCGCGCAGGTGGAGCGCGCCCAGCGCCTCCCAGCACCGGTCCGCAGGCAGCGGGTACTGCCCCTCGAGCGGATCGGCGGACCCCGCCAGCAGGCGCACGAGATCCTGCCGGCAACGCTCGAGGAACGCGGGATCGACGCCCTCGACGCCACCCTCGAGCGCCTCGCAGGCCCACTCCGAGCGCGAGTGGCGGAGCCAGGCGTCGAGCCAGGCCTCGAACGAGCCGTACCAGGGGACGACGGGGCCCCCGGCCGCGCGCAGGTCGAGGAAGACCTCGCCCGCGTGCGGGCCGCCGAGGACCAACAGGTCCCGGTAGCCACAGCCCTGGTTCGTCAGCACGAGCGTCCCGGGGAGCGGCTCCTCCGAGTCGCCGGGCGCCAACGGGCCCGCGAACACGCCCTCGCGAGGGTCCGCCGCCGTCGGATCGAGCAGCCCATAGAACGGCCCGGCCCCCGCGCCCACGGTCTCCATCCACGAGCGCCAGGACGCCGGCAGCGGCTGACCGAGCCGCGCCTCGAGCGCCTCGAGCACCTCGGGCGCCACCGGCTCCGAGCGCCAGTCGTGCGCGGAGGCGCCGAAGACCTGGCGCCCCCGGTCGTGCGTGGCGAGGGTGTCCATCTGCAGCCTGAGCGCCTCGAGCGCGTCCGTCATCCTGCCTCCTGGGACAGGTGTACCGGGGACGCCCGGCACGCCGGCGTTAAACGCCCCGGCGCGCCGTTAAACCGGCGATCACCTCGGTCGGACGCCGCCCTTCCCCACGACCGTCTCCGCGACCGCGTTGGCGCCGAACTTCGGCGAGAGCCACTCCCCCAGCGAGGGGGCGAGCATCGCCATCGCCAACATCGGACGCATCGGCCCCGGCGCCACGATCACCTCGGGCAGATCGCGCTCCGTGGCGCGCACCACCGCCTCCGCCACCCGCTCGGGCGTCGTGGCCCCCATCATGGCCGGCGTGGTCGCGCCCTGTTCGCGCTGCTGGTTGGCGAACATACCGACCTCGGTCACGAAGCCGGGGCAGACCGCGGAGGCCGACACCGCACGCTTCTCGTGCTGGAGCGAGGCGCGCAGGGCGCGGGTGAAGCCGACAAGGCCGAACTTGCTCGCGCTGTATGCCTCGTTGTGCGCCATCACCGCCAGGCCCGCGAGGCTCGCGACGTTCACCACGTGCCCGCTGCCGCGCTCGAGCATGCCGGGCAGCACGCGGCGCACGAGCTGCATCGGCACCGTGAGGTTCAACGTGATCACGCGGTCCAGGTCCAGCGGATCGATCTCCTCGTACCGGGCGATGGACTCGAGTCCCGCGTTGTTCACCAGCAGGTCGATGGGCCCCACCCGCTCCTCGGCCTCGCGCACCAGGCGGTCGCGGGCGTCGGCGTCCTCGAGATCGGTGGGCACCGCCTCGGCGACGCCTCCGGACGCCCGCACCGAGGCCACCACACCCTCGAGCGCCTGCCCGTCCCTCGCGGCCAGCACCAGCCGCGCGCCGCGCTTCGCCAACGCGCTCGTGATCGCCAGCCCCAGCCCGCGACTCGCGCCCGTCACCAGCGCCACCTTCCCTTCGATCTGCATCGTCCCCCCCGAGTGCTGGTAGCGAGCTGGCACCGCGCGCGGTAGCGTCCCCCATGACCTTCGATCTCGATACGTTGAAGCTCGCCTTCACCCGCACGCTCCTCGACGAGCTGTCCAAGGCCGACAAGCAGCTCCTCGACGAGGAGAAGGTGCTGGTCGAGCAGCTGGCGCCCGCGGCGAGCCTGCGTGCCGCGGGGCTGTGGGACGACCTCGACCGCCCCACCGCGGCCTGGAACGCGGCGTGCGCCACGGCCCTGCAGCGCCTGCCCCGCGAGCTCCCGCTCGACGCGAGGCTCGCGCTCGTCTCCTCGTTCCTCGAGCTGTGCATCGTCGACGGCGAGCTCCACCGCGACGAGGGCTCGCTGCTGTTCGTGGGTGCGAAGCTGCTGGGCATCGACGCCGGCACCTTCAACGCCCACCTCGAGTCGTTGACGGAGCACGTGGGATCCGTCGACCTCGACGAGCCCAGCTGACCTACAGCCTGGAGACCAGCTCCCGGAGATCGTGGACGACGCGGTCCGCGAGCGCGGCGTGCTCTCCCGTCCGGCCGGGGTCGTACCAGATGCTCTCGACGCCGGCGGCCCGCGCCGCCTCCAGGTCGAACCGGAAGTCCCCGATCATGCAGGCGTCCGCCGGCAGCGCGTTCCAGCGGCGGAGCAGCGCGCCGATCCCCGCGGGCGAGGGCTTGGGTGCGGCCTCGTCCCGCCCCACGACGAAGCGGGGGTCGAACAGATCGAGCAGCCCGGCCACGTCGAGCGCGCGGAGGGCCGAGGCCCGGGTGTTGCGCGTCAACACGCCGACCGCGCGGCGCCGATCGCGGAGCGCCTGCACGACCTCGCGAGCGCCCGAGACCGGCCGGGTGCGGGCGGCGAGCTCGTCCTCCCAGGCTTCCACCTGCGCGAGCAGCGCGGGCCGCTCCACCTCGGGACGGGTGGCGATGCCCTCGAGCAGCGCCAGCTCGCGGGGCAGCCCGAGGCGCTCCTTCATCGCGCGGTAGTCGTGCTCCGAGTGGACCAGCGTGCCGTCCAGGTCGAAGATCCACACCCACTTCACCGGCTCCCCCACCGCTCCTCCCACGCCTCTCGGAGGTGGGTCCACCCCCGCCGCAACAGCGTCACCGCGAACACCAGGTTGGCCAGGGACAGCGCCCACGGCACCGTCGCGGGCCACCAGATACCCCCGAGGAAGACCGCGAGGAAGGCCAGCGTGGGCGGCAGCAGCGCCATCTCGCCGAAGCGGAGCTGGATGCCGCACATCGAGGCGTAGGCGAACGACGCCAGGATGGGCGCGCGATCCGGGGGGAGCCCGAGCTTCCACGCCGCCAGCCCCGACAGCCCGTACAGGAAGGGCGCGAGCGCGATGATGTACCGCGTCTGGCGGTTCACGATGGAGCGGCTCAGCGAGTCGCGTGCCCAGAACCCGAGCCCGAGGCCCAGCGCGAACAGGCCGACCGACGACAGCGCGATCTCGGTCCAGGTCGGCGGCCAGTGGCCGGCGAGCACCTGGAGCGGCAGGCCCACGGTCCACAGCCCACCCATCAGCGAGATCACGAAGGAGCGCGTTCGCACGCCGGCCGCCTGGTCCTCCGCGTGACGCAGGCGGTCGAGCCGGGCGCGGTCCTCCTCGCGAGCGAGACCCACCGCCGTGGCCAGCGCGGGCTCCGGCGCCGAGACCTCGGCCAGCAGCACGTCGGCGGCCGCTACCTCCCCTTGCGCCAGGTGCCAGCGCGCCACGGCGGACAGCGCTCGGTCGAGGCTCTTGCGGACGCGCTCGTTGTCCGGCCAGTCCTGCAGCACCCGGCGATAGGCGAAGCGCACGGCACCGAGCCGCGCCAGGATCTCGCGGGGCTCGGGACGCTCCTCCGCGAGTCGCTCGAGCAGCCCCTCGAGCAGCCGGTCGGCCTCCTCGCGCAAGCGACCGGCCTGGCGCAGATCGAGGCCCCGGCGCAGCTCCAGCCGGAACGCCTCGACCGACGGGTACCGTTGGGTGGTGTCGACGCAGAGCGAGCGGCGCAGCAGCTGCTGGAGGGGCCCCGGGAGGACGTCGGGGACGGTGACGGCGCCCTCGCGCGCCTGGCGCAGCACGTCGGCGACCGCCTGCTCGCCGGTGAGCCCCTCCTGCGCGCGGTACGGTGGGTGCCCCGTGACGATCTCGTAGAGCACGGCGCCGAGCAGCCAGACGTCCGTTTGGACCCCCAGCGGTAGCTCGGTGTGCACCTGCTCGGGCGCCATGTACGCCGGCGTCCCCGCCACCCCTCGCGGGTCCGACGCGCGTGGGATCCGCTCGATGGCGCAGCCCGGGAGCGCCACCGCCAGCCCCCAGTCCAGCAGGTACACCTCGCCGAAGCTGCCGATCATCACGTTCTCGGGCTTCAGATCGCGGTGGAGCACGCCCCGCGCGTGCGCGAACGCGACCGCGTTGCACACCTGGAGCAGCACCCGGCCGTGCCAGTCCTCGACGTCGGTGGCCTCGAACCGCTCCCGCACGCGCTCGGGGTGCCCGATCAGCTCGGACCAGGGGACGCCCTCGATCCGCTTGAGGACGATGAGCGGCCGTCCCTCGTCGTCCTGGCGCAGGTCGTGGACCGGGACCACGTTCGGGTGCTCGAGCGCGCCGGTGATCAGCCCCTCGTGGAGCACCTTGCGCCGGGCCTCGGGGCGATCCTGGCCCGGACGCACCATCTTGACCGCGACCTCGCGTCCGAGCGAGACCTGGGTGGCCGCCCGGACCACGCCCATCCCTCCCTCGCCGATGGTCCCGGCCAGGCGCAGGGAGCTGGCGTCGATCGGCGCGAGCGCGGCCTCCGCACCGAGCGGGTCCTGGGAGGCCCGCGCGTTCGCCCGCGGTCGGAGCGTCCGCATCGGGTGCGGCGCGCCGTCGTCGTCCCACTGGGACAGCACGGTGAGGTTGTCGAGCCAACGGGACATCTGCACCACGCTACCGCGTCACTGACGGCTCGGCCCGGAAGCGGGCATGATGACGAGGAGAGGTGCGCGTGTGGATGCTGCTGGCGGTGGCCTGTCGGTCGACCACGACCGACGACGGGACCGCCCCCACGGACGACCCGACCGTCCCCGAGCCGACCGACGCCGCGGGCCACTCCGGGCACTCCTGGGGTGCGTGGATCCCGCACAGCGGCCACAGCGCGTCCGAGCCCACGGGGCACACCGGCACCACCGACCCCGTGGACTGCTCGGTCCTGCCCACCCCGTCCTCGGTCACCGTCAACCAGATGAGCGGCTGGGGCATCGCGGAGGACTTCGACTTCGATCTGGACGGCAACCACGTCGCGATCCGCAACGGCGCGCTGACCCTCAAGAACCAGGCGGGGCAGACGCGCGTGGCCGCGGCCGGCTTCAACGGCGGCACGGCGGGCACCCGTGTGCTCGCCACCGGCGACATGGTCGTGTGCGACTTCGCCGTGGCCGGGCTGACGCTCGTGGACAAGACCACCGGCGGCCGCAGCACGATCCTGAGCGGGCTGGCGTACCCGAACGGTCTCGAGGTGGACCGCCAGAACCGGGCCTATGTCGCCGACAACTCGTCCGGAACCATCCACATGGTGGACGTGTACACCCAGGACCACTGGATCGTGGCGACGGGCCTGGCGAGCCCCAACGGCGTGATCCTGTCCCCGGACCAGCAGGTGCTCTACGTCGGCTCCTTCGGCGGGAACGTGATCTACGCCATCCCCCGCCTGTCCGAGACCTCCTGGGCCCAGCCGCGCGTCCTGGTCCGCGACCCTCGGAACGGTGGGTTCGACGGGATCAACGTCGATGTGTGCGGCAACGTGTACTACACCGAGTTCATCGCGGGCAACGTCTGGCGGGTCACGCCGGACGGCACGCGGATCGACCGGATGGTGCGCCTGCCGTCGGCCTGGATCCCGAACCTGCGCTGGGGCTCGGGCGTCGGTGGCTGGGATCCGAACAAGCTCTACGTGGCGGACCGCCAGGGCGCTGGCCTGTTCGAGCTCGACCTCGGCCTCCCCGGCCCCCGCCACGTCGGCCTGCCCTGAGCTATCCCCGGACGATCCAGTCCTCGACGACCAGCGCGGGAACGAGCAGATCGCGGCAGCTCTCCGCGACGCGCTCGGCCGAGAGCACCCCCTCGGGCCCCACGAGCAGGAGCTTGACCTCGACCACGGTGTGGACGCGGTCGCCGACCAGCAGGTGGTGATCGACGCGGAGCAGCCGACCGTCGATCGCGACGGCGCGCGTGTCGACCACGAAGCGCTGCAGCGGGCGCAGCTCCCGGCGGTAGACCAGGCGCTGCTCGGCGACGATCGGGTTGCAGCCCTCGGCGCGCCACCGCTTCAGGGCGCCGGAGCACACCAGCCAGTCGACGCGACCGAGCTCCGCGACCCGGGCATACGCCGCCTGGTTCATGTGGAGGTTGGTGTCCACGTCGCCCAGCTGCACCCGCATCCCGCGGCGCGAGACGGGTGCTCGCGAGGACACGGCGGCGCGCGCGAGGAACACCCCGGTGCGGAGGAGGTAGCCGATCACGGGCCACGGCTAACACGGCTCCTACGGAGCGCAGAGCTCGTCGAGGTGGAACGGGTCGGAGCGCGGCGGGGCCTCGGCGGTGACGTACGGGAGCGGCTCGCGCAGCAGCTCCTGGAGGTGCTCGGCGTACCCCTCGCCCCAGACCGCGTAGCTCGCGCAGTACGCGTCTCGGTGGGCCTCGAGGTGCCTGGTGACGGCGAGCTGGACCTCGGGGGTGTAGACCGGCGGGTTGAGGACCTCGTCGTACTCCCAGGTGATCCGGTCGCGCCAGGTGAACGGCCGCGTCAGGCGCAAGCAGCCGTCCTCACCGACCTCGGCCACGCCTCGCTCGGGGTCCAGCAACCCGTCGTAGAAGGCCGCGCCGTCCCGATCGGCGCGAAGGTCGCCGAAGCTGAAGGCCTCGCTCGTCTCGAGCCCGTACTTGCCGTTCTCCGTGCGCACGGCCCAGCTCATCCCCTC
>JACKER010000064.1 GCA_020632925.1 Alphaproteobacteria bacterium | reverse complement strand
GCGAGGTCCTGGCTCACGCGCCAGCGCCCGGCGCGCTCCTCGACATCCAGCCAGAGCCCGCCACCGCCTCCCCCATAGGCCAGCGGAGACACTTGCAGGTCCCTCTGGGAGCGCAGATTCCCCGTGAACCCACCGGCGATCTCCGCCGCGCCCGCCACCGCCCACCACATGCGACCCCCGATCCCGCTTGTCCGTGGGCCAGGCGATCCTTCAACGCGCGGCGAGACCGATGCGGAACCCCGTGCCGTCCGACTCCGAGAACCAGAGCCAGGCCTCGTCGCCGCGGCGCAGGTAGTGGGGAGCGAGGACGCCCTGGGAGGCTCGCCCGTCGAGGTCCTCGGGGACCAACAGCGGCTGGGGCTCGAACGTCCACGGGCCCTCGGGCTCGGGCGCGCTGGCGAGGCCGATCCGGTGCGGCAGCTCGGCGTCGACCGAGGAGAAGAGCAGCCACCAGCCCTCGTCGTGGACGAGCTGGGTCTCCGCGACACCGCCGTCGGCCCAGTCCAGCCCCGGATCGGTCACCAGCGGCTCGGCGAACCTCGTCCAGACCACCCCGTCGTCCGAGCGAGCGCCCAGAAGGCTCACCACGGGATCGCAGGAGAAGCACCAGCCGGTCCAGGTGGCCACCCAGCCACCGTCGGGGTCCGCGACGATGGACGGTGACGTGATGCCGTCCGCGTCGAGCCCGCCCGGCGTCCGCGTGACCACCGGCAGCTCGGGGTCGGCGACCCACCCGCTCACGGTCCGACGGAAGCGGCCGAGGTCCGCGCCGCTCACGAAGCCGAGCGGGGCGTCCGGATAGCCGATCGCGTAGACCAGGTCGGTGTCGACGGCCGCGACCGTCTCGTGCGCGCCGTCCCACTCGCCGGATCGTCCCTGGAGCGCGCGGTCGCCGATGACCCAGGACACACCGTCGGAGGACGACGCGGTCCAGATGTCGGCCCCGCCCAGATCCTCGGCGTAGTCGGTGTAGAACATGCGCAGCCCGTCGCCGTCGACCACGACCGACGGGTCGCCCGCCGTGGCGTAGCCGGGCCAGCGCCCTTCGAGCACCGGATCGGGCAACGGCGTCCACGGACCGATCAGCGTCGAAGAGAGCGGCTCGGCCGTGTCGCGAGGCGACGACGGCATCTCCGAGACGCAGGCGAGCAGGAACAGCATGGACGTTGGACCCGCGTTCCGGACGACTCGGAAAACCGATGTCGCGGGTGATCCGGACGGCGCGGTAGAGCTTGCCACATGCGACACCTCGCGCCTCTGAGCCTCCTGTTCGCCTGCAACCCCTCCACGACACCGGGAACGGACCTGCCGACAGGATTGCCGGAAGACCCGAGCTGGACGTGGTCGTTCCCGGAACCATACCCTTCGGTGCAACCGGTCGACCTGGACGGGGACGGTGACCTCGAGGTGATCACCCGATCGTTGGACAGCGAGCTCATCACCGGTCCCCTCCGCGCGGATCGCACGCTCCCGGACGACGCGGACACGCTGTTCATCGGCGGGACCTGGTCGGACTACGGGCTCGGCGACGCCGACGGAGACGGACTGGTCGACGTCGAGCTCCTGAGCAACGGCTTCGGCACCGTGCTGGTGCTCGGCCCGTTCGTCGGCGACATCGACGTGGCGTCCGTGGGCCTCAGCCTGCCGGGCTTCCCCACGAGCGACCTCGACGGGGACGGGCTCCTCGACCTGGTGTCGGGCCACGACCCCGACCTGAACGTGACCTGGGGACCCCTGTCGCGCTGGAGCGGGTCGCCGGACCTCACCCTGACACCTCCCGCCTGCGCGTCCACCCCCGCCGCCTGGAACGGGTGGCAGGGGCGCCCCGTCGCGTACCCGGACGTGGACGGTGACGGCGTCCGCGAGCTGCTCGCCTCGGTCTCCGGACCGGCGGACACGGAGATCCCCTACCACGACTGCGACCGCTTGCTGATGCCGCTCCCCGCGGCCGGGACGTACGACCCCGAAGCCGTCCCGGGCGTCGTGATCGACCCCTCGCGCTTCGAGGTGATCCCCGACCAGTCGGGAGACGGCGAGCCCGACGTCACGTCCGCCGGGAAGGTCTTCGTCGCCCCCGTCACCTTCCGCGACGGCCAGGAGCCGACCGCCGCCGAGAGCTGGGACCGAGCACCCGCCTGGCAGGTGTCGGTGTTCTCCGAGCTGGATCTCGATGGGGACGGGATCGGTGAGGTCGTGGTCAGCGACGGTGAGGTCGCCCGGGTGGTGTCCGGCGGCCCGAGCCTCGCGTCCGCCACCGACGACGATGCCTGGGAGGGGCGTACCTTCGACGTGACCGGCGGCTGGCCGCTGGGTCTGTACGTCGAGGACGGGACCGCCTTCCTGCTCGCCAGCCGCTCCTACGAGATCGTCCTGTTCGACCTGGGTGAGGTGCCGTGATGCCCATCCTGCCGACCCTGCTGCTCGCCTGTCATTCGCCGCCCCCGACCGGCGAGCCGACGGACACGACCACCCCCGAGACCCACTCCGGCACGGTGTCGACGACCACCGACGACACCGCGGAGACGGCGGTCCCGCCCGTGCTCCCGGAGCAGCCCACCTGGGTCTGGTCCTTCCCCATCGCCCATCCCTCCGTGCGAATCGTGGACCTCGATGCGGACGGAGACCTGGACGCGATCGAGCGCGAGGCCGTGGTCACGGGTTCGCTGCTGGCCGACCGGATCCTCCCCGATGACGCGGATGCCCGGTTCGTCGGTGGTTCCTGGTCCACCTTGAGCGGGCTGGGGGACGCCGACGGAGATGGCATGCTCGATGCCGAGATCAACCCGGGGTCGGGGTTGTCGCTGGTCCTCGGGCCGTTCGTGGGAGAGGTCGACGTGGTCGCCGCCGGCATGCCGCTCCCGGGGACCGTGGGAACGGACATCGACGGTGACGGCCTGCTCGACCTCACCACGACCACGGACCTGCTCCAGCGGTTCACGCGCGGACCCGCGTCGCGCTGGGGCGGCCCGCCCGACCTCACGCTGACCCCACCGGCCTGCGGGCGCACACCCACGACGTGGAACGGCTGGTCCCAACGCCCCTCCGCCTACCCCGACGTGACGGGCGACGGCGTCCGCGAGCTGCTGGTCGGCGTGGCTCCACCGGACCTGGGCTCGAGCACGACGTACCACGACTGCGAGCGTCTCCTGCTGCCGCTCCCGTCGGGCGGGACGGTCGATCCCCAGCAGGTCCCGGGCGTGGTGATCGACCCGCCCCCGTTCTCCGTGATCCCCGATCAATCCGGAGACGGCCGCCCCGACGTGCTCTCCGGCCGCCGGGTCTACGTCGCGCCGGTGACGTTCCAGGATCACGGCGGGATCACCGCCGCCGAGAGCTGGGACGTGGCGCCCACCTTCCCCATCGTGACCTTCTCGGAGCTGGACCTCGACGGGGACGGGATCGGCGAGGTGCTGCTGAGCGACGACACCGTCAGCATCGTGGTCTCCGGCGGTCCAGGGCTCGCGACGGCGACGCTGGACGACGCCTGGCAGGGTCGCCGGTTCGACGTGACGGGCGGCTGGCCGCTGGGCCTGTACGTCGAGGATGGGACGGCCTTCCTGCTCGGCAGTCGGTCCTACGAGATCACGCTGTTCGAGCTGGGGCCTGCGCTGTAGCTACTTCCCGTCGACGCCCTCGAGCGCCAGGAGCTCGCGGACCTCGGCGGTGTTCCAGTTCCGGCCGCCGTTGAAGCGGTAGACCGCCTGCCCGTCCCGATCGATCAGGAAGGTCGTCGGGTAGGACGTGGTCTGGAACGGCTCCTCCACGCGGGGTGGCCGGTCGCGGTACACGTCGAAGGGCAGCGGGTTCTTCCGCAGGTAGACGTCGACGGGCGGCCACTCGTCGTCCTCGGCGATCGAGACGAACACGATGTCCGCCGGGTCGAGGGACTGCTGCAGCGCGATGAGCGAGGGCATCTCGGCCACGCAGGGCCCGCACCACGTGGCCCAGAAGTTCACGAGGACGACCTTGCCCCGGTAGCTCTCGAGGGGGACGGCGCGCTCCTGGCGGTCGAAGAGCGTGACCTTCGGCGCCTCGACGTAGAGCGGCACGGCGCCGACAGCGGACTCGAGCGCGAGCCGGCGGTCGAAGTCCGAGGACTGGCGCTGGCGGACGACGACCAGGGCGACCGCGGCGAGGACCACGGCGACCAGGAAGAGCTGGGCAGGGCGGGAGCGGAGGTCCGGCATCCCCCCTCTCTAGCTCGCGCCCCTTCAGAGCCCCAGCCAGGCGAACGCCGCCCCCCAACTCGACCCGGGACTGGCCTCGTCCTGCCCGGCGATCACGTCCCCGAGCCCGTCCCCGTTCACATCACCCACCGCGACCGAGACCCCCAGGCCCACATTGCTACCCACCCCGTCCAGGCTCTGGGCGGGCGCCGCGGCAATGCCCGCCGCGGAGCCCAGGTGGACGCGGACCGTTCCGTAATGGCTGCCGCCGTAATTCCTTACCCCCAGGACAAGATCGTCGTAGCCGTCAGCATTCACGTCTCCCCCGGCGATCGCCCTGCCGAGATAACTGACGCGCTGTTCGAGATCGACGACGTCGCTGCGCTGGGGTGCGGGGCCGAACACCGTCCCGTAGTAGATGAACACCGCCCCTTCGTCGCGGTCGGAGTAGGGGGCGCCAATCGCGAGGTCGCCGCGCCCGTCGCCGTCCAGGTCTCCCACCGCCGCCACCACTGTACCAAACTCCTCGTCGCGCTGTTCCCCTTCCCACACCCAGTCCGGCGTCGTCCCGAAGCCCGACGCCGACCCGAGATACAGGAAGGCAGCGCCCTGGGCCCTCTCGGCGCCATCGTACCTCGGGACCCCCACGACCACGTCCACAGCTCCATCACCGTCGACGTCGGATGCCGCGACGGAGGAACCGAACTCCGATCCTACCACGCCCGTCACCGTCCAGGCAGGCTGCGCAGACAGACCGGTCGCCGCTCCGAGGTACAACGCAACCCGGCCGAGACCACCCACCAGCACGTCGTCGAATCCGTCACCATCAACGTCGCCCGCCGACGCCAGGGAGAAGCCGAAGTTGGCATGCGCCAGCCCACCCAGGAGCACGGTCGCCGGCGTGACATCCAGTCCCGTGGGCGACCCCAGGTAGAGGAAGACAGCGCCTTCGTTCACCAGGTATCCGCGGTACAAGGGAGCGCCGACCAGTGCATCGTCGTATCCATCACCATTCACGTCTCCCGCCCAGGCCACCACTCGCCCGAACTCCGACCGCTCCTGGGTCCCCAGGAGCAGCACATCCTCGACGACGGACGGACCCACGGCGGACCCGAGGTACAGCAACGCCGCACCGCCATAGGAAGAGGGCCCCGTCGGGTAGTTCTCGGCGCCAACCAGCACGTCGTCGTACCCGTCGCCGTTCGCATCTCCCCGGGCCGCGGCTGCGCTCCCGAAGTCCCGGGTCGGACCCTCCACCGTCCAGACCTGCGCGGAGAGCACCGGGCCATCACACGGGTTGCCCAGACCGTCGCCGTCCGCGTCCGCCTGACCTGCGTTCGCGTTCGCGGGGCAGTTGTCGCACGCGTTCGCCACCCCGTCGCCGTCGAAGTCGAGCCCATCCTCGAACCCCGGACACGTGTCCGCACCATCCAGAACGCCATCACCGTCGGAGTCCGGCTCGAAGGGATCGAACCGCTCCGAGCTCCACTCGGACCCGTCGTCCAGACCATCCCCATCGGTGTCGGGCAGCGTCGGATCGGATCCCAGCACCACCTCGGCCGCGTCGGACACGCCATCGCCGTCGAAGTCGAGCTCGGTAGCGTCCACGATGTGCACCAGCGAGGTGGCCGTCTGGGGTCCTCGGTCCACCAGCGCCTGCGTCGCGTACGTTCCCGCGAGCGCGATGCCGCCGGGTGCCAGCGCGGTGAGCTCCGCACGCCCCTGCGCGTCGGCGATGGCCGACCCGAGCGGGATCGCCGGCGCTCCGAGGTCGAGGCAGACGTACAGCAGACACGGGCCCGCACCGCCCGTCCCGGGCGCGCCATAGAACCAGACCTCCTCCCCGGGTGCCACGCCGTCGGCGACCAGCGACAACGGCCGACCGGCGTGGATGGGGCTCGCCACCGACAGCAGCGGGCGGTCGCAGGCGTCGCCCACGTCGTCCCCGTCGAGGTCGGCCTGGCCGCTGTTCGCCACGTCCGGGCAGTTGTCCGCGAACGCCAGGATGGTGTCCCCGTCGTGGTCCGAGACGTTCGTGAAGCCGAACACGACCCCATCTGCCGACACCACCAGGTCGTCGAACCCATCCCCGTTCGCGTCGCCAGCAACGGCCACGCTCTGACCGAACGACATCCACGACGGATCGTCCAGGAGCAGGACGGACGGTGTCGGCGAGGGTCCGGCGGGCGTTCCGGCGTACACCAGGACCGTCTCGCTGTAGTCGGCGTGGCCGATGACGAGCTCCGCGAAGCCGTCTCCGTCGAGGTCTCCCACGGCGAGGGACTTGCCGCGCGTGAGCAACAGATCGGCGGTCCTGGATGGTCCGCGCGCGGATCCCAGGTGGACCTCGGTGGCGTCGTAGAGGTCCGCGATCACGAGATCGTCGTACCCGTCACCATTCAGATCTCCCGCCGCCACCGCCTGCCCGAGGCGTTGGTCGTGGTCCCCCACCATGATCACGTCGGGGGAGCTCCTCGGCCCGGTCCGCGACCCGAAGTGGACCTGTACCCTTCCCTCGTTCGACCCGACGTACCAGGCATCCGTCTGCATGTACGGATCCGCGAGCACGACATCGTCGTACCCATCGCCATTCAAATCTCCCCCCGGAGCGACGATCGTACCCAGGCGGCTGCGGGGGAGCGGGCCAGCGGTGCGTCCCCGGATCACGGTGACCCACGAGATGGGGAGCGCCCCCGCCGATCCCAGCGCGACGGCGGCCATGTCGTTTCCGGGAATACCCACCACCAGGTCGGCGGTCCCGTCCCCGTCCATGTCTCCGGCGGAGGCCGTTGGTCCGAGCATGTCGCCCGCGTGAATCCCCGCGACCTGCGCCGCGGGCACCGTCGACAGGCCCGCGGGCGAGCCGAGATGCAGCGAGATCCGGCCGTTGTCGTTGCCGTATCGCTCGGCGCCGACCACCACGTCGTCGTACCCGTCGCCGTTCAGGTCCCCGGCCGAGGCGGCCGACGAGCCGAAATCATCACCCGCGGACCCGCGAAGCACACGGCTGGCCTGGAGGCTCCAGCCCCCAGCCCCCCCGAATACAGGTAGACCCGATCATTCTCCGTGACGAGGAGATCGTCGTACCCGTCGCCGTCCACGTCGCCAGCCGCGGCGACGATCCGCCCGAAGCCGGTGGCGACGCCGCCCGTGACGGTCCAGTCGGCATCCCCGGACCAGCCCGTCGCCCACGCCGAGCCCGACCAGAGCCCCCCGATCGCCGCGACACCCACGACACCCAACCAACGAGACATCTGCACTCCCATGACATCCCACACCATCGTCACAACCCCATCCAGGCCGACACCGCTCCGCCCGTCTGGGGACTGGCGTGCTGCTGCCCCGCGATCACGTCCGCGACACCGTCGCCGTTCACGTCCCCCACGGCCACCGAGTAGCCCAGCCCGGCGCTCGCGAACGCGCCGTCCAGGCTCTGGACGGGGGATGGGGCGATTCCTCCAGCGGAGCCGAGATGGACGCGAACGGTTCCGGCCTGGTTGAAGGTCTGGTCATGGAAGCTGACGCCGAAGACCAGATCATCGAAGCCGTCACCATTCACGTCGCCGCCCGTGATCGCGCGGCCACCGTAGTCGGCGTACTGATCGAGCTCGATGATGTCGATGCGCTGGGGGGCCGGGCCGAACGCCGTCCCATAGTAGACGAACACCGCACCCTCGTACGATTGGCCATTGGAATACTTGGGGGCTCCGATGGCGAGGTCACCGCGTCCGTCGCCGTCCAGGTCCCCCACGGCTGCCACCACCGTACCGAACTCGTAGTAGAGGTCCCCTTCCCAGACGATGTCCGGCACCGATCCGAACCCCGACTGCGATCCGAGGTACAGATAGACGGCCCCTTCGGCAGTACTGCCCACATTGTTGTCGGGCGCACCGACCACCAGGTCGACGAATCCGTCCCCGTCGACATCCGTGGCCGCCAGCGAAGCCCCGAAGTGGGCCGGGTGCCCGGGGCCGCTCATCGTCCACGCGGGCTGCGCGGACAGGCCCGTCGCCGACCCGAGGTACAGGGCGACACGACCGGCGCCGCCGTCACCAGCGCCGACCACCACGTCGTCGTACCCATCCCCATCGACGTCTCCCATGGACGCCACCGCCTCGCCGAGCGCGTCGCCAGACCAGCCACCCGTGAGGACGGTCGCCGGCGCGGCCGAGAGTCCCGCCGGTGATCCGAGGTAGAGGAACACGGCACCTTCGTTCGCCACGGTGCCGTCGTACCCGGGCGCGCCGACCAGCGCGTCGTCGTACCCGTCCCCGTTCACATCCCCCGCCCAGGCGACGGCCTGCCCGAACTCCGCGTACGCCTGGTTCGACTCCAGGGCCAGATCCGCGGTGAGGGACGGGCCCGCCGCCGACCCGAGGTACAGGAACGCCCCGCCTTCCCGCACCTCGCCCGCCGAGTACGTCTCGGCACCGACGAGCACGTCGTCGATCCCGTCGCCGTTGGCGTCACCACGCGCGGCGACCACCCACCCGAAGTTGGAGCTGCTCGCCGGATCCACCACGGTCCAGGCCTGCGCAGTGAGCACCGGGCCGTCGCACGTGTTGCCGAGGCCGTCGTCGTCCGAGTCCGCCTGGCCCGAGTTGGGGTCGATGGGACAGTTGTCGCACGCGTTCGCCACCCCGTCGCCGTCGACGTCGCGACCATCGTCGAACCCCCGACACCGATCGGCCCCGTCCCGCACGCCGTCTCCGTCGCTGTCCGGGTTCAACGGGTCGAGACGCTCCGACAGCCACTCGACCCCGTCGTCCACGCCATCACCGTCGGTGTCGGCGAGCGTCGGATCGGAGCCGAGGAGCACCTCGAGCGCGTCGGTCACGCCGTCCCCGTCGAAGTCGAGCTCCGTGTCGTCCACCACGTGCACGAGCGACGTGGCGCTGCGCGGACCACGCTCCACCAACGCCTGAGTCACGTAGGTGCCCGCGAGCGCGAGGCCCGCGGGTGCTGTCACGACGAGCTCGGCGCGCCCCTGCGCGTCCGCCGTGGCCGACCCGAGCGGGATCGCCTGTGCCCCGAGATCGAGGCAGGTGTACTGCAGGCAGGGGCCCGCGCCACCCGCCCCCGGAGCGGCGTAGAAGTCGACCACCTCGCCGGCCACCACCCCACTGGCGACCAGCGACACCGACTGCCCGCCGTGGATGGGCGTCGACACCGTCAGCAGCGGATCGTCGCAGGCGTCGCCCGCCTCGTCCTCGTCGAGGTCCGCCTGGTCGCTGTTCGGCACGTCGGGGCAGTTGTCGGCGACCGTGAGGATGGTGTCCCCGTCGTCGTCCGTGAGGTGGGTGTAGCCGAACACGTGATCGTTGGCCGACACCACCAGGTCGTCCAGACCGTCGCCGTCCGCGTCACCCGGAGCCGCCACGGAGATACCGAAGTTCCGGATCGACGGGTCGCTCGGGCGCAGGATGGAGGGCGTCGGCGAGGGTCCGAGGGGAGATCCCAGGTACACGCTGACCCAGCCCGCCGTGTCGCTGTTGCCGCGGTACCCGACGACGAGGTCGCCGAAGCCGTCGCCGTCCAGGTCCCCCACGGCGAGCGAGTCCCCGAACGGGAGCAGGAGATCCAGACTGGCGGGGGGCCCCCTCCGTGACCCGAAGCGAACCTCCACCCCGTCGTCGCCGCTGATCACCAGGTCGTCGTACCCGTCGCCGTCCAGGTCCCCCGCCGCCACAGCGGTTCCGAGACGCGCGTCGGTGTGGGTACCCACCAGGTCGAGGTCGGGGAGGCTTCGCGGACCCGACGGGGAGCCGAAGTGGACCTGGACCCTCCCCTCCCCGCTGCACACATACCCGCACCCGGTGCTCATGCGCGGATCGGCGATCATGACGTCGTCGTAGCCGTCGCCGTTCAGGTCACCTGCGGAGGCAACGATCACCTCCAATCGACTCCAACCGGGACGGCCGGGGATCACGGTCAGCCCGGACACCGGGAGCGCCCCCGCCGATCCCAGCAGGACCGTCGCCATGTCGTAGCCAGGGATGCCCGCCACCAGATCGCCGATCCCGTCTCCGTCCACGTCCCCCGCGGAGGCCGCGGGACCGACCCGGTCGCCCGCGTGGAGGCCGGGGATCCGCAACGCCGGGATCGGTGACAGACCTGCAGCAGAGCCGTAGTACAGCGAGACCCTGCCGGCGTCCTGCAGGCCGCCGTCGCTGTACTGGTCGGCACCGACCACCACGTCGTCGTAGCCGTCGCCGTTCAGGTCCCCCGCCGAGGCCGCCGTCGAGCCGAACTCCTCACCGACGGACCCGCCCACGAGGCGGAGGAACTGCAGGCTCCAGCCGCCGGGGCCCCCCGGGTACACCCGCACCGCTCCACGAGCCTGCGCGTATCCGGGCTCCGTGACCAGGAGATCGTCGTAGCCGTCGCCGTCCACGTCGCCAGCGCCGGCCACGTGGGCGCCGAACCAGGTCCCGGTCTGAACCACGGCCCAGTCCGCGTCGTCCGACCAGCCCGTCGCCCACGCGGAGCCCGACCAGAGCCCCCCGATCGCTGCGACCAGCCAAACGCAGGACCCACGTGACATCTCGACCCCCAGCGTTCCATGATGGCACGCCCTCCACGGACTCGACGCCATGCACGAACAGATCGCCCACGACACAGGCCCACACCGCATCGACCTGGCCCACGAGCGCCGCGGGAATCCCGCTGACCCACCCGTGATCCTGCTCATGGGGATCGCGGCGCAGATGGTCCACTGGCCAGAGGGTTTCCTCGACGCGTTGGTGGCGCGTGGGTTGTACCTCGTCCGCTTCGACAATCGCGACAGCGGTCACAGCACCCACCTGGCCGACGCACCGCCCGCGGACCTCGGCGCCGCGCTGGCGGGCGACCTGTCGTCGGCGTCGTACACGCTGTCGGACATGGCGGCGGACACCGTCGGCCTGATGGACGCGCTCGGGCTGACTGCGGCGCACCTGGTGGGGGCCTCGATGGGCGGCGCCATCGCCCAGACCGTCGCCCTCGAGCACCCCGACCGCGTGCGCTCGCTGACCTCGATGATGTCGACCACGGGTGCTTCCGACGTGGGCCAGGTGCACCCGGAGACCATGAAGGCGGTGTTCGGCGGTCCGCGCGTCACCACGCGTGAGGGCGCCGTCGAGCGCGCCCTGCGCGCGTCCGCGGCCGTGGGCTCACCGGGCTGGCCCGCCGATCCCGACGCCGTCGCCGCCACTGCCGGGCTCGCCTGGGACCGCGACCACGACGAGGCCTCGGTCGTGCGTCAGGCCGTGGCCACCGTCGCGTCCGGGGACCGCACGGGCGCCCTGCGCGAGCTGCGCGTCCCCACGCTGGTCATCCACGGCGACAGCGACCGGATGTGCGACCCGAGCGGCGGGCGCGCGACGGCAGCGGCGATCCCGGACGCGGAGCTGCTCGTGATCGAGGGGATGGGGCACAACCTCCCCCCGGGGCTCTGGGAGCGGCTCGCCGACGCGATCAGCGCGCACGTCCATCGAGCAGCAGCCTCGACGTGACGGGTAACTGCCTGGCCGAGCGGTCGACCGCCACCGCCGCCCAGACCACGGCCGGCAGCGCGAAGAGCCACAGGCCGAAGGTGGACGCCAGCAACGCGGCGAGGCCGAGCCAACCCATGACCGGCGCGAGCAGGACGGCGCCAGCCACCGCGGGCCAGGTGGGCTCCCGGCGGACCGACAGCACCAGGTAGGGCAGGAAGAACAGCCCCAGCGCGACCATCCCGGTGCAGCCGCCGAGCACGAAGCCCAGCGGCGCCCCGTCGAGCCCGAACCACAGCGAGGCGGCACCGCCCAGCGTCCCCGCCACCGCACCCCACAGGGAGCCCGCCGCCGCCATGCCCGCGACCAGCGCCGGCAGCGGTACGTGCGGGCGCAGCAGCGGCACCACCCAGCCCGACAGCGCTCCCAACAACACGCCGGTCACGCCGCCGACCACGCCGGCCACCAGCGCGAAGGTGGGGTCGAAGATGACGAACAGGGGAGCCGCGGCGCCGGTCGCCGCGCCGACCAGGCCGAAGTCGCGTCCCCAGGTGCCCGGGCTGCCGAAGGTGAGCGTCTGCATGGAGAGAACGTACCGGGCGGTCGTGCAGCACCCGTGCAGACGCTCGGGCACGATCGTGCCTCAGAGCGGCACGGCGTCCCGCGCCAGTCCGTCGTCGTCGTGGAACGAGATCTCGTCGACCACCATCACGTGCAACCGATCGGTGGCGGGGTCGGCGTCCGGGCTCGTGTTGATGGTCATCGTGCGCGGCACCCAGATCCCGTCGGCCTGCTCCACGTCGTCGAAGTGCCCGGTGGCGGAGACGAAGCGGGCGCTCTCCCGGACCGTGTACTGGACCTTCCCGAGCCTGCCGGTCCCCTGGTCGACGTACATCAGGTACTGGTCGAACTCCGGGTTCGCCTCCACGCTCTTCCACGTGACGTAGACCACGTCGTAGTCGACACCGAGGTGCGTCTCCTCGCCCACGTAGCGGACGATCGGCGCCTCGAGGATCCGGAAGGGCATGTCGACGAAGTACTGGGTGGTGGGCAGCATGAACCGCAGCTGGGCGTCGTCGGTCTCCGACCGCCCACCCTCCGGATCCACGACGTACGCATGGCCGTCCTCGATCCCCCAGGTCCAGCCGTCCTTCGCTCCGGACGTGAACCGCACCTCGGAGTCGAAGGTGCCCGGGAGCTGGACGATGTCGGCCGTGACGTGGGCGCTGGGCCACGGGTTGAACGCCCGACCCACGCCGTACCACGTGTCCGCGAAGGCCAGCTCGGACCGGTCGGCGCGGAGCCAGGCGTCGTAGCCCGAGGCGTCGGCAGCGGACCGGAGCATGGCGCGCCCGCGCTCGGCGCGCTCCTGCTGGACTTCGTCGATCGAGATCGCGTCGGGCCGGATGTCCGCCAGGCAGGCGGTCAGCGAGAGGGCGAGCATGTCGTCTCCAGGAGCTCGAGGGGTCGAAGGGTGAGGTCGACGAACCGTCGGACCGCGTCGGCGCCGGGCCGCGTCCGCCCCTGGATCAGCAGGGCCTGGAAGCTGATGGCCAGGTGATCCGCGTGGGCCTGCACGTCGGTCGTCGGGGGCAGCGTGCCTCCCTGCACCGCGCTGGACAGCGCCTGCAGGAACCGGCTCCGGACCTCGTCGAGAGCGTCGCGGACCTTGTGAGCGACGACCTCGTCGTGCGGGGCGACGGCGAGCGCCGTCTCGAGCACCAGGCACGACACCGCGTCGTCGGCGGTGATCTGGCCGGCGACCGCGTCGAACACGGAGCGGATGGCGGCCACGCCGCCTGCCTCCAGCCCCATCAACGTGGGTCGGCCGACCTCCCTCAGGTAGGCATCGATCGCGGCGAGGAGCAACCCTCGCTTGTCACCCCACTCGCCGTACAGCACCGACCGCGCGACCCCGGTCGCGTCGACCAGGTCGGCCACGGACGTGCGCTCGTAGCCCTGGCGCCAGAACGTGAGCATGGCCCGACCGAGCACCTCGTCGGCGTCGTATCCGCGCGTGCGCCCCATGTAGAACATCCATTCTAGAATGAACGTTCCGATATCCTCACCGACCCACCCGTGTCCAGGCGGTCACCATCGCCAGCGTTCGTAGGCCCGCTGGAGCTTGGGGAGGTGGACGTCGAGCAGGCCCTGGGCCCGGCCGGCGGCGCTGCGACCGTAGTGGGGCGCGAGCGCGTCCACGAGGTGCGGGCGGAGCTCGTCGAGCGTCACGTCGGAGCGCTTGCCCGTCGCCCGGAAGACCGCGCGCCCGACGGCGGGGCCCGAGTTGTAGGAGACGTAGACCAGCAGCAGGTTGTCGCCCACGTCCCGCCCCAGCTTCTCGACCCACGCGGTGCCGGCGCGGATCGCCTTGTCCGGGTCGAAGCGAGCGTCCGTCAGCGGGCACGGGAAGCGCTCCCCCACGCGCGCCACCGCCGCCGGATCGGTCTCGAGGTCGTTCGCCACGTCCCGCGGCACGCCACAGTCCCGACACCCGCAGGCGGTGACCTGGCCGCGCCCGAAGATGGCGTGCACCGGCTTCGTGCGCGCGGTGGAGGCGCAGAACTGCATCAGGCCCAGGCACCCTGTCGAGGACACGGCGTACTGGCGGCCGCCCGACTCGACCCACATGACCGCCTTCGTCCGCGCGTACAGCTCGCGGTCGCCGTTCGCCGCCGCCAACAGGGCTTGGTCCCAGCGGTCCATCAGCGGCACCGTGGGTTGATCGAGGCCCGCGCCCAGGCGGTCGGCGGCCACCGGATCCACGCCGCGCACGGGGCTCGGGTGGAGCGCCCGCGCCACCCACAGCGTCGTGTCGACGACCGCCGCCGACGCCGTGCCGTCCACGAGGTTCGCCGCCCGCGCGACCCAGCTCGCACCGTCCAACCGCAGCGGCACGAGCGTGGGCTGGAGCAGGAGCGCAACCCCGAGCACCAGCGCCGCGCTCCCGACGCCGACCCCCAGCGCCGCCCGGACCTTCGGCGGGGCCTTGCGGTGGTGCTTGCCGAGCGCCTTGCGCGCCTTGCGGGACCGGCGCTCGGCGCGGTCGAAGGCCGACGACACCCGCGGCCAGAGCGCCGTGGCTGCCGCCAGATCGAGCCCGCCGAACACCACCAGCCGAAGCGTGGTCGAGCGGACGTGGAGCGAGGTGGCGAGCCCGTCCCAGCCCTGCTCGTCGAGCCCGACGGACGGGAGCACCCAGGCGAGCACGGTGTGGACCGCCCACCCGAGCGCCACGACGCAGAGCGCCACCACCACCACCGGCCACAGGCGCGGACCCGCGGCGGCGGCGTGCTCGGTCCACCGTTGATCGGCCTTCTTCCGCGCCACGCGGCCCGCCTCCGTCCCACGCGGCGGTAGGATGCCCCGTCCGGAGGCACCATGCTCACGAGGGACCTGGCAGCGCTCTACCTCGTCATCGCCGCCGCGTCCGCGGCCTGCGTGAAGCGGGGCTGCGAGACCGACGCCGACTGCGCGAACGGCTATGCGTGCCTCCCGGTGGAGCAGGCGAGCGGCACCGAGCAGGTGTGCGTCGAGACGAGCTGCCGGGTCGACGAGGACTGTGGTGGCGTCGGGGTCTGCGCGATGTACAGCCACTTCAACGGATGCTTCACCGAGGCGGTGCTGATGTGTACGGACCCTGCCGGGGAGTGCGCGGCAGACACCGACTGCGCGGACGGGGAGCAATGCCTCCCGGTGGACGGGGACACCGACTACGCCTCGCTCAGCGTGGACGTTCCGCTCACGTGCGCGACGCTCGGCAAGAGCTGCGCGAGCGGCCGCCCGCTGGTCGTCGGGGAGGAGGTGCGTGCCGCCTCGCTGGCCGCTCGTGGTGACTGGGCGACCCCGTCGGAGGTTGCCCTCCCCGACGCGGCGGCGCGGTCGCGGCTGGCGTCGTGGTGGGCGACCGTGGCCGCCATGGAGCACGCGTCGGTCGCGAGCTTCGCGCGCGCCTCGCTCGAGCTGATGGCGTTGGGCGCACCGCCCGACCTGCTGCGCGACACGCACCTCGCGGCGATGGACGAGGTGG
The DNA here is from genome assembly GCA_020632925.1 of Alphaproteobacteria bacterium. Classification (GTDB taxonomy): domain Bacteria; phylum Myxococcota_A; class UBA796; order UBA796; genus JACKER01. Next base: position 7,373 of record JACKER010000064.1, on the reverse strand, counting down.
AGCACGCGCGCCTCGCCTACGGGCTGGTCGAGCGGTTCTCGGGAGCACCCGCGGGCCCGGGACCCCTGTCGCTCGAGGGCGTGGCGCCGGCGACCGACGTGGGTGGGATCGCGCGGGCGTTGATCCGCGAGGGCTGCGTGGGCGAGACGGTGGGGGCGGCGCTGGCGCTCGCGCAGTCCCGCGCGTGCGAGGACCCGGCGCTGGCGGCGATCCTGTCGCGCATCGCGGACGACGAGGCCCGCCACGCCGAGCTCGCCTGGCGAACGTTGCGCTGGCTGGTGGCGGAGCGGGGGATCGACGCGGGATGGGCCGACGAGCTCGTGCAGGCCGAGGTCCTCGCGTTGAAGGAGGCGCTCGACGACGGCTCCGACGGCCTCGGTGGCTGGGGGCTGCTCTCCGGCACCCAAGCGGCACACGTGACCGAGACGATCCACCGACTGCTCGACGACTCGATTCCCACATAGGCACACTTCGTCGTACCGTTCCGGCATGGGACGATCAGACGACGAGGGAACGTGGGTCAGCGCGCAATGCATCGCGGTCGTGGGTGTTTGTACAGCTGTGTCGTTGGCCGGCGCGATGGCGGTGGAGCTGTGTCGGGTCGGGGTGTACGGCGCCGGGTGGAACCCCGCCGCGTCACTCGGGGCCCTCCTGGTGCTCGCGTTCACCGTGCCCATCCTGCTGGGGTTGCTGGCCTTCGGGGGAGGGCCAGCCCCCACGGGCTACCTGGTCACCGATCCCGAGCTCATCGCCCGCATCGCGCGTCTGGCTGCCGAGGCGCGGGTCCGTCCGCCCGAGCAGATCCGCCTCACCACGGGAGCAGAGCTCGAGTGGGTTCCTGCGCACCGCCTGCTCCCGTTTCGTACCCCCCGCCGCGCGTTCCGCCTCGGCGTCGGCGCCGCCGCCACCCTCCCGGCCGACGCGTTCGAGGCGCTCCTGGTCGAGGCGTTGGCGCGGGACCCCCTCCCGACGTCCACCGACGCCGTCGCCGTCGCGCTGATCGACCTCGCGTCCACCCGGCCCCTCCCGTCCGGTGTCGACGGGGCGGGCATGCGGCTGCAGATCGCGATCGTCCTCGCTGTCCTCGCGCTCTCCTTCGTCCCCCGCGCGACGCTCGGCGGTGTGTGTTGGCCGCTCGTCCGGGTGCGCGCGCGCCTCGACGGCGAGCGAGCGGCGGCCGGTGAACGCCTCGCCGTGCGACGGCTGGGGGAGGAGGGGTTGGCGTCGGCGCGTGCAGCGCTGGCCGAGGCCGAAGCCCTGGCGCTGGTGCTCGAGGACGACGCGCTGTTGGCGCGGGCTCGCTGGCGGCAGCCACTGGACACCGTGATCCGTCACGTCCGTCTGGCGCGCACCCGCGGGCGCGCCTCCGCCGAGCCGTGGTGGGCACCGACGGACGAGCTCGCCGCGCAGGTCGGCGCTTCCGAGGCGCAGGGATTCCCCGGGGTGCGCGTCGCGGAGCCCTCGGCCGCTGGGGTCTCCTGGACGGCCGCCCAGCTGTCCATCACGAGAGGGCCGCCCATGTGGGCCGAGATCGTGGCCGCCGCCGCGGAGCTCCCGGAGCGATCGGAGGATGCGCTGGCGGCGCGTTGCGCGCTGTCCGATGGGGACCTCGAACGGATCGCGGCCTGGGACGCGCTGCGCCTCGACGTCGCCCGGCTCCGTCGCTACTGGCGCGTGGACGCCGACCACGGTGTGTTGGACCGCGACGACGGCGAACCCGTGACCCGCAGCTCGGCGGTCGAGATGGTGGGTCTGCAGGAGGCTCGGCTCGAGCGGGCCGCCAAGGACGTGAGGGCCGATCTGCTCCGACGGCTCGCTGCGTTCCATGGTCTCGCGACGCTGCGAGGACCGACCTGGGTGGAGATGTTCGAGCGGTCGGTGGCCGTCTGCGTCACCCTCCGCGCGCTCCGAGACACCGTGGACGCACTGCACGCCCTGGTGCGGGTGCCTCGCTCGGCGAGCCGGCTGTCGTGGTCGGCGGTGGAGGCGGCCTGGGCGCCCATCCGAGCTCTCGTCGGCGAGCTCGACGCGACCGCCATCGGCGTGCCCCGGGTCGCGCTCGCCGAGATCGGACCGAGCTCCCAGCGAGGGTGGAAGGAGAGCATCGCGCGGGCGCTGGAGGCCTGGGCGGAGCTCGGCGTGGCCGAGGGGGCCGCCTGGGACCACCTGCTGGATCTGACCGACCGACTGGTGCTGGCACAGGACGGGGAGGCGTGTGAGGTCCCGGAGCTGGCCGTGCCCGCGGACCCACCGGTGCCGCGAGCAGATCGACCACCCCCGAAGATCTTCCGCAAGCCCCGCCCGTTGGTGTACGCGCCCCAGCCGGTGGCGATGGGGGCCACGGGCCTGCTCGTGGTCACGGCGCTGGGGTGCCGCGTGCTGGGCGGGACCTCGGCCCTGATCGTGTACAACGGGACGCCACGGGTGGTCCGCGTCGAGGTGGGTGGCCAGGAGGTCGAGCTGCCGCCGCTCGCGTCGGAGCGCTGGTCGTTCCTGGCGCCCCGGTCGGTCACGGCCAGCGTCGCGCTGAACGGCGAGGTGGTGGAAGAGGGCGCGGTGGAGATCGACATCACGCCGCGGCAGTGGGTCTACAACATCGGCGGCTACGGCGTGCTCGGCATCGTCGACACCGTCTACACCCCCGACGGAGGTCCTGCCGAGCCCTACCCGACGCGCTTGCTCGGGGTGGGGCCGTTGGTGGCGACGACGGAGGAAGAGGTGCTGGTGGAGATGCCTGCGACCATGGAGGTCGACGCGAACGAGCGGGCGCGACACCGGCCCTCCGTCCAGGACCTCCGCGCCGGCCACGCGGCGTACGTCACGCTGGTGTACCTCGCGTCGCCGACGGCCGAGTCCGGGTGGGCGGGGGACGGCGCCTGGTCCGAGATCCGAGCGGAGCAGCTCGCCACCGCCCTGACCGCGAGCCTGCGGTTCGACGCCCCGGACGGCTGGACCGCGATGGTCCGCACGCTGGCCCGCCAGCTGGAGCTCCCGGAGGCAGAGGCGTTGATCGAGGCCCAGGACGCCGAAGCGCGCCGGCGCGCCGAGCTCGAGGACTCGCCGGACGCCTGGGTGTCGTACGCCTGGATCGCACCGGCCGAGGAGGCCGAGCGGAGCGTCGGCAGGGCGCTCGCGGTCGCTCCGGATCACGCTGGCGCGGTGTGCGTCCGCGCCCTGCAGCTCTCGCGGGACCTCGCGTGGGACGAGGCGGGGCCCTGGTGGGAGCGCTGTGAGGGGCTCGCGGACGAGTCGTTGGCGCGCTCGCTCGCGACGGAGCGCTTGCTCGCCGCGCGTTGGTCGGGACGGCCGCTGGACGCCATCCTCGCGCAGGTGGGGGACGAGGAGCTCGACGCAGCGCTGGGCCCGTCGGCGCCCGATGACGGCTCCCCCGCGCTGCGCGGCGGATGGTTGCTCGCACACGGTGAGCTGACGCGCGCCGCCGCCGTCGCCACCAACGCGGGTCTGGCGGACCTCGCCCTCCTCGTCGGGCTCTCCGACGACGGCCCCCTCACCGGACTCGAGCCAGCGGAGGGGGCCGCACCGTTCTGGCGGGAGGTCGCGCTGGCCCGAGCGGGGCGGGTGGAGGGTCCGTTCGTGGGTGTGGACCTGTGTGATCTCGACGCGGTCGAGGCTGCGATCCGGGGGACGGCGCCGGCCGAGCAGGGCGCCTCCTACGCTGCCGCCGCCGTCCTCGCGGGAGGGTGTCGCCCTCCCGAGGTCGTCAGGAGAGCTCAGCGGTTGGGTCTTCCCGGGCAGATCCCCTGGTTCCGCGACCCGTAGACGACACCGATGCCAGCGCGCTCGTGGTACGAACAGCACGATGATCCGGATCGACATCGAGGGACAGGAGGACGCACTCGTCAAGGAGGGTCTCACCCGGCGAGACCGTCGAACCCCTGCGGGTGGTGGTGATCGATCCGCGCCGCAGCTCGTCGCTGGAGGCGCTGCGCACCCTCGACCCCGAGCGCGTGCTGCACCTCCGACCCGCGCCGGGCACCGATCTGGTGCTCGCGAACGCGATGTCGCGCGTGGTGCTCGACCGTCGCTGGCAGGACGAGGCCTTCGTGCGCGACCGCACCGACGCCGAGGGCTTCGCCGCATGGCGCGAGCACACGCTGGGCGGACGTACGCCGCTCGCGCAGGTCCTCGCGGAGGCCGAGCGGATCACGGGCGTGCCGCGGGCGGACATCGAGCGCGCCGCGGACTGGACCCACCGCCCCAAGCGCCACGGCCGCAAGCGGACGCTCACGCTCTACGAGAAGGGCGTCATCTGGAACCTGCGCAACCACGACACCGTCGCGTCCGTGGTCCAGCTCGCGATGCTGGGCGGGCACGTGGGGCGGCCGGGGACGGGCTGCGGGCGCCAGGGGGGGCACCAGGAGGGCTACGTCCGCCCGCCCTACCCGGGTCCGCGGCCCCCGCCGAACGTCGACGCGCACCTGCTCGGCGGCGGCGGCAAGGCGCTGTGGGTGATGGGGACCAACCCCTACCTGACGACGCCGAACGCCCAGCGGTATCGCGCGCGGCTCCACGAGCGCACCCTGGCGCTGACCCGCGCGCTCACCGGTCCTCGCGGGAGCGACCCGGCGGGCCCCGAGGCGCGTGCGGACGCGATCGTGAGGGCGCTCGACCAGGGGGACGGGCTGTTCCTCGTGGTCAGCGAGCTCTACCTCACGGACACCGCCCGCGACGCCCACCTCGTCCTGCCAGCGGCCGGCTGGGGGGAGGCCGAGCTCACGTCGATCAACTGCAACTCCCGCCTGCTCCGCCTGTACGACCGGTTCGTGGACCCGCCCGGGGACGCGTTGCCCGACTGGGAGATCTGCGCGCGCGCGGCCCGGCGGATGGCGGCGGTGACGGGGGAGCCGCGGTACGCCGGCTTCGACTGGGACGGGCCCGAGGCGGTGTTCCTCGAGGGGGGCACCACCTTCCCGGACAACCGGGTGGACGAGGCGGGCGCGGACGGGCTGCCCTGCGAGACCTACGCGGGCGTCACCTACGCGATGCTCCGCGAGCGGGGCCCGAAGGGCTTCCAGACGCCGGTCCGCCGCGACCCCGGGACGGGCGAGCTCGTGGGCACGAAGCGCCGCTTCGCCCATCGGTTCGCGACCGACGACGGGCGCTTCCGCTGGCACGCGAGCGACGGCTGGACCGGGTACCCCGAGCCGGTCGCGACCTACCTCGCGTCCGCGGACCGCTGGCCCTTCTGGCTCACGACGGGCCGAACCCAGCGCCTCTGGCAGACGGGCTACCACGACCAACGCATCGAGGAGCGCCTCGCGGACGTGCCCCTGCCCTACGTCGAGCTCCACCCCGACGACGCGGCCACGCTCGGCGTCGCGCACGGCGACCTGGTCGAGGTGCACAACGAGGAGGGCAACCTGGTCGCGCAGGCCCGCGTCCTCGACGGCCCACCGCGCGGGATGGTCTTCGCGCTGCAGTTCCACCCGCTGGGGACGGCGAACGACCTCACGAACCCGCACGTGGACGCCACCACCGGCATCCCCTGGTACAAGGCGACCCGGGTCGCCGTCCGCAGGCTCGAGGGCGAGGCGCCGGCCTTCGACCCCATCTCCGCCCGCCCCACCAACGTCTTCGGCTGAGCCATGGAGCGCGCGGAGGACCTCCCGACCTTCGGGCCCTACCAGGCGATCGACGTGCTGGGGTCCGGCGGGATGGGCGTGGTCTGGCGAGCGCGTCACCGGGACACGGGCGAGCTCGTCGCGCTCAAGACCAGCCAGCCCCGGACGGAGGCGCTGCGGGCGATCGACGCCGAGATCCGCGTGCTCCGCCGGCTGCGCCATCCCGGCGTCGTGCGCGTCGTGGACAGCGGCGAGCAGGACGGGATGCCGTGGATGGCGATGGCCTACGTCGAGGGGACGCCGCTGCGCGCGCTGTTCGACACCACCACCCGCAGCAGCTCGTCCACGCTCGCCTTCGACGGGCTGGAGGAGCCCACGGGCACCGACACCGGCGAGGGGGCCGTCACGGGGCTCCCGGTCGAGGAGGTCGCGTCGCTGTTCGTCCGGGTGTGCACGGTGCTCGCGTGGCTGCACGGCGAGGGCGTGGTCCACGCCGACCTGAAGCCCGAGAACATCCTGATCGCGCCCGACGGTCGGCCCGTCCTCGTCGACTTCGGCCTGCTCCGCGCGGGGGGCGCGCGCGCCGAGGTGCTGGACGGACGCAGCCGGACGATGGGCACCCTGCACTACCTCGCGCCCGAGGCGGGGCAGCGCCCGCTGGACGCGCGGGCCGATCTGTACGCCGTGGGCTGCATGATCTTCGAGCTCGTGGCGGGGATGCCCCCGTTCCGCGGCTCCCCGGGCGAGGTGCTGCGCGCGCGTCGGGAGGAGGCCGCGCCGCGCCTGTCCGAGCACGTGCCCGACGTCCCGCCGCGGCTCGACCGGCTGGTGGCCTCGCTGCTCGCGACCGAGCCCGAGGACCGCCCCGCCTACGCCACGGACGTCGTCGCGGCGCTCCTGTCCTGCGGCGGTCGGCCCGAGCCCGACGTGGGCCCCGAGCCCCGCGCCTACCTCTACCGCAGCCGGCTCCTGGAGCGCGACGAGGCCCGCCAGCGGGTGACCGGCCTGGCGCCCGCGGTGCTGGTCGTAGGAGAGGCGGGATCAGGGCGGACCCGCCTGCTGCAGGAGGCCGAGACCCGCGCGGGCCGCGTGCTCTCCAGCCTCACCGGGCGCGCGGTCGACGGGCGCGACCTCACCCGCCAGCTGGTCCGCGGTGTGTTCAACCTGGCGCCGAGCGCGGAGATCGCGGCGTCCTGGTTCGGGCCGGACGCCGATCTGCTCGGTCCCCTCGACCCCGCCGTGGCCGCGCTGGTCGGTGCGCGCCCTCCCCGCCGCTTCGTGTCGCGGGCCGTCGAGGAGGAGCAGACGGCGCTCGCGCTGGCGAGGGTGGTGGTGGCCGCCGGCCCGCTGCGGGTGGTGGTGGACGACCTCGACGAGGCCGATGGCGTCGCCGTGAGCGCCCTGGTCGGCCTGGCGCGGCGGGCGGCCGAGGGCGTCGGCGGCATCCAGCTCCGCGTCGCGGCGCGCACGGGGGCCGCGGTGGTGGAGCGGCTCGCGGAGGTCGGTGCGGAGGTGGTCGCGCTCGCCCCCCTCTCCGACGCAGCGCTGCACCAGCTAATCGCCGACCGGCTCGCGGTGCGCACGGCGCCGCCCGACCTGCGGGAGCTGGTGGCGGAGCGGGCGGAGGGCAGCCCGCTGGTCGCCGGGGAGCTGCTCCACCTGCTGCTGGACCGGGGGCTCCTCGTCCGGCGAGGCGACGCCTGGCGGCTGTCGGGGGACACGGCGAGCTTCGTGGCCGGCATCGCCGACGGTGACGCGATCGCGGCGCGACGGCTCGAGAGCCTGGACGCG
>JACKER010000063.1 GCA_020632925.1 Alphaproteobacteria bacterium | reverse complement strand
ACGTGCCTGCCGCACCTCCTTCACCAACGTGGTGTTGATGGCGCCCGTCATCGGGATCCACAGCGGCGAGGCGGTGCTCGTCTTCCCCGTCCACAGGCGCTTCAGCCCCGTGTCCACCACCTGCCCTTCCATCTTCGCCCGCATGATCGTCCTCCATCCTACCGCGGAATCAGGTTGGTGTTGACGTTGACCCGGACTTGTTCGATGTCCGTCCCCGCCTTCTGGTTCGTCTGGAAGCCCACCCGCGCGAACCGGCTGGTCACGGGGATGGTCTCGGTCGCCGATCCGTAGTCGAAGCCCAGCGACGACACCCACGCGCTGTCGTAGGTGAACGCCACCGCCGCGTCCCAGGTGATCCCGTCGTTCGACAGCTGGTACGCCCGCTGGATCTCCACCGACGCCGTGCCGCTGGACGCGACCACCTCGAACGTCACCACCACCTGACCGACCTCGCCGGTGCTCAACGCAGGCGTCCCTGCGAAGAACAGGTCCGTCGCGGCGCTGCCACTCGTCGTCCCCAACACCATCGATCTCGACTCTCGTGACCCACAGCCCATGTCACCTCCAGGCCTGACGAGCCGGGGTGCGCCACCTGACGTGGCGTCACGCCGAATCGTCGAAGCTGCGGTAACGTAGCCCCCCCCCCATACGGAAGCGCAAGATCCGGGCTGCACAATTTTGAAACCACTTCCACGACGCCGATCAGGCGCAGGTCCGAGAACACACGCCATCGCCGCGACGAGGATCGCGGGGCGGCGCGACGGGGGGCAGCCGAGCTCGCAGGGACGACATAGCGGGCGGACGATGGACACTCGCGACCTCGAGCTGGCGGTGGCCGGGCCCGACGACGACGCGGGGCTGCGCGGGCTGATGCGGGCGACGCCGATGGATGGCTCGGTCTCGCTGGCCTTCGCGCGGGAGCCCGACTTCTTCCGGGCGGCGCGGGTCGAGGGGGACACGACCACGGTGCTCGCGCGGGACCCCGAGGGCTCGGTGGTGGCGGCGTTCTCCTGGTCGGTGCGCCCCTGCTGGGTGGGAGGGGAGCCCCGTCCGCTCGGGTACCTGTCCGCGCTGCGGGTCGTGCCGGCCTGGCGGGGGCGCCCCTCGCTCCTCCGCCTCGGGTACGCCCGCGTGCGGGAGCTCATGGCGGCGACCGCGGCCGACGGAGGCCAGCCCTACGCCATCACCACCATCGTGTCCGACAACGCGCCCGCCCGGCGCCTCCTCGAGCGCGGGCTCCCCGGCCTCCCCCGCTACGTGCCCCAGCAGGAGATGGTCACGCTCGCCGCACCCACCTGGCGGCGGCGGTACCGCGCGGTAACCGGCCTCGAGGTGCGCGACGCCACCGACGCCGACCTGGACGCCATCGTCGGGCTGCTGGCGGCCGAGGGTCGGCGGTCGGCGTTCACGCCGCAGTGGAGCGCGGACACGCTGCGGGACGCGGACCGGTGCCGCGATCTGCACGTCGGAGACTTCGTCGTCGCGACTCGCGGGGGCCGGATGGTGGGCTGCGTCGCGCTCTGGGACCAGTCGGCCTACAAGCAGAGCGTCGTCCACGGCTACCGGGGGCACCTCGCCCGCACGCGGCGCGTCGTGAACCTGCTGGCCCCCGTCCTCGGGGTCCCCCGCCTGCCGCGGCCCGGGGAGCCCCTCCGACACGCGTACCTCTCGCACCTCGCGATCGCTGACGACGACGAACAGGTCGCCCGCGCAGTGGTGGGTTTCGCGCACGACCGCGCCCGACCCCGCCGGTACGGGTACCTCACCACCATGCTGGCCTCGTCGCACCCACTGCTGCCCGTGCTCGAGCGGATGCTGCGCCCCCTGCGCTACCCCTCGATGCTCTACGCGGTGGCCTGGGAGGACGCCGATCTCAGCGGACTGCCCGGCGAGAGGCCGCACCTCGAGGTCGCGGTGCTGTAGTCGACCAGGAGAAGGAGCGGTCAGCGATCAGCAGCGAGCAGCGAGCAGCGAGCAGCGATGGAAGGTCATCTGTTCTGTCGTTCGATCTCTTCGATGGCCTGCCACACATCCTCGTTCGCCTCAGGGTCGACCAAGCCGAAGCCAGCCAACCAGGAGAGCGTGTTCGCACGTTCCTCCAGGATCTCGAGATCGCCCGCGGACCAGGCGGAAGGCGTCGCCTCGCTCGGGGTCAGCCCGATCACGGGTACGCCCCCGGGCTCGAGCTCCAGTTGTCCGAGGCTGCTCGCCCGGCCCTCCAAGGTCACCAGCCGAAGCGTGAGAACGCATCCGCTCCCGACGGAGAACACCCGCGCGACGCCAGGGATGGCGCTGGCCACCGGTCCGCAGCCGGACCAACCGAGAACGCCATCCTCGACGGCCACGAAGGCCGGGTCGAGGACCACGACGACCTGATCCGCGGCCACCACCGGAAAGACCTCACACCTCGACTCACCCATCCGAGCGACCACGAAGCTGCCGTCCTCCCGGGGAGCCCACGTGAAGCCCTGGTTTCCACCGGCGGAGACCACGATGCCGTCCTCGGTCGACAGCTCTGTGAAGGGGCCAGGCTGCCACGCCCCGGACGTCTCGACGCGAGCGACGTCACAGGAGTAGGGTGGTCTGGGCCGTCGAGGCTGGACCGAGCGTGTGGGTTCCGATGCGACGCCACCAGGCTGGACACGTCGTGGGGGCAGCGGGATCGGGCCGCCTCCATCCGACCGATTGTCGTTCACCCCCGGCGGTGGCTGCCCGACCGGACTCGGCGCGACCCTCGGGCGGGTCAGCCAGATCGCCAGGGCAACGCCGATGGCGACGAGGACCAGGGCACCTCGCCTGAGGTCGACGCCGGCACCGGGCGTCATGGCCACTCTCCATCCGCGGCCCGCTCGCGAACTCGTTGAAGACGGACCGACGCTCGACGCTGACCTTCCGCGCCGGTCTTCGCACCATCGCCGGGCTGCGGCAGCGACATGGTGACCAGATCCCCGTCGAACCCGGTGCTGATCCCTTCGGCGGTCGAGCATCCCCACAGGTCACCGCCAGAGACGTCGTTTCGGTCGACGCGAACGACACCGAGACACGGAGGCTCGTCGCAGACCAGGGCCCAAGGGAGGTCGTCGGTGCCACACGCCTCCAGCGCATCCAGCAGCTGGTCTCTCGCCATGCGCTCCGCCGACGCCTGGTCGATCGACCACGACGCCGGCGCAGCACCACCCCACTCCGTCAGGCGCCGATCGCAAGCCTCATGAGCCTGTCTGCGCGCCGAAGCGAGCTCGTTGGAGCACGCGTCCACCGCGGCCCCACCACCGTCCTCCGCCAGCGCGGCCCGAGGGTCCCGTGGAGGGGCACTCGACCACGCGAACAGCGACACCCCCGCGAGCACGAACCCCACCACCCATCCGCCGGCCAGCCGCAACAAGTCACGGGCCATGGTCGAGCCGCTCGAGGAGAAGCTGCTTGCGCCAGGGCCAGCGCCGCTCGATGCGCGCCGACAGCTCGGGGTCGTCCTCCCCGCGTCGACCGACACGCCTCAGAACGATTCCCCCTGGCGAGCCGTCAGGCCACATCACGATTTGAAGGGAGGCCGTGGGCAGGGTCCAGCCACATGCCGCCAGGTCGTCTCGTTCGAGGCCACTCACGACCGCCAGAGCGCACGGATACTCGTCGCAGTCGAGCTCGATGTCGCGCCTCAGTTCAGGGCATTGGCGAACGACTTCTGCGACCGCCCGCGTCACGTCTGCGGGCGACCACTCGGGTTCGATCTCATCGGGAAAGGGGATGGGAGGCTCCACCCCCCAGGACCGCAAGACCGCTTCGCAGCGCGCATCCAAGCGTTGGCGGAGCTCCCGTTCCTCGTCGAGGCACAGAGAGGGGCGCGCCGCAACGAGAGCGTTCACCCCATGCTCGTGCGTCTCGGGCTGCGGGGCGGAAGGACTGTTCCACACCAGGACGGCGCAACCCCCTCCGGCCATCACCCCGACAACGACGGATCGCATTCCACAACCTACCATTCGCGTAGGCCGGTTCGAGATCTACCTGGTCCGTTCCTGCGTCGCCGAGCCGGCGGATCGGCAAGATGGACGCGTCCTCCGAGAGGACGAGCCCGGCGAAGAACAGCGTGGCGGGATATGGAGTCCGATGCCCGCCGAAGTCGCAGTCCATCGCCTCACCTCCGCCCAGGTGCTCCAGATGGTCGAGACCGGGGTCCTCGACGAAGACGCTCGGATCGAGCTGCTCGACGGAGTCCTGTACGCCATGAGTCCCCAGGGTCCGTCGCACGCCAGCATCACCGTCGCGCTTCGTGTCGCGCTGAACGCCTCGTTCGGCACAGGCTTCCACGTCCGGGACCACAGTCCGATCGACGCCGGACCTCACTCGATGCCCGAGCCCAATCTCGCGGTCGTGCGCGGGACGCCGCGCGACTACCTCACCCGACACCCGGCTGGGCCGGACATCGCGCTCGTCGTCGAGGTCTCGGTCACGACCCAGGCCTACGACCGCGCCAAGGTCGGAATCTACGCGCGGGCGGGGGTGCCCGAGGTCTGGCAGCTCGACGTTCCGGCACGGACCCTCCGGGTGCACACCGAACCAGACACGGAGGCGGGCGAGTACGGCTCGATCCGGGTCCTTCGGGACGACGCGAATGCGAGGGCGGGCCTCGCGGGGTCCGAGATCCCCATCCGCTCGGTCCTCCCGTGATCTGGATGTGGGCGACAGCGGCGCACGCCGGGCAGGTGGAGGTGATCCTGCGCGACGCGGAGCGCTTCGACCCCTCGCAGTTCTCCGCGGCCATGCGCCGGATCCTGCCCCTCGGAGCGTCCGCGCTCCCGGAGCTGCTGGAGCTCGCGGGCCAGACCGAGGACGAGCACCGCCTGTTCGCGATCTGCGAGGCGATCGAGCGCCTGGACATCGCGGATGCCTCGATCGCGACAGCGCTCACCCCGAAGCTGCGGCACCCGAAGTGGGTCGTGCGGTCCACGTGCGGCTCGGCGATGGCGGGGACGCTGCCGCAGGGCGCCGACAATCGGACGGTGGTGGACCTGGCGATGAGCGACCCCGAGTGCGCGGTGCGCCAGAACATCGCGATGGCGCTCGAAGTGAACCCGCCGTGCGACGCGTGGACGACGATGGCCTGGTCGGCGGACGCCTGCGGCGCGGTCGCGGGGACCTACGGGGTGGCGCACTGCGTCGGGGCCGCGGACACGTTGCTGGCGCTGACCCGTGACGCCAAGGTGCCGAGCGCGCGCGAGGCGGCGCTGTCGGCGGCTCGCGAGCTGCCGCCGAACCCCGCGGGACTCGAGACCTACCGCGCGCTGGTGGACGCGGCGAAGCGCGACAACGCGCTGGCGTACGCGGCGGAGCTCCTGGGTCGCGTGGGGGACGGCAGCGATCTGCCGCGCCTGCAGAACCTCGTGGACACGGACCCCTTCGGAGGCCAGGGCGTGCACGCGGTCCGCGCGCGCGAGGCGATGGCCGCCATCCGGGAGCGAGGGGGGTGACCGGGCTCCGGCGCACGATCGGGCACGGGCGCGGGCGCGGGCACGGTGTACGCTGGAGGGTGGGGGGTGGACGATGCGCGCGTGGATGGCGCTGATCGCGGTGGCGTGCACCGGGGGCTCCGACGGCAGCACCGAGACCGTGACCTTCGACAACCCGCTGCAGGACCCGACCGACGGGCCACCCGCCGGCACCACCGACCCCGGGAGCGCCTGTCCCGTGCCCGCGGAGGGCGGTCCCGCCGACAGCTCGAGCCCGACCACCGTGGTGGGCGACGGCACGCCGCAGAGCTGCACCTCCGACGCGTTCGTGCAGGCGGTCGCGGGCGGCGGGGTCATCACGTTCGACTGCGGCCCCGAGCCCGTCACGATCACGCTCGACGAGACCGCCCGGGTCTACAACGACACCGGCCCCGACATCGTGATCGACGGCGGCGGGCTCGTGACCCTGTCGGGCGGCGGGCAGCGGCGCATCCTGTACATGAACACCTGCGACCCCGATCTGGTGTGGACCACGCCGCACTGCGACGACCAGGACCACCCGCGGCTCACCGTCCAGAACCTGACGTTCGTGGACGCGGACTCGTCGGGCGACGCGGAGAACGACGGCGGGGGCGCGATCTGGGCGCGCGGCGGGCAGCTGAAGGTCGTGAACAGCCGGTTCTTCCGCAACCGCTGCGCGGACACGGGGCCGGACGTGGGTGGGGCGGGCATCCGCGTGTTCGACCAGTTCGAGGACCGGCCCGTGTGGCTCGTGAACACGACCTTCGGCGGCGAGGAGGGCTACGGGAACACCTGCAGCAACGGCGGCGGCATCTCCAGCATCGGCGTGTCCTGGAACGTGTGGAACTCGGTGTTCACGCACAACCACGCCATCGGGAACGGGGGCAACCCCGCGCAGTCCGGCACGCCCGGCGGCGGCAGCGGGGGTGCGATCTACAACGACGGCAACACGATGACGCTGTCGCTGTGCGGCACGGTGATCCAGGACAACGAGGTCGTGCAGCACGGCAGCGCCATCTTCTTCGTGACCAACGACCACAGCGGCGACATGCGGATCGAGCGGTCCACCATCACCGACAACCTCGGCGGCAGCTGGTACCCGACGTACCCGCAGATCTCGAACCACGACGACACGCCGATCGAGGTGATCGACTCCGTCATCGCGGAGCATGCCGATTGAGCTGGTCGATCCGGCCACGCGAGGCGCTGACGGAGCCCGAGGTCGACGCGATGCTGGCGATCCATCGGTCGCTGTACGCCGGCGTCGACGAGGCACGCTTCCGCCGCGACCTGGCCGCGAAGGACGAGGTGGTGCTGGTGCGGTCACCCGAGGGCGCGGTCGTCGGGTACACCACCCTCGAGGTGAAGGCGGGGGTCCTGTTCAGCGGGGACACCGGGATGGCCCGCGAGGCCTGGGGCTCGAGCGCCTTGCAGGTGGGCTGGCTCTCGGCCGCGCTGCGCTGGCACGACCGCCTGGGTCCCCTCGACTGGCTGCTGCTCGCCGGCGGCGCCCGGACCTACCGCTACCTGCCGCTGTTCTTCACCGAGCACTGGCCGCGGCCGGAGGTCCCCACACCGCCCGAGGTGGCGGCCCGCATCGACGCGCTCGCGCTCGCGCGCTGGGGGACCGCGTACGACGCAGGCGTGGTCGCGCTCGGCGAGCCCCCGCTGCGCCCCGAGCTCGACGTCCCCCGCCCGCACGACCCCGCCGACCGCTTCTTCCGCGAGGCCAACCCGGGCTGGGCTCGGGGGGACGAGCTCGTCTGCCTCACGCGGGTGAGCCGCGACAACCTCACCTCCGCGGGGCGACGGATCCTGCGGGCGGCGACACCCTGATTGCACCCCTCGCCAGCACCGCCTGGTGGGTCGCGGGCCTCCCCGCCTGGCGCTCCTTCCAGCGCGCCCTGCACGACCCCGCCGCCGCCCAGGAGCGCGTCCTGCGCCGGATCCTGGCCGGCGCCCGCCACAGCGCGTTCGTCCGCGAGCACGACCTGCGCGACCCCGCGGACCTCCGCCGCGTCCCCGTGCGCACCTGGGAGGAGCTGTCGCCCTGGGTGGACCGCGCGATCCAGGGGGAGCCGCGCGTGCTGTGCGACGCCCCGATCACGAGGTTCGAGCCCACGAGCGGCACGTCGTCCGCGCGCAAGCTCGTACCCTCCACGGCCCCCGGCCGTCGGGAGCTCTCCCGCGCCGTGCAGGCCTGGATGGTCGACACCTTCGCGCGCGACCCACGGCTGCTCGGCGGTCCCTCCTACTGGTCCGTCTCCCCCACCCTGCCCGCGGGGCGCACCCCAGGCGGCGTCCCCATCGGCTTCGACACCGACGCGGGCACGCTCGGAGGCCTGGCCGAGCGGGTGGTGGCGCGGACGCTGGTGTCCGTCCCGCGAGGTCTGCAGGGCGAGGACTTCTGGCGCGCCACCGCCATCGCGTTGCTCCGCGCCCGCGAGCTGCGCCTCGTCTCCATCTGGAACCCCTCCTTCGGCCTCCTCCTGCACGACGCCGTGCGCCGGTATTGGGACGAGGTCCTCCGTACGCTCCCGGCCCGCGTCGCGTCCCGCATCGACCCGGACCGACCCTGGCCCGCCCTGCGCCTGATCTCCACCTGGGGCGACGCCGCCGCTGCCGCGGAGCTGCCCGCGTTGAAGGAGCGCTTCCCGGGCGTCGCGGTGCAGGAGAAGGGCCTGCTCGCGACCGAGGGCATCGTGAGCGTGCCGTTCGCGGGCCAGCTGCCGCTGGCGCTCACCTCCCACCACCTCGAGCTCCTGCGCGACGACGGCAGCGTGATCCCCGCGTGGCGAGCGGAGCCCGGCGAGGAGGGCGTCGTCGTGCTCACGACCGGCCACGGGCTCTGGCGCTACCGGCTGGGCGACCGGGTGCGCGTCACGGGCCGGCTGCGCGCGACCCCCACCGTGCGCTTCCTCGGCCGCGAGGGTGCGGTGGTGGACACGAGGGGCGAGAAGCTCGGGGAGGCCTTCGTGACCGAGGTCCTCGCCCGCCTCGGGGTCCGCGGCTTCGCGCTGTTGGCCCCCGAGGGCGACGGCTACGTGTTGTATGCCGCAGAGCCCCCGGACGCCGACGCGCTCGAGCACGCGCTCCGCGACAACCCCCACTACGCCTGGTGCGTCTCCCTCGGGCAGCTCCGGCCGGTGCGCGTGGAGCGTGCCCTCCCCGACGCCGCGCAGCGCTACGTCGCCCGCCTCGCCGCCGAAGGCCGACGCCACGGCGACGTCAAGCCCGCCCACCTCACGGGCACGAGCGGCTGGCGGGCCACCCTCGTCGGTTAGTCGACCCGGAACACGAGGTCGTCGTCGGGCCGCCACAGCCAGACGAAGGGCCGGCGCTCGTTCGGGGCCTGGAGCGCGAGCAGCACGTCTCCCTCGAGGTCCGCGTGCTCGTGCAGCGCCGCCAGGACGTGCGGGCGCAGGTCGTCGCGGACGACGTCCCAGCGATGGTTCATCAGGCCCTCGACGACATCCAGCGTCCACTCGCCCTCGGCCGCGACGAACGTGGCGGGGCGGTCCAGATCCGCCAGGATCTCGTCCGTGACCTGACGGCGAGCGTTCGGCCAGGGGAGCGCGAGGAGCGTCGCTGGCGTGTCGGTGCCCAGGTCCGGACCGCCGTCCAGACGGACGAGCCCGCGGATGTCGGGGCGCCAGACCCACAACAACACGTCGCGCGGACGATCGCCGATCGAGGAAGCCACGTAGAGCGCCTCTTCGTCGGCCAACGCGCTCAGCGCGTCCGCCGCCTCCTCGTCCAGCAGGACGACCCGCGTGCGCCCCTGCGACGCGAGCTCGTCGACGGTGAGATCGACGGTTCCATCGACCAGGACGAGCTCCGGGTCTGCCAGGCGCTTGCCGGCGACCACGACGACACGGTCGTCGTCCATCGTGCCCGGGATCGTGAGCAGGTGACGGGATGCAGCGGTCGCGGCGACCGCCAACGTGGCGATGATCATGCATACCTCCAGTTCTCGGTGACCCCCGGTACGGAAGTGAGGAGATCTGGAGCCGCAGTCCGGTGGGATCTGTAAGGTACGAGAAGGGAGCCGCTGCGGTCAACTCGCAGCGCTTCGATCGAGCGGCTGGCCCGGCGCCGAGCTACCGTGCGAGCCAACCAGGTGGGCGCGCATGTGGGCGTGGTGGGTGTTGTCGGGGTGCAACGAGCAGGTCCTCTCGTACCGGCCCACGCCTCCCCAGGCGGTGATCATCACGCCGACACCCGGGACCAGCCTCCCCGAGGGCGAGCGGTTGGAGCTGGTGGGTCAGGCGAGCGACGCCGAGACGCGTCCCGCGGACCTGCGCGCCCGGTGGCTGGCGGGCTCGGAGGTCGTGTGTGACGACGCCCCGCCGGACGCGGACGGACAGACCCGGTGCACGATCGACGCCGTCTCCGCGGACCTCTCGATCACCCTGGTCGTCCGCGAGCCCGACGGCCAGTCGGCGACGGCCTCGGTCGAGGTGGCCGTGCGCGAGGACGAACCGCCCACCGCGCTGCTCGCCTTCCCCGACGACGGCGCCACCCTGGAGAGCGGCGTCGCCCTGGTGGGCTTCGTGAGCGACGACATCGACCCGATCGACACGCTCCGGGTCGGTTGGTCGAGCGACGTGGACGGTGAGCTGATCGCGCCCGAGGTCGGCGCGGACGGCGTCGTGCGCGCGACAGCACCGCTGTCGGTGGGCCACCACGAGCTCGTGCTCTGGGCCGAGGACCACCTGGGCCAGCGCGACACCGACGCCGTCGAGGTCGACGTGGTGGAGCTGTGTCCGGACGACGACCTGGACGGCATCTGCAACGCCGACGACCCGTGCCCCTTCGACGTCTGCCAGTACCTGCTCGAGGCGGTCCGCGACGACGGGCTGATCTTCGAGCCCTGCGCCGACGACGACATCGCCGTGTGGCTCGACGGCGCACCGATCTTCGCGGACCTGGACGGCTGGGCGAACTGCGGCACCACGCCGCTCGTCGTGACCGCGCGTCCCGGCCAGGTCCTGACGTTGTCGGCCTGGAACACGGCGGGCGGGTGCCAGACCGTGCTCCCGCTGCGCCTGACCCGCCCCGGCGATGGGACCTCGGTGAGCGTGTCCGGCGGGTACCAGAACCCCTCGTGCGCCTTTCCGGCCGATCGGCGTCGACAGGACCCGTTCTGGGAGGCCACCTTCGTCATCCCCGAGCCGTGGTAGCGTCGGGGTGTGGCCAGACGTTCGCTGCCGGGAACGCCCCCCATCGTGGACCGTGCGAGCGAGATCCTGCGCGCCCACAACCGTCACCTCATGGGAGGGCTGATCGGCGGGGTGCTGCTGACGGCCGCCCTGGGCGTGCTCGCCTACCACTCCCCGGACGGGAGCCTGGCCCACACCACGGCCCTCATCGGCGCGTTCACCGCCTGGGCGCCCTTCGTGTTCGCGGTGGTGCGCAGCGCGCCGGACGACGATCTCGTCCGCGACGCCACCGCCGTGCTCAAGGCGTGGGCGGAGAAGCGGGAGGCGTGGGCGAAGGCCGTGGTCGAGACCGTCGAAGAGGATGCCGCCGAGGACGTTCGTGCCTGGTCGCAGGCCGACGGTGAGCTGCGGCGGATGGCCGAGCGCGCCCGTGGGTCAGCGCAACGCGCCGAATGAGCCGACCGCGCGCCACCCGCCGACCGCGAGCGCAATGCCTGCGACCACGTCCAGGACGTAGTGCTGGTGGAGCAGGAGCGTCGCCGCCGTGATCCCGAGCGCCCAGGCCCACGCCAACGCGACGACCGGACGTCCCCCGTGCCGGGTGATCGCGAGCGCCGCGGTCCAGGAGTAGGTCACGTGCAGCGAGGGGAAGTAGTTCCGCTCGAGGTTGATCGTGTCCGCCACCGTCATCACCAGGCCCTGCGGCGCCGGATCGAGCCAGGGCTCCGCTCGCGCGGGGATCAGCACGAAGCAGGCGGCGGCGATCACGGTCTGGGCGATCAGCAGGCGGAACAGCGGCCGGACGTTGTCCCAGGTCCGGAGCACGGCCGGCGCCAGCAACAGCAGGCCGCCGAGCGAGAGGTAGACCCCGGAGAAGGCGGGCACCAGCGGCACCCAGGGCTCGCTCGGGAGCGCGACCGGGACGCGCCAGGGGACGTAGCCCGAGACCACGCTCGCTCCCCCGTAGACCACCACCCAGAACGCCAGGAAGAAGAGCGTGGCGCCGATCACCCGCGCCCGGTCGCTCACACCGCCGCCCGCTCGTCGAGGAAGGCGAGCAGCCGCTGGACGGGCTCGTCCTCCGGCAGATCCGAGTGCGGCTCGAGCTCGACGCCCTGCAGCACCGGGATGTCCTGCCGCAGGAAGGTGACGTAGAGCCAGCGCGCGATTCGCGCCCGCAAGGCGCCCCCGAAGCCCTGTGGCACGCCGACCGCGAGCCGGAGCCAGGTCCCCTCCCCGTCCGGGACCACACCCACCACCGCCGCGGTCCGCGTACGACCGAGATCGACCTCCACCGTCATCACCGGACCGCCGATGGACGTGAGCCACAGGTCTACCTGGTCGGTCGCGAGCAGCCGCGTGAGGCGATCGGAGAGACCCGAGCCCACCACCCGCGTGGCGTACCGCATGCGGAGGCGGTCCGGAGCCGGGTTCTCGAACACCGGTGGGCTCACGAGCGCGCGGTGGTGGACGGCGTCGAGGTGATGCAGGTCGAACGCGTTCACCAGTACCGTGCGCCACGGGACCGGGACCCGGAAGGCGCGAGCCGACGACCACACGAAGGCCTGGTCGGGCCAGCGCTCGCACGACGGCAGCGGACCCGGCGCGGCCCCGGGGTGGACGAAGACCGCTCCGCAAGCCTCGCCCACCGGCACCGTCCGCGCCGACGGCACCCCGCGCCGGTCGCAGCGCCCGTCGGCGGCGAAGCCCATCCCGTGCAGCGGGCAGACGATGCGCCCCCGGTCGACCGTGCCCAGCCGCAGGTCGGCGCCCATGTGCGGGCAGACGGCGTCGAGCGCGACCAGGCCCTCCGAGGTGCGCGCGACGGCGCCCTGCAGCCCGCCCACCGCGAACGGGCGCACGCGGCCGCGGACCTCGTCCGCCCCCGCCACGAGGTACCATGCGTCCAGCGTGTCCGGGATCGACCAGCCCATCGCGCGGACCTATCACGCCGCGAGCCGCGCGATCCGCTGGCTGCGCGACCCGTACGCGGTGTTGCGCCGGGACGTGGCCGAGGAGGGCCGGCACACCTACGTCCGACCGCTGCCCACGCTCGGTCCCACGCTGCTCACCGGCGACCCCGAGGCGGTGGCCGAGATCGTGAACCACCCCGCGCTGGACGCGGGCCGCGGCATCGTGGGCCTGCGCGCCATCCTCGGGTCCCGCTCGCTCATCATGAGCGACGGTGAGGAGCACACCCGGCGCAAGGCGGTGGTGGCGCCGTCGCTGAGGGGCAGCGCGCTCGACGCCTACCCGCCGCTGTTCGAGCGGGTCACGCGCGAGCTCGCGGCCACCGTACCCCAGCGCTTCTCGGGCCACGCCCTGGTCCACGCCATCTCGCTCCACGCCATCGCGCGCGTCATGTTCGGCGAGCAGGACCCGGCGACGACCCGCGAGGCGGTCCACCAGATCGACCGGTTCCTCGGTACCTTCCACCACCCCCTCCCGCTGTTCGTCCAGCCGCTGCAGGTCGATCTCGGGCGGTGGTCGGGCTGGGGTCGGGCGCTCCGGCGCAAGCGGGCGGTCGTCGAGCTCTGCCTCGCCCACCTCGACCGCGGGCACGGCATGCTCGCCGAGCTCCGATCCCGGGCGCCCGACGTCCCCGCCGAGGAGCTGGTGGACGAGGTCCTCGCCCTGCTCCTGTTCGGTCACGACACGGGCGCGGCCGCGATGGCCTGGGCGCTGGCGCACCTGCACGCCCACGGACACGCCGAGCGCGCCGCCGAGGACGAGGCCTGGCTCGAGGCCTGCCTGCGCGAGTCGATGCGGATCTGCCCCGTCGTGCCGCACCTCACGCGGGTCGTGCGGGAACCGGTGCGCATCGGCGGGTTCGATCTCGTCGAGGGGCAGCGCGTCGCGCCGAGCCCCTGGCTCGCCCATCACCACCCGGCCTGGTGGCCCGAACCCGACCGCTTCGACCCGGCGCGCTTCGAACGTCCGCCCGCGCCCAACACCTGGTTCCCGTTCGGTCTGGGAGCCCGCGTCTGCGTCGGCCGGCCGTTCGTCATGCTGCAGATGCGGGTCGTGCTGGGCACGTTGCTCCGCGTGCTCCCCGCGCGGCTCGCCGAGGGCTGGGCGCCACGGCCCGTCCGGCGGCTGGTGCTCGTCGTGCCGGACCGCGGCGTCCCGATGGAGCGGGTCAGCGCACCCTGACGACGCGCACGGGCCGCACGGGGTGCACGACCTCCACCGGCCGGCGCTCCACCACCACCGGGCGCGGCGCCACCACCACGCGCTCGGGCGCCACCACCACGCCGGGCGCCACCAGGGCGGTGGTCACCTCGGGCTCCCAGTGACCCTCGCGCCACACCCACGCGTCGCTGAACGCGCGCCGCGCCCAGTGACCCGGCACCCAGACCTCGCCGCTCACGGGTGCCGCCGGCACGGTCTCGACGATGGGCGCGGGCTCGACGCTCGCGTGCACGACCAGATCTGCCGCGGACGCCACGGGCGACAGGCCGAGGAGCCCGGCGCTCAGAACGACCGCCCACTCACGCTTGAACCTGGACCACATGATCGCCTCCGCTCACTTCGCCGGACCCTCTGTCCGACGAGGAGAGGATGCTCACGCGGTCGCCGTCGTGGGGTACCGGTCGGTGCCGTCGCGTGGCGTGGCATCTCGCCCCACCTGCTTTCGCCGCGCGCGGTCACGCGCCGTCTCGACGGTCACTCGGTCGTGATGGCGGTCGGCCCCAGGTCCCAGGTCACCTCCCACACGTTGCCGTCCGCATCGGCGTACGTCAGCACGACGGTCTGGTCGTCGACCGTGAGCGTGCCGTCCTCGCCGCGGTCCACCGGCATCAGGGCCACGTACGCGCCGGCTTCCAGCGGTAGCACCTCGCAGTTCCCGCCACCGCAGGGCGGTCCGCACGCCACGAGCAGGGAGGCCAGCGCCACCATCGCGCCCCTCATGGCTGCACCTCGACGTAGACGGCCTCGTCGTCCGACAGGCGCAGCTCCTCGGGTGCCCCGGTCCAGGACTGGACGCGCATCTCGACGGTCTCGGGCCAGTCGGGGGTCGCCGCCTCCGCATCGCCCGACACCAGCCTCACCCGCACACCCGTCAGCTCCCGGTCGTCGCCCTGGCAGTAGATGCTGCAGGCCCCCGCCGGGCGGCTCGACGCCACCGTCGCCACGATCAGGACGCCGCTCACGGCGCCCGCTGCCCACCACTTCACACGAACCTCCCGAGCGCCGCTTCGCATGGACCGTGCCAGGCAGTCCCCATCGAGGTCGTCGCCCCCATCGACCACCAGATCGCGACGTCGCTGTCGCGGTGGCACGGAACCTGCTCGGATTCCTGGACACGGAGGTGGGCGATGACGCTGTGGATGCTCGCGATGGCCTGTCACCGCGAGGAGCCGACGCCTCCTGGCGAGACCGTCGGCGTCGACCTGCCGGACCAGGGTCCCGCGCTGGTGGTGTTCGAGGCGGGCGACACGATGGGCGAGGTGCGCTTCACGGGCACCGACGACGGCACCACGGTCGACATCGACGCCATGGACGGGACGGTCGAGGACACCACGTTCTCCGTCCAGTACGCCGACGACGGCTGGCCGACCTCGGCCGACCTCGGGGACGCGGGCTGGACCTGGGTCCAACAGCCGGACCAGACCTTCGACGCCCAGCTGAGCTCCCCGGGGCTCGGCGACCTCACGCTCGAAGGGCTGCTGCCGACCGAGGAGGCGATGGTGGCGATGGGCCTCGGGTCGGAGGCCCTGCCGTCCGCGAAGGTGAGCCTGCCGATCGAGGGCGCGGTCCAGACCTACGAGGCCTGCACGCAGGACTTCGGCGCCCGGCTGGTCCACCTCGCGGACCAGCTCGACGACCCGAACAACGACTGGGACGCCGCCTACCAGGAGCAGGTGCTGGACTGCCTCGTGGACCACCCGGACTGGCTGGACCAGGTGCGCGCGGTCTGCGGTGTCCACGCGTTCGTCGAGCAGCCCATCCTCCACGGGATCTCCAGCTGCGAGGGCGACGAGCGCTGCCGGCGGCGCCTGGAGGCGGCCTGGGAGGCTTCCCGCTCGTGGATGCAGCTGATGGTGACGAGCCTCGCCGCGCTCACCGAGGAGGTGGCGACCTCGGTCCGCGAGCGGTCGACCTGCCCGTGGGCCGGTGGCGGCGAGGTGTCGCTGGTGGTGACCGCCGTGCTCGACGAGGACGGCACGGACCACCTCGAGGATCACGTGGTCGGCAAGGAGGCCACGCTCCCGCCGCCCGCCACCTTCGAGCTCGAGCTGATCGATCTCGGCACGCCGCCCGCCGGCGCGACGGTGGCGCTGTGGGTCGAGGGCACGAAGGTCGCCGAGGACGACCTGCTCTCCGACCACCAGGTGCTGGTGCTGCCCGACGGCGCGGTCCGCCCGTACTTCCCGACGGCCGTCACCGCGGTCGCCGCGCTCGACGAGGTCACGGACGCCTCGGACATCGTCACCCTCATCGCCTGGCCGCGCACGACGGACATGGCGCTGGCCACGGGCTCCGCGCGGCTCACGACCCACTGGAGCGACGGGGGCGAGCAGACCGGCGAGGTCACGTTCTTCGGCACCGACCCGCGCATGGCGGGGACGTGGACCGCGGACGGCACGGTCTTCGACGCGAGCTGGGGCTACGACGACGGCGGCACCTGGCTGAGCGGCACGAGCCACCTCGAGCTCTCGGCGGACCGGTCGAGCGTCACCAACTACGCGTTCACCTGGAGCAGCGACGCCGTCGGACCCGCGATCTGGACGAAGACGCTGACGGGCGGGGCAGTCCCCTACGGCGACTACTCGGCGGGCACCTCGCTCCGGTACCTCGCGTCGGACCTCGCCACCGGCTGCGCCACGTACGCGGTCGCCGAGACGCTGTCGGACGGCACGACCCGCACGGCCACGAGCAGCTGCGTCGCCGACAGCCACGTCACGATCGGCCTCTACCCGGTGGAGTGAACACGACCTCCTCGTGGTCCACTGGGTGGAGGGAGGTCGACGTGGTGCCCGTCTCGCTCGTGGACGTGGAGGTGACCGATGGGGGGCCGCTCGCCGACTGCGCGGTGAGCCTGTCGCCCTCCGACCTCGGCGCCCATACCGATGCGAACGGCCGGGCCCAGCTCGAGCTCGAGCACGTTGGCGCTGTCACCGTGAGTCTACGCTGCGCGGGTCACGAGCCGATGGACGTGGACCTGTACGTCGCCGAGCACCGCGCCCTCCACCTGCGGGTCACCCCACCCGTCGCGGGTGTCCACCCCGCGCGGGTGGCGTTCATGGACACGATCCTGGCGGTCGTCCCACGGATCGACGTCAGCGAGGGGTCGACCACGGGCATGGTGTTGACGAAGGAGTTCCTGGAGCACGTACCGACCGGACGGAGCTACCAGTCGGCGGTGACGCTGGCGCGGGAGGCGTCCCCGCCGCGTGCCGGGTCGACGGACGACAACGCCGATCTGCGAGGCTTCCTCCGCTTCGTCGGCAGCTGGACCGATCGACCGGACATGGAGGGCCGCTGGGCCCCGCTCGACGTGCGTGACCAGGTGTGGGTCCGGGTGCTCGACGCCGAGGGCGCTCCCCGGGTGGGCGCTCACGTGCTCGTGCGAGACGAGGCCGGGCACGCCGTGCTCGACGGCACGACCCAGGGGGACGGCCAGGTGCCCTTCCGGCCGTGGCTCGACGGTGACGGGCCCGCCTCGACCTACCGGGTCGAGGTCGACGAGGTGTCACGCGACTGGACGCCGAGGGCCGACCTGGTCGTCGCGACCGACGCCCCCCACGCCGCACCCGACCGCGTGCCCGTCGACGTCGTGCTGATCCTGGACACGACGGGGAGCATGGGAGACGAGTTGGCGACGCTGACGGGCTGCCTGCGCGACGTCGTGCAGCGGCTCGAGCGGGACCTCGGCGGCGTCGACCTGCGCATCGGGGTGGTGAGCTATCGCGACCGGGGGGACCTCTACGTCACCGACGTGCTCTTCCCGACCGCCGACCTCGGGGTCGTCGACGACACGCTGCGGGGCACGCACGCCAAGGGCGGCGGGGACACCGAGGAATCCTTGAACGAGGCGCTGGCGGTGGCGGCGCGGCTCCCCTACCGCCCGGAGGCCGCGAGGGTCGCGTTCCTGCTGGCCGATGCCCCGCCCCACATGGACTACGCGGACGACCTGCCCTACGACCAGGGGGTGCGCCGAGCGGTCGCGGCGGGGCTGCGCGTGCACACGGTGGCCGCGAGCGGGCTCGACGACGTGGGCTCCCTCGTGTTCAGGCAGATCGCCCAGTTCACGCACGGTCGGTTCCTGTTCCTCGAGTACGAGGACGACCTCGCGGCCTCGGCCGCCGATCACGGCGTGGAGGGGCAGGTCGAGGCCAACACGTTGGACCACCTGCTCTACGACCTCGTGCGCGCGGAGGTCGTCGGCTACGGCCGCTGATCGTGGTGGATGGCACCCAGCCTGTGTGTTCCTGCACACCCTGGCGAGCGAGACCCGCCGAGAGCGCGGGCGCGCGGTGGCACGCAGGTTGCGGTACCCGTCCGTGGAAAGGGGGGACCGATGGATCGGTGGCCGGTGGTGGAGAAGGACCTCTCGACGCTGGCTCGACCGCCGGTAGTGGCCGACCTCGACGCCGAGCGGGCCTCGTTCACCTGGGAGGCCGCTCGCGCGCGGCTCGACGGGCTGCCCGGCGGCGGGCTGAACATCGCCTGGGAGGCCGTGCACCGGCACGTGGCCGCTCACGGGGACCGCGTGGCGATGCGCTGGGTCGGCAAGGACGGCACCGTGGTCGACATCACGACCGCCGAGCTCTCGCGACGGGCGAATCGGTTCTCGAACGCGCTCGGGGCTCTCGGCGTGTCGCCCGGCGAGCGGGTGTTCTTCCTGCTCGGGCGCGTGCCGGAGCTCGTGGAGGGCGTGATCGGCACGCTCGCCGCCCGCTGCGTCGCGTCCCCGCTGTTCAGCGCCTTCGGCCCGGACCCCATCGCGGCGCGCATCACCATCGGCGAGGGCGTCGTGCTCGTGACCACGGCCTCGCTGTACCGCAAGAAGGTCGCTCCCATCCGCGACCGTCTCACATCGCTGCGCCACGTGCTCATCGTCGGCGAGGGCGAGCTGCCCGAGGGCACCACGTCCTTCGCGGAGGTGATGTCCGCGGCCCCCGACACCTTCGAGGTCCCGCCGACCGACCCCGAGGACATGGCGCTGCTGCACTTCACCTCGGGGACCACCGGCAAGCCCAAGGGGGCCGTCCACGTCCACCAGGCCGTCGTCCACCACGCGGCCTCGGGGCGCTTCGCGCTCGACCTGCAGGAGGGGGATGTCTACTGGTGCACCGCCGATCCCGGCTGGGTCACGGGCACGAGCTACGGCATCGTCAGCCCGCTGGTGAACGGCGTGACGCTCTTGTTCTACGAGGCGGAGTTCGACGCCGAGACCTGGTACCGCACGCTGCAGG
This sequence comes from Alphaproteobacteria bacterium, assembly GCA_020632925.1. Taxonomy (GTDB): domain Bacteria; phylum Myxococcota_A; class UBA796; order UBA796; genus JACKER01. Next base: position 5,588 of record JACKER010000063.1, on the reverse strand, counting down.
AGCAGCGGGTGAACGTCTGGTACACGGCACCCACGGCCGTCCGGATGATGATGAAGGCCGGCGCCGAGCTCGCCCGCCGGTACGCGCTGCCCGACCTGCGCTTCGTCGCCTCCGTCGGCGAGCCGCTCAACCCCGAGGGGGTGATGTGGGGGATCGAGGCGTTCGGGCTCCCCATCCACGACAACTGGTGGCAGACGGAGACCGGCGGCATCGTCATCGCGAACCTCGCGTGCATGCCCATCCGGCCAGGGTCCATGGGTCGCCCGCTGCCCGGCATCGACGCCGCGGTGGTGCGCCGCGAGGAGGACGGCCGCGTCACGCCGATCACCGACCCCGACGAGCAGGGGGAGCTCGCGCTGGTCGTCGGCTGGCCGTCCATGATGCGCGCCTACCTGCACGAGGAGGCGCGGTATGCGAAGTGCTTCGCCGAGGGCACCGACGGGCGCCGCTGGTACCTGTCCGGGGACGTCGCGAAGGTCGACGCCGACGGGTACTTCTGGTTCGTCGGGCGCAGCGACGACGTGATCAAGACCAGCGGCCACCTGATCGGGCCGTTCGAGGTCGAGAGCGTCCTGATGGAGCACCCGGGGGTCGCGGAGGTCGGCGTCATCGGCAAGCCCGACCCGGTCGCGATGGAGGTCATCAAGGCCTTCGTCGCGCTCAAGCCCGGCTACGAGCCCGGCGAGGCCATGCGTAGAGAGCTGCTGGGTCTCGCCCGCAAGCACCTCGGCGCGGTCGTCGCCCCCAAGGAGATCGACTTCCTCCCGTCGCTGCCGAAGACGCGCAGCGGCAAGATCCTGCGTCGCCTGCTGAAGGCCCGGGAGCTCGGCCTGCCCGAGGGCGACCTGTCCACCCTCGAGCCGGAGCCCGTCCGATGAGCGTCGACCACACGCCCCCGACCGGCGAGCTGCCCCCCGCGCGCGAGGTCAGCGCCGCCCACTACCGCGGCCTGCTGCGCCAGATGCTGCGCGTGCGGAGGTTCGAGGAGACGTGCGCCGAGCTGTACAGCGCGCAGAAGATCCGCGGCTTCCTCCACCTGTACATCGGCGAGGAGGCCGTCGCGGTCGGCGCGCTCTCGGCGCTGTCCGACGACGACCCCGTCCTCTGCACGTACCGCGAGCACGGGCACGCGCTGGTCCGCGGCGTCGACGCGGGTGCGGTCATGGCGGAGATGTTCGGCAAGCAGGAGGGCTGCAGCCGGGGGCGCGGCGGCTCGATGCACCTGTTCGACGCCGAGCGCCGGTTCTACGGGGGGAACGCCATCGTGGGCGGCCACCTGCCCCCGGCGGTCGGGATGGCGCTCGCGGACCAGCTCGCCGGCCGGCACCGCGTCACCGCCGTGTTCTTCGGCGAGGGCGCGTCCGCGGAGGGCGAGTTCCACGAGGCGCTGAACCTGGCGGCGCTGTGGAAGGCGCCGGTGCTCTTCGTCTGCGAGAACAACCTCTACGCGATGGGCACCGCGCTCGAGCGCTCCGAGGCCAACGTCCACCTCACCGACAAGGCGCGCGCGCTGGGGGTGCCGGCCGAGGAGGTCGACGGGATGGACGTGCTGGCCGTCGAGGCGGCGGTGGCGAAGGCCGCGGCGGCCGTGCGCGGGGGCGACGGTCCGCGGCTGCTCGAGGTCCGGACCTACCGCTTCCGCGCGCACTCGATGTTCGACGCCGAGCTCTACCGCGACAAGGAGGAGGTGAAGGCCTGGCAGGCGCGGGACCCGATCCGGCTCGCGATCGACGCCGGCAAGCGCGACGGGCTCGTGACCGACGCCGAGATCGAGGCCATCGAGCAGTCGGTGGGCGAGGAGATCGCGGCGGCGGTGGCCTTCGCGGAGGCGGGGACCTGGGAGCCCGTGGAGGAGCTGCTGGTCGACGTGACCACGCCGCGTCCCGCGTCCACCCCGCTCCCGAGCTACCACCCCGAGCAGGCCGACGGCTGGGACGGTCCGCGGGTCGTGACCTGCCGCGAGGCCCTGAAGCTGGCGCTGCGCGAGGCGATGCACAGTGACGAGCGCGTGCTCCTGATGGGCGAGGACGTGGGTCGCTACGGCGGCAGCTACGCCGTCAGCAAGGGCCTGCTGGCGGAGTTCGGCGAGGAGCGCATCCGCGACACACCGCTCGCGGAGAGCGGCTTCACGGGCGTCGGCGTGGGGCTCGCGCTCGGCGACCGGCGGCCCATCGTCGAGATCATGACGGTGAACTTCTCACTGCTCGCGCTCGACCAGATCGTGAACAACGCGGCGACGCTCCGGCACATGTCCGGCGGGCAGCTCTCGGTGCCGCTGGTGGTGCGGATGGCGACCGGCGCGGGCCGGCAGCTCGCGGCGCAGCACAGCCACAGCCTGGAGAACTGGTACGCCCACGTGCCCGGGCTGCGGGTGGTGGCGCCGAGCTGCGTGCAGGACTTCCGCGGCATGCTGTGGACGGCGCTGCAGGACCTCGACCCGGTGGTGATGGTCGAGCACGCGGGGCTGTACAACCTCGAGGGCGAGCTCGACCCGAACCAGGGCCCGCTGGACCTCGACAAGGCCGCGATCCGGCGCCCGGGGACCGACGTGACGCTGATCACGTACGGAGGCTCGCTGCCGAAGACGCTCGAGGCCGCGGAGCGCCTGGCGGCGGCGGGGGTGTCGGCCGAGGTCCTCGACCTGCGCACGCTGCGTCCGCTCGACGACGCCACCATCCTCGGCTCCGTGCTGCGCACGCGGCGCTGCGTCATCGTGGACGAGGGCTGGCGCACGGGCTCGCTCTCGGGCGAGATCGCGGCCCGCGTGGGGGCGGAGGCGTTCTGGGACCTGGAGGCGCCCATCGAGCGGGTGTGCACCGCGGAGGTCCCCATCCCGTACGCGAAGCACCTCGAGGAGGCCGCGCTGCCGCAGGTCCCCGCCATCGTGCGCGCCGCCTGCCGCACGCTCGGCCTCGACGCCGACGAGGTGCTCCGTGGCTGACTTCACGATGCCCTCGCTCGGCGCCGACATGGACGACGGCACGCTCGTCGAGTGGCTGGTGAAGCCCGGCGACCGCGTGGAGCGCGGCCAGGTCGTCGCGGTCGTGGAGACGCAGAAGGGCGCCATCGAGGTCGAGATCTGGCAGGCCGGCACCATCGGGGAGCTCCTGGTCGCCGTCGGCGCCACCGTCCCCGTCGGCACTCCCCTCGCCACCCTCACCTCGTCCCCCGAGTCCCCTGCCCCTCCTCCGCCCTCTCCCGCTCCCGCTCCCCCTCCCGCTCCCGCTCCCGCTCCCGCTCCCGAAGCTCCCCCTCCACCCCCCGTTCCTCCCTCCGCCAGGTCCACCTGGATCCGCAGCGCCCCCGCCGCCCGCCGCCGCGCCTCCGAGCTCGGCGTCGACCTCGCCACCGTCCGCGGCACGGGCCCCCACGGTGCCGTCACCCGCGCCGACGTCGAGGCCGCCGCCAAGGCCCCGGAGCCCACCCCACCACCACCCGAGCCGCCCAGGACCGACGCGAAGCTCGCCATGCGCAAGGCCATCGCCGCCGCGATGGAGAAGTCCCACCGCGAGATCCCCGCCTACCACCTGCTCCACCGCGTGGACGTCCGCCGAGCCCTCGACCACCTGGCCCGCCTCAACCTCGAGCGACCCATCCAGCAGCGCCTGCTGCCGATGGCGCTGTTCGTCCGCGCGATCGCGCTGGGCCTCGCCGAGCACCCCGAGCTCAACGGGTTCTGGGTCGACGGCGCCTTCCGCCCGGCCACCGGCGTCCACCCCGGCGTCGCCATCGCGCTGCGCGGCGGGGGGCTCGTGACGCCAGCGCTCCACGACGCCGACCGCAAGGACCTCGACGCCATCATGGCCGACCTCAAGGACCTGACCACCCGCGCCCGCGCCGGTCGTCTGCGCGCGTCTGAGCTCACCGATCCCACCGCGACGATCACCGCGCTCGGCGACCAGGGCGTGGAGGCCGTGTACGGGGTCATCTACCCGCCGCAGGTCGCGCTCGTCGGGCTCGGCAAGGTCCTCGACCGCCCCTGGGCCGTCGATGGCATGCTCACCGTCCGCCCGATCCTCACGCTCACGCTCGCCGGCGACCACCGCGCGACCGACGGGCACCTGGGGTCGCTCTTCCTGTCCCACGTCGAGCGGCTGCTGGCCGCGCCGGAGAAGCTGTGAACACCGAGATCGAGACCGCGCTCGCCGACGCGCTCGGCGGCATCGCCCCCGAGGCCGACCTGTCCACCGTCGATCGGAGCGCCATCCTCCGCGAGGAGCTCGACCTGGACTCCATGGACCTGCTCGCCGTCTACACCGCGCTCTCCGAGAAGCTCGGCGTCGAGATCCCGGAGTCCGACTACCCCGCGCTGGCCACGCTCGACGGCCTGGTCACGACCCTCGCTCGCAAGCTGGCCGCCCGGTGAGCACCGACCTGACCGTTCGCACCGATCGGGTGTTCGACCCGGCGGCGCTGCCCTTCGACGACCTCCGCTGGACGGCCGACGACGACAGCTACCTGCTGCACCGGGTGGGCCTCAGCACGCGCACGACGACAGTGGTGACGAGCCCCGGCGAGGTCGGCATCGAGATCCGCGCGCTCGCCGCCGACGCCGACATCGATCTGGCGGTCGCGATCGCGGTGTCGCTCGGGGGTGAGGTGGAGGTCGAGGGTGTGCTGACCGACGACGTGACGGCCTGGTTCGGGCGCGAGATGCGGGATCAGCTGGCGAGCTCGGGCGCGCGGGCGTTGGTGGCCCTGTTGGACCGCGGGCCGATGGAGGCGCCAGGCCCCGTGCGTTCCTTCGTCTTCGGCCGCCGCCTGCAGTTCGAGCTGCGAGGCCCCGACTTCCCCCAGCGCCTGCTGGAGCGGATGCGCGCGGTCCAGTGGGATGTCCCGGCGAAGTACCGCGACGCGGGCGTGTTCACGATCGACGGGGACCGGACGCGCAGGCTGGCGATCTGGATCGGGACCGAGGACCTGGTGCTGCCCAACGTCCGCTTCCTGGTGTTGGACGACGGCCGCGACGACGGTCACGTCGTGGTCCCGAGCGAGCAGCTGCCCGAGCTCGCAGGCGAGCACGCCCGGCTCCTGGACGAGTGCCAGTGGCTGGTGGACGCGTTCACGCCCGAGGCGTGGGCGGACGTGCTGGAGCGGGCGCGGGCCGTCGCGGTCGACCCCCGCAGCTGACGACGTCAGGGCGCGAGCAGCGTCAGCTCCAGCGTGTCCTTCGTCTCACCCGAGCCGATGGCCGGATCCGCCTCACGGCCGTCGAGCGCGAAGATGGCGCCCTCCCAGCCCTCCAGCGTGGGCGGACGGCGAGCGGCGGCGTGGATCGGGTGGACCTTGGGGAGGAGCACCGTCCACACGTTGGGCCCGTCCTTCCGCAGGGGCACGTCGAGGGGCTGGAACCGGCCGCGGACGACCACGGTGAGCTTGGGCATGCGCCCACCTGCCCCTGCGGGAGCTCATGAGCAACCCGCTGACTGCACCGTGTACCGCGCCCAGTACGGGTGTCAGGACTTGATGATTGATCATTTCTCGGCCACGGCGGCCACATCGTCGCCACCCGCCTACGGGTCCCCTCGTTCTGGCCGGATCCACGGCCACATCGTCGCCACCCGCCTACGGGTCCCCTCGTTCTGGCC
>JACKER010000062.1 GCA_020632925.1 Alphaproteobacteria bacterium | reverse complement strand
CGATGGCGCCGCTGTCGCAGCCGCCGCCGCCGCCGCCACCGCCGCCGCCGCCACCGCTCGAGCCGTTGGTGCCGTCGCCGCCGTTGGTGCCGTACCAGAACATCGACGAGGTACCGGCGAGCTCCCCACGGCGGTTGCCCGCGGAGCCGCCCGTGCCGTTCGTGATCAGCCCGTCGACGCCAGGGCCACCGTTGGTGCAGGTGGGACCGCCGCCGCCGTTCTGTCCTGCGCCGTTCGCGACCGCCTGCGCGCCGTCCCCGCCGGCGAGCCCGCCGCGATCGTTGCAGTCACCGCACACGATCGAGCAGGTCCCCGCGCAGCAGGAGGTGTCCGAGGTCCCGCCGTCGCCGCCCACGCCGCCCGCGGTGTTGGAGCAGCTGCTGTTGGTCCCGCCCGCGCCGCCGCCGGGCCGGCTGCTGCTGCACACCTGCGTGCCGCCGCCGCCCGCGCCGCCGTTGCCCGTGGCCGTCCCCGCCGCCACCTGCGTCGCGCTGCTGCCGTTGGTGCCCGAGAGCCCGTCGCGCCCGGTCCCCTGCACCACCTGGCAGTACTGCATGGTGACGGCGGAGCCGGCGTCCGCGTGGACCGCGTAGCTGCTGCGGCCGTTGTGGTTGACCGTGCCCGACGCGGTGGGCCCGTCGATCTGCAGGTCGAACAGCCCCACGTCGGCGCCCCGCACCCGCACCGTCTCGTACTCGAGGTCTGCCGAGACGTAGCCGCCCTGCAGCACGACGGTGTGGCCGGGCGTGGTGTTCAGGTCGCGGGCCCAGGTGCTGTCGTACCCGCCGTAGATGTCCACGTCCTGGTCGGCGAGCACGCCGCCCGTGTACGTCCCGGCGCGCACGTAGACGTCGGTGAGGTTCAGCGACGCAGCGATGTCGATGGCGTAGGTGAGCGTCCGGCACGGCTGCGTGAACGAGCACACCAGGTTCCCGATGTCGCTGCCCGCGGTCGACACGAAGACCGCCTCGGACTTCGTGCCGTCGATGCCGTCGCAGTCCTCGTCCGTGAACGCGTGGTCCACCAGGTCGAGAGCCCCCGGCCAGGTCGTGTCCGCGAGATCGTCGCAGTCGCCGTCGCAGGTGGACCAGCCGTCGGTGTCCGCGTCGTCCCGGTTGAGGTCCGGATCCAGGTCGTCGCAGTCGAGATCGTTGGCCGCGCGGCCCGGCGGCACGCTCCCGCAGGTCGAGACCGTGACCGACAGCGGGTTGCCCCAGCCGTCGCCGTCGTCGTCCTCCCAGGACGTGAAGAACGGCAGCCCGTCGTCGGGGAGGTTGTTGCAGTCGTTGTCGATGCCGTCGCAGACCTCGGGGTTGCCCTGGAAGCGGTCGGGATCGTTGTCGTCGCAGTCGAAGCAGGCGGGCACACCGTCGCCGTCTGCGTCCACCGCGTCGAGCGTGAGCGGATCGCAGTCGTCGTCGAGGGCGTTGCAGGTCACCTCGGTCCGACCGGGGTTCACCAGCGCGCGCGTGTCGTCGCAGTCCGTGTCGTTGCCGGCGTATCCCGCCGGCGCCGCCGTACAGGCCTGGATCGGGATGGACGAGCCGTCGCCGTAGCCGTCGAGGTCGGAGTCCGCCCAGTAGTCGAACAGGACGAGGTTGTCGTCGGGGCCGCCGACACAGTTGTTGTCCAGCCCGTCGCAGACCTCGGGGTTGCCGGGGAAGTTGTTGGCGTCGTTGTCGTCGCAGTCGTCGGAGCGCTTGGACTCCCGAACGCCGTTGCACGCGAGGGTGGTGCCCGTCACCTGGGTCGGCACACCGACGCCGTCGTCGTCCGCGTCGTACCAGCAGTCGTCGACGGCGTCGCAGTCCTGGTCGATGCCGTCACCGACCACCTCGGTCGCCCCGGGGCGCACCGCGCCGGTGCCGTCGTCGCAGTCGGTGTGGTCCGCCACGTGGCTGGCCGTCGGCGGCCCGTCGCAGGTGGAGGTCGGGGCGGCCAGCGCGCTGCCGAAGCCGTCGTTGTCGCCGTCCGGGTACCAGTCGGCGAACACCAGGCCGTCGTCCACCAGCGTGTTGCAGTTGTTGTCGCGCCCGTCGCAGACCTCGGGGTTCGTCGGGAAGTTGTTCCCGTCGTTGTCGGCGCAGTCGAGGTTGTTGGACACGTGGTTCGCCGGCGGGCCGCCGCAGGAGGGGACCGCGGGCCGGTTGCTCGCGCCGAAGCCGTCGCCGTCGGCGTCGGGCCAGTAGTCGAGGAACAGCAGGCCGTCGTCGACCAGGGTGTCGCAGTCGTTGTCCTGCCCGTCGCAGATCTCGGCGCCACCAGGGCGGTTGTACGGGTCGGCGTCGTCGCAGTCCACGCACATCGACGCGCCGTCGCCGTCCAGATCGGGCTGGTCGAGCGTGAGCGGGTCGCAGTCGTCGTCGATGCCGTTGCACGCGATCTCGACCGCGCCCGGGTGGATGTCGCTGTCGACGTCGTTGCAGTCGGTGTCGTCGGCGACCCGACCCGGCGGGGGGCCGTCGCAGGTGGCGACCGGGGCGACGAAGGGCGTGCCGTAGGTGTCGCCGTCGTTGTCCACGTAGTAGTCGACGAAGGTGAGGCCGTCGTCGGGACCGCCGGCGCAGTCGTTGTCGACGCCGTCGCAGATCTCGGTGTTGCCCGGGAACCGGTTCGGGTCCCCGTCGTCGCAGTCGAAGCACACGGGGACCCCGTCGACGTCGTCGTCGGGGGTGTCGTCGCTGGCCGGCAGACAGTCGTCGTCGATGCCGTTGCAGGTGACCTCGACCGCCGAGGGGTTCTGGTTGGGGTTGGCGTCGTTGCAGTCGCCGTTGTTGGCGACCCGATCGATGCCGGCGGGCGGACCGTCGCAGGTGGTGACGCCGGCGGAGAGCGCGTTGCCGTAGGCGTCGCCGTCCACGTCCGGGTACCAGGTGACGAAGAGCAGGCCGTTGTCGGCGACGGTGTCGCAGTCGTTGTCGGCGCCGTCGCAGATCTCGCTGTTGCCCGGGAAGTTGTCGGGGTCGGAGTCGTCGCAGTCGTCGTCGATGTCGGCGTAGAAGGGCGGGGGCGCGGTGCAGGTGTTGATCGGGGTGCCGAGCGGGTCGCCGTGCCCGTCCTCGTCCTGGTCGGGCCAGTAGTCGACGAACGAGATCCCGTCGTCGGGGATGGTGTTGCAGTCGTTGTCGGCGCCGTCGCAGAGCTCGACGTTGCCGGGGAAGTTGAACGGGTCGGCGTCGTCGCAGTCGAGGCAGGTGTCGACGCCGTCGTTGTCGAGGTCGGGACGGTCGGGTGTGCCCGGGTCGCAGTCGTCCTCGAGCCCGTTGCACGTGAGCTCGGACGCGCCGGGGTGGACGTTCGGGTTGGTGTCGTTGCAGTCGTCGGGGGACAGCGCGTGGCCGGCCACGGGGGCGCAGGCGTTGACCGGCGTGCCGGCGCCGTCGCCGTACCCGTCGTTGTCGGTGTCGGGCCACCAGTCCTGGAAGGTCACGCCGTCGTCCGGCAGCCCGGAGCAGTCGTTGTCGGCGCCGTCGCAGGCCTCGGTGTTGCCCGGGAAGTTGAGCGGATCGTTGTCGTCGCAGTCGAGGCAGGTCGGGCTGCCGTCGCCGTCGAGGTCGGGGCCGTCGATCGTGAGCGGATCACAGTCGTCGTCGGTGCCGTTGCAGGTGATCTCCGCCTGGCCGGGATGGACGTCGGGGTCGGTGTCGTCGCAGTCGTCGCGGTTGTCCACGTGCTCGGGCGGCGGGCCGTCGCAGGTCCGCACGGGGAGCGCCACGTTGGTGCCGTGGCCGTCGCCGTCCACGTCGGGCCAGTACGGGACCACGGCGAGCCCGTTGTCGGCGACCGTGTCGCAGTCGTTGTCCTCGCCGTCGCAGACCTCGGCGTTGCCGGGGAAGTTGTTCGGGTCGGCGTCGTCGCAGTCCATCCCCTGGAGCACGGGGCAGGTCAGGTTGACCGAGCCCGTGCAGGTGGCAGCGGCGCAGAAGCAGTCCCCGTCGGCGTCCCAGGCGGGCGTGCCCTCGTCGACGAAGCCGTCGCAGTCGTCGTCGGTGCCGTCCTGCGCCTCGGTCGCGCCCGGGTACACGCTCGCGTCGGTGTCGAGGCAGTCGTCGGCGGGCAGCGCGCCGACGTAGGTGCCGTCGCAGGCCTCGTCGACGTGGTTGTCGTGGTCCACGTCCTTGTCGTCGATCACGGTGTTGCAGTCGTCGTCGATCCCGTTGCCGCAGATCTCCGGCGCGCCCGGGTAGACCGTGTCGTTGGCGTCGTTGCAGTCGCCCTCGTTGGGCGAGAAGTGGTCGCCGTCCTCGTCGTTGTCGAGCGCGTCCACGATCTGGACGACGACGTCGTCGGTGTCGGTGTTCCCGTCGGCGTCCTCGACCTCGAGGATCAGCCGGAACAGGCCGAGCTCGTCGGGCGTCCAGGTCAGGTCCACCACGCCGCTGGTCGGATCGGGGTCCGCGGTGCCGAGGTCCACCGCCGGACCGCCTGCCGCGGGCTCCACCGTCCAGCGCACGAGCAGCTCGTCCGGCGGCTGGTTGGGGTCGGACACGGTGCCGATCACGGTCACGTCGGTGCCGCGGTCGTAGGGCGTGTTGTCCGCGGGGCTCACGACCGTCGCCGACGGCAGCTGGGCCGCGGGCTCGACGATCACGGTGATGCCGGCGGAGGCGTCGAGGCCGGCGGCGTCGCTCACGGTCAGGGTGACGGCGTGCGCGCCCGGGTCGAGCAGCGTGGTGAGGCGCAGGAAGCCGTCGCTCGGGACGTCGCTGCCCTCCTCGAGGACCTGGTCGTCGCTCTTCCACACGAAGCCGGTGAGGTCGCGCACGCCGTTGGGGTCGGAGACCCGGGCGACGAAGTCGATGGCGTCGAGCTCGTCGAACGTGCTCTGGTCCGCCGGGGCCACGAACGTCGCCTGGGGCGGCTGGTTCGGGTTGTCCTGCACCTGGACGTCGTTGCTGCACGACCAGGGGAGGAGCGGCAGCAGAGCGAGGGTCCGAAGGACGGAAGTGCGCATGGGAGTCCACCTCGACCGGGATTCTAGCGGAGAAGACACCGCAGCGGCCGGAACCCGTCCGACCCGTCCGACCCGCCCCCCGGGCAGCCCCCTCCGGGTGTCAGGACGTGATCATTGATCTTTTCTCCGCGCTGTCGGACGGAAGGGCGGCACGGGCTGTGGTGTATGTTCGGGGAGGTTCGGGGGGACGGCCTGCTCGCCTTGTTGTGGTGCATCGCACCGGCCGGTGCCGTGACGACCGAGGAGTTGTCGGCGCGCCTCGCTGAGGTCGAGGAGACGCGACAGCTCCGCGTGTGGGCGTCCGCGCCGCACCCCAGCGAGACCGAGCTCCGCAAGATCGCGGGCGGCGCCGTCGTCACCACGCTCGTCGGCGCGTCGGGCGGTGGGACCTCGGCCTACGCCGGCGCCATCGTCCCCATGGACATCGGGCACTTCTGGGCCGCGCTCAACGACGAGACCCGCCATCCGGGCTACACGGCCGTCTCCTACTCGGAGCTGTTGTCCGGGCGCATCTGCCAGTCGGGGCGCCGCGTGCTGCAGTTCCTGCCGGTGCCGATGCTCGCGGACCGCTGGTGGATCGGCGTGCTGACCAAGAACAGCAAGATCATGACCGCGTCGGGCGGCGCGGTGCGCGAGCTGTCCTGGACCTCATCGGTCGATCCGGCCGAGGTCGGCAGCGCCAGCGGGCAGTCCATCATCTCCCAGGGCGAGCCCATCGGCTTCACCAAGGGGAGCTGGTTCCTGGTCGCCCTCGACCAGCGGTCGACCTACCTCGAGTACTACATCAAGTCGGACCCGGGTGGCAGCATTCCGTCCAGCATGGCCTCCATGTTCGTGACGAAGGGCGTCCGCGAGACGATCCTCGCCATCCAGAAGTTCGCGACGGAGGCCACGCCCTCATGCCCCATCGAGTAATCGGCGCGGCGTTGCTGCTGGGCCTGCCGTGGGTCGCCCACGCGCAGCAGGCCGGCTCGCCGTTCGCCTGGTCCCAACCCGATCCCGAGGGCCAGCTCCTCGAGGACCGGACCGAGATCCCGGTCGGGAAGGGGGCGCTCTTCGTTCCCTCCATCACCGGGCCCCTCAACGAGCCCCCCGTCATCCTCGTCGACGCGAACAGCGAGGTGTCGGACATCGCCACCGGGCAGCGCATCCTGCTCGACCCCGGCAGCTACACGATCATCGTGTCCAGCGGCTCCCCCGAGCAGGGCGTCGGGCAGGCCGTCGAGGTCGAGGAGGGCGAGACGACGATGGTGCCCGTGCGCTGGGGCGCGCTGCGGGTCGAGGTCGTCGACGACCACCGCGTCCCCCACCGCGGCGGGTACGAGCTGATCCGCGCCGACGACCGCCAGACCGTGGGCACGGGCTTCGGCGCCGACACCTTCGCCGGCGAGTCGCTCCAGACCTGGCTGCTCCCGCCGGGGGTGTACCGGATCGTGAAGCCGGGCGCGAACTACCGCGCGCTGCGCGACTTCGCGACGGTCTACGTCCCCGAGTCCGGCTTCGTGCGCTACCGCCTCGTGCTCGACCCCGACACCGGCGAGTTCCAGGGCTCGGGCGTGCTGCTGCCCGGCGAGTTCGGCTCCCCCAACGACCGCGCCAGCCGCTGGCGCAAGAACCTCGTCCTCGGCCTCGACGGCTCGCTCGCCCAGCAGCAGAACGTCGTCGGCACCACCAACCAGCTCACGTTCTCGGGCTCGCTGTTCCTCGACGGACAGGTGGCGTACAACGTCGGCAAGCACGCGACCAGCCTGCTCGTCCAGTGGGAGGAGGGCATCTCCCGCATCGTGCCGCAGGAGGGCGACCCGCTCCCGCTCGTCAAGAGCCGGGACAGCCTGCGCGGCGACGGGCTCTACACCTACTTCGTCAAGCCCTGGTTCGGACCCTATGTCCGGGTGAGCGGCGACACGCAGATCTTCCCGACGAACACCGTGGTCACCTCCGACACGACGCTGCTGCGCACGTTCGCCGACGGGACCACGACGACCGAGTTCGTTCCCGCCAACAGCGCGTTCTTCGTGGCGGACGCGCTCGAGCCCACCATCCTGCGCGAGGGCGCCGGGCTCAACACGCGCTTCGTCAACAACCGCTGGGTCACCCTGAACTGGCGCGTGGGCCTCGGGCTCCGCCAGAACGAGTACGGAGGCGCCTGGGTCATCGAGGACGACGGCCGGACCGAGGAGATCGAGTACCGCGAGGTCGAGTCCTTCGGGCAGGAGGGCGTCGAGAGCACGCTGGTCGCGACCGCGCGCCTCCCGGGCTGGGCCGTCTACGCGACCGACCTCGAGCTGTTCGAGGACGTACAGGATCCCACGCACCCGAGCGTGGAGTGGCGCAACACCCTGACCCTGCGCCTGACCCGCAACCTGTCCGCCAACTGGCTGTTCCGGCTCGAGTCGCTGCCCCAGGTGACGACGAGCCTGCAGCTCCAGCAGAGCGTGTTCCTGCGCGCGTCGTGGGCGCTCCTGTGACCGGCGCCCTCCTGCTGCTGTCGCTGCTCGGCTGCGTCCCCAAGGGCAAGCACGAGATCACCACCGTCCAGCTCTCCGCGACGCGGACCGCGCTGTCGGCCCAGGTCCAGCGGTGCGCCGCGGACCAGAACGCCACCGACGAGCAGATCGCCGCGCTCGAGGACGAGATCGCGCTGCGCCAGGCCCAGCTCGACGAGATCACCGCGCGCAACCTCCTCCACGAGGAGCACGACGCCGAGCTGAACCACGAGATCACCGCCGCGCTCGCGGAGCTCGACGCCATCCGCGCCGAACGTGACCGGTTGCTCACGCTGGTGCCGAAGCGGTCGCTGCCCAAGGAGGGGACCGAGGTGCCCCCGGTGGTCGACGAGGGGCTGGCGGCCACCGTCGCCGAGGCGCTCCAGGTGCAGCACGAGCGGCGCGTGGACGAGATCCGCGTCGCCGAGCGGCACGCCGAGGTGGTGGCCGCCTTCCAGCCGCTGGTGGAGCAGGGACGTGCGGAGGTCGAGGCGCGCGGGCGCGGCACGATCGTGCGCATCCGGACCTCGCTGCTGTTCCAGGAGGGCTTCACCACGCTCTCACCCCGCGGGGCGACCATCGTGGCGGAGGCGGCCGAGGCGCTGGCGACGCTGCCGGGGCGCTGGGTCGTGGTCGAGGGGTACACCGACGACCGGCCCGTGCACACCTCCGAGTGGTCGAGCAACTGGGAGCGTGGGTTCTCGCGGGCCGTGGCGGTGCTCCGCGCGCTCGAGGCCTCGGGCGTGACGCAGCCCCTGTCGGCCGCCAGCTACGCCGACACCCGCCCGGTCGTGCCGAACGACGCGCCCGACGCCACCGACCTCAACGACCGCGTGCAGCTCTTCGTCCGCACCGATCCGGGCCTGCTCGACGCGTTCGCGCCCACCCCGCCCGAGCCCGAGACGCCCGAGCCCGAGGTGCCCGAGCCCGGTGAGGAGAGCCCCACCGACCCGCCCTGATCCCCGCGAGGGAGATACATGGGCGAAGCGAGGGCAGGATGCGCGGTTCCTGGTGGTGTTTGCTCCTGGCGGTGGCCTGCAAGAAGGGCGACGGCGACGTGACGACGGAGGACACGGGCCCCGTCTACAAGGACTACCCGCTCGCCGGCGACGTCGTGCTGGACTCGGTCCGCATCAACCAGGGGTCGGAGAGGGTGCTGTACCTCGGACCCGGGGTGATCGGCGGCGGGAACTACCCGCCTCCGGTGATCGCGGCGCGCCCGGGGCGCCTGACGGTGGAGTTCTCCGCGCTGGACGAGGCGCTGGTCGAGGAGCGGGACATCGCCGTGGTCCTGTCGCTGTCGAGCGGCACCGAGCTCGCGGCGGTCGGGCACCTCGTGCCGGTCGAGAGCGTGTTCGGCGGTCGGCCCAAGGTGGAGTTCGAGCTCCCGGGGAGCGTGCTGCGGGCCGGGATGTCGATGACGGTCGAGCTGCACGAGGCGCAGAACGCGGCCACCGGGACGTACACCGACGAGACCGTCTGGACCTCGGCCGAGGCCGGGCTCGACGTGGTGAGCTCGGAGCGCGTCGAGGTGCACCTGATCCCCGTCATGATCCAGGCCTCGACGCTCGCGCCGGACACCACCCCCACCCGCGTCCAGGAGGTCGCCGACCGCATGATGTCGATGTACCCGACCACCGGCGTCGACGTGATCGTGGAGCCGTCGATCACCTGGCCGAACCCGATCGGACCGATGACCGGGTGGGAGGCGCTGCTCGGCGAGATCTCGCGCATGCGCACCGCGGCGAACGTCCCGCCGAACGCGTACTTCTACGGCGTGTTCAAGCCGGCTCCGTCGGAGGCGGAGTTCTGCGCCGCGGGCTGCATCCTCGGGTTGTCGAACCTCCCCACGTCGCCGTCGGACGACTGGGCCAAGTCGAGCATCGGGGTCGGCTTCCAGGAAGGCGACGTGATGGTCGAGACGATGCTGCACGAGGTCGGGCACGCGCACGGCCGGCTGCACTCCCCCTGTGGCGGCGCCGCCGGTCCCGACCCGCGGTACCCCTACGCGAACGCCACGATCGGCGTGGAAGGCTGGGACGCCGACCGCGAGGTGAGCTTCGGCTCCTCCGACGCCTTCGACGTGATGGGCTACTGCTTCCCCATCTGGATCTCGGACTACACCTTCACCGCGCTCTACGACCGGATCGACGGCGTGATGGCGCGCCGCTCGGGGCAGCCGACGGACTGGCTGCTGGCCAGCGTGGACGGCGAGGGGCGGGTGGAGCCCGTGGGGGAGGTCACGCAGGGGCCGATCCCGTCGGACGACGTGCGCACCTTCGAGGTGCTGGACGACGAGGACCGCGTGGTGGACGAGGTCGACGGGTACTTCGTGCCCTTCGACCACCTCCCGGGCGGACTGACGCTGCTGCCGCCGGACGTGGGCGAGCGCCTCCGCCTGCGTCAGCGCTGACCGACGAGGCCGGACACCAGCGGCCGGCAGTCGCCCGCGGCACACTGCACGGAGGCCCGGGACAGGTCGGGCGCACCCCGGATCGCGGCCCACTCGGCGAACACCGTGATCGCGTCGATGCGTGCAGCCATCGGCATCGACGCCAGGGCCTGCGCCAGCCCGCCCGGGTCGGTCGGCTCGCAGCGATCGAACACCCACACCCGCAGCGAGGAGGCGTCCTCCAGCACGGTGGCCCGCTTGTCCACGCGCTCCAGCACCTGCCGCGTGGTCGCGCCCTGCCAGCTCACGTCGAGCAGCAGGGGCGGCGTCTGGGTGGTCGCGGCGCGCACGGATCCCTGGGGCGCCTGCTCGGGCAGGGTCGGCGCGCGGGGCTCGCCCGCACCCTGGAGCGTCGCGGGGAACAGCGCGCACGCGTCGCCCGAGACCCGCACGAGCACCTGGCTGCCAGCGCGGACCTCGGCCGACCAAACACCCGCGGGCATGGTGACCGCGGGCTCCTCCCTCGATGACGTCGGCAGGGGCAGCAGGGTGATCCGCGACAGCGTCTTCTGCCCGACCACGAGCTCCGCGGTCCGCTCCGCACGGGCGTGCCCGGGCAGGTCGAGCACGATCGGGTGCTTGCCTTCGCTCATCGCCAGCGTGAGCGGGGTCACGCCGCGCGGCCCGAGGTCCACGCGGTCGACGTACACCGTGGCGCCCGGCGGGTCGCTCGTGATCTCGACGCGCGCCACCCGCTGGCCCAGGCGCAGGAGCGCGGCCTCGGCCTCCGCGCGGGCCTGCGGATCGGGCTCGGCGCGGGCGTAGTCGTCGTAGTGCCGCCAGGCCTCGTCGAGCATGCCCAGCTCCTCGAAGCAGCGGGCGATGTTGAACTCGACGTTGCGGTTGGGGACGAGCCGTTGGGACGCCAGCATGTACTGAAGCGCGTCCTCGGTCCGTCCCTCGGAGTACTCGCGGACGCCGAGCCGGAACAGCAGGTCCGCCTCCTCCCCGAGGTCCGACTGGCTACCGGCGAAGGCCGCCAGCGCGAGGCACGCGAGCCACATGCGTCAGCGCTCCACCTTGATGCCCAGGTTGCGGCCGCTGGGCGCGGGGCGCGGCTGCTGGACCGGAGCGGGTGCCGGACCCGGAGCCGGCGCGGTCGTCGTCGCCGCGGGCTGGACCGGCCTCGGTGCGGCCTTCGCGAGCGTCAGCGTGTGCTGCACGTCGACCTTGGAGAACGCCTGGACCACCTGCTGCGACGCGTACCCCGCGAGCTTGAGCTCGAACGTGCGCGGGTCGGTGCTCTTCTTGGGGTCGAGCATGATCTCGAGCGGCGTGAGCCCCACGAACGTCCCCGCCTCCCACACCTCGGCGTTGGGGGGCTCGGTGCGCAGCGTGAAGATGGCGGGGCCGGCCGGCGTGAGCTCGGGCCCTTCGTGTTCGGCGGGCTGCACCGGAGCGGGGCGGACCGTGGCCACACCGTTCGCGCCGTTGGTCCGCCCTCCCGTCCACAGCACGGTCGCGGCCACCAGCGAGAAGCCGATCAGCAGGGCGGCGCCGATCACCGCCGCGGGGACGATCAGGGAGCTCGGCCGCTGCTGGACGCGCGCGGGGGAGACCACCGTCCGGGCGGGCAGCGGCGCCATGGAGGGCGCGAGCGTGGCCTGCGTGATCTGCGGGGCCGGCGCCATCCGCAGCACGTGGGCGCTGGGCGGGGTGTTCGCGAGCGCCGAGTCCAGCGTGTCGCCGTCGTCCCGGGTCATCGGATCGACCGTCCGGTTGACCGTGGGCGGCGTGATCGTCGCCTCGGGCGGGGAGGTGACCTGCGCCGACCAGGTGCCGAGCGGCGCCGCCTGCCCGCGCGCTGCCATCTCCTGGTCCTCGATGCGGTCCACCAGCTCCTGCAGGGGCGGGCGCCGCATGGGATCGCGCTGGAGCCCCTCGACCAGGATCTGACGCACGTCGTTCGACACCCACTCCGGCAGCGCCGGCAGCGGCTCGTCCGCGGTCACCCCGGGTGGCGGCCCCGAGCGGCGCACCGTCCACGGCTCCTGGCCCGAGAGCATCCGGAACAACAGCGCGCACAGCGCGTACGTGTCGGCCGAGGGCGTTGGGGTGCGGCCCACGAGCTGCTCGGGCGCGAGCTCGGACATCGAGCGCCGCCCCACGTCCATCCCCGCCGCCTCGAGCCTGGAGGCCAGGCCACCCCAGGCGAGGCGCGGCTTGTCCTTCGCGTCCACCAGGATCACGTTGCTGGGATCGAGGTCGCCGTGGACCAGCTGGGCGCGGTGGACCACCTGCAGCGCCGTCCCGACCTGGCGCGCGATGTTCAGCGCGTGCTCCGGCGCGACCAGGGGGTGGATCGCGAGGCGCTCGGCGAGCGAGGTGCCGACGACCTCCTCCTGCACCCAGTAGCAGGTGATCTGCGAGGGGAGACGACCCGTCTCCAGCGTCGGCATCAGGTTCGGGTGCCGGAGCGTCCGCCAGCGATCGCCGTCCTGCTTGAGCCGCTCGAGGAAGCGAGGGAGGGGTTCGCTCCCCTGGTACCGCCAGATCGCGATCCGCGCCGGGATGTCGCCCGAGGCGCGATGGACGTGCACGTCGCCCCTGACCTCCACGGCCTCCGCCAGGGTCCAGGTGCTCACCGGATCTCCGGCCATCATCGGAGAGCCGCGAGAGATCTGTTCGTCGAGCCCGCGCATCGCAGGGGCGATGGTACCCCAGACCGGTGCCGACGCGGTAGCCACCGACTCCGGGTCGTGTCAGGGAGTGTCATGAACCGCTTCCCCTTCCGGATCGACGGACGCGACGGCGACGCCCGCGCGACGACGCTCGACCTCCCCCACGGTCGCATCCAGACCCCGGTCTACATGCCGGTCGGCACCCAGGCCGCCGTCCGCTCGGTCCACCCCAGGTTGCTGGACGACACGGGCACGCAGATCCTGCTGGCGAACACCTACCACCTGTCCCAGCGGCCCGGAGAGAAGCTCGTGGCGAAGGCGGGCGGGCTCCACCGGTTCATGGGCGTGGACCTGCCCATCCTCACGGACTCCGGCGGCTTCCAGGTCTTCTCGCTCGAGAAGGAGGTCGACGAGCAGGGCGTCCGCTTCCGCTACGAGGTGGACGGCAAGCCGACGGTGCTCACGCCCGAGCGCTCGATGGAGATCCAGCAGGAGCTCGGCGCCGACGTGGCCATGGTCTTCGACGAGTGCCTCGCGTTCGGGACGGACAAGGGGTACGCGGCGGACAGCGTCGAGCGCACGACCCGCTGGGAGGAGCGCTGCCGCCTGGCTCACACCCGTGAGGACCAGGCGCTGTTCGGCATCGTCCAGGGCGGCTTCTGGCCCGACCTGCGCAAGCGGAGCGCCGAGCAGATCCGCGAGCTCGACTTCGACGGGTACGCCGTGGGCGGTCTGTCCGTCGGCGAGGGCCACGCCACGATGGTCGAGGTGCTGGACTGGACCACGCCGCACATGCCGCAGGACCGCCCGCGGTATCTGATGGGCGTCGGCCGCCCGGTGGACCTGGTGGAGGGCGTCGCGCGCGGCATCGACATGTTCGACTGCGTGATCCAGACGCGGCACGCCCGGTCCGGCGTGGCCTGGGGCTGGATGGGTCGCGTGCGGCTCACGGACAGCCGGTACCGCTCCGACCTGTACCCGATCGACACCCGCTGCACGTGCAGCACCTGCAAGACGTTCAGCCGGGCGTACCTGCACCACCTGTTCCGGGTGGGCGAGGTGCTCGCCGCCACGCTGGTGTCGGTGCACAACATCGCGTGGTTCCACCAGTACATGGCGGAGATGCGCACCTCCATCCTCGAAGGACGCTTCCAGTCGTTCCGCGAGAAGGCGCACGAGACCTGGCCCGCGGAGCGGCAGGAGAAGCCCCGGAAGGGCAAGCCTCGCCGCGAGGACCACGAAGACTGAGCGCGGTGGCGGGCGGTCGACGGCGGGTTAGACCCAGCGCCCGGAGGAGAGCACTTGGCTTCGGACGACCTGATCGAGATCGAGGGCATCATCCAGGAGGTGTTCCCGGGTGGGCACTTCCTGGTGACGACGGACGCGGGGACCGAGGTGCACGCGCACCTGGCCGGCAAGCTGCGCCGGTACCGCATCCGCGTGGTCCTCGGCGACCGGGTGACGGTGGCCGTGTCGCCATACGACCTGACCAAGGGTCGGATCGTCTTCCGCCACAAGTGACGCCCTCGTCCGCCGCCGTCGCGTTCCTCGAGCGGTTCGTGCTGTCCTGCCGGACGCGGACGGTGGGCTCGCTTGTGAGGGAGCGGATGGTGCCCCACCCGGGTGATGCGGCGCGGGTCTTCCGCCCGGAGGTGGCGCCCGCGGTCGAGCAGGCCGCGTCCGAGCTGTTCGCCGCGTTCCGCCCCGAGGTGGAGCTGCACTTCCCGACGGCTGCGCAGACCGAGCTGACGGTGTGGGCGGCGTGGATCGACGAGCTGGCCGACCACCCCGAGTTCCCCGGTGGATACGCGACGGTCGTGCCCTTCCTGCGCGAGGGGCCGGTCTGGTACCGCTGGCGCATCGCCGAGCCGGGCGCGGACGCAGGCATCGCCTACGACGGGCTCGTGGACCTCGGCGACCGCTTCGCGTGGTTCCCCAAGCCCTGGCGGATGCTGCCCACCCACTAGGAGGTCCCCGTGCACTCACGCGAGCTGCCCGCCTTCCGGACCCTGTCCCATGCCTGGCCGGGGGTCGCGCGCGAGGAGCGGGACGACCACGTGGTGCTGGCGCTGCCCGTGGGCGAGCGCTGGGTGCTGGACGACCCGCCCGACGACGTGGGCGCCTGGCAGCAGCGGGCGGGCGGCGCCGAGCTGTGGTGGGAGGACCGCCTGAGCAGCACGCGGCCGGTCGTCCAGGGGAGCGCGGTTCGGGCGGTCGCTGCCCCTCCTCCCGCCGCCGAGGAGCTGCACTGCTTCATGCACGACGCCGAGCTCGACCCCGGGCGCCCGGAGGGGGTCCGCGACCTGGGTGACGAGCTGGATGCCGCGGTCGCGCTGCTGGCCGAGGCGATGCCCGAGGCGCTCGCCCGTTGGCAGCTCGAGGCCCAGCTCCGCGCTCGCGAGGACGAGTGGGCCGCGGTCCTCGCGACGGGCCCCGTGGGGGCGCCCACCGGCGTGATCTCCGTGACCTGGGACGGGCGCGAGGCGCGGATCACCGGGCTCGCCGTCCACCGCGACCACCGCCGGACGGGCCTCGGGCGGGCGCTGCTGCTCGGCGCGCTCCAGGAGTGGCAGGGCGTGGCCTTCGGCACGGCGTACGCGGTGACCGAGCCCGGCTCCCCGGCCGAAGCGCTGTTCCGCTCGGTCGAGATGCGGCCCGTCACCTCGGTCTTCCGCGTGGCACGGCGATGAACGCGCTCCTCGCGGACCCCCTCGAGGGCGGCGCGCTGGTGTCCGACGGGGCGCTCCTGCGCAACGAGGCCGGCGTGTGGCCCGTGCTCGGTGGGGTGCCGGTGCTGGTGCCGGACCCCGCCCGCTGGCTGCGGGGTGCGCGGGAGCACGTGCTGGCCTCGCTCGGGGAGGTCGGGCGGCTCGGCGCCGACGACGTGGCGCTGCTCGGCGAGTTCTGCGCCGCGGTGCGCGGGGTGGGCGACGCCGCGATCGACGACGACTTCCTCGCGGACGAGGAGGGCGCGGTCGACGTCGTGGCGGGTCCCGCCGAGCGCCTCGTGACCGAGCTGCTGGCGCGACGCACGGACGTCGTGGAGCGCCTGGTGGCCGCTCTGGGTTCGGGCCCGGTGCTCGAGATCGGGTGCGGCGCGGGCACGGCCACCCGACGGATCGGCGCCCGCCCGCTGGTGGTCGTCGATCGGTCGGTGCGCGCCCTGCTCCGGGCCACGGCGGGAACGGACGCCACGCCGGTCGTGGGCCTGGCGGAGGCGCTGCCGGTCGCGTCGGAGGCCTTCGGGACGGTGGTGGCGGCCAACGTGATCGATCTGCTCGACGACCCGGGCGCCTTCGTGGCCGAGGTCGCGCGGGTGCTGCGACCGGGCGGGCGCCTCGTGCTCTGCACGCCAGACCCGGCGCTGGGCGCGGTGGGCGGCACGGACGAGGCGCTGGTGGACCTGCTCGAGGACGAGGGGCTGACGGTCGTGCAGGACGTGGACGGCCTGCCCTGGGTCCGGTCCCACGGGCCGCGCCACCACCAGCTCTACGTCGTCCGCCTGGTCGTCGCCGAGCGCTGACCGCTACATCAGGCCCCAGCCGATGCCCCCGATGCCGCCGAGCGCCCCGCCCGCGCACAGGCCGGCGCAGGAGACCAGGCCGGCCACGAGCACCACGGCCACCAGCACCGTCGGCCACCGGCGCGTGCGCACGGCGGGGGTGGGCGTGGGAGCGGGCCGGTCGAACGAGGCGACGGCCGGCGACGAGGGCTGGTTGGAGTCCTCCTCGTCGAGCAGCATCGTCTTGATCATCGAGGGGCTCGACGACTCCGGTGGCCGCGTGACCGGCCGCCAGCGCCGCGTGGTGCCGCCGAAGTCCTCGTCGTCGAGGTCGTCGTCGGTGTCGTCGGTGCGAGGGGGACCCGACGGCACCGGGTCGGGTGCCACGATGAGCGAGGTCGCGTCGAGCTCGGTCCGCTCCACGCGGTTCAGCGCGTCCTGCAGCGCCGCCTCGAAGGCCGCCGCCGTGTGGTAGCGGTCGCCGGGGTCCGCCGCGGTCGCCCTCGTCACCAGCTCCCGCGTCGCCTCCGGCAGCGCGTCCAGCGCCCGGTCGCGGTCCGCGGCGACCAGCGCGGTCGGACGGCGTGCGGTGAGCATCGCGAACAGCGTCGCGCCCGCGCCATAGATGTCCGCGCGGTGGTCGACCTTGGAGGCGTCGCGCTGCTGCTCGGGCGGCATGTAGGCCAGGGTGCCCAGCGACATGTTGGACATCGTCATCCGCGTGTCGCCGACGGCCTGCGCCACCCCGAAGTCGGCGAGCTTCATGTGGCCGACGCGGTCCAGCAGCAGGTTCTGGGGCTTCACGTCCCGGTGGACGATGCCCGCGTCGTGGGCCGCTCCGAGCGCGCTGCACAGCTGGGCGGCGATGGTCAGCGCCTGCTGCGGGTGGATCGGGCCGCGCGTCAGCCGCCGGGCGACCGTGCCGCCCTCCATGTACTCCATGGCCATGTACGGCGTCTCGACGTCGTCCCGCAGGTCGAACAGCCGGATGAGGTGCGGGTGGGAGAGGCGGGCCATCACCCGCGCCTCCTGCGCGAACCGGTTGCGGAGCACCTCGTCCGACACCGCCTCGCGCGACATCACCTTGAGCGCGCCCCACATGCGCAGGCGGCTGTCCCACGCGAGGTAGACCCTGGACATCCCGCCCTTGCCGAGCCGGCGGGTGATCTGGTACCGGTCTCCGACCAGGACGATGGCCACGCGGGAAGCCTACACCCTCCGCGGTCGTGAAGCGGTCACAACCCGGTGGGTGCCACGGGCGTCGCCGACACCAGGGGTCGAAGCCGATCGACCCGCGGCGTCAGGAGGTCGTACAACGCCCTCACCCGATCCGGCCGGCGCGCGGCGAGGTCGTTCAGCTCGCGGGGATCCGCCGCTCGATCGTACAGTTCGAGCCGCCCGGTGGACCAGTCGTACAGGAGCTTGTCGGGCCCCTGGAGCACGGCCTGCTGGACGCCGGCGCGTCCGTTCACCAGGGTGAAGCGGGCGCGCTGCGGGTCGGCCGTCCCCACCACCTCCCCGTCGAACCCGTCGGGGACGGGCAGCCCGAGCGCGGTCATGGCGGTCGGGGCGAGATCGATGGCTGTCGTGGGACCGTCCCAGCCGACGGGCTCGAGGCCCTTGGCCCAGAACCCCGCGATCGCGTCGCCCTCCTGCGCGTGCAGCGTCCAGGCGTGCGTCGGGTGGCCGTGCTCGAAGAAGGCCTCGCCGTGGTCGGTCCACAGCATCACCAGCGTGTCGTCCAGCCACCCGAGCGCGTCCGCCTCCGCGAGCGCCTCCGTGAGCTGGTCGTCGAGGTACTGCACCTCGCCAGCGTAGCGGGCGCGCTGCAGGCTCACCATCAGCGCCTGCTGCTCGGGGTCGAGGTCGGGCCAGGTCGCGAGCATGTCGTAGACGGTGTCGTGGTTGCCCAGATCCCACGGGTCGGGCGGCAGCTCGTCGAGGGCGGCCAGGTAGGACTCGGGCGGAGCGTAGGCCTCGTGCGGCTCGACCACGTGCAGGTGGAGCAGCCAGCGGTCCACCTCGCCGCGGTCCATCGCGGCCTGGAGCATGTCGCGCCCCTGCTCCCAGATGCCGCGCGCGTACCGGATGCCGGTCAGCTGGTCCTCGTCGTACCCCTGCGCGTTGTTGCGCTCGGACGACACGTAGACGCTCGCCGTCGACAGGAGCGTGGTGAACCCCTGGTCGCGCAGCGCGCGGGCCATGCTGGGCAGGGTTGGCAGGGGGTCGCGGCTGCCCGCGATCGACGGGACCACCCCGAGGTCGTCGAGGTACCGCCCCGCCTGGGTGCAGGTGGTGCTGGGGAAGGTCCAGTTGCTGCACTGGACGTGCTGGTCGAGCGCGACCCCCTCGCCCAGGAGACGATCGAGGGTGGGGGTGGAGGGTCCGCCGTAGCGGCCGAGCGCGTCACGACGCAGCGTGTCGATGCTGATCACCAGCAGGTTGCGGGGCGGGTCCCCCTCGAAGACCAGCGCCGGGCCGACCTCGTCGGTCGTCGTCGTGCCGGTCGGGCCGAGCGGGTGGGTCGGCGTGGTCCCGGTCCGGCATCCCACCGAACAGGCTAGGCTGGCCGTCACCATGACCGCACGCACGTTCCGCATCCATGTCAGATACCCCGCGCGGGAGGGCGACCGCATCGTCCTGCGCACGTCGCTGGACTGGGACACGGACGTGGAGCCGGTCACGGTCGCGGACGACGGGACGACCTGGTCCTTCGAGGTCCTGGACGGCGACCGGCCGCACATCTACTTCAAGGTCTGCCGCCACCGGGAGGGCGGGTTCCACTGGTCCGTCGGCGCCAACGGGATCGCGTCGGCCGAGGAGCGCTGGATCTACCCTCACTTCGACGGGGGACCCAAGGGCGCCATCAGCGACCGGTTCCAGATCGGGACGCGCACGGTCCGGGTCTACACCCCGCCGGGGTACGTCGAGAACACGCTCAAGTGCTACCCGACGCTGTACATCCACGACGGCGCGAACGTGTTCTTCCCCGAGGAGGCCTTCTCGGGGGTCGAGTGGCAGGTGGACGAGACGCTCGATCTGCTCGACGCGGTGCACATCGTCGACCGGGTCATCGTGGTCGCGGTCTATGCGAGCCCCGAGCGTCGGGAGCAGGAGTACACCCCGCCGGGCTGGCAGGGGTACTCGGACGAGCTGTGCGCCGTCGTGAAGCCCGAGATCGACCAGCGGTACCGGACGCTGCCGGCGCCCGACGCGACCGCGGTGATGGGCAGCTCGCTGGGCGGGGTGGCCTCCTTCTGGCTGGCCTGGAGCCGCCCCGACGTGTTCGGGATGGCGGCGTGCCTGTCGCCGAGCTTCGGCCTGCGTGACGACATGGAGAGCGCGGTCTGGCGGGAGCCCCGTCCGGAGGGGATCCGGGTGTACCTCGACTCCGGGTGGCCGGGCGACAACCACGAGGCGACCGTGGCGATGCGCGACGCACTCCTGGCGCGCGGCTTCACGATGGGTCGCGACCTGCTCCACCTGTCGTTCCCGGGGGCCAGGCACCACGAGACCGCCTGGGCCGAGCGGCTCCACCTGCCGTTCCAGTTCCTCTTCGGGCACGCGTTCCGGGCGCCCCCGCGCGGCTGAGCTAGCAGGTTGCTGAAGAAGGGCCGTCAGGCGCTTCTCAGCGACCTGCGGGTGAGCGGGAGCGTCCCCTGAGCTGGTCCCTGACGGACGCCCGTAGCGACCGTAGAACCGAAGGTTCGGAGGGAGTGGAGGGCAGGCCGGTAGGTAGCCAGGGGACGCGGGAGCGGTACGCTGAAGTGCAGGCTGCTGACTTGTTCAGCAGCCTGCTAGATCTGGTAGCGGGAGCGGTCGCCGATGTCGAAGTGCAGCGGCATCCGGGCCTTCGCGACGGCGAGCACCCCGAGCAGCACGCCCGCGCCCGCGGTCAGCGCCGCCGCCGGCCACGCCGCGCCGAGCACCAGGGGGAGCAGCGAGCTCGCGAGCAGCACCGGGACCGCCTGCATCAGCGGCAGCCGGAAGCAGAACTGCTCCTTGAGCGCGACCCCCGAGAGCGTCACGTAGAGGAAGCCGAGCCCGGCGTCCGCCACCAGCGTGGCGGGCCAGCCGTCCAGCCCCGGGACCGCGCAGAGGACCACGCCCGTCCAGGCCGCGGCGCCGAACACCCAGCGGATGCGCTTGTCGTACAGGTGGAGGTCCGCCGCGATGGCGGCCACGCCGAGCAGCACGAGCCACCGGCCCGGGAGCGCCCGCCCCGACGCGAGGGCGCCCGCGTGCAATAGCAACCCCAGCGACGCCGCTCCGATCCCCGCGCGGTACAGCGTCACCGTCGTGCGGTCGAAGGCGTCCAGCTCCGGGTGGTGGTGCGGGTCCGCCACGGCCCCTCAGAACTTCCAGGTGTCCAGGCTGGTCACGTGGACGTACAGATCGGGGTCGGTCGCGCCCATCGTGAGCGTCGCGGTGTACACCCCGGCGGGCCACACGCCGCCCACGTCGTACCGGAAGGCCGGGTCCTCGTCGCAGTGCTCGTCCTTGATGGCCGTCGGCAGCTCCACCGGACCCGCGGGACCCATGATCGACGTGAACCGATCCGCGCCGCCCGAGCCGAGCTCGTCGGTCGGGAGGTAGAGCACCGTGTCGTCGTCGACCGTGATCTCGAGCTCGACCTGCCCCGCGAACGGCAGGAGCGGGTCGTACCGCAGGACGTAGGGCTCGCGCTGCTCGACCAGCGGGATCGGCGTGGCCCCGTCGGGCTCGAGCACGGTCTCGGTCTCCGCGATCGGGTTGCAGGCGAACTCCTCCATGTCCTGGAGCGCGAGGCAGGTGTCCACGTCGCCCAGCGACTCGGGGCAGGTGAACAGCTCGACCTGGCCCTGCTTCAGGTAGACCGACTTCTCGCCCACCGGGGCGCAGACGGCGCCGGTCTGCAGCTGCCAGGAGAGCGCGTTCTGGAGGGTCGCCAGCACCGAGGGGTCGGCGCCCTCGTTCGTGTACGTCTTGTACACCCCGAAGCCGCCGGTGGCGGTGCGGTCGATGCCGACGGCCTGCGCCTCCGCACACCCGAACGGCGGGATGCCCGTGAACTCGGAGTTCCACCGGTCGACGCAGTCCTGCCCCGAGCCGGGGATCCAGGTCACCAGCATCTCCCGCTGCGAGAACGGCCGCTCCGCGTGCGGCAGGACGATGACCTCGCGCACCCCGATGCCGGGGTGGACATACGTCTTGACCCGCTGCAGCACTCCGAACAGCCCGAACTGGAACTGCTCGGCGTGCAGCATCACGGGCACCTGGAGGAAGCCCGGGTTCAGGTCGGACAGGAACGTGCCGATCAGCGAGCCCCACAGCGCGGGCGTGCGGGTCAGCGGGTCGGGCTGGATGTTGACCACCACGTCCAGCATGCCGTCGAAGCGGACGTTGGACAGCACGACCTCGACGGTGCCGTGCCGGATCGCGTCGCAGGCGCCGCCGTCGCAGATCGTGGGCTCGAGATCGCCGAGATCCCCACCGGCCTCGGTGACCATCGGCGGCGTCACGAACGAGGCGATCAGCGGGTTGCCGCAGGTGTCGGTCGCGCCGGGCACGACCTGGCCGGATCCGGCGAAGGACGCGACCTGCTCGACGGCCGTCCCCGAGAGGTCCGCGGCGGGCGGCGTGATGGGCTCGCCCTGGTCGTCGGTGCGCAGGCCACCCCGCATGAACAGCGAGGTCACGTCGATCTGCTCGTTGAACATCCGGTTCAGGTCGGCGTACACCTGGGGGTCGATCGTCGCTCCGTTCGTGGTGCGGAGCACGAGCACCGGCGCGCCACCGACCGCGTCCTCCGGGACCGCGACGGGCCGGGCGGACGTGGTCGGCTCTTCCGTGGACCCACCGCCGCAGGCGGCGAGGAGGGCGAGGGGCAGGAGGGCGCGGCGCATGAGGTTCTCCCGGATGGACGGAGCGAGGAGGGCTCCTGGGTCACCGATTCTACAGCGACCGCCGCCCGGAATGAACCGTGTCGTCGCAGGTCGCCTGCTCAAGCTCCCGGATCGGGCAACAACCAGGCGTAGAAGGTGCCGAGCGTCGCGCGTCGCTCCGGGGGCAACCACTCGAAGTTCACGCCCCGGTCGCTCATCTCCCAGTACTCCTGCTCCGCCACGCGCTCGAGCTCGGAGCGGATGGACCGCAGGCGGTCCGCCGGCTCGGCGCGCATGTCGTCGGCGATGCGCCTCGCGAGCTCGGGGCGACCGGACACGAGGTAGCAGGTGGCGAGGCGGATCTGCGCCTTGCGCACCCCGCGCAGGCTCGCCTCCATCCCCTTGGACTCGGGCTCGCGGTCCACGTCCAGGAACACGTCCAGCAGCGGGTCGTGGCACTCGGCGCCGACGGCGTGGGCGCGCTCCAGCAGCATGCACAGGTCGAAGGCCACGGTCTCGAGGAGGAACGCCAGGTTCATGCCGAACGCGAGCTGCCCGTAGAACTTCATGTGGTTCGCCACGATGACGACGAGATCGGTGCGTTGGACCTCCATCGCCCGCTCGGCGAAGATCCGGTACTCGTTGAACAGGTTGTACGTACTGCGGACGTCGCGCGCGTTGATCGCGGCGCGCAGGTACGTGTTGAAGAACCGGATCGAGAGCTGGACGGCGTGGGGGTCGTCCACGCGGATCGCCGTCACCGCCACGTGGCGCGTGTGGATGGCGATGAGGTGGTTCACGTCGCGCATCCGGTTGAGCGCCTCGCCGAACACGTCCTGGTACTGGCGGAAGACCTTGGTCTCGAGCCAGGTACGCCGCTCGGTCAGCGCCTTGACCATGTCGGGGTGCAGCGCGATGAAGTCCTGATCGGTGCGCACGAGCGTGGTCGTGTCGAACCAGGGTTCGGGCAGCCGCGACTTGTGCTCGATCGCGTCGAGCGCGAGCCGCTCGAGCGCGCGCACGGCGGCCAGGGTGAGCGACTTGTCCTTGTTCTCGATGGAGTTCAGCGCGATGTCGCCGAGCTGCTCGAGCGACAGGATCACGCCCGTCCGCGACTCCTCGATCGCCTCGCGAGGGACCTGGGAGCGCCCGGACAAGCCGCGGACGCAGCCCGAGCCGGCCTCCTGGATGCGCTCGATCACGCGGGTCGGTGACAGGAAGTCGAAGACGTAGGTGAAGTAGGGGAGCAGGACGAGCAGGCTGGTGGTCTGGAGCACCGTGGCCGTCAGCATCATCGCCTTCGGTTGCCCCTCCTCGCCGAGCGACATCTCGACCCAGAGCACGACGACCGACGTGACGACGAAGAAGCCCATGACGGCGGCGTTCGTGCGGTCGCGCACGAACAGCTCGGTCACGCGGGCGGTGTACCGGGTGGAGGCGAGCTCCACGAGGATGGCGACGACGGTGATGGCGGCGCCGAGGACCCCGATCGTGACCTCGGCGAAGTTCACCAGCACGTCGTAGGCAGCGGGACCCGTCCACAGGACGAGCGGGTTGTGGTCCCAGCTGCCGTAGTCGACGAACCAGAGCGCGCCATACAGCAGCGACGACGCCAGGAACAGGATCAGGAAGGGAACCAGACCACTGCTCGACAGGGGACGCCGTTGCCGCATGGCCCGCAGCCTACCAGCGGTCCGCGGCCCGCTCCACGAGGAACGCGTTGATGTCCTTGCTCTCGTACAGCACGGTGCCGTCGTGGAGCAGCGCGGGCGCCTGGTTCTTGCCACCCGCCGCGGCCAGGCGCTCACCCGCCGCGGGGTCGCTGGTCACGTTGGTCATCGGCAGCGAGGCCTCGAGCCCGAGGTTCGTGCGGACGTAGCTGGACCAGCGGCTGAACATGCAGCGATCCTTGACGAACAGCTCGCTGCCCGCGGGCAGGCCCGGTGCGTCCTCGAAGGCGGGCAGCGGCTCGGACCAGCCGGCGTCGAGCTCCTCGCAGAGCTTCACCAGCGCGTCCATGTCCCGCTTGCCCGCTGGCGTCACGCTGCTCGCGTGTCGCACGACGCCGGCGGCGTCGATCAGGACGGTGGCCCGATCGGTGATGCCGGCCGGGGCCAGGAACATCCCGAACGAGGTGGCGACGGCGCCCTTGGGGTGGAAGTCCGCCAGCAGGGGCATCCGGATGCCGCCCAGCGCAGCGGCCCAGGCCGCGTGGCTGTAGACGCTGTCGACGGAGGCGCCGCAGGCGAGGGTGTGGGAGGCCCGGAGACGATCGCGCAGCGCATCCAGCGCTGGCATCTCCGAGCTTCAAGTGGGGGTGAAGTCCAGGGGATAGAAGCAGAGCAGCACGTGGCGGCGACCCAGGAGCCCCTCGGAGGCGACGGTGCGCCCGAGGTGGTCCTGGAGCTTGAAGGGGGGCGCCTTGGCGCCGACCTCGATCATGGGTCCTCCCGGCCGCGCGTTGCGGCCGCGCGCAGTATGCCGGTCGCGGCTCGCGTTAGGTGCGGACACGATGGTGATCCTGCAGCTGCTGGACGAGACGTGGCGGGAGTGGCGGGACGACCGCGCCACGCAGCAGAGCGCCGCCCTCGCGTTCTATGCGCTGTTCTCCATCGCGCCGCTGGTGCTGGTCGCGACCGCCGTGGTCTCCGCGGTCTTCGGGACCGATGCGGCGGAGGAGCGGCTCACGCGCGAGCTGCAGGGGCTGCTCACGCCCCAGATCGCGGACGCGGTGCGCGTGCTGGTCCGCAACGCCGCCAACGGCCGCTCCCCGTGGGCCGCCGGCAGCCTCGGCATCCTGGTCAGCTTCTATGGCGCGGCGCGGGGCTTCTTCCAGCTCCAGGCCACGCTCGACCACATGTGGGGGGTCCGCGCGCTGCCGGGCGCGACCTGGCTGGAGCTCGTCCGCCGCAACCTGCTGGCCTTCGCGAGCGTGGCGCTGTGCGGCTCGCTGCTGATGGTCTCGCTCGTCGCCACCATCGTCCTGCACGGCATGGCCGACCAGGTGACGACCTGGTTCGACGCGCCCCTGTTCGCCGTGAGGCTGGTGGAGGAGGCGTCGAGCTTCGCGCTGGTCTCCGTGCTGCTGATGGTGATCTACAAGACGCTGCCGGACGTGCGCATCCGCTGGCGCGACGTGGTCGTCGGCTCGCTCGTGTCCGCGGGCCTCTTCGTCATCGGCAAGCACGCGATCGCCTGGTACCTGCGCCACGTCGGCTCGGTCTCCACCTTCGGCGCCGCCAGCGCCATCGTCGCGCTCATGCTCTACGTGCAGTACACCGCGCAGGTGCTGCTCTTCGGCGCCGAGTTCACCTTCGTGTTCGCGCGCTGGCAGGGGCGGCCGATCATCGCGGGCCCCGGTGCCGAGCGCATCCGTCGCTCGATCGAACGTCGCGCGAACGGCCGTGGGGACGAGCCCGAGGCGGACTGATCAGTCGTCGCCCGCCGAGCGCGGGTCGGTGCCACGCGCCACCTCCGCCCCGTCGGACACGCCGCCGCCATCGGTGTCCGCCAGGGTGGGCGAGCTGCCCGTGAGGAGCCACTCCTCGGCGTCGTGCAGGCCGTCGTCGTCGGTGTCGGCCATCGCGCAGCCCAGGCCTCGGGCCAGGCTCACACCCGCGGACCGGTGGAGCAGGTCGCCCGCGCCGTCACCGTCCACGTCGCCCGCCGCGAACAGGCCCAGCGTCGGCGCGCTCCGCCGCTCCGTCCAGACGTCGCCGACGCGGTGCTCGAGCAGGACGGTGTCGCCGGTCATGGCGTCCCAGACGACCACCTCGAGGTCGCCGTCGCCGTCGAGGTCGCCGCCTACCAGCCCTTCGCTGTCGACATCGGTGATGGGGTGGACGGGGAAGCTCCCACCGTCGTCCTCGA
>JACKER010000061.1 GCA_020632925.1 Alphaproteobacteria bacterium | reverse complement strand
TCCTACGACTTCGCCCCCTACGTCGACCCGCGGAACTGGATCGGCGGCCAGTGGCGGGAGGCCTCGGGCTCCGAGGTCGCGCCCATCGACAACCCGCGGCACGGAAAGCCCATGGCCCACGTGCGCTACTCGACGGCCGGCGACGTCGACGCCGCGGTGAAGGCGGCGAAGGAGGCGGTGGCCCAGTGGCGCACCGTGCCGATCCGCGACCGCGCCTACGTGATGTACCGGGCGCGCGAGATCATGCTGCGCGACATCGACGAGCTGTCCTGGCTCGTGTCGCACGAGAACGGGAAGCTCTTCGCGGAGGCGAAGGCCGAGGTCGAGAAGGGCATCGAGTGCGTGGAGTTCGGCTGCTCGCTGCCGAACCTCGCGTCGGGCAACCAGCTCGAGGTCAGCCGCGGCGTGACCTGCGAGATCACGTACGAGCCGATGGGCGTGGTGGCGGGCATTACCCCGTTCAACTTCCCGTTCATGGTGCCGCTGTGGATGCTCCCGCAGGCGCTGGTCGGCGGGAACGCGTTCATCCTCAAGCCGAGCGAGCGAGTGCCGCTGTCCTCGCTGAAGCTCGCCGCCATCTTCGAGGAGGCGGGGCTGCCGAAGGGTGTGCTGAACCTGGTGCAGGGCGGCCGCGAGGTCGTCGAGGCGATCTGCGACCACCCGGGCATCTCCGCGGTCGGCTTCGTGGGCTCGACGCGGGTGGCGAAGACGGTCTACGGCCGGGCCTGCACGAACGGCAAGCGCGCGCTCTGCCTCGGCGGCGCCAAGAACCACCTCGTGGTGGTGCCGGACGCGGACGTGGCGCTGACGGCCGAGAACGTGGTGGCCTCGTTCGCGGGCTGCGCGGGCCAGCGCTGCATGGCGGCGAGCGTGCTCCTCGCGGTGGGCGACGTGGACCACATCCTCGCGGAGATCGCGAAGAAGGCGTCGGCGCTCGTCACCGGCGAGCACGTCGGCCCGGTCACGACGGCGGCCGCGGAGGCCCGCATCAAGGGGTACATCGACCAGGCCGAGCGCGACGGCGGCAAGGTGATCGTCGACGGGCGCGGCAAGGGCGGCGACGCCGGCGGCTACTGGGTCGGCGCGACCATCATCGACCACTGCTCGGCCGAGCTGCCGAACGTCCGCGAGGAGATCTTCGGGCCCGTGCTCTCGGTCGTGCGCGTCGACAACCTCGACCAGGCGCTGAAGATCGAGAACGGCAACCCCTACGGCAACGCGTCCGCGGTGTACACGACCTCGGGCGACGTGGCGCGTCGCGTCATGGGCTCGGCCGAGGCGGGGATGTGCGGCGTGAACGTCGGCGTGCCCGTGCCGCGCGAGCCCTTCGGGTTCGGCGGGTGGAACGACAGCTGCTTCGGCGCGGGGAACATCACGGGTTGGGACGGCTACCGCTTCTGGACCCGCCAGCGGAAGATCACCAGCAAGTGGGCGCTGCAGAAGGACGCCACCTGGATGAGCTGAGGGCCCGCCTCGAAACAAACGCCCCTGTCGGATACCTTCCACGTGTACGGCATCGGTAGCCGTACATTGGAGCGTCGCATGTCCGCACAGACCGCGCGCCTCGAGCTTCGGATCGCTCCCGAGAGCAAGCACCTGATCGAGCGTGCTGCCGAGCTCTCCCATCTCTCCGTCACCGCGTTCGTGACCGAGGTGGTCGTGGCTCGCGCTCGCGAGGTGGTGGAAGGACCGACCAGCCGTCCCGCCGAGCCGCGCCCCCTGGGAGGTTGGTCCTTCGATCTGCCGGAGGGTTGGGACGACCCGATCGACGATCTGGCCGACTACCGTTGAGGATCCTCGTCGATACCCATGTCGTGCTCTGGGCGGCGGTCGACGACGACCGGTTGTCGAGCGCCCACCGAGCCCTGTACACGAATCCCTCCAACGCGCTGGTGGTGAGCGTGGCGTCGTTGTGGGAGATTGCCATCAAGGTCGGGCTGGGGAAGTTACCGCTGCCTGTGCCGCCTGCCGACTTCTTCGCGCGGGAGGTCGCCAGTCGCGGCTACGAGGTGCTCGACATCCGCCGACCGCACGCGGAGCGCGTCGGGCTGCTGCGGTACCCGCCGGGCGGGCATCGCGATCCCTTCGACCGCATGCTCGTGGCACAGAGCCTGGTCGAGGGGTTGCCGCTGATGTCCGCTGACATGCGCTTGCGCGACTACGTCGATCAGGGCGTCCTGCTGGTCTGACGCCCGGCGCCGTGCCTCCATGCAGGCGCGATCGTGATAGCGTGCTGTCATGGCGCAGCTCACCATCCGCACGGACGATCCGGAGCTCCACGATCGCTTGAAGGCCCTCGCCGCCGAGCGTGGCGTCAGCCTGAACGCGCTGGTGGTGGAGCTGCTCGCGCGCGCTGTCGACGTAGACGCTCGGAAGCGGCGCCTCCGCCGGTACGCCACCTGGACCGAGGAGGACCTCGAGGTCTTCGAGTCGGCCGTGCGGCGGGAGATCCTCCCCGGTGACTGGCGCTGATGCGCCTGGTACTGGACACCTCGGCGTACAGCCAGCTCCGGCGCGGTCATGCTGGCGTGCTCGACGCGCTGGCCGAGGCGTCGGTCGTGCTGGTCCCCACGACGGTGTTGGGTGAGCTGCACGCCGGGTTCGCCCTCGGCGGGCGACGCCTGGAGAACGAGCAGGCGCTCGCGGAGTTCCTGGACGAGCCCTTCGTGGCCGTGCTCCCGGTCACGATCGACGTGGCCCGTCGCTACGGCGAGCTGTACGCGACACTTCGGCGGGTGGGCACGCCCATCCCGATCAACGACGTCTGGATCGCCGCCGCTACGATGGACTGCGGCGCGACCCTCGCCACCTTCGACACCGACTTCGAGCGTGTTGCCGGACTGCCCCTCCGACGCTGGTGAATCCGCGTCGACAGCGGATCGACGCGCGCGGTAGTCTTGCGTGCGGGAGGTTCCCGTGGGTGGAGATGTCGAACGGATCCGGGCGCCGGAGCCGGTCGTAGCGCCGCCGGCGATCGAGCAGCAGCGGGGCGAGGACTTCGGGAGCAACGCGAGCCGCGCGCAGGCCCTGGGACTCTCGGGTGCCGGCGCGCCCGATCCGCTGGCGAGCCAGCGCACGCTCGGGACCGCTCTGGATCAGGGCTTCCAGTACCTGATCGGGAACGACTTCTCCGAGAGCGCGGAGATGCTGAAGCGCGCGGGCTCGAAGGGCGCGGCGATCCTCGATGGAGGTGACGCGACCGCCGAAGGCGTAGCCGAGCTGCGGCAACGAGGCGTGCTGCCGTACGCGTACAACAACGCCTTCCAGACGCAGGAGGGAGAGAAGCTGCCGCCTGGTGTGGGGACCATCGGAAACGACAAGCAGTGGGGCGAAGCCATCCCCGACTTCACCAACCCCAGGTGGCAGGAGCGTCGCATCGCCGAGGCGGTGAAGGCGGCGAAGATGGGTTTCGGAGGCGTCATGCTCGACAACGTGGTCCGCGCGGGCGCGTCGCCCGAGGCTGCCCAGTACGTGAAGAAGATGGCGATGGCCGCGCGCGAGGCGTCCGGGAACCAGGCGTTCGGCCTGCTGTTGCAGAACGGCGCCGAGCTCGTGAAGGCCAACCCCTGGCTCGCGACCGAGGGCTGGATCTCCGGGATGCAGCAGGAGGACCTGTCCTACCGGGTCGGCGGCAAGGGCGACAGCGTGGGACACGCCACGGACCGCGAGTCGCAGCAGGAGCTCATGAAGGTGTACCAGCAGCTCCATGCCGAGCACCCCGAGATGCCGACCATCGCCGTGGACTACCCGAAGACCGCGAGCCAGGCAGCGGGTGCGAGGACGACAGCGCAGCAGGCTGGCTTCCACACGTCGCACCAGGCCGTCGGTGACGGAGAGCTCCGCAAGATCAGCAAGGAGACACGTCAGGTCAACCCGTACGGGACGCCCTGATCCGACCTCGGTAGGATGGCGGCGTGCCGCACGACCGCGTTGCCGAACACCCGCTGCCCGTCCGCGCGGCCACCCTGGTGGGGGCGCCGGCGGTCGGCTCCGCGCGCTACCTGTGGGCGCTCTTCCGGCACCTGACCCGCACGCTCGCGACGTTCGGGCGTCCCGAGGGCAGGGCGGTGGTGCGGCGGGTCACGTACCAGCAGGTGCTGTTCACGGGGGCCGAGGCGGTGCCCGTCGTGGTCGCGGTGGCGTCGATGCTCGGCGCGGCGATCACGCTCCAGACGCTGTCCTACCTGTCCGGCGCGGAGGCGCAGAGCGTGCTCGGGCCGGTCATGCAGCTCGTGGTGTTCCGCGAGCTCGGGCCGCTCATGACGATCCTGGTGATCATCGGGCGGTCCGGCGGCGCCATCACCGTCGAGCTCGGGAACATGCGGGTCGCGGGGGAGATCGAGCTGCTCGAGGGCCTGGGCATCGACGTCGCGCGGTACGTCGTGCTCCCTCGCGTCGTCGGCGTCGTGCTCTCCGCGATGACGCTCGCCGTGGTCTTCGACGTGGCGTCGGCGACGAGCGGCTTCCTCGCGGCCTGGGCGCTCATCTCCACGCCGCCGTCGGTGTTCCTGGAGTTCGCCTCGCGGCACACCGCGTTCACGGACCTCGTGGTCACGATGCTCAAGACGGTGAGCTGCAGCCTGATCGTGGCGACGATCAGCACGTACGAGGGGCTGTCCGCGAGCTCGGTGACCGAGGTGCCCCAGGCGACCCGGCGCGGGATGGTGAACGGGCTGGTCGCGTGCATCTCGACGAGCCTGGTGATCAGCTTCCTGTTCTATGCCCACGGGCTGGGCTGACGTGCCGGCGCTGTCCCTCGTTTCGGTGAGCGCAGGCGATCCCGCCTACCCGGCGATCGAGGGCCTGGACCTGCGCGTCGGGCGAGGGGAGACCGTGGTCCTCTCGGCCCCACGCGGTCACGGCCTGGACCTGTTGCCCGGCCTGATCTCGGGCCAGGTCACGCCCCTCTCGGGCGCCGTGACCCTCCTCGGGCAACGGCTGTCCGACCTCGGGCCCACCGAGCTCCGCGCCCTGCGCGCCCGCTGCGGCTTCGTCCCCGCGCGCGGGCTGCTGCTCGCGAACCACACGGTGCACGACAACCTCGCGCTCCCCCTGCGCTACCACGGCGTGCCCGAGAACGAGGTGCTGGCCCGGGTGGCCGAGGCGCTCGACCGCCACCGCCTGCGCCATCTCGCGGACCGGCGTCCGGCGCAGCTCACCCGCGCGCAGGCCCGCTGGGCGGCGATGGTGCGGGCGCACCTCACGCGCGCCGAGGTGGTCGTGGTCCACGAGCCGTTCGAGGGCATGGACGAGGCCGCGAGCGAGCGGCTCGAGCGCCTGCTCCGTGACTGGGTGGGCGACGACGGGCGCGCCGTGCTCCTCACGACGCACGCCACGTCGCTCGACGCTTCCTACGGCGGCCGGCTGGCCCACCTCGACGCCCGCGTGGCCACCTGGGTGCGGCGCGACACCTCCGTCCCGGGCGCACCCACGCGCTGACGGGTCAGCCGAGCTCACGCACGATGCGATCCCACTCGCGCACGCGGACATCGTCGTCACCCATGCAGTCCACGATCCACCGCCGCACGTAGTCCCGGTCCAGCGACGACCCGGCGAGCGCGACCAGGCGCTCGAGGTCGACCACGTCCTTGCCGCGGAAGAACAGCAGCTTCAGCACGGCGAGATCCTCGGCGGCCAGGATGCGCGCGGGCCGACCATCGAGCGGGCGTACCACGACGCGCCCTGCGGCCGACTCGTGGAGGGGGATGCTGTCGAAGAACGCATCGACGGGTGTCCGCTCGACGAAACCTCGCACGTAGCCGCCGTCCGCGATCTCGCGCTGCGCTTCCTGGCGATCGAAGTTCACGCCGGCCTGCTCCAACGCGTCCAGCCCCGGGCCCTCCGACCCGGGGCCGAGGAACACGTTCAGGTCGACGTCCTGCGTACCGCGTGGCGCACCCCAGTACCCCAGGGCGATGGCGCCACCGATCGCGTACGGGACGCCAGCCGTCTCCATCGCGTCTGCGATCCTCCGCGCGACGGCAACGGGATCGAGCTCGCTCACCCGTTCGCTCGGCGACGGGCGACGAGGCGCGCCCAGACCTCCGGGAAGTCGGGGGCCGGTGGCTCGGGCTCGATCACGCGGGCCCAGTCCGGCCGCGTCGCCAGGATCTTCCATGCCGCGCGCACCACGGCTCGGATCCGTTCGTCTCGCTCCTCCGCGGTGAGGTCGCGATCGTTGGCCACGTCCGCGTAGACCTCGTCCCGGCGGGAGCGCGTCGCGGTCATCCGCTCGAGCGCGCGCCGCTGCTGGTCGGTCCACCCCATCGGGCCTCCACCTGCATCGTAGCCCACCCCGTCACGCTAGGATGCGGCCGGAGGGACGGCTTGCAGACCAGCTTCCGGGACCGGTGGCTCGAGCCGATCGTGGGAGCGTTCCTGGGCGGAGGCCTCCTGCTGTTCGGCGGCGTCGCGCTGTTCGGGCTGCTCTCCGGCGGCATGCGGAGCACGGTGCCGTTCGTCCTCGAGCTCGACGACGGCGTTGGGCTCGCGCAGGGCAACGAGGTCACGATCTCCGGCGTCCGCGTGGGGGCGGTGCAGTCGGTGGAGCTCGCACCCGACCGGCGCGTGCGCGTGGCGCTCGCGGTGGACCACGCCTACGCGTCGATGGTGCGCGCGGACGCCGTCGGGCACGCGACGTACACCACGACCGGGAAGGTCGTGCGCATCCTCGGGGGCACGGAGGCGGCGGGTCCGCTGGCGGCGGGCGGCACGCTGCAGGGCACGAACTTCGACCCCATCGCCACGCTCGAGCGCATGGATCTCGTCGGCAACCTCCAGCAGGTGCAGACCATCCTCGAGCGGGTGACCACCCTCGCCGACGAGCTCGGGCTCGGGCAGGAGGAGCTGCCGCAGACCGCGGAGGCGGTGCGCGCGCTGATCGTGGACCTGCGGGAGGGCCGCGGGACCGTCGGGCGGCTGCTGCAGGACGACGACCTGCTGGAGCGCACGCTCGCCACGATGGACGAGGTGCGGCGGACGACGGCGCAGGTGGGGCAGGTGAGCGCCACCATGGGCGAGGCGTCGAAGCAGGTGGCGTCCGCGAGCGGCTCGATCACGGCGGCCTCCGAGGAGGTGGGGAGGACCTCCGACGCCCTGCGCGCCTCGGCCGAAGGCATCACGCGCAGCACCGATCAGCTCGAGGCCTCGCTTCGGCGCATGGACGCGACGCTCGTGGAGCTGGACCGCACCATGCGCGCCATCCAGCAGCTCCCCTTCGTGCGGAACAAGGTGGACGACGCGCCCCGCTGAGTTCGAGGGGGCTGGTACGCCGGTCATCGCAGGACGCCGCGTAGAATTCACCGCGCGAGCGCTGTGCGTGCCTCCGCCACCAGGTCCGGCATGCCCAACGCCTCGGCCTCCGCCAGCGCGGCCTCGCGGACCCGACGGGCGAGGTCGGGTGGGCCGAGGTCGTCCAGGCGTCGAGCCGCCACCCGCATCATCCGGTAGACGTCCCGGTCTGAGTGATGGGTCAGGTCGAGGGCGGAGGCCCGGAGCTCGAGCGCCTCGACCAGCGCCTCGGGGTCGTCGGCGTAGGCGGGGAGGGCGAGTCCGGCGAGCACGCCGGTCCAGCCCGGGCGTCCCTCGGCCTTCACCCGTGCCAGCGCCCGGTCCATCAGCTCCCGTCCACGCGACCACTCGCCGCGCTCCAGGTGGACCAGCGCCAGGTTCGCGACCAGCACCGCGTCGGGCTGGACCCCGAGCCTGCGCAGGCACAGCATCGCCTCGCGATAGCCCGCCTCCGCCTCGTCCAGGCGACCCGCGCGGCGGATGACCTCCGCGCGGTTGGAGAGCAGGTCGGCGACGTCGCTCAGGGCGGCGTAGCGGCGGGCGTCGACCAGCGCCTCCTCCATCATCTCCAGCGCGACCGCGTCCTGACCTCGACGGTCGTGGACGTGCGCCATGTCCTGGCGCATCCGGATCCGATCGATGACGTCGGTCGGGTCCTGGAGCGCGAGTGCCCGCGCGAAGGTGTCGGACGCCTCGTCCAGCCGGCCGAGCATGGCCTGCAGTCGGCCGACGCGGGCGAGGGATCCGGCGCGCTCGGCGTCGGGGCCGGCGATCTCGCTCGCCTCCACCGCGTCCGCCAGCGCGCCCTCCAGTTGCCCGGCGTTGGCGCGCGTGAACACCCGTCCGTGGAGGATGGTGCGCCGGAGCGCCGGGTCCGTGACCAGCGACAGCGCCTCGTCGAGCAGCTCGAGCGTCTCCTGCACGGATCCGCCGCTGGCGCCGTGGAGCTGACCCTTGTCGAGCAGCGCTCCCGCCAGCGCATCGCCGCCGAGCGGTCGAGCGATGCGCACCACCTCCTCGCGCACCGCGCCGGACTCCACCGTGAAGCCGCGCTCCCACAGGGCGACCGCCCGCAGCGACCTCGCTCGTACCAGGGTCTCGCCGTCTCCATCGACGCCCGGCTCGCGGCGCAGGCTCTCCCACGTGTCGAGCAACGCGGCGCCGTGCTGGAGGCGTCGGGCGTCGATCGCCTTCTCGGCGCCGTCGAGGAGCAGCGGAGCCGCGGTCGCGCAGGCCCCGGCATCCAGGTGCAGCCGACCCGCCCTCCCCGGATCCGCCTCGGCGTCCACGGCGTCCGCGCACGCCGCCGCCACCTCGAGCAGCGTGGCCGCATCCACCAACGAACGCGCCGCAGCGCGCGCCGGCTCGGACTTCCAGGTCCACCCCTCGTCATGCCGCGCCAGCTGGTCGGCCTCGTGCAGGCGCGCGAGCACCGACGCCACGTCCCGGTCCGGTGAGCTCGCCGCGAGCTCGATGTCGGAGACCTCGGGTCCGAGCAGGCTCGCCGCCACCACCACCCGGCGGTCCGCGTCGCCGAGCGGGGCGCACACCGTCTGCAGCAGCTCCGCGTGCAGCGAGACGCTCGGCGCCGACACCGACAGCGTGCGACCGTCCGCGACCCGCCACGCGCCTCGCTCGTGGACCAGCAGGTCGTCACGGAACCACTTCTCCACCACCTCGATGGCCACCCTCGGCGCACCGCCCCCGATCCGCTCCGCGACCGCCGCCACGTCCGAGGCCAGCCCGAAGCGCCGTCGGAGCAGCTCCGACACCTCGCCCCGTCCGAGCGGTGGGACGTCGATCAGCCGGGCTCCCGCGTCCGTGAGCAGCGCCACGTCCGCTGGCTCGTCCGTCGGGGCCGAGATCACGACCAGCATCGGGTGGCTCCCCTGGCGCGCCATCCGGACGATCCAGGCTGCGAAGTCC
Source organism: Alphaproteobacteria bacterium (assembly GCA_020632925.1). Taxonomy (GTDB): domain Bacteria; phylum Myxococcota_A; class UBA796; order UBA796; genus JACKER01. The sequence goes on along the minus strand of JACKER010000061.1, from coordinate 16,870 downwards.
GGGTCTCGGGCGAGGCTGGGCACCCACAGCAGCGCCACCCGCCCTCCGGCGAAAGCAGCGAGAGCCGCGGCCAGCGGCGCGTGGTCGTCGGGCACGCCCTCGGCAGCGCCCACGAGCGCCGTCACGAGCAGCGGGTCCGACGCGGCACCCAACAGCGCCCGCGCCCGGAGCCGCAGCTGGTCCTCGCCAGCGTGCCGCGCTCGCAGCGCGCTCCTCACCAGCGCCGCCAGCCGACCCTCGACCGGTGGTGCGACGAACACCTCGCACAGCCCGAGCTCGTGCGTGGTGGACGCCAGCCACTCGCCGAGGCGCCGCAGCCCCACGCCCGGTCCACCTCGCAGCACGACCACCCGCGTGGCGCGGGTCTCGCTCGCCTCCCGCAGCGCCGCCCACAGCGCCTGCTTCTGTTCGTCGCGCCCCAGCAGCGGCGTGTCCCGCATCTGGGCCATGGCCGAGCTGCGCGCCGTCGGCAGCCGCACGGGCGGACGCTCGGGAGGTGGCTCACCCGGTACGGACCGGGGCTGTCCGGTGATCACCATCGCGCTGGGAGGCGGGAGCTGGTCGGCCGATGGTGGCGGCTCCACGAGGTCCGTCATCGGCTCGAAGCTGTCCGGGACCAGTGTGAGCGCCGGCGCTTCGTGCTCCGGACGCTCCGCCACCGTCGCCTCCGGCTGCGCGGGTCCGGCGAGGGCCCGGAACGCGTCCAGGGCGTCGGCGGCGCGGCGGAAGCGGTCTCCCGGCGACTTCTCGAGCAGGCGCACGAGGAACGCGTCCAGGCGTGGTGGAACCGCCAGGATGGGGACGAACGGCGGAAGCTCGGCGTACAGGTGCTGGTCGAGGAGCGAGGACACCCTGGCGTGTTCGAACGGCGCGCGGCCGGTCGTCAGCCGCCACAGGGTGCAGCCCAGGGCGTACAGATCAGTCCACGGCCCATAGGCCCAGCGGTGCCCGCGGATCTGCTCCGGCGCCATGTACCGAGGGGTGCCGCCCAGCGTGTGCTTCCGGTCGTCCTGCGACGGATCGGTCTTCGTGGCCAGCCCGAAGTCGCCGAGCTTGTAGCGACGGTCCTCGTCGCTGTGGAACAGCAGGATGTTGTCCGGCTTCAGGTCGCGGTGCACGACGCCCCTGGCGTGCACGTGGCCCAGCGCCTCGAGGACGTCGATCGTGGCCGCCGCCAGCTCGCGCCAGCGTGGCTGACGTCGCGAGAGCGAGCCGTCCGCGAGCTCCATCGACAGCCACGCCGACCCCGTGGGAGCGGCCTCGCCACCGTGCTCGACCACGCCCGTGTCGTGGATCGCGACCACGCACGGGTGGTCGATCATGGCCAGGGCGCGGATCTCCTCCTGCACGTCCGCGTTCGCCTGGCGGACGATCTTGACCGCCGCCAGGTCGCCGGTGTCGACGTGCCGGCCGCGCCACACGGTCGCCTGCCCACCCGACGCGATGGGCTCGAGCAACTCGTAGGGACCGACGCGCTGCATGTCCGGAGAGTACTCGAACGATCAGGGCGCGTGCGTGGCCTGCAGCTCCCAGGTCCCGCCGGGGGTCAGCTCCAGCAGCTCCACACACACCACGTCCTCGGGCGCGCGATCCCGGTACCTGTCTCGGAGGTGGGCCGCTCCCGTCGTACCTTCGGCGATCCAGCCGAGGAACGTCATCTCGGTGTCGACCCGCGTGCCGTGGGAGAGGCGGACGAGCTGGACCGCGAAGAACCCCGCCCGCGAGGTCCGGTAGCGGGCCACCCCCTCGACCGTGTCCTCGCTCCTCACGAGGCCCCACTCCACCAGCGAGACGCCTTCATCGTCGACGGGGTCGGTAGCGCCGAGGATCGGGTGATCGCCCAGCGCCACCTCCGGAGAGGCCGCGCGCACGTCGCTCTGCCAGGTGCGTACGGTCAGCGTGCTGCGGGCCTCGCCGACGACGGGTGGGACGTAGATCGAGCTCCGCTCGCGGGACGCCATCCGCCGCGCGCCGTCCATCACGAGGTCGGTCTCGCGGAAGCCGAGCACCAGACCCGAGCGCAGGTCGCGCACGACGTGCTCGATGCGAGTGAGCGTCGGAGCGGGAGGCGCGAACCGGACCTCGACCTCCAGCCGGACCTCCCCGCGACGCTCCTCGCGGGCGACCTCCCCCAGCGTCGGAGTGATGGCGTCGGTCGTGGGGCCGCGGGTCCGTGCGCGCGTCACCCCACGCGGCGCCAGCGGGTGGGGCTCGTCGGGGCAGTGCTCCTCGAGCTTGCGGAGCAGCGAGCGGTGCGCGAGGCCATCGAGCTGGTCGCTCCCGGGTTCGACGACCTGGTCGCCGAGCAGCTCGAGGGTGCGAGGTCTGCGGGGACCGCGGACGACCACTCGCGCGCCCGACGCCGCCACCCGAGCCCCCGCCAACGCCGCGAGGACCTGCCGCCGCTCGACCTCGTCGCGGCTCGTGCCCGAAGCGACCACCACGGTCACGCCGGGACCGTCCTCGCGCACGTCTCCCGCGAGCCCGAGCGCTGCGAGCGCGTCCACGAGCGCTTCGCGGTGCTCGTCCGCCACGCTCACCTCGATGGGGACCTCGCCGTCGGGGCGCAACGACGTGCCGGTCAAGGCCTCGAGCTGCTCCCTCAGCCTGCGCACGTCGGGGTGCTCCTCGGCGGGTGGGGGCGTGGTCAGGGGCTTCCAGTCCTCGCCGTCCTCGCATCGGCGGAAGAGCCACTCGCCGTCGCTCTCGACGAACAGGTAGGCCCACTCCTCGCGGAGGAGGTCGTGGCGCAATCGGGTCTCCCGGGGGCCCTCGAGGTCTTCGCCGCGGTCGCGGTGGTAGGCCACGGTCACGTCCGGCGCGGGCTGGTCGAAGCTGTGGGGCTCCCCCGGCTCGGGTGCCGGCCGGACACCGAGCGACGACAGGTTTCCCAGGTCGATCAACGCGGCGACGCTGACGGGATCGGCGTAGTGGTCCCTGAGGATCCGGCCGTTGACCATCGGCTCTCCGCCCCAGTGGCAGTACACGTAGCGGATCGTGCCATCGGGCCGTTCGTGGCCGATGAGGTTGCGGACTCCCACGGGGACCTCCTCCGGTTGGGTCGCGGATGCTAGCAGGTGGCAGGCGGCCGGCATATCGGAGGGCGCCCGCCGAAGGAGGCCTCATGGACACCCGCGAGATGATCGACGCCTGCCTGGACCACAGCCTGTACTCCTGGTCGGCGACCGGCAGCGTGGACCCGCTCCCCGTGCTCTCGGCGAAGGGCTGCTGGCTGTACGGGCCCGACGGGCGCAAGTGGCTCGACTTCAACAGCCAGCTCATGTCGGTCAACATCGGCCACAGCCACCCGCGGGTGGTGCAGGCGATGAAGGACGCGGCGGACGGGCTGATCTACGCGTACCCGGGCACGGCCACCGAGCCCCGCGCGAAGCTCGCGAAGCGCCTGTCCGAGCTCGCCCCCGGCGACATCGACGCCTTCTTCTTCACGCTGGGCGGCGCCGAGGCCAACGAGAACGCGGTCCGCGCGGCCCAGCTGTACACCGGGCGCAAGAAGATCCTCGCGCGCTACCGGAGCTACCACGGCGGCACCAACGCGATGCTCCAGCTCACGGGCGACCCGCGCCGCTGGTACAACGAGCCCGGGATGCCGGGCGTGGTCCACGTGATGGACCCCTGGCCCTACACGTTCTCCTGGGGCGAGAACGAAGAGGAGATCACCCGGAAGAACCTGATCTACCTCGAGGAGGTCATCCAGTACGAGGGTCCGCAGACCATCGCCGCGATGATCATCGAGACGGTGACGGGCACGAACGGCATCCTGCCGCCCCCCGCCGGGTACCTGAAGGGCCTGCGCGCGTTGCTCGACAAGTACGGCATCCTGCTGATCTGCGACGAGGTCATGGCGGGCTTCGGGCGGACGGGGAAGCTGTTCGCGTTCGAGCACGGCGACATCGTCCCGGACCTGGTGACGATGGCGAAGGGCCTCACGAGCTCCTACGTGCCGCTCGGCGCGGTCGGGCTGCGCAAGCCGATCGCGGACCACTTCCGGAAGAACGTGTTCTGGGGCGGGCTGACCTACCACGCGCACGCGTTCTGCTGCGCCGTGGCACTCGCGGCGGTGGACACGATGGTGGACGAGGGGATGGTGGAGAACGCCGCTCGCCTCGAGCCCGTGGTCCGCCAGCACATGGAGCACCTGAAGAGCAAGCACGTCAGCGTGGCCGGCCACCGGAACATCGGGCTGTTCGGCCTCGTCGAGCTGCGGAAGAACAGCGCGGGCGACCGGATCGCGCCGTACAACGGCAGCCATCCGGCGATGGGCAAGCTCGCCGCCTACTTCCGGGAGAACGGTCTGTTCACCTTCGTCCGGTGGGACAACTTCATGGTGAACCCGCCCTTGTGCATCACGGAGGCCGAGCTCGAGCATGGCTTCGCGATCATCGACCGGGCGCTCGCCATCACGGACGAGGCCTTCGAGGGATGAGCCGGGCCTACCTGCACCTCCTGCTCCTGGCCCACGTCTCGCGGTTCTTCGGGGCCGCGCGGCGGGCCACGGACCGGCTGGGGCAGGACGAGCTCGCATCGCTCACGAAGTTCGCCGGCAACATGTTGTGGGCGCACAGCGGCTTCGCCTCGGGGGACGCGGCGCAGCGTCGGGCGATGGCCGTCGTCGGTGGCGCCTCCGAGAACCTCGCGGGCGGGCTGACCGGCGCGGAGGGGCGCGCACAGGAAGCGCGAGCGGCCCTGGACGAGCTCGAGCGCTCCATGCTCGCGGGGATGGACACCCTCGTGGACACGCTCGGCGCCGAGCTCGCGCAGAAGGGGCTCTCCGATGCCTCGCCGGCGACGCTGGACGCGTGGATCTGGGAGCGCCTGTTCCCCGGGACCCCCTGGCCTTCTGGGCACGCCGAGCTCGAGGAGGCGCTGCTCCGCCGCTGGCGCTGAGTCGCCGGGGTCATGGATGGTCATCGTCGCCTCCCGAACGGGTGAACGCCATTAGACTGCGCGGCGATGTCGCCGTTGCTCCTCCTCGCTGGTGCTTGCGCGCGTCCCGGTGGCCCCATCGAGGCTCCGGTGGTCGGCGAGCTGCGTCCCGTCAGCGCCTTCGACGGCCTCCGCGACCCCGACGAGCGCTCGGTCGCGCTGTTCGAGGAGCTCGGGCGCGTCCTGGTCCACCCACGTTGCGCCAACTGCCACCCATCCGACGACCAGCCGCGGCAGGGGATGGACCAGCTCGTGCACGACCCGCCGGTGTGGCGCGGGGTCGGCGGCGTCGGCGTGCCCGGGCAGTCCTGCGACACCTGCCACCAGGCGGCGAACAGCACGATCTCCCGCGTCCCCGGCGCGCCCGGCTGGCGGCTCGCGTCGGCGGAGTCCGGGTGGCTCGGACGCTCACCGGCCGCGATCTGCGCCTTGCTCTCGGACCCCGAGCGCAACGGCGGGTGGACGCTGGACGGCCTGCAGCAGCACCTCGCCAACGACCCGCTGATCGGCTGGGGGTGGGCGCCCGGCCGCGACCGCGAGCCCGCGCCCGGCAGCCAGGCCCTGGCCGCTGAGCTCGCGCGCGCCTGGATCGACAGCGGCGCCCGCTGCCCCGAGGAGGCGCCGTGAAGCTCGTCGTCAACGGTGTGGAGCACACGCTCGACGTGGACGGCGAGACCCCGCTGCTGTGGGTGATCCGCGACCGCCTGCGGCTCACGGGCACGAAGTACGGCTGCGGCGAGGCGCTGTGCGGCGCCTGCACGGTCCACCTCGACGGGCACGCCGTGCGGTCCTGCGTGACCCCGGTCGCCCGCGCCGAGGGCAGGCGCGTCACGACCATCGAGGGACTGTCGCCCGACGGCACCCACCCCCTGCAGCTCGCCTGGGAGCGCCACGGCGTCCCCCAGTGCGGCTACTGCCAGGCGGGCCAGCTCATGAACGCGGCCGCCCTGCTGGACGAGGTCGGCGCGCCCACCGAGGAGCAGGTCGATCGCGCGATGGCGGGCAACCTCTGCCGCTGCGGGACCTACCTCCGCATCCGCGCCGCCATCCTCGACGCGGGGAAGGGGCGATGACCACGAGGCGCGCCTTCCTGCTCGGCCTCGCGGCCTCGGGCCTGCTCGCCGTGGCCACGCCCTCCGGCGCCTGGGCAGCCCCCGCCGACTTCGTGCCGCACGCGTGGATCCGGGTGAGCGCCGACGGCACGGTCGCCCTGACCTGCCACCGCTCGGAGATGGGGCAGGGCGTGCGTAGCTCGCTCCCCGCGCTGCTCGCCTACGAGCTCGGCGCCGATCCCGCGCGGATCGAGGTCGTGCAGGCGGACGGTGACCCGGCGTACGGCGACCAGGACACCGATGGCTCGCGCTCCGTCCGCACCCAGCAGGACCTGATGCGCCGGCTGGGTGCCGTCGGGCGCATCGTGCTCGAGCGCGTGGGCGCCCGGAGGCTCGGGGTGCCGGTCGCAGCGGTGACCAGCCGCGATCACGCCGTGTGGCACGAGCCCTCCGGCCGCGGCGTGCCCTTCGGCGACCTGGCGACCGAGGCCGCGGCCGAGCCCCTCCCGGACCGTGTGACCCTGCGCGCCGACCCGCCGGCCTCGGGCTGGGACCTGCCGCTGGTCGACGCGCACGCGCAGGTCACCGGCGCCGCCCGGTACGTCGCGGACATCGTGCTCGAGGGGCAGTGCACCGCCGTGATCGTCCGCCCGCCGGTGCTGGGCTCGTCCGTCGTCTCCTTCGACGACACCGAGGCACGCGCGGTGCCGGGCGTGGTCGACGTGATCGAGCTGCCCGCGCCCTCGGGTCCACCGGGCTTCCAGCCGCTGGGCGGGGTGGCGGTCGTGGCCGAGGACACCTGGACCGCGAAGCGCGCCGCCGAGCGCCTGCGCGTCACCTGGTCGCAGAGCCCCCACGACGGCGCGAGCTGGACCCAGGACCTCGCGGCCATGCGGGAGGCCGTGGCTCGTCCCGGGACCGCGCGGCGGACGCGGGGGGACGCCGAGGGTGCGCTCGGCTCGGCGGCCAAACGGCTCGACGCCACCTACGTCGTGCCCCACCTGGCGCACGCGGCGCTCGAGCCCCCGTGCGCGGTCGCCCGCCGCACGGAGGACGGCTGCGAGGTGTGGGCGAGCACGCAGACCCCGCAGGCCGCTCGGAGCATGGTCGCCGAGGTCCTCGGTCTGGACGAGGCGAAGGTCACCGTCCACGTCCCGTTCCTCGGCGCCGCCTTCGGGCGCAAGAGCAAGCCGGACTTCGCGGTCGAGGCGGCCCTGCTCGCCGATCGCGTCCGCCGGCCGGTGCGCGTCCAGTGGCTGCGCGAGGACGCGATGCGTCAGGGCTACGTCCACGCCTGCTCGGTCCAGCGGCTGGAGGCCGGTCTGGACGGGGACGGGCGGCTGGTCGCGTGGCGCCACCGCATCGCGTCACCCACGATCGCCAGCACGTTCGGAGACGCGCACGAGCTCCGCGACTCCGAGCTCGGCCAGGGCATCGGTGACCAACCGCTGGAGGTCCCGGCGCTCTCCGTCGAGACGCACCCGGTCCAGGAGCGGCTGCGCATCGGCTGGATGCGCTCGGTCTACAACATCAACCACGCGTTCGCGATCCAGAGCTTCCTGGACGAGCTGGCCCACGCGCGCGACACGACGCTCCCCGACCTGTTGAAGGAGGTCTACGGCCCGCCCCGCCGGTACACGCCGGAGGAGGCGGGGGCCGAGATCTGGAACTACGGCGCCTCGCTCGACGAGCACCCGATCGACGTGGGCCGCTACCACCGCGTCATCGACCGGGTGCGCGCCCTGTCGCGCTGGGACGAGCCGGCGCCGGAGGGTCGTGCGCGCGGGTTCGCGGTCCACCGGAGCTTCCTCACGTACGTGGCGGTGGTGGTCGAGCTCTCGCGGGGGACGCGCGGCGGGCCGCGGCTCGAGCGGGCGTGGGTGGTGGCGGATCCGGGGCGCATCGTGAACCGGGATCGCGTCCGGGCGCAGCTCGAAGGCGCCGTGGTGTTCGGGGCGACGGTCGCGCTCCACGGCCGCCTGACGCTCGAGGACGGGCGGGTCCGCGAAGGCAACTTCCACGACTACCGCCTGCTGCGGATGAACGAGGCGCCGCGGAGCATCGACGTGGAGCTGATCACGGAGGGCGAGCCGCACGGTGGCGTCGGGGAGCCGGGCGTGCCGCCGGTGGCGCCCGCCATCGCCAACGCCTGGTTCGCGCTGACGGGTGAGCGGGTGCGAGAGCTGCCCCTGACGTAGCAACGTATTACGCAGCGGTCCGCATGTTGTTCTTCGCAGGTTCGATGGCGGCGACGCCGCAGCTGGCGTGTGTCGAGGGGGACGCGGCGGCCTGCGACGAGGTCCGCACGCGGTCCGCCTCGCGCTGGGCCAGGGGCATCGTGGGCTACGGCCCGCAGGAGCCGTGGCGGATCGACGAGGTGCACGTCCTGCGAGAGGGCCCGAGCTACGTCGCCTGTCGGCACGGGGACCGCGCCGCGTGCGAGCGGTTCGTCCCGGCGGAGGTCGTGCGGTGCCTGCTGGACGGGATCTGCGAGGACGAGGGCGCACCTGCGCCGACGCCCGTTGCTCCGCGCTCCGTCGAAGACCTGCCAGACGTCGATCCCGGGGACGAGCCGCCCATCCCGGAGGACCCGTCCGTGTGGGTGCCGCTGGTGTTCGGCGCCGAGGGCAAGACCACCATCGTCGAGCATCGGGACGGGTGCGGTCGCGTGATCGTGCGTCCGGACGGGCGCCCGGCGGCTGGGGTCCGGGTGTTCGGGTACCGGGTCCAGCAGACCGACGAGCGCGGTGTGGTCGACGACTGCGCACCCACGCTCGTCGCGGTCGACGGCACCCTCGCCGGCGTGGCCCGCCAGGACCGGATCGAGGCCCTGCGCAAGCGGCCCCCCTGGCGCATCCAGCTCGAGGAGGGGCTCCGGGGACGTTGCCGCGTGAACGGCGGCCCGGCGCAGTGGTGCGACGAGGTGCCCGTCCCCACCTCGCCGACCGTGACCACCCGGTACGTCGGCCGAGGCGAGGACGGCGTGTTCGAGCTCGCGCGCGTGGACGAGCAGTGGAGGACCGTGCCTGAGTCGCCCTGGGTGCACCACACGGCGGACGATGCTCCCGATCGGGGAACCTCCGGGCTCGGCCCGATGTGCGTGACCGACGGGCGGTGGCGGCCGTGCACCGGCGACCTCCGGCTGAAGGTCCGCGATGTCGACGGGCAGCCCACCCTGCTGGCGTTCCGGGAGGGTGTGGGCGAGCTCGACGGCGTGCTGCGGGTGCCGCGCGGGACCGAGGAGCTGCGTTCGCTGGAGCTGGCTCGTGTCCGCTGGGCGGGGGGCCGCCGCGTGACCGTCCTCCCCACCCGGCCCGCGACCGATCCGCGTCCGCCGCCCGATCCCGAGGTGTGGTCCGCGCTGGACTGGGACGCGCGCGTCCGGGCCGTGCTCGACGAGATCGGGCTGCGGAGGGAGGCCGTGGCGTACCAGTCCTTCGTCGGCGGGGCCTACATCGGCGGGGACGACTACCACTACGTCGGCAGGGATCGCGATGGCACCGTGGCCTTCGCCGACGCCGACACCGCCGTCGTCGAGGGTCCTCTGGTGGACGGCGGTCCGGTCGTGGTGCACCTCGGGAGTGCCCGGTGATCGCCCTCGTCGCGACGGCCTGGGCCGAGCCGGATCTACGTGCAACGTGCACCCGGGGAGTGCCCGAGGCCTGCGACCGCCTGGCCTCCGAGCTGGCGGCGCGCATCGCCCGCTCCGACGATCCCGAGGTGTGGAGCCGGCTGGCGGAGGTGCACACCCTGCTGACCGTGCCGCCGACGGCGTGGCCCGAGCGTGCGGCGGAGCCGGTGGTCGAGGCAGCGCCGCAGTGCCCCGGCGAGCCCTGGTGCACGCCGCGACCTCCGGACCTCGGCCCGTGGTCCGTTCGCCAGACCATCGCGGGCCCCGAGGGTGCGCTGTTCCTGCTCGGTCCGAGCTGGACCGGCCCTGGGCTGTCGCTGGACGCCGCTCCGGTGGTCGTGATGGACGAGCAGGGCCACGCGACGCTGCTCCCCGTGTCCTTCTGCAGCGCCGCGTTCACGACCTCCGACGAGCCGGCGGTCCTCGGACCCGCGGGTCCACGCTGCGATCACGTCGTCCGGGTCGGCCTCGACGGGACCGTGCTGGCCGACGTGGCGCTGGAGAGCGATGTCCGCGAGGCGATGGGCGACGGCGAGCGCATCCTGGTGGCGCGGAGAGAGGGGTGGTCGGACCTCGATGGCCACCGGCTGGAGGGCGAGGTCATCGGCGTCGACCGCGGCGAGCCCGTGATGGTGGAGACGACGACCGACGGGGAGCGCACCGTGTTCGGGACCACCACCGTCGGTGGTCGGTGTCGCTGGGACGGGCGCTGGGTGTGCCTCGACCGGGGGCTGTGGTGGACCCTCGACGACGAGCGCCGTTTCGCCGAGCCCCTCGGCCGCGACCTCCCCGATCGCGAGCTGCCCGATGGTGTGCTCCCCTCGGGCCCGACGACGCTGTTCCTGCACGGCGAGGGAGAGGCGGTGGTCGCGTGGGAGCCCTGGTCCTCGATGGAGATCCAGGCCCGGCTCACGCGCCTCGTGGCCCGGGTGGACCTCGGGGAGGGTGCTCCGATCGAGCTCCCCTCGGGTTCGGTGCTCGTGGAGGGCGTTCGCGTGGACCTGCCTCCGGGTCCCGTGCACCTCACCGTCTGGCGTTCCCGCGTGGAGGAGGTGCGGATCACGGTCCGCGACGAGCGGGGTCGGGCCGTCGCCGGTGCGCACGTCCGGTCGGACGTGGGCGACGAGGGCACCACTGACGTAGAGGGTCAGGTGGCGCTGAGATGTGGGCGGAGCGCCCAGGCGGTGGAGGGTGAACGGATGGGTGCCGCGCGGTGCGACGCGCCCATCGTGCTCCATCCGCAGCGGCTTCGGTGCGAGGCGGAGGGCCGGAGCGGGTTCTGCGACGCGCTCGACCTCGAGGGCACCTGGATCGGCGAGCCCGGCGAAGGTGGGTACCGGCTGGTGCGGGCGTTCCATCCGCGGATCACGGTCGACCCCCCGATGTCGGTGGACGTCCTGGACGACCAGGGAGAGCCGGTCGAGTGGGCCGTCACCGGCCAGGCGCTGACGGTCTCGGCCGGGCCGTACTGTGCGCACGTGGAGGCTCGCGCCGAGCCCACGACGGTTCGACTGGAGCGGTGCGCCCCGGCACCGCGACTGGAGCACGTGCGCGTCGTCGACGCGGCGGGCGAACCCATCGTCGCGTTGCGCGCAGCGCCGGACGGCTGGCTGTGGGCGGACGAGACGTACCTCCTGCAGGCCACCACCCGAGCGCGGCGCGAAGGGGAGCTGCTGCTCACCGAGGTCCCCCCGCTTCCACCGGGGGCGCGCGAACCGAGGGCCGACGGGCTCGACCAGCTCGTGGGGATCTGGTTCCGCGAGGGCTCCCCGGTCCATGTCTGGCCCGACGGACGCGTGCTCACGGGCAGCGGCGAAGGGGAGGTGTCACGGTCGCTCCCGGGGGTCGCGCTGGTCCATCTGGAGGACCGTGGCGGGTGGGGCGGTCAACGGACCTTCGTGGTGGTCCCGCGCGAGCGCGACGCGCTGGTGTTCTCCCCCGAGGACGGGCCCAGCCGGCTCGAGGCCGTTCCTCGCTGACTCAACGCGGCGCCTGGAGCGTCCGCCCGACCCGCTCCCTCGCCCTCCGTGAGGGTGCGACCTCGCGCCAGCCGTCCACCACGGCCACGACGACCTCCTCGACGATGCGCCGGGCGCGCCGGTCGGGGACGCCAGCGGCCTGGGCGACCCGCAGGATCGCTGCGAGATCCGGCTCCCCCGCACCCGCGACCGCCATGCTGTGCTCGCCGCCGGGACCCTCCGCGTGGGTCAGGTCGTACGCCGGCGCGAGCCGCCAGCGACCCGCTCCGTCCATCCACAGGCTCACCTGCTTCGTGTGGTCGTCCCGGTTGTGCGCCACGACGTTGAACACCATCCGCCGGAACAGCTGCTCGACCGCGCGTTGGTCGCCCGTCAGGCGGTGGACCGCCGCGTGGGCGCCGACGTAGTCCAGCGAGGGCAGCCGATGGTCGGCGTGCAGCAGCGCGCACAGCGTCTGGACGTGCCGGTGGCCGCCGGTGGGGGTCCGGTCGAAGCGCTCCACCGCGAACCAGCCGGCCCCACGAGCGCTCGGGAGCAGCCACGCGTCGGGCACGTCGAGCCCTGCGCGTCGTGCGAGCTGGTGGTACGCGTGCTCGACGGCGCCGGCGTCTTCGGCGTCCGCGCGCGAGCGGAACTTGACCAGCACCCGCCGGTGGTCGGGGCTCGGCGCGACCTCCCCCGAGTCCACCTGCCCGTCCGAGGGCCGCAGCCACACGAGCACCTTGGGCCGCGCACCCTGGGGGGAGCCACCGAGGCGGAGCAGCTCGGGCAGGACCTCGTCCGCGGCGCCGCGGAGGACCTGCTCGGTCTCGTGCGCGAGCGCGTCGAGGTCGAGCACACCCGGGTCTCCGGGAGGCTCGCCGAGCTCGGGCTCGTAGGTGAGGGCTCCCAGCCCTGTGCGCCCCACGACGCCCAGGCGGTCGAGGGGGGTCAGCGTGGCAGGGGAGAGGCCGAGCGCTGTGGCCCGTCGATCCTGCAGCAGGCGGCCCCAGCCATCCGGGTTGCTGTCGTCGAACAGCCCGAACATCCCGTCGAACGGCTCGAGCGGCGCCTCGACCACCCCCGCGCGCAGCGGCAGCCGGAACGGTGAGAGCTGGAGCCCCGACGCCAGGAAGACCGCGTCGGCCTCGAACCAGGCACGTCGATCCCGCCAGGCGAGCCGACCCACCCTGCGCTCCTCGCCGGCCTCTCCCCGCAGCCACACGGTGAGCGCCTGACCCTTCGCCAGCTTCACGACCGCCGCCCTCGCTGCCGGCGCGGAGGCTCCAGCAGGTCGTCCAGGCTCCGCACCTGCTCCGGGAACAGCGCGCCCAACCCGTCGCTCGCGTCGAGCGCCATCGCGACGCGCACCAGCGAGAGGAACGCGATCTCACCGGTGCGCTCGAAGCGCCTCAGGCTGGACAGGCTCATCCCGGCGCGCTCCGCGAGCTCCTGCTGCGTGAGGTTCCGGTCGAGCCGGAGGCGGCGTGCACGTTGTGCGACCGCACCAACCAGCTGAGGGGCAGTCATCAGCTCGAGTGGCAACATGTGAATGGTTAACCACCCATCCTGGCATCAACCGCTCAAATCTGACCGGATGAGTTCACGCCTCGTCGAGCGGCGCCTCGACGGCGGCCCACAGCGCGTCCAGCGCCACCAGGCCGACGGCCAGCGAGAGCAGGACCCCCGGCACCACCCCCAGGACGACCGAGGTGGGTCCTGCCGAGGGTGTGGGGGCGGCGGTGGGGAGGGCATGGGACCGTCATCTTCCCACGGCGCCGCCGCTGCCTGGATCGACTACAGTACGTCGAAGCGGCTGAACTCCATCGTGAACTCGAACCAGCGGCGATGAGGCCGATGAGCAAGGCATCTTTGGGACGTGGGTACTACCGAGGTACTCCCGGACCATCGACTTCCTGCGGCCTGTCCACAGAGCAGGTCGCGAATCGCGGAAGCTTGGGGAAGCACCCCGAGTTACTTGCCCGCCTATTCCCGCAACCGGGGTTCAAGAATCAACGCCGAAAAGCCACTTTCTGTCGTGGACCTGTTTTCCGGAGCCGGCGGTCTATCGTGCGGCTTTAGATCCGCAGGGTTCGAGGTAGTCGGGGGTGTGGACCACGACCCCGACGCGTGTGCGACGTTCGGGCTTAACTTCCAGAACGCCCAGGTCGTTCGTGGTGACATCCGCGAGTCGAAGATCCAGGAGCAGATCGTTCGTCTCGCTAGCGGCGTCGATGTGGTTGTCGGGGGCCCCCCTTGCCAGGCGTTCTCTCAGGTGCGGAACCACAGCCGCTTCATCGACGACCCCAGGAACTCGCTGTACCGCGAGTTCGTCGCGGTCCTCGGTCGACTGACGCCCAGTGCGTTCGTGATGGAGAACGTGCCCGGGATGGACCAGATGGGTGTCCGCGACCAGGTACTGGAGGATTTGCGCCTCGGAGGTGCCTACGAGGTCACCCACCAGATTCTCGACGCGGCGGACTTCGGGGTGCCGCAGATGCGACAGCGCCTCATCTTCGTGGGCACCCGCGTCGACCTGCCGCTTGTCAAGTTCAAGGCCAAGAATACGCCCCGCATGGTCGAGCTTGCTCGTGAGAATGGCGGATACCGAGTCCGGCCCGTGCCCCTCGAAGGCGCCGAAGCCGTCTATGCGAGATTGTTGGACCCGGAGGATCTGGGCTGTGTCAGCGTTGAGCAAGCGATCGGCGACCTTGTGGGCCTCACACGCGGCTCACGCGAAGACGTGATCGAATCTGACTACCTTTCCGCCCCTACAAGTTCGTATCAGCGGCTGATGCGTGGCGACGAGCGGGACGGGATCGTTACCAACGTCCAGGTTCCGCGAATGCGTGACGACACGGAGATGAGGCTCCAGGCGATTCCGGAGGGGGGAAATCACCTCGACCTGCCGGAAGAGATGACCCGTCGCTACCTTTCAGATGACCGTTGGGGGCAGCACAACGGGAGCGGGCAGCTCACCCGAAAGCACTACTACGCCTACCGCCGGCTCCATCGGGGTTCTTGGGCGTGGACGCTGAACACCAAGGCCGACGCAGCGTATCACTACGAGGCGTGCAGGGCCCTCTCCGTTCGAGAGTTCGCACGGTTGCAGTCGTTCCCCGATTCCTTCCGGTTTACAACCCACCCGACGAAGGGCGCGATCCCGGGCCGGATCGCCGGAGGCCAGGCGCACTCACGATATCGTCAGGTCGGCAACGCCGTCCCGCCTCTGCTCGCCCAGGGTATCGCGACCGCTCTTGCGGGTGCGTTGCGTCAGAAAAACGTCTTGCGCACCTGTGAGACCGAGTTCAAGCCGGCACGCCCGTCAGACGAAGTCTTCGAGAGCGCCACAACGTAGCGGTCGTCGTCGCCGAAGTAGAGCTTGTGATGCTTGCCGTCTTCGACAAGTCGAAACCCTAGCTTCTCCAATGCGTTCTTCTCCTTGGAGCCGAGTGTCCGGTACCCGGTCAAGACCCGCTTGACCTCAGCCAGAATCCGATCGGCGTCCGACGCGTCTGAGTTTGCATCCGCGAGTGCAGCCAAGACGTCTCGTCGACGGCTGCCAGTTGGAGCGGACTCTGCCGCGCGTTGTATGGCGCTTACCACGACTCTACCCGTCTCTCCGGCGTAGAGATCCCGCTCGCTTCCCACCTTCAGTAGCCCCTCCCCTGAAGACGCCTGCGCCCGGAGCACCTCGGCCTGAAGGCGGGCGATCTCACGCTCGGCCGACTGTAGGTCTTCTTTCAAGGCTGTGTTCTCGCGATCGAATGCGGTAACGAACTCGTCCAGGGACGCAGCATCGGGCTGGTCGCTCTCCGCCCGAAGGCGTTCGAGCGCCGCCCGCGAGACGTAGCTTCGTAGACGTGACCACGAGCATCGCGCCATAGGCCGGCGGTTCGCGACGGCTCGCCGAACCGACAGCGAGACCTCTTCGAGCATCTCAGCCGAGTCTTCGTACTGTCGGGCGAAAAAGCGCTGGGAGCGTCCTGTAGCCTGCGGCCAGTAGATGCCAACGGCTCCGCCATATGGGTTCACCCCGGCCACCTGACCTTGGAGCCGGAACGAGAACCCACGGCTGGGCTCGATCACCACGTGTGCTACCCCACCGAGCGTCCTAGCCAGCCCAAAGTGGTCCAACACAGGATGGTTCTCCCCGTCGACGCTGACATAGACGACGGGTAGGCGGTTCTCCCGTCGACCACGGATGAGGTCGGCGGCCAGCGCGATGCCCTCGTCCGTGTCCGGAAGCTGGTGGGGCCGATCGCGAACCTCCAACCCGCCGTCGTCGGCAGTGCCGAGCGCTAGCAGCTGCCGCACGATGTAGGGCTTGTTCGGGGTAGGGAGCGATGGTGCGGCCTGTAGGGCTGAGCAGTAGAGACGCACAGACACCCAGAGAGTGGCCCCATCATGATCAGCAACGACCTCGGCGGTCCACTCCCGTCTGCCTTCCTCGACCCATTCGAGCTGGACTCCGGCGGTCTGACCGTGACTGCCGTTCACGAGGCCGGCGGACACCGTCTGCCCTTCCCACGACATCGACCGGATCGCGCCCTGGTCCGGCAACGGGAACCTGTCCTCCGGAATGGGCGTGTGTGGGCTGCCAGCGAGCCATGTCCGGGCAACGCCTAGGACCTCGCTTGCGTCCCTTTCGGCCACTAGTGGAATCTCCGTAGCAAACACGAGCACGTTTCACCTCGCCTCACTGGCACGCCAGCGCGCAGAGACATCTTGTACCAGACCGGACAGCTCGCCGAGGCGACCGCTCGCCTCGTGTCCCGCCAGGTCAGTGTCCCAGCGGTCTCCTTGGATGTCCTTGGTCAGGGCGAGGTTGACCAGGCATACGGCATCGATGGCGGCAATCCCGAGTCCCTTCTTGAGCCGCGGGATGTCCATCTCGTTGGTGACGAGAATCACGCTTGGCAGCGATGCTGCGCCTTCGAAGTTCTTCTTGAAGCGCTCCGCAGACGCCGCGATGTGATCGAGCCGGTCGTGGCGGTAGCTCCACTTGGCGACGACGATGGCCAACGGCACGTCACGAGCGTAGTTCCACACAACAAGATCCGCCTTTGCGTCCTTGCCGCGCACCTCTAGGTACTGACGAGGTAGGCCGCCGATCTTCTCGAACGCCCACGCCAGGACATCCGCGAAGCCCTCCCCTCGAACGTTCGCGCGCTTCCGCTCAATCGACACGAACTCGGTTGCGACGTCCGCCAACCTCTTCGCGAGGACGAACCGATCGTGTTCATCCGGATCGGCGAGATCCGAGTCCTTCAGCACAGCAAAGA
>JACKER010000060.1 GCA_020632925.1 Alphaproteobacteria bacterium | reverse complement strand
GATAGTCGCCGGCGGGATGACCAAGGCCGAGGTGGCGCGGGCTGAGGGGGTGAGCCGGGCCGCGGTGACGATCGGGGTCGCGAAGCTGTGGGCATCCGATCTGAATGGATAGGCCAAGGTGAACGGTGATTTCACTGGCTCTCGGCGGAAGCACCCTGTTCGTCCTGGTCCAGCTTCTCTCGCATTGCGGCCGCCGCGACGGTCTCCTTTGCGGGGATGGCGGAGGTCTTGGGGGCAAACCATGCGGAGATGGTGGCGACGGGCGACCACTTTTCGGCCAATGAAGCCCACGCCCTTGACGCGTTGGAGGCATCTCCCTTGGCGTCGACAAAGGAGGCGTACAGCTCCTGAGCACCCGAGTACACGATCGCCAGAAGCGCCCCCAGCGCGAGCACGGCGTCGGTTCCGCTGGGTTCGAGTGCTGGGTCAGGCTGCCCCATCATGGATCGGGCTGCCCAGAGCACGAGGCGGGGGACCGTTCCGATTGTCGCAAAGGTGGCGAACACCTGGATGATGTAGCGCGCGTCGATGCCGCCCCGCCGGAAGGGGAAGGCGAGCAGGACCAGCACCAGTGCGGCAAGACCGACGTAGCAGGCGATCGGGTCGGCGGCGTATGCATGCTCGATGATGTCGGCGAGTTTCATCGGCGCCCCGAGTCGCTGCCGCTTGCCAAGAGGATCGCACCGATGATCCCGCCCAGCACTGCGCCGGGCGGACCTCCGAACGCAGCCCCGATGAGCGCGCCGGTGCTAGCTCCAACCAGCGCTCCCGCCGCGGGTTGGCGTGGTTGTGTGACCTGAATGACCTGTTGGCTAGGGTAGCCCGTGATCCACAGGCCCTCGCCCCGTTGCTCTACGTAGGCCCACCGGATCCGACCGTCTGGTCCTCGAACGCGCCATACCGGGCGTTGAGTCCCGAACTCGCGTCCGCCTGGCGCGCCTACGGGATCAAGGACTTCCATACACGCCTCGGTCGCGAGGGAGGTTGGAGGTTTCGCCGCTCACGACAAGCGCTCGGCGGTCTTCTGCCCGGACTCGAAATCCAGTACAGGCTTCTTGTCTATCCGCACCAGGGACAACTCTCCCTTCGACGCGCGATCGGTCCAGTACGATCCCTTGAGTTTGTCCGACTCGCCAGCCAGAGCGGCCTTCACGCCGCCGTGGTGGAGCCGGCTTCGATCTTGCACAGACAGCTTCGGCTCGTTCCTGAACAGGTAGGTCAGCACAAGCGAGCCATCCGGCTCGGCGACGAGCCCAGCCGCGATCGACACCGACGACGACTCGACCGTGAATGTGCGAACCGAGATGGCGGTGTAGGTCTGCCTGATGACGACGAACGTCGGGATCGGGGGAGGAGATGCCCCCGTCGCCGGATCGATCCACATAGACCGCAGTTCGCCCTTCCAGGTGCCGTTCAGGTCGGGCACCCCATGAACATGCACCAGCCCGGGGATGCGCCACAGCCACCGGTCGAAGCCTGCGAGGACCAGCGCCAAGAAGCCGCTCACCAGCGTCATGGGCTTGAAGAAGCCGAGGTCTGGCGACGCGCCGTAGAGGGCGACCGCAACAGCGAACCACGTGCAGGCCGCGAGACCAACGAGGATTCCAAGTGGGAACTGCCCGGGGACTTTCATGCCTTGAACCCGACGTGCTGCCAGGCCCGCAGGAGGAACTCGTGCGCGTGCGCGCGTGTCCAGCCCTGGTGCGAACCGAAGAGCTTCTTCATGCCGCTGACCTCAACCAGTGGCGAAGACACGGTGTCGTCCTTCGTTTGATTCCAAGCGTGCTGGATCACGGCCTGGACGTCCTTGTAGTACGAGCCGTCTTCCCGGTTGAAGCAGCTGTCGGGGCAGTTGTACACGAGGCACTCGATGAGGAAGGAAGGTACTGGAGCGGCTGCACGGCGCGCATCGGGCGTTCCCGACTCCTCCATGTGCGCTCGCGTGCGCTTCAGGATCCTGGCCACGCGCTTGAACCTTCGATTGGTGGCCGTGTTCTTGGCGACGCCTCGGTCGTAGTGTTCCTGGTGCCAGTTGATGATGCGCTTGCCGCTGCCGTCAGCGGGTCGCGTTTCGACGCCCTCGAGGTACTCCCAGGTCCCGGAGAGGGTGCGGCGCCCGGTGTAGCGTCGGTGGACGAGGAATGGGGTGGCGTCGGCGGGGAGGCGGCCCGAGTTGCCGGCGATGTCGAAGGTCTTGTTGCCGGGCGTCACATCAGCGCCGTACTTCGCAACAAGCGCTCGGTGCAGGTCGGCTCGGAAGTCGGCAAGCCCGTAGGGTGCTGACTTGCCGAGCCCGAAGGTCTCGGCAGTCATCCCGTCCGGGATGGTCCAAAAAAAGGCATCCGACAGCACAATCGCTACGTCTACGTCGCTGTTCGACCGAACGTTCGTGTTGTTCCTGTACGAGCCGGTTGGGTAGGTCGAGAAGTTGCGGCCCTTGAGGAAGTCGGTGGAGCGCACCGCGTCGTTGATCATCCGTGCCGCGCGGCTCGCCTTGTCCTCCTCCGTCTCCGAAGGGGGCTTGGACCATGTCTTGAACGTCTCGATCCAGTCCACCGGCACCAGCCCTCCACTGTGCCAGGAGTGTAATGCTTCCGCCGGAACTTGCCTCGGCCGAGGCCCCACGGCAGCACCTGATCACGCATCCTGCCCCGCGCCTGCTGCATGCTTGTCGACGATCGGCTGAGCCCTCGGCCCTCTCGTGCTACCTGTGTCGGACCAACAAGCCGGAGCCCGTTCCGTTGCCGCCCTCCTCCCTCCCGATCGCCCTGACGCTCTCCGAGATCGAGTCCCACCTGTGGGAAGCCGCGAACATCCTGCGTGGTAGCCCGGTCGACCGGACCGACTGGAAGTCCTACATCCTGCCGCTCCTCTTCTTCAAGCGCATCTGCGACGTGTGGGACGAGGAGCACGCCGCGATGCTCGAGGAGTACGGCGAGGACTTCGCCGACGAGCACCGCTTCCAGGTGCCCGAGGGCTGCCACTGGAACGACGTGCGCGCCACGCCGAAGAACGTCGGCACCGCGCTGTCGAATGCGATGCGCGGCGTCGAGGCCGCCAACCAGCGGCACCTCTACGGCGTCTTCGGAGACGCGCAGTGGACGAACAAGGACCGGCTGCCCGACGAGCTGCTCAAGGATCTGATCGAGCACTTCTCTGCGCTGGCGATCGGCAACGCCCGCGTCACCTCGGACGTAATGGGCGACGCCTACGAGTACCTGATCAAGCAGTTCGCGGACGCGACCAACAAGAAGGCCGGCGAGTTCTACACCCCGCGCAGCGTCGTGCGGCTCATGGTCGATATCGTGGACCCGCGCGAGGGCGAGTCCATCTACGACCCGGCCTGCGGCACTGGGGGCATGCTGCTGGCTGCCGTGGAGCACGTCCGCGAGCGCGGCGGCGATCCGCGCACGTTCTTCGGCAAGCTCTACGGGCAGGAGAAAAACCTGACCACGGCGTCGGTCGCCCGGATGAACCTGTTCCTCCACGGCATCGAGGACTTCGTCATCGAGCGCGGCGACACCTTGCGCAACCCCG
Organism: Alphaproteobacteria bacterium; assembly: GCA_020632925.1. Classification (GTDB taxonomy): domain Bacteria; phylum Myxococcota_A; class UBA796; order UBA796; genus JACKER01. The sequence goes on along the minus strand of JACKER010000060.1, from coordinate 23,559 downwards.
TGTTCACCGACCCGGCGACGGGTGGTCTCGGGACCTTCGACGTCGTGATCGCCAACCCGCCGTTCTCCCTGGCCCAGTGGGGTCGCGAGCTCTGGGAGTCGGACCCCTGGGGCCGGGCGTTCGCGGGCCTGCCCACCGACAGCAACGGCGACATGGCCTGGGTCCAGCACATGGTGAAGTCGATGGCGCCGCGCACCGGGCGGATGGCGGTCGTCCTTCCCCAGGGTGCGCTGTTCCGGGGCGGCGTCGAAGGACAGATCCGGCAGCACCTGCTCCGCGCCGACCACATCGAGGCGGTGATCGGCCTCGCTCCCAACCTGTTCTACGGCACGGGCCTCGCCGCCAGCGTCCTGGTCCTCCGCCAGCACAAGGCCCCGGAGCGGAGGGGGAAGGTGCTCGTGGTCGACGCTTCCGCGTCGTTCCGTCGGGGGCGCGCGCAGAACTTCATGGAGCCCGAGCACGCGCAGCAGATCCATGGCTGGGTCGAGGCGTTCGAGGACGTCGAGGATCAGGCGCGGGTCGTCACGCTCGACGAGGTCGAGAAGGAGGGCTGGACCCTGAACATCTCGCGCTACGTCCTCCCGCCCATCGGGGCGGACATCCCGCCGCTCTCAGAGGCGGTCGCGGCCTTCAAGGACGCGCTCACCCGCTGTCGGGAAGCGGAGGATCACCTTCGCCAGGTGATCGAGGAGGGCGGGTGGCTGCAATGAGGAGCGCGGCGTCCCTGCTCGAGGAGCTGCGCGCTGTCGACGAGTCCCACACCATCGAGGCGAAGGAGGCCTCCCGCATCGACCGGTCGGTGCTGGAGACCGTGTGTGCCTTCGCGAACGAGCCGGGCCTCGGTGGCGGCTACCTTTTGCTCGGCGTCGCGCCGTCGGCGCAGCCCACCCTGTTCAGCCGTGGCTACGACATCGTGGGTGTGCCCGGTCCCGACCAGGCTCAGAGCGACCTTGCCTCGCAGTGCGCCTCCACCTTCAACCGGCCCGTGCGCCCGCAGGTGGCGGTAGAGCAGCTCGACGGCAAGGCGGTGCTGGTCGTCCTCGTGCCGGAGCTGTCTCCGGCCGAGAAGCCGCTGTACCTCAAGTCGCTCGGCCTGCCGCGCGGAGCGTACCGGCGCATCGGCTCCACGGATCAGGAGGGTACCGAGGACGACCTGATCGCGCTCTACCAGGGGCACCAGGTCGACACCTACGACGGCGCTGTACAGCGTGATGCCGATCTGTCGGACATCGATCCCGAGGCGGTCCGCCTGTACCGGGAGCTGCGCGCTGCCGCGAATCCGGTGGCCGAGGAGCTGACGTGGTCCGACCCGGACCTGCTGCGTGCCCTCGGTGCTGCGGTCCTCGAGGACGGTGTCCTTCGCCCGACGGTCGCGGGCCTGCTCTTGTTCGGCACTGGAATGGCGCTGCGGCGCTGCTTCCCGATGATGCGTATCGACTATGTCCGGGTGCCGGGGCGGGAGTGGGTGCAAGACCCCGACCGCCGCTTCGACACCGTCGAGATCCGCGCCCCGCTGATCGTCGCGGCACGGAGGGCCATCGCGGCCGTGCGCGACGACCTCCCGGCCTCGTTCTCGCTTCCCGAGGGCGAGGCGATGCGCTCGGACGAGACCATCCTTCCGGTCCGGGTGCTGCGCGAGGCGGTCGTCAATGCGGTGATGCACCGCAGCTACCGCATCCACGGCCCGATCCAGATCCTGCGGTACGCGAACCGGCTCGAGGTCCGCAACCCCGGGCACTCGCTGAAGGCCGAGGAGCAGCTCGGCGAGCCCGGATCACAGACGCGGAACCCGCGCGTCGCCGCTGTGCTGCACGATGTGCACCTCGCCGAGACGAAGGGGAGCGGCATCCGCGCCATGCGGGAGTTGATGGTTGCGCAAGACCTGCTCCCGCCGACCTTCGAGTCGACCCGGCGGCCGGACCAGTTCGTCGCCACGTTCCTGTTCCACCACTTCCTCGGCGAGGCGGATCTCGCGTGGCTCCGGCGGGTGACCGCAGAGCGGCTGTCGGACGAGGAGGCGCGCGCGCTCGTGTTCGTCCGTGAGGTGGGCGCCATCGACAACGCGGCCTACCGGTCGATCAACCGGGTGGACACGCTCTCCGCCTCGGCGCACCTGCGTCGGCTGCGGGATCTGGACCTGCTGGAGATGAAGGGCGCGGGCAACCGCACCTACTACATCCCGGGACCGGGGATCCGTGGAGCCGAACCGACTCCGTCAGCGCCGGATCTGCACCACCCCGCGACAGAAGTACACCAGCCCCGGCCGGATCTACACCAGGTCCCCGACGAACTACGCCACCTCTCCGAGTCGCTGCGGGAGCGCTTGCTCCGCTGCGGCACGCGTCCCCGGCAGGACGTCCTGCGGACGCTGATCCGCGACTTGTGCGCGTCGTCTCCACACTCCGCCCGTGCGCTCGCTCGCCTCCTCGGCGATCGCGACCCGAAGAACCTGGTCCGGCTTCACCTCCAGCCGATGCTCGCCGCGGGTGACCTGGCCTACACCATCCCCGAGATGCCCAACCACCCGGACCAGAAGTACACCACCCCGGAGACGAACCCGGCATGAGCGCATCGATCACCCAGGCCGAGCTCGAGTCCTACCTCTGGGGCGCAGCCGTCATCCTGCGCGGCCTCGTGGATGCCGGCGACTACAAGCAGTTCGTGTTTCCGATGCTGTTCTACAAGCGCCTGTCCGACGTCTGGGACGAGGACCACGCCGAAGCGCTGGCCGAGTCCGGCGGGGACGCCACCTATGCGCTGGCCACCGCGAACGACCGCTTCGTGATCCCCGACGGCGCACACTGGAAGGACGTGCGTGCGTCGGCGAAGGACGTCGGACGCGCGCTCCAGAACGCGCTCCGAGCGGTCGAGGCCGCCAACCCCGGCAAGCTGGACGGCATCTTCGGCGATGCGCCGTGGACCAACAAGGAGCGCCTTCCCGACGTCACGCTCAAGAACCTGCTGGAGCACTTCTCCAGCCGCACCCTGTCGCTCGCGAACGTTCCCGAGGACGAGCTGGGCAACGGCTACGAGTTCCTGATCAAGAAGTTCGCCGACGACAGCGGCCACACGGCGCAGGAGTTCTACACGAACCGCACGGTCGTGCACCTGATGGTCCAGATGCTCGACCCGCAGCCCGGCGAGCGCATCTACGACCCGACCTGCGGCACCGGCGGGATGCTCATCTCGGCCCTGGCCGAGGTGAAGCGCAAGGGTGGGGAGCACCGCACGCTCAAGCTCTACGGGCAGGAGCGCAACCACATGACCGCTTCCATCGCCCGCATGAACCTCGTGCTCCACGGCGTCGAGGACAGCGAGGTCGTGCGAGGCGACACGCTCTCGACCCCAGGCTTCATCGAGCACGACGCGCTCCGCACCTTCGACCTGGTGGTCGCGAACCCGCCCTACTCGATCAAGCAGTGGAACCGCGAGGCGTGGCAGAGCGATCCCTGGGGCCGCAACTTCCTCGGCACGCCGCCCCAAGGCCGCGCTGACTACGCCTTCTTCCAGCACATTCTCCGCTCGATGGACGCACGGACTGGCCGGTGCGCCGTGCTCTTCCCGCATGGGGTGCTGTTCCGCAAGGAGGAGGTGGAGCTGCGCCGCAAGCTGGTGGAGGCGGATCTGGTGGAGTGCGTGCTCGGGCTCGGGCCGAATCTGTTCTACAACTCTCCGATGGAGGCCTGCGTCGTCGTCTGCCGCAGCCGGAAGCCGCCAGAGCGCCGCGGCAAGGTGCTGCTGATCGACGCGGTCCACGAGGTCGCGAGGGAGCGGGCGATGAGCTACCTCCGCCCCGAACATCAGCAGCGTATCGAACGGGCCTACGTAGCCTTCACCGACGAGGAGGGCTTCGCGACGGTCGCGACCCTCGCCGAGATCGCCGCGCAGGGGCACAGCCTCTCGATCCCGCTCTACGTCAGGCGGCCGAGCGCGGCGTCGACCGCGGGCGCTGCGACCCCGACGCTGCGAGAGGCGTGGGAGGGCTGGGAGGCTTCCGGCCGATCGTTCTGGACCCAGATGGACGCCGTCGTCGACCTGCTCGACGGACTCGTCGAACAGGAATAGTTCACCAACTCGGTGAACGAATCTTGCAGAAGGGGCGACGCGTGGATATCCTCATGGCGGATGCCGACCTGGAGGCCCTGTGCACCACCGAGCGCCTGCAGAAGAAGCACCTCGGTGGGGTCGGTGCCCGAAAGCTTCGCGCACGCCTCGCCGATCTGGCTGCCGCCGGGCGCGTCACCGATCTGGTCGCCGGCCGTCCCCACCCCCTGAAGGGTGACCGGGCCGGGCAGTTCGCCGTCGACCTCGACGGTGGGCGACGCCTGGTGTTCGAACCCGCGCACGATCCCGTGCCCGAGCGCCCCGATGGGTCGCCGGCGTGGGATCAGGTCACCGCGATCCGCATCGTCTACATCGGGGACTACCATGACTGACCCGCACACCTTCCGCCCCGACTGGGTCTCGCCACCCGGGGAGACCATCGAGGACCTGCTCGAAGAGCGCGGCTGGACTCAAGCCGAGTTCGCCGAGCGCATCGGCTTCACCCGCAAGCACGTCAACGACCTCGTGAAGGGTCGCGCGTCGATCACCCCGGACACCGGCTCCCGTCTCGCCACGGTGTTCGGCGGGCCGGTGCAGTTCTGGCTCACCCGGGAGGCGCAGTACCAGGCCGCCCTCGAGCGCCGCCGCACCATCGAGGCACATCGCGCCGATGCCGGCTGGCTGTCCGAGCTGCCGCTGGCGTGGATGGCGAAGCAGGGCTGGCTGCGCCGGCCGCGCGACAAGGGCGAGCAGGTCGAGGAGTGCCTGTCGTTCTTCGGTGTGGCCTCGGTCGCGAGTTGGCGCGATCGGTACGCCCAGCCGCTGGCGGCCTTCCGTGCGTCCGACAAGGTCGACAAGAAGATCGGTGCCGTCGCCGCCTGGCTGCGCGAGGCCGAGCGTGCCGCCACGGCGCTCCGCTGCGCGCCCTACGACAAGGCCGCCTTCCGCGACGCCTTGCCCGCGCTCCGCGGGCTGACGGTCGAGCCCGACCCCGCCGTGTTCGTCCCGCGCCTCCAGGAAGCGTGCGCCCGGGTGGGCGTGGCGGTGGTGTTCGTGCCGGCACCGCCCGGCTGCCCGGTCCACGGCGCCACACGCTGGCTCGCCACCGACAAGGCGCTGCTCGCCTTGAGTCTCCGCTACAAGAGCAACGACCAGCTCTGGTTCAGCTTCTTCCACGAGGCGTGTCACATCCTCAAGCACGCGCGCAAGCAGCAGTTCATCGAGGGCCTCGACGGCCTCGACGTCGAGCTCGAGGACGAGGCGAACCGGTTCGCGGGCGACCTGCTCATCCCGCCGGCCGCCGCGCGGGTCCTGGCGACCCTGCGGAGCGCGGCCGACGTCGAGGCGCTCGCGGCACGCATCGGGGTGGCACCCGGCATCCTGGTTGGCCGGATGCAGAAGGAGGGCTGGATCCCGTACTCTCACCTCAACGGGCTGAAGGTGCGGTACACCTGGGCGACGGAGGAGGCGGATGGGTGAGGGCGCGCTGAAGCCGGGGTGGAGACTGGTGAAGTTCGGGGAGGTGGTGCGCCTGAACCGGGACACCTGCAAGGATCCGGTGGCGGAGGGGATCGAGCGCGTCGTCGGCTTGGAGCACCTGGAGCCGGGCGACCTGCGGGTCCGCACCTGGGCCGACGTGGCCGACGGGACGACGTTCACCAACCGCGTGCGCCCTGGGCAGGTGCTGTTCGGGAAGCGTCGGGCGTACCAGCGCAAGGTCGCGGTCGCGGATTTCGATGCCATCTGCTCGGGCGACATCTACGTGTTCGAGAGCGCGGATTCGTCGCGGCTACTGCCCGAGCTCCTGCCCTTCGTGTGCACCACCGATGCCTTCTTCGACCACGCGGTCGGTACATCCGCGGGTTCCCTCTCTCCGCGGACCAACTGGTCGAGCCTGAAGGAGTACGAGTTCGCCCTTCCCCCGCTGGAAGCACAGGCGCGTATCGCATCGCTGTTCAGTGCATGGGCCGTGCTGTGTGATGCGCTGCGCGATGCCGAAGGGCAAGCGGCTTCCTTGTTGCGAGCCCTGCGCGAGAGCACTTTCGGCAGAAAATCGGCTCCGATAAGTCAATCGCCCCGACAATCCCTCGGTGAGGTGGTTGCAGATGGAGGCGTCGTCGATGGGCCCTTTGGCAGCAACCTGAAGGGTGAGCATTGGACGGACGAGGGGGTGCCGGTCGTACAAGGCAGCCACATCTCCACGGGAGCTTATGTGGTAGACCGCCCGTACTTCGTTTCTGCGGAGACAGCGGAACGCTTGGCCAAGTGCGGCGTTCGACCGAACGACATCGTCATGATCAAGAAGGGCATGAGCTGCGGCTCGGTAGCCGTGATTCCTGGCGGTCTGCCCCCGATGATTCTGTCCTCGAATACTCTCCGTATTCGTCCGGATGACTCAAGACTCAGGGGTAGATTCCTCTACCACTTCCTGACGTGGTACCGCGAAACAGGTCGGTTCGACGGCCTCATCGGGGCGACGCAGCAGAAGGCGACGACGTTGAGGGACGTACGACGAATCCCTGTCCCGGTGCCTTCGCTCCGCGAACAGGACGAGTTCATCGAAGTGATTGAGTCCACAGCATCGGCGCTAGTCCTGCTGTCGGCTCGAAGCATGGCAGCAGGCAGCGAGCTTCGCGCGATCTTGGAGGCGTAGAACATGGGCTTCACCGAGGCCTCCACCGTCGAGAACCTGATTCGCGACCTCCTCGCGGGCGGTCCCGGGGTCCACACGGCCGTCGGACCAGGCTTCGCCCGCCGCCACGGCAAGATCAGCGGGCTCGGCTGGCACCAGCTGCCCCCCGCCCACGTTCCGCGCCAACCCCACGAGGTGCTGGTCGAGCCCTGGTTGCGGGACGCGCTGCTCCGCCTCAACCCCGAGATCGCTGCCAACCCCGACCGGGCGGACGAGGTGCTCTACCGGCTCCGCGCCATCGTGCTCTCGGTGCGCTCCGACGGCCTCATCAAGGCCAACGAGGAGATGACCGCCTGGCTCCGCGGCGACCGCTCGATGCCGTTCGGCCCGAACCACGAGCACGTCACGGTGCGGCTGATCGACTTCGAGAACCCCGAGAACAACCACTACGTCGTCACCACCCAGTTCACCTTCCGCGCCGGTCCCGCCGAGCGCCGCGCCGACCTGGTGCTGTTGGTCAACGGCCTGCCGCTGGTGCTCGTCGAGGCCAAGACGCCGGTGCGCCAAGCGGTGAGCTGGCTCGACGGCGCGCTCCAGGTGCACGACGACTACGAGCGGCACGTCCCGGAGCTGTTCGTTGCGAACGTGTTCAGCGTCGCCAGCGAGGGCAAGGAGCTGATGTACGGCTCCGTCCGCTGCCCGGTGAATCTGTGGGGGCCGTGGCGCGGTGACCACGAGGCCGCGCCTGGCACGCTCGCCGGGTTGAAGGCGGCGGTGAACGGCCTCCTGCGGCCGTCCGTCGTCCTCGACCTGCTCGCGCACTTCACGCTGTTCGCGACCGACAAGAAGAAGCGCCGGATCAAGGTGGTCGCCCGCTACCAGCAGGTCGAGGGGGCGAACCTCATCGTGCAGCGGGTGCTCGCCGGTCGGCCGCGCAAGGGGCTGATCTGGCACTTCCAGGGCTCGGGGAAGTCCCTGCTCATGGTGTTCGCGGCCCAGAAGCTCCGCCTGCAGCCCGCGCTCGGCAACCCGACCGTGCTCATCGTCGTCGACCGCATCGACCTCGACGCGCAGATCAGCTCTACCTTCCACGCCTCGGACGTCCCCAACCTGGTGAAGGGGGAGACGCGCGAGGAGCTGATGCGGCTGCTCCAGCAGGACACCCGCAAGATCCTCATCACCACCATCTTCAAGTTCGCCGAGGCCGACGGCGTGCTCAACGACCGCGGCAACATCGTCGCCCTGGTCGACGAGGCCCACCGGACCCAGGAGGGCGACCTCGGCATCAAGATGCGCGCGGCGTTGCCCAACGCCTTCCTGTTCGGGCTCACCGGCACCCCGATCAATCGGCGCGACCGCAACACCTTCTACGCCTTCGGCGCCGACGAGGACGCCCGCGGGTACATGAGCCGCTACGGCTTCGAGGAGTCGATCCGCGACGGCGCCACGTTGAAGCTGCACTTCGAGCCACGGCTCGTGGACCTGCACATCGACAAGGCGGCCATCGACCAGGCCTACCAGGCGCTCACCGGCGAGCTCTCCGACCTCGACCGCGACAACCTCGCGAAGGCCGCGAGCAAGATGGCCGTACTGGTGAAGGTACCCGAGCGCATCGACCAGATCTGCACCGACATCGCCCGCCACTACGAGCAGTCGGTGGCGCCGAACGGCTTCAAGGGGATGGTCGTCACCTTCGACCAGGAGTGCTGCCTGCTGTACAAGGCCGCGCTCGACCAGCGCCTGCCGCCGGAGGCGTCCGAGGTGGTGATCTCGGCCACCGGCACCGATCCCCGGTTCAAGCCTTACGACCACTCCCGCGACGAGGAGGAGAAGCTCCTCGACCGCTTCCGGGACCCGACCGACCCGCTCAAGCTGCTGATCGTCACGGCCAAGCTGCTCACGGGCTTCGACGCGCCGATCCTCCAGGCGATGTACCTCGACAAGCCGCTGCGCGATCACGCGCTGCTCCAGGCGATCTGCCGCACCAACCGCACGTACGGCGACCGCAAGACGCACGGGTTGATCGTTGACTACCTGGGGGTGTTCGACGACGTCGCCAAGGCGCTGGAGTTCGACGAAAAGGGCTTCCGCGACGTGGTGAGCAACATCGCGGGGCTCAAGGACCGGCTCGCCGAAGCCGTCCAGAAGTGCCTGGCCTTCTTCCCGGGCGTGGACCGGACGCTCACCGGCTACGAGGGGCTGATGGCGGCGCAGGACTGCCTGCCCGACAACGACGTGCGCGACCGCTTCGCCGGTGAGTTCTCGGTGCTCGCCAAGCTGTGGGAGGCGATCTCGCCCGATCCGTGCCTCCAGGAGCACGAGGTCGACTACCGCTGGCTCTCGCAGGTCTACACCTCGGTCCAGCCGACGAGCGGGACCGGCAAGCTCATCTGGCACGCGCTCGGCGCGAAGACCATCGAGCTCATCCACCAGAACGTCCACGTCGACGCCGTTCGCGACGACCTCGAGACGCTGGTGCTCGACGCCGACCTGCTCGAAGCTGTGATCTCGGGCGACCCGAAGAAGAAGTCGAAGGAACTGGAGTTCAAGCTGACCGCTCGCCTGCGCAAGCACATGGGCCGCCCGGCCTACAAGGCGCTGTCCGAGCGCCTGGAGGCCCTCAAGGACCGCCACGAGCGGGGCCTCCTGAACAGCGTGGAGTTCTTGAAGGAGCTCCTGGGGCTCGCCCGCGAGCTCGTCGCCGCGGAGCAGGAGACCCCGCCCGAGGAGGACGAGGACCGCGGCAAGGCGGCGCTCACGGAGCTGTTCCAGCAGGTGCGCAACGAGAAGACGCCGGTGATGGTGGAGCGTATCGTCTCCGACATCGACGAGATCGTGCGCCTGGTCCGGTTCCCGGGGTGGCAGCACACCAGCGCTGGCGAGCGCGAGGTGAAGAAGGCACTCCGCAAGGCGCTGCTCAAGTACCAGCTCCACCAGGACCTGGAGCTGTTCGAGCGCGCCTACTCCTACATCGTCCAGTACTACTGATCCGAGGCAGGCATGGCGAAGGCGGAAGCGAGCGTCGAGGAGCTCGTGGGCATGATCGAGCGGGGCGAGCTGCGCCTGCCCGAGATGCAGCGGCAGTACGTGTGGCAGTCCACCCGCGTGCGCGACCTGATGGACTCGCTGTACCGGGGCTACCCGTCTGGCGCGATCCTGCTGTGGGAGACCGACGAGCCGCCGCCGCTGCAGGAGTTCGCCGTGAGCCAGCAGGCGAACCCCTACAAGACCTCTCGGCTCCTGCTTGACGGCCAGCAGCGCCTGACGTCGCTGTCCGCGGTGATCCGGGGGGAGCCCGTCAAGGTTCGCGGCCGGAAGCGACCCATCGAGCTGCTGTTCAACCTGGAGCACCCCGACGCGCTCTCCGTCGTGCTCGAGGTCGATGAGGACGGATCCGACGGCGACGACGACGTCGAGCACGGAGCCGACGAGGCCGACGCCACCGAGGACGAGCTGCAGAAGCGGTTCGACCGCATGACCTTCGTGGTGGCCACCCGGAAGCTGGAGCAGCTTCCGCACTGGGTGAAGGTGAGCGAGGTCTACAAGTCGGACAGCGACGCCGCCTTCCTCAAGCGGGCTGGCGTGTCGGGCTTCGACGACCCTCGGTACGAGCGGTACAGCCAGCGGCTCGCCCGCCTCAGGGCGATTCGGAAGTACGTGTACCGGATGGACGTGCTGGAGCGGTCGCTCTCCTACGAGGAGGTGACCGAGATCTTCGTCCGGGTGAACTCTCTAGGCGCCAAGCTCCGCAGCTCCGACCTCGCCCTGGCCCAGATCACCGCCAAGTGGCGTGGCGCGCTCGCCACGTTCCAGGCCACCCAGACGAAGTTCGCGAAGGCCGGCTTCGACCTGGACCTCGCCATCCACCTGAAGAACCTGATCGCGTTCGCCACGGGGCAGTCCCGCTTCCTCACCGTCGGCGCCCTCCGGCTCGACCAGCTCCAAGACGCGTGGAAGCTCTCGGTGCCCGCGATGGAGTTCGCGATCAACTTCCTGAAGAGCAACGTGGGGATCGACAGCCCCGCGCTGCTCGCGTCGCCGTTCCTGATCATCACCCTCGCGAGCTACGGACACAGCCGAGGCTTCAACCTGCAACCCGGTGAGTCGGAGGCGCTGCGCCGCTGGGTGCTGCTCGCGAACGCGAAGGGGCGCTACTCGCGGGGCTCGTCCGAGACCCTGCTGGACCAGGACCTCGCCACCGTGCGCACGGGCGGCGGCGTCGATGGACTCGTCGACCGCCTTCGCACCCAGGTGGGTCGCCTCGACATCACGCCGGAGGAACTCGAGGGCCGCAACCAGCGAAGCGCCCTGTTCAAGACCATGTTCCTCGCGTTCCGCGCGGCGGGCGCCAAGGACTGGAAGTCGCAGCTCGCGATCTCCCTCGACCACAACGGCTCCATCCACCGACTCCAGTTCCACCACGTCTTCCCGAAGGCGGTCCTCAAGGCCGGGTACACGGCCCGTGAGGCGGACGACATCGCGAACCTCGCGTTCATCGGCGGCCGCACGAACCGCCAGATCAGCGACAAGGCCCCAGCGGTCTACTTCCCCGGGATCGAGGCTGCTGCGGGAGCCCAGGCTTTCGTGTCCCAATGCATCCCCACCGACGCCGATCTGCTCGTGGTCGACGGCTATCGGGCCTTCCTCGGCGAGCGGCGCCGCATGATCGCGGCCCGGCTGAACGAGTACCTCGGCGTGTCAGGCGCATAGGCGGACCGCAATCGGAGGTGAGCGGTGAACCCACCCAAGTGGATGCGGGAATGGCGGGACACACTGCTCGCTACGGCACCCGAGCTCGCGATCGATCTCGGCGCGTTCCGGGCAGGCCAGGCTGCGCCTCGAGCCGTGAAGGGCGCGACGCCGGTGATCACCGAGGTAGTCGATGCGGGGCTCCCGTCCCTCACCGCACGAGTAGGCCGACGTTTGTCTGGCGAAGGCCTGGCTTGTGGCTTCCGGATCGATCTGTACCGATTGTCAAGCGACATCCGGAACTGACCCCCTGACGACACGAAATCTGCCCCCCTCGTGTTGAACTGACGCTGGAGAGCCCGGAGGAGCCTCCGTCCGGGGCGGGAACGCTCGAGCGTTCCCCGCCCCGGACGGAGGCTCCGAAGGGCTCCGTTGAACCTACGAGGTGGGATCACCGCTCGGGCGGACCGGGCGCCGAGTCGGCCGCAGCGGAGGGGCAGCGTTCGCGGGCCGCCCCCCGGCAGGCAGCGGCCAAGGAGTCGGAAGCAAGGACGGAACGCGAACGGTTGTCCGCCATCACGCCCGGAGCGGAGGACGTGAGATGGATTCTCGCGAGGAGTGGGTCGCCAAGGGCGGCGACAGCCGCCCGCGGAGGCGGAGCGAAGCGAAGCCGGAGATGAGGGGAAGCTGTCATCGGCCGTCAGCGACGGCCGATGACAGAAGGCTATGGGGGAGAGGGGGCGCGATGTGGGTCTGGGGAGCGGCAGAAGCAGCGAGCACGGCTGAGATCCAGGCCGCGTTGGACGGGTGTGGCGCGCTGACGACGCCGCTGCCGACATTGTCGGCCGATCAGCTCGGGGAGCTCGCGTCCTCCAAGGTCCTGCGGCTCCTGTTCCGGGCCGCGGAGGACGAGCCCAGCACGGCGGTCGGCATCGCCGTCCTCGAGGGATCCATGTCCGCTCTGTGGATCGCCGCCCAGGACCCCCATGCCGTCGTCGACCCGTCGCTGCACGAGTTCATCGTGGCCGACCTCGGACCCGATCACGCCCTGTGGTACGGCCACATGGACCTGCCGCGCCCCCTCAAGGACCGCCAGTGGGTCGTCGAGTCCAACAACGACCACGCGCTCGCTACCCGCACCGCCAACCGCTGCTGGGAGCACCACTGGAAGCTGCGAGCCGACCAGCTCGACGTCGCGCGCGCCGCGGTCGACGCAGGCAAGGAGCCCGCCGTCACCGGCGCCATGATGGACGACGCCGTCCTCACCCCGATGAACCAGGGCGCGTGGACGCTCGTGGCCCTCGATCCCGGCCACACGCTCGTCGCCTACCAGGCCACCACCGTCGTCGGCGGCGCGATCCCCGACTGGCTCGTCGCCGAGCTCGCGCGCGCCCGCCTCGAGGAGGTCCTCCGTTCTCTCGAGGAGCGAGCACGCGACTGGGCACCTGGTCACTACGTCACCGGCCACGCGCCCCTCATCGGCGCCGACGGGGTGCCGCTGCCGCCCCTGCGTCCGTAGTAGGCTGTCCCGCGGAGGCGCGGTGGGCGCACCCTGGACCCAGGACTTCGACTTCTACCTGAGCACGATCGACGACAAGCGAGCGTCCATCGTGGTCGATCTCGCCGCCGTGGGTCAGGAGCCCCTCCCCACCCATCCGCTGCTGCTCGCGGTCCGCGTGCCGATGAAGCGCCCCCGGGAGGACGGCCTGCGGGACGGCTCCGAGCGAGAAGACCTCGGCGAGATCGAGGACCGCTTCACCACGCGGCTCGAGCAGGGCGTCGACGCGATCTATGTCGGCCGCATCATGGTCGACGGCTCGATCACGCTCTACTACTACGTCCGGGCCGAGGCCCGCGCGCGCATCGAGGGCGACCTCCCCGGGCTGCTGGGCGACTCCAACGGGTACGTCGTGAAGTGGGCGCTGGAGGAGGATCCCGACTGGGACCACCTGACCATCGGGCTCGCCCCCGACCCGTACGCCCGCCAGGAGATCTGGAACCGTCGGATCCTCCACCAGTTCGTGTCGCGGGGGGACGCGCTGCAGGCGCCGCGCGAGGTCGATCACGTCGTCGTCTTCCCCACGCTCGAGAACGCGGTGCTCGCCATCGAGAAGCTCGAGCACGCCGGCTTCCGCGTCGACCCTCCCCGACCGTCCGAGGACGGTGGCCACCGTCTCGAGTTCCACCGCGACGAGATCCTGGCCGACGGACGCCCCGACGAGTTCGTCACCGAGGTCCTCGATGTCGTGCTCGCCCTGGACGGCGACTACGACGGCTGGGGTGCGATGGTCGTCGTCAACCCGGGCGGTGGCCCGCCGGCGGAGGCCTGAGCCGTGATTCTGTGGCTGTCGGCGGCGTGGGCCATCGATCCCGTGGCGGCTCAGACCCGCGCGGACGCCGCGATCCGGGTCCTGCAGCAGGTGCGGGTGGCGCAGCAGGGCGGCACCGCCACCGCCGAGGACGTCTACATCTGGTCGCTGCGCGTGCTCCAGGCCGAGCGCGACCTCGGCCGCACCACGGCCGAGCGCGACCACCTCTCGCGCATGAACGCCCTGAACACCGCCGTCCAGGATCTGGCGGCCCACGGGCTGGTCGCGGCGCTCGAGGTCGACCAGGCCGCCTTCTACGTCGCCGAGGCCGAGCTGATGTTCGACGCCGGGGTCCGCGGGCGCGCACCGATCACCGGACCGGTCGCCCCTCCCGCCACCGCGCCAGCACCACCGAGCGCGGCACCCCCCACGCCCGCGCCCTCCGCGGACATCGAGGCCTGCTTCGAGGCGTGCGATGCCGACTTTCAGCGATGCTCGACCACCGCGGAGCACTTCCGGCTCGGGGTCGGCGACCTCGACGGTAGCGACGGGGCCTGCGTGCAGGCGGCCGAGAAGAAGTGCGGCACGGCGCGCAGCCAGACGGCGACCGACTGCCGTGAGCAGGCCAACCGCGCCTGCCAGGCCGAGAAGCGCTCCGCCGCCTGCGCGGCCGCGCAGACCAAGTGCAACGCCCGCTGTCGCTGACGGACGAGCCCCGCCGCCTGCTCCGGGTCACGACCGCCGGCGCCGACGAGGCGATCGCGAGGCTGAGTGCGAGCCACGGGCCCGGTGGCGTGGTGGGCAGGGTCCCGCTGGGCGCCGAGATCCCCTGGCTGCTCGCCGACCTGCGCGAGGGCCTGTGGGCCGACGAGCTCGCGGCCGGGGTGGGCGCCGTCGTCGGCGGGGGGACCGTCCTGCTGGTGCACGACGCTCCCCCGCGCACCCCGTTCGAACACCGACTCCTGCGCTCGCTGGACCACGTCGGCGCGCCCGTCTCCACACAGCGCACGCCACCCTCGGACGCCCGGTTCGCGACCGTCGACCAGCAGCGGGCCTTCGCCGACGCGCTGCGCTCCCTCCGCCGCCGGCGCCCCGTCGTCCTGCTCGCGGACCGCGGTCGCGGCAAGTCCACGCTCCTCGGCCTGCTCGGCGCCGAGGCGCCCCTGCCCGTCCGCGTCACGGCCCCCGAACCCGCCTCCGCCGCGTCCCTCCTCCGCGCCATCGGGGAGGTCCCGGCCACCTTCGTGCCCCCCGACGCCGTGGAGGAAGCGCTCGGCGACGACGCCTGGTGGCTCGTGGACGAGGCCGCCGCGCTGCCGCCGGCGCTGGTCCTGCGCATCGCCGAGCGCGCGCGGCGCGCCATCCTCGCCACCACGGTCCACGGCTACGAGGGGACCGGCCGGCACTTCGAGCTGCACGTGCTGCCGCGCCTGCGGCGACCCACCGTCCTCCGGCTGGGCACGCCCGCGCGCTACCCGGCCGACGACCCCGTCGAACGCTGGCTGCACGACCTGTTCCTGCTCGACGCGGAGCCCGACGAGGGCGGCGGTGGCCTCGTCGCGATCCGCGAGGCCCGCCTGGACGACGAGCGCGAGCTGCGCGCGGTCTTCGGCCTGCTGGTCCGCGCCCACTACCGCACCCGCCCGAGCGACCTCGTCCGCCTCGTGGACGGCGACCAGCGCACCCTGGTCGCCACCTCGGGCGACGCGGTGATCGGGGCCATCGTCGTCGCCGACGAGGGCGGGTGGGACGCCGACCGCGCGGAGCGTGTGGCCCGCGGCGAGGAGCGGCCCCGCGGCGAGCTGATCCCCGAGGTCCTCTCGGCGCACCTCGCCCACCCAGAGCTCGCCGCCCTCCGCGCCCGGCGGGTGGTGCGCGTCGCGGTGCGCGAGGATCGGCGCCGCGAGGGTGTGGGGAGGGCGTTGCTGGCCGAGGTGGAGCGCGGCGCCGAGCTCTGCGGAGCCTCGTTCGCGGCGGATCCCGACGTCCTGCGGTTCTGGACCGGCGCCGGCCATCGCCTCGTGCGGCTCGGCGCTGGGCCGAGCACGTTGCGTCCCTCCATGCTGGTGCTGCGCGCCGGCCCCGACGTGGACGCGCTCTGGCGGCGCTGCGGGCGGGACCTTCCTCACGCGCTGCGGGAGCGGCCGGTGGAGCCCGCGCTGGCGGTGGCGGCGCTCCGGGCCACGCCCCGGGAGCCTCCGAGGATCGACGACGCCGATCTCGCCGAGCTACGCGCCTGTGCCCGCGGCCCTCGCCACTGGGAGTGGTCCGCGCGGGCGCTGTGGGAGCTCGTGTCCGCCGAGGCCGCGTCGCTGCCCGACGACGAGGCAGAGCTCCTCGTGGCGCGCGTGCTGCTCGGCTGGAGCTGGGACCGCCTGGCGGCGCGCGCCGGGCTGCCCCACCGCACCGAGGCGGTCCGCGCGGCGAGGTCCGCCCTCGCCTCCCTCCTCGGATCGGGAGATACCCGGTAGGCAGGGGGAGGACCGATGGGCATCTTCGACCGCATCAAGCAGAGCGTGAAGGGCACCGCCGAGGGCGTCGTGCGCGGCATGGAGGAGCGCAACCCCGACGCGGTCTACGAGGCGGCGATCGACGGGCAGATCGCGAGCGTGGCCGACCTCAAGGACCGGGTGGCCCGCCTGATGGTGGAGCGGGACCGCGAGGCCGAGCGGATCGCGGCCCTCGAGCGCGAGGAGGTGCAGCTGGCGGAGGGCCTGCGCGGTGCCCTGGCCGAGGACGACGACGACACCGCGCTCGTGCTCCAGGTGCGCCGCGAGGAGGTCGCCGACGAGCTCGTCACCCGCCGGGCCTCCCTCGAAGAGCTCGCGCAACAGGTCCGCGAGGGCCAGGCCGGCATCGTCGCCGCGAAGGAGGGCACCGAGGGGCTCAAGCGCGAGAAGGACGTGATGCTCGCCCAGCGCGCTGCCGCCGACGCCGCCCTCCAGATCCAGGACGCCGTCAGCGGTGTGGGCGCCGACCCCACCTCGCGGGCGTTGGCGAGCGTGCGCGAGGCGGTGGGCGTCCTCGAGAGCCGCGCCCACGCCGGGTACCTCGACGAGGAGGGCAACAGCGTGCGCGGACGCGCCGAGGCCATGGGCCGCAAGGCGTCCGAGCAGTCCGCCCGCGACCAGCTCGCCGCCCTCAAGCGCCAGCTGGGCAAGACCGACGACGAGGACGCGGACGAGCGCTGACTACGGCAGAGCGCACACGAACGGCAGGCCGTCGTTGGGCGCGGGCTGCCCGAGGTGGCGCTGTGGCGGCAGCTGGATCACGCCCCAGTCGTTGGCCGACACCGACAGCTGGTCGTCGTGGGCGGTGCCGTCCACGCTGCCGCAGGTGTCGGGGTTCGGCGACGGTACCCACGTCTTCCCGGTGATGTTCACCTGGACGGAGGACTGGAGCTGTCCGTCGCAGTTCCAGTCCACCGAGCCCGTCTCGTAGAACCCGATCACCTCGTCCAGATCGGCCTCGTCGAGCAGCGACTCCTCGGTCGAGGAGTACCCGATGCGGAAGTCGGCCGGGTCGCCGAGCGGTCCGTGGGGGATGTCGCTGCCGAACACCTCGGCGCACGGTCCACCCAGGAAGGCGTGATCGAAGTTCTGGTGCCGGATGACCATGTCGGCGTGATCGTGCGGCAGACCGGTGTTCTGGTAGACGTAGCTCATGGAGCTCACGTAGTTGGGCTTCCCTTCGATGTCGTCGAGGCCGCCCTCCCGCAGACCGAACAGGTGGCCCAGCTCGTGGATCAGCGTGCCCGCCTGGTAGTTCACGGTCTTGTTGTAGACCTCGTCCTCGGTCCTCGGGCGCCACCAGCTGGTACCCACCGGGTCGGGGTCGAGCGTGAGCTTCGTGTCGTTGCCGGACGCGACCGAGATCGCGGCGTTCGCGCCGTCCCGGTACGAGACGCCAGAGCTCCCCGTGGAGACGTGGCTGAACAGGACGAAGGACCAGACGGGGTCGTAGGACGGGATCAGCGCCTGGCGGTAGGTCGTGAGGAAGTTGGTGTGCGGCGTTCCGTCCTTCCATCCACCCGGGTACGTCGTGAGACCACAGGTGAACGAGGCCGAGCACTGAGGTGCGGGCTCCACCCAACCGATGTTCGTCGCGTAGGGGAAGCCGTGGTCGGCGTGGTCGATGTCGAACACCCCGGCGAAGCCCGGCAGGAAGCCGTCGTAGTCGTCGGTCTCGTACAGGTCCCCCACGTCGAAGTGGACGGTGATGCCGCCGTCCGCCAGCGCGTCCCGCACCTTGGCGAGCGCCTGCGGGAAGGGGCGCATCCACGGGCGGACCTTGTCGACGGGGTCGTGCAGGTAGCCGACCTTCACGAACAGATCGCGCGCGCCGACGGTCGCCCCCTCGACCGACAGCCAGTGGCCCCAGTAGGACTGACCCGGTTGCTCCGCACAGTCGGGAAGCCCGTCCTCGTCGGTGTCGGTCGTGTCGAGCACGCAGGGCGCGGCGAGCTGGAGATCGGGTGAGTAGGTCGGGCCCAGCGGCTCGATCGCGCCGAGGATCTCCTCGGGGAAGTCGAAGATCACCGGGGCGTCGGAGCCGATCGGGGCCGCCGCGTGGAAGAGGATCTCCGTGGACCGAGGGCCCCACTCGATCCAGCCGGTGATCACGTCGCCGTGCTGGAGGAAGCGCATGTCCCCGACCGCCCCGGCGGACACGGTGGAGGTGAGCGGGACGCGGATCCCGGGATCGGCGGGTCCCGCCTGGGCGGCGGCGACGGCCGGGAGCAACGCTCCGAGCAGCACGGACGTGACGAGACGAGTCAAGGTTCCCTCCCTGGCGACGAGCGCCGCACGGTGAGGAGCAGGAACCGGGCCTCGAAGCGGGACGGACCGACGCCTGTTTTGCCGTCAGATCATGCGCTCTGTCGTTCCCCGATGCGCGGCGCGCGCACCTCCGCGCACTCGAGGAGGTCAGGGGCAGATCTGGATGTCGTTCGGATCCAGGGTGGCCGTCACGTCCACCGTCGCCTCGGTGCCAGCACCCGTGTTCAGGTCGGTGACGGCGATCGTCAGCGTCAGGATCTCGCCAGCGAGGCCGCAGATCACGTCCTGCGGGCTCGTGCCGGTGTCGAGCTCGCCGAAGGTGTCGTCGAGGAAGGCGCGGACGCTGAAGAACGAGCCGGTGCACGCGTCGTCGTCGTAGTCGACCAGCGCGATGAACTGCTCCTGCTGGTCACCGGCGAGCCGGACCCCGTCCGACTTGCGGACGATGCGCGGCAGCACGGAGACCTCGGCGGTCGAGCCGGTCACGAAGGCCGCGGTCTCGACGTGCCACCCGCCCTGCGGCCCGTGCACCATGACGACCGGATCCAGGGCATCGAGCGGGATGTACATCTCCGCGCCGGTCCCAGGCAGGGCGTCCACGGACGCACCGCAGCCCTCCAGCTCGGACTGGTCCGTCGGCGAGGTCGAGCTCGTCCCCGAACATCCGATCGCCAACACGAGCCAGGCGACGCGCCGCATCAGGCCTCCACGGTCCACACCATGCCCGGCTGACCGTGGAAGCGCCACATCGGCGTCAGAACAGGGGCGTACAGCCCGCGCCGTTCTCGTAGTACGCCGTGTCCTCGCCGAACGTCCAGCAGTCTCCGCTGTCGTGACCGAAGAACGCGTACGTCAGGATGGGATGGTCACCACCGGGCGGCCCACCGTCTCCTCCCATCCCGGCGGGGCCGCCGTAGAACAGGGTCGTCTGGTCGGCGAACACGTAGTTGATGCCTGGGCCACCGACGTTCTGGTGGACACTCCTCAGGGAGCGCACGTTGGGGCCGGCCACCGAATGGCACAGCAGCCACGGGTAGGTCCCGTACAGGCAGTCCTCGCCGTACCAGCCGACCGGCCCCGCGAAGGTCTCGGCGATGCCGATGTCGTAGCCCGACTCCCCGTCGATCACCGAGAGCTCGAGCAGGTCGTCCGCGACCCAGTCCGCGCGGAGCTGGGTCAGCGCGTCGGACACGACCGCCGTGGTCCCGAACATGCCGCCGCCCGCGACCACCGCCTGCAGCCAGACGGGCCCGCCGAGCGCGCCAGGGATGTGGGCCTGGAAGCCGGCGACGCCAGCAGCGCTCGCCGTCGTGTTGCCGAGCACCACCGGGGACCGGATGTCCGCGCAGAGCGCGCCGAATGTCGGGTGGCACGGACCCTGGCCCGGACCGACGAGCGACGCGAGCAGGACCACCGTGGCGCCCGGTGGGGCACCGGTCACGCCGACCGTCCCCACACCGCCGGACATCAGCGGACCGACCACCTGCAGCGTCGCCCCGATCTGCGGAGAGGGCGCCGGCAGCGCGTTGGCGTCGGGCGGCATCACCCAGCCCTCCTCCTCCGCCGTCACGTCCCAAGCTTCGTATCCGCGGACATCGTCTTCCGGCGCACAGGCCGCCAGGAACGCGACACCGAAGAGCCATGGTCTCATGGGCACCTCCCACTACGACCCTCCGACACGACGACCCTCGAGTCAACGAAACAGAGCGTTGCAGGGCCAAAGATGACCGGTGCGTCAGGAGACGAAGGACCGTGCGTTCCGGAACAACGTCATCCAGGGCGAGTCGCCGGAGGGGTGGTGGTGGTCCGAGGGCGACCAGGACAGCGTCGGCCAGCGGAAGCCGCGCTCGGGGTGCGGCATCATCAGCGTGACGCGCCCGTCGGCCGAGCACAGGCCGGTGATCCCACCGGGGCTGCCATTCGGGTTGTACGGGTATCGCTCGGTGACCTCGCGGCGACCGTCGACGAAGCGCAGCGACACGCAACCGGACAGCGCGATGCGATCGTGGTCCTCCTCGGAGGCGAACAGCGCGCGCCCCTCGCCGTGAGCGACGGGGACCAGCAGCGTGGAGCCCGCCATGCCCTGGAGCAGCACGGAGGGCGACGGCTCGACGCGCACCGTCGACAGGCGCGCCTCGAACTGCTCGCTGCGGTTGCGCACGAACTGCGGCCACCCCTCAGCGCCCGGGATCAGCGACTTGAGCTGGCTCATCATCTGGCAGCCGTTGCACACCCCGAGGGAGAAGGTGTCGGAACGCTGGAAGAAGGCCGAGAAGACGCCACGCAGGCGCGGATCGTGGAGGATGGACTTGGCCCAGCCGCCACCCGCGCCGAGCACGTCGCCGAAGCTGAAGCCGCCACAGGCCACGAGCCCCTGGAAGCCCGCGAGATCGAGCCCGGCGCGAAGATCGGACATGTGCACGTCGACGGCCTCGAAGCCGGCGCGCTCGAAGGCCGCCGCCATCTCGATCTGCCCGTTCACGCCCTGCTCACGGAGGATGGCCACCCGCGGGCGGCTCCCGCCGACGGTGGGTGCGTCGTCGCCGCCGTCCACCACGAAGCGCAGCTCGGGCGACAGTCCGGGGTCGCCCTCGTCGAGCAGCAGGTCGTACGCCTCGCCCGCGCACTCGGGATCGTCGCGCAGGGACGCCATCGTCGCCGACAGCTCGGACCAGGTGCGGTGCAGCTCCACGCGCGGCCGATCGAGCAGGACCACGCCCTGGTGGCGCACGACGACGCGACCGTCGCCGGTGGGCTCGCCCACCCGGTGCACCCACGCGCCGAGCCCGTGCCGCGCCAGCGTCGCCACCACGTCGTCGAGGTCGGAGGTCCGAATCTGGAGGACCGCGCCGAGCTCTTCGGCGAACAGCCGGCCGTGGGGCGTGCCGCCCTCGGGGAGGTCGATCGCGAGGCCACAGCGGGAAGCGAAGGCCATCTCGCACAGCGTCGCCCACAGGCCGCCGTCCGAGCGGTCGTGGATCGCGA
This sequence comes from Alphaproteobacteria bacterium, assembly GCA_020632925.1. Classification (GTDB taxonomy): domain Bacteria; phylum Myxococcota_A; class UBA796; order UBA796; genus JACKER01. Next base: position 2,122 of record JACKER010000060.1, on the reverse strand, counting down.
GGATCCGGTCGCGGAGCTCGTCGACCGCCGCCCACAGCCCGCGCAGGCGCGCCGGGTCGTCCAGATCGGGCGGCTCGTCGCCGACCGCACCCCAGGCCTGCGCCAGGATCGAGCCGCCGAGCCGGTCCGCGCCCGCCCCGAGGTCCACGAGGAGCAGGGTGGTGGGCCCGTCGTGCAACGCGAGCAGGGGGCTGCGCGTCCGGGTCACGTCGGCCACCGGCGCGAAGGCCGTCGCCACCAGCGTCACCGGTGACACCACCTCGGTCTTGCGGCCTGCGTCCGACCAGGTCGTGCGCATCGACAGCGAGTCCTTGCCCACCGGCACGCACACGCCGAGCGCGGGGCACAGCTCCATCGCGACCGCCTTCACGGTGTCGTGGAGCAGGGCGTCGTCCCCGTCGTGGCTGGCCGCCGCCATCCAGTTCAGCGAGAGCGTCACCCGCTCGATCGGCCCGACGTCGGCGCACAGCAGGTTGGTCAGCGCCTCGCCGATCGCCATGCGACCCGACGCGGGCGCGCTCAGCACCGCGAGCGGAGGCCGCTCCCCCATCGCCATCGCCTCGCCACGCAGGCCGAGGTGGTCCGAGCAGGTCACCGCCGCGTCCGCCACCGGCACCTGCCAGGGCCCGACCATCTGATCGCGGACGACCTGCCCGGTGATCGAGCGGTCGGCGATGGTCACGAGGAAGCTCTTGTCGGCGACCGTCGGGAAGGCCAGCACGCGCAGCGCCGCCTCGTCGAGGTCGATGCCCTCGGGCGTCCAGCCGTCGCGGACCCGCGGAGGACGCGCGGTCTGGCGGTGCATCCGCGGCGCCTTCCCGAGGATCACCTCGAGCGGCAGGTCCACCGGGTCGTCGCCGAGCAGCCCGTCCACGACGCGCAGATCGCCGTCCGCCGTCGCGCGTCCGACCACCGCGTAGGGGCAGCGCTCCCGCTCGCACAGGGCCTCGAACAGCGGCAGATCGTCGGCGGCGACCGCCAGGACGTAGCGCTCCTGGGCCTCGTTGCACCAGATCTCCAGGGGCGAGAGCCCCCGCTCCGCGCTCGGCACGGTGCGCAGGTCGAACACCCCGCCCACGCCGGCGTCGTGGCACAGCTCGGGCAGCGCGTTCGAGAGCCCGCCCGCGCCCACGTCGTGGATGGAGAGGATCGGGTTGCGCTCGCCGAGCGCCACGCACCGGTCGACGACCTCCTGGCAGCGCCGCTCGATCTCCGGGTTCGCGCGCTGGACGCTGGCGAAGTCGAGGTCCGCGGTGCTCGCGCCGCTCGCCATCGAGCTGGCCGCGCCCCCGCCGAGCCCGATGCGCATCGCCGGCCCGCCCAGCACGACGAGCGCGCTCCCGGGCGGGATCTTCAGCTTCTCGACGTGCGGCCCGGAGACGTGGCCCATGCCGCCCGCGATCATCACGGGCTTGTGGTACCCGCGCCACACGCCGCCCACCTGCTGCTCGTACGTCCGGAAGGTCCCGACGAGCCCGGGCCGACCGAACTCGTTCGCGTACGCCGCCGCGCCGATGGGTGCCTCGAGCATGATCTGCAGCGGGCTCGCGATGCGGTCGGGGCGACCGGGGTCCGCGCTCTCCCACGGGCGCGACAGCCCCGGGACGCGCAGGTGCGAGACGGTGAACCCGGCGAGCCCGGCCTTGGTCTTGCCGCCGCGCCCGACGGCCGCCTCGTCGCGGATCTCCCCGCCGGTGCCCGTGGCCGCGCCGGGGTTCGGCGAGATCGCGGTCGGGTGGTTGTGCGTCTCGACCTTGGCCAGCAGGTGCAGGGGCTCGAACGCGCCGAAGGTGTACGTCCGCTCCTCGGGGTCGGGCAGCAGCCGCCGAGCGGGCCAGCCGTGCACGACCGACGCGTTGTCGCGGTACGCCGACAGCACCTTGCCGGGCGCGTCCCCGGCGGTCCAGCGCTCGGTGGCGACCGCGTGGGTGTGCCGGATCATGGCGAACAGCGAGTGCGGCTGGTCCTCGCCGTCGATCGTGAACGAGGCGTTGAAGATCTTGTGGCGGCAGTGCTCGCTGTTGGCCTGCGCGAACATCATGAGCTCGGTGTCGCTCGGGTCGCGCCCCAGCGAGCCGAAGGCCTCCACGAGGTAGACCAGCTCGTCCTCGGACAGGGCCAA
>JACKER010000006.1 GCA_020632925.1 Alphaproteobacteria bacterium | reverse complement strand
GGCCCAATGGAAGCTCGCGCTGGTGGTCGACCCGTCAGGCAACACGGTCGTCTACGACTACGTCTCGTTCACGAGCTGGCCCCTGCTCGACCGCATCACGTATGGCGATGGCCACGTCGAGATCCGCTTCGCCTACGAGGCCCGCCCCGACCCGCGCGCCGATCTCTCGTCGGGCCTGCTCCAGCTCCACGCAGACCGCTTGGACGAGGTCACCGTCGAGGTCGACGGCCACCTCTGGAGCCGCCACACCGTCGAGTACCAGGACGAGCCCGGTACGGACTGCTCGGGTCGGCTTGCCGGTAACGCCACCGTCTCCCGCGTCCGCCGCATCTGGCAGCACGGCGACGCGGGAGCGGCCAAGCCACTTCGCTGCGTCACCCCCCACACCGAGACCGACGACTGGTCCCCCGGCCTCGACCTCAGCGTCGAGCTGCCCCGCCCCTTCGGCAACGCCACCGCAACCATCGACGGCCAGTGGACCCTTCCGATGGCCGTTTCGCTCAACGGCGACGCCCTGCCCGACCTCGTCGTCCTCGGCTTCCGCTGCAACGCACCACCGCTCACCGCAGAGAGCCCCTGGAACCAGCCGACCCCGCCCTTCGGCTGCGCCGTCGACCATCAGGCGTATGTCAACACCGGCGGCTCCTTCGTCGCGGACCCGGCCTGGGCGTCCCTCCTGGAGCAGGAGATCGACGCCACCCTCGTCGAGACCCAGCGCGGTTTCGCCCTCGTTGACCTCGACGGCGACGGCCAGGACGAGCTGCTCGTCAACTCCGGCTCGGGCGCGGAGGTGCTCCAAGGCCAGCAACGCCGCGCCTTGGGCCTCTCGACCTTCGCCCACGCCCAGCACGACGTCCTCCGCGACGGCACCTTCGTCGACGTCGACGGCGACGGCCTCGTCGACCTCGTCCTGCCGGCCGCCGGAGACGGCGTCCACTGGACCCACGCCGAGACCTGGTGGATCCCGAACACGGGTGTGGAGCCCTGGTTCGATCCTGCCGATGCTCGACCGATGGACGTCCCCTTGGAGCGCACGGGCATGTTCGGCTACGACGACCGCCCCGCCGACTTCCTCGCCGCGCTGGCCACCTGTCCCAGCAGCGCGAACACAGTGCCCACCCACACGCTGGGCCCCCTGACCGACCGAGCCTACGCCGCTTCCCAGAGCCGCTTCACCGACCTCAACAACGACGGTCTCACCGACCTCGCCGTCGCGCTCTACGCCTGCTGGGAGGAGCAGACCGACGCCCAGGGCCACACCCGCGATGTTCCGGTGGAGACCTCTCTCTTCAGCCGCATCTTCTACGGTGACGGTCGAGGCGGCTTCGTGGACTCGGGGCTGTCCGCAGGCCGTCCTTTCATGGCCGAGGTCGACCTCTCCCACTACGGCTTCCTGCTGAACGGTGGCTGGTTCCACACCTTCCGCGAGCACTTCGCGGCGCTGGATCTGAACCGCAGCGGGACCGTCGAGCTGCTCCAGTTGGAGATCGGCGGCGGGGGTGCCGGGGGCGTGGTCATGGGTGGCTACGATCGCGGCCTCATCGATGGCTTTGGCCTTGTCGCC
>JACKER010000059.1 GCA_020632925.1 Alphaproteobacteria bacterium | reverse complement strand
CCGATGACGAGGGCGCCCGTCATCCCCGCCAGCCCCACCAGCACGTGGTACAGCCCGAAGGCGCTCCCCTGCCCCGTGCCCCCGAGGCGCGCCGACACGAGCTTCTTCTCGGCACCCTCGGTGATCGCGCCCACCCCCGAGAACACGACGACGGCGGCGGCGAGCTTCGGGTCGGCGACCAGCCCGAGGAGGACCGCGGTGACCGCGCGCGCCGCGTAGCCCAGCGCCACGATGCGCTGCCCCGGCCAGCGGTCGGCGAGCCAGCCCGCCGGCGTCGACAGCGCGGACCGGACGAGGTGCAGCAGGATCCAGATGACCGGCAGCGCCACCAGCGGCGCGTGCGCGTCCACCCCTACGGCCAGCATGAGGAAGGCGTCCGCGAGCGCGCCGAGCGCCCCCACCACGAACGGCGCCAGCAACAGCGCCTGGCCGAGCTCGAAGGCCAGCGGCGGCGGCTCCTTGGGCTCCTTCGGCACCTCGCGCGCCAGGAACAGGACCAGCGCCGCCAGCGCTCCCGGGATCGAGGCCACGAGGAACAGCACCCGCAGGTCCGTCGTCACGAACGTGAGCAACGCCAGCGCGAGCGCAGGCCCGATCATCGCGCCCGCGTGGTCCATCGACCGGTGGAACCCGAACGCGGCGCCGCGGTGCTCCTCGCTGACGCTCGACGCCAGCAGCGCGTCGCGGGGGGCCGTCCGCAGGCCCTTCCCGACGCGATCCACGGCCCGCACCAGCACGACGTGGACGGGGCTGCTCGCGAGCGCCAGGAAGGGTCGCGACAGCGCCGCCAGGCCGTAGCCCGACAGCACGAAGGGCACGGCGCGCCCTCGCCGATCGGAGGCGCGACCGCTCCAGAGCTTGAGCAGGCTCGCCACGAGCTCCGCCAGCCCCTCCATCGCGCCCACGGCGACCGCGCCACCGCCGAGCTGGTGGAGGAACACGGGCAGCAGCGGCACCACGAGCTCGCTGGCGGCGTCGTTGAACAGGCTCGCGAGCCCGAGCACGAGGACGTTGCGCGTCAGCACGTCGCCTCCCGGTGGTTCAGCGGCGCAGGCAGAGCCACGCGTTCGCCTTGGGGATCTCGTCCACGGCCCAACCCTCGGCCGGACGGCTGGCGCGTACGGCCTCGCGCAGCGCGCGCATCGGCGCCTCCGGATCGTCGAGCAACGCGAGGGCGGCGGCGTTGGCCGCGAGCTGCTCACCGTTGCCGTCGAGCACCACCACCGGCTCGGTGAACCGGTCGATCACCGCGATCAGCAGCGCGCGATCGGTGCGGACCTCCACCGGGACGGGGCGCCGCGTGTCCTCCTCGTGACGGTCGAGCAGGAAGTTCACGTTCTCCGCGATCCGGCGCGTCTCGAGGGGCCCCTCGTGGACGTTGGCGCGCTGCCGCAGCTCCCCGTGCCGCACCGCGACGAGGAGGTCGTCGAGCGCGAGCACCGGCTCCTCCAGGCGGCGCCGCAGCCGTCGGTAGACCACGACCGACAGCAGGAAGCCGAAGGCGCCGAGCAGCATGGAGGCCCAGGCGCCCGCGCGACCGAGGAACCGCGCCTGGCGGTCGAGCTCCTCCATCCGATCGCGGTTGGCGGCGGACAGCTGGCGGGCCAGCGCCACCACGTCGATGCGCGCGGCCGGGTCGCCCTCGAGCGCGGCCGGCGCCCGCACCCCGATCCGGCGGACGAGCTGGCTCTCGTCCTCGTCGGTGGCCTCGTCGCGCGCCGTCTGCAGCGCGGTCTCGAACATCTCCTGGTCGCCATCGACCGCCAGCACGCCGAGCATCTCCTCCACGGCCGCGAGCGACACGTCCTCGCGGAGGATCTGCTCGGCGGCGGGGCTCGTGCGCGCCAGCAGGCCGATGGCGGCGAACGACGTCGTCAGCTGCACGGCGAGCAGCGCGCCGACCCCCACGACGGTCTCGACCCTGAGCTGCACTCACATCCTCCGCACGAGCTCGTGCACCGCGCCCGGCGGTGACACGCAGACCAGCACGTCGCCCTGCTCGACCGTCTCGTAGGCCGTCGGGTAGGACACCGCCTCGCTGCCCGGCAGCGTCCGACGGATGACGACCACCGTGACGCCGAAGCGCCGGGGGAGCTCCAGCTCCATCAGCGACCGACCGACGAAGCTGTCCGGCGTGCGGAGCTCGGTCACGACGAGGTCGTCGCCGAGCTGCAGCTCCCCGATGAGCCCGCGGTGGGCGAGCCGCGCGGCGAGCTGCGCCCCGAAGCTGGCCTCGGGGTTCACGACCTCGTGCGCACCGACCAGGTTGAGGATCCGCTGGTGCAGCTCGTTGGTCGCGCGCGCCACGACCCGCGGGGCGCCCATCTGCCGGAGCAACGCGGTGACGAGGATCGAGGCCTCGGTCGCGTCGTCGCCGATCGCCACGACGCAGAGGTCGCGCCGGGCGGGGGCGAGCTTCGCGAGCTGCTCCTCGTCCTGCGCGTCCGCGCGCACGGCCTCGGTCACGAACTCCGACGCGAGGTGGACGCGGTCGGGCCGCCGGTCGACGGCCACGACCTTCACGCCGTGGGCCACGAGCGCGCGGGCGAGCGCCATCCCGTACTGGCCCAGACCGATGACGAGCGCCTGCTCGACGGTCTTGTGCTCCTGCGACTGTTGGGTCTCGTTCATCCGACCGGAACCTCCTCGCTGGGCCAGGCGCTCCCGCTCTCCTGGCGATCCTCGGACAGCAGCAGGAAGAGCGTCAGGGGACCGACGCGACCCGCGAACATGCACGCTGCCAGCACGATCTTGCCGACGCTGTCGACCTGGTGGGTCCCGCCGAGCGACAGACCGACGGTGCCGACGGCGCTCGCGACCTCGAACAGCGCGACCTCGAGCGACAGGCGCTGGGTGAGCTGGAGCAGGATCAGGCCGATCCCCATCGTGCCGAGCATCCCCATCGTGACCGCGACCGCCTCGTACACCACCCGGTGGGGGATCTGGCGCCAACCGAACTCCGCGTTGCGACGCCCGCGGACCGCCGCGACCGCGGACAGCACCAGCACGGCGAAGGTGGTCACCTTGATGCCACCGGCCGTGGAGCCCGAGTTCCCGCCGACCAGCATCAGGAACATCAGCAGCGACCAGGTGGCCGGCTCGAGGTGACGCAGGTCGACGGCCGCGAAGCCGGCGGACCGAGGGGACACGGTGAGCATCCACGCGTTCGTCAGGCGGTCGACGAAGGGCAACCCGTCCAGCACGCCGCGCCACTCGAGGCCGAGGATGAGCAGCAGCGGCAGCGCCAGCAACGACAGCGTGGTCACGAGGGACAGCCGCGTGACGAGCGGCACCTTCCGGCGCTCCACGAGGTCGGGGAGCGACGCGAGCAGCGCCGGACCGAGCCCGCCCGCGATCACGAGCGCGCTCAGCACCAACAGCACCCAGGGAGCGTGCGCGAACGCGGCCGCCGTCCCCCCCGGCACGAAGCCCGCGTTGCAGTTCGCGGAGATGGCCAGGAACACGGCGTGCCAGAGGCTGTGGACCCCGTGCCCCTCGGAGATCAGCGCCGGCAGCAGCAGGGTCGCGCCGATGAGCTCGGTCCCGAACGTGATGGTGAGCACCCGGCGGAACGCGAGCGCCAGGTCGGTGCCACGCCCCATCATCGCGGCGACCGACTGGCGGCCCTCGGTGCGGAAGCCACCGCGCTGCATCGCCAGCGTCGCGAACGACAGGATGCCGAGCCCTCCGGACTGCACGAGCACCGCGATCACCACCTCGCCGAACCCGGAGAGCCGCTCCGCCGGGACCACGGTGAGGCCGGTCACGCACACCGCGCTGACGGCGGTGAACACCGCGTCCACCAGGTCGAACCCGTGGCCGGTACGGTCCGCGACCGGCAGCGCCAGGAGCACCGAGCCGACCACGCACGCTGCCGCGAACCCCGCCACCAGGAGGCGAGGCGGGCTCTCGACGATCAGCTCGACCAGCAGCCGTCCGACCGGCTCCAGCACCCGCGCGGGCGGGACGCTGCGGGCGATCAGCAGCATCGGCACGACGGCGAGCAGGGGCACCGCGCCCTGCCCCAGCAGCCCGCCGAGCCGCAGGGCGACGTAGGCCAGGGGCCACATGAGCGCGACGGCGCCGAGCTGCCGCTCGAAGCGGCCGGTGGCGCAGCGCAGCGCGTACAGACCGGCGACCACACCCGACCCGGCGATCGCGAGATCCCCGCCCGGCCCACGCAGCGCCGCACCCCAGCCCAACCAGGCCAGGCCGACGACCACCGCCCCCGACATCGGGACGGTGGGCAGGCCGCGGAGCGGGGCCTCCCCGCGATGGTCGGGCCACACCGAGGTCAGGAGCGATCCGGCGGCGAGCGCGAGCAGCAGCCCCAGACCGGGGCGCGCCGGGTGGCTGGCGATCCAGCCGCACAGCACCACGGTCAGGCCGGTGGACACCAACCAGCGCGAGAACGCTCCGGGGCGCAGCAGCGATCCGAGGAGGAGCAACCCGCCCACGAGCGCGAAGGACGTGGCCGGTACGCCGCGATCCAGCAGGGGCGAAGGGACCAGGACCGGAGCGAACAGCGACGGGACCAACGTCGCGAGGACCGCGCGCAGGGCGTCGTCGGGGGCTCGCGCGGGGGCGAACACGCGGCCATGTAACCGAAGGTCGCGGGATGGGAACCGCACGTCGCGATCGCGGTCCGCCCGATCGGGAGGTCGGGATGTGGTGGGTCGCGCTGGTGGCGTGTGGAGGGGGCGAGCAGATCCCGGTGGGCGTGAGCCTCCGGGACGGACAGGTGATCGTCGGCGACGTGCGGACGGACACCCTGCGGCTCGAGGGGGTGTTCGGGACCGTGGACGTGCCGCTCGGCGACGTGGGGATGGTGGTCCCCGTCGAGGGCGCCACCCTCGGCGAGAGCCACGACCAGGTCACCGTCTGGCTGCGCAACGGCAGCGAGCTGCGGGGCCGGTGGACCGAGCCCGAGCTGGCGATGGGGGTCGCCGTGGGCGGTCAGCGCGTCGCCGTGGACCTGCCGACCGACGACATCGGCGCGATCCAGCTCCGCGGGGGCGCCGAGTGGCCGAGCAGCGACCTGTACCGGGTGCGGACGACGCACGGCGACGACGTCCTGGTGGATCCCGCGTCCACGCGCATCGAGATCGAGAACGAGCTCGGGACGTTCTCGCCGTTCCTCTCGGAGTGTGTCCGCGTGGGACCGGTGGGTGACCCGTCGGGGCCATGGCGCGTCGAGCTCGTGACGGGCACGGTGCTCGTGGGACCGCTGCGCCAGGAGCAGCTCCACCTCGAGCTCCCGGCCGGGCCCCACCTGGTGGACCTGCCGCTCGCCGATCTCGTGGCGATCGACCGCACGGTATGGGCGACGCCGGCGCCCGAGTCCTCGTACGCGAAGCCGGTGAGCGCGCCCACGTCCGCGCGCCGGGGCAAGCTCTCGGAGGCGGACGGGTGGTTCCGGAACGACAGCCTGGAGGACGCGAAGCGCTGAATCTGTCGTGGAATCAGTGCGGGACGAGCGCGGCGGCCAGCTGCCCGCGCCGCTCGGGCCACCCCAGCTGGTCGGGCGGGCTGCCGAGCGCGTTGACGCCGAGCGCCCACAGCCGCTCGTCCTCGAAGGCCACCCCGAGCCACACGAGATCGGTCGTCCGCTTGGCGATCGAGCCGTCCGGCGACGGGATCTTCATCGCGTGGTGACACTGGGCGCAGGTGGCCGTCATCTCGACCAGACGGTCCGCCGCGTCCGCCCGCGTCGCGGCCTTCTCGAGCGCCTCCCCCTGCTCCCGGAGCTGGCGCAGGACCGGTCCGGCCTCGTTCGGGAGCCCCGGGAGCGGATCCTTCTCCGCCATCCGGCCGCCGGCGGCCTGCGCGCCCTCGAGGTCGCCGCGCGTCAGCGCGTCGCGGGCGGCGTACAGGTCGTGCTCGTGGTCGATCATCTCCCACACCCGGCGGTGGCGAGCCTCCTCCTGGATGTTCCAGCACCCGGCCAACAGCCACCACATACGACCTCCCTGCCCTACCGGGCGCCGGTCCCGGCGAGCACCACCGGGATGGTACGCGCCAGCAGCGCGAGATCCAGCCACAAGCTCCAGCGATCGACATAGTCCAGGTCGAGCCGGATCCACACGTCCCACGGGAGATCGGCGCGCCCGCTCACCTGCCAGAGCCCCGTCATGCCGGGACGGACGGACAGGCGACGCCACTGCCAGCGCTCCCAGCCGGCGACCTCCACGGGCAACGGCGGCCGGGGCCCGACCAGGCTCATGTGACCCTGCAGGACGTTGACCAGCTGCGGGAGCTCGTCGAGGGAGAAGCGCCGCAGCCAGCGCCCCACCGGGGTCACGCGCGGGTCGCCGCGCATCTTGAAGGCCGGGCCTGCGATCTCGTTGTGCGCGAGCACCTCCGGCAGGCGACGCTCCGCGTCCGGCACCATCGTGCGCAGCTTCAGCATGCGGAAGGGGCGGCCGTAGCGACCGACGCGCTCCTGGACGAACAGGATCGGCCCACCGTCCTGCCAGCGGATCAGCGCGGCGATGACGGCCAACACGGGCGCGGACAGCGCGAGGAGCGCGACGGCGCCGAGCAGATCGAGCACACGCTTCGCGATCCGGGCGGGCTCGGTCTCGGTGGCCGGACGAAAGGTCACGCCCGTCCAGTCCCCGAGCTGGCGCAGCTCCGCCCGAGCGGTGCGGGGACCGGTGTGGGTGGCGTCGAGCGTGAGCGGGAGCCCGCGCCGATCGGCCTCCTCGGCGAGCTCCAGCAGCTCCTCCGAGGACACCTGGCCCGCGACCCAGAGCTCGTCGGCGCCCTCGCCTCCCCGCGGCACGACGGTGGCACCCGACGCGACCAGCAGGCCTTCCACCCTCGCGCGATCGGGGCCCACGACCACCACCCGCCGTCGGGCGCGGGGCCGCAGCGCGCGCAGCGCGGTCAGGCCGAGCACCGCCACCACCGCCATCCCGATGGGCAGCGAGCGGTTCACGGGCCAGCGCAGCAGCCAGCTGACGACGACGTCGAGAGCGGTCGCCACGAGGGCGGCCCGCAGCAGCACGCCGCTCGGCGCCTCCCGCCGCCAGGCCCCCACCGCCGCCAGCGACGCGGCCCAGCAGCCGACGAGCAGCAGCCCCACCGGCCAGGCGCGCCCGACCTCGAGCGGACCGAGCAGATCGCCGAGCGCCGACCGGGCGAGGACGACGACGCACCAGGACGCCACGAGGGCGGCGACGTCGACCGCGGGCCACCATGCTGGGCGAACGAACCGCACGGGACCGCGTAACACGTCATCCGAGCGAGCCGATCGGGGCCCGGGTGGGGTAAGGGAGGGTGGATGCGTCCCGTCGCCACCCTGCTGCCGCTCCTCACGTTGGTCGCCTGCGGGCCCGACCCGTGGAGCGTGCCGGTGCCCCCGACCCCGGGGACGCTGCGGCTGCAGCTGGCCGCGGACGACGGCGCCGAGCTGATCTCCGCCACCGCCGTCCTCGACGAGATCCGGATGGACCACTGCGAGGAGGTCGGCAGCCGCACGATGGTCCGCGCGCTCGTCTCCATCGAGACCACCGCGCCCTACTTCGTGGACGGCGGCTGGTGGTGCGGCCTGGACGCCGCGTTCCAGGACACCTTCGTGCTCTCGGCCCTGGTCGACGGGGTCCAGGTGGACGCGGAGGTCGAGGTGGCCGATCTGCACATCCCGATCGACCCGGAGATGTGGGTGGACGGGCTGCCGCTCATCCTGCAGATCGGGCCGACGGGCTGGCTCTCGGACACGATCTCGCCGACGGAGGCGACCACGATCGGCCCCGGCGACCCGGAGCACGCTGTGCTCGTCGAGCTGTTCGAGCAGCAGTCGGCCCTGTGGATCGACGCCGACGCCGATGGTGTGCTGGACGAGGACGAGCTGCAGAGCGGCCCGCTGGCGACGGGTCCGGACCGCGGCTGACCAGCGCTCAGCGACGCGAGCGGTGAACCGCCGAGCGACGGCGAGCCGCCACGAGGGCGATCAACGCCGGCCAGCCGAGCACCGCGAGTCCCGGGGTCGACCCCGTCGCGCACTTGCAGCCCTTGCCGTCGTCGTCGTCGTCGGTCGTCGTGCCATCGGTGGTGTGGGTGCCGTCCGTCGTGCCGGGATCGCCCGTCTCGCCCGTGGTCGGGGCGAGCCCCGTGTCCGTCGGGCCGTCCGTCGTCGTCGTCGTGCCCGGCTCGGGGACGCGGAACAGGTCGATCGCGTCGAGCGCGATGGGGTCGGTGCCGGTCGGCTGGATGTGCAGGGTGTGGGTGCCCCAGGGCAGCCCGTCCCAGCGGAACACCTCGACCTGATCGGCCTCGGGGCCCTGCAGCGACACGTGACCGACGACCGCACCGTCCACATAGACGTCGGCCTCACCGAGATCGGGGGTGTTGGGCGCGATCCAGGCGATCCCGGTCCCGGAGAACTCGAAGTCGATCGACGTGTCGGCCGCGATCAGTGACGCCTTCGTGACCGATGCGCCCGCGCGCGTCATCCGGCCGCCGAGCAGCGCGCCGGACGGGCGGAGCGCCTGGCAGTCCTCCTCGTAGCGGATGCGGGTGGGCGTGACCTCGGTCCAGGTGTCGCCGCGGTCGCGGGACCGGAGGACGTGCTCGTCCATCCCGACGAACAGCGTGCCGTCGGTGGCGAAGTTCGGGGAGACACCGATCTCGTAGGGCAGCCCGAGCTCCGTGAGCGACGGGGCGATCTGCGTCCAGGGTCCGCCGGCGTCGCTGCGGTACAGGCCGCCGCCGCGGACCACGACGTACCGCGTGCCGTCCCCGGTCGCCTTGACCTGATGGATCGGCTGGTCGAAGTCCGGCAGCCGCGTCAGCGTGGTCCCGTCGGGCGACGTGAACAGCCCGATCCCGGTGCCGATCAGGAAGCCGTCGTCGTCGGAGGTCACCCACACCGGAGCACCGAGGATGTTCTCGGGGAGCGTCACCCAGGTCTGACCAGCGTCCGCGCTGAAGAACAGCCGACCGAAGTTGTTGCCCGCGAGCACGGTCTGCCCGTCCGTGCTGAACGCGAGTCCCGACACCGCGGTGCCGGTGACGGCCACCTGCGACCAGGTCTGGCCGTGATCTGAGGTGCGGAACAGCCCGAAGTACCGGGTCCCCACGACCCCGATGCCGTCCGAGCTCCAGTTGGGGGAGAGCGCCACGCGCGTGGTGTAGTCGATGCCCTGCGGCAGGGAACGGAGCTCCCAGCCGTCGTAGGGCGGGGTGCCCCAGGTCATGTACCCGTTCTGGGCGAGCACGGCCTCGGGGGCACCGCTCTGGTCGTGCACCATCGCCACGTCGTAGATCGTGGACAGCTTCATGTCGTTGTTGGAGATCGCATACGTCTCGCCGGCGTCCTGCGACACCCACATCCCCCCGTCGCTCGTGGCGAGGAGCAGGGTGCGATCGGTGTCGTAGTCGGGTGACAACGCGATCGCGTTGATGAGGGCTGGCGGACGGGTGTCGAGCTCGACCCAGGTGGAGCCGAAGTCGCGCGACACGATCAGGCCCTCGAAGGTGTTGGCGTAGACGATGCCGTCGTTCGTGTACCCGCCGGAGAACTGGAAACTGTAGAAGTGACGTCCAGGCTCCTGATCGGAGGGCACGAGGTTGGCCCGCGAGAGCACGAAGGTCTGCCCCCCGTCCGTCGAGACGTAGGGACCCGCGATCTGTCGAGCGGCGAGGATCGTCTGGTTCGCGGCGAAGTCCGGCGCGATGGCGACCGTCATCACGGGACCCTCGATCCCCGGGGACAACGACAGGCCGCCCGTGTCTCCGATCAGCAACCCGCTCTCCGCCCCCACCGCGATCACGCCGTCCGTGACCGCCACGTCGTAGAGCGTGTCGGGCACGGGAATGGTGATGAAGGTCGCGCCAGCGTCATCGGACACGTACAGCGCGCCCGAGCTCGCCGCGACGACCCTGGGGCCGAACGAGGTGAGGGCCACCAGCGGCCGCGACAGCGCGATCGGGTCCCAGGTGGCTCCGAGATCCGTGCTCCGCCACAACGGCCCACCGGGCTCATCGGCCAGGATCACGAGGCCGCCTGCGCCGTCGTCCACGATCTCCGTGCGCCCGAGCGACGTCGAGGGCAGGGCCACCGTCCAGGTGTGTGCGCTGTCCGTGGTGAGCCAGCCAGCGTCCTCGCTGGTCGCGAACGACACACCGTCCACGTCGAAGTGCGGGGACAGCGACAGGTCCACCAGCACGCGGCGATTCTCCAGACCGCGGAATGCGTAGTCGAAGGTCACCCCGCCGTCCGACGACGCGACAAGGTCCTGCGCCCGCCAGTTCTGGCTCGGGAAGCGGCTCATGATCACGAAGCCATCCGTGGTCACGGCGGGGGAGACGCCCAGGACGTACGTGGGATCGTGAGGGGCGTGGGCGAGGGAGACGGACGCGAGCAGCGGCAGGATCATGACGACCTCTCGAACGGCATCGATCCTAGCCCGCCCGTCCCGGAATCGCCTGGCCGCTCAGGGCTCGAACGGATCGGAGAACCGCGGATCGACCAACAGTGTGTCGTCCCGAAGCGCCTCGAGCAGAAAGCCCGACAGATCGCGCCGCTCCTGATCCGTCAGCCTGAACCCCGGCAGGAAGGCGCTCTTGTACGGGTTCGTGCTCCCGTCGCCGGCGTACGGGCCACTCTCGATGACGCGGCCACCGTGGGCGTACATGTCCACCACCTCGTCGAGGGTGGCCATGCTCCCATCGTGCATGTAGGGCGCCGTGTGCGCGAGGTTGCGCAGCGATGGAGGCCGGAACTTGCCCATGTCCCAGGGTTGTCCCGTGATGGCGTACAGCCCCGTGTTGTCCGGTGGGTAGGCCCCCTCGCCGTCGATGTTGTACAGCCCGTCGTTGAAGAAGGGGCGCTCGGGCTCGGCCGAGTTGGCGGTCACGAAGCTGTTCGAGAACAGCGGCCCGCCGTGGCAGTGGTGGCACTCGCACCGCTCGCCGAAGAACAGCTGCATACCGCGCTTCTCGGAGTCGGTCATGGCGGTCGTGTCACCGCCGTAGGCGAAGCGGTCGTAGGGGCTGTCGAACGACACCAGGGCGCGTACGAACGAGGCCAGGCCGTCCACCACCCGATCCCAGTCGATCCGCTCCTCCTCGTCGAGGTTCGGGAAGGCGGCGGCGAACAGGTCGCGGTACGCGGGATCGTCCGCGATCCGTGCGAGGACCTCGTCCTCGTGCCCCGTGATGCCGAGCTCCACCGGGACCTCGCCGAACATCGGGATCGGCGCCTGCTGTTCGAGCTGCACGAGCGCAGGGTTCGCCCACGTCAGGGTGGAGTGGTAGGCGACGTTCGACAGGGCCATGGCGTTGCGGACGCCGTCCTCGCCCGTCGAGCCCACCGGGACGACGCGCCCGTCGGAGTAGGCCAGCGCCTGGTCGTGGCAGCTCGCGCAGGACTGCGTCCCGTTGCCCGACAGCCGCACGTCGTGGAACAGATACCGGCCGAGCTCCACCTTCTCCACCGTCATCGGGTTGTCGGGTGGGACCACGGGCGGCGGGAAGCCGAGCGGGAGATTCCAGACCCATGGCGTCCCCCCGGCCACGATCGGCTCCTCCAGCGCGCCGGCCCAGACGACACCCACGGGGGAATGCTCGCGGTCGGGCGCCGCGTCCTCGGTGGGCGCAGGGTCCGCACAGGCCCACGTCGCTACGAGCATCAGGGGGAGTGTGCGCCTCACGGCACACCGTGGAAGGCGATCTGGCCCGCGCACCCGTCCACGCATTCCCCGGTCGCAACGTCCAGCCCGAGGTCGGCGAACACCGGACCGCACTCGGCGGCGTCGGCCGGCGCAGACATACACCCGGGCCCGGAGCCGGCCGTGTCAGCGCCCGTGTCCGCGCCGCGCAGGAGGTCCGCGAGCTCCAGGACCGTGACGCCCGCGGTCGGGTCGTACCCACGAACGACCACCCGCGCACGGTTCGGACGGCTGCACTCGACCATGGGCGCCTGCGCAGAGCCGCTCGAGACACACCCGCTGCTCCCCACGTGGACCAGCCAGGTGCCGGCGGTGCCCGTGAGGTCGACCCTCAGGAACTTGTACCCGTCCTGCCAGCTCCAGAACATGCCCGTGACGTTGAGGGGAGGCTGCGACAGACCGACGTCGCCGTGATCGAGGCGGAAGGGCAACCCGAGGTCGAACGCGAGCCCATCCCAGTTCCCGGCGGGCGCCCAGGCTTCGATCCTGGTGTGTTGCCCCGCCGTGCCGCTCTCGCAGGTCGCGCTGCCGTCCTCGAAGTCCATCAGGGCTACGCCCTCGCCCTGCCATGCGTCGTCGTCCCGGAGGCGGAGCGGCACCTCCCTGCCCTCGGCATCCACCAGGGCGACCTCGCTGACGTAGAACCGCAGGTCGGACAGCGTGACACGGCCGCTGGGCAGATCGACCGTGTCGCCGCAGCGGAAGTCGACGCCTCCCGCCGTCGCGCGGAACGCCAGCTCGATCGGGACCTCACCCGTGTCGGTGGTGGACGAGCCGGCCGAGTGCCCCACCCCGTCCGGAGTCGACACGGACCCCCCGCAGGCGAGCAGCACTGTGGCGAGCGAGGTCATCGTCCCCCCGATCCGTCCTATCCGCTCCTGCGCCGCCGCCGCCAGAAGAGCAGGGCGAGCGGGACCCGGGCCACGCCAGCGGAGCCTCGCGTGGCGCTCGCGCAGTGGCAGCCTCCGTCGGACTCCGGTGGTGGCGGCGGGTTGCCGTCGTCCGTCGTGGTCGGGTCCGTGTCCGTCGTCGTCGAGCCCGTGTCCGTCGGTGGCGTGCCCGTTTCGGGCGGTCCACCCGTCTCCGTCCCGGTGTCGTCGGGCGGCGGTGGTGGGAGGTACGGCCAGACATCGAACGCGTCGAAGGTGATCGTACCGGACAAGCAGGTGATCACGAGCCGGTGGGCCTCGTCGGGCAGACCTCGGACCGACCAGAGCACCTGCTGGTAGGCGACCGGACCGGACGTGTCCACCGTGTCCACCACGGAGCCGTCCAGCTCCACCTGTGCCGTGCCGCCCCCGGTGGCCCCCAGCCAGTCCAGGCCGATCCCTCGGACCAGGATCTCGACGGTGTCGCCAGCCTCGAGCGACAGCGCGGCACCGACGCTCTCGCCGGAGTCGAACGTCAGCGTCGACGAGGTGCTGTCCACCGCCTGGGCGTCCTCCTCGTACCGGATGGGCGCGATCCCCACGCGCCGGTACCGATCGCCGCCGTCGGTCGAGCGGTAGAGCCACTGGTCGACCGCCGCGAACACGGTGTGATCCCGGTCGAAGGTCGGTGAGACGACGATCTCGGCGGGCGGGCCGTCCTCGACCATGCCAGCACCCACCTCGACCCAACCGGGTCCGCTCGGCTCCAGGCGGAACAGGCCCCCCGCCCGCATGGCGACGAACCGCGTCCCATCAGGGCCGCAGGCCACTTCGTGGACCACCCCGGACAGGCGCGGGTCGGTCTCCTGGACGAAGGTCACGCCATCCGAGGAGGTGTACACCCCGAGGCCGGTCCCGATGAGGAAGGTCCCCGGGCAACGGTCGATCAGGACGGGCTCCACCGGCGTGGGAGCGAAGGGAGGGACCGAGGCGAAGGTCTGACCGCCGTCCGTCGAGCGCCCGAGGCGGCCGCTCACGTGCCCCGTCAGCACCACGCGTGCGTCCTCGTCGAACGCGATGTCGGAGATCGGCGGGAGCTGGGGTGTGACCGAGACCCAGGTGGCGCCGAAGTCCGAGGTCCGGAAGATTCCGGGGGTGCGCATCCCGAGGAGGGCCACGCCGTCGTCGGCCCAGTTCGGCGACACCCGCAGCCGCGTCGGGTACCCGATGGTGTTGTTCCCGAGCTGCGACCACTCGTCGAAGGGTGCGGTGCCCCCGATCACCTTGTCCCGCAACGCCATCGACGAGACGAGCGTTCCGTCCGAGGACGCCGTGAACTGGATGTCGTAGGCCGAGGCGCGGGGGAGCGTGGTGTTCTTCACCTCGAACGTGTCGCCGCCGTCCGTCGACGACCACACCCCGCTGTCGTAGCTGCCCACCAGAAGCGTGTGGTCGTCGGCGTACCGCGGTGAGAGCGCGATCGCCGTGAGCAGCGCGGGCGGACGGGTGTCGAACTCCATCCAGGTGTGGCCTGCGTCGCCCGAGCGGAAGAGCCCCTCGAATCGGCTGGCGAGGACCGTGCGATCGGTCCCGAACCCCCGCGACATCCGGAGCGTGTAGTAGTGGATGGTCGCCTGTTCCGAAGGGGGGATTCGGATCAGCCCCACGTCCATCGTCGCGCCCCCGTCCTCGGACACGAACGCGCCGACCGCGTTCCCGGTGGCGATGACGACGCGATCGCCCTGCGCCCACGCAGGCGAAACCGCCACCGTGGTCATGGGACCCCGGATCGCCGTGAGCGAGAAGGACCCCGAGCCCTCCGCCAGGTACACGCCCTGGACCGTCGCTGCGGCACGCGCCCCGGGTGCGATGTCGACGGCCGCGATGTCCACGCCCACGTCGGCGCTGTCCCAGGTGGTACCCGCGTCGTCCGACCAGTAGTAGACGCTCCCCACCGAGTAGGCGGCGCGCGCACCGGAGCCCGAGAGAGAACCGACCAGCGCGGGCGCGGTCACCGTGTCCCAGGTGGCGCCGAGATCCTCGCTGCGGAGCAGCGCCCCGCCGATCTGGGCCGCGAGCAGCACGGGGCCGAGGCCGTCGTGCACCACCGCCCCAGAGCCCAGGGGCACGTCGTCGAGCACGTGCTCCCAGGACCGCCCGAAGTCGACGCTGACCCAGGCACCCTCCTCGAGCGTCGTCACCATGGCGACCCCGTCGGCGTCGAACTCGGGCGACACGTCGAGGTCGCTCATGTCCGAAGCGTTGTCGAGGCCCGTGAACGAGGGCGCCCACGACACGCCTCCGTCCTCGCTGCGCATGACATCATACGGCCGCCAGTTCTGGTTGGGCAGCCGGCTTGCGAGGATGACACCCGCCGGTCCCGGTCCCGAGGACAGGTCCACGCGTTCGATGGGATCGTGCGGGTGGTGGGCCCACGCCGCGGACGCGGTCAGGATGGCCAGCATGGCGCCTCCGGGGCACACCCTACTTTGTCGCTCCCCCGCCCGCACCCCGAAAACAGGCAGCCGAGCGACGCCGGAGCGACATCATCCCCTCGACCGGAGGATCCGCTCGTACGCCTTCTGGATCGCGACCGTCTGCTCCTGGGCGAACTTCTGCAGGGCGGGCGACATGTGGGCGACCTTGTCCGGGTGGTTCAGCTTCATCTGTTGCTTGTACGCCGCCTTCAGGTCGTCGTCCGAGATGCTCGGATCCACCCCGAGGATCTCGTAGGGGTCGTCCTCGGCGGGCGGGGGCGCGGGCGCGCGTGGTGGCGGCGCACGGTGGGCCGACTCGCGGGTCTCGCGGGTGTAGCTCCCCTCCCCCTCGTCCTTCGCGCCGAGCTTCCGGGTCACGATGTCGTCGAAGTAGACGCAGATCTGCCGTGCCGCCTCGACGACGTCCGCGCGCGCCCCGACCCCGGCGAAGCCGTAGCGGACGACGCGCTGGCGCTGCCGCTCGTGGTCGACGCCGTCGTAGGACACGCCGGTGGAGACGACGCCGCGGTGGTGCCCGACGACGAGGCCCCGCTCGAAGAGCCAGTACCCGTCGTGTATGCCCCCCCGCATGGGCCCGAGCGACGTGCGGAACACCTGGTCGAGCCAGCTCGGCTCGCGCAGGCGCGCCCGCTCCAGCGCCCCGAAGGAGAACAGGCGGGGCCAGGCGCCGTCGAAGAACTCGGCCACCCCGCGGTGGAACTCGATGGGACCGGTCCGCTCGAGCCGGAGCAGGGCGTACGGCGTGGCGTGGAGGAAGGTCCCGAACGCGTCCGGATCGACGCGGCTGATCTGCGGCGGCATCCGCTGGGGTTAACGGGTCATCTCGGTCAGCGCCGCCTGCATCCGGCCCGTGACGTCCTCGTAGAGCGCGTCCAGGATCGCGGCGTCCTCGGCGGCCTCGGGGGGATGCCCGAGGTGGATCGGCGGCAGGAAGCGCGTGGTGCACTTCACCGGCAGGGGCAGGTGGAACACGGGGCCCAGCGCGACCCCCCACGGGAGGCCCACGTACAGGGGCCAGGTGTCGGAGCGCAGCCAGCGGTCCGCGCGGAGGACCTTCGCCAGCCGTCGGCCGTCGCGCAGGACGAAGAACGTGTCGTGACCGCCGGCGTTGACCATCGGCACGATCGGGACCTGGTGCCGCAGGGCGAGCTTGAGCCAGCCCTTGCGTCCCTGGAGCCGGACCTCGTGCCGCTGCTTCCACGGGCGGAAGGCCTCCGCGTTCCCTCCTGGGAAGACGACGACCTTGCGCCCGGCGGCGAACGCCTCCGCGGCGCTGTCGTGACCCGCGCGGACGGCCCCCACGCGGGTCAGCCAGTCCCCGAGCAGCGGCAGGTCGACGATCGCGTCGTGCGCGAGCCCGCGCCAGGCCTCGTCCACCCCGCGCTGGCGGATCCACCGCGCGCCGACACCCATGGCCTCGACGAAGGAGCTGCCGGCGTTGTGGTTGCCGACGATGAGCGCAGCACCCTCGGGGACGTGCTCCATCCCCTCGACCTCGAGGCGGTACCAGACGCGGCAGGCCCGGTCGACCCATGGCGCCATCCGCTCGACCAGCTCCGCATCGAACCGTTCGTCCATCGCCTCTGACTAACGAACTACTCGATCTGGAGCTGCCCCTGGAGCTGCAGGAGCCTCGCCTGCGCGAGCCGGTAGTCCGTGCGCGCCTTGGCGGCCTCGGCCTTCGCGCGCTCGACGTTCGTCCGGGCCTCGAGCACGTCCTTCTGGATGGAGCGCCCGGCGGCCGCCAGCGCCTCCTCCGCCTTCAGGGTCTCCTCGGCGAGCCGCAGGTTCGCGTCGGCGAGCTCGGTCCGCTGCCGCGCCGACGAGAGCACCCGCACCTGCGACTGCACCTGCCCGTCGACGACGCGCTCGAGGTCCGCGAGCTGCCGCTCCGCGCGCGCCACGTCCGCCGCCGCCTGATCGCGCTGGCCCGCCGCCGACCGGTTCCCGAGCGGCACGCTGAACGTCCCGCCCACCGTCCAGAAGGGCTGGTTGTCGTCCTGCAGCAGGCCGCCGATCGCGTCGAGCGTGTTGCCCACCGTACAGTCGGCGTTCGTCGTCCCCGGCGGGCAGCGCTGGCTGCCGACGCCGGTGGCGCCCGTGGCCGACAGCGTCGGCAGGGTCGCGTGCTTGCTGTTCGCGAGCTGGATCCGCGCCGTGTCCAGCTGCTGACGGGCGACGCGCAGGTCGAGGTTGCTCTCGCGCGCGACGGCCGCGGCTCGCTCCGGGTCGAGGTCGAACGAGGGCACGTCGCCGGCCTCGGTCGCCGGCAGCACCACCTGGTCGGGCGACTCGCCCATCAGCAGGAGCACCTTGTCCGCCGCCTGCTCGGCGCTCACGTCCGTGTCGAGGGCCGCCTGGCGCGCCTGCACCAGCGCCGCCTCGAGCCGCGTGGCCTCGACCGGCGCGAGCTGCCCGCGCTCGACCTGGAGCCTGCCGACCCGCAGCGCCTCCTCCGCGACCGACAGCGCCTCCTGCGCGTTGTCCCGCAGCTCCACCGCGTAGACCCAGCTCCAGTAGGCCGAGGCCGCGTCGTAGAGCACGCCCTGGCGCTGCTGCTCGACGGTCAGCTCGGCCGCCGTCAGCGCGTTGCGGGCCGCCACCACGTTCTGCGTGTTGTACCGGAAGCGGATCCCCTTGAGCAGCTGCTGGGTCACGCTCACCGACACGTCCGAGCGGTACGCGTCCTGCAACTGCGTCGTCGGCCCGGCGCCCAGATCCGTCGTGAACTCGGAGATGTTGCGGTCGACGGAGAAGTCGACGCTGTACGACGTGCCCGTGCCTGCGCTGCCGGACAGGTTGTTCGACACGACCCAGGCGCGCCGGAGGTTCGTGTACGGGAAGCCCTGGAAGAAGCCCTGGGTCCGGCTGCGGCTCGTGGAGGCGTCCAGGGTGTACAGCGGATCGAAGCGCCCCTGGGACGCGCGCACCGCGGCCTCGGCCCGATCCCGCAGCAGCCGCGCGTCCACCACGCCGATCGCGTTGCCCGCCGCGGCGTCCAGCGCCTCCGTATAGGTCACCGGCCGCTCCGCGTGCGCCGTGCCCGCCCACACCCACCAGATCACGTCGTCCCCTCGGCTCCCCGGCCCGCTATCCGGCCGGCGGATCCTACGTCAGGTCAACGATGGTCACCTGCGGGACAGGCGCTTCTCGAGGGCGGCCAGGCGCTCCCGGAGCTCGACCAGCTCGGGATCAGCCTCGTCACCGCGGTCCTTCGGCGCCTCCTCGTCGGGTGGAGGGGCCTTCGGCGCGGGCGGCGGCGGGCTCGCCGGGCGGGGCGGCTGCATCAGCGCCTCCATCCGATCGAGCTGGGTGCTCACCAGATCGAGGCCGGTGGAGAGCTGCTGGCGGAGCATGAGGTGCGACGGGCCCGAGCCGCTCGCGCGGATGAGGCGACGCAGCATCCCGACCGGGATCAGATCGACGCCGCGCAGCACGTCGAGGACGACCTGCAGCAAGACCTCCTTCGTGAGGTCCTCCTCGGTCTTCGCGTCGACGACCTTCACGTCGTGGCCCGCGCGGATCAGCTCCGCCAGATCCTCGAGGTTCACGTAGACCGACCGGCTGGTGTCGTAGAGCCGGCGGTTCGGGTACTTCTTGACGACGATCACGTGCAGCTCCTCGCGCGGGAACCCTAGCAGGACGGCCCTTCCGGCGCACGTTGCTGCGTCGCAACAAAAATCGCTTGACGCACCGCAGCATGGTGGCTAGAAGAAAGACACCCGAGGCGAGCACCCGCCCGGACCCACAGATGGAAGGAGACCACCATGACCGACCGCATCCGCACCATGGCCGACGACGCGCTCAAGCTCCACTCCGAGGCCTTCGCCTTCGGCATGCGTCAGCAGGAGCTCGCGCAGCAGCAGGTCCGCACCGCCTTCGAGATCGGCAAGGCCAGCCTCGAGGCGACCCGCGACCTGCAGGCCTCCATGGCCCGCAACATGGTCGACGCCTTCGCCCCCGCGAAGGACGCCCCCAAGGCCTGAACGGCCTGACCTGACGCACCGCAGCATCCGGAGGATCCGATGGCGACCGACGACCTGTCCAAGCTCACCGGCGAGTGGTACCGCCAGTGGGAGAGCAGCGTGTCCAAGTGGTGGGACACCGTCCTCGAGGACCCCACCTTCGTGAAGGGGATGGGGGACAACCTGGCGCAGAACGCGCGCGCCCGCTCCCGCTGGGAGGAGTCCGTCGACCAGTCGATGGAGGCGATGCACCTGCCGACGAAGAAGGACATCGTCCGCGTCGCTCGGATCGCCAGCCTCCTCGAGGATCGCGTCGTCGCCGTCGAGGACCAGGTCCTCGCGCTGGGCGACCAGCTCGATCGGATCGAGAAGGAGACGCTGCGGGCCCGCGTCGACAGCGCGGAGGCCCTGCTCGCGCTCGGTGACCGGCTCGCCGCGATCGAGGCCAAGCTCGACGCACTGACCGGCGCCGCCCCCGCCGACGACAAGCCCGCGACCGCCCGTCGCGGCCGCAAGGAGAGCTGATCATGGCCTCCGTCCTCGGTCGCACCTTCGAGACGCTGTCGTTCCTCGCGGACGACCCCGTCCGCACGGCCCGCACGGGCACCACGCCGCACGACGTGGTGTTCCGCCAGGGGAAGATCGCGCTGCGCCACTTCCCCGCCGCGGCCGACAAGCCCCGGCAGCGCGCCGTCCTCGTGAGCATGCCGCTGATCAACACCTGGTCGGTCTGGGACCTGCTCCCCGACAAGTCCGTGTTCGGCAAGCTCTCGGCCGCGGGCATCCCGGTCTACGTCGTGGACTGGGGCCGCCCGGGCGACGAGGACGCCACGCGCCCGCTGTCCTACTACGTCGACGAGGTGCTCACGCGCCTGTTCGACCGCGCCCGCCGCCACGATCTGGCGACCGGGGGCGAGGGCGTGCTCGACGCCATCGGCTACTGCGTGGGCGGGACCTTCCTCGCGACCCACCTGGCGCTGCACCCGGAGCACGCGGCCCGCACGGCCTTCGTGTGCACGCCGATCGACTTCCACAGCTCCGGCCGCCTGGTGGCCTGGGCGAACCCCGAGCACTTCCCGCTCGACACGCTGATCAGCAACGTCGGGAACTACCCGGCGGACCTGATGCGGACCTCGTTCTCGTGGCTCAAGCCGCAGGGGCAGACCGCGAAGTGGGTCGGCCTGTGGGAGCGCATCGAGGACGCGGACTTCCGCACGCTCTGGGCCGCGCTCGAGCAGTGGAACGGCGACAACGTCGACTTCCCGGGCGAGGCGTACCGCGAGTACGTGCGGCGCTGCTACTTCGAGAACGCCCTGCTGAACGGCGGCTGGACGTTGGGCAGCAAGACCGTCGACCTGCGCAACGCGAAGCACGAGGCGCTGGTGCTCGCGGCGGCCTCCGACCACATCGCTCCCCAGGCGGCCTGCTACGGGCTGGCGAAGACGTGGGGTGGTCCGGTCGTGCTCGAGACGATCAAGGGTGGGCACGTGGGGGTGTCCATCGGGAGCCGGCTGCCCGCGCGCCTGATCGCCTGGCTCACGCAGCGCGACGAGAACTGACGAGGACCCTGCCGCGCGGAGCGAGCGTGCCTGTCCGTGCCCGGGATCTTCGTCGGCGAAGGGTACTGAACGAGGCACGCTCGCTGCGCTCGCTGGCACGCTCGCTGCGCTCGCTGGATCTGGATTCGAATGCAGCAGCGGGAGCCGACGTCACCCGGCGACCCCTTCCCCGGAGGTCCCATGCGTCGCGTCGCGCTCCCGCTCCTGTCTCTCCTCGCCCTGTCGGCCTGCGGCCACGACTACTGCGGCCGCGCCGAGCAGATGGCGAAGGACTGCCCCGACTACTTCCAGTACGACGATTCGTGCCCGGAGTGGACGGCGGAGTGCACCTCGGCCGACCAGAAGCTCCTCGACAGCTGGCTCGACTGTCTCGTGGACGCGGGCGCCATGGAGTGCCCGTCCGGCGAGCCGAGCACCAGCACGAGCGGCAGCACGACCGACGACGGCTCCGCGTACCTCGCCTGCGCGACCGAGCTGATCGGCATCTCCGACGCGTGCGCCGGCGGCGTCATGGGCGGCGGCGGCACCACGAGCTCCAGCTCGTACACCATGCGCTGACACCACGGTACAGAGGGCTTCCCACCAGGAGGTCCGATGTCCCGTACGCCCCAGCACCCGCTCCCGTCCGGCTTCACCAGGGACACCCCCGCGTCCGCCGTGATCGAGGGCATCGACCTGACCGGCCGGGTCGCGATCGTCACCGGTGGCTACTCGGGCATCGGCGTGGAGACGACGCGCGCGCTGGCGTCCGCTGGCGCCACCGTGTGGGTCCCCGTCCGCGATCGCACCAAGGCCGCGGAGACGCTCGCGGACGTGGCCGGCGACGTGCGGATCGGCGACCTCGACCTGTCCGACCTCGACAGCGTGCGGTCCTTCGCCCGCACCTTCCTCGCGTCGCACGACACGCTCCACCTGCTCGTGAACAACGCGGGCGTGATGGCCTGCCCCGAGCGCCGCCTGGGCCCGGGGTGGGAGTCGCAGCTCGCCATCAACCACTTCGGGCACTTCGTGCTCACGACCGAGCTCCTGCCCGCGCTCCGTCGCGCCGGCGGGGCCCGCGTCGTGGCGCTGTCGTCGTCCGCGCACCGCCTCTCCGCGATCCGCTGGGAGGACCCGCACTTCACGAAGGAGCCGTACGACAAGTGGAAGGCGTACGGCCAGTCCAAGACCGCGAACGCGCTCTTCGCCCTCGAGCTCGACGCCCGCGAGCAGGGCAACGGCATCCGCGCCTTCGCGGTCCACCCCGGCGGCATCCAGACCCCGCTCCAGCGTCACCTGCCGATCGAGGAGATGGTGGCGATGGGCTGGTGCGACGCCAACGGCGAGCTCTCGCCGATGGCGAAGACGATGTTCAAGTCCGTCGAGGCCGGCGCCGCCACCACCGTCTGGTGCGCCACCAGCCCACAGCTCGAGGGGCACGGCGGGGTGTTCTGCGAGGACACGGACATCGCCGCCCCCGCGGACGGCAAGCCCTTCGTCGGCGTCCACGCCCACGCGATCGACCCGGAGGCCGCGACCCGGCTGTGGGCGCTCACCGAGGAGACACTGGGCTGATCCTCATGCTGCTTTGCAGCATGCTCGCTTGACGCGTCGCAACATCCCGGTTACCCCGCTCGCGGGAGGACGGATGACCAAGGACGGTCCGACGCCCGATCCGTACGGGGACACCTGGGGACGGTGGATGCGCGAGCTCGACGGGCTCGACCAGGTGGAGCGCGTGCGGCGGGGTCTGTGGGTGCACGGCTCGAGCCCGCGCCCGGCGGTGGGGCTCACGCCGCACGAGATCGTCCACGTCCACGACAAGCTCGTCCTGCGGCACTACCCCGCGAAGGGCGAGCGCACGGGGACCCCGGTGGTCGTCGTCCCGAGCCTCATCAACAAGGCCTACGTCTGCGACCTCGAGCCCGGGCGCTCGCTGGTGGCGGGGCTCGCCGAGCGCGGCCACGACGTGCTCCTCGTGGACTGGGGCGTGCCGAACGAGGAGGACGCCGACGAGGACGTGGGGTACGTCCTGCTCACGCTGCTGCACCACAGCATCGAGCGCGCGGCGCGCGTCGGGCGCACGGGCAAGGTCCACCTCTTCGGCTACTGCATGGGCGGGACCCTGGCCGCGATGTACGCCGCGCTGCGTCCCAAGCGGATCGCGTCGCTCACCACGCTCGCGGCCCCCGTCGTGTTCGAGGCCGCCGGGCGCTTCCGGGATCTCGTGGTCGGCATCGACGTGGACGAGGCCTTCCCCGAGGGGACGCTGGTGCCGGTCGACGTGATGAAGCCCGCCTTCCAGCTCCTCGATCCGATGGGCAACTGGAACAAGTTCCTGGGCATCGAGGCCGCCAGCCACGACGACGAGGCGCTGCGCCGGGCGATGGTCCGCGAGCGGTGGCTCGAGGAGAACGTCCCCATGCCGTCGGCGTTCGCGCGTGAGTTCATCGGACAGGCCTACCAGCGCGACGCGCTGCGCGCGGGCACCTGGACGCTGCGCGGCGAGACCGTCGATCTGGGCGCCATCACCGCGCCGACGCTGGTGGTCGCCTGCGAGAAGGACTTCGTGGCCCCCAAGGAGGCCGTCGCGCCGCTCGCCGACATGATCCCGGGTGCGAGGCTCGAGATGCTGCCCGCCGGCCACATCGGCGTCGTCGTGGGCTCGGCCGGTCCCAAGGTGTTCTACCCGCTCCTCGACCGTTGGTTCCGTGAGGTGACGCCGTGAAGGCCACGAGCAACTGGGCGGAGATGCACGCCCGCTTCCGCCCCGACGCCGAGGCGATCCTGGACGTGGACCGCGACGTCCGCCTGACCTGGCGCCAGGTGTACGACGGCAGCCTGCGGTGGGCGGCCTGGCTGCGTCGCCGGGGTGTGCGCGCCGGCGACCGCGTGGCCGTGTTGTCGCACAACCGCGCCGACACGCTGCTGCTGCTCTTCGCCTGCGCCGAGCTCGGGGCCATCCTGTTCCCGATGAACTGGCGGCTGTCGCCCGAGGAGCTCTCCTGGCAGCTCGGGCACTGCGAGCCGGCGGTGCTGCTGGTGGACGAGTCGCACCGCGACGCCGTCCGCCACGAGCGCCACGCGCTGGACGACGGGCCGGGCGACGAGCGCACCGACGGGCCGGGGAGCGAGCTGTCCGCCCCCTGGCAGCTCATGTACACCTCGGGCAGCACGGGCCGGCCCAAGGGTGCGCTGCTGACGCACGCCCAGCTCCACTGGAACGCGCTGAACACCGTGCTCGCCTGCGACCTGACGCCGGACGACGCGACGCTCACGTTCACGCCGCTGTTCCACACGGGCGGCATGAACAGCCTCACGACGCCCTTGCTGCACCGCGGCGGGCGGGTCGTGCTGACGAAGGGCGTGGACGTCCCCCAGGCGCTGAAGCTGATCCCGCAGGAGCGCGTCAGCCTGCTCATGGGCGTGCCCACCATCTTCCAGATGCTGGCGGACCACCCGGACTTCGCGGCCGCCGACCTCACGAGCGTGCGCGACGCGCTGTGCGGCGGCCAGGCGCTCCCGCTGCCCCTCCTCGAGCGGTACCTCGCGCGCGGGATCCCGCTGCGCCAGGGCTTCGGGATGACCGAGGTCGGACCGAACTGCTTCAGCATGCCCCACGCCCGGGTCCGCGAGAAGCTCGGGACCGTCGGGATGCCGATCCACCACGTCGCGGCGCGGGTCGTGCGCGCCGACGGCGCTCCGTGCGGCGTCGACGAGGCGGGCGAGCTCTGCTTCAAGGGCCCCGCCGTGTTCGGCGGCTACTTCCGGGACCCCGAGGCCACCGCCAGGTGCCTGGACGCCGACGGCTGGTTCCACACCGGCGACGTGCTCTCCATCGACGCCGACGGCTTCTTCTCGGTCCGCGGGCGGATCAAGGAGATGTACAAGTCGGGTGGCGAGAACGTGTACCCGGCGGAGGTCGAGGCGGCGATCCAGGAGCACGAGGCGGTCGCTCACGCAGCGGTCATCGGTGTCCCCGACGAGCGCTGGGGCGAGGTGGGCCACGCGTTCGTCGAGCCGCGCCCCGGCTCCGAGGTCGACGCGGCGGCGCTGCTGGCGTTCCTCCAGGGGCGGCTCGCGCGGTTCAAGCAGCCGAAGCAGGTGACGGTGATGACGGCGCTGCCGCGCACCGCCAGCGGCAAGATCGACAAGGTGGCCCTCAAGGCGGGCCCTGCGTGAGCTCCTCGGCGCACAGATCGCGCCACAGCACGTACATCGCGAGCTCCACCAGCACGAGGACCACGACCTCGGTCAGGCCGACGGTCGTACTGGTGACGGGTTCGGGCGCCTCGAGCAGCACGTCGACGAACGCGACCGCGAACACCGCGGCCATGCCGCAGCACGAGCAGCAGGTACCCGACGAGGATCGCGGCGCCGACCATCCACAGGTCGACGAGCCCCTCCACCAGGCGCTGCAGGGCGACCGCCACCGCCAGGGCGGGGTTGCGGGACGCGCCGCGCTCGCGGTCGTGCACGACGACCACCGCCACGTAGGGCACCAGGGTGATCCCGATCATCCGCAGGACGCGGCCGACCTGCGCGTCGCGGGCGAGCACGGGGATCACCGCCCCGAACAGCAGGACGAGCGGGACCAGGACCGGCGAGTGCCGAGCGGCCAATCGAACCGCGCCGACAGCGACGTCGAGCGCACCACGCGGCCCGCGACCGTCCGTGCTCGGGATGTCGGCCTCGGGGGGCGCGAACGGGTCGGGGAGTTCCACCAGACCCATCCTACCTGCTTTTGCGGGGGTTCCCTTGCGTGTCCTCCGACGACCCCTTACGCATTGGATGGCACGGCGACGCAGCCGCTCGGGGAGACCCGGTCGGCGGTGGTCGTGCCGCGCCGTGGGCATCCCGTCCACGTCGCATCCCACCCGGAGCCGACATGCCCGAAGCGAGTCCCGGCCTGTGTGCCGGTGAACGTGCGGGGCCGACTTCATGGTCCCGCGCCGCACTGCGGTTCTTTGACAGCGCGAGCGGGACGGGTCGATCGGACAGGTCGACTCGGTAGGGACGACCCGGGCACAGGCTCGGGTGACGCGGTCCGGCGACGGATCGCGGAAGGAGTGAATCGACGCCCGGGAGACCGGGACGTCGCCGTGGTGGTGGGCACCCCGGCCAGGTGACTGGCGACCCGTGCACCCACCGCGGGGGACGCGCGAGCACGAGGACCTCTCGGGTTGGGAGCGGTCCGGCGCGTCGACCGGCGATCGACGACACCACCGCGCTCAGCCGAGGCTGGGCACGATCGCCTTTGGTCCGGGCCACCTCGGTGGTCCGCCGGTACCCTCGCGGGTGCCTTCGTGCGACTCCGCGACAGGAGACGCGACGGGGTCGTGGTGGCACGCGCCACCCCGGCGATCCTTGGGCCGGCATCCAGGCCTCCGGATCGGGAGAACGACCACGACGCGGATCCGCCCCGGGGAGGCGACAGCTCGCCGACCCGTCCCGCGAAGCGTGGGTCTCCGGCTGGACCGGAGGCTCCCGCCGCGTTGTTGAATGCGGGCGATGGACGTGACTCCGAGCTGGCTGCCGGGTCAGCGCGCACCCGAGGAACCAGACCTCGCCGCGATGGAGGCGCTCGCCGGCCGACCGGTGTCGGAGCGCTGGCCATGGCTGGCCGATCTCGAGGCCTGGGCGCGGCACCCGCGACCGGAGATCCGGGCGGCCGTGCTGCGATGTCTCTTCGGCTGCGACGGAAAGGAGGCCGAGGCGCTGGTGGTCGCCGGCCTGCACGACGGCCACGAGATCGTGTGGCGCGCCGCGCTCGAGGCGCTGGCCCAGACCCCCGCCGGCTCGTTCCAGCTGCTGGTGCACGCGGCGACCCACCCGGAGGTGGCGGTCCGACGGGCGGCGATCCCCGCGGTCCTGGCCAGGTGGCAGGTCCTCGGCGCGCGGATGCTCGCCGACCCGGACGCGCGCGACGAGGTGGTGGCGGCGATGGGCCGCTCGGTGATGCTCCCCACGACGATCGACCCGGCGCTTCAGCACGTCGCCCTCGGCCACCTGCCCACGCCGGCCTTCGCCCGCTGGACGCTCTCGCTGACCTGGTCGCACCCCTGGAACGTGATCACGAACGTCCACCCGGTCCGCCACGTCGCGGCCCCCTCCGGACAACCCACCCCACCCGTGGCCGCGATCCAGATCGCCGTGGAGAACGCGGCGAAGCAGGCCGATGGTCTCGATGCCCTGTTCGCTGCCTGGCGAGAGGACCAGGGCGTCTCCGCCACCATCGCGCAGGCCGTGCTGGCGACCAGCGCCGTCGACCACGTCAACGAGACGCGCCTGTGCATGGCGGCGCTGCTGGCTGCGACCCGCGACCCCGACCTCCCGGCGAGCTGGGTGGCTCTCGCGGCGCGGCGGTGGCCCGCGGTGCTCGGCTGGGACGCCCTGCCTGCGTCGACCCGCCGTCGCGCGGCCGCCTGGCTGCGCCCCGACCCCGTACGGCTTCCCAAGCCCGTCCCGGTGGACATGCTCGATCCGGGGAACCTGCTCGGCCCGCCACTGGACGTCGAGCTCGTGCTCACGCTGTTGCGGATCGGTCCGCCGGACACGCTGGTGGCGATGTCGACGTGGCTCGATGCGCCGACCTTCGTGGCGCTCGCACGCGCGCGACCGGAGGCCGCTTCCGCGATCCTCACGAGCCCGGGCGCCTCGGCGGAGAGCTGCTCGGCGCAGCGCATCACCTGGATGAAGGCGGTGATCGCCGAGTCCGCCAACGCGGTCGAGCTCGTCGGTGCCCTGGTGTTGTCGGGCGGGGATCGCGCAGCGGAGGCCGTGGCGGCGCTGCCCCGCGACGCCGTCCCGACCTGGCTCGGGGACCTGGACCGACTCGCCCGGCGCGCCCGCCCCGAGCGCGTCCAGCACGCCATCGACCTGCTCGCGAAGCGCAAGCCCCCGCCCCGCTTCGCCGACCTGAAGGCGCTCCTGGCGATGGAGGACCCCGGGCCGGTCACCCAGGGGCTGACGGGGCGCCTCATCGGCGAGCAGAAGCCGGAGACCCTCGCGCGCCTCACCCACGCCGAGCTGACGCGGCTCGCGGCGTGGGATGCCATCGCGCCGCTCGCGCCATGGGAGCACCTGCAGGCCCTGGGAGCGCTGCTGCCGCCCGAGCTCGCGCGGCGCTTCGGCTGGGTCCCGCCCGAACCCGGACATCCGCTGGAGCGCGACCTGCCCGCGCCGGGTCCGCCCCGGGAGATCCGGCGGAAGGAGGCGAACGCGCTGGCGTCCGCGAGCGTCCGCGAGCTGGCCGAGCGGGTGGCCCCCTTCACGACGACCTCGGTGACGGGGCTGATCGCCGCGCTGGGGACGCGCCGGCACCGCTCCGAGCTCGCCTGCGTCGCGTGCCTGGCGAGCCGCGATCCGCTGGCCGAGGTGGCGTCGGGCCTCGACCGCAACGGGCTGCCGTCGGTGCTCCACGCCGTCGACCTGCGGATGGTCGTGCTCTGGAGCGGACGGGAGGACCTCTCGCCCGCCGCGGCGCTGTGGCTGTACCGCTTCGATCCGCCCCTCGAGCGTTTCCTCGCCTGGGCCGAGGAGCGTGCCGGCGGGCTCGCGTGGGTGTTGGAGGAGAGCCAGGGCTGGGCGTCCGCGGAGCTGCGGGAGCGCGCCTGGCGGGCAGCCGTGCGTCACGCCCAGCGAGCGCGCTGGCGGCGGCGCCCGATCCCGGCGGACCTCGATCGGATCGCCCTACGCGCCCGGACCTCGCTCCCCGCCCTCGCCGCCGAGCTGCGGGTGGCGCTCGGCACCGAGCAGCTCCCGACTCCCCCACGTCCACCCACGTCGGCCCCGACGATCCCGTC
>JACKER010000058.1 GCA_020632925.1 Alphaproteobacteria bacterium | reverse complement strand
CCGAGGTCCCCATCACCGCCGTGAGCCGCCCGGCCTCGTCCTCGGTCAGCGTGTCGTACCGGTCGATCACGCCGTCGCCGTCGAGGTCCCACGTGCGCGACACCGCGGCCCCGCCTTCCCAGGTCGTGGCGGAGATCCGATCGAAGCTGCCGTCGCCGTCGAGGTCCTCCTCCAGCAGCACCTCGTGTCCGGCGGCGTAGGTGTGGCGCGTCAGGCTCGCGAGCGCGCCGTCCACCTCGTGGACCTCCAGCAGCGGACGCCCGCCCGCGTCCCAGGTCCAGCTCCACACGTCGTCCGGCGGCCCGCCGACGGGTCCCCGCTCCGAGGACAGCAAGCGCTCCGGCGCCGCGGGGTCGAGCACGTCGAGGCCCTCGCGGTCCCAGCTGCCGTCGCTGCCCAGGTCGGTGCGCAGGACCACCGTACAGGGCGCCCCCGGCTCGACGTCAGTGTCCGCGTCGGTGTCCGCGTCCGCGTCCGTGTCGCTGTCGGCGTCGGTGTCCGCGTCCGTGTCGGCGTCCCCGTCGGTCGGTACGTCCGGGGGCGTCGTGGTTCGGTCGCAGGCGAGCAGCGCGAGGAGGAGCACCCCTCGAGGTTATCCGGGCGTCAGCTTCGGCGTCGCGGCCGGGCCGATCTTGTCGTCGGCGGACCGCAGGCGGGCGATCAGCGCGCCGAGACACACCACCGTCAGCACGATCGACCAGTACTGGCCCGGCGTGAGCGGCCCGTACCGCACGTCCGTCACCTCGGGCCGCAGGAAGTCGAAGCCGAAGCGGAGGGGGCCATAGAACAGGCCCAGCGTCAGCGTCAGCGTGCCCGGCTTGAGCGGGAAGCGGTCCATCGCGTTGAACACGCCGAACATCGTGAGCGACCAGAGCGCCTCGTACAGCCCCATGTCGTGGCAGGCGACCATCTTGTTGCCGTTGGGCTGGCAGATCCCGTAGACCCCGAGCCAGAAGTTCGTCTCGGTGCCCGGGTGGTCGTGCGCCACGAAGCAGCCCATGCGACCGAAGAACCAGCCCAGCGCCATGCCGAAGGCGAGGCAGTCGAGGAAGGGCCACAGGGGCACCTTCTCCTTGCGGAAGAACCAGATCGCGATCGGGACGCAGGTGACGAAGCCGCCGAACGACGAGAGGCCCTGCCACATCTTGAGGAACTCGATCGGGTTCGCGAAGTACTCCTGCGGCTTGTACATCAGGCCGTAGCCCACGTGCCCGCCGACGAAGGTGCCGAGCACGAGCCAACCGATGAGCCGGTTGATGACCTCGGGGTCCAGACCCAGCCGCTTCGCGCGCCCCATCGCGGCCTTGCCACCGAACACGAAGCCCAGCGCCACGAGGAACCCGAACCCGTGCAACGGGAACCCGATCCCCGGGATCACGAACACCGGGGCCTCGAACCAGGGGATCAGCGGATGCACGTCGTCTCCTCGAAGGGGGCCCGGTAACCCGTAGCAGCTATACTCCGCAGCGGCTGGCGGGCACCGATGGCGACGATCAACTTCGCAACCCGTGAGATCACGGCCAAGATCGTCTACTTCGGGGCGCGGGGGGCGGGCTGCAACACGAACGTCGCGCGGCTCCACGCGCTGGTCGACGCGCGTCGGCGGGGCGAGCTGGACCGCGTCACGAGCAGCGGCGGCGACGGCGAGGGCGAGCACGCGCTGAGCTTCGACTACCTCTCGCCGCGCGCAGGTCCGATCGAGGGCTTCGGGATGGCGTGGCAGGTGTGGAGCCTGCCGGGCGGGCTCGACGGCGAGGTCCGACGCGACCAGATCCTGCGCGGGGCCGACGCGGTGGTGTTCGTCGCGGACGCGCGGCACGACCGCAACGACGCCAACGTGGACGCGCTGCTGCAGCTCGAGGAGGTGCTGGCGCGCATGGGGCAGGAGCTGTCGAACACGACGGTGGTGCTCCAGGTCAACCACACCGACGCGGAGGGCGCGCGACCGCAGTCCGACGTGATCTTCGACCTCAACCCGTACGGCTTCCCGGTGAGCGAGGCGGTCGCGGCCGATGGCGCGGGCATCGTCGAGACGCACACCGACGTGACGGAAGCGGTCGTGGGACGGATCGCGGACGTGCTCTCGGGTCAGCCCTCGAGCGTCGTGCTCACCGCCGTCCACGACCCCGAGCGCAACGCGGACACGGATCTGCGGCGCCACCAGGAGACCTCGCACCCCACCCCGCGCCGGGACGACGAGCCCGCGGAGGTGGCGGAGGTCTGGGACGAGCCGGAGCCGTACGACCTGCCGGAGGGCCCGCAGATCGAGGTCCCGTTCCAGCCTCGGGACTTCGCGGGCTACCACCCGGTCCAGGTGCTCGGCGCCGAGGTCGAGGGTGACCGCGTGTGGGTCGAGCTGCTGATGGAGCGGATGGGCGGCGGCGAGGCCCGGCGGCTCTCGATCGCGCTGGCCAACCGGCCCACGGACACCCCGCCCGCCGCGCGCGCCTCCCCGGTCACGCCGGAGCCCAAGGCGGCGGACGAGGAGCCGAGCGTCTTCCACTACCTGCCGGAATCGGCGGAGATCGGACCGGCGGACGAGGAGGGCGGCACGGACCTGCCGGGCATCTGGTACGGGGTGCTGGGCGTCGCAGGCGGGCTGCTGATCGGCATCCTGCTGTCCTTCCTGCTCGGTGCCTTCACCTGACGTGAAGCGTGCGGACAGATTCTGGTCGGGCGACGGGGTACGGGGCACCCATGGAGACCGATCACCGATCGCTGACCGGCGCCCGCTGGGCGGAGACCCCCGTGTCCGAGGGGCGTGTGCAGCGGATCGCGGACCGGACGGGGCTGTCGGATCCGGCGGCGCGCGTGCTCGCCCAGCGGTGGGACGGCGAGGAGCTCCCGGAGGCCGACCGCTGGATCACCCCCGAGCTCGGCCACCTGCACGATCCCTTCGCGATGCTGCACATGGACGCCGCCGTCGACCGGCTGCGCTCGGCGCTGCGTCGGCGCGAGAAGATCCGCGTCGTCACGGACTACGACGTGGACGGCACGACCTCCTCGCTCATCCTGCAGGCGGCGCTGAAGATCGTCGATCCGCTGGTGGACGTGAGCTACCACATCCCCAGCCGCTTCGACGAGGGGTACGGCTTCTCGGTCCGCGCGGCGAAGCAGGCGGCCGAGGACGGGATCGGGCTGGTGGTGACGGCGGACATCGGCGTCCGCGACCACGCGGCGGTGGCGGAGGCGCGCTCGTCCGGTCTGGACGTGCTGATCTGCGACCACCACCTCCCCGCGGGCGCCAGCGTCCCGGACGACGCGACGGTGCTCTGCCCGCCGCAGCGCGGCGACGGGTACCCGAACCGCTCGCTGGCGGCCTGCGGCGTGTCGCTCAAGCTGGCGCAGGCGCTGCTCGACCGGCACCCCAAGCGCGACGCCGTCATCCAGTCGATGCTCAAGCTCGCCGCCGTCGGGACCGTGGCGGACATGGTGTCGCTGGGGACGCTCGAGAACCGCGCGATCGTCACGCTGGGGCTGCGGGAGCTGAACCAGGGCCGGCACCACCCGGGGCTGGCCGCCCTGCTCGAGGCGAGCCGACTGGTGCCCGGGCAGATCGACGAGACCTCGCTCGGATACCGCATCGGGCCGCGGATCAACGCCGCAGGGCGCGTGGCGGAGGCGAACCTGGTGGTCGAGCTGCTCTCCTGCCGCGACCCGAAGCGGGCGCACGAGCTCGCCCAGCAGCTGGAGACGCTGAACACCGAGCGCCGCGACCTCCAGAAGCGCCTGGTGGCGCACGCGCTCGAGGCCCTGTCCGTCGGCGAGGTGCCTCCCTTCGTGCTCCTCTCGGGCAAGGAGGAGGAGGGCTGGCACCGCGGAGTGGTGGGCATCGTGGCCTCGCGCGTGAAGGACGAGGTGGAGCGGCCGGTCGCCATCGTGTCCATCCAGGGGGAGCTCGCGGTCGGCAGCATGCGCAGCATCCCCGGGGTGCACGCCGTGGCCGCGCTGGACAGCGTGTCGGACCTGCTGGTCAAGTACGGTGGCCACCCCGCCGCGGCGGGCTTCACGGTGCGGACGGCGGACCTGGGGCAGCTCCAGGAGCGGCTGGTGGCGCACGTCGCGACGACGCTGCCCGAAGCGGACCTCGTGCCCGTGCGGCGCTTCGACGTGGTGGTGCCCCGGGAGCGCCTGGGCCGCGAGCTGTCCGACGAGCTTGCGCGCCTCGGTCCGTACGGCATGGGCAACCCGTCGCCGAACCTGCTGGTTCCCGGCGTCACGGCCTTCGGGGTCCAGGTGCGCGGCGCCGAGGGCCGGCTGCTGAAGTTCCTGGTGCCCGGCGCGCAGGACCGCGCGATCGAGGCCGTGTGGTGGGACCGGGCGCCGCTCGCCGAGCAGCTCCAGGAGGGCCCGGTGGACGTGCTCGCCGGGCTCGGCATCCACACCTGGAACGGCAACCAGCGGCTCCAGCTCTCGGTGGTGGACGTCCGCAAGGCCGCGTGAGCCGTCGGGAGGCTATCGTGGGCGAGGAGGTCGGGTGCCTTCCTGCGTCCTCGTGCCGGCGGTGCTCGCGGTCGGGCGGCCAGCCGCGCTGACGTGCGAGGGGCTCGCGCCGGGATCGGTGCGCGTCGACGGTCTCGGGTCCGCCGTCGTCGGGGCCTCGGGC
Organism: Alphaproteobacteria bacterium; assembly: GCA_020632925.1. Lineage (GTDB taxonomy): Bacteria > Myxococcota_A > UBA796 > UBA796 > JACKER01. The sequence continues at coordinate 24,325 of JACKER010000058.1, read as the reverse complement.
AGGGCGCGGGTGGTCGGCACGCCGACGACCGAGGGTGCGTGGGCGCTCGGGGTGCACCAGGGTGGGGCGGTCGTGGCGACGGTGGAGGCGACCGTGGCCCCGGCGTACGGCCCCGGCCCCGAGTGGCTCGACCGGACGTTCTACGTGCTGATCCCCGGGAAGTTCGCGAACGGGGATCCCGCGAACGACGTGATGCTCCAGGCGTATCCGCCGACCCCCGGGGTCACCTACGGCGGCGGCTACGCGGGTGGAGACCTCGCGGGCGCGCTTCGCGACGCGGACCACGTGCTGGGCCTCGGGCTGAACACGGTCCTGCTCTATCCGCCGTTCGCGAACGACCGTGGCTGGGTGCCCGATCTCGCAGGCACGCGCTGGCTCGCGAGCGGGTACCGGGTGCGCGACTGGACCGCGGTGGACGAGAACCTCGGGACGGCGGCGGACCTCGCGGCGCTGGTGAACGCGCTGCACGCGGGCGCGATGGACGTGGTGGTCGATCTACCGCTCACGCTGTCGGGCCTCGAGCACCCGTTCGCCGCGGACCCCGTGCGCCCCGCGTTCCTGCGGCCCTGGGTGGCGGGCGACAGCATCGCGCCCGCGCCGATGGTGATGTGGCGGGGCACCCCCGACGAGCGGCGCGTGGACAACGGCTGGGGCATGCCGATGGTCGACCTGTCGGTGCCGTGGGTCGCGGACGCCGCCGGCGACGTGATGGACGCGCTGATCGACGCCGGCGCCGACGGCTTCCGCTACGACAGCGTTCAGAACGGCCCGGGCGACACGTGGAGGGCGCTGGTGGCGCGCGCGGAGACCCGGCGACCGGAGACGGTGCACCTGGGCGAGGTCGTGCAGCTCGTCCAGCTCTCCTGGCAGGCCGCCTACGCGGACTACCTCGCGCCGCAGACCGTCGGCGGCACGGGCGTGGGCTTCGACGGGATCTACGACCTCGCGATGACCGACCGGATCCAGGCGGTGTTCGCCGAGGACGTCGACGCGACCACGCTCGCCGACCACCACCACCTGGAGGTCTTCTTCAACGGCGCGGACGCGGCGCGCATGGTGGGCTCGGTCGATCTGTACGAGGATCCGACATTCCTGGACCGGGTGGTGGACGCGGAGGGCAGCGCTCGCCTGCGGGGCGCGCTGGTGGCGCTGTTCGCGCTGGACCGGGTGCCCATGGTGTTCAGCGGCGACGAGCTGGGCGTCGCCTACGCCGCACCCGACCTGCTCGCGTACCCCGACGCGGACCCCGCGGTCCTCGACACGCTGCGCGCGCTGGCCACCCTGCGGCGCGACGAGCCGGCGCTGCGCAGGGGTGTGTTGGGCTGGCTCGAGGAGCGCCCGGACTTCCTGGCCTGGTCGCGCGGCGACGAGCTGGTGGCCACCTTCCGTCCGGGTCCGGTCGCGGGCTGGGATCTCGTGGACCTGCCCCCGGGCTGCGCGGGCCTCGTCGAGCTGCTGACCACCGGCGACGGGACGTCGGCCGTGGCGATGGTGGGGCCCGCGCGCGCGCTGGTCCAGCACGCCGCCCACGAGGCGCGGGTGTTCCGCTGCTCGCCCTGATCGCGCTGCTCGGGTGCCACGAGCGAGGTGTCCTCGAGCAGCTCGACGGGTGGCGGGCGGACCATCCGTACGAACCGTTGGTGTTGGAGGCACAACAGCTCGCGCTGCATCGCGCACCACCGACGAACACCTGCTGGTGGAGGCGGACGGTACGTACTCGACGCTCGACCAGGAGTGTCGGCCCACCAGCGAGCGCGGCATCGCGATGGCGATCGTGGTCGGACCCGAGGTTCCGCCAAATGTCCTCGAGAGCGTGCTGACGTCGGTGTTTCCTCGCCGGAAGGGAGGCGGCGGAGGGCGGCGGAGGTTCGACGTGCTGCCCCGAGGCGACCTCACGCGCGCATGCGCGGAGGGCATGATGCGGAACTGGGTGGACCAGCGCATCGCCGACCTCGGCGAGCCGGTTCCCGAGGACCTGCCGTGGTGCCCTTCGGGCATCACAGCGAACTTGCGCCGGTGGCGCCGTCCGGGACCCGTGGACGCCCACGTCGCCGTGGACGAGCTGGTGTTCGACCCCACCGACCCGACGGACGTGTGCAGGCTCGACCTCACGTGCTGGGTGGACCCACCTGCGGACGAGCGCGTGTGCCTTCCGGACCAGACGATGGTTGGCCTCGCAGGCGCGATCCCGACCCAGAGGCAGATCCTGCCCGACCCTCCCGAGCACCACGATCCGAACCCGTGGGGACACCAGATCTGGAGGACGACGAGCCCGCCCGCCGGGACCGACCCCCTCCTACAGATGTGTATTGCCCCGGTACGCTGAAGTGCAGGGTGCTGACTTGTTCAGCACCTGTTAGAGCGCGTCGACGTACTGCGGGCAGACCACGTAGGGGTTGGTCAGGACCTGCTCGGCGGCGATGGCCCACGTACGGTCGATCTCGTCGGCGTCCACCGGGTCGAGCGCGTTCCAGGACTTGTAGAGCGCGAGCTCGCTCGCCGTCAGGGTGTACGAGTAGCGGGTCGCCATGTACAGCATGGCGCGGGCGACGTTGCCCTTGTGCACGTCGCGCGGCTCGAAGACCTGCGTGCCCGTGTTGTCCAGCCCGCGGAGCGAGCCGCCCTGGTAGGTGTCCTGCACGGTCACGACGTTGCCGAACGGCAGGTTGCCGCGCGACGAGTTCACCGTCGACATCGACGGGAAGAGGTGGTGCAGGTCGCACTTCTGCGGGATGACCGAGGCGCCCCAGCTCTGCGGCCAGGTGTGCTCGGTGTTCATCACGTTGGGATCGGGCGGGCTGTTGCCCACGGCCACCTGCTGACCGGTGTACACGCCGGTGACGTACCCGGCGTGCTTGTCGAGCGTCACGAACATGAAGTCCCGAGCGGCGTCGTAGCTGCTGCACGTCTGCGCCGACGTGAGGTTGCGCAAGGAGTTCTTCAGCGCGTTGCCCTGCAGGCCCGCGGCCCCGGCGTACCCGGCGGCCACGCAGTCCTGGCCGGCGGCGAGGCAGTCCAGCAGCCCGTCGCCGTTGAGGTCCACCTCGTTCGCGCCGGGCGCGCCGCTGCAGTCGTCGTCGATGCCGTTGCACTGCTCCTGGGCGCCCGGGTGCACGGCCGGATCAGTGTCGTCGCAGTCGGTGGGGACGACGTACCCGTCGCCGTCGAGGTCGTTGATCCCGCCACCGCCGCAGCTGGTGTTGGCCGCGCCGGGCGTGCCGAGGTCACCGAGGCCGAACGCGGTGTTCGCCTCGCACCAGGCGCCGCCGAGGTCGTTCGCCGTCGTCGTGGACAGGGTGGGATCGAGGCTGATCGACGCGCCGACCGGGTCGGGGAAGGTCGCGCCGTCGTCCCACACGACCTCGTCGAACACCACCGCGCCGCGGGACAGGACGAGCTCGTCCACGCCGTTGCCCAGCGCCATGTTCGTCCAGACGTAGTCCTCGTCGACGCCGCCGTTCAGCGCGGGATCGGCGTCACGGGCGAACACCGAGAAGCCGTTCGGCTCGAGGATCAGCGTCGAGCCCACGGTGAACGCGTCCGTGTCGTGGTCGCTGACCTCGAGGCCGTTCAGGTCCACCCAGTGGGCGGTGTCGTTGCGGATCTCGAACCACTCGGCCGTCAGGTCGTCCACGGCCACCGGGTTGTTCATGATCTCGTTGATCACGAGGTCGCCGGCTCGCAGCGTGCTCAGCTGGACCGCGACGTGGGTGGTCACGACCGCCGACTTCTGGGAGTTCGCGCCGCCCGCGCCGCGGATGACCACGGCCTGCAGCGCCGCCGGCAGGTCGGCCACCGTCGGCGGCACCGTCACGTTCAGGGTCGCCGTCCCCGCGCCGTTGGCGGCCGCGGTCCCGAGCAGGGTCGCGTTGGACGGGTTCAGGTCGAGGCACAGGCCGCCGAGCTGGGGCGGGCACAGGCCGCTGCCGGTGCCGATCGAGCCACCGAAGTACACCGTCTCCCCGGCGTTGGCGCCCGACGCGACCAGCGTGACCTGGCGCCCGGCGACCAGGGCGGGAGCCGCCATCACGAGCGGCGTGCGCAGGGAGGCCGCCTCGAGCGCCTCGGCGTCGGAGGGGGCCCCGGCCTGGAGCTCGAAGCCGGGCGTGGCTTCGTCACAGGCGGCGAGAGCGAGGAGGGCGAGCACGGTCGTCGAGGTTCGCATGGGGGCTCCTGGGGATGCTCGAGACTAGTCCACCCGGGCCGTGGGCCCTTGCATCGAGTTGTGTCGAGGATGTGTCGGTCGCTCAACGCACCAGGGCGACGACGTGGGAGAGCACCTCCTCGAGCGAGTGGCCGTGCTTGGTGAGCACGCGGCTGACGCTCGCCTCGAGCACCTGGCGTTCCTCGTCCGTCAGATCCTTCGCTGTCGTCACCACCACGGGGACGCCGTCGAACGCGGTGTCCTCGCGCATCCGGCGCAGGAACGTGAGCCCGTCCATCACCGGCATCACGAGGTCCAGCACCACCAACCCCGGCAGCTGCTGGCGCATCATCGCCAGCGCCTCCTCGCCGTGCGCCGCCGTCCGCGCTTCGAGCCCCGCGCGCTCGAGGTACTGGCGCAGGAGGCGTCGCGTCCCGAAGTCGTCGTCCACCACGAGGACGTCGCCCGATCCGCGCATGAACCGACGGACCGCCATCACCAGCCGCTCCCGGTCGACCGGCTTGATCAGGTACTCGTCGGCGCCCAGCGACAGGCCTCGGGAGCGGTCGTCGACCGTCGAGAGCACCACCACCGGGATCTGCGCGAGCTCGGGGTCCGACTTGAGCTTCGAGAGCACCTCCCACCCGCTGCGGCCGGGGAGGATCAGGTCGAGCACGATCGCCCGCGGCTTGAGCCGGCGCGCGAGCACGATGCCGCTCTCGCCGTCCGCTGCCCCGGCCACCCGGAAGCCCTCCTTCTCGAGCAGGCGACGGACGAGGTCCTGCATGTCCTTGTCGTCGTCGATGAACAGGACCATCGACGGATCGTTGCTGGGCATCGCCCTGGCCTGGGCGAGCAGCTCCGCTGCGTGTGCGCTGTCGGCCACGCCATGGTCCGGCACCCGCAGCGTGAAGGTGGTGCCCGTGGCGTCCGACAGCACGTCCACCGCGCCGCCCATCAGCTCGACGAAGCGGCGGGTGAGCGCGAGCCCGAGCCCGGCGCCGTCCGCCTTGTGCGGCGTCGGGTCCGCGAACTCGGCGAACACGTCCGCCTGCTGGTCGCGTGTGAGCGCCGGCCCCTGGTCGTGCACCACCACGGCCAGCGCCGGCCCCTCGCGCCGGGCCACGAGCTCGATGCGCTTGCCGTCCGCCGCGCGGATCGCCCGCACCAGGAGGTGGTGCACGCACTGGCGCACGCGACCGGGATCGTTCGTCAGGAAGCCGAGGTCCTTGGGTACGTCGACGAGCAGCGCGCCCTCGAGCCACGCGTGCTGGAGCATCAGCTCCTCGACCACCTCCGCCAGGATCGGCGCCGCGTCGAAGCGCTCGGTCGTCAGCTTCATGCGGCCGGCGTCGATCTTCGCGAGATCGATCACGTCGTTGATCAGCTCGAGCAGCGTCCGTCCCGCTCGCTCGATGCGCCGGACGTCGTCGTACAGCTCGAGCTCTGCACGGTCCGAGAGCTCCTCGCGAACGAGCTCCGCGTACCCCAGGATCGCGTTGAGGGGGGTCCGCAGCTCGTGTGACAGGTTGGCGATGAACTGCGCCCGTCCCTTCTCGCTGCGGAAGGCCGCCTGGGCCGCCTGCCGCGCCTCCACGACCTCCTTGCGCACCCGCTCCAGGTCCTGGCGCTCCGCCTCGGCGGCGTCGTACCGCTTGCTGATGCGGGCGAGCAGATCCTCCCAGACCTCGGCGGACGGAGGAACATCGGGGGACCCGCCGGTATCGGCGAGATCGCGCTCGAGCAGTGGATGACGTGGTCCCGAGATCGGCCCCTCCGGGCCGCCCATCATGGCACGAGGCTGGCCAGGAGCGCACGCGCGGAGCCGTCCTGCGGATCGATTTGCAGGATTCGCTCCGCTTCCGCCCGCGCATCCGCGAGGCGTCCCTGATCGCGGAGCACCGCTGCGAGCGCGAACCGGACCTCGGTGTCATCGGGCGCGACCTCGACCGCTTGCCGCAGCGCGTCGAGCGCTCCCTTCGCGTCACCGAGTTGCTGGCGGAGCAGGCCGAGGTTGTACCAGGCTCGGGAGTGGCTCGGGTCGAGATCGACCGCGTGCTGCAGCGCCGCCACCGCCTGTTCCCCGTGTCCGGCCGCGACCTCCGCCAACCCGGAGCGGACCCAGAGGTCGGCCTGGTCGGGGGCGAGTCGGGTCGCCTCGCGCAGCTCCTCCGCGGCCTCCGTGGGATGACCAGCCGTCGCCAGCGCGATCGCCAGCGCGTCACGGGTCGCGGGCGCGCGAGGGTCGAGATCACGTGCTCGTGCGAGGTCCGGGATCGCTGCCCCGGCGTCGCCTCGCTCGAGGGCCCAGGTGCCCCGCTCGAAGAGACCGGGCGTCTCGTCCGCGTGCCGGGCCAGGTAGGTCCGGTACTCCGCGGTCCGCGGGTCGTTGGGTCGGAGCTCGGCGCGCAGGGCCCGCACGGCCTGGATCCGCACGGCGCGGACGGTGTCGGCCCTCGCGGCGGTGAGCGCCTCGTGCGTCGCGGGCTCCGGTGCCGCGGGTGCCACCGCCCCCACCGCCGCGAAGCGAACCAGCGGGTCCTCGTCCTTCAGCGCGGTGAGGAGCGCGGTGCGCACGTCCTCGCGCAGCAGCCAGGGCTCGAGCTGGGCGGCCGCGGCCGCGCGCCAGGCGGGCACCGGATCGTCCCGGAGCAGGGCCATCAGCCCCTCGACAGCGGTCTCGTCACCAGCCCGTCCCCGGGCGATCAGGTCCGCGCGCGCCCGGTGCGGAGGTCCGTCCGGCCCCCACCACCGCCGGGCGGCCTCCACCTGCCAGGCGACCCCGCGATCGGCGTGGCATCGGTCGCAGGCGCTCGGGATTCCGTGTCGCTGCTGCATCACCGGGTCGGGCCGCAGGAAGCCGTGGTCGTGCCGCGGGTCGCGCTGCATGTACACCGTGACCGGCATGTGGCAGCCCACGCACCCGGGCTCGACCCCCTCGGGGTGCGGATCGTGGTCGGTGAACCCGGGCATGGCGGCATGGCAGGACAGGCAGAGCGCATCGCCCTCGGCCCGCGTCCGACCGCTGTGCGGGTCGTGACAGGAGGTGCAGGTCACCCCCTGCGCGTGCATCCGACTGCCGAGGAAGGCGGTCACCTCGAAGTCCTCGTCCCGGACCTGCCCGTCGGGCCAGAAGGTGTCGCCGCGATCGACCAGCGATGGCGCGAAGTGGTCGAGGAAGGCGTCGCCGGGACGCCAGGCCCCCGTGAGGTCCGAGCGGCGCGCGTGGCAGGGAAAGCAGGTCTCGCCTCCCGCGTCGACCACCGCGGCGGGCGCCCCGGCGGCGTGTGCGTCGCCGTCGCCGTGGCAGGCCTCGCAGCCCACGTCCGCTTCCTCGAACGTCGACGCGTACGTGGCGGTGGTCTCGTCCCAGCCCTTGTCGAACGCAGTCGTATGGCACTCGCCGCACCGCGCGTTCCAGGTCATGCCCCCGCCGGTCCAGTGGCCCCACTCCCCCGGCTCGCGCCCGTCGCCGAACACGTCGAACCAGCTCCCGTCTCGCGGATCGCGCGCGGCCTGCGTGACCTGGAGGCGCCCGCCGGGGAAGGCGACGAGACCCTGCTGGAGGGGCGTCACGCCGATCCACCGTTCGATCGGGTACGCGCGCGAGGCGCCGTCGGGTCCGATCGCGTCGAGCGAGGTGGGAGCGCCGTCGTCGCCGGCGTGCTCCGCCCTGGCGTGCGTCGATGCGCGCCAGGCCTCGGCCTGCTCGGCGTGGCAGCTCGCGCAGGTGGCGCTGCCGGCGGCGGGTGGTGGGGGGGCGGGCGAGGGGACGGGGTCGGGCGCGTGCGCCTTCGGTCCGATCGCGGGCAGGACCGTCCGCAGCAGCATCGACAGCAGGGGCAGCGCGACCAGGACGAGGACCACGGGGCCCCAGGTCCGTAGCGCGTCGGGTCGTTGGTGGTGGTCCTGTCGGGGCACGGCCGTTTCCTGGTAGCTCGGTGTCTCGGCGGACGCAGCGAGAGGTCGTCTTGCGGGTTACGTCGGGCTCCCTTCCGGAGAAGTCCACCATGGAGACCAGCCCCGCAACCCCAACGGCCGCGCGCCAGAAGGTCCAGTCGGTCGTCATCCGTTTCGCCGGCGATTCGGGCGACGGCATGCAGCTGCTGGGCGACCAGTTCACGCGCAACTCGGCGCTCGTCGGCAACGACATCGCCACGCTCCCCGACTTCCCCGCCGAGATTCGCGCCCCCGCGGGGACGCGCGAGGGGGTCTCGGGCTTCCAGCTCCAGTTCTCGAGCCTGGACATCTTCACGCCCGGCGACGACGTGGACGTGCTGGTCGCCATGAACCCCGCCGCGCTGGTCAAGAACCTCCCGGCGCTGCGCAAGGGTGGGCTGGTCGTCGTCAACAGCGACAGCTTCAAGACCGGCGACCTCACCAAGGCGCGGCTCGAGAAGAGCCCGCTCGAGGACGGCACCCTCGACGGGTACCGCGTGGTCGAGGCGCCGATCACGGTGACGACGGTGCGGGCGGTCTCCGAGCACGGGCTCAACGCCAAGCAGGCCGACCGCTGCAAGAACTTCTTCGCGCTCGGCATGATGTACTGGCTCTACGGCCGCTCCATGGACTCGACGGTCGAGCACGTGAAGCGGAAGTTCAAGCCCCCGTTCTCCGATGCGAACCTCGCGGCGCTCCGCGCTGGTCACGACTACGCGGGCACCGTCGAGCTGTTCCAGGCGGTCTACGAGGTGCCCAAGGCCGAGCTCCGTCCCGGCAAGTACCGCAACATCACGGGCAACGCGGCGCTGGCGCTCGGTCTCGTCGCCGCCGCGGACCGGTCGGGGCTGCAGATCTTCTACGGGACGTACCCGATCACCCCCGCCTCCGACATCCTCCACTCCCTCGCCCCGTACAAGCACTTCAACGTCGCGACGTACCAGGCGGAGGACGAGATCGCGGCCGTGTGCGCGGCCATCGGCGCGTCCTACGGCGGGGCGCTCGGCGTGACCGGCACGTCGGGCCCCGGCGTGGCCCTCAAGGCCGAGGCCATCGGGCTCGCCGTCATCACCGAGCTGCCGCTGGTGGTGGTCGACGTGCAGCGCGGCGGGCCCTCCACCGGGCTGCCCACGAAGACCGAGCAGGCCGACCTGATGCAGGCGATGTACGGCCGCAACGGCGAGGCGCCCATGGCGGTGCTCTGCGCGCGCTCCCCGAGCGACTGCTTCGAGGTGGCGCTCGAGGCCTGCCGCATCGCGATCACGTACATGTGCCCCGTGATGCTGCTCTCCGACGGGTACGTCGCGAACGGCGCCGAGCCCTGGGCCGTGCCCGACGTGGCGGACCTGCCGCGCTTCGCCCCCGCCTTCCGCACCGACCCGGAGGGCTTCGAGCCCTACTCCCGCGACGAGGCCACCCTCGCGCGACCCTGGGCCGTCCCGGGGACGCCCGGCCTCGAGCACCGCATCGGCGGCCTCGAGAAGCAGCACCTGACGGGCAACGTGAGCTACGACCCCGCGAACCACGAGCTCATGTGCCGCCTCCGCGCCGAGAAGATCGCGCGCATCGCGAACGAGCTGCCGCCCACCCGCGTCGATGGCGACGACTCCGGCGTCCTGGTCCTCGGCTGGGGCAGCACCTGGGGCGCCTGCCGCACCGCCGTCCAGGCGCGTCGCGACGCTGGACAGAAGGTCGGGCACGCGCACCTGCGCTGGCTCAACCCGCTCCCGAAGGACCTCGGCGAGGTCCTGAAGCGGTACGACCGGGTCCTCATCCCCGAGATGAACCTCGGTCAGCTCTCCAAGATCATCCGCGCGGAGTTCCTGGTGGACGCCGTGCCGCTCACGAAGATCCAGGGTCTTCCCTTCCTCACCCGCGAGATCGCCGAAGCGATCGCCCGCCTGGCCTGACGGAGTCCCCATGTCCACGAATCCGGTGTACTCGAAGAAGGACTTCTCCAGCGACCAGATGGTGCGCTGGTGTCCCGGCTGCGGCGACTACTCGATCCTCGCCCAGGTCCAGACCGCCTTCGCCGACCTCGGCATCCCCCGCGAGAAGTTCGCGGTGATCGCCGGCATCGGCTGCAGCTCGCGCTTCCCGTACTACATGCAGACGTACGGCTTCCACACCATCCACGGCCGCGCCCCCGCCTTCGCGAGCGGCCTGAAGGCCTCCCGTCCGGATCTGTCGGTGTGGGTGGTGACCGGCGACGGCGACAGCCTCTCCATCGGCGGCAACCACCTGATCCACCTGTTCCGCCGCAACGTCGACGTGAACGTGATGCTGTTCAACAACCGCATCTACGGCCTGACGAAGGGCCAGTACAGCCCGACCTCCGAGATCGGGAAGCGGACCAAGTCGAGCCCGATGGGCAGCATCGACGCGCCCTTCAACCCGCTGCTCCTCGCGATCGGCTCGGGCTGCACCTACGTGAGCCGCTCGGTCGACGTGTTCACCAAGCACCTGCAGGAGTCGGTGAAGAAGATGCACGCCCACAAGGGCACGTCCTTCGTCGAGATCTATCAGAACTGCAACATCTTCAACGACGGCGCCTGGGCGGGCTTCACCGACCGCGGCGCCCGCGACGAGAAGGTGCTGTACCTCGAGGACGGTCAGCCGCTGATCTGGGGCAAGGCCCAGCGCCACGGCTTCGTGACCAACGGGTTCGGTCTCGCGGTGATCGAGGTGAACACGCCCGAGGACGAGGCCCGCGTGCTCCGGCACGACGTGTCCAACAAGGTGCTCGCGCAGGCGCTGGCGGCGCTCGACCACGCGAAGGGCGATCCGGTGCCGGTCGGTGTGTTCTACGTCGAGGATCGCCCGGCGTACGACGAGCTCTTCCAGGCCCAGCTGCGCGAGGCCTCCGAGAAGAACGGCAAGGGTGACCTGCAGAAGCTCCTGAACCAGGGAGACACCTGGGTCGTCAGCTGATCGTCGGGTCCCACTGACACGGTCGCCGTGCGTCGGTGTTGAACGGCCGACGCTCGCGGTGAGCGGTCGGAGTGAACGTGGGGATCGACGTCGAGCAGTGCTACCACCGCTTCGGATCGATGGTGATCCGTCGGTGCCAGCAGCTGCTCGGTGACGAGCAGGCCGCGGTGGACGCGGCCCAGGACGTGTTCCTCGAGCTGGTGCGGCACCAGTCGCGCCTCGAGGACCGCGGGCTGTCCTCGCTGTTGTGGCGGACGGCGACCAACACCTGCTTGAACCGCCTGCGGAGTCGCCGACGTCGCCCCGAGGATGCCGACGGCGACGTGATCACGCGCATCGCCCTCGCTCCCGAGGCCGAGGAGCGCGTCCTCGCCGGGCTGGTGCTCGAGCGACTGTTCGGGCGGGAGCCCGCCAGCACGCGCACCATGGCCGTCATGTTGCTGGTCGACCGCATGACGTTGGAGGAGGTGGCCGAGCTCCACGGCCTGTCCGTCTCCGGCGTCCGACACCGCATCCGCGTGCTCAAGCAGCGCATCCCCGAGCTGGAGGGTCTGTGAATCGCCCGAACCTGTTCACGTTGGAACGGCTGGTGGCCGGCGATCTGGCCGCCGAGGAGGAGCGCGTCGTGCTCGCCGCCGTCCGTGCGGACCCCGACCTGCTCGCCACCGTCGAGGCGATCCGGGAGGCGGACGCGCACGTGCGCCGGCGGTGGCCCGCCCGTCCCTTCCTCGACGGGGTCGAGCGACGCCAGCGACGTCGTCGGACGCGCGCGATCGGGGGTGCAGCGGTCGTGGTGGCCCTGGCAGCCGGACTGTTCCTGGCCTTCCGGGCGACGCCCCCGTCCGCTCCGGAGATCGCGGAGGTGACCCGGGTCAAGGGCGATCCCGCGCTGCTCGTGTTCCGCGAGGGGCGCGAGGCCGCTCCGTTGACCTCGGGCGCGGTGGCGGCGCCCGGCGACCGCGTCCAGCTGGCGTTCGAGCCGGCGGGCCACCCCTACGGTGTGCTCCTGTCGGTCGACGGGCGGGGCTCGGTCACGCTGCACCACCCTCGCGCGGGGCGCGACACCCGCCTGGGCGGGGGGACGGTGCTGCTCGATCGGTCGTTCGAGCTCGACGACGCCCCGACCTTCGAGCGCTTCGTCCTCGTGCTCGGGGACGCCCCGCTCGACGTGGACGCGGTGGTGGCGGCCGCCTCCGACCTCCCCGATCCGATGCGCTCCTCGCTCGATCTGCCAGACGACGCCGAGCAGATCGACTTCCTCCTGCGCAAGTCCACGTCGGGTTCTCCCTGACGACCGACGCCGGACGAGCCCCCGGGCTACAGTGCGCGTCCGCAGGAGCATCGGGATGATGGAGCCGCTCTCCGAGCTCGACGCCGCCGCGGTGGACGGGCTGGTCGGGGTCTTCACGGACATCGACGACACCCTGACCCACCAGGGCCGCCTGGTGCCCGAGGCCTTCCTGGCGCTGCGACGGCTCGCGGACGCCGGGCTGGCGGTCGTCCCGGTGACGGGGCGCCCGGGTGGCTGGGTGGATCACCTGGCGCGCATGTGGCCGGTGGACGGCGTCGTCGGCGAGAACGGCGGCCTGTGGTTCTTCATGGAGGACGGTCGGCTCGTGCGTCGCTTCTCGCAGGGGGAGGCCGAGCGACGGGCGAACCGCGAGCGGCTCGACGACGTGGCGCAGCTGATCCTCGCCAAGGTGCCCGGCGCCGCGCTCGCGTCGGACCAGCCGTACCGGGACCTCGATCTCGCCATCGACTTCTGCGAGGACGTGCCTCCGCTGTCGCGAGAGGAGGTCGACCGAATCGTGATGCTCTTCCGCTCGGCGGGCGCGACCTGCAAGGTCAGCTCGATCCACGTCAACGGCTGGTACGGCACGTTCGACAAGCTCGCCGGCTGCCGCGCCTTCGTCCGCGACCGGTGGGGGCGGGATCTGGACGCCGAGAAGGAGCGCTGGATCTATGTCGGCGACTCTCCGAACGACGAGCCCATGTTCGCGCACTTCCCTCGGTCGGTCGGCGTGGCCAACATCGCGGCCTTCGTCGACCGCATGACCCACCTCCCGCGCTGGGTGACGCCGAGCGAGGGAGGGCACGGCTTCGCCGAGCTCGCGGATCGGATCCTCGCGCTGCGCGGCTGACGAGCGGCGTCAGCCGACGGACCACCGGTCCAGGTCGGAGGTGTCGAGCGAGTCGGCGTCCGGGCGATCGCACGCCAGGCGGGCCCGGCGGAGGCGGCCTCGGGCCTCGTCGGGGCGTCCCCGGCGCTCCGACACCGCGGCGGCGAGGAGGTGGGACACCCAGAGGAGCGCGCCGGGCTCGGGGCAGCGCAGGATGTCGTCGCAGAGCTGGACCGCGTGGGTCTCCGCCTCCACGAGCAGGCCCAGCGCCAGCTCCGCGCGGACCAGGTCCGCCGTCGCCGTGCAGCCACGGAGATCCTCGCACCCCAGCACCTCGCGGGCCTCCAGCAGGAGCTCGCGAGCGCCACCCGGGTTCCACGTCGACGTCCGCTCGCCGTCCTCGCCCGAGGTCCGAAGCAGGATCCTCGCGAGCTGGGCGCGGGCCTGGGCCGCGTTGGCGGCGACGCCGAGCTCCTCCCAGCCGAGCGCCTCCTGCCGCAGCTCCTCGGCGGCGCCGCACAGGTCTCCGCGCGCGAGGAGGAGCGCGCCCGTCTTCTGCCGCAGCTCGGTCAGGGCGAGCCGGTGGCCCGAGCGCGCGAGCAACGGCAGCGCCCTCCACGCGCTGCGCTCGGCGCCGTCCAGGTCACCCAGGGTGCGGAGGGCGTCCGCGCGCGCGGCCAACAGCCGCCCGAGCGCACAGTCGCCTCCGACCACGTCGGCCAGCGCGCGATCGAGGATCTCCACGGCGCGCGCAGGGGCGGTGGGGGCGAGGGCCAGCGCGAGCAGTCGACTGGCCTCCTGGCGGACCGCGGCGGGGGCGCCGTCCATGTCCGCCAGCAGCGACAGCGCGCCCTGACCCTCGCCGAGATCGACGTGCAACCGAGCTCGAGCGACCCGCAGCGCGGGCACGGACTCCGCCGAACCGAGGGCGAGCGCTTCGTCGAGGACGGAGGCGTGGGTCTCCGGATCGGCTCGCAGCTGCCAGGTGGCGTCGAGCGCCAGCACCGCGCGGGCGACCTCTTCGGGCGCGCCGTCGCGGGCGACCGCGAGCAGCTCGGGTTCGAGCCGCTCGAGCCCGGCCACGCCCACGTCCCAGCCGCCCTCGCCGAGACCCGTCACCCAGCGCTCGGCCGTGTCCAGCGCCCAGGCCGCGTGCCGTGACCGCCACCGGTAGGCCTCCTCGGGCGTCGCGCGAGCGCGGATGTCGTGGCGGATCGGCCCCAGCATCCGCACGCGTCCCTGGTCCGCCGCCAGCACCAGCGAGTGGTCCACGAGCCTCTCCACGGTGGCGGAGTGGTCGGCGCCGTCGCCGATGGTCGACTCGAGCTCCTCGACCGTGCAGGGGGCTCCGAACCAGGCACACGCGGCCGCGACCCGACGCTCTTCGGCAGCGAGGGCCTCCCAGGAGGTGTCCATGATGCGGCGGAGCGGCTCCCCGAGCACCGAGCCGTTCGTGGTCAGCACCGCCCGGCGCAGATCGAGGCGCGCCTGCAGGGCGTCCACCGACAGGACCCGCGTGCGTGCGGCGGCGAGCTCGATCGCCTTCGGTAGCCCGTCGAGCCGTTCCACCAGGTCGAGCAGGCGGCCCTCGGAGACGTCCAGCCACGGTGCCCGCGCCCTGAGCAGCGCCGCGGCGTCGGCCGCCGCCAGGGGCGACACGGGTCGCACCACCTCGTCCGCGTGCGCGAGCGGCCGCCGACTCGTGACGAGGAAGCGCGCCGTGGTGGTCTGCAGCCACCCGGTCAGCGCGTCGCGGACGGCGTCGAGCGCGTGCTCGGCTTCGTCGAGCACCACCAGGACGTCCCGACGTGCCACGAGGCTGCGCTCCACCTGCCCGCGTCGCGTGGAGATGTGGAGTGCCGCGGCCATGGCGCGCGTGACATCGGTCGCGCGGCGCGCCGCGCCCAGATCCACCCAGACGGCCTGCCAGCGGTGCGCGTGGACCCGCGCGAGCGTGGTCTTCCCGATGCCTCCAGGCCCGACCAGCGTCACCAGGCGGTGCGCATCGACCGCCTCCTCGAGCTCGGCCAACGCCTCGTCCCGACCCACCAGCCGCTCGCTGGACGCGTTCTCCCGGTCCTCCGCGAGCTCCAGGCGGTACCCGACCCCGTAGACCGACTTGAGGTGCCGGGGACGGGCCGGCTGGCGCTCGATCTTCTGGCGCAGCCGCCAGATCGCGTTGGACAGCGCGCGCGTGGTCAGCCCGGGCCGGTAGCCCAGCGCCTCCTCCAGCAGCTGCTCGCTGGGTACCGTGCGGCCCAGGTGCTTGGCGAGGACCTCGAGCAGGACGTGCTCGTTGGCCGTCAGCCCCGACTCCGTGCCATCCGCGCTCCACACCAGCCGTCGATCGAGGTCCACCGTGCAGCCGTCGAGGTGCAGCGTCCTGCCCTCCGATTCGAGGCCGTCCGGCTCCATCCGGGTCCGGTCCACCATGAGCATCGACACCCTCCGTCGCCAGGGGTGTTGGAGCGGGCGCGCGCGGTCTGACACGGGTGCTGTCGTTTTCTCGATCGGTCCGGGCGCTGGCTGTGTACCGTAGAGCCCCGGAGGTCCCGTGCTGCCCGTCCCTCTCGCGCTGCTCGCCTTCGCCTGCCACGACGATCGCGCGGAGGAGCTCGAGCGCCGGGTCGCCGAGCGCCGGGCGGAGGTCGAGGCCTTGCGCACGCAGGCCGCCGAGCTCGCCGCCGTCCTGCGCGAGACCCGGCCGCGCTCCGCCAGCGTCCGCGAGGACCTCGATCCGGTGGGCTACGACCCCGACGCGCCGCTCCCCGCGGGCGACCCCGCCCGTCCCGACGTGCTCCTGGTCTCGATCGACACGCTGCGAGCCGATCACCTCGGCACGTACGGGTACGCGCGCGACACCTCGCCGTTCCTCGACCGCCTGGCGGCCCGGGGGACCGTGTTCGAGGACGCGTGGTCGCCGTCACCGTGGACGCTGCCCTCGCACACCACGATGCTCACGGGCCTCGTGCCCGCTCACCACGGCGTGATCGAGGACGACCTCCGCATCGGCGACGACCTGCCCCTGCTCCAGGAGGCCTTCCGGGACGCGGGGTGGGGCACCATCGGCGTCGTGTCCACGCTGTTCGTGAGCAGCCGCTACGGGTTCGACCGCGGGTTCGACGCCTTCCACGACTTCGGTATCCTCGACAAGGAGACGAACAACCTCGGGAAGGTGGACGCGGACCAGGTCTTCCACCACGCGCTGGACCTCGCCCGCCAGCAGCCGGACGGGCGGCCGCTCTTCCTGTTCACCCACGTCTACGACTGCCACTTCGGGTACGACGCGCCCGAGCCCTGGAACACGCGCTTCGACCGGGCGCCTCGGTGGGACGACGAGGTCTACAAGAACTACGAGGTGTACCGCCGCCGCATGATCCCGAAGGTCCAGCTGGACCACCAGATCGCCCAGTACGACGAGGAGATCGCCTGGGTCGACGCGATGCTCGAGGAGCTCGTGGAGACGTGGCGGGCCTCGGGCCGCGAGCTCGTCGTCGTGGTGACCGCCGATCACGGCGAGGAGCTCGGCGAGCGCGGGAGCTGGGGCCACGGCCACACGGTCTACCCCGAGCAGCTGCACGTCCCGCTGATCGTGGCCGGCCCGGGCATCCCGGCCGCGCGCCTGCACGACCGCATCGGTACGGAGGACCTGGCGCCGACCATCGCGTCGCTCGCCGGCGTGCCGTTCGCGCCGGCCGACGGCCGGTCCCGCGCGGACCAGATCCTCCACGGGACACCGCCGGGCACGGTGTCGGCCCGGTACGCCGAGACCAGCCGCCAGGACACCCTCGCGGTCCGCTGGCACGACCCGCCCTACGACCTGGTGGTGGACTTCGGCGAGGGCCGGCGCCAGCTGTTCGACGTGGACGCCGATCCGCTCGAGCTGCACGATCTCTACGGGCCGCAGCGGGCGCGCGCGGACGCGATGTTCGGCGACCTCGCGAGCTTCCTGGGGGAGCCGTGGACGGCGCGTGCCTCGGGCGTGGTGTCGGTGACCGACGGTGTGCTGCTCGCGGGCGGGCGACGCGTGGGCGACGTGCTCCCGGTGAATCGCGGCGACCGGTTCGCGGCCTGGCCGGGCGACGCCACCGTCCGGTTCGGGGAGAGCGCGTGGGCCCCGCTCGGCGGTGAGGTGCCGGACGCGGCGGACCCGCTGTCCTACGAGGGGCGGGTCGGGCCCGCGGTGGAGGAGGAGCGGACGCTCGAGGACTGCGAGATGCTCGTCGCCCTCGGCTACTTCGACGACATCGAGGACTGCCTCGGCAGCCGCTGATGTCCCGTGATCAGCGGATCTCGCGGCGAGCGGCCTGGGCGGCGCGGGCCTGCGCGTGCAGCCGGTCGAGCCCCTCGCTCACCGAGGTCCGCTCCTGGCCGCCGGCGACCAGCTCGCGCCGCACGCGGGAGGCGGTGGACGCGATGCCGAGCAGGCGGGCGGTGGTGGAGGCGAGCTCGGACTCCACCTCGTCGGCAGCGGCGCGGTCCGCCTCGTGCTGGGCGAGGGCCTGCTCGAGGGCAGCGATGGCGCCCGGGTCCTGGGGGTCACCGGCCGCCTGCAGCGCTCGCAGCCGCGAGAGCCGCCCGGTGAGCGCCGCGATCTCCGCGTCCGAGGCGCCGTGGGCGGCGGCGGCCTGCTCCAGGCGATCCACGTGGCCGGCGAGCTCGGCAGCCTGCCGTCGGAGGCCCCTGGCGGTCGCGCGGACGTCGACCAACGCTGGCTCCGGGAGGTCGTCGACGGCTTCCAGCGCGTCCAGCGCGAGCTCGGCGCGACGTCGGAGCGCCTGGCCGCGGGTCTCCGGCTCCTCCACCTTCGGCGGCGCGGCGACCGGCGCCTTGGCCTCCTGCCGTCGCTCCGTCGTCGTCACCATGCCGGGCCGGAGCGCGCCGGACAGCGTCGGCTCGTACGCGGGCACCACGTGCCGCTCCCGGCGGCCGCGTCGGATGGCGCTCACCGCGACCACGGCCAGCGCGACCAGGGCCACCAGGCTCCACGGCTCCGCCTGGGTGGAGCCCACCGCGACCATCGCCACGACCGCGGCGATCAGCACCGGCAGCACCCGCCGGAGCCGGTTCTCGAGGTGGCCGCCGTCGCGCACCTCGGCGTGGAAGCCTGCGCTGGCGGCGGCGTCCGCGAGGCGATCTGCGGTCGAGCGGTCGATCCCCTCGATCAGCACGAAGCCGGGCAAGGTCAGCTGGGGGCTCGGGATCAGCGCGCCTGGGGGCAGGCCCGCCTCCTTCTCGACAGCACCCACCAGCCGCTCCTCCGGGCTCGTGGGGTCGGGCGCGGGGATGCCCAGCGCCTCGCGCACCCTGCCCGCCACGTGCGTCCCCCAGCGGGTGAGCTCGTCGACCGCGCTCGGGCGGTGCTCGCCGCGCGCCTTCCGCCGGAGAGCCTTGCGTCGCTCGCGGTCGGCCTCGCCCTCGCGGACCCACACCGCCGAGCGGCCCTCCGGGAACCAGCGACCGGACCGCGGCGCGACGACCGCGGCGACCGGCGCGGCGGGCGGGGGCTCGGCGTGGGACGCCTTCGCTGCGAGCTCCTGCTCCAGCGCGTCCACGACCTCGGTGGCGGACTGCGGTCGGTCGACCGGGTCCCGCGCGAGCAGCGCGTCCACCGTGGCCGCGAGATCGCTCGGGAGGTCCGGGCGCAGGTCGGCCACGCTGCGCTGGCCGGCGTCCATCACCGTCTTGCCCGTCGCCGCGAAGAACAGCACGGCGCCGAGGCCGTACAGGTCGGACCGAGCGTCAGCCCGCCCCGAAGCCAGCACCTCGGGAGCCGCGTAGCCCAGCGTGCCGGCCGCCCGGGTGGCCGTCGCCGTCTGCCCGATCACCCGCGCCAGGCCGAAGTCGGCGAGCACCGTGTCCCGGGCCGGGTCCGCGCCCGTGAGCACGTTGGTGGCGGACACGTCCCGGTGGAGGATGCCGGCGGCGTGCGCGTCCGCGAGCGCCTTGCCGACGCGCACCCCGATGGCGCGCAGGTCCTCGGCGGGCAGTGGTCCCTCGGCCCCCACGCGCTCCGCGACCGTCTGCCCCGGGTGGAACGGCATCGACAGCGCCACCGTCCCCTCCACCTCGTGCAGGTCGTACGGCACGAGCGCGGCGTCCGAGTGCAGCAGCGAGGCGGCGCGCACCTCCCGCTGGAGGCGGCGGCGGGTGGACGGATCGGCGGCGAGGTGCGGGTGGACGACCTTGAGCGCCACGCGCTCGCCGCGCAGCGTGTCCGTGGCGAGCACGACGACCGCCTGCCCACCCCGTCCGATCACGCCGTGCCCGACGAACCGATCGGGCAGCTTCGGGTCGCTCATCCCAGCACCGCCAGCACCGCCTCCGCCGTGGTCGCCACCCGCTCGCGGGCGTCGAGGAACCGTGGGTCCTGACGTAGCCCGTCCAGCACCGGGCAGCGGTCGAGCCAGGCGAGATCGGTCAGGGCGCCGCGCGAGGCCTCGAGGATCAGCTCGAGCGCCCGCGAGGGCTCGCCGCCCCGCACCAGCAGCTCGGCGACCCGCTGCTGGAGGCTCGCGTGGAAGCGAGGGGAGGACGGGCGCTGGAGGTAGCTGCGCATCGCCTGCTGGTACCCGGCTGGCACCGAGTGCGTGGTGAGGACGTGCGTGGCCCCCGCGATCCACTCCGCGAGCTGCGGGATCACGTCGTGGGTCGAGATCGACGTGTCCAGGCGGTCCTCCCAGACGGCGATGCGCATCTCCTCGAGCGGACGGGAGGTCGGTCCGCGGATCGGCGTCCGCAGGATCGCCCTGGCGTCGGCGTGGCGTCCCGAGAGGAGGAGGAGGTAGGCGTGCGTGACGGCGTCGGTCTCGCTGCCGGGCTCGAGCCAGCGCGCGAGCACGACCCTGCGCAGCCCGCCCTCCAGGTCGCCACACTCGCCCTGCAGCCCGCCGAGCAGCCCGTGGAGGGGGGCCGATCCCGGGTAGCGGGCCGTCGCCTCCATCAGCAACCGGGCCGCCTCGACCGTGTGGCCCGCGTACAGCTCCGCGCGCGCGGCGGCCTCCCAGGCATCCACCCGGTCCGGCGCGTCTCGGAGGGCGTCGCGGGCCTCCGCGCGGAGGGCGTCGAACCGCGACGTCTCCTGGCCACGCTCGAAGAACGCGTCGCGGACGCGGACGAGGGTGCGGGTGGCGCGGATCCGCGGGTCGTCGGGGAGCTTGGCCACGGCCGCGTCGAGCAGGCTCACGGCGCGCGAGACGTCCACCGACCAGTGGTGCCGCATGGCGTGCCTCGCCTCGAGGTACAGCTCGAACCCCTCCTGCTCGCGGGTGGTGGCCGTGCGCCTCGGCAGCGACCGACCGAGCGCGGCGGCGACCCCGCCAGCGACGGCGCCCACCAGGTAGGGCTGCCCGCGGTCCTCGGTGATCGTCCACAGGGCGGTGCCGTCCGACACGAGCCGAGCGCGCAGCTCGCCCTCGCCCACCGGCTCCAGCGTCAGCGTCGCGTCGCCCTCGCCGCTGGTGCGCACCGCGAGGCCCTGCACGCCGCGCAGCTCCTCGGCGACCTCCACGGCGAGCCCGCCGATCACGGGGTCCTCGTCGGCCTGCACCACCAGCACCAGCGCGTCGGACGGCACCAACGGCTCGCGGCGGCGCTCGCGTTCGGGGTCGCCCGGCAGCTCGAGGTCGAGCAGGGGGCGCAGCTCCTCGAAGGACCGGAAGCGCAGCCCGGCCACCGACTGCGTGCAGGCCCGCACGATCTCGGCGATGCGTTCGGGCAGCCGGCGCACGTCGGGGGGCTCCCCGGAGCGGGGCGGCTCTTCGGACAGCATCGCCACCATCAGCATCCCGAACGCGTAGAGATCCGAGCGGGGATCGATCCGCTCCCCGCGCTCCCGCTGCTCGGGCGCCATGAAGGCGGGCGTGCCCTCGATGTCGTGACGCGCCTCGCCGACCGCTCGCGCGATGCCGAAGTCGCCGAGCGCGCAGCGACCATCGGCCCGCAGCAGCACGTTGTCCGGCTTCAGGTCGTGGTGGACGACGCCGGCGCGGTGGGCGGCGATCAGCGCGTCGGCCACCTGTCGCGCCACGTCGAGCGCGCGGCTCCGGGGCATGGGACCGTGGTCGGCGAGGTCGTGCGCGAGCGACCGCCCCTCGACCAGCTCCATCACGAGGAACAGCGAGCCCTCGTGGCGCCCGAGGTCGTGGACCCGCACCACCCCCGGGTGGGAGACGCGGCGCGCGAGCTTGACCTCGCGGATCAGCGCTCGCCGGAGCCGCTCGTCGCCCTCGGTCCGCAGGAGCTTGATGGCGACGTGCTCCTCGAGCCACTCGTCCCACGCGCGCACCACGCTGCCCATGCCCCCGCGTCCGAGCAACGCCTCCACACGGTACCTGCCCGCGAGGCGGTCGGCGCCGGTGGCCTGGTTGGTCGGCGCGTCGTCGGGCGCGTCCTCGATCCAGGTGTGGTCGGCCACCCGGCGTCAGCCCCCCGGCGGCCGCGCCCAGCGACAGGTCGCGCGCTCGGGGACCAGGACCCGTGCCTCGCCGGTGGGCTGGACACGTTCGGGGTGGTGGACGGCGAAGGTGAGCGCGGGGCGGTCCCCGTCCCAGACGAAGCGACCTCGCAGCCAGCCGATGGCGCCGCCGACGTACAGATCGAGCTCGTCGCCTGGCCGCACGACGTGGTCGAGCAGGGTGGCGGTGTGCTGGTCGCCGCGGCTCCAGGCCTGGAGCTCGCCGTGACCCGTCGGCGCTCCAGCGACCGGCTCGTTCCCGCCGCGATCCGCCTCGAGGCGCGCCTGGAGGGCTCGCGCCTGGGCACGCTTCGCCTCCATCATCCGGTAGTTGAGGTCGTCCATCCCGCGATCCTACCACCCGACGCCACGAAGCCGTGAACGCTGGTCCAGGAACCGTGCCCCCCGGGGCCGGTCGGTGGCGATTCGATCTGCGACGCTCGGCTCGGCGGGATACCGTTTCGGCCTGGAGGGACGATGCGGTTGGGGCCCTTGCTGACGGCGTTGGCGGCGTGCAGTGGGACCGGCACTGGCGGACCGACCGACTCGGAGACCGGGACGACACCACCAGAGACCGGCACGTCCGTCTGCACCTCCGCTCCGTCGTTCGACACCGTCTACACCAGCATCCTGGAGCCCAGCTGCGAGCTGTCCGGGTGCCACACCTCCACCGACGTGAACGGCATGAACCTCACGGAGGCGACCGCCTACGACGCGCTGGTGAACGTCGCGGCCCAGGACGCTCCCGGCGAGACGCTGGTCATCCCGGGCGACCCCGACGGCAGCTACGTCGTCAAGAAGCTCGAGGATGCGCCGGACATCGTGGGCGACCCCATGCCCTGGCCGTTCGGAAACCAGCCGGTCGGCGATATCGCCGAGATCCGCGATTGGATCGCCTGCGGCGCGAACCCCTGACTGGACGGGTGACTGCTCGTGGGGTGTGCGTTGGTCGGCTGGGAGCGTGTACGTATTGCTGGAAGGACGTGCAGCGCCGTTGGATCTGTTTGATCCCACTGGCGGCGAAGGTGGGGAGGATGATTGGCTCTTGATTCTGGATGGAGCTTCCATGGACGTTCCCCAATGATAACACTCAGACGGTGCCTGCTGTGCATTCTGGTAACATCGCCTCTGGTGGTGTCCTGCGAGACCGAGCATCCCGGCAGCACCGCGCCCGACGGGTATGACGCACCGTGCCAGGCAGATGACGACTGTGGAACCGAAGATATCTGCGTCCCAGAGTCGGCATCGAACAACGGATCGGTCTGCCGCCAGCCCTGCGAGACGTGGATGGACTGTACCGGCGCGGCTTGCTTCGCGTGTGTTTCGCACGACGATGGCCGACTGGCATGCCTGATCGCGGGGTGCTCCTGATCCTGACCGCTGGATGGCGTAGGGTCCTGCTGTACCCGATCGGCCGAACTTGATGGGGCGCCCCCGCACAGACCCGGACGAGTGGAACTACCACACCCGGCTCCCGCCTTGGTTCGTGGCGGCAGGTTCGGCGCTTCCTCGCCGTCTGTGTCTGTGGATGCGCGGATCGGAGCGGTGACGGTGAAGCAGCGGTTCAGCTCCTCGCCAGCACTGAACCTGCACTTCCGCCGCCTGTTGCCCGACGGGGGTGAGCGAACGGTGGCTTCTGGCGCAGGGCGGCGGGCCACCACAGGCGAACACCCCGCGCGCCAGCTCGGCCGCCACGCCAACAACCTGCACCTCGGCCAAGGCACGTCAGCACCCACTGGCGGTGCGGCACCTGCGCGAACAGGGTGTCGCACCAGCGCGCCGCAGGTTCCGCCCGCAGCAGCACGGACAGAACGGCTCGAGCCGGTGCCCGTGCGTGGTGGGCATCGTCCCTCCGAGGCCGCTCCCGTAGCATCCGGAGCACCCCTCCCGGGGCTCCTTGAGGGTCGTGCCCCTCCCGAGCGACGCGCCGCCGATTCCAGCCAGGGTCGTGACCCGTGCCCGACGCAGCACGCCGCGCCCGGGCAGCGACGCCCGCATGGTAGGGTGAGGAATGACGGTCGTCGGCGCACTATGGGCGGACGCATGCGCTCCCGGGTCCACGACTCTGCCCCCGCCGGAGCTTGTTGCGCCGGCCGAGCCGCCGGGTGCATCGGGGGCACCCCTCCTGTTCCGACCCAGGCTTCGGAGGCGGGCGCAGCGGCGGTCGATCCCATTCTTCGGTCGCGAAGCGTGGTGCCGACTGCGCCCGTGCAACGAACCGCACGGGGCCTTCCGCCCCCCTTCGACGGGTGGTTCCCCCTCCGCGAGGATGGCCTTCCAGCGCTGGGGGCGGTCGATCGGGAGACGTGGGACCGCTGGCAGTCACCGGGTGCTGGCACGAACGCCGGAGGTGCGAAGGGGACCTGGACCCTCGAGGTTCGGCCTTACACGTACGACGTGCGGTTCGAGTGCGAGAAGCCTCCCGATGGCTCGGAGGCCGAGCCATGTCGCTGGGAGGCCGGTGTTCGGTGGGTCGTCGGCACTGTCGGCGACGAGAGCGCCTGCTTGTGTGACCTCCCCGAGTCCGCCCCGCCGACGGTGATCGACGGTGAGCTGGTCCTGGAGCGGCTCGACGGGCCTTCGGCGCCGCGGCTCTGCGAGCGGGTGCGGGAAGCAGGCGCCGTGGGCGGCTGGACGCCTGTGGCCGGCCAGGGCAGCGGCTTCACGCAGCCGCCACCACTCGCACCAGGTGCGACGAGTACAGCCCTTCGCGCCGCAGGATTCGCGGTCCCCTGG
>JACKER010000057.1 GCA_020632925.1 Alphaproteobacteria bacterium | reverse complement strand
TCCGCGCCGGCGACGAAGGCCTTCTCGCCCGCGCCCGTGAGGACCACGCCGCGGAGGTGCTCGTCGTCCGCCAGCTCGTCCACGAGGTCGGAGAGCCCGTCGAGCACGGCGGCGTCGATGGCGTTGAGCGCCTTGGGACGGTTGACGGTGACCAGCTCGATGGCGCCGCGCCGCTCGCGGAAGACGACGTCGCTCACCGCGCACCGCCTTCGTAGCTGTAGAAGCCGCGCCCCGACTTGCGCCCGAGCCACCCGGCCTCGACGTACTTCCGGAGCAGCGGGCTCGGACGGTACTTGCTGTCGCCGCCGAGGCCGTCCCGCAGGACCTCCATGATCGCGAGGCAGGTGTCGAGCCCGATGAAGTCGGCCAGCGTGAGCGGGCCCATGGGCACGTTGGTGCCGAGCCGCATCGCGGTGTCGATGTCCTCGACGGTCCCGATCCCCTCGTAGAGCGCCTGGGCAGCCTCGTTGATGTACGGCATGAGGACGCGGTTGACGATGAAGCCCGGCATGTCGCGGCCCTCCACCGTGGTCTTGCCCATCTTCTGCGCGGCGGCCCGGACGGCCTCGAAGGCGGCGTCGCTGGTCGCGAGCCCGCGGATCAGCTCGACGAGCTGCATCACGGGCACCGGGTTCATGAAGTGCATCCCGACGACCAGATCCGGGCGGTCCGTGTGCGCCGCGATGGCGGTGATCGAGATCGAGGAGGTGTTGGTGGCGAGGATCGCGCCGGGACGCGCCGCCCGGGCGAGGTTCTCGAAGATCTTGAACTTGAGATCCACGTTCTCGGTCGCCGCCTCGATCACGAGGTCGCACTCGCCCATCGCCGCGACGTCCGTCGCGCGAGCGATGCGGGCCTGGGTGGCAGCGGCGTCGTCCGCCGAGATCTTGTCCTTGGCCACCATGCGGCCGAGGTTCTTCTCGATGGTCTTCAGGCCCTTGTCCAGGGCCGCGTCGCTGATGTCCTGCAGCAGGACCTGGTAGCCAGCCGTAGCGGCGACCTGCGCGATCCCGTTGCCCATCTGCCCGGCACCAACCACTCCGACGCGCGCGATCTCCATGCGACCTCCGGGCGCGCGCTTAACCGGTCCCGCGCATCGGGTTACCTGCCGGCGTCTCATGCTGCTCGCCCTCTCCCTGCTCGCCTGCATCCAGGACGTGACCCCCGGCCCGAACCCCGGCGCGTGCGCCGTGTTGCCCGATGGGGTGTACACCTGGGGTGACCTCGGCATCGGCACGTGCCTCTCCGGCCCGTCGGACGCGCGCTTCTTCCAGCAGGACGGCGGCACCTTCGTCGGGGTCACCAACGCCGATCCGTACCACCTGTTCCGCACCGGCTCGCTGCTGGTCGTCGACTGGGACGAGGTGACGGCCCGGATCGCGGCGGGCGACGGTCCGCGCATCCCGATCGACGAGGTGGCCGCCGGAGCGCTCGAGATCTTCGACGACGACGACGGCGACGGCGTCGGCAACAACCCGTACCTCGGCGGCTTCGGGTACCTGCCGGACAGCCAGTCCGCCATCGTCACCAGCCGACTCACCGAGGACGGCGTCGGTCGCACCGGGCGTGACGAGGCCTTCGTCGTCGACCTGTCGAGCCTCGAGCTGCGCGCGGGGATGCGGCTCGAGGGCGCGCTGGTCCTCGAGGACGATCCGCAGCCCGTGCTGGTCGACGGAGCGACCGACCGGGTGTACGTCGGCAACCTGTCCGACCACTCGGTCTCGGTGCTGAGCACCGCGGTGTCGTCGAACGCCGACCTCCCCGTGGAGAAGGTGGACGTGGCGTCCGGGGCCGAGGTGTCGGACGCGGTCCTCGTCGACGCGGACGGCTCGGGCTCGTTCGCCGAGATGACGCGGCTCGCCGTCGGCGACGCGACCCTCATGATCGAGGAGAGCTTCGAGCTGTCCTTCGTCGAGGGGACGTACCGCCTGTGGGTGCCCACGCCGAACGGCGACAACGTCGGCGTGGTCCGGTGGACCTCCGGCGGGCCCGACTGGGCGGCGTCGGCCTTCGGCATCGAGGACGGTCTGGGCAACGTCCGCGACCCGTTCGTCGAGACCGACGACAGCGGCCTTCCGGTCATGTGGTACGCGCAGGCCGACGGCACGATCCGCCGGGCCGAGGGGTACGCGCTGTCCCCGATCTGGGTCACCGACGCCGACCCGATCCGCTCCGGCGGCCTCAACGGTGCGCCGTCCGCCGCGCCCCTGTCCGACGGCGTCGGCCTGTACACCGACCGCCGGGACGCTCCCGGCGAGCCCGCGTCGATCGTGCTGGCCGAGGCGCCGAGCACGTCCCAGCTGCTGACGTCGATCTCGACGGTCGTGCTCGATCCGCCCGCGGGCAGCTCCTACGAGGATCCGTTCGCGGTGTTCGACCTGTCGGTCCACCGGTACCGGATGTGGCTCTCCGTGCGGGACGGGGACCACTGGTCCGTCGCGCTGTCCGAGTCCGACGACGGCCGCGTGTGGTCGGAGCCGGTGGTCGTGCTCGACGACCCGACGGGGAACGTCGCGGCCCCCGCCGTGGCCTTCGCCGACAGCCGGTACGTGATGTGGACGACGGTCGGTGACGGGACGCGCTGGGACCACGCCATGAGCTGGTCCTGGGACGGCTGGAGCTGGTCCGACCCCGTGATCGTGGCGCCGAGCGACGTCCCCTTCGACCCGCTGGACGCGCCGCGCGCAGGGGTGCAGGCGAGTGCCCAGGCCTCGTGGCGCATCTCGGGCGTCGACCAGGGCGTGCTCCCGGCCCTGCTGCAGGCGGGCAGCGTGTCCGTGCTGCGCCTGTTCGGCGTCGACATGGCCATCTCCAGCGGCCACGAGGTCGACAACAACGTCGTGCGCCAGCTCCGCGGCGAGCTCGGGCTGGTCCCTGGGCACGTCGAGCACATCGGCGGCCGCACCTTCCTGTACGCCACCTCCACCGGCACCGGCGGCCGCTCGCGCATCGCCATCCTCGAGCGGATCGCGGGCGAGTGGAAGCTGGTGCTCGATCCCGAGGATCTCGAGGCGGACCTCGGCGTGGAGGCCGACGAGCGCCTCTCGCACCCGCTGCTCGTGCCCGCCACCGGGGGGTACACCCTCTTCGCCACCCTCACCGATCGGGACGGCTCGCGCCTCGTCCGCGCGGCCACCACCGACGGCCTGACGTTCGGGTCCCTCGATCGGACACCCGTGCTCGCGGACGAGGGCACGGAGTGGGACTCCGCCGGGGTGTACGCCCACTCCGCCCAGGTCACCCCCGATGGGGTGAGGCTGTGGTACGCGGGCGACGACGGCAGCCGGCAGCACATCGGCAGCGCCTTCGCCGCCACCACCGGCGACACCTTCGCGCGCGAGCCGGGCCTGGACAAGGAGTGGCGCTTCGGGACGGGCGTGCCGGGCAGCTTCGACGACTCGGCGGTCTCCGATCCACAGGTGGTCGAGATCGACGGTCAGACCCACCTCTACTACGCGGGCTTCGACGGCAGCTCCTGGCACCTGGGGCACGCGCTGGTGCAGGCGGACGGCACCATCGAGCGACGGCTCGATCCGGTGACCGACCTGTCGGTGGCCTCGATGAACGGCCAGGCCGGTACCTTCTCGGCGATCGGCGTCGACTCCCCCACCCTCCTCGAGGTGCTGCCGGACGGCGGGCTGACGATGCTCTATGCAGGTCGCGACGTGCTCGCGCGCCGGCTCGGGCTCGCGAACGCGCCGGCGCTCACGCTCGACGCGCTCTACGCCAACCAGCGCTTCCCGACCGCGGGCGACACGATCTCCTTCGACACCTCCCGCGGTGGATCGGGCGTTCAGGTGATGGAGCTGGCGCAGTCCACCCAGTGGTTCGTGACGACCGGCTTCGGGATGTCGTCGATGGCGCTGGACAGCGACCGCGGGATGCTCTTCGTGCCGAGCAAGCTCACGGACGACATCTACGTCTTCGACGTGCGCGACGACTCGACCGGGACCTTCCGCGACGCCAACGCGATGGACCTCGAGACGATGGTCCGCGTGGAGTCGGGCCTCACGTCCACGGGGTACCGCGACGCCATCATCTCCCGCACGCGCGGCCTGCTCTACCTCACGCAGCGGGCGCCCGACGGTCTGGTCATCATCGACCTGGACAAGGTGGTCGACGACGACACGAAGGCGCCGACGGATCTGGCGGCGGTGGCGGTGCTCCCGCTCCCCGACCTCGGCGAGGACCTCGGCGCTCGGACGGTCGCACCGATCGGCGGTGCCGGGATGGCGCTGACCGACGACGAACGCTTCCTGCTGATCACGCACTTCCGACAGAACGCGCTGTCCGTGTTCGACCTCGACCGCGGGGCCTGGGGCGAGGAGATCGCCTGGATCCCGAACATCGGCGAGAACCCCCACCTGGTGCGGATGTCGCCCGATCAGCGGTACGCCCTCGTCGCCAACTACGTGGGCTCGGTGGACCCCGACAACATCACGTCGGCGAGCCTGGCGGTGGTGGACGTCGACCCCGCGAGCCCCGACTACCTCACCGTCGTGGCCTGGCTGGTGAACCAGTGACGCGCGCCTCCATCCTCGCCCTGGTGGCCCTGACGGGCTGCCTCAAGCCGGAGCCGTACACGGGCGCGTTCGATGTCCCCGTCGCCGCGGCGGTGCTCCAGCCGGAGGTCGGCGGTCCCTTCCTCGAGCCGGTGGGCCTGGTCGCGAACCAGCACGGTGGCGAGATCCTGCCGCTCGCGCTGAAGCAGGGGCGCTTCCTGACCGACGACCCGACCGTCTCCTTCCTGCGCGGCAACCCGCTCGCGACCGGTGGGCTCCGGGTGCTCACGTCGGTGGCGGTCACGTCCAGGGGCACGCAGGAGGTCACGGCCTGGGCCGGCGACCAGCGCTTCGAGACGCTGATCCGCGTGCCCTGGATCCTCGACTGCGCCAGCGAGGAGCCCCGTCCAGAGTGCGAGTCCCCCTCCCCGGTGGCACCCGTCGAGCAGGAGGCCTTCGTCGAGGTCCTCTCCACCCCCGACGGCCTCACGATCGAGGACCTGCGCGTCAAGAAGGGGTACACGACGACCGAGACCTGGACGGTGCGGTTCGATGGCTCGGCGTGGACGGTCGAGGGCTCACGCTCCGGGCCGCAGCCCGATCTCGCCACGACCGGCGTCCCCTACTCCTCCCAGCTCCATCGGATCGGCTTCACGATCCGCGGATCGGCGAAGGTGGGCGACACCTTCGTGGTGAAGACCCGCAACGGCATCGAGGAGATCGGCGTCGGCGGTGCCCCCGAGGTGCTCTCGCTCGCGCCCGACCTGCAGACCCTCGCGATGGTGGTGCACGACACCTCCCAGGATCTGCCCGTCGTGCGCTGGTTCGACACCGCCACGCAGACCGTGCTCGGGACGGTGGCGCTGCCGGCGGACGCGCGCCCCCACCGGCTGACCTGGACGGAGGACGGCGCCCTGCTCGTCGCCGACCGCGAGCACCCGGCGGTGTGGGAGGTCGAGGTCGGGGCGACCGTCGCGCTCGAGCACCCCATGCCCTGGCCGACCCTGGACGTGGCGGAGCTCTCGGGCGACCGGTCCAAGTTGTGGGTGGTGCCCATCACGGGCCAGGAGCTGTGGGTCTTCGACCGCGAGACCGACGCGCCCGTGGACAGCAACCCTTCCGTACCGGGCGACCAGGGCCTGCGCTTCCAGGTCGACGTCGTGGGCATCGAGGCGATGCGCCTCCCCTACCGCATGCCGGAGCTGACGGACGACCTGATCCGGCGGTACGCCCGCTCGGTGGCGGTGAGCTTGTCGTCGGGGTCCGTGGTGTTCGCGCACGAGGACGAACCCTGCCTGGTCCAGGATCCGCTGGGGCCTCGCAGCGCGCTCGATGCCAACTCGACCTTCGTGGACTACTCGGCCTCCTTCGTCTCGGCGGCCCGCGGGATCCCGGTGTTGGAGGAGGTGGGGAGCTCCGGTCGGCACGTGGTGGTCGATCGCTGCGCGGGGACGGCCCAGACCGAGACTTGGACGCTGCGGTACGACGAGCAGATCCAGGCCTGGCGGGTCCGAGGCACGTGGTCCGGCGAACAGCAGGCGGTCGCGTACGAGGACGAGCGGTACCTCTCCGACCGCGGCGAGATCAGCTTCACCGTGCGGGCAGGTCACACCCCGACGCGGGACGGGTGGAGCATCCGGTTCTCGGTGGACAACGGGGTCGCCGCAGCGACGGGCGATCTGGACGGCGACAAGGTCAGGGACGTGGACCTGGGAGTCGGCGGTGATCCCGTGTATTTCGAGTATCGCGTCGGTATCGCCGGCCCGATCGGCGATCATGACGGTGAGGGCTGGGTCCCGGTCGACCTTCGGCCCCTGGTGCTCGTACCTGGCATCTCGACGAACGAGGTCGGTCGTGTCGACCCTCAGGATCCGCTCGTCGACGTCGGGTGGCAATAGGGCGAGGATGGCAATTCTGGTCGCGGACTGGTAGTGTACACGAACGGTGAACACTCCCATCCGCCACGCGCGATCCCTCCGATCGATCCATGCCCGGATCGCGGGTGAGGGTCCCGCGGCGATCGAGCTCCCCTCCCCACGCGCGGTCGATCCCGACGAGATCGAGCCGGGCCTGGTGATCTTCGAGCGGTTCTGTGTGGTCGGGAACGTGTGGCGGGAGCCGCGCGGTTGGCGTGTACGGGTCACCGACCTGGGTCGCGAGCTCGGGCAGCCGCCCCACCACCGCCTCGATCTCCACGTCCTGGACACCGAGCGCTCGGACCCGGTGGCGCTGCGGGTGGCCATCGGTCTGCACAGCGGTGAGGACCGACGCGTGCTCGCGATCGGCGAGGGCGAGGATCTGGTCGCGATGGTGACGCCTCCCGCCGAGGGACGTCCACCGGACCGCGACGACGACGCTCGGGTGGCCTCGGTGCTCGTGTCGCTCCTGGCGGACGGGCACGCGCGTGGCGTGACGGGATGGCGTTTCGATCCTGTCGATCTGCGTGTCGAGGGCCACCGGGTCCGCTTCGACGCCTGGCGGCACCTCGACGGTGTCCACTTCGGGGACGAGCCCGCCGCTCGCGCGGACGTGATCGCGCTGGTGGGGGTCTTGCGCGCGCTGGGTCACGCCGTTCGGGCGCCCACGGACGGCTCGTTGACGGCGGAGTCGCTGCAGACGCTGATCACCGGCGAGGAGCCCAGCCCCCGGCGCGGTGGCAACGAGGCGGACCTCGAGCGGGTTCGAGCGGCGGTGGACGCTTCCCGCTCGCGTGGCCCCGGGCGCCTCCTCCTCCTCGGCCCGGATCGCCTCCGGTTCCTCGACGACCTGCACCACGACCTCGTCTCCCGGGGCTGTGTCGTCGTGATGGTGCGGGTCGCGGGCCAGATGCCGTGCACGAGCCTCTGCCTGCTCGCCGAGGCGGTGGACCGAGCGCTCGTGCAGGTGGGCCCGACACGCCGGGCGGCGTTGACGGCGCGTCTGGAGGAAGAGCCGCCCGCCGTCCAGCAGGTCCAGCGACGCAGCGATCACCACGCTCGCGTGCTGGCTCGGGTCATCGCAGAGCTCGGGACGCTGGATCGGCCTGCGGTGGTCCTCGTGGACGATCTGCGCGAGGCAGACGACGGCCTCCTGGCCGTTCTGGCACAGACCCCTCGGGGGCCCCACCCCGTGACCTGGGTCCTCGGGACTTCCGGTGAGGTCCCGCTGGACGCCGAGCGCATCGAGCTCGCCCCTGCCTCGTCGCCGCGCCAGGACCGACCCCTCCTCTCCCCGCTCGCTCGTCGTGTCGCCCTCCTCCGCGCGATCCGGCCGGAGCACGTCTCCGTCTCCTGGCTGGGCGAGGTCACCGGCGAAGAGCGGGCCGCCGTGCTGGACGCCACCCGGGAGCTGATCGAGGCGGAGCTCGTCGACGAGGTCACGGGCGGGGGACTCCAGTGGACGGACGATCGCGCTCGTGACGTGGTCCTCGCCAGCGCGGATCCGGTCGAGCTCGCCGCCGCCCACCGCGGCGTCGCGACCTGGCTCGACGGCGTGGACGCGGACTCCGCGCTGGTGGAGTGGGCGTGGCACAGCGAGCACGCCGCGCCGGGCGGTGTGGACAGCGACCTCGCCAGCCGGCACCTCCTGGCGGGCACCCGGCTGCTCGAGCAGGGCGACGTGACGCGAGCGGCCTGGCACCTCGGTCGCGCGCGGGACCGAGCCACACCGCAGGACGACGCCATCCTGGCCTGCGCCCACGAAGGTCTCGCGGAGGTCGCGGTGAGCCTGGGCGATGGTGCGGAGGCGAAGCGGTGCTGGATGGCCGCGGTCGAGGCCGTCGACGATCCCCACCAACGGCTCGCGCTCGCCAACCGCGCGCTCGAGTCCCTGCTCTTCGTCGGCCACCTCGAGCCCATGATCCCGATCGGTGAGCAGGCCCTGAGCCTCGCCGGCCAGGCGCCCGTCGCCCACGGCGCGTTCGGGGTGCTCGCGCAGTGTGCCTCGGCGTTGGTCTGGACCCTCCTGGGGGTGCGCGCCCGGGTCCCGGCGCCCGACCGCGACCAGCTGGCGGTGACCTCGGCGCTGCTCGGGGTGGCGCTCGCACGGAACCACCCGATGGCCACCGCGGCCACGCTCGCGCGTGCCTGGTGGTACGCCTCGGGCAGCGACACCGCCGCCGCCGCCGTCACCCGCGCGGTGGTGGCGATGGTGCTCGTGCCCCTGCGACCGGCGTGGGCCCTGGCTCAGCTGGAACGCAGCGAGCGGTGCGCCGTCGCGACACCGGCCACCCTGGCCTCCGTCCAGCACCTCCGTGGACACGGCGAGATCGCGGCGGGCCGTCACGCCGAGGGCGTCGCCGCGCTCCGGCGAGCAGCGGATTCGTTCGACGGGCTGGGCGAGTCCGGCGCCAGCCTGGTCTCGCGCGCCGTCGCCCTCCTCTACGACCTCGATCGCCTGCCGACCGCGGATGCGCTGGTGCGGATCGACGAGCTGTCGGCGGTCGGGAGCTCGGCCGCCAACGTCGGTCCCCTGCTCCACGCCATGCGCGTACGGATCGAGGTGCGCGCCGGGCTGCTCACCGACCTGGACCTCCTCGCCGCGATCGACGAGGGGACCGCGACCTCGCACACCCCGACGTTGGCGCCCGTGGCCCGCTCCTGGAGCACGCCCGCCGGTGAGGCGGTCGACGCGCCCCGGTCCCCGCTGGTGGATGCGTTGCTGGCGTTGGCCCTGCTCGATGGTGGGCAGGTCGCGGCCGCCTCCACGCTGGCCGAGCGAGCGCGCAGCCACTGGGAGCGCCTGGGTGTGCGCCTGCCCGTCGACGACCTGGTCCCCGTGGCCTGCGCCCGCGCGCGGCTCGCGACCGGCGATCGGCCCGGTGCACGACGCGCGCTGCGAGAGGGCGGGTCGCGGCTCGAGCGGGGCCCGTGGCGGCTCCAGGCGCGGACCTGTCGCGCAGCCCTCGTGCTCGCCGAGCGCGGGCCCTCCGCCGCCACCCCCTCCCTCCGCGCGGCAGCGGACCGGGCGCTGGCGTCCGGGGAGCTCTGGACCGCGCTGCTCGCGCTGGAGCGGCTGCCGGGTGCTCAGGCGGAGGCGGGCGCCCTCCGCGCGACCCTCGGTCGCCCCACCGCGCTCACGCGCTCGTCGATCGACGACCGGACGGGGAGCGTCGCCGACGACGGCTGGGCACAGGGGCCGACCTCCTCGAAGCCTCCCTCGGCGCTCACCGAGCTCGTCCTCCGTCTCCAGGAGGTGGTCGGCGACACCCTCCCCGGGGAGCTCACGGTCGAGATCGACCCGGGCGCGGACATCGACGGTGACGACGCGCTGCTCGAGCTGCTCCTGGTCGAGGCGGTGCTGCACGTCCGGGACGCGACCGACGCCTCCGGCATGTCGCTGACGGTCACCTCGACCCACGAGGGCTCCACCCGCATCGCGGTCCGGGGCGATGGGTCGCCGCTCACCCGAGCGTCCGCGGTGGCCACCCAGCTCGCCACGAAGCTGGAGGCGACGGTGGAGCTGACCCGGGACGGGCTGACGCTCACCTTCCCTCCGTCCCAGCGGGGCCGAGGTGACCGCCCGCTCAAGGTGGCGGTGGTGTCTTCGGACCGACGGGTGGTGGCGACCCTGGTGGCCGCGATCCTGCGTCAGGGAGCGTCGGCGGCGGGTGTCGAGAGCGGCGAGGCCCCGCCTCCGGACACCGACGTGGTGTTGGTCGACAGCGATCAGCTGGCGGCGCTGCCCCAAGGCCCCTGGCGGGTGGTGGAGCTCGTGCCCCGGGCGCGCGTACGCACCGAGGCGCCTCCCCCGACGCGACGAGCGAGCCTCTCCGTGCCGTTCCTGGTAGGTGAGCTGGAGGCGGCGCTCGGAGGGTCCGTATGAACGTCCTGATCGGGGTGAGCGGAGGCATCGCTGCCTACAAGGCCGCGGACCTCGTGTCCCGGCTCGTGGGACGTGGTCACGGCGTTCGCGTCGTGATGACGGCAGGCGCCACCCGCTTCGTCGGGCCCATCACGTTCGAGGCCCTCAGCGGTCACCCCGTGATGCTGGACGCACTGGCCACGGCCGCTGCCGATCCGACCTCTTCGGTGGAGCACGTGGCCTGGGCAAAGTGGACCGACGTGGCCCTGGTCGCGCCGATGACGGCGAACACGCTCGCGCGGCTGGCGTGCGGCCTGGCCGACGACGCGCTCTCCACCGTGATGCTCGCCCTGCCCGCCCGCGTGCCGTGCCTGGTGGCGCCGGCGATGAACACCGCGATGTGGGAGCACCCGGCCGTCGTCCGCAACCTCCGTTGGCTGCGGGAGCTCGACCGCTACGAGGTGATCCCGCCCGTCAGCAAGCGGCTCGCGTGCGGCGACGTGGGGATGGGCGGCCTGGCGGACGTGGACACCCTGGTCGACGCCGTGGAGGCCGCCGCGCAGCGGGTCAGCCCAGGGGCCCCTTCAGCTCCTTGACGGCCGACCCCGGCGGCTCCTTCTTGGAGGACCGGCGCCCCTTCGCGCTGCTCGGTGCTGCGGGTGCGGCAGCGGGCTCTGCGGCGGGCGGCTCCGGGGCTGGAGCGGCCTCGACCACCGAAGCGGCCTCGGCCACCGGGGTGGGTGCGGGCGGCGGCTCGGGTGCCGGTGCGGGCGCCGCGGTGACGACGTCCTCCACCTCGATGTGCCCCTTCGGGAGCGGGACCCAGAGGTGCTCGCGCAGGATCTGCGTCAGCCCGTCCTCCAGGCCGAAGCGCACCGTGGAGGTGCCGTGGTCGAACACGACCTCCCAGTCCTCCCCGTCGCGGGCCATGTGGTGGTTCCGTGGCACGACCTCGTCGTCCAGGCGGATGGCGATGCGATCGTCGTCCCCGTCCGGCTCGAGCACCACGGTGCGCCCGCGGTACTCCAGGCGGACGGCGCCGTCACCCTCCCGCAGGGCGCGGAGGTGGCCGATCGTGGCGCAGAAGGACTCGACGTCGGCCAGCATCGCCGCTCTGGCGGCACGGCCCGCGGCCTTCCGCTTCTCGAGCTTGGCGTCCAGCGCCCGACGAGCGGCTGCGGCACGCTCCTGCTCCGCCGCTTCCGCGTCGCGACGCTTCTCCTCGGCCTCGATCAGGGCCTTCATGCGTCCCGCGAGCCCGGCGAGCCTCGATTCGGCCATTCCTTCCTCCCGCGCGCGAGGATACCCGACCTGCCGTCCGCGCGGGGCTCACTCGCGCTCGCCGGCCACGTCCCGCTCCAGATATGCACGAATCTCCGCCGGTGAATCCAATGTCGCCAGCGCGTGCATGAGCTTGGGGACGGCGGCCTCCACCCGCATCTCACCACCGTCGATCGCGCCTGCGTCGCGCAGCGCCTCGGAGTTGCGGTACAGGCCGAGGCGCACGCTGCCGCCCCACTGTGTGCAGGCCACCGCGACCACACCGCGCTCGACCGCGCTCGCGATCGCGGCGGCGACGCCGTTGCGGGGGACCGTACCCACGCCGAACGCGGCGATCACGAGCCCTCGGAGGTTGGGGTCGGCCAGCCGATGCGAGAGGGACTCGGGGCGGAGGCCCGGGTGGATCCAGATCACGTCCACGCGCGGGTCGAAGCGGGGGTCGCAGTGGAACGGACCGCTGACGGGGCGCACGCCGTCCGAGAGGTGGACGTCGGTGCCCAGGACCGCGATCGGCTCGACGCCCGGACTCGCGAACGCGCGGTAGTGCCTCGTGTCCGCCTTGACCGCGCGACATCCCCGGAACAGCAGGCCGTCGAAGCAGATGGCGACCTCGGGGATCGCGCAGGTCGCGAGCTCCACGGCGTCCGCGAGGTTGCGCCGGGCGTCGGTCCGCAGCGCGCTCAGGGGACGTTGCGCGCCGGTGAGGACGACCGGGCGATCGAGCCCACGCAGCGCGAACGTGAGCGCGCTCGCCGTGTACGCCATGGTGTCGGTGCCGTGCACCACCACGAAGCCGTCGTAGCACTCCCGCTCCTCGGCGACGATGGTGGCGAGCTCGGCCCAGTGGGTCGGGGCCATGTCCGACGAGTCCAGGTTGCACACGATGCGCGGCTCCACGCGCGCCAGGCGCCCGAGCTCCGGCACGTGGTCGAGCAGCTGCGCCTGATACGCCCCCGGCTCGAGCGGGCTGCCCGTCATCCCGAGCGTCCCACCCGTGTGCAGCAGCCGCACGCGGCGCCCGCCCGCCTCC
Source organism: Alphaproteobacteria bacterium (assembly GCA_020632925.1). Classification (GTDB taxonomy): domain Bacteria; phylum Myxococcota_A; class UBA796; order UBA796; genus JACKER01. Next base: position 17,104 of record JACKER010000057.1, on the reverse strand, counting down.
CCTCCCGCCACCTGATCCACGGTCCCCTCGCGCGGCGATGATATCGTCGGCGGCCGGGAGGCACGCGTGGAGGAGTGGTTCGGGCTCACGCCCACGGGCCGACAGTTCAGGGAGCCCACGGGGGTTCAGCACGAGCTGATCGACGCCGAAGGGGTCCGCCACACCGCGATCGTGTTCGATCCGCCGTGGCACGGGCACCCGGTGCTCACGCGCGGCGTCGAGCTCGTTCGTTCCTTCCTCGAGTACCCGATGGTGGTCGGAATGGTGGAGCTGTCGCACGCCGACCCGCAGCGGGGCGTGTTCGTCTACCCCACGGGCACGGTGTGGACGTTGAAGGAGCTCCTGCGGATCCACGCCGACCTGGGCCACGCGATCGGCCCACGCGCGGCGCTCGAGCTGTGCTGGCTGGCGGGCCAGGTGCTCCTCGAGGGCGCGGAGAACGGCGGGATGCAGGGCTGCTTCTCGCACGGAGGCCTCACGCCCTGGCGGATCGCGCTGCGGTCCGACGGCAACCTCCAGGTGCTGGGGTTCGGGCTGCCGCAGGTGGACGTGCTCGCCGAGCGTGCCAAGCTCGGCGTCGCCGAGGCGGACAGCGTGCGGTACGCCCCTCCGGAGCGGCTCACCGGCATCGCCGAGGACGTCTCGGCCGACACCCTGGCGCTCACGCTCATCGCCTATGAGGTGCTCACCGGCCGCCCGTTGTACGACGGGAGCGACCCCGAGGAGCTGCGGCGCGCGGTGTCGATGTCGGACGGCGTGACCACGCTCTCCCGGCCCAACCCCCTGCCCCGCGACATCGCGCAGGTGTTCGCCCGCGCCCTGGTGTTCGATCCCGACGCTCGTCTGGGCGGAGAGGCGTGGCTCCAGGAGATCGAGCACCTCCTCGAACAGCACCAGGACGGCGAGTCGCTCGACGTGGTGGTCGATCGGGTGCGTGGGGCCCACCGGGAGGGTGCTCTGCGCGGCACCAAGCTGCGTCAGGCCAAGACCGAGAGCTTCACCCCCAACCAGCTCCGGGATGCCCTCGCGGAGGCGGACGAGCCCCCCGCGCCGCGGGCGAGGTCCGGGCGCAGCATGCAGTCGCAGATCCCCGCGGCCGCAGGAGGCGACGAGAAGCGTTGGGGCAAGGTCGCGGAGCGTCGCCGTCGGGAGCCCGCGGCTGCCGCACCGACGCCGCCTCCCGCCCAGGAGATCCCGGCCACGCCGCCCTCCCCGCGCCCGTCCTCGGAGTCCGCCGCCCCTCGCCGCCGCCGCCGGGGCGAGCCTCGGCCGGCCGACGAGCTGTCCACCAGCTCCCTCGAGATCCCGAGCCTCGAGGTGGAGCACGAGGACGACGAGGACGACATCCTCCTCGAGCCCGCCGAACCGACCCCCGCAGCTCCCCCGCGCCGTCGCCGTCGGCGCGAGGAGTAGCTCAGGGGCAGGACATCCCGGAGTTGCTCATCACCGACTTCACCTCGCGCGTCAGCCCGCCGTCCTGGCTCGTCGCGATGGCCTTGCAGAAGGCGGTCTGCGCTTCGTCCTTCCGGCCCAGCTGCATCAGCGCGTACCCCTGGCCGTAGTAGGCCTCGCCGTTCGGGGACATCGCGATGGCGTCGCCGAACAGCGACAGCGCCTTGTTCGGATCGTGCTCCACCACTTTCCACCCGTCGGCGACCAGGGACTTGCTGCTGGGTGCCGCCGGCTCGGGAGCGGGCGTGGGCTCGGGGGCCGTAACGGGCTCCGGCGTCGGGCGCGCGACCGCCACGGGCTCGGGGGCCGGTGCGGGCTCGGGCGCACCGTCCGTCGAGGGCTCACCGGGCTCCGGCGTCGGATCCGGTGCGTGGACCGGCGCGGGCTGCGGCTCGGGGGCCGGCCCCACCCGCCCGCTCGCGGGTCCCACCATCATGAACACGCCACCCGCGAGCACGGCCAGCACGGCCAGACCGAGCACGGTCGCGCCACCGACCGCCAGGAGCATGTTGCGCTGACGACCGCTCCCCTCGAGCTCGCGCATCGAACGATCGAAGTCGTCCTCGAGCGCGGGCCTGCGATCGTCCAGCTCGAAGCCCAACACCCCTGGCATCGGCTCGATCCCGGGCTCGCTGATGTGGTCGAAGCTGTCCACCGGCGAGAAGACGGGCTCGTTCCCCATCGAGCGACCTTCGTCCACCGGCGGCGGGGCGGGCGGAGGCGGCGCCGGAGGTGGAGGCGCCGGTGGCGGCGTCGGCGCCGGGGGCGGAGCGGAGGCCACGGGCTGCGGCCGCGTCACCGGTGGAGGTGCAGCGATCTCCTCGATGTCCTCGTCGTCGTCCACCGGGTAGAGCGTGGCGCCCGCGGGCAGGTCGGCCTCGTCCGTGGGCGTGGTCCCGAGGCCGTGCTCGAGGGAGTGCTGACCGGCGAGGCGGGCCGCGGGAGCATCCAGCGGCACCGGTGCTCCCCCGAGCGCGGGCATGCCGAAGTCCAGCGGCGGGAGGGCGAAGGCCGACGCTCCCACCGGCGGCAGCTCCTCGGGCAGGGGCGCCTCGTCCGTCATCCCGCGTTCGTGGACGTAGGTGTCCTCGACGTTCGGTGGCTCGAGGTCGTTGACACCGAAAGACTGGGCGGAGAGCTCCCGGCCGTCGAGCACGCCCGGCGTCATGAGCGGGAGCGGCCACTCCCGCTGGCGGGCCCACCGCTTCAGCGTGTTGCCAGGGAGCGCCTCGACCAGATCCTCGCAGCGTCGCGCCACCTCGGCGGCGGACGGGCGCTCGTCGGCGTTGGCGGACAACATCTCCGCCAGCAACTGGCGCACGGACGGATCGAGGTCTTCCGGGATCTCCGCGAAGCGGGCCTCGATGTGCGCGTTGAACTTCCGCGTGAGCAGCATGGTCCCGTAGATCTGCTTGAGGGTCATGCCCTCGAACAGCCTGCGACCGGCGATCCCCTCGTACAACACGCAGCCGAGCGCGTAGATGTCGCTCGGCGGCTCCACCCGATCCTCGTGGAAGCGCTCGGGCGCCATGTACAGGTAGCTGCCCATCATCGCGTTGTTCGCGGTCTGCGCCTCGCGGACCACGTTGGTCGCCCGGGCGATGCCGAAGTCCAGGAGCTTGACCTCGCCGTGGCGGCCGATGCGGATGTTGGCGGGCTTCACGTCGCGGTGGACGAGGTGGATCGGATGTCCGCTGGTGGGCGACGCCGTCGTCCAGGCAGCGTCCAGCGCCGACGCCACCTCCCCGAGGACCCCGACCAGCGCACGCGTCGGCATCGACGGGACCATGCACTTGTCGAGATCGTCGCCCTCCACGTACTCCGTCACCAGGGCCACCCGGTTCTCGAGCAGCACCAGGTCGTGGACCCGCAGGATCGCCGGGTGACGCAGCGCGCCCAGCAGGCGTCCCTCGTCGCGGAGCCGCTTGACGGAGTCGGACCCGGGATCGATGTCGCCGCGCAGGACCTTGATCGCGACCTCGGTGCGGACGCCTCCCGAGCTCGCCATCGTCGCTCGGTACACCTCGCCGAACCCGCCGCGACCCAGGCAGGAGTGGACCTGGAATCGGCGACCCGAGCTGGTCACGCCCTCGGCTCCAGTCGTGGTCACGGACCTCCTCCCCCCGACGACCTTCGGCTGCCGCAGCTTCCGATCGAGGCGCGGTCCGGGATCCGGGGGAGTCTATCCGACCCCGCACCATTCGGTCGCCCCATCGCGTGATCGCGTACGTCGACCCCCGGTCGGATGCGACTCGGCCACCCTTCGCCCCCGCCGATGGCCTCCGTTCGATCCCGGGCGGTGGAGCGCGGCACGGTCACGCCCGCGGCCGAGCGGGGTCCTCGATCAGGGCCGTCACCACCTGGCGGAGCCCGCGCCCCAGCGCGAGGATGTCGTAGCCACCCTCCAACACCACGACGATCCGGCCGCCGGCGTACCGATCGGCCACCTCGCGGACCGTGCGGGCCCACTCGAGGAAGGTGTCGTCGCTCGCACACAGCCCACCCAGCGGATCGTCCTCGTGCGCGTCGAAGCCCGCGCTCACCAGCACCAGATCGGGCCGGAAGGTCTCGGCCTCGGGCAGCAGGCGCTCACGAAGGGCCGCCACCAGGGTCGCGTGCTCGGACCCGGTGGGGAGCGGCACGCGGCGCACGTTCTCGGGGGCCTCCCCTTCCGGCACCGGCCACTGACCCTCCTCGTGGAGGTCGACCACCGCGAACCCCTCGCGCCCGCCCAGCAACGCCTCCGTGCCGTTGCCCGGGTGGACGTCCCAGTCGACGACCAGCACCCGCTCGGCACCGGCTTCCCTCGCTGCCGCTGCCGCCACGGCGACGTGGTTGAAGTAGCAGTACCCCATGGCCCGATCCGCCGTGGCGTGGTGCCCGGGAGGCCTCGAGAGGACGAGCGCACGCCTCACCGGCGCATCCTCGGCCAGGACCCTGCGCGTCGCTTCCACGGCGGCACCGGACGCGAGGCAGGCGGCCACCACCGTCCCAGGACCCACGGCGGTCTCGAGGTCGATCGGGACGACGTCCTCCTCTTCTTCGAGGGAGAGCATCCAGTCGACGTAGATCGGGTCGTGGATGCGCAGCAGGTCGCTGCGATGCACGAGTCCGGTCTGCTCGAAGGCGATCACCGGGGGAAACCCCGTCATCGCCGCCCTCGCCGCGTGGAGGCGGATCGGCTGCTCCGGGTTCGCCCAGTCCGGCTCGTGTGCCGCCATCCCCTGGTGATCGTAGACCAGCAGGCGGGTCGTCTCTTCCTGCGACATCGCGTCCTGCGCCCGGTCAGACGATCGTGGACGACCGCGCGGCCCTCAGCACCCCGGCCACCCGGAGGAGCGGCCCGGACAGGTTGCGCGGATCGCCGGAGGCGTCGATCTGCGTGGCCTCGGTGTTGACCACCGACGCGTCCTGCTCGCCGAAGGACAGGCCGGCGGCGACGAGCTGATCGGCCACCAGCTGCCACAAGGCGGGGGCGAACGCCCCGAGGCGACGCGCGTTGGCCGACAGGCCGCGGGTCTCGAGGTGCGACTCGGGCGACAGGATCTTGCCCGACAGCAGATCGTCGTGGTCGTACGCCGCGAGGGCGGCGAGGTCCTGCTCGGCCATCCCGTTGCACAGCAGCTCGATCACCTTGGCCGAGGCCTCGCCGAGGCTCTTCGCCCCCTGCACGGCCTGGAGCTGGTCCGGCGTGCCCGACATCTGCTGCAGCCGCAGGACGATCTCGTCGCGTGCCTCCAACGCCTCGGCCTTCAGCACCACTTCCGCGCGCTGCTCCGGCTCGGGCACCTTCTGCTGGTTCTGCGCCATCTTCTGCTGCGCCTGTTCCAGCAGGTCCTTCTTGGACTCGAGCGGGGTCTCCTTCCCGGTCTCGGCCTCGACCTGGGCGACCTTCGCCAGGAGTGCCTCGTTCCCCATCTTGTCGAAGACGTCGGACTTGCCCGCCAGTGCGTTGGCAGACGAGCTCTCGACGAGCTCCCCCTTCTTCAGGTCGCGCTCGGCCATCGCAGCCTCCGACCGGAGCATACCAGAAGTCGTGCAGGCTTCCGATCCCTCCGCTATGCTCGACCGTCCTGGAGGCCGACCGGCATGCTCGAAGCCTGGGCGAAGGCCTACGCGGATCGGTGGGGACTGCCTCACGCCGCGGTGGCGGAGCTGACCCAAGTGCTCGACGCAGCCGGTCGTGGGGAGATCGCGGGCGGCGCGGCCACCACGATCGTCGACGATCCTCCCGACACCACGCCCCCCTCCATCCACGATCGCCTGCTCGAGACGGCCGACGCGAGCCCCGACGAGCGGTACGAGGAGATGGGGATGATCGGCGAGGGCGGGATGGGCGAGGTCCGTCGCGTCTGGGACAACGCCCTGCACCGCAGCGTCGCGATGAAGGTCCTGCGGCGCGAGCTCGCCGAGCGCGACGATCTCGTCCATCGGTTCGTCGAGGAGGCCCAGGCCACCGCCCAGCTCGAGCACCCCGGCATCATGCCGGTCTACGACGTGGGGCGGCTGCCCGACGGGCGCCCGTACTTCACGATGAAGGAGATCCGGGGCCGGTCCCTGCTCGACGTGATCGAGGAGCTGCACCAGGACTCCGACGACGGCTGGGGCACGACGGCGACCGGCTGGACCTTCTCGCGGCTGATCGGCGTGTTCCAGCAGGTGTGCGAGGCCGTCGCCTTCGCGCACTCGCGCGGCGTGCTCCACCGCGACCTCAAGCCCACCAACGTCATGGTCGGCGCCTTCGGTGAGGTCGTGGTCATGGACTGGGGTCTGGCGAAGATCGCGGGCGCCGCGTCCACGGGCAACGCGCTCGGCCACCAGGTGGTGACGGTCCGGTCCCGCGGCGGGATGTACGTCACGCGCTCCGGCTCGGTCGCGGGCACGCCGAACTACATGCCGCCCGAGCAGGCGCGCGGCGAGCACGGCCTGATCGGCCCCTGGTCCGACGTGTACGCGCTGGGCGCCATCCTCTACGAGATCCTCGCCGACCGTGCTCCGTACGACGGGGACGACCTGGACGAGGTCGTGGCGAAGGTGCTGGCCGGTCCCCCTCCCCCGGCGTACCCCCGCTTCCAGCAGGGCGACGGTCCCTTCCCCGAGGATGGGCTGCGGGACATCTGCTACAAGGCCATGGCTCGCGAGGTGGCTGCCCGGTACATGGACGCCGCGACGCTCGCGGAGGCCGTCCAGGCCTGGCTCGCCGACGCCGGCGCCCGCGAGCGCGCGGTCCAGCTGGTCCGGCGCGCCGACGCGATCGACCCGGACCTGACCTCGCTGCGCAAGCGGGCCGCGACCCTGCGCGCCGAGGCGGCCACGTTGCTGGCGGCGCTGCCGGTGAACGCGCTCCCCGAGCGCAAGCGCCCCGCGTGGGCCCTCGAGGATCAGGCGGCCGAGATCGAGCGGGAGCTGGCGCGGAAGCAGTCGCGGTACACCAACCTCCTGCACGCCGCGCTCGCGGGTGTCCCGGACCTCCCCGAGGCCGCGAACCGGCTGGAGGCGATCGGCGAGCCCGCGCCACACGCCCAGGATCCGCAGAGCGGGGACGGGTGGATCACCCTCGTGACGGAGCCGCCGATCACGCGGGCGACCTTCCGCCGCCTCGAGACCGTCGACCGCCGCATCGTCCCCGTGCCCACGCCCGGCTGGGAGACGTCGCTGCGGACGCCGCTCGATCGGGTGCGGCTGCCGCCCGGGACCTGGCAGGTGCGCCTCGAGGCGGACGCGTTCGATCCGCTGGTGGTGGTGATCCACGTCCGACCGGGCGAGCTGTGGTCGACGACGCCCCCCGGCTCCACCCGCCCGGCGCCCCTCAAGCTGGTCCGCGCCGGCTCCGACCCCGCCGAGGCCGTGCGGGTGCCCGCGGGTTGGTTCTGGTGTGGCGGCGACGTGGAGACGCGCGACAGCCTGCCGCGGACCCGGATGTGGGTCGATCCGTTCCTCGTGCAGCGGCACCCCGTCACCTGCTCCGAGTACCTCACCTTCCTGGAGGATCTGGCGGCCCACGGGCGCAAGGCTGAGGCGCTGGGGTTCGCCCCGCCGGGCGCCATGCTCCAACGCGACGGCAGCTTCGCGATGCCGGGCGACTGGTGGCCCGATCAGCCCGCTCGGCGCGTGTCCTTCGAGGCGGCCCAGGCCTACGGTGCCTGGTGGGCGGCGCGCACCGGCCGCGCGTGGCGTCTCCCTCGCGAGCGCGAGTGGGAGAAGGCCGCTCGCGGCACGGACGAGCGGATCTATCCCTGGGGGAACTTCCTCGACCCGTCGTGGTGCTGCGTGGCCGACAGCCACGGCGACACCCACCCGCGCCCGGCGGCGGTGACCTCCTACGTGTTCGACGTGAGCCCGTACGGGGTCCACGGTCTCGGGGGCAACGTGCGCGACTGGGTGGTGGACGATCGCGCGCCGCGCACCGGTGCGGTCCCGCGTCACATGCGGCTGGTGAAGGGCGGCCACTGGCTCGGGATCGCGCAGCTCGCGCGCTCGGCCCTGCGGTACACGCCGCCCCTCCCGAGCGACGACGGCACGGGATTCCGGCTCGTCTGCTCGTCCACCTGAAAGGAATCGGGGGCTCGCGACGTCCGACCCGTGTTGGAGGACACGGTGGACCCCGAGCTGCTGGATCGCATCGCGGCGATCCCCACCCCACTCGCGAGGAAGATCCTGCGGGCCTTCGTCCGTGGACGCGAGACGGAGGGTTGGGTGAGGCTCGGCAAGGCCATCGGCGGTCTCCCCTTCCGGCCGGACGAGGACCCCGAGCTCGCCGAGCGCGCGCTGGACCAGCTCGATCTACTGGTCTCCCCCGACGAGGGCGACGAGTCCGACACGGTCACGCTGCTCGACCGCCGGTAGTCGCTCCCGCTGTCCTGCCCGTTCGGGCGGCTTCTCGCGCCCGCGCACCGCGTGCATGATGCGTCGTGCCGCCGAGCCCCTCCAACCCGAGCCTCCTCGACCGACCGCGACGCGTCGTGCGCTGGCTCCGCGACGCGGTGGTGCTCGTCGACCGCACGGACCGCGCGCTGCTCGTCGTCCTGGCTTCGCTCACGCTCGTCCTCGGCGTGCTGCCGGTCCTCATCGCGACCACCGGGCGCCGGATCGTGGACGCGGTGGTCGCCGCTGGCGAAGGCCCGCCCGACCTCGCCACCCAGGCCTACCTGTGGATCGGCGCCGAGCTGCTCCTCGTCTCCGGCATGGCCGCCACCCAGCGGGGGCTCGACGTCGCCGAGTCGCTGCTGCGCGTCAAGCTCGGGCACGCCGTCAACGTCTCCATCCTGCGCAAGGCGCTCGAGCTCGATCTCGTGCACTTCGAGGACAGCGAGCTGTACGACCGCATGACCCGAGCGCGTCGGGAGGCCTCGTCGCGCCCGCTCTCGCTCGTCCGCAAGACCTTCGGGCTCGCGCAGAACGGCCTCGCCCTCGCGAGCTACGCGGTCGTGCTCGTCGCCTTCTCGCCCTGGTCGGTGGTGCTGCTGGCCGTCGCGGCGCTGCCGGCCTTCGTCGCCGAGACGCGCTTCGCGGGCGAGGCCTTCCGCCTGTTCTCGTGGCGGGCGCCCGAGACGCGCGAGCAGATGTACCTCGAGACCGTCGTGGCTCGCGACGACCACGCCAAGGAGGTGAAGCTCCTCGGCATCGGCCCGATGCTCGTCGACCGGTACGTCGACATCTTCCGACGCCTGTACGCCGAGGACCGCAAGCTCACCCTGCGTCGGGGAGCCTGGGGCACGGCGCTCGGGTGGCTCTCGACGCTCGCGCTGTACGCCGCCTACGCCTGGATCGCGGCCTCCACCATCGGCGGCGCCCTCACCCTCGGGCAGATGACGATGGTGCTCCTCGTCTTCAAGCAGGGCCAGGGCGCGTTCTCGGCCATCCTGCGCGCCGTGGGCGGGATGTACGAGGACCACCTCTACCTCGAGAACCTGCGCGAGTTCCTCGAGCTGCCCGTGTCGCGCCGCGGGGGGTCGCGGACGACGGGCGCGGAGCCCGGCACGGGCCTGCGCTTCGAGAACGTCAGCTTCACGTACCCGGGCGCCACCGAGCCCGCGATCCAGGGGGTGGACCTCGCGCTACGCCCGGGAGAGCGCCTCGCGCTCGTGGGCCACAACGGCTCGGGCAAGACCACGCTCGTCAAGCTGCTGACGGGGCTGTACGAGCCCCAGGAGGGTCGCGTCCTGCTCGACGGCACGGACCTGCGCGAGTGGGACCCCGACGCGCTGCGGCTCAGGGTCGCCGTGCTGTTCCAGGACTTCGTGCGCTACCAGCTCAGCGTCGGCGAGAACATCGGGGTCGGCGACGCCCGCCACGCGACCGACGAGGAGCGGTGGGAGCGCGCGGCCGAGCGGGGGATGGCGGCGGAGTTCGTGGACCGCCTGCCCGATCGGTACCAGACCCGCCTGGGGCGCTGGTTCAACAAGGGCCAGGAGCTCTCGGGCGGCCAGTGGCAGAAGGTCGCGCTCTCGAGAGCCTTCGCCCGCGAGGACGCCGACCTGCTCGTGCTCGACGAGCCCACCGCCGCCATGGACGCCGAGGCCGAGGCGCGGATCTTCGAGCGGGTGCGCTCCATCCAACGCGATCAGATGGCCATCCTCGTCTCCCATCGCTTCAGCACGGTTCGGATGGCGGACCACGTCATCGTCCTCGACGAGGGCCGGATCGTCGAGGAAGGATCGCACGAGGAGCTGATGGCGCTGAACGGCCGATACGCGAACTTGTTCACGCTCCAGGCCGCGGGGTACCGCTGATCGTGGTAGGAACGTAGCCCTCTTGGGGGTGAAGCCATGGCCGAGGCGTCCGGGAAGTTCGCGAACCTGGTGGATCTGTGCAGGAAGAGCTGCGAGGCGCACGCCTCCCGCGAGCTCTTCGGCACCAAGACCGCCAGCGGATGGTCCTGGATCACCTACGGTGAGTTCGCGAAGATGGTGGACGCGGTCCGCGCCGGCCTGGCCGCCATGGGCGTGGGCGAAGGCGACGCCGTCGGCATGGTGGCCGACAACCGCGTCGAGTGGGCGGTCGCCGCGTACGCGACCTACGGGCTCAACGCTCGCTTCGTCCCGACGTACGAAGCCACGAAGCCCTCCGAGTGGCAGTTCATCCTGAGTGACTGCGACGCGAAGGTCGTGATCGGCAGCAAGGTCGCCATCGTCGAGAAGCTCCGTGGCATCCGCGGCGAGCTCCCGAACCTGAAACACATCATCGGGCTCGAGCTGCCGGCGGACGACGCCGAGAGCTGGCAGGCCATGATCGAGGCCGGCAAGGACTCGCCCGTCGAGCCCCGCTCCCCCGCCTGGGACGACATCGCGGGCTTCATCTACACCTCGGGCACCACCGGCGCGCCCAAGGGCGTGAAGCTGTCGCACGGCAACATCTGCAGCAACGTGAACGCCATCCACGAGTGCTTCACGTTCTCCCCCGAGGACCGCTCGCTGTCCTTCCTGCCGTGGGCGCACAGCTTCGGCCAGACCTGCGAGCTGCACGGCCTGCTCTCCATGGGAGCGTCGCTGGCCCTCAACGACGACATCCCGAACCTCATCCCGAACCTGGCGGACGTGAAGCCGACCATCCTGTTCGCGGTGCCGCGCATCTTCAACCGGGTCTACGACAGCCTGAACAAGCAGATGGCCGAGCGCCCCGGCTTCATCCAGAGCCTGTTCCACACGGCGATCGAGGCGGCGGCGAAGCGCAACGGCGGGGGCACCCTCGGGCTCGGGGAGAAGCTCCAGCTGGCCCTCGCCGACAAGCTCATCTTCGGCAAGGTGCGCGACAAGCTCGGCGGCCGCCTGAACTACGCGATCAGCGGCTCGGCGGCCCTCTCGCCCGACGTCGCGCGCTTCATCGACGCGCTCGGCATCCAGGTCTACGAGGGGTACGGCCTGACGGAGACCAGCCCGATCGCGACGGCGAACTTCCCCGGCGCCCGCAAGATCGGAAGCGTCGGCAAGCCCATCCCCGGCGTGAAGATCGTCATCGACAAGGCGGTCACCGGCGACGCCGTGAACGGCGAGATCCTGGTCTACGGGCCGAACGTGATGAAGGGGTACCACCACCGCGAGGACGAGAACAAGGCGGTCCTCATGGAGGACGGCGGCTTCCGGACCGGCGACATGGGGCGCCTGGACGACGACGGATACCTCTGGATCACGGGCCGCATCAAGGAGCAGTACAAGCTCGAGAACGGCAAGTACGTCGTGCCGAGCCCCCTCGAGGAGGAGCTCAAGCTCTCCCCGCTCATCGCCAACGTGATGATCTATGGGACCAACAAGCCGCACAACGTCGCGCTCGTCGTCCCCGACAAGGCCGCGCTCGACAAGTGGGCGGCGGACAACGGCGTCGACCTCGGCGACGTGGCGTCCAACCCCAAGGTGATCGAGCTGCTCAAGGCCGAGGTCGCGGCCCACAGCAAGGGCGCCTTCAAGGGGTACGAGCGGCCCAAGGACATCCTGATCACCACCGACGACTTCACGACGGACAACGGCCTGCTGACGCCGACGATGAAGCTCAAGCGCAACAAGGTGCTGGAGATCTACGGGGCGAAGCTCGACGGGATGTACGGGCGCCCCGGTTCGGAGTAGGCCCAGCACGTTAGCCTGGCCTGGAGGAGGAGCGCCTGCGGGTCGTGGTGGCCATGAGTGGTGGTGTGGACTCTGCCGTGGCCGCCGCCCGAGCGAAGGAGGAGGGCCACGAGGTCGTCGGGGTGCACCTCAAGCTGCACGACCGCGACGGCCGCTGCTGCAGCCTGGACGACGCGCTCGACGCCCGTCGGACCGCCGCGCTCCTCGACATCCCGTTCTATGTCTTCGACCTGCGCGACAGCTTCCGGACCGCCGTGATGGAGGACTTCGTCGACGAGTGGGTCTCGGGGCGCACCCCCACCCCGTGCGTGCGCTGCAACGGCGTGGTGAAGTTCCGCGTCCTGCTCGCGCGGGCCCTCGAGCTCGGCGCCGATCGGCTCGCGACCGGCCACTACGCGCGCATCCTCGACGGCGCGGTCGCGATGGCGACACACACCGCGAAGGACCAGTCGTACTTCCTGTTCCCGCTGCGTCCGGCGGCCATCGAGCGCACCTGGTTCCCGCTCGGCGACCTGACGAAGGAGCAGGTGCGCGCGCACGCCGCGGCGCTCGGCCTGCCCGTGGCCGACAAGCCCGAGTCGCAGGAGGTCTGCTTCCTGCCCGACGACGACCACACCTCCTTCGTCCGTGCGGCACGCCCCGATCTGCCGGCCGCCGGCGACATCGTCACCGAGGACGGCGCGGTCGTCGGCCAGCACGACGCCTGGTACCGGTTCACGATCGGCCAGCGGCGCGGGCTGAACGTCGCGCTCGGGCGGCCGGCCTTCGTGCTGCGGGTGGAGCCCGACAGCCGCCGGGTCGTCGTGACCACCGAGCCCCATCGTCTCGGGAGCATGGGGCTCGTCGCGGGCGGCGCGGTGTTCGTGGACGCGCCCGAGGCGGACCGCCCCGTCCAGGTGCGTGTACGGCACCGCGGTGAGCTCGCGCCCGCTCGCGTCCGGACCTCGTCCGACGGGCGGTTCGAGGTGGCGTTCGAGGAGCCCGTGCGCGCCGTCGCCCCCGGCCAGGCCGCCGTGGTCTACGACGGGCCGCGCGTGCTCGGCGGCGGGTTCGTCGATCTCGCGCTGCCGGTCGCTCCCTTCGCGGCGGCCGCGTGAGCGAGGACGCCGACATCGTCCGCGCGCTGCTCCGCCACCCCTTCGGTGACGAGGCGCTGCTGGACGAGGCCCTCACCCATTCCTCGTGGTCCCACGAGCAGGGCGGGCCGAACAACGAGCGCCTCGAGTTCCTCGGCGACGCCGTGCTCCAGCTGTGCGTGACCGCCTTCCTCGTCGCCCGTTTCCCGCACGCCGGCGAGGGCGAGATGTCGCGCCTGCGCCAGCGCTTCGTGAACACGAAGGCCCTGGCGGACGTGGCTCGCGGGCTGCGGCTCGGGCCCGCGCTCCGCCTCGGGCAGGGCGAGGCCGCGACGGGCGGGCGGGAGCGTCCCCGCGTGCTCGCAGGCGCCACCGAGGCGGTCCTCGGGGCGGTGTTCTCGGACGGCGGATACGAGGCCGCCCAGCGCCTGGTGCGCCGGTGGATCGAGGACATGCTCGACGTGGTCGAGGCCGAGGCCGACACGGACTACAAAGACCCCCGCAGCCGCCTCCAGGAGCGCGTCCAGCGGGATCTGGGAGCCACCCCGGTGTACGACGTGGTGGACCGCGACGGGCCCCCGCACGCCCCCGTGTTCGACGTGGCCGTCAGCGTCGGCGGGCGGGTGTTGGGCCAGGGCCGCGGGAGCAGCAAGCGCGAGGCCGCGAGGCGGGCCGCCGAGGCCGCGCTGTCCGAGCGGGAGGAGGCGCCGTGACCCCGGTCGTCGTCCCCGTCCACCTCGGCTGTTGCCCTGGCGAGCGCTGCCTGTGCTGCGGCCCGCGACCGAGCGCGCCCACGCCGGAGCTGGTGGAGGCCCTGGTCGCCCACTACCGCGAGGAGCGGGCGTCGCCAGGTCGCGAGCTGCGCGTGGGCTTCTTCGGGGGGGCGCCGCCCGACGACGCCCTGATCGACGCGATCGGCGGGCTGCCCTTCGGCGTGCGCGTGCGCCCCGACCTGCTCACGCGTGCCCGCGTCGCCGAGCTGTCCGCGCGCGGTGCGGACGCCGTCGAGCTGGACGCCTGGACGCTCGCGGACGCCGCCCTCGCGGACGCCCGGCGTCCCTACCGGTCGCGGCTGGTGCTGCAGATGCTCGCCGAGCTCCCGACGTACGGCGTGCGTCCCGGGGTGGTGCTCGCGCCGGGTCTGCCGCGCACGGACCACGCCACCGCGCTGGCGGACGCCAGGGCCGTCGCGCCGTTGGTGGCCTTCGCGCGCGTCCAGCCGGTGCTCGTGCTGGACGGGTCCGACCTCCGCCGCGCCTGGCTCGACGGCACCTACGTCCCGCTGGCGCTCGGCCAGGCGGTGACCACGGCGCGCGCGGTCGTCGACGTGCTCGACGAGGCGGGCGTGGAGGTCGTGCGAGTGGGCGCGAACCCGGTCCACGACGGCCTGGGCAAGGTCGTCGCCGGCCCCTTCCACCCGTCCTTCCGCCAGCTCGTGGATGCCCGACGCCGGCTCGAGCAGCTCCGCGATCGTCTGGGGTCCGCCACCGCCGGGAGCGTCGTGCGCGTCCGCTGCCACCCGGCGGACGAGACCATCACGCGCGGCCCCCTCAACCAACACGTGCGGACGCTGCGCGCCGCGTTCCGGCTCGCCGACCTGCGGATCCACGCCGACGAGGGGCTGCAGCGCGGCGCCTTCGAGGTCGATCTCGTCGACGACGCCGCGGAGGTCGCGTGAGCGAACCCGAGACCCCCTTCCGCACCGGCTACGTCGGCCTCCTCGGTCGACCGAACGCCGGCAAGTCCACGCTGCTCAACCGCGTGCTGGGCAGCAAGCTGGCCATCACGAGCCCGCGCCCGCAGACCACGCGCCACCGCATCGCCGGCATCCACACCGACGAGCGCTGCCAGCTCGTGATGCTGGACACCCCGGGCATCCACGAGGCCTGGACCGAACTCAACCGCCAGATGGTGCAGCGCGCGCTGGACGCGCTCGCCGAGGTGGACGTGGTGTGCTGGGTCGTCGACGCGCCCGTCGCCGTCGCGCGCCAGAAGCAGGGGCTCGCCCCGCTCGACGGCGAGGACGTGGCGGTGATCGAGCGGCTGCGCGCGCGAGGCCGGCCGATCGTGTTCGTGCCCAACAAGGTCGACCAGGTGCACCGGCCCCAGCTGCTGCCGCTGATCGCCGCGGTCAGCGCGGAGACCGAGGTTGCGACCTCGGTGCCGGTGTCCGCGACGACCGGCGAGGGTGTGGACGGCCTCGTGAGCGAGCTGTGCAGCCGCGTGCCCGAGGGCCCCGCGCTGTTCCCGCCCGATGAGTGGGCACAGGTCAGCGAGCGCTTCCTCGTGGGCGAGGTGGTCCGCGAGAAGGCATTCCACCTGCTCGCCCGCGAGGTCCCGTACGCCACGCACGTCGAGGTCCGCGCCTTCGACGAGTCCGTCCGCGAGGAGCAGGGCCTGGTGCGTATCCACGCCGACGTGATCGTGGAGCGCGAGTCGCAGAAGGGCATCGTCATCGGCAAGGGTGGCTCGATGCTCAAGAAGATCGGGTCGGCGGCGCGCCAGGACCTCGAGGAGATGCTGGGCTGTCGGGTGTACCTCGAGCTCAAGGTCCGCGTGGAGCGCGACTGGTCCAAGTCCGCCGGCGGGCTGCGCCGGGTTGGCTTCTGAGGTCCCACTCGATACACTGAACAGATGTTCCGTGTATCGAACCCGCCGAACCGCTTCGATCCGGTCACCGTGGAGTGGGACGAGGAGGAGCCTCCACCGAAGGCGCGCCTCCGGATCCACGAGGACGACAGCCGCGGGGTCGTGGCGCACAACGACTCCGAGGACGTGGGCTTCGACTGGTCCGTCAACCCGTACCGCGGCTGCACGCACGCCTGCGCGTACTGTTACGCGCGCCCCTTCCACGAGTTCCTCGGCTTCGGCGCGGGGACGGACTTCGAGCGCGAGATCGTCGTGAAGCGCCGGGCTCCCGAGCTGCTGGAGGCCTTCCTCCGGCGACCGGGATGGCGCGGGGAGCACCTCGCGTTCAGCGGCGTGACCGACTGCTACCAGACGCTGGAGCGGAGGTACGAGCTGACCCGCCGCTGCCTCGAAGTCTGCGTGCGGTTCCGGAACCCCGTGAGCGTCATCACCCGGTCGCCGCTGGTCGCGCGCGACGTGGACCTTCTCGCGCAGCTCGCCGAGCACGGGGCCGCCGCCGTCACCTTCTCACTCCCCCTCCCCGACCGTCGGCTCCAGCAGGCGCTCGAGCCCGGCGCGCCCTCGCCCGAGTCGCGGCTGCAGGCCATGCGGGTGCTCGCCGACGCGGGCGTGCCCGTGGGTGTGAGCGTGGCGCCGATCATCCCGGGGGTCGGCGACGCCCTCGTGCCTCGGGCGTTGCAGCTCGCGCGGGAGGCGGGCGCGCGGTGGGCGTGGCCGATCCTGCTGCGCCTGCCGGGCGCGGTCGCGCCGGTGTTCGAGGAGCGCCTGCGCGAGGCGCTGCCCGAGCGCGCGGACGCGGTGATGGCCAAGGTGCGCCGCCTGCGCGACGGCGGCCTGAACGACCCTCGGCGCGGGCACCGCATGAAGGGCCGCGCCGACGACCCGCAGTGGCAGACCATCCGCGGGATGTTCGACCTCTGGCACGCCAAGCTCGGGTACGGCCCGGTCTGGACGCCGCCGGACCCGAGCCCCTTCCGCGTCCCCACGGCTCAGCTCGGCCTGTTCGGGTAGCTACGGACTACGGGCTACGGACTACGGACTACAGCTACGGGCTCTCGCTCGGGGTTGCAGTATTCGGGGGTAAAACCGCTCTCTCCCTCGGCAAGCTCGTGGGTGACCCGGGACGTGGGGTTGTCATGCGGGAGGTCGGAACAGGCGCGCTCTACGACGCCACGTACGGCAGCCAGCCTGCGCATCGCCGCCAACACCTGCGAAGTCACGACGACGATGACCGTCGAATCGACCGGAGTCCCCTGAAACGGAGTGGCGCGATGATCGAAAATTCTACTTGGCGTCCTCCGCTCCGGGCGGACAACCGTTCGCGTTCCGCCCTTACTTCCTGCTCCTTGGCCGATGCACGCTGGGGGG
>JACKER010000056.1 GCA_020632925.1 Alphaproteobacteria bacterium | reverse complement strand
GCGGCACAGCGAGCGAGGGCTCCCCGCCTCCGAGGCGCAGGATCGCCGACACCAGCAGCCCGCTCGCCATCCCCACGCGGTTCGCCCTCCCGTCCCAGAGCGCGAGCACCAGCGCGGGGAAGAGCAGCACGTAGACCACGTCGCCGCAGAGGTACCAGAGCGCCTTCACGCTCGGCACCACCAGCGCGATCACCGTCGCCACCGCCCCGATGCCCACGATCAGCAGGCGCATCAGGCGCACCATCTCCGGCATCGTGGTGTGCGGCCGCAGCACGCGCTTGAACCCGTTCCAGGCGGCCATCGAGGTCGCCGACAGGATCGAGCTGTCCACGCTCGACATCACCGCCGCCGCGACCGCGCCGAGCCCGATGACGCCGATCAACCCCGGCACCGCGAGCCGCAGCTGCATGGGCAGCACCATGCTCGGGTTCTCCTGCAGCAGCGCGACCACCCCCTCCTGGCCGCCGAAGGCCGCGAGCCCCGCGGGGTCGTTGGCGAGGGCTCCCCAGGTCGTCGCCTGCGCCGAGAAGCCCAGGATCAGCGCGGGCACGGCCATCGCCATGCACAGGAAGCCGCCGCCGATGGACAGCTTCGCTGCGACGTCCGGGCTCGGCGTCGCGAGGACCCGCTGGAAGTACACGTTCCAGGGCACGCCGCCGAGGATCAGCAGCAACAGCCAGTCGCCATACGAGACGACCTCGTGCCCGCCGCTCACGTCGCGGGTGAGCTCGGCCATCCCGCGCAGCATGCCCTCGGTGCCGCCCGAGCTGCCGACCGCGTAGGGAACGGCGAGCCCGAGCCCCACCACCAGCAGCGTGAGCTGGACCGCGTCCGTCCAGGCCACGGACCACAGCCCGCCGGTGATCGTGTACCCCACGGCCACGATGGCCGACACGATCAGCGAGGTCTGGAAGTCGAGGCCGACGACGGTGGCGAACGTGCTCCCGAGCGCGACCAGGATGGCCGCCGACCAGATGAGCTCCGAGAGCACGGCGACGCCGGTGAACGCGAGCCCGAGCCCCTTGCCGAAGCGGATCTCCAGCGGGTCGATCAGCGTGGCGTACTCGTTCTTCCGCATGAAGCGCGCGAAGAAGAGCCCGCCCAGGATCAGCGAGAGCGAGTACCCGATGGGCGCCTGCAGGCCCCACAGCAGGCCCATGCTGTACGTCGCCTCGACGGTGCCGTTGATGTACCCGCCGCCCACCCAGGTCGCCGTCATCGACAGCAGCCCGAGCCACAGCGGCAGCGAGCGGCCGGCGAGCATCAGCTCGTCGAGCGTCCCCTCCTCCGAGCCCGTGCCCATGGTGCGCCCGCGCGAGGCCCACACACCCACCCCGAAGATGAGCCCGTACATGACGAAGACGGAGACGACACCCGGCCAGAAGACGTGGTCCATGGCGGACCGTTCTAACGCACGACGCGATACGCGAGGTCATGCCCACCGCGACCCACGACCTGGACACGCTGCGCGCGGAGCTCGACGAGCCACCCCTCGGAGCGCTCGCCGGGCGGTTCCACAGCCACCTGACGGTCGCCGAGGTGCCCGACGCCGCCGCGTTCGACCGCCTGTGCCGCCGCCACCACGCGAAGCGCACGGTCATCGACCTGGACCGGTTCGACGACCGCGTCCAGCGCGACGTCATGACCACGCGGTACCACCAGGACGACGCTCCCGGCGCGCTCGGGCGCCTGGTGGACGACCTGCGCGCGATGTGCGCCGACCTCGAGGCCGCGGGCCTGCGCGTGCTGCGCGTGAAGGTCGAGCACGAGTCGCTCCCGTCGCTGCCGACCTACGGCGCGACCCGCTACCACGAGGTCCACGTCAAGCTCGACCTGCCCGAGGACGGCTACGACGACGTGATGGCCTGGCTGCGCGAGCAGGCGCCCGCGACCGGCTGGGTGCCGTCCCGCAACCCCAACGAGCGACGCGAGGGGCGCGTGCTCCAGTTCGTGACCTTCCGCTGCTACGAGGGGGATCGCGCGTTCGCGGACGAGCGGGTGGCCGAGGTGCGCGAGCGGCTCGAGGCCCGCGGCCTGCGGATCGCCGAGATCAAGCGGGAGACGACCGTCCTCGACACCCGAGTGGACCACGACGCCTGGTGGCTGTCCGCGTGACGCAAGCGGCTCAGCGGGCGATCGTGGCGGCGCTGGCGGCCCACCCCGAGGCGCGGACGTCCTTCGCCGTCCGGGGCGGCCTGCTCACCGCGGCGCTCGTCGCACCCCACCCTCGCGACACCGAGGACGTCGATCTCATCGCCATGCCGGGGATGACGCTCGAGCACGGGCGGCGGATCGTGCGCGACGCCCTCCCCGACGCGGACGCGGGCGAGGTGATCTTCGCCGAGACCCCCTTCCCCGGACTGCGGTTCCAGGTGGCCTCCGCAGGCGAGCTCGTGCAGCTCGACGTGGGCTTCGACGACCCGCTGGTCCCACCACCCGAGACACGCGAGATCCTCGGCGTCCCCGTGCTGTGTCCGCGCGCCGAGACGCTCATCGCGTGGAAGCTGCACGGCCTCTTCGAGCACCACGACGGCGGCTGGCGCTGCAAGGATCTGCACGACCTGTGGTTGCTGCTGCGACATGCGAGCCCGGACCTGGAGGCGCTGGGTACTGCCATCGTGGCATCTTTTGACGCGCGCGATGCACCCCTGCGCGTCACGGACCGGCTCCTCGCCGGCGTGATGGGTGGCTCCGCTCCGAGCCGAAAGAAGTGGAAGTCCTATGCCAGACATCACCCGAGTCGCCGGGTTCCCCCGGACCTCGGGGCGGTGGTGGACGAGATCGCCGCGGGGCTCGGACCGATCGTACGACCCCTACGAGCCATCCAGCCAGATCCACCGTTGTTTCCGGTCATCGACGATCCCGGTCCGCTGCTGGCGGCGGCCCGCACGGAGCCGGGTATCAGGGTGTATCGGCACGGACCGCTCCAGGTGGTCAGCTACGAACGATCCTCCAGTTTCCCGAGGTTGGAGGGGGCGGTCACCCGCGCGGAGCACGCTCGTCGAGCGCTGCTCCACGAGTGCCGGGGACTGGCGTTCGGTGCCGATGGCCGCCCGATCAGCCGGAAGCTCCATCGGTTCTATGGCCTTCGCCCGGGCGACCCGATGCCGCCGGGCCCGCTGCTCGCCACGGAGAAGCTCGACGGGACGCTGGTCGCGACGGCGGCGATGCCCGAGGGCCCCGTCCTGCACACGCGCCGCGGTCCCTCGGACCTCGCGGACGCAGCGCTCGCCTGGGCGGAGCGGGCCGAGGGCGACTGGCGCGGCCTGTTCCGCGAGCAGACCGCGCTCGGGCGGACGGTCATCCTCGAGTGGTGTGCGGCGAGCCACCGGATCGTGTTCCGGCACCCGGCGGACCGGCTGGTGCTGCTCGCCGTGCGCGACCTCCGCACGGGCACCTACGCCCCCTGGGACCACCTCCGTGAGCTGGCGCGGGCGCACGGGGTGGCGCTCGTCCCCGACCGCGGCCTCGTGGGGGACGTGGAGACCTTCGTCCGCGAGGTCGCCGTGGCCCGCGAGGGGGAGGGCTTCGTGCTCCGCGACGACGACGGGCGCATGTACAAGGTCAAGACCGACCGGTACCGGCTGCTGCACGCGGTCCGCGAGGGTCCCGACCACGAGCGCGCGGCGTTGCGCCTGTTGCTCGGCGGAGAGCGCGACGTGCTGGTGGACCTGCTCGCGGACCGGCCGCGCACGGGCTGGGTCGAGGCGGCGGAGCGGGCGTTGGAGCGGTTCGCCGGCGAGGTCGAGCGGGTGTCCCGGAGCGCCCCGCGCGCCACGCTCGCGGAGAGCGTGCCCGACGCCGTGCTGCGCCGCGCCGTGTTCCGTCACCTCGACGCCCGCGACGACGCCGCTGCCTCCGCGCTCTCCGAGGCGCTGGATCGCGCCGGCGGGACGGCCCTGGTCCTCGAGGCCCTCGGCGAGCTCCCGCCCTTCCCGACCCTCAGGCTCGCTTCGACGACTGGCCGGTGATCACGGCCGAACCGATGAGGTGAGCGAGACGCAGCGGCTCGGGGACCCGCCCGCGGTCGGTGAGCGCCTTCAGCGCGGCCTCGCCGTCCTCGGGGGTGGCACCCGCGATCTGGAACACGAAGCCGCCGCGCTCGTGGACCGGTCCGGCCCGCTCGATGCGCTCCCAGCGCTCGGCGCCGTCCGCCAGCCGCTCGACGACGAGCCGCATGCGATCCCGGTTCGGTGGACGCCGCATCACGGACAGGCAGGGCAGGCCGACGCGCTGGGCGAGGGCCGGCAGGTCGACGACGTTCAGCCCGCCGACCGTGATCCCGTCGAGCAGGACGACGTGCAGCTGCGGGCGGAACTTGGAGTCGAGCGCGAGCGCGGCCAGCGCGTCGGTGGCGTCGGTGCCGTCGCGGGTGGCGCGGCCCCAGAGCATCCCCTCGAAGCGAGTGCCCGACGTGACGATCCCACACAGGGGGACCGCCGCGTCGGGCACTTTCTCGAACGGAGCGTCGTCGAACCCCAGCGCCGCGATCCGTCGCCCGTCAGCCGCGCGTGAACGCAGGCTGGTGGGCGGACGGAGCGCGCGCGCCACGGCTCAGAAACGATCGCAGGCGGCGGGATCCGTGTCGGTCTTGATGTCCAGCGTCAGGTTCTCGTCCGCGGAGCCGGCCACGAAGGTCTTCGAGAAGCCGGTGAGGTCGCCGGTCGGGGGATTCCCGTTGATGCAGCGACCGTCGTTGTTGATGTCGACGTAGATCGACACCCGGTACTCCTCGCCCTCCTCGACGGCGTCGGGCAGGGTCACCGTGAAGCCACCCTTGGTCACGGTCGAGGACTCCAGCGCGTACACGGTGCCGTCCTTCATCCGCTCGACCATCGCCCAGGCGTCGCGACCCTCGGCCGGGGCGGGCAAGCCGCTGCCCGACACGTTCACGTCGTACTGGACGCCGCAGGTGCCGCGGTACGCCCAGTTGTCCGCGTACGCGAACCAGGTGGGCGTGCCGTAGGAGGTGACGTCGCTCGTGATGCGGCCACGCTCGTTGTAGCTGATCGACTCGTCGTAGGTGTCGATACCGTAGGACCCGCCGAAGTCGAGGTACCCCGAGATGTCCAGGTCCCCGCTCGCGTAGTACGTCAGGGTGTAGTCCGACTCGTAGGTGCCGTCGCCGTCCATGTCCTCGCGGACGTGCAGGGTCACGTCGCCGGTGCCGAGGTCGGTGGCGACGGTCTCCTGGTAGTCGTAGTCGAGGTTCCCGTCGCCGACCGCGTCCTCCTGCTCCCCGTAGACGTAGTCGCCGGTGGCAGACGGCTCGAACCGCTGGTGGTACCGGTAGTCGTCGGTGCCGTCGATGTCGGGCACGCCGTCCGAGTCGATGTCCTCGAAGTCGGCCGTGTGGACGATGTCGAAGCCGTTGTTGGGCAGGCCGATGGCGACGTACTCGTCGAGCGAGTCGGGGGAGAGGTCACCGTCGTGATCGCCGGCGATGGAGGTGGGCAGCCCGAGGAGGAACTGGATGCTCGTCGGCGAGCCCCACGTGTACTGGTACGCCCGATCCGGCGTGCCGTCGCCGTCGTCGTCGATCGCCTTGATATCCGTGACGTAGACCGCGAGCGGGCCGACGCCGACGCGGGTGTACGTGCGGGTCTCGATGTAGTCGACGCCGTCGCCGCCGTTGTCCTCTTCGTACCGGGTCTCGTTCCCGTTGGCGTCGTAGGTGTACGCCTCGGAGTAGTTCGGGGAGCCGTCGTCGCCCGGGTCCTCGTCGTACGTCAGGAGGCGACCCTCACCGTCGTACGTGTAGTTCTCGGAGTAGTCCGGGGAGCCGTTCGCGGGCCGGTCGTCGCCCGTGCCCCACATGCGGTCGAGGCCGGCGGAGCCGTCGGTCCAGTACTTGGTGAGCAGGCCGAGGGTCGGGTCGTACTCCCAGCCCTCCTCCGTCTCGAACGTGCCGTCGAAGCCGAACTCGTCGTTGCTGATGCGCGTCGGCCGGCCGTCGCTGTCGTACGCGTACGTGCTCGACGTGCTGTAGTCGTACCCGTAGCCCTCGACGTGGTACTCGTCGTACGTCAGCTGGTCGTGGTAGTCGTCGGCGAACACCTCGAAGCCGCAGCTCCCGGCGTACCCGGCGGGCTCGGTGACCTCCTCCGTGAACTCCGCGTAGCAGTTCCAGCTCACGGCGCGGCCGCAGGGATCGGCGTCCGTGTCCGTGTCCGAGTCCGTGTCCGCATCGGTGTCGGAGTCGGTGTCGGAGTCGGTGTCCGCGTCGGCGTCCCCGGTGGTGTCGGTGTCGGTGTCCTTCGTGTCGGTGTCGCCAGAGCAGGCCATGAGCACGAGAAGGCCGACCCAGGTGGTCTTACGCAGCATCGTTCCTCCGTTCCAAGAACGAGCGAGCTTAGCCGGCCCCCATGGCAGGCGCACACAAATCGGCGCCATGGTCGGCCTGCCGCGCCCCCACGGTTCGGGCAGCCTCGACCCCGATTTGCCGTATCCGGTCGATTTCCAACATCGCACAGTTGCAGGTCGCTGGTGGTCGTGGCTATCATCAAGGTGAGAGGAGGTCGGTCCGACGACCCCCTCCACCGGATCGTCACGCGGGCCCCCCTCCCCGCTGACCGCCAGGTGGCCGTCACGTCGTGGCGGTCGCGGGACTCTCTGCGTCAGGAGGTGCTGCATGTGGAAGGCGATTCGTTCGGGAGCCGCTGGATGGTGGGTCGCGTGGTCGTCCACCGCGATGGCCCACGACCACCACCGGGACCGCGATCACGACGAGTGCCGGGATCTGTCGGGCGACTTCGTGTCCTCGCTCGTCGCGGGGCCGGACTGTGCGTCGCCGGTGGGCATGTGCACGCTCGGCGAGCTCACGGGCGACCTCGAGGGGGTCTACGCCTTCACCATGACCGCGATGATCCCCATCAGCGACGATCCGGCCGAGACCACGTTCCAGTTCACGGGCAACTCCACGATCACCACGGACGAAGGCGTGATCTACGGCGAGGACAGCGGGCAGCTCACCTTCTCCGGCGATTTTGCGTTCATGACCTTCGTGCGCGCGGTCGATGGGGAGGGATGCTTCGAGGACGTCTCGGGATCGCTGCTCGCCACGGGCAACCTCGACCTGATCACCGGGCTCACGTCCGGAGGCTGGGAGGCGACCTTCTGCGGCGCGGAGCAGTGCTTCGACGACGACGACGACTGGCACGGAGACCACCACGGGGGTGGCGGTTGCCGGAGTCGCTGACCACCCCTGCCCAGCTGGGCACCGTCCATGTCTCCCGCGTCACGCGCCGCCAGGATCTGCGCAGGGCGAAGGAGCTGGTCGAGCGCATCTACGGCGAGCGCTACGGGGTGTCGTTCACGGACGGCACGCCCGACCCGCACCGGCGGCTCGAGCCGTGGCCGGATCGCTTCGTGATGGCCCAGTTCGAGGGGCGGATCGTCGCCGTCGGCGGGCTGTACACCGGCGTCACCTACGCCGAGCGCTTCAGCGGCCTGACCCGCGCCGACCTCGAGGCCGCCGTGGCCAGCGCGGGCATCGATCCGCGCGGTCGCGACTTCGTCGAGTACGGGCGGCTCACCGTCGCGCCGGGATGGGAGGGGATCGGCCCGATCTTCCTCACCGTCACGCACAGCCGGGGCTTCCTCGCGCCGGAGGGGGGGCGGACGCCCTTCGTCCTGAGCTGCGCGAAGGTCTCGGTCTTCCGTCTCTGTGAGCGAGCGCGGATCAAGACGCGCACGCTGGGTCTGTTCCCGAGCTATCCTAGCCACGAGCGCTATCGGACGCCGACGGACCCCATGGAGACCAGGATCACGATCCCCGAGCTCGATCTGGACCCGCTCATGCACGCGCTCCAGCTCCCGCTCCACCTCGACCTCGCCATCCACGGAGTCCGTCGTGTCGCTTGACATCGCCTGGGAACACCTCGATTCGCCCACCGAACCCGATCGGGAGGTCGTCCACTACGTCGACCTCCGCCTGATGTCGCCGGACAACGAGACCCGCTGGAAGCGCTGCCTGCTGACCTCGGACTACCTGGCGCACTTCCTGACCCCGAACACGGAACGGGACCCGATGGAGCGCGAGGAGCTCTCCATCGTCATCGACGAGCTGCTCGCGAACGCGGTCAAGTTCTCGGTGGCCCCGAACGAGTCGGTGTCGATGGCCGTGCAGCACTTCGGCGACGCCATCCGCGTCGAGGCCAGCAACCTCTGCGACGAGCGGCGGGCGAAGGAGCTCGTCGAGATCCTGCGTCGCACGATCGAGCAGAACCTGGAGGAGCTGTTCGTGCAGCAGGTGGAGAACAACGCCGACGACGTCGACCGATCGCAGCTCGGCTTCATCACGCTCCGCCTGAACTTCGGTGCCCGCCTGGGGGCACGGATCCGCGAGGATGCGGAGACGGGGCACTACCGGGTCACGGTCGCCGTCGTGCTGGATCGTTCCGAGCGGAGTGAGTGATGTTCCACAACGACCAGGGCTTCTCGATCGACACGAGCGCGCCGAGCATCGCTCGGTTGTCGGGCGTGCTCCGGCTGTCCTCCCCCGCGGACTACGAAGAGCGCTTCGAGCCCATCCGGCAGGCGCTCGTCGTCGCGGAGGGCGAGTACACGATCGACCTCTCCCAGGTGCGCTTCCTGAACAGCTCCGGGATCACGAGCCTGTCGCGCATCGTGTTGCTGGCGCGGACCCAGGACAAGCCGCTCAACATCGTCGGCTCCGAGGGCATCGCCTGGCACTCGAAGACCCTGAACCTCCTCAAGAAGCTCTACTCCAAGCTCGATGTGCGGTTGCTCTAGGTGAAGACCGAGCCGGCTCATGGCGGCGCCCCCTCCGTCGTCCCCCCAGCGAGCTACGTCGCGCCCCGAGAGGCTGCGGTGCTCCTGGAGAAGCGCCTGCTCGAAGGTGAGCTGTCCGGCGAGGTCGCCGCCGAGCTCAGGAGCCTGCTCGGCTACGCCCGCGATCTCGAGCAACAGGTGGAGGACCTCGACCTGCTGCACGCCACGACCGTGGAGGCGTCCACGGCCCTCGAGAACGAGCTGTCGGTCCGCAACGAGCTGGTGACGGGCTTCCTCGCGAACACCAGCCACGAGATCCGGACGCCGCTCAACGGCATCATCGGCCAGGCAGAGCTGCTCATCGAGGAGATGCGCGACGACGGGCTCGATCGGTACGAGCGGGACCTGGAGCGGATCATCGGCGCAGGCCGCCACCTCGTGAGCCTGATCAACGACATCCTCGACCTCTCGAAGGTGGAGGCGGGGCGGCTCGAGCTCCGCACCGAGCGCGTCGACCTCCACGGGCTGGTGCACGACGTCCTGGAGGGCTGCTCGCCCCTCGCGGACCGCAACGAGGTCCGCCTCTGGAGCGACCTCGATCCGGCGCTCGAGATCGAGGGCGACCCGCTGCGCATCCGCCAGTGCCTGCTCAACCTCGTGAGCAACGCCTGCAAGTTCACGCGCGGTGGCGAGGTGAAGGTGCGGGCCTGGCTCGAAGGCGATCTGGTCGGTGGCCAGGTGTTCGTCTCGGTCGCCGACACCGGCATCGGAATCCGCCCCGAACAGCTCACCAGCGTGTTCGAGCCGTATCGCCAGGCGCACGTCCGCACAGGGCCGGACGTGGGTGGCACGGGGCTGGGCCTGGCCTATACCAAGACCCTGGCGCGGCGGATGGGCGGGGACGTGAAGGTCGTGAGCGAGTACGGGAGAGGGTCGACGTTCACCCTCCGCCTGCCTGCGAAGGCCCCACCGGACGCCCGCAGGACGCCGCTGCCGCCATGACGCTGCGCGCGACGGGCGTCGACCTGTACCAGCTGACCTCGCTGGTCACCCACCACGCGGCCGGACACACCGGCGACCGCGTGGTGATGACGTTCTTCTCGCGCCGACTGCCGCGGAGCACGGCGACCGACGAGCCCGTGCGCGCCTTCCTGCTGTGGTGCGGGCTGGAGCGCTGCCTCGACCACCTCGAGCACGCGCGCTTCGGGGAGGAGGAGCTCGAGCGTTTGGAAGGGCACCCCATGCTCGGACCGGCGCTGCGAGCCCACCCGGATCTCGTCGAGCGGCTGCGCACCTGGCGGTTCACGGGGGCCGTTCGGGCGCCGCGCGAAGGCACGCCGCTCGTGGCGGGGGCGGCCGTCCGCGGGGATGGGCAGCGGCTCGAGGTGGACGGGGTCCGCCCCTCCGCGTACGGGCCCTACCTCGAGATCGAGACCGACCTGCTCACCGCGAAGCTGATCGAGACCCCGCTGCTGTCGTGGATCAACCACCAGACCATGGTGGCGTCGAAGGCGGTCCGCGTGGTGCAGGCCGCCCGAGAGCTCGGGCCGGGCCGCTCGGTGCTCGAGTTCGGCACGCGGCGGACACACCCGGAGGCCGCGGTGGAGGCCGCGCGAGCGGCGTACCTCGCGGGGGCGGCGGCGACCTCGAACGTCGAGGCGCACGTCCGCTACGGCATCCCCGTCCAGGGGACGATGGACCACTTCGCGATCCAGGCGTGGGAACAGCCCGGCGTGCCGCGGCACGAGACGGAGGAGGCCTTCTTCCGCGCCTTCCACCGCACGTTCCCAGACACGGACGTGCTGCTCGTCGACACCTACGACACGTTCGGCGAGCTCACGGGTATCCGCGCGGCCGTCCGGGCCACCGATGGCGTGGGGCCCGTGGGGATCCGCATCGACAGCAGCATCAGCGCGGAGACGGTCCATCGCGCGCGAGCGGTGTTGGACGAGCTCGGCGCCCGCCACACCCGGATCTACGTGTCCGGCGGCATGGACGAGCACGCGATCCGTGGGCTCGGAGACGCGCCGGTGGATGGCTACGGCATCGGCGAGCGCATCGTCACCTCGCCGGACGCGCCGGTCGGCGTGGGCGCCGTGGCCAAGCTCTCGGAGGTCCGCGGCCAGCCGACGATGAAGCTCTCGCGCGGCTCCGGCAAGGCCACCCTCCCCGGCCGCCTGCAGGTCTGGCGCCGTCCCGGGGGCGATCTCGTGGGACGCGCCGACGAGGAGCACGAGGGCGTGCCGCTCCTCGAGCCCGTGTGGTGCTGGAACCGCGGCCGGCTGCCCGGGCCCGACGTCCACGAGGCCCGGGCGCACGCGAGCGCCTCGATCGCCGCGCTGTCCCCCGAGCAGCGGGAGCCCCGCGAGGCGACGGTCGAGGTCAGCGACGCCCTCGCCGGTCTCGTCGAGCGCTGCGTCCGCGGCTGACGCCGGTCAGTCCGCGTTCAGCAGCCCGTCGACCCCCCACACGTCGTCGTCGAACGCGTAGGCCGCCATCGCGACGGTCCGCCCGTCCGGCGAGGGCGTGGGCGCGTACAGGAACCAGCTCATCGAGCTCCACACCAGGCGCTGCTCGCCGTCCGACGTCACCTCCACCATGCGGTACGGGTGGTCCGAGGGGTCGTAGAGCCCGGCCACGATCCAGCCGTCCCCCGTCGGCACGCTGGCGATGGAGATCGCGACGCTGAGGTCCACAGGGAGGACGCGATCGGGTGGTCCAGCGGGGTCGGTCGAGAGCACCCGCAGCTGGCCCGGCTCGCCGGTGAGCACGACCACGGTCGAGCCGTCGTGCCCGAGGTCCCACACCATCGAGCGCGTGGTCACGGGCACGGTGCGGACCGGGTCCGACAGCGCTCCCGTCGTCGGGTCCATCCAGCGCAACACGATCCCGTCGTCGCCCGGCTCGCTCACCATGCACCGGCCAGGGCCGGCCGGGGTCGAGCGGGCGCACCGCACCTGGTACCGCTCGTGCGGTGTGCCGGCGCGGGCGGTCCGGCTGGACAGCACCTCCACCTCGCCGCCCTCGAGCGACTCGCGCACCAGCTCGACCGTGAACGGATCGGCGTGCTTGTCGACGAACCACCAGCCATAGAGCGCGCCGTCGTGCAGCGTCCCCGCGCTCTTCTCGCTCTTGCAGGACCGAAGCACCGAGGTCGTTCCGGCAACGCGATCGCGGACCGCGAGCACGGGATCGGGCCGCAGCGAGTACATCAGCAGGTGATCGTCGTCGAGCCAGCCGACGGGCTGCTCCTCCCAGTCCTCGCTCTCCACCCGCTCGGTCGGTGCCCGATCGTGGCTCCACCAGGCCTGCATCCGGCCGGTGATCCGCGAGGTCACCGCGCGCGCGCCGTCGGCCGAGCCGCGGATCTGCGTCAGGTGCGCGCCCTCCCACGTCTGCAGCAGGGACGCTCCGTCCGTGGAGGTCGCGTTCTCCGCGTCGTCGAGCGCGTACAGCTTCACCACGGGGTCCCGCAGCTCGCTCGTCAGGGCATACACCAGGCGGTCCGGCGCCACCCAGGTCAACGGTCCGAGCCCGAGCGCGATCAGGGACCCGTCCTCGAGGATCCGCCGGCTGGACGAGCCGTCGGCGGCGGTGAGCTCGAGCGAGGCCCCGGAGGCGGAGCGCTGGATGGCGGCGATGGTGTGGCCCGAGGGCGACCACGCGAGCTCCAGGGTCTCGTCCACCCCGGTGAGCGGACGCAGCCGCGTGCGGTGGCCGTCCGCGAGGTCCGCCACCCACAGGCCGGTGTGCGTCGCCCACGCCAGCCGCTGCCCGTCCGGGGACAGCGCCGAGGTCCGCGCCTCGGTGTCGAGCACGCGCTGGAGGTTCCCCCCGTCCACGTCGACCGCCCAGACCGCCTCGACGCCGTCGCGCACGCCCGAAGCGACGATCCGATCACCCGACGGGAGGAAGTCGACCGAGTGGTAGGGCCCCTGGTCCAGCACCTGCCGCGGCAGGCCGCCGTCGATGTCCTGCACGAAGGCGCCGCGCGAGTCGGTGGTCACGAGGCGGCGTCCGTCCGGGGAGATGTTGACCGCGAACATCTGCAGCTCGCTCGGCTGGGCCGTCAGGCGCCGCTCCACGGGCTCGGGACGGGTGGACGCGGGCTGGTGCGTCGCCAGGAAGCCGCCGATGACCACCACGATCGTGGCGGCGATGCCCCCGGACACCCACGGCAGCCAGGTCCGCGGGGCCTGGACCACCGCGCCCTGTCCGCGCCACGCGTCGAGCATCTTCCCCGCGTCCGCGAAGCGGTCCGCCGGGTCGACCGAGAGCGCGCGCTGGATCGTGTCCACCAGGTGCCGCGGCAGCTGCGGTGCCACCTTCGCGAGCGGGGTGTACCGCCCGGCGCGGATCGCGTCCCACACGTCGATCGCCTGCTGCCCCTGGAACGCCCGCTCGCCGCTGCAGAGCTCGTAGAGCACGGCGCCGAGCGCGAACACGTCCGACCGCGCGTCGGCGAGGCTCGCGTCGCGGATCTGCTCGGGCGCCATGTACGCCGGGGTGCCGAGCGGCGTGCCCGGGCGGGTCAGCGGCGTCTCCTCGGGGCCGGGCGACGCCACGTTGCGCGCGAGCCCGAAGTCCGCGACCTTCGCGACCGGACCCTCGTCCGAGGGTGCCAGCAGCACGTTGGCGGGCTTGAGGTCCCGATGGACCAGGCCCGCGTGGTGCGCCGCCGCGACGCCGCGCAGGATCTGGCGCCCGAGCCGCTCCGCGACCTCCGCCGTCGGCCGCCCGTGCTCGCGCAGCCAGGCGGAGAGCGAGGGCCCGTCGATCAGCTCGATCACCAGCCCGGGCGCGTCGTCCACCTCGACCACGTCCGTCACCGCGACGATGTTCGGATGGCGCACCGCGCTCTGGGCACGCCCCTCGCGGATGAGCCGCGCGCGCTCGGAGCCCGTCGTCCCGCGCAGCACCTTGAGCGCGTGCACGCTGCCCAGCTGGCGGTGCCGCACGCGGTACACCGACCCCATGCCCCCGCGGCCGACCCAGCCCTCCACCACGTAGCGGCCGAGGTCGCGACCGGGCGCCAGCGGCTCGTCCTCGTCGGAGGTGCCGCCCATCGACATCGTGCGGCCCGCCTGGTCGCGCGCGCCCGCCATCGCTCGCCGCGCGGCGTCGATCCCGGGCAGCGCCTCGGGGTCCGAGCCCCCCACGCCCTCCATCAGGCGCGCCTTCGCGCGGCACGGCGGGCAGGACTCCAGGTGGTCGCGGACCTCCGGCTCGTCGGAGTGGTCGAGCAGCTCGGCCAGATCGGGGTGACGGGTCATCCGGACACGCTCGCGCGCAGGAAGGAGCTGCCGTGGCCCAGCGCCTCGAGCCGACGGCGCAGCTCGGTCCCGAGCTTGCGCTTGCACCGCTGCAGCACGCCGCGGGCGCCGCTCTTGCTCGTGAGCTCGAGCACCTCGTCGATGGTCTGCAGGTCCATGAGCTCGACGTAGCGGAGCTCGATGCAGGCCTGCTCGGTCGGGTCGAGCACGGCCGCCGACGCGTCGCGCAGGAGCGACTCGCGCTCGTGCAGCCGCAGCTCCGCGAGCACCGACACGCCTTCGTCCGTCGGGTCCACGACGCCGTCGTCCACGAGCAGCTCGGCCGACTTGCGGCGCGCGTTGAGGCACTCGTAGCGGGCGATGCCGATGAGCCACGTGGAGAAGCGCGACTCGCCGCGGAAGGCGGGGAGCTTCTGCCAGGCCTTCAGCAACGTCTCCTGCGCGAGCTCGGCCGCACGCTCGGGCTGGGGCACGAACCGCAGGCAGGCCGCGTAGACCAGGTCCTGGTGCTGCGCGAAGAGCGCGTCCACCTCGCCCACGAGCGCGGCACGACCGGTCGCGTCGGCCTGCGCGAGGCGACGGGCGAGGTCGGCGGCGTCGATCGAGGCGGGGTGCACCCGTCCGGCATAACCACGGATGGGTCAGAACCGGACGCCGATCCCGCTGTTCGCGGTGAACCCGCCGGGGCGCATGGTCCCGAGGTCGTCGAGGGAGGCCCGCGTGCGGAACCCCTCCCCCATCTCGAGGTACCAGGCGAGCTGCACCGGCGCCTTCGGGGGGATGCGTAGCTCGACGCCGCCGAGCAGGTCCATCCCGAAGCTCGTCCCGGTCACGGACACCTGGCCGGGGCTGTGCTCGTCCTCCGGGTCGTCGTCGAACCGGACCCACAGCGGCATCAGCACCGCCGCCGCGGAGGCGTAGGGCAGCACGACCCCGGCCAGCGGGACGTCGGCCTTGAGGCCGAGCCGCACCTGGTGCGCGACGATGGCAGCGACGTAGGAGGTGCTGTCCCCGTAGGTCGTGAAGTCGGCGCCGCCGCTCACCGCGCTGGGCGCCTCGACCCACGCGCCCCGTCGGCACAGGTCCCAGGAGAGCTGGGCGGCCACCCGCTCGTGCAGGCGAGCCCCCAGGCGGAAGCCCCAGGTCGGCATCCCGTCCCCGCCGCCGAACACGTCGTAGGCCGGATCGGTGTTTCCGAGGGAGCCGAGCTGGGCGGACAGCTCCAGCACGGGCGCCGGGGCCTCGGTCTCGTACGGCGTGCCGCTCGGGACCTCGCTCCAGGGGTTGGCGGCGTCCTCGTCGGCGAAGGCCGCGGTGGCGAGTAGCGCGATCACGGCGTCACCTCCTCGGTCAGCTCGACGGGCTCGAAGCGACCCAGCGTCGCGAAGCCGCCGATCTCCTCGATCTTCCCGCTCTGCGGGTCGAGGAAGGAGACCAGCCCCAGCGGCGCGTCGTGGGTCACGAAGAACCGCCCACCCGGCATCGAGCCGATGGCGACGGGCGGCGCGGTCAGCTCGATCCGCCCTTCCTGCCGCGTGTACAGGTCGAGGCGGTAGAGGTAGTCCACACCTCGCTGGAGCACGAGCAGCTGCAGGTTGGTGCCGTCGCTCGAGAAGGCGGTCCCGAGCCCGTCGCCCTCGAGCAGGAAGGGCGTGGTCTCGTCGGTCCGAAGGTCCACGATCTCCATGCCCGGGTGCTGGTCGTAGATCGCGTCCACCCCGGTGCCACCGCCGCCCTCCGCACGGGTCAGGGCCACCGCCATCTCCCCGGTCGGCGCGATGGAGACCGAGGTCGCCGGGTTCTGGAGGCGGTACTCGACCAGCGCGTGGTTCACGAGGTCCAGCCGGTACAGATCGTGCTGGTTGCCCTGCCCCCACAGCACCGCCTGGTCGTCGACGAGGGTGATGTGGTCCATGCCCTCGTCGAGGTCCACCGCGTCGATCTCGAAGCGCTCGTGATCGAGGAGCTCCACCTTCGGTCGGGTCCCATAGACCAGCACCGTCTGATCGGTCGCGGCGGAGACCGCCATGTCCTGCGGGGCACCCGCGAGCTCGATGAGGTTGATCGCCGGCTGTTCCAGGTCGATGGCGTACAGATCCGTGCTCGAGCGCGCGCTGATCAGCGCGTAGCGCCCATCCGGGGTCACGTCCGCGCCCACCGGGTCGACGATCACGTCCGGATCGAGCGACAGCGGGTACGTCACGCTGAGCGCCGGCGGGTCCGCCGCCAGGTCCACCAGCGCCACCTGGTTGCGGGACAGCACCACGGCCTCGACCGCGGCGCCCTGGTCGTCGTTCACGTACAGGATCCGGTCCGCCGCGAAGCCGACGGGCACCAGCGTCTGCACGTCGCGCTCGAGATCGAGGACGACCACGCCCGTCAGGTTCAGCACCCCGTCGATCTCGACCTCCAGCGAGAAGTCGAAGAACGCGGTCGCGAAGCGCGCGTCCTGCGAGAAGGCGACCGCGTTGTACGCCCCCGGCAGGTCCTCGCCCGGCGACGCCTCCCCGCCCCGCACCACGACGAGCTCGGTGTTCACCTCGAGGTCCCGGTTCGCGCACTCGTCGGTCGTGTCGACCCGCTTCGGCGCGTCCTCGGTCGTGCAGACGTAGCGCTGGACGAAGGTGACGAGGGACCGTCCGTCCGGCGCGGCCTCGATGCGGTCCAGGCGGCCGGGTCCGAGGTCGATCAGCCGGGCCTCGGGCGGGCTCGCGTCGGTGATCAGCGCGAGCTGACCCGCCTGCGGGAGTGGGACGTAGAGCCCGTCCTCGGTCGGGACGGCCTGGCCGGGCGACCACAGCGGCAGGTTCTCGTAGCGGCCATGCCCGGACGGGAGGTGGTTCCAACCGCACCCGAGCGCGGTGAGGAGCAGGGGGGACATCACTCCACCTCGATCTCGGAGTTGAGCTCGAAGCCGGTCAGGGTGTCGAGCGAGCCGTCGTCGGCGTCGAAGAAGCTGATCCGACCGAGCGAGTACTCCTGGCTGATCCAGGCGGGCGGCTCGTCGCCGTCGTTCGGAGCGAGGTCGGGCAGGACGCCGAGGAAGACGGGCGGGCTGCGCAGCGAGTACTGGTCGTGCAGCAGCGTGTCGTAGTTCAGGACCTCGAAGTACTGCTCGCCGTCCATCACCATGTACCCGAGGTGACCGCTGGTGCTGTTCGCGTACCCGAGCGGCTCGGCGGGCAGCAGCAGCGGGTTGCTGCGGAAGTCGGACAGGTCGACGAGGGACATCGCCCAGTGGCCCGCGAACACGGGCTCGGTGGCAGGCCCGTCGGACTTCGTGTGGAAGACGAGCATCGTGCCGCCGGTCGGCGAGACGGCCACGCTCTGGACCGGCTTGACCAGCGAGCGCTCGAGCACGGTGTCCGCGACCGGGTCCCACACCGCGAAGCGCTCGATGGCGGAGGCGGTGGTGTACAGCACGCCCTGGCGGCCCGTCGGGTCGAACAGGAGCTGCCCGTAGGCGCCGTCGGGCGGGAGCGCGACCACGCGGGGCGAGGCGAAGGGGCGCTCGGAGTCGTAGACCCAGAGCTCGGCGCTGCCGCGGGCCACCGCCACCGCCGCCCGCCCGTCCGGCGACAGGTCGAGGTCGGTCGGGTTGTCGCCCGCGGGGACCTGGCCGACCGCGCCGCTCGCGAGGTTCACCACGCGCAGCGACGAGCTCCCGAACTGGCGCACCCACGCGAAGCTGCCGTCCGGGGCGACGATCACCTCCTCGGCTGAGGCGGGATCGAGCACGCCAGGCTCGAGCTCGACGAGCTTGGGCGAGAGCGGGTCGACGGTCAGGTCGACGATGGACAGGTACGCGTCGCTGACGACGACGGCGAGCGAGCCGTCGGGCGTGAAGCGGACCATGCGCGGGTTGAAGCCGACGGCCAGGGGCTGGTGCGTGGCGCGGCGCACGTCGACGAAGTCGACCTCGTTGAACGACTGGAGCCCCTCGACCCTGGGGTCGTCCGGCCGCTCGCGGGCCACGTTGTGCCACAGGATGGCCCAGCCGCCGTCGGGCGACAGCACCATGTCGTTCATGTTGGCCCGCACGTCGACGTTGTCCTGCTCGAGCGTGGTGGCGTCCAGCAGCGTCACCGAGTCGTCGCCACGGTTGAACACCACGGCGGTCGCGAAGTCGGGCGTGGTCTGCACGATCTGTGGGTCCGTCCCCACCATCGTGGTGTCGACGGCCAGCGAGCGGACGTTGATGCGCGTGACCGTGTCGCGATCGGGGTTGGGGACGAACACGAACACGTCGGTCTGGGCCGGCGGCAGCAGGAGCGGATCGTCCTCGACCTCGGGAGGTGCCGTCGTGGAGGAGCCGCCGTCGTCGTCGTCGCCGGTCCAGCTGGAGGACGGCGCGTCACTCCATCCGTCCGTCGTGGCGTCGGCGCCAGCGAAGTAGCCCTGGCTGGAGCAGGCAGCGAGCAGCAGGGTGGGCAGGATCGCACGCGGCATGGGGGCCTCCGGAGCGTCCCAGGGGACGTGCAACTCTCGTACCTCGCCGGAAGCGTCGGTCGCACCGGGATCGGGATCCGAGAGGTCCGGAAGATCGCGACAACTGCGTCGCAGTCGGCCTACAGCAACACGTCCTCGATGCTCTTGTCGCCCTCGCCCACCTCGCCGGAGATGAGGAGCGCGCGGATCACGTCGCCCCGCGACACCACCGCCTCGACGCGCTGCTGGCCATCGTCCGAGACCACCGGGACGCACGCCACGTCGTGCTCGACCATCAGGGCCGCCGCCTTGCGCAGCGGTGTGTCCCACTGCACCGTGGGGTGGGTCCCTTCGCGCACCAGCTGGCGGCAGGTCAGCGACTCGTCCTCGTCGGCGCGCGCCGCCACGAGGTCGCGAACCGACAGGATCCCGTGCAGCACGCGGTCGTCGAGCACCACCAGGTCGTGCACGAAGCTCCGCCGGAGCCGCTCGAGCGCCTCCTGCGCGGGGCGAGAGCCCTCGATGCACACCATGCTGGTGTTCGCGTGGTCCTCGACGGACAGGTCGTCCGAGAGGACGTTGGCCGCGTGCCTGCAGGCGTCGGACTCGGTCACGATGCCGACCAGACGCCCATCGGCGACGACCAGCACCGCCTCCTGCATCGCCCACTGGCCCCGGTTGAGGACGTCCACCACCATCTCGTCCGGCCGCGCGGTCACCACGTCGGGCGACATGGCCTCCGCCACCTTCCCCTGGTGCGCGGCGGCGGCGCGCGCCTCGGTCAGCAGGCCGAGCACGGCGCCGTCCGCACCCACGACCGGGAGGCTGCGGAACCGTCGCTCGTGGAGGACCCGCAAGCTGTCGGCCAGCTCCGACTCCGGAGTGGTCGACACCGGATCGGCGGTCATCAGCTCCCTGATCTGCACTCCGCCTCCGCTCCTCGCCCCACCATCTCACATCGGGGCAGAAACGACGAGCCCCCGGTGCACCGATGAAGGTGGCCGGGGGCCCTGGATGCGGAAGGGGGGAGTCGAACCCCCACGCCTCGCGGCACAGGATCCTGAATCCTGCGTGTCTGCCAATTCCACCACTTCCGCGTGGTACTCGCTTCGCCTATCGAGCGCCCGGCACCGCGTCAACAACTTCGCACGCGCCCCCGACCCGTTGCCCTGCGGACCGTGGTGAATAGGTACCTGCGCTCGACGGAGACCGGTCATGGGCCTGTTCGATTTCTGGATGAACGAGGATCAGAAGATCGCCAAGCAGCAACGGCTGCTGACGGACCGCAACCAGCAGGCGGAGGAGCGGGACAAGGCGGCGCGCTGGCTCGTCGACAACGGCAGTCCCAAGGCGATCGTGGCGCTGCTGACGCGGTTCGACATCGCGCTCGAGAACGGGCTGAAGGACAAGGCCGAGAAGGAGACGATGCTCGAGCTGCTGCGCTCCCTCGGTGACGCGCTCTCGCGCCCGCTCGAGCGACACCTCGAGAGGTGCCGTCACATCGCGCTGCCCCTGCAGCTGTACGTCGACCTCAAGGGCGAGGAGGCGGCGACGGTCAAGCTGTTCGAGATCCTGGAGATCGAGCGGAAGAAGGACGACTTCAAGCCCGAGAAGAAGGTGGACGCGCTGGTGTGGCTGGCCGAGCGCCGCCACCCGCGGGCGATCGACGCGACGGTGCCCATGCTGGCGGACTTCGACGAGGGCGTGCGGTACGCCGCGGCCGAGGTGATCGTCGCCCAGCAGGACGACGCCGGGCGCGAGCCGCTCCTCGGCCTGCTCACGAACCCGGAGGAGGACAGCAACCGCCTGCGGACGCGGCTCGCGGAGGTCTTCTCGCAGCGGCGTTGGGCCGTGCCCGACGATCTGCCGGTCCCCGTGGGGTATGCCGTGCGCGAGGGTCGCGTCGTCGCCGCCTGACCCGCTCGCGCGGTAGGCTCCATCGGTGCCGCTGGTCCTGGAACCCTCGCTGGAAGTGCCGCTCCGCGCGTGGGGTCTCCACGTCGTGACCGAGGGACGTCCCGCCGAGCACGAGCTGGTCGCGATGGGCGACGACTGGGCGCGCCTACGCGCCTGGCGCCTGGGCGGGCACGGGTTCCGCGTGCTGGCGCTCGCGGCCGAGCCGCCGGAGGATCGCGCCCTCCTCGAGCCGCTGGCCGTCGTCGCCACGCCCACGGAGGCTGCTGTCGGCGAGGCGCTGGCGGCGTTGGCGTCGGGGCGACGGGCCGGGGAGCTCGCCCTGCGCGGCGGCACCGTCGACCTCGAGCGCCGCGTCCTGCGACACGCGGGCGGCACCACGAGCCTCTCGCGGCTGGAGGTGTCGCTGCTCGCCTACCTCGCCGCCCGGCCGGGACGCGAGGTGCCGCGCGAGGAGCTCCTGCGCCAGGTCTGGGGACACAAGGCCACCGTGCGCACGCGCGCCGTGGACATGGCCGTCCTGCGGCTGCGGCGCAAGGTGGACCTCGACGGCGCCGAGAGCCACCTGCTGTCCAGCTATGCCGGGGGGTACCAGCTGGTGCTCCCCGACCCCGAGGACGCCGACCTCGTCGGGCGCGGTCCGCTGCTCGCCGAGCTGCTGCTCCGGTTGCGCACGGGCGCGCGCGACCTGGGCCTGCACGGGCTGCCGGGCGTGGGCAAGAGCCGGCTGGCGCGAGCGGTCGCCGACCGACTGGCGGCGAGCGGACGACGGGTCGCCACGGTCGACCTCGAGGGCGTCGGATCGGCGGCGGAGGCCCGAGAGCGCGTGGCCACCACCCTCGGGCTGTCGCCGGGCCGGGCGGGCGAGCTCGACCTGGGTGCGAGCGAGGTCGAGGTGCTGGTGCTCGACGGGGCCGACGGCTTCGATCCCGGCCCGCTGATCGCCTCCTGGCACGCCGCCTCGCCCACGCTCCAGGTCCTCGGCACCCGGCAGGTCCGTCGCGCGGAACCCGGCGCGGTCGCCGTGCTCGTGCCGCCGCTGGACGACGAGGCCGCTCGCGCCCTGTTCGCCCGCCGGGCCGGAGACCGCCCCGACGACGGGCTGCTCGCGGACCTCGACGGGCTGCCGCTCGCGATCGAGCTCTTCGCGGCGCGGACCCGCCTGTGGTCGGGTGCCGTGCAGGGTGCCTTCGGGCTCGGGCCGGTGGTCGGCGCGCTCGATCGGGTGTGGGGCGGGGTCGGCGAGCCCGCTCGGCGCTTGTTGGCGGGCCTCGCGGCGGTCCGCTCCCCCCTCGATCCGGAGGTCGTGGCGGCCGTCGCCGGCTCGCTGGCGGCCGCGGAGGCGCCGCTCGCCGAGCTCGTGGACGCCGGGCTGGTGGCGGTGGCAGACGACCGCGTCCGACTGCCGGGCGCCGTCCGCGCGTGGGCGGCCGACCGGATCGCGCCGGAGGAGCGCCAGCGGCTCGATGCGTGGCTCCGCTCGCTGGTGGAGGTGGGCGAGGAGCCCGAGCGCGCCGAGGTCCTGCGCACGCTCGAGGCACGGCTGCCCGACCTGCGCGAGCTCGCCGGGCGGCTCGAGGGCGACGATCGGGCCCGGTGCGTGCTCGCCGCCGACCACGCCGCGCGCTCCGTCGCCACCCTGACGGACCGCCTGGCGGCGTTCGACCGCGCGCTGGACCCACCGCCCCCCGACCCGGTGCTCGAGGCCCGGCTGCGGATCGGGCGGGCCCGCGTCGATCTGCTGGAGCGCCCGATCGAGCTGCTCGGCGCGGACCTCGAGCGCGCTGCCGCCCTGGCCTCCGGCGCCGGGCGACCGGACCTCGCCGCCGAGGCGCTCACGTGCTGGTCCCAGGCGGCGCACCACGCGCGGTGGGGCAGCGGCACGGGCGCGCGCCAGCTGGCGGAGCGGGCGCTCGCGACCCACCCCGTCCCTCGCGCGGTGGTCTGGCTCGAGGCGATCCGCAGCCGCGAGGAGCGGCGCATGGACGTCGAGGCCGTGCGTGGCGCGCTCGCGGAGGCGGCGCGCGGGGGCCGGTGGCGGGAGCTCTTCGAGCTGGTGGTGCCGGCCGCGGGTGCGCTCCTCGCGATCGGGGAGGTGGCGGCCGCCGCGGAGGCCCGCGAGCTCGGACGCCGCGCGGCCGAGGCCCTGGGCGATCCCGGCCGCAGGGCCACGGTGGACGTGCTGCACGCGCAGGACCTCGGTTTCGGGGGTCGGATCGCGGCGTGCGCAGCGCTGCTCGAGCAGGCGCTCCCCGTGCTCCGAGCCCGTCGGATCGACGCGGTCCTGGGCCGTGCTCGCTCGCTGCTGCTCACGGCGCGCTGCCACCTCGGACGACACGCGCTGGCCGAAGAGCTCTGCGACGCGCTGATCACCGAGCGCACGGTGGCGGGCGACCGCGAGGGACGGCGCGAGCTGCAGCTCGTGCGCTGCCTGCTGTTGATGGAGCAGGGCCGCTGGGAGGCAGCGACGCGGCTCGTGGACGAGCTCGACGCACCCGACGCCGCGGTGTCCTCCACGTTCGCGGCCAACGTCGTGGTGCTGCGCTCGCTCCTGGCCCTGCGCCGGGACGGCGCCGCCGTGCGCGTGGACGAGCTGCGATCCACGCTGCAGGACCCACCCGATCCCCGCAACGCGCGCCGGCTGGACGCCATCCGCGCGGTGGCAGCGGCCGGCGAGGGGCAGGATCCCGGGCCCTGGCTGGAGGGGGCCGTCACCGACGACCCCGAGGCGACCTCGCTCGAGGAGATCGCGCGCGCCCTGCGCACCGGCGATCGGGAGCCGCTGCGCCCCATGGTGGAGCTGCGGGACCCGGCGCCGATGGTGACGCGCATCCTGGCCCGCCGGCTCCTGGAGGGCTGAGGTGGATCTCGCGCCGGTCGCGCTCGAGCTGGCGGCCGATCCGCGGTGGGTGGACGAAGCGACCCTGCCGCTCGGGGCGGCGACGCTCGCCGTCGACGACGCGCTGGTGTTCGACGTGCTGGACCGCGACCACCCCGAGGTCGTCGTCGGCTGGGTGGTCCTCGGCGCGGGCGAGCTGTCGTGGGGCTGGCAGACGCGAGCCGAGGCCTTCGCCGCGCTCGCCGACCTCTCGGTGCGCGCCGGGGTCACGCCCGAGGACGCCCGGCGCCAGTGGGCGGAGCGCCGGACGACCGAGCGCGTGGACGCGGTGGTGGCGCTGGGGGAGGACCCGACCTGGCGGGCGGTGACGGCCGCGGCGCCCACCGTCGCGGTGAAGGGTCGCGCCGTGTCCTGGACCGCGGAGGGCGCGACGGAGCAGGTCGTCGTGCTCGCCTTCGACCCGCCGTCCCGCGCGGAGGCCCGCCGACACCTGGACCAGCGGACCCGGGAGTGGCGACGGGCCGGCGTGGACGGTGGCGACGCGCTCGCGGAGGACCGCGTCCGGGGCGGTGCGCCACACCGGCTGGTCGCCCTGCACGCCGAGCGTCCCTGGACCGAGGACGGCTGGCTCACCTGGCTCGCGGACCCCACGGGGGGCGTCGACGACACGCTGGAGGAGCTGCTCGCGGTCCATCGGCGGGAGGACTGGCGCGTGCTGACCGGCGTGCCCCGCACCACGCCGTTGGCGCGCGCGCTCGTCGAACGGGCGGAGGTCCGGGCGACCGCGTCGACGGAAGACCACGGTCAGACCCTGGTCCTGCAGGTCGAGGCCACGCTGATGCTGGAGGCGGAGGCCCCCACGCCCTTCGTCGACCTCGTGGTCCCCTACCGCGCTCAGCCCGAGCAGCACTACGCCCTGCGGCACTTCGGGGCCCCGGACGTGCGTGTGCTGACGGAGGGGGCCGTGACGGAGGGGAGCGTGTGGGGCATCCGGCCCGAGCCCCGGGGGGTCCGCGAGCGGGTGGTGATGCCGCACCCCATCGACGCGGACGGCGTCGAGCTCACCGTGAGCTGGAGGCTGCGCCGGCCCTCGGAGGCCTTCGTCGACGCCCGCCAGATGGCAGCGGACAGCCTGCTCGCCTGCGCGTCGGTCTCCCCCACCGACTGCGCCGCCGACGCCTACCCACAGCGAGCGAGCCTCGGAGCGTCCGACGTCGGGCTCGACCTGGTGCCGGGGGTCGACGGGCAGCCCCGCTTCCCCGCCGCCGTGACGCTCGACGTCGAGCTCCCGGAGGGCTGGAGCGCGGTACGCGCGGGTGCTGGCAGCCACCAGACGCTCTCGGTCGCGCGCGGTGGCGCAGAGCACGACGACGGTGCGCCTGCGATCGAGGTCCTGCACCACCGGCCCGGGTTCGCGCCGGCCCCCGCGATCCGGGACATGGTCGCCCTCTACGAGCGTGTCCTGCCCGACTTCCCCGGTGGGTCGCTGGCCGTGGTCCAGGGGCCGGACCGACCCTGGCTCCGCGACACCCAGCCGTTCGCGACGCGGCGGGGCGAGCCGGTGGAAGGAGCCACGCCGACGCCGGCCGGCGCTCGCGACGCGCCCACGTTCGAGCAGCCCTCGACACCAGCCCCGGTCCTCGCGGGGCCGCAGCGCGGACAGGCCCCGCCACGGGTGTCGGTGGAGGCGGGCGACGGGCTGATCGAGCTGCGGGGCGTCGCGTCGCTCGCCGGACCGGGCACCGGGCCCCGGATCGACCGCGACCGCATCGAGCGCGACCTCGCGGGTGCCGTGGCGGCGCAGTGGTGGGCGGCGCTGCCGTGGCCCGCGCGCGAGGCCTGGCTCGGACGTGCGTTGCCGTTGGTCTATCGCGATCTGTACGTCCTCCAGCGCTGGGGGCCGCCGCGCCTCGAGACCTGGCGGGAGGACGACGAGGACGAAGACGCCGCGCGGATCGTGGGCGGCGCGCTCGCCGACCGCGTGGGGCGCGCCGAGCTCCTCGAGGCCCTGGACCGCTACCGCCGGCGAGGGCCCTGGACCGCCGACGGCCTGCGCGCGCACCTCGAGGCGGTGGTCGGCGACGATCTCGGCGGCTTCTTCGATCCCTGGATGACGGGCCGGCGCACCCGGGTGCCGGTGGTCGTCGAGCGGACCACCGAGGGCGCGGTGCTGCGGAGCCCGGTCGCGTTCGGCCGGATGGACGTGCCGGTCGACGTCTGCGGGCGACGGCGGTGCGAGCGGCGCTGGGTCACGCTCGTGGACGGTACCGCCTCCCTCGAGGCCCCGAAGAGCGCGCGGATCGTGGTCGACCCCGACCGCCAGCTCCCCATCGACCCGGGCTAGCTGGTCAGGCTTCGAGGACGGGCTCGAACCCCGCGGCGCGGAGG
This sequence comes from Alphaproteobacteria bacterium, assembly GCA_020632925.1. Lineage (GTDB taxonomy): Bacteria > Myxococcota_A > UBA796 > UBA796 > JACKER01. Next base: position 4,225 of record JACKER010000056.1, on the reverse strand, counting down.
TGGTGCTCGAGCGCGGCCGGATCGACGCCGTCGAGCGAGCCCGCGTGGTCGCAGCCCGAGCGCAGGCTCGCCTGGGTCATCCCGAGCCCCTCGGTCGCCGGCGAGGCCCGCAGGCGCACCGTCCCCGGCAGCACCAGTCGCGCGACGGCCACCGCGCGCAGCAGATCCGAGGCGGTGTTCGGCGCCGAGGCGTAGGGGCCGTCCACGTCGACGGTCACGAGCGTCACCGAGGAGAGCCCGGGCTGGTCGCGCAGGGAGAGCAGGCGGGCGGCGAGCTCCTCCTCGGTCCCCTCACCCACCGCGACCCGCGCGTGCCCCTCACCCTCGACCGGCGAGGTCGCGTACGGCACCTGGGTCCCGGGCCAGCTCTCGCGGCGCTTGAGGTCCGCGGCGGCGGCGAGCTCCGCCACCGAGCCCTGGCGGAGCAGCGCCACCACGTCGGCGTGCGGGAGGCCCGAGCCGTTCAGCGCGCGCTCCAGCATCGCGTCGGTGTCCGGGCGCTCGAGGCGCCGTGAGGGCGGCCCGTACAGCTCGACGTCCGCGCGCGGCACCAGCCCCGCCTCGTGCGCGAGCGCGCCGAAGCGACGCAGGCCCGACAGCGCGGCATCGTCCAGCGGGTACCGCAGGTTCCTCGTGAGGTAGGCCAGGTCGTCGCCCGCGTACTTCCGCGTGATGCGCGCGACGCCGGCAGCGCCCGCCTCCTTGAGGTCCGCGACCACCGACGACGGCAGCTCGGGACGGCCGGCCCAGACCGCGAACACGAAGGGCAGCCCGGTCCAGCTCTTCCACAGCAGCGCCAGGTCGAGCCTGGTCGTCAGGCGCTCGGGCAGCTCGCGCGCCGCGTCGCCGATGACCAGCGCCGCCGTCGTCTTCTTCGCCCGGCGCAGGCCGCTGTTGGGCTCGCCGTCCTCGATCACGAGGTCCGGACGCACCCGCTGCGCCAGCGGGCCGCGGGTCAGCATCAGGCGGGCGAGCACGACCGAGGTCCGGCTCACGCCGTCCAGCACCACCGTCGTCCACTGCTCGGGCGGCGTCTCGGCCACGAGGAGCACGGAGGCCACGGGCCCGTCCGCGCCGATGCAGTGCCCGGGGACCACGCGGTACTCGTCGTCCGACAGCGCCGCCGCCACCGGCACCAGCGCCACGTCCACCTCGCGGGCGCGCAGCATCCGCGCGACCTCGGCGGGGTTGGCGAGCACCAGCGTGTGCCGGTCGACGTCGATCTCGTCCGAGAGCGGCCTGGCGTTGAGGTACCCGACGGTGCCGATGCGAGCCATCTCAGGCCTCCGCGACGGTGCGGTAGAGCGTGTCCCGCTCGACCGGGATGCGACCGGCCCGGCGGATGAGCCCGACCAGCTCGCCGCGGGTCAGCTCCTGCGGCGTCCGGGCGCCGGCCATGTGGTAGATGCGCTCCTCCTTCACCGTCCCGTCGAGGTCGTCGACCCCGTAGGACAGCGAGAGCTGCGCGAGCTGGACGCCGAGCATCGGCCAGTAGGCCTTGATGTGGGCGACGTTGTCGAAGAGCAGCCGCGAGACCGCCATCGTCTGCAGGCAGTCCGCGTCGGTGGGCTCGGGCAGCTTCCGCAGACGATTGTTCTCGTTGTGGAACTTCAGCGGGATGAACGTCTGGAAGCCGCCGGTCTCGTCCTGCAGCTCGCGCAGGCGCAGGATGTGGTCCACGCGCTCCTCGAAGGTCTCGATCGAGCCGAACAGCATGGTGCAGTTGCTGCGCATCCCGAGGCGATGGGCCGTGCGGTGCACCTCGAGCCAGCCGTCGCTGTCCACCTTGTCCGAGCACAGCTTGCGGCGCGCCCGGGTCGCGAAGATCTCGGCACCACCGCCCGGGAGGCTGCCGAGCCCGGCATCGCGCAGCTCTGTGAGGACCTGCTCGTAGGTCTTGCCGTACTTCTCGGCGAAGTAGTGGATCTCGACCGCCGTGTACCCCTTGATGTGGAGGTCGGGGCGCTCGGCCTTCACCGCGTGGAGGAAGTCCAGGTAGTAGGACCAGGGCAGGTCGGGGTTGAGCCCGTTGACCGTGTGCAGCTCGGTCACGAACTGATCGCGCTGCGCCCGCACCCGCCCGATGACCTCGTCGAGCGTCATGGTGTACGCCGCGGCGTCGCCGGTCTTGAGCCGGCTGAAGCTGCAGAAGATGCAGTCCGCCTCGCACACGTTGGTCGCGTTCACGTGGAGGTTGCGGTTGAACCAGGTCAGGTCGCCGTGACGCCGCTCGCGCACGACGTTGGCCAGCGCACCCACCGCGGCGAGCTCGCGCGTCCGGAACAGGCGCACACCGTCGTCGAAGGACAGGCGCTCCCCGGCGAGCACGCGCTCCGCGAGGTCGGCGAGCCCGGCGCGCTGGAGCGAGCGCCGCGCCACCGTGGAGAGGACCCCACCCTCGATCGGCCGCTGGGCCGGGGCTGGTTGCATCACGACTTCCTCCCGTGACCGACCAGGGCGCCGGTCCACCGCCGCATCCGGTCGTTGTCGATGCCGAGCTGGTCGAGCACCCGCGCAGTCACCGTGTCCAACAGCTGCTCGACACCCTCGGGCGCCGAGTAGAAGCTCGGCGAGGCCGGCATCACGACCGCCCCCGCCTCCGTCACCGCCACCATGTTCCGCAGGTGGATCAGCGAGTAGGGCGACTCCCGCACCACGAGCACCAGCTTGCGGCGCTCCTTGAGCATCACGTCCGCCGCCCGGGACACGAGATCCGACGACACGCCGCTCGCGATCCGCGCCACCGCCGCCGCCGTGCACGGGATCACGACCATCGCCTCGAACCCCGAGGAGCCCGAGGAGAACGGCGCCATCATGTCGCCCGGGGCGTACGTCGGGAACGGGTAGGCCTCGGCCGGATCGGTCCCGACCTCGTCCGCCCACACGAGCCGCCCGAACTTCGTGAACACGACGTGCGGCTCGAGGCCGAGCTCGGCGGCCTCGTCGCGCAGGAAGTCCAGCACCCGCGCGGCGTACGGCGCTCCCGACGCGCCCGTGACCGCGACGACGATCTTGCGGGGCCGACTCACCGCACGCGCTCGACGAGGTGGTGTGCCAGCACGCGCAGGGCTTCCAGGCCCGTCGACTCGGGGAGCCCGTCGAGCGCGGAGACGGCCATCCGGACGTACCCGCGGGCGTCCTCCAGCGCCGTGTCCAGCGCGCCCGACGCGCGGATCTCGCGCACGAGCCGGTCGACGTGAGCGGGATCGGGCTCGCCGCGCTCGAGCTCGGCGCGCAACCCCGGCAGGCGCTCCATCGCTCGGATCAGCGGCAGCGTGACCTTGCGCTCGCGGAGGTCGGAGCCACGCGACTTGCCGGTGCTGTCCGAGTAGTCCAGCACGTCGTCGGTGATCTGGAAGGCGATGCCCACCGCGCGCCCGAAGCCCTCGAGGAGCGCGGCCTCCTCGTGCATCCCGGTCGCGAGCGCCGGCGCGCGCACGCACCAGGCGATGAGCGCGGCGGACTTGCGAGCGACCACGTCGAGGTAGGGCTCGACGGTGCAGGACAGGTCGCCCGCCCGCTGGAGCTGGAGGACCTCGCCCTCCGCCATCTCGGTCACCACGTCGCCCAGGGCGCGGACGGCGTCGAAGCCACCCTCCTCGGCCGCGAGCAGCACGGCCCGCGCCAGGCAGAAGTCGCCGGTGAGCACGGTGACGGCGTTGCCGTACACCCGGTGGGCGGCGGGACGGTCGCGGCGCGTGTCGCCGTCGTCCACCACGTCGTCGTGCAGCAGCGAACCGAGGTGGAGCAGCTCACCCACGCACATCAGCCGCACGGGCGCGGGCTCCATGCCCACCACCCGCGCGCCGAGCGCGGTCAACGCCGGACGCAGGCGCTTGCCGCCCGCCGCCACGAGGTACCCCGCGACCTCGGGGACGGCGCGGACGTCGCTCTGCACGAGGTCCATCAGCGCGAGCTCGGCGGCGGCCAGCTCCTCGGCGACCAGCCCCAGCGCGGCACCCGGACCGTCGATGCGCGTCAGCGGGGCTCCCGCCTTCGCACCCGCGGCGCGGTGGCGCACGGCCGGGCCACCCGGGAGCACGGACGTCGTCATCGACCCTCCTGTGCCAGCCGTCGTAACCTCCGAGTCCATTTTTTCAATGGATTTTGAAGGAACTGACGCATGGCCCGAGGTGGCGGGTGGGGCGGGATCCCGGGGCGGACTACAGGCTACGGGCTCCAGGCTACGGGAAGGACGGCTCGGTGCGCCGTTCGTGGGCGATCG
>JACKER010000055.1 GCA_020632925.1 Alphaproteobacteria bacterium | reverse complement strand
AAGACGGAGCCGACCGAGCTCAAGGCCGAGCTCGGCTTCGACGTGGCGCAGGAGAACTACTACGGCAACGAGCTCGATCCCGACTACCAGAACATCCTGGCGGCCCGCGTCCTGCTCGGGCTGAACCACAAGTTCAACGACAAGGTCTCGTTCGGCGACACCTTCGAGCTGTACGAGAACGTGATCGACTTCGAGGACGTGCGCATCCTGAACACCGCCGCGCTCACCTCGACGCTCTCGGGCAAGTTCTCGATCAAGGTGTCTCATGCCCTGATCTTCGACAACGTCCCCGTCGATGGGTTGAAGCCGCTCGACCAGACGACCATGGTCACGCTCGTCGCCACCCTGCTCTGAGGTTCCCATGACCGCCCCGCGGTACCGTCGCGTCCTCCTGAAGCTCTCCGGCGCCGCGATGGGCGGCGGGGCAGAGGGAACCTTCTCCCAGCACTCGATCGACCACATGGTCGCGGAGGTGAAGAGCCTGCGCGATCTCGGTGTGGAGGTCGTGCTGGTCGTCGGCGGCGGGAACATCTTCCGCGGCAACCTCGCCCCCGAGTGGAACATCGAGCGGGCCGAGGCCGACAACATGGGCATGCTCGGCACCGTCATCAACGGCGTGCTGCTGCGCGCCGCGCTCGGCGCCGCGGACGTGGAGGTGCGGCTGATGACGGCGGTGCCGATCCCGTCGGTGGCGGAGCCGTACATCCGCCTGCGGGCGATCCGGCACCTCGAGAAGGGCCGCGTGGTCATCCTCGCCGGAGGCATCGGCCAGCCCTACGTCACGACGGACTACCCGGCGTCGCAGCGCGCCCTCGAGACCCGGTGCGAGGCGGTGCTCGCCGCGAAGAACGGCGTCGACGGGGTCTACGACGGCGACCCGCGGAAGAACCCGGACGCCCGGCGGTACGTGTCGCTCTCGACGGACGACGCGATCCAGAAGGACCTGCGCGTGATGGACCAGTCGGCGCTGCTGCTGGCGCGCGATCACGACCTGCCGGTCCACATCTTCGACTTCGACGCGGTCGGGGGCGCCCGCCGGATCTGCTTCGGCGAGGACGTGGGCACCCTGGTGGGCCGCCGGATCACGACCCGGTTGGCGCCCACGCACTGAGCGCCGGTGCAGCCCGCGGACCTCGTGCTGACGCACGCTGCCATCCACGCCGATGGGCGCGTGGTCGGCGCGCTCGCGGTGCGGGACGGGGTGATCGTGGCGCTCGGAGCGGACGTCGACGCGCTGATCGGCCCCGCCACGGAGGTGCGGGACCTCGGCGGCGCGACGGTGCTGCCGGGCTTCGTCGACGCGCACGTCCACCTCCTGGACGGCGGGCTCGAGGCGCTTGGGTGCTCGCTGGTCGATCTGCCCGATCCGGACGTCATCGTGGCGCGGGTCCACGCGTGCGCGGCCGAGGCGGACGGGAAGGGGTGGCTGGTGGGCAGCGGCTGGGACCTCGGCGCGTTCCCGGGGGCGAACCCCCAGGCGAGCGTGCTCGACGACCTGGGCCGCCCGGTCTTCCTGCTCTCGGCGGACGGTCACTCGGCCTGGCTCGACCACGAGGGGCTGCGACGGGCCGGGATCACGGCGAACACCCCCGACCCGGCCGACGGTCGGATCGAGCGCGACGAGCTCGGCGAGCCCACGGGTACGCTGCGCGAGAGCGCGGTCGATCTCGCCTGGGACGTGCTCCCGGCCCCCACACGGGCCGAGCGGGACGCCGGGCTGCGCGCCGCCGTGGCGGAGGCCCTCGCCCACGGGATCACCGCGGTGTTCGAGGCCGAAGCGGACCGGGCGTCGCTCGCGACCTTCCGGCGGGCGGCGAGGCGCGGGGAGCTCGACCTCACCGTGTCCTTCGGGCTCACCACCGACCCCGAGGGAGGTCCGGGGCAGGTGGAGCGGCTCGTCCGCTGGCGGCGGCGCTTCTCGGGGGACGATCGGATCGTCGGCACCGCCAAGATCTTCGCGGACGGCGTGATCGAGGCGCGGACCGCAGCGCTGCTCGCGCCCTACGCGGACAGCGAGGACCGCGGTGCACCCATCTGGGACGACGACGCCCTGGACGCGCTGGTGGCCGCGCTGACCGAGGCCGGGTTCGCGGTTCACGCCCACACGATCGGCGACGCCGCCGTGCGCCAGGTGCTCGACGCCGGGGAGCGCGCCGGGGCCCGCCTCTCGCTCGCCCACCTCGAGCTCGTCGATCCGGACGACGTGCCGCGGTTCGCCGCGCTCGGTGCCGACGCCGTGTTCCAGCCGCTGTGGGCCCAGGAGGACGACTACGTCCGCGACCTGACCTGGCCGGTGCTGGACGCCGACCGCGGGGCGAGGCTGTACCCGATCGGGTCGCTCGTGGCCGCGGGGGCGCCGCTGGCCTTCGGCAGCGACTGGTCCGTCTCCTCGCTCGATCCGCTCCAGGGCATCGAGGTCGCCGTCACCCGCCGCGGGGCCGGGGGCGAGGAGGCGCCCGCGCTCGAGCCCGAGCAGGCGATCGACGTGGCGACGGCGATCGACGCGTACACCGTGGGCGCGGCGCGCGCCGCGGGCCTGTCCGACCGCGCGGGTCGGATCGCCGTGGGACGCCCGGCCGACCTGGTCGTGCTCGACGGCGATCCGTACGCGGTCCCCGCCGACGCGATCGGAGAGCTGCGCCCGGTGCTGGTGCTACGCCACGGTCGGCCGGTGGCGCTGGCGCCGTAGCAGCGCGAGCGCGGCACCCGCCGCGAGCCATCCAGACCCGCCGCTCCCGGTGGCGCAGCCGCAACCCGACGGCTCCTCCTCGCCGTTCCCGCCGATCCCCGTGTCGTCGGGGCAGCCGTCGAACGGCTCCGCGCAGCTCGGGTCGGTCGTGTGGACGACCTCGCCCGCGGCGTTCTCGATCGTGGCGGCGATGCAGGCCTCGCGCCCGCCGAAGACCGACGCCGCCACCTCGAGCGTGGGCTCACCGGTCCACAGCTCGGTCACGGTGGTCTGCGCGCCGTTCTCGGTGGAGAAGGTGAACGAGACCACGGCCCAGCCGGCGGCGTCGGTGGGCATCGTGAGGGCGCCGGTCACGTAGGCCGACAGCCCGCCCTGGCAGGATCGCTGCGCGTCGACGACGAGCTCGATCGGCGCGGGCGGATCGGCCACCGGATCCGCCGTGGCGGCGACGGTGAAGCTGGACAGCGTCTGCTGGGCGCCGGTGTAGTAGTCCCAGCTGGCCACGTCGTACACGCCCTCGGGGAGCGGCGCGAGGGGGGTGTACGTCAGGACCTGATCGCGAACGCCGAGCTCGGCCGGCACGGTGAACCCATCGGCGTCGAGGACCTGGAAGGCCGGCACGCCGCAGTTCCCCGTGAAGCCCGCCATCACCACCACGTCGGGTGCGACGACGGCGCCGTCGGCGGGTCGGACCTCGGTGAGCTGGCCGGGGGCGCACGTGCTGGTCATGTCGGCGCTGGGCACGGCCCACGCCCACGTCATCGCCAACCACCACACGTCGACCTCCTCCCGCGCCCGCCGACATCATGACACGACGCACGATAGAGGTCGGGACCATGTCCACCGTCCACGACGTCATCGCGAGCCGCCGGACCATCCAGCGCTTCCGTCCCGGCACCGTGCCCGATGAGGTGCTGGAGCGCGCGCTCCTCGCCGCTCAGCACGCACCGAACCACAAGCTCACCTGGCCCTGGCGCTTCGTGCTGCCCGGCCCCGTCACGCGCGAGCTGCTGTTCCGCGTGGGGTTGCGGATCAAGAGCGCCAGGAAGGGGCCCTCGGCCGAGCTCGAGGCGTCGGTCCGGCGCAACATGCTCGTGCCCGACCGGCTCGTCGTCGTGGTCCAGCGGGTCGACGCCGAGCCCGCCCGGGCCGAGGAGGACTACGCGGCCTGCGCCTGCGCCGTCCAGAACCTGATGCTCTCGCTGCACGCGGACGGCTTCGGCAGCAAGTGGGGGACCGGCGGCACGCTGCGTGACCCGGAGGCGCGGGAGGCGCTGGGGCTGCACGCGGACGAGAGCGCGATCGCGTTCGTGTGGATCGGGCTGCCGGAGATCGTGCCCACGCCTCCGCCGCGGCCGGTCGACCGGGTCACGCACCTGCCCTGAGGCCGTCCTCCGGTCGCGAGGCGAGGGCCGCGACCGAGGCGATCCACCACACGACCGTCGGGCGCAGCAGGACGTCGTTGCCCACCAGCCCCACCGCCCCGGCGGCCACCACCAGGCCCAGCGCGAGCGGCGCCAGCGGGTGGGTCGAGCGCCACAACCGGTGCAGGACGCCGGCGAACGCGACCGCGTAGACCGTGACGCCGACGACGCCCACCTGGAACAGCAGCGACAGCAGCTCCGAGTGGGGATCGAGGTGCCGGTGCAGCCCGAGCTGGCCTCCGAGCCCGCGACCGAGGAGCACCGACACTGGCCCCTCGGCCCACCAGCGCGCGGTGGCGTCGGCCCAGATGGCGCCGCGGAAGCTCCCCAGCGCCGCCCACCCGCCCTCGGGAGGGGTCAGCGTCAGCACGGCGACCACGTCCCCCATCCGACCCCAGAGCAGCCCCACGGCCGCTGGCAGCAGCATCGCGCCGAGCAGCGCCCAGCCCGCGCGACGGCGCCCCACGAGCACCACCCCGAGCGCCAGCGGGACGAAGAGCAGCTCCGCGCGCACCCAGGTGAGGAGCAGGCAGGTCCCGGCCGCCAGCGCGAGCGCGGCGTGCTCCGCTCGCAGGACGCCGCGGAGGGCGAGGGCGGCGCCGGTGGTGGCGAACAGGGCCATCGCGGCGGCGTGGCCGTGGAGGTTCCCGTAGGCGCCGAGGAGGCGGGGCCACCCGTGGAGGACGTGCTCCGCCGGCTGTCCGAGCGCGAGCGCGGCGAGCGAGGCCACGACGGGCACCCAGGCCGTCCGGGTCCACGCCGTGGGCAGCTCGATCGCGGGGTGCCACGCGGTCCAGGCGGCGAGCACCACCGCCGGCGTGAGCAGCTGCAGCGCGTGGTTCGCGCCGACCTCGAGCCCTGGTGCACGGACCGCGCCGATCGCCACCACCACCACCCACGCCGCCCAGGCGGCAGCACCCGGCACCGAGGGCCAGGACCGCGGGCGAGCGGCGGCGAGGACGGCCGCGAGGAGCACCAGCACGGCACCGCCGACCTGCCCCGCCGACCACCCGCCCGGCAGCTGCACGCGCCAGCACAGGTCGAGCAGCACCCGCGCCGGGACCGCACCCACCAGGACGATCCGCGCAGCGCGAGCCATGGCGGCACGTAACCCGCCGGGTACGTGGGTCCTCGGAGGTCGGGTGAGACGGGTGGACCTGGGGGGCTGCGCGATCGACGCCGGTGCGTTCGACGAGCTGGTGGAGCGGCTCGCGGCGGACGTCGAGGCCGGCGGCCCGCACCACCACGTGTCGATGAACGCCGCCAAGTGGGTGGCGCTGCTGCACGACGAGAGCCTGCGGGAGGCCGTCCGCGAGGCCACCTCCGTCGGCGCGGACGGCGCCCCGGTCGCCCGTGCGGTCCGGAGCCCTCGCGTCCCTGGCATCGAGCTCGCCGAGGCCCTGCTGCGCCTCGCGCCCGAACGCGGCTGGCGGGTGGCGCTGGTCGGCGCGCGTCCCGACGTCGTGACCTCCGTAGCGACGCTCCTCCGCGAGCGGGGCGTGGACGTCGTGCTCGCGCGCGACGGGATGTTCGCCGAGGACGAGGAGCGGGCCGCGGCGGCGCAGGTCGCCGAGAGCCGGGCGCAGCTCGTGCTCCTGGCGCTCGGCACCCCCAAGGCCGAGCTGTTCGCCCGCCGCTGGGGGCCAGCGATGGGGGCCGGGCTCGTCATGGGGGTCGGCGGGAGCTTCGACGTGTGGTCGGGGCGCGAGCGTCGGGCGCCCGCGTGGGCGCTGGCCTCGGGGCTGGAGGGGGCCTGGCGCTGGCTGGGGGCGCCGCGGGCGCGGTTCGGCCGGGCGGTGCTGGGGCCGGCGCTGTTCCTGCTCCACCGGGCCCGTGGGACCCGGATCCCCTTCAGCGCTGACCGACCACCGCCGAGGTGACGGTCATCTCGCGGAAGTCCACCGTCGTCGTCCCGATCACGCACTGGAACTCGATGGCGCCCGCGTCGATCCGCGCCTTCTGGTAGATGCCGCGACCCTTGCAGCCGGTCAGGTCCGGCTGGCTCCAGCCGACGAGGGCATACGGCATGCCGAGCCCGATGCGCCCACGCGAGAGGTGCGTGGCGATCTCGTCGCCGAACAGGTCCTGCGACCGGGCCGCCTCCACCATGAGCTGGGCGTGCTCGCGCGTGAGGGCGGCGAGGCCCGTGTTCTCGGCGGCGATCCACCGGCGCTGGGGGATGGCGCGGTCGTAGGCCACCTGGCAGCTCGGGGTGTCCACGAACATGCGGCCCACCGGCCCGCCCAGGCAGCTGACGGAGCCTTCGGCCACCGTGTCCCAGGAGATGGTGGCGCCGGCGATCGAGGGCTGGTGGAAGTGCGCCTTGCCGGCGGGCAGCAGCTGGGTGCCATCGTAGATCTCGGACGCGCGCGGGTCCTGCGGGCCGGCGACGCAGTTGCCCACGGGGATCCGGTCCGAGCCGCGCAGCTCCCACCGCGTGCCGGGGCAGCCGGGGGCGCGGGTCAGCGCGACGGCGGGCACCCGCTCGGGGAAGCGCCGGTCGAGGAACGTGATGCGGGTGTTGTTCGCGCTGCCGACGGTGATCCACTCCGGGTACGTGAAGCTCCGGGGCTTGCTCCCGTCGATCGAGCCCGCGACGACCGGCTTGTCCTGCGGGAAGACGACGAACCACCCGCCCGGCGCCACCGCCGGTCGCGGCAGGACCTCCTGCCACTGGACGTTCGTGAGCCCGGCGTTCTGGACCGCCGCCGGCATCCACGGCGCCGCGGCGGCCAGCAGGGTGGCCTCCGACGCGTCGTTGGGCTTCCCGCGGCGCGCCGCCGCCCGCTCGGCGTCGGTCGGCTGGCGCCGGAACTCGAGGTCCAGCATCGTCGCGCCGGCGCAGTGGGCCCACCCGTCCTCGAACGGCAGCTCGTCCAGCGCCTCGCGGGAGATCGCGGTCTGCGGGTTCTCGGAGGCCGCGGCAGCGACGAAGGCCAGCCGACCCCAGGTCAGGCAGGAGGTCGGGTCGATCGCGATGGCCCCGGTGTACGCCTCCCAGGCCCACAGCAGGTTGTCCTTCCACTTCTGCTGGTAGTACTGGCCGCGCGTGAAGTTCACGTCCCCCAGCAGCCGCCAGGCGCGCGCGTCCTGCGGGTTGGCCTGCAGGCGGCGTCGGAGGTCGGCCTCGGCGCCCGCGTAGTCGCCCTTGAGGCGCATCTGCTCGGCCGGATCGCCCTCGTCGACGCGGCCCTCCACCTCGACCTTGTCCGGAGGGCCGAAGAGCCCGCCACACGCGAGGGAACACAGGGCGACGACGAACAGGGGGCCACGTCTCATCGGCCGACGAGCATACACTGCCTCGCGGTGGGGGGCGGATGCGGGCGTCGTGGTGGCTGGCGCGGGCGCGGCGGGTGCCGGCGCGGGAGCTGCCCGGGCGCGCGATCGAGGCGCTGTGGCGACGGTGGGTGGGCGGCGGACCGGACCTCGCGGGCCCCGACGACCCGCGCGCCGCCTGGGAGGCCGGCAGGCTCCTCGAGCTCGGCCCCGACGACCTCGATCGGGCGCTGGCGTTCTGCCGTGACCACCCGCCCGGGCGTGGGCTGCACTGGGCCTGCGCGGCGGAGGTCGCCCACCGCCTGGTCTCGCTGGAGCGGATCGACGCCCGGTCGCTCTCGCGGCCGCTGCTCGACCACGCGCGGTTCGTGGCGGCACACCCCACGCCGCCCTCCTCGGCGTACAACCATCGGGTCGCGGAGCTCGGGGGGCTCGCGGTCGCGCAGACGACCTTCCCCGACGAGCGGGGCTGGGACCGGCAGCTCGCGACCTTCCCGCAGGTCCTCGCGCGCCAGCTGCGGCCCGACGGCCTCGGCGTCGAGCAGGCCCCGGCCTACCTCGCGCAGGTGCTCGAGTGGGGGCTGCTCGCGCGCTCGCGCGGCGTGGCGGGGCTCGACGACTCCCTGCGCCGCGGGGCGGACGCGCTGGCGTCGCTGCTGGACGAGGGCGGCCACCTGCCGGATGTGGGCGACGACGACGGCGGCTGCGTGCTCCCCGGCCCACGCGACCGCTACGCCTGCTCGGTCGTGGGGGCCGTGCTCGCGTCGCTCGGCGAGCCCGTGCCGACGACCTGGTCGCCCGACGAGCGCTCGGCGGCCCTCGGTGTCCCCACGGCGGTGGCTCGGCGCACGGAGCGCTCGCGGACCTTCGCCGACGCGGGGCTGACCGTCCTGCGCCACCAGGGGCTCACGCTGGTCGTCGACCACGGTCCGCTCGGCGGCCCGCCGCTGTCCGCGCACGGTCACGCCGACGCGCTCGCGATCTGGCTGTCGGTGGACGGGCGGCCCGTGCTCGGTGGGCGCGGGACCGGCCGCTACGTCGGGGATCCGGTCGCGCGGCGGTTCCACCGCGGCACCTCGGCCCACGCCACGGTCGTCGTCGACGGCGCGGACCAGAGCGTGCAGCACGACCACCCGTTCCTGTGGCGCACGTCCGCCCGCGCGAAGCTCGAGGACCTGGACCTGGCCCGGCGGACGCTCACCGCCAGCCACGACGGGTACCGCGAGCGCCGCGGCGTGGAGCACCGGCGCACGGTGCGCCTCGCGGACCGGCGGGTGGAGCTGTGGGACACGATCGAGGGCAGGGGACGCCACCACGTGGCGGTCGTGCTGCCGCTGCGTCCGGGGGCGGACCTGCGCGTCGAGGTCGATCCGCGCTGCGTCCTGCGCGAGCGCACCGACCCGCACGCCCCCCGCTACGGTCAGCCGACGGTCGAGGCCCGCACGCTGGTCGCGGAGGCCGTCCTGGACGCCCCCTTCACGATACGCACCGTGCTGTCGCCGGCTTCGGGGTAGCATGGCGGGTCGGAGGGGGAGGCATGGCCAAGGGATTCGATCGTCGTCGGCTGCTCCAGGGTGGGTGCGCGGTGTGGGCCCTCGGCGGATGTCCGCAGCCTGGGCCACCCCTGGACAAGAACGGCTCCGAGACCGGGGACACCGGCCTGACGGACACGGACAGCACGCCGGGCGGCGACGACTACCCCTGCGGGCAGGACGTCGCGGGTGGCGCGGGGTGGACCGAGCTCCCCCTCTCGCAGTACCCGGACCTCGCCGACGTGGGCGGGTGGTACGGCGTGACCGTCGGCGGGACGGCGATGGTGGTCGCGCAGGTGTACGAGGGCTGCTACACCGCGATCACCCGCGCCTGCGCGCACCAGGGCGTCGCCATCGACTACAAGCCCGATCGCGGGCAGTTCGTGTGCCCCCGCCACGGCGCCATCTACGCGGCGGACGGCAGCAAGGTCGCAGGTCCGCAGCCCGACGGTCTCCCGGTCCACCCGTGCGGCCGCGTGGGCAACTCGGTGTGGGTCAAGCCGTGAGCAGGCCCGCCGCCCAGTAGCGGTGGAAGCGCTCGGGCAGCACCTCGGCCACGCGGTCGCGGATCGGGTTGCCCGCCGGGACGATCTCGTCGAGGAGCTCGGCGACGCTGCGGGTGCCGTCGAGCAGCGGCAGCACGTCGCGGTCCAGCCCGTCGAGCCGGAAGTCCTCGTGGAACAGCGAGGTCACCGCCTCCGCACCCGGCGCCATCGCGCGGACCAGCGGGTCGGCCACGGGGCGCTCGGAGGGCCCGCGCGGGTCGCCCAGCGGGCGGACGTGGAAGTCGAGCCCGCCGCGCACCCAGCACAACGTCAGGTTGCGCGCCAGCATCTGCCGGTCCTCGGGCGGGACGCCACCGGGGACGCGGGCGCACAGGCCGTCCAGGAAGTCGGTGAACGGCACGGCGACTCCGTCCAGGCGGGTCAGCTCGCGCAGGGCGGCGCGCACCAGCGGGTGCTTCACCTCGAGCGTGTCGTCCGTCCGGGTCTTGAACACGTCCTGCTCCGGCGTGGAGCTCGGATCGAGCGCCAGCCGGCCGCGGATGCACATCGTGTGCAGCGTGGTCACGGAGACGCCGTCGGTCAGGGGTGGCTCGGGGCGGACCAGCAGCGAGCGGCGGAAGTTCCGGCAGATCAGGAAGTCCTGGTACTGCTCGGCCTGCACCACGTCGGCCATCAGCGGCTCGAGCGTCTCACGGACCTCGGGCGGCATCCGGTCCGCCATCATCGACGCCAGATCCGCGTCGCCCAGGTAGGCCAGGCCGTGGGTCGCGGCGTTCGTCACGAACTCCGAGAGCAGGAAGGGCCGGTTCTCCTCCGCGAGCAGGTCGTGGAACACCCAGAAGTCCGGCTGGCGCGCGACGAGCTTGGCCTCGCGTCGCAGCACCGCGCCGTACGGATCGTGCCCGGGCACCACCGTCGACAGGAACTGCAGGATGGCGCGCGCCTGGGACACCTTCTTGGCCGGGTCGTCGAAGCCGCGGACGTGGTGCCGCATGATCTCGGCGACCATGCCGCGCAGGTGCCAGCCGGGGCGGCAGTTGTACGAGAGGTACGCCACCCCCTGCGGCGCCAGCATCTCGGCGATGATGCCCAGCATCGCGTCGCGGACCGGGTCGGGGACCCAGGAGAACACGCCGTGCGCGAGGATGTAGTCGTACTGCTCCGGCATGCCCGGGGCCTTCAGGTGCGCCATCGCCTCGAGCAGGTCGACCTCGAGCCAGGTCACCTTCGCGCCGATGCGCTCCGAGAACGCCTTCGCGCCCTCGATCGCCACGTGGCTGCGGTCCAGGCCCACGCAGACCGCGTCCGGGAAGCGGACCGCGAGCGGTGCGAGGTGTCCGCCCTCGCCGCAGCCGAGATCGAGGATCCGGGCGCGCTCGGGTGGCACCGGGTCCCGACCGAAGGCGCGGGCCGCGACGTACATGCGGTCGGGGTGCGCCTCCGGGAAGGGGCGGGTGCCGTAGGGGAAGACGTCGTAGGCATCGTCGCTCATGGGTGGCTCACCAGGCTGTCGAGGTCCAGCAGCAGGGTCCCGAGCCCGTCGGAGACCGTGAACGTCACGAGGTAGTCCGTGCCCGACTCGAGCCCGATCCACGGGAAGCTCGCGGGCAGCGCGTCGGTGGTGAAGGGGTCGCCGATCAGCGGCGTGAAGGACAGGGAGATGTCGATGTCTGCGTCGCGCGTGCCGTTCGCCGAGCAGGTGCGATCGACCTCCACCGGATCGCCGATCTGCGGGCCGTCCACCCAGCGGAACGTGTCCGAGAACAGCTCGATCGAGGCGACGGGGTTGCCCGAGCCGGTCACCGTCACGCCGCCGGGCAGCGTGATGTCGAAGGGCCCGGTGCCGGAGCGGTGGTCGTACTCGCCGCGGTTGGCGTCGCCCGCGCGGCCGTCCGCGACCAGCAGGTCGTAGGAGAACGAGCCCTGGACGGTGCCGCCGGGGGCGCTGATGCCGAAGGGGACGCCGGCGACGGTGAGGATGGTCCCCGTGAAGTCCACCTGGACGATGTCGGAGGCCACGCCCGTGTGCACGTCGGTGTCCGCGTCGCTGTCGGCGTCGGTGTCCGTGTCCGTGTCGGCGTCGCTGTCGGTGTCCGCGTCGGCGTCCGCGTCGACCGCCGGGTCCGCCGACGTCTTGTCGCCGCTACACCCGGCCCACAGCCCCAGCCCGATCATCGCCGACCACCTCATCCGACCTCCGAGGCGGCGAGTGTACGTCAGGGTGAGGGCGCGCAGGGCCGCTCCGGGCTAAGGGACCGCCGCGGAGGTCGGGCCGTGACCCTGGTGTCTTCCCTGCTCCTGTGGACCGCGTGCGCTCCGGTGGACGATCACGATCCGTGCCGGCAGGGCTGGTCGCGCGCGCGGGACGGCCACTGCTACCCGCCCGCGACCGAGGCCGACACGCCCGACGCCACCGACGCCATCGAGGCGACGCCGCCGTGCATCCTCGACAAGCCCGACGGGCGGCTCGACCTCGAGACGGGCTGTGCCGACGGCATCTGCGTCGGCGACACGTACGAGCGCATGGCCGCGCTCCTCGGAGAAGGGGAGTGCGTCGCGGACGCCAGCTTCCCGACCGCGCTGTACTGCACCTTCGATCCCGGGCTCCAGGGGCTGTTCGCCGACGAGGACGAGGACGGGATCCCCGACGAGGAGGCGGAGACGCCCTGGCTGCGGCTGCTGTCCCGCTGGCCGTACGCGACCGCGGACGGTCTGGGGATGGGCACCTCGGCCCGCTGCTGGACGGAGATCCTGGGCACGCCCTCGTCCGCCTGGTTCACCGACCGCGCCGGCAGCCTCGCCCTCGACGGCATGGTGTGGGACCGGTACGGGCTCGAGGTCCACGACTGGCAGGACGACGACGGGCTGATCGACACGGCCTACCTGTTCTGACGCGATGGCCGATCCGATCCTGCTGGACCACAACGCCACCACCCCGGTCCTGCCCGAGGTGCTCGACGCGATGCTCCCCTGGCTCCGCGACGGTGGGTTCGGCAACCCGAGCTCCGATCACCCGGCCGGGCGGCGGGCGCGGGCGGCGGTGGAGGGCGCGCGGTCCGAGGTCGCGGCGGCGCTCGGCGGGTCACCCGAGGGGGTAGTGTTCACCGGTAGCGGGACCGAGGCGGACAACCTCGCGGTGATCGGGACCTGCGGGGAGCTCGCCGCCGCCCGGATCGTGACCACCGCGATCGAACACCCGGCGGTCGAGGGGCCCTGCGCGCGGCTCGAGGGCCGTGGCGCCACGGTCGTGCGGGTGCGTCCGGGCCCGGGCGGGCGCGTCGCCGCGGAGGACCTGGTGGGTGCCTTGTCCGGCGACACCACGCTCGCGACCGTGATGCTGGCGAACAACGAGACCGGCGTGCTCCAGCCGGTGGCCGAGGTGGGCGCCGCTGCCCGTGCGCTGGGGATCCCGGTGCACACCGACGCCGCGCAGGCCGTCGGGCGGGTGCCGATCGACGTGGACGCGCTCGACGTCGACCTGGTCACGGTGGTGGGCCACAAGATCGGCGCGCCCAAGGGCGTCGGGGCGCTGTGGGTGCGGCCCGGTCTCGCGCTTCGTCCCGTGCTCGTGGGCGGGGGGCAGGAGCGCGGGCTGCGTCCGGGGACGGAGAACGTTGCGGGGATCGTGGCCCTCGGGGTGGCGTGCCGGCTGGCGCGGGAGGGGCTCGAGGCGCGGTCCGCGCGGGTCGCGGCGCTGCGCGATCGGCTGGAGGCGCTCCTGCGCGCGGGCGTGCCCGGTCTGCGCGTGACCGGCGAGGGGCTGCCCCGACTGTGCAACACGCTCCACGTGCGCTTCCCGGGCGTGACCGGACCCGAGGTGCTCGCGCGGGCTCCCGGCGTCGCGGCCAGCACCGGCTCCGCCTGTCACGCGGGGACGACGGAGCCCTCCGGCGTGTTGGTGGCGATGGGGCTGGACCGTGCGGACGCGCTCGGCGCGGTGCGGCTGTCGATCGGACCGGCGACCACCGCCGACGAGATCGAGCGTGCGGGCCGGTGGTTGGTGGAGGCGTGGCGTGCTGCGTAGGGGGAACCAGGTGGCGCTGCTGGCGTTGATCGCGGTCGGCGCGATGGGGGCGGGCAAGCCGAAGGTGGCCCAGTGGTTC
The DNA here is from genome assembly GCA_020632925.1 of Alphaproteobacteria bacterium. Taxonomy (GTDB): domain Bacteria; phylum Myxococcota_A; class UBA796; order UBA796; genus JACKER01. The sequence goes on along the minus strand of JACKER010000055.1, from coordinate 18,065 downwards.
GTCACCGCGCCGCCGGCGACGATGCACCCGCTCTTCGTGACCACGCCGACGGAGCGTGCGGTCGACGAGCTGCTCCAGGTGCGGATCTTCGAGCCTGCCTCCCAGGGATGGCGCAGCCGGGTGGTCGCCGATCCGGTGGTGCTCGATCGGGTGGTGTCGCTCGCGGTGATCCCGGGCACGGTGTGGTCGGATGGGCAGCCCGTGGTGGGCGCCGACCTGTGCGCCACGGTGGACCGGATGCTGGATCGGTCGCACCCCACCCGCTGGACGGCGGGCACGGTGGCGCGGGTGGAGAGCTGCCGCGACGACCCGGCGCACCCGGAGGTGGCGGCGATCACGCTGACCCACGCGGGCGTGGACCCTCGCGCCGCGCTCGCGCTGCCGCTGTTGCCGGCGCACCGCCCGGACTGGACGGGCTTCAAGGGTGGAAAGCTGCCGGAGGGGACGATCCCGGTGGGCGCGGGCACGCACCAGGCGCGCGTCCGCGGCGGGATCCTCGAGATCGTGTCGCCGACGGGTGGCCTGCCGCTGCGCTTCGTGGCCACGGAAGACCCCGTGGCCGCCTTCCTCGCGGACGGCCCGGGACGCGTGGAGGTCGGTCCGGCGGATCTCGCTCGGGTCCGCGGCGTGACCGGCGTCACGGTGGACCGGGTGCTGCCCGGCTCGACCTGGGCGTTGTTCCTGGACACCACGCGCCCGCCCTTCGACGACCCGGCCACCCGCGCCGCCGTCGACGCCGCCCTCGACCGCGAAGGCCTCGCCGCGGCCTGGCTCGGACGTGATCCATCGCTCGACAAGCAGCCGTGGACGCTGGTCTCCGGACCGTTCCCGGCCGGTTCGCGCCTGGCTTCGCACGGCGTGCCCGTCCCGACGCACGACGCCACCGCGCTCGGAGAGCGGAAGCTGGAGCTCGAGCTCGCCGTGCCCGCTGGTGCCGCGGCCTTCGGGGAGGCGCTACAGGCCGCGCTCCCGGGGTCGACGGTCACCACGCACGAGCTCACCGTGGAGCAGTGGGCCTTCTCGCTCCTCGACGGGGGGCACGCGGGCACCTCGCACGCCGCACTCGTGCGGCTGGACGACGAGCCCTGCGCCTACCTCCACTCCCGCACGGAGACCGACGGGTGGGCCAACCCGTTCGGGTTCTCGGATCCGGGGCTGGACCTCGCGTGCGACGCGCTGCGACGCGGCGAGAGCGACGCCGGACCGATCCTGCACGGTCGCGCCGCCGATGCGCACCCCGCCCTGTTCCTCTGGACGGTCGAGGGTCGCGTCGCCTACCGGCCCTGATCCGGCTGGGAACCCGTGGCGGTGCGGGCCTGGATCGCTCGCTTGATCCGGACCACGCCCGGCAGGAGCACGATGGTGATGCCGATGCGCAGCGGCTGCGTCACCTTGGTCGCGAGGTAGGCGCCGCCGATCGTACCGGCGCTGGCCGCGGTCCCACCGGGCTCGTACCCGGTGCGGATGGCGACCCAGAACCCGAACCACGTGCCGAAGAAGATCGTGAAGTAGGTCGCGATCGCGACCCAGCCGTACTCCTCGACCAGCGCCTCGTACTTGCCGCGCCAGGACGACCACCAGTCGGACAGCGTCCCCACTACCAGAGCCCGCCGACCAGGGTCAGCGCGGCCGCGGCCGCCAGCGGGACCGCCAGGTTGTCGTCGATCCGGCGGGCGAGGAGCTCTGCCACCGCCCCCGCGATCCCGGCGGCAGCAGCTCGGGTCACGAGCGTCGCGGGTTCCGCCGGATGCCAGGTCGACAGCGCCACGAAGGCTCCGACGAAGCCGGCGGCGGCGAACGCGAGCGCGCCCTCGAGCGAGCGGCCGTTCGCGAGGCGGTGGGTGCCGAAGCGGCGGCCGATGATGGCGGCGGCGGGGTCGCCCAGACCGAGCACCATGAGCCCGGCCACGCCCGCCTCCAGCGGGAAGAAGAGCGCGAGCAACAGGATGGCGGTGGTGTACCAGGTGGCGCTGTTGACGCTGGTGGCCTCGTGAGGGTGCGCGACCGGCCCGAACAGCCCCATCAGCACGTCGTTGATGCCTGGCCACCGCCGGCGCGTGATCTCCATGGTCCACGCGGCCATGGCACCCGCGACGGACACGCCGACCCGCCAGCGCACGTCGTCCGGCAGGATCCACTCGACCAGCAGCACGACGCCGACGGCGTTGGCCACGTGGTACACGTTGCGGACGAGGTTCGGCGGCCGGACCGGGACGATCTCGTCCACCGGCGTGCCGACCTCCTGCAGGGCCGTGATCAGCGCGTCGAGGTGCGGCCCCACCTGCTGGCGGAACGCGATCCATCCCGGGAGATCCTCGGGGATGGTCGGCGTCATGGCCGACATGAGCTCGGCGAGGCGCTGGTGCACGGGCTCGAGCTGCCCCTCGGGCCAGGTGCGCTCCGCGAGGCGCGACAGGCTGCTGCGGATGTCCTGCAGGCGGGCGGCGCATGCCGTGGCCCCGGGCCAGCGCGACGGCTCGAGGTCCTCCAGCAGCTCGCGCAGGTCTGCGGCGAGATCGCGGGAGTCGACGGCCAGCGAGGACATCACGCGCCTCCGCGGGGGGTGGTGCGGACGCGCGCCACGATGCGGTCGCGGTCCGCGTCGGTGAGCGAGGAACCGCTCGGCAGGCACAGCCCGTCGCGGAACAGGCGGTCCGAGACGTCCCCGCCGAACGTGCGGCAACCGTCGAACACCGGCTGCTGGTGCATGGGCTTCCACACCGGGCGCGCCTCGATCTGGTCGGCCTCGAGGTGCAGGCGGACCGCTTCCCGGTCCACGCCCGCCTCCGCGGGGTCGATCACCGCGCAGGAGAGCCAGGCGTTGGTGGTCGCGTCCGCCGGGTCCTCGAGGAAGCTCCAACCCGGGAGCGTCCCCAGCGTGCGGACGTAGGTGTCGCGGGTCGCCCGACGCGCCGCGATGCGGTCGTCGAGCGCCTCCAGCTGTCCGCGTCCCACGGCGGCGAGCAGGTTCGACATCCGGTAGTTGTACCCCACGACGGAGTGCTGGTAGTGGGGCGCCGGGTCGCGGGCCTGGGTCGCGAGGTACCGAGCGCGCTTCACGTGCTCGGCGTCGCGGGCGAGGAGCATGCCGCCGCCGGCCGTCGTGATGATCTTGTTCCCGTTGAAGGACAGCACGGCCATCGCGCCGAAGCTGCCAGCCGGCCGGCCCGCGCGGACCGAGCCCAGGGCCTCCGCGGCGTCCTCGACCAGTGGCACGCCGTGCGCCTCGCAGATCGTCTCGATCCGCGGGTCGCAGACCTGGCCGTACAGATCGACCGCGATCACCGCCTTCGCGGGGCGGCCCTCGCGCTCGAGCGTCGTGAGCGCCTCGTCGAGCAGGTCGGGGTCCATCGTCCAGGTCGCGGGCTCGGCGTCGACGAACACCGGCACCGCCCCCACGTACGTGATCGCGTTGGCGGTCGCGGCGAAGGTCAGCGTCGCCGTGATCACGAGATCGCCCACGCCGACACCCAGCAGCAGCAGCGCGAGGTGAAGCCCGGCGGTCCCGGACGACAGGGCGGCCGCGTGCGGCATCCCCGTGCGCACCGCCATCTCGCGCTCGAAGGCGTCGACGTGGGGGCCCAACGGGGCGATCCAGTTGGAATCGAAGGCGTCGAGCAACAGCTCGCGCTCGCGGGGTCCGACGTGGGGTGGGGACAGCCAGATGCGTGACATGGTCGCCTCGACGAATCCCCCAACTATCGGTCGACCTGATACGCTGCATCCAGATCCGAGGGAGACGTGTCGGTCCGCTTCGACCTGCTCGCCGAGTTGAAGACCTTGCTCGTCCAGTGCTCGGAGGCCGAGCTCGTGACGGTGCGCCTCTGGACCGACATGGCGCTGTCGCGGCGGCGCAAGCCGTTGTCGCTGGTGCGGATGCCGTCGGAGTTCAGCGTGCTCGCCGAGGCCCAGCTCCTGACGATCCGCCGTCCCTTCACCGAGATCGCCGGCGAGCTCCGCAAGATCGTCCACGAGCTGCCGGACGACGATCTCCGTGTGCTCCACCTCTGGATGACGACGCTCGGACCGCGCTGATGTCCCTGGTGGTCGTCGGGCTGGGGCGGGTCGGCCTGCCCACGGCCGCCCTGCTCGCGTCCGCCGGTCACCGCGTGATCGGGGTGGAGCGGGATCCGGCGCTGCGCGAGGCGGTGCTCGGACGAACGGCGGGTGCGGCCGAGCCCGGGCTGCGCGAGCTGCTGGACGGCGTGGCGATCGAGGTCGTCGAGCGTCCCGTGCCCGCTGGGGTCTACGTCCTGTGTGTCGGGACGCCGGTCCGCGACGGTGCGGCCGACCTCGGCGACCTGTTCGCCGCGGCCTCGGAGGTGGATCGGTTCGCTCCCGAAGGCGCGCTGGTGATCGTGGAGTCCACGGTGCCGGTCGGCACGACGGACCTGCTCGCCGGGAAGCACCCCCGGCTGGCCTGGGTGGTCGCGCCGGAGCGCGTGCTTCCCGGCGACGCCCTGCGCGAGATCGCCTCCAACGATCGGGTGGTGGGCGGGCCTCCGGAGGCGGCCGCGCGCGCCGCGAGACTCCTGCGCTCGATCTGCTCGGGCCGGGTGGAGGTGGTGGACGCCCGCACGGCCGAGCTCGCGAAGCTCGTCGAGAACGCCTCCCGCGACGTGGAGCTGGCGTTCGCGAACACCGTCGCGGCGCTGGCCGAGAGCTTCGGCGTCGCGTTGCCCCAGCTCCTCGAGGTCGTGCGGCGGCACCCGCGCGTCCGCCTGCTCCAGCCGGGGATCGGTGTGGGTGGGCACTGCCTGCCCGTCGACCCGTGGTTCCTGATCGAGGCGCGACCGGATCTGGCCGACCTGCTCCGGGCCGCGCGTTCCATCAACGACGCAGTGCCGGCGACCTGGGTGGAACGCATCGCGCGCCACCCGGGGACCATCGGGCTGCTGGGACTGTCGTACAAGCCGGACACCGACGATCGCCGTGCCTCCCCGGCGTTGTCCATCGCGCGTACCCTCGCAGAAACCCGCGATGTGCTCGTCCATGATCCGCATGGGACCGAGGCCGACCTGCGATCGGGCTCGCTCGACGAGGTGCTGGCGCGCGACGTCGTGGTGCACCTCGTGGCCCATCGGGCTTACCGTGGCCTTCGCGCACGTGTGAGGCGCGGCGCGGTCGTGGTGGACGCGGCGGGGGGCTGGACGTGAAGCTGCTGGTGGTCGTCGGAACGCGACCCGAGGCCATCAAGATGGCTCCGGTGGTGGTGGGTCTCCGCGGCGTCGGCGTCCCGACCGTCCTCGTGACCTCCGGGCAGCACCCACGCCTGGCGACCGAAGCGCTGGCGGTGTTCGGCCTGACGCCGGACATCCGGCTCGAGGCGACGGAGCGGGGCGAGAACGACCTCGGACCGCTGCTGGCCGACGTGATCGCGCGCATCTCTCCCGTGCTGACCGAGGAGGCGCCGTCCGCGGTGCTCGTGCACGGCGACACCACGACCGCCCTGGGCGCGGCGTTGGCGGCGATGTCGCTGCGCATCCCCATCGGACACGTGGAGGCGGGCCTGCGCACCGGCGACCGCAGCACGCCCTTCCCCGAGGAGCTCAACCGCGTGCTGATCGACCGCCTGTCGACGTGGTGCTTCGCGCCCACCCGACGCGCGCGGGAGATCCTGCTCCGCGAAGGCCACCCGGAGGACCGGGTGCTGACCGTGGGCAACCCGATCGTGGACGCCGTGCGGTACGTCCAGCGCCAGGTGGAGCTCACTGCGTGTTCGCAGCACCCCGAGCTCGCGCCCTTCGATCTCGACGACCTGTCCGAGGTCGTCCTCGTCACCGCCCACCGACGGGAGAACATCGGGCCGCCGCTGCGCCGGATCTGCGCGGCCGTCCGCAAGATCCCGGCGCGGGTCGTGTGGCCGCTGCACCCCAACCCCGAGCTGGAGCGGATCGTCCGGGAGGAGCTCGAGGGCGCCGAGCACGTCACCCTCCTGCCGCCGTTGTCGTATCCGGCGATGGTGCGCCTGATGCTCCGCTCCCAGGTCGTCCTCACGGACTCGGGCGGCGTCCAGGAGGAGGCCTCGGTGCTCGGCCGGCCGACGCTCGTGTTGCGAGAGCTGACGGAGCGACCGGAGGTGTTGGAGGGCGGCCTCGTGAAGCTGGTGGGCACGGCGACGGCGGACATCGCCGCGGCGGCCACCACGTGGTTGGACCGGACACCCACCATGCACGCGGACGACGCTCCCCTCGGAGACGGTCGCACCGGCGAACGCATCGGCCGCTGGTTCGGCTCGGCGTTCGGCCCGCTCTCGCCGTGAGCCGGGTGGTGTCCGCGGCCGTGCCCGGGAGGCCCTCGGCGCGTTAGGCGCCCGTATGCGAATCGTGGTCACCGGCGGCGCCGGGTACATCGGCTCCCACGCCGTCCGGGCGATGGTCGGGGCCGGGCACGAGGTGCGGGTCCTCGACAACCTGAGCACCGGACACCGGGCCGCGGTCGACCCGGCCGCCACGCTCGTCGAAGGGGACCTGCGCGATCGGGATGCGCTCGACCGCGTGTTGCCGGGGGCGGACGCCGTGCTCCACTTCGCCGCGCGATCGGTGGTCGCCGAGTCGGTCCGGCAGCCCCTCGGGTACTGGGACAACAACGTCGGCGGGACCATCGCGCTGCTGGCGGGCATGGCGCGCCACGGCGTCGATCGGATCGTGTTCAGCAGCACGGCCGCGACCTACGGCGTCCCCGACGCGCTCCCGATCCGCGAGGACGCCCGGCAGGCCCCGATCAACCCGTACGGCTCCACCAAGCTCGCGATGGAGCAGCTCCTCGCCGAGCAGGCGGTGGCTCGGCCGACCTTCGCCGCCTGCGTGCTCCGGTACTTCAACGTCGTCGGGTGCGCGCCCGGCTTGATGGAGCGCCACGAACCCGAGACGCACCTGCTCCCCATCCTGCTGCAGGCGGCCGCGGGCCTGCGTCCGGCGTTCCAGGTGTTCGGCGAGGACTACGCCACCCCCGACGGCACGTGCATTCGCGACTATGTCCACGTCGAGGACCTCGTCGACGCCCACGTCCTGGCGCTCGCCCACCTCCACCCCGGACGGGTGTCGACGTACAACGTCGGGCTCGGTCGCGGGTTCTCCGTGCGCGAGGTGGTCGACCGGGTCCGCGAGCTGACGGGTCGGACCTTCGAGGTGAGGGCGGCCGCGCGCCGGGAGGGGGATCCCCCCTCGTTGTTCACGGATCCCGCCCGCATCCGCGAGGAGCTGGGCTGGCGGCCGACCCGCGACCTCGACGACGCCATCCGCAGCGCCTGGACCGCGTTGACCGAGGCCCGTCGATGAAGCTCCTGTTCGTCGTGACCCACCTCGCGTACGGCGGCGCGGAGACGCAGGTCGTCGAGCTCTGCGCGCACTTCGTGCGCCGGGGGTGGGAGGTCTCCCTCGTCTCGCTGATGACGCCGTCGGGGCTGACGGAGCGCCTCGACGCGCTGGGCGTCCCCTGGTCCACGCTCGGGCTGCGGCGTGGGGAGCTCGCCCCTCGGCTCGTCACCGGGCTCGCGCGGATCATCCGCAGGCAGCGCCCGGACGTGGTCCACAGCCACACGCTACCCGCGAACTTCGCCGCTCGGGCCGCGCGGCTGCTGTCGCGACCGCCCGTGCTCGTGACGAGCGCGCACAACCTGGTCGAGGGCGGCCGGGCGAAGATGCTCTACTACCGGCTGACGGACCGGCTGGCGGACCTCACGACCAACTGCTCGGAGTCCGCGGTCGAGAGGTACATCCGCATCAAGGCCGCGCCCGCCGACCGCATCCGGTACATGCCGAACGGCATCGACACGGAGCGGTTCCACCCGGACGACGCGTTCCGTGCCGAGGCCCGCTCGGCGTACGTCGCCGACGACGGCTTCCTGTGGCTCGCGGTCGCGCGGCTGACGGAACAGAAGGACTGGCCGAACATGTTCGCGGCCTGCGAGCGTGCGCTCCGGGCGCAGGATCGGTTGCTGGTCGTGGGGAACGGAGAGCTCGAGGACGACGTTCGCCGCTGGGTCGCCGAGCGGGGCCTCCAGGACCGGGTGTTGCTGCTGGGGACGCGGACCGACATCCCCGAGCTGATGCGGGCGGCCGACGGCTACGTGATGTCGAGCGCCTGGGAGGGGCTGCCCATCGTGCTCCTCGAGGCGTCGGCCTCGGGGCTGCCCATCGTCGCCACGGACGTGGGCGGCAACCACCAGCTCGTGCTGCACGACCGGACGGGCTGGCTCGTGCCGGCGAGCGACGCCGAGGCGCTGGGGACCGCGATGACGCGGCTCGCGACGGCCCCCAGGGAGCGGCGCGACGCCATGGGTGCGGCTGCCCGGGCGCACGTCGAGGAGCACTACAGCATCGCCGCGGTCGCGGATCAGTGGGAGGAGATCTACCACCAGCTCCTCGACAAGAAGGCGGGGAGGGCCGCGTGAAGGTGCTGATCGTCGGGCAGCGGAGCAACCTCACCCGCCACCTGCTGGCGGCGCTCGACGACGCGACTGCCATCTCCGGTGCCGACGCCGCGCGCGACGGTCTCCCTGCGGACTGTGACGCGGAGGTGGTGGTGATCAACGCGTTCCAGCCCGCGAGCGCGCTGGGCGACGTGCGGCAGCCCACGGCCTACGTGGAGCGCAGCCTCGGGGTCACCGCGCGGGTGCTCGAGTCCTGCCGCGACCACGCGACCGTCCGGCGGGTGCTCTACACGAGCAGCGCCTCGGTCTATGGGGACAACGTCGAGTGCCGCGAGACGGATCCCCCGCGGGCCGCCGGCCTCCACGCCGCGCTCAAGCTGGCGAACGAGTGCCTGGTGCAGCGGTTCTGCGACGAGATCGGCGTGGCCTCGACCGTGGTGCGGCTGTTCAACATGTACGGCGGGGACGACACGTTCTCGATCGTGTCGAAGATCGTGGCGGCGGCTCGCTCCGGCACCTCGCTGACGCTGGCCAACGAGGGGAACGCGGTGCGCGACTTCGTGCACGTGGACGACACCGTCCGGGTGTACCGCGCGCTCCTCGCCGATCCGTCGGTCCGGGTGGTGAACGCGGCCTCCGGGGTCGGGGTGTCGGTCCGGAACATCCTGACCAACCTCGAGCTGCACGGCGTCCGCGTGCCGACGACCAGCATCCGCCGGCCCGAGATCCGCATCTCCACCGCCAACGTCGAGCGGATGGGCGCGCTCGTGGACCCGTCCACCTTCGTCAGCGTCCAGGATCACGTGATCCGCGAGGTCCTCGGATGAGCAGGCCACGCCTGTGCATCGCGACCACGGTGCCGATCTCGCTCACGGGGCTCATCCCCGGGCAGGCGAGGATGCTGGCGGCGGACTTCGACGTGGAGCTGCTGACCTCGCCGGGCGAGCTCGTCGAGGTGGCGCGGGCCAACGAGGACACCTCCATCGCGACCTTCCCGCTCACCCGGACCATCGACCCGCGGGCGGACCTGTCCGTGCTCCCCTCGTTGGTCCGGTACTTCCGCCGGACGCGCCCGCACATCCTCCAGACGTACACCCCCAAGGCGGGCCTGTTGTGCACCATGGCGGCCCGGGCGGCCCGGGTGCCCCTCCGCGTGCACGGGGTCGTCGGGATGCCGCTGATGGAGGCGAGGGGCGCCCGCCGGGCCATCCTCGGGGTGACCGAGCGCGTGACGTACGCCAACGCGACCCACCTCACGGCGAACAGCACCGGCCTGCAGCGCTGGATGTCGGAGCACCTGACCCGCCGTCGCGTGGACGTGATCGGGTACGGCAGCATCAACGGCATCGATCTGACGCGGTACGACGGCCCCGCGCATCGGGCGGCCCACCGAGCGCGCGTCCGAGCGGAGCTCGGGTTCGGCGACGAGCACCTGGTCTGGCTCTTCGTGGGGCGGGTCGTCCGGGACAAGGGCGTGGTCGAGCTCGTCGAGGCGTTCACCCGCCTGCATCGGCGCCGCCCCCACGCCCGCCTGCTGGTGGTGGGGCCCACCGAGCCCGAGCTCGATCCCATCCCCGGCGCGACCGAGGAGACGCTGCGGACGCACCCGGCGATCCGCTGCGTGGGGTACAAGCTCGACGTGGTGCCGTACCTGGCGGCCGCGGACGCCTACGTCCTGCCCTCGTACCGCGAGGGGCTCCCCAACGGGCTCCTGGAGGCCGCCGCCTTCGGGCTGCCTGCGGTGGCGACGGACATCAACGGGTGCAACGAGGTCATCGACCGCGATCGCACCGGGCTGCTCGTGCCCGCCAAGGACGCCCGTGCGCTGGAGAGCGCGCTCGAGGCCCTGACGACCTCGCGGGAACGCGCCGAGGAGCTCGGTCGTGCCGGGCGTGCGCGCGTGGAGGAACGGTACGACCAGCGGGTCTACTGGGGTCACCTCCGGGCCTACTACCAGCGCATCCTCGCCGAGCGCTGATCCGGGTCCTCAGGGCGCCGTCGGCTTCTTCCGGCACTCCCACAGCGCCTTCTCGGCCCGTGCGCGCGTGTCCTTGCGGTCCAGCAGCCCCGAGGACGTGAGGTCACGGACGCACTCTTCCTGCAACCCGGCGCGCGCCTGCAGCTGCGCACGTCGGAGGAGGAGGTTGGTGTCCAGCCGGTACCCGTCCGCCTGCATGCGCAGGAGCACCCGCAGCCCGTTCTCCGGTCCGCCGTCCTGCACGGCCGTCTCCACGGAACGCAGCGCCGCCTTCGGATCCCGTCGGGCGAGCGTCATCCACAACGCGCTGGCGTCGCCCCAACGGAGCTGCTTCTCGCGCAGCTTGGCCTCTCGCGCGATCCAGTCCGGATCCTCGGGGTACCGCGAGCGGGCCAACGCGACGGTCTGCTCCGCCTGGTCCAGGCGGTCGAGCTTGAGCAGGGCGTCGACGTACTGCGGGTGCATCACGCCCGGCGCGTCGAAGGTCGCCTCCTCGAAGGCCAGCGCTGCGGCCTCGGCGTCGCCCTTGCGCAGCAGGAAGGTGCCGAGCGCGGCGTCCTGGCGGTTGCCGGCGCCCTGGACCGCGTCCACCCAGTACAGGCCGACCGGCAGGACCGCCCAGGCCTCCTCGAAGGTCGACCAGGGTGCGCCGGCTTCGATCGCGTCGTGCCATGCGGCGGCGGCGAGATCCCGGTCCACTACCGCGAGCACCCGGGCCCGGGTGGCGTGGCTCCGCCAGTCCCAGCGCCCCTCCTCGACCGCCCGATCGGCTGCGGCGACCGCTCGTTCGCCCTCCCCGAGCGCGAGGTACAGACGGGCGGCCGAGCGCAGCGCGTCGGGCTCCGACGGGTGGTTCGCCACCACGTCGTCGACGAGGCTGAGCGCCTGATCCCGGCGGCTGCCCACCGCGAGCGTGCGCGCCTCGTAGAGCGCGAGCTCCGCTCGCCAGGGGGCCAGGCGCCGGACGGTGGCCGCCGCCAGCTCGGTCGTGCCGCCCTTCGCCGACCACAGCAGGGCCGAAGCGGGCTCGAGGGCGCGGTCGCGCAGCTGCCAGGCGGCACCCGCCAGGTTCGCCACGAGCACCCCGATCAACGCCGCGCGGATCGCCCACGGGGAGGTGTCGCGGCGCTCCTGGTGCACGACGACCCGCCACGCGAGCATCGCCGCCGCCGACATCGCGAGCGCCGGCAGACGCAGGGGGAAGTCGACGAGCGCGTGGATCAGCACACCGGCCGCACCCGCCGAGATCAGCCAGGCACGATCGGGGTCGCGCGTCCGCCCCGGGCGCATCACCCCCACGGCGACCAGGGCCAGCGCGACGCCCACCACGCCCGTCTCCGAGAACCACTCGAGGTAGTCCTGGTGGGCGTGGTCCCACAGCTCGAAGCGCAGATCGGTCCTGTACGGAGAGAGCGCGTCCGCGAACGTGCCGCCGCCGGCACCGAGCAGCCAGTGGTGCGCCGTGAGGTTCAGGGTCGAGGCCCAGATCCCGGTGCGACCGTGCAGGTTTCCGGTGTTCCCGGGGTCCATCCAGGCGTCGAAGCCGATGACCGCGAGGATGGCGAAGGGCGCGGCCGCGGCCAGCACCACGCGCGGGAGCCAGCGCTGACGGAAGGTCAGCACGACCACCATCAGCCCCATGACGGCGAGCGGACCGGTCGCCCCATAGATCAGGGCGGCGAACGCCATGAAGGCGGCGACCGCGCCGTACGTGACGCGGCTTCCGAGCGGCAGGTCGCGGTTCGCGGTGTCGTACAGCACCAGCGGCCAGGCCAACAGCAGCGCGCTGCCCGCGTGCGCGTGGCTCAGGAAGGGCGCGAAGAACTTGTAGGGCGCGCGGACCCAGGTGGGCACGACGCCGAACAGCGAGGTCGTGTTCGTGAACGCGTGGGCGAGCGCGATGATCGGCAGCGCGATGCCGAGCACCAGGAGCGCCTGCTCCATGGCCCGACGACGCCAGTGCGCCACGCCCCACACCCCGACCGCGACGGCGGCACCCCAGACGAGGAGGACGTGCGTGAGCGCGTCGGTGGTGTCCTCAGCGTCCACCGAGGCCGTGTGGACCATCCACCCGGGGAAGCGCTCCAGCAGGCCGGGCGCCGCCAGCGCCGAGACGAAGGAGGGCAGGGGGACGTAGCCGAGGAGGACCGCGACCACGAAGCAGGCCCCGGCGATCAGGACGGGCCAGAGTCGCCCCGCGCGGCCGAGGGTGTGATCGGGCTCCACCAGCCCGACGCCGAGCGCCAGCGCGATCAGCCCGTGGAGCGCGGCCCGCGTGCCATGGTGCACGCCGCCGAACGCCAGGAAGGCGACGGTCCATGTGACGGCCAGGACGACAGCGAGAACCTGGGTGACGCGCCTGCGGCGCGACCGAGAACGCCGGCCCGACCGTTCACTTGGCGGCGGCGTCGTTTCGCTCGCCGTAGTAGTACTTGTCGTACCGGTAGCCATAGCCGTAGTAGTACTTGTAGCTGGTGCGGCGGCGTCCGAAGTCGACGGCGTTCACGATGACGCCCAGCACGCGTGCCCCCACCTGTTCCAGGCCCGCGACCGCTTCGCGGACGAGCATCCGCGACGTGGACTGCTCGCGCACGACCATGACCACACCGTCCACGTGGCGGGACAGGATGCGCGCGTCCGACAGGATGGCCGACGGCGGCGTGTCGATGATGACGAGGTCGAAGTCCTGACCGAGGCGGTCGAGGAGGCGCTGGACCTCGTGGCTGGCGAGCAGCTCGTTGGGGCGCTCGCCGCCGCGGCCCGACGGCATGAAGAACAGGCCGGGGACCGGGGTGGGGTGGATGACCTCGGTGTAGTCCTTCTCGCCGACGAGCACGGTGGACAGCCCGACCTCGCGGTCCACGCCGAACACCTTGTGGATCCGGGGACGCCGCAGGTCGGCGTCGATCATCAGGACGCGCCGGTTGAGGTTGGCGAAGGCGACGCCCAGGCGGACGACGGTGCTCGTCTTGCCCTCGGCCGACACCGCGCTCGTCACGAGCAGGCGCCGCGGCACGACCGAGGTCGGGCTCATCTCCATCACGGTGCGGATGCCTCGCAGGGCCTCGGCCACGGTGGAGCGGGGGTGCTCGTGGGTGTACAGCGCGAGCCGGGACTCGTCGCGCTCGTCGTCGATCTTCGGGATCATCCCGAGGAACGGGGCGCGCAGGTAGGTCGCCACGTCGAGCGGGGAGGTGATGCTGTCGTCGAGGTACTCGCGGAGCAGGCCGATGCCCACGCCGGCCAGCACGCCGACGCCGAGGCCGATGGCGAGGACCATGGGGACGTTCGGCGCCGACGCGCCCTTGGGGACGCGGGCCTCCTCGAGCACCCGGATGTTGTTGAGCTGCGTCTTGGACTGCATCTCGAGCTCACCGCGGCGCTCGGTCAGCCGGGCATAGAACGCTGAGGCCGACTCGAGCTCGAGCTTGAGCTTCTCGTAGTCCGCGCGGGAGGCCTCCACGTCGAGATACTCGCCCTTGGAGCCTTCGATCGCGTGGGCGAGGTCCTTCTCCTTGGCCTTGAGCTGCTCGAGCTTGGCCCGCTCGGCGGCGAGCGTGTGCTGGACCTCGGCCTTGATCTCCTGGTCGATGCGCTCGATCTCCGCCTCGGCGGCACGGCGCTGCGGCATCTTCTCGCCGTACACCGCGGCGACCTGCGCGTGGTTGGTCACGGCGCCGGCGTACTTCTGGTTGAGCGCCTCGATCATCGCGGTGTTCATGTCCTTCGCCAGCTCTTCGTAGTCGCCGGCGCGGAGCAGCCGCTCGTGGTCGCGGACCATCGTCTCGTACTTGACGCGCTCGGTGTGCACGTCGCCATACGCCTCGTTCAGCGAGCCCATGACGGCGCCGAGGCTGGTCTGCTGGTTGGCGTCGGCCATCTGGTGGTCGCGCTGGAACTCCAGCAGCCGCTTGCTCGCATCGCGGATGCGCTCGTCGTAGTCCGAGATCTCCTTGTTCAGCCAGTCGATGCTCTGCCGGGAGGCGTCCGTCCGCTGGTTGAGGCTCTGGTCCTCGAACACGTGCGCGGTGAGGTTCGCGATGCGGGTGGCGCGCTCGGGGTCCGTGGTCGTCACGTAGATGTCGAGCAGCTCGGTGCCCTGGCGGATCTTCGTCTCGGTCGAGGTGGCGAGCATCCGGAGGTTGGCGTCGTTGACCTCCACACCGTCGCCGAGGCCGAGGGCGACGTACCGCCGCAGGATCTCCTCGCGGACGGGGCGGGACTCGAGGACGTCGAGCTGGGTCGCGATCCACACCCCCCGGTTCCACCGGTTGTACTGGTCGTAGTCCACGACGCGATCGGCCTGGATCTCCTGGCCCGCCATCGTCATCATGTGGACGGTCGCCACCGCGGTGTACTTCCGGGTGGCGAGGGTGGCGTACACGACCGAGGCGAACACGCAGACGACGATCGAGATGATGACGACCCGGCGCTGCATCTGGGCGATGGCCCACAGATCGCCGAGCGTCAGACGCATCCCTTGATCATGGGTGGCGGTCGGTTCCAATCGCGCTCCCGGAAGCCGACAGCGTAGCCTGTTCCTCGCCGAGCGTCATGGACGGCGTCGCGATAGCAGCTGGCCTGGGGAGGGTGGACCTCCGGGGGGCGGATGCGGCAACGCGGACCGGCACGGTGGATGAAGCGGGCCCTGGACGTGGCCGCAGCCGGCGGCGGGCTGATCGCGGCTGCGCCGGTGCTCGCGGGCGCGGGGGCGGCGATCTGGTGGACGATGGGCCGACCGATCCTGTTCCGTCAGGAGCGGGTGGGCGAGTCCGAGCGGATCTTCCGCATCGTGAAGTTCCGGACGATGAAGAACGGGTCGGGGACGGACGAGGAACGGCTCACGCGCCTCGGTCGCTTCCTGCGTGCGAGCTCCATCGACGAGCTGCCGCAGCTGTGGAACGTGCTGCGCGGCGACATGAGCATGGTGGGACCGCGCCCGCTCCTGGTCCGCTACCTGCCGCGGTACGACGAGGACCAGCGGCGGCGGCACCACGTCCTCCCCGGGCTCACCGGTTGGGCGCAGATCGGCGGCCGGAACACGATCTCCTGGGACGAGAAGTTCGCGCGCGACGTCTGGTACGTCGACCACTGGACGCCGCTGCTGGACCTGCGGATCCTGGCGCGCACGGCGCTCACGGTCGTTCGGCGGGACGGCATCAGCGCCGAGGGGCACGCCACCATGCCCGAGTTCATGGGGCGCGAGGCGAAGGCCGGTCAGTAGGTCCGGTCCTCGTACCCGAACAGCCGCATCGTCGGCCCGACGACGGCCCACATCTCGCGCTGGACCTCGATGGGCAGCTTGCGGTGGCGGCCGGTGTTGTCCTCGAAGGTGGTGGTCGTGCGGACGTGGTGGTCCTCGAGGCCGCCGCTGTGGGCCGCCGCGTTGAAGTCGAGCACGCCTGGCTCCCAGGCCTCGCCCAGGGAGGCGAACACGCCGCGCAGCGTCTCCTCCGGGGCTCGGATCAGGTCCTCGTAGCGCACCGTGTGGCACCGGTCGGGGTGCGCGAGGCGGAACGCGTGGATCCGCGCGTTGAGCTCGACCCAGTAGCGGGCGGCGGCGACGAAGGGGTTCGGCTCGATGCGGAGGAAGGGCTCGAGCTGCCACCACGGTGGCTCCGTGCGACCGAGCGAGGTCGCGACGTCCATGCCGTCCCGCACGATGAGCACGAAGCGCGCGGTCCGTCCGAGCAGGAGGTCCACGCCGTCGATCTGGTTGGCGATGTTGGGGGACTTGTCGGCCCACCGCGGCTTGCCGCGCGAGCGCGCGTACGCCTCGAACCAGCCGAGCACCCGCCTCGCGGTCTCCTCGCGGACCTCCTCCAGATCGACGCCGATCGCGGCGAAGCCCTCGTCGGCGCGAGGGACCCCCACCATGGCTCCGAGCGGCTCGAGGAACATCGTCTCGCCGGGGCAGGCGATCCGGCTGTGGGCGTCGACGCACCGTCGGAGGAGCGAGGTGCCCGACCGGTGGCATCCGACCAGCAACACGGGCACGCGATCGAGCGCCTCGTTCGCGACCGGTGGTGGCGCGGGCCTCACCCGGCGCAGGATCGCTCCACGCGCGCGCACCACGGGCGACACCACCCGCAGGCGCAACGCCGTCATCGCATGACGCAGGGTCCGCAACCCGCCCTCCCGCGCCCCCCTATCCAACCTGCGCCATGGGTGGGCACCCGTTACATGGCCGGTTCGGGGACGGTCATGGTCCACCTCGCCGACATCCCACCCCTGCTGCTCGTGCTGGCGGGGTCCCTGCTGCTCCAGGCGGCGGTCACCCAGCGCTTCCAGCCCTGGGAGCGTCCGCTGTTGTGGTTGTCGATGGGCGCGCACGTGGTGTCGACGTTCGCCCTGATGTACCTCGTGTTCTGGGTGTACGGCGTCGGCGACATGATGATGTACCACCAGACCGGCATCGAGCTGTCCGCCGCGCTCTGGGACGACTTCACGGGCGTGTTCCCCGAGGTCCTCAAGATCCTCACCCAGCAGCGATACGCGCTGACCGTCTTCGTGCCCGCGGCAGGTTCGTCCACCGGCTCGATGTGCGCGTTCGCGGGGCTGGCCGCGTTCCCCCTGAACGACTCGTTGGCGGCCATCGGCCTGTTCTACGCGATGGTGGCGTACTTCGGGAAGGTGATGCTCTACGAGGCCCTGCGCCGGAGCTTCGCGCCGGAGCACGCCCGCTGGATCCTCATCGCCGTCCTGCTCGTGCCGTCCACGGTCTTCTGGTCCTCGGGCCTCGTGAAGGAGGCCATCGCCATGGGTGGGGTCGGCCCCTTCGTCTACGGCATGGTGATGATCCTCGAGCGCCGGCGCGGTCCGGTCGGGCTCTTCTGGATGGTGGTCGGCGGCTTCTTCGTGGCGATGGTCAAGCCGTACATCCTGCTCGTCCTGCTCGGCGCCGCCGGCGTCGCCTTCTACTGGAAGCGGTCGGTCGAGCGGGGCGTGGTCGAGTTCCGGCCGCTGATGCTGGTGCTGGGTGCGGCGGTGGTCATCGTCGGCGTCCTGGTGGTCGGGCAGGTGTCTCCTCGCTTCTCCATCGACCGGCTCGCGGAGGAGACGGGGCGTATGCAGTCCGCGGGCAGCTCCACGAGCGCGCGGGGTGGCTCGATGTACCAGATCGGGACGGGCTCGCGGAGCTTGTCGGGCCAGCTGCTCTATGCGCCGCTGGGGCTGCTCACGGCGCTCTACCGCCCGATCCTGCTCGACGTGCGCAATCCCCAGATGCTGATCAATGCGGTCGAGACGACGATGTTCCTCTTCGCGTCGTTCGCGATCCTGTCGCGTCAGTCGGCCCGCACCCTGTGGGAGTCGGTCGTCCGGTACCCGATCCTCGCCTTCTGCGTGCCCTTCGTCCTGGTCCTCGGCATCGCGACCGGCCTGACCTCCGCGAACCTCGGCACCCTGTCCCGGTACCGCATGCCGATCGTGCCGTTCTTCGCGGCCGTCCTGGTGGTCTGGTGGTACCTCCCGCACGAGGTGCGGTCCCGGGTCCGCCCGCGCCCTGCCACACCCGGTCAGCCGCGCCTGGTGCCCGATGCCGTGCTGGCCCGACCAGCGCCGAGCAACGGACGGCCGCGGACCTAGCTGGCACCGCTCGGGAGAGATCGAGCGCTCGTGGCCGGTGACCAGGATGGCACCGGACGTGGGCTCGACGAACGACCGATCTGGGCGCCTGCCCCTACGGGGCACCGGGGCCCCTGCGGGGTCGGC
>JACKER010000054.1 GCA_020632925.1 Alphaproteobacteria bacterium | reverse complement strand
GCTGGTAGGCTCGTCCTATGCTGTTCCCATGGATCATCGTCGCCTGCACGCCCGAGCCCGGTGAATCCACCGATACCGTCCAACCCACACCGACCGAGACGGCCGACACGGGTGTGGACGACACGGGGACGCCGACCGAGACCACGACCCCGCCCAGGCGCCAGGACGTGGTCGACGCCTTCCTCTGGTCGTACCCGCTCGTCCTGTCGACGCGAGCCGCGTCCGACAAGTGGGTGAACCGGCTCGTGTGGGGTCAGGACCGGCCCGACGAGACCAACCGCGACGCGGTGGTACCCAACCCCGACGTGCTGTACTCGCTCGCCGTGCTCGACCTGCAGGACGAGCCCGTCGTCGTGCACACGAGCGCGATGACGGACCGCTACTGGTGCCTGCAGTTCTCCGACTACTTCACGGAGACCTTCGCGTACCTCGGCACGAGGGCGACCGGCGGCCTGGGCGGCGACTACCTCGTGACCCCACCCGGCTGGACGGGCACCGTCCCCGCGGGCTTGACCGAGCTGCCCTCCCCGACGGTGGACGCGTTGGTCGTCGGGCGGATCCACGTGCGCAGCGACGCCGACGTACCGACGGCGCGGGCGCTGCAGGCGAACTACACGATCACGCCGCTGTCGGCCTGGCTCGGGGGACCGATGCCCACCCCGCCGACGGTGCCCCCGGTGTACGGCGAGCCCGAGGACACCGGGACCAACGACATCCTGTACTGGGACGAGCTCGCGGCGACGCTGGAGGGCAACCCCATCGGCGAGCACGACCGGGCCTGGCTCGACCGCCTGGCGAGGATCGGCGTCGTCCCCGGAGGGAAGCCGAGCGTCGACGTCACGAGTCCCGCGCTGCGGACGATGCTCGAGTCGGTGCCCGAAGCCACCCTCCCGACCATCTACGACGCGGTCCCCTACCTCGACTGGGTACCGCAGCTGGGGCTGGGTCAGTTCGACGACGACGAGGACCTGATCCGCGCGGCGGTGGCCTACGACGGCTGGATCACGCACCGCCCGGAAGAGGCGGTCTACGCCGTGTCGCGCCGGATGGACGGCTCGCTCGCCTGGAACCTGCACTTCGACCGCACCGAGCTGCCACCGGTCGACGCGTTCTGGTCGCTCACGGTGTACGGCGACGACCGGTACATGGTGCCGAACCCGTTCCACCAGTACTCCGTCCAGTCCACCGACCCCCGCGTCGTCCGCAACCGCGACGGGTCCCTCGACATCCGGATGCAGCCGACGTTCCCCGGCTCCGACGGGCACAACTGGATCCCGACCCCGGACGGTGAGCTGTTCTACGTCATCCTCCGGATGTACCTCCCCCAGGGCAAGGTGCTGTCCGGCGCGTGGCAGCCGCCCGAGATCATGGTCGAGCAGGCCGGGCAGTAGGTCGGGTCAGCGCCGCCGCGCGACGGTGAGCCCGTCGCCGATGGGCACGAGCACGAGATCCACGCGCTCGTCGCCGGCCAGCGCGCGGTTGAACGCACGGATGGCGACCGTCGACGGCCGCTGGTCCTCGTCGTCGAGCACCGAGCCGCCCCACAGGACGTTGTCGTACAGGGCGACGCCGCCGGGCCGCAGCAGCCGAAGCGCGCGCTCGTGGTACGCGAGGTAGCTCTCCTTGTCCGCGTCCACGAACGCGAGGTCGAACGTCCCCTCGTGGCCGTCGGCGAGCAGCGCGTCGAGCGTCTCGACCGCGGGAGCGAGCCGCAGCTCGACGCGGTCGGCGACCCCCGCCTCCGACCAGGCCTCGCGCGCCATCGAGGTCCAGGTGTCGGACACGTCGCAACAGGTCAGGCGGCCGCCGTCGGCCAACCCGCGCGCGATGCAGATCGAGCTGTACCCGGTGAAGGTGCCGACCTCGAGCGCGCGGCGGGCGCCGAGCAGCCGGGTCAGCAGCGTGAGCAGCGCGCCCTGCTCGGCGCAGATCTGCATCCGGGCCTCGGGAAGGGCGGCGGTCCGCTCACGGAGCGAGGCGAGCACGGCGTCCTCGCGCACCCCTACGTCCAGGAGGTAGGCGCGCAGGGGCTCGGTGAGGTTCAGGGTCTTGGCGGACATGGCTACTCGGAGGGGAGCTGACCGGCGGCCTCGAGGTGGCAGTACATCAGCGTTCCACCCGCCACGGACATCGGCAGCACCAGGAAGTTGAAGAAGGGGACCCACATGGCGAGCGACACACAGAGGCCGAAGCCCAACGCCATCGGCCAGTGACGCAGGACGACCCTCCACTTGTAGCGATAGCTCATGCGGCGGCGCGAGAACGAGCCGTCCATCGCCTCCCGCGTGAAGAACAGCCCGGAGGCGATGCTGCCGAGCAGGAACGAGGCGACGCTGCCGATCCCCGGCAGCAGGTTGAGCAGGAACGCCACGAAGAGCACGGCCAGGTAGACCACCAGCGACAGGACGCTGTGGACGAAGGACCACCAGAGGTCGCGCAGCATCTGGCCCAACGACACGGTCTCTCCGCGCCACCCGAGGACCACGCGCTCCACCCGCTCCGACAGGCGGTCGTTGAACGGCGTCGCGACGAGCCCGGCCGTGAAGTACAGCAGCACCCCGAGCGCCACGGCCACCGACAGGCGGAAGGTCCACAACACGATCTCGTAGGCGATCCAGATCCACTTCGCGTGGTGCGGGCCCGGGACCCACACGAAGGTCGTCAGCCAGGGGAGCAACACCCCGATCGACCAGAAGCCCAGCACGAACATCATGAGCGTGAGGAAGACGGGCACGATCACCGTCCACCACAGGCTCGGATGCGTCACGACGATGCGAGCGCCGTACAGCGCGTACCGAGCGCCCCAGAGGAAACGCCCGGGGAGCGACACCGTGTCCAGGTCGGGAGCCGAGTAGCGCACCGAACGTCCGTATCACCGGGCGAGACGGAGGGACGTCAGCAGGGCCCGACGTAGTCCACGGGCCAGCCCGCCGCGCCAGCCTCGCAGCTGTTGCCGTACGTCTGGCCGTCGATGCCGCACACCGGGTCGAAGATCAGCGGGCACAGGAGGCCGTCGACGACGGCCGGCACGACGTCCGAGACATCGGAGTTCGCGCCCTGGGGCCCGGCGATGACCGCCGCCTGGAACCACGCCCGCGTGCCCAGCTGCACGCCGCCCGGTACGGCACGGACGCTGCTGGCCCACCCGTCGGCGTTGGCGGTCATCCTGAGCACCTCCTGCACCTGGGGCAGGATCCCGAGGCAGGGGGAGCCCGCCGGGACGCAGGGGCCCTGCCCCCGGCCGGTGAACGAGACGTAGACCCGAGCCTGCTCGCCCGGGAGGAGGCCGGTGACGGTGAAGCGCGCCGGCTGTCCCGGCAGCAGCTGCGAGACCGTCAGGTCCATCGCAGGGAGGCCGAACGCGAGCTCGTCGACGTCGGCGCCCTCGAGGCCGGGGTCGACGTCGGCGCCGCAGGCGGCGGTCAGCAGGAGGGGAGCGAGCAGGAGGCGACGCATGGGAAACTCCGGGTCCGTGCGCCTCCAGCATAGCGCTCAGCGTCGCCCCAGGCACACCCACGGCCCGTGGCTGTCGGCGTCCCACCGACGCTTCACCTCGTCGTACCCGGGGTCCCCGGGGAAGGGCGCGAGGTTCGCCTTCACGAAGGCCGCGCGGCGCGAGGCGGACTCGCCCTTCACCGAGCGGTTGCGCGGGTCGGGGAGGATCCCGGCGAGGCGCCCCGCCTGGTCCAGCGACAGCGCGCCCGCGGACGTGCCGAAGTGGTGCCGCGCGCCGGCCTCGGCGCCGAACACGAGCGGCCCCGTCTCCGCCACGTCCAGGTAGAGCTCGAGGATCCGCGTCTTGGGCACGAGGAGCTCGAGCAGCCCGGTGTACCAGACCTCCAGCCCCTTGCGGAGCCAGGACCGGCCCTGCCAGAGGAACACGTTCTTCGCGACCTGCTGGCTGATGGTGGAGCCGCCGCGGACGCGGTCGCTCGTGGCGTTGTGCTCGAAGGCGGCGCACACGGCCTCCCAGTCGAAGCCGTGGTGCAGGAAGAAGCGCCCGTCCTCCGACGAGACGAACGCCCGCGCGACGTGGCCCGTCGCCCCGAGCCGGACGTGCCGCCGCTCGGGCCACCGCCCCGCCTCCCAGGCACGCTCCACCATCGTGAGGGTGAACGGTGGGTTCACGAAGCGCACCGCGAGCACCTGGAGCACGCTCACGACCACGAAGAGCGCGGCGGCGCGCACCGTCCACCGGAGCACCCGCCTCCCCCACGTCGCGACCGTCTCCGCCAGGCTCACGCCGGCCAGGTATCCCCGCGCCGCCCTCAGGGGGCCGGCACGACCCAGAGCGTGGTCTCGACCGCCGGCGCCACGATCGCCGTGGCGAGCACCTCCTCGACCCAGGCCCGAGCCGGCTCCTCGCAGGTCGTCGCGGTCAGCTGGTGGTGGTGGGCATCGAGGTGCGTGGTCCCCACCTGGCAGGTCGTCATGCCCTCGGGCGCGGGAGGGACCTCGCGGAGCACCAGGCCGCAGCCGGGGCCCGAAGCGGACGCCGTCCAGGCGCCGTGCTCGGCGGACAGCAGCAGCTCGCAGTGGTCCTGCACCTTCGGCTGGCGGCTGTGCTGGTAGCGCACCCCCATCACCTCGACCGAGGGCTCGCCCTTCGCCCAGCGCCAGCGGAGGAGATCGTGCGCAGCCACCTCCTGGGCCGGGCCCTCGCAGCCCACGACGGACACGTGGGTGGGCATGCCGTTCTCGTCCACGTCGATCACCCCGGTGCATGCGGCGGGCGTCCGCATCGGGGTCATCGCGTGCGTGCGGAGCTCACGGGGCGCGGCGAACGCGATCGTGGACAGCAGGGTGAGGGCGAACGTCATGGGCTACCTCCGCCCGGGGACATTGCAGCCCGTGTACCGACCCGGACCCGCCGATTCCCCAGGTTCGCCAGTAGGCACGATCGTGCGCGCACACCCCCCGCACGGTCGCGCCCACCCCTTGCCGGCCCGCGCCGGGGGCGCAGATTGGGGCATGTGGTTCGATCCCGTCTGGCTGCTGTACATGGCGCCCGGGATGCTGCTCGCGGCCTTCGCGCAGTACCGGGTGCGCTCCACGTTCTCCCGCTGGTCGCAGGTGGGGCTGCGGCGCGGCTGGTCCGGCGCGGACATCGCCGCCGCCATCCTCCGCGTCAACGGCATCACCGACGTGCGCATCGAGCCGACGAACGGGTGGCTGTCCGATCACTACGACCCGCTGTCCCGCACGTTGCGGCTGTCGCCCGACGTCTACGGCGGCCGCTCGGTCGCCGCCGCCGGGGTCGCCGCGCACGAGGTCGGGCACGCCATCCAGCACGCCCGCGGCTTCGTGCCGCTGACGGTCCGTTCCGCGCTCGTCCCGGCGCTGTCGTTCACGTCCCGCGCCGCGCCCTTCTCCATCCTCCTCGGGATGCTGGTCGGCGGGGCCGCCTCCAGCTTCGGCCACGCGCTGCTCGTCCTCGGCGTCGCGATGTTCGTCACGATGGTCGCCTTCCAGCTGATCACGCTGCCGGTGGAGATCGACGCGAGCCGGCGCGCGCTCGACGCCATCGAGCAGGGCGGGCTCGCCGCGGGTGACGAGCTGGTCGGCGCGCGCCAGGTGCTGTCCGCCGCCGCCTGGACCTACGTCGCGGCCGCGATCACCTCGATCCTGCAGCTCCTGTACTACCTGTCGCTGCTGAATCGCCGCCGCGACGACTGACCCGCCCGCAGGGCCGAGGCGCGAGGAAACGGCAGGACACCCCTGGCGCGCATGGCGTAACTCACGTTAGCGTTACGCCCGCTGGAGGGGCGATGCGTGGGCTGCCGTTGGTGTTCCTGGTGGGCTGTGCCGTGGACTCGGAGGATCTCGCGATCGACCCCGCGCTGGACGCGGAGCTCGCGGTCCTCGAGGGGCTCGAGCGCGTGGTGGCGCCGCCGGTCCAGGTGCTGACGCTGACGGCGACGACGCCCCATCCCGGTGGGGACGTGATCCTCGTCGCCGCCGGTGCGCAGCCCGGCGAGACCGTGGGCTTCCTCTCCAGCCTGGGGGGCGTCGCGCAGGGGCCCTGCCCGGCTCAGCTCGGTGGGCTCTGCCTCGATCTGGGCGCGGACACCGTGCTGTCGGGGACGGCGGTGGCCGACGCGCAGGGCCGCGCCGCGCTCGAGGTGGCGGTGCCGGGCAG
This sequence comes from Alphaproteobacteria bacterium, assembly GCA_020632925.1. Lineage (GTDB taxonomy): Bacteria > Myxococcota_A > UBA796 > UBA796 > JACKER01. The sequence continues at coordinate 26,435 of JACKER010000054.1, read as the reverse complement.
CCTGCAGGCCGGGCTCACCGTGACCTTCCAGGCCGCGGTCCGTCGGGGCGCGCAGGGCCAGAGCTCCGCGAAGTCCAACGCCTCGGTGAAGACGGTCGGCGCGCCGGCCTGGTCGCACCGCGTCAACGTCGACGGCTCGCTGCAGGACTGGGACGCCGACGAGCTCTTCGCGACCACGAGCGGCGGCAACACCGCGGGCGGCGTGACCTGGGACGCCGACAGCCTCTACCTCGCGTACTTCCACCCGGACGTGGCCTCCGGTGGGCCGCAGCACTGGGAGGTGGTCTACATCGGCACCGCCGACCCGGGCTCCATCAACGGCGTGATCCTCAACACGCAGCTGCCGCGCCTGCCCTTCGCCGCCAGCCTCGCCGTCCGCCGCAAGGCCGACGGGAGCTACGACGACCTGCAGCAGTGGAACGGCCAGGCCTGGGTGGGCACGCCCAACGTGCTCGGCACGCTCGGGTCGTCCGTGGCCGAGAGCGGCCAGGGCCTCGAGATCGCCATCCCCCGCGACCTGCTCGGCACGAGCCGCATCCAGGTGGTGATGGCGCAGGTCTACGAGGGCAACGGCTTCGAGTCCACCTATGGCGGCGTGCCCGACGACACCTTCGTCGACGGGTACGACCCGAACTACACCACTTCGCTCACCATCGACCTCTCCTCCCCCGACCCGTCCGCGATCCAGAATCCCTGAACGTAGAACCTGCCCGATCGGGGGAGCGCCGTCCTCGGTGCCGATCGGTAGGGTCACGGCGGGGAGGGGGAGTTGGTCGACGAACATCGAACGGCGGTCGTCACCGGGACGACCGGAGGCATCGGGACCGAGATCGGGCGCGAGCTCGCTCGACAGGGCTTCACGGTGGGCATGCACGGCCGCGACCGTGCGCGCACCGAGGCCGTCGTACAGGACGTGCGCCGCACGACCGGGAACGACCGGGTCCACGCGTTCGTCGGTGATCTCGGGAAGCGGAGCGAGGTGCGGGCGCTGGCGGACGCGATCGCCGAGCGCTTCCCGTCGCTGAACGCGCTGATCCACAACGCGGCCGTGGTCCCGCACGACCGCGTGGTCACCGACGAGGGGCTCGAGCAGGGCTTCGCGGTGAACGTGCTCGCGCCGCACCGCCTGAACACCTGGCTGCGGCCGAGCCTCGTGGCCGGCAGCGCGCGCGTGGTGGGGTTCTGGGGCGGCGGCTCCGACGTGCTCGCGGTCGACGACCTGCAGAGTGAGCGTGGCGCCTTCGACGGGTGGACCTGCTACTGCCAGACCAAGAACGCGGTCGCGGCGCTGACCCTCGCGACGGCGGCGGCCGAGGACGGGCCGGTCCAGTGGTTCGTGACGGTTCCCGGGCTCGTGAACACGCCGGGCATGCGCAACCTCCCGGGGCGCATGATCTGGTTCTCGCGCCTGCTGTGGTGGGCGATGCGCAGCCCGGCCGAGGGTGCGCGCACGCCGGTGTGGCTCGCGACCGCGCCGGAGCTGGCGGGCAAGAGCGGCGAGGCCTACGGCAACATGCTGGGCTCCGGGTGGCGCAACCCGCTCGCGCTGCCGAAGACCGCGACCGACCCGGAGGCCGGGCGGCGCATCCTCGAGCGGTGCGCCCAGCTATCGGCCTGAGATCACGACCTCGCCGAGCAGGGCGCGCAGGTGGCCCTGGCGCTTCTCCAGGCAGGCGCCGTCCAGCCCGGCGTCCTGCAGCTCGCGACGCAGGCGGCAGAGCAGCACCCGCACGCGCGTGGGGTCGGACATCGCACCCTCGCGGCCCCAGAGGCCGGCGAGCAGCTCGTCGTCCGTGAGCCAGCCCCGGTCGGGCGTGGCGCGGGCGGCATCGTCGAGCCAGCGCGACCCGAGCAGCCAGAGCAGCACGGCGCGGTTCTCGGCGCCCACGCGGTGCGAGCGGCCGGAGTCCGGATCGGTGAGCACGGCGGTGGGGCCGGTCGGGCCGTCGAGCGCCGCCTCCAGCCGGTACCCGTAGGTGGTGCGCCGCAGGGGTACGGTGGCCGCCAGCGCGGGATCGACGCGGCGGAGGGTCAGCGTGTGGCCCGCCACGACGAAGGGCTCGTCGGGGAGCACGAGGAGGTCGTCCTCGTCCGTCGCGAGCCGGACCTCGGAGCCCACGATCAGCAAGGTCGCCGCGCGGTCCTCGGCGCCCGGAAGCACCAGGTCCGCGTCGCGCCCACCCCCGAGCCGCACGCGGTCGCTCCGGAGCGGCACGCGGACCGCGCCGTCGCCGAGCTCCACCTCGTACGCGTCGCGCACCAGGATGGGCAGATCCTGCTGGCGCACCCGCAGCTCCACCCGGTCCCCGAGCACCAGGCGCGCGCCGTCCGGCAGCTCGCGGCGGCCGACCACGGGCTCGCCGTCCACCGTGGTGCCGTTGCGACTGCCGAGATCGCGCACCACGAGCTGGTCGGCGTCCCAGGCCACCACGGCGTGGAAGCCCGACACCGCCGGGTCCATCAGCACGAGATCGTTGCCCGGCGCGCGGCCCAGGCGCACGCCGGCCGCCCCGATCGGCTCGACGTGCAGGACCTCCTCGCCCCGCATCAGCCACAGCTCACCACGGCCGCTCATGGCGCGGATCCTATCAGGCGAGCGCCCGGCGACGCGCCTCGGCGAACGCGAGCGCGCGGGCCGACCGGACGGGATCGTCGGCCACGTGGGCGGCGGCGATCCGCGCCAGCGCCTCGAAGTCGCTGTCCTCGACCCCCGTGCTGGCCTGGAGCGCCTCGACGGCGTCGGCGTCCTCGTCCCACTCGGAGCCCGCCGACCGCGTCGCCCAGCGGGCCGCCAGCGCGAACAGCTCGGGGTTGTGGTACCCGGCGGCGCGCACCCTCGGCAGCACGCGATCCAGCCAGCCCGAGGCCTCCGCGGGCCGATCGGTGAGTACGAGCACCGTCGCGAGGTTGATCATCGCGTGCCAGCACGTGGGGTCGCCCGGGTCGTCGATCCGCGCCAGCGCCCCCCGGTACCCCGCCTCCGCGAGGTCGAACGCGCCGCGGACGTGGTGCACCGCGGCCGCCTCGGCCTGGATCATCGCCGCCGAGCGGGTGGCCCCGGCCTCGACGTAGGCCCGCTCCGCCTCGGCGAACGCGTCCGCGGCCTCGTCGAGCCGGCCCGCTCGCAGCGCTCCGCCGGCGCGCACCCGGAGCAGCTCGCCCCGCAGGTAGGCGTCCGGCGCCGCAGCGAGCCCCTGGTCGGCGGCGACCACCGCCTCCGCCGCCCGTCCGGCCATCATCAGGACGCCGCCGCGCGTGAGGGACAGGCGGGGCTCGAGCTCGTCGCTGGCGGCGCGGGCGAGCTCGCAGGCGTCGAGCGCCTCGGCGACACGACCCGTGCGCTCCAGGAGGTTGGCCCGGAGCAGGTGCAGCTCACCCACCTTGCGGGGAGGCCAGCCCTCGACCGAGGCGAGCGCCTCCTCCACCAGCCCCAACGCCACGTCGAAGCGTCCGGTGTCGGTGGCGACGCCGATCTTGCGCCGCACGAGCTCGGCGCGCTCCGGCGCCCAGCGCGCGACCCCCAGCCGGTCCAGCGCGTCGCTCCAGGCGTCGCAGAGCAGCCGCGCGCGTCCCTGGTCCACGCCACGCCCGGCGGCCACGGCGGCGCGCTCGAGCCAGGGGAGCGCGTCCCGCGTGCGACCCGCCCCCAGGAGGTGGAACGCGAGGCGCTCCGGCGAGGCCCGGACCACTTCCGCCGCCGCTGCGTGCAGCCGCGCGTGCTCCTCGGGACGGCGGCTCGTGAGGTGCTGGCGGAGCAGCGCGTGGTCCCAGCGCCAGTCGCCGGGCCGCCCCACGACGACCCCCGCCTCCCGCGCCCGGACGAGCAGCGGTCCGGGATCGGGCAGCCCGCCAGCGGCACACGCCGTCGCGAGCTCGTGGGGATCGACCGCGTGCCCCAGCAGCGCCGCGAGGACCAGCGTCTGCTCGTCGTCGGGCGTCGACGCCAACGGATCGATCCGCTCGGCCCAGGCGTCCCCGAGGTCCGAGAGCTCGGCGTCGGCGCCGGCCCGCAGCCGCATCCCGGTGGGCCCCGCCTCGAGCGCGCGCCGAGCGGCGAGCGCCATCACGAGCTGGACGGCGAACAGCGGGTGCCCGCCAGTGCGCGCGTCGATCCGCGCGGCGAGCCCCTCGTCGGCGTCGAGCAGCTCCCGCACGAGCGCGCGACGGGAGGACTCGGGGAGCGGGCCGAGCGTGATCCGACGCGCCTCCTCGAGCCCCGGCGCCTCGCCCGCCCCGAGGACCAGCGCCGGCAGCCCCGCCCGCAGGAGCCCCGCCATCCAGCGTCCGCCGACCTCGCCGGGCTCGTCCCAGCACAGGGCGACCCGACGCCCGCCCGCCGCTGCCTCGATCCGGCGCACGAGATCTCCCGGCCCCGAGGGCTCGTCGGCCAGCCAGCCCGCGACCCCACGCTCGGCGTCCGTCCGGAGCACCAGCGCCCCGCACTCCTCCAGGCGATCCGCCAGCCACTGCGCGAGCCGTGAGCGCCCGGAGCCCTCGGGACCGACCACCAGCGCCGCGCGTGGACCCTCCGCCGACGCCACCGCCCACAGCGCGTCCTGCTCGGCCTCACGCCCCACCAGCGCCGGCGGCCGCACCCCCACGAGCGAGGGGCTCACGCCCAACAGGCGCGGCGGGCGCGGGCCCTCCCGCCAGTCCGAGGGCAGCGGCGGGACCTCGATCGGCGCGGGCTCCCGTCGCGACCGGAAGTCGAGCGACGCCGCTGGGACCTGCGTGAGCGCCAACGTCACGGTCGGCGCCCAGGTGGCGGCCGGCGCCTCCCTGGCCTCGCCGTCGGAGGGCGTCGGGAGCGACGCGAGCGCCCACGCCGCCTCGGCCGCGCTGCGGAAGCGGTCGCGGGGTGACTTGGCCAGCCCGCGCAGGAGCCAGGCCTCGAAGCCGTCGGGGACCGGGAAGCGCGCCTCGAGCGCGGGGGGAGCGGCGCCGAGGTGACCGGTCACGGGATCGTGCGGGAACGGTGGCTCCCCGGTGGCGAGCAGCCAGGCCGTGCAGGCCAGCGCGTACAGATCGGTCGGCGGCCCCTGCTCGCGCGCCGCCCCCAGGATCTGCTCGGGCGCCATGAAGGCCACGGTCCCCGCGGGATCGGCGCCCTCGTCCAGCGCCGCGTCCCTCGCGCGGGCGATGCCGAAGTCCGCGAGCCGGACCCGCCCGTCGCGTCCACGCAGCAGGTTGGCGGGCTTGAGGTCGCGGTGCAGCACGCCGCGCGCGTGGGCGTGGGCGAGCGCGTCCAGCACGTCGACCAGGATGGCGCGCAGCTCGGCGAAGGTGTTCGGGGGCGTCAGCGAGCCCCCGTCCACCCGCTCGAACACCACCCAGGGCTCGGGGTCCACGCCGTGATCGAGCACCTCGACCACGCCGGGGTGATCGAGCGAGGCCACCATGCGCAGCTCGTGCGACAGCGTGTCGACGAGGGCCGGCGTCATCGCGACGGGCCGCTTGAGTGCGCCGGGGACCCGGGCGTGGACGTGCTCCACCGCCCACACCTCGCCCATGCCGCCGCTGCCGAGGCGCCCGGTCGCGCGCCATGCTCCCCACGCCTTCATGCGGGGGAGCGTAGCGTGGACTCAGCGCGTGAACACGAGCTGCGCGCCACCGTCCGGATCGAGCACCGTCATCGTGTCGCCGCCGATGCAGAAGGGCTGGGTGGAGGGGCCCGAGCCGTCGTCCACGACCAGATCGGTGCCCGACACGCTCCACGTACCGCTACCCGATGCGTGATCGGGGTCCTCGGTGCTCGTGCACACACAGCCCGTGTCGGTGGTCCCGGTGCAGCCGGCGTCGATCAGCGAGCAGTCGAGGCCGCCGGGCAGGCACTCCGCCGGCAGCGTCATCGTCGAGCCGACGGTGATGGTCACGTCGTAGGAGAAGGCGCCGCCGGCCAGGAAGTCGTAGGTGCCCTCCGTCTCCAGCGTGAAGTCGATGGTCGCGTCGGGGCACTCCTCCATGTCCAGATCGTCGACCACGCAGCCGGCCACCAGCGTCCAGGACCCCGTGGGATCGCCGCCGCAGGGGGAGACCGGTATGCAGGGATCGGCGGCGCCCGCCTCCACGCTGCGCAGCGCGAAGGTCGTGAAGTGCTCGACGGGTGCCGTGGCCTCTCCGCCGTCGAAGGTCGTGGGCAGGTCGACCCAGGCCCCCGCCCCCTCGTCGTACCAGGAGAGCACCAGCGCCTGGCCCTCCGCGGGAGCGTCGGCGCTCACGACCAGCGTGGCGGGGGTGAGGAACTGCAGGCCGTCCGGACCGTAGTCGAAGGCCATGCCCACCACCGAGCCCGCGTCCGCCAGCCCGCCGGCGTCCACCAGATCGACGGTGAGCGTCGTGTCCTCGGCGAGCGCGCCCGGCGGCACCTCGAGCGTGGCGTCACCCAGGGCGAGCGTGCCGCCCTCCGCGGCGACGATGTCGGCGCTGGCCCCGTCGGACCCCGCGGGATCGGTGGTCTCGGAGTGGCAGGCGATCAGCGTGACGAGGGCGAGCATGGGGTACCTCCTGCACAGGAGCGTCGCCCTCGCCGCACCCGGCCGCCGTAACGGTGGTGTTTCGGGGATCGCGGGGCGCGTGTAAGCTGGGCGGGTCCCCCCGCGTTCGGTCGGCGGAGGTCGAGATGAGGCGCTGGCACCTGACCCTGTTCCTGGCGATCCTCGCGGCGGCCGGCGTGGCGCTCGCGACCACGCTGCAGGTCCGCCGGATGGCGACGCCCGCGGAACCCCAGGTGCAGGTCATCGGCCCGCGACACCAGGCACCCACCGAGGTGGTGGAGGTCCTCGAGGTGACGCCGGTCGAGCAGGTCCCCGAGGTGGCGCCGCCGCCGCACGTCCAGCCCCGGCCCACGCCGCCCGAGCGTCCCGTGGTCCCGGTCCGTCCCCCGCGGCACCTGGAGCTCGGCGTCCACCCGATCCACGTGGACGACGGCGAGCTCGCGCCGAACGCGATCCCCGAGCTGAACGAGCCCCGGCAGAAGCCGATCCTCCAGCAGCTCCCGCCCGACGAGCCGCCCGGGATCGGGGACGGCTGCCCCGCTTGCGGGATGGGATGAGCCCTCGGGTCGGCGTCTCCTGGATGCCGACGGCGGGGTTCCGTGCCGCCGTCGAGCCCGTGCTGGAGACGATCGAGGCCGTCGAGCAGACCGTGGACCAGGGCTTCGAGGGACGGCTGCCCGCCTCCGCCGAGGCGGTGTTCACGGCGTTCGCGGAGGCCGGCCAGCTGTACGGCCACGCCGTCGGTGCCTCGGTGCTCTCGGCCGGACGCGAGGACGTGTTCGACGCCTTCCTCCTGGCACTCCGGCGCACACGGCGCCCCTGGGTGGACCTGTCCGACCACTATGGGTTCTGCACCGCCGGCGCCCAGCGCTTCGGCGCGCCGCTGCCGCTTCCGCGCCACCCCGACGTGCTCGCGGTCGGGCGGGAGCGCCTGGTGCGCCTGCGAGAGGCCGCCGGCTGCCCCGTGGGTCTCGAGAACCTCGCGCTGGCGCTGTGTGCACAGGACGCGCTGGACCAGGGGCCGATGGTCGCGGAGCTCCTGCAGGCGGTGGACGGCTTCGTACACCTCGACCTGCACAACCTCTGGTGCCAGCTGCACAACTTCGAGCTCGACGCCGACGTACTGCTCGCCAGCTGGCCCCTCGAGCGGGTGTGGCGGGTGCACGTCAGCGGCGGCTCCTTCGTGGATGACATCCGCCGCGACACGCACGATCACCGGGTCCCCGACGAGGTCTGGGCCCTGTTGCGGACCGTGCTCCCGCGGCTGCCCGCGTGTCGGGCCCTGATCCTCGAGCAGCTCCCGTCCGCGCTGCTCACCGAGGCCGACCAGCAGGGCTACCGGGAAGACCTGGCGCTGCTGCGGGCGGTCCGCGACGAGGTGTGCGGTGTCGGCTGAGCTCGCGCGCTTCCAGGAGCTGCTGATCGAGGTCCTCCGCGAGGAGACCGACCCGGAACGCGCGCTCGACCGACTCCGCGCCCACCCGGACGCAGCGGCGCATCGGGACTGGCTCGATCGCGTCGAGCCGCGGATGCTGCGCGTGGCCGCCGGCCTCGTGCGGCGCTGGGAGGTCCGGGAGGGCTGAGCCCTACCAGGGGATCTGCTGCTCGTCCCTACAGAAGTCGCCCGTCACCTCGTCCGCTCGCTCCACCGCCCACACGATCCCGGAGGCCCCCTGCTGGACGGAGCGCGGCGCGTTCGGGCCGCCCATGTCGGTGCGAACCCAGCCGGGACACACCGCGTGCACGCGGATGCCTCGCGGCGCCACGGTCGGCGCGAGCCAGCGCACCCAGGCGTTGAGCCCCGCCTTCGAGATCTTGTACGCCGACGAGGGCCAGCCGTTCGCCATGTGCGTCCCCGCCGCCACGTCGTCCGCGAAGGTCGCGACCAGCGCCCGCAGCGCGTCCGGATCGAGGCCGGGCTCGGACAGGCGGCGACGCGCGCCGCTCGGGAGCGAGGAGAGCTCACCCATTCCCGAGGAGACCGCCACGATCTGCGCGCCGTCGGCCACCTGGGGGAGGAGCGCGTCGGTCAGCCGCATGGGCGCGAGGAGGTTGACCGCCATCGTGCGGCGGACCACGTCCGCGTCGAAGCCGTTCAGGGCCACGGCCGCGTTGTGCACCAGGGCGTCCAGCTTCCGGTCCCCGAGGTTGTCGAGCAGGACCCGCGCCGCGTCCTCCTGGGTCACGTCGACCAGCACGGGGTCACCCCGGCGGTCCAGGTCCTCGACGGCACCACGCGCGGCGGCGGCGCTCCGCACGGTGAACAGCACGTCCCAGCCGCGGTCGAGGAGCTGGCGCACGACCTCCAGCCCGATCCCGCGGTTGCCACCGGTCACCAGCGCGAGCTTGCCCATCGACCCTCCGAGCCCGTCCTAACCAGGGTCGCACGACTCGACGGGATGGACGCTGACGAAGCAGCTCTTGTCGCCGCGGGTGGGCCGCACGTGTAGCTCGTCGTACCCTCGCTCGACGGCGCCCTCGGGGACGGCCAGGCAGCGCGCACGGACCACCCCGGGGGAGGTGTCGTCGCCGGGCGTGGCGACGCTGGCCAGGAGCCGTCCGTCGAGCCGCAGGTCCACGGTCACGTCCGCGTCGTCGTCGATCACCAGGCGCAGCCAGCGCTCGTGCCGCGGCTGCTCGGCCACCAATCGGAACCCGATCCGGTAGAAGGTCATGTGGGTCTCGTCGCAGGCGGTGCCCACAGCAGCGCCCGTCGGCTGCTCCTCGAGCCGCTTGGGACCCGGCCGCGAGCGCCGGCCCTCGGGCAGGAGCCCGTCGTAGCTCCCCACCAGGAAACCCCCGATGGTGGCGAGGCGGTCCGGCGCGAACAGCGGGCCCGAGGTGACGAGGTGCACGCGCTCGTACAGCTCGGCCGCGTCACGGTCCTCGAAGCGGTCTTCGCCCGAACGGAGCGTGTCGACGTAGCCCTTCGGGAGGATGCGGGGAATATGGCCCGGCCGCCACTGGCCGCGCGTGCCCACCCAGCTCGGCATGCGCGCCACGAGGGGGTCGGTCAGCCCGCGGTCGTCCACCACGAGCAGGTCGTCGCCGGCCTCGCGCCCGAGGAAGCCCACGCCTCCGGCCACCACCACCGTCTCGTGGGCGTCGAGCAGGCGCTTCACCTGGCGCTTGCGGGAGCAGTCCGGCTCCCCGGGCTCCCGTCGGTCCGACCGCCAGCCGGCGCAGCCGTACCACCAGGCGCGCTCGTCGGCGATGCCGTCCAGGTCCACGAGATCACCCCAGATGCGCCGCCCGTCGCCGTGGCTCGGGCCGCTGACGAGCGAGGGGTGCGGCGCGAGCAGCGCGAGCACGAGCGCGATCGGCGCCACGCCCCAGGCCCAGCGCCCCTCGAGCGTGCGAGAGAGCACCGCCGCCGCGACGACGAAGGCCGGCACGAGGAAGCGCCCGGCCATGAAGTCCCCGCCGACCCACACGACGTAGGCGACGGAGGCCCACAGCCCGAGCAGCGGCCCGCGGTGCTCCGGCCGGCGTACACCGAGCACCGTGGCGCCGAGCAGCGTCGGGAGCAGGACGGGATCGAACCACGAGGCGTTGCGGAGGTACGCGAGGCCCTGGATCAGCACGTCCCCCACGGGCAGGCCGTGGCCGAGCTTGGCGACGGCGGTGTTGGGCAGCGCGAACCCGAAGTAGAGCAGGGAGAACGCCATCCACGCGCCTGCGGGGAGCGCCGCGAGCCCGAGCGCACCCAGCCGTTGGCGGCCGGAGGCCCCGCGCAGCACGAGCATCAGCGTGGGTGCCACGAGCAGGGTGGCGTCGAGGCGGGTGAAGGCGACGAGCCCCGCCAGCGCCCCGAGGACCAGCGGCCGGCGCGCGGACCACCCCTCGAGCAGGAAGGCCACGAGGAGCAGCGTCAGCAGCGGCTGCTCGAGCCCCGAGGTGCCGAAGTCGACGAAGGCCTTGGAGCCGAGCAGGACCGCGCCGGTCGCGGCGACGGTGGCGGGCCGGGCGCGCGCCGACCCGAGGAGCAGCCCCACCGCGAGCAGATCGCACAGGAAGCTCGGGAGCAGCAGCGTCACCCAGGAGGAGCCCGAGAGCGCGTGCAGCGGCACCAGCACCCACATCCACAGGGGGTGGGTGAAGACCTGGACGCGCTCGCCGGGGTTCCAGGTCAGCCCGCGGCCGCCGATCAGGTTCTCGACGGTGCGCAGCGTGATGAACGCGTCGTCGCTGACCCAGGCCGTACGCCAGAGGACGACGGCCAGCGCGCCGAGCGCGAGCACGATCAGGACCAGGCTCCGGCGCTCGTCGCGGGTCACGGCCCCGCCCTAACCGATCAGGACGGTGCGATGGCCCTGTCTATGGCGCGACGTTGTCGACCAGGACGCAGCCGGCGTTGGTGGTGCGCAGGTTGAGCAGCCCGTTCGACGTGGCGGCGCTCTGCGCGACGACGGAGGGGCAGGTCACGTCCAGGCCGTCCTCCCCGTTGCCGCTCGTGACGTTGCCGCGCACCGTGCTCCCGGCGCCGACGCGGATCCCGTCGTTGACGGCGTTGCGGGACACGTTGCCGCGGACGACGGAGGACGCGCCCGCGATGATGCCCCAGCCGCCGATGTCCTCGGCCACGTTGTCGATGAGCTGGCTGCCCTCGCCGGCGGAGATGCCCCAGCACCCGTTCCCGCATCCGCTGAACTGCACGCGGCTGTTCCGAACGACCGAGTTCGGGCCCACCGTGATGCCGGTGACCGTGTGCTCCGTCGCGCGGACGTTGTCGATGACCACGCCGTCGTCCTGCGAGAAGTGGAGGCCCCAGGTGTAGCGCGCCACGGTGCCGTTCTTGACCGTGATCTCGGCTCGCGGGACGCCACCGGTGCTCGCGACCCCGTACGCGTTCCCGACACCACCGACCCTGGCGATGACGAAGCCGTTCAGGTCGAGCGTGACCGCGTCGGTGCTGATGAAGATGCAGTCCTGCGCGGACGTGAGGTTGCGCGTCAGCTGGTAGGACCCCGGCACCGAGATGGTGGTGCAGGCGGAGATGGGGGTCGGGTCCGCAGCGAGAGCGACGGCGGGCATCAGCAGGGTGGTCAGGAACATGTGGCGTCCTCGAGAGTCGAGCCGAGTGAGTTCGGCGCCGCCACGCGTATCGACATATTTTCGGTATGTCGATATTTATCACGATACCACCAAAAATTGGTATGCAAATGCCGGCCGAACGCAGCGAATCCTCGCGGCGCCGGGTCCGAACGCTGGGGTCGACGCGTGGCTACGGGCCCAGACCCGCCTCCAGGTCAGTGTCGTCACGGTGGAGGAGATCGCCTTCGGCCTCTCCTGGCGTCCGAAGCCGCGCGTGTCCGCGGCCATGGCCCGTCTGCTCGCCGAGCACTGCCAGATCCACCCCATCACCGACGACATCGCCCGCCGTGCCGGGGAGCTCCGCGGACGTCTGCGTGCGATGGGCCAGACGCGCACCCAGGCCGACCTGTTGATCGCGGCGACCGCGTTGGTCCACGGCTACACGGTGGTGACGCGGAACATCGCCGACTTCGAGGGCTGCGGCGTCGACGTGTTCGACCCGTTCGAGGGCTGACGTCAGAGCGTCCAGCGGTCCGTCGGTGGGGCGGCGCGGCCGATCATGCTGTCCAGCAGCTGCTCCTCGGCCTCCATCTCCGCGACCCGGCGGTGGAACTCGCGGCGGCGGCGGACGCCGGCCCCGATGAGCGCGAGCGCGCCGAAGCCCCACATCCACTCGCCGCTGGCGAGCGAGGCGAGCTGGAGCATGGGGCCGCTCGGGAGGTGGGAGCGCCAGTCGGCCTCGACGTTGTCGAAGAGCTGGCCGGTCGCGCGGTAGGTCGCCTCGCGGATACCGGCGCCGCCCGCCGAGGCGCGGAGCAGCTCGGGCAGCGCGCGATCGCCGTGGTGCTCCACCACGTAGGCCACGAAGTCGGCGCTCTCCGCGTACGCCAGGCGCGCGCGGCCCGGGTCCGCGGGGAAGCCGTGGTCGAGCTCGGACAGGTCCACGAGGCCCCCCGCCGAGCCCTGGACCAGCGTCTGCCCGATCTCGGGGCCGACCTCGTTCGCCAGCAGCTGGGCGATGCCCTCCTGCAGCCAGGTGGGAGGGACGTTGGGGGCGAAGGCGCGGCCGACGAGGACGTGCACGAGCTCGTGGTCGAAGACCTGCTCGAGCGGCTCGCTCTGCCCCCCGCGAGCGGAGGGGGCCCGCAGGAAGACCGCGCCGATCCCGGGCCAGGTGGTCGCGTCCGCCCAGGAAGGCGCGCGGCCCGGCTGCATCCGGCGGAACATCGCGTCCGTCGGCGCGACGTAGACGTGGATGGTGGTGCCGATGGGGACCTGCAGGGTCTCGGCGAGCTCGGGCAGGCGCTCGGAGCCGTGGCGCGCGAGTCGGAGCAGGAGGGGGAGCTCGTTCTCCGGGCCATGGACCCGCAGGAACGTACCGTTCACCGTCGTCCAGCCCTCGGGGACCGGAGGCAGATCGGTGGGTTCCGCGATCGGCTCGGCGGCGGACCACTCCTGGGCCGCGGCGGGCGTCGCGAGGAACGGAGAGACCAGGGCAGAGAGGAGGAGGGCGAGCATGAGCCATCCCTTCGTCTCCATCGTACCGTGGACAAGCCCGACCTGCCCGATCGGGTGGAGGGGACTGCCCGAACGGAGCAGAACCCGAAAAGACGACGGCCCCCGCAGCCTCCGGGGTGCACCAGGAGGCCGACGGGGGCCGAGGCTTCCTCGCCGAAGCGAGGGGGTACGATCACGCGTCGAGTGGTGGGACGTTCCTTCAGAGGTTTGCGCAAGACTCGGTTGCTGCCCTTGCGAGCAGACCACCCGTGGCGTTGGCTGTCGTTCGAGGTCGCGCGGTTGCCCGCCTCCCCCGGTCGCCTGTCCGTCGTTGGCCTTTCGGACGAACCGTCCTGCTGTTCACCGTCACCGGTGGCAGCTTCACGGTCATGGCGCCGGGGCGCGTGTCGGGTCCGTTGCCGAAACACCGATCACACCGCCTCCCGACTTCACCTCGCCTTCGGCGTTCCCGCCGAGCCGAGCCGGGTCTCTTCCCTCCCGCGAACGGGAGATCACGACCCTCCTCTCCTGGAACTTCGTCCTCGCAGTCCCGCTTCCCGATGTCCCCGCGTCGCGTCCACTCCCAGAGGTCCGAGGACCTCCTTCGGTCGATGAGAGCCATCCCATCGATCACGTTCCGCCCTCGTGGTTTGTTCACCACCTCGACGGTTTGCTCCGCGCGCGGCTCCCGGCATGTTGCAGCCGGTACCGGGTTCGGGTTCACCAGGTTTCTCCCGGGTCGTTCGTCCGAGCCGAAGCTCGTCGGGACGTGTCCGGGTGCCCTCCTGGCGAAATCCCCTGCGAAGGTTTGTTCCTCGTCGGCAGCCGTACCGCATCACTGCGGCCTGCTCCCCTCCTGCCGTTCGTCGCTCCGGCACCTCCGGGCACCGTTGCTTCGCTCCGACCCCCACCTGGCGGTGGGTCGAGGTTCGAGCGGTTCGTTCCTGCCGCGCCAGGCCGACGTTTCGTTCGGTCCTGCCTCGGCTCCGGAGGGTTGAATCTCCGGCGCGCCGTCTGCCTCGTGTCGTCGGGTTGCCCCGCGCCACGAGCGGCGTGCGTCCTGGAACGGGTCGTCCACCGGTCGCCCGGTCTGGGCTCGATCCGAGCGTGGTCGCCTCGCAGCGATCTCGCTCGCACCTGGGTCGCGTCCACATCGGCGCCTCTCGACACCGCTGTCCACGACCCTCGCCGCCGACACGCTCGATCACTCGAACGCGCCGACCGACCCCGGGCTCTGCGAGCGTGCCTCGCGACACACTGCTCGTCCCGGTCCGTTGGTGGGTCTCCGCCCCGACATCGCATCTCCAGGATGCGAGCCGATCGCGTCGCCCCCTCGCCCTCCGGATCGTGGCGCTCTGTCCACGTCCCGGCCGACTCCAGGGTCTTTCTCCACCGACGAGTCCTCGTTCCGCATCCCCGTTGCCAGGTCTACGGAACCAGTTCCTTCCTTGGGTTTGTTTCCCCTCCGAGGCCTTGCCGCCGCCGCCGTTGGTGCCCTCGCTCTCGCGTGGGTCCGATCCCGCCTCCGGTCTGCGTCTGGGCCGCGCTCACCTCGCGGTGGGCACGACGGACGGCCGGGTGCGTCTGTCCGGGGCGGAAGCTGTCACCGTCACCGGCGACCTGCCTCCCTGGGGTTCTCGACGTCAAAGAGCAGCTGTGACGAACCTGGATTCGCGGCTGATTCCCGAAGGCCTCGGCTCTCGCCGCTCCGTCGGTCGGACCGCTCGTCCGCGTGTCGTGCCAACCTATAGTGCACCCCCTGTGCCAACCCCGGCCCGACGTGCGAACCTCCTCTCTCACGCAGGACGGGGGCCACGGAATACCCATTAATCGAGCATTCCATTACTCACGGGTATTGGATTTCCCGTCGTGACCGGGAGGCCCGCTCCGGGGTACGGTGAGGCGTGATCCTGCTCTCCCTGCTCGGCGCCACCGCGCACGCCCAGATCTGGGTCGCCCCGAGGCGCCCGGGCCAGTCCATCTTCCACCTGACGGACCAGGAGTGGAGGACGCTGGACCTGCTGGAGGGCGAGCAGGTCCGCGAGGTCGAGGCCGGCGGCGTCCGGCTCTTCTTCGCACAGGGCGCCGACCCGACCGCCGAGCGCGCCGCAGCCCACCTCGTGCGGGCCTACCGCGAGCTCGCGGACACCTTCGAGTTCACGCCGCCGCACCGCTTCGACTACGTCATGTACGGGACCTACCAGGAGTTCCTGCGGAGCAACCTGTTCCCCGTGCAGGAGGGCGTGCTCGGCGTCACGTCCACGCGCGGCCTCGAGATGGCGCTCCCCTACTTCGGGGACCACCAGACCTACGAGCACACGAGCACGCACGAGCTCGCGCACGAGTTCACGCTCCAGAAGGTGCGCGCCGCCGCCAAGAGGGCCAACACCTTCCGCGATCCGATGGACGTGATGCCGCTGTGGTTCGTCGAGGGGCTCGCGGAGTACGCCGCCCTCGGCCCCATCGAGGGCGAGAACGCGATGCGCGTCCGCGATCTCGTCACCAACCCCGACCTGTACACGGGGCACGGGCTGCTCGGGTTCTGGGACGACTACCCGGGCTACGTCCTGTGGACCTACGCCGGCGGCCACGCGCGCATCAGCTTCCTCGAGGAGACGTACGGCGAGGGAACGTTCCGCCGCATCATCGACGCCTCCCCGACCATGGTCACCGACCAGGCGCTGCTCACGCCGTGGATGCAGTTCCGCAAGCTCGTGCAGCGGATCACGGGCGACCGGCCGGACAAGGTGGCGGAGAAGTTCGACGCGTGGGTGAAGCATCGCGCCTACCAGGAGTGGCTGGACAGCGAGCAGACCGTCGCCGAGCTCGACGTGCTCGACCCCATCCAGGGCTTCCCGCTCGCGATGGACGCCTCCCCCGACGGCGAGCTCGTCGCCTACCGCAGCATCGGGTTCGAGAACGGCCGCACGGCGATCCACGTCGTCGACCCGCGCGCCCCCGGCTCGAGCAAGCGCATGGTGGCGGACACGCGGCCGGGCGCCGAGTCGCTGCACCCCATCGACCCGCGCAACTTCGACCTCGGGGACGGACGGCTCGCCTGGGTCGCGGAGTCCCGTGGCCGCGACGTCGTCCACGTCCGCGAGATCCGGACCACCGCCTCCGAGGAGACGGGCCCACCTCCGGGCGACGCCTTCCAGACCGACGACGACGGCTTCTTCGTCGACCCGGACGAGACCGAGCGCGACCCGTGGTGGAAGGTCCGCTTCCGCAAGGGGCCCGGCAACGCCTACCACGTGGGGCGCGACGGGCTGCTCGCGGTGGGGTCGGTCGCGCTCGAGCCTGGCGGGGACCGCGTCGCCATCGTGGGCCTGCACCAGGACGGCCAGCGCGACCTGTTCCTGATCACGCCGAGGGGCGGCAAGCACCACGATCTGCGCCGGCTCACGACCGACGTGGCCGCCGAGCGCGACGTGGCCTGGGGGCCCGACGGGCTCGTGTTCAGCTCGGACGCGTCCCCCGACGGGCGGTACCAGCTGTTCACGCTCGACCCGAACGACCCCGACGCGGTGCCCCAGCGGCTCACGACCGACGACCGCGACCACCTCTCGCCCGCCGTGCTCGCCGACGGCACCGTCGTGTACTCCTCCTACGACGAGCACGATCGGAGCGAGCTGTTCGCCACGGCCGGCCCCGGGACCACCGTGCGGCTCACGGACCTCGCGGTCGGCGCCTTCGAGCCCGCGCCCGGCCCCGACGGCGGGCTGTGGACGCTGATCCAGCACCACGGGCGGCTGCGCCCCACCCTGATGAAGAGCGAGGCCCAGCGCACCCTCCCCGGCGAGGCCGCTCCCGCCGCGCAGGGGCCCCCGATCCGCCTGCCGACGCGTCCCGTGTCCTCGGCGGTCCCCTACGTCCCGCTCGATCCGCGCAACTGGGGCATCGACGGCGGGTTCGCCGCGGTCGGCGCCGGGCCGGGCGGCGTGTACGGCCAGGTCTATCTGTCGTTCAGCGACCGCCTCCGCGACCACGGCCTGCTGCTGGTCGCCGACGCGTACGGCACGCCCGAGCTGACGGACGCGCAGCTGCTCTACCTGGACCAGTCGGGCCGCGTGACCTGGGGTGCGGGCCCGTTCCACGACCTGCGCTTCCGCATCGACCACTCGCTGCCCGACACCAGCGTGCTGTTCCAGTCGGGGGAGCGGTACTACGGGATGATGGGCTCGCTGCGGGTCCCGATCGATCGCTACGTCTACGTGCAGGGCGACGTCTCGGCGGGCGGCGTGTCCTACTTCCTGTTCGACGACACCGCCGTGTTCCTCGCGGACGCGTACTCGAACGGCTCGGGCACCGACCTGCTGGACGACTGGTTCCGCGCCAACCCCTACCCGCGCGTCCAGACCGAGGGGACGCTGCGCCTCGGCATCGACACCACCCGCTTCCACCCGACGACGGGACCGGTGGCGGGCGTGACCTGGCTGCTCGAGGCGTCGGGCGGCGTCCAGCCCTTCGACGCGCAGCAGTACGGCAGCCTGCGCACGGACATCCAGGGGTACCTCCCCATCCCCTACACGCGCGGCGGCAACGTCGGGATCGAGCTGTCCGGGGCGACCTCGGGCGGCGGTCCGTACGCGACCGGGTACTGGCTGTCCTCGTACGACACGCTGCGCGCCTACGCCTGGGGCGACCCGGCGCTGCTCGGCCGCCACTACTGGTTCGCGAGCAGCGAGCTGCAGCTCCCGCTCGACGTGCTCATCCGCCTGGCGGTGGCCTCGAGCGTCGAGGGCGTGGTGGGGCTCGACTTCGGCGGGGTCGCCGACGACATCGGGGATCTGTGGGACCGCCGGGCGCTCGATGTGGCGCTCGGCAGCAACTTCGTGCTCGGGCCGCTGGTGTTGCGGCTGCACTTCGCCCGAGCGATCGACATCGGCGCGCCGCTGCCGGTGACGGCGAACCCCTGGGTGACGAACTTCAGCCTGTCGTGGTTGGGTGGATGAAGGACGAGCTGCGAGAGCGCCGGATCGTGATCACCGGCGCGAACACGGGCATCGGGCGCGCGAACGTGCACCTGCTGGCCGATCGGGGTGTGGGCCACCTGGTGCTCGCCGTGCGGACGCCGGAGCGCGTGGCGCCGGTGGTCGAGGAGCTGCGCGCGCGCAACCCCGAGGGGAAGGTCGACGTGGTGCAGGTCGATCTCGGCGACCTGTCGTCGGTGCGGCGGGCGGCGGACGAGCTGCTCGAGAAGGGCGAGCGCATCGACGTGCTCGTGAACAACGCTGGGCTCGCGGCCCTGCGCGGGCAGACGAAGGACGGGTACGAGCTCGCGTTCGGTACCAATCACCTCGGTCACTGGCTGTGGACGGAGAAGCTGCTGCCGCTGGTGAAGGACGCGCCGCAGGGGCGGATCGTGATCGTCGCGAGCGCGGGCCACTACAACACGAAGGCGCTCGACTGGGACGCGCTGCGCCAGCCGACGCAGACCGTGAGCGGCTTCCCCGAGTACTGCGCGAGCAAGCTGTGCAACGTGCTCCACGCCAAGGCGCTCGCGAAGCGACTGGAGGGGACGGCGGTGACCACGTACTCGCTGCACCCGGGCGGCGTCGCGTCGGACATCTGGCAGCGGCGGCTCGGGCGGTTCGCGGTGCTGATCAAGCCGTTCCTGATGAGCAACGAGGACGGTGCGCGGACGCAGCTCGTGTGCGAGACCGATCCGTCGCTGGCGTCGCAGACGGGGCTCTACTACGACCGATCGCAGCCGAAGAAGCCCTCGCGCCTGGCCCGCGACGAGCAGCTCCGCGACGAGCTGGACACGCGCAGCCGCGAGATGGCCGCGGCCTTCCTGTGAAGCGCCTCGCGCTCCGGGCCTGCGTGATCGACGTGGAGGGTGGGACCGCCACGTTCGCCGGTGGGCGAGAGGAGCGGCTCACGCCGCGCGAGCTGCAGCTCCTGCTCTACCTCGCCGAGCGCCAGGACCGCATCGTGAGCCGCGCCGAGCTGCTCGAACAGGTGTGGGGCACCGAGGTCGTGAGCCGGGCCGTCGACACCGCCATGCGGCGGCTGCGGGAGAAGGTGGAGGCGGAACCCGCGCAGCCCGACCACCTGATCACCGCGTTCGGCGACGGGTACCGCTTCGTGCCCGGGCCGGACGCGACCCCCGAGCCCGCCCTGGTGGACGACGAGCCCTTCGTCGGCAGACAGACCGAGCTCGCGCAGGTCAACGCCTGGCTCGAACAACCGGGGTCCGCGCAGCTCGTGGGACCGCCGGGCGCCGGCAAGACCCGCCTCGCGCGGCGGGCGTGCGTGCTGTTCGGCGGAGCGCTGGGCGCGAGCGTGGGCATCGTCGACCTCACCGACGCGCGGGACCTCGCGCAGGTGGCTCACGCGCTGGTGGTCTCGCTCGGGGTCGAGGGGCCGGCGACCGCGACCGAGGCGCTGACCCGCGCTGGCCACGTCCTGCGTGCCCACGGCAACGCCCTGTGGGTGCTCGACAACTGCGAGGGGGCGCCCGAGGCCGTCGGGGAGGCGGCGGAGGCGCTGGTGCGGGCCGCTCCCGGGCTCCGGCTCCTGCTCACCTCGCGCGCACCGATCCCGGGCGACCCCGACCGGATCCTCCCGGTCCCCGAGCTCGCGCGGGACGAGGCGGTGGAGCTGTTCGAGCTCCAGGCGCGGCGGGTGCGGCCCGGGTTCACGGTGGGCGAGCAGCGGGACGTCGTCGAGGCGCTCGTCGACCGGCTGGACCGGATCCCGCTGGCGGTGGTGCTGGCCGCCGGACGGGCGGGCGCGCTCTCGCCGCGAGCGATGCTCGATCGCCTCGACGACCGCTTCCGGCTGCTCCAGTCCCGCGACCGCGACGCGCCGCTCCGCCAGCGCACCCTCCGTGCGGCCCTGGACGGCTCCTGGGAGCTCCTGTCGGCCGGGGAGAAGGACGTCTTCACGGCGTGCTCGGTGTTTCGCGGGGGCTACGATCTGGCCGCCGCCGAGCAGGTCGTGGGGCGACCGGACACCGCCGACCTGCTGCGGTCGCTGGCGCGGCGCTTCCTCGTGGAGCCGCGCGGGGACCGGTTCGGTGGGTATGCCTTCGTCCGCGACTACGCGGCGGAGCGGCTCGCGGAGGACCCGGACCGCGAGGAGGAGGTGGCCCGCCGCCACGGGAGCTGCTTCCGCGACCGGGCGCTCGCCGTCCCGACCGAGCAGCGACCGCGCCTGCTGTCGGCGGACCGCCCGAACCTCACCGAGGCCGCCTTGCGCGCCGTCCCCCACGGCCGCCCCGACGTGGCCGCGACCTGCGCGCTCGCCGCGCTCGACGTGATCGGGCGCGAGGGACCGTACGAGCTCGGGGTGGACATGGCCCGCGAGGTGCTGCGGCTCGACGGCCTGCCCGACGCCGACGCCGCCGTGCTCCACATCCGGCTGGCCGCGCTGGAGCAGTCGATCGGCGCTTCGGACGGCGCGGACCTCCTGGTGACCGCCCGGGTCCTGGCCGAGCGTTCCGGCGATCCGAGTGTGGTGGTGGAGGTCCACCGCGCGAAGGGCGCCCAGCTGCGGCACCGCGGGCAGAGCGCGCTCGCCGTGGAGGCGTGCGAGGCCGCCCTCCCGCTCGCCCGCGAGCTCGGGGGCACGCCGCTGTTCTTCCTCCTGTCGACGCTGGCCAGCGCGCTGCGGGACATCGGGAAGCTGGAGGAGGCCTACGCCCGCTGGTGCGAGCTCGAGTCGCTCACGCGGGACGAGCGGAACCACGGTGTGCGGACCTACGCGCTGTCGGGGATGTGCATCGCCGAGCGGCGCTGGGGGCGCATCGCGGAGGCGGAGGCGCACGCGCGCGAGTCGGTGGCGGTGTCCCGGGCGATGAACGAGCGGCGCGGGGAGACGCTCGCGCGCATGCTGCTGGGCAACCTCCTCCTCGAGGACGAGCGCTGGGACGAGGCGAGCGCGGAGTACGCGGCGGCCCTGAGGCTCGCGCGCGAGCTCGGTCAGCTCGACACCGCGGCCAAGGTCCACGGCAACATCGGCATCGCCGCGCTGCGGGCCGGGGATCTGGACGCGGCCGAGGAGCACCTGCGGGCCGCCGAGTCCGAGTTCGAGCGGATGTCCGAGCCGCGCCAGGTGATGTTCGCCCGCGCGAACCTGGGCCGGATCGCGGCCGAGCGCGGCGACCTCGCCGAGGGGGTGGCGCTGATCGAGGAGGCGGTGGCCTGGATGCGAGGCGTCGGCGACGGCGCGTCGGAGGCCGAGGCGCTCTCGGTCGTGGTGGTCCCGTACCTGCGGCTCGGCCGGGTCGCGGACGCGAGGGCCGCCGTGGACCGGATGGAGGGCCTGGTGCGCGGGACGCGGAACCCGATGGTGCTCGCGACCGCCCTCGCCCGCCGAGGGCTGGTCGAGCTCGCGGAGGGGCGTGACGCCAGCGCGACGCTCGCGGAGATCGACGCGCTCGGCCTCACCTGCCGCCCGACCTCGGACACGGGAGCAGCGGTCGAGGACCTGCGCCGAAGGCTCGACGTCGACGATGGGCGATAGGCAGGCAACCGACCGGACATGACCGAGGACGCTGCCGACACCTGGCTCGTCTGGTGGCAGATCGACGATCGCGGCCTGGCGCGCTTCGTGTCCCGGGACCGCAGACCGCCGGACACCCACGGACACCAGCTGGTCGTCGCGCTGGATGTGACCGAGCCCGATGCGGCGGGGTTCCCGCGCCCCCTCGAGGTCCTCCACCTCGATCGGCTGATGTGGCAGCTGGCACACGAGATGGAGGTGTCGCTCGGTGGTCACACCACCTCCCTCCAGCTGCGGGACGGGCGGATGGTCCTCCGCGCGTGGGTGCCGTCGACGGCGGGCTGGCGCCAGGTGATCGACCCGCTCTCGCGGCGGGGGCTCGTGGCGGAGGCGTCGACCGTGGCCGACCCGGAGCAGGCCCGCTGGTCCGCCGAGGAGCGCCCGCCGGTCAGCGTCCTGCGACAGCGAGAGGTGTGGCGGACCCTGGAGACCCGCACGAGGCGAGGGGATGTCTTGTCCCAGCCTCGCCCGGTGACGTTGACGGTGGCCTTCCCGAGCACGGAGCGGCGCGCAGAGGCGCTGCGGTCGCTGCTCGCCGAGGGCTGGACGGTGGAGGCGCTGGACGACGGCACCGGCTCCCACCCGTTTCACGCGGACGTGGTGCGGACGTTGGCACTCGTCTCCCTCCCCTCCGCGGTCGCGGGCATGGAGGTGGACCTCGCCGGACACGGGCTTCGCGTCGAGGACTGGGGTGCTCCGGACGTCACCACCCACCCACCGCCCGCCGATCTCCCGGAAGACCAGGTGGCGCTGGTCCGCCATGCGGACGAGCTCGGGTCGGGGGAGCGCTGGCTGGTGCACGGCGCCGCGTTCCACTCCGAGGCCGACCTCGACGCGTTCGCGAGTCGCGCCGGACGCCTCGGGTTCGAGCTGCTGGACCGGACGTCGCCGCCCGCCGACGTGCCGGTGATCGGCCGACCTCACCACCTCCGTTTCCAACGCGCCGATCCCGGAGACTGGCTGCCTGCCCTGGTCGGCGACCTCGACACGCTCGTCCGCGAGCACGACGGCCGGTACGAGGGTTTCGAGCCCGAGCCGCTCCTCGGGAACTCGCCGTGGCCGGAGCCGCTTCCGCCCACCCCTGAAGACGCACCGCCCCGTCCACCCGATCCGTCCGTGTCCCGCTTCCTCGGGACCGCGGCGCCGACCGCGTCGAAGCTGTCGACCTGGGTCGAAGCGGGTCTGTGGTCGTTGGTGGCGCCGGGGGCAGGCCACGCCGTCCTCGGACAGCGGCGAGCGGTGGTCGCGGTCTGGTTCGCGGTGATGATCGCCATCGTGCTCTCCCACGCCCTGCTCCTCGAACGTCCAGCGCTCGGGCACCTCCTCTGCCGCTGGTGGTGGCTGTTGCCGATGGCGACGGCTGCGCTCGCGGCGACGACCTCCCGCGGCGCGGCCCGTGCGCCGCACGCTCCCTGGATGCTCGCGGCGACGATGGACCTGTCCTACGCCGCCGTCACCGGCCTGGCCCGACTCGAGATCGCGTCGTCCCAGCACCAGGAGACCGTGCTGATGTGGCCGGCGATCGCGCCCGGCACGGACGTGGTCGCCGTCGGGCGCCTGGCGAACCACAAGCTGCGCGTGGGAGAGCTGGTCTGGCTGGACTCGATCGGCACCGTCGCCCGCGTGGTTGGACTGCCCGGGCAGCGTCTCGCCACCGAACGCGGGCGCCTGGTGCGGACCGGCATCGCACGCCGCGAGCAGCCGGCGATCGAAGCCTGCGGGCTCGCCGGTGCGCAGACCTGGTGGGAGCGACACGGGGACACCGCGTGGCTGGCATGGACCACGGAAGGCGCCCCCACCATCGACGAGGAGGTCGTCCCCTCCGACCGAGTGGCGCTGGCGACGGACGCCCGCTCGGTGATCGTCACGGCGCCGCTGCACACGGTCTGGCTGGTCGACGCTCCGCCGCCGGGCTGCGATCCGGGCCCGTCGCCGTGGCCGTGAGGCAGCGCACATCGAGGCCCACGCCATCCTCGATCCAGGCGACGCACACCGCGTCACCCCCAGCTGCGATCGCCACCTGTCGGCACACGCCGCCGCAGCGGGCAGCCACCCCGCTCCCGAGGGGCTCCCAACGTTGCCCGGTCCACTCCCGGACCTGGATCCGATCACCCACGCCCGTCAGCTCCGTCCAGGCGACCAGACGGTCGAAGACAGCGTACCCGCGCGGTTTGTACACCCAGGGCGGGGGAGCGCCTTCGGGCAGCTCCGGCCTCACCACCTCGTAGGACTCGGGTTCGAAGACCACCAACGGATCGGTCCACCGCGTCCCGTCCCACTGTTGCGCGTACCGGTGGTCGCGGTCGACCCAGGTGACGGTGGGATCGCCGCGTTCGTCGACCTGGACGGTCGGTCTGGCGACCTCGAACGGAGGGCTCGCAGGGGACGGCGTGAGGTCGGTGAACCCGTTTCCATTCCACGCGACGACGCCCAGCGTGCGGGCCGCCCAGCTCAACACCCGTCTTCCATCGGGGGAGGCGTCGATGTGCAACGCGGAGAGGTACGCGTCGTACGGCCAGGACCCGACCGGGGCCCATCCGGCGCCCTGCAGCGTGGCGACGATCACCCGCTGTTCCATCGGCTCGTCCCACGCCGCCACGAGCCGGCCATCGGGCAGGAACGCCGCCACGAGGGTGGCTGGCCGGCGCCCGGGCACCTCCAGCTCTCGCCAGGACGTGCCGTCGTGCAGTCGCAGCGCGAGCCGATGGTGTTCGACCTCGGTCACGACCACCAGTCGGGGACCGTCCGCGCCGATGGAGCGGAGACGGCCATCGCGGTTCTCTTCCACGGCGGTGGACAGATCCACCCAGTGACGCCCGTTCCAGCGCTGGAGCCGAACGTGACGGGGCTCCATCCACCCGACGATCGGATGTCCGCCGTCGTCGAACACGACCGTCGGCCCAGGTCCGAGCAGGTCGTCGTCCCCGTCCTCACGAAGGCGCCCGAGCTGGTGCCAACCGGCGTCCCACCACCAGCTGTTGAGGTATCGGCCACTCAGCTGGAAGAACCAGGGCTCTCCATGGAGTCCCCGCACCATCGTGGCGGGCCCCTCCGGCACCCGGCGGCCGACGATCGGAGTGGGTGGCATGGGGAACAGCTGCAGCTCGCCGTCCTCCATCCACTCGAGCCAGGACTCACTGCGGAAGGCCACACCTCCGATGAGGTCCGGTCGAAACGGCGGCAGAGCGACCGATCCCGTCCAGCGCTCACCATCCCACCGCGAAGACCATGCCACCGTCCTCCAGCTGCTCACAGCGGACTCGATGAAGAGCTCGTCACCCTGACCGAACCGCACGATCCACTGGTCGGCGGTTCGCGGTCGCGCCGGTCGCTCCTCGTCCGAGCCGACGTCGCCCGCTCCCGGCACCTCCCACGCTGGAGGCGGTGCAGGCGGCGGTTCGCAGGACCTCGGGCCGAACGGTCCGATCAGCAGCAGGGAGGGGACCACCCACGAACCCTACACGGCCGCGGTGCCGGTCCGTCAGAGCGTCTTGAGGTACTCGAGCAGGGCGGTCCGCTCGTCGTCGTCGAGCGCGTCGCCGAAGGTGTGGCCCGTGGCGTGCTGCCGCTCCTGGCTGGTGTCGTGCACGTACACCTGCTCGTCCGACGCCACGTCGTCGATGGTGCCGTCGAGCACCTCGTAGCGCCAGCCCACCTCGTCCTGCTCGTAGTCGTCGGAGTCGAGCGAGGTGCGGCGCCACATCGTCGGGCGGGCGGCGCTGTCGATCACGCCGGCCAGCGTCGGCACGCTCCCGTTGTGGAAGTAGGGTGCGGAGGCCCAGATCCCGTCGAGCGGGGGCGCGATGTACCCGGCCTGGGGCTGCCAGTCCACGCCCTCCCCCCACACGTTGAGCGCGAAGAACCCGTCCCACGCGTCCTGCCAGACGCCCGCCGCCTCCGCCTCGTAGGGATCGGTCCCCACGACCGCGATCGGGACCACGAGGTTCGGGTAGACCTCGTCCGCCTCGTCCTCGGCGTAGAGCCCGTGGCACTCGGCGCAGGTGTCCTCGAACACCCGCTCGCCCTTGCGCCAGCTTCTCGTCGACGGTCCACGGCCAGGCGGGCGGCTCGATGGACTGCACGAACGCACGGACATCGGCGGAAGCGTCGTAGATGGCCTCGGACGCCTCCACGCTCTCCGCGCAGGCCACGCCCGCGTTCACCGCCATCATCGACCAGTCGCCCCGGCCCGCCGTGTTCGCGAACATCGCGTTCTTCTTGCGCATCGTCCACCAGGCCGGCGGGTCGAGCAGCGGGGGCGTGCCGGGCTCGTCCATGTGCGCCTCGTCGGTCCACGCGAGCGTGTCGGCGTCGACGTCGCCCTCGGCGAGGTCGGACGCGGGCACACAGTCGTACAGGCAGCCGATCTCCGGGGTTCCCGCGGAGCAGCCCGGCACCAGGACACCGACCAGCGCAAGCCACCGCACGGCACCTCCCGCATCGACGGTACCCGCGGAGCGAGGGTCTGCCGAGCTCTCCTGACGCTCGCTGACGGAATGGCGGAGGTCAGGGACCGGTGCGGGTGACCGTGAAGTTCGCCGAGTAGTTGTCGGTGAGGAAGTGGCCGCCGCTGAAGCTGCCGGAGATGGTGTCCCCGGAGGCGGCGCCGCTCCACGGCTCGTTCCACACGAACGTCCCCGACCCGTCGCGACCGTTGGTGCGCCCGTCGAGGAGCAGGCCGTTGGTGTCGCCCGTCAACGTACCGGTGACCCGGTTGAGCGTGATCGTGGCCCACAGGTCGAGGGGGGGCCAGTCGCAGGCGATGTTGCCGGCGACCGGATCGGCCTGCGTGCTGTCGACCGTCAGGTTCACGGTGCCGTTGCAGACCGAGCTGCCGCCGACCAGAGGCACGGTCATCTCGTAGTCGATGCGGATGTTGCCCTGGTAGACGCCATCGCG
>JACKER010000053.1 GCA_020632925.1 Alphaproteobacteria bacterium | reverse complement strand
CGAGGCCGCAAGCCTCGGCCTGAGCGATCGCTTCAGTCCGCAGATCGTCGCAGGCCAGACCGCTGGCCACATTCATCTCCGGGCGTGGGTCCATCACCGATCCTCTGGAGGTAGCAGATCAATGCCTCCGTATGCCCAAGCATCGAACGGCTCGCATTCCTCGACCGAGGGTTGAGACGGTGTGGGCCGAGCGCGCAGACGCTCCGCGTTGTCGACGAGCGACGAGAAGGGACTGCGAGGCCTGTGCGGTCGCGGCCCGAGCAGCTCTTGTTCTTCCTCGTCGTCCTCCCACTCGTCATCCAGCTCTTCTCCTTCCTCTTCTCGTTCGTCCTCGTCGTCCTCGACGACCCATGGATACTGGCCGTACATCCAGTCGAAGGGCTCGTCCTCCACACCGGACTCGTCTTCGTCCATCCATAGGCGACCCAGACCCAGGTAGTCGTCCTGGTCGGGTGCGGAGGATGGGTCGGCCGTCGCAGCCGAATAGTCGTCGTGCTGTGGAGGGGGGCTGGGCGGGCTCGTCGTCTGCCCGGCCGCGCCCGAGAACGACATGAGACCCTGCATGATCATGGTCGCGACCGACCCAAGGTCGGGTCCCGATCGTGCGGGAGCCGGTGGTGGCAAGTTGACACCGCGTATCGCCTGCAGTACGGTCGCCGACGACTGGATGACGAGAGCCGAGTCGCTGAACATCCGCACCATCATGGCGTCACGACGCTTGAGCGTCGAATACAACACCCTGTAGAACCGATTCTTTTCACGGAACAGCCGCGCCTCCTCGGCACGAATCCACCGCTCTGTCGCACCGACATGTGCGGTACCCGCCCAGACCAGTACGCCTGGCCCGTCCTCGTTGTCCACGGTCACCCTGACTTCGCCGTGGCAACAAGTGCCCAGATGACGGAACAGTTCGCCAAGACGCACGACAACGGCATGATCAACGTCGGTCCGGCTGAGGTCCACCTTGGTCCGTCGCACCTCCGCCCTCCCGTCGTGGCGCCGGACGTCCACCGTGATCGTCACCCAACCTGGTGTCTCGACAGCCGAGATCAGCTCAGGACCGACCTGCTGGATCAGCGTGTCCCAGTCAGCGTCCACGTACCTCTGCCGTGGACCATCCTCCTCTGAGCCCAGCTCGTCCTCGAGTTTGTCGCTACCTTCCTTCTCGGTCTGGTCCGAACAGCTCCGATGACGACGACGCGCCAAACGGCTCGCCGCTTCGGCGTCACCAGCGCGCAGCTGCCTTGCATCGTCCGCAGGATCGGGCACGTTCTCGCTCATGAACACCTCACCCAACACTAACCGATCCTGGCAGGAAAGGGTTGGTGTCGGATCGACGGCGCGTGGAGTGCAGTGCGCTCGACGGTACTTGTCCTGAAGAAGCTCCTTTCCGCGATGTCCGAAGACCCTCCATGTAGCCGAGAATCGGGAGGCTACTCTCGATTCGGAGCTGTGTCGCTGGCTTCGGAACCACTCGCGGACGCGCGCGCTCTCGGCCTCTCGGCTCGTCCCGAGTGGACGCGAGCGGCGACTGTCCGACGCTGTCGATCTCGGACAGGCATCCACGGCGTTCCGACCGACGGCGGACAAGCCGCCGCACTCGTCGAAAGGCGCATACGTGGTGGGGTGGCGGACGTTCGGGCTCCCGGCTCCGTGGCGTCCGGATGTGTCAGCGCCGGCGGTCCAGCGCTTCGAGGAGGTCAAGCAGAGCGCGACGGCCGGCCGGGTCGACCGAGAGCCATACGTCCAGGAGCTTTCGCTGGTCAGGATCCTCGACCGGTGCGCCGCCGACCAGATCGCTGACCGCGGTCCCCAGAGCCTGGGCCAGCTCTTGGAGCACGGCGAGGCTCGGCGCGAGGTGCCCTCGCTCGATGCGGGAGATGGTGGCCGGGCGGACGCCGGAGGCTTCGGCAAGCTGCTCCTGCGTCCAGCCAACTGCGGCGCGACGCGAACGGACCCGGTCGCCGATCGTTCGGGTCAAGGTGGAGTCGGCGCGTCGGGGCATTCGGATAGGTCGCCGAGGCCCCCTTGACCAGCCATGCCCGAACCGTAATGATGTTCTTGATGTTTACGTCAATACGCCGTGCCGTCGACGTGGTTGCCGCCTTCGGACTCCTCGCCGGCTGTGAGGTAACGGTCCTCGATTCGGTGCCTGCTGGCGGGCCGGGGCGCTGCGATGCGAGGCTCGCGGGAGCCTGGGTAGCCGTGGGCGACAGCTTCGTGTCGTCGGTGGTGGTGGATGCCGGATGCACCGCGACCCTCTTGGGTGACGGCATTCCCTCGGGCTCGACGATCGCCCTCCGGGACCTTGATGAGCAGGGACATTGGATCGCGCTCGAGGCCTCCGAGCTCGCCAGGGTGCTCCCGGAGGGAACGTGGACAGCGCCTGTCCCCGACGGGTCGTGGCTGCCGGCGTGGTGGTCGCGCTCCGGTGACGGCCTTGTCCTCGGCCAGCCCGACGCCCGGCATTGACGACCCGGGTCGGCGTCACCGACACGCTGGTCAACGTGATCCGTCCCGACGCACTGTCCCAGCACGAGACGCTGCTCACGCCGAGCAGCTTCCAGTTGTCGTTCCGCCGGGTGGGCGAATCAATGGCCGACCTCGAGAGATTTCACAAGAAGGAGGCCGCCAAGCGCGGCTCGGAGGTGACCCGGTGATGCTTGTCTACCTGGCCACCGTGGCGTTCGCGGCCGATGAACTGGCCGGTGTCAAGGTCGGGTCCGCCCTGCCGGCCGTCCTCGGCTGGACCCCCACCTCCGAGGGATCGCTCGTGCGGCCCGCGGAGTGGCACGGACTCGAGGGCAAGGTCGAGGTTCGGACCTGCGACAACGGACGCGTCCGGGTCGTGACGTTCACCACCGACGGCGACGTGTTCGACCCGGTGGCGAGGGCGCTCACTGGCGAGGGCTGGTCCGCCGCGCCCGGGACCCCGCTCTTTGCCGGCGGCAGGGCGCTGGTGCTGACGCGAGACGGCGTGACGCGGACCTTGTCCGCGAACTCCGCGATGACGACGCTCCAGTCCCGCGACGACCGGGTCTGTGAGGCTCGGTGACGATCGACGGCCCCGGCGGTGCGGTGTACTGGTTCGGTCGGGTGGGCGGCGTCCGGCTCGGTCGCTGGCGTAGCTTCGAGCCGGCGGAGGAGCTGTTTCTCGCGGCTCCCGAGCGAGGGTGTTCGTTGGTCTTCGTGGCTTCCAGCCGGGACGACCAGAAGTTCGGCGTCCTCGTGCTCCGCGCGGCGGACGGGCCCACGACACCACTCGCCTACCTGCTCACGACCTCGGAGGTGGGCAGAGCGAGCGTCCTCGAAGCCTTCGGCGCCCTTCTGTCCGAGCTGGGGCCCGTGAACGTCGACCACGCGATCGGCGCGATGTTCGGGCTCGATCCCGACGTGGTCGGCGACGTCCCCGCAGAGCACACGTCCCGGCCTTGGCCCGCGTGGGGAGGCGCGCGGGTCGAGTGGGACGACACACTCGAAGAGGAATGGCAGATCTACCGCATCCTCGGCGAGCGGCTGCCGGTCCTCTGGTGCACCCAGCAGTTTGCGGCGTGGGTGGAGGACCGGTCATGACGGAGCTCCGGACCCCGGCCGAGGCCGTCGAGGCGGTGCTCACGGCGGCGTTTGTCGTCGACAAGGACTTGGACAAGGGCGTCGGCTCGTGGACGCACGAAGAGGTCGACCACGGATGGGCGGTCGACGGAGAGGAGGTGCTCGGGACCTACCGTCCGATGGAGAGCCCCGGCGTCGCGACCCTGTACGCAGGGCGGATCGCCCGGTTCTTCCGCTTTCACGTGATGGCCGGCCTGACCGCGGCGTCGGCTCCGATGACCCACGAGGACGTCGAGGCCTTGCGTCGATGGACGGTGGTGGTCGTGGTCGAGCACGAGCTCTTCCACCACCTCTGCGACCGGGTACGGCACCATACCTCCGGCCGGACCTGCGTCCCGGAGGTGGAAGAGCCCCTGGCGTGCGGCTGGTCGTGGCACCGTACCCTCAGCCACCCGCTCACGTCCGACGTCTGGCGCAGTCCCCTGATGACGACGTGGCCGAACGCGGCCGCGGCACCCCTGTTCGCCCAGCGGCGCCTCCAGTCGTACCCCAGCGCGCCGTACCGCGACTGGCACCTCGAGGGACGCGATCGACGGTCCGGGTGGGTCCGACACGCGAGCGGCTACCTCGAGGTCGAGCCCACCACGGTTCGCCAACGCCTCTTCGACCTGACCGACGAGGCCCTCGCTGGGACCCCACACCTGATCTGGCGGGTCATCCCATGACCCCGCAGCCCGATCCGTCGTTCGTCCTCGTGGACGAGGGCGCGCCGCTGCACTGCCCCATCTGCGGGAGCCAGCTGCTCGAGCCCGAAGACGGCACCATCTCGCTCTGTCCCCACGCATTGACGGTCGCGTCGAACCTGGGTGATGGCCCGAGCTCCCAGCGAGGCGACGGGACCGCG
This sequence comes from Alphaproteobacteria bacterium, assembly GCA_020632925.1. Classification (GTDB taxonomy): domain Bacteria; phylum Myxococcota_A; class UBA796; order UBA796; genus JACKER01. The sequence continues at coordinate 28,139 of JACKER010000053.1, read as the reverse complement.
CTGGTCGAGGCCCCGCTGGTGGATGAGCCCTGGCATCCCGTACGCGTCACGTTCGAGGCGAATCCCTACAACTGGAGCTGGTACGTCGTCTTCGCGTGGCCTGGCTCGTAACACCCGCAACGTTTCTCCATCAGCGGTGCCCGACCTCAGACGGCCCATGTCAGCGTCCCCCTGGCCGGCGGCGGGAGAGCGGTGGCGCCCGACCCAGCGCCGCGTACCACTCCCGCGCCTCGCGCTCCGACCCGAACCAGGGCCGGCGTTCACGGATCCCATGCTCCCGGCGACGACGTAGCAGTGTGTCGACGGACACACCGACGGCGTCCGCGACCGCGGACCAGGATGTCAGCGGCTGGTTCGCCCGGGCCTGGACAGCCCCCTGCCCGCGCTCCAGCAACTCGGCAGCGGCGGCGAGCGCCTGCGCGGACTCACGAAGTAGCTCGACGATGTGGTGTTCCACGTGGTGCCCCCACCTTGGAACACAACCCAGATTCGAGAGATCCCAAACGACCGGATCACGAAACCTGCATGTCCAGCCTTCTAGCGCAATAACCCGGCTGTTGACCCGTCAACATATTTCGTTTGCACGGGAAGCTGCTTTCGCCTAGCGTTCCCCACCAGGTGGCGTGTGTCCGCTATATCGACGCATTCTACGTCCTTTTCTCTCAGTGCGGAATCGACACGCGTGGGCTGGACACAATGTTGGACACAACGCGGCCGAAAGCTGCGGTTCGTCTGCCGGAAGTTGCGGCGAATCGCGGTTGGCCGATTTCACCGATATGGGCCTTTATCCTGGCTTTACAGCCCCATCTCCGTCCACTTCCAGATGATCTCCTTCATGACCTCGGCGGTGCCGCCGCCGATGGGGAGCAGCCGGACGTCGCGGAACTGGCGCGCGATGTCGTACTCCTCGATGAAGCCGTACCCGCCGTGGAACTGCAGGCAGTCGTACGCGACCTTCTGCGCGAGATCACAGGCGAACAGCTTGCTCTGCGACACGAGCTTGGTCGCGGCCTGCGGGTTGCCGCCGTTCAGCCGCTCGACGGCCAGCCAGGTGAGCGCGCGGCTCGCTTCGAGCGCGGTGATGTGCTCCGCGAACTTGTGCTTCCACACCTGGAAGTTGCTGATCGGACGCCCGAAGGCCTTGCGCTCCTTGCCGTAGGCGATGGCGTCCTGCAGCGACAGCTCCATGCCCATGTTCGCGGTGAGCGACGCCACGAGGCGCTCGCCCTGGAAGTTCGTCATCACGTAGTAGAAGCCGGCGTTCTCCTGCCCGAGCAGGTACCGCTGGGGGATGCGGCAGTTGTCGAAGTGCAGCTCGCAGCTGTCCACCGCGCGGGTCCCGAGCTTGTCCAGCTTGCGCCCCACCGTGAAGCCCGGCGTGTTCGTCGGGAAGAGCACCAGCGAGATGCCGCCGTGCCCCTCGTCGCCCGTCCGCACCGCGAGCGTCACGAAGTCCGCGAACGCGCCGTTCGTGATGAACGTCTTCTGGCCGTTGATCACGTAGTCGCCGCCGTCCTTCTTCGCCGTCGTGCGGATGGCGGCCACGTCGGACCCGCAGCCGGGCTCGCTCACGCCGAGCGCGGCGACCTTCTCCCCGCGGATCAGCGGCGCGAGGAACTCCTCCTTCTGCTCGGGCGTCCCGATCTCGTCGATGATCGGCGTCGCCATGTCCGTGTCGACGAGCACGCTCATCACGAGGCCCGCGTTGCGCGCGTGCGAGAGACCCTCGACGTAGGCCACCGTGTACCACCAGTCGAGCCCGAGCCCGCCGACCTTCTCGTCGAAGCGGATGCCGAGCACACCGAGGTCCGCGAGGTCCTTGAACACCGACTTCGGGAACTCGCCGGCCTTGTCCCATTCGTGGCGGTGGGGCGCGAGCTGCTCCTCCGCGTACCGCTTGACGGTCTCGCGCAGCTGGCGGTGCTCGTCGGTCCAGGCGGTGGGCTGGGAGCCGGGGACGACGGATGGGACGGACATCGAGCCTCCAGGAGTGCGGGAGAGGAAGACTACAGCGCGATCCCCGCGCCGAGCTTGAAGATCATGTTGGCGTCGGTCAACGTCCCTCGCGGCAGCCCGCTGTCGGCGCCCTCGAGCACCACGGAGCGCGAGATCGAGGTGAACCCGAGGCCGAAGAACACGCGGTCGATCGCCTCGTACCCGACGTCGAGGTCGATCGCGTTCGCGTAGGGGTCGGTGCCGCCGGCGAGACCGAGGGTGTACCCCGCGATCAGGTGGAGCCGGTCCGCCACGTCGGCGCCGATCTCCGCGCCGATCCCGAGCCCGGTGACGTTGACCGGCTCGAACTTCACCTGGCACCCGGGCTCGAGGCAGCCCGTGAACACCATGAAGTCGTTGTCGTGGAAGCCACCCTTGGCGCCGACCCAGTACTGATCGCGCCCGACCTGGAACGGGTACCGCAGGAGCAGGTCCAGCTCGGCGTTGATGAGCATGTCGCTGGCCGGCCCGTTGAAGGCCGAGGAGGTGATGGTGTACCCCGCGGCGCGGATCTGCCCGTGGGCGCCGACCCAGGGCACGCCGATGGCGTCACCGAAGACGCGCAGGTCCGCCTCGCCACCCACGGGCGCCGCCGGGCTGCCACCGTCGGGGCCGCCCACCGCGAGCCGCGAGGGCAGCAGCGGTCCCGGATCGGCCGACGGGGCCTGCTCGTACCGGTAGGTGCCCGCGAGCACCGAGCCGCGCAACCGCAGCCAGCGGTGCGGCTCGGGCGGGGGTTCGTCGCCCTGCAGCGCGTCCGCGCCCAGCAGCGGGCCGTCGTCCTCCGCGACCGCGGGCTCGGGGGCGGGCTGTTCCCAGGGGCTGGGCTCTGCGTCCGGCTCGGCGGCGACCCAGGCGGGACCCGCCTCCTCATCGCCCACGACCAGCCGCGCCTCGCGCTCGCCTGCGGTGGCGACGACCTCGATCGGACCGGTGTGATCCGTGGGCACCGTCAGGACGGCGGTCACCGTGCCGTCGGGCTGCGCCACGGGCTCGGTCAGCGTGCCCGCGGAGGCGCTCAGGACCGGCATCGCGCCAGCGAGCGGCTTGCCCCCCGTGTCGAGCGCGGAGGCGGTCAGCGTCACCGTCTCGCCCGGCCGGCCCAGCCCGTCCGCCCCCAGCGACACGCGGGCCACCACGGGCAGCACACGCCCCGTGTCCGCGCGGTCCACCCGCCCGGTCACCACGCGTCCCCGCCAGGCGTCGGCCGCCGCCACCTGCGCCTCGCTGCCCACCGACGGGATCACCACGTCCTTCGCCACGGCAGGGGTCGGGACCTGGAGCAACGTGAGCGCGCCGGACGCCGAGCCGCTGGTCGCGACCAACCCGGCCACACCGACGGCGGTCCCCGCGGTGACGGTCACCACGCCCACGCCGTCGTCGCCCACCACGAGCTCGGTGGCCGACAACGCCCCACCACCTTCGACGAGCGCCAGCGCCACCTTCGCGCGCGGCACGGGCGAGCCCCACCGGTCGGCGGCGACCACGCGCACGTCCACGCGCGCCTGGCCGTCGGAGGCGAGGGCGCGGCGCTCGGGCACCAGCGCCACCTGCGCAACCGGGTTGCGCGAGGCCTCGGTCAGCGGCCAGGCCGTGACGCGCACCGGCCCCGAGCCACGCCCCTCGGCGTTGAGCACCCAGGCACCCTCCCGGAACGAGGGCTCGGCCGAGCGGGTCGCGTTGTCCAGCGCCCACCCGAGCTTCACGTCCGGGCGCGCCGCGCCGCCCGCCCCTCGGGGCACCACCTTCACCACGAACGGCCCGCCGCTGGCCGGCAGGCTGCCCTCGACCGCGATGTCGAGCGAGCCCGTGGGCGGCTGCACGAGCGTGGTCTGGACCGTGTCGGTCTGGACCTGCGAGCCGAGCGAGACCGTCACCGTCGCCGCGCCGGCCGCCTCCCCCGGGTTCCAGGCCGCCTCGTACACGCCGCCGCCGAGGTGCTTCGGTGCGCCCACCTTCCCGGAGGAGACGGTGAACGCGGGCGCCGCCTCCTCGTCGGGAGCGCCGTCCGCCCGCGCCACCGCCACCCGCAGCGGAACGGTCAGCCGCGGATCGGCGGGGATCGATCCCCCGGGCGGCATCAACGCGACCCGACGGGCCTCGGGGATGCGCAGGTCCACCGACTTGCGGGTCTCGGCGCCCGACGCCGTGGTCAGCGTGGCGCCCTCGGTCACGCCTGGAGGCACCTCGATCGCCACCTGACCGCGGCCCGAGGCGTCCAGCACCACCGGCCCGAAGCGCTTGCCCGCCACCTCGAGCGCCACGGAAGCACCCGGCTCGCCCTTCACCGGGAAGTCCACGCGACCGGACAGCGGGATCGCCAGGAACGCGGTGCGCTCCGGGTCCGCGGCGTCCGCGACCGTGATCAGCGCCACGCGAGGCGCCCGCTCGGCCCCCGGGGTGAAGCGCGCCGTCGTGGTCCCGCCGGGCTGATCGGTCGTCGCGCCGACGGCGCCCGTCGAGACGCGCACGAGCGCTCCCGGCCCGGTCCCCGTCAGCGTCACGGTCGCGGCCTCGTCGGCGCCGAGCATCATGGCCGGCGGCGTGGCGCGGACCTGCGGTGCGGCGGGCGCAGGGACCAGCCGGAGCGCGGCGGTCGCAGTGAACCCCTGCTTGGCGCGGGTGGCTCCCTTCAGCGTGATCGTCACGTCCTGGGCGCGCTGCCCCGTGGCGTGGAAGGGCACCCGGTACACCCCGGGCGACAGCTCGGCGAACGCCCCGACCACGCCCGCCGTCGCGGTCGCCGTCGCCTGGAGCCCACGCAGCGGCGTCCCGTCGGCCTGGAGCGCCACGAAGATCACGTCGACGTCCCGCCCGTCCGCCACCACGGGCGGCATCGCGGCCGACGCCACCACCCCACCCTCCCCGACCACGTCCGCGGCCTGCGCGACCTGCGGCCGGACGAGGATCGGCGCCGTCAGCCCCAGCGCCACCAGCGCCAGGATCGAGGAACGGACCACCACGCGACCTCCCGGGACGCGCATCCTACTCCAGGCGACCACGCAGGTAGCGCTCGGCGGCGAGGCGCACCTGGTTGACGCCGTAGCCGGTGTCCACCACGACGTACGGGACGTCGGCGTCCTTGCAGGCTCCGAGGACGGCGTCGGCGACGGAGTGGGACACGAACTCGCGGAGCAGCACCACCATCCCGTGGGTACCGGCCCGGATGCGCGAGGCGAGCGCGTCGACCCGGCGCGGATCGATCTCGTTCCAGGCCACGGACGCGAAGCGGAACGCGTCCTTGATCCGATCGGCGTGCTCCGACCGCGGGTCGCCGCCGACGATGACCGCCGCCATACCCTCCGTGAGCTTCAGGAAGGGCCAGTCGTCCGGGATGGGCGAGGTCTCGACGGTGTCGGCGGGCACCTCCTCGGTGACCGGGTCCTGGCGCGCGAACTTGAGGGCGGACTTCAACGTCTTGAGGCCACGCACCTTCGCGACGCGGTCCCGGTGCGGCGCGAGGAGGGCGACCAGCCGGTTGTCCCGCTGCCCCACGCCCGCCTCGAGCACGACCGCCAGCGGCTCGGTGAGGTCCGCGTCGGGGTCGTCGAGCACCTGCTCGAGCGCAAGGAGCGCCTCGTGCGCCGAGGGGCCGTCCTCCCCCGCGGTCGGCGCCACGCCGGGGGTCGTGGTGGCGCCGCCGCCGAGCGCGCTCGCCAGGAGGCTGGCGCCGAGCGGGACGTGGACGGACAGCTGCTCCCACCACATCCGCGCGTCCTCGATCCACCGGTCCCGCTCGGGCCGGTTGGACCGCGACAGCCCCGCGACGAAGCCCGGTCGATACAGCTTGGACCAGCGGGTCATCGTGGAGAACCAGGCGCCGAGCGCGCCGGCGACGGGTGCCGGGAGCACGACGTCCACCTCGTCCTGCACGTGACGCGCCAGCGAGCTCGTCAGCCCGACCAGCGACCGCTGGATCTCCGTCGGGTGCTGCAGCCACTCGTCGGGGTCGTCGCAGGCCTCGACGACGCGCTCGACCATCGCGATGGCAGCGGCCGCGTCGCGCACCTCCACGGGCTCGTCGATCAGCGCCAGGGTCTGGCGGAGGCTGCGCGGGGCGTGAGCAGCGCGCTGGGGTGGTGGAGGGGGGCGTGGGCGCGGGGGCTCCGGGCGCGGGGGCTCCGGGCGCGGGGGCTCGGGGCGCGGCGCCGGTGGAGCGGGAGTGGGAGCGGGAGCGGGAGCGGGAGCGGGCGTGGGAGCAGGAGCGGGAGGCGGTGTCACCGAGACCGTCGTGCCGGCGGCGACCAGGCGGGCCACGACCCTCCCGATCTCCACGATCAACGCGTCGCGGCGGGACAGGGCCTCGAGCAGCGAGCGCTCGCCCTCGCCGCCGGGGTCCGAGATGCGGGCCAGCACACCGTGGCGCTCCCGGAGCTCCCCGAGCACCTGCGCCAGCTCGGCCTGCAGCTCCTCCAGTCGGTTCGACATCGGCGCCAGCCTACGACGACCGGCGAGCGGGAGCACCCTGCAGGAGCCCACCGCCGGGCGTCCGCTCCGGAGGGCACGCGTCCCTCCGGCTTCTCAAGCCAGGTAACGTCGATTCGGCAAAAACGGGGTACGGACCATCATCGATGCGAAGAGAGTAGACCTGGCACCGCTCGGCGCGGCGCGCGCTCAGGGTCGGGTCAGGACCACGCGGCCCGGGTCCACCCCAGGGTGCCGGGTGACGACGCCATCGGGCCAACGCACCTCGACCTCGACGGACCCGGCGGCAGCGCCGAGGCCGAAGTGGACCCACGGCCCCCTCGACGAGACGTACGCGGTGTTGGCGTGCACCAGCCCCACCCGCGACACCCCGTCGGCGTCGACCACCCGCACCCGCGCACCCACCGCGAAGGGGTTGGCACCCGGCTGGCGCAGCTCGAGCTGGAGCCACGCGCCGCCCGCACCGCGCGACCGCCACAGCGAGGGCGTCTCCGTACGTCCCGTCACCAGCAGCTCGAGGCGACCGTCGCCGTCGGCGTCGAACGGGACCACTCCCCTGCCCTGCCCGCGGTCCAACCAGCCGCTGGTGCACGTCGCGTCGCGGAACGTGCCGTCGCCCCGGCCCAGGAAGAGGCGCCCGGGCTCGTCCCGGAACAGGTAGGTGTCCATCCCCCCCGTCATCACCACGTCGAGGGCGCCGTCCAGGTCGGCGTCGAGGAAGGCCGCTCCCCAGCCCCACTGGCCCTTCCGCACCCCCGCGAGATCCGTGTGGTCGACGAAGGTGGTCCCCTGCGCGGCATAGAGCCGGTTGCCGTCGCAGGTGGCGGCGGGGTTGGACGGACAGCCAGCGTAGGGCTCGGACCAGACGGACGTGACGAACACGTCGAGATCGCCGTCCCCGTCGACGTCGCCGAGGTCCGCCCCCATGCCGTTCTCGTCCGTGAACACCTCGTCGAGCGGCGCCTCCACGAAGCGCCCGCCGCCCTGGTTGAGGAAGCGCGTGGTGCCGTTCCAGTCGGCGATCAGCAGCAGGTCGAGGTCGAGGTCGCCGTCCAGATCGACCAGCAGCGGGTCGAGCGCGGCCCGATCCCAGCTCGTGTGCAGCCCGGAGACGACCGTCGCGTCCGTGAACACGCCGCGGCCGTCGTTGAGCAGCAAGCGGGTGCGGGGCCGGGTGCCGACCGTCAGCTCCTCGTCCCAGCCCGCGATCAACAGGTCGAGATCCCCGTCCCCGTCGACGTCGCCCGCCGCGGCACCGAAGTGGTCCCGACAGCCGGTGTCGGCGGTCCGCAGCCCCCGCGCCACCCCCTGCTCCGTGAAGTGCGCGCTGCCGTCGTTGATCCAGAGGCGGTCCGGGGCAGCGTCGATCGAGGTCACCAACAGGTCGAGGTCGCCATCCCCCTCCACGTCGAAGGCGAGCGCGCCGTTGGACAGGCTCGGGCCATCGGGGAACGGGGCCGGCGCGAACACCCCCTGCCCGTCGTTGAGCAGGAGCACGTCGGGCAGCGCGGTCCGCGGCAGGAACACGTCGACGTCGCCGTCTCCGTCGAAGTCCGCGGCGGACGCGCCCCCGGCGAGGGGCTCGCGCCAGCACCCGCCGAAGCTCCCGTCCCAGGCGGGACCCGCGGCCGTGAGCCCCGCCGGGTCCGAGACCTCGTCCCACACGAAGTCGCCCAGGGGCTCGACGAGGTCAGGGTCCGCGTCGTCGCAGTCGCCGGTCGACGAGACGAAGCCGGCGCCCGGGTCTTCGCAGGACCACAGTCCTTTCGCGCCGCCGAGCCCGTCCCCGTCGGCGTCCGCGTACCACCAGCGGCCGCAGCCGCCCGTGTCGGAGGTCGACGCCGTCTCCGCCGTGGTCGCCGTCGGGACGGGCCGCTGGCCGTCGGTCGGGGTCGACCGGGGCGAGCAGGCCACCGCCGTCAGCAGCGACCACATCGGCTCAGGGCGCGTACTGCGCGAAGTCCTGCGACAGGCCGTACATCGCGGTCGCGACCGCCAGCGCCTGGTCGGGCGTCGTGAACGCGCCGGCGCAGGTCTCGGACAGGTCGCCCGCGAACAGGTCGGTGCAGGAGATGGTCGAGAAGTCGCGCAGGCACTCGCGCGCGAACTGGCGGGGAGCGTTCGGCTCCGCGGTCCGCGAGGTCTCCGCGGCATAGAAGTCGTCGCTCTTGCACGCCCCCGTGAACTGCGGGTCGAGCCGCTGGACGCACAGCTCGAACGGCGTGCCGCCGAGCGCGTCGATCGCCTCCTGCGGCACGTCGCCGGCGAAGTCGCCGATGATGCACTCCTCGGTGCGGTGGCAGAACGTGTCGGTGAACCGCTGGCACAGCTGCTCGCCGGTCTCGGACGTGCTGTAGACCGCCGCGTCGAAGGTGGCGATCGCGTCGGTGCCCTGCGTCGCGCACTCGGTCGGTGCGGTCGCCGCCTTGATCTCGTCGATCGAGCCGACGAAGCCCTCGCACTGCTCGGCACCGGCGGCCGCGTCCACCGCGGTGGTGCAGGTCTGGAGCAGCTTGCGCGAGGCAGGATCGATCGTGCCCTCCTCGGCCTTCGCGCAGGACCCGTCCGACGCCTGCGTCTGGGCCAGGCACTCCGCGGACAACGAGGTCGCGTCCACCTCGCGCTCGGTCCCCTGACAGGTCACCGCCCAGTCGCACACCGACTCGCAGTAGCTGCGCGCCGGCTCTCCCTGACACGACATCAGGCCCGTCAGGCCCAGGATCCACATCACGTCTCCTCCACATGTCGGGCGGCGCCCGCAGAGCTCACTCGCGGAAGAAGATGAACCACGACGCGCCCGTGCCCGTCCCGCACTTCCGGGAGCCGTCGTCCTCGCCCCAGTCCGTCCCATCGGCCTGGTTGCTGTCCATCCCACGGTCGTCGAAGTCGACGGTGAAGTCGCTCGTGTCCGTGCAGCTGTCCTCGCCCTCGAAGTACCCGTAGTTCCACTGGTCGCCCGCGGGCAGCGAGATCTGGGCGATGTTGTCCCGACGGGCGGGTGGCGGGTCCTGCCCCACCCCGTTGTTCTCGTTGAAGCAGGAGTCCGCGTCGGTGCCCGTTGTGATCTCGGTGTACCAGCCGACCTCGTAGAAGGACAGGTCGACGGCGAAGGTGCTGTCGGCGGCGTTGCGCTTGCAGGTGAAGCGCAGGTCGCTCACACCGCCGTCGGCGAAGTCGCGCAGGCCGTTCCACACGGTGGCGTACCCGGAGACCGGGCTGGTCGTCGCCAGATCGGCGTACCAGGCGCCGCCGGCGTCGTCCGGGGGGACGATGCCGCTGCTCACGAGGGTCCAACCGCCGCCGTCGGTGTCCATGTCGCAGTACACCTCGACCTCGCCGAAGGGTCCGGACAGGTCGTAGGGCCCGCTGCGCGCGGTCGGCGTCGACGACAGGATCTGCTGGCAGGTCGCGCAGTCGTCGTACCCGTCGCAGTCGGTGTCCCGGCGGTCGCCGCAGGTGTCGGGCGCGCCCGGATACACCGTGGGGTCGAGCGGGGCACAGTCCACTCCCGACGCGTACGGGGCGCGGTGGGGACCCGGTCGCAGGCACTGGTACTCCGTGGGCTGCCCCGTGCCGACGCCGTCGTCGTCCTCGTCGAGCACCCAGGCCTTGGGGATGTTGGCGTCGGGGTCGGTGTCGTCGCAGTCGCGGTCGTTGGCGACGGCCACGCCCGGCGTGGGCCAGCAGGCGAGCGAAGTGGCGTTCGGGTCGCCGTACCCGTCGCCGTCCATGTCCGAATAGAACTCTCGGCGGCCCTCGGGCTCGATGTCCGGATCGAAGTCGTCGACCAGACCGTCGCAGTCGTTGTCGACGCGGTCGCACACCTCGTCCGCCAGCGGAGAGATGCCGGCGTTCGCGTCGTTGCAGTCGTCCCCGTTGAGCACGATGGGGTTGCGCGTCCCCGCCACGCAGCGGTCCCGGTAGGTCTCGGGGTCCCCGTACCCGTCCTCGTCGAGGTCGACGTAGAAGCGCGTGGTCGAGGTCGGATCGAGCCCGGCGTCGTCGTCGTCGGCGTCCCCGTCGCAGTCGTCGTCGATCCCGCCGTTGCAGATCTCGGGCGCGCCCGGGTTGATCGCGGCGACCACGTCGTCGCAGTCGCCGGCGAGCCGCACGTGGTCCGGACTCGGGGCCGAGCAGGCCGAGGTGACCGCGGTCACGTCGCCGTACCCGTCGTGGTCGGCGTCGAGGTACCACGGGACCTTGGGCGAGTCCTCGTCCACGGTGCCGTCGCAGTCGTTGTCGACGAGGTCGCACGCCTCCTCGGCGTCGGGGAAGGTGGTGGGCTCGCTGTCGTCGCAGTCGTTGCTGCGCGCGGACTGCCCGGGGGAGGTCGCGCAGACCCAGCCGATGGGCACCTGCTCGTCGCCGAAGCCGTCACCGTCGGCGTCGGCCCAGACGAACAGCTGGTCGAACTCGCCGCAGCCGACCTCCGGCGTGCTCCCGCACCCCGTGAGCCCCAACAGCACCAACGATGTCAGCAGCTGCATCCCGCCCCTCGGACCCAGGATTCTACAGCAGTCGGCGCGCCTTGATCTCGAGGTAGCGATGGAGCAGCCCTCGCGTCAGGTCCGCGGGGGGCGCGTCCAGCACCAGAGCGCCCTGTCGCTGGAGATCGGCGAGCGCCCGCTCGCGCCAGGTGGACAGCTCGGCCGCCGCGGCGCGCGCGTACGACCCGCTGGGATCGGTCGCCGGCTCGTCGAGCAGCGCGTCCACGTCCACGTCCCGCATCCAGACCGCCACCGCGAGGTGCCGCGAGCGCAGCGCCCGGACCAGGCCGGAGGCGAGGTCGGCGTTGACCTGGTCGACGACCGAGGTGAACAGCACCACGAGCGAACGTCGCCGCACGGCCGCGTGGAGGTGGCGGAACGCGGCGGCGTAGTCGGGCTCGTCCATCGACGGCTGGAGGTCGTAGGTCGCGCGGATCAGGCGGTCGGCGGTCCGCGCGCCGCCCTTGGGCGGGAGCCAGGCACGCACCTTCGTGTCGAAGACGAGCAGGCCGACGCGATCGCCGTGCCGCAGCGCGACCTGGCCGAGGAGGACGGCCGCGTTGAGCGCGTGGTCGAAGGCGGTGAGCCCCCCGCTGCGCGCGCTCATCATCCGGCCGCTGTCGACGAGCAGGATCAGGTTCTGGTTGGACTCCTGGCCGAACTCGCGGGTGACGTACTGCTGGCGGCGGGCCGTCGCCTTCCAGTCGATATGGCGGTACGGATCGCCCGGGACGTAGGGGCGCAGCCGCTCGAACTCGTTCTCGCCGCCCGGCCGACGGCGAGCGCCACCAGGCGCCTTGCGCTCGGACAGCCGCCCGCGAAGCCCCGTCTCGCGGAGGCGGGCGAAGTCGGGATAGACGCGGACCACGCCGTCGGTCGCGTAGCGCCGCTGCCGCTCCCACAGCCCGAGCGGGCTCGACCAGCGCACGGTCAGGTCGCCGAACGGGTGCTGGCCGCGCCGATCGACGGTCGCCGCGTACGTGATCCGGACCTCGCCACCCGCTTCGACCTCGCCCTGCCACGGCAGCCCGTCGGTGTCGCCGGGAGCGGCGTCGGTCGCGCGCAACCGCAGGCCCGACCGCCCCTCGTTGCGCAGCACCACCCCGACCTCGAACGGCTGGCCGACGGCCTGCACCGGGTGCCAGCTGCGCGTGACCGCCACGCGCCCGCCCCAGGACATCGCGAGATCACCGAGCGCGACCAACGCCATCACGAGGTCGAACGCGAGGATCGGCACCGCCACCGTCGGCGAGGCGAGCACGCCGAGCGAGGCCACCATCGGCAGCAGGGTCAGCGCGAACATCCGACCGGTGGGGACGGCCAGCCTGGACCGCCACCAGGGTTCCGCACGCTGGCGCCCGGCGATGGTCTCCTCGGCGCTCACCCGGGACCGGCCACCATACCGGGCACCGGCACGTCGGCGAGGATCCGCCTCACCACGTCGTCGGGGCCCACGCCTTCGAGCTCGGCGTCGGGCTGCAGCAGGAAGCGGTGGCGCAGGACGGGCGCGCAGAGCTCCTTCACGTCGTCCGGCACCACGTACGACCGACCCTCGGAGGCGGCGACCACCTGGCTGCAGCGCAGGAGCGCGATCGAGGCGCGCGGCGAGGCGCCGAGGTCGACCGACGGGTCCTGGCGCGTGCGACCCACGATGGTGGCGATGTACCCCAGGACGGCGGGATCGACGCGGACCTGCCGCGCCACGTGCCGCATCTCGAGGATGGTGCTCGCGCCGGCCACCGTCCGCAGCCCGATCGCGTCGAGGTCGGTCGCGTCGAAGCCGGCGGCGACGTGCTCGAGCAGCCGCAGCTCGACGTCGTGCGGGGGATGGTCGATCAGCACCTTCATCAGGAACCGGTCGAGCTGGGCCTCGGGGAGCGGGTAGGTCCCCTCGGACTCGATCGGGTTCTGGGTGGCGATCGTGAAGAACGGGTCTGGCAGGATCCGCGTCTCGCCGTCCACCGTCACCTGGTGGTCGCCCATCGCCTCGAGCAGCGACGCCTGCGTCTTCGCGGGGGCGCGGTTGATCTCGTCGGCGAGCAGGATCTGGGCGAACACCGGTCCCGGGCGGAACACGAAGTCGTCCTCGGCCTGGGAGAACACGTTGCCCCCGGTGACGTCGCTCGGCATCAGGTCGGGCGTGAACTGGATGCGCTTGAACTGGACGCCGAGCACGCGGGCGAGCGAGCGCGCGAGCAGCGTCTTGCCGATGCCCGGCGGCCCCTCGAGCAGGACGTGGCCGCCGGCGATCAGCGCGACGAGCGAGGCGTGCACGGCGTGCTCCTGCCCGAGCACGACCCGCCCGACCTCGGACCCGGCGTCCGCGAAGCGCTCGGCGAACGACGCGATGTCCGCCTCGCTCACTCCCTGTTGCCCCTCGTGATCCGCCAAAGCTCCTCCATCCACTCGTGATCTCCGGGCGCGTTCCGCCCGTCGCCGCCCGCGCGTCGCTCGACCTCGGCCGCGAAGCGAGCGGCCTCCTCCTGGCTGTGCCCTGCCCGTCGCGCCGCCGACTGTAGCCCCAGGGGTCCCAGCCGCAACAGCCACAGCGCCGCCATCGCCCTCGCCGCCCAGCCCGAGGACCGCGCGCCCTCCCAGTGCTCGCCCAGCGCGTGGACGTGCTCCACGAACCGATCGCGCTGCTCCGACGCTGGATCGCGCAGCGGGGCGAACGGGACCCCACGCCACAGCGCGAGCACCGCCCACGCCAGCATGAGCTGCAGGACGAACAGCATCAGGCGCGCGTTGGCGACGGAGCGGAACGGGTTGTTCGAGCGGTCGGCCTCCGACGCCGCCGACGCGACCGTGGCCAGCTGCACCCGCGCGGGCGTCGCCATGGGCCACCCCTCGTAGCCCTGCCCCGCATAGAGCAGGTCCCCGACGAAGGCCTCGTTGGAGGCCGAGACGAAGGCCAGGTTCCAGAGCAGGCGCGCGTCCGAGATGCCGACGGCGACGCCACCGCCCACGTCCGCGATCACGACGACCGCGCCCGCGTCGCCCTCGACCAGCACGCGCCCGGCGGGCTCGTCCCAGTACAGCTGCGGGCCGCCGCCGGGCCAGATCGGCGCGGGCACCAGGCGCTCCCACGCCGGGTCGATCACGACCTCGCCGCCGGCTCCCTGCTCGAGCGTCCCCAGCTCGGGGAAGAAGCTCCCGTGATCGCCGGCGACCAGCAGGACGCCACCCGCCTCGACCCAGGCGCGGACGGCCTCCCACTGCTCGAGGTCCGGATCCACGCCGGTGCGGTCGAGCACGAGCGCGTCGGTGTCCTCGTCGAGGTCCTCGAGCGTGCGCAGGCGGTACCCCGCGTCGTACCCCCGCGACGTGAACAGCTTCAGCAGGGCGGCGTCCCCGTCGATGTCGTACCGCGTCTGCGCGCGCGCGCCGGAAGCCAGCACCACCAGCGCCACACCCACCGCCAGGATGCGCGCCGCCGCCTCCAGCGCTCGCTCGGCCAACGTTCGATCGGCGCCCTCGCCACCGAACCGGTGCCGCTCGTGGGCGCGCACGACCGCCGCGAGATCCTCGCCCACGGCCGGGTCCCCGCGCAGCGAGCGCGCGTACTCCCGGTCCGTCCGCGATCGGTGCAGCCGCAGCCGTCCGCGCTCGCCCAGGCTCCGCAACGCCGCCCCTCGCGCGAGCACCACGGCCTCGCCATACCGGCCGTCCGCGAGCGCGGCCTTCGCGGACGCGAGCTGGTCGGTGCTCGGCGCCTCCGGGACCTCCTCCACCACCGCCTCGACGGTCCCGGCGGAGGGCATGGCGACGGTCGGGCGCTGGGGTCGGCTGCCGCGTCCGAAGGACATGACCAGCAGGCGCAGCAGCAGCAGCACGATCGCCGCGACGCCCAGCGCCATCGCCCACTTCAGCAGCGCCTGCACCCCGCCGAGATCGGGCAGCCCGAGCGGCTCGCACCCCTGCGGCGGCGGGTCCTCGGGCTCGGCCTCGCCCCCGAGGTTCCGGCTGCGCTTCCCGTTCGTCATCTCCTGGACGCAGCCCCGCCCCGGGTCCGCCGCGCCCTGGCAGGTCTCGCGCAGCGCCGGGCAGCGGTCCGGAGGAGCGTCCCGGAGCAGGTCGCACCACGCCTGGGCGTTCGCCGCGTCGAAGCCCGGCTCGTGGCACACGCGGTACGCCCGCTCCGACAGCAGCTGGCCGTCCGTGCCGCCCGTGCCCTGGCACCCCCACGCGAGGAGCAGCGCGATCACGGACCCTCCGTCGCGGCGAGCGCGGCAGCCCGCAGGGCCACCTGGAGGTCCCAGCCCTCGTTGCGGGTGCGCGCGTCCACGTACAGCAGCAGCCGGTAGGCGCCGTAGAGCGGCTGGACCCCGAGCGCTCCGGCCACGACCCACGGGGTGAGCACGAAGTCCGTGGCGTTCCCGAACGGCTCGCCGAGCTGCAGGACCGTCCCCGTGATCCCCTGCCCGAGCGCCTCGCCGACCACCACGCCCCACAGCGTGAGCGCCACCCAGGTCACCGACGCCGTCACCGCCACACCGATGTTGGCGAGGGCGAGGCTCGAGGAGCGACGCAGCACGCGGGACAGGCCCACCTGCTCGAGCAGCGCAGCCTCCGCCACCCAGGTCAGCGGCAGGGCCGTCAGCCAGCTGAACAGGCCGCACCCGAGCGTCCAGGCGATCAGCCAGACGAAGAGGCCCCCGAGGAGCGTGCCCCCTCGTCGACCGACCTCCTGGAGCACGTCGCGGATCCGGACCTCGCTCGAGAACAGCAAGCGCCCGGCCAGGACGGTCGCTGGCGCCTGCAGGAGGGGCGCTGCCACCGGGAAGGCCATGAGCAGCAGCAGGTCGGCCTCGTCCGTGAGCGCGCAGATCACGCTGCCCACGAGGATCGGCGGGAGCGCGGTCGCGACCACCAGCCGCAGCCAGACCCCCGGATGGGCTCGGATCAACCGCACGGCGAGGTCGAAGACCTCCAGCGGTCCGCGCGGCCGCAGCACGACCCTGCAGGCGTGTGGGTTCACGGAGCCACCCGCCGTCGCCGACCGCCGAACGTGAGCCAGCTCAGCACGACCACCAGCTGCGCGAAGCCGAACACGAGCTTGCCCGTCATCGGGACCGGTCCCGCCGACCAGAAGCCCTCGATGGCCGCCGCCACCAGCAGCATCGTCGCGGCGCCCAGGACCAGCCGGTACAG
Source organism: Alphaproteobacteria bacterium (assembly GCA_020632925.1). Lineage (GTDB taxonomy): Bacteria > Myxococcota_A > UBA796 > UBA796 > JACKER01. The sequence continues at coordinate 12,081 of JACKER010000053.1, read as the reverse complement.
GATGGGGCCCGCGGCCGACAGCGATCCGATCCGGCTGCGTCCACCCGTCGCGATCAGCGCCCAGCCCATGCGCAGGCCGCCCGCCCCCGCCACGCAGACCCCCGTGAGCTCCCACGCCGAGTGGCCGACCACGAACGCCAGCAGGTTGCCGCCGAGCCCCACGCCCGTCAGGTAGCCGCCCACCGTGCCGATCGTGAGCCCGTTGTAGATCAGGTAGAACAGCGGCCCGGCGCCCGCGAGGATGCCGGTCGCGAAGCAACGGAAGGCGATGCCCACGTTGTTGAAGACGTAGAACCCCGCCATCTGCATGTCGGCGCCAGAGCTGCGGGCCAGGTCGCCCGAGTACATCTCCTCGACCGAGGCCAGCTGGTCCTCGGACAGGATCCGCGCGGCGAACCCGGGGTCGAGCCAGGACCCCACGAAGCCGATCAACAGCGGGCCATAGAACAGGACGAGCGCGCCGAGGAAGAACGGCCACTGCCGCCTGAGCTCGGCGGGGAAGCCGTGCAGCGCGTCGTCCAGGATCCGGGTGCCGCCGGTCCGGCGCAGACCGTACAGCAGGGTGTGGGCCCGGGCAGCGAGCTCGTCGAGGAAGGCCTGGACGTCGGGTGGCAGACCCCGGGAGCGCGCGGTCGCGAGATCGGCGTGCGCGGCGCGGTACCCGGCGGCGAGCTCGGACCACTCCCGCGGGCCGTCGGGGTGCTTGGCGAGCAGGGTCTCGAGGCGCGTCCAGCGCGAGCGGCCGGCGGCGACGAAGGCGTCCCGCCACACACCCCGCACCAGGCCCGCGTCGTCCGCCGGCACGCCGTCGGGTCGGTCCTTGCCCGTCGCTCGCGCATAGACCAGCTGCAGCACGCGCTCGGCGGTGGCGGCCTCCACGCCGGTGCGCTCCGAGAGCACGGGCGCGAGCGAGCGGGCGAGCTCCTCGGTGCGGTCGGAGCCGAGCTCGCGTCGACGGGACAGCAGACCCTCGATCGCCTCGACCTCGGCGGCCCGCAGGTCGACCTTCGCGGGGAGCGCGAGGCGCTCGTCCTCGGACACGGGGGGCTCGATCCGGACGCCGAGCAGGCTGCGCGAGCGGTCCTCCGCGATCACCATGGTGCCCGCGACCAGGTCGCCGAGCCGCCGCATCCGGGGATCCACCGTCATGCAAGCCACGCCGACCCCGAACCCGAACGGCAAGAAGTCGGCCGCGCGCACGAGGTTGCGCAGGAGGAGGTCGGGGAAGCGCGCGGGGGATCCGTCCACGCGCACCACGCGGAGGTCCATCGCCAGCTTCCCGGGGGTCCGACCCGCCAGCACGAACTCGAAGAACACGCCGTAGAGCCACTGGACCGCGAACATCCCGAGCAGGAACTGCCCCTGCCCCAGGCCCGAGGTCGCGGCGAAGACGGACAGGGCCTCCGCGATGACCGACATCGCCGCCAGGAGCAGCAGCTGCAGGACGACGTCGATCGTGAAGGCCGCCGCGCGCTGACCCGGACCCGCGATCCGGTGACGGAAGCGAATCCGCTCGGGCGTGTCCACCAGCGTCGTCGTGTCGAGCCTGTCCACCGTCCCCAACTGTCCGAGCCGCCCGCGAGGGTCCGTGACATAACCCGATCGCCCCAACGACCGCGTTTCGGTGTACCATGCGCGTGAATCTCCTCGAGGGCCATCCATGTCGTACGACCCCCACCACACCGGTCGCCGCATCCCCCGTGCCCCGGTCGTCCTGGCGCTGCTGATCGCCGGCGCCGCGATCGCCGGGACGATCACGGAGACGAGCGGGACGCAGTGGAATCTCGGCACGCGGACCAACATCACGGTCGGGAACTCGCTGACGCTGACGTCGGTGGACACGACCGTGGACGGCTGGTACCGCCACCCGTGGGACGACGCGACCTGGGAGGAGCAGCTCGACAAGGACGGGTCGGTGCCGTTCTCCGAGGCGGACCTGTGCCTCGCGGACGCGGACAACCCGGCGCTCGGGAGCGACACGGTAACGGTCAACGGGACGGACTACCGCACCGGGCCGCACGTCGAGCGGCGGACGGGCACGGACTACGTCGCGACGGTGGCCCGCGACACGCCGATCGCCCTGCCCACCGGGACGACGCTGGTGGACGAGATCCGCTTCCTGACCAGCGGCTCGCACATCCTCCCGCGGAGCTACACCCTCCGCTTCCACTACAACGACGTCGGGACGCCGACCGCCGACGTCGTCATCCCGATCGCGGTGGACACCAACACCGCGTCCCGCAACGCGACCACCACCGAGTACGTCATCACCGGCATCTCGGGCTCGCTGACGCACGACACGGGCAACGCCGACTGCGGCGGCGACGGCGGTGACGAGGTCGTCGTCTTCAACCCGAACCCCGGGCTCGAGGTCACGGACATCGAGTTCGTCTACATCGACCAGGCCGACGCGGACGCCGCCAACGGCTGGCTCTCCGGGCCGTTCGCCGTCACGCTGGTCACGACCCAGCTCGACTACGACACGACCTACCTGTACGACGGGCTCTGGACCGCCGCCACCTCGACTGCGAACGCGCCGGACGCCGGCAACAACGCCATCTTCCACCAGATGACGTGGACGGCCACGATCCCGGCCGGGTCCGAGATCAACATCTACCTGACGTGCGGCAACGACACGAGCGGGAACAACAACCTCGAGGCGGGCGAGCTCGCGCCGGTCCGCAAGTACTCGCTGTCGCAGCTGACCTCGCCGTACGACCTGCCCGTGACCTGCACCGGCCGGTACCTTCAGTACCAGGTCGAGATCATCGAGACGTTCAGCGGCAACCCGTCGCTCGCGCAGATCGCCTTCGTCTACGACGACGACGCCGATCAGGACGGCTTCGGCGCTGCGGGCGCCACCGGCCCGGCGGACTGCAACGACGGCAACGCGTCGATCAACCCGACCGCGACCGAGGTCGCCGGCAACAACGTCGACGAGAACTGCGACAACCGCGTCCAGTGCTACACCGACGGCGACAACGACGGCGACCGCCTCGGCACCGTGTTCACCACGAACCCCGGCGACACGAACTGTACAGGCGCGAACGAGGGCCTCGCCACCGATCCGATCGACTGCAACGACTCCGATCCGGCGATTCGCAGCGGCGCCACGGAGATCCCGGGCGACCAGGTCGACCAGAACTGCGACACGCAGGAGCTCTGCTACGTCGACGGCGACAACGACGGCGACCGCAACACGACCACGGTCGTGTCGCCCAACCTGTCCTGTCTCGACGCCAACGAGGGGCTCGCCACCGATCCGATCGACTGCGCCGACAACGACCCGACGCGCTACTCGGGCGCGACCGAGATCGTCGGCGACGAGATCGACCAGAACTGCGACACCGACGAGATCTGCTTCGACGACGCCGACAACGACGGCGACCGCCACGGGTCCAACACCCGGCTGTCCACGAACACGACCTGCACGGGCAACAACGAGGGTCGCCTGTCCGACCCGGTCGACTGCAACGACAACGACCCCAACATCAAGTCCACGGCGACCGAGATCGCGGGCGACAACGTCGACCAGAACTGCGACACGCGCGAGCTCTGCTACGGCGACGGCGACAACGACGGCGATCGGAACACGACGACCTCGCTCACGTCGCCGGGCGACACGACCTGCAACGGCGCCAACGAGGGACTGGCGACGGACCCGATCGACTGCAACGACGGCGACCCGGCCATCAACAGCCTCGCGACCGAGATCAAGGGCGACGAGGTCGACCAGAACTGCGACGGCCGCGAGATCTGCTGGCCAGACCTCGACAACGACGGCGACCGCGCCAACACCGGCCAGACGGTGAGCCTCACGGACGCGGACTGTCAGGACAACGACGAGGCGCCCACCAGCGCGCCGATCGACTGCGACGACAGCGACCCGCTGATCAACTCCAGCCTGCCCGAGATCGTGGGCGACAACATCGACCAGAACTGCGACGGTCACGACGACTGCTACCAGGACCTGGACCACGACGGGCGTGGCTCGACCGTCGTGGTGACGGCGGTCGGCGCGGTCTGCCAGCTCGCGAACGACGAGTCGCGGTTCAACGACGACTGCGACGACACGCGGGCGGACCGGTTCCCCGGCAACCCGGAGATCGCGGGCAACAACGTCGACAACGACTGCAACAACCGCGAGACCTGCTACACCGACGGCGACAACGACAACGCCCGCCTGACGTCCACGTTCCAGACCAACCCCGGCGACCACAACTGCACGGGCGCCAACGAGGGCCAGGCGTCCGACCCGATCGACTGCGACGACGGCAACCCCGCCATCAACCCGATGGCGACGGAGATCCCGGGCAACAACGTCGACGAGGACTGCACGAACAACGTCGCCTGCTACACCGACGACGACAACGACGGCGACCGCCTCACCACGACCTTCCTGACGAGCAACGGCGACCTGAACTGCACGGGCAACCGCGAGGGTCTGGCGACCGATCTCATCGACTGCGACGATGGCAACCCCGCCATCAACCACGCCGCCACGGAGATCGTGGGCAACAGCGTGGACGACGACTGTGACGGCGGCGAGATCTGCTTCCTGGACAACGACGACGACGGCGCGCGCGTCAATACCCAGCGCGTCTCGGCCGACTCGGACTGCACCGACCCGCAGGAGGGCACGCTCCTCGATCCGCAGGACTGCAACGACAACAACCCCGCCATCAACCCGGCGGCGACCGAGATCCCGGGCGACAGCGTCGACCAGAACTGCGACAACCGCGAGGTCTGCTACACCGACGCCGACGACGACAACGCCCGCACCGGGACGACCTTCACGACCGGTGCCGGCGACACGAACTGCACCGGCGCGAACGAGGGCCAGGCCACCGATCCGATCGACTGCAACGACACCGACGCCACGATCAGCCCCTTCGCGACCGAGGACGTGGGGAACAACCTGGACCGCAACTGCGACGGTCAGGAGTTGTGCTACCCCGACGTGGACGACGACGGCGACCGCGCGGCGAGCGGCACGGTGTTGAGCCCGGACACGGACTGCAACGACGCGAACGAGGGACGTGCCAACGACCCGATCGACTGCGACGACAGCACCGCCACCCGCGCGTCCAGCAACTCCGAGTCCGATCCGGCGTACATCGCGAACGGTGTGGACAACAACTGCGACGGGCAGGAGCTCTGCTACCGCGACGTGGACAACGACGGCGCCCGCCACCAGACGCAGACGGTGGTGAGCACCACCGACGCCGACTGCGACGACAACGGCGAGGAGTACGCCGCCTCCGAGGTCGACTGCAACGACAACGACAACACGACCTACCCGAGCGCGACCGAGATCGTCGGCAACGAGGTCGACAACAACTGCGACGGCCGCGAGCTGTGCTTCGTGGACGTGGACAACGACAACTACCGTCCGAACAACACGAGCACGGTGCTGTCGCAGGACGCGGACTGCCAGGACAACGGTGAGGACCCGATCCGGGCCAACGGGTTCGACTGCGACGACACGGTGGCATCGACGAACCCGGGCGCGCCGGACCAGTGCGGCAACGGCGTGGACGACAACTGCAACGGCGTCGGCGACCACGACGGCCCGAGCTACCTCGACGACGACGACGACGGCCTGACGTATGCCCAGGAGCAGGCGCTCGGGACGGGCGACTGCGACGCCGACAGCGACGACGACACCATCCCGGACAACGTCGAGGTCCAGCTCGGGACGAACCCGCTCGATCCCGACACCGACCACGACGGCATGAGCGACGACATCGAGGTCGGGCCGGACTACCAGAACCCGTACAACACCGACGGCGACTCGCTGATCAACGCGCGCGACGACGACGACGACGGCGACGGGCTGCGGTCCATCCTCGAGGACGTGGAGACGGTCGACGGCAACCCGCTCAACGACGACTCCGACGGCGACGGGATCCCCAACCCGCTCGACACCGACGACGACGGCGACGGCGTGCCGACCCGCAACGAAGACGTGAACAACGACGGGAACTACAACGACAACACCGACGGACAGGGCCTGCCGGACTGGCTCGACACCGACGACGACAACGACGGCATCCTCACGATCAACGAGAACCTGGGCGGCGGCGCTCTCAACACCGACTCCGACGGCGACAACATCCCGAACTACCGGGACCCGGACGACGACAACGACACGGTGCCGACGCTGCTCGAGAACGTGAACGGCATCGCTGATGCCCGCGACGACAACACCGACGGCGACGCCTTCCCGAACTACCTCGACACCGACGACGACAACGACGGCATCGAGACCCGCTTCGAGTACAACGACACCTGCGCTGCGGGCACCGTGGCGATCTGCCGCAACGTCGACGGGACGGGTCAGCCGAACCACCTCGATCTCGACTCCGACGACGACGGCTTCGCCGACGGCGACGGTACCCCCGCCTCCACCGAGGAGGCCCGCGTCGACTCCGACGGCGATGGGGTCTACGACTACCTCGACTTCGACTCGGACAACGACACCGTGCTCGACGCCGACGAGGAGCACACGGACACGGACGGGACCGGTGGCGTGAACCGGGTCGATCCCGACGACGACGGCGACGGCATCCCCACCGCGCGCGAGCACGCCGACGTGACGCCGAACGACGGCGACAACATCCCCAACTGGCTCGATCTCGACTCGGACGGCGACGGGTACACCGACGCCTACGAGTGGACCGTGCTCCACAACGGCATCGACGAGGACGGCGACACCGCCCCGAACTACGTCGACAAGGACTCCGACGGCGACGGCCTCGACGACATCCGCGAGCGGGGCACCCAGGCCTCGCCGGTCGACTCCGACGGCGACAACATCCAGGACCGCCTGGACAACGACGACGACAACGACAACGTCCCCACGAGCGTCGAGCTCGGGCCCCAGCTGAACCCGTCGGACCAGGACGGCGACACGATCCCGAACTACCTCGACACCGACGACGACAACGACGGCGAGCCCACGGCCTCGGAGAACCCGGCGGGCGGCGCGCCGCAGAACAGCAACACCGACGGTGACGGGCTCGCCAACTACCTCGACGAGGACGACGACGGGGACGGCATCCTCACCTACGTCGAGCTGCACATCCCGGGTGCGTCGCGCAACTTCGACCAGGGCCTGCCCGGCGGCGACAACCTGGAGAACCACCTCGACACCGACTCGGACGCCGACGGCTTCGACGACTCCGTGGAGGCGCCGGCAGGCACCCCGGTCAACACCGACGGGACCGACACCCCCGACTTCGTCGACACCGACTCCGACAACGATCTGGTGCCCGACCTGCTCGAGCGCCACGGCGACACCGACGGGCAGCCCCCCGAGGACCGCCGCGACTCGGACGACGACGGCGACAAGATCCCGACCGCCCTCGAGTGCACCCTCGCCTGCGAGACCGTGTTCGCGCCGGGCTGCTGGAACTCCTGCGACAACGACCCGACCAACGACGACTGGGACGACGACGGCATCCCGGACTACCTCGACGCCGACGACGACAACGACGGCGTCCCGACGGGCACCGAGGACTGGAACCTCTCGGGCGACCCGAAGGACGAGCACTCCGACACCGACGGCATCCCGGACTTCATGGACGACGATGACGACAACGACGGCCTGCTCACGATCGAGGAGGACGTGAACAACGACACCTCGCCCGCCAACGACGACACCGACGGCGACGGCAAGGCGAACTACCGCGACAAGGACGACGACGGCGACAGCCTCGACACCCGTGACGAGGCGCTGACGCCGGGCGGCGACCCCCGCCTGTACGACTGGGACAACGACCTGATCCCGAACTTCCTCGACGACGACGACGACAACGACGGCGTCCCGACCGAGTGCGAGGTCTTCTACGACAACGACGGCGGCGCGATCGACCACCACATCGATCTCGACACCGACAACGACGGTGTGGTCGACGGGCGCGAGTGGTTCGCGGTCCGCTGGCCCGATCCGGGCGGCAACCCGACCGGCAACCCGAACGACTGCTACAACCCGTGGGACGTCGACCTGGACGGCGTGATCAACGCGCTGGACCTCGACGACGACGGCGACGGCATCCCGACCGAGATCGAGGGTCTCGGCGACCGCGACTGCGCCTGGCCCTCCGCGCTCCCCGCGCCCGACGGGCTGCCGAACTGCTTCGACACGGACAGCGACAACGACACGATCCCCGACGCGGCCGAGGGCACCGGCGACGGCGACGGCGACGGCATCCCCGACTTCATCGACTGCGACTCGAGCGGTCCGGACGGTGACTCCGACCTCGACGGTCTGAGCAACGGCAACGAGCAGGCCCTCTGCACGCTGCTCGGCATCACCAACTGCGTCGACGAGCTGCTGTACAACCCGGACCACGACCACGACATGGTGGTGGACGGCGTCGAGGTCGGCTTCAACGTGGCGCAGCCGCTGGACACCGACGGCGACGGCCTGTACGACATCGAGGACCCGGACGACGACGGCGACGGCCTCCCCACCGCCGAGGAGACCGTGGACCCGAGCGCCGGCATGCCCGACCCCGCGCTGTGCGTGGACGAGATCCAGCCGGTGACGACGCAGCCCGGCTCCTACACCTGCCACGACGCGAACAGCGACACGCTGACGTTCGCCTTCGGCGACACCGCGATCGACGTGTACTGGAACCTGGACTGCGACGACAACGGTGGCGCGAACCCGAACTGCTCGTTCCTCGTGCAGTACCCGGACGCCGAGCCGAACTTCCGCGACACGGACGACGACGGCGACGGCAAGCCCACCGAGGAGGAGATGGCGCTCGCCAACCCCGACCTGGACGGCGACGGCATCGTGAACTGGCACGATCCCTTCGACGGCGACGGCGCGCTGGCCGATCCCGACGGGGACGGCCTCGACAACGCCACCGAGGAGCGGCTCGGCACGGATCCGTTCAACGACGACACGGATCACGACGGGATCTCCGACGCCATCGAGGTCGGTGACGTGAACAACCCGCTCGACAGCGACAACGACCAGACCATCGACGCCCGCGACAGCGACGACGACGGGGACAACATCCCCACGGCCCAGGAGGGCACGGGCGACACCGATGGCGACGGCATCCCGGACTACCTCGACTCCGACTCCGACAACGACGGCGCCCCCGACAGCCAGGAAGGCGCGGGTGTGGACGACGACGTCGACTGCGACGGCATCCGCGACGCGTACGATGCCGACGACGCCGATGGGAGCTGCGAGCCCGACAGCGGGACCAAGGACCAGCTGATCTACACGAACACCGGCTGCGGTGGCTGTGACGCGGGCGGGACCTCTCCGACCTCCGGAGTGGCCCTGCTGCTCGGCGCGGCGATCCTCGCCCGCCGTCGTCGGAAGAGCTAGGTCACCGTTGGTCTCGGCGGAGGACACGCGCGGGACCACGGGATAGAGAACCCGGCATGAAGTTGGACGCCCATCCCCTCGTCGTCGCCGTCGCCATGGGGCTGCTCAACCCGGCAGCCCTGGTCGACGTGGAAGACGACGAGGCGATCGTCGAGCACGTCTCCGCCGACGAGAGCTGGGAGCCGATGTTCCCCGCGCCCGACGAGGCCGAGCTCCATCGCGTCGAGATCGAGTGGCTCAAGCACCAGTAGGCGTCCGCGATGCGCGCCCGTGCTCGCATCGTGACGACTGCTGACGTGAAAGGTGCCGCCCGGTCATGACATCCGTCGTGATCAGGACGATACTGCACGGGATGTGTCAGGCCACCCGCGAGCTCCCGGGGTCCAATGCGTTCCGGGGCAGCCCGGAACACTCTCGTGCGACACGGAAAGCTCGCGGGTGACCTGCACTTCCTGCCAACGTCGGCACTCGGCCGCCGTCGGAGCCTCACGGTGGCACGCCCCCGGCCCCACCGTCAACGACGTTCTTCGAGGTGCGCTCCCATGTGCGGCCGCTTCGCGCTGACCGCGCCCGCCAGCACGATCGCCGAGGTGTTCCAGGTCGACGTGCTCCCGGACGTGCTCCCCCGGTACAACATCGCTCCCACCAACGAGGTCGCCTGCGTGGTCCGGGAGGGCGACGACAACGTGATGAAGACGTTCCGCTGGGGGCTGATCCCGAGCTGGGCCAAGGACCGCAAGATGGCGTACAAGACCATCAACGCGCGGGCCGAGACCGTCGCGAGCAAGCCCGCGTTCCGGTCCGCCTTCAAGCGCCGGCGGATCCTGATCCTGGCGGACGGCTTCTACGAGTGGGAGCGGTCTGATCCGAAGAACAAGGTCCCCCACCTCATCCAGCTGCGGGAGGGCAAGCCCTTCGGCATGGCGGGGCTGTGGGAGCGGTGGACGGATCCGGAGACCGGTGAGGACGTGTACAGCTGCACGGTCGTCACCACGGGCCCGAACGACCTCATGAACGGCATCCACGATCGGATGCCCGTCATCCTGCCCGAGGAGAGCTGGTCGACCTGGCTCGATCCCGAGGTCCAGGATCCCGCGCGGCTCTCGGAGCTGCTCGTCCCCTACCCGGCCGAGGACATGCAGGAGCGGCCGGTCAGCCGCAAGGTCGGGGACGTGAAGAACAAGGGCGAGGACGTGCAGGGTCCATGGGAGGGGTGAGTCGCAGGGCGGTGGTCGCCGGAGCCGTCACGGCCTTGGGTGTGGGCGCGATCGGGTGGTGGACGACCTCGCGGGGACCGAGCGGCCCGATGCACGGCTACGGGGACTGCGGACCCCGGCTCACGCCGGAGCACGTGAAGGCCGGGATCGATCTGTGCGCGGCGTACATGGTCGCCGCACAGCGCCCGGGTGGGGACTTCGTCTACGAGGTGGACTGGAGGACCGGCAAGGAGACCGTCGACAGCGCGTCGACCGTGCGTCAGGCGGGCACGAGCTGGGGGATGGCGGAGCACGCCGCGCGGACGGGGGACGAGGTGGCGCGGCGCGCGACCGACCGAGCGCTGGGCTACTGGCTCGAGGTCACCCAGGACGTGGCCGATGGCGTCATCTACCGCCCTCCCCGCACGAACCGGGGCGCGCTGGGCACCGTGGTCCTGGTCGCGCTGGCGCTCGCCGAGCGGCTGAAGAGCCCCGAGGGGCTGGAGCCCGCCCAGGTCGAGCGCATGCGGACGACCCTGGAGGGGAACCTCGCCTTCGTCCGCGCCTGCCGGCTCCCCGAGGGTGGGTTCGTCGAGGGGCACGACCCGACCACCGGGGAGCGCAAGGGGGGTCCGTCGCCGTACGCGGACGGCGAGGCGCTGCTCCTGTGGGCGACGCTGGCCGTGCGGGACGGCCGGTCCGACCTGCTCCAGGAGGCGCTCGCCTGGGCCGAGCAGGACCACGAGAGGAACGTGCGCCAGGCGCTACGCGCCGATGGCGACTCGGCCACCACCAAGGGCTACTACCAGTGGGGCTCGATGTCCTGGGCCAGGCTCATCGAGGGCGGGCACGACGCCGACCGGTGGGGTCGTCGGCTCTTGGACCTGGCGGTGTGGATGATCGACGTGCACGGCACGCTCTACCGCACGCGGAACACCGCGTACGCCTACGAGGGGCTGCTCAGCGCCTACGCCGAGGCCAGGCGCGTGGGCGACGACGGGCTCGCGCGACGCCTCGCGTGCGTGTCGCACCAGGGGCTGCGAAAGCTGTGCAGCTGGCAGCTCGGCCACCCGCTCGCCGAGGGCGACCTGGCGACGCCGCACGCGAAGTACCGTGGAGGGGTGCAGAACCATGCGGTCGAGTCCACGCTGCGGATCGACGTCACCCAGCACCAGCTGCACGCGCTGACCTTCGCGGAGCAGACCGGGGTCGCCGACCACCCGCTCTGACGAGCGCGAGCCACCCCATCACGCCCCACGGCGCGCCGCCGCCACCGGTCTCGCAGCCGCAGCCGGTGGGCTCGGGAGCGACGGTGGCGCCCGTGTCCTCGGGGACGACGGGGGTGGTGCCCAGCGACAGGGCGCACACGTCGTCGCCGCACGGACGCTCGGTCGCGGCGGCGGCGTCGAGCTCGGGCGTCCACGCCACCCCGTCGTCGCTGGACGCGAGGAGGTGCGCGGAGGCGCGAGCCGCGCAGCCCCACAGGGTGCGTCCAGCGCGGACGATGCAGGCGGGAGGCCCGCCGTCGGC
>JACKER010000052.1 GCA_020632925.1 Alphaproteobacteria bacterium | reverse complement strand
ACAGGAGGTCGCCGTCGGGTCCGTCGGCGTAGACGGTGCCGGCGAAGGCCAGGGGGTCGGGGACCTCGAGCGTCTCCCAGGTGTCGTCGGGGAGGGCGTGCAGCAACAAGGCGGGGATGCCGCCACTCATGAGGACCAACGAGCCATCGGCGGCGGTCGCGCCCGAGGTCAGCCGGGTGGCCTCGGGGAGGAGCCAGGGCTCGAAGGTCGTCCCGTCATCCCGGGAGCGCCACAGGTGGTCGCTCGAGAGGGTGGGGAGCGCGAGCAGCTCGTCGCCCCAGCGGACGAAGGCCGAGATGGAACCGATGTCCGGTCCGTCGACCGTCCCGCACCCACCGGGCGCCAGCCGCCGCAGACCTTCGGTCGTCGCCAACAGCACGTCGTCGCCCGCGAGCGTCACGGCCAGCACCGAGCCGAAGCCCTCGCGGCAGCGGCGGACCCAGGCGTCCCCTTCGCGCGTCACGAGGCCCGAGGTCGTCCAGACGGCGACGGGCTGCTCGTCGCGGATCAACACGTCGATCGCGAGCTCGCCGAAGGGGTCGTGCGCCAGGGCGATCGTCGAGAGCCAGGGAAGCATGGTCGGAAACGTAGTCCGGTCAGGACCTGTCCGCTTCACGATGGATCCTTCTGGAGTACTGAACTAATGTTCATGAAGGAAGGGCAGCATGGGCGATCCAGCGGCGCTCGAGGGGCTTCGGGCCCGGATTCGTGCGCTCGAAGGCGGGGGTACCGTCCGGCGGAGGCGTGCGCGGTGCGGCGTCCCGGCGCTGGACGAGGCGCTCGGTGGGCTCCCGGTCCCGGGCATCGTCGAGATCTCGGGTGCCGAGGGCTCGGGCCGCACGCGGACCGCCCTCGCCGCCGTCGCTCGCGTCACCGCGGTCGGTCGGCCGGTCTGTTGGATCGATCCCGGCAGCCGGCTCCATCCCCCCGCCGCCGCGGACCACGGCGTGGTCCTGTCGCAGCTCCTCGTGGTCCGGCCCGTGGAGGACGGCTCCACGCCCTGGGCCTGGGTCACCGAGCAGGTGGCTCGCTCGGGGTGCTTCCCGCTCGTGGTGGTCGATCTCCCCGAGCGCACCGGGAGCCGTCGGGCGCTGTCGCACGGGTGGGCGCGCGCCGTCGAGCAGGGCGGGACGACGCTGATCGTGCTGTCCCGGCGGCAGACGCGCGAGCTGCCGGCAGATGCGCGGCTGGTGGCCGGTGGTGGGCGCCTGGTGGTCGTCCGCGACCGCTCCGGTGCCCGGCAGCAGGAGGTGGAGATCCCCTCGGCGCCCCTCGCCGCCGATCCGTGGGGGGGAGCGTGAGCCGGGTGCTGCTGGTGCAGCTGCCGGCGTTCCGGCTGGAGCGCTGCGGGTTCACCGCGACCGACGTGGTCGGACTGCTGGACGTCGTGAAGCAGGCGGCCCGGCTGGTGGCGCTGACCCCGTCCGCCGCCGAGCTCGGGCTGCGACGGGGCATGACGGCGGCGGAAGCCCGGGCGCTCGTGCCCGAGGTCGAGCTGATCGAGCTCGATGCCGTGGGGGAGGAGGAGGATCGGCGTGCGCTGGTCCGCGCGCTCGAGGCGCTCTCCGACCGGGTGGGTCCTGCGCCCTGGTCCGCCGACGACGCTCTCGTGATCGACCTGACGCACAGCGCCCGCGCGCTCGGGGGCGAGGAGCAGGCCGCGCGGCGGGCCCTCGAGCTGGTCGGGGGCTTCGGGCACGCAGCGGCCGTGGTCGTGGCCGACGATCCGCGGGCGGCGCTCGCCCTCGCGACGACGCTGGCGCCCGGGGACGAGCCGCTGATCGTGCCCGCAGGCGAGCTCCGCCCGCACCTGGCTTCCCTGCCCGTGGGGGCTCTCGCTGCGCACGCTCCCGGCGGCGAGGAGCTGCTGGCGGCGCTGGAGGCCGTGGGGGTCGAGACGCTGGGGGACTTCGCGGCCCTCGACCCCGCCTCCGTCATCGGGCGGTACGGTGCCGCCGCGGCGCGGATCCACGGGGTGGCCCGCGGAGGCGTCGACCGCCGTGCACCGGTGGAGCTCGTCGAGGGCGACCTCCCCTCGGTGCGGACGGCCCTCGCCGGCGCGACCACGCGCGCCGAGATCGCGTTCGCGCTGCCCGGCCTGCTCGCCGTCCTCTGTGAGCGCCTCGAGGAGCTCGATCTGGCCGTGGTCCGACTGCGCGTCGTGCTGCACTGGGAGCTCGGCGATCGGCGGTCCACGGCGGTCTCGGTGCGGATCGGCCGGCCGACGCGATCCGTCCGCTCGCTCGAGCGCCTGGTGCGCACGCGGCTGGAGCGGCTCGATCTCGGCTCGCCCGACGAGCCCCCGGTGCCGATCGACGAGCTCGTGCTCGAGGTCGAGGAGGCCGCGTCCGACCGTGGTTGGCAGCCCGGGCTCGCGGACCGCGCCGAGGGTGGCGAGCCGCTGCCCGACCTGCTCTCGAGGCTGAGCGATCAGCTCGGCGAGCAGGCGTTGTTCTCCCCGGTCCTGGCGGACAGCTGGCGCCCCGAGGCCTCGTGGGCGCCAGGCCCGTTCCCGTCGCTGCGCACGGCGAGCCCGCGCGCGCGCTCCGTGCCCGAGGACCCGGTGGACCTGCTGGAGCACCGCGAGCACGACTTCCCCCTGCCCCGCCCCACGTTGCTCCTCACGCGCCCGGTCGCGGTCGACGTGTCGTGCGACGAGCTCGGCCCCACGCGCGTCCGCTTCGAGCAGTCGTGGCGCCCGATCGACCGCCGCGCGGGCCCCGAGCGGCTCCAGGGTGAGTGGTGGTCGCCCACCGGCTGGCTGGACCGCGAGTACTGGTCGGTGGAGGTCGACGGCCGCTGCGCCTGGATCTTCCGCGACGGCGGAGGCTGGGCCGTCCACGGCTGGTTCGACTGACCCGACCTACCGCGGCAGGACGGAGGCGAGCGTCCGGCACCAGGCGGGTCGCATCTCCTCGCCGAACCCGTGCGCCACCCCCTCCACGACCTCCAGCTCGATGTCCACGCCCTCTTCCCGGAGACCCTCGACCACCTTCTGGACGACCCGCAGCGGCGCCTGTGGATCGAGCTCGGGGTGTAGCGCGCGGATCTTCGGCGGCTTCCCCACGTCCCGCTTCATCATCGACCGGAAGATGACGCCGGAGATGGGCACGGCCGCGCTCATCACCTCGGGTGAGCGCGCCGCCACCGTGTAGGTCAGGATGCCCCCCTGGGAGAAGCCGGTGACCACGGGCGCGCCCACCGTGGGCCGGTCCGCAGCGTATCGGCGGATCGTCTCCGCGAGCAGGTCCGCCATCCGAACCGCCTCCGGCGCGTCGAAGCGCTCCGGGTTCGCCGTCCACAGGTCGAACCAGGTCCAGCCGTTGGGCGTCTCTCGAGGGGCTCGCGGCGCCAGGACGCGCGCCCGCAGACCGCAGGAGCCCGCCATGGCCAGCATGCGCTCGGGCCGCCCGTTGTTGCCGTGGATGGCCACGATCAGCGGGAGCGCCTCGCGGTCGTCGGGAGAGGCCTCCAGGAACTCCAGCGGGTACGGCTCGGCGGGGGTCGCGGCGACGCCGCCACACCCGAGCAGCCCTGCGATCCACCCGATCATCCTCCCTCCGCGGCGCCCCCGCCAGGGTAACCGGACGCAGGCACCCCCCGGACCTGCAGAGGGCGGCGGCCCCGAGGTCGGGATAGGTCGTCGCCGTGAAAACGCGACCCTTCGTGTGTGATCCGGCCGATGTCCATCCTGGCGAGGGGGGGCGCCTGGCGGCCGCCGAGGCCCGCTTCGTCGGCACCGAGGTCCTCGACCCCGACAGCGACGCCTTCGACGAGGCGCACGGCGTCATCGACGCGTACTTCGGGCCGAAGAACGAGATCGAGCGCAAGGACGTCCTGCAGCGCTGGCTGCGCGACCCGCTCGACGAAGGCGCCGTCCGCGTGGACTACCACCTCCTCGCCTGGCACGAACGCTCGACCGGGCAGCTGGCGGCGGTACGGGACGCCTTCGTCGGCATCGACCGCGCGCGCGGCCTGTGCGCCGTCCTGCTCTCGCACAGCTTCGTGCTGCCCGACTTCCGCCGGTCCGGCGTCGCGACCCTGGTGCGCACCTCCCCCGCGAACCTCGCTCGCGCGGACCTGCGGCGGCACGGCGTCTCCGGGGCGCCCATCCTGCTGGCGGCGGAGATGGAGCCCGTGGTCCCTGCCGACCTCGCGTCCATCGTGCGTCTCCTGTCCTACGGGCGGAGCGGGTACGGCGTGATCCCGCCGTCGATCCTCCCCTATTGCCAGCCCGACTTCCGCGACGTGGAGGCGATGGGGGTCCCGGCCGAGCCCATCCCGATGCCGTGCGTGGTGCGCTGGCTGGGGCACGAGGACGAGCACCGCGTCCCGACGGCGCTGGCGGACGCGCTGATCGTCGTGCTGAGCTCGCTCCACCTGCGCGCCTGCGAGCCCACCCACGTCCGGGCGCTGGCCGAGCGCGAGCGCGGCGGCCTCGTCGGCCAGCCCGAGCACCTGCCGCTGATCGTCCTGCCCACGACGCCGATCGAGCTCGACCGGCTCGAGCCCTTGCTGCGGAGCCGCGCGCTCCCGCACTACCCGCCGCGGTACCGGGTCGATCTGCCCGACCCCGACGAGGATCTGGCCGCGCTGCGCGCCGCCGCTGCGCGCCTGGAGGTCCGATGACGCCCATCCGCCTGTTCCACGACCCCCGCTACGAGGCGGACATCGGCGAGCACGTGATGCCGATCCGCAAGTTCCGCCTGGTGCGCGCCGCGATCGAGGCCGAGGGGCTGCCGGTCACGATCGCCTCCCCCGAGCGGGTGACCGACGAGGACCTGCTGCGCGTCCACACCCAGGCGTACCTCGACGCGATCCGCACCGGGGAGCCGCTGGCGCTGGCACAGTCGCAGAAGTTCCCGTGGAGCGCGGGCCTGGCCGAGGCCGTGCGCTGGACCAACGGCGGCTGCATCGCGGCCCTGTTCGCGGCGCTCGAGGACGGCATCGCCGGCAACCTCGCGTCCGGCTTCCACCACGCGCACGGCCCCAACGGCGAGGGGTACTGCACGTTCAACGGCCTGGTGGTAGCCCAGGAGCGCGCGCGGGCCGAGGGCCGCATGCGTCGAGGGCTCGTCGTCGACATGGACCTGCACTACGGCAACGGCACGGCCTCGCTCCTCGCCGACCGCCCCGAGCTGTTCCAGCTCTCCATCTACGGCAACTGGTACGACAAGAACCAGGCCTACCGCGACGTCGCCGCCCGACGGACGCCGGACACGGAGAACGCGTGGTCGGTGCCCGTCCCCAACGGTGCCGACGGCGCGCACTACCTCGGGCTCCTCCACGAGCACCTCGGCCCCGCCATCGAGCGCTCGCGGCCGGATGTCGTGCTGTTCCAGGCGGGCGCCGATCCGTACATGGAGGACCCGTACTCCCCGCTGCTGCTCACCCACGCCGACCTGCGCGAGCGCGACCGCGTGGTGTTCGACGCCTGCAAGCGCCGCGGCATCCCGGTGATGTGGGTGCTCGCCGGGGGGTACACGAAGGACGTGTCCAAGGTCGTCGAGGTCCACGTGAACACGGCGCGGGCCGCGGTCGAGGTCTTCGGCGCCCCCTGACGGTCAGCGCCCGCGGAGGAACGCGGTCTGCTGGAAGCGGAGGCCCGCGAGCACCTGGTTCACGCGCTCGGCCGACAGCGCCCCGATGCGCTCGCCGAGCCGCGACCGGGGGATGGACGCGATCTGCGACACGACGACCACGCTCTGACGCGGCAGATCGCCCTCTCCCGGTGCGAGGAGCACGTTGCCCGGCTCGTGCGCCTTCGCGAGGCGCGTGGTCAGCGCGCAGACGATGACGGTGTCGATGCGGGAGCGGTTGAACAGGTCGTCCTGCACGACGAGGTGCGGGTGCGGGACCCCGCCGGGCGTGTCCGCGTCCACCCAGTACAGGTCGCCGCGATAGGGGCCGGAATCCGAGCGCATCCCACCCGCTATCCCGCTCGGGCGGAGCCCATGGCCATGACCCCAGACGAGCGCGCCGCCGCCTTCCGCTCCGCCACGCGGACCCTGCGCGCACACGGCGTCCGTGTCCCCCGAGCCGTCCTGGCTGCGATGGCGGAGGAGGCCGGAGACGAGAGCGCCGACGTCTATGGCCGGGGCGCGCTGATCGAGGGCTTCGAGCGCGAGGTGGCAGCGCTCCTGGGCAAGCCTGCCGCGGTCTTCGTCCCCAGCGGCACGATGGCCCAGCAGGTCGCGCTGCGCATCGCCGCCGACGCCCGCGGCCTGCGCACCGTCGCGTTCCACCCGACGTGCCACCTCGAGGTGCACGAGCAGCGGGGGTACGCGCACCTCCACGGCCTCGTCGCCCGGCTCGTCGGGGCACCGCGTCGTCCCGTGCTCCGCGCCGATCTGGACGCGCTCGACGAGCCCGTGGCCGCGCTCCTCCTCGAGCTCCCCCAGCGAGAGATCGGCGGGGTGCTGCCGCCGTGGACCGAGGTCGAGGCGATGACGGCCTGGGCGCGCGAGCGGGGCGTGGCGCTGCACCTCGACGGCGCGCGCCTCTGGGAGACCACGCCCTTCTACGGGAAGGCGCTGGCCGAGGTCGCGGCCCCCTTCGACACCGTCTACGTCTCGTTCTACAAGATCCTCGGCGGCATCGCGGGCGCAGCGCTGCTCGGCGACGAGCCCACCATCGCGCACGCGCGGGTGTGGCTGCGACGCCTCGGGGGCAACCTGGTGAGCCAGTACCCGCAGGTGCTCGCGGCCCGCGCCGGGCTGCGCGACCGCCTGCCCCGCATCCCCGGCTACGTGGAGCGCGCCCGCCGCGTGGCCCTCCAGCTCGAGGAGGTCGGCGCGCGCGTGAGCCCGTCCCCGCCACACACCAACATGATGCACGTGGCGTTCCCGTTCGAGCCCGACGCGCTGCTCGACGCCAGCGCGGCCGTCGCCCGCGACCGGGGGGTCGCGCTGGTCGGGTTCGCCCGCCCCACGGAGGTCCCCGGCTGGTGCGTCACCGAGCTCGTGATCGGGGACGCCGCCGCCGAGATCGAGGACGCGGAGCTCGCGTCCCTGCTCCGGGAGCTCGTGGAGCGGGCCTGACGCCGGTCAGAGGTCGAACCAGACCAGGCCCTTGTCCGTCTCCGCCCACCAGGCGTCGAGCGTGCCACCGACCGACCACGCGTCGCCCGAGGTGATGCGGCCGTGCATGGGGTAGAGCGCGTGTCCGTCGTGGACGTAGGCGGTGCCGGCGTCTCCGACGACCACCACGGCGCCGTCGGTCCCCCACACGCCGCGCAGCGTCTCCGTGCGGTCCGTGGCGAGCCGCGTCCAGCGCATCCGGTCGGTGCTCCACCACACCTCCCCGAGGTCGCCTGCGACCAGCACCGCGCCGTCGGTCCCCCAGATCCCGTACAGATCGGTCCGCGTCGGTACCTTCGCCGCCGAGAAGCGCTGGCCGTCGGTGCTCGTCAGCACGGCGCCGCCGGCCCCCACCGCGGTCAGCGCGGCGCCGTCCGTCCCCCACACCCCGTACAGATCAGCCGTCGAGCCCGAGGAGAGCCGGGTCACCACCCGCAGATCCGCGTCGATGCGCAGCAGCGTCCCGTCGTCCCCCGCCACGATCAGCGCGTCCCCCGCTCCCCAGTCGCTGCGCGGGAGCCACTCGACCGGGTCCGGGACCCACTCCACCGGGTCGGGGACCCACTCGACCGGGTCGGGGACCCGGATGCCGTCGGTGCCCCAGATGGCGTTCAGATCGGCGTCGGTGCCGGTCGCGAGCGCCGTCCAGGTGCCACCCGAGGCGTCGTCCTCGAACACCCAGGCCTCGCCACGGTCGCCGACCACCACGGCGACGCCACGGTCGACGCTCCAGGATGCGTTGGGGTGCACGGGGCCGGCGGCGTGGGCGGCAGACAGGGACAGCAGGACGAGCATGGGACCTCCTCGCCCCGACACCAAGCAGCCGCCGTGCCAACCGATGTCCGGCGTTGTTCCGTCGCGGGGCGGTGCGCTCGATCGAAGCGTGCGCACACCTGTCGCACGGCGCACACCCTTCGGTCAGTCGGGCCGCACGCCGTCGTACAGCTCGAACAGGACCTCGCGGGCGTTGCCGTCCCGCGCCCGTAGCCGCTCCTCCAGCCAGGCCCGTGACGGCGCGGACGGCCCCGCCAGCTCCTCCACCAACGATGCGAGCGCGTCGGCGCAAGGACGCGTCCGGTGCAGCACGGGGAGCCCGAGCGGACGGTGGGCGGCGACCACGACGACGGCGCCGCGCGACGCCCACCACCAGCGGGCGCGCGTCCAGGGCGCCAGCAGGTCCAGGCCGTCGATCAGCCAGGCGTGGCCAGGGTCCGCGGCGCCCGGCAGCACCGGCGGCTCGACGCACCCTCGCTCGTCGCGGCGCACCGTCGCCGTCGACACCCGCAGCCCACGGGCGCGCAGGCCCTGCCCCAGCTCGCCGAGCAGCGTCGTCTTCCCCGTGCCCATCGGACCGACGATGGCGGAGCGCCCCAGGTCCAGCGCGCGCTGCACCAGGTCCACCGCCGGGCGGTAGGCGAGCGCCTCCAGCCGGGACGAGCGGTACGGGTTGGTCGCCGCGCTCACGGGGACCGCGGACGGCGGCCCGGCGCCGAGACGATGTCCTGGCGGGTCACGCCCCCGTTGGGCTCGATCGACGCCTCGACCGCCCAGCTCACGCTCACGAGCGTCCCCGAGAAGGACCAGGGCTGCGTCGGGAGCCGGAGCGAGAACGGGACCGAGGCCTCGCCGTCCACCTCCCCCTCCTGGCGCGCCACGATGCCGACGTCCTCGGTGCCGCGACCCGCCGTGTACCAGAGGAGCGACACCACCACACGCCCGCGCCCCTGCGCCCGCGCGGTGCCCGTCACGACCTCCCCCGGCTCGAAGTCCGTCCGGTCGAGCGACAGCTCCACGCTCACCCCTCACCTCCGTCGATGCCCGGACCCACGGTGATCTCGTAGCGGTCGTCGATGTCGGGCCACCACGCGATGTCCCCCTGGACCAGGAGCGCCCAGCTGATCGCGTTGTTGGTGCTCTTGAACGAGGGGACCGTGTTCGCCGGGAGCTCGCCCGCCGCCATGCCCGACGCGACCTCGGCGCCGCTCACGTCGGCCAGCACCTGCTCGTGGAACACGTGCTCCACCGTCGACGTGTTCGTGCCGCGCTTGTACGTCGCGGTCTCCTTCCCGACGAGCTTGATCACCAGCCGCCGGACGCGCGAGCTGCGGCCCTCCATGCGCCACAGCAGGTCGAACGCGACCCCGGGCGCCAGCGCGGGCGGCGAGATCACGAGCTCGAGCTTCGGGTTGAGCGCCCGCCCCACCTGGTACGGAACGGCCAGCCCCACGCCGGCCCCGATCAGCACGAACAGCCCGATGAAGACCTGGCTGCACGCGTCGCCGGCCTGCCCGAACGCCATCAGGGAGAAGGTCTCCCAGATCAGCGCGAAACCACCGAGCAGGAAGGCCGTGAGCCACGGGCTCCCCTCGCGCTCGAGCTCGAGTGGCCCCCCGCCGACCGGCAGGCCCGGCGCGACGCTCGGCGCCTCCACCTGCCGCATCCGCCCGCCGTTCACCAGCGCGATCAGCGCCCCGATGGCCACCCCGAGGAACGGCAACGGCGCGAGCGCCCACAAGAGCCACCCGCCGAGCCCACGGTCCAGGACGGCGCGGTCGGCGGTCTCCGGGTCCGCCCAGCAGGGGTGGCGCGAGCCCACGTCGTGCTCCGCGATCCAGCGCTCGGCGTCGCTCCGATCGTCGTAGCCATGGCCCGAAGGCGAGAAGTCGATGGCCGAGCCGTTCCCGACGCGCCCGCCGACCTCGTAGCGGTAGGCGATCACCGGGGTGAAGCTGTCGCCGTCGTCGTCGTAGGCCACCTGCACGCGCGCCGACGTGATCTCGCAGGTGGTCTCCTCCCAGCTCCGCGCGGCCACCCAGTCGGCGAAGGGACGGAGGACCATCACCCAGGCGAGCAGCAGCCCGGCGGCGCCGAACACGGCGACGAACAGCAGCAGGACCCAGGAGCGTGTCCGTCGGGCCTTCGAGTCCGCCAAGCCCCCTCCCGGGCCGACGCTACCACCTACCGCAGCGTGCGTTCGACCTCGGCGGCCGCGGCGTCCACCACGTCCATGGCCTCGTCGATCTCGGCGTCGGAGATGTCGAGCGCGGGCAGCAGGCGCACGCAGTTGCTGAACAGCCCGGCCCGGATGGTGATCACCCCGCGCTGCAGCGTCTGCGCGTTCATCGCCTGGGTCGCCTCCACCCAGGGCTCCTTCGTGCGCCGGTCCTTCACGAGCTCCATGGCCAGCATCGGGCCGAGCCCCCGCACGTCGCCGATCCAGTCGTGGCGGTCCATGAGCCGGTCGAGCCGATCGCGCAGCCGCTCCCCGACCGCCACCGCACGCGCCAGGAAGGGTTCGCTGGCGATCTGGTCGAGCGCCGCGAGCGCCGCCGCGCAGGCCACCGGGTTGCCGCTGTACGTCCCGCCGAGGCCACCGGGGTGCGGCGCGCACATCACGTCCGCCCGGCCCACGACCGCGGAGATCGGCATGCCGCCGCCCAGCGACTTCGCCGTGCACAGCACGTCGGGCACCACGCCGGCGTGCTCGATCGCGAACACCTTCCCCGTACGCCCCATCCCGGCCTGGATCTCGTCGGCGACGAAGAGCATGCCGTGTTGGTCGCAGAGCTCGCGCAGCCGGCGCAGCCAGGGGAACGGCGCCGGCAGGAAGCCGCCCTCGCCGATCACCGGCTCGATGACGACGCACGCGACGTGCGACGGGTCGACGATCGCGGTGAACGCGTGGTCGAGGTTCGCGACGTGCCAATCCACCCACGCCTGCTCGGTCATCCCCTCGGGGCGCCGGTACGCGTTGGGGAAGGGCATCCGGTACACCTCGGGCGCGAACGGCCCGAGCCCCTTCTTGAACAGGTTGAACTTCGACGTCATCGCGAGCGTGAGGTTGGTCCGCCCGTGGTACGCGCCGTCGAAGACCACCACCCCCTGCCGCTTCGTGGCCGACCGGCAGATGTGGACCGCGGTCTCCACCGCCTCCGCCCCCGAGTTCATGAGCACCGTGCGCTTCTCGGCGTCGCCGGGGGCCAGCGCGTTCAGGCGCTCGGCCAGCGCCACCGACGACTCGGTGGTCGCCACGATGGCGCAGATGTGCACGAGCTGGGCGGCCTGCTCGCGGATGGCGGCGACCACGGCATCGGGGGTGTGTCCGACCGCGAGGGTGCCGATGCCGCCCGCGAGATCGAGCAGGTGGTTGCCGTCGACGTCGACCACCACGCTGCCGTGCGCGTGGTCCACCGCGATCGGGGTCAGCTTGGCGGCGCCCGGCGGGGTCGCGGCCTCCCGGCGGGCCACCAGGGCACGGCTACGGGGTCCGGGGATCTCGGTGACGAGGCGGATCGACGACACGGTGCACGCTCCCGGGCGGAGCCTACCGCATCAGACCTCCTCCGCTTCGCCCGCCAGCCAGTAGAAGACCTCCGCCACCGGGCGAGCGAGGAAGTACCCCGGGAACAGGGCCAGCTTGAAGAAGAGCAGGCTCCGGTTCAGGTCATCGGACCAGCGGAACGGATGGTCGATCAGACCGCCGAACAGGCCCAGGTTCGACATGTCGGGCTCGGGGCGCACGAAGTAGCCGAGCGCCAGGTAGAGCAGCCACCCGCCCCCGGCCGCCAGCCCGCCCACCGGGTTCATGCCGCCACCCCAGAAGGTCACCGCGAGCGGCAGCGCCACGGTCGCCGCCAGCGTGAGGGCGAAGCGGACGAGGGTGAACCCGAGCCAGACGGTGCCGATCCGATCGCCGCGGACCTCGACGCCGCCGGTGCCACCCGGGTTCCAGCTCTCGCCCCACCACTCGAACAGGCTCATCTCGCCCCCGCCCTGTCGTCCTGCCGAGACCTACGGTGACGGTCCGTGGATATTTCCGGATCGAGCGGATAGCGAGCCTCGTGCTGTTCACGCTCCTGTGGGCCTGCCGGGCTCCCGACGCCGACGCCACCGCCGAGACCGGCGACCCCTGCGTGCTGCGGTCGCCGATGGAGGGGACCACGCTCGGGCCCGAGTGCGACCCGTGGCTCGCCCCGGACGGCATCGTGTCGGAGGAGCCGATCGCGTTGCTCGCGGGGACGCGGGTGGTGTTCGCGAGCGGGACGATGGTCGACCTGTACGCGCTGCAGGCGATGGGCAGCGCCGAGGAGCCCGTGATCCTCGAGGCCGAGGAGGACGCGCGCTTCCAGGGCGTGCTGATCCGCGGGCAGGCCACGCTGTCGCACCTCGTGATCCGCGGCACCACGGACGAGGCGGCGCTCCGCAGCCTCGGGTGGGTCGACCAGCCATCCGGCCAGAAGGAGCTGACGTCGCTGATCCTCGACGGCCTCGTGATCGAGGACGCGGACACCGCGGTCGGCCTGTGGGCGGACGGCATCGTGGACGCGCGCTCGCCCGTGCGGTTCGCGGCCGTCACGGGGCCGCTCGCGAGCACGACGGGGCGCGATCTGCACCGCCCGCTGGTCGAGGACGCGGGTAGCAACGCAAAGCCGTGGATCGAGGTACGCCCCGGCCGGCTGCCCGACGCCGTCCCGCTGACCTGGGCGCCGCAGGGCGTGGACCTGCGCCTGCAGCAGAGCCTGTCGCTGATCGGCCGACCCTTCGAGGTCGTCGGCAACCACGTGGTGATGCCGCCGGACGGGAGCATCGAGATCGAGGGGACCGCGTTCCGCGCGCAGGACACGACCTTCGACGCCGACGGCCAGCCCTGGCGCGGCTTCGTCTCGCGCGGCCCGCTCCATGGCGCGCCCGTGTTCGAGCTGGAGCGCGTCACGGTGCGCGACGCCACCGGGCCCGTCGTGGACTTCCGCGAGCTGGCGGCCGGGACGGTGCTCTCGCTGCGCGACACGGTGCTCGGGCCGGTCGAGGGCGGTGACGACGTCTGCATCGCCAGCGCCGAGTGCACCGACGCGGGCGATCCGACCTATGGCAACACGCTGGACTGTGCGGTGCCCGTCGATCAGCCGGCGGGCTGCCCGTGAGCCACCACCCGGTGGTCCTGATGCCGCCCGGCGCGGTCGTCCTCGACCTCGGCCGCCCGTGGGTCGACCCGGGCACCCCGTGGTCGATCGGGCGGTACGACGAGGACCGCGTGATCTACACGCAGGCCCTGTTCGCGGGGCAGCGGACGGTCCACGTCGGGATCGATCTGGGCGGGCCGGCGGGCGTCGCGGTCCACGCCTTCGCCGACGGCCACGTGCTGCACGCGGGCTTCAACCCGGCCGCCGGCGACTACGGCCACGTCGTCGTCACCGAGCACCGCATCGACGGCCGGCCGCTGTGGGCGCTACACGGGCACCTGTCGGCCGCGTCCCTCACGCGGTCCCCCGTCGGCCGGCGCTTCGTCGCGGGCGAGGTCCTCGGCTGGCTGGGCGAACCCTCCGAGAACGGCGGCTGGCCGCCTCACGTCCACTTCCAACTCTCCGTCGAGCGCCCCGAGACCCACGATCTGCCGGGTGCGGTCGCCCGCGCCGAGCGGGAGGAGGCCCTTCGGCGGTACCCCGATCCGAGGTCCGTGCTCGGCCCCCTCTACTGAGGGAGCAGCCTGGCGACGGCGTCCTCGGGGAAGGCCAGCTCGGGATCGGGGTCGCGGTCACCGAGGATCGCTCGCTCGCGCGGCGTGAACGCCGGGGTTGCCGCCCCCCCGAGCCGGGCCGCCAGGAGCCGGAGGTGCACGCCGAGGCCGCCGGTGTCGGGCGGAGCGGGCGTCTGCCCTCGAGCGCGGGCGATCAACGCCGACAGCACCTCGGCCAGCGGCCCGGTGGCACCGTCCACGGCGTTCTCCGCGCGGGGGAGGTCGTCGAGTGCGAGCGCCGCCGCCACCGCCACCCATCGGGCGTCGGGCGTGGAGCGCACCCCCTTCCCAGCCACCAGGCGCTGCCAGGCGCCCTCCGGATCGCCAGCCGCCAGCACCGCCTCCGCCTCCACGACCTCCGCGTCCCAGGTCTCCGCCTCCTTCCCCATCGCCCGGAAGCCGCGGCTCGCGACCCGCGCGGCCTCCGCAGCCGGACCGGGACGACCGCAGGCCAGCAGGAGGTCCGCGCGCGCGATCTGGAGCGAGGACACCGTCCCCGGGCGCCCCTGCGCGCGCATCAACGCGATGAGCTCCAGCTGCACCTCGATCGCCCGGTCGAAGCGCCCGCGGCACCGCTCGGCCAGCAGACGCATCGCGATGATCATCTCCTGGTACCGCGAGGAGCCGGCCTCCTCGTGGATCGCGCAGAACTGCTCGACGACCTCCACGGCGGAGGCGTGCCGGCGGACGTTCGTGTACGCCATGGCGAGCGGGATCATCGCGATGGCTCGCAGCCACTCCACCCCGGTCCGCTCGGCGTGGGCCAGCGCGCGTTCGGACCAGACCAACGCCTGCCGCGCCCGGCGCGCCCCCTTGTGCGCGAGCGCGATGGCGCCCGACAGGCGCACGCGATCGAACACGTCGTCCGCCTCCTCGAGCGCCCGTTCGAGGGCCTCGGTGTCCGTGGCGCCCTCGCGGATCCCGACCATGCCCAGCGCGTAGGCGGCGCGCACCCGCGACCGTCGATCCCCGGCGGCAGCGACCACGACGTCGGCGAGCCGACGGGCCTCCTCCAGCTCGGCGTGGCTGGAGGCGACCAGCGACAACAGCCACGCCACCTCGGTGGACGTGGGCGCGAGCCTCCGGAGCAGGGCGACGTCCGGCCCCTCGGCGCCGACCGCCTCGATCGCGTGGGTGAGCCCGATCCCGAGCCGCTCCGCCACCGCCGGAGCCCCGAGCGCCAGCGCGTCGTCGGCCGCGCCCCACAGCGCGGGTCGGATCCGTCCGAGCTCGCGGATGGCAGGCCAGCCGGGCGGCGTGCGCGCCTGCAGGGCGAGCCCGTCCACGTATGCGGCGACCCCCTCGGCCAGCGAGCGCCGCTCCGCATCGCCGAGCGGGAGGGTCCGGGCGACGTAGCGACGGACGGTG
Organism: Alphaproteobacteria bacterium; assembly: GCA_020632925.1. Lineage (GTDB taxonomy): Bacteria > Myxococcota_A > UBA796 > UBA796 > JACKER01. The sequence goes on along the minus strand of JACKER010000052.1, from coordinate 18,512 downwards.
TCGAGCAGGTGGACGACCGATCCGTCGTGTTCGTGGCGGATCTTGACCAGCGAGGCGTCGGCCAGCGTGCCCAGGTCGAGCAGCGGCTCCTCGACGAGCGCCTCGAGCAGCGTCAGCGGCACGTCGCCGCGCAGGGCCGCCAGGGTGGCCAGCAACGACCGCGAGGGTGCATCGAGCAGCCCGAGTGAGCTGGCGAGCGCCTCGTCGTAGGTTCGGTGCCCCACGCGGCCCGCGCCCGGTCCGCCCCGGTCCAGGTGTCGCACCAGGTCCGGCCCGGACAGCACCCTCACCTGGGCCGCCGCCAGCTCGAGCGCGAGCGGGAGGCCCTCGCAGCGCGCTGCCACCGCGTCGAGGGTGTCGGGATCGGCGTCGAAGGTCGACCGGAGGCGCTGGGCCAGGGCGAGGAAGAGCCGGCCGGCGACGGCGAGCGGCAGGGGCTCGAGGTCGAGGCATCGCTCGCCCGGGACGCCGAGCCGGACGCGGCTCGTGACGAGCACGGGGCTCGCGGGCGGCTCCCTCAGCAGGCGCGCGACCAGCGCCAGCACGTGCTCGGCGTTGTCCAGCACCACCAGCGGACGTTCCCCGTGGACCAGCGCCGACCGCACCGCGTCCTCGCGGGCCGACGGAGGCAGGTCGAGGGCCGCGCCGATCAGCGCCAGCGCCTCCTGGTCGTTCGTGGCCGCCGCCAATCCGCACCAGCGCGCACCCGGCACCGCGCGGGACACGCTCGCCGCCAGCGCGGTCTTGCCGATGCCGGGCGGTCCGAGGACGGACACCAACGCGTCGTCGGCGCCGAGCCAGCCCAGCAGGCGCGCGCGGTCCTCGTCGCGACCGACCAGCTCGGGATCGGGGGGCGCGGGCGCAGGGGGCGCTGGGCCGCGGACCTCTGGGGAGGGCTCGGCGCGCAGCCCGTCCAGCCGGTACCCCTTGCCGCGGACGGTCACCAGGAGCTCCGGGTTCGCCGGGTCGCGCTCGATCTTGCTACGCAACCGCGCGATCGTCACGTCCACCACGCGGGTCACCATCTCCGGCCGGTAGCCCCAGACGTGCTGCAGGAGCTCCCCGCGCGTGACCAGGGTCCCGGCGCGCGTCGCGAGCCAGGCCAGGAGCAGGGCCTCGGTGTCGGTGAGCGCGACGAGCCCGCCCTCGCGCTCGACCACCCCTCGCCGCAGGTCCACGCGGCACCCACCCAGCGTCAGCGGCTCGGAGGAGGTGCGTACGAGCTCCGCGAGCCAGCCTTCGTCGGGGTCCTCCGCGGACAGACGCACGGCGGCCCGGCTCCCGGCCCAGCGGCGCAGCGCCTCCACGACCGACGCCGGCAGCTCCGGGTCGACGAGGAGGGCGTCGATCACCGTGGGCCGATCGGGCAGCGCACCCGGATCGACACGCCGGGCGAGGTGCCCTCGCCCCGCGACCGCTGCGACCCAGCGGTCCCCGACGGCCTCGTCGCCGTGCGCGACCAGGATGACCAGCGCCAGCGCTCCCCTCCCCTGTCCAGCCTACCCGGTCACGGGCAGGGCGAGATCTCCAGCAGGTCGCGACCGGCGAGCGACGCAGGCAGGAACGGCGTGACCGCTCCGGCACCGTCCGTGCGGACGACCGACCCGTCCGGGAGCACCGCGAGGTAGTGGTCGAGGCCGACCGCGAGCACGTCGCGGGCGTCGAATGGCCGGAAGGGCGCCAACACCGTGCCATCGCGCCCATCCACGAAGGCGGCCACGTGGTCCCAGTCGGCGGCCCCCGCCACCATCCGACCGTCGAGCGCGTCCTCGAGCGAGCCGGCCGCCACCCACGTCCCGACCCCGTTCAGCGTCTCGTCCACGGCCCGCCAGCTGGCCCAGGTGGCGGTCCAGGTGCGTTCCGGGGAGGCGAAGGCGAAGCCGTCGACCACCTCGTACTCCAGGACCGACAAGCTACCGACCAGCGCTCCCGTGCTCGCGTAGTGGTCGGCGCCCGAGTCGGGGCTCCTGAACCAGGACACCCAGAGATCCCCCGCCGGATCGAAGCGCGCGGCGACCAGCTCCGGTTCGGCCGTGGAGCAGCACGACTCGTGGTACCCGGGGTCGTAGCAGCCCCACTCGTCCCACGACGGCTCCTGGTTCATGTAGCCACAGGGTTCGGGATAGCCGTAGTGGTCGCATTGGGTTCGAGGGCCCGGCACCGACGGCGCGAGGGCCAGACCCACCGGATCGCACGTGCCGCTCGTCGGATCGAGCTCCATCAGGGCCGTCCCCGAGGCGACCAGCGCCGTCCCGTCCGCCCCGACCGTCCACACCCCGCACGGCAACGACCCCAGGAGCTGCGCCGTGTCGAGATCGTAGAACGACGTCCCGCCTCCTTCCCGGATCCAGACACAGGTCGACGGCGCGCAGGGGTCGGTGCGCGGGTCGCCGTCCGAGCGCGGCCCACCACACACCTCCCGAGCACCGGGGAACACCAACGGATCGCCGTCGTCCACGTCCCCGCCGCGAGCCACACGCCCCACCGGCGAGCACCCCACCACCGCGGTCGCGCCGTCCCCGAAGCCGTCCCCGTCCGCGTCGAGGTACCACCGGTCGACGGCGCCACGCGTCGGGTGTCCGTCGCAGTCGTGATCGATGGCGTCGCAGCGCTCCGGGGCCCCGGCGTACCGCTCCGGATCGGTGTCGTCGCAGTCGTCGCGGCGCACCGCGGCGCCCGGAGGACGAGCGCAGGCGGTGGCGACCAAGGGGGCGCCCACGGCCGCGTGACCATCCCCGTCGAGATCCTCGAAGAAGTCGACCGACAGCTCCTCGTCGATCTGGCCGTCACAGTCCTGGTCCACGCCGTCGCACAGCTCGTGGGCGCGTGGGTGGAGGTCCGGATCGCCATCGTCGCAGTCGCCGTTGCGCTCAGCCGCGCCGGGCGGCAGCGTGCAGGCGTCCACCGGCGCGTTGGTGTCGCCCGCCCCGTCGCCGTCCGCATCCATCCAGAACCGCGTCGTGACGCCGTCGTCGACGAGCCCGTTGCAGTCGTCGTCCACGCCGTTGCACTGCTCGCACCGCAACGGGTTCACGAGCGAGTCACCGTCGTCGCAGTCCGACCCGTCCGCCACCTGCCCCGGGCTCGGACACCCGTACGAGACGATCGAGCCCCCGAAGCCGTCGCCGTCGAGATCCTCGAAGACGGGTCCGGGCTCGCCCACGGCGGGGTCGTCGTCGTCGCAGTCGCTGGCGTTCTCCACCCACCCGGGCCCCGGGTCGGCGCAGGTCGGAGCCCGTTCGACCGTAGGGTTGCCGAAACCGTCGCCATCGCCGTCGTACCAGTGGTGCCGCCGGTCGGAGGTGCTTCGATCACAGTCGTCGTCGGTGCCGTTGCACGCGATCTCGGCCGCGCCGGGGTGGACGGTGGGATCGCGGTCGTCGCAGTCCTGCCCGATCGACACGTACCCGTCGCCCGGGCAGTGGGTCGCCTCGAGCCGGTGGGATCCGTACCCATCCCCGTCGTGGTCCCGCCAGACGAGCTCACCGGCCACCTCGTCCTCGTCGGTGGCGGGGTCGCAGTCGTCGTCGATGCCGTTGCACACCTCGTCCGCGCCGGGATGGACCGCCGGGTCGTCGTCGTCGCAGTCCCCCTTCGTGGTGACCCGCCCGTCCACCGGCTGGCACGAGTGCACGACCACGCCGGAGGCGCCGAAGCCGTCGCCGTCGGCGTCGACCCGCCACTCGGGGCAGTCCCGATCACAGCCGGCCAGCCAGAGCAGGATCAGGGACACGGCGACAACTCCAGCAGGTCGCGACCCGTCGGCGACGCAGGCAGGAACGGTGCGACCGAGCCGTCCCCGTCCGTGCGCACGACCGAGCCGTCCGGGAGCACCGCGAGGTAGTCGTCCAGGCCGACCGCGAGCACGTCGCGGGCATCGAGCGGATCGAAAGGCGCCAGCACCGTGCCGTCACGCCCGTCCACGAACGCGGCCGTGTGGTCCCAGTCCGCCGCTGCCGCGACCATCCTCCCGTCGAGCGCGTCCTCGAGCGAGCCCGCCGTCACCCGAGCCCCGACGCCCGCCAGGGTCTCGTCGAGGGCGCTCCACCTCGACCCGTTGGCGGTCCAGACGCGATCCGGCGGTGAGAACGCGAGGGCGTGCACGTACCCCGACCAGCTCCCGGCCAAGGCGCCGCTCGGGTGGTAGTGGCGCCCCCCGGCGTCCCAGGAGGCCCTCCAGCCCAGCCACACCCCCCCGTTCGCGTCGAGGCGGGCCGTGGTGAGCTCCGAGAAGTGCGTCCAGCAGCACTCCTCCTCGTAGCCGGGGTAGTAGCAACCCCGGTCGTCCCAGTAGGGGTAGCGGTCGAAGTAGCCGCAGGGTTCGTAGGGATAGCCGTCGTAGCAGTACGTGCGCGGCGCTGGCAGGCTCGGGGCCAGCACCTGCGCGATCCCGAAGCAGCTGCCGCTGGTCGGGTCCACCGCCATCAGGCTCGTCCCGAGACGCGTCACCGCCGTCCCGTCCGCCCCGACCGTCCACAGCTCGCACGGCAGGGTGCCCAGCTGCTGGGCCGTGTCGACGTCGTAGAACGCCGTCTGGCCACCCTCGACGATCCACACGCACGTCGCGGGCGCGCAGGGGTCGGTCCGCGGGTCGCCGTCGGAGAGCGGCCCACCACACACCTCGGCAGCTCCCGGGAACACGTTCGGATCGAGATCGTCCGCGTCCCCACCGCGGGCCACCAGCCCACCACCCGAGCAGCTCGACACGACGGTCGTGCTGTCGCCGAAACCGTCTCCGTCCCGATCGACGTACCACCGGTCGACCGCTCCGAGCCGGGGGTCGCCGTCACAGTCGTGGTCGATGGCGTCGCAGCGCTCCGGGGCGCCTGCGGTCCGCTCCGGATCAGCGTCGTCGCAGTCGTCGCGGCGCGTGACGCCCCCGGGTGGCCGCGTGCAGGCCGTGGCCAGGAGCGGCGCGCCCACGGCGGCATGCCCGTCGCCGTCGTCGTCCGCAAAGAAGTCGACCAGCAGCCACTCGTCGACCTGGGCGTCGCAGTCCTGGTCCACGCCGTCGCACACCTCGGCGGCACCCCGATGGATGGACGCGTCGGCGTCGTCGCAGTCTCCGTCCACCTCGATCATCCCGACCGGGCGGGCGCAGGCCTCCGTCGGGGCGCCGTCGTCGCCGTACCCGTCACCGTCGGCGTCCGGCCAGTAGGTGGTGGTCACGCCGTCGTCCACGAGGCCGTTGCAGTCGTCGTCCACCCCGTTGCACTGCTCGCAGCGCCAGGGGTTCACGAGCGGGTCCTCGTCGTCGCAGTCGCCGCCGCGCTCCACCGTGTCGGGCGGCGGGCAGCCGACCTGCGAGCTCCCCCCGCCGTAGCCGTCGCCGTCCGCGTCCTCCCAGTATTCGGCGAAGCCCCTGATCGAGGGGTCACCGTCGTCGCAGTCCGTCCCGTCCGAGATCCATCCCGGCCCGGGGTGCTGGCAAGCCACCACGCTGTCGTTCGGGTCGCCGAACCCGTCCCGATCGGCGTCGCGATAGTAGACACGTCCGTCGGGGGTCTCGGGGTCGCAGTCGTCGTCGATGTCGTTGCACGTGATCTCGGCCGCACCCGGGTGGGTGGCCGCCAGGTCGTCGTCGCAGTCCCCACCGACCGTCGCGTCGTCGCCTCGCGGGCAGCGCACCGCGTAGGGATCCAGCCCGCCGTAGCCGTCGCCGTCACGATCCCGCCAGACACGCACCCCCGCCAGCTCGTCCTCGTCGGTGGCGGGGTCACAGTCGTCGTCGATGCCGTTGCAGACCTCGGCCGCGCCGGGGTGGATCGCCGGATCGGCGTCGTCGCAGTCCCCCTTCGTGGTGACCCGCCCCTCCACCGGCTGGCACGAGTGCACGACCACACCAGAGGCGCCGAAGCCGTCGCCGTCGGCGTCGACCCGCCACTCGGGGCACTCGTGATCGCAGGCGGCCAGCCAGAGCAGGATCATGTTGCCACGCTAGCATGCCGGCACCCCCGGCCGTGTGAAGGCAGGGTGCGAAATCCGTTGCGCACCTGGCCGCGACGCCGTACTTGCGGCCGCCCGGAGGCGCGATGGCGTTCCCAGTGTCCCTGCTGCTGAGCCTGTCCACGACGGCGTTCGCTGCCGACGAGGGCATCGACACCGGAACGACGGCGTGGATGCTGATCTCCACGGCGCTCGTCCTCCTGATGGTGCCCGGCCTCGCCATGTTCTACGGCGGGCTGGTCCGCACCAAGAACGTCGTCGGGACGATGATGCACAGCTTCTCGGCGATGGCGATCATCGGCGTGGCCTGGGTCGTCGTGGGGTACGCCATGACCTTCGGCGACACCCACGGCTGGTGCGGCTGGCGGTCCGACTACGTCCTGCTGCGCGGCATCGACTCGGCCATCCTCGAGGACCAACGCATCCCGCAGTACGTCTTCGTGATGTTCCAGGGGAAGTTCGCGATCATCACGCCGGCGCTGATCGCGGGCGCCTTCGCCGAGCGGGTCCGCTTCCTCGGGTACTGCGTCTTCATCACGCTGTGGAGCCTGCTGGTCTACAACCCGCTCGCCCACTGGATCTGGGGCGGCGGCTTCCTCACGGGCCACGCGATCGACTTCGCCGGCGGCACCGTCATCCACGTCTCCGCGGGCGTCGCGGGCCTGGTCGCGGCGATCTACCTCGGCCCCCGCAAGGGGTATCCGCGCACGGCGATGCGCCCGAACAACCTCGTGATGACGCTGATGGGCGCGGGTCTGCTGTGGGTCGGGTGGTTCGGCTTCAACGCCGGCAGCGCCGTCTCCTCGGGCCTCAAGACCGCCCAGGCGCTCACGATGACGCAGATCGCCGCCGCCACGGGCGCGATGACCTGGATGGTCCTCGAGGGTCTCGTGCATCGCAAGGCGACGAGCCTGGGCCTGGTGTCGGGGATCCTCGCGGGCCTCGTCGTCATCACCCCCGCAGCGGGGGACGTGCTCCCCGGCGGCGCGATGGCGCTGGCGGTGATCGCCACGCTCGTCTGCTACGTCGCCGTGCTCGCGAAGATCCGCCTCGGGTACGACGACACCCTCGACGTGTTCGGCATCCACGGCGTCGCCGGCATGATCGGGGCCGTCGGGCTGACCTTCTTCCTGCGCGACGGCGCCGGCCACCCCGACCTGCTGACCCAGCTGTGGTTCCAGGTCGAGGGCGTGGCGGTCGCGATCGGGTACTCGGCGATCGTGACGCTCGGCCTGCTGCTCGCGATCGACCGGACGCTCGGGCTGCGGATGCCGCTCGAGGCGGAGCGCGCGGGGATGGACCACGAGCTGCACGGTGAGCAGGGCTACGGCCTGCTCGACCTGAACTGAAGGAGCGACCATGAAGATGGTGGTGGCCGTCATCCAGCCGGACAAGCTCGACGAGGTGCGGCAGGCCCTGATCGACGCGGAGATCACGCGCATCACGGTCAGCCGCGTCACCGGGCACGGCCGCGCGCAGGACCTGTCGCTGTACCGCGGGCAGGAGGTCGCGCCCGACCTGCTCCCCAAGGTGCGGATCGAGATCGCCGTCAACGACGCGTTCCTGCAGATCACCGTCGACACGATCCTCGCGGCGGCCCGGCACGGCGAGGGTGCGCTGGGCGACGGCAAGATCTTCGTGATGCCGCTCGAGGACTGCATCCGCATCCGGACCGGGGAACGGGGCGGCGAGGCGATCTGACGACGCCGTTTCCGGTCCACCCACCTCGGGGGTCCCACCGGCATGACGCTCCTGCTGACCCTGATGGCCTGCTCCGTGGACGCCGAGCTCGTGGAGCTCGACGTGGACGGGGTCGAACGCTCCTACTACCTGCACGTCCCCGAAGGGCTGCCCGCTGGCGCGCCCGTGATCCTCGCCTTCCATGGCGGCGGGGGGAAGGGTGACCACACCGGCCGGACGATGGTTCGGTTCACGGGGCTGAACGAGCTGGCGGACGAGCGGGGCTTCGTGGCGGTCTACCCGAGCTCGCTCGGCGGGAACTGGAACGACGGGCGCGGGGTGAGCAGCTCGGACGATCTGGCCTACGCGGACGCGCTGCTGGACGACGTGCTCGCGCGGACGGGGGCCGATCCGGAGCGGGTGTTCACGACGGGGATGTCGAACGGCGGCTTCTTCTCGATGGCGCTCGCCTGTCAGCGCGCGGATCGGCTCGCGGGGGCGGCCGCGGTCGGCTCGACGCAGTCCGCGGACCTGGCCTGCGATCCCGTACGCCACCTGCCCGTGATGCTGATCGCGGGCACCGAGGACCCGCTCGTCCCCTACGGGGGCGGCGAGGTGGCGAGCGACCGGGGGACGGCGCTGTCGGCCGAGGCCACGATCGAGGGCTGGCGCGAGCGCCAGGGGTGCGCGGAGGAGCCCGCGACCTCCGACTGGCCGGACGCGGTGGACGACGGCACCTCCGTCCACGAGGAGCGCTCCTGCGCCGGGACGCCGGAGGAGGTCCGCCTGCTGGAGGTCCGCGGCGGCGGCCACACCTGGCCGGGGGGATCGCAGTACCTGCCCCGCCTGATCATCGGGCGGGTGAGCGAGGAGCTGGACGCCACCGACGAGATCGTGGGCTGGTTCCTCGATCGGTGAGCGACGGGCTATCGTCCCCGCCCGGAGGTGATCCGTGCGCGCGCAGCCCATGCTCCAGGTGTCCGACGTCGAGGCCTCGAGCCGCTGGTACCAGCGGATCCTGGGACTCACGAGCGGCCACGGCGGCCCCGACTACGAGATGCTCTTCGAGGGAACACCGTTCTCCACGCCCCTCGCGCTGCAGCTCCACCGCTGGAACGCCGACGAGCACGGATTCGGCGACGATCCGGACGCCCCTCGGGGCAACGGGGTGTCGCTGTGGTTCGAGGCCGCCGATCGAACGGCCTTCGACGCGACCTGGGTCCGCGCGCGCGACGGCGGGGCCATGGTGCTGGTGGAGCCGCACTGGAACGCGCTCGCCCACCACCACGAGTTCGCGATGCGCGACCCCGACGGGTACGTGCTGGTGGTCGCCACCCCCTTCGAACCGTCCGACCCGAAGATCTGAGCGACGGCCAAAGCGAACGTGGCCCTTCCGGAGCACGCGTTCTCCTCGAGGTTGTCGATCGGGAGGGGGCTCGGACGTCACCTGGTCGAACCCTCGACCGGAGTGCCCATGTTCCAGCCGCTCAGCTTCCAGGTCTGGCTCGCGACCGCCATCGTCCTCGGTGCCAACCTGATCCTGCTCGCCGGCGCCGCCGCCGCCACCCGAAACGCCGCCAACGAGGTCGTCAACCCCGAGGACCGCGCGCTCAACGCCCAGGCGGAGGTGGTCTACGAGGGCGGGAACGACCGCACGGCCCGGCTCCGGCGCGCGCACCGCAACGCGCTCGAGAACGTGCCGCTGTTCCTGGTCACCGGCCTGGGCCTGTGCGCGACGAACGCGCCCTTCGCCCTGGTCGCCGGGCTGTTCGGCGTGTTCACCGCTGCCCGCCTCGCCCACAGCGTCGCCTACCTGCGCTCGATGCAGCCGTGGCGCACGGCGAGCTTCGCGGTGGGCGCGTTGGACCAGCTCGCGCTGCTCGGCTGCCTCGCGTACTACGGCTTCGCCGCCTGACGGCTACGCGTTGTCCTCGAGGAAGCCCTTCACGTTGTCGTTGCCGAGGTTCATCAGCACCAGCCCCTCGAGCACGACCCCGATCATCGACATCGACAGCATCGCGGTCACGAGCCCGATCAGGTTGGCGGTCTTCACGCCCGGATCCGGCACGCCGTTGCGCGCGTTGGTCGCGGCGGGCAGCTCGAGGATGCCCACCACGATCGGGATGAAGCCCATGAACGGGCAGAAGCAGCAGATGCCGTAGGTCCCGGCGCAGGTCCCGAGTCCGACCAGCATGAGCAGCAGGCCCTCCATGACGTGCACCAGGGCGGCGAGCGTCATGAACATGCCCGCCTGCTTGTACTCGGCGGGGACCTCCCTGGCGTCGCTCACGTCAGGTCCCGAACCAGACGGAGAGCTGGAGCGAGCCGCCGGCGATCCAGTCGCTCTGGTTGTCGGCCAGCGCGATGCCCAGCTCGGGCACCACGTACAGCCCGATGCCGGCTGCGTCCTGCGCCTCCACCCCGAGCCGGCACTGCCCGGTCAGGGACAGCAGGAGCGGGTCGCCGACGATGTCGAACCCGAAGCCGGGCTGGATCACGCCGAGCCACGGCCCGTGCAGCGGCTTCGCTCCGGCCGCGAAGAGCACGTTCGCGCCGAGGTAGAGCTCCTCGTCGTCCACCAGCGCCTCGGTGAACTCCAGCACGTGGATCTGGACGATGACCGGCTCGGCGCGAATGTCCAGGCTCGGCGCGAAGCCGCCCGAACCGAAGTCGAACAGATCGCCGCCGCCCCAGCCGCCCAGGCCGAGCGCCCCGGTCGACCCGATCCCCACGGCGTGGGCTGCGCTCGCCATCCACAACGTCACCAGCATGGTCCCTCCATCGGGCGCGATGCTACCAGCCAGGCGGCCGCGGGGAAAACGCGGATGACCCCCGGTCGGTGTTGGTGTAGGCTGCCCGTGGTCCCCAAGGCTCCGGGACGACGAGTCCTGACGTTCCGAGGCCGTGTTCCGGAGAAGCACATGCTGCGCCACCTGATCCCCGTGACGGTGCTGCTGGCCGCCGGCTGCAACGACATCGAGCTGCGCCAGCTCGAGAACGAGCCTCCGACCGCCGAGATCTTCACCCACCGCGACCAGGACGTGGTCCTCGAGGGCTACGCGGAGCGCTTCGGGGGCACCGTCTCCGACGACCGCAGCACCCCGATCTGCAACTGGTACGTGGACGAGCAGCAGATCTGCACGTCCGAGCCCGACGAGAACGGCGACTGCTGGTGCGACTGGGTGCCGCCGCTCACCGACGGTGTCCGCGTGCGCCTCGAGGCGGTGGACGACGAGGGCGAGAAGACCAGCGTGCTGGTCGACCTCGCGGTGCAGGCGACGGACCCGCCCGAGATCGTCGTGGTCACGCCCGTGTCGACCCGCACCTACTACGACAACACCCCCGTGCCGCTGACCGGCGTGGCGACGGACAACGAGGACGACGAGCCGGACCTCGAGGTGACCTGGACCAGCGACGCGGACGGCGCGCTGAACGGGGCGACGACGAACCCCGACGCCCGCGGGGCCTTCGCGAGCGAGGCGCTCCTGAGCCGCGGGCGGCACGTCCTGACCGCGACTGTGGTCGACACGTCGGGCAAGTCGGCCTCCACCAGCGTCACGATCGACGTCGGTGGGCCGAACACCCCGCCCACCTGCGAGATCACGTTCCCGTCGGACGGCGGCGAGCTGGCGGAGTTCCACGAGGTCGTGTTCGCCGGCCTCGCCGACGACGTGAACGTCCCCCCGACCGAGCTGGTCGTGACCTTCGAGGACGATGTGGCGGGCGTGCTCGGCATGACCAACCCCACGATCGACGGGGACGTGCTCTTCCCGTACACGGGGCTGGCGCTCGGCCCCCACACCATCACGATGACCGCGGTGGACGACGCCGGCGCGAGCTGCTCGGACACGGTCTCCGTCACCGTCGTCGAGCCGCCGTCCGCCCCGGTCGTGCACATCGAGCCGCAGACCCCCGCCGTCAACGAGGACCTGACCTGCGTGATCGACGCGCCGTCGATCGATCCCCAGGGCGACCCGGTGAGCTACCGGTTCGAGTGGACCTACGACGGCGTCCCCTTCACCGCCGCCACACAGACGATCCACCCGGGTGACACCGCGCTGAGCGTGTTCACCGGGTCGGGCCAGGTGTGGGAGTGCTTCGGGTACGGGACGGACGGCAAGACCGAGAGCAGCCCCGGCACGGACTCGGTGACCATCGGCATCCCGTCCGTGGATCGGGTGTACGTGAACACCGATCACGCGTGCCAGATCGACACGTCCGACGAGCTCACCTGCTGGGGCCGCAACAGCTACAACCAGCTGTCGCTCTCGGGTGGTCAGTACCAGATCGCTGGCATCGGCTTCGGCCACACCTGCGCGATCGACCTCACGGGGAACATCCGCTGTGTGGGGCTGGACACGCAGAACCAGGTCTCGGGGGCTCCGATCTCGGGCACGTGGGCGACGCTGGACGCTGGCGAGGGCCACACCTGCGCGATCAGCACGACTGGCACCCTGCAGTGCTGGGGGCTGAACGACTGGGGCCAGTCGGACGTGACCGCGCTGTCCGCCAACCGGTACACCTCCGTGTCGTCCGGCCCGCAGCACAACTGCGCGATCCGCGTCAACACGAACGCGCTGGACTGTTGGGGGAGCGACGCCTTCAACAAGGCCACGCCGACGCCCGGCATCCAGTGGTCGCAGATCAGCGCGGGCACGGACCACACCTGCGGCCTCGACACGGCCGGCCTCGCGCACTGTTTCGGCCGCAACACGTACGGGCAGGCCAGCCCGCCGGGCGGCACGTTCTCGCGCATCTCGGCCGGCGAGTTCGTCACCTGCGGCGCCCGCGGGAACGGGGTGGTGGAGTGCTGGGGGCTCGGCACCGCGGCCGGGCAGCCCAACGCGGTCCCGGTCGGACTGTACGACTGGGTGGACACGGGCAAGGGTCTGCAGTGCGCGGTCACGACGGCCGGCACCGCCGAGTGTTGGGGCGACAACACCTACGGCGAGTGCGACGCCCCCGCGACCTGGTGGTGATGGATCGTCCGCCGCGTCGGAACCGTCGCCTACCGACGGTGACGCGGCACCGTGCGTCGTCTCCGCCGGATCAGGCCGAGGAGCGCCAGCGGAGCCAGGAACAGCGAGGCGTGGCCTCGGCCCGCGTGACAACCCCCGCCGTCTGCCGTGTCGTCGCTGCCGCGGGTGGTCGTCTCCCCAGCCGTCGGTCCGCCGGTCGTGGTGCCGCCGGTCGTGGTCGTCGTGGTCCCGAACAGCCCGGTGTCCGCGGTGTCGCCGCTGTCGTGCGGAAGGGTGTACGGTCCCTGCCGGAAGTTCGGGACCCCGTCGCCGTCCTCGTCCCAGTAGTCGGACAGCGCGTTGCCGCCGAGGTCGAACACCAGCTCCTGGTCGCCCGAGTCGTCACACACGAAGGTCCAGCGGAACAGGCGGACGTCGAACACCGAGCGGACCGGGCTCGCGCAGTCGGCGGGCTTCGGGCCCGGCCCGAGCGGCGCGATCGCCTCGTTTCGGGTGAGCAGGCCGTCCCCGTCGTCGTCGCTGTCGAGGAGATCGACGATGCCGTCGCCGTCGGTGTCGAGTGGAAGGGCCAGGTTCGGGCCGAGCTCCACGCCGTCGAGCACCAGGTCGTGGTCGGCGTCCGGATCGTAGATCAGCGTGTCCGGACACCCGGCGAGCCCCAGCTGGTCGCACAGGGCGGCCTCGTCGCGGTCCAGGATGCCGTCGTTGTCGGCGTCTCCGGGCCAGCCCGACTTGTCGCAGTCGACGTAGTTCGGGACGCCGTCGTGGTCCTTGTCGTTCGTGCCCTCGCGCGCGTCGGGGATGCCGTCGCCATCGCTGTCGGTGTCGACATGGGCCGGGAGCCCGTCGGGCTGGGGGATGTTCGTGCCTGCAGCACAATCGGAGTCGCGGCTCCCTTCGATGTCGGTCGGCAGCCCGTCACCGTCGTCGTCGAGGTCGAGCGCGTTGATGATCCCGTCCAGGTCGGTGTCCCACGGGTTCTGGCACGACGTCCCGGTCGGGTTGTTCGGAGTGGGCGGGCCCATGTGGAACCACTCGATCCCGTCGAGGACCGCGTCTCCATCGGAGTCGGCCCTCAAGGGATCCGTGCCCCACGCGAGCTCGCACACGGTATCGATCCCGTCGCCGTCGTCGTCCGGGTCGAACCGGTCCTCGATCCCGTCTCGGTCGGAGTCCCCCGCTCGCTCCTCCGCATCGGGGATGCCGTCGGCATCCGAGTCCAGCACCGCGGCCAGGGCGACAGCGGGGATCAGGTTCAGCCACATCGCCAAAGTCTACACCATCCAACGACGCTCTGGAAGGAACGAGCCCCATGAGCTACTGACCCGGCCGGCAGAGATGGGGGTGGGATGCGAGGGAGTTGGCTGGTGTTGGGCCTGTGGGCCTGCGCCGACGGGCCCGTGGGGCTGCGGGTCACGCCGGACGGCACCGGGCCGATGGTGGTCGTGGACTGGGACGCCGAGCCGCTCCCCGAGCTCCCCTTCCCGAACGATCTGGCCACCCGGCCCGATCCGACCTCCCCCACCGGTCTGCGCCTGAACATCAGCACCGAGGCCACCACCCGGTCCGAGTCCGAGGCGCGCGCCAAGCTCGACGAGCTCGTCGGCTTCGGTATCTACAGCCCGATCAGCGTCCGCTTCGACCACCGGCTCGATCTGGACGAGGTCCTCGTGCGGCACCCCGACGACTTCCACGACCCGAACGCCTTCGCCGACGACGCGTTCTACCTGATCGACGTGGAGCCCTCGTCCCCCACGTACCTCCAGCCGGTCGCGCTCGACGTGGGCCACGGGCGCTTCCCGATGGACGTGGTCCGGACCGACCGGTACTTCCCGAACGACCCGCGGTCCGACAGCCCGAGCGTGCTGTTCGAGCTCGGCGACGAGGACGCGAACGGCAACGGCGAGCTCGACTGGGGCGAGGACACCGACAACGACGGCATCCTCGACATCCCCAACGTCTGGCCGCCCGGCGGCGACCCCCGCGACGACATGCTCACCTGGTACGACCTCGAGACGGACACGCTCATCGTGCGCCCGGTGGTCCCGCTGCGCGAGCAGACGCGGTACGCCATGGTCCTCACGAGCCGCCTCGTGGACCTCGACGGGGAGCCCGTGCGCTCGCCCTGGCCCTACGTGAACCACGTCCGCCAGACGCCCGCGCTCGAGCCCGTGCTGGACGCGCTCCCCGCCTTCGACCTGTCCGTCGACGACGTCGCGTTCGCCTGGGTCTTCACGACGGGGCGGGTGACGGGCGACCTCGTCGACCTGCGCCGCGGCTTCGACGGCGAGGGCCCGTTCGCGACCTTCGGGGACGACTGGCCGGCGGCGGTGACGGAGGCGCTCCAGGTGCAGACGGGCGACCTCGACCCCGACTCGCCCTACCACCTGTCCGTCGAGAAGCTGGTGGCGCCGCTGATCGCGCTGGACCTGTTCCCGGCGGAGTCGGCGGACGTCCTCGAGGCCTCGTACGCCTCCTTCTCGGATCAGCTGGTGGGCGGCGTGTTCGTCACGCCGTACCTGCTGGCCGACCGCGACGACGGCGGGCGCGACGACAGCGACGAGTGGTGGCAGCTCGACCCCGCGACGGGCGTGGTGCACGCCGAGCCGCAGCGGGTGCCGTTCACCTGCGTCCTGCCCAAGCGCGATCCGAACGCGACCGGCCCCGTACCCATCGCGCTCTTCGGGCATGGCTACGGGTCGTCGCGCTTCGACCTGTTCGGCTTCGTCCACGCCTTCAACCGCATGGGCATGGTGGGCTGCGCCATGGACTTCGCGGGGCACGGCCCGACGCTGGACCCCGAGGACGAGGCGCTCGCCCAGACGGTGCTCGGGCCCTCGGGGCTCACGCCCTTCCTCGATCAGCTGCGCGACAGCCGATACCGCGACCTGAACAACGACGGCGTGAAGGACAGCGGCGGTGATCAGTGGTCGGCGGATCCGTTCCACACGCGCGACATGGTGCGTCAGGCCTCCGTCGACTGGATGCAGATGGTGCGCGCGTTGCGGCGCTGCGGCGAGACGGAGTGGACACACACCCTCGAGCTGCCGACGGGGCCCCAGCAGACCAGCGTGGGCGGGGTGTCGTGCGACTGGGACGGCGACGGGCGCCCCGATCTCGGCGGTCCGGACACGAAGTTCTACCTGGTGGGCGGCTCGCTCGGCGGCATCGACGCGGCGGTGGCGGCGGCCGTGATGCCCGAGCTCGAGGCGGTCTCGCCGATCGTCCCCGGCGGCGGCACGCTGGACATCGGGGTGCGCACGGAGATCGGCGGCGCGGTCGAGGCGCTGATCGGGCGGCTGCTGACCCCGATGTTCCTCGGCTATCCGACGGACGACGGCGGGCTGCGCGTCGTGCAGATGGTCAACTCGGTGACCGACATGGTCGAGGTCGAGGTCGCCACGCTCCCGGACATCCCGAGCTACGGCCGGCTGCGGATCGAGAACCTGGCGAACGGCGAGGTGCGCCAGGGCCTGATCCCACGAGACGGACGCTTCCGGCTCTCGATCCCGTGCGACGCGATGGACGCGACCGAGAAGCGCGTGGCCACGGGGATGCCGGACACCGGCCCGGTCGAGGGTGTGGTCTACGAGATCGGGGGCAACGACGGGCTCGGCGATCCATTGGTGATCACGATCTTCGACGCGACCGGGGAGCGCGTGGCGAAGCTCGACACCTTCGAGACCGAGCAGCGCATCGAGGGCGTCACGCTGCGCGCCGGATCGCCGCTGGTCGCGGTGGCCCACGGCGACGGCCACATCCGCGGCAGCTCGGACGTGCGGCGGCTGTCGAGCGTGCTGGCGGCCGTGCTCGAGCCGGGCGACGCCATCGCCTACGGGCCGCACTGGTTCCTCGAGCCCTTTCCGGAGCTCGGCGGCGAGCCGCGCAACGTGCTGATGGTGCCCACGCCGGGCGACCCGATCGTGAACATCAACACCGGCATCGCGCTCGCCCGCAGCGCGGGGCTCGTGGAGTGGCGGGCGATCGACGACCGCTACGGCACGACGGTGGACCGCTTCCTCATCGATCACCGCGTGGTGCAGGGGATCGCGGCGGTCGGGCCGTACACGAACGGCGCCGGGGAGCCGGTGCTCTTCGACGCGGACGACCTCGACGACGGCCAGGACGGCCTGGAGGCGCCCTCGGAGAGCCCCCTGCGCGCGTCGCGCCCCACGGGCACCGGGCTGTCGGCGCTGCGGCTGCCCTATGTGTCGACCACCGGCCAGCACGGGTTCAGCTACCCCGACCCCACCCTGGCCTTCGACATCAACAGCTTCGCGATCAACCAGATCGCCGGTTTCCTCTCGTCCGACGGCACGGAGCTGTCCGACGACCGGTGTCTGGAGCGCGGCGACTGCGACTGGCTGCCGCCGTTCGAGGAGGCCCCGTGATCGCCGTGTTGCTGGTCGCGGCGCGGGCCGCGGAGGTCGAGGGCTCGATCGACGGGGAGCTCCGGTACATCGGGAGCCTGCCGCCCGAGGTGGTGGTGGACCCGTCGGGGACGGTGCTCGGGCAGAGCGCGGTGCTCGACCAGCGCCTGCGGGCCGGTGGGTCGCTCGAGGTGGGTGCGGTGCGCCTCTCGACGCAGTGGGACCTGCTCACGGGGCAGGTCGCGGGCGACACCTGGTCGCTGGCCTCGCCCGACGAGCGCGATCGCGACCAGCTCTCGGCGTTCACGCTCGGCGGCGTGCGCGCCCGGGACCTGTCCGCGGCGGTGGCGAGCGAGCACCTCGACGTACAGCTCGGCCTGACGACGTCGCGCTGGGGGCTCGGGATGCTGGCCAACGACGGAGCGCAGGCCCCGCTCTTCGGCCGCACGGACTTCGGGGACCGCGTGCTGCGGCTCCGCGCGACCGGGCACTTCGCGAACGCCTCGGCCTCTCCGCTGCACCTGACGGCGGCGGTGGACCGCGTGGTGGCCGACGAGCTCGCGGTCCTGGGCACGCAGGAGGCGTGGCAGGGCGTCGTGGCCGGGCTGCTGGCGTCGCCCACCACGCACCGGCAGCTCGGGCTGTACGCGGTGCAGCGCTGGCAGCGCGAGGCCGACCCCACGAGGAGCACGTCGGCGACGGTGCTGGACAGCTACGGCGTGCTGCCGCTCCCCATCGGGGACGCCGGCTGGGCGCTGGTGCTCGCCGCCGAGGGCGCGGTGGTCACGGGAGCGACGGACAAGGCGACGACCTACGAGGGCCGCGACGGGCTGCTCGTGCGCTCGGGGGGCGTCGCCGCCCAGACGCGTCTGGTGGCCCCGAACGAGCGCGCGACCTTCCACCTGCGCGGGGCCTACGCCTCGGGGGACGCGGACCTCGACGACGGCGTGGCCCGCGACTTCACCTTCGACCGCGACTACGACGTGGGGATGGTGATGTTCGACGAGGTGCAGGCGGCCTGGGACGTGGGCACGTGGTCGTTGCTGACCGATCCCGCCGACGCCGCCGTGCCGCCCGACGGCGTGGACGACCTGCCCTCCGAGGGCGCGTTCGAGCGCGCGGTCGCGGTGCAGCCCGTGGTGCAGGTCAAGCCCGTCCCGTGGCTCGATCTGCGGGCGGGGATGGTGTTCGCGTGGAGCCCCGTGCCCGTGGCCAACCCGTACACGACGTTCCGGGCGGGCGGCGAGCCCCGCAACCAGCTGGATCAGCCGACGGACAGCCGCGCGCTGGGGACGGAGCTGGACTGGGCGGTCGCGGTCACGAAGGAGGTCGGGCCGGACGTGAACCCGCTGCTGCCGCGGCTGTCCGTGCAGGGCGGTCACCTGATCCTCGCGCGCGACCTCGCCCAGCCCTCCGGGCGCAGCGTCGACCTGGTGATGGCGACAGCCTCCCTCGCGTTCTGACGGTCAAGTCCGGCCGCGACGCCGCGATGCGACCAGGAGCGCTCCCACCGCCAGGCCCGCTGCCGCCCCGCTCC
>JACKER010000051.1 GCA_020632925.1 Alphaproteobacteria bacterium | reverse complement strand
ACAGAGGTCCACAGAGGCGGGCGCCCGCTCGTCTCCGGTCCGCCCCCCGGCGCCGGACTGGAATCGTCGCAGACCAAGGGCAGCTCCCGGTCGACGCGGCTCGCTCGGTGGACCTCTGTGGACCTCGGTGGTGACACCAGGCGTCGCGACCCGGCGGAGCGCTCTGAGAGCGGAACCACCGAGGGGACAGAGGTCCACAGAGGTGGGCGCCCGCTGGTCGCTGGCCCTCCCTACCGGCGCCGGTCTGGGCCGGTCGTCGCAGGCCAAGAAGTGCACTACCGGCATTAGCGGCCCGGCCCGGCCCATAGCCCGAAGCCTGTAGCCCGTAGCCTGTAGCCTGTAGCCTGTAGCCCGTAGCCCGTAGCTCGTAGCGGCTGCGTCCCGGAGCACGAAGCCTGGTAGCATCCGCGCATGTCGCGACCGCGCATCGTCGTGCTGGGGAGCCTGGTGGTGGACCTCGTCGTCCGCCTGCCCCACCTCCCGCGCCGCCACGAGACGCTGATCGCGCTGGATGTCGCTCGGCACCTCGGGGGCAAGGGGTTCAACCAGGCGGTGGCGGCAGCCCGCTGCGGCGCGTCGACCTCCATGATCGCCTGCGCGGGCGACGACGACGGCTGGGGCTCGTTCCGTGCGCTGCTCGAGGCCGAGGGCGTCGACCACCGCCATGTGCGCCTCGTCGCGGGTGCGGCGACGGGCATGGCGCTGCCGATGGTGCTCCCCGACGGCGACAACAGCATCGTCCTGCTGCCGGGCGCGAACGCGGCGTTGGACGAAGGGGACGCGGAGCGCGCGGCGGACCTCGTCGCGGCGTCGGACGCGCTGCTCCTCCAGCAGGAGGTCTCGCCGACGGCCTCCCTGCGCGCTGTCGCGATCGCCCGCGAGCGCGGGGTCCCCGTGTTCCTCAACCCGGCGCCGGCGCGACCCGAGGCCGCGGAGCTCGCCGAGGACTGCGACTGGTTGCTGCCCAACGAGGTCGAGGCGGCCGCGATGGTCGGACGGCCGGTGCGCGACACGACGGACGCCCTGGAGGCCGCCGAGGAGCTGCTCCAGCGCGGGCCGCGCGCCGGCGTCGTCATCACCCTGGGGGCCCGAGGCTGTGTGGGCATGACGCACGAGGAGCACGCGGCGGTGCCGGCGCTGAAGGTCGCGGCGGTGGATCCGACGGGCGCGGGCGACGCGTTCTGCGGGGCCTTCGCGGTGGCCCGCTGCGAGGGGATGGCGCTGCGCGACGCCCTGCGGTTCGCGGCGGCGGCCGGCGCGCACGCCGTGACGCGGGTGGGCGCCGAGCCCGGCCTGGCACGACGGGCGGTGATCGAGGCCCTCCTGGCCTCCGGAGGTGCGTGAATGGCGATCTGGCTGGACAGCGCCGACACCGAGGCGGTGCGCGAGGCCTGGCTCTCGGGCCGCATCGTGGGGGTGACGACGAACCCGGCGATCCTCGCGACCACGGGCCGCCCACCGCTGGACGTGATCGTCGATCTCGCGCGGAGCTGCGGTGGGACGGTGTTCTACCAGCTCACGGCGGAGACGCCGGCCGCCCGTCGCGCGGAGGCCGAGCGCGCGCTGGACCTCGCGCCGAACGTCGGGCTCAAGATCCCGTGCACCTGGGAGAACCTCGCGCTCGTCTCCCTCTTCGCGAAGCGACGGACCGTCGGCGTGACCGCCATCTTCAGCGCGTCCCAGGCGGCCCTCGCGGCACAGGCGGGCGCCGCCTGCGTCCTGCCCTACGTCAACCGCAGCACGCGGCTGTTGGGTGACGGACCGGCGCTGGTCCGCCAGATGCGCGGCGTCCTCGAGGGGACGACGACGCGCATCGTGGCCGCGAGCGTCAAGACCCCGGAGGAAGCCGTGGAGACGCTCCTGGCGGGTGCGCACGACCTGACGCTGCCCCCCGCCGTCCTGAAGGCCATGGCCCGCCACGAGCTCTCGGAGGCCGCGATCGAGGAGTTCGCCCGCGTCGGGTAGACTGGCTCTCCATGCCGGACGACGAGCTCGAACGACTCGCTCGCAGCTATCGCATCAAGCCGGATGTGATCGCGGCCCTCCGCTCGTGGATGGACGACGCGCGCATGCCGACGTTGTCCACCCGGGACGACGAGCCCGCCGGCACGTCGGAGGCGGGGGAGGTCCCGACCGGCTCCCCGTGGACCCGCTACCAGGACCTCGGGCGGCTCGGCGAGGGTGGGATGGGGGAGGTCCGGCGCGTCCGCGACCTCGTCCTCGACCGGGTCCTGGCGCTCAAGCTCGTCCACGCCCGGCTCGTCGACAAGCAGACGAACGTGAAGCGCTTCGTGGCGGAGGCACGGATCACCGCGCGGATCCAGCACCCGGCCATCGTCCCGATCCACGACGTGGGAGTGATGCCGGACGGACGCGCCTGGTTCACGATGAAGGAGATTCGCGGCCGCACGCTGGCGGATCTGCTGGAGTCCCTGCACGACCTGCCCGGCGACCCGTGGCGGGTGACGGTGAACGGCTGGACGCTGCGGCGGCTCGTGGGGGTCGTTCGGACGGTGTGCGACGCCGTGGCCTACGCCCACGAGCACCACGTGATCCACCGGGATCTGAAGCCGAACAACATCATGGTCGGCGACCACGGCGAGGTCTACGTCGTGGACTGGGGGCTCGCCCGGCTGCTCACGCCGACGCGCTCGAAGGGCTCGAAGCGCTCCCGCAAGGTCGCCGGTACACCGGCCTGGATGCCCCCCGAGCAGGCCCGAGGGGACGAGGTGGACGAGCGGGCGGACGTCTACGCGCTCGGCGCCCTGCTCTACGCCGTGCTCTCCGGCAGGCCGCCCTACGTCGGCAGGCCCGAGCAGATCCTCCAGCGGGTCCTGGCCGGTCCGCCGCCGCCGGTGGGACGGGTGCAGGAGGACGCCAGCGCGACCTTCATCCTCAACCTCGATGCCCTGCCGACCACGTCGAACGAGGTCCCGATGCCGGCCGAGCTCGTGGACGCCTGCGAGCACGCGATGCAGCGCGAGCGCAGGGACCGCCCGACGGCTGCTCAGCTCGGGGACGCGCTGCAGGCGTGGCTCGACGGGACGCGTCGTCGGGAGCAGGCGCTCGAGCTCGTCGCGAAGGCTGCGGAACGTCGACGGGCAGCCACGGACCTCGACGAGAAGGCGCGCAAGGCCGCGGACCAGGCGAGGCGCCTGCTGGCCGACGTGCCGAGCTGGGCGCCCGAGGTGCGCAAGGCACCGGGCTGGGCCAAGGCCACGGAGGCGGACGCCGTGCGGGGTGCCGCCGATCTGACACACCTCGAGGCCGATCAGCTGCTCCAGGCGGCGCTCCACGCCTCCCCCGGTCTCGAGGAGGCCCACGCCGCCCTCGCCGAGACCCACCGGGCCCGCCACTCCGCGGCCGAGGCCAGGCGCGCCCAGGACGCCGTCGCGCGGGAGGAGGCGCTGGCGTCCACCCACGCCGCCGCCCTGCCAGACGGTCACCCGGTGCGCCGCGCGGTCACCACCTGGCTCCGAGGCGACGGGGCGCTGACCCTGCTCACCGACCCGCCGGGGGCCGAGGTCCTGCTCCATCGCTACGAGGAGCACAACCGCCGCCTCGTGGAGTCCTTCGAGGGCTCGCTCGGGGTCACGCCGCTGCGCGAGCGCACGCTCCCGATGGGCAGCTACGTCGCCGTCCTGCGTCACCCCCAGCGCGATCCCGTGCGCTACCCGTTCGAGGTGACCCGCTGCGGGTGGTGGGACGGCGTGCCCCCCGGAGAGACCGAGGCCGCGCCGATCCCCCTGCCGCCGCTCGGGTGGCTCTCGAAGGAGGAGGTCTACGTCCCACCCGGGTGGTTCCGCGCCGGCGACGCCAGCATCCCGTCGCTGCCGGAGCGTCGACTGTGGTGCGACGGCCTGGTCGCGATGCGCTTCCCGGTGACGGTGGGCCAGTACATCGCGTTCCTCGACGACCTCGTGGCGCGCGGCGAGCAGGACCGCGCGCTGCGGCTCGCTCCGCGGGAGCGGGGGGTGGCCGACACCGAGGACGGGCCGCTGCTGCTCGCCTTCCGCGACGGACGCTTCTCCCCGACCGAGGACACCGAGGGGGATCTGTGGGATCGGCGCTGGCCGGTGCACCGCATCGACTACGAAGGTGCGGAGGCCTGGCTCGCGTGGTGGTCCGGGCGCACGGGCCGTCCCTGGCGGCTGCCCGGCGAGCTCGAGTGGGAGAAGGCGGCGCGCGGGGTGGACGGGCGCTGGTACCCGTGGGGTGACCAGCACGACTTCTCCTGGGCCCACATGACGGGCTCACACGCGGGCCGCCGGCTCCCCACCACCGTCGACGCGTACCCGGTGGACACGAGCCCCTACGGCATGCGCGGCGCCGCGGGCAACCTCGGCGATCGCTGTGCGGACGCCTTCGAGCGCCCGACGCAGCCGGTCGGCAACCGGGTGCCGGAGCCCGTCCCCGCGGAGGGAGACACCCCGCGCGTGCTCAAGGGCGGCTCCTGGATGGCGAACCTCAACGCCGGCCGGTGCGGCATGCGGTTCCGGATCCAGCCGCTCGCTCGGACGGGCGACGCCACCTTCCGCGGCCTGTACCGCCCTCGCTGGTAGACCGTCACCCCGCGAAGGCGCAGGAGACCGAGGACGGGACGAGGCCGTCGTCCACCAGGTAGCGGAAGATGGCGGTGAAGTCCTCGGCCGCGAGCTGGACCTCACAGTGGAGGCCCGCCTGGGCCGCGTCGCAGCTCACCTCCACCTTCGATGCCTCCTCGTAGGTCGCGGTCGCGAAGGTGCCGAGCGGGTCCGAGGGGTCGAGGGTGCCCGGGTTGCAGCCCGGATCGAGCTGACCCATCGTGACGCTGGCTCCGAGGAGCGCGTCGAGCCCCGACCGCTGCATCTCGGACAGGTCGGCCGGCGCGCTCCTGCCCGCCTTCGCCTTGCGCTTGCCCACCTTGCCCCTGGGCGCGGGCGCCTGGGCCACCGGCGCCGGGCTCGGCTCGACCACGGGCGGCGTGCTCACCTCGCCCCCTCCGCACGCGACCAGCAGGGACAGCCAGACCATCGGAACCTCCTCCGTCCGCACGTAGCGCCACGGCGCTCTGCACGAATCCCACACACCTCCCACACGCGGGGCCCGCGACCCGCCCGGTACGTCGAGAGGAGAGGAGGCTCGATGCGCAGCCTGGCCTGGCTGTGGGTGACCGCGGCGCTGCTCGCGACCGCGTGGATGGGCGTGGCGGGCACCCAGGTGGGGACCTGGCCCGAGGCCTGCCACCTGCTCGGGCACCTGGTGCTCTGCGGCGGAGCGGCGTTCCTCGCGGGCCGCTCCGGGGACGCCTGGGTGGGTGCTGCGCTCGGGATCGGGCTCGGCGCCGCCATCGAGCTCGTGCAGCTCCCCCACGGCCAGACGTGGATCGAGGCGAGCTACGATCTGGGCGTGGACGTGGTCGCGGCGCTGCTCGGGGCGCTGGTCGCCGACCGCGGGGAGCGTTCCGGGCACCTCGCCTCCGCGGTGCTCCACCCGCTCCTGATCGCGCCGCTGGGGCTCGCCGCCGCGGTCTATGTCGTCGCGCGCGACGCCTGGGAGGCGATCGGGTGGACGCTCGTCGCGGCGGCCTGCCTCGGACCCGCGGTGGGCCTCTGGGTCGTGGGCACGACCGGCGGGTGGTGGTCCGACGCGGACGTGTCGCGCCGCGCCGAGCGGGGACCCCTGTTCGCAGCCGGCGTGGTGTGCGCGGTCGGCTTCCTGCTCGTGGCCCACCGGGCGCCCGCGCCCGTCCCCCACCTCGCCCTCGTGGCGGCCGGCTGCGCTGCGCTCGGTGCGCTCCTCACCCGGCTGGGCCTGAAGGTCAGCGGCCACGTCGCCATCCCCGCCGCGCTCGGCCTGCTCGTGGCCCCCTCCAGGATCGCCGTCCCCCTCCTCGCTGCGGCCCTACTCCTCTCCTGGGCGCGGGTCGCCGCCCGCCGCCACCGCCCGGTCGAGATCGTCGCCGCCTGGCTCGTCGCCGCCGCGGGCGCGATCCCGTAGGGCGACGGCCTGCGCGGTCCAGGCGCGAACCACCTGCGTGGTCGAGCCGTCCGGGCCGAAGGTCGGTGGGACGCCCGCCTCGCACCGCTCGAGCTCCCGGCGGTGGTCCCGTACGCAACCCTCCAGGTCCCCCATCGCGCGCGCCAGGTCCGCGCGCGCCAGCCACGCCGGCACCGGCTGGCCCAGCTTTGGCAGTACCTGCTCCAGCGCCTCGATCGCCGCCTGGGCCTCCGCGAAGCGCCCGAGCTGCTGGAGGGAGCGCCGCAGATCCCCGAGCACCACCCGCCGGTCCTGCAAGGCGGCGCGCCCGCGACCCGCGAGCACCCGCTCGAGCCGACGCAGCGCCCCGACGGCCATCTCGTGGGCGCCCGCGTGGCGCGCGTCCGAGGACAGGGCCCACAGCGCGGGCTCGAGCAGCGGGCTGTGGGCACCGTACCGCTCCTCCGACCAGCGCAGCCGCTCGAGCCGGCCGGGGAGCGCGTCGGCGGGAGCGAGCCGTCCGAGCGCCCGGTTCGTGGCGATCCGCGCGCGCTCGTCGCCCGCGGGCAGGGCCTCGAGGACCTCCTGCTCCCACCGGCGATCGCTCTCCTCGGCCTCCCCCCGCCGACCCGCGATCCGAAGCCCCTCGCCGAGCACCCGCACCGCGCGCGCCACGGTCCGATCCCAGGGTGGCCGGTCGAGAGCACGCAGCCAGCTCGTGGCCAGCGGGGCCCCCGGGTGGCGCTGGCGCTGCACCACGAGGCGCGCGGCGCGCTCGAGCCGTACGGGATCGGACCCCGCAGCGTCCGCGAGCGCGAGCAGCGACCGGTCGGAGGGGCGAGCGGCGTAGGCGAGGGCCGCCGCGATCAGCGGATCGCCGCGCGTCGCCTTGCGGGCACGTCCGGTCACGCCCAAGAGCAGGAGCAGGAACGCGTGGCGCTCGGCGTCCTCGTCCGTCGCGCCGGGCTCCGCGAGGACCTGGCCCGCGCGCCGCGCCGCGGACGAGAGGTCGGCGAGATCGTCGTCCGCGGCCTCGTCGCAGGACACCTCGGCACGGCGTCGGAGGACGGCCAGCCGGCGCTCCGGGTCGCTCCGGCACGCCTTCAGGGCGCGGTCCAGCCACGCCGACGCGATCGAGGGCTCGTCGGCCCCCAGCGCGATCTCCGCCTCCGCGAGCTCGTCCACCCGCGGAGTCTACTCCCCTCGAATCAGAACACCACCGCGGACCGGACCGGGGCGACGACGCTGTCCACGCCGCCCGCGCCGCGCCGGATCGCCGCCTGGACGTAGGCGGTCTGGCCCGAGATCCCCGCGGGGACGAGCACCTGGAGCACCGCCGAGCCATTCGCGTCCGCGACCGCCGACCCGAGGACCTGTGGCTGCAGCAGATCCAGGCACTGGCCGCCCAGCAGCGCGGGGCACGGACCGGCGCCCGTGGCGAGCGAGCCCAGGAACCACACCGTCTCCCCCGGCTGCGCACCGGCCGCCGCCAGGTTCGTGGGGAAGCCCGCCAGCAGCTGGAGCGGCTGGACCTCGAAGGGGGGCGGCCCGCCGGACAGGGAGCCCCAGACGACGTCGTCGATGCCGCCGTCTGCGCTCTCGATCAGGATCTTCGTGACGGTCACCGAGGCGCTGCCCGTGCAGTAGCCGAAGAAGTCCGTCTGGCCGTTGATGACGAACGGGTAGCTGGCCCCGTCCGAGGTGTAGACCGTGATGGTCGCCGAGGAGCCCTGCGTGCCCCAGCGGAAGCCGAACGCGTCCGACGGGGTGGCGGGTGCCATCCAGGTCTGCCAGAAGTTGCCCAGGTAGTTGTTCGTCCCCCCGCAGACGCCGCTGTCCATGCCCGGGATGCAGAAGGAGTTCGTGACCCAGAAGTCGGGCCAGTAGGCCACGCCCTCGAACACGTACGGGCTGGCCTCCGTGTGGCCGCGCGACTGCGTGTTGACGGCCACGTTCTGGAAGTCCGAGCCGTTCAGCGCGGCGAACGCGGCGGGGTCGGTGTTGTAGCTGGCGCCGCCGCAGGACTGGGCGTGGGCGGCGGGAGCGGCGAGCAGGGCGGCGACGAGCATGGGGCCTCCGGGGGTGCGTCTGGACCCAACCTACGAGAGGACCGACCGCAGGCCCGTTTCGGCGGTGTTTCACCCACGGGGTGAGACGATGGCCGCGTCCCGCTCGTGGTATCCACAGAAGCGCCGAGGAGACGGATGTCCGAGGACGACGACCTTCGCTACCTGTTCGCGCAGGCCTTCACCACGGGTCTGCCCTCCGACGAGTGTCCGACGCCGGAGATCCTGCTGGACGCCTACCACCACGTCCTGCCCGAGCCCCAGCGGCTCCTGGTCATCGACCACCTGGCCGCGTGCGCGGTGTGCGCCGAGGCCTGGCGCCTGGCCCGGCAGACCACCCGCGGGCCCCGTGATCAGGGCGGTCGGTCGTGAGGCGCGAGGTCGACGCCGATACGCGTCACCGCATGGAGCGCGCAGTGGGCCGGCTCTGTCCCGGCTGGCTCTCGCCCCACCGTGACGATCTCGTGCAGATGGCGCTGATCAAGCTCCTGCGTTCCTCGAGCTCCCACGAGCTCGGCGACGCCTTCCTCTCGCGGGTCGCGTACTCGGTGGTGGTGGACGAGATCCGGCGCCGGCGCCGGCGGAACGAGGTGGGGATGAGCCCGTCGCTGCCCGACCGGCTCGTGAACAGCGCCGAGCTCTCGCCCGAGACCCGCAGCCACGGCCTCGCGCTCGGCGAGCAGCTGGTGGAGTGCCTCCAGAGCCTGGCCGAGGCACGCCGGCGCGCGGTCGTGCTCTACTTGCAGGACCACACCATCCCCGAGATCGCCGACACGCTCGGCTGGGACCAGAAGAAGGCGTCCAACGCGGTGTACCGAGGCCTGCACGATCTCCGCGCCATGCTGACCGAGCGAGGTCTGACCCGAGGCCATGCCTGACGACGCCTGGCGGCGCGGTGCGACGGGCGTCCGCGCCGGACGGACCTACGTCACGATCGCCGCGGAGGACCTCGTGGAGGTGCCGGCCGACACGCCGGGCCCCGCGCCCGCCCGTGTGCGCTCCCTGGAGCCGGTCGAGCTGCCGGAGGTCGTCGCAGGGCGCTACCACCGCACGGGCCTGCTCGGGCGTGGGGGCATGGGGTCGGTGTGGCGGGCCGAGGACCGCGTGCTCAAGCGGCCCGTCGCGGTCAAGGTCGTGCAGCGTGGGCTGATCCGCGACGTCGTCCTCGCTCGCTTCGACGAAGAGGTGCGCATCACCGCGCAGCTCCAGCACCCCGCGATCATCCCGGTCCACGACTACGGGATGTTGCCGGACGGACGCCCCTGGTTCGTGATGCAGGTGGTGCGCGGGCGGACGCTCGAGGAGGCGATGATCGGCGTCCACCACGCGCTCCGCCTGGGGCGCGAGGTCTCGGAGCACGGCTTCACGATGCGCCGCCTGCTGGAGGCCTTCCTGCGCGCGTGCGAGGCGGTGGCGTACGCGCATGCCCGCGGCGTGGTCCACCGGGACCTCAAGCCATCGAACATCATGCTCGGCGACTATGGCGAGGTCTTCGTCGTCGACTGGGGACTCGCGAAGGTCGTGGACCACGCGGTCGACACGGACTCCTCGCTGGACCGCCCGCTGCCCCCGCTGATGGGCGGTCCCTCGGTGACCCGTCAGGGGGTGATCACCGGCACCCCCTCCTACATGTCGCCCGAACAGGCCCAGGGGAACTCGGATCTCGCCGGCCCGCCCGCCGACGTGCACGCGCTCGGCGCCAGCCTGTACGACCTGCTCTGCGACCGGCCGCCGCGCACCGCCCGCAACGTCGACATCCTCGTGTTCCGCGTCGGCACGGGCAAGCCGTTCGACCCGCCGTCGAAGAACGCCGGGACCTTCCCGGTGGACGAGGAGCTGGATCGGATCGTCGTCAAGTCGCTGGCCCACGCCCCCGAGGACCGGTACCCGGACGCCGGCGCGCTCGCCGCCGACCTCGAGGCGTGGCTCGACGGCGCCCGCAAGCGCGAGCAGGCGATGGCGCTGGTCGAGCAGGCCGATCGCGTGCGCCAGGACGCGATCGCCGCCGAGACGCGGGCCCGCGAGGTGGAGGCCCGCGCCGGAGAGCTCGGCGCGACGCTGACCCGAGCGAGCTCGCAGGACGAGAAGCAGGCGGCGTGGGCGCTCCAGGACGAGGCGACCACGCTCCGGCGGATGGCAGCGGACGGTCGCACCCAGGCGATCCAGATCCTCCGGACCGCGCTGTCGCACGCTCCCGGCCTGCCCGACGCCGACGAGCGGCTCGCCGAGGCCTTCCAGGACCAACACCGGCGGCTCGAGGCGGACGGCCGGGAGGACGACGCGCGGGCCGTGGCGGCGGAGATCGAGCGCCACGACGTCCACGGGCGCTTCGCCCGCTACCTGCGCGGCACGGGCACGCTCACGCTGCTGACCGATCCCCCCGACGCTCGGGTGGTGCTCCACCGGATCGTCGAGCGCCACCGGCGCTGGGTCGAGGAGCCCGGCGTCGAGCTCGGTCGTACGCCGTTGGTCGAGGCGCCGCTGCAGATGGGGCGCTGGGTGCTCCGGATCACGTCCCCGGGCCGGCAGGAGGTGGTCTACCCGGTGTGGATGCGGCGCAACGGGGGCTGGCACGGCGTGCCGCCCGGGGAGCAGGAGCCCGTCGCGATCCGCCTCCCGACGAGCGACGA
Organism: Alphaproteobacteria bacterium; assembly: GCA_020632925.1. Taxonomy (GTDB): domain Bacteria; phylum Myxococcota_A; class UBA796; order UBA796; genus JACKER01. The sequence goes on along the minus strand of JACKER010000051.1, from coordinate 23,180 downwards.
GCTCGGCCCCGACGAGGTCTACGTCCCGGCGGGCTGGTTCCGCGCGGGCTCGGAGCGCTTCCAGCACACCCAGCCGCACCCTCCCCGCGACGTGTGGGCGGACGGCTTCGTGATCGACCGCTTCCCGGTCACGCTCCGGCGGTACATCGCGTTCCTCGACGACCTGGTGGCCGCCGGGGACGAGGACCAGGCGGTGGCCCGGCAGCCGCGCCTGGACAGCGGGGAGGTGATGTTCGCGCGCGGCGAGGACGGGCGCTTCCTGGGGATCCGGACCGATCGCACCGGCTCGGGGTGGAGCGAGCTCGCCGGGAACCTGGACCTGCCGGTGTTCATGATCGATCGCGACGACGCCATGGCCTGGTGCGCGTGGCGAGCAGAGCGGACCGGCCAGCCGTGGCGGCTGCCGATGGACCTCGAGTGGCAGAAGGCCGGGCGCGGCACGGACGGCCGCGAGTACCCGTGGGGCGATTGGTTCGAGCCCACCTGGTGCCACAGCGCGGGCGCCTCGACGCCACCCAAGGTCTGCGACGTCCACGACTACCCGCTCGATCGCTCCGTCTACGGGGTCCACCAGCTCGCGGGCAATGCCCAGGACTGGGTGCTGGGCGCAACGGAGGGCGACCGCGTGGTCGCGGCGGCATCCGACGACGGACGGGGTTGGGCGTGCGGTGGCTACGCCAACGGCGGCCCACAGATCTGCGCCATGAGCTACCGAGCCATCTCTCCCACGTACTTCCGCTCCGTGTTCCGTAGTTTTCGAAGTATTCGCACCATCTCGTGAGACGAACGCTGGTGTGCGATCGTGTAGAAGAGCATCAACCCCCTGGAGGTCCCATGCTCGTCCTGCTGTCCACGATGGCGGTGTCTCACGCTGCTCCCACCTGTTCGACGGGATCGGACGCGTGGACCCAGGCCTGCTCCTGCATCAAGCTGGCGTTGACCAAGGACCCGGCCCAGTGGAACGACCAGCTGGTCTCGATCGCGCCCGGCGCGTACAGCGCGGCGGTCGGCAGCTGCTTCGACTACGGCTGGTCGAGCGCGACGGCGACCACGACCACCCAGCGGCTGCTCGTCGGTGCGGGAGAGTCCATGCTGGACACGCACTGGAGCTGGATCTACTCGGGCGTCGTCGGAGACTCGACGGTCATGCTCGACATGCTCGAGCACGGCGGCGCCTGGGGCTGGTACCCCGTCCCCACTCCCAACACCTGGGAGCTCCGCAACCAGCAGGGACAGATCGGCGCGACCCTGCAGTCCGAGATGGAGCCCACGGGGGCGTACTTCACGGATGTGAACGACGACGGCCTGCTCGAGCTGGTCGTCGGGCTCCAGTACGAGTGGGTAGAGGTCTTCGATGGTGGCTTCGATCCGCACCAGCCGCTGATCGTCATTCCCTGAACAACAGCTCCCCCAGGAACGGGTGGTCGGGGTCCCGAACCTCGAGGGGGCCACGGACCTCGACCACCCGACCTCCATCGAGCAGAACGACCGTGGGCCGCAGCGCGACCAGGTCCCGCGGATCGTGCGTCACGATCACCGCGGGCCGGGTCCGCAGGTGCTCGGCGAGCAGCTCCCGGATCTCCCTCCGCACCGCGACGTCCAGGGCGGCGGTCGGCTCGTCGAGCAGCAGGAGCTCGGGGTCGGTCGCCAGCGCCCGGGCGAGCGCGACCCGCTGGCGCTCCCCACCGCTCAGGGCGACCGGACGCCGGTCCGCGAGGTGGCGCGCACCCACGGAGCCCAGCACCGCGAGCGCCCGATCACGGCGGTCCGCACCGACGATCCCGTAGGCGACGTTGTCCGCGGCCGTCAGGTGCGGGAACAGCCCGTAGCCCTGCGGGAGATACCCCACGCGGCGGCGCTCCGGCGCCAGTCCGAGCAGCTCCCGCCCGCGGACCCGAGCGCTCCCGGTGGCTGCGACCGCCCCCGCCAGCGCGCGCAGCAACGTGGTCTTCCCTGCGCCGTTCGGACCGACGAGCGCCACGGGACCGTGTTCGACCTCGAGGCCGACGTCGAGGGAGAACCCGCCGAGCACGGCGCGCAGGTCCAGCGCCAGGTCCGTCACGTGGAGCTCCGCCAGCCCAGCGCGCGCAGGCCCACGAGCAGCGCCGCCGTCACCGCCACCAGCAGGACCGCGATCGCGCGCGCCTGGCCGAGGTCGCTCTCCATCGCCCCATAGATCGCGAGCGGCAGCGTCCGCGTCCGACCGGGCAGGTTGCCCGCGAACATGAGCGTGGCGCCGAACTCCCCCAGCGCTCGCGACCAGGCGAGCCCGAGCGCCGTGATCAGCCCCGGGGCCGCGACCGGCACCGCGACCGTGAGGAAGGCGCGCGCGGGGCCGGCGCCGAGCGTGCGCGCGACCAGCAGCAGGTCCTCGTCCACCGCGCGGAACGCGGCCGTCGCGGTCAGCACGTACAGCGGTGCACCGACGACGAGCTGAGCGACGACCACCGCCCCCGTGCCGAAGGGCAGCGACCAGCCCGCCGCCGCCAGCAGCGGCCCGAGCAGGCCCTGGCGCCCATAGGCCGCGAGCAGCGCGAGCCCGAGCACGGCCGGCGGGAGCACGACCGGGAGCTCCACGACCAGCAGCAGCGCTCGCGACCACGGGGAGCGGGATCGCGAGAGCCGCCACGCCAGCGGGGTGCCGAGCAGGGCCGCGAGCCCGATCGCGAGGGTGGTCGTGCGCAGCGACAGCCACAGGGCCTCCCCGGTCGACGGCAGCCACAGGGCCGCGAGCGCCTCAGCCGGCGAGGTGGTCCCGAGCAGCCCGACGACCGGGAGCGCCAGCAGCGCGAGCAGGAGCGCCGCCGGGAGCAGGGCGAGCCGATCGCTCACGGGAGGGCGAACCCCCGCGACGCGAGCAGCGCCCGGCCCTCGGGCCCCTCCACCATCGCCATCCAGGCGTCCGCGAGCTCGGCGTGGGGTGCCGAGGTCAGGCGCGCGTGGACGAGCGTGGTCGGCGGCGCCAGCTCGGCCGGCAGCGCGACGCCGCGCACACCGTCCACCGCGGCGAGATCGGTCGCGTAGACGACGGCCGCGTCGGCCTCTCCGAGCACGAGCTTCGCGAGCGCATGACGCACGGAGGGCTCGCGGGAGACGACCCGCGTCTCGACCGCCGCCCGCCAGTCCGCGCCGTACCGCTCGCCGGCGGCGTCGAGCATCGCGGCGGTGTACCGACCGACCGGGACCTCGTCCGCCCCCACCACCAGCCGCTCGACCTCGGGGAGCCGCGCGAGGTCCACGTCGCCGGTCGTCGCCAGCACGAGCGCGTTCGCCGCGAACGGCCGCGGCGCGTCCGTCAGCCCCTCGGCCGCGAGCGCCTCCGCGTGCGCCGGGTCCGCCGACGCGATCACGTCCGCGGCGAGGCCCTGGCGCACCTGGGTCGCGAGCGTCTGCGTCCCCGCGAAGGCCACCACCACGTCGACGTCGGGGTGCTCCTCCTCGAAGCGCGCCTCGAGGTCGCCGAAGGCCTCGGTCAGCGAGGAGGCCGCCAGCACGACCAGCTCCTCGCGCGGCGCCCCACAGGCCAGCAGCCACCAGGCGATCACGCGGCCACCTCGCGGATTCCGCCGGTGCGCCCCAGGTCGTAGGGGCCCATCCCCGCGACCTCCCGGGCGTAGGAGGCGTCCGCCAGCGCGTCGAGCAGCCGCGCGACCGCAGGGTGGCGCAGCTCGCCGGCCCGCAGCGCGAGCTCGAAGCGCTCCTCGGACAGCGGCAGGAAGGCCAGGCCGAAGGCGCGCGCGACCGGCTCGATGACGACGGCGGCATCGGCCGCGCCCAGGAGGACGGCCCGCGCCGCGTCCAGGTGGGTCGCGACCGAGGGCCCCGCGAGCTCGGTGTGGGCGCCGATCCCCCGCAGCGCCTCCCCGAGCACGAGCGTGGCGCCGGCCCCGGCGGGTCGACGCGCGACGCGTCTTCCAGGGAGATCCGCGATCTCCAACGGTTCTCGCGAGATCAGCCCCTGCCGCCAGCCGACGAGCGTGACCACGCGCAGGTCCTCGCCGGGCATCGCGCGCCGCAGCGCCTGGTCGTGCGCTTCGGGCAGATCGGCGGGCGCGAGGTGCATCCCGGCCACGTGCACCCGCCCCTCGGCGAGCCAGCGCAGGGCCGCGCCGCTCGGTGCCTCGAGCCAGGTCGCGCGGGCATCGGCGCGCCCGGTCCGCGCGGCGAGCAGGCCGAGGACCGGCGCGCAGCCCGCCACCAGCGCCGCCGACCCGAGCACGCCGGGGTCGACCAACGGGCTCACCACGCCGTCGGCGTCCACCAGGGCGTCCGCGGGGGTCGGGTCGCAGGCCGGCAGGGTGTGCGTGACCCAGCGCTCGCCGACCTTCCCGACGACGACGCGCGCACCCGCCTGCTCCGGGACCCGCAGCCCTCCGAGGGCGGGGGGCGGGAGGGCGAACAGCTCCTCGACCGCGCAGCGCAGCTCGCGCGCGAGGCGCAGCGCGACGGCGGTGGAGGGGGTCGCTCGGCCTGCGGCGATCGCGCTCAGCGCCTGGCGGCTCACCCCGACCCGCGCCGCGAGCTCGGTGAGCGTCAGCCCGGCGAGCTTGCGCCGAGCCTCCAGGTGGCAGACCACACCCTCGTCCATCCCGCGGGTGTAAAGAAGACACGACGCCACGTCAAGTGGAGATCACTGTGGCTTGGCGAAGCACTGCCCGTCGCGGCAGGTGGCGACGGCGGACATGCACCCTCCGCAGACCGGATCGGTGATCGGGCTCGGCGGCGGGCAGCGGACGCGAGCAGCCTCCTGCGCGAAGCGGTCGAGATCGCGGGCGGCGATCGGGGTGGTGGTGCACCCGCACTGACCGCAGCGGTTGGGTCGGACCAGCGCGCAGTCGGCGTCCTCCGTGCAAGCCAGGTCCCAGCCGGTCACGTCGACGACGACCGGAGGGGGTGGCGGCGGCGGAGGTTCGGGAGGCTCCGCCTCTGGCACGAGCGAGGAGCAGGCGAGCACGAGGAACGCGATCATGGCGGCATCGTAGCCGAACGCGTGGCCGCTGCGTCAACGAGATCGCCCGGTGTTACTGGGCCTCGATGCGACCGGACGGCGGCATGGTGCTGGCGGTGCGCCGCGGCCACTCCCCCAACTGCTCCGCCACCGGCTCCGTCGTCGGCCTGGCGCTCGTGAGCGCTGTCGCCTGCGCCGCCGTCGTCAACGCCTTCGCCGAGCGCTTCGCCACCTGGCGCCGGGCGCCGCCCCCCGATCTTCCGCCGCCCAGGCTGCGCCCGGAGCGCTTCGGTGCGCTGCTCGCGTGGCCTCTGCCGGCGGCGGTCCTGCTGCTCGACCACGACGGCGCGCGGGCCGCGATCGACGCCGGCGCCCAGGTCGTGGGGACCCGGGACGCGCCGGCCCAGGCGCTGTCGGCGCCGATCGAGGTCCACGTGGCGGTGACAGGCCGCTGCCCGGCGTCCTGCGACGGCTGCTACCTCGACGCCGGGCCCGACGGCGCGCCCCCCGATCCGGCGCTCGACGACGACCTGCGGAAGCTCGCGGACGCCGGCGTGCTCGAGATCGCGCTCGGTGGGGGCGAGGTGCTGCTGCGCGACGACCTGCTCGACCTCGGCGAGCGGATCCGCGCGCTCGGGATGGTCCCGAACCTCACCACGAGCGGCTTCGGCCTGACCGAGACGCACGCGCGCCGGATGGCGGCCACCTTCGGACAGGTGAACGTGAGCCTGGACGGCCTGGGTGCCGACTACGCCGAGGTCCGCGGGTGGGACGGCGCCGCGCTCGGGCTCCGCGCGATCCGGACGCTGGTGGCGGCGGGGGTCCGGGCCGGCGTGAACACGGTGATCGCGCGGCCGAACCTCCGATCGCTGGAGGCGATGGGGGACGCGCTGGCGGCGCTCGGCGTGTCCGAGTGGCAGTGGCTGCGCTTCAAGCCCGCGGGCCGCGGACGGCAGGCCTGGGACCGCCTCGCGCCGGGGACCGCCGACCTCCTGGGCCTGTGGCCGCGCGCGCTGGCGATCGAGCGCGACACGGGGCTGGTGTTGCGCTGGGACTGCGCGATGGTGCCCTTCCTCGCGGCACACCGGGTCCCGGTGGACCACCTGCGCACGCTGGCGGTGGAGGGCTGCCCGGGCGGGCGCTCCCTGCTCGCGCGGGGCCTCGACGGGCGCTTCGCTCCCTGCTCGTTCACGTCCGGCGACGCCGACGACCCCGACGTCGCCTGGCGGTCCTCCGCCACCCTCGGTCGCTGGCGCGAGCGGGCCGCCTCGCCGCCCGAGCCCTGCGCGTCCTGCGACTGGCGCGAGGTCTGCGGCGGCGGGTGCCGCGTGGTCGCCGCCCACCTCGCCGGCGACGAGCTCGCCGCCGACCCTCAGTGCCCACGGGTGGCGCCGGCCGCGTAGCTCAGCCACGTGCGCTCGGGAGGAACACCGAAGCGCCCGCCCTCGACGCCGTGCAGCAACACCAGCCCCGGCGTCGACCCGGCGGCGATCCGCCCGAGGTCGGACAGGCCCAGCGCGTCCGCCCCGCCCGAGGTCGCGAGCCGCAGCCAGGTGGTCGGATCGACCTCGGGGAACGCAAGGGCCAACAAGGGGATCTCCCCGAGGACGTCCAGATCCTCGCAGGATGCCAGGCTGTCGGTGCCGAGCGCGAGCGGCACGCCCGCCGCGAGCAGCGCCGGGACGTCCGCCAGGCGCCCGCCGATGTGCAAGTTGCTGCGCGGACAGAGGCAGAGCGGAGCGCCGCGCGCGGCGAGCGTGGCCCGGTCGGCGTCGGAGAGGTGCACCCCGTGGACGACCAGCAGGTCCGGCCCCAACACCCCGAGCCGGTCGAGCCAGCCCACCGGGGAGGTCCGCGGGTGGCCCGACCAGCGCCAGTCGAGCCCGAGCCGGTCGAGGAAGGCGACCGCCGGCCCCTCGCCGTGCAGGAAGGCCTCCTCGCGCGCGTCCTCCGCGCAGTGGATCGTCGACGGTGCGCCCCCGCGGCGACCGCACGCGGCCACGATCAGCTCGCCCGGCGTGGAGTAGACGGCGTGGGGCGCGGGGCGCCGCACGATGCCGCCCACCCGGACGGCGTCGGCGCGCGCGGCCTCGAGCCGCTGCGGGAGCTGCTCCCGGCCGAAGCCCAGCAGCTCGTGGAACACGACCCCGCGCAGGCCGGCGGCGGCCAGCGGCGCCGCGGTCCAGCCCTCGCCGCTCACGTCGCCCACCGCCACCGTCCCGCGGGCGACGAGGCCCTCCGCCTCCTCCGCCGCCCGCCTCCGGGGGAGCTCTGGGTCCGACGGGCCCGCCCCGCGGGTGGCGAGCATCCTCCCGACCCAGTCGTCGAAGCCGCGCGCGGTCGCGGGCACCGCTCCGGCGAGCCAGGACAGCTCGAGGTGGAGGTGGGCGTTCACCAGCCCGGGCACCAGCGTGCCGTCGTGGGCGGGCGGGTCGCCGGCGCGAGCGGGACGGATGGCCGTGACGCGACCGCCGTCCTCCTCGACGACCGTGTCGGGGACGAGGCCCTCGGGCAGGAGCACGAAGCGGGCGCGGTGTGCGGCCATCCCGCCACCTACCGACGAACCCCGTGCGCCTGCAACCGGGATACGTCGGGCCGGAGAGGACCCGTGTCGACCGACCGTCGGCGGGACGCGACCCACGACGGTCCGAACCCCCGCCTGAAGCTGCGACCTTCCGACCTGTTCCACCGGGACCTGGTGGAGATCGTGGAGCGGGAGGCCCGTCGGTACGAGCTGTGCCTGGTCACCGACCCGGACGACCCCCTCTTCGACGACGCGTACACGCTGCTGTCGGAAGGCTTCGACCGCGACGAACTCGAGACCGCCGAGGCGCTGCGGGGCTTCCTCCGCGACGATCCGTACGAGCCACTGGACTCGGGGACGTACCTCCTCTACTTCCTGATCGTGGCGCGGGACCCGCAGGGGCGCGCGTGCGGTGTGCGGGATGGCGTCGTCCTGGTCCATCCCCAGTTGGCGCCGGACCTGTGCGTGGTCTACCTCGCGCGGCTCTACGTCCCGCCCTGGGCGCGCGGCACGGCCCTGTCGTATTGGTTGCGCAGCGCCCCGGTCGAGGTCGCGGCGAGCTGGCTGCACGGCCTGCACGAGCGGGGCGCCCTCGCGTTGCCCCGGCCCGACGATCGGCGAGGCCACTACGGCATGCGCCTGGACCTCGTGGCCGAGATGTCGTGGTTCACGCCGCTCGAGCCCATGAGCTGGCAGCGGCTGCTGTGGTACGGCCGCGGCGGCTTCGACGCGCTCTCCCCGCGCGACTTCCCGTACCTGCAGCCCGACTTCCGCGATCCGGAGGAGGTCGCCGCCACCGGCCAGGAGCCCCTGCCGTACATGCTGGTGGTGCGCCGGGTGGACCGCGAGCAGCAGGCGACCATGCCGCTCGACGAGGCGACCGCCGTGATGCGGCTGCTCTACGACGACTTCGAGAGCTTCTGCGCGCCCGAGGTGCTGGCCACGAGCCTCCAGCGCGTGCTGGACCGCCTGGCGGATCCGGAGGTCGCCGCGGGCGGCGTCGTCGAGCTGCTCCCACTGCCCACCGGCCCGGAGGAGCTCGACCGGCTGATCCCGCTGTTCGAGGTCACGGTGTACGACCGGTACTACCGAGGCAGCTCCCCGTTCGTGGACGAGGAGCTCGCGAGCGAGCAGGCCCGGGAGGCGCTCGCGCACCCCGAGTGGCTCCGCGAGCGGCTGGACGCCATCGCCGCCGCGATCACGCCCGAGGTCCACGGACCGCTGCGGATCGGCGCGCTCGGTCCCCGCACCCTCGGCTGAGCTGACGCCGCAGTGGCCCTTCTTCCAGCACGCCGAGAGGTGGATCAGCCGCCGCACGCGGTGGCCCAGGCCGTCTTGCTCGTCTCCGACGACGGACTCGGGCTGTCCTGGAACAAGGCGCAGCGTGCGATCCAGGCGTAGGACCTACTCCTCGATCCGCTCGGGGACGCGCCCCAGGCGCACGGTGCCGTCGACCCCCATCCACAGCGGGGCCTTCCGTTCGTCGTTCTCCGCGACCCGCTCGGTGTACCGGAGCTGCCCGAAGTGCACGCGGAGCCCCCAGCGATCGAGCGTCGCGTCGGCCGCCAGCTCCCAGGACCACTGCGGGTGGAACTGCTTCTGGAAGGCCAGCGCGGCCGAGCTGTCGTTCCCGGTGAGCTCGAGGTCGTCGACGGTGTAGACCGTGCCACCCCCGACCCGGAGGTGCAGCGCCCACCCGACCTCTCCCTGCATCGAGAGCGGCGTCACCTCGCCCACGACCGTCCCGAGCCCGATGACGCGGGACACGTCCGGGGTCACGAGGTTCAGCTGGATGAGCGCTCGGGTCGCACCGGTGAGGTCGCCCGCTCCGAGGTCGGGGTACCCACCGACGATCGCACCCACGCCCACCCAGCGGATCGGCCGCACGGTGAACGACGCCCGGCCGCCACGCCGAACCACGAAGGGGTCGTTGATGGTCGACTCCAGGCCCACCGCCAGCTCGGTCTCGATCGCGTCCATGCCGATCCTCCTGCCCCGACTTGTCGGTGGGTGGTCCGATCCTTCACGGTTCGCGCTCGGTCCGCCCGAGCCGCTCGGTGCAGAGGCTCACGCGCGCCCGGGCCCGCGCGAGCACCTCGCCCCGGGCCTCCGCGGCGAGCGCGACATAGGCCGGTAGCGCCTCCTCGCAGCCACCACGGGACAGGATCGTGTCCGCGCGCAGCTCCAACATCCCGACGCGGTGCGGATCGTCGCGGTGGGCCAGCAACCAGACGTCGAGCGCGTCGACCGCGTCGTCCGGCTCGGACAACGCCACGTCGATCTCGAGCGCCGCCACCTGGGCCTCGGCCGCCAACGCGCCCCCCGGGCTGCCCGCGGCCCAGGCCCGCAGCTCGTCGCGCAGCTCTGCCGTGCGCTCCCCGGACTCCACGCGCCCGAGGAGCCCGGCCAGGACCCGCCCGTCGGGGTTCGGCGGCGGAAGGGGCGCGGGCATCACGGGCGGCGCCGGTGCCGCCGCCACCGTCGTCGGCCGCTCCCACCGATCGCCCGCCACCAGGAGCACCGATCGCTTCGCGTGGTGCACCAGCACCCGACCCGAGGCCACCGCGACCCACGGGGCGGGCGCCAGCCCCACGGTGAAGCGGGTGCCGACGACCTCGACCAGCACGTCGTCCGCGAGCACGCGGAAGCGCTGGCCCTCGGGCATCGGCTCCACCTCCCAGGTGAGCTCGCCGGTGAGCTGCGTCGCCAGCACGCCGATCTCGTCCCGCGCGACCTCGTAGCGTCCGTCGCCCTCGGCCCGGTAGCCCGGCCGGTCGACCACGGGGGCCGGCGGCGCGATCTCGATGCGCTCGCCGACGAGCGGGACGGGAGCGGGTCCGGACGACGGGCGCAGCCACAGGAGCGCCAGCGCGGCCAGGACGACCAGCGCGGGGACCCCGAGCCAACGCAGGTCCCAGGCGGGCGACAGGGGGGCCGCCCGGGCGACGAGCCCCTCCACCTCGGGGTCCAACGGCTCGGTGGCGTCCGCGAGCAGCTGCGAGACGCGGCCGTCCCCGTCCAGCATCGCGGCCGCCTCCTCCTCGGAGACGTCGGTGGCGTCGGCCATCCAGCCCGGCGGCTTCACCCGTCCTCCCGCAACGCGTCCCGCAGCGTCTCGCGCAAGGCGCCGTGCTCGAGCGTCGCCTGGTCCTGTCCGATGACCTTCGCGAGGTTCTTCCTGGCGTGGTGCAGGCGGGAGTAGACCGTCCCCACCGACAGGTCGAGCATCGCCGCCACCTCCGGCGCGGTCCGCCCCTCGAGGTCGGACAACACGATCACCTCGCGGTGGTCCGCGCTGAGCCGGTCGAGCAGCTCCTGGACGAGCCGACGGCGGCGCAGCCGGTCGATCTGCGTGTCGGCACCGACCTCCTCGCTCGGCACGGGCACGGACGGATCGAGCCCGATCACCCGACGGAACCAGGCGCTGCGCCGGGCGTTCGCGACCACCCGCCGCGTGATGCCGAACAGCCAGGCCTCGACCGGGCGTGCCGGGTCGAAGCTACCGATCCGGCGCATGGCGACCACGAACACGTCGTGGGCGGTCGCCTCCGCGTCGAGGTGCGGGCCGCCGAGCCGCACGACCCAGCGCAGGACGGTGCGCGCGTGCTGCCGGTAGAACCGCTCGACGGCGGCGGCGTCTCGCGGATCGAGCGGTGTGCTCACGGAGCCTCCGCGCACCCTTGTGCGCCGCGCGCCGAATCCTTCACGGCAGCACGACCCGCAGATCGACCGCCATCAGGATCCGCTGCGCGGCCGCGCGGTCGAGGTCGATTCGGTCCGCGACGGTCCCGAGCAGGGCCCACCGCGGTGTGAGCCAGACGTCCGCGCCCGCCCCCGCCAGCGCTCCCAGGCCGATCTGCGAGGTCGCGGCGAAGGTGATCCCGTCGTCGGACAGCTCCCGCGACACGCGCTCCCCCACCTGGAGGCCGGCGACCCCCACCGGCCCGATGCGCGGAGCGTCGGTGGTGGGGCGGGACACGAAGTGCCAGGTGGCCTGCCCCCCGACGGACACGACGTCGCGGGCCTCGAGCACGGTGACGAGCTGAAGCGCGTCGAGGTTCGCCTCCAGCGCCGACGGGCTCGCCGCACCACGCGTGGACACGAACAGCGAGGCGCCGAGCTCGAGGTGCCGGACCATCCCCGAGCCGCCGATGCGCAGGCCGTCGAGCCCGTCGGAGCCCTGCACGCCCAGCGAAGCCAGCCACAGGCGCTCCGCGGGCACGGGCTCCTCGGGTGGAGGAGGCGGTGCGGGAGGTGCTTCGGGTGGGAGCTCCACCTCGGCCACCGGGGGCGAGCGGGACCAGGACCGAGCGAGCAGCACCGCGGTCGTCGCGTCCTCCGCCCGCTCCGTCCACGCGCGCCCCTCGTGGATCCACACGAGCAGCCCACCCACCCACAGCAGGCCCTCACCCTGCAGCTCGTCGGGGCGCGCCAGGACCTCGATCGGCGCGTCGGGCCACAGCGCGTCCACGGTCGCGCGGACCGCGTCGACCTGATCGGCCTCGACCCACAGCGGATCGGCGAGGGCAGCGGTGGACAGCAGCGGGATCATGCGCCGTCCATGATGTCAGAGGCGCGCGGCGATGCCCTCGCAGGTCGCGGCACACGACGCGGTACCGCCCAGCGCGATCGGCCGCTCGGCCTCGAGCGTGTCGGAGATCGCGAGCCGCAGCTGGTCCGCGAGGTCGTCGCGACCGAGGTGGCGGAGCAGGCGCAGCGCGGGGAGCAGCACGGGGAGCGGGTTCGCGGCGGGCGTCCCGTCCACCTCCCGCAGGTCGCCGTGGCCGGCGGAGAACAGCACGGTGCCGTCGAGGGCGTGGTCGACGACGGGCGCGTTGCTGGCGCCACCCGCGAGCCCGGCGCACAGGTCGCCCACGATGTCGCCGTACAGGTTGCCGCAGAGCAGCACGTCGAAGCGGCCGGGGTCGAGCACGAGCCGCATGCAGAGCGCGTCGACGATCACCTCGTCGGTCTCGATGTCCGGGTACTCGCTGGCCACGCGCTGCCCGACGCGCAGGAACATCCCGTCGGACAGCTTCATGATGTTCGACTTGTGGACGATGGTGACCTTCTTCCGGCCCAGGCGGCGCGCCGTCTGGTACGCGTGGCGGGCGATGCGCTCGGTCGCCGCGCGGGTGGTCACCTTGAGGCTCTCGAACACGCCGGGGATCGACTCGTGCTCGAGGTGGGCGTAGACGTCCTCGGTGGTCTCGCGGACCACGAGCAGGTCGATGTCCGGGTGCCGCGCAGGGATGCCGGGGACGGGGCGCACCGGGCGGTGCTGGGCGAAGACGCCGAGCTCCTCGCGCAGGACGACCGCTGGCGCGCGGCCGGTGCCGGTCCAGTGGGCGTGCGCGGCGAGCGCGAGCTTGGTCGTGCGCGCGCTGCGGAGCATGTCCTCGTGCGTGGCCTTCGGCGAGGGGCGATCCCACTCGATGCCGGCGCCGAGGCGGTCGACGATCGCGACCACGCGCTCCATCGTGTCCGGGGTGTCCCCGGGGACCAGGGTGACGACGGTGCTCATGCCCGCACCTCCAGCGCGTCGATGATGGCCTGGGTGAACTCGGCGGTGTCGGCGGTCCCGCCCAGGTCGCGGGTCCGCACCTTGCCCTCTGCGAGCACGCCGTGAACTGCGTCGCGGACGCGGTCGGCGATGCGGCGCTGTCCCATCCACTCGATCATCAGCAGCGCCGAGAGCAGCACGGCCAGGGGGTTCGCGACCCCGCGGCCCGCGATGTCGGGGGCGGTGCCGTGGACGGCCTCGAACAGCGCCACGTGCTCGCCGACGTTCGCGCCCGGCACGACGCCGAGACCGCCGACCAGCCCGGCGCACAGGTCGCTCAGGATGTCGCCGTAGAGGTTCTCGAGGAGCAGCATGTCGTATCCCGACGGGTCCTCTGCGAGGCCCATGCAGACCTGGTCGAGGCTGGCCTCCTCCTGCTCGACGAACGGGTAGTCCTTGCCGACCTCGAAGAAGGCGTCGACGAACGCTCCGTCACCGAGCGGGAGCACCGACTTCTTGTGGCAGACGGTGATCTTCGTGCGCCCGGCTGCCCGCGCGTGCTCGAAGGCCCAGCGCGCGATGCGCAGCGCGGCGTCGCGCGAGGACAGCTTGAGGCTCACGACGGTGTCCTGGCCGATCGCGTGCTCGATGCCCGCATACAGCCCCTCGGTGTTCTCACGGAGCACGACCAGGTCGACGTTGTCGTACCGCGAGCGGATGCCCGGCAGGCTCTTGACCGGCCGCCAGCCTACGGACAGGCGCAGGCTCTGGCGCAGGCCGACGTTGGCGCTGCGGAAGCCGCCGCCCTTGGGCGTCCCGAGCGGCCCCTTGAGACCGACGCGGTTGCGCTTCAGCGAGTCGATCACCGCGTCGGGCAGCGGGTTGCCGACCAGCTCGTACGCCGTCTGCCCGGCGGGCACGCGCTCCCACTCGATGGGCGCGCCAGCGGCGGCGAGGATCTTCACCACCGCGCCGGTCACCTCGGGGCCGATGCCGTCCCCTTCGATCAACGTCACCCGGTGCATGCCGCGACCTCCCGCGGGCCGGCTAACGCGACCGGGACCGGTCAGGTATGGGTACTGCCAGGGGGCAGGATGGAGCTGCGGACGATCGACCACCCGGTCGAGGGGTGGGATCCGTGGTGGGCGGGATCGTCGGGCGCCGCGAGCCACCGCCTGGGCCTGTACGAGGGGGCGGCGCTGCTCGGTGCGGTCGTGGTCCATCCCGCTGGCCGGCTGCGCCTCGCCCATCGCTGCGAGATCGGGCTGCGCGCGGAACGGGCGGACCACGCGGACGCGCTGCTGGGCGCCGTCTGCACGTTCGTGGACCAGTGGTCGGCGTACGACCGGATCCAGCTGATGTGGCCCGCGGACCACGTCGGGATCGAGGTCGCCGTCCGCCACGGGTTCGAGGTGGAGGTGCGCCGCGTGGACCGCCTGGGTCCGGGTCGCGACGAGCTCGTGCTGGGGCGGCTGCGTCCCGGCTGGACGCCACGCGCGCCGGGCGATCCGCCTCCGTGGCCCGCGCCACGCCCGTCGAGCGGGGAGCCCGTCTTCCGGCCGCTGATGGAGGAGGACATGGACGCGGTCCGCGCGATGTCGACCGAGGCCACCGTCGTCTGGGGCACGCTACAGATACCGTGGTCGAACCTTCCGTTCTACGTCGAGCGCCACCAGGGCACGCCGCCGGGCCACACGATCGTGGGGATGGAGGTCGACGGTGTGCTCGCGGGGATGGGCGGGCTGCACCCGACGAAGCACGAGGGCGTCGTCGTGCTCGGCATGACCATCGACGTGCGCTGGCAGGGCCGCGGCCTCGGCGGGCGGATGCTCGATCACGTGCTCGCGCTCGGGCGGGAGGCGGGCGCTCGCCGGGTCGAGCTCGGGGTCTACGCGGACAACACGCGGGCGGTCGCGCTGTACGCCTCGCGGGGCTTCGTCGCCGAGGGGACGCTGCGCTGCGACGCGATCCGCGCCGGTGGGTACGCCGACAGCGTGGAGATGGCGGTCCTCTGGTGACGTGCGGCGGCAGTAGACTGGGCGGGTGAGCCTCCTCGCCATCCTGCCAACGGTCACACGCCGTGAATCCTCCAGGAAATGATCAATGATCACGTCCTGACACCTGTGCTGTGAATGCCGTCAGCCGGCCCAAGCCTCCCGGAGGTGATCGAGGACGACGCGCACACGAGCCGGCACGCGACGGCTCGGGGGGAGCAGCGCGGCGATCGGGGCGGGTGGTGCCTCCCAGTCCGGGAGCAGGGCCACCAGTCGTACCGCCGCCAGATCGTCGTCCACCAGCCACGACGCCAGCAGCGCGATCCCCTGCCCCTGGATCGCGAGCTGCCGCAGGGCGTCGCTGTTGTCGGCGCGCACCCGGCCGCTCACCTCGACGGACACCCGCTCCTCGCCGCGTGACCAGCTCCACACGGTCCGCGGCACGCCGCTGTGCACCAGGCAGGGCAGGTCGCGCAGCTCGCTCGGGTGAGCCAGCTCCCGCCCGGGCGCGCAGACGAGGCGTCGGACGGCGCTCCCGAGGATCCGTGAGCGCAGGGTGCTGGGGACGGGCGCACCGACGCGGATCGCGGCGTGGAACCCCTCGTCCACCAGGTCGACGTACCGGTCCGTGAAGGACAGCTCGAGCGAGAGCAAGGGGTGGCGGTCGAGCAGCGTGCCCAGGTGGGGCACGACGTGCCGCGCGCCGAAGACCACGGGCAGCGAGAGGCGGACGGGACCGGCGATCCGGGGCTCCCGCGCGCGGACCTCGTCCAGCGCGTCGTCCCAACCCTCCAGCAGCACCCTGGCGCGCTCCACCAGCAGCGCCCCGGCGTCCGTGAGGTGCAGCGCGCGCGTCGTGCGGTGGACGAGCGGCACGCCGACGTCTCGCTCCAAGGCCGCCAGCCCCTTGCTCACCGCGCTCTGCCCCACGTCGAGGGCCGCGGCCGCCGCGGTCAGGCTCCCGAGATCGGCGATGCGGACGAGAGCGCGGAGCTGCGTGTGGCGGTCCATGATTCATTCCTATTTGGAATTCATCATAGTCCAACCACCTTGGTTTCAGTCCGACTACTGAGGGGCCGCTGGAGGTCTCCATGTCTGCTGTCGCCTTCCTCGGACTCGGCGCGATGGGTCGCCGCATGGCCGCGCGGGTCGCCGCCGCCGGTCATCGGGTCGTCGCCTGGAACCGCACGCCCGGGATCGAGGTGCCCGGCGTCACGCTCGCCGGCGACCCTCGGGCCGCGGTGGAAGGCGCCGAGGTCGTCGTGTGCATGGTCACCGACGACGAGGCCGCGCGGGAGGTCTGGCTCCACCCCGATCGGGGCGCGCTGGCGGGGATGGCGCGAGGTGCCGTCGCGATCGAGTGCTCGACGGTCACGCCGGGATGGATCCGGGCGCTGGGGGAGGCCTGCGACGCAGCGGAGATCGCGTTCCTCGACGCCCCCGTCGCAGGCTCCACGCCGCAGGCCGAGCGGGGCCTCCTGGCCTTCCTGGTCGGCGGCGAGACCCTCGTGCTCGACCGCGTCCGTCCGGTGCTGGAGCCGATGGCGGGGACCGTGCTGCACGCGGGACCACGCGGACGGGGGGCCACGCTCAAGCTCGTGGTGAACGCGCTCTTCGCGACCCAGGTGGCCGTGCTCGCCGAGCTCCTGCCGATGGCGGAGGCCCATGGGCTCGACGAGCAGGCGGTGGCCTCGCTCCTCGGCGAGCTGCCCGTGACCAGCCCGGCCGCCCGCGGCGCGTTGGGGTCGATGGTCGCTCGCGACCACACCCCTCGCTTCCCCATCCGCCTCGTCGCCAAGGACCTCCGCTACGCGCTCGCGAGCGGTGCCGGCCCGGTGGTGGCCGCGGTCCTCGGGCGCTTCGAGGCTGCGGCGCGGCAGGGGCTCGCCGACGCCGACCTCGTCGCTGTGTAGACCACCAACGGCCAGACGCCGTGAATCCTCCAGGAAATGATCAATGATCACGTCCTGACACCTCTGCCACCTCTGCTGCGAACGCCACCTCGTACGCGAGCCCGTGGTCCAGCGGGTGCTCCGCGGGCCCGAGCACGAGCTCCCGGGCCCGACAGGCCGCCCGGAGCGTCGGCAGGAGCGGCCGCAGGTCGTGCTCCCCGGGGTCGATCACGAGGCGCTCGCAGTCCCGCGACTGGGGGATCCGCGCAGCGGTCCGCGCCGCCCGCACGGCCTGGAGCACCGTGGTCACGAGCGCCATCGCCGGCTCCTCGGCCGCCCCCTGCGGCTCCGGGAAGCGCGTCCGGTGCAGCGAGGTGCCGCCCTCGGTCAGCCGGTAGAGGCGCTGCCAGAGCGACTCCGTGATGAACGGCACGTACGGCGCGTACAGGCCGAGGATCGCGCGGAAGGCCTCGAACAGCGTCGCCCTGGCGGCCTCGTCGGTGCGAGCCTTGAGGATCTCCAGCCAGTCGTCGCAGAACGTGGCGAAGAAGAACCGGTCCAACGCCGCCAGTCCGGTGGCGTAGTCGTAGGTCGCGAAGGCGCCGTCCACCGCCTCGATCACACGGTCGAGCCGCCAGAGCAGGTCCCGGTCCTCGGGCGGACGCTCCTCCACCGGCGGGCGAGGTGCGGACGGGTCGAAGCCCTCCAGGGTGAGCTCCGCGAGCCGGGCCGCGTTGTACAGCTTCACCGCCACCCGGCGACCCGCCTTCACGTCGCGCTCCACGTAGCGCAGGTCGTGGCCGAGCTGGCTGCGGGCGGCCCAGTGCCGCAGGGCGTCCGCGCCGTAGCGCACGATCACACGCCCCGGGTCGTAGCGGTCCCCGTGCTGCTCCAGGTGCCGCTTGCTGATCTTGCGGCCCTGCTCGTCGAGCCCCCAGCCCGAGATCATCACGTCCCGCCAGGGCAGCGCCCCGAGCTCGAGCTCCCCCTTCACCAGCGTGTAGAACAGCCAGCTCCGGATGATCTCGAAGGCCTGCACGCGCGCGCCCATCGGGATCGGCCCGCCGGCCTCCGCGTTGATCATCGGCGTGCAGGAGCTCGTCATCCAGGTGTCCATCACGTCTGGATCGCCGTGCAGAGCACCCCCGCAGCGCGGGCAGGTGTCGAGCGGCGGCGCGTCCTCGAGCGGATCCACCGGCAGCGCGTCCTCGTCGGCGAGCACCGCCTCGCCGCAGCCCTCGCAGTGCCACACCGGGAAGGGCACGCCGTAGAACCGCTGGCGGCTGAGGTTCCAGTCCCAGCGCAGCCCCTCGATCCACTGGTCGAGCCGCGCCTTCATCCACGCCAGGTGCCAGCGGAGCTCGGCGCTGCGCTGGAGCAGGCGGTCCTTCAGGTCCAGCACGCGCAGGCTCCAGGCGGGTGCGAGCTGCCACTCCACCGGCGCACCCGAGCGCTCGGAGGTGGGCGCGGCCTGCTCCGTCATCACGAAGCCCTCGCAGGCGTCGCCCAGCGCCTCGATCGTCCGCTTGCGCGCCTCCGCGATCGTGCGGCCGTCGATGCGTCCGTCCGGCCCGATCACCAGCCGGGTGGGCAGCCCGTCGCGCCGCCAGCGCCGCACGTCGTCGGCGTCCCCGAACGTACACACCATCATGAGCCCGGTGCCGAAGGCCGGATCCACGTCGGTGTCGGTGAGCACCGGCACCACGCGGCCCTCGAGCGGCACGGTGGCCTCGGTCAGCCCGGCGTGACGCGGGTCGTCGGGGTGTCGATAGAGCGCCACGCAGGCGGGCAGCAGCTCGGGGCGGGTGGTGGCGATGCGCAGCTCGCCGAAGCGCAGGGTGTACAGCTTCGTGCGCCGCGACACCGTCTCGAGGTCCGCCTGCGCGAGGCTCGTACGCAGCTCGGGGTCCCAGAGCACGGGCTCCTCGCTGCGCGTGATGCGCCCCTGCCGGTACAGCCGCAGGAACGAGCGCTGGGCCACGCGGCGGCTGCGCTCGTCGATCGTGGAGTACCGGAGCGACCAGTCCACGGAGAGCCCGAGCGAGCGCCACAGCTCCTCGTAGGCGCGAGCACCCCGGGCGGTCTCCTCGAGGCAGTGAGCGCGGAAGTCTGAGCGCGTGGTGCGCGACTTGTCGATGCCGAGGGTCCGCTCCACGTAGCGCTCGGTCGGGAGTCCGTTGTCGTCGAAGCCCATCGGATAGAACGGGCGGCGGCCCTTCATGCGGTGCCAGCGCACCACGATCTCGGCCTGGGTGTAGGACATGGCGTGGCCCACGTGGAGGTGGGCGGCGGACACGTAGGGCGGCGGCGTGTCCACGGCGAAGATCTCGCCGTCGCCGTCGCGATCGAAGTCGTGGGTGTGTTCGCGCTCCCAGAGCGCGCGGCAGTCGGCCTCGAGGGCCAGGTGGTCGTAGGACATGGGTCATCCCGGATCGTCAGGGTGAGCAGGTGGCTTCGTGACGAGCGGGGACGCAGGGGACGCGCCGGCGGGCGCACCGCGGCCTACGTCCCCCCGGGAACTCGACGGGAGGGCAGCGCGATCCAGGCGTGGGACGCGGCGGCCATGCCTGGGGCGTAATCCACCCGTCCGCCAGGTGTCGAGCTATCCTCGCGCGATGTGGTTGCTCACGCTGCTCTCCTGCGCCTCTTCCCCACCCGGAGTGCAGGTCGTGACCGCCACCTCGACCGGCTGGCGCCCCAGCAAGCCGCCGCTGAAGGTGCTCCGCTTCGACCTGTCGCTCACCAACCCCGACGACGAGCCGCGGTGGCTGGTGTGGCCGAGCACCTTCCCCCACGAGGGCCGCTCGGATCCCGCGCCCGGCGGCGACGTCTACGAGGTCCAGGTCTACCACCTGGCCGAGCACCCGCGCGTCGTGATGGTGGACGCGGTCGGGGCCCACTTCCAGGCGGTGAAGCTGCCGGCGCACGGAGCGCTCTCCCTGCGCGGGGCCAGGATCGACGCGTGGTGGGACAAGCTGCCGGAGGCGACGACGATCGAGGTCCAGGTCGTGCGCGCGATCACCGTCGGCGGGACCGCGCTGGAGGCGGGCCTCGGGATCGACGCCACCAGCGAGACCGGGGCGGACGTGGCCGCGCCCACGGGAGCCTCCGATCCTCGCGCGGGCACGTTCTGGGAGCTGGGAGAGGCCGGGACACCCGTCACCTTCGACGTGGCGTCCCGGTCACGGATCGACGTGCGGTTGGACCGAGCGGCGCCGTAGGCGCGCCGTCAGTTGTAGCAGGCGCAGTTCACGTAGCAGGCGGGGTGGGAGAAAACGGCACTGGGAATGGAGCCGTTCGCGCCCCAGTTCGTGTTGTTGTCCGTCGACGAGCACTCGACGGTCTCCCAGTTGGTCCCGTTGGTCTTCCCGGGCCAGAAGAACATGCCCACCGCGTTGCCGATGTGCTGGCTCGCCGTGACGTCGAAGCCACCGTGCGCCGAGCACACGTCGGTGCAGGTCATCCCGACCGTGGCGGCGGTGTACCAGCATCCCGGGATGCCGTTCCCCGGGTCCATCAGGGTTCCCTGGCAGGTCGAGTGGATCGGCACGGCCGCGCTGGTGGTGCAGGTGGCGACGTCGAGGATCTGCACGTCCTGGCTACACAGTCCCGCGGGGACGTTGGTCTGGATCGCCAGCGTGCCCTGTGCGCTCGCTACCGGCGCCGCCTGGAGCGTCGGGTTGCCCACGTCCAGCACGGTGCCGGCACACGGGAAGCCCGGCGGGATGACGGCGTTGCCGCCCGGCGCTCCGGTCACGAACGCGACACGGCCTCCGGGCGTGACCCCCGTGACGGTGCCGGTCTTGGCGCCGGGGCAGGTGGGGCCCGAGACGGTGAGGCTCTGGGCGGATGCGGCGGCGGCGAACAGGAACAGCATGGGACCTCCGGGGTAGTGGCCGACCCTACCACAACAAATCCTGGTCAGACCTCCTCAGAAACGACACGCGCAGTTGGTGTAGCAGGCCTGGTGGGACCAGTACTGATCCGGTGCGGCCCCGTTCGCACCCCAGTTGGTGTCCGAGTCCGTCGACGAGCACTCGATGCTCATCCAGTCGGACCCGCTGGTCTTCCCTGGCCAGAAGGTCGAGCCAGCGGCGTTGCCGACGTGCTGGCTGTCGGCGACCGCGAAGCCTCCGTGTGGACGGCAGACCTCCCAGCAGCTCATGGCGACGGCGGGCGCGGTGTACCAGCACCCGGTGATGCCGTTGCCGGGGTCGAGCAGCGTGCCCTGGCACGGACCCCAGATCTGGACGGCCGGGCTGGTCGTGCAGTTGGTGAGGTCCAGCGCCTGCACGTCGTCGGCGCACATCCGAGCGGGGACGTTGGCCTGGATCTCCACGCCGCCGAGGGCCGAGGCGTACGGCGCTCCCTCGAAGCGGGCGTTCCCCACGTCCAGCACCGTGCCGGCGCAGGGCAGCCCCGGTGGGACGACGGTCGTGCCACCCCGGGTGCCGGTCACGAACGCGATGCGCAGGTTCGGGGTCACCCCCGTGAGCGTGGCGGTCATCGGACCGGGGCACGTGCTGCCCTGGAGGGTGAGACTCTGGGCGGACGCGGCGACGGCGAGCAGGGCGAACATGGGTGACCTCCGACGAGATCAGCCTATGGCCGGGGTCGGTGATCGTCGGTGAGCGTCTGTGAAAGCCGCGGACGTTAAGGACCGGCCCCGGAGGTCGCTTGTCCGATCGCATCGTGTCCGTGGGCGAGGGCGTGTGGAACGTGCGCGGGTCGTTCCGCATCGCCAAGGTGCTGGACATCGGCACGCAGTGCACGCTGATCCGCCGTCCGTCCGGCGGTTTCCTCATGCTCGACGCGTACACCCTGACCGGCGAGGTCCTCGACCAGGTGGTCGCGCTGACGGAGGACGGCAAGCTCCTCGAGGCCGTGCTCCACACGCACCCGTTCCACACCATCCACGTGAAGCGGTTCGCGGAGCGCTTCCCCCAGGCGAAGCAGTACGGGACGCGGCGTCACGTGGCGAAGGCACCCGAGGTCCGCTGGGAGGCGGAGCACACCGAGGACGAGGCGCTGCACGCGCTGTTCGCGGACGAGCTGCGGTTCAGCGTCCCCCGCGGCGTCGACTTCGTGCCGGAGAACGAGAAGCTCCACTTCGCCTCGGTCCTCGTGAAGCACCCGGCCTCGGGCGTGCTGCACGTCGACGACACGATCATGTACAACCAGCTCCCCGTCGTCGGGGGGTACTCCTTCCACCCGACGCTCAAGCAGGTCCTCCAGCCGCGCGCGGGCGCCGCCGCGGAGTTCCGCGCCTGGTGCGAGGAGCTCGTCGCGTTCTGCGCCGACGTCACCCAGGTCTGCCCGGCCCACATCCACCTGCCCTCCAAGGCCGAACCAGGTGCAGTCGCCGACGAGATCCGGAAGGTGGTCGCCAAGGCGGAGTCCCTGATCGCCGCCCATGAGAAGCGCTTCGGCTGAAGCTCAGGAGCGCGACCAGGCCCAGCCACCAGGGACCGGGCGAGGTCGCGCAGCCGCGGGCGAGCACCACCTCGTCGTCGGTGGGTGGCAGGGGCGCCGTCGGGTCGACGCCGTCGCAGTCGGCGTCCACCCCGTCCCCGGGCGTGTCGATGGCGCCGGGGAACCGCGCGGGGTCGGCGTCGTCGCAGTCGAGCACCGCCGGGACCTCCGCGCAACCCGGCCCGACGGGCACCGGCGTCCCCGCGACCCCGTCCCCGTCGAGGTCCGCGAGGCACTCGTCGGCGCCGTCGCAGTCCTGGTCGATCCCGTCGGACCACACCTCGGGCAGGTCGTCGCCGCGGGACGGGTCGGCGTCGTCGCAGTCCCACATCGCGGGGCTACCGTCCCCGTCGGCGTCGACACACCAGGGCCCGCAGTCGGTCGAGAGCGCGCCGCGACCCTCGGGCTCGGGCCAGGCCACGATCGGCGCGTTCCCCGGCGCCACCGGGCTCGGCACCACGCCCGATCCGCACAGGTCCGGCACCAGGGGGTGCTCCAGGAACACCGGCCGCACCACGTCCGCCGGCGCGAGCTCCACCCCCGGGCGCGTCGAGAACACCGTCGTGTCCGACAGGAACAGGCTGCCCCCGCGCACGTCGAAGGTGTCGTGGGCGGCGAACGGGTCGCTGACGACGGCATGGTCCACCGCCACCGCGCCCGAGCGCAGGATCAAGGCCCCACCGCCGTCACCCGCACGGTTGTCGGTGATCGTGACGCGGGACAGCGTCCCCTCGGCGCCACCCCACACCACGGCGCCCCCGACGCGCCCCTCGAGCCCGGTCAGCACGGTGTGCTCCACCCGGCAGCCACCGTCGCAGCCACCGTCCACCCACAGCCCGCTCGCGAG
>JACKER010000050.1 GCA_020632925.1 Alphaproteobacteria bacterium | reverse complement strand
AGCCCACCGCCGTCGGTGTCGCGCGCGGTGGGATCGGTGCCGAACACCTGGACCTCCTCGGCGTCGGTCAGGCCGTCCTGGTCCCCGTCGGCGAGCGCGCACTGGCCGAGGTTCTTCGCCCAGTCGGGGCCCCAGGCGAGGTCCGCGTCGCCGTCCCCGTCGAAGTCCGCCGCCGCCACCTCCCGGAACAGCGTCGCCGAGGTCTCGAGCGCCGGGTGTGCGTCGAAGACGAGGCCCCCGCGGTTCTCGTGCCACCACACCTCGTAGGTGTCGGAGACCGCCAGGTCCAGATCGCCGTCTTGGTCGAGGTCGGCCACCGCCACACCGTCCGCGAACCGGTCCAGGACCCGGTCGGTCACCACAGCCACCGGCGCGTCGAAGGCTCCAGCGCCCCGACCGCGCATCACCACGACCTCGTTCGCGTCCCTCGCCAGCGCCACCACGTCTCGAAGGCCGTCCCCGTCCATGTCCTCGAACACGAGCGACCGCGCCCCCGGCACCGCCCCGGACAGGTCCTGCCGCGCGCCGAGCACGCCCGCTCCGAGCCCACGATGCCAGGCCACCGCGTCCCCCGCCGACGCGAGCAGGTCCTGGATGCCGTCGTCGTCGACGTCCACCACCAGCAGGTCCGTCGGGTTCGTGAGGCTCGAGGGCATGCTCATCCCAGCCGACCAGCCACCCGCCGCGGTCTGGCGAAAGCCACCGAGGTCTCCGCGCGCGGTCACGTACGCGATGTCCACCCGACCGTCCCCGTCCACGTCCCCGGTGGCGACCACCCGCGCCTCGCGCGTCCCCGGGAACGCGTGGGAGATCCCGCCGCCGAGCGTCCGGATCCGTCCGTCGACGAAGACCAGGTCGTCGACCCCGTCCGCGTCGAGATCGTCCGCGACCAGGTCGGTCACGGCGAACGAGGCGGACCACAGGCTCCGTGGACCCTCCAGCCCCGAGGCACCCTGGAGCGAAGCCTCGATGTCCGTCGATGCGAACCCGTCGAGGTAGTAGTCCAGCACCCACACCAGATCGAGATCGCCGTCCCCGTCCACGTCGGCCGACATCGGGAGGCGGGGCGTGACGCCGACGCGGGAACCGAGCCGCCGGAGGGATCCGAACAACGTCGATCCGTCGCCGTCCCCCGGGCAGACGTCGCAGGCGTTGGGCGTGCCGTCCCCGTCGCTGTCCGTCTGCAGGGGGTTGGCCACGACGGGGCATCCGTCCCGGTCGTCGCACCACCCGTCGCCGTCCGTGTCGCCCCTGCGATCGTTCCCGCGACACTGGTCGCACGCGTCCCCGACGCGGTCACCGTCACCATCCGCCTGGTCAGGGTCGGCGACCGACGGGCAGACGTCGAGGTGGTCACACCACCCGTCACCGTCCGCGTCGGAGGTGTCGCCGCCGCAGCACGTCAGATCGAGCCCGCAGTCCGTGTCCGCGCAGTCGACGGCCCCGTCCAGATCCTCGTCCACCCCGCCGGAGCAGACCTCCTGCGCCAACGCACGCCCGAGCAGCGACAACAGCAGTACGACGGACATCGAACCCCCGATGTCCGCAGGCTACGACGGCCCTGGACCCACCCGCACCTCGACAATTGTCCCAATGTCGGGCCGCCTCCACAGCTCCTCCAAGGTCGCCCCCTACGTTCGGGGGTAGGAGGTCCACGTGTGGCGAGTCCTGACGATCCTGGCAGCGGTGGCGGGCTGTACGAGCGGGGACAGTGGCGACGGAGCCTCGCCCACCGGCGACACCGGGACCACCGACGACACCGGCAGGACCACGCTCCCCGACACCGACCGCGTCCTGGTGATGTCCAACGCCGACGGGCTGTGGCTCGTCGACACCGACGGCAACGACGCCTGGACGGCCACCTGGGCCGAGATGCTTGGGAGCTGCAGCGGGTGCGGCGGCGAGGGCGCGAGCGCCGATGGCGACGGGTTGCTCGTCTCCTACACGATCGGCGGGAGCATGAACCAGAGCGGGATCGCCCGCATCGGCAGCGATGGATCCGCCGACTGGTCGCTCCCCGGCTTCTCCTTCGCGCACGACGCGGTCCGCGACCCGCTCGACGACACGGTGATCGTGCCCGAGGCCAGCGCCAACCAGATCCGCTGGGTCGCGGGTGACGGAAGCTCCGCCACGGCCGTCCGCACGATCGCCGGCGTCGCCATCACCCAGCCCAACGGCATCGAGCGGGTGGACCTCGCCGACGCCACGCTCCTGCTCTCCTCGCACCGCGGCGGCGCTGCCGGCGGTGGCGGCCAGGGCGAAGGTGCGTCCGGCAGGATCGACCTGTGGGACATCAGCTCGGACCAGGCGCGGGAGCTCTGGACCTACCCGGAGTCCGGCAGCCTCCACACGCCGCACGGCGCGGTGTTCCGCCAGCACGGTGGCCGCTGGTGGCTGCTCTACGCCCACAGCTACGGCGTGGACGGCTCCCACGGCAGCGTGGGGTTGGCGGTCACCGACGACCCGACCGTCCGTCCCACCTACGTCGCCGACCTGGTTCCCGACACCCTCGACGCGTTCGTCTTCCTGCGGGGTGTCGAGCTCGACACCGACGGCACGCTCTACCTCACGGACAGCGGCTCCATGAACGGCGGCAGCAACGGTCGCCTCGTCTCCGCCGCCTTCCCCACCCTGTCCCCGACCGGCGCGTCCGGTGCCTACGAGGATCAGGTGTTCGTGGACCTCGAGGACGAGGTGCTGCTCCGCAGCGGCATGCCCAACCCGTTCGAGGGTTTCCTGTGGACGCCGACGTTTTGAGTATCACTTACTCCCATCATGTACGCCTTGCTTACTCCAGCGTCTCGATGAGCCTGGCGACGGTGTCCGGCGCGGTGATCGTCGGCACGTGACCGATGCGGGGGAGCACCTCCAGGCGCGCGCCGGGGATCGCCGTGGCCACGAAGGTCGCCGCGGCCACGGGGACGATCGCGTCGAGCTCGCCGTGGATTACGAGGGTGGGCAGCGCGAGCCGGTCGAGGCGGGGACGTACGCCGTGCAGGCACTCGAGGAGGCGCGCGGCGGCCTCGGGATCCGCGCGGCCCAGCAGGTGGCGGCCCCAGCGAACGAGGTGCTCGCTGTCGGGCTCGGGCAGGCAGCGGCGCACGAAGGCGTCGACGGTGCGCGGATGGTCGGCGCGGGAGCCCACCACGAGGGCCGCCGTGCTCGCCTCGTCGACGAAGGGTGGCGTGGAGACCAGCACCAGCCCCTCGAAGCGATCGGGGTGCCGCTCGGCGGCGAGCGCCGCGACCACGCCGCCCATGGACTCGCCGGCGAGCACGCAGCGCTCCACGTCCATCGCGTCGAGCACCGCCATCAGGTCGTCCACCAGGCGGTCGGCGGTGATGCTGTCCGCGGGCGCCGGCGTCTCCCCGCAACCCCGGTGGTCGTAGGCGACGCAGCGCCAGGTCCGCGAGAGCTGTTCGAAGGGCGGGCGCCACAGCTCCCAGCTGCCGGTCCAGCCGCCGTGGGCGACGAGGGTTCGGGGGCCGCTGCCCAGGGAGACCGCGTTGACCAGGAGACCGTCGATCGGGAGGAACATCAGGGGGTGACCCCGGGATGGACCACCGCCGCCCCCTCGTACCCCTGGGGGTTGCTGGCCAGCGGTGCGCCGACGACGACGTCCGACCGTCCATCGCCATCGGCGTCACCGAGCGCCACCCACGCTCCGTAGTCGGTGTTCGCCAGCCCCTGCACCGTGGTGGCTGGCACGTCCGCGAAGCCATCCACCGTGCCCAGGAAGACGGAGATGCTCTCGTAGGGCTCCTTGGCGAGCACGAGATCGGGCCGCCCGTCGCCGTTCACGTCCCTCCCCGCGGCGACCACGTTCACCCTCGCGGCCCTCTCCCAGACCGCTCTCGACGGGCCGTTCGGTCCGCCCAGGTAGGCCCGGGTCACTCCACCGCCCGACACCACGAAGTCGTCGTACCCGTCCCGGTCGACGTCGCCGGCCGAGGTCACCGACACGGCGCTGATCCAGGTCCCGCCGTAGTAGGTTCCCAGGATGTCCTGCCAGGCGGCCGAGGCCCGGAGCCCGGTGGCGCTGCCGTAGTACAGGGCGACCCGGGGTGGCTCGTACTCGTAGTCGCCCTCGGCCCCGACGAGCACGTCGTCGTACCCGTCACCGTTCACGTCACCGGCCGAAGCCACCGCCTGCCCGAACTCGTTCCACGAGAAGAACCCCGGCGAGCTCAAGGTGGTGGTGGGTGTCGTCGAAGGACCGGTGGCCGACCCGAGGTACAGCTCGACCCCCGATGTAGCGGAACCCGGGGCGCCGACGAGCACGTCGTCGTATCCATCACCGTTCACGTCACCGGCACTGCTCACGGCTGCCCCGAACGCCCAGGTCGCAGCGGGGTCACCGGTGACGGTCCAGATCGGGGCGGCGCCCAGTCCCGTGGACGACCCCGCGAAGATCATCGCCACGCCGTCGCCGTACCCCAGGTTGACGGACGGCGTCGCCACCACGACGTCGTCGTACCCGTCACCGTTCACGTCGCCGGCGGATCCCACCACTTCGAGCCACGCTCCCGCCACGTTGCTCTCCAGGGTCCAGTCGGGCGCCGCGCTCGGACCCGCCGCCGATCCATGGAACGCCGCCACCCGACCCTCGCCCACCTGCCCGTTCGACCATCCGCGGGAACCGACCAGGACGTCGTCGTAGCCGTCGCCGTTCACGTCCGCGGTGGCGACCATGCTCCCGAACTCCGCGTCGGTTTGATCGCCCTCCCCCTGCCAGATCGCCGGTCCGAGCACGGGGCCCTCACAGAGGTCGCCGACACCGTCCCCGTCGGTGTCCCCCTGCGCGGGATCCGCCACGGCGGGACAGGTGTCACAGGCCGTCGGCACGCCGTCCGCATCCGGATCGTCCGCGTCGTCGGCTCCCTGGCAGCGGTCGGCGGCGTCCACCACACCGTCGCCGTCGTGGTCCACCATCGTCGCGTCCACGACCGTCGCCGGGCTCTTCACCGAGGAGACCCCGCCCACCCCACGCACGATCGCCGCCTGCACGACGTAGTCCCGACCAGGGATCAACGCGGGAACCGTCAGCTGCATCGAGGCCACGCCCGCGCCGTCCGCGACCGCCGTACCGATCTCCACGGCGTCGGCACCCAGGTCCAGGCAGAGCCCACCCAGCGCGACGGGGCACGGTCCGGCAGCACCCGATCCGACCCCTCCGCCGAAGTGCACGGTCTCGCCGGGAACCGCCCCCGTGGCGGTCAGTGTCGCGGGCGCGCCGGGAACGAGCGGAAGTGTGAGGACCAGCGCTGGAATCATGCGTTCCCTCGGGATGTCGGAGGCCCATCATAGACGCGAGGTCCGGGATGAGGCACACCGACAGCCGAGGTGCAGCGACTCAGAGCAGGTCGACGTCGATGTCCGTGACCACGCCCTTGCCCACCGCGACCTTCGCGGCGTAGGCGGCGGCCTCGGGCAGCACCATCTGCATGTAGTAGCGGGCGCACTGCAGCTTGCTCTGGCGGACCGGGTCGCCGTCGGGGCGGCCGAGCGCGGCCTTCGCCTCACGGACCCACACGTAGGCCAGCGTGACCAGCGCGAACTGGTTGAGGTAGTTGCTGGCGATGGCACCGAGCAGCTCGGGGTCCGTCGGGAGCTTGCCGCCGAGCTCCATCGTCGTCGCCGTCAGGCGCTTGGCCTCGGCCTTGAGCGGCTCTAGGAACTCCGCCATCTCCGGCGTCCCCGCGGAGTCGCGGATCGCGTTCGTGATCTCGTCGGAGAACACGCGCAGCAGCCGCCCCCCGTGCATCGGCAGCTTGCGCCCCACCAGGTCGAGCGCCTGGATGTGGTTCGTGCCCTCGTAGATCATCGCGATGCGCACGTCGCGCAGGTACTGCTCGATCGGCCAGTCCTTCGTGTACCCGGCGCCGCCGCAGACCTGCATCGCCAGGCTCACGTTGTGGAAGCCGCGCTCGCTGCCGAAGCTCTTGATGATCGGCGTGAGCAGGGCGACCAGGTCCTCGGCGCGCTCACGGACGGCCTCGTCCGTCGCGTGGTGGGCCACGTCGGCGGCGACGGCGATCCAGGCGACGAGCCCGCGCAGGGCCTCGTTCGTCGACTTCACCTCGAGCAGCATCCGGCGAACGTCGGGGTGCACGAGGATGTTGTCCGCGGAGGCCGAGCGGTCCTGCTTCGCGGGGTCGAGGGACCGGGACTGGCGGCGGTCCTTGGCGAACATCAGGGCCGCCTGGTAGGCCGCCTCGCCGAGCGCCACGCCCTCGATGCCGACGTTGAGCCGCGCGGCGTTCATCATCACGAACATCGAGCGCATGCCGCGGTTGGGCTCGCCGACCATCCAGCCGCGCGCGTTCTCGAGGTTCATCACGCAGGTCGGGGACGCGTGGATGCCCATCTTGTGGTCGGTGCCACCACAGAAGATGGGGTTGCGCGAGCCGTCCTCGAGCACCTTCGGCACGATGAAGGCGCTGATCCCCTTGATGCCCGGAGGCGCGTCCGGCAGCCGCGCGAGCACCAGGTGGACGATGTTGTCGACCATGTCGTGCTCACCGAAGGTGATCCAGATCTTCGTGCCGGAGAGCAGGTACGAGTCGCCGTCGGGCGTGGCCACCGTGCTGATCAGGCCGAGGTCCGTGCCGCACTGGGGCTCGGTGAGGCACATCGTCGCCGACCACACGCCGCTGATCAGGTTCGGCAGGTAGGCCGCCTTCTGCTCCTCGCTGCCGTGCGCCTCGAGCGCCTCGATGAGCCCCGTCGTCAGGCCCGAGCACATCGAGAACGCCTTGTTCGCCGCGATCAGCACCTCGCCCGCCATCGTGCTGACGGCGACCGGCGCGCCCATCCCGCCGTACTCCGGGTTCCACGGGATCGTCAGGAAGCCGTTGTCGCAGAAGCCCTGGTAGGCCTCCTTGAAGCCGTCCGGCAGCGCGACCGTCTTCGTCGCCGGATCGAACTTCACGCCGACGTCGTCGCCCTTCTTGTTCAGGGGCACCAGCACGTCGGCGCAGTACTTCGCGTACTGCTCGAGCAGCGTCATGCAGGTGTCGAGGTCGAAGTCGGAGAACTTCTCGATCCCGCCGAGCTGTCCGTCGAAGTCGAAGGTCTCGAAGGCGAAGCGGATGTCGTCGAGCGGCGGCCTGTAGGTGTTCACGGCGTCCCCAGGGTGGAGGTCGATGGTCTGAATGAGCGTTCATTCATTAGCCCTCCGCGCGTCACATGGCCACGGTCGGCTTCTCTCTTGTGTTTCAAGATCTGTGCAAAATGTAGACGTAATGTGTGCACAAGGGTACGAACGCACCATGCGAACGATCCCCACCCTCCTCCTAGCCGCGGCCTGCACCGTCGGTACGCCCCTCCCTCTCGACGGATCCGGCACGGCGGACGACACCGGCTCGACCGTGTCCTCGTGCACCTGGTCCACGGTCGACGGTCCGCCGCTGATCCGGGTGCCGGTCGGCTCGGTGCGGTACCTGCCCACGATCGATCCGGGCTGCACCGAGACCTGGACGGTGGTGGACGCCCCGGGCGACAACGAGGTCGTCCACGGGTTCGGCGGGGAGTCGCGCTTCGTGCCGGACGCGGCGGGGACCTGGACGTTCGCGCTGGGCGAGGATCAGCTCGACGTCGAGGTCGTCGACCAGGCGCCCTACCACGCGCTGTTCCACCCGCCGTCGCGCTCGCTGCTGGAGGTCGGGGGCGAGGTGTGGGCGGCGCAGGCCTACGCGCCGGCGATCGCTCGGCTCACCCTGCCCGACCTGCAGCCCGCCGGTGAGATCGCGGTCGGTTCCTGGCCCGTCGCGCTGGCCGCCAGCCCGGACCGGAGCCTGGTCTACGTGGCGCAGGCGGGCGACGATCACCTCGGCGTGATCGACGTCGCGGCCGGGCGGATGGTGGACGCGATCCACGTGGGCGACGAGCCGTCGGGCGTCGTCGTGAGCCCCGACGGCACCCGTGCCTACGTCACGCTGGCCACGGCGACGGAGATCGCCGTCGTCGACCTCGAACACCGCGCGCGCACCGCCACGCTCCCAGCGCCCCCGGACGCTCGGGCCCTGGCGCTGAGCAGCGACGGCACGCATCTGGCGGTCGCGGGCCACCGCACCGGCGCCGCCGAGCGCTACCCGTTCGGGGTGGACGAGGGGCTCGACCCCGACGTGATGGTCGTCGACACCGCCTCGGGCCGCGTGCTCGCCACCTTCCCCGAGGTCGCCAGCGCGATCACCGACCTCGAGCTCGACGAGGCCCGCGGCAGGCTGCTCGTCACCGGTACGCGCAGCTTCCCGGAGCGCGGCCTGGTGGACGTCGACGCTCCGCCCTTCGAGGGCGTGGTGACGGCGTGGGACCTCGACACCGGCGCGCTGCTCGACGAGATCGTGCTCGGGCCCGGCGGTCCCGCCACCGGCATGGTGCTCGGTCCGCAGGCGCTGGCGCTCGACGGAGATCGCCTGTGGGTGGTCGCCGAGGGAAGCTCGGCCGCCATCGCGCTGGACGCCGAGGATCTGCACGAGCTCGCTCGGATCCCGGTCGACGGGCAGCCGCGCGACGTGATCGTGGCCGACGGGCACGTGCTCTCCCACGGCTCGCAGGCGTTCGTGGTGCAAGCCCTGGACACGACCGGCGTGCTCGCGACGGGGGCCGCAGGGACCGATCCTCGGCCCCCGGACGTGGCGGCCGGGCAGGTCGGCTTCGTCAGCCCGGGCGAGCAGTACGGCGCGAACTACTCCTGCAACTCCTGCCACACCGACGGACGCGGTGACACCCGGGTGTGGCCGGCGGGTCCGTTCGCGGTGTGGGAGGCGAGCCGCGCGATGTTCTGGCTCGAGGGGACGGCGCCGCTCGGCTGGGGCGGGTACGTCGCGGACGTGCGCGCCTTCGGATACACCGGGTACACCTCCATCATCGCCAAGTGGCCCACCACCGGGATGGCGGAGGACCTGGCGGCCTTCCTCGCGTCGCTGGCGCCGCCGGCCGCCGCCAACGGGCAGACCCGCCGCTCGGGAGCACTGTCCGAGGCGGGCGAGCGTGGGCGCGCGCTCTACGAAGGCGAGGCGGCGTGCGCCTCCTGCCACCCCGCGCCGCGCACCACCACCAACGTCACGCTGGCGGACGGCATCACGCCCGACGAGAGCAGCATCCCATCGCTGGTGGGGATCTATCGCCACAACCGCTGGCTGAAGCGCGCGGACGCCACCACCCTGCGGGACAGCGTGGCCGAGGCCGCCGCATGGTCCGGGGTGTCGCTCGACGACGGGCAGCTCGACGACCTGACGCGCTACCTCGAGGAGCTCACCGACCGCGACCTGTTCCTGCTGGCGAGCGAGCCGCTCACGGACGGCCCGGTCGGCGTGGACACCCCGCTCGTGCTCACGTTCAACCAGCCCATCTGGGACGACCCGACGAACCTCCAGGCCATCGCGCTCGAGGTCGACGGCCAGACCCGCAGCGCCACGCCGATCGTGGACGGGCGCAAGGTGATGCTGGCGCCGGACGCGCCGCTGCCCTGGGACGCCGACGTGGTGGTGACGGCGGCCGCCGGGCTCGAGGCCTTCGACGGGCGCGCGCTGCCGGTCGAGGAGCGCGTCGCGTTCCACACCGCCCTGGCACCCGCGCTCCAGCTGGACGGCGACTACGAGCTGGTGGTCGACCTGCCCGTGATCGACTTCGTGAACGGCGGCTTCGACGATCGGATCACGATCCCGGTGATCACGCCGCTGACCGCCGCGTCCACGGACGGGGGCGCGGACGTGGTGCTCGATCTGGGCCGTGGGCTGACCTGGTCGACGTTGGCCGTGGTCGACGACGACACGCTCCACGTGCCGCCTGCACCGCTGTCCTTCGGCTTCTCGATGGCCCAGGGCGGCGAGCTCGACGGCACCCTGACCGACCTCGACGGGGACGGTGTCGCCGATCGCGCCGAGGGCGAGATGATCATGTCGGGCCCGGGCTTCCACGTCGAAGGCATCTCCTGGACGCTGCGGCGGGCCGCCAGCGGGTGCGTCGAGGGGACGGAGGGCGACGTGGCGGTCGACGTCGCCATCGACGGCGCCGGAGACGTGCTGATCGACTGGGGATCGGGCGGAGCGCTCGGCCTGTACGTCACGTCGCCCGACGCGCGGTTGCCGGTGGGACCCGGGCCCGTGACGGGCGGGACCACCTACTGGGTGCTGTCGTCCACCGCCTTCCCCCTGGGCTTCGCGGGTCCGGTGACCTACGGCGAGGTGCCGCGGCGCGCGGAGGACGCGAGCGCCGCCAGCGGACCGCCCACCGGCGGTGCCGAGCTCGTGTCCGGAACGTGCTACCGCTTCTCCGTGACGACCGATCGCTTCCAGACCGGTAGCCGGACCCTGATCTGGCCATGATCGCGTGGGTGCTGCTCGCGTGCTCCCCCGTGGGCGACCCGACCCTGTTGGACGCGCCGGACGCGGCGCGCGACGGCACCGACGGCACCGACGGCCCCCTCGGCGCAGGGCTGGTCTCGCTCCGCGTGCAGGCCCGGGTCACCGAGGTCGTGCCGGTCTCCGTCGTGTTCCCCGCGGACGACGACGGCGAGCCGGCGGTCGCGTCCGCGCCCGTGGTCGTGCTGACCCACGGCGGCTTCGTCGCCCCCGAGCGCTACCTGTGGCTGGCGCGGCACTTCGCCACCCGCGGCTACGTCACCGTTCTGCCGGAGGCCGAGCTCCTCCTCGCGATCACGCAGCCCGGCAACGGCGAGCTCGCGCTGGACGCGCTCCGGGAGGAGGCCGACGGCGATGGCGTGCTGGCGGGCCTGGTCGCGCCGGAAGGGCCGACGGCGGCGATGGGCCACAGCCTCGGCGGCGTGATGGCCGCGCGCCAGTGGGTGCGTGACGAGGAGATGGACCTGCTCGCCATGCTCGCCTCCTTCCCCGCGGGGGCGGACCCCGTCGAGGAGCAGGTCGGGCGCCCGGTCCTGTCGATCGTGGGCACCACCGACCAGGGGCTGCCCGGCATCGAGGAGGCCTTCCCGCGCTACCCGGGCCCCAGCGCCCAGTGGATCCTCGACGGCGTCAACCACTACGCCTGGACCGACGACCCGAAGGACTCCGAGCTGGCGCGCGACGGCGAGCTCCTCCGCCCCCTCGACGAGGTGCGCCGGGACGCGCTGCGCATCGTCGACGCCACCCTCGACGTGTACCTCCTGGGCGACGATCCCGCCCGGCTGGAGGGGCCCTTCCCCGGGACGGTGGACCCGTGATCGGCTGGCTGGTCTCCGCGGCCTGGGCCGATCCGGCGGCGCTGCGCCTCCCGCACCGCGAACCCGGCGCGGTCGTGGGCTTCCACGATCTGTCGGTGGGCGCGCCGGTGGGCCCGGTGGACGCTGCGGTGGAGCTGCGCACGGACGGCGGGGCGGCGGGCGCCTCGGTGGGCTTGCGTCGCGCGCTGCGCGAGGGTGCGAAGGGTTGGCGCGCGGACACGGGCTGCGCGGCGGGCCTGGTGGTGCCGCTGGTGGCGCCGACCGTGGGGCTCACGCTGACGCCGTGGGCCTCGGCCGGCGTGGTCGGCGGGCGCGCCTACGTCCAGGGCCTGCTCGCAGCACCGGTGGCGGCCTCGCTTGGCGGCGGGCTCCGGATCCCCGTGCAGCCCGAGCTGCAGGCGGGCGCGATCCTCGGGCGCCTCACGATCGGACCTCGCGTGTCGTTCGGCGTCGTGTGGGCGCCGGGAACCGACGTGTCGGTGACCACCGAGGGCTCGCTCGCCGCGAGCTGGCGGTGAGCACATCCAACAGGAGGTGAGCGTGTTCGTCGACTTCGCCAGGCAGTGGACGCCGGTCGTCTTCTCCCGGGAGCTCGGACGGACGCCCCTCGGCGTGACGGTGGCGGGGGAGCGCGTCGCGCTGTGGCGGACGGGCGGGTCCGTGTCGGCCCTCGTCGATCGGTGCCCGCACCGGGGTGTCCGGCTGTCGCTCGGCACGGTGCGGCCCGATGGGTGCCTCGAGTGCCCCTTCCACGGCTGGCGCTTCGACGCCGACGGCGCCTGCACCCACGTCCCGATGAACCCGGGCGCGAAGCTCGAGCAGCTCGGTGTCGGGCGCCTCCCGGTGGTCGAACGGGCAGGGCTGATCTGGGTCTTCACCGAGGTCGGGGCCGATGCGCCGGGCGAGCCCGCCATCCCGCCGGCCCTCCTGCGCTCGGACCTGGCCAGGTACGAGCACGCCGAGGAGTGGAGCTGCCACTGGACCCGGGCGATGGAGAACATGCTCGACTACCCCCACCTGCCCTTCGTCCACTGGAACACGATCGGGCTGGCCGCGCGCCGACGACTGACCGATCGCTCCGAGGCGCGGCTCGAGGTCCAGGACACGCCCACGGGCTTCCGGATCCTCTCGGAGCTCGAGGGCGCGCGGAGCGAGCTGCACCACCACCGGCCCAACGCGATGTCGCTCACCATCCTCCCCGAAGACCGCGGCGGCCAGGTGGTCCACGCCTTCTGCGTCCCCGTCGACGCGGTGCGCACCCGCATGATGATCGTGGCGACCCGCGGCTACGGCCGACACAACCCGCTCTACGCCCTGCTGGACCGGATCAACGTCTACATCCTCCGCCAGGATCGCGCCGTGACCGAGTCGCACGACCCGATCGAGGTGCCGCCACCAGCCCTGGAGCGGAGCGTCGCCACCGACCGTCCCACGCTCGCGTTCCGTCGTTGGTACCTCCACACGTGCAAGGGTTCCCACGAGCGCCCGACCAGCGATCGAACGTCCGACGCCGTCTGACGGACGTCCGTCGCCGACGGACGTCGATCACGCGATCCACGGCGTCTCACCGTGATGCCCGGTTGGCCACGAGCTTGCATCCCTCCCCTGCGGAGGTCCCATGCAGCTCTCACGGCTCCCCGCGTCGTCCGGCGTCGACACCCGCAACCTCGCCGGCGCGCCCTGGATGCTGCCGACGGTCGAGCAGCCGTGGGGGAACGCCGCCGCGCAGGAGCAGCTCTCGGCGCTGAACGCACCCGCCCAGGATCAGACCGCCCGCCACGTCGCCGACTGCAGGGCCGTGCGCTCCCTCCTTGCCGAGCTGCTGGACAGCGACGACCCGATCGAGCGCAACAGCGCGCAGTACGTCGACGTCGGGCTGGTGCACGTCGCCGCGCTGACGGCCACGGACGACCCGGGCGAAGGTGGACGCCGGACCTGGTTCGACCCCACCTCGCCGTACACCTCGGACGCCGCAGACCCCACCCGCACCGTACAACTCGATCCCGCCCTGGTCGGTGAGACCCGAGGCTCGGCGATCCTGCTGTTGTCTCCATCGACGCGGTCCCGCGACCAGCTGGCGGAGACCCTCGTGCACGAGGTCCAGCACGCCTGCGACCACCACGACGAGACGCTGAAGCCGCCCGAGGTCCCGGGGGCGCTCGACCCCTGCCCCGACCGCTACTACGGCGCCTACCGGTCGGAGCTCGCGGCCGAGTGGCTCGCCGACCCGTCCACCGAAGGCGCCACCGACCAGCTGCGGATCACGGTCCTCGTCGACGGGTCCGACCTGGTCCGCAGCGTCACCACCGCCATGACGGATCCGCGCCAGCTCGCCATCTTCCGCCACTTCTGCGGCGCCATCCCCGCCGACGGCGTCATGAAGCGCGACCGCGAGTGGGTCACCCCGTACGCCTGGCTCCCCTACTACTACGCCTGCGACCCGACCTTCCGGTCCTTCGTGGACACGATGGTCGGGCCCACGACAGCGAACGGCACCAACAGCCTGTCGATCGAGCTGCTGCGGCGTGCGCTGGTCCAGGACGAGGACTGGCGCGAGGTGGTGGAGCTCGTCGACGACACCGATCGCGCCTGGCTCCTGGACGCGGGGGCATCGACGGCGTTCTGGAACGACCTGGCCACGCACGGCGTCAGCGAGACCACGCAGGACCTGGTTCGCACCGCTCTCCACCTGGCGTAGGCTGCGACCGGGAGGTCGGGTTGGGGTACGACGATCCGTGGGAGGCGTCGGTCGACGCCGAGCAGGGGCCGCTCGAGGAGCTGGCGCCCGGCGTGTGGTGGGTCTGGAGCGTGATGAAGAACCCGCCGTTGCCGCGCAACATGGTCGTCGTGCGGCTGCCGGACGGCCTGCTCGTCCACTCCTGCAGCTGCCTGCGCGAGCCCGACATGGAGGCCCTCGACGCGCTCGGGAAGGTCCGCTGGATCATCGTCCCCAGTGAAGGGCACCGCATGGACATCAAGCGGTACAAGCTCCGGTACCCGGACGCGAAGGTGCTCGCGCCGCGGGCGGCGGTCGCCAAGGTCCAGGAGGTGCAGCACGTCGACGCGAGCTGCGAGGACGCCCTGCCCGAGCTCGGCATCACCTGCCACTCGCCCGACGGGATGAAGGAAGGGTACGAGCTGGTCTACGAGGTGCCCGTGGAGGGTGGTGGCAAGGCCCTGCTGGTCAACGACATCCTCGGCTCGAAGCACCCGCACGCCGTCACGGGGTTCAAGGGGCTGCTCATGGGGTTCCTCGGACCCCCGGGCGGGCAGCTCGGCCAGGCCCGCATCGTGCGCCAGTTCTTCGGCAAGGATCGCGCTGCCTTCAAGGGTTTCGTCGAGCGACTGGCGTCGATCCCCGACGTGCGCCTGATGACCACCAGCCACGGTCCGCCCGTCACCGGCGACGTCTCCGCCCAGCTCCGTGAAGCGGCTGGCAGGCTCTGATGGCGCTGCGCATCATCGGCGCCGGGCTCCCTCGGACGGGCACGCGCTCCCTCAAGGAGGCGCTCGAGCGGCTGCTCGGCGAGCCCTGCTACCACATGACCGAGGTGTTCTCGCGCCCGGACCACGTCCGCGACTGGCACCGCGCAGCGATGGGCGAGGACGTCGACTGGGACGTGCTGCTCGCCGGATGGGGTGCCGCGGTGGACTTCCCCTCCTCCGCGTTCTGGCCCGAGCTCGCGGAGCGGTGGCCCGACGCGCCGATCCTGCTGTCACACCGCGATCCCGCCGCGTGGTGGCGCAGCGCCGACGCGACGGTGCTCCACATCTTCCGCCGCCCGCCCACCGAGGAGGACCGGCCGTTCCGCGACATGGTGGGCGCCCTGATGACGCGCGTGTTCGGGCCCGACTTCCTCGACCCGGAGACCGCGATCGCCGCCGCGGCGCGACACACCGAGCACGTCCGGGCGCGGGTGCCGTCCCACCGCCTGGTCGAGTGGACCCCCGGCGACGGCTGGGAACCCTTGTGCCGCGCTCCGGCGTCGAGGTCCCCGCCGAGCCCTACCCCCACCGGAACACGACCGAGGAGTTCGTCGCCCGCCTCGAGGCGCAGCCCACGGGAAACGCACCGCAGTAGCCGATCCTCGGCCACCTACCTCGACGAATACGAAAGTTTGTCACCGGCTCGCAGGGCCGCCCGTTGCCAGGGTGAACCCCAACCCGGAGACTGCCATGACCGTGTCCCCCGCCCTCGCCAACGTCCCCTCCAACGGCTGCCGGCTCGTCGCCGACGACGGGCGCGAGCTGCCCCTGCGCGCCGTGGAGATCAGCGCCGACGCCGGCGGCGGCCTGTGCCGCACCCGGCTCCGCCAGCGCTTCGCCAACCCGTACGCCGAGCCCCTGTCCGTCACGTACCTGCTGCCCCTGCCGGCCGACGGTGCCGTCGTCGATCTCGCGTTCGTCCTCGCCGGGCGCCGGGTGGTCGGCCAGGTCCAGCGCAAGGCCGACGCCCGCGCCGCCTTCGAGCAGGCCCTGATCGAGGGCCGCACCGCCACGCTCCTCGAGCAGGAGCGCAGCAGCCTGTTCACCCAGGAGCTCGGCAACGTGCCCCCGGGTGCGGAGGTCGAGGTCGAGATCGACGTCGAGCAGCCGCTCGCCTGGGAGGACGGCGGCTGGACCTGGCGCTGGCCCACCGTCGTCGGCCCGCGCTACCTCGGCGCTCCCGGTGAGACCCCGGACGCCGATCGCGTCGTCGTCGACGTGGGGAACGTCGAGGTGCGCTGCAGCGCCCACCTGGCGATCGGCGACGACCTCACCGGTCCCGCGAGCTCGCCCTCGCACCCCCTGACCACCGGTGAGACCGGCGTCACGCTGTCGGGCGGGCTCGACCGCGATCTGGTGGTGCGCTGGCCGGTCGCCGCTCCGGAGCCCGGGCTGCGGCTCGAGGTGGCCCGTCCCGACGGAGACGAGAGCGGGTACGCGCTGCTCACGCTGGTCCCGCCGCGGGTGGCCGGCACGCCCGTCCAGCGTGACCTGTGCCTGCTGATCGACACCTCGGGCTCGATGGGCGGGACCCCGCTCGCGCAGGCCGTCGCCTTCTGCACGGCGCTCGTGGGTGGGCTGCGGA
Organism: Alphaproteobacteria bacterium; assembly: GCA_020632925.1. Taxonomy (GTDB): domain Bacteria; phylum Myxococcota_A; class UBA796; order UBA796; genus JACKER01. The sequence continues at coordinate 18,213 of JACKER010000050.1, read as the reverse complement.
CCGGCGACCGGCTGGAGATGATCGAGTTCTCGAACACCCAGCGGCGCTGGAAGACCGACCCCGTCGCCATCGACGCCGCCAGCCGCGCGCAGGCCATGGCCTGGCTCGGGGCCCTGCGCGCCAGCGGTGGCACGGCGATGCACGAGGCGGTGACCGAGGCGCTGCGCCCGCAGCGGCAGGACGCCGAGCGCCAGGTGGTGCTCATCACCGACGGGTACATCGGGTTCGAGGCCGAGGTGATCGGTCGGATCCGCCGTGGGCTCCCGCGCGGCTCGCGCATCCACACGGTCGGTATCGGCAGCTCCGTGAACCGGACGCTGACCGGCGGCGTGGCGCGGGCGGGCGGTGGTCACGAGGCCATCGTGGGACCGGACGAGCCCGTGGGGACCGCGGTCTCCGCCCTGCTCACCCGCACCGGCGACCCCCTGTGGACCGAGGTGAGCCTGTCCGGCGCAGCGCTGCAGGACCAGGCCCCCGCGGCGATCCCCGACCTGCTCGCAGGCGCCCCCGCGCGTGTGTCGCTGAAGCTGTCGGCGCAGGGCGGACCGCTCGTCGTGACCTGGCGCTCGGCCGCCGGGGTCGAGACGCGTGAGCTCCGCGTGAGCCCGCCACTCACGAGCACTGGTCGCCGCGTGCTCGCCACCCGCTACGCCCGGGAGAAGGTCGAAGACCTCGAGCTGGCGCGGGCGAGCGGCGACGACGCGCGTGGCGTGGACGCGGCCATCGAGGCGCTGGGCCTGCGCCACCGCATCGCGACCCGCCTCACGTCCTGGATCGCGGTCACCGAGGAGGCGACCGTCGACCCCGGCGCCGCCACCCGGCACGAGCGGATGCCGCACGCACTGCCTCACGGCGTGAGCGCCGAGGGTGTCGGGCTGCGCGCGGCTGCCGTCGCAGCACCCTCGTCCGCGGACGCTCGGTACCCCGGCCTCGGTCGCGCGATGGCCCCGATCATGGCGCCCCCGCCGGCCCCGGCAGGTCCGATGCGCTCGCGCGCGCAGAAGGAGGAGAAGCGGAGCGAGGCCCCCAAGGGCATGCGCAAGCTCGCCGACGAGGCGATGCCCACGTCCGAGGAGGAGTCCGTGGTCTTCGACCTCCGCGCCGCCCCGGAGCCCGAGCGCGAGCGGGCGGAGCGGAAGCCCGCGCCGATGCTCCGGGTGAAGGCCCGCAAGACGGTGCTGCCGGACGGTCGGGTCGTGCTGACCTTCGAGCTGCCCTCGGACCTGCGCTGGGATCCGCTCGCGGCCGTGGTGATCGACGCGCAGGGGCGCCGCTTCCCGGTCACGCCGGTGGCGGGTACGACCCACGCGGGCGCGCTCTCCGCCGGCGCCACGGTGCGCCTGGTGCTCGACGGGCACGGTCCGCAGGGTCCCACCATCGAGGTCGGCGGCCTGCTCCTGGAGGTCGGGTGATCGATCTGGACGCCGAGCTGCCCGCCATCGCTCGGGGCGACGCCGTCGCCTTCGGGCGGTGGATGCGGGGAGCGGAGGAGCCGCTTCGGCGCAGCCTCCGCTCGTTCGCCGCCACCGTCGACACCGAGGCCGTGCTGCAGGAGACCCTGCTCCGCGTCTGGCAGGTGGCCCCGAGGGTGGAGGTGGACCGGCCCAACGCGCTGCTCCGGCTGGCGCTGCGGGTCGCTCGGAACGCCGCCATCGACGAGGCCCGCCGCGCGCGGGTCGCGCCCGTCGACGACCTCGAGCGCGCCGCCAGCGAGGCGCTCGCCGCCATCGACCCCATCGAGCCCGACCCGCACCTGCGCGCCCTGATCGAGGAGTGCCGCGCCAAGCTGCCGCCCGCGCCCCGCCAGGCCTTCGACGCCCGGCTGGAGGCGCGAGGCGGCGCCGCCGATCGGGATCTCGCCCGCAAGCTGCGCATGCAGCTCAACACCTTCCTGAAGAACGTCGGGCGCGCCCGCGCGCTGCTCCTCGAGTGCCTGGCCCGCTCCGGCGTGGTGGTGGAGGTCGGATGAGCGACGACCGCGAGACGCTGATCGAGCAGGTCGTGAGCGCCTTCCGCGAGCGGAACGCCGACGGCCGGGTGCTCGCGAGCCCCGCCTGGCGCGATCTGGACCCCGCGGACCGCATCGCCGCACACGACGAGACGGTGCGTGCCCGCCGGCTGGAAGCCGCGCTCGACCCCGACGGCCTGTCGCCGACGGCGCGGGCGGTGCTGGGGCGGCTCGGCCGGTGAACACGGGCTACAGGCTCGGGCTACTGGCTACGGGCTACGGGCTACGGGCTACAGGCTACAGGCTACAGGCTACAGGCTACGGGCTACGGGCTGGGTGGGGACCAGGTTGCATCTCCCCCACCTTGCCCGGCCACCCCACTCCCGATGCAACGCCGACCGCACCCTCGCGTTGCACTTCCCCCACCTTGCCCGGCCATCCCACCCCCGACGCAACGTCGGCCGAGGCAAGGTCGGTCGTATGCAACCACGCACGCCTCGCCGCACGAGCCAACGCCGACTCTCGCAACGCCACCGGCGCCCCTGCCACGCGGATCGGCCTCCGGTGTTGCATTCCAGGCACCTTGCCTCGGCCCGCTTTGCATCTCCCCCACCTTGACCGGCCATCCCACCCCCGATGCAACGCGCGATATCCCAGGTTGGCGGGTGACCAGCACGATCGGACCGGTTCGGGCGCCTGCCCCTGCGGGGCACCGGGGCCCCTGCGGGGTCGGCCCTTCGGCCTCCGTCCGCCCTCCGGGCGGGACCGGCCTGACGGCCGCCCTCCGGTCCCCCTGGCGCGAGTCGACGACGGGGATGCTTCCGAGCGTCGACCCGCCTGTAGCCTGTAGCCTGTAGCCTGTAGCCTGCAGCCTGTAGCCTAGCTGCAGCCCGCAGCCGCGATCACGCTCCAGCCGGGTCCGGCGGAAAGGTGACCAGCGCCGCACCAGCCACCCCGGGGTCCGCGTCCCGCTGGTAGGCCGCGAGGCGCTCCACCCGCGCGGCCGTCCAGCCCTCCCTGGGGGCGGCGGCGGCCACGAGCGCCCCCAACGCCAGTCGACGCATCCGCGGATCGGCGTGCGAGCGCCAGCGCTCCTCCAACGCCGCTGGCCGCGCGACCCCGCGCACCACCTCGAGGGCCGCGATCATCGCGTCGGTGTGCAACAGCCCGCGCGTGAGCAGGACCTCCACCAACCCGGCGAGCCCCTCGGTGTCCGTCATCGGCAGCGCCAGGCGCAGCGCCTGGACGGCGCGCAGCGGGTCGTCGCGCAGCGCGTCGAACACCGCCTCCGCCACCGCCCGCAGCGCCTTCTTCGCCCACGGTCCCAACATGCCGACCAGGACCTCGGACCGCTCCGTGAAGCCCCGGTGGTCGCCGGGGGGGCCGAGCACCGCCGCCGCCACCTGCTTCGCCTCGCGCGGCTGGAGGCGGAGGAGCGCCGCGGTCGTCGCCGCCTTCCGCTCCGGACCACCCGGCGCCGAGCAACGCGCGACGATCGCCGTCATCAGCGTGCGATCGGGATCGCGCAGCGGCGAGCTCGCGACGCTCTGGAGCAGCGCGCGACGCGCCTCCTCCTCGGGACGGCCCAGCACCCGCCCCAGCAGCTCGCACATCCTCCGGTCCGCCTCCGTCGAGAGCTGTCCGGCGGGCACCTCCGCCAGCCGCGAGGCCACGATCGGATCGGGGTCGTCGGCCGCCGCCCGGAACACGTCGAAGGTGGCGTCGCGCTCGATCGAGCTCCACAGCCCGCGGAGCACCGCGATGCGCACGTCGCGGTGCAGGGGCTCCCTCGCCAGCGACAACAACGCCTCGTGGGCCTCGGGGATCGCGAGCTCGCCGAGCAGCCGTGCGATCTCCTTGGCCACGGTCACCTTCGACCGCGGCGCGGTGAGGAGCGCCGCCAGCACCTCGCGGTCGTCCATCGACGCGAACCGGCGGCGCAAGGCGTAGATCGCGTACCGCGCACGGTCGTCGCCCAGCGCGTCCAGCAGCTCGGCCACCGCCTCGGGTCCGTCGACGTGGGCCAGACCGCGGACCGCCACCTCACGCACCGCCGGCGGCGTACCCTCCCGCGCGACCCGCAGCGCGCGCGCCGGATCGATCAGCGGCAACGAGACCAGCACGTTCACCGCTCGGAACGCGGTCGGCAGATCGAGCCCCTCGTCCGCGAGCAACGCGTCGAGCGCGGTGGCCAGCGCCTCGCGCTGCCGATCGCTCCACCACGGGAACACGCCGTCGAACCACACCACCCAGGTGGACTTGCCCGTCGCCCAGCGCCCCGTGACCGGCTCGCCCGTCAGCACATCGTCCAGCAGATCCTGGCGATGGCGGCCGATCCAGCGCGTGATCGAGGCGAAGACCACGGCGCTGCGGTCCTTCGCGAAGAGCTCGTCGGCCACGGGCGCGAAGGCGTCCGGGTGGTGGCGTTGCAGCAGGTCCAGCGCCGCGGCGGCGTACCCGGCGAAGGGGACTTCCCGCGCGACCTCACCCAGCAGGCGCGTCACCCCCGGGAACAGCGGGAGGTGGCGGCCGATGGCGGCGACCAGCCAGGTGAACGCGAACCACCGCTCGCGGGTGCACCAGCGCTCGGCGAGCTCGTCGAGGACCGGCACCAGCAGGCGCACCTCGTCCTCGGTCATCCCCGCCAGCAGGCCCAGGCTGGAGAGCGACCCGCGCAGCCTCAGCGCGCGAGAGAGCCCCTGGACCCCCCACTCGGGCGCGAGGCGGAACAGCAGGCACACGAGCCGCTCGGCGTACAGCGCGGTCGCGGCCGACTGATCCGCCGCCTCGTACGCGTGCTGCAGCGCGCTCTCCAGGAGCTCCAGGGTCTCCGCGGGCAGCCTCCCGCCCGGCGCCCACACCCGCAGCGGCAGGTCCGCGAGCGTCGAGAGCATCGCGAGGCGAACCGGATCCTGCTCGTAACGACGGGCCACCACCACCCGCAGCGCGTCGGGCAACCCGCCGGGATCGAGCCGCGGCGACTGGAGCCAGGCGCGCATCGCCATCGCCCGGAGCTCTCCCTCGGGGTGCTTCAGCCAGGGCGTCGTGCGCTCCGCCGCCTCGGCCACGGACAGCAGCGCGGCGTACGCGCAGCGACGAGCGGGCTCGAGCGCGATGGCCTCGGCGTCGAAGGCGCGGCGGGCCTCCTCCTGCCGCAGATCGTCCGGCAGGTCCTGCAGGGCGTGCGGCGTACACAGGCCCTTGCCGTCCCGAGCCTGGACCAGCCAGCGGATGTAGGCGGCCCGCCGCCGGGGGTCCTCGGCCGGCACCTCGTGCAACAGGAACGCGCCCCACGCGCCACGGCCGCGCGCGAGCCACGCGTCCACCACCTCCTGCCGCTCGCGCGAGGGCAGCGCACGCAGCCAGCGGCGACCGTCCTCGCAACCGTCGGGCAGCGCGTGCCACGCGTGCTCCATCAGCCAGGACAGCCGCTCGGCGCCGAGCCGCTCGGCGTGCACGCGGAACTGGATGCCCGCGAACGGACCGGGTGGCCGCCGCCTGAGCTCGTCGGTCGCCAGCGGGCGGAGGAGATCGAAGACCTCCACGGGGCGACGTCGGGCCAGCAGGGACAGGTGGGGCGCGAGGTGTCCCGGCAGCATCCCGCCCGCGATGGCAGCGCCGACCGCGCGCACGGCGGCGTCCGGGAAGCGGGAGACCAGCACGGACAGCGCAGCCTGGAAGCGCACCCGCGCCCAGGCGTCCGACTGGCCGAGCTTCGCGAGCGCGTCGGCGGCCAGCTCCGGGTGCCAGGCGCCGAGCCTTCGCCAGCCCACCGTCCCCGCCAGCTCGCGGAAGGTCGCCATGCCCGCATGCACGGCCGCGGCGCTGCCGAGGGGCAAGAGGTCCGCGTGCCGCGCCGCCACGGCCCGATCGGGGCTCCCCACCCGCGCGAGCAGCCAGCCGTCCGCCACGGACGCGCGACCGCCGCGGGCCGCGCCCACCAGGAGCACCCGGGTGGCCGTCCGCCCGCGCACCGCGTCGAAGGCACGGCGCAGCCCGTCGTCGGTCGCGAGCCGGAGCAGCGCCCGGAGCCCGGCGCGACGCACCGACTCGTGGCTGTCCGACAGCGCCGCGACCAACCGCCCCTCGTCCCGGTCGCCGTAGGCCGCCTGGACCGCGAGCCAGCGGCCCCAGGGTCCAGCGCCCCACAACCCGTCGATCACGGCCGCGGCGGCGGCCTCCCCGGCTGCGGCGCGACGCCCCAGCTCCACCAACCGACCCATCCGGCGCCGGTGCGTCGTCGACCGCAGCTCGTCCAGCACTGGTGAACCTCCTACCAACCCGCGATGTAATACAGCTGTTACCGGTCGGAGCGATCGCTCGCGATACACCTCGACCATGGGTCGTATCGCCACCGTCTCCCTCACCCAGCTCGTCCCGCACGAGCTCATGCGGGGCATCGCCCGCTGGATGGTGGGCGCGCGACCGGGCTTCGTGAGCACCGACGGGCCCAGGCACCCCGACGAGGTCGAGCTGTTCGACGACTGGGACGACCACCGCGGTCACGGGGTCGGCTACTTCAGCGGGGACGCGGACGAGTGTCGCTCGCGCCGCGTCGACCTGCGCGGGCCCACCGACCTCGACCCCGGTCCGCTGCCCATGGACGAGCCGACCGAGGAGGACGTGGACTACCGCGAGCTCAGCCTCAGCGCCGGATGACGGCGTAGAGCCGCCCGAGCGCGTAGGGGTCGGCCACGCCCATCGTCCTCAACGCTGCGGCGGGCACGTCGGGGTCGCCTCCGGTCAACGACGCCAGCTGCATCTGGAGCAGCTGCGCCACCCACGGGATCCCGACGGCGCGCTCCTCGCCGATCGCCTCGCGCGTGTCCTGCACCGCGCCCGCGTGGTCGCCGTCCGCCAGTCGCAACGCCGCGGACCACGTGGACGCCGTCACGCCCGCCGTGCACTGCGGGACCTTCCGCACCTGGCGCACCGCGTCCGCCAGCACCTTGCGGGCGGCCCCATCCCCGTCGATGGCCAGCGGCGCCGACGCCGACGCCCGCACGATCTGCGTCACCACCGCGTTGAGGTTGATGCGTAGCACGCCCGCTCGTCGCGCCTGCGGGTACAGGCCCTCGACGTGCGCCAGCGCCTCGGCGTTCCGGCCGCGGTAGATCCACACCTGCGCGCGGGTGAGCTCGAGGTACCACCAGGCGGTCCCGGTCCCCTCCTCCGACCACAGGCGCTCCGCGACCCGCAGGCTGCGCTCGGTCGCGTCGGGGTCGTCGTCGAGCAGGCCGGGCTGCAGCCCGAAGGACACGCGGAACAGGACCTCGAGGAACCGGTCCCCACGCTCCTCGGCATCCGCGATGACCTCGGCGTGCAGCCGTCGGAACTCCGCGAGGCGCCCTGCCTGCATGAGCGCGTACCCCTGGAACGTGCGCGCCATGCCGATCTCGTAGTGGTGCCCGCCCAGCGGCTCCAGCGCCGCCACCACGTCGCGCAGCGTCCGGACCGCCTCGTCCCAACGACCGACCACGCCCGCCGCCACACCGTGGTGCAGCTCGATCCTGGCGCGATCGACCGCCGACAGCTCCGCCGACATCCGCTCGCGGGACCGCGCCACCCACTCGTCGGACGCGGCCACTCGCCCGAGCATGCTCATGTTCGAGCCACGCATGGCGGCGGCCAGCGCCCGGCTCGCGGGATCGCCCAGCCGCTCGGCCACCCGGATGGCGCGCGACGAGAACACGGCGGCGCGGAGCATGTCCGCGTAGCTCACGCTCATCGCGAGCTCGCTCGTGACCCGCAGCACGTCCTCGTCGCCGGGTCGCGACCGGGCCGGCAGCCGCGCCATCAGGTCGTTCCACAGCACCTCCGCGACCATCGCGAGGGGGGAGGTGGGCCAGCGCTGGCCCGACGGCGCGAGGACCTCGGGGAGCAGGGAGAAGGCGCGCCGGTACCACCCGCGCCGGAGCATCTCGTGCACGGCCTCCCACTCGAGGGTCCGTCGCCGCTCGACGGGCAGGGCGGCCGACGCCCGGAGCAGCACGTCCGCCGCCTCCCCGAGCCCCGCGCGCGCCATCGAGCGCCCGAGCGCCACCTCCACGTCGGCGGCGTCCTCGACCCCCAGTCGCAGCGCTCGACGATAGAGCTCGGCCGCCCGCCGGTATGCCAGGGCCGACTCCGCACGTCGCGCGGCTCGCACGGCGTGGACGGCCGCCCGGTGCGGCTCGCCAGCGCACTCCCAGTGCTCCACGAGGTGCTCCGGCTCGCCGCCTTCGCCGAGCTCCGTCGCGAGCGCCCGGTGGATCGCGCGGAACGTGTCGGGCAGCATCCCCGACACCACGGTCTCCCGGATGCGGTCGTGCGTGCACTCGAGGTCCGAGCCTCGGCGCGTGGTCAGCAGGCGGGCCACCCGGAGCGCCGTGAGCTCGCCCGCGCGTGTCGACGCCACCAGCTGCCTCGCCGCAGGCAGCGCCACCTCGGCCGCGATCGGCCGGCTGGCCACGGCGACCACCTCGAGCAGCAGCCGCGCGGTGGGCTCCAGCTGGCCCAGGCGCGACTCGAGCACCCGGCCCAGCAGCGGCATGGCGCCCGTCTGCGGACCCGCGACGAACCGTGCGAGCTCCGCGAGGAAGAACGGGGACCCTCCCGCCTCGCGGAGCACCCGCTCGACGGTGTCGTCGTCCACGTCGGGGTGCTGGCTGCGGACCAGGGCGCGACCCGGCCCCTCGCCCAGCGGCCGCAGCTCGATGCGATCGGTCACGACCGACGCGAGCGGCGCGAGCACCTCCTCCGCCCGCGGATCGTCCGAGCGCGCGCCCAACACGACGAGCACGTCCAGCGGCGGCTCGGTGGCGAGCAGGTCCTGGAGCAGGCGGGCACCTTCCTCGTCGCCCCACTGCAGGTCGTCGATCCACACCACCGTCGGACGTCGCGCGCACACCAGCCGCAGCAGGCCGCGCACGCCCTCGACCGCTCGACGGCGCTCCGCGATGGGATCGGACACCGGCGGAGGCGTCGCGGCGGCGTCGACGAAGCGCGCGAGCGCCGGGAACAGCCGGCTGGCGGACGCGAGCCCGCCCGGGAGCAGCTCGACCGGCTCGCGCGCCAAGGTCGCGGCCAGCGCCTCGACCAACGGATCGACCAGCTTGTACGGGCTCTGCTCGCGCTCGTAGCAGCGGGAGGCGAGCAACAGCGCGCCCTGCTCCAGCGACTCGACGAAGGACTCCACCAGGCGCGTCTTGCCGAGCCCGGACGCGCCGCTCACGGTCACGACGCGAAGCCCCGTCGACCGCCAGGCGGCCTGGAGGCGGCGCAGCTCCTCCTCGCGGCCGACGAAGGGCACCGCACCCAGCGCGCGCGAGGGCTCCACGCCGAGGCGCTCGCAGACCTGGTCCCCACTCGGCCGTGCCCGACGGTCGCGGGCCAGCAACCGGTCGCAGAGCTCCGCCAGGTCGGCGGGTGCGGAGGGCTGGAGCTCCGCCACCCGAGGCGGCTCCAGGCTCGACTTGTCCCACAGCACCTGGGTCGCGGCGCCGACGAAGGGCGGGCGCCCCACCAGCGCCTCGAACAGCATCACGCCCACGGCGTACCAGTCCGACGCCTCGTCCAGCGCCTCCTCGCGGACCTGCTCGGGCGACATGTAGGCCACCGTGCCCGCCAGGCCCTGGACCACGCCGGGGTTGGTGGCGAGCCCGAAGTCCACGACCACCACGTGGCCCACGTCGGTGACGAGCACGTTGCCGGGCTTCAGGTCGCGGTGGAGCAGGCCCGCCGCGTGCAGCGCCGAGAGCCCACGCGCCAGACCCCCGAGCGCCGTCCGGAGCCGGTCGAGCGCCGCGTCGTCGAGGGGTTCCCGCACACGCTCCCCGTCCGGCACGTCGGAGTCGCCGTCCGACGACCAGGTGCGACCGCTCGTGCCCTGCGCGTCAGGCGGATCGACGCCGAGCACCCAGTGCAGGAAGGTCGTGCCCTCCACGAGGTCCATGACGAGGACGCTCTCGTCGTCCTGGAGCAGCGCGTGCAGCCGCACCAGGTTCGGGTGCACCACATCCGCCAGCGTGCGGAACTCGCGCTTGAGCTTGGCCGCGTCCGTCGGCCCGTCGGTGCGCAGCCGCTTGAGGGCCACACGCCCACCCAGGCGGCGGTCGCGCGCCTCGTGGACGAGGCCGCTCGCACCGGCTCCCAGCAGCCGCAGGATCTCGTAGCGCTCCTGGATCGACATCGGACCGCCCCCCCGACGGTATCGCGACGGGCCAGGATGGGCTTGTGGACAGCGCTTCCTTGACGTCAGCGCACACCGGATGTCAGGCTCCCCGCAGGAGGTCGATTGGCGCTGCTTCCGCAGGACGATCCGAACCAGGCTGCGCGAGCTGCAGCGTTGACACAGGCCAAGGACGAGTACCGCTGGGATCACCAGTACCTCGCTCCGCTCCCGATGCTCAGCATCCCGCGGCTGGCGAGGCACGACGGCATCGAGGAGTTCCTGCTGGCCGGCCTGACCGAGCTGCCCCCGCTGGAGCGACCGGACGACGACATGCCCGCGGAGCGCCTCGAGGCCACCCTGCCCGGGCTCGTCACCGCCAGGTTCGACGAGGGCTTGTTCCCGGGGGACGCGCGCTATTCGGAGGTCACGGACTACCTGAAGCTGCTCCGGGGACTCGGTCAGTCGCAGGACGTCGCAGGATCCGCCAGCTACGACGAGAACTGGGACAGCGACGCGGCCTTCGGCTGGCAGCGGATCGCCGGACCCAACCCCATGACCATCGAGCGTCCCGACTCCGCGCGGTGGACCTCGATCCAGGCGCGCCTCGGGCTCACCGACGCGGACGTGCAGCGCGGCATCGGCGACCCGTCCGCGACGGTCGAGGGCCTGCTGTCCAGTGGGCGCCTGCTCGTGTCGGACTACGCGGTGATCGTCGACCCGGAGCCGCTGCCCATGGGCACGACGCAGGGCGTGACGAAGCGCCTCCCTGCGCCGATCGGCGTGTTCACCTGGGACGACGCGCGCAGGGAGCTCCTGCCGGTCGCCATCCGCCGCGGGCAGACGCGGGAGGCGCCGCTCGTGACACGCGACGCGTCGGCCGCGTGGTCGATCGCCAAGGCGGAGCTGTCGACCGCCGACTTCGACTGGCACGAGATGGGCGTGCACCTGATGGGCGTGCACTTCCTGATGGAGGGCATCATCGTCGCCGCGCGGCGCTCGCTGCCCGCCATCCACCCCGTGATGACGCTGCTGGCGCCGCACTTCAAGTACCACCTGCTGAACAACTTCGCGGGTCGCGAGCTGTTGGTGGAGCCCGGGGGGTATGTCGAGCAGATCCTCGCGGGTGAGCTCGCCGGCGGCTCCCTCGGCCTGGTGAAGCGGGCCTACGAGCGCTTCCGCTTCGACGACCTGGACGTGCCGCGGGCGCTCGCGAAGCGCAACCTGGTGAGCCGGTCCGGCCTGCCGATCTTCCCCTACCGGGACGACGGGCTGCACCTGTGGTCCATCCTGGACACCTGGACCCGCGCCTACGTCGCCGCGTACTACCGGGACGACGCGACGGTCGCGAAGGACGTGGACCTCGAGCGGTGGTGTCGGGAGACCACGGCGGCCGACGGCGCGCACGTGGCGGGCTTCCCGGAGCGCCTCGAGACCCGCGACCAGCTCGCGAGCACGCTCACCCGCCTGCTCTTCCTCGTCGGGCCCCAGCACGCCGCCGTCAACTACGCCCAGCAGGCCTCGATGCTCGTGGTGCCCAACATGCCGGGTGCAGCCTGGTCCGACGACCCGACCACGTTGCTCGAGATGCTGCCGCCGGTGAAGACGGCGCACACGCAGGTCGAGGCGATCTGGCTGCTCACCTGCTACCAGTACGGCCGCATCGGTCACTACAAGCGAGCGCTCACCGACCCACAGGTCCAGGCGCCGCTGCAGACCCTCCAGTCGCAGCTCCGCGAGGCGGAGTCGCTGTTCATCGGCCGAGACGCCACGGACCGGGCGGGACGCGCCTACCCGTACCTGCGTCCCAGCCGAGTGCCGAACAGCGCTAACATCTGACCATGTGGCTGCTCGCCCTCGCCTGCCGTGCACCGGTGGACCACGTCCCTACGGACACATCCACCCAGCCCCCGCCGATGACGCCGTCCGCCGACACCGGCACCACGCCGTCCGTCGAGACGAGCACGCCCGGCGATCCCCGCGAGACCCTGCTGACGGGCTTCCTGGCTGCTTATCCGTTGGTGTTCACCGAGCGGGTGCTGGCGGCCAAGCCCGTGGATGCCTTCGTCTGGCACCAGTCCCGCCCGACGCCCGCCCTCGACCACGCACCGAACCCTGACGTGATCTACGGGATCGGCTTGATCGATCTGCGCGCCGAACCCGCCGTGCTGCACGCGACCGATCTGTTCGACCGCTACTGGTCCATCCAGCTGTCCGACCTGTTCGTCGAGAGCGTGGCCTATGTGGGGACGCGCGAGACCGGTGGTCATGGCGGAGACTGGATCATCGTCCCGCCCGGGTACGCAGGCGATCTGCCGCCGGGCGTGCCCGTGATCGAGGCGACCAGCACCCGCATGGTGGCGCTCGCCCGGCTCCACGTCCGCAGCGACGCCGACGTGCCCAACGTCCTGGCCCTGCAGCCCGGATACTCGCTGTCACCCCTGTCGACCTGGTTGGGCCACTCCGGACCACCCATGCCCGACGCGCCGCCCGTCCGGGGCCCCCAGTACGAGACGGCGACCAACGGTGTGGCGTTCTGGGACGAGCTCGGCGACATCCTGCTCGCGAGCACGCCGCGCGCCGAGGAACAGGCGCTGTTCGATGCCTTGCTCCCCTTCGGCGTCGGACCCGGCCTGCACCCGAGCGAGGAGATCACCGATCCCGCGACGCTCGACCTGCTCGAGCAGGTGACCGTCGAAGGGCTCGCGCAGATCCTGGCAGAGACGGAGTCGTACAAGAACTGGATTCCCGAGCTCCACGCTGGACGCTTCGACGGCGATCTGCTGCACCGCGCTGCATGGTGCTCGGATGGCTGGGTCACCCAGGAACCGATCGAAGCGGTGTACACGCGGTCGCGGCTGTTCGACGGGGCCAAGGTCCTGATGCTGCGCATGGAGCCCTCGCAGCTTCCTCCCGCGGGCGCGTTCTGGTCGGTCTCGGTCTATGACGAGGACAGCCACCCGATCGCGAACGCGCAGGAGCGCTACAGCGTGCAGTCGACGGACCCCACGTTGAAGTTCGGGCCGAAGGGAGGTGTGGAGATCCGGTTCGCGTCGACCTGGCCGGGAGGTCCCCCCGAGAACTGGCTCCCCGTCGACGGGTCGCGTCTGTACAACGTGTTCATCCGGGCGTACATCCCGGGCGAGTCCATCTTGGACGGCACCTGGCGACCACCCGACCTCCAAGCGGCACCACCCCCCTGATCCGTCAGGGCAGGAGCGCGGAGGCGACCAGCAGCGAGGCCGCGTGATCGGCGACCAGCAGCGCGAGCAACAGCGGCACCTGCCCGCGCCACCAGCGCCAGGTGCCGAGCAGGAACCCCGCGCCGGCGACGTGGAGCCAGGCGAGCGCGGCCACGAGCCCCGCCACGTCGAGCCCCAGCGCCCACAGCGCCACCGGAAGCAGCGCGTGCACGGGGACCAGGACGGCGGCCACCCGCAGCCAGCGGACCTCGGGCACCCGCCCCGTCGCCCGCTCGATCCCCGCCGGCACCCAGGCCAGCGCCGTCGCGGCCAGCAGCGGCAACGCCCAGGGCACCGTCGCCTCCGAGCCGATCCACCCGAGCTCGAAGCGCGAGACGGAGAGCGGCGCGAGCAGCAGGTAGCCCTCGCCGTGGTGGTCCTGCAGCAGGTCGACGAGGGTGTGCAGCGTGCAGCCGAGCGCGAGCAGGCGGAAGGCGCGGGCGCGCTGGCCCTCGACGAAGGACGACGCCAGCAGACCCGCCGTCAGGCTCCAGCCCAGCGGCTCGTGCAGGGCCGTCCACGGCCAGGTCACCCACTCGGGCAGCGGCACGGCGCGACCGAGCAGCTCCAGCCCGAGCGGGATCACACGCCCGCAGAGGTCGGGGAGCACGGCGCCCAGCGCCACCACGCCCACCGCGCGGCTGCGGAAGGCCGCCCCCGGGAGCAGCGCCGTGCACGCGTGGGTGACGAGGTCAGCCACGTAGCTCGAGCCCCCGGCGCGTCACGCGCAGCGTCCCCGCCACCACCAGCCCCACCAGCGCGAGCCCGACGAACCCGAGCCGCTTCTTGCCCGTGCGACCCGGGGCGACCTCGTGCCACGCCGCCTCCACGTAGCCGTCGCGCACGGTGCCCCCGACGGTCACGTCCTGACCCGGGTGGAGCCCTGTCGACGCGCCCTGCACCGGCACGGCGAGGCTGCTGTTGCCCACGACGTAGTGGTCGGCGTCGGGGACCTCGAGCACCGTCAGCAGGGAGAGCACCACCTCGTCGCCCTGCGGCCGGTCCAGCACCCGTACGTTCCCGATCCACCCCTGCCCCGTCGCCCAGCCCCACCAGCCCAGCAGCAGCGTGATCGCGCCCACCACCGCCCCCCGCACGGGTGTCAGGACTTGATCATTGATCATTTCGCGCCCGCCATCGTGAACCACCGGTTGATGATGGTGTGAGCACCGCTGCCATGGACCGCGGTGGGTCCACGGTCTACCTTCTGGACACCACCCAGGAGGTTCCCATGAAGTTCGGCATCCTCGGCACCGGCACCGTTGGTCGCACCATCGCCCGCAAGCTCGCTTCCCTCGGTCACGAGGTCACCATGGGGACGCGCGACCCGTCCGCCACGAAGGGACGCTCCGAGCCCGGCGCCTGGGGCGCTCCCTCCTTCGCCGACTGGTACGCGGCGAACACCGACATCCACCTCGCGACCTTCGCCGACACCGCGTCGGGCGCCGAGGTCCTGGTCAACGCGTCCTCCGGCGGCGCCTCGCTCGCCGTGTTCGAGGCCGCCGGTGCCGCCAACCTCGCGGGCAAGGTCGTCCTCGACATCGCCAACCCGCTCGACTTCTCGAACGGCTTCCCGCCCTCGCTGTCCGTCTCCAACACCGACTCCCTCGGCGAGCAGATCCAGCGCGCCTTCCCCGAGGCGAGGATCGTCAAGACGCTCAACACCGTCAACGCCGACCTGATGGTGAACCCTGCTTCCCTCGCGGACGGCGACCACACCATGTTCGTCTGCGGCAACGACGCGGACGCCAAGGGTGTCGCCACCCGGATCCTCGCCGAGGACTTCGGCTGGAAGGACATCGTCGACCTCGGCGACATCACCCAGGCACGCGGCACCGAGATGTACCTGCCGCTCTGGGTCCGGCTGTACGGCAAGCTCGGGACGGCGGCGTTCAACCTCAAGCTGGTGCGCTGAAGAACCGCTCCGCGAGCCAGCGCAGGGGGCGCGCCGACACGCGCACGTGTGCCTCCTGCCAGCCCGGATCGCGGCCTGCCAGCACCTCCAGCCGTCCCCGCGGCTTGCCGTTGACCTCCACGAGCCACGGCAGGCCGTCGCGATCCATCACCAGGTCCACCCCGAGCTCGACCAGCAGCTCGCCGCCGGGGCCGCTCGCCAGCGCCTGCGCCACGGCCACGGTGAGCCGCTCCACCTCGGCCACGGCGCCCGGCAGCGCATCGTGCAGCGCCTCCACCTCGGCCCCCCGCGCTGCGTTCACCACCGCGTCCGTCCGGCTGCGCCGCACCACCGGGTGCTCGAGCACGAAGCCGTCCCCCTCGCGCTGCACGAGCGCCCGCACGGCGATGCCCGCCCAGCCCTCTGGCGGCGGGACGCCCCGCTGGACGAACGCCGGATCCAGCCGACCGGGCGCCCCCTCCGCCACGTCGGGCAGCGGGTCCCCCGGCACCACCCGGCGCACACCGTGCCCGAGCGCCCCGAACCGCGGCTTGTGGAAGGCCACGCCCCAGCGCGCCACCGCGTCCCCGAAGCGCTCCGGCACGGCCTCGACCGCGGGCCAACGCAGCGCGCACAACGCTTCCTGACAGCGAAGCTTGTCCCGACACAGATCGTCGATGAAGGGCGGATTGGCGATGGGCACGCCCGCCAACCCGGCGAGCAGTGCGCGGTACGCGGCGGGCCGCACGAGCTGGGGGAAGCGGTCGAGCGCCGCCGCCACCTCCAGCTCCGTGGGCTCCCAGCTCCCAGGGCGGGCCCGGAACCCCCGCAGGCGTCCTCCCTCGGCCTCGCACCCCACGACGACCGGGATCCCGTCGGCCTCCAGGCGCAGCGCCGCGCGCCCGAACGGGAGCTCCTCGGGAGGCGGCGGGTCGGTGCGGGACGCGGGGACCAGCACCGCGATGGCGCGCTCGGGCATGCAACCTGTTAGCTCGGGGGCTCGGAGGCGACGTGACCCTGTTCGTGATCCTGCTCGCAGCCTGCAAGAAGGACGCTCCGGTCGAGGCGCCCGCTCCCGAACCCGAGGCGATGGCCGAGCCCGCACCGGTCGCTCCGGTCGCTGCTCCCGAGCCGGTCGCCGAGGCCCAGGCGCTCGATCTGTCCGCGGGCGAGGAGCAGATGCTGGTGGCCCTGTCCGCCCGGGACGGCTCTCCCACCTGCGAAGCGCTCGCCGCGCTCGTCGAGGACCCGGTCGCCTCGCTCACGAAGATCGTGGCGAACGTCCAGATGCCGCCCTCCGCGCCCATGCGCGCCGCGCGCTGCCTCGTGCAGGACCACGCCGACGTGGCGGGCGACACCATCGAGGGCTGGATGCGCGCCGACGACACCGAGGGCCTCGCGCGCCTGGTGATGGGCGAGATCGAGCACCTGCCCCCGGAGCTCGCCACTCGCTTCGCGAAGGCAGGCCTCGAAGGTCCGCACCAGGCGATCGTTCGCCCCGAGGTCGAGGCGAGCGAGATGGCCGAGGTCCGGGCGCTCGCCCAGTAGTCGCCGGCCGTGAGCTTCGTCCAGGTCGAGTTCCCGGTCTTCCTGGCGATCGTGTTCGCCGCGTACTGGGCGCTCGGCCGCCGCACCTGGCAGAACACGTTCCTGCTGGTGGCCTCGTGCGTCTTCTACGGCTGGAACGTGCCGTGGTTCGTCCTGCTCATGCTCGGCACGGCGGTGGTGGACTTCGCGCTCGCGCAGGCGATCGAGCGCTGGTGGGCGCACCGCTGGCGCCTGGTCGCGCTGTCGGTCGGGCTCAACCTGTCGTTGCTCGGGTACTTCAAGTACACCGACTTCTTCGCGCAGAACGTGGTGGCGGCGCTGCACGCGCTCGGGCTGTCGGACGCGCGCTGGGCGGGGCTCGGCGTGCTGCTCCCCGTCGGCATCAGCTTCTACACGTTCCAGTCCATCGGGTACATCGTCGACGTGGCCCGTGGCGAGCAGCGCGCCGTCCGCCAGGTCCGCGACTACCTGCTCTACGTCGCGTTCTTCCCGCAGCTCGTGGCGGGTCCGATCAACCGCGCGGGAGCGCTGCTGCCCCAGCTGGACAAGGAGCGCCGGCTCGACGGGGCGTTGGTCCGCTCCGGCATCTCGCTGGCCCTCTGGGGCGCCTTCAAGAAGCTGGTCGTAGCGGACTCGATCGCCCCCTACGTCGACAAGGTGTTCGTGCTCGAGCACCCGGCCGGCCCGTTGATCTGGGCGGCGACGCTCGGCTTCATGATCCAGATCTACGCCGACTTCTCGGGGTACACCGACACGGCCCGTGGCGTCGCGCGCACGCTCGGCTTCGAGTTGGCGCACAACTTCCGCGAGCCCTTCCTGGCGCGCACGACGATCGAGTTCTGGCAGCGGTGGCACATGTCGCTGTCCACGTGGCTCCGGGACTACCTGATGGGCCCGCTCGTCGGCGACGCCGGCGCCGGGCGGCTCCGCTTCGCGCTGGCCACCATCGCCACCTTCGTGATCGTCGGCTTCTGGCACGGCGCGAGCTGGAACTTCGTGCTCTTCGGGCTGTACCAGGGCCTGTGGGTGGTCGCGTACGGCCTGCTCGTCCGCCACCTGCCGCCGTGGACCTCGAAGATCCCCGGGGGCGACCTCCTCGCTGCGGCCTTCCACCTGGTCGCCGTGGGTCTCGTGGGCTCGCTGCTGTTCCGCGAGCGCCACCTCGACCGCCTCGTGAGCCACTTCACCACGCCCCCCCTCGAGGCCACCCCCGAGCAGTGGTACGCCGCCTCGGTGCTGGTGGCCGTCGTGGTCGCCGGCTGCGTGCCGATGATCGCCGAGTGGGCCTGGGACCGCTGGGTCCGCCCCGACCTGCAGGACCACCCCCTCTACCTGCCGGTCCAGACGACGGGCTGGGCCGCCGCGGCGGTGCTGTTGTTCGTGTTCTATCGGACGACCGTGCAGGACTTCGTCTACTTCCAGTTCTGACGCG
>JACKER010000005.1 GCA_020632925.1 Alphaproteobacteria bacterium | reverse complement strand
CCAGCACGGGACCTCGTGCGACAGGTAGCGCAGCGTGGTGGTGGCGCCTTCGGGGGACGCCAGTGTCCAATCCCGCCGTCCCAGCCCACGGGGGCCGCGATCAGTCCCGCCCATCGGTCCCTGATCCCAGACGCTGCTCCTGGGAGAGGCGACCGGGATGGCAGACCACGCTCGCGCCGGGACCCGGGGGTCCGGGGGGCTGTCCGTAGGGGGCGGGGACCGCGGCGCGCAGCGACGGCGATCCCCGCCCCCGGAGGCAGCCCCCCGCCTGTCGGCGAACACCGGCCGCGATCAGCGGGTGGTGTTCCTTCCGGGTGTGGCAGATCTGCTCCATGGCCACGTTCCAGGCCGAGCTCCTCCGCGTCGTCGCCCACTCCGGTCTGGCCCCGCTCCGGCTCGTCGGCTTCGACGTCCGTGCGGACGGTGTCTGGCGGTACCCCGGTGTCCGACCAGGCACGGACTGGCACGCTCACGGATGGTTCACCACCGACCTGCCCGAGCTGAAGGACGAACGGCTGGTCCGACTCCGCGTCGACAAGCCCCGGTGGCTCCACCCCGCGACCAACAGGACGGTGCACACCCCGCCGCCGGGCACGCTGGGCGTCCACTACTCCGGGCTGGTCGTCGTCCTGCAGCTGTTCGCCTGGCTCGACGCCAGCGTCGGTCTCCATCGCTTCGAGGCGCTCTTCGGCGCGCTCGACGACCGACCCAGCCGCCGCACCGTCCAGCGGTGGCTCACCCGCTTCCAGCCACGCGCGCTCGAGCTCCAGCAGCACGCTCGCCGCCTGGTCCTCACCTACCGCGACGAGCCTCGGTCGCTGGACATGCTGTTCCCAGGCGGGATCCCGCCCCCGCCTGCGCTGCGGCGCAGACCATGGCGAGAACCCGACAGCGTCAGCCAACTCTTCCGGGCCCTCGCCATGGTGCTCGGCGCCGCTGTGGCTATGGACGTTCCAGTCGCTCTGCTGGTGACCGAGGCTTGGTGGAAGGTGGAGCAAGGAACCGGCCGAAACGACTGACTCCTGGGACCGCCCTCCGGGACGGATCGTACCCGTTCGCACCTCGATCTGCGCGCCGAACGGTCTTCCCCGATCCCACAATCCGTGTCGTCGTCCCGGATCTACCTCCTGTTCCAGCCTGCGAGCTGGAGGTGTCCATGAACGACGATCGCCCCGCTGGCCCAGGAGGGCGCCGTGGCTGACGACCCGCGCCTGGCGATGGCGCTCGCCCGCTACCAGGTCGTGAGCGCCTACGTCGCGACCGATCTGCATCGCGGTCAGCGCCGCGCCTTCCTCGAGCACCTGGCGAACCGCGCCTGGACCGGGCCGGACAACGAGCCCATGCGCGTCACCGCCGAGACCATCCGCGTCTGGGTCCGCCGCTATCGCAGGGGCGGGCTGGACGCGCTGTTCGACAAGGAGCGGCCCAGCACCGGCGTCCAGGTCCTGTCTCCCGAGCTGCTCGAGATCGCCTGCGCGCTGAAGCGACAGGTCCCCGAGCGCACGATCGACACGCTCATCCGGATCATGGAGGACCTCGGCCACGTCGAGCCGGGCGTCGTCCGCCGGAGCACGCTGCACCGGGCGCTACAGGCCGTCGGGCTGTCCCGCCGACCGCCGACACAGGCCTCCACCGAGGACCTCGACCGCTGGGAGGCCGCCGCTCCCAACGATCTGTGGCAGAGCGACATGCGCACGGGCCCGTGGCTTCCTGACCCTGACCGACCGGGCAAGGTGCGACGTGCCTGGCTGTACGGGTTCATCGACGACCACAGCCGGCTCGTCCTCGACGCCCGCTTCTCGTTCAAGGGCGACCTGCCCGCGCTCGAGCTCTGCTTGCGCCGCGCCATCCAGAAGTACGGCGTTCCTCGCAAGGTCTACTACGACAATGGCCAGACGTTCCGGTCCCACCACATGCGCTACATCTGCGGCCGGCTCGACATCCAGCACCCCATCCACACCACCGCCTACCGGCCCGAGGGGCACGGCAAGATCGAGGCGCTCAACAAGAAGTTCCTCGGCTTCATCGCCGAGGTCAAGGCGTCGTCGATCCAGACGCTCGGGGAGCTGAACGAGGCGCTGTGGGCGTGGCTCGACCTGCACTACCAGTCGAAGGTCCACGGCGAGACGCGGGAGGCGCCGCTCACGCGCTGGCGGGCGGGCATCGATCGGGTCCGGTACGCCGACGAGGAGG
>JACKER010000049.1 GCA_020632925.1 Alphaproteobacteria bacterium | reverse complement strand
TGCCAAGGCCCGCGACTGCGGGCCGCGGAGGCCGAGAATCGGCCGGAGTGACTTGATTCCATGCAGTGCCCTCGTTGCTCGGCCGAGATGGCGCCCGCCCGGGTCGGACCCGTGAAGGCCCATGGTTGCCCGTCCTGCGGCGGGGGCACGCTCCTGTTGCGTGATCTCGAGGCGGCGCTCGCGGCGCTCGAGCCCGCCACCTCGTTCGATCCCGCGGTCCCGATGGCCGCGGTGCCGGACGCGGGCGGAGGGCTGGGCTGCCCGTCCTGCGGTCGCGCGATGAGTCACGGGGGCTTCATGGAGCAGCCGCTGGTGCAGATCGACCGCTGCACGGCGTGCATGCTCCTGTTCGTCGACGTGGGCGAGCTCGAGGCGATGGCGGAGCAGCGGATGCGCAGCGACCGTCAGCGCGGTCTGCGGCGATCCGCGAACGACGCCGTGCTCGACCAGCTCAAGTGGCTGGTGTCGAACACCAACGTGTGAGCCCGAGGGCGTCGAGCAGCGCGCGCGGGTCGTCGCCCCGCCGCCACAGCGCGCGGTAGGTCACGGCCGCGCCGTCGAGGAGGGGTACCAGCACTGTGCCCTCGGGAGCGGGAACGTCCTCGTTGATCACGGTGAGGCCCGCGCCGAGCACCACGAACCGCGTGAGCAGGTCCCAGCCCTCCACGTCGACGACGGCCGACAGCGGTCCAGCCAGGCTCTCTGCGCGCTCGCGGAGGGCGCGGCCGCGGGGTGGGAGCACGAGCGCGCGCCCCCGGAGGTCGCCCCACCGGAGCGCTCCGGCGGACGCGAGCGGATCCGAGGTGGGTACGAGCACGCGCTCGCGCACCGTCCACAGGTCGCGCCCGCGCAGGTCGTCGGGCAGGGGCACCGCGGCGACGCCGAGCCGAGCACGCCCGTCGCGGACCATGGCCACCGCGGTCGCACCGTCCCCGACCACGGGCCGGCAGGCGGGCAGCGCGCCCACGCGACGCAGCCACACACCTCGCCCGGCGATCACGGTGGGCGGTTCGGGCGCCTCCCCGCGCACCCGTGCCAAGACCTTGCGGGCGTCCCCGGCCGTCCGTCGTCCCAGCGCCACCAGCTCCCGACCGGCGTCGGTCAGCGCGAGGCGCCGTCCCTCCCGCCGCACGAGCGGCACGCCCACCGCGTCCTGGAGGCGCCCGATGCGCTGGTGGACCGCCGGCTGGGTCAGTCCGAGCGCACGACCCGCCTCGGCCAGCGTGCCGTGGTCCGCGAGGGCCACCAGGGCGGGGAGGAGGTCGAGGTCCACGGTCTATACATAATCATTCCTTATTCATCGAAAGCAAGACTTCGTGGATCTCGTGCGGTGGCCCGATACGTCTCGAGCCATGGAGAGAATCGACTCACGGTTGTCGTGCGTGAGGGCGGAAAAGGCGCTTGCGACCCGCTCTCTCGCGCGGCAATCGCGAGGAGATTCGTCGTCAAGGACCGCGAATGCGGGCCGCGGAGGCCGAGAATCGGCCGGAGGAACCTGAATCGTGAAGGTCTCGAAGCAGATGTCGTGGCTGCTACGCCACGGCGCGAACGAAGTGGGCTTGCCGATGGACGAGGCTGGCTGGGCCTCCATCGAAGACGTGCTGCGCCAGCTCCGGCTGCGCAGGAGCGTGCTCGAGGAGGTCGTCGCCGGCAACGACAAGCACCGGTTCGAGGTGTCCGGCGGCCGGATCCGCGCGAGCCAGGGCCACTCGCTGGCGGGCACCCCGGTGACCGTCGAGGGGCTGGAACGCTCCTGGACGCGGGTGGTCGGCCGCACCGAGCCGCTGATCCACGGGACGAACCGCGCCGCGGCCGAGGTGATCCGGCGGGAGGGGCTGCTGCCCATGGATCGCACGCACGTCCACATGGCGTCGTCCGCCGACGACAAGGTGGGCAAGCGCTACCGGGTGCAGGTGCTCCTGCGGATCTGTCCGATCCGTCTCGCGGAGGCGGGTCTCGAGCTGTTCCGTAGCCCGAACGGGGTGATGCTCGCGCGCAGGGTGCCTGCGGAGGCGCTGCTCGACTGAGACGTCGACCGACGGCCGCTTCCCGCCGGGCCTCAGCCGGTTAGGGGGCCCGGGTGACGGGTCAGCTCCTGGAGCGAGTGCGCGCCGCCGCAGGTGAGCGCGTGTGGGGCAGCGGCGTGAAGCTCGCCCGAGACGGCGGGGTGCGCGGGCTCTCCGAGGACGAGGACGAGGTGCACCTCGAGGTGCGCGCGCCCGGGAAGCAGCGCTGGCACGAGGTGCATCTGTGGCCCGGCGATCTCGATTGGGGCTGCGACTGCGGTCTCCCCGGGGACGCCTGCGTCCACGTGTCGGCGGCGGTGATCTCCTGGTCCGAGTCCAAGAAGCGCGGCGACGACCTGCCGGCGCCCTCCGTCGAGCACAAGGTCCGCGTACGCTACGAGCTCACGAGCGAGGCGGAGGCGCTGTACCTCAAGAGGGTGGCGCTGTTCGCCGACGGCTCCTCGGAGGTCCTCAAGCGGTCGCTGGCCCAGCTCGACCTGGTCGCGGAGAGCGCGGACGTCCAGGCGGAGGCGCTCCTCGCCCTGCACCCGGGCGGCGAGCTGCCGGCGGCCACCGTGCGGCGGCTGCTGACGGTGCTGACCCCGAGCAGCGAGGTCACGCTGGACGGTCAGCCCGCCCGGATGAGCCGCGAGCCCGTGATGTTCCGCATCCGGGTGACCGACGACGGCGAGGGCTTCCGGCTCGCCATGGTGCGCCCGTCGGGCATCGACCGGATGTTCCGCGGCGCGGTGCTGGTGGGCGACACGCTCCACGCGACCTCCCACGGCGAGCTCACCCCGGACCAGCGCAAGATGCTGGTGAAGGGCGTGACCTACACCAAGGAGGAGGTGGGCACGCTCGTGGGCGAGGTGCTCCCGAAGCTGTCCGAGCGCATCCCGGTGGACGTGGTCACGACGCGGCTCCCGCGGTCGGACGCGTTGGTGCCGCGGGTGCTGGTGGACCTCAAGGAGCGTCCCGGTGGGCTCGAGGTCCTCGCGCAGGTGGTGTACGGCGATCCGCCGGTCGCGCGGGTCTCGTCGGCGGGGGTGCTGGTCGCGCTCACCGACGAGATCGTGCCCGCGCGCGACATGGGCGCCGAGCGGCTCGCGGCACGGATCTTCCTCGAGCGCACGGGCATCCACACCGGCATCGCCAAGCTGCTGAGCCCCGGTGAGGCCGCCGCCTTCCTGCAGGGCAAGCTCCCCAAGCACGACGGCCTGGTGCGCGGGCACGTCGATCCCCGTCGGTACGAGGTGAAGGCGGTGGACCTCGCCCCGCGGATCGACCTGCGCGACGCGGACGGCGGTTGGGCGCTGGACGTGACCTTCGGCGAGGGCGACGGCGGCGCCGCCGACCCGAAGATCGTGATGGAGGCCTGGCGGACGGGCAAGTCGCTGGTGCCGCTGATGGACGGTGGGTACGCCCCGCTGCCGGCCGCCTGGCTGCAGGAGCACGGCGGCCTGCTCCAGGAGCTGCTCGAGGCGCGCGACGGGCGCGGGCGCGTCCAGCGCAACAGCACGGCCGCGCTGGTCGAGTTGCTCGAGGACACGCAGGGGACGGTGCCCTCGGACCTGTCGCGCCTCCGCACCTTCCTCGAGGGCGGCGAGGGGTTGCCCGAGATCGAGCCGCCCAAGGGCCTCAACGCCGACCTGCGGCCGTACCAGCGCGCGGGGCTCCAGTGGCTCGCCTTCCTGCGGCAGATGGACCTGCACGGTGTGCTCGCCGACGACATGGGGCTCGGCAAGACGCTGCAGGCCCTGTCCGCGATGCTCCAGGCGGGCGGCCGGCACCTGGTGGTGGCGCCGACCTCGGTCATCACGAACTGGGCGCGGGAGTCGGCGCGGTTCACCCCCTCGCTGAAGGTCTGCCTGTACCACGGGCCCGACCGCAAGCTCGACCCCAAGGCGCAGATCACGCTCACCAGCTACGCGCTGCTCCGCATGGATCTGGACGAGCTGCGCGCGGTCGAGTGGACGTACGCGGTGCTCGACGAGGCCCAGGCCATCAAGAACGCGCAGAGCATGACCGCCCGGGCGGCGTTCGCGCTGCGCGCCAGGCACCGGCTCTGCCTCACGGGTACCCCGGTGGAGAACCGGCTCGAGGAGCTCTGGTCGCTGTTCCGCTTCCTGATGCCGGGGCTGCTCGGGAGCGAGAGCGCGTTCCGCGATCGGTTCGCCAAGCCGATCGAGGCGGGGGACGACAAGGCCCGCAAGGCGCTGCGCGCCCGGGTCCGGCCCTACGTGTTGCGGCGGCTCAAGGCGCAGGTCGAGACCGAGCTCCCGCCGCTGACGGAGATCGTGGAGCGCGTCCCGCTCGAGGGCAAGCAGCGCGAGGTGTACGACGTGGTGCGGGTCGCCGCGCGGTCGGACGTCCAGGCGGCGCTGGCGGCGGGTGGGCACGCCACGATGCAGGTGCTCGAGGCGCTGCTGCGCATGCGCCAGGCGTGCTGCGACCCGTCACTGCTCCCGGGCGAGGTGGGGTTCGGCGCGCCCGCCGCGAAGCTCGATCGGCTCGAGGAGATCCTGGTCGAGGTGGTCTCCGAGAACCACAAGGTGCTCGTGTTCAGCCAGTGGACGTCGCTCCTGGACCGCGTGGAGGACCGTCTGCGCTCGCTGAACGTCGAGTGGGTCCGCCTGGACGGCGCCACGCGCGACCGGCAGGGCGTGGTGGACCGCTTCCAGTCCGACGACGGGCCACCCGTGTTCCTGCTCTCGCTCAAGGCGGGCGGCTTCGGCCTCAACCTGACCGCCGCCGACTACGTCGTGCACCTCGACCCCTGGTGGAACCCGGCGGTCGAGCGCCAGGCCACGGACCGCGCGCACCGCATCGGCCAGCAGCACCCGGTGGTGAGCTACAAGCTCGTGGCCGAAGGCACGGTCGAGGAGCGCATCCTGGAGCTGCAGGCCGCCAAGCGCGAGCTCTCGGACGCAGCGCTCGGGACGGAGGGCGGGTTCCTCAAGGCCCTGTCAGCCGGCGAGCTGCGAGCGCTGTTCGAAGAGGTCGCCTGACTCTGCGCTCAGGGTCACGCTGACGACAGAACGCCGGATATCCGGACATGGATGTCCAAGACCACCCCGGGTTGCCGGCGTGTTCGGGAAACCCACATCCCGGAGACGCCACCGCCGCCTGGGAGGCTCGTCGGGGCTCGAGGTCCATGTGCGGCTCCCGAACACCTCGGCGACCTCCCCCGACCGCGAAGGTGTTCGGAACGCACACGCGGGTCGGTTTCTGGTATCGAGGTCGGACGGTCGATCTCGCGCCTTTGGATGTGCGGCTCCCGAACACGCCGGCAATCCACTGAGGGTCTCGGGCCCGGAACCTGGCCGGCGAGCCGATCGCGGAGGAATCTGAGCCTGCGGGCGGAAGTTCGAGGCGCCAGGACGTCCGGTCGGTCCGCCGGGAGGCTACCCCTGGACCATGTGCTGGGACCTCTCCGAACGAACCCTCGTCCGCCGGCTCCGCGTGGAGCGCTATGGCGAGACGGGCTTCCGCTGCGTCCACTGCACCTGCACCGAAGGAGTGGAGGTCAGCGACCGCCTCCGGTTCATGCGCTGCCGGGCGTGCAACCGCCAGCAGTCGGTGACCGCGGGCACACCGATGCACGGCTCCAAGCTCCCGCTCCGCGTGTGGTTCATCCGCGGTGGCCACTTCGAGGCGGGGAACGTGCCGACCAGCGGGGAGCTCGCCGAGGAGGTCAACATCTCGCGGTCGTCCGCGTGGCACGTCAACCAGCGCTTCATGCGGGTGATGCACCTCGGCCGCGCGCCGTACGCGCTTGGGCAGCTGGTCACGATCATGCCGTGCCGCAAGCCCAAGGGCCGTGACACCGACGAGAACCGTCCACCCGTGGTTCGCGACCTGCTCCGGTACTTCACGGCCCAACCCCTCGGCCAATCGCACCCGACAGTCGTGTCCCTCACGTTCGAGGGCCTCCTGCCCCGTTGGACGCACGTCGCGATGAACCACGACCTGTACCACCAGGCTCGGTGCAACCCTCTGTTCCAGTCGCCCGTCGTCACCGATCCGCTGAGGATGTGGTTGCACCACCACATCGAAGAACGCCACGGGATGGTGTGTCTGCGCTGGTTGTCGAGGTATATCGACCACTACCTCGGTATCTATGCGTTCCAGTCCGACTGGGCGTGTCCGCCGAGGTGGTTGGAGCGGCTGATGGCCGGTCCCAGGAGGAAGCTCTCGGAGCTCCGGGCGGAGCCGGTGGAGCCGGATCCCGTGTTGCTCGAGCGATATCCACCCGCGCTCGCGGCGCTCGCGTGACGCTCAGAAGATGACCTCCGTCATCAACGACACCCGGTGCCCCATCACCTCCGCGAGCAGCTTCGCGTCGTCCGACCCCTCCGGCGCCGCCAGGAAGCGCGCCTCCACGTCCAGCAGCGCCCGCACGCGCGGCGTGGGCTCCACCTGGAGATCGAGGGTCCCCGTGCGGAACACCCTCAGATCGGCGGGTGACTCCGTGCGCCGCCACAGCTCGTCGTAGCGGAGGCCCGCGCCGAACACGCCGCGCCGCGCCTTCACGTAGGCGTAGCCGCCGACGGCCTGCCCCTCGGCGGCGACGGTCACCGGCTGGCCGGGGAACGGTGGGCTCGTGCCGGTCTCCAGCGTTCCCGTCGCCTGGATCACCTCGGCGCGCGCGTGGATCCCCGAGCGCTGGACCTGGATCCCGCCACCCCGACGGATGCGGTCCGCTCGGTCGCCGTCGACCTCGCGGGTCCCCTGCTGCCAGAAGGCGAAGAGCTGGACCTCGTCCCGCCGCGGGTCGTCGGGCTTGCCCCAGATCACGGGCGCCCACGCCAGCCGCCCGATCACGTCCTTGCCGTCGTCGATGTCCAGCGTGCCCATCCGCCCATTGGACACGACCGCCGCGTAGGACAGGGCACCAGAGCCCAGCTCGACGGTGTCGAAGACCTGCAGACCCACGTCGCGGAACCCGCTCGCCCCGGAGACGTAGACCCCTCCGACGCTCGGGTTCTCGAGCAACAGCTGGCTCGTGGTGTTGGTGAAGTTCACGAACTCCGCGGCGATGGGGTTCATCTCCAGCGCCTCCTCGCCGAGCGGCATCTTGAACTGGCCGACCCGCACGCGGGCGTAGGGGATGTAGGAGAACGTGATGGAGGCGTCCGTGAGCACGACGGGCTGCAGGCGGGTCAGGCCGTTGTCGCCGAACTCCGCCGCGAACAGGTAGTTCACGCGCTCGTCGGTCTTCGGCATCGCGCCGCGCAGCCCCACCCGCGCTCGCCGGATGGTGAGGCCGAACGTCGCGTCCCCGCTGCCCACCCGGTTGTAGACGGGGACCTCGCCATCGAAGGCCGACAGGGTGGCCGAGCTCAGGCCCTCCACCGGGCCTCCGGCGACGATGCCCTCTCCGAGGACCTGGACGAAGCCCCAGGGCTTGACCATCGGCGGGTCCTCGCCCGTCTCGGTCCCCTGCAGGGTCGTCCAGTCGGCCGCCGAGGCGACCCCGAGCGCCGTGAGCCACCACATCGTCAGTACCGCGCGTCGCGGGGCTTGCCGCCCTTCGGCCAGTCGTGCTCCTTGCCCGGCAGGTCGGGGCGCGGCTGCGTCGTGAAGAACGCCGCGAGGTCGTAGGCCTCCTGGTCGGTCAGCGTCCCGCCCTGGCCCAGCGGCATGTTCCAGCGGACGAAGGCGGCGGCGGTGTCGAGCCGAGCCATCCCGGCACCGATGTTGAACGACCGGTCTCCCCAGAGGGCCGGGTAGACGTAGCCACCGTCGGGCGTATCCATGCCCTGGCCCTCGGCGCCGTGGCAGGCCGCGCACTTCTGGGCGAAGAGCTCCTGGCCATGGGCCGGGTCGGGCGTGGGCGCGTCCTTCAGCTTCGCGAACCCGCGGCCCTCGATCGGCACGCCGACCGGCACCCCCTGGGACAGCCACGTCATGTAGGCCACGATCGCCGTCATGTCGTCGCCGTCGACCGGGAGCGGCTTGCCGTTCATGCTCCGCGTCATGCAGCCGTTGATGCGCTCCTCGAGCGTGATGACGCTGGCGCTCCGGCTCCGGTACATGGGAAACATCCCCGTGATGCCGACCCAGGGGCCCGCCTTCGCCACGGTGCCGCCCTGGAGGTGGCAGCTCGTGCAGTGGAGGCCGTCGCCGACGTAGTCGGGGAGCTCCTCGCGGGTGTGGGTCACCAGCACCTGGCCGCGGCGGATGGCGTCGCCCAGCTCCCCGTCGGGGATGGTGGACGCGTCGGGCACCGTGAGGGGCCAGGTGGAGGGGAGAGCCCGGTCAGCGGCCACCGACGAGGAGGTGGCTGCGGCGGCCGCGACCGGGACCGGGGAAGGAAGCTCGGCGGGGGGCGCCTGGTTGCAGGCGGCCGCGGCCAGCAGCAGCGACAGGCGCTTCATCGTCCACCCCCTACATCAGCTGCTTGCTGCCCATGTACATGGCCATGAGCATGACGAAGACACCGAACGCCTGGCGGAGGTTGCTGGCGGGGACCCTCGGGGCGACGACGCCGCCGACGAAGGAGCCGACCACGGCCATCAGGGAGACCTCCATGGCGATCATCGGGTCGATGGCCACGTGCGTGGCGTGCCCGAGGTAGCCGAAGAAGGACTTGATCGCGATGACGACGAGCGAGGTGCCGACCGCCTTGGGCATGGGCAGGCCGCCGAGCAGCGCGAGCGCCGGGACCACCAGGAAGCCGCCGCCAGCGCCGACCAGCCCGGTCACGATGCCGACCACCAGCCCTTCGACCAGGATCTTGGGCACCGGGAGCGGACCCTCGTGGGCCTTCACTTCCTTGCGGCCGCGGATCATGGCGATCGCCGTGGCGACCATCATGAGCAGGAAGCCGTTGACCAGCCAGCTGCCCGGGATGAAGTCCGCGAACCAGCCGCCTCCGAAGGCCCCGGCGGAGCCCGCCGCGGCGAAGATGAGGCCCGTGCGCCACTCCACGTTGCCCTGGCGGGCGTGGGAGATGACGGCCGCCGCGCTCGTGATGCCGACCACGATGAGCGAGGTGGCGATGGCCTCCTTCTCGCCCATGCCGAAGGCGTACATGAGGATGGGCAGGGTGAGGATGGAGCCGCCACCGCCCAGCAGACCGAGCGAGATGCCGACGGCGACCGCGAGGACCAGGCCGATGAGGTTCACGACGCCACCCGGCGCGCCACCGGGAGACGGAGCTGGGCCCAGGCCAGCATCCCGCCCTCCAGGTTGGTCACGTCCTCGAAGCCGAGCATCGCGAGGTGGTTGGCGCCCGCGGCCGACCGCCCGCCCGAGCGGCAGACGACCAGCACGGGCTTGGTGCGGTCGAGCGTGTGCGCCTCGTTGGGAACGAGCCCGAGCGGGATGTTGACGGCACCCTCGATGTAGCCGAGGTCGCCGAGCAGCTCGTCGGGCTGGCGCACGTCGACGATGGTGGCGTACCGGCCGAGCTGGGCGTGGACTTCCCGAGGCCCCAGGTCCTTGAATCGCATCTGTTCCTCCTGATGCCTCCTATGGATGCACGCCTCGTGCCAAGATCCTGGGATCGAGATCCTCATGTTGGAATGTCGGTTGTAGGGATCCGATGCGAAACCGTGTTTCACGGATCCAGCGTTTCAGTGCATCGTGTTTCATTCGCGTCCGCCGCCCGTGTTTCATTTGACGCGACGGTCGCGTTCTTCCTATGGTGGCGCATGGACGCCGATGCCTGCCTGATCGTCGCAGAGGAGGCCCGAAGCGGGTGTGAGGAGGACTATGGGGATGCGCCCGTGTGCGAGCAGATCGCCTCCACGGCGTACGCGAAGTGCGCGGGGACCACGGCCGTGCCGCCGGGCACCCAGGTGTGCAACGCCCTCCCCATGCACCTCAACCGCTTCGACCTGCTGAGCCGCCAGGGCGTCGAGGGCGACGGGTGCTGGCAGCAGACCCGCGTCCATCCGCTGTCCTGGCCCTCGAGCGAGGGGAAGGCGGTCGTGCTCGTCGGATCCGCGCTGGGCGTCGTCGGCGTCGGGTGGCAGGCCCTCCAGGGGCGAGTCCCCGCGTTTCCGCCGGCCTCTGAGCTCCGGTTCTCGGACGTCGCCGCGCCGGTCGCCCTGCTGCTGCCCACGATCCCCATGGAGATCCAGGCCAAGCGGGGCACGGCCCAGCGCAACCTCGCGCGCTCCTCGATCCAGCTCGGCGCGGTGTCGACGGCGCTGGGCGTCAGCACGTTCGCGGACGCGGCGGTGTCCGCCACCGGCAGCGACTCGGTCCGGCTCGAGTCGTCGAACGTGGCGACGGTCTCGGCCGCCTCCTTCGCGTTCGCGGAGACGTGGACGCTGGCGCACGGACACCACCCGCTCTGGCACACGCTGCTGTTCCTGGGAGCCGCCGGCATGACCGGCGCGGTGGCGGCCAGCGACCTGACGGCGACCGACGGCCCCGAGCCCGTCGACGTGGCGGTGGGGGCCACCCTGGGTCTGGCGTCGGGCATCACCGTCCCGCTGCTCCACACCAAGGCCTGGTGACCCGTGTGGTGGTGGTCCGCCCTGGCCGACGCGGCGCCCCGCCACACCGAGGACGAGGAGGTGGCGCGGCTCTACGCTGCGGCCCGCGCCGCGGAGCTCCCCGCCGACCCGATCGACTTCCCGCTCGGCGAGGTGCTCGGCATCGCCGATCTGCACGCCCACCAGTTCTCGGAGCACGGGTTCGGGGGCCGAGCGGTCTTCGACCACTACCCGTGCTCGGGCGAGGTCCACGGCCTGCAGCCCAGCTTCGAGAAGCTGGTGGGGCTGATCCAGCCCGAGCGCGAGAACAAGCCCCTGATCGAGCGCCCCGAGCAGGTGCGCGCGCTGGCGGACTCCTCGGTCATCGAGTCGCTGCTGAGCCACGAGCAGCGCTCCGTGGTCCTGCAACCGGCGTTCGACAGCTGGGCGCACGAGCAGTACGCCGAAGAGCACCTCGAGCTCGCGGTCGCCGGTGGCCTGCGCCTGATGGTCGTGTCCGCGATGAGCAACACGGTGCTCTGCGCGATGACCGAGGGGCTCGAGAAGTCCGGCAGCAGCTGCGCGGACGCGGACAACATCCCCGGCGAGATCGTGGACGCGTGGCGCTTCGAGCGCGAGCACGCCGACTGGTACCGCGTCGCGCTCGACCCGGTGGACGCGAACCACACCATGGCCGCCGGACGCCTGGCTGTCCTGCTGTCGACCGAGGGCTCGGATCTGGTCGCCGGTCGGGCCCGCGGCGGCCTGCTGCGCCCCGGGGACCTCCGACGCGAGCTGGCCGACGACGACCCCGCCCCGGACGGGGTGATCGAGCGGTTGGCAGGGATGGGGGTCCGCGTCTGGCAGGGCGTGCACGAGTGGAACTCCTGGGCCGGTGCCGCCGCCATCCAGCACGCGGAGCTGTTCCAGGGGGGCTACAGCCTGATGCGCCGGCGGATCCGCCCGCCATCCAGGATCTCCATCCTGGACATCGCCGGCCCCTTCTTCGGCTTCCGCATGGCGCAGGGCACCCTCGCGACCTGGCCGATGCCAGCGGAGATCACCGAAGACCCACGCATGGGTCCCTACGTCCGCAACTCCGATGGGCTCACGCCGCTCGGTGGGGCCCTCGTGCGGGACGCCGTGCGGGAGGGCATGATCGTCGACATCGTCCACCTGGGGGAGCTGGCGGCGGACCAGGTCCGCGTGCTGCTCGACGGTGTCCCGTACATCCTCTCCCACGAGACCGTGCGAGCCCCGACGCTCCGGCCTCGCTTCGAGTGGGAGTACCAGGCGAGCGACGCCACCCTGGCAGACCTCGCGAGGCGTGGCGGGGTGTATGGGCTGCTGCCGTCCGGGGAGCGCTCGGCCATGGACCCCGAGTGGGTCGACCGCATGTGTCCCGGCTCGTCGGCGAGCTTCGCGCAGTCCCTGCTGCACGTGGGGAGGAGCGGGGTGGTGCCCGCCTTCGGGACCGACATGAACGGCGCCGCGACCATGCTCTTCCCGCGGGTGAAGCACCCGCGCGCCTGTGGAGCCCAGACCGACCCCGACGCGGCCTTGCAGTACGCCCGCCGCATGCAGCGCTGGGCGCCGACGACCGAGTCCCGTCCCTACGCCGAGAGCGGGCTCGCCCACGCCGGCTTGTTGCCGAGCCTGCTCGCGGACGTTCGGGTCCTGCAGGGCGGGCCGGAGCCGGTGTCGCGGCGCGCCAGACCGCCGGTGTGGGCCACCTTCCTCTCCGCGCAGCGCACCGTGGACGTGTGGTTCGCCAGCCAGGGGCACGACCACTGGTGGACGGAGGACGGTCCTCGCCCGGCCGGGGATCTGGACCGGTGTGTCCAGGCCGCGCTGGGGGCGCCGGTCCGGTGCGATCAGCCGTCGGCGTATGTGCTGGAGGTCATCGATCGGCTGTCGACGTACGGGGCGGGCGCGGGGGCTCCGGCGTACCAGCAGGTCGACCAGCAGACGTTCGAGGATCCGACGCTGCCCATCTGGGAGACGAAGCGATGATCGCCTGGTGGACCGGCCTGGCGCTGGCGGCGCCGCTCCCCTTCGCGGAGGCGTGCGCGACCAACTGGCTGGTGCCCGACACCGAGGCCCACACGGTCCGCGACGGGCAGACGACGCTGCACCGCTTCCGCGAGCGGGTCCTGCTCCAGGCGCCCGAGGTCACCACGAGCCAGCTGGCGAGGGAGCACGCGTGCTTCCTGTGGAAGGACCTGCGCGCCCGGACGCACCTCGCTCGCTACGTCCTCGCGGAGGCAGCGCCCGACGCGTACTACCACGACCTGTACACGGACATGGTGGCGGTCTGCGTCCCGGAGTGCCGGCGCATCGCCA
This sequence comes from Alphaproteobacteria bacterium, assembly GCA_020632925.1. Lineage (GTDB taxonomy): Bacteria > Myxococcota_A > UBA796 > UBA796 > JACKER01. The sequence goes on along the minus strand of JACKER010000049.1, from coordinate 24,555 downwards.
CCCAGCTCGATCTGGCGAAGGCGGCGACGGCGGCCGACGAGGCGTGGTGCCAATCGCTGTGCGACCCCGGGCGGATGACCTCCGATCCCGTGTGCGACGCCGCTTCGATCGAGCTCCGCCCTGCCACGGTGGAGGCGTGCGAGCTCGAATCGAAGTAGGTCGCTCCCCGCGATGTGGTGGGTGGCGGCAGCGCTGGCGGGATCGGTGTGCGGCGGGGACGACGGTCCGCACGTCTCGCTGGTCACGATCGCGCCCGGCGGCGACCTCTTCTCGAGCATGGGGCACACGGCGCTGGTCTTCGAAGGCGGTTGGCTCCAGCAGCCCGAGGCCTACGACTGGGGCGCGTTCCACCAGTCGCCCGACGCGATGCTGCTCTTCCTGCGTGGCGAGCTGCCCTACTTCCTGCACCACCAGCGGTGGACGCGCCTCGTCGCGAAGACCGCGGACCAGCGGCGCACGATGTTGGTCCAGCGGCTCGACCTGCCCGAGGACGTCGTGCTGGGGCTGCTCGAGCGCGTGGAGGCCGAGAGCGCTCCCGACCGGCGCGACTACACCTACCGCTGGGACACGGCGAACTGCTCCACCCGCGCGCGCGACGCGCTGGACACGGCGACGGACGGCCGTCTGCGGAGCCTGCTGGGCCACCCGGTGGACGCGACCGCCCGGACCGAGGGCGCTCGCCACCTCTGGCGGTGGCCGATCCCCGCGTTCGCCTGGCGCTTCGTCACCAGCCACGCCCTCGACCGACCCCTCGACGGCTGGGCGTGGTCGATGGTCCCGCAGCGGCTGATGGAGGAGCTCGACGCCACGGACCTCGTGGCGGAGCGGTGCGTCGCCGAGGCCGCCTACGGCTTCGCGCCCGCCGAGCCCCCCGCGCGTTGGCCGTGGGTGATCCCGGGACTGCTCGGGAGCGCTGTGCTGCTGGCCGCTCGTGGCCGTCCCCGCCTCACGGGCGCGCTGATCGCGGTCTACGGTCTGGTGCTCGCGCTGCTCGGCACGAGCTCCTTCCTGCTGTGGACGGTCACCGGGTTGCCCGGCGTGGGGCCCACCGCGAACTGGCTGCTCGCCGGACCGCAGAGCTGGGCGTGGCTGGCGGTCGGCTGGCGACGGACGCGAGGCCCGCTGACCGGCGGGTGGCGCGCGCTCGTGGCCGCGCTCGCCGCGCTCGGCGCGTCGTCGCCGCTCGTGCTCCTCGTGCCCGGTCACGCCGACACCACCGAGCAGATCGCGGCCTTCCTGCCCGGCTTGATCGCGTGCGCCCTCGCTTCCGTCGCGATCGGACGTCACAGCGCCGCCCGCTCCTCCGTCTTGTGATGGGGAGGGAGCATGACCGACACCGTTCGCGCTGCCAGGCGAGGCGACCGCGCCGCATTCGAGCGGCTGGTCCGCACGTACGCATCGACCGTCACGGCGATCACGCTGGCGGTCACGGGGGATCCGATCGCCGCCCAGGACCTGGCGCAGGACGCCTTCCTGCGGGCGTGGCGCATGCTGGACACGCTCGAGGATCCGGCGGCGTTCGGCGCCTGGCTGTCGCAGATCGCGCGCAACCTCGCGCGTGACCAGATCCGTGCCAGGCGCTCGTCGGAGCGGATCCTGGCGGACGAGCTCGATCCCAGCGCTGCGGAGCCGGCGGACGACCTTCTCTCGGCGCGGCAGGATCGCGCTGAGGTCCGACGCGCTCTCGACGTGTTGCCGGAGGAGACGCGCGAGGTCGTGCTCCTCACCTACTGGGAGGAGTGGTCGAGCGGACAGGTCGGTGAGCGGCTCGGGCTCTCGGACGCCGCTGTCCGCCAACGCCTCCGTCGCGCGCGCGAGGCCCTCGGCGTGGAGCTCGAGCCCCGCTTCCGCACGGCCCTCAGGCGTGGGGCCCTCCCCGCCGCCGTGCTGTTGGTCGTCCTCGCGGCGCTCCCGTCCGACGCTGCTGCCCGCCCGACGTCTCGCTCGTGGCGGCCCGCGGGAGTCGCTCTGGTCGGTGTCGCCTCGGTCGTGGCGGTCTGGCTGAACCGGCCGCGGCCCGAGGTGGAGCTCGTCGCCGACATCGAACGTGTCGCACCCACCAGCGTGACGTCGAGCCCGGTCTTGGATGTGCCCGTTCCGCCTGTCGAACGGGGCGACGAGTCGCCGCCGCACGCGACCATCGCCGAGGCCTACGCCGCCCTGGCTGTTGCGCAGGGACGGGTCGTCGTGACCTGCCCCGCGCAAGGTCTGCCCCCGGACCCGGAGGGGCCGGACGATCTCCGGATCTTCGGTTCGGAAGTTTGGTTTCTCGCGGACGGTCCCGGTGTGGCCCTGGTGGAGCCCGGGGTCCGGACGGAGATCGTCTCCGTCGACGGCACCCGGATGCTCACCGACACTCGCGCCTCCGGCGCTCCGGCGGTCCTGCGATGGGACGACGACGGCTGCACGACCACGGCGGCCCGACCCGTGGTCTTCGTGGTCGAGGCGCCTCCCGGGGTCACCGTCGACGGCGAGGGGTGCCGGCCGCTCGGACCGGCGGATGGGGGGGGCACGGCGTTTCGAGGCTACGACGGCGTCCCGTGTCGGTTGGATTCCAGGAGCGAGACAGGGGCCTCCGGATGGCGGGAGGTGGTCGTGACCGAAGGGCTCGTCGTCGCCGCGCCCGATGTGGTCGCGCAGGGGTCTGTGATCGAGATCGACGTGCTGGCCCTGATGGGCACCGCCTTGGAGGAGTCGTTCGGGCCGGACAGCGCGATCGCGGTGGCCCTCGAGGAGCCCGGCCTGTCCGAGGAGGCACGCGCTCTCCTGTTGAGCTGGCAGGATCTGTCTGGCGCCCAGCTGGAGCTCTCGCTCGACCAGATCCGATCCCTCAGCGAGCCCGAGTGAGGCGTCAGTCCCAGCGCACCCAGGGCTGATCCCAGCGGTCGTCCTCGCGGAGCCCGCCGTAGCCGGGGGTGACGGGCGGCGAGGCGCAGGGAGCGTCCTTGCGGGTCACGCGCGTGATCGCGGCCTCCTCGTCGATGCCGTCGTCGTCGCGCGGCGGGGCGAGGGGCGCGTCGGTGACCACGTCGAGGATCGTGGTCCCGGGCCGGTCGCGGACGTCGAGCACCGCGTGCGCACCGCCGACGACGAGGTCGTCGATGGCCGCCTCCGCTCCACGCCGCACCAGCACGCCGTTGCCCTTCGCGCCGCACACCGTCACGTGGCTCATCGTGGCGACCGAGCGAGGCTCGGCGTCCGGGTTCTTCACGTCGTTGTCGATCTCGACGCCGTCGCGATCGTCGGCGCTCCCCGTCCGGTCCCAGACGACGACGTTGTCGATGCGCCCGACGAAGCCGAACTGGATGTCCACGCCGTCGTCGCCGGGGTCCACGCACACCAGGTGCGACGCCTCCACCGTCCCGCCGAACCACTCGAAGCAGTCGTCGCCCGAGGCGTAGACCTCGACGTGGTCGACCTCGGTGCCCCGGCCCACGCCGGCGAGCGTCAGCCCGTTGGTCTCGTTGTTGGGCGCGAGCACGGTCCCCGCGTACTCGATGCGGACGTAGCGGAGCACGCCGCTGTCGTCGTCGAGCGAGGTGCCGCCGAAGAGGTGTCCCTCGGGGCGCAGCCCCTTGAACCGCGGATCGGCGAGGTTCACCGGCGCGTGCCCGAGGATCACGACCCCGCCCCAGTCGCCCGCCTTGGGCTCGGCCTGGTCGCTGCGGAACACGATGGGCTGCTCGGGCGTGCCCTCGGCCACGAGCCGCCCTCCGGCATGGATCAGCAGCACGCTCCTCGGTGCTCCCCGGATCACCGCGCCGGGCTCGATCCGTAGGGTGGCGCCGTCCGTCACCTCCACCAGCCCCTCGAGGCGGTAGTCGCGGTCGCAGCCGAGCGTGGCGTCCCCGTCCAGCACGCCGGACAGCTCGACCACCGGCCGCTCGACGGGGCAGCCGCCGTCGGGCGTCGGCGTCGGAGAGGTCGGGCCGGTCGCCGCGAGGCCTCCGGTCTTCAGCCACCAGGCGCCGAACGCTGCGACGGAGACCACGAGCACCACCGCGAACCCGAAGACCCCGGCGGCCACCAGCGGCAGCGCGGAGCGCTTCGGGGGCGTCGTCGTCGGCGAAGCGGGTGTCGCGGGTGCCGGTGTCGAGCGCGTCTTGGGGATGTAGAGCTCGGTGACCTCGGTGGACTGGGCCTCGTCGCGGGCCTCCGTCACCAACGACCGGAACCGCTCGCGGTCCGCGCCGAACCGCCGGTTCATCAGGTCCGCGAGCTTGCGGGGGTGTGGGCGGCCCACCTCCTCGAGCCAGGCGTCGAGCTCGTGACGGAGCGCGTCGGCGGACGGGAAGCGGCGGGTGGGGTCGGCCGCGAGCGCCTTGCGGCAGGCCGCGCGGAGCATCTCCGGCGCCTCGGGCGCCACGTCGTCGATCGACGGGATGCGGCCGGCGACGAGCTCGGCGTACCGCTTGTCGCTCTCCACGCTGGCCCACAGCGGGCGCCCCGAGAGCACCTCGAACAAGATCGCGCCCACACCGAACACGTCCGTCCGCGGCGTCACGTCTTCGGCGCGGGCCTGCTCGGGCGCCATGTACGCCAGCTTGCCCTTCACGAACGCCTTGTCGTCCGGATCGGGGCGCCCGAAGGACGCGATCCCGAAGTCCAGCAGCTTGACCGTGCCGTCCCAGGTCACGAACACGTTCTGTGGGCTCACGTCGCGGTGCACCACGCCCAGCCTGCGCCCGTCGAGGTCGGTGGACTCGTGGGCGGCGTGCAGCCCGGCGCACAGATCGGCGAGGACCCGCACCAGATCGGGCAGCTCGGGTCGTTCACCCCCGCGGAGCAGCCGATTCAGCGGCTGACCCTCGAGCAGCTCCATGACGATGCGGTACTCGCCCTCCTGCTCGACCACCTCGAACGTGTGGACGATGTTCGGGTGGTTCAGCAGCGCCGCCAGCCGCGCCTCGCGGAGCAGCGCCGCGTCGCCGTCGAGCGAGGCCGCGTTCTTCTGGAGCTTCACGCGCTTGACGGCGACCAGCTTCTCGAAGCCGGCCGGTCCGCGCAGCTGCGCCAGCCACACCTCGGACATGCCGCCCTGACCGAGGCGGGTGAGCGTTCGAAGCCGGTCCTCGCCCGACGAGAGCACGTCTGTCGTTACCCCGTTCGGGCCGGCCGAACCATGTCGTTCTGACGACGCTTCGGTGGCGAATGGGCGTACAGTGGCCCCGGAGGCGCCGGTGCTGCTGTTCCTGTCGATGGCGTGGGGGGCGGACTACTACGCGGATCCCGTGAACGGGAGCGCCGCGGGAGACGGCAGCGCTGCCGATCCGTGGGGGAGCCTCGAGGAGATCGTCGCCGCCGGGCTGTTCGAGGTGTCCCAGTGGGACGCCTTCCCGTACGTCGAGGGGACCTCGGTGCTCGTTCCGCGGACGGCGGGCCCGATCGGCCCGGGCGACACGCTCTGGCTCCGCGACGGTCACCACGGCGAGGCCCTGATCGACAGCGCCTACGTCGAGGGCGGCACGATCACGATCGCCGCGGCCGCGGGCGCGCACCCCACGCTCTCGCGGGTCCGCTTCCGGTCGGCGCAGGGCTTCGTGCTGCGCGGGGTCACGGTCAGCCCGTCGTTCGCGCCCACCTGGAGCACCGAGACGCTGGTCGACCTCGACAGCCACTCGTGGACCGGCCCGGTGCGCGACATCACCATCGAGGACTGCGAGCTGTACTCGGTGCTCGACAGCAGCGCCTGGACGGCGGCCGACTGGAACACGCTCGCGCCCAACGGCGTGCAGGCCGACGGCACGGACATCACGCTGCGCGGCAACCACCTGCTCAACGTGAACTTCGGCCTGTCCGTGAGCGCGGACCACAGCCTGGTCGAGCGCAACGTCGTCGAGAACTTCGCCGGCGACGGGATGCGCGGGCTCGGGGACTTCACGACCTTCCAGTACAACACCGTGATGAACTGCTACGACGTGAACGACAACCACGACGACGGGTTCCAGTCGTGGTCGGTCGGTCCCGGCGGTGTCGGCACGGGGGAGGTGACGGGCATCGTCCTGCGGGGCAACGTCATCCTGAACTACGTCGACGAGAACCAGCCGCTGCGCGGGCCGCTCCAGGGCATCGGCTGCTTCGACGGCACGTTCGTGGACTGGGTGATCGAGGACAACGTGATCGTGACCGACCACTGGCACGGCATCACGCTGCTCGGCGCCCGCGGCGTGCGCGTCGTGAACAACACGGTGGTCGACCGGAACAGCGTCAGCCCGGGCCCGCCGTGGATCAGCATCGACGACCACAAGGACGGAACGCCGCCCGTGGGCTGCATCGTCCGCAACAACCTCGCCACGGACTACGCGAGCAGCCCGGCGGTCACCGAAGACCACAACCTCGTGGTGACGGACGTGGCCGACCACTTCGTCGCCTGGCCCACCGACCTGCGGCTGATCGCCACGAGCGCCGCCATCGACGCGGGGACCTCCGATCTCGCGCCCGCGACGGACGCCGACGGCAAGGTCCGCCCGCTCGGCGCGGCGGTCGATCTGGGCGCCTACGAGTTCGGCGACCCGCCCAACAACGGTCACACCGGCGACAGCGGTCTCGCGACGCACACCGGCGCCCCGACCGACACCGGCAGCGCACACAGCGGTCCCCCCGAGACGGAAGGCGACGACACGACGAACGGCTCCACCACCGACCTCGGCGAGGGCTCGGGGGGCTGCGGCTGCGATCACCGCGGCGGCGCGCCCTGGTGGCCGGCGCTCGCGGGGCTGCTCCTGGCCTTCCGGAAGACCCGGGCCTCCACCATCCCGTCCAGGAGGGCGTGACGCTCCACGCTCGCGGCGTCGATCGCGGTGTCGAGCGCGTCGGAGAGCACGGAGCGGCCTCGCCGGACCCGCGCCCACAGCCACAGCGCCGGGTGCGACGGGTGCTCGCGGGCCCAGGCGCGCGCGTGCTCCGGCGTCATCGCGGGCGTCGTCTCCACGATCAGCAGCGCGCCCCCGGGACGCACGCGGGACCACAGCGCACGCAGGCCGTCGGCGGCGTCCGGCAGCACGATCAGCAGCGAGGCGGCGGACACCACGTCCACGGGCTCCCCGTCCATCGACGCCAGGTCGCCGACCTCGAAGCGGCAGCCCCCGGCCTCGTCGTGCGAGCGCGCGGCCTCGATCATCGCGGGGTCGCGGTCGAGCCCGGTCACGTCGTACCCGTGGTCGCGCGCGAGCCGCGCCACCAACCCCGGCCCGCAACCCACGTCGAGCCAGCGTGCCCCGTCGCCCGCGGGCAACACCTCCACCGCCGCGCGGTGCACGTCCACGTACGGCGGCGCTCCCTGGATCCATTGGAACAGACGGCTCGACGCGACCCCCATGGGACCTCCTGGTGATCGGATAGGCCGCGCCATAGGATGAGCCCAACGAATGATGTTCATGGAATCATGAGCGAGACGCATCTCGAAGCGCTGAACCTCAACCTCCTGGTCGCCCTGGACGCGCTGCTCGTGGCTCGCAACGTCACCGAGGCCGCCCGGAGGCTCGGCGTGACCCAGTCGGCCGCGAGCCGCTCGCTCGCCCAGCTCCGGGTGCTCCTCGACGATCCGCTCCTGGTGCGCCATGGCAGCCGCATGGTGCCCACGCCGCGGGCCGAGGCCCTGCAAAGCCCGCTGCGCGACGCGCTGGACCGGCTGCGGCTCGTCCTGCGCGCGGGTCTGCCGTTCGACCCGGACACCTCGGCGCCCCGCCGCTTCCGCCTCGCGAGCACGGATCTCGTGGCGCCGCTGCTCCTCCCGGGCCTCCAGCGCCAGTGGCCGGTGCGCCACGATCTCGTCGTGTCGCCCCTCGTGCGCGACCGCCTGGTGGAGGACCTCGAGCACGGGCGGGTCGACGTGGCGCTCGGTCCGCGCATCGAGCGCAGCGGGCTGTGCTGCGAGCCGCTGTCCGAGGAGCCCTTCGCGGTCGCGCTCCGCGCCGGGCACCCCTGTGCGGACGCCCTGGATCTCGAGGTCTACGCCGGGCTCGGCCACGTGCTGGTGAGCCCGTTGGACGTGGACGACCACAGCGTCGTGGGCCGGGCGCTCGCCGAGCTCGGGCACACGCGGCGGGTGGTGCTCCGGGTGCCGGGTTTCCTCGAGGCCCCGTGGGCGTTGCTGGGCTCGGACCTCGTGCTCACGGCACCGCGACGCCTGCTGGAGGCGCTCGCCGCCCACCTCCCGCTCGTCGTCCGCGACCTGCCCCTCGAGGTCCCGCCGCTCCGCGTGCACGCGCTGTGGCACGCCCGCTGGGAGGCCGACCCTGCCCACCGCTGGTTCAGGGAGCGGCTGGTCGCTTTCCTTCAGAACAACACCCCGACCGCGATCCCGGGCTCGAAGGGGAACACGTCGTCGGCGCCGGCGGCGACGGGGAGCACGTTCTGGTAGACGCGGAGCTCGCCGAACGCGCGCGCCGCCCCCACCTGGCCCTGCAGCCCGAGCTGTCCGTAGGGGGCGAACCCGACGGCGCCGTCGTCGTCCGAGAACTGGAGCCGTCCGGCGATGCCGCCGCCGAGGTACGGGGCGACCGGGCGCTCCGAGAGCATCCAGCCACCGCCGAGCTCGAGCGCCAGCCCGCCATAGTCCAGATCGCCCGAGGGGCCCGAGAGGTAGAGCCCCGGCGCGATGGCGAGGTAGCCGCGGCCCTGCCGGACGCGAGCCTCCGCGAACACGTTGCCCATGGGCATCACGTCCTTGTCGGGCCAGAGCGCGGCCGCCGCGCCGAGACGCACGCCGACGTCGAGCTGGGGCGCCTCGTCGGCATGTGCAGCGGAAGAAGTGAGGAGACAAGCGATGAATGCGAACACGTGGACCTCCGTTCTGGTGGTCCTTTCGTATGAGGTCGCACGACGGCGTGCGGTGACATGGGATGACAGGCGCGCGGCGACTACACTCCCCGCGTGGACGCTGTCGCACCCGCCACCGGCTACCCGCCCGGACCGCCCGCCCACGGCTGGAAGCTGTGGCGCACCGCGCGCTCGATCCGCCAGATCGCGGCGGACCCCCTGGGCTTCGTGGGGCGGCGCTTCGCCGAGTTCGGCGACACCTACCACGTCGACGAGGGCGGTGGACGCCACCTCTACGTCACGCGTCACCCCGACCGCATGCGCGAGGTCCTCGTCGAGCGGGCCGTCGACTACCAGAAGGCCGGCGGCGCCAACGACCGGCTCGTCCCCGTGCTCGGCGACGGGCTGCTCACGGCGGACGGCGAGAGCTGGAAGCGCCAGCGGACGCTGATCCAGCCCCGCTTCCACGCGAAGGCCATCGCTGGCTACGGCGCCACGATGGTCGAGCACGCGGAGGCCGTGGCGCTGACCGACGGGGAGGTGGTCGACGTGTCGGCGCTGATGATGGCGCTCACGCTGCGCATCGTCACCAAGGCGCTCTTCGACCACGACGTGCGCAGCGAGACCGACGACGTCGCGCGGAGCATGGAGGCGTTCCGCGATCTCACACAGCTCTCGCTCCTCCCGGAGTGGATCCCGACGCCTTCGCGCGTCCGGGGGCGCAGGGCGATCGGCGAGCTCGACGCCATCATCGCGCGCATGGTCGAGGAACGTCGGCGCGACGGGCTCCGCGAGGACCTGCTGTCGATGCTGCTCGACGTGGGGCTCGAGCCGGCGCTCGTCCGCGACGACGTCGTCACGCTCTTCCTCGCCGGCCACGAGACCACGTCGCACGCGCTGTCCTGGACCTGGTGGCTGCTCTCGGGGCACCCCGAGGCCGAGGCGCGGCTGCACGAGGAGCTCGCGAGGGTGCTGGGTGACCGTCCGCCCACCGTCGCCGACGTCGAGCGGCTGCCGTACGTCGCTGCCGTCGTCTCCGAGGCCATGCGGCTGTTTCCGCCCGCGTTCACGGTGGCCCGCGTCGCCACGCGCCCGACCCGCCTCGGCGACTGGGAGGTCCAGCCGGGCAGCCAGGTCATGTGCTGGCTGTACCACGCGCACCACGACGGGCGCTGGTTCGTCGACCCCGAGGCCTTCCGGCCCGAGCGGTTCCTGGAGCCCGTCCACCCGAAGCACGCGTACCTCCCGTTCGGCGCGGGGACGCGGATGTGCATCGGAGCGGGCTTCGCGAAGATGGAGCTGTCGCTGATCGTGGCGAGCCTGGCCCGCCGCTACCGCTTCCTGCGTACGTCGGCCGACCAGCGCGTGCGGCCGAAGGCCCGGATCACGCTGTCGCCGGACGGCGGTCTGCCGCTACGGGTCGCCCGCCGCTGACCACGGTCGCAGCAGGTCCACGCGGCCCCCGTGGTACGCGGAGTAGCGCGAGCCGTCGATCCGCAGCTCGAACACCTCGGTCCCGTCCTCGGCCACCTCGACCACGCTCGGCTGCAGCACGTTCGTCGGGTCGTGCTGGTCGGTGCCGTTGCTGATCATCAGCCGCGTACCCACCTCCGGGAAGCGCGCGACCCCGCCGTTGAAGCTCCCGTAGAGGTCCGGGCGGCCCTCGCCGTAGGAGAAGACCTCCCGCACCGTGCGCGCCTCCTCGTCGATCTCGACCTCCAGCAGCACGCTGTACGGCGGCTGGGCGCGGTCGTTCGACAGGTCTCCCTGCCGGCCGAAGGTCACCCCGTTCGCGATGGTGCCCGGCCCGTCGAACAGGAACGAGCCCTGGTTGTCGAAGAGCAGCACCCGCAGCCGCCCGGCGTCGATGCGCTCCAGCGCCAGCCCGTGCTGCCCGACCGGCCAGTGGAAGTCGTCGGGCCCGCCGGGCGCCTCGAGGTTGTACTGGACCTCCTTCGGGTAGGGGCGGCCCCGCGCGTCCACCGCGGTCAGCAGCGCGTCGCGCGGATCGACCGGACCCGAGCCGTCCCAGCCCGCGAGCCCCCAGTCCATGGACGGTGCGAGCATCCAGACCAGCGACTTGCCTGCCTCCGGGTCGTCGCGGTGCTCCCCGCCGCGCGTCAGCATCGCCACCCCCTGGTACCGCCCGGACACGACGATCGCGTCGGCCACCGGGTCGTAGGCCAGGGTGTTCAGGTGGAGCCAGTCGCTGCCCTCCGCGCTCACCGTCTCCCGGTCGACGTCGAAGAACCGTCGGAGATCCCAGCTGTTCACGAGCTCGCCCGTCACGTCGTCGAGCTCGATCACCAGGTCGTTCCCGCTCTTCCGCTCGACGCCACCCTTCATGATCGTCGTCTCGGGGGTGGACGCGCAGATCAGCAGGTGGCCGTCGGGCAGCGCGATCGTGTCGTGGTGCGCCTGGAGCGGCTCGGGCAGGGTCACGCCCGTGAGCTTGCGCCCGAGCACGTTCCACCGCTGGATGCCGGCCAGGAACGTGCCGTCGTCGAGGCGCGTGAGGACCTCGGGCCCGAACCAGCGCAGGGTCCCGTGCTCGTCGTAGACCCGCTTGCCGAGCCAGGTCCAGCCCGGCGCCATGCGCGCGGAGTCCGCGAGCGCCACGGTCACCACCTCGCCGTCGACGCCCGCCACCGGCGCGGTCGTGATCACGGTCTCGGCCACGAAGGTCGCGTCCGGTGTCCGGAGCGTGAGCGCCACGGTGTGCTCGGCGTCCGGGCACATCCCCAGCACCGGCAGCGCGAGGCCGCCCGCGGGGTCCCAGTCGGACAGGCCGAAGGCGGTCTCGAACGCGGGGTCGTGCGGGTCCCAGGTCGCGCCGAGCGGGTCGCAGCCCGGCAGGTCCGAGGACAGCGCGAGCTCCACCTCGACGACGCTGGCGGGATCGAGGTCCGGGTGCGCCAACCACACGACGGCCGTGAGCGGCGCCATGCGGTACGGGTCGAGCGTGACCTCGATCGTGTCGATGTCCACGGGCGGAGGGAGAGCGGTGTGGCCCGTCTCCCCGGTCCCGGGCGTGGGCGTCGTCGGTCGGGCGCACCCCGTCCACGCGAGGAGCGCCAGCGGCAGGGCGCGATGCACACCCCATCGTGACCCGCCGACGCGCCCCTGACTACAGGACGAGCCCGCCGTCGACCTCGACCACGCGGCCGGTGAAGTAGTCGCAGCGGACGATGAAGCGGACGGCCTCCCAGATCTCGGAGGGCTCGCCGATCCGACGCATCGGGACGGGCTGCACCATCTTCTCCAGCATCTCGGGCCGCATCTCCTCGACCATCGGGGTGCGGATGAAGCCCGGCGCGATGGCGCCCACGCGGATGCCGTAGCGGGCGAGCTCGCGGGCCCAGGTGGCCGTGTCGGCGACGAGGCCGGCCTTCGCGGCGGCGTAGTTCGACTGGCCCATGTTCCCGGCGCGGCTGATCGAGCTCATGTTCACGACCACCGCCGGGCGCGTGTCGGTCTCGACGGCGCGCTTGGCGAACTGGCGGGCGCACAGGAAGGGCCCGGTCAGGTTCACGGCGAGGACGGCGTCCCACTTGGCCTTGTCGAGCACCTTCACGGCGCCGGTCTCCTTGTCCTTGCGCAGCAGCAGGCCGTCGCGAAGGATGCCGGCGTTGTTCAGCAGCACGTTGACCGGGCCACCCATGAGCTCCTCGGCCTCGGCGAACAGCCGCTCCACGTCGTCCTCGCGGCTCACGTCGGCCGCGATGCCCTTCACGCCGATCTCGCTCGCGGCCGCAGCCACGGACTCGGCGCCCACGTCGCAGAACACGACGTTGGCGCCCTCGGCGGCGAACGCCTGCGCGAAGTGACGGCCCATCCCACGCGCGCCGCCGGTGACCACGGCGCGGACGTCTCCCAGGTTCATGTCTCCTCCAAGTGTTCGGGCGTCGCTGTGGGACGCCCCGCTCAGCCCTTGCGGCGTCGCAGCATCAGCACTGCGAGCAGCGCGGGCAGCAGCCTCGGCGCACCCTGGACCGGGTCACAGCCGCCGCAGGGGCGGTCGAACTCGCCGGTGCCCCCGGTCGTCGTGCCGCCCCCGTCGGTCGGGTCGGTGGTCCCCGCAGGGCCCGTGTCCTCGGTCGACAGGCCGGTGTCGCCCGTGTCGCCCGTGTCGCCCGGTGTGGTGGTGGTCGTGCCCGGCTCGTCCGCCGTCACCTCGTCCACCCAGCCGATCGTGTCCTCGAGGATGTACCGCTTGCCGACGCCGCGCATCCACTGGTCGTCCGGCCCGCCCGCGTCCGCGGCGTCGATGAGCAGCTGACCCGTGATGGGGGAGGCATAGAGCAGATCGAGGTGCGAGAGGTTCGCCTCGTGGCTCGTCACGACGGCGCCCCGGCGGTTCACGGCCTCGGCGTTGGCGGCCGAGCTCACGAAGACCAGCCCGTCGCTCGGTCCCGTGATCTCGCCGACCACGAGCCAGCCGTTGTCGAGCCCCGAGAACTCGTCGGCGTCCGCGGACACCGGCACGCCGTGGTTCGTGAGCGAGGCGAGCAGCCCCGGGTAGTCCGTGAAGCGGCCCAGGCTCTCGAACTCCGCCGCCAGGTCCGAGTCGCCGTTCGGCATCAGCGGGTTCGTGCCCGCGAGCTGGAAGACCTCGACCGACGGGTCCACCCCGGCCTGCTTCAGCTTCTCGATCACGTTGCCGCCGGCGCGCTTGGCGGCGTCGATGCCGTCGCTGTGCGACAGGAGGCCGAGGCCGCCCTCGTACGTCGTGAGCCAGTCGGGCTGCGCGGCGTACAGCCCGAGCCAGGGCTGCTGGCCGGCGAGCGAGTACGGCTGGCGGGCCAGGAGCTGGCGCTGGCCGGGGAAGTAGTCCGCCCCGTCCGGCATCATGTCCTGGTCCACCAGGCTGTCGAACACCAGGGGGACCACCGTGGTCGACGGGTAGTACCGGTCCCACGAGGTCACCGAGAGCGCCTGGTCGGGATCGAGCGAGTACAGGTTGAGGCCGGTCCAGCGGTAGCTCGTGTCCACGCCGGCGAGCGGCGTGGCGATGAGCACGAGGCGCCGCACGTCCCCGCGGTAGTGGGTGCCCACCGACTCGTAGGCCGACGCTCCCCAGGCCGTGCCCGGGAGGTTGCTCGCATAGATCGTGGCCGCGATGCCGCCCTTGCTGTGCCCGATGAGGTCGACCTGCGGCGCGCCCGTGCGCTGCTTGATCACCTCGATCGCGTCGGCCACGACCTCGGCCTGCTCGAACACGTCGCCGTGGGGGTGCGCGAAGGTCAGCGCGTACACCGGGCGGTTGAGGCGGTCGATGTGCGTCGCCAGCGTCACGAAGCCGCGGCTGCCGTTGTCGCCGGCACCACACACCATGAGGATCGGCGTCCCCGTCGCGACCGGCTCGTGGATGCCGACGTGCAGCAAGAACACGGAGCTGTGCGGCGTGGAGTCGCCGAAGGCGGTGGCGATCCAGGGGCTGTAGTCCGTGTCCTGCCAGGCGATGGCGCTGTTGAAGGCCTCCTGCGTGAACAGGGTCCGGTCCGGGTCCATCCAGCGCTCGACCGCGTCCCAGAGGCGGACGTCCTCGGCCTGGGTCCAGGTCTCACGACCGTCGAACGCCACCATGGGCGTCGTGGCGTCGAAGCCGGGGGTCGCGTGGGCGGCGGTGGCGAGGAGGAGGAGCATGGTCGGACTGTAGCCCTCTTGCTGCGATGCGTCAAGCGATCTTGTTGCGATGCAACATCATCCGCGGGCGCGGCCTGCGACGCGCGTGAGGAAGGCCTCGACGGCGGTGTTGAAGGCCTCGGGATCGTCGTGGTGAACGGTGTGCCCAGCCTTGGGTACCATGACGATCTGCGATCCGGGGATCGCCTGCTGCGCCTGCCGCGCGATCGTGCTCGTCCTGCCACCGTTGAGGATGGGGTTCGGGATCATGCGGTCGTCGCTGCCGTAGATCACGAGGGTGGGGACGTTGATCTCGCCCAGGCGGTCGACCACCGGGTACTGCAGCATGCCGCGGATGCTGCGGGCGACGGCGACCGAGGTGCCGCGGAACTCGGGGGTGTGCTGCATGCGCACGCGCTCCTCGAGGAGCCGCTCCACGCCGGGGTCGACGCGGTTGAACACGACGCGGGTGAAGGTGTACCGCAGCTCCTCCTCGGTGGTCTCGAGCGCGCGCGACTCGGACCAGTAGCCCTCGAGGAACTGGGCGCTGCCCTTGCTGAAGCGCTCGATGCCGGCGGGGGCGGAGAGCACGAGCGCGTCGACCTTCTCGGGGTGCTCGAGCGCGAGCGTGAGCGAGATCTGGCCGCCCATCGAGTGACCCATGACGACGGCGTCGGGCACGCCGATGCCGTCCATGAAGTCGGCGACGAGATCCGCGTACCAGGGCGGCGTCATCGGTGCGTCCGGGCGCCCGCTCTGCCCGTAGCCAGGCAGGTCCAGCGCGATCACGCGGTACCCCTGCTGGGCGAAGTACGGGATCTGGTACTCCCAGAAGGACAGGTAGGACGACAGGCCGTGGACCATGACGAGCGGCTTGCCGTTGCCGCCGCTGTCGACCCAGGCGACGTCGACGCCGTCGACCTCGATGTGCTGGACCGGGAGTGGGGACCAGATCTGCTCGGCGGGCAGGGGCCCGAGCTGGGCGTAGCGCGGCCCGCAGGCGGCGAGCATGGCGAACATGGGGGCGGCGAGCTTGGACCACATCAGAGCACCAGCCAGTCGAGAGCGACGTATCCGGCCCACGGGGTCGCGGTGAGCTCCGCGGCGGGACCGGGCAAGAGGACCGCGCCGTGGACGCCGAGGTCCACGAGCGGCAGGGGACGGCCCGAGATCGAGCCGCCGAGTTCCGTGCCCCAGGCCACACCGTCGCTGGTCATGGCCGTGGCGGCGCGTCCCAGCACGTTGAGGCGCGCGGGGATCACGTCGTACCCGACGGAGGTGGTGAGTGCGGTGACGCCGCGCCCGGCGGCTGAGGCGTCGGCGACGACGGAGACCAGGCGGTTGATCGCGCGGGCGTCGGGGAACAGGAGCAGCGTGCCGTGCGTGGGCATGAGCGCGCCGGCCACGCCGTACGCGTTCCCCGTGACGACGCCGCCGTAGTACAGGTCGTTCGCGCCCGCGGGGGTCGTGACCAGCACCTCCGCGCGGGCCACCGAGCCGTCGCCGGGGGCGTACCGGGCGCGCGCCTCGGCGTCGAGGAAGAGCCCGGCCACGTCGTCGTCGTGGACGATCGGGGCGTAGAGCCGGCCGAGGTTGCCGATGATCGCCGCGTGCACGCCGTAGGGCCCGCGGTCGAGCGCCGCGTTGAACCCGCCGTCGACACCGGCCCACACGAGATCGGCGTCGATGTACGCCCCGTCGGGCGGGGGCAGGCCGTCGTACAGGTCGATGTGCGCGCCGCCCTGGAGCTCGTAGAGCGCGGAGGTGGGGCCGAGGCCGAGCGTGCCGCCCACGCCGCCGCTGCGGTCCTGGAGGTACCACAGGTGGGCGCCGACGGCGGTGGCCTGCGCGGGCCGCCCCTCCACGTCGGCGACGGCGAGCAGCACGTCGTCGGAGAGCGACAGGCCGTTCTCGGCGAGGGTGAACAGCCCCGCGCGGTACCGCACGCGCGTGCCCCAGTCGTCTGCGATCTTGCCGTAGACCGCGACGCCCGCGGCCTCGGACGCGAAGAACGCCATGCGGCCGCCGGAGCGCATGAGCTGGTCGGGCGTGGACCGCGTGGGGTCGGCGACGCTGTCCGAGAGGAACTGCAGCCCGACGATCACGTGCGCCGAGTGCATGCCCTTGGACGGGAAGAAGTCCGCGTGCAGGCGGCGGGTCTGGAGGTTCACCTGGTCGCCGCCGAAGCCGCCGCCGACGTTCCCACCGACGCCGTAGCTCCGGTCGCCGAACGCGAAGTCGATCTCGAAGGCGGCCGTCAAGCTGGCTTTGCCGTTCGCGAGGGGCGGCGCGTACGTGAAGAAGCCGTTGACGCGCTCCTCGGTGTACGCCGCGACCACCGTGGGGTCGACGACCACGCCGTTGGTGCCGCCGAGCCGCCCGACGACCTGCCCGTCGAGGAACGGGTTGGTCGACGCCAGATCGTTGATGGCGGCCCGCGACTGGAACAGGCCGAAGAAGGTCAGGCCGCCGACCGGGTCGTCTTCGGGCTGCACGACCTGCGCGCGGCCCTCGGGGGGCAGGTTCTGGGCGGCGGCGAGGGTGCCGGCGAGGACGAGCAGGGGGACCTCCGTCGGCGGGGACGTTAACGCCCGTGCTGCGGTGCGTCAAGCATCGATGTTGCGACGCAGCGACGGGCGTTGAAGTCGTCGGTTTGCGGCCTCCCCCTCCCCCCCATCGGCGGAGAGGCCCGGGGGTGAGGGGTGGTCGTGGCGGTCAAGCGAGAGGGTGGTCGAGGCTGCCGTCCGCGTGGAGGAAGCGCAGGCGGGACCCGTTGGTGGCTGCCACGAGCCGGCCGAAGGGCTGGGCCGCGATCGCGACGAGGGACGCAACGGTGAGGTCCAAGCTCCGCGAGACCCAGGCGTTGGAGCCGCTGTCCAGATGGGCCACGCTCCCCGATTGGGATCCGACCCAGGTCAGCTGGCCCGACGAGCCGATGGTCGCGCAGGCGGCCTTGTTGCGGAGTCGGGAGACGACCGCGCGAGCGCCGTCGACCGCATCGGCCCAGACGGTGACGGCGTTGCCGGAGAGCCCGAGCGTGTGGGCGCCTGCCACCGACAGGAGCAGGCTGGAACGCAGGTGCTCGGGGCAGCGCAGCCCCGCTTCCCATCCGTCGTCCGCCGCGCCGGGCTCCGCCGTCCGCTCCACCACCCGAAGCCCCGCCAAGGTCGCGCGCCGGAAGGAGATCCGATCGGCGGTGGCGGCGCAGACGGTGCCGGGTGGGACGAAGCCCTGCTCCACGACGAGCGCAGAGGCGAGCTCCACGACCTGGTAGAACCCATCCTGGCTCAGGCACCACAGCCAGTCCCGAACGAGCGCGACTCCGCAGGCGGGTCCCGTCCGCACCGAGCCGGTCGCCGTCGTGCCTTCCTCCGTTCCGACCAGCCACTCACCGCTCACCAGCACGATGGCCCAGCGCGAGCGGGCCTCGTCGGTCGCCAGCCCGGCTGGGAACGAGTGCTGACGCGCCACACGTCGAGCACCGTGGAGGGAGACGGACCAGACGGATCCGCCTTGGTCGGCGGCCCAGACCGCGTCGTCGAGGTGGGACCACGCCAGGTAGCGGATGTGGACATCTTCGGGAAGTCGGTCTGTACTCATGGTCGTTCCGGTGATTCACTCATGGGGGTGGCCCCGTGGGCCAGAGGCGACGGATGATCGCGATCAACCGGTGGATCATGGACGAAGGAGTCGTGGACGGGGGCTCGGCTGCGCCCTCGAAGCGAACGGCGAAGACCGGTCCCTCCAGCGAACCCAGGATCAGCCGGTCCCTGTGTCGGAGGGTCGTCGGCCATCGGAGCCTTCGAGGGGTGAGGGTTCCGGCGCGGAGGAGCCACGTGGGTGCATTCCCGGTGGCGCGAGTGGCTCGGCATCTCTCGCCATCCCATCCGATGATGACGTGTCGAGGAGCCATTCCGGCCATGTCTGGCGCGCCGACCCACGTCATCGAACGGCGGCCGGACTCCATTCGGTCGATCCATACGATCATGGACTCATGCCTGTTGCAGCGGTGAACGGGTGATCAGTCGACTGTGAATGCTCATGTTGGCCCGGTTGGACGAACAGACGAAGCCGTGGGGAGAAGGGACCACGGAACCCCTCGACGGCGGGTCGAAGACACGAACGAGCGCAGGCTGCTGCCGTCCGGAGCCCCTCCAGACACCGACGCCCAAGATCCCGAGCTCGTCGAGGAAGGCATAGACGAGCTCCCGTCCGATGGAACGACCATCCGCCGCCACGATGCGAGAGCCGTGGGTGGGTGACGAGATCGGATCGCCAGCACCCCACAGCACCACCGCCCTGGCGCAGAGCTCGAGCGTGAACGGGCCTCGCGCGATCAGGGGATGGCGGGCTGCGCTCGTGGTGAACGGTCGCAGCAGGTGCGCGCGCAGATCCTCGAAGTGTCGCCGACGGAGGCCTCGTTCGGTCACCCACCGCACCTCGCCCGAGCCGTCGGCGTGGACCGAGATCGTGCTGGTGGCGGGAAGGGTCGCGCGCGCCACCTCCCCATGGACCTCGGACAACACGACGATGTGCCCGTCGTGATCCCACACGGCGACATCCTCGCCGGACCACCCCACACTGATCGGTGGTGTCCGAGCGTGTTCGACGCTGGCGGTCCAGGCCACCACACCGCCGCGCAGGACGCTCAGCAGGTGGTCGGCGTCGAGGAGCGCAAGGCCATGTCGAGGGTGTGACGCGATGGCGGTGGCCCCGCGCCCGACGGATCCCGTCCGCTGGAGGCCTGCGTCTGACCCCCAGTCGTATACGGTGCCATCGGTCGCGCACATCGCCACGCGGCCGCCCGTGCCGAGGGCTCCGACGCTGCCGAACCCATGGCGGACGACCTTGCCGAGCATCATCCGGAGGACGATACACCGCCGTCGCCGGACGGCGGACGTTCGAGGTCTGCGCTCGCCCAGGTGCCTCAGTCGCGGACGTACACCTGGACGTTGACGCCGGCCGTCATGCCGGGTCCGCTGGTGCTGCCGAAGCCCTTCTCGGGCGTGGGCGGGGCGAAGCCGTAGTCGGGGAGCGTCTGGACGACCTCGTAGCGGAGCTGGTCGCCGTCGACCTGCCAGATGCCCGAGGCCTCCGCGACGTAGGGCTCGGACTGCACGAGCGCGATGGTGCCGGGCTGGCCGTCGGTCGTGGTGTACGTCCCGGTGAGGACGTAGCTGGTGCCGCCGTCGTCCTCCGAGGTCACGACGTAGCTGCCGTCGGACTTGAAGCGGGCCTCGACGAGGACGTAGTTGAACGGCTCGCCCGCGAACAGGTCCGAGAGGTGGCTGCCCTCGGAGACCCAGGAGCCCACGATGCCGCGATCGACGGGGACCGTGGTGTCGCCCGTGTCACCGCCACCGACGTCGGTCTCCGTGACCCAGGTCCCGCCGTCGGTCCCCCCGCCGAGCCCGGGCTGGTAGGGCTGACCGTTCCAGTCGTCCGGGAAGCAACCGGCCAGGAGGAGCAGCGCTGGCAGCCATCGGGTCATGGAACCTCCGCCGTGGCCCATAACCCGATGCTGCGAGGCAGCAACCGTTGATGTTGCAGTGCGTCAGCGCCGCCGACGCCGGAGGAGGAGGACAGCCGCAGCGAGCGGGAGGACCGGTCCGAGACCGTTGGCGGGCGTGGCGCAGCCACATGCGCCCCCGAGGTAGACGCCTTCCTGGCCGTCGATGGGCCGCGGGTCGGTCGTGGTGGTCCCGGTGCCGGTCTGGCCCGGGTCGTTGGGGTCGAGGGGATCGGTGCCGTTGGCGACCTCGTCACCGTCGGAGATCCCGTCGCCATCGGTGTCGGGGTTGTTCGGGTCGGTGCCGAGCTCGATCTCGTCGCCGTCGTTCAGGCCGTCGTCGTCGGAGTCGGGGTCGTTCGGATCGGTGTCGTGCTCGGCTTCCTCGTCGTCGGACAGGCCATCGTCGTCCGAGTCGGGGTCGTCGGTGTCCGTGTCCGCGTCGGTGTCGGCGTCGGCGTCGGCGTCCGCATCGGCGTCCGCATCGGCATCGGCATCGGCGTCCGCATCGGCATCGGCATCGGCGTCCGCATCGGCGTCGGCGTCCGCATCCGCGTCGGCATCGGCGTCGGCGTCGGCGTCGGCGTCCGCATCCGCGTCGGCATCGGCATCGGCATCGGCATCGGCATCGGCATCTGCGTCGGCATCGGCGTCGGCATCGGCGTCGGCGTCGGCGTCCGCGTCTGCATCGGCGTCCGCATCGGCGTCAGCGTCCGCATCGGCATCGGCATCGGCGTCAGCGTCCGCATCGGCGTCGGCGTCGGCATCGGCATCGGCGTCCGCATCGGCGTCGGCGTCGGCGTCCGCATCAGCGTCCGCATCGGCATCGGCGTCAGCGTCCGCATCGGCGTCAGCGTCGGCATCAGCGTCCGCATCGGCGTCAGCGTCCGCATCGGCGTCAGCGTCCGCATCGGCGTCAGCGTCGGCATCGGCGTCCGCATCGGCGTCGGCGTCGCTGTCGGCATCCGCGTCCGCGTCCGCGTCGCTGTCACTGTCGGCGTCGGTGTCGGCGTCGCCTCCGCCCCCGGTGTCGCCGGTGTGGAACAGGCCCGTGTCACCCGTGTCCAGGAAGCCGGTGTCGCCGGTGTGATCCGCGTCGGCATCGCTGTCTGCATCGGCATCGCTGTCTGCGTCTGCGTCTGCGTCGGCGTCCGCATCGCTGTCCGCGTCGGCATCGGCATCGGCATCGGCATCGGCATCGGCGTCGGCGTCGGCATCCGCGTCGGCGTCGGCGTCGGCATCGGCGTCGGCGTCGGCGTCGGCGTCGGCGTCGGCATCGGCATCGGCGTCGGCGTCGGCGTCGGCATCTGCATCTGCATCTGCATCGGCATCGGCGTCGGCGTCTGCGTCTGCGTCTGCGTCGCTATCGGCGTCAGCGTCACTGTCGGCGTCGCTGTCGCTGTCCGCGTCGGTGTCCGCGTCACCACCACCACCGGTGTCGCCGGTGTGGAACAGGCCGGTATCGCCCGTGTCCATGAACCCGGTGTCGCCCGTGTGATCCGTGTCGGCGTCGCTGTCCGCATCAGCGTCGCTGTCCGCGTCTGCGTCCGCATCGGCATCGGCGTCAGCATCGGCGTCAGCATCGGCATCGGCGTCAGCATCGGCATCTGCATCTGCATCGGCATCGGCATCGGCGTCTGCATCGGCATCGGCATCGGCATCGGCGTCCGCATCGGAGTCCGCGTCGGCATCCGCATCCGCGTCGGCATCACTGTCGGCGTCGGTGTCGCTGTCCGTGTCGCTGTCGCTGTCGGCGTCGGTGTCTGCGTCGCCACCTCCGCCCGTGTCACCGGTGTGCGAGCCAGTGTGCGAGCCGGTGTCGCCGGTGTGCCAGCCGCCGGTGTCGCCCGTCCCGCCCGTGTCGGTGTCGGCGTCGCTGTCGGCGTCCGCATCGCTGTCGGCATCCGCGTCCGCATCCGCGTCCGCATCGGCGTCGGCGTCGCCATCCGCGTCGGTGTCGCTGTCGCTGTCGGCGTCGGTGTCGCTGTCGGTGTCCGCGTCGGTGTCGCTGTCGGTGTCCGCGTCGGCGTCGGCGTCGGTGTCGCTGTCGGCGTCCGTGTCGGCGTCACCCCCGCCACCCGTGTCGCCCGTGTGGGGGAGGCCCGTGTGGAACAGGCCGGTGTCGCCGGTGTGCCCACCGCCGCCCTGGGTCCAGTCCCAGGTGCAGTCGATCTCCGACACGTCCTTGTTGATGTGGTTCGTGTTCGCCGACGTGGCGTAGACGTGCTGGACCCCGCGCAGATCGGTGCGGCCGGTGTACGCCAGGTAGTCCGCCTTGGGCACCGCGATGTCGAGGAACACGTCGGCGCCCGGGGAGCCGATGGTCGTGTTCGCGGGCACCACCCGCGCGTTGCCCGTGAAGTCGGCGGGAGCGGGGTAGAGCAGCGCGCGCTGGTCGATCTGGTCCTGACACCAGTCGGGTCCGTTCGGCGAGGTGTTGCCGCCGATCACGACCTCGGAGGTCTTCCCGTCCAGGAAGATGACCGTGTCCCAGGTTCCGTTGCTCCGGTCGCCGTCCTGCTCCTGGTAGTCGAAGAACGCGAAGTTGGCCCAGTCGTTCTGCGACACCTGCGGCGAGGCGGCGAGGCGGACCCGCACCATCATCCAGGTCGCGTCCACGTACTGATAGACGGCAGGGGAGCTGGCGTCACCGACGATGTCGTAGATCGGCAGACCGTTCTGGTCGCCGGTCGGGTCGGTGACCGGGCCGCCCTGGATCGAGGTCGGACGCCAGGCCGGATCGGCCGGCCAGGACACGGCTTGCGCCAGCGCGGTCGCAGTGAACCACAGCCACACGATGAACCCCCACCCGAGAGCCTACCGTGCCCTCGAGGCGGCATTTCTGCGGGTCCAGGGGATGATCCGGGGTACGAGGCCGACGGTTACACGATCGAACCTCTGGTTTCGCTCCGGTTACACCTCGAGCCCGCGCGACCGGGCGAAGTCGCCCAAGGTCGTGCCGTGCACGGTGATCTCGGGGTCCGCTCCGGCGGTGAGCAGCGCCTGGACGACGTCGGCGTGGCCTCCCCCGACGGCGCTCCACAGCGCGGTCCGCCCGGCGTCGTCGGCGTGGTTCGGATCGAGCCCCAGCGCGAGCAGGCGGCGCACCGCCGGGAGGCGACCATGGAGCGCGGCCACCTTCAGCGCGTCGTCCCCGCTGGGCCCGGTCCCGCGAAGATCCGCGCCGGCGGCCACCAGCGCCTCGATCACGTCGACGTGGCCACCCCGAGCGGCCTCCATGAGCGCGGTGGCGCGGTACACCCTGGCCCTGGGTGTGACGCCGAGGGCGAGCAGGTCCAGGACCACGTCCAGCCGACCCTCGCGAGCCGCCTCGACGACCGAGCGCTCGGTCGCGCGGGCCCCTCGTACGACCAGCCAGGCCACCGTGTCCCGATGGCCACGCCTCGCCGCCAGCTCGAGCGCGGTGCGATCGGCGTACCGGCCGGTCTCGTGGCGATCCACGTCGGGCTCCGCGAGCTGCTCGAGCAGCCAGGAGTGACCGCCCGCCGCCGCCGCGTACCAGGTGCCCCTCGTGGGGGTGGCGCCCTCCGCGAGCAGCCAGCGCACGACGTCCTCGGGCGCGTGGGCCGCGGCGTCCTCGAGGAGGCGCGCGTGGTCGAGGCGAGCCCCCGCCGCTCGGAGGAGGAGCGCGACCGGCATCGAAGCGGCGGACGCGAGGGTCGACGCACCGGGGACGACCCCCGCGGCGAGGAGGCCCGCCACGAGGTCCTCGTCGCCGAGCGAGGCGGCGAGGTGCAGCGGCTCGGGGTCCTTCGGGTCCAGCTCCACGCCACGCGCCAGGCAGCGCGCGGCCTCCTCGCGGTCGCCCCGCAGCAAGGCGCACACGAGGCTGCCCGGGACGGGCTCGGACGGCGACGCCGACAGCGCGTGCGGCGCCCAGTCGAAGCTCGAGGTGTGCGGCGCGAACCACGGGGAGGGCATGACGACGCCGAGGTGCGCCATCGCCGCCTGGAGCGTGTCCGCCACGTCGGCGGGTCGGATCACCCGTCGCTGGACGCCGTCCGCCACCCAGGCGAGCTCGGCCAGGATCTCGCCGCCGTGCGTCTCGATGCGGTGGTAGGCGACCGGGGTGTCGAGGGCCTGCGCGAGCGCCACCATCCGTCGCAGGAAGGGGTTCGGTGGCCATCCGCGCCGATCGCCCGCGTCGTCGAAGCCGTGCTCCCCCGGCGGCGACCAGACCGCGTCCCAGGGGATCTCGCGCCCGCGCGCCTCGGCGGGCGGGACGAGGCTGCGGACGACGAGCAGGCCGTCCGCCGGCGCGTCGCAGCGGAGCAGGACCGCGGCCGGCAGGTGGTGCACCCCGCGCCGCAGGACCGGGTCCGCGAGGAGCACCGCGCGCGCGGTCTCGCTGAACGGCAGCCAGAGGTCGTCGGCGCGGAAGGGCACGGTCAGCTCCCCGCGCGGGCGCTCTCCTCGAGGGTGGCGGTGATGGCGGTCCAGGCGAGCCCCGCGTCCGTGGACGGGTCGTCGTGGCGGCCGTCGAGGCGCCCGCAGAAGCTGCTCTTCAGGATCTCGGCGAGCGTGCCGCGGTCGGCGTTCTCCATCAGCGGGTGCTTGAGGTAGACGCAGACCTCCTCGGTCGCCCGCACGGACAGACCCGTCTGCAGGTCGGGGTTGCGGCGGAGCGCGTTGGCGATGCC
>JACKER010000048.1 GCA_020632925.1 Alphaproteobacteria bacterium | reverse complement strand
GGCTGGGTCGCGAGATCGATGCGCGCGACCTGGTCGACGCCCGGCATCTTCGCGCTCACCTCGGTCCCGGAGACCACGAACACCGAGGAGGCGCCGCCCGTGACCTCCCAGCGCAGCTTGTCCGGCCGCTCGAACGCGAGCACGCCGGTCGAGGTGAGCGGGGCCTTGAGCAGCTTGCGGCGCTGGACCTGCGTGAACTCGGCCCGCAGGTGCTGCACGGAGGCCAGCCCGGACCACAGCGCCTCCGCGGCCTGCAGGTCGGGCTCCGCGTGCGCCGCGAGGGCGAGCCAGGCGATCATCGCGCCACGTCCACGCGCTTGATCACGTTCTTGATGGCGCCGAACCAGTAGTTCCGGAAGCCCAGCCCGTGCGCCGGCTCGCAGGTGTGCTCCATCATCTTCACCTCGCGGGTCGCGACGTCGAACGAGACGACCCAGAAGCAACCGAGCTCGTTCGGCTTGTTGAGCTGATCGGCGACGAGGGTGAGCGCGAGGCCCTCGGTGGCGCGCAGCTCGTAGGACCCGATCCGTTCGATGACCGTCTCGCGCGGCAGCTCGTCGGTGAACGGGAAGCTGTCGTCGCGGATGATCTGGGTCTCGGGATCGGCCGCCCGATGGAGGTCGGCGAGGTGCGAGAGGCTCGCCGACACCGACTCCACCTTGGCCTTCTTCGCGAGGACCTCCATCTGCTCCTCGACGAACAGCCCGTTCCACTTGTCGAGGTACCCGGGGAAGATCTGCTCGGGATCCCGGAAGTCGCCAGTCCCGACCATGCGGACCAGACCGAAGTCGATCCCCGCCCACACCAAAGTCCCCTCGCGCGCAGCGGAGGCGGTGGTGGTGAAGGCGAGGAGGAGGGTCGTCAGCATGCGTTCTCCAGGGCTCGGCCCCCTAACCCACGGGGACCCATCCCACGTCCCCACGCGAGCCGCGCAACCAGGCGTGTGACCGACAGAGCATCTCCCCCGGTCCGCGGGTCGGCACTCGCGAGTCCCTCGAGACGCTCAAGGGAAGCTGGTCCGCGCCGGCAGGCTGACGACGCACTCGGCGGGAGCGACCGCCTGGAACCAGGCCGTCTGCCCCCCCGCGGCTGGAGGCACGGAGACGGCGATGGTGGCCACGCCGCCTGCGTCGGCGGTGGCGTTGCCGACCAGCCCCAGCGTGTCCAGCGCGACGGTCACACCGACACACCCCGGAACCCGGGTCTGACCGAGCGTGGACCCGGCGACCAGGAACACGCGATCGCCTGGCTGTGCGCCAGCCACCTCCCAGGTGTTCGGCACCCCCGCCACGCCCGGCGCCGGGCCGCTGAGCGAGAGCCCGGACGCGGACAGTGGATCGGTGCCGAAGAAGACCTCGATGCCATCGTCGACCCCGTCGCCGTCGGTGTCGGCGAGGTTGGGGTCCGTGCCCTCGCGCGCCTCTTCCGCGTCCGGGAGCCTGTCCCCGTCTGTATCGAGTGGCGGCGCGCATCCGGGGGTCTCGGGATCCTGGTCGTCGATGAGCCCGTCGCAGTCGTTGTCGAGGCCGTCACACGTCTCCTCGCTGGGCATGAACCTGCAGGACCGCTGGTAGACCGTCCCCGTCCCAGCGTCCATGGTCGCGACCCTCCCCGAGACGGAGAGGACCTTGATGCGTCCCCCCCCGCCGCGAACTGGAGCGCCCGAGGTGCTGACGCCGCCAGCGGCGTCCAAGGCGCCCGTTCCGGTGAGCGTCTCGGCGAACACCACGAGGCTGCCGCCGCTCCCGCTTCCGCCCTTCATGCCGCGCACCCCGCTCTGGCCCTCCGTTCCCGCGACCGTCACGGTCCCGTCGATGGCGACGACGGGGGCGCGGAGGACCACCGAGCCACCCCCGGTCCCGCCCCTGCCACCTTGGGAGGTGCTGTAGACGCAGTCGATGGACGAGCCACCACCACCACCCGACCCGAGGGGGCGATCGCTGGGTGCATCCACGCTGCCGTAGACAGCGCCGGCCGGCGCATCACCCCGGCCGCCGTAGCTCCCACCACCGCCGTTCGCGTCGCTGGGCCCGCAGTGTCCACCCCCCGGTCCGGTGCCGCTCTGGCAGTGCCGGTAGTAGGCGTAGTTGTCGGAGGTGCAGTACACGTACGGAACTCCGCCCAGGTAGTAGGGGACGATCCAGAAGCTCTCGTAGGTGCCCAGCCCGCCCGGCTCGCCGGCTCCGGTCCCGTCGATGGTGCCGGCCACGACGATGGTGTCGGCCTCGATCTCGAGTGGGACCCTGGACGCGACGGTCACGACGGCGCCTGCCGGTACCTCGAAGCGGCCCACGTTGGTGAACGTGCCCGACAGCCGGTCCCCGTGGCTCACCACCAGGTCGGCTCCTCCCCAGTCTCCCCCGTTGAAGGACGTGGCGTTGGCTGCGGGCGCTCGAAACAGGCCACAGCAGAGCAAGCCGAGGCGAATCCACGACGAACGATGGAACATGACGGCCATCCGGGAAGCGGGTGGGGGGCACCCTGGGCGCCCATCCAGTATAGGCGTTCACCGGGTCGTGAGCGGTCTCAGGTCGGGGAGGTGCCGCAACACGATCTGTTCGGCCAGGTCGGGCGAGGGGCTCGCCTCCACGAACGCTCGGGCGTGGGCTCTCGCCTCCTCGGCCCGCCCGGCTTCCCACAGGATCCGGGCGGACATCAGGTGCGCTTCGCTCGCGTTCGCCGGGGCGTCATCCGGATCGCCGAGCGGAGCGTGCACGATCCGCTGGAGCTCGGCCAGGGCCCGCTCGGACTGGCCCAGCGCGTAGAAGAGGCGGACCCGGCCCCAGGCGAGCGCCATCGCGGCCGTCGTCCGCAGCGGTAGCTCCTCGATCTCCGGTGAAGTGAGCACGTCGCGGACGTCGGGGTCCAGGTAGTACCGGGAGGCGTTCACCATCGAGGCCACCACCAGCTCGTGGTACGCGGCGCGGTCCACCTCCGCGACGACCGGACCGATGGCGTCCAGGTCCTGGCGGAAGTAGCGCCGGAGCCTGGCGAGCTCGGTGGGGTCGCGATCACGGAGGACCGCGCGTACGATCTCTCGGGCCGGAGCCGGATCTCGCGCCCGGGCGTAGCGGACGGCCCTGTCCAGACGGCCCTCGTGGGTGGGCGCGCTCGGGTCGGTCGGGGCCACCTCCAGCCCGACGAGCGTGATCTTCCGAAGCGCGAGCTGGCTCATCGACTCCGTCTCGGACCCTTCGTCGTGGTAGGCGGCGAGCTCGAGGTGCCAGTCGCCGGACGCCGGCACGTCGGCGGGGAAGCGAGCCCGGTACAGCGTGTGCCCGCTGCTGTCGCGGACCTCGCACGTGGTCGCGTCCGCCGCCGGGAGGTGATGGATGCGGAGCTCCAGGGTCTCGCGCGCGCTGCCCTCGGGGCCGAACGGCTGATCGACGCCGATCCGCGCCAAGTCCTCGAAGTGGCAGCCGGCGAACCGCACCGTCCGGTTGGCGCCCCCGTGACCCGACACGCCGACCCCGATCGGGTGACGGTCGCCCGCGACGAGATCCACCCGGATGCCGGACGCCAGCTCGATGTGCGTCACGTCGAGCTCGACCACCAGTCCCCGCTCGTCGCCGACCGGTCGCAAGGGGAGGGTGGCGAGCGTCGACTGGTGACCGAACGCCGTGACACGCACGGTGTCGCTCGCGGGCTCGGTGCCGAAGGACTCCGGGGCGACGGAGGACCAGGGCGGCGGCAGGGAGCCGGGGAAGGTCAGGACCGTGCTCGGCGCGGCCACCGGGACCTCGTCCAGACCCAGTCGGGCCAGGATGGCCGGGGTGTCCGCGCGATCGTCGGTCAACCAGCGGACGGTCCCCGCCACGTCGTGGTCCTGCCATCGAGCGGCAGCGGCTCCGGAGATGGCGCGCACCCGAGTCTCCGTGTCCGACCGTGACGAGCCCACGGCCTCCTCGAAAGCCCGCGACGCCAGCTCGGGCTCGTGCGCGGTGAGCCAGAGCTCCCCGGCCGTCGTGAGCAGCGCCGCCGCAGTGTCCGCGGGCTGGGTCGCCGCGTGCTGGGACAGCGCGGATGCCGCCAGATCCCCGAGCCCCATCCGCACCAGATCCATCGCGCGGGCCCAGACGCGCATGGTGACCGGATCCACCAGCGGCGGCGGCTCCGGCACCGGCGCGGGGAGCTCGATGGGCGGCAACGCCGTCCCTTCGGGCGTCCCGAGCACCCAGACCTCCCGTTCGCGGTCGAGCAGGGTCACCACGACCTCGTCGGCCGGATCGTCGTCCAGGTTCGTCACGAGCACCGGATCGAGGGCGGGGATCTGCAGCTGCGCCCACCCGTCGTCCGTCCGCAGGAGCAGGAGCAGCCCGTCCCCGTTCTGGGCGACGACATCGTCTCGCCCGTCCCCGTCCACGTCCCCGGTGAACACCCTCCCGAGCGGCAGCGCGGTCGAATGGGGGCCCGGGTAGCGCAGCGCGATGCGTTCCACGATGTCCAGATCCTGGCCGTTCAGGCGCAGACGAATCAGACCCGGGGGCTCCCCGAATGGCTCCTTCTCGCCGAAGACCCAGGTGTTCTCGTAGATGTCGCTCTTGGTGACCACGAGGTCGGTACCATCCAGGACCGCGGTGCCCGCCACCCAGCCGAGCTGGCGCTGCGCTTTCGGCCGCAGGGGGTCGACGTCGTAGACACGCACGTCGTAGGCCCGCCACGGACCCAGGGTGGCGATCAGCTCGGGATCTCCGTCGCCGTCGAGGTCTGCGAGCTGCAGGTCCTGGACGTCCGAGCGGGCCCGCGCGACGGCAGGATCGGCGATGCTCGCGCGCCAGCCCTCCGCCTCGGACAGCAGCGTCATCCGTCGCGCGTAGGGCCCGCTGCCGGTGACGACCTGTCGCCCCCCCGACGCCGGGATCGCGACGGCGCTCATCACGCACTGGTCCTCCCAGCTGGCCCGGGCGACCAGCGCGTCGTCCTGGATCTGCCACAGCGTGGGCTCCTCGGTGTCGCGCCGATTCGCGATCACCAGACCGGCCCCACCGGGCACGACCTGTGGCAGGTATGGGTCGTGGACGGCGACCGCGCCGCTGTCGATGGACCGCGCCAGGGTGAGCGCCCCGTCGGGTCGACAGAGCAGGATGCGCCCAGCAGCGTCGTCGACCAACGCGACGCGCGCCTCGCCCTCCAGCGTGACGGGGGTGGCCGCCCTGGCGTGGTGCCCGGTCCTCGTGGCGACCGACCAGTGGGAAAGGACCTGGGCGAGCCCTGCATGCGTCTCGGTCGCGGCGGCGCTCGTGAGGTCCCGGCGTCCGAGCAGCGCCATGGACGCGAGCTCGTGGCTGGTGGGGTCGGAGGCGTCGAGCTTCGCCAGCACCCGGGTCGCCTCTGCCAGGGCAGCCCACTGCCAGCGCTCCGCGAACCCGCTCGCGAGCCGTCCGAGGGCGTGACGCTGCATCTCGGGATCCGTGGCGGCGACGTAGGCCTCGGCGAGCGCCCTCGTCTCTTCGGACGCGTCCTCCCGGGCGCGGTCGGCGCGATGGAGCCAGGCGAGCGAGATGCTGGGCGTGCCCCGGTTCTCGGGCAGGGCGAGGAAGGACTCGAAGATGGCCTGGGCCTCTGCGTCGCGACCCTCGGCGTGGAGGGCGTCCAGGCGCTGCTCCGTCAGCTCGAGCCGCTCGGCGGCGCGCGCGACCCGGTCGGCCTGGGCACGACGCGCGATGACCGCCGCCGCCGCCTGGGTGCCGAGCAGGACGAGCACCGACAGGGTCGCCACGCCGCCCACGATCGCCGCCGGGAGGCGGTGACGGCGGAGGAAGAGCCTCGCCCGGTGCAGCGGTGGGGTCCGACGAGCGGAGACCGGCAGGTGGTCGCGGACCCGAGCGAGATCGGCGCCGAGCGAGGACGCGGACGCGTAGCGGTCGCGAGGATCGAGGGCGAGGCACCGATCGACGACGGCCTGCAGATCGGGCGGGAGCGGTGGAGCCACACCCGGCAGCGCGTCGGTGAGCACCTGGGTCGCCACCACGCCGAGGGCCCAGATGTCGGTCGCGGGACCAATCGGCGCGCTGTTGTCCCGCTGCTCGGGGCTCATGTAGGCGGGGGTGCCCCCGCGCAGCGTCGATGCCACGCCGTCGCGGCGAGACAGGCCGAAGTCGAGGATCTTCGGTTGACCCGTGCCGGTGACGAGGATGTTCGCGGGCTTCAGGTCACAGTGCACGAAGCCGGCTTCGTGCGCGTACGCCACGCCGTCGCAGATGCGGACCAGCAGCTCGAGGCGCTCGGTGCGGGAGCGGCCGCCGACGGCGAGATCCAGCGTCTGCCCGCGCACCAGCTCCATCACCAGGTACCGTTGCCCACCGACCGTCCCGGCCTCGTAGATCTGCGGGATCGCGGGATGCAGCAGCGCCCCGAGCGCCTCCGTCTCCTGCTCGAACAGCGCGTCCCCGAGCTGCTCCGTCATCCGCTCGCGAAGGACCTTGATCGCCACCGAGCGTCGGGGTCTGGCCTGCTGCGCCTCGTAGACGATGCCCATGCCCCCGCCGCCGAGCACCCCCAGGACCGGGTAGGGGCCGATCTGCTCGGGCATCGGCGGTGCGACGTCGCTCGAGAGGCCGACCGCCAGGCTGCGCAGCAGATCCTCGGCGATCCAGCGGGCGGCCCCCTGGGAGACCGTGCGGTCGAGGAGGCCGTCGGTGCCCTCGTCCTCGAGGAGCATGCGCTCGACGACCTCGCGCAGATCGGTGTCTCCGCCACACAGCTCCTCGACGCGGGCGGCGCGTCGCTCGGCCGGGAGCTCGCACACGTCGTCGAAGATGGCGATCGCTCGGATGGAGGACATGGAGCTCCTGGAGCATTGCGCGCGGGGTCGGCCCGTGCCAACGTGCGCCCGATGGTCGAGCCGCCCGAACCCGGCGACGTGGATGCGCTCTTCGAGGAGGTCTACGCCTACCTCCGCCAGCTCGCGTCGAACATCCATCGCGAGCGCGGGGCCCTGGCCGACATCGCCCCGACGAGCCTGGTCCACGAGGCCTGGACCAAGATGAAGCAGGGGGAGGCGCGCTGGGAGTCGAAGCGACACTTCGCGGCGGTGGCGGCGCGAGCCATGCGCCAGATCCTGATCGACCGTGCTCGCATGCGCGCGAGCGCCAAGCGCGGGGGAGGCTGGGACACCGTGTCGCTCGCCGATCTCGCGGCCCCGCACGACGCGCTCGACATCGTCGCGCTGGATCGGGCGCTGACGGAGCTCTCCGCTCACGACGCCGTCTCCGCGCAGATCGTGGAGCTGAAGCTGCTCGGTGGGCTCGAGCACGAGGAGATCGCCGAGACGCTGGGCGTCTCGCTGCGGACCGTGGAGCGCAAGTGGCGCTCCGCCCGCGCCTGGCTGCTGGCCACCCTGTCCTGACCCTCATCGCCCGACCAGGGACGCGGCCAGCGTGCTCGCCCACGGACCGGTCGCAGCCGACGGGTCTCCGCGACGGGCGGCCTCGACGGCAGACGCGAGCGCGGGGTGCAGCGGTCCGGCCCGCTCGAGCACCGCCCGGATCGTCCCCCACGCCTCGTCGGGGTGAGCGAGCCCGCGGACGTGGGCGGCGAGCGCCGGCTGACCGGGCAGCGGCACCCGGTGCGCCAGCGGCGTACCCACCCGATTCAGGGCCGCGAGCACGGCCTCCTTGCGTTCCTTCAGCGGCAGGCGGGCGAGCGTCTCCGGAGCGAGGGCCGCGCCGAGGACGATGTCCTGTCGGCCATGGCGGTACGGGAACGCGAGCTTTCCCTCGGTCGGCGCGACCGGGAGGCCGCCCTCGAACGCGACCGGCACGATGGGGATGCCGAGCGCGATGGCGGCGTCGACGAGGACGGCGCTCACCTGGCGGACGGGCTCGCGGCAGCCGTGCGAGCGGGTGCCGTCGGTGTGCACCAGCACGCTCCGCTTCCCGGCGGCGACTTCGGCCAGCAGCGGCTGCAGCAGGGCGGGGAAGGCCGCGGGGTTCGAGCGATCGAAGTACGCCAGGAACCCGGACGCCCCCACGCCCGGCCAGTCCTCGATCAGCGCCATCAGGCGACCCATCCAGGTGTGACGGTGCTCGTCCTTCGCGATCGCGGTGGTGGGGATGCCGAGGAGCGGTCCGACGAGGACCAGGAACGACAGCGACTCGATCGCCACCTGGTGGTTGGCGAGGAACAACGCTCCCCTCCCCTGCAGGTTGCGCACCAGATCGGGATCCTCGAGCCGGACCCTACGGGTGAACGCGCCGACCAGGTGGGTGTACAGATCGCGGACGGGCCAGTCGGTCACGCCGAACCGGTCGGACCAGAACGCGCCGGCACGCGCCACGTCCAGCGTCTCCACGAGCCGGTCGCCGTCGAGCTCGAACCGGGTCGACGGAAGGGAGGACACCGTGGCCGTGCGCCCCTCGATCCGCACGTCCTCCAGCCGGACGCCGGTGGCCTCGACCACGGCCGTCCGAAGCGGGTGTCGCTCGCCCACGACCTCGTGGTGGGCGTCGAACCGTTCGGCGAGCTGGGCGCGCCGCACGTGCTGGCCGTGGAAGGCGGCGAGTCGGGCCTCGGCGGCGGGTCGGCCGGGCATGGTCTGCAGCAGGCGGCCGGGCGTCTCCCACGCGCCCGAGGGCACCTGGGTGCCCGCCGGGAGGGGTCGTCCGTCCGTCCGTCGCGGGGCGTGCTGGCCGGCGGGCTCGGGCCCGTCGACGACGCGGAGGGGGAGCTCCCCCATCTGCTGGAGGCAGCGCCCGTCACACCACAGCGTGCCGGCGCCGATGACGACCAGACCTCGCTCGTCGCGCCGGATCGCCGTGATCTCCACCTCGGCCGTGATCCGCTCGGCGTCGCTGGGGACCAGGCCGCGGATCGCCCACGCGTGGCGAAGGCCGACGCCGATGGCCTCGAAGCGCGGGAGGTCCATCCCGGCCGCGAGATCGCGGGTGAGGATCAAGGCCTGCAGCAGCTCCACGAGGGTCTGGAGCCCCAGCGAGCCCGGCTGGACGTGGTCCCCGAGGTGCAGCCCGAAGGTCCAGTCGCCAGCGACGACGTCGTGCTCGCCCCGCAGGCGGCCGAGACCGGCGCTCCCGCCGGCGGGCCAGTAGCCGGACAGGCGGTCCAACCTGCGCAAGGGGGCCTCGGGCAGCCGCAGCGGGCCCCCGTGGTAGCGCTCCGGACGCTGCCCGAGCTCCACGCGGAAGTCGCTCGCGTCCCGCGGCGGCCCCGCGTCGATCGGTGCGGCGGCGCCGAATGCCGTCTGCAGCCGGTAGACCTCCACCTGTCCGAGTCGGCAGGTGACCGTGAACCCCTCGGTCGAGCGCTCCACGCGGGTCCGCAAGGTGCCCGAGGTCGGGACCACCTCCGCGAGCACCTCCCCGTGCCCCTCGAGGTTCCGGAAGCGGGCGCCGGGGGTGCCGACGTGGGCCGCGAGCCAGCCGCAGGGTTGGAGGGCAGCCTCGAGGAGGACCGCGTAGGGCAGGACGCGGCAGCCGTTGGCGCCGAAGGCCCAGCCGTCCTCGGGGATGTCCCAGGCCACCTCGACCGCGGCGCTCTCGACGCGAACGACCCGCGACACGAAGTGGTACGGGGCGCCCGGCAGGCGCGGGACGGGACGCCCGTCGTCGAAGCGGGCCGCGCAGGGTCCGAACGCGGCGCTCGGCCGTCCCCAGGCGCAGGCGAGCAGGCTCGCGTAGCCGAGGGGGAAGCCGGCGATGGTCGCGACGGGCTCGGGCTCGACGTAGGTGGGGAGCTCGGGGACCAGGGTCTCGAGCGGCCAGTCCGGCACCAGCCTGAGCCCCATGCGCCTCGCCCAGAAGCTCTTCAGGCCGTCGGTCGTCCCGAGGAGATCGGCGTAGATGGTGGGGTACGGCCCGTCCTCGATCGACTCGACGAAGACCTCGTAGGTCAGCACCTTCGCGCCGGGCACGGTCTGCCCCCGGCAGCGTAGCGGCACGGTGTGGTCGAGGACGGGCTCGAAGCGCCAGCCGTCCCGATCGAGCGTGAAGCCCATCGCGGCGAGGTAGAACGCCAGCGCCTGCAGGCAGCCCTCGGCCATGAGCGTGCCGGGCATGCAGGGGTCGTTCTTGAAGTGACCCTGGAAGAACCAGGCGTCCGGATCGATGTCCAGCTCGACCCTCAGGTAGCCGCGGCCCCACGGACCTCCGCGCGGATCGAAGCGGGTGATCCGCTCCATCATCAGCATCGGGGGGGCCTGGATCCGCGGTGTGCGCACGTGGCTGGCCAGCCGCTCGAAGCCCTTCCCGAAGCAGGCGAACGCGTCCCCGCGCGCGAAGGCCTCGAGGTGCTCGAGCTCGAAGGTGCGGCGCTGCGGCAGCACGACGGGCGGATCGAGCCGCATCGTGGGATCGTGCTCGGCCCCTTCGGGGTCCCACAGGATGCCCGAGGACTCCTCCAGCTCCTGTGGCGTGAAGAAGCCGGCCTGGCCGTTGCGGACGGAGAGCCGCGGCTGGCCGTCGACCACGCAGTCGTAGTGGAAGAAGAACAGGCGCACCGGACCCTGACTGGCGTGACCGTCCACGTGGATCTGGTAGGTCATGGTCTCGCCCACCCGAGGGAGCGGACCGGTGTAGGTCAGGTCGCAACCCAACAGGCGGTAGACGCGGTTCCCGCGGTTGTTGAGCAGGTCGACGCCCATCCACGAGATCAGCATCAGGTCGGCCTGCCCCGCCTCGATCATCAGGCACGGCGGGATCGTCCGATCATGACGGACGAACCAGCTCTCCTCGGCGATATCGGTCTGGGTCCACATCGTGCCCGTGCCGAGCGCGAGCGCCGGCGCGTCGATGCCGAGCGCCCGATCGGCCAGCAGGAGCGGGGGCTCGGGCATCCGGCAGTTCCAGGCCCAGGCGTCATGGGGCGCGAAACCCTGGCCGAAGAGACGGCTGATCCGACCCGATCCGTGGACCTCGAGGTCCAGCCGATCGAAGGTCGGGCCCGGCAGGTCCGCGGCGTCGGGGACGGGCAGGTGCTCGGGGAACGGGAAGGCGTTGAACGCGATGCGCAGCGCGGGGGGTGTCGGCCGCATCGTCGGCGCCGGACGCGGCGCCGGTGCGGGAGCAGGTGGTGCGAGCGCGGGTGCCGATCCGCCGGCGAGCTGCGCGACCTCGTGCTGGTGGGTGTGCAGGAAGCGAGCGTACAGCGCGGTCAGCTGGGCCAGGTGCTCCAGGTGGCCCGACACGAGGTGGGCGTGCCGCGCGCGGAACGTCTCCACCGGGGACGGGACGACGGGCGCGGGAGGCGGCGGCAGCACCACGTCGGGGAGGTGCGCGGGCCAGGACAGGCTCCGTGACGCAGTGGAAGACCGGCTGGGCAGCGGATCCTCGCCAGCGGAGACCCGGACGGTGGAGACGCCGGCGCCCAGGACGGACGTGCGGACCGCGACCGGACCCCCACGGGTGCCCAGCCGAGCGATCGCGGCGGCCACGCGCAGCCATCCGACGGCGGCGTGGGGGACTCCCAGGGCGTCCTCCAGGGCAGACCCGAGGGGCTCCCCTCCCCGCTCCTCGTCCAGCCGCGCCAGGATCGGCAGACCGCGCGCCCGAGCGTCGGACTCGCGGAGGAGCACCATCACGACCGCGGCGTCCGCCGGCGCGGCACCCGGTGGCAGCTCGATCGCGGCCTGGTGGACGGGATCGACGCTCAGGTCGACCGCTCCGACGACGGCGGCGTCGAGCTGTCGGCTGCGCAGCGCGCGGCGGGCGAGCCCGAAGGCCTGCAGCCCCGAGGCCTCCTCGCCGAAGACCGAGAAGCTCGGACCGGCCAGGTCGAACTGCGTGTTCAGCCGGTTGGTGGGGATGTTCGGCATGGTGCCCAGCACGCCCGCCGAGCCGAGGTGCGGGATCACCGCGTCCATGGCCGCTCGCTGCCAGGCAGGGTCGTCGACGCCGAGCTCCGGCACCAGCCAGCGCAGCCCGTAGCGCGCGACCGTCGGATCGGTCCCCATGCCGACGAGGATGCCGGTCCGCTCGCGCGGCAGCTCGAGGTCCGCCACCGCCTCGCGCGCGGCGTCCAGGACGAGGAGCTGCTGCGGCAGGGTCTGTCCGAGATCGTTCGGAGGGAACCGCAGCCCGGCCAGGTCGAGCGAGACGTTCTCCCGCCGCAGGGGCATCGGGTCGCCACGGACGACCGCGCGGACGAAGCCGTCGGTGTCGAGCTCACCGAGGCGCACCGCCATGCGGACGACGACGACGGGCTCCTCCGCGGGCGCCGGGATCGCGGCGGGGGGCGGCGTGTGCCGCAGCGGACCCTCCCAGGCCTCGACCAGCAGGTGGGCGTTGTTCCCGCCGAAGCCGAAGGCCGAGATGGCGGCACGACGCGGCCCCGTCCAGGGCTCGGCCTCTCGCAGCAGGCGGAACGGGGTGCCATCCAGCGCCGAGGTCGGCTCGTCCACGTTCAGGGTGGGCGGGAGCGTGCGGCCCTCCATGCAGCCCAGGACCTTGAGCAGCGCCGCGGCACCGGCGGCGGTGATGGGGTGCCCCAGGTTGGACTTGACCGAGCCGATGGGGACCTCACCCGCGCCCGCGAAGACCTCGCGCATGGCGGCGAGCTCGGTGGCGTCGCCGACCGGCGTGCCGGTGGCGTGGCACTCGACCAGCCCGACGTCGGCCGGCGACCAGCCCGACTCGGCGTAGGCCGCTCGCATGGCCCGGACCTGGCCGGCCACGTCCGGGGCGAGGAAGCCGCGGGCGCGCCCGTCGTTGGACAGGCCGATGCCCCGGATCACCCCGAGGATCCGGTCGCCGTCGCGCACCGCGTCGTCCAGGCGCTTCAGCGCGACCATCGCCGCACCCTCGGCGGGGAGCAGCCCGTCGGCGCCGGCGTGGAACGGACGGCTCCGACCGCTCCTGGAGAGCGCCTGCAGCGCGCAGAAGCCCAGGTGGATGAAGGTGTCGTCGCAGCAGGCCACGGCCCCGGCGAGCATCAGGTCCACCTCGCCCGCGGCGAGCCGATCGCAGGCGATGCGCATCGCGTACAGCGACGAGGCGCACGCGGCGTCCAGCGCGAACGCCGGCCCGCCGAGCCCGAAGGCCCGAGCGACGAGGTGCGCGGGCAGGCCCGACATGAAGCGGTTGCGCGGGTCGGGGCGCTCGGCTGTCCGGGACGCGAAGCCTGGCTGCCGTCCCAGCCACACACTGTTCGTGAACCGGGCCAGCCCCGCCGTGGGGAAGCCGAGGTTGCCGAGGATGACGCCGGCTCGGGGCGCGGGTCCGTCGACACCGGCCTCGGCGAGGGCCTGCCCGGCCGCGTGGACGGCCCACAGGAAGAGCGGGTCGAGGCCAGCGAGGGTCTCGGCGGGCAGCTGGGTGGCCCGTGGGTCGAAGACCTGGTCGAAGCCTCGGACGTACCCACCGCGATCGCTCCACGGCAGATCGGGCGCCCCGGAGCTCCACGAGAACGCGGGGGTGCGCCGCCGGAAGAGCCAGCGGTCCGGATCGGCGGACGTGACCAGATCACGACCCTCGAGCACGGCGGACGTGAGCGCGTCGGGGCGGAGAGCGCCGGGCAGCACGCAGCCGCGCCCGACGATGGCGATGGGTAGGAAGGACATGGGTGTCGGCCGCTTCAGGCGCTCTGGACCGTCCGCGCGCGACCCGCCCCGT
The DNA here is from genome assembly GCA_020632925.1 of Alphaproteobacteria bacterium. Lineage (GTDB taxonomy): Bacteria > Myxococcota_A > UBA796 > UBA796 > JACKER01. Next base: position 26,027 of record JACKER010000048.1, on the reverse strand, counting down.
ACTTGCGGCTGGCCCCCACGCAGAAACGGTTCGCGGTGAAGACGTCGTCGGGGTCGACGGCCCGCTTGACGGCCAGCACGCGCTCGTAGACCTCCTCGGACTGGAAGTAGTGCGCGCGCTCCTGGTCCAGGTCCTCGTCCTGCTCGGGGAACGCGTTCCAACGCCGGTCGTCGCGGCCGAGCACCCCATCGGGGCCCACGCCGCCACGCTTCGTGCGATCGACCCAGGCCTCCGAGAACGCCCGCGGGGCCGCCCAGTCCCGCCCGAGGTGGTCGGTGTTGTCGAAGTGGACGTACTGGAAGCAGAGCATCGTGACGTCGCGCCACGCGACCGCGCTGTGGGCCTCGCCCGCGGGGCGGTTCCGGGAGTGGCGACCACCGCACACGACCCACTCGAAGTCGGGGTAGCAGCCGGGCTGGGCCTCCACCTCGGCCGTCGCGTCCCGGGCCCACCGGGCGAAGCCGTTGCTGGCGGTCTGCTGGGACTGGCCGCACCAGGTGGCGGACACGTACGGGTTGGCGTGCACGCGCTTGGGGAAGCAGTACGCGTCGGTGAGGACCGACATCGGGACCGCCTGGTCCGGCGTCCTCACCGGCACGACCTTTCCCACGATGGGCCCGAGCAGCTTCGCGGCGAGGCGGTCGCGCTTGGACAGCAACGGTCGGGTGCGGCGGTCGAGCTCGTCGAAGAAGGCGCGGGCCTCCTCGGAGAAGGCGCCGCCGTCGAGGTTGCACCAGGTGGCCCACAACCCGATGATCGTCGGGTGCGGCTCCATCCCCTCGCCGTACAGCTCGTGGCGCTCCTTCATCATGCGCGTGTCGATGTTCTGGCGGAGCACGACCGGGTGCGCGCCGAGGATGAAGGTGCACACGTTGAAGTCCGCGGGCAGCTCGTCGTCGTCGTTGAAGTCGGCCACGATCTGCAGGAGCGCCTCGTGAGCCTCGGGCGTGTAGTGCATGTAGACCGTCATCGTGCGGCTCTCGGGGTGGTCCACGTCCCACAGCGGCCGCAGGGTCATCTCGGTGACCACACCGAAGTTCCCCGGGCTCCCACCGATCGCCGCGAACCAGAGCTCGTCGTCCACGTGGGGCCGGGCCGGATCGGGCCGATGCACGACCCGGGTACGCAGATCGGCGGTGACGATGCGGAAGGAGACGACGTGGTCGGAGAACCAGCCGAAGGAACGGCCACAGAGCACGGAGAAGCCGCCGGACTGGAGGTGGCCGCCGAGCCGGACGGCGCCACACTGGCCGTGGGGGACGAAGGCACCGAGGGCGCCGAGCTTCTCGTCCAGCTCCTCGAGCTTGAGGCCGACGCCGCAGGTGACCGTGCGGCTCGCCTCGTCGTACGAGAACTGCCGGAAGCCCGACAGGTCCACCTGGATGTTCTGGTCCGCGGTGGACGAGAAGCCCCAGAAGTGGTGACCGCCGGTCCGCACGGCGACAGCGACGCCCGCGCTCTTCGCGTACTGGACGGCCAGCGCGACGTCCGCCTCGTTGGCGCAGTAGACGATGGCGGCGGGCTGCAGCTCGCCGGGCTTCGACGAGGTGGCGTACTGGTAGGCGTGCGCCGTGTAGTCGTCCAGCTCGCCGCGGGCACCGACCTCCTGGTGGTAGCGAGGTGGCCGCTTGAAGACCTGGCCGGCGAAGCGCGGGAACTCGTTCGTCGTCCGCGGTTCCACCACGTCCGGCCGGGCCGCCGCACGCCTCGAACGGGTGGGATCGAGGTCGAAGGTGCTCTGGGGGTCGGCCATGGGGTCTCCTGGATGCGCAGGACGGGACGGCCCTGTCGCGGCGTGCGTGCTCACCCCGTACCTACGGAGGGCACGCGCACGACCCGCCACGACGCTCGACGATTTCTGCAGATGGGCGGTCGGACGCCTGGTGTCCGCCCTCCATCCGCCGGCTCATGGTCGGCCCACCCACCACATCGTGACCAGTCGCCGCCGGCGGTCCGAGAGGTTCGGGCCGCTGCCGTGCGCGAGCCAGGGATGGAAGACCACCGCATCCCCGGGCGCCAGCGACGGGACCTCGCGAAACCGTTCGTCGAACACGCCCTCGTTGCGCGTGGAGGTGTCGTAGTGGTGTCCGTCGGAGAGGTCCTCGCGCGGGACCCGGTGCGTGCGCCCCAGCACCTCGAACCCACCGTTTCCGGCGTCTGCGGGGTCGAGTGCGATCACCAGGTGGGCGCCGCCGGAACGCTCGAGGCGCTCCCGTGCGTCACCGAAGAGGAACCCGGCGTCCTGGTGGTAGGGGAAGCCCGTACCCACCCGAGGCGCCTTGAGGTTGACCTGGTCGATCACACAGCGCGGGTCGGACAGGCCGAGCCCAACGACCAGCCCCCGCACGCGGGGATCCGTGTGCAGGCGAGCGAACGGCGGCTGCGCCTTGGAGGGACCCGTGATCTTGCGCAACAGGCCCGGCGCGAGAGCGGGCTCTCGCTTGCGTCCGGAGGCCGACTGGAGCTCGAAGAAGGTCCCACGCACCGACGTGTCCTGCTCGAAGCTCGCCGCCATCGCCTCGAGCGCGTCGGTGGCCTCGTGCAGGGCCGCAACGGTCCGCGGATCCAGCAGCGCTCGGACCACGAACCATCCTTCCCGTTCCCAGGCCGCGAGGTCGACCGCCGCGCCTCCATCCATCCGACCTCGCGTCCCCCGTGCGAGGCGGATCGTACCATCCCCCGTCAGACCGAGCCGCGTCGCCGGGCGAGGCCGACGAGCAACAACACGGGAGCCCAGCGCGCACCCACCGGGATCGACTCGCACGAGCCGGTGACGGGTGCCTGAGCGGGACCGGACGAGGGCAGCGGACACGACCCGGGGTCTTCGGCCCATCCCTCGCGGCAGATCGGCCAGGTGGACTCGAGCTGTTCGTCCCACACGAGGTAGGTCGCCGTCTGCTCGTCGTGGGACGTGGGCTGCAGCAGCAGGTCCTCGTCGATCTGGTCGGGTGTGTAGCGCAGGTGCAGCCGGGTGAGCGTCGTGCCCCAGGCGTCCGGGCGGCCGACCGCCGCGAGCCAGTCCGGATCGAGGTCGTCCTCGGTCGCCCACGTGTGGACCGAGCTCACCACGGCCTCCGTGGCCCAGCCGGCGCGACCGTCGACACCTGCGAGCAGCGCGTCGTCCACCACGGCGTCGTAGGTCTCGTTCAGCTCGCCGCGAACCATGCACTCCCGCTCGATCTCGACCTCGCGGTAGTTGGAGATGCCGACGGGACCGTCGTCGACGACCAACACCACCAGGTCCTGCACCCCGGCCGACGAGGTGGCCCCGAGGGCCAACGGCAGCGCGTCCATCCGCCCGTCGTAGCGGAGCTTGAGGGGCTCGACCCAGGCCGCCGGGTCGCCGTCACGACCCGAGGCGTCCACCTCGACCGCGAGGAACCACACCCCCTGGTCCACCAGATCCGCGACCATCGGACCCGCCGCGTCGCCGAGCTGGAAGCCGTGGTCGTCCAGCCAGCGGTTCAGGCGGTGGGGACGGTCGGTGTCGAGGACGGACAGCTCGTACGCACCCAGCGTCCGAGTCTCGAGCTCGCCCAGCGCCGGCAGATCACCGGCCGCGAGCCCGGACACGCCGACGCATCCGGAGGACACGATGCCGCTCGTGGACGCCACCGACGCGCAGGACGTCTCGACCTGGCGGGGTGCGACCCAGGCCTGGAGCCCGTCGAACACCTCGGTGGGCACCACCTCCGCGTCGCTCACCGAGAACCCCTGGGGTACGGGCAGCAGGTAGCCGAAGGAGGGGCTGTCGCCGCGGGCGTCGCTCGCCATCGTCACCCAGGTCGAGGTGCCGTCGAAGGCCACGATCACCGAGCTGTCGGCGTTCGTGACCGCCTCTCCCTCGGGTGCCACGAACGCGTAGCAGCTCGCCCGCGCGTCGGTCTGCCCCAGGAACACCGCCCCCACCAGGGCGAGCCCGCCCCACCATGTCCGTCGCATCCTGCCCCCGATGCGCCATCGACGACGGCGTGTCGCGAACATTCACGGAACGTCACGGCCGAACGCCTCAGGCGCGGACGAGCGTCATCAGCGTGTGGCCGACGCCGAGCCCGTCGACCTCGCTCTCCACGCGCAGACCCGCCCGCCCGGCGCATCGCCGCAGGTCGGAGGCGTGGTACATCCGGCTGTTCCCGTTGGCGATGGTCGCGAAGTAGATCGAGGTCATCGCCAGCACGTACGCCGCGGTGGGCTGCTTCTGCCGGTCCCAGTAGGTCTCGAGCACGAACAGCCGGGCGCCCTCGTCCATCGCCTCGCATGCGCGCGTCAGGATCGACACGATCTCGTCCTCGGAGAAGCAGTCGAGGAACTGGCTCATCCAGAGCACGTCGTGCCCTCCCGGGAGCGCCGCCGACGGGTCGAGGAAATCGATGGGCACGGTGTCGAGGCGGTCGAGCAAGCCGAGCTCGCCGAGCTGCTCGCGCGCGTTCGCGAGCTGCCCCGGGTGGTCGAGGAGGGTGACGCGGACGTCCGGATCGGCCTGGAGCACGCGCCGCGCCCAGCGCCCGGTGTTGCCACCGCAGTCCAGCAGGCGACGGGGCCTGCGCTCGAGCACCAGCGGCAGCACCTCGGGGAAGGCGGCATCCGAGTAGTAGTGGTCGAAGCCGAACCAGCTCTTGCGCACGTGCGGCGGGAGCTCGGCCAGCGCCTCGTACACCGTGCCCCACTGACCGAACACCTCGAGTCCCGCCGGCCGGCCCTCCCGCAGCGACGCCTCCAGCGCGTGGGCGCCCAGGAAGCACACGTCGTGCACGAAGTCCATGTTGACCCGGGTCATCTCGTCCTTGAGCACGAACAGCCCGGTCGGCGCCAGCCGGTACCGTCCATCGTCCCTCAGCGTCAGCAGCCCGATCGAGGTGCCCGAGTCGAGGAGCACGGCCAGCGCGTAGTCCGAGAGGCCAGACGCCTCCACGGCCTCGGAGCGGTCGAACCCGCGGTCGCCACGCTCGCGGGCGAAGGCGAGCACGCCGGCATCTCGCAGCACGCGGGCGGCCTGGAAGGCCATGGGTCCGAAGGCGAGGGTCTGAGCGGCGGTCCGCGCGTCGAAGGTCGAAGACATGCGCCCCGTTACCACGACGGCGCTCAGGGTGGCGTCACCCCCACCCAGATCCGCCGCCCGAGCCGAAACTCCACGCACCCCTCCGGCAGGCGGGCGGACGCGACCCGGACGTGCTCGAGCCCCTGGAACTCGAGGCCGGTGCTCACCGCGAGCGGGTCGACCATCTCCGCGTCGGCGTGGAAGCCGCCGTCCGCCGCGGGAGCCACGCAGTCGGTGAACGTCGGCCCGGCGGCGTGGTGGTTGATCGGGATGCGGCTCGTGACGTGCCCGCCGTCCGCGGGCGCGGGCCAGGTGGCGTCGAGCGCGCCCGGCACCATGTAGTCCCCCTCGATGGTCACCACCGCGCCCGCCAGCGGGTCGAGGGTGGCGCGCGTCGGCGGTACGCGGAGCTCCGCACCACCCAGGGTGAGCGTCAGCTCCCAGTCGGCGTCCGGCCCTCCGAGGTCGAGCTGGCCCCACAGCTGCCCGGTGACGGCGTCGGCGTCGAAGGTCCGCTCCGAGGTCCCGTCGCCCACGACCAGGCGGGCACCCGTTCGCGCCCGTCGCTCGGGGACGCATCCGCCGTCGTAGCCGCAGGTCTGGCCGTGCGGGCAGGTGCCGCACGCGTCGGGCGAGAAGCGGTGGTACGCGCAGGTGGCCGTCGTCGCGACCGGCGGTCCGAGCCACGGATCGGGGCGGTCCCAGAGCTGGGCCTCGACCGTGCTCGGGTACCCGTCGTTCACCGTGAGCCGCACCGTCCCCAGGCTCTCGCGGGGTGCGCAGAGCTCGTCGAGCACCGCGTCCACCGGCCCGATCGGGGTGGTAGCGCTGTGCGCGGCGGAGGGCGTGCCGGTCTCGGCGGTCGCGGTCGGCTCGCCGTCCGTGGTCTCCGTGCGGCAGGCGGCGAGCAGGAGCAGCATGGCCCATCATGCCTGCCCGAGGCGCGGGTCGTGGGGCAACCTGCCCCGCCCCACACCCGCGAGCCGGGGCGTCGTGCCCCGGTCCTCTTCCGCGGAACGGCCCGTGGGGCCGGCACGGCGCGTGCATTGGTCGGCGGAGGTGTCGGATGGACACGATCTTGGAGCCGATGGTGGGCTCGCCGGCCACGCAGCGGGCGACCCGGGTGCTGGTGATCGAGGACGACGCGGCGATGCGCGAGCTGCTCACCGAGGAGCTGGAGCGCGACGGGTACGAGGTGATGTCGGTGCCCAACGTGGCCGGCGCGCGACTGGAGCTGTTGATCGCGTCGCACGTCGGGCTCGATCGGATGCCCTCGGTCGTGGTCACCGATCGACGGATGCCCGACGGAGACGGCATGGACCTGCTCGCCGAGCTGCGCCGGCACTGGTGGTGGCTGCCGGCCGTGGTGGTGACGGCGTTCGCGGACAACGAGAGCCGCCGTCGTGCGCGCGCCCTGGGACGCTGCCACGTCCTGGCCAAGCCCGTCGACCTCGATCTGGTGCGCCTCGCCGTCCGCGAGTCCCTGGAGACCTGACCGTGCGACTCGCCTGGAAGGTCAACCTCCCCTCGACGCTCCTGATGTGCGCGGCCCTGCTGCTGCTCACGTTCACCGGGGTGTCCCGCGAGGAGGGCCTGTTCGACCACGAGATGCGCCAGGACCACGCCGTCCTCGGTGCCGCGCTGGCGGGCGCTCTCGACGATGCCTGGACCCGCGGCGGACCGGAGGCGGCCCAGGCCCTGGCCGGACGTCTGGACGCCGAACACCTCGGGGTGCGCGTGCGGTTGGTGTCGGCGGGGGCGTCGAACCTCCCCGCCCCCGCGGTCGAGCCCGTGGTCGGCGGCGACCGCGTCGCCGACGGATGGCGCTACACCTGGGTCCCGCTGGGAGACGAGGCGCCGGGCGCCGCGATCGAGCTGCGTGAGTCCGTGGCGCCCGCGATGGCCTACCTCGCCGCGACCCGGCTCCGCATGGGCGTGCTGCTGCTCACGCTCCTGGCCGCGACGGCCGCGCTCGACGCCTGGGTGCTGGACCGCACCGTGTTCCGTCCGATCCGTCGGATGGTGGCGCACGCGCGACGGGTGGCCGCCGGGAACCTGACCTCCCGCGCGGGCCTCACGGCGGTCGACGAGATCGGCGACCTCGGGGCCGAGCTGGACCGCATGGCCGAAGCGCTCCAGGGGACCGCGAACCGGCTCACGGAGGAGGCCGCCCTGCGTCACCGGGTGACCGACCAGCTCCGCCACGCCGAGCGCCTCGCCTCCATCGGTCGCCTCGCGGCCGGCATCGCCCACGAGCTCGGTACGCCGCTGAACGTCGTGATGGCCCACGGGCACCGCCTGGAGCGGTGGGAGGTCGCGGGTGAGGCCGAAGCGCGCTCGTCGGGGCGGACGGTCGCACAGCAGGCGGCGCGGATGGCGGGCATCGTTCGTCAGCTGCTGGACTTCGCCCGACCGGGGCAGCTGGTGCGCGCCCGCACCGACCTGGTCGACCTGACCGGTCAGGCGGCGTCCCTGCTCTCCACCAAGGCCCGCCACGCCGGCGTTGCGCTGGAGGTCCACGGGGCCGGCGCGGCCTGTGTGGATGCACGGCAGATCGAACAGGCCGTCCTCAACCTGGTCTCGAACGCCATCGACGCGACGCCCGCGGGCGGCGAGGTGCGGGTGGCGGTGGCCGAGGACCCCGACGGAGCCTCCATCGAGGTCGCCGACACGGGCTCGGGGATCGCCGCGGAGCACGTCGCCCACCTGTTCGAGCCCTTCTTCACCACCAAGGAGGTGGGCCGGGGCACGGGGCTCGGTCTGTCGGTGAGCTACGGGATCGTCCGGGAGCACGGCGGACGCATCGAGGTCGACACCGATCCGGGCCACGGGAGCACCTTCCGCATCGTGCTGCCGACGAGCCCCACCTGATCAGGGGCGCAGGAGCTTCCGGTACAGGGTCTTGCGGTCCACACCGAGGATCCGCGCCGCCGCCGTCCGGTTGCCGCCGACCGAGGCCAACACGCGCTCGATGTGGGCGCGCTCCACGTGATCGAGGGTGGGGGCCGCGATCTCGGCGTGGGGCCGCAGCAGCCGAGGAGGCAGGTCGTCGAGCCCGATCGTCGGACCGTCGGCCAGCGCGGCCGCCTGGTAGACGACGTGCCTCAGCTCGCGGACGTTGCCGGGCCAGGACCACGCGCAGAGACAGCCCATCGCCTCGTCCGAGAACGCCGTCACCCGCAGTCCCTCGGTCGCCACGGTCTGCTCCAGGAACGCCTCCGCCAGCTCGGGCACGTCGTCGGTCCGCTCGCGCAGCGGCGGCACCTCGAGCTCGAGCTCCGCGAGTCGGAACCACAGGTCCTCACGGAACCGACCCGCCTCCACGTCGGCGGCCAGATCGCGATGGCTGGCGGCGATCACGCGGACGTCCACGGGCACCTCGCGTCCGCCCCCCACCGGGCGGACCGACCGCTCCTCGAGCGCGCGCAGCAGCTTGGGCTGGACCGCGGCCGGCAGGTCGCCGATCTCGTCGAGGAAGAGCGTCCCACCGTCCGCCTGGCGCAAGAGCCCGGGCTGGTCGGTCACCGCGCCGGTGAACGCGCCGCGGACGTGCCCGAAGAGCTCGCTCTCCGCGAGCGCCTCCGGGAGCGTGGCGCAGTTCACGGCCACGAACGGCCCATCGGCGCGCCGGGAGGCGGCGTGCAGGCCGCGCGCGACCCGCTCCTTGCCCGTCCCCGTCTCGCCGTGGATCACGACGGTCCCTTCCAGCGGACCCATGCGCGCGACCCGGTCCCGCAGCCGGCCCATGGCGAGCGACGCTCCGTCCAGCGTCGGAACCTCCGGAGACGCCGGCGGGCGGGCACCGTGCAGTCGGAGCGCGCGGTTCACGGCGGCGATCAGCTCGGGCGTCGGCACCGGCTTGGAGAGGAAGTCGGTCACGCCGGCCCGCAGCGCCGCGACCGCGTCGTCGAAGCCGCCGAACGCCGTCAGCACGATCACGGCGGGCGGATCGGGGCGCGTCACGAGCGTCCGGGCCAGCTGGAGCCCGTCTTCGCCCGGCATGCGGACATCGGTCACGACCACGTCGCACCCGTCGCACCGCTCCCTCGCCTGGTGCGCGTCGCAGGCCGTGCGCACGTCGAGCCCGCGGTCGGCGAGGACCAGCGCCAGGGTGTCCCGAAGCGTTGGGTCGTCGTCCACGACGAGCACCCGTCCTCGATCCGAGGCGGCGCGCGCGACCCGTGGGCTCATGATGACCTCGACGCCTCGGAGTGTAGGCACGAGGCGCGGATCGCGACGACCACGAAACGTCCCGACTCGTCACGGGGCGGGTGGGGCCTCGACCCGCAAACGAAAGACGGCCCCGCGAGATGTGCACTCGGGGGCCGTCGGAATCGTTCGAGGGAGTGGGCGATACAAGATTCGAACTTGTGACTTCCACCGTGTGAAGGTGGCACTCTCCCGCTGAGTTAATCGCCCGATGCCTGGATGCTTATGCAGGGCGCGACGGAGCGTCAACCCGCGGCCGCGCAGCCGTGCACTTCCGCGGTGAACTCCTCGGTGGGAAGCTCGTCCGCGCGCTGTGGGGGGCGACGATCGAAGGGGCGACCGACGGCGCCCGAGACCGCCACGGCGGAGAAGCCGCGGACGCCCACGAGGTCGTACTCGACGAGAGGGATCAGGGCGTTGGCCTCGAGGGGAGCGACGCCGACCAGGTCCGGCTCGTCCTCGATGGGGATCAGGTCCTCGAAGTCGAGCTCCACGAGGTCGTCGTCCGTCTTCGCGGGCTCGGTGTGGAACACGAGGTCCACGTCGATCAGGAGCGTGTTCTGCATGGGGTGCCTCGCAGGGAGGGGCGGTGGGGTGGGAAGGAGGGGGGTGCCGTGGGGAGGGTCGGCGGGAGGGGGCGCGGGGAGCGCCAGTCGGATCCTACCACGGCTCGATCCCGGGCGTCAGCCCGAGCAGGTCCGTTGTACCCTCGCGGCATGGCGATCCCCTCGGTGAGGTTGGGGCCGTTCCTCCTGCAGCAGCCGCTGGGAGAGGGCGGCATGGGGACGGTGTGGCGAGCGCGCCACCCCGAAGGCGTGGACGTTGCCGTCAAGGTCCTCAAGCACTCGTACGGCAACGATCCCCAGGCCATGCGCGCCTTCCGCGCCGAGGTGCGCGCGGTCGCCTCGCTCGATCACCCCCACATCGTGCGGGTCTTCGACTACGGCGTCGTGCCCGAGGCCACCGCCGAGACCAGCCGCGGCACCCTGGCCGCCGGCTCCCCCTGGCTGGCGATGGCCTGCGCCCCCGACGGCACGCTCGGCGACATCCACCACGTCGAGTCCTGGGACGAGCTCCTGCTCGTCCTCCACCAGGTGCTCGACGCCCTCGCCCACAGCCACGCGCGCGGCATCGTCCACCGCGACCTCAAGCCGCGCAACGTGCTGCTCACGCTGGATCCGAGCCCCAGCATCACGCTGACCGACTTCGGCATCGCGCACGCGATGACCCGGACGAACGCAAGCCACGCGCAGGCAGGCACCCCCGGGTACATGGCGCCCGAGCAGATCCGAGGGGAGTGGCGGAACATCGGTGGGTGGTCGGACCTCTACGCCCTGGGATGCCTCGTGTTCCGACTGGGGACGGGACGCTCCCCCTTCACGGCGCGCACGCGCTCCCAGGTCATCCGCGGACACCTGCTCGGGCAGATCCCGAGGCTGAAGACGCCCTTCCAGGTGCCCGACGGCTTCGAGGACTGGGTGCGCAAGCTGTTGGCCAAGGAGCCCGCGGACCGCTTCGCGTGCGCGGCGGACGCGGCGGTGGCGCTGTCCACGGTGAGCACGGGGGTGGTGGCGCACCCGTCGCTCCCCGAAGACTGGCGCCCGCGCCACCCACCCACCGTGGCGCGACCGATGGGCACGGGGCTGGCGATGTTCGTGCTGCGTCCGTGGCCCCTCGTCGGTCGGGAGGAGGCGCAGGACGCGCTGTGGCGCGCGCTCGCCGAGGTGGCGGACCGCCGGGAGCCACGCCTCGTCGTCCTCGAAGGCGATCCCGGTTCCGGCCGCAGCCGCCTCCTGCGTTGGCTGCTGGAGCGGGCCGCAGAGGCGGGCGCAGCCGAGGGGCTGATCGTGCGGGGCGCCGGACTGCGCGAGCAGATCCGCGGCCGTCTGCGCGTGCGGGACGCCGATCGGGACGAGGCGCTCACGGCCCTCCGGCAGTGGCTGCTGCGCCACGGCAGCGACACCCCCACCCAAGAAGCGGTGGAGCTCCACCAGGAGCTGGCCGCCGTGGGCCAACCGTGGACCTGGACGACGCTGTTCTCCCGCCTGGCGGCTCGGCGCCCGGCGATCCTCGGACTGGACGACCTGGACGAGGCGGACGAGACCATCCAGGGGTGGATGCGGTCGGCGTTGGCCTCGGGGACCCCGACGCTCGTCGTGGCCACCCGGCGGCCCGGCGGCCCACCGCTCGAGGGTGCGACCACGATCACGCTGAGCACGCTGTCGGCTCCGGAGCAGCGGCGGCTCGTGGACGCCGGCGGCGGGTTGGCTCCGCACCTCGCGAACGCCGTGGTGGGGCGAACGAGCGGGAACCCGGGACTCGCGGTCCGCCTGGTGGCGGAGTGGGCCCGCGAAGGTGCCCTGGTGCCCACCTCCCAGGGATACGACCTCCGTGGTCGCCGCCCCTCGAGCCTGCCACCGGGCGTGGAGCGGGCATTGGACGAGCGTCTGGCGCCCCTGCTGGACGAGCATCCCGAGGCTGCGAGATCGCTCGGCCTGCTGGCGGTGCTCGGCGGTCAGCGCGTGCGGCACGAGGAGTGGGAGGCGGCGTGCCGCGTCGCCGGCGTGCCCACGAACACCGACGAGGCACGGGCGGCGGGGCTGGTGCGCTCGGAGGGAGACCCCCGGGGGATGCGCTGGTCCCTCGAGCCCGCCCTCCTGGCGGATGTGCTCCGCGGGCGGCTGGGGGCCTCTGGCCAGCTCGCCGAGGTCCACCACACCTGCGCGAGGGCCCTGGTGACCCGTCACCGGGCGGCTTCCCAGGAGAAGGCGGCGGCGCACTACTTCGCGGCCGGTCGCTCGGAGCAGGCCCGCACGACGCTTCGCCACCTGGCCGAGGAGGCGCTCCACCACGAGCTGTTCGACCGGGTCGCGCCGTTGCTGGACCAGGAGGAGCGCGTGCTCGCGGCCCTGGAGCTGGACGAGGACCACCCGGCGGTGCTGCGCTGGCGGATCGATCGCCACCTGCTGCACGTGTTGTCGGGCCGAGGCGAGCCCGACACCGCCGCGCTGGTCGAGGGTCGCCGCTCCGAGAACCCCGCGCTGGCCCAGGCCGCGTGGCGGGCGACCGCGCGCATCGGGGACCTGTCGGCGGAGGAGGAGGCCCTGCAGGTGCTCACCGCCGGGGGCGACCACCGCGGGCTCCGCATCCTCCACCTGGCCCGCGCCCGCGCGTTGGGCTCGGCGGGGGACCTCCCTGGCGCCGTGGCCGCTTGCGACGCGGGTCTGGGCACGCTGGTCGGCGCGTCGGACCGCTTCGACCGCGACCGCCTGCTCGCAGAGCGCACCCACTGGCTCGTGCGGCTCGGGCATCCCGACGCGGAGGGCGCGGCGATGTCCGCTCGCGAGAGCTGCCTCGCCCGGGGACGCCAGGTGGAGGCTGCGGCCTGGCTCGCCTGGTGCGCCCGGTACCGCCGGACCCGCGGCGAGCCCGAGGAGGCACGGGAGCTGGCGCTACGGGCGCAGGCCGAGCTCGCGGCGCAGGGCGCGGACACCTCGGTCGCCGAGATCGAGCTGGGGCTCGCGCTGGTCGCCCTGCGGGAACGTGACCGGGCGGCGAAGGTGTTCGAGGGGGTGCTCGATCGGTGTACCGACCCCGAACGGTTCGCCGTCGCGCGCGCCGGCTGGATGGCCTGCGCCGACCCCCGAGGGGATCGCGGCTACGAGTCGTTGCTCGACGAGCCGTTCCCGCCCACCGATCCCGAGGTGGCACACCTGTTGGAGCGGGCCGGGCTCCGCGCGCTGCGCGCCGGGTCGCGGGAGGCGGCCGTCCGAGCGCTGGAACGCGCCGCGGAGATCTACGCCGTCCACGGCGACGACCGGTCGTGCGAGCGGGCGCGGATGCGGGTCCCGCGGATCTGATCGGTGTATCGTCGCAGCTCGGAGGTCTCCTCGATGGCCGGCGCGCCCCACCTGTCCCTGTCCCTGTCGCGCGAGCTGTGGAGGGAGCTGCTCGGTGCCGCGCTGCCCGTGAAGCTCGCCGGCGACTCCTTCGACGTCGCGCGCGACGCCCGCCGCCTCGTCAAGCAGCTCGGCGTGCGTGACCGGGTGGCCGGCCTGCTCGAGGACCGCCAGCCCCCCGCGATGCTGGTGCGCGCCAAGGACCGGGCCAAGGAGGTCTGGGTCCGCCGCAAGCCCGGGGTGTACCGCCGGATCAACGAACTGGTGCGCATCGAGGGGGAGTGGAAGGTCGACCTCGACCACCTCGGCACCGACCTGCGGTACAGCAAGCAGAAGGTCGCGGCGGATGCCTACGTGCGCGGCGTGGCCGAGGGAACCGTCTATCTGCTCAAGGAGAACGTCGAGTTCCCGTTCCGCATCGAGCGGCGCATCGGCGCGTCGGTCGCTCTCGGCGACATCCGGTACGACCCGGGGCACCGCGCGATCATCGGCAGCGTCCAGGATCTCGGCGTCTACATCGGTGACAACGCCGTGCTGCAGCTCCTGTCGCGCCTGGCGGAGTGGGCGCTCGACCAGCAGCTCCCGCGCGTCAACCCGGTGCCGATCCTGCCGCGGGAGCGGGTCGAGGACCTGTTCGGGCCGATCGGCGGGCCGCTGAAGATGCAGCTCGGCGTCGAGGACCTGGAGCTCGAGATCACCGAGGACGACCTCAAGCTCAAGGTGCGCTTCGGCTTCACGCGCGCCCAGCTGACGGACAGCGAGCACGCCGACGCCGAATGAGGGTCAGTGGACCTCGGTCTCGCGGAAGAAGTAGGCGATCTCGATCTTCGCGTTGTCCGGGCTGTCGGAGCCGTGGACCGCGTTCTCGCCCACGCTGGTCGCGAACAGCTTGCGGAGCGTGCCCTCGGCCGCCTGGGCCGGGTTGGTGGCGCCCATGATCTCGCGGTTGCGGACGATGGCGTTCTCGCCCTCGAGCACCATGACCACGCATGGCCCGCTGCTCATGAACTCGCAGAGCTCGCCGAAGAACGGCCGCTCCTTGTGGACGGCGTAGAAGCCCTCGGCCTCGCGGCGGGACAGGTGGGTCTTGCGGACCGCGGCGATCCGCAGGCCCTCCGACTCGAAGCGGGCGATGATCTTGCCGATCAGGTTGCGGCGGGTGGCGTCGGGCTTGACGATGGACAGGGTGCGCTCGATGGCCATGGTAGGGCTCCTCCGAAGGGGGGACGGCTAACCGTCGGAGGGGGGAAGGCGCCACCGACCACGGCGCGTGCGGTGGGCGGAGGCGACGGTCGCGAGGAACCGGTCCTGCAGCGCGATCGCCTCGGATTGGGGCGCGCGGAGCCCGTCGACGAGGAACGCGAACGGGACGGTCACACCGTCCTCCGTCTGCACGAACCCGACGAGGTTGCGGACCCCGGTCATCGAACCGGTCTTCGCGCTGACCCGACCTTCCGCCGCCGTGCCCACCATGCGTCCCGAGAGGGTCCCCGAGCGACCCGCCACGGGCAACCGGTCGCGCAGCTCGCTGCCGGCGATCGCCACGCGCACGAGCGTGTCGGCCGAGAGGTGGGAGTACCGGGAGAGCCCCGAACCGTCGACGGGCGGATCGTCGGCGACACCCAGCTGCTCCAGCAGCTCGCCCACCCGGGACCGAGCGGTCGCTGGATCACCATCGCCGACCAGCAGCCACACACACTCGGCGTACAGGTTGTCCGACACCTCCAGGGTGTGGGCGAGCAGATCGCCGAGCGGCGCCGAGGCGAGCCGCGCGACCTCGACCGCCTCCGGCACCCGACGGACCTCCGCGCCGCCCACCGCGATCCCGGCGGCGAGCAGCTCCTCGCGGACGATGGACGCCAGGCAGCTCGGCGGGTCGACCAGCGGACGACCGGGTCCGCCCCGATCCGCGCACCGCTCGGTCCCCGCGCCCGCGAGGTTGTGGCCGACGTTGGCGGCCGACACGGGTGGCGAGTAGGCGTCCGCCAGGTCGTCCCACATCCAGCCACGACCGAAGGGCGCCCGCGGCCCGTGCGACGGATCGACGACGAGGTCGCCCTCGACCCCGGACAGCCCGAGCGCGCGGACCTGCTCCACCACGCGTCGGCCGGCCTCGCGCGCGTCCCCGTCCCCGAGCGACGGATCGAGACCGCCGACCACGACGAGATCGCCCACCAGCAAGTCCCCGGTCGTCGATCCGGTGGCGGCGAGCACGGTCTCGAAGCGCCGGTCGAGCCCGAGCCGCCGAGCGGCGACCGTCGCCGTCACGAGCTTGGTGGTGCTCGCAGGGACCACGCGCCGATCGGCGTCACGGGCGTAGACGGGATCATCGGGGCTGCCCACCAGCACGCTCACCGAGGCGCCCGCCAGCACCGGGTCGTCGAGGAGCTCGTCGAGCGTACGCTGTAGCGGCGCTCCCCACGCGGTCGTCACGATCAGCACCACGGCGGCGCCTCCACCAACCCGAAGATCGCGTCCAGCCCGGCGTCCTCGGTCGGGAGCTCCCGTAGGATCGCACCGTCTCGCAGGTCGACCTGCACCAACCGCGTCGGACGTCGGGTGGCGACCGGTCGCCCGCGCAGGCGGCCGCGCACCCAGGCGAGGTGCCCGCGCAGGCGCGTGGTGCGGATCCGCGTGAACCCCACCCACGCGGTCCCCTCGCCCACCCACAGCCCTCGGCACCACCCGAGCGGCTCGCCGTGCCCCGGATCGAGGTGGAGCTCGCGGATCACACAGCCCCGATCGAGGTCCGCGAGCACCAGCCGCCCATCGACCCCGGTGAACCAGGCCCCCTCGTCGGTGAGGACGCCGTCGTGCACCGCCACCTCCGCGAGCTTCACCGGAGGCCCCCCGTCGACGGGCACGACATCACCCCGGGTGCCGCGCGTCACCCACGCCCGCCCACGGTGGACCAGGAGGTGGTTGGGGTGGACGCGATCGGGCAGATCGCGGAGCCTCAGGTCCCCGTCGGGCACGCGGGCGCCCTCCACCACCGGAACGAAGCGGTCGCCTGCCAGCACCCCGTCCAGCCCCGTCGCCGCCACCCACGTCTCCCCGTCGATCACCCTGGCGTGGTGCAGGTCGTTGTACCTCCGATCGGAGCTCGCACGGGCACCCTGCGCATCCACGCACACCACCTCGCGCTCGGTGCACAGGACGAGCGTGGCTCCATCGACCGAGGGCGCGCCGAAGCGGTGCCCGAAGCCCGTCGGCAGGTCGGGTGTCCGCCACGTGAGCATCGGAGCGAGCGCACCCGTCGCGGGGTCCAGCAGGAGCGCCGTCGCCTGGTCGTACAGCGGCCGGTGGTCCCGATCGACCGCCCCAGCCGCCCTGCCCTGCCGCCCGCCCGCCACGACGACCCCCAAGCCCGACCTCCACCCCCTCCCTACCCCACGCCGGGTGTTGGACGGGCGACGCACCGACCGGATACGTCCCGGGCCTCGGAGGAACGTGGTGAAGGGTGTCATCCTGGCCGGTGGCCGCGGCACGCGGCTGAGTCCCCTGACCGACGCGACGAACAAGCACCTGCTGCCCGTTGGCCTCGAGCCCATGATCTACCACCCGATCCATCAGCTGGTGGGCGCGGGTGTGACCGAGATCATGGTCATCACGAGCACGGAGCACATGGGCGACGTGGTGCGCTGCCTCGGGTCGGGCCACAAGTTCGGCGCCGCCTTCACGTACCGCGTGCAGGAGGAGGCGGGCGGCATCGCGCAAGCGCTCGCGCTGGCGGAGGCCTTCGCCGGCGACGACCGCGTGGTGGTCCTCCTCGGCGACAACGTGTTCGAGTACGCGATCACCCCGTACGTCGAGGGCTTCGTAGGCCAGGCGGAAGGCGCGCGCGTCCTGCTCAAGGAGGTCGGCGATCCCGAGCGATACGGCGTGGCCGCGCTCGACGAGCGTCAGGTCGTCGAGATCGAGGAGAAGCCCGCCAAGCCGAAGTCCCGGTACGCCGTGGTCGGTCTGTACATGTACGACCGCCAGGTGTGGGACATCATCCGGTCGATCGAGCCCTCGGGCCGTGGCGAGCTCGAGATCACATCGGTCAACAACGCGTACATCGCGCGCAACCAGCTGCAGTACGACGTGTGCGTGGGCCGCTGGACGGACGCCGGCACCTTCCCGTCGCTGATGGAGGCCAACACCATCCTGTCGGCGAACGCGAACCGGATCCTGGCGCATGGCTGACGTGCACCGCCCGCGGTCGATCCTGCTGACGGGCGGCGCCGGGTTCATCGGCAGCAACCTGGTCCATCACCTGATCGCGTCCGACCCCGAGCTGCGGCTCGTGAACCTGGACGTGATGACGTACGCGGCGGATCGTGGGCACCTCGAGGGCCTGGCGGACCCTTCCCGGCACGTGCTGGTCGAGGGAGACATCGCGGACCGGGAGCTCGTCGACCGGCTGCTCCGCGAGCACGACGTCGACACGATCGTCCACCTCGCCGCCGAGTCGCACGTCGACCGCTCGATCACCGGCCCGGCGGCGTTCGTGCAGTCGAACATCGTCGGGACGTACACCCTCCTCGAGGCGGCGCGCGCCTGGTGGCTCGACGCGGGCGGGGCCGCGGGCCGCACCCGTCGCTTCCACCACGTCTCGACCGACGAGGTGTACGGCGATCTCGGACCCGAGGATCCGCCGTTCACCGAGGACACGCCCTACCGCCCGAGCTCGCCGTACAGCGCGAGCAAGGCCGCCTCGGACCACCTGGTGCGGGCCTGGGCCCGGACGTACGGCCTGCCGGTCACGCTGTCGAACTGCAGCAACAACTACGGCCCCCGCCAGCACCCGGAGAAGCTGATCCCCGTGGTCATCCGCTCCTGCGTCGAGCGTCGGCCGATCCCGGTCTACGGCAAGGGCGAGAACGTGCGCGACTGGCTGCACGTCGCCGACCACTGCACCGCGATCGACGCCATCGTCCGCCGGGGCGAGCAGGGCGAGACGTACCTCGTGGGCGCGGACAACGAACGGAAGAACCTCGATCTCGTGCGCATCCTCTGCCGCGTGGTCGCCGAGGAGATCGGCGCGCCGACCGAGGAGATCCTCGGCCTGATCAGCTTCGTCACCGATCGGCCCGGACACGACCGGCGGTACGGCGTGGACGGCTCGAAGACCCGCGCGCTCGGCTGGTCTGCTGCGCGCAGCTTCGACGAGGGGCTGCGCGAGACCGTGCGGTGGTACCTGCCGCGGTTCGCGTGAGCCGATGACGGCGGGCGCGGGTGGACCCACCTTCAGCGTCGTGATCCCGCTGTACGACAAGGCCGCGTACATCGCGAGGACACTCGCCGGGGTCCTCGCGCAGACCTGGGCCGACCTCGAGGTCGTCGTGGTCGACGACGGCTCGACGGATGCAGGCCCCGACATCGTCGCCGCGATCGACGATCCGCGCGTCCGGCTCGTGCGTCAGGCGAACGCCGGCGTCTCGGCCGCACGGAACCGTGGGATCGAGGAGGCGCGCGGGACCTGGATCGCGTTCCTCGACGCCGACGACGAGTGGCTGCCCGAGAAGCTCGAGCGTCACCACGCCCTGCACGCCGCCCACCCCGACGCGCGCTGGTCCTGCTCGGCCTTCGTCGAGCGGGTCCCCGAGGGCGGCCGGCTCCGTCGCGCGGGAGACCGGCTCGTCCGGTACGCGGACACGGGCGTCCTCGACGACGCGCTCGAGGCGATGGGCGACGGACTCAACGTGCACACCGTCACGGTCGTGGCGCACCGGGACTGCCTGGTGCCCGCGTGCCGCTTCCCCGTCGGGCTGTCGCGTGGCGAGGACAAGGAGGTGTGGGTGAAGCTCGCCTGCGCCCACCCCCGCGTCGGCTACGTCGGCGAGGCGGTCGCCGTCTACCACGTGGCCGTGGACTCGGGCCTGACGCGCACGGCCGCGAAGGAGGCGGACCTCCGGTTCCTCGAGATGTGGGGGAGGATCCGGGCCTTCGGGGCGGACCTGGCCCCGGCGCGACGGGCCGCGCTCGATCGGTACCTCCGTACCTTCCTCCGCGCGCGCATCCTGCAGTACTGGAGCGAGCTGCAGGCACCCGCCGCGTTGCTGCGACACCCGACCGTGACGGAGCTGTTCTCGCGTCGCGGGCGGGCGGCGTTGCGGGTCGCCTCGGGGTGGCCCGCACCAGCGCGCAAGGCGGTCGTGGTCACGTCCACGGCGCTCGGGCTGGCGTGAGCGAGAGCGGCAGCTCCTACCGCGACCTCCTCCGCTCCACGGTGATGATCGGCGGCAGCACCGCCACCCGGGTCCTCATCGGCGTCGTCAAGCTGAAGGTGCTGGCGATCGTCGTGGGTCCGGCTGGCGTCGGCCTGATGGGCGTCTACACCAACCTCGTCACCACGGCGTCCGTGGTCGCCGGGCTCGGCGTGGGCAGCAGCGGCGTCCGCCAGATCGCGGCGGCCGGCGGCACCGAGCACGCCGGGACCGTCCGCCAGACGCTGATGGCGTTCTCGGTGGTCTCGGGCGGCGTCGCCGGCGTGCTGATCGCGCTCTTCCGCGAGCCGCTGTCCGTCTACCTGACCGACACGCCCGACCACGCGGGCGCCATCGGCTGGCTCGGGCTCGCCGTCTTCCTGGCGCTGTTCTCGACCTCGCAGGGCGCCGTCCTCCAGGGTCAGCGACGCATCCGCGAGCTCGCGACGGTCTCGATCGTGGGTGCGCTCGGGAGCGCGATCGCCGGCATCCTCTCGGTCCTGTCCTGGGGCGAGGACGGGATCCTGCTGTTCACGCTGACCACGCCGGCAGCGGCGGCAGCGGCGGGCTTCCTCTACAACCAGCGAGGGAGCGAGGTCTCTGCCCCCTTCTCCACCTCGGTGGCGGTCGAGCAGGCCCGCGAGATGATCCGCGTCGGCGTGCCGTTCATGGGGGCGGCGCTGGTGAACACCGGCGCGCAGCTCGCGACCCGCGCGCTGATCGTCCACTGGATCGATCTGGACGCCAGCGGCCACTTCCAGGCCGCGTGGACGATCGCCTCGACCTACGTGGGCTTCGTGCTGGGCGCGATGAGCGCCGACTACTACCCGCGTCTGGTGTCCACCATCGAGGACCACGACCGCGCCGTGGTGCTGGTGGACGAGCAGATGGAGGTGGCGCTGCTCGTCGGGGCGCCAGTCCTGCTCGCGATGATGGCCTTCGCTCCCTGGGTGCTCACCCTGCTCTATTCGGCCCACTTCGAGCCCGCGGCCGACATGCTCCGGCTGCAGATCCTCGGGGATGCCCTGCGGCTGATGACCTGGCCCATGGGCTTCGTGCTCATCGCCAAGGGTCGCGGGACGCTCTACCTCGGGGCCCAGCTCCTGTGGAACGTTGCCTACCTCGCCTGCCTCGCGGCGACGCTGACCACCTTCGGCGTGGCCTCGGCCGGTGCCGCCTTCACGCTCGCGAGCGGCGTGACCCTCGTGCTCTACCAGGTCCTCACCCGGCGGATGATCGGGTACCGCCCGCGTCGGAAGAACCTGGCGATCGGGGGTGCGCTGATGCTCGCCTGCACGACCGTGCTCGCCGCCAGCACCGTGGCTCCGCTCGGCGCGATGGGGCTCGGCGCCGTGCTGACCGCACTCACCGTCGCCGGCAGCTACCGCCAGATCCGAGCCTCCCTCCGTCGCTCCTGACGCGCCGCGGCGTGGAGGGTCCGCCAGCGCGCAGCCACCTGGGCGGGATCCACCCGCTCCCGGGTCGCGGCCTGCACCACCGCGGTCGGTGGTGGCGACGCCAGCGCGTGGGTCAACGCGCGACGCCAGGCAGCGGGATCCCGATCGGACACCAGCACGCCCGCGTCCCCCACCAGCTCCGCCACGTCACCGACCGGCGAGGCGACGACGGGCAGCCCGCAAGCGAGGGCCTCGACCACCGCCACCGGGGAGGCCTCGCCCTCGGACGGCAGCGCCAGCAACGTGGCACGCGCCAGCAGGGCCGCGCGGGCCTCGGCGTCCGCCCAGCCGACGAACCGGACGTTCGCAGGGGCGCGCGCGCGGAGCGCGGTCGCCAGCGGTCCCGTACCGGCGATCGTCACGACGAAGTCGGCGCCGCGAGCCGCCTCGACGAGCAGCTCCGCGCCCTTGCCGGGGGCCAGACGCCCCAGGAACAGGACCTCGTCGGGCGCCGGATGACGATGCGCGGGAAGGTCGGCGAGCCGGACCGCGTTGGGCACCACCTCCGCCCCGATCCCCAACCCACCCAGGGCGCTGGCCAGCCGCGAGGAGGCCGAGGCGACCACGGCGTCCCCCAGCGCGCGTCTCAGGGCGTGCGACCACGTCCGGGACCGCGCGAACCGGTCCAGCCAACGCTCGTCGTACCCGTGCAGGTGGATCACACGTCCCCCGCGGGATCCGGAGGCGACGGCCAGATCGCGCGGCAGGGCGCGCCACCGGAACGACGGGTGGACGTGGACGACCTCGGCATCCCACGCCGCCCGGCGTGCCGCGATCGCCCTACCCCACCCCAGGCGATCGCCGATACCGCGTCCCACGGGCATCCACCGGACCTCCGGGAGCTCCGGCAGGACCGCGCGCACCGCGGAGGCCACGCCCCCTTCGCCGCCCGGAGAGACGACGAGCACACCGTTGGCAGGTTCGACCATGCGAGCTACCCGATCGGCCAGTTATCCATGTGCGGCGCGGGGTGAGCATGAACCGTCTGTCCAACCTCCTGCTGCAGTATCGGCGGCCTCTCGTGGTGCTGGCCCACTGCGTCCTGTGGGTCGGGGCGTACGTCGGCGCCTTCCTGCTGCGCTTCGACTTCACGATCCCCGAGGCCTGGCGCAGCTGGTCGTATGCCCTCTGGGTGCTGCCGCTGATCGTCGCGCGACTCGGCGCGTTCGCCTGGTACGGCCTGTTCCAGGGGATGTGGAAGTACACCGGCCAGCGGGATCTCGAGGATCTGCTCAAGGCGACCCTGCTCTCCACGGGCGTCTTCGCGCTGGCGGTGCTCGCCATCGGGCCCAACCCGTTCCCCCGCTCGGTCTTCCTCGCGGAGCCCATGCTCGCGATCGGCCTGGCCGCCGGGCTGCGGCTCTCGGTGCGCGCCGTCGCGACCACCGCGCGCCGCATCGAGATCCCCGAGAAGCAGGACCTCCGGCGTCTGCTGATCGTGGGCGCCGGTGACGCCGGCGAGATGCTGCTGCGCGAGGTGAACCGGAACATGCCGGGCGTCGTGCCCGTCGGCTTCCTCGACGACGCGCCCCTGAAGTGGGGCATGACGGTCCACGGCGTGCGCGTGGTGGGTCGGATCGAGGAGGCGAGCCGCCTCATCGAGGAGCTCGGCGTGACCGAGGTCGTCATCGCGATCCCGACCGCCACGGGCAAGGAGATGCGGCGCATCATCGACAGCGTCTCGCGTCACGGCGTGTCCGTGCGGACGCTGCCGGACATGGAGCACCTGATCGACGGCCGGGTGACCTTCAACCAGATCCGCGAGGTCGCCATCGAGGACCTGCTCGGCCGTGACCCGGTCCAGCTGGACCAGCAGCGGATCTCCGACATGATCCGCAACGACGTGGTCCTCGTGACCGGCGCGGGTGGCTCCATCGGCTCGGAGCTCTGCCGCCAGATCGCGCGCTTCCACCCGCGTCGGCTCGTGCTGATGGAGCAGGCCGAGAACGCGCTCTACCACATCCACCGCGAGCTCGAGGCGCGGTACCCGAACGTGGAGTTCGTGCCCCGGATCGCGGACGTGACGGACCGCGCGCGCCTCGACCAGGTGTTCTCCGAGACGCACCCCGGCTTCGTGCTGCACGCCGCGGCGCACAAGCACGTCCCGATGATGGAGTGGAACCCCGGCGAGGCCGTGAAGAACAACGTCGGCGGCACGCGCGCCGTGGCGGACGCAGCCCACCGGCACAACGTCGCCCGCTTCGTCATGATCAGCACGGACAAGGCCGTGAACCCCACCTCCGTCATGGGCTGCACCAAGCGCGTGGCCGAGCTGTACGTCCAGTCGATGGCCGAGCACTCGCGGACGGTGTTCACCACGGTCCGGTTCGGGAACGTGCTGGGCAGCAACGGAAGCGTGATCCCGCTGTTCAAGGAGCAGATCGCGCGCGGTGGGCCGGTGACCGTCACCCACCCCGACATGGTGCGGTACTTCATGACCATCCCGGAGGCGAGCCAGCTCGTGCTCCAGGCCGCCGCCATGGGCAAGAGCGGCGAGATCTACGTCCTCGACATGGGCGAGCCGGTCCGCATCGTCCAGCTGGCGGAGGACCTCATCCGCCTCTCCGGCCTTCAGCCGAACCGCGACGTCGAGATCCAGTTCACGGGCGTGCGGCCGGGCGAGAAGTTGTTCGAGGAGCTGTCCACGACCGACGAGGACGTGAACCGCACGCAGCACGAGAAGATCTTCGTGGGCAAGAGCCCGCCGATGCCGCACGTCCAGATCGCGGCCGCGGTGGAGGAGCTCCTCGAGGATCAGACCTCGACCACGGTCCGCCGCGGGCTCAAGGGCATCGTCCCGGAGTTCGTGGGTCGGGAGGAGACCCCGAGCCCGGCGAACGTCATCCCGCTCAGGGGCTGATCGCGGCGTCGACGAGCGCCACGAGCCAGGTGCTCGGCTCGCTGGCGACGGCACCCGGGGGCAGCGACGCGCCCGGGCCGTGCTCTCCGGCGCGGCCCGCGAGGATCACGGCCGTCCCGGGGCCCTCGAACCGGGTGCCGGCCTCGACCAGGCGCCGTTCCACGCGCCATCCCGGCCCGGCGTCGAGCACGGCCACCGGCGCGTGCACCATCCCGCGGAAGTCGTTCGCGCGGTCCGGCGTGGTGACGAGGACGGCTCCACCCGTGACCGCGACCAGCACGTCGGGGTGCCCCACCACGCGCACCTGCGGACCGTCCGAGAGCACGTGGACCCCGCCGCCACCGCCGCGGGCCTCGATGACGGCGCCCCAGGTCCCGACGTCCGCCCAGCGGAACGAGGCGGGCACCATCGCCCCGCGGGTGGTGCGTTGCATGACGGCCACGTCGAAGCTGTGGTCCGCGCAGCGCTCGAACACGTCGCCCAGCCGGACCTCGCGCGGGGATCGGGAGGCCGTCGCGAGCGAGCGCCGCACCACCTCGACCACGTCGGGGACGGACGCGCGCGCCTCCTCGAGCAGGCGGTCCGCACGCGCCACGAACATGCCGGAGTTCCAGAACGCACCTTGCGCGAACAACCGCTCCGCCTCCCCGCTGCCGGGCTTCTCCACGAAGCGGCCGATCCCACGGGCGGCGGGTGCTTCGGAGAGCGCCTCGCCGGCCTCGATCCAGCCGAAGCCGGTGTGCGGTCCGCGAGGGGTCACCCCGAAGGTCACGAGGTACCCGGCGGCAGCGGCCTCCACCGCCCGCTCCATGCTCGCGTGGAACGCCTCGATGGGGGCCACGGCGTGGTCGGCGGGGACGAGGGCGATGATGTCGCTCGGATCGTGCTCGGCGGCGAGCGAGGCCGCGACCACGGCCGCCGGCGCCGTGCCGCGACCGACCGGCTCCACGATCAGCTGGTGACCAGGTGCTTCGAGGGCGAAGGCGGCGGCGTGCGCCGCACCGCAGAGCACCCAGGGGTCCTGCCACCCCGCGACCCGCTCCAGCGTCTCCGCGAGCAGCGACCGGTCGCTCACCAGCGGGAGCAACGGCTTCGGGCGATCGGGACGGGACATCGGCCACAGCCGGGTGCCGGCGCCCCCGCAGAGCACCACGGGACGGAGCTTGGACATGCCCCGCGATACCGCACGCCACCTTCGGGGTCAACGCGCGGAGCCCCCCACCGCGGCGGGATGGCGGAGTGGCGGTGGCGGGTCCTCTGCAATAAGTCCGAACCCCGGAGGTCTCCCCGTGAGCATCGCTGCGATCTTGTTGCTCGCAGGTCCCGCACACGCCGTCGCGGGCACCTCGGAGTACATCCTCGGCCCGGGCGACGCGATCCAGGTCGAGGTCGTGGGCCAGAACTTCGGTGGCAAGTTCATCGTCGGCACCGACAACACCGTACCCTTCCCGTACTGCGGCAAGATCCAGCTCGGGGGCGTGTCGCTGGCCCAGGCCACCGAGAACATCCGGACCTGCCTGCTCGACGGGGTGCTCGTCGACCCCCAGGTGAGCGTGAAGGTCGAGGAGTACCGGTCGCAGCGGGTGGACGTGCTCGGCGCGGTCACGAAGCCGGGCGGGGTGTACCTGCAGGACGGCAGCCCGACCCTGCGTCAGGTGCTCGGCCAGGCGGGCGGCGTGCAGTCCGAGAAGTCCAACGGGACCATCGTGATCAACCGCGGCGACGAGCGGATCACGGTGCCGGTCGCCGAGCTCGAGTCCCAGGGGGGGTCCACGATCGTGCTCGCGGGCGACGTCATCTCGGTCGACGAAGGCCTGCTCGTGCTGGTGATGGGCTCGGTCCAGAAGGAGGGAGCCCTGGCCTTCGCGGAGGGCATGACGGTGAGCCAGGCGCTGGCGCGCGCCGGCGGTCCGAACGCCGTCGCCAACCTGTCCGCGGCGTACGTCCTGCGCGACGGCGTCAAGGTCCGCGTGAACCTCCGCAAGGTGCGCCGCGGCCGCGCCGAGGACATCGTCCTGCGCGCGGGCGACCAGCTGCACGTCCCCGAGAGCCCGATCTAGGAGGCTGTGGGGCGCACGGTGCTCCTTCCGTGCCCGTGCCCGTGCCCGTGCCCGTGCCCGTCAGCGGTGCTGGAACCGGCACGATCGGTCGCCCGATCGTTCAGGTCGGTGCAAGCGCCACCAACGAGTACGGGCACGGGCACGGGGAAGCTGTAGGCATCGAACCGAGTTCGCTTGCACCGCTCGGGAGGACGCGCCCTTGCCGAAGGCGGAGGCACGCCGGTACACCGGCCCGGTGATGGGCTGGACGGAAGCTGACGAGCACGGCGCCGCGAGCCCGGTTCACTCGCGTGGGAGGAGGTCGATGTCGCCG
>JACKER010000047.1 GCA_020632925.1 Alphaproteobacteria bacterium | reverse complement strand
GCTGGTGGCGGCGGGCTTCCCGGTGGTGGGGCGGGTGCTCGCGGGCCCCGCGGCCATCGCGTTCCGGAGCTGACGTGCGCTATCGCTGCGCGAGCGGGCCCTCGCTCCGGGACTGCGCGTTCCTGGCGGACGACGGCGCGGTCACCCGCGTGGTGGCGATGCGCGCGACGCCGCCGGGCTCCCCGACGCCGCTCGAGGTGGTGGTGCGGCTGGAGGGCGACCTCGTGGACCTCTGGCGCTCGCCAGGTGGCCGGCTGTTCGCGGTCGACACGGACGGGGTGCTCTGGCGGTCGGACGGCGCGTGGGGGACGGAGGCCGGGCGCTGGGCGCAGCAAGGCCTCGATCTGCAGCCGGCCGGGCTGGTGGGCGCGGGCGAGGATCTGGTGGTGGTCTGGGGGGCGCGGCGCAGCGACGGGACCGCGCTGATCCGCGGCTTCGACGGGGAGGCGGTGCGCGCGCTGCCGGGACCCGCCTTCGTGCCGACCGCGTTGGACCTGTCCGCCGGGTTGGTGGCGGTGGGAGCCCGCGGGCAGCTCGCAGCGTTCGACGGGCAGTCCTGGGACGAGCGGGAGGCGGGGCGCGCGGACCTGCTGTGCGTCGACGCGTCGGAGGGCCTCGTGGTGGGGGCGGCCGACGGGACGGTGTGGGTGTCGGACGGTGACGTGCTGGCGCCGCGCTTCGTGCTGCCGGGCCCCGTGCGGGCGGTGGCTCGATGGCGGGGGGCCGTCTGGGCGGGTGCTGGCGAGCACGGGCTGTTCCGCGACGGGGTGCAGGTGCGCGCGGACCGCCGCTGCACCCGCCTCGAGGCGCACGACGAGCTGCTGGTGGGCTGCGACGACGTGATCTGCAGCTCCCCGGACGGCGAGCGCTTCCCCGCCGGGGGGAGGGGAGCCGTCGAGGCGCTGCTGCGCGCGCGGCGCTGATGGCGCGCCGGCACCACGCCCCGTGGGTGGCGGGCCCCGAGGACCTGCGTCTGGCCGAGGTCTTCGGGCCGCACACCGCCTGGTTGCCGCTGCCCGACGGGTCCGTCGCCCACGTCCGCCACGAGCGCCTGGCGCGCACGCCGAGATCGCCCGTGCTCGACCTGGTCCAGGGTGTGACCCGTCGCTGGCCCGACCGGGCGCACGCGCTGCTGCGCGGGCGGATCCGGACGACCGCGCTGGCGCCGTTCGACGCCGACGTCGTGAAGGTGCTGGCCCGTCGGGTGACGCTGCTGGCACCGGGAGCGGGCGGGTCTCCGGAGGGCGTGGATCTGGCGTCGGACGCGGCGGCCGCGCGGGCGCTCGCGCGCCTGGAGCCGGTGGCGGGCGAGCCCATGGAGGCGCTGCGTGCGCTGACCGCGGGCGTGGTCGGCGGAGCGCCGGGCATGGACCGGCCGGTGGGCGCGGTGCTGGTCGGTCCCGACGGGCGGCCGCTCGCGGGGGCGCGCAACCGGGCGGGCGAGCACCCCTCGCTGCACGCGGAGGTGGCGCTGCTGCAGGCGTGGGGGGCGCCCGTCCCCGCGGGCTGTACGCTGCTGGTGAGCCTCCAGTGCTGCCGGATGTGCGCCGCGCTGCTGCTGGACGCTGCCCCCGATCTCGACGTCGCCTACCTGCAGCCCGATCCTGGGAAGTTCGCGCGCGGCACCGCGCTGGCGGGGCGCGAGCGCAGGATCAGGTGAGCAGCGCCCACAGCAGGTGGAGGGCGAGCCCCGTGAGCACGAGGTACCCCACGCCGGTCGAGAGGAAGATCTGGGCCTTCACGCCGCGCCCCAGCCGCCCGCCCATGAGGAAGGGGTACGCCGCGCGGGCCAGGACGTAGACCGCGCCAGCGCCGGTCGCGACCGTCGGGGAGACGAACAACGACTCCATCCACAGCAGGGCGAGGAACGGGGTCATGTGCTCGAGCAGGTTGAGCTGGATGCGGTCCGCGGCGAGCATCTCGCGGTCCTGCCCGAAGTAGCGGTCGAACTTGGCGCCGCGCGCGTCGTAGGCCTTGTCGAGCCGGACCTTCACGCGCAGGACGTGGATCTGGAAGGCGTAGTAGAGCAGCACGGTGGCGAGGGTGACGACGACGGTGCCGGCGTGCGCTTGGAGGTCGAGCATCGCGCAGCATAGGCGCGGTCGGGTCAGGGGTTCCAGCCCTCGTAGGCGACGCCGCTCTGCTCGCACAGACGGAGCAGTCCGACGGTGATGATCGAGATGTGCTCGACGGGCTGGACGTGCGCCATCGCCAGGTGCCGGCCCTCGTCACGCTCGAACTCGAAGCCCTCGGGCAGCAGCCGCTCGCGGACGTCCCGCAGCGCCGGAGGGTCGCCGAAGAACCGGTGGATGGCGCGCACCCGCTGGTCGGCGGCGAGCCCGAGGCGCTCGACCGTCTCGCGGTCCTCGATGCGCCGCCAGTCGACGGGGGAGGGGCTCACGCGGTCCTGGAAGTAGTCCCAGCCGGGGGTGTGCTCGACGCTCGCTCCTGGCACCGCGGCCACGAGCGCGGGGTCGACGACCTGGAGCACGAGCTCGAGCCTCCCCGCGTACCGCAGGCGCCCGACGAGCAGCGCATCGAGGGCGTCGAGGGCCTGGAGCACGCGCTCCTCGGTGTCTTCCGCCTCCAGCAGCACGCGCAGCCCGTGCGGCCATCGGTCGCTCGCGGGGAGGAACGCGGCCTGCACGTCGAACGCGACCTCGGCCTCGCGCCCCTCGGCGTAGGTGTAGCGGTAGTGGTTCCAGTCCCCGCGGCGCAGCATGGCGGGGGCAGCGTACCACCCGCGCCGATGTCGTCGGTCAGCCCCGGGTCCAGTCGTCGACGCGGAGTCCGTGGAGCTACTCGAAGTGCCGCACGTTCGCGGTCGCGACGCCAGCGCCCATGCTCAGCGCGATCGAGCCGATGATGACGTCCATGTCCGCCACGGGCGTCCCGGCGCGCTCGAGGAGCACCTTCTGCCGAGCGAACTCGCCAGCGGCCTCCTCGTCCCAGTCTCGCCAGGGCAGCACCGCGCGCCACCGCTGGTACTCCGCCTGCAGGAGCTGCCTGCGCCTGGAACGGGCCTCGAGCCTGGCGATGCCGTACCCGATCTCGGCGGCCACGGGGGTGCAGAGCACCAGATCGCCGGGCCTGAGCGCGCGCGCCCTGGCGAGGGCGGCCCCCTCCCGCCGCATCAGGGCCGAGACCACGCTGGTGTCGAGGACGAGCACGTCAGAGCACCGGCGACGCGCGATCGCGACGAGCGGCCAGGATCGCGTCCTCCATCTCGACGCCGGCTTCGCGAAGGAGCCGGAGGTCGTCGGGCTCCAGGGCGGCGTCGAACATGTCCGCCGGCCAGTCACCTCGATCCGCGTCGAGCAGGCGCTCACACGCGAGGACGATGAGCCGGTTCCGACTCAGACCGCGCTCGGCAGCCAGGCGGTCCAGACCCTCCACCACACTCGCAGGCAGATGAACGCTCGTGCTCCTCATGCCCCGTCCTCCGATCGAGTAGAACCTACTCGAACCGATCGCACCACTCCGCGGCCGAGTGGTGGCCGGAGCGGTGGACGTGCCGATGTCGTGGGCGTGTCCACGGACGCCCAGATCGTCGTGCTGTCGTTGCTGTTCGCGGGCGTTCCGCTGGGGCTCCACGCGGTCGCACGATCGAGTCCGTGGTTGTCGCCGAGGGGCTGGCGTGGTGCGCCGCGTCCTACGGCGCCGAGGCCTGGGCGGCCTGGTTCGATCCTCCACCGACATCGAGCTAGACTGTCTGGACAGGAGCGTACGCATGTCGACCTCGTGGCAGCTGCAGGACGCCAAGAACAGGTTCAGTCAGGTCGTCGAGGAGGCACTCCGCGACGGGCCGCAGACGGTCACGCGGCGCGGCGAGCCCGTGGTGGTGGTGGTGTCGGTCGAGACCTGGGAGAAGATGAACGGTTCCCGACCGAGCTTGAAGGCGTACCTGCGTGATGGCGCACTCGACGGCCTGGATCTGGATCGGGACGCCACGGAGCGTCGACCCGTGGACCTGCCGTGATCCTGCTGGACACGTGCGTGATCTCGGAGGTCGGTCGCAGCACACCGGATCCCGTGGTGCTCGCCTGGTTCTCCTCGCTCTCCGAGGACGACGTCCACCTCAGCGTCCTGTCGGTCGGTGAGATCCAGCGAGGGATCGATCTACTCGACCCGGGCGCGAGGCAGGAGCGCCTGCAGCGTTGGCTCGATGGCCTCGTCGCCGGCTTCGCCGACCGGATCCTTCCCGTGGACGAGCTCGCCGCCCGTCGCTGGGGAAGCATCGGTGCCGCAGCACAGCGTATGGGACGTTCCAGGCCACCCGTCGACGCGTTGATCGCCGCCACCGCCCTGCGCCACGGCCTGGCGGTCGCCACCCGCAACGTCGGCGACTTCGAGGGTACGGGCGCTGTCATCGTCAATCCGTGGGTCGCGGTGAGATAGAGGAAGCGCCATGATCTCCCTCCTCCTGACGGCGGCCGTCCCCCACCCGGGCGGTGACGCGGTGGTCGTGGTCTCCAACGCCGTTCCCGGCGAGACCATCGGGTTCCTCTCGAGCCTCGGCGGCGTCGCCGCGGGTCCGTGTCCGCCGCAGCTCGGTGGGCTGTGCCTCGATCTGGGCGCGGACACGCTGCTCTCCGGCACTGCCATGGCCGACGCGAGCGGGCGCGCGACCCTCGAGATCCCCGTGCCCACCCAGCTCCCCGTCGGGGCGACCGTGACCTTCCAGGCGGCGGCGCGGCGCGGCGCGGGCGGGGCCTCGTCGGTGAAGTCCAACGCGGTCGTGCGCACGGTCGGTGATCCCGCCTGGTTCAACGGGATCCACCTGAACGGCGCGCTCGGGGACTGGAGCGCCGACGAGCTGTTCCCGACCACCAGCGGCGGCGCGACGCTGGGTGGCGTCACCTGGGACAGCGACCGGATCTACTTCACGTTCCAGCACCCGGACGTGGCGACCGGCGGGCCCGAGCACTGGGAGATCGTGACCATCGGCACCGGCGTGGGCAGCGCGACCGTGCCGCCCCTGAACACCCAGCAGCCCGGCCTGCCCTTCGCCGCCAGCCTCCAGCTGCGCCGCAAGGCGGACGGCAGCTACGACGACCTGCAGCAGTGGGACGGCGCGCGCTGGGTCTCGACGCCGAACGTCCTGACCACGATGCCCTACGCGGCGGCCGCGGAGCTCGGCGACGTCGTGGAGATCGCGCTGCCGCGGACGCTCCTGGGCACGAGCCGCATCGAGGTCGTGCTGTACGAGGTGTACGAGGGGGCCGGGTTCGAGTCGACCTATGGCGGGGTGCCGGACACCGCCTTCGTCGACGGCTACGACCCCGATCTCGTCGACGCGCTCACGCTGGACCTGTCGTCCCCGGACCCGGCTGGCATCCAGAACCCCTGAGGTCGATCACTCCTCCTCGGCCTTCTTCGGGGCGGGTGCGGGCGCCGGTGCGGGCGCGGGTGCTTCGGCCTTCGGCGCTGCGGGCTGCAGCGGTGGTCCGAGGATCCCGCCCGGGCGCATCCGCATGAACACGTCGGCGGGGTTCATCGGCTGCTGCGCGTCGCGGATGACCTGCATCGGATCGACCGGCGCCTGGTCCTGTTTCGGCAGGATCGCGTCCATCAGCGGCACGATGCCGACCTGCTTGTCGACGTACTTCGGGTTGTACTTGCCGTCGCTGGTGTACTTGCCCTTCTCGTACTGGTTGGTTCCGGACCAGGAGTAGGCGGATGGGACGCCCTTCTTCGCGTAGCCGAGGCCGTTGTAGATCTCGCCGTAGGTCGCCAGGGCCGCGCGGTCGGTGGTGTCCTTGTTCACGCCGAGCTTGTTCTGGAGCCGCTTCTTGTACGGATCGTTGAGCGCGTGCTCCGCCGACGGCTCCCACTCGTGGAAGATCGGGATGTTCCGCGGGACGTGCACCGCCTTCTTCCCGAGCGGGTCGCCCTGGTGCATGTACTTGTCGAAGCTCCCGGACGCCTCGCGCCAGTGCTTCGCGGCGATCATGGCGGCAGGGACGTTGGTCTTGTCCGCGACCCCCTGGTAGCGGTCCTTGTTGGCGTCCCAGTGTGCCTTGAACTTGTCGACGTCCGCCTTCTGCTCCTTGCTGAGGTTGGGCTGGTAGCTGGCCGCACGCCACTGGTTCTGGATCTGCGCCTTCTCGAGCAGCGTCTGCTTCGGTGGCTTCCAGCCCTTGGGCAGCTTCGGGTCGAACTTCTGGAAGCCGACGTCGAGGATCGACTTCGGCGTGGTGGCGTCCTTGCGGATCTGTTCGAGGAGCGCCTGGTTGCTCCCCAGATCCGCGACCTGTGGCTGGGCCGGAGCCTCGCCCTGTGTGGGAGCCTTCGTCCGACGGTGCGCCTTGGAACCCATGCTGACTCCAGTTTCGGGATCGTACGCCTGGATCCGGCTCACAGCAAGATGCGAACGAACCGTCTACCGCTCGCTGTCGAGCATGCGCATCTGCGGGGCGGCGTAGCGGGTGCCCGCGACGGCGTCGGGCGGGATGGCGGCCTCCAGGGCTGCCAGCGCGTCGTCGTCGAGCGACAGCTCGAGCGCGCCCAGCGCCTCGTCGAGCTGCGGGCGGGTGCGGGCGCCGAGCAGGGGGACCAACCAGGGCTGACGGGCGCGGACCCAGGCGATCGCGAGGCGCGTCGGGGTGGTGCCGCGCTCGGCCGCCAGCCGCACCAGCGACGCCACCAGGGAGCGGTTCCGGTCGGCGTTCTCGCCGGTGAAGCGAGGGAGGAAGGCCCGGTAGTCACCGCTCCTCGGCACCGAGCCGGAGAGCAGGCCACGGGAGAGGACGCCGTACGCGGTCGCCGAGATCCCGAGCTCTCGCAGCGTCGGGAAGATGGACGACTCCGGGCCGCGGGTGACGAGCGAGTACTCGATCTGCAGGTCGGAGATGGGGTGGACGGCTGCCGCGCGACGAATCGTCTCCGCTCCGACCTCCGACAGACCGATGTGTCGGACGTGACCGCTCTGCACGAGCTCGGCCATCGCACCCACCGTCTCCTCGATCGGGACCGCGGGGTCCAGGCGGGCCAGGCGGTAGACGTCGACGTGGTCCACGCCGAGTCGCGCGAGGCTCATCGCCAGGAAGTTCTTCACCGCCGCCGGCCGCCCGTCCACGCCGAGCCAGCCACCGTCGGGCGAGCGCAGCGCGCCGAACTTCACGGAGAGCAGCGCCTGGTCGCGCCGATCGCGGATCGCGCGGCCGACGAGCAGCTCGTTGCGCCCCGAGCTGTAGAAGTCGCCCGTGTCCAGCAAGTTCACGCCTCGGTCGAGCGCGGCATGGATCGTCGCCACGCTCTCGTCCTCGTCGGCGTGCCCATAGGCCCCGGGCGTCATGCCCATGCAGCCCAGGGCCAGCGGGAACACCTCGGGCCCGGTCTCGCCGAGCCGCATCGTCGTCGTCATGGTCACACCCTCCGTGCCCTGGTGTAGATCGTGGAGAATTCTGTGTCATCGTCGCTCTCACGGACAGACCATCCACAGGAGACGAACAATGGACCGGCTGGCGGAGCTCGAGGTGTTCGCGGCGGTCGCAGGGCAGGGGAGCTTCACCGGTGCCGCCCGCGTCCTCCAGCTCCCGCGGTCGACGGTGACGGCCCGGATCCAGGCGTTGGAGGCTCGGCTCGGTGTCCGGCTGCTCCACCGGACGACGCGGAGGGTCTCGCTCACGGTGGACGGCCGGGCGGCGCTCCGCGACGTGCAGCGGATCCTCGACGACCTGCGTGATCTGCACGATCTGGGCGCAGCATCCGCCGAGCCTCGAGGGCGTATCCGGGTCGACGCACCGTCCGCGGCGGCCCGCCACGTGATCGCCCCCGCCCTGCCCGAGCTGCTCGCGCGGTACCCGGA
The DNA here is from genome assembly GCA_020632925.1 of Alphaproteobacteria bacterium. Taxonomy (GTDB): domain Bacteria; phylum Myxococcota_A; class UBA796; order UBA796; genus JACKER01. The sequence continues at coordinate 31,798 of JACKER010000047.1, read as the reverse complement.
GCTCGAGGTGCACCTCGGCAGCACCGATCGGCCGGTGGACGTGCTCGCGGAGGGGGTGGACTGCGTGATCCGCGGCGGCGAGGTGTTCGACCCGAGTCTCGTGGGGCGCAGGCTCGCGCGGTTCGAGGTGCTGACCTGCGCCGCGCCGTCCTACCTGGCGGCCCACGGCGTGCCCGCGTCGCCCCACGACCTCGATCACCACGTGTTCGTCGCGTTCCTGTCGCCCCGCAGCGGCCGTCCGTACGATCCGGACTTCACGATCGACGGCGAGCTCGTGGCCGTGCCAGCGCGCCACCGGGTCGCGTGCAACGACAGCGACACCTGGCTCACGGCGGGGCTCGCGGGCGCGGGGTTGCTCCAGGTCCCGCTCACGAGGCACGTGCTGGGTCACCTCCGGGACGGGCGTCTGGTGCCGGTCCTCGAGCGCTGGCCCGCCGGAGAGCTGCCCGTCTCGGTGCTCTGGCCGCGCCAACGGCTGCCCGCGCGGGTCCGCGTCTTCGTCGACTGGGTGGTCGCCTTGTACGAGGAGGAGGCCCGGATCGTGTCGACCTGGCGGTCCGCCGGGTACGATGGAGCATGACCCTGGTGCTGACCCTCCTCGGCGCGGGTGTGGCGGCGGGCGTCGCGTGGGCGGCGCTCCGGGCGCTCGGTGTGCAGCAGGGGGACGGCTGGGCGCGCACGGCTGCGCAGCTGGGCCTCGTGGTGGCGCGGGACGGTCGCACGGCGCGGGGTGTGGTCGGCGGGCATCGGCTCGAGGCGGAGCGCGGGCGGTTGCGCCTGTTGGGGCCGGCGCCGTACGACGTCGAGCGGGCGAACGGGCTGCGGCGGACGCTGGCGGGCGCGATGGCACTGGAGCAGGCCGAGCGGCTGGCGGTGGTCGCCGATCCGCGCGTGGCCTGGGTGCTCGCCGATCCCGAGGCCTGTCGTTCCGTGTTGACCGCGCTCGAGGCGGAGCCGTCGGCGACGGTGGCGCTGGAGGGCGCGGACCTGCGGAGCCTGGTCCACGCGGCCACCTGGATCGGCGACCGGCTCGGGTGGGCGGCGGATCCCGAGCAGGCGCTCCTGGACGTGGCGACCGGGGACGCGGATCCGGCGGCGCGACTGCGGGCCTGGGAGCGGCTGCTCGGCGGCTGGGTACCGACGGGTCACCACGGTCCGAACGTGCTCGGGCTGGCCGCGGTGGCGGTGGAGGACCAGGACCCGCGCATCGCGACGCTCGGGGCGCTGCACCTCGGTGGCGCGGGGCTCGGAGTGCTGCGGCTGTCCGCGATGGCGCCGGAGCACGGCCCGGAGCTCGTGGCGCGCGCGCTGCGCGGGGTGTGGGACGCGCTCCACCCCGACGAGCTGCTCGTTCTGCTCGATCGGCACGATCACGACGAGGTGGTGACCCGCGCGTGCTGGGGGCTGGCGCGCCACGCGGACGGGCGGACGCTCGCGGCGCTCCGGCGGCACGCGCGACGGCCCGGGCCGGCGGGTAAGACGGTGCGGGACACGATCGCGACGCTCGAGGCGCGGCTCGCGGGCGCCCGCGGTGGCCTGGATCTGGTGAACAGCAGCGGCGGGACGCTCACCACTCCGCAGGAGAGCTCGTGATCCTCCTGCTGTTCGCCGCCTGCACCCGTTCGACCTCCCCTGCCGGACACAGCGCGACCCCCGACCGCGGGCCGCTCGTGTTCGCCGACGGACGGACGCCCACGAACCTCCTGGTGATCACGCTCGACACGACCCGTCGGGACCGCATCGGGCGCTTCTCGGGACGCGGCGACACGACCCCGTTCCTCGACGCGCGCATGGCGGAGGGGGTGGTTCTCGAGGATCACCGCTCGTGCTCGAACTGGACGGCGCCCTCGATGATCTGCGCCACCACGGGGAACAGCCCGTACGAGCTCGGGTTCTGGCCGGGGTCGGGGGACCCGGAGGTCCCGAGCGACGCGGACCTGCGGACGGTGGCGAAGAGCCTGTCCCACGCGGGCTACGGCACGACGCTGATCACGGGGAACCGCATCTTCTCGGACGTGGTGCTGCGGACCGCGCAGGGCTTCGGGAGCGTGAAGGTACGCGACTACGCCCCCGCCGAGGAGATCGCCGCCCTGGGACGGACCGCGGTCGCCGATCGGATGGCGTCGGGCGACCCCTGGTACGTGCATCTGCACTTCATGGACCCGCACCGGCCCTACTGCCCGCCGCAGCGCTACCTGGGCGAGCTGGACGACCTGCCCGACATCGGGGTGGACGTTTGCGACGGCCTGGCGGACGCGACGGAGCGCTACCCGGACGAGGACGCGAGCTGGCAGCAGGCGCTCCTGGCCCGCGTGGACGCCACCTACCGCGCGGAGCTGCGCTCCTTCGACGACCAGCTGGCCTCGCTGTGGGCGGATCTGGACGCCTCGGGCGCGCTCGACGACACGCTGGTGGTGTTCGCGACGGACCACGGCGAGCAGCAGATGGAGCGAGGCGTCATCGACCACGGCTTCGAGCTGTACGCGGAGGAGAACCGGTCGACGGCGGCGTTCTGGGCCAAGGGGTTGTCGCCCCGCGTCTGGACGGGCCCGACCCTGCACACGGACCTGGCGGTGACGTTGTGGACGCTCTATGGCCTGGAGGTCCCGGAGAAGGCGAGCGGCCTGGTGCTGGGTGCCGCGCCGGCGGACCGCCCGCGGCGGGTGATGGCGTACAGCCGCGTGGACCACGGACCGCCCCAGCTCGGGATCGTGGAGCCCGGCTTCGTGCTGCACTACGACTTCGCTGGCGGGCGCGCGGCGCACCGGACCGACGCCGACCCGGCGGAGCTGTCGGACGTCTACGATGCCGCCGACCCGCAGGTGATCGCGGCCTGGCGCGAGATGTCGGCCTTCGTGGACGACGTGCAGGCGGCCTTCCCGTCGGCGGGGGTGCCGGTCGCCGCCGAGCCCTGAGGGCTACGGGGAGAGGATGGTGGTGCCGCAGGCCGTCGCGATGTCGGTGAGCGCGAACAGGCCGGCCTTCTTGCGGACCATGTTGGCGTCGGGGATGCCGCCGCCCGGGTCGGCCTCCCACAGGTAGGTCACGCGCGTGTTCTCCCCGTCCGGAGCGAAGCGCCACTCGCCGTCCAGCCACGGGAGACGCACGATCTTCGGGTCCACCGGCGCGCCGGCGTGTTCGATCGGGGTCCACGCGAACACCTGGGCGCCGTCCTGCTCGCTGCGCGTGAAGCGGGCGACGTAGTCCCGGTCGTTGATCGGCCAGGGGTAGTCCATGACGATGTGCAGGACGTCGGGCTCGAGGCGCTTCACCATGGTGATCGCGGCCATCTGGTCGACGTGCTTGTCGAGCTCCGCGAACGTCGTCGCCGCCTTGTCCGACGGGGCACCGATGATGCCGGTGGCGCGGCAGTAGGGCCGCTCCTCGAACGTCGTGCACTCGATCTTGACGGGCGACTCGGCGAGCAGGGACCAGCTCGCGGAGGCGGGCGGCAGACCGGCGTGCGCGGCCAGCCCGAACGACAACAGGAACATCCACACCTTCCGCAGCCACCCTATCCCGCCGCCGTGGCGACGTGCGGGTCAGGAAGCGTCCTCGGCGGCGTCCCAGAGCTCCAGGAGCTCCATGGTCGCCTCGAGATCGAGCCCCAGGATCGTGGGGAGTGCGGCGACCCGTCGGCCACCGTCCACACAGAACACGTGCCCCGCGCGGGGGTTGGGCGGGAAGCCCGCCGAGGCCATCAGGTCGGCGTACGCGGCCTGAGCCTCGCGCAGCACACCGATCCTCGCGGTACGGCCCTGAACGGCCGACCATCGGCGCGCCGTCTCCACGAGCAGGGCGTCCGTGCCGCTGTCGAGCTCGTCCCGCGTCAACGTACGCGCCGGCTCTGGGATCGGCGCTCCGGCGACGGCGGCCCGGATCGCGTCGGCGGCGGGGAGACCCTCCAGCTGGTCGAGGTTGGCGTCCACGAAGGCGGCGTGCTCCCGGACCCAGCCGAGGGCCGCGCTCTCCGCCTTCTTCTTGCCCGCCAACACACCCACCAGACGGACGACGGCGGGCTCCGCGAACACACCGAGCTCCGCGACACAGCGCGCCAGGTACCAGGGGGGCAGGCCCGTCTCCGCGCGCGCGACGAAGTCGTCGATCACCGAGGGGCCCCCGAGCCACACGAAGCGCGGGCTGAGGCTGGCGAACCGTCGATCCGCCGACGAGATCGAGGCGACCAGCGCCGGATCGTCCGTCACGAACGCGCAGGCCGCCAGCTCACGCAGGCCGCCGTTCCGCCGCACCGCGTCGGCACCGCCGAGCACCAGGTCCAGCAGCCGGGCTCCCAGGGTCCCGGTGGGTGCTGCGTCCCGGACCTCGGCGAGCCGTTCCCTCGCGCGCGGTCCGGCTCGGAGCGCCGGATATCCGACGTAGTACGCCATCATGTGGGGGTCCGTCAGCGCCCCGGCGAAGGAGGCGGCCAGGAGCGGGGGCCCCCAACCACCGGTCGGCAGGGAGGCGAGCCACGTCGCGACCGCCTCCACCACGGCCTCCGCGCCCAGCAATGCCTCCGCGAGGAGCACGACGTGTTCGAACACGAACTGGTAGCGGGCTCGCGCCGCCCACTTCGGGAGCAGCGCGAGGAACTCGTCCGCGTCCAGCTCCTCCGGAGCCGCCATCGCCGCGAGATCGGCGGGCGAGGGGTTGCCCGGGCGGAGGTGGTGCCCGCGCAGGAACGCCCTCGCGACCTCCGGCGTCCACACCATCGACGAGGGGTCCACCTTCGTGAGCACGCTGGCGGCGCGCTCGGCGGCGGACTTCTTGGACGTCGCCGTCTCGAGGGTGCGGAGGTGCGGCCAGCCCCGCTCGAGTCTCTGCTGGTCGTCCGCGACGTGGAGGCGGACCGCCATCGATCAGTAGACGCCGAGGCTGCCCGTGAGGCGACCGAGGCCCGAGGTGGCGCGCACCTTCCAGGCGGCGTCAGCGGCGTCGAACTCGTCCAGCTTCGTGCGGATCTGGTGCACCTGGGCGCCCGCCTTGCCGTGGGCCCCGACGCGATCGGCCTCGGCCACCGAGACCCGCGCGAACTGGAGCGCGGCGGCCGGACGCTGCTCGGGCGTGGCGTCCTTCAGGGTGAACCAGGCCTCCTGGAGGCGCTGCTCGTCGCCGCCCTCGCTCACCAGGTTCTCGACCACGCTCTGGTCCTGGATCACCTGGTTCACCAGCGCCACGGTCGCTTCGCGGCGGGCCGCGCTCGCGTTGGACTTGGCGGCGTAGCTCACGCCCATCAGCAGGACGATGAACATCATCGCCATCATCGAGGTGCCGAGCAGACCGAGCCGGATCCAGGGGATCTTGAGCTTGGGCTTCTCGGGTACCGGAGGCGGGGGCGGACGCTTCGCCTCGCGCCTGGCCGCCTGCTCCTTCTTCGCCTTCTCCTCGGGCGACTCGATGCCGATCTCCCGGATCTCGCGCATCTGCTCTGCACGGGAGGGCGGGAGGGTGCTCTGGTCGATGTAGTCCGGGACCTCGTCGGGATCGCGATCCGCCGTCTTCGGGCGCGGCGGCATCGACTGCGCCTTCTTCCGGATCTCCCGGATGTCCGGCATCTGGTACGGGATCGCCGTCTGCATGTCCTCGACCGATCGGTCGGGGTCGGTGCGGCCCGTGGAGCCCGTCAGCAGCGTGGTCGGCTGGTCCTCGGCCGACACCATCATCTTGAGGAGATCCTCGACACCCGAGTCCGCGGGGAGGCTGCTCGGCACCTCCGGGGGAAGCGCGATGATCTCCTCGAACAGCGGCTTGGAAGGAGGATCCTCGGGCAGGGCCGAGAGCGTCTGCTCCAGCATCTCGCGCAGCTCGCGCATGGTCTGGAGGCGCTCGTCCCGCTCGTACTTGCAGGCCGCCACGATCACCTTGCGCAGCACCTTCGGGACGCCGTCGAGGATCTTGTCCTTCTCCTCGGCGATGAAGAGCTCCGCGGAGGTCCGCAGCGTGAGCATGGTGTACAGCGAGGTGCCGAGGGCGTAGACGTCGGCGCGCTCGTCGACGTTGTGCGCGTCGGAGCGCTGCTCGGGCGCCATGAACGCGAAGGTGCCCATCGCGGCGCCGTCGGCCGTGAGCTGGACCGCGTCGTCCGCGCGCGCGATGCCGAAGTCCGTCAGGACCGCGCGGCCCTCCTCCTGCACGAGGATGTTGTGGGGCTTCACGTCACGGTGGACGATCCCCTGGGCGTGGCTGTGCTCGAGGCCGAGGCAGCACTGGATCGCCACGTCCACCGCCATGCGGGGCGGGAGCGCGCCGTTGCGCTTCATCCAGTCCACGATCGAGCCGCCGCGGGCGAGCTCCATGACCATGAACGGGATGTGCCCGTCTGCCGCCACGTCCAGGACGCGCAGCAGGTTCAGGTGGGACAGCGCGGCCATCATCTGGGCCTCGCCGTCGAAGCGGGAGCGGATGTGCTCGTCGTCCAGGTGCGCCTGAGCGAGCACCTTGAGCGCTCGCCACTGCTTCAGCCGGGAGTCCCACGCGAGATAGACCCGCGCCTGGGCTCCCTTGCCGAGCAGGCGAGTGACGGCGTATCTCCCGTTGAGCCTGGGTGGGACGGGTCCCAAGGCGTTCGGCATGGGCTCGAGGTTCCGCACGGGTCGAGACTACCACCGGGGTTCGAGTTTGGGGACCGGATCCCCGTTGCCGGAGCATAGCAGATGTGACGCACCGGCGGCCGCGACGCACGCGCGGCGCCGAGATAGGGCCGATTCGGCGTGTCTCGACGGACGGGATCGCCAAGGAGTCGGAGATGGTCGAGCGAAGGACGCACAACTGTGGGGAGCTCCGCGCTGCCCACGCTGGATCGAAGGTCGTGGTGCAGGGTTGGGCGCACGCGATCCGAGATCGTGGTGGCGTCACCTTCCTGATCCTCCGAGATCGCCACGGCCAGGTGCAGGTCACGCTGGACGAGCGCTCCCCCGAGGCTGCCCGGCAGCTCGCGAAGGACGTGCGGCTCGAGTTCGTGGTCCAGGCCTCCGGCGTCTGCACGCCGCGGGACGCCGCGGCCGTGAACGCGAAGATGGAGACGGGCGAGATCGAGGTCGTGGCCGACGAGATCGAGATCCTGTCGACGACGCAGCCGCTCCCGTTCGCGATCCACGAGCACGGGAGCGACGCGCACGAGGAGACGCGGCTCAAGTACCGCTACCTCGACCTCCGCCGCCCGGCGCTGCAGGCGAACCTCGTCGCGCGTCACCGGGCCTGTCTGGCAGCGCGGACCGTGCTCGACGACCTCGGCTTCCTCGAGATCGAGACGCCGATCCTCACCCGCGCGACCCCCGAGGGTGCCCGGGACTACCTCGTGCCGAGCCGCGTCCACCACGGCCAGTGGTACGCCCTTCCCCAGTCGCCGCAGATCTTCAAGCAGATCCTGATGGTGGCCGGCATGGACCGTTACTTCCAGATCTGCCGCTGCTTCCGCGACGAGGACCTGCGGGCGGACCGCCAGCCGGAGTTCAGCCAGATCGACCTCGAGATGTCCTTCCCGACGCAGGACATGGTCATCGAGGCCGCCGAGGCCGTGATCCGGGCCATCTGGAAGAAGGTGCTGGGCGTGGAGCTCGGCCCGATCGGGCGCATGACGTACCGCGAGGCGATGGACCGCTTCGGCGTCGACGCGCCCGACCTGCGCTTCGGCATGGAGCTGTGCGACCTCGCGGGCGTGCTCGGCGGCACCGACTTCGTCCCCGTCCGCAGCGCGCTCGATGCTGGTGGCATCGTGAAGGGCTTCGTCGTGAAGGGCGGGGCCGAGGTGAGCCGCAAGGGGCTCGACGCCTGGACCACCTTCGTCCGCAGCTACCGCCTGGGCGGCCTGCTGTGGGGCAAGGTGGCCGAGGGCGAGATCACGGGGCCGCTCGGCAAGGCCGTGTCCGACGTGCCCGCCTTCCTGGCGGCGACCGGCGCGGCGGTGGGCGACCTGGTGCTCGTCGGCGCGGGCGCGAAGAACCACGTGAACGCGGGGCTCGGCCGGCTCCGGGTCCACGTGGCCAAGGAGCGCGGGCTGGTCGGCGAGGGCTTCGCGTTCGCCTGGGTCGTGGACTTCCCGAGCTTCGAGTACGACGAGGACGCGGGCCGCTGGTTCGCCTGCCACCACCCCTTCACCAAGCCCAAGGATCGCGATCTCGCGGCGATGGCCGAGGGGCGGCTCGGCGAGGTGGAGGCCGACGCGTACGACCTCGTGTGCAACGGGCTCGAGGTCGGCGGCGGCTCCATCCGTATCCATCGGTCGGACCTGCAGCAGCAGGTGTTCGAGGCGCTCGGGATCGGCCCCGAGGAGCAGCGGGCGAAGTTCGGCTTCCTGCTCGACGCCCTGTCGTTCGGCGCGCCGCCGCACGGTGGGCTGGCGTTCGGGCTGGACCGGATCGTGATGCTGCTCACGGGCGCGGAGAGCATCCGTGACGTGATCGCGTTCCCGAAGACGACCTCCGCCCAGGACATCATGTCCGATGCACCGTCGGTGGTGGATCCGGCGCAGCTCGCGGAGCTCGCGGTCCGCAACGTGGAGAGCTGATGAGTACGGGAGACGTCGACCAGAACGTCCGCCACGAGCTCCTCCCGGCGTACACGCCGCGGCTCGATCAGGCGGTCCAGCTCGTGATGCACGACTTCCGCCGCATCACCCGCAAGGGGTCGACGGTCCCGTACATCAGCCACCTGTTCAGCGTGACCGCGCTGGTCGCGGAGGCTGGCGGGGACGAGGACCAGCTCATCTCCGCCATGCTCCACGACTGGCTCGAGGACGTGCCCGAGTCCACGCCGGAGGAGCTCGAGCGCCGGTTCGGGCCGCGGGTGCGGCGCATCGTCGAGTCCTGCACCGACACGCAGGAGCTGCCGAAGCCGCCGTGGAAGGAGCGCAAGGAGCGGTACATCGCGTCGCTGCCGCACCACGCGGCGGACGAGAAGCTCGTGACCTGCGCCGACAAGCTCCACAACGCGAGCACCCTGGTGCGTGACCTGCGCCTGCACGGGCCGTCCACGATGGACCGGTTCCGCGGCGGCCGCGACGGCACGCTCTGGTACTACGCGGCGGTGGCGGACGCGCTCGGGCAGGACTGGCACCACTGGCTGCTGACCGAGCTCCGCGTCGCCGTCCGCGACATGCACGCGCTGGCGGCTGGATGAAGCTGTCGCTGGCGCTGCTGGTCGCGGGTTGCGCCCACCGCACCCCCGCCGAGCCGGTCCCGGCGCCCGTGGCCCCGAACGGCCTGCCCACGCACCTCGGGCTGTCGGTCGGCGCGCAGGTGGTGGCCTCCCCGGACCGCAGCGACGCGGACCGCGAGCTGGACGCCGGCCGACTGCCCGCGGCCTTCCTGGACTTCCTGTGGGTCGAGCCCGGGATGCGGGTCGCGGACCTCATGGCGGGCACGGGGTACACGACCGAGTTGCTGGCGCGCGCGGTCGCGCCCGGCGGCGTGGTGTACAGCCAGAACAACGCCTTCGTCGTCGAGCGCTTCGCCGAGAAGCCCTGGTCGGAGCGCCTCGCGAAGCCCGTGATGGCGGACGTGGTGCGCGTGGACCGGGAGCTCGAGGCCCCGCTGCCCCCCGAGGCGACGGACCTCGACCTGGTCGTGATGAACCTGTTCTACCACGACGCCGTGTGGATGAACGTCGATCGACCGGCGATGAACGCCGCGATCCTGGCGTCGTTGAAGCCCGGCGGACGCTTCGTGGTGGTCGACCACGCCGCGCGGGAGGGTGCAGGCGTCGAGGATGTGCAGACGCTGCACCGCATCGAGGAGTCGGTGGTCGCGGAGGAGCTGACGGCGGCGGGCTTCGAGCTCGTCCGCACGAGCGACCTGTACCGCCACCCGGAGGACACCCGCGACTGGAACGCGGCGCCCTCGGCCGCCGGTGAGCGTCGCGGCACGAGCGACCGGTTCGTGCTCGAGGTGATCCGGCCCCTCCAATAGGGGAGCTACGGAATCTCGCCGGGCAGGGTGGGGATCGGGACCGGCCACACGAGCGAGATGGCGGACTTCCCGGGGTCCGCGAAGGTCGCGTCCGCCACGCTGTCCGACACGCAGCGCTCGAGCAGCGCGTCGGTCTCCTCGTTCATGACCGTGGCGTCGACGACGACCTCGCCGTCCTCGGCGCGCTCCACCATCAGCTGGATCGTGAAGCGTCCGAGCGTCCCGTCCGCGCCCGAGCGGTCGAGGAAGGCGTTCCAGCAGTCCCGGAAGCGATCCCGGCGGGCGATGGCCGCCTCCGCCAGCCCCGCGGGCTCCGCGCGGTACTCCTGGTCGAGCGGTGGCGGGTCCCAGGGCATGGGCACGCGCGGCTCGAACATCCGCTCCTCGACGGCCGCGGGCCGCTCGACGGGGGCCGGACGGCGCGGCGTGGCGCGAGCGGCGGGCGATGGCGTCGGCGCTGCGGCGACGAGCGGCGGGTCGGGCGGAGCCACCACCGGACCTCCGGTGTCCGGCGTCGACAGCGTCCAGGTCGCGAGCAACAGCGCCACCAGCAGGGCCGCCGCCGCCAGGGCCGCCCTCGCGCGCGCGCTCACAGGACCAGCGCCTCGGCGTGATCGAAGGCGCGTCCGATGCGGAACGCGTCGAGCGGCACGGCCGCGCCGTCCACCTCGACCGAGGGCAGGTCCTGGCCGGCCTCCGCGAGCGCCCGGGCCACCAGCGCCGTGAACGGACCGAACATCGCGCCGTGGCCCGAGAAGCCCACCAGGCGGAGCAGGTTGGTCCGCTGGCGGTCGTACCCCAGGAAGGGGTTGTGGTCCGGCGTCGTCGCGTAGTAGCCGGCGGTGGTCGCCGTCATCCCGCCGAACTCGCCCACCGCGGGGATCGCCTCCGCGATCTCGGCCCAGCAGGTCCACGGGTGCGCGTCCACCCCGCCGTCGTGCGCGTAGTGGGGCTCGATGCGGTCCTGGTCGTCGTACGCGAAGTCCGGCTCGGGGGGCGTCGCGTGGCTCCCGCCCATGAGCAGGGTGTCCGCGTTCTCCGGGCGGCAGTACATCCCGCTCGGCACGATGCACAAGGGCATCCGCGACAGCGTCTCGGCGTCCATCGACCCGTCGCGGGCCAGGAACCACAGGTAGCGCTTGAGCGGGTCGACCTCGAGGTCCTCGGCGCCCAGGACGCGCGCGAGGCGCCGGGTCCACGCGTTGGTGCAATCCAGGAACAGGTCGGCCTCGAAGCTTCCCTTCGGGGTGTCGACGGCGACGATCCGATCACCCGCGAACGCGGCCGAGGTCACCGGGGCGTTCTGTAGCACCCGGCCGCCCAGCGCCGTCACGCGCTTCGCACCCTCCTGGTACACCACGTGCGGCAGCAGGAAGCCGTCGGTCGGGCAGAACGTGCCGCCGACCAGCGTGTCCGCGCACCAGGGGAAGCGGCGGCGCAGGTCGTCGCCAGCGAGCGCCTCGACCTCGGACAGGCCGCAGGAACGCTGCATCTCCACCCGCCGCAGCGCGGAGGCCCAGGAATCCTCGGCGTCGTAGAGGAACAGGTACCCGCTCTGCACGATGGGGCAGGTGCCGTCCTCCACCTCCGCCGTGAACCGCTGGTAGAAGTCGACCGAGTACCGCATGCCGCGCACGGTCTCGGGCGTGCTGAACTGCTGGCGGATGCCAGCCGCCGTCCGCGAGGAGGAGCCGGCCCCGACGTGCCGCCCCTCGAGGACCACCACGTCCCACCCGGCCAGCGCCAGCTCGCGCGCGGCCAGGACGCCGGTGATCCCGCCGCCGATGCACACCGCCCGCCGTCCCGACATCCCCACCCTCCACGGCCACCGGGGCGTATCCCGGTCGGCGGGGGTCATCCGCCCCCGGTCGGGATACCATGGACGGCCCAAGCGGAGGCCCCTCATGAGCACCGTCCAGGACGTCGCCCTGACCCGTAGCCGCCCGGCGTCGCTGGTCGAAGCCCCCACCGCCGACGAGCTGCGGCACGCGTACCGTGTGGCCGTGCGCTCTCGGGCGCTGGAGGAGCACATCGTGCGCCTCGTGAGCCGCGGCGAGGTGAAGTTCGCGATCTGGGGGCCCGGCGAGGAGATCCACGGGACGGCGACCGCGCTCGCCTTCTCCCGGGTGGTCGACCCGAAGCACTTCGCGTTCGTCGGGCACTACCGCTCGGGCTCGCTGTGCTCCTCGTGGTGCGAGCACAACGGCGTGACCGACTTCTCGCTGCGGGTGCTGCGCCAGCAGTTCAGCAAGGCCACCGACAGCATGACCGGCGGCCGGCAGATGGTGTACCACCTGAACATCCCCGAGGCGGGGATCCTGCCCATCCAGTCGCCGGTCGGCATGCAGCTCGGCAAGGCCGCGGGGTACGCGCTCGGCTGGAAGCTCGAGGGCGTCACGGACGGCGTGACCATGGGCATCGTCGGTGACGGGACGACCGCCGAGGGCGACATGCACGACGCGATGAACGCCATCAGCGTCTGGAAGCTGCCGACCATCGTGATGGTGACGGACAACGGCGTCGCGATCAGCACCAAGCCCGAGGAGGGCCGCGGCATCGTCGACTTCGAGGCGTACGCGCGGGGCTTCGGCCTCGAGCACTTCACGTGCGACGGGCGCGACTTCGACGACTGCTTCGAGGCCATGGTCCGCTGCGCGACGTTCGTGAAGGAGAACCAGCGCGGCGCGCTGATGCACGTCAAGAACCTCCCCCGGTTCAACGGGCACAGCTCGGCCGCCGACGTGACCTTCGATCTCGGCCAGGACGACCCGATCCTCACCTTCGGGCGCAAGCTGGTCGAGCAGGGCGTGCTCGAGGAAGGCGACATCATGCGCCGCATCCAGGGCACTGGCCGCGACTTCTTCGCGCACCACGACCTCGGCAGGGTCATGGGCGAGGAGGACGCCAGTCTCCGCCAGATGCTCGAGCAGGTGCGCAGCGAGCCGAACCCCGATCCGTCGACCGTGATGGACCACATCTACGCGCCCTTCCCGCAGGACGCGGAGACGACGCCCCAGGCGGGCACGACGAACGTGACCTACGCGGGCGCCATCCGGTCCGCGCTCTCGAAGCTCATCACGCGCCGCAACGGCTTCATCCTCGGGCAGGACGTGGGGCGCCTCGGCGGCGTCATGACCGCGACCGCCGGCCTGCAGGCGAAGCACCCGGGCAGCGTGGTGGACGCGCCGCTCAACGAGCCGCTCATCGTGGGCGCGGCGACGGGCCTGTCGCTGCACTCCGACCGCATGGCGCTCCCGGAGATCCAGTTCGGCGACTACGTCCTCAACGCGTTCCACTGGCTGGTCTACCTGGGCAACGTCCGCTGGACGAACATGGCGAACGCCACGTGCAAGCTGCTCCTCCGCATGCCGGTCGATCCCTTCGGGGGCGGCGCGGTCTACCACTCGATGTCGGTCGACGGGTACTTCGCGCCCATCCCCGGCCTCGTGGTGATCATGCCGTCCACGAGCTTCGACGTGCACGGGCTGCTGCTGACGGCCGGCGACTACGACGGGCCCGTGATCTGCCTCGAGCCCAAGTGGATGTACCGCCAGACGCTCGGTCCCGCGATCCCGGGCGAGCCCACGGATCCCGAGGCCATCGCCGCGATGAAGAAGGCGCTGATGCGCGCCGACGTGCCCGACCTGTCGGACGTTCGGGTGCCGTTCTCGAAGGCGGCGATCCGTCGCGCCGGGACGGACGTGACCGTGGTGGCCTGGGGCCGCGCGGTGTGGACGTGCATGGCGGCGGCGGAGACGCTCGAGAAGCAGGGCGTGTCCATCGAGGTCATCGACCTGCGCACCCTCGTCCCGCCCGATCTGGACACGGTCTACGAGAGCGTCGGCCGCACCGGTCGCCTGGTGGTCGCCGCGGAGGACCGGGTCTTCGCCGGCTTCGTGCGGTCCATCCAGGGGCACGTCGTCCAGCGCATGCCGGGGACCCCGACTCGCGCGGTCGGTCAGGACAACGTGCCGGGCATCGCGCAGTCGCTGGTGCTCGAGGACGCGGTGATCCTCACCGCCGACAAGGTCGTGGACGCCGCGCACGGCGTGCTCGAGACCCGCGTCGGTGGCTCGAGCGCGGGGGTCGCCTGGGTGCCGCCGCGGTACTTCGTCGGCTGATCCGCACCCGAGCGTCGTCTCCGCTGTAAGATGCCGCCCCGGGGGGGGCCCATCAAGGGCGGAGAGCAGGTCGGTAGCTGGGTCGTCGAGCGTCCCATCGCCCAGGGCGGCATGGGGCGGGTGCTGCTCGTGCGTCACGCGGTCACGGGCCGCCAGGGTGCGCTCAAGCTCCTGCTGACGGACGGCGAGGAGGACGAGACCACCAAAGCGCGCTTCCGGCGCGAGGTCGAGGTCCTGGGCTCGCTGGAGCACCCGGCGGTGGTCGGGCTGCTCGACGCCGGTGAGCGGCGCGGCGAGCCGTTCCTCGTGATGGAGTACGCCTCGGGCGAGAACCTCGAGAACCTGCTGGCCAAGGGCCCCGTGATGGCCCGCGGGCAGGCGCTGGTGGAGTTCGCGCTGCTCGCCGACGGGCTGCGGCACGCCCACGAGGAGGGCATCCACCACCGCGACATCAAGGCGGAGAACGTGGTGATGGGCGCCGACGGGCACTGCATGCTCGTGGACTTCGGCGTCGCGCTGCAGCAGGGCGCGAGCCGCCTGACCAACGCGGGCCATGTGATGGGCACGTTCACGTACCTGGCGCCCGAGGTGCTCGAGGGCGGCGAGCGCGACCCGGCGTCCACGGACATCTACGCGCTCGGGCAGCTGCTCTGCGAGGTGCTCCAGGGCAAGCTGCTGTTCCGCGACGACGAGGGCCGGAACGCCCGCCAGCGGTATGTCGCGCTGATCGACGCCAAGGGGACCCCCCTCGATCCCGGGGAGGAGCTGCCGGAGCGGGTGCGCGCCATCGTCCGCAAGGCCACGGAGCCCGAGCCCGACGACCGGTACCGCTCGATGGCGGAGCTCGTGGTGGCGCTGCGCGCGGAGCTGACGGACGACGAGCTGGAGCAGCTGGACCAGCGGCTCGCGGGCACCCAGCAGCGCGGGGGCTCGATCGCGGCGCCCACGCGGCCCGTGCGCTCCCGGCTGCCGCTCGTGGCGGTGCTGTCGCTGGTGCTGTTCGGCCTGCTCGCGTGCGGCACGGGCTCGCTGCTGGGGGCCGGCGCCGTGCTGGTCGCCATCGTCTGGCGCTGAACGCTACACGGCGACGCCGAACAGCGTGCCGATCCCCATCGTGAGCCCCATCGCGAGCAGGCCGCCGACCACCACGCGGACGACCGCGGGCCGCACCGGGGCGCCGCCGAGGCGCGCGGACCAGCCGCCGAGCACCCCGAGCGCGGCCGTGGCGGCGACCAGCGTCACGAGCGGTCCACTCCCGCCGGGGGCGAGCACGATCGCGAGCAGCGGCAGCGCGGCCCCGACGGCGAACGAGAGCGCGCTCGTCCAGGCGGCCTGCCAGGGGCGGGCGAGGTCGTCGGGGTCGATGTTGAGCTCCTCGCGGGCGTGCGCGGCGAGCGCGTCCTTCTCCGTGAGCACGACGGCGACCTGGCGGGCGAGGTCCTCGGGCAGCCCCTTGTCCGCGAAGATCCCCGTCAGCTCGTCCAGCTCGATCTGCGGGATGGTGCGCAGCTCCTCGCGCTCGCGGGCCAGGTCGGCCTCCTCGACGTCGCGCTGTGAGCTGACGGACACGAACTCGCCCGCCGCCATCGACAGCGCGCCGCCCACGAGCCCCGCGACCCCGGCCGTGAGGACGGCGCTCGTGCCCCCGTCGGCCGCCGCGACCCCGAGCACGAGGCTCGCCGTGCTCACGATGCCGTCGTTGGCCCCGAGGACCGCGGCGCGGAGCCACCCTCCACGATGCGACTTGTGACCCTCGGCGTGCGACATGGCCCCCGTCTATCCCGGTGGGCTCACTCGGCGCAGGGGGCGGCCTCGACGGGCGGGGGCGGCGTCCAGCCCGGCTCGCGCCAGCCGTCCGGCGCCTTCCACACCCCCTCGTCGGGCTCGGCGCACGCATAGGGCACGTCGCGGTGCTGCAGCTCCTTCTCGCCCGGCTCCACGAAGGTGTAGTGCCACCACTCGCGGAAGTAGTTCTTGAAGCCCTCGGCCTCCATCGCCGCCTTGAGGGTGAGGCGGTTCGCGAGCGCCTCGCCGGTGGCGTTGCGGGTGTGGGCCGCCTCCGAGAGCGTGTCCCACGGCACGCCCATGTCCAGCTCCTCGCCGTCCGAGAGCCGGATCGCGGACAGATCGATGGTGTTGCCGCGGTTGTGCCCCGAGCGGCGGGCGACGTAGCCCCCGTCGAGCAGCGCCACCTGATCGGTGCGGTGCGCCCACGCCACCATCGCGAGCGTGGCGCGCAGCGGGCGGTAGGCGTCGTAGACCCGCAGGCCGAGCCCCTGCTCCTTCAAGCGGGCCTGGACACGCACCAGGGCGTCGGCGGGGGCCTGGCGCATCCACGCGCCGGGTACGGCGTACCCCGGGAGCACGCTGCCCACGAAGTTGTCGGTGGTCGCGTAGCGGACGCGCAGGTCGACGCCGGGGACGTGCTCGGCGAGGTCCACCCAGCCCTCGGGCGGGCGCCGCTCGGTGCGCGCGGGGGGCGACGGCTCGGGGACGGGCTCGGGGACGGGCTCGACGAGCGGGGCCGGTGCGGGAAGCTCGGCGAGCACGGGTTCGGGGGCCGCTGGTGCGGGCGTGGGCGCCCCGCCGCAGGCCAGCAGGAGGAGCCACACCGTCATCCACCTCGTCCGGCAGGCGCCGGCGTCCGCGTGTTCTTCCCCGTCTCCACACCGAACTGGCGGATGTAGTCGCCGTACAGCTCGCGCACCCGGTCCGGGTCCAGCCCGTAGTCGTCGGCGGAGTACCGGTGGCGGCCGCGCTCGTCGCTGCGCTTCTGGCCGAGGTACGCCGTGACCTGCTGGCGGTGGTCGGGCGGCAGCTCGAGGTCGAACCAGGCCGACGCCTTCTCGAGCACGCCGGCCGGGTCCGCCACCAGCTCCTCGAACCGCACGTCGTAGAACCGTCGCGGATCGTGGCGCTCCCGAGCCGCCATCGCTCGCTGCACGCCGGTGTGCAGGCTTCGCTGCATGTACGCGCCGATCGCGGGCCGGTCGATGTGACCGTACAGGGTCCGCCACTGGAGCGACATCAGCGAGCAGTACGACGCCAGCGTGTCGAACGGATCGCGGTGGGTCCACACGATGCAGGCATCGGGGAAGGTCGCGAGCAGGGCGTCGACGAACCAGAGGTGCTCGGGGCACTTGAGCACCAGCTGGTCGGCGGGGTTCTGCGCGACCAGAACCTGGAGGTGCCGCTTGTACTCACCGTACGGGATGCGCATGTCGATCGTGTCGAGGAGCCACTTCCCGTAGGCCTCGAGGCCCGACTGCAGCTCCCAGTTCATCACGCAGAAGCTGTTCGCGAACAGCGGCCAGCACTCCTCGACCGTGTCCACGTCGACGTAGTGGACCTCCGCCATCTCCGGCGCCGCGAGGTACGCCGCGCGGAGCATGGTCTGCGCCGCCTTCCGCCGCCGAGCGCGGTCCTCGTCGCGGTCGAGCGTGGTCGGGACCGGGTTGGTGAGCTCCCAGAAGTACAGGCCGCGTCGGCCTTCCTTCAGGGCGAACAGGTTCTGGAGCACCGTGGTCCCGGTGCGCGGGAAGCCGAGGACGAAGATCGGACGCTGCACGGAGGTCTGCAGGGTCTCCGGGTGCTGCTTCACCCAGTCCTGCACCCACAGACGATTGCACACGGCGCGGATCCAGCTCTGTCGCAGGATGATGCGGGCCAACGGCGTGAACGCCTCGCGCTCCCGGACCGCGGCCACGACGTGGTTCAGGGGCTCCAGGAAGTGCTCGTCGCCCCAGTCCGTCAGCCCCGTCTGGCGCCGCGCGGCGTCCAGGATGGAATCCGCCTCCAGGCGGCCGAGCGGGAGCCCGACGGCCTCCCCGACGCGGGCGGCGGCGTTGGCGAGCTGGAGGGTGGCGCCGTAGTGGAGCCGGTGGACGGTGGAAGGTGAGGACATCGTCATGAGGCCGTACGTAAGCGGCCCGGCGAAGGTGGGTGGACGCTTGTAACCGGCCGTCATCGTCCGCACCCGGTAAGATGGGACCGGAGGTGTCGAGTGCTCGCCTTGTTGGCCAGCTGGGCTGGCGCGCAGACCGTGGCGCAGTCCGAGGCGTCCATGGGATATCTGCTCCGTACCGCATGCATCGAGCCGAACGGTCTGGGCGGGTATCGGTACGCGGGCGGGGCACGGACCAGCTGCATCGCGAGCACCGACTGCTCGGCGCCAGCGGCGTGCCGCCACGAGAGCCTCGTGTTGGGCGCGGCCGCGCTGTACCCTCCGCTCGCCCACCCGGCGGCTCCGTCGGCTCCGGGCAGCGGCGAGGGCATCTTCCGCTACGCACCGCTGTGCGAGGACGGCAGCGGCGACCACGAGTGGGCCGTGTCGAACGGAGCCCTGGGGCTGGCGCCGACCTGCGCCCCCGCCGACTACATCCGCTGCGGCGACGGTTCGCGTCCCTCCTACTACCTCAACCGCGGGACGGGACCGGGCGACCACTTCCTGATCCACGCGGGCGTCGGTGGACACGCGAGCGTGCCAGGGCTCGCGGCGCCGGTGTGGGCGTCGCAGTTCGCCCTGAATCGTGGAGCGTACAGCAACGACGCCACGCCCTCCCTCCACGATCAGTTCGAGGGGATCTACGACCAGGGGGCCTCCAACCCATTCTCCACGTTCCATCGCGTGATCATCAACAAGTGCACCGCGGACGCGTGGATGGGGAATGCCGACGCGGTGGGGCTGCTGGACTTCACGACCGAGCAGATCGTGTCGATCCAGACGCCCAACTGCCGTGATGCCGACGGGAACGGGCTGGCGAACTGCGACGACCGTCTGGTCGATCCGAACGCGTGCATCTGCATCGATCGGCTGGTCGCGCCGCCGGACTCGCCGAGCCACGCCTACGACGTGTACTACCACGGCCGACGGATCGTCCGGTCCGTACTCGCGGACCTGCAGCGCGGTGCGGTGGGGTACGTCAACTACCCGCTGGTGGACGACGGCACCGGCCACGCGCGGGTGCGGCCTGGAGACGAGCGCCTCGGCGTCATCGGCGCCGCCTCCAAGGTGGGCTTCTCCTGCCACTCTGCCGGCTGCGTGGGGATGGAGGGCGGCCTGCTCGACGATCTGCATGCGCTGGTGGACGCCACCGTCGGCGCGGACGTG
The DNA here is from genome assembly GCA_020632925.1 of Alphaproteobacteria bacterium. Classification (GTDB taxonomy): domain Bacteria; phylum Myxococcota_A; class UBA796; order UBA796; genus JACKER01. The sequence continues at coordinate 12,662 of JACKER010000047.1, read as the reverse complement.
GACGTGCGGGGCATCCTGAACAGCTTCGGGAACCCGGCGGTGGAGGTGGAGGCCTGCGTGTCGGAGTTCGACGGGGTGGACGTGGCGCCGGCGAACGGCATCGCCGACCACCCGGGCGTCATCGACGACACCTGCTCGCTGTACGACCAGGTCGTCGACACGGTCGCGATCACGGGCCAGCCCATGTCGATGACCACCTACGAACCCGGTGGGGCCGCCGCCTATGGCGTGGGCCGCTACTACGAGCCCCGTCCTGGCTACGGTCCTGAGGTGGACCAGTCCTGCCTCGACCAGCACTGCCCTGGTGTCGTCGACTGGTGGACGGACGCGGCCTGTGCACCGTGCAACAGTCCCCTGCACGTGCTCTTCAACCACCTCAACACGCCGGTGATGTACAACGAGGCGCAGCGCGACGCGAAGCAGGTCGGGTTGATGAGCATCTACTGCGACTATGCGGGCTTCGATCCCATCCCGTGTGATCACGACGGCGACAGCTTCGGCGTCGACCTCACGACCACCCACTGGCGGCAGCTGATCCGCAAGCAGTTCGCGGATGCGATCCGGTACGGGGAGCTGGACCGATGCGAAGGCGGTGTCGGGAGCGAGTGGCCCTACGACCACAACCTCTACCTGATCACCGACCTCACGACCCACGCGCCCGTGCTCAAGGACATGTTGGCCGATTACGTCATGGACCCTGCGGGCCCGGTGGGACCCACCTCGATGGCGGACGCGACCTACGCGTGGATGATGCTCACGAGCCCCAGCAGCCCCGCGAAGGCCGCCTGCATCCAGGAGGCCACGCCCGGGGAGAACGCCGCCACGTTCACGGCGGGCGGCGTCCCGGGCTGCCAGTAGGCGTCGTTACTCCTCGGCTCCCTCGGCGACCACCGGCTCCTCTTCCTCCGCGAGCGGCGGGATCGGGGCGTCGTCCTCGGGTTCGGAGCGGCGCCACCGACGACGACCGCGGCGCTCGGGCTCGCGTTGGCCGACGGGGACCGGGAAGTCGCCCGGGCCCGGCCACGACTCCCGGAGCTCGGCGAGCGCGCGGTCCCAGCGAGCGAGCATCGGCGGGATGGCGAAGGGGACGAGCAGGACGTTCGGGTCGACGGGGACCTCGTCGGCCTCCACCGGGCGTGCGCTGGCGGCCGCGCAGAGCTTGGCCAGGCGCTGATCGAGCCCGTCGATGCCCTTGCGAGCATAGATGGCGACCGCGGGACCGTGCTTGTCGCGATGGAGCAGGACCACCGCGTCCACCAGCGTCAGGACCTCGGGCAGCGCCGCGGGCTGGAAGCGGGCGGGGGGGCTGTCCATCGTGGAGAAGCCGACCAGCTGGAAGACCTTGTCCAGCACCTGCTCCTCGTTCGCCTTGCCGTCCAGGACGACGAAGCCGCGGACGCGCTCCTCGATGGGGCCGGACTCGAGCAGCGTGCCGATCGCGGCGGCGTTCTTGAGGTGCAGGTGCCAGCGGACCAGCCCGAGCTCCTGGCGTCCACCCGCACGGTACCCCTCGTACGCCTCGACACCTTCGGCCGCCTCGGGGATGTCGGCGGGGTGTCCGTCCTCCATGAAGGCGAGCAGCTTGCGGCGGGGGAAGAGCGCTTCGACGAGCTCGGGCAGCGTCACGCCGGACCACGTCAGCCCACGCCGGGCGTCGGCCGCGCTGTCGTCCGTGAACATCGCGCCGCTGATCACCATCCGCACGATGTCGGGCTGCGGCTCGTCGAGCTCGTAGGGCTCGATCCAGCGCTCCCGCCCGCGGCACAGGCGGCCCGGGTCCGTGGGATCGAAGCTGTTCTCGCTGAAGCCCAGCGCGCGGATCATCGGCCCTCCGTCGACGGTGCCGGATAACGCGCTCAGGGGTGCAGCGTGATGCGCTCCTCGGCCGCGGCGGCGACCGCCTCTGGCGTGGTGAGCAGGGGCAGCGTCTGGTTCCCGAGCCAGAGCGCGGCCTGGTCGGCGAAGTGCGGCGAGTCCACGAGGCCCGACTGGCCGCCCGGCAGCACGTTCACGCCCTCGGGGCCGTCGGGACCGAGCGCGATGACCATGCGGAACACGGGTCCGGAAGCGTACATCCAGTCGTCGCGCGTGAAGTTGGGGTCGCCGGCGTCGACGTTCATCTGGTCCCCGTCGCGCGGGAACCACGGCAGGACCGCGCGCGGGTCGTCGAACGGGATGCCCTCGTCCAGCGGGAGCTCGCGCGGCGTGATCGAGAACAGGTCGATGAGGAACCCGAAGTCGTCGTCGGGCGACATCACCTGCGCCAGCAACGACTGGAACTGCACCATGTGGCGGTACCCCCAGAGCCACTGGTCCATGTCGTCGGTGCCGAAGCCGCCGGTGCCGGGGCCGCTCGGCGGGGCGCGCAGGGCGTCGAGGGCCGAGGCCAGCGCGCGCACGATCAGCTCGTCGCTGGTCTCGACCTCGGGCGTGGCGAGATCGTCGAAGAACACCGACTCCTGGTGGGTCGGGTCCCAGGAGGCGAGGCCGCTCGAGTTCTCGGCGTCGCGGCCGTCGAGCATGGACTTCAGCGCGCGGACCTGGCCGGTGTCGACGTCGGGCCACCACAGGTACGGCAGGCCCTCGTCCTCGAAGGTCTGGAGCACGACCTCGCTGATCCAGTGGTTGAACAGCGTGGTCGCGACGGCGTCCTGCACGTCGTCGGCGCTGGGGTCGGCGTAGAAGGTCTTCACGCCGCTGCGCGCCCACAGCCCGCGACCCTGCCAGGCGACGAGGCGCTCGCGGACCTCGGTGAGCGCCGCCTCGTCGTTGGTCCAGATCGCGGCCATCCGCTCGGCGCTGCTGCCCGGCGCGGGGTGCCCGCCGGCGACGCGCTCGGCTTCGTCCAGCGCGGCCAGCAGCGGAGGCAGGAACATCTCGCCCACCATGCTGCGGTGGTCCGCCTGGATGTCGGACATCGCGGCGATGTCGGCCGTCTTCGTGGACGCCACCGCGGCGAGCCGCTCGTCGATGCGCTTGGCGCGGTACCCGTCGACCCAGGGGCCTCCGATGTACCAGTCGTCGTTCGTGAGCGAGCCGTCCGTCGCCAGGTTCCCGATGTCGTTGTTCGCGGTCAGGACGTAGCCCTGCTCGGGATCCAGGTTCTGCGGGTAGACGTCGAAGGGCACGACGCAGCGGTAGGGGTCGTCGGCGTGCGACTCGTCGACGGTGCCGTCGGGGTTCACGGGGATCGAGAACCCGCGGTACCGCGTGCCGTCGAGCAGCAGCTGCGGGTTGGCGCCGTCGGCCCAGCTCCCGTCCGGCTGGCGGTCGAGGTACCCGCGGCAGGGGACCGGCTGGTAGCCCGTGTACAGGATGCTGCCGTCGGCGTCGGCCACCACGAGGTTCTGGCTGTACGCCACGTTGCGGCGGGTGGCCTCGCGGAACGAGCGGACGTCGGTGGCGTGCCCGAAGCCGTCGCTCGCGAGCATGAGGTTGCCGTCGTCGAAGGCGGCGTGGTCCACGCTGATCGCGGTGATCCGGCCGTCGCCGTCCACGTCGCCGGGCACGATGCGCTCGCCGAGCACGTTGATCTCGACCTCGCCGGGCCCGGGGGGCTCGTCGATCGCGAGCCGACCCTCGATCTGCGTGATGGGTCGCCCGTCGAAGGTCTCGTACCGCGTCCAGGTCTCGGTGCGGCCGATGGACCCGAGGATGGGGACGTTCGCGATCACGTAGCTCTCGTCGACGCCCACGAGCGCGCGCTGCTCGCCCTGGAACAGCGAGCTCGCCGGCCGGCCCTCGGCGTCCAGCGTCAGCTCCTCGGTGTACCAGTCGGTGATGTCGCCATAGAGCGCGGTCTGGCTCCACGCCACGCGACCGTTCGTCCCGACGGCCATCATGGGGAGGCCGGGGATGGCGAGCCCCACCTGGGAGATCTCGCCGTCGCCGAGCACGCTGGTGTCGAGGCCCACCTGGTAGAACAGGCTCGGCACGGAGAGCGGGAGGTGGCCGTCGCCGGAGAGGATGGCGCGGCCGTCGGTGGTGTGGGCGCCGTCGACCGCCCAGGCGTTGCTCCCGAAGGCGCGGTCCTTGCCGAACCAGCGGATGACGTGGCTGGTGTGCTCGGTGAGGCGAGCCAGCGTCTGGCGCTCGACGCGGAGCGGGCCGCGAGCGGGCGTGCGCGGGGGCGTCGGCGCGGAGCGGAGGCCGGCGGTGCCGAAGCCGGGCGCGCTGCTCACGTCCCACACCGGCTCCACCCGCCAGAACAGGTCCTGCTCGGCGCCCGCCTGGCGCAGATCCCCTTGCGTCGCCCCGGCGAAGAGCCCGTCGAGCGCCGCCCAGCTCTCGGCGCGGGTGAGGTCCTCGTCCTCGAAGCCGAGCTGGTAGATGAGGGTGGCGCCGATGGCGGCCATGTCGCGCCGCGTGAACGGTCCGAGCAGCGTCTTGGGGTCGGGGTGACCGATGAGCGGCCCGAGCTGGGCGTACTCGGACGGCACGGGGAGGCGGTTGGCGTTCACCTCGGAGACGTAGGCGTTCAACCCCTCCGCGTAGGCGTCGAAGACCCCGGCGAACGCGGTGTCGTGCTGCATGCGGAGGAGGAGCTGGTCGGTGACGCGGCTCATGCCGATGCCGCGGGCCTCGAGGTCCGCCGCGAGCGCGCTGTCGCCGAGGACCTCCGCGATGCGTCCCTCGGCGAGGCGACGCTCCATGTCGATCATGAAGAACCGGTCGACGCCGAGCACGAAGCCGGTGGCGCGCGCGAGGTCCTCGCGGGTGGAGGCGTAGATGTAGGGGATGCCGGCGGTGGTGCGGACGATCCAGGCGTCGCCGTCCATGTGGGGGACGGTGATCGAGGAGGTCTCGGGGATCTCGTCGAGCGGCGTGTCGACCCCGGTGTCGGGGGTGCCCGGCGTCGTCGGGCTCGTACAGGACCAGAGCATCCACCACACGTCGACCTCGCGGCGGCGTCCTATGCTCCGCTGGAGGCCGTCGCCAGTGGAGGACGTGGAGGTCAGGGAGGAGCGATCAACGTGATCGGCAAGACGACGGTGTCGACGACCCGGCCCTCGACGCTGAGGTCGATGCGCGCCAAGGCGGGTCCTGGGACGAGCGACCCGTGGCCGGCGGCGTGGTCGTTCGTGCCGATGACGAACCCGTTGCGGCACGACCGATCGGCCGGCAGCTCACCCACGCGCCGGCTGCAGGTCACCTTCGCGCCGCAGGCGGCCCGCGCCGCCGCGCCCTGCTCGAACCACGCCTGGTAGACGACCTCGTCGTAGGTGATGGGGTCGTCGTTGCGGATGGTGACGGTGTACCGGGCATTCGGGCCATCGATCGAGTACACGTCGGTCTCGAGCTGCACATCCTCGATCCAGATGTTCGGGGTGCCGCCACCGCCACCGCTCTGGCTCACCAGGACCGGCGAGGGCTGGGACATGGGGGACAGGAACAGGTGGATCCAGGGTGGCATCACGCTCGGAGTGGTGCCGCCGAGGCAGGTGTCAACCCGGCTCCAGCAACACGGGCTCGCGGTGGGGGCACCACGACCGCCGCCGCTCGCGGGGCAGCACCGGATACGGCACCTCGGGCTCTTCGCTGGCCTGGTCTCGCGGCGCCGCCTCTCGGCCACCGAGCGGGACCCGGCTGGCCTCGCCCTCGTCCGTCACCGTCAGCGCCCACGGAACCTGCATCCGTCGGTAGTCGTCGCCCACGACATGGACGGCCGGGGAAGCGGGATCCACCGCCCAGACCACGAGGTGCCACCCGCCGTCGTCGTGGACCACCGGCTCGTGCGGGTCCCACGCGATCGTGGCGTCGAGCGAGTCCTGACCCCATCGCGCGGCCAGCAGCGCCTCGGCGGGTGTGTCGATCGTCCCCAGCAGGGCGAGGAGTCCGGACCGCCGGTCCACGGTACGGACGGTGCCGTCGGGTCGAACGGCGTAGGGCTGCAATATCTTGGAGCGGTGGCCATCCCACACCCCGGTGGCGGTCTGGATCCGGTGCCACCCGACGGCGGCGTCCCATGGACTCCACACCTGGTCGATGCAGGTGGACAGTGCCTCGTCGGCGAACCCTCCGCACGGGTCGAGGTCACCGCCGTCCACCGGGACCCAGCATCCGGCGTGTCGGAGACGGACACCGATGAGCACCAGCTCTTCGGTTGGCTTCAGCTGCCATGCCGCAAACGTCCACCCGTCCTCGAGTCCCATGCGGCGCAGCTCGGGGTCGGCCGTGGGTACGACAGGGACGGGGCCCGGCACCCGCTCGCTCGTGGCGCAGCCCGCCCAGATCGCCATCGTCAGCGGTCCCATGTCTCCCAGTCCACCCGGTCGCCTTGGAAGACCCCCTGAGAGCAGGCGGGGAACAGGCTGGGCCAGTCCTCCGTCTCGGACGCCACCACTCGGATGCGAAGTGTCTCGATCCGATACCCCTCGCAGCACGGCTCCCCGACCTCGAGCCTCATCTCGGTGGGCAGCCCCGTGTCGTGGAGCGCCTCGAGGTTGCGGACGAGGCCGGGGATGGGGTCACCACGATGCCTGCAACCCACCGGCCAGGCCCACCGTTCGTTCCCCGGATCGAAGCAGGCGGGGTCGCGGCCGCAGGCCTGGATCGAGTCGTCGACCAGCATCGCCTGGACGAGACCCGTGGTCGCGCGCTCGCGGAGACCGAACCCGCACACCACACCGCTTCTGGGGCAGGGGGTCGAGCCAGCGGGCGGTCGATCGGTGGGCGTGACCACGAGCTGCCCGATCAGCGCGTCGCCCGGCTCGATGCGCCCGAACGCGAAGAGCCCGATGTCTTCGCCGCAGACGGGGCCACCGTCGCCGTCGCGCCAACCGCGGGTCGCGGTGGTGGTCGTGTGCCCGTCCCAGAGGTCGAACACGACCGCCATGCATCCCGTGCCGGGCTCGGTGTCCACCTTCACCCCGAGCGTCGCGTCGACGTTCAGGAGGCAGTCGTCCGCCACGGCTGGCGAGCGGACCCACACCACCATGGGAGCGGTCGGGTCGAGCTGGAGGAAGGTCTCGTCCGCGGTCTGGTTCGGGTCGCTCGGTCGTCGGGCACGATCGACGGGCGTCCCCAGCACCTCCAGCGAGAGGCGAGGGCGGTCCATCGTGGTGGCGTGAGCCGCCATGAGGAGAGCGAGGAGCACACCTGGACCATAGCCCGAGCGGGTACGCTGCTCTCGGAGGTTCCCATGGTCGATCGCACCACCAAGGTCCTGCTCGCCGCCATCGCGCTGGGCCTGTTCGCGGACGCCGCCGGCCGCTTCATGCCCGTGGCCCTCGCGGACACCACGTCCTGCCGCATCGACGGGCCCGTCGAGGTCCGGATCACCGACAGCCGCCCGATCGAGGTCCGTCTGAGCGACATCGGCGAGGCCGTGAAGGTCGAGTGGGGCTTCTCGCAGCCGGGATCGTCCAGCAGCTCGCCGCTCTACGTCCGCCAGACGCAGTAGGACCGTGCGGTGTCCTGCGCTGTCGAAGACCTCAGGCGCGGACGCGGGCGGCGCGGAAGCCAGGCACCCCGGGCGTCTGCAGCTCCGCGCGGCGGAAGAGCGCGACCGCCTCCTCGTCGAACGCGGGATCGCCGCAGGAGAGCTCGACCCGGACGGCGCGGACGTAGAACCGGTCCACCTCGAGCTCGAGCTCGACCGTCCCGCCTCGAGGTGGGGGGAGATCGCGCGCGGCGCGGTCGCGATCGAGCAGCTCCGGCCCCTCGACACGATCGGGCCAGGGGATCGGCGCGTCGCGGTTCGCGAAGCGGTCGACCTTCCGGCGCCCCGGCGGGTGCAGCACGATCCGGATCGGGCCGTCGGCGCAGAACGGCGCGTCCGAACCGGCGTAGAGCTCGCGCAGGGCCTCGTCCACGCGGGTGTCGCCCGAGGACGCGACGAGCTCGGCGGCGACCACGCGCTGTCGCTCGCAGCGGGCGGTCAGGATCGCGCGCGCACCCGGCCGCCGGGCCAGCCGCAGCTCACGGAGCGTGTCGAGCTGCTCCATCCGCCCCATGACGAGCGGACCGTCCAGCCACCCGGCATTCGGGAAACGGGCGGTTTCCCGCCGCGACTCGTCGGTACTCGGGTTGTCCTTGAGGATGCCGAAGCTCATCGCCGGCGACGCTACCACGCGGTCGGTGCCTCAGTTCAAGCGCTCCTCGAAGCACAGCAGGTGGAGCTGCGAGGTGCAGATGTCGAGGTTGGACTGATCCCAGGCACCGTCGGCGCGGTCGGTCAGTCCGTAGCCGCCCAGCAGGAACCCGGTGCCGACGCTGGTCCAGTTGGAGCAGGTCCCGCCGAAGGCCATGCTGGTGAACCCGGTCCACGCGTGTCCGCCGACCACGGCGGTTCCGCTCTCGTCGTACAGGATCGGTGCCTGGAGCGTGTCGTTCACGAGGTCGTCGAGGTTGCGCGCCACGGTGGCGCCGTCGCCGATGCGCACCCAGGGCCCGTCGGAGCTGAAGCGGTCCTGGGGGAGCCCGTCGATGTCGTCGCGGACCCACGCGCGCCACGCACCTCCGAGCGAGGCGGCCTGCGCGGTCTGACGGCAGACCGTGTCGGCGTCCGACGCGTTGCCGACGGCGCCGAAGTCTCCGGCGACCGTGGTGGACGTGACGAACGTGCGGAGCGGGGGGAGCGCCGACGCCACGTCGAAGGTCCAGGCGAACGGCGCGCAGGTGGGCAGGGTGCCGACGGTGTCGAGCGTGACGGTGTCGCCGACCACGGTGGAGAACAGCAGCGGGTTGGTGCTCGGCGACGCGAAGTTGGACGCGTCGATGGTGACGGCCTGGAAGAGCTCCGTGTCGCTCCCGCTGTCGTGGTGGAGGCCGATGCGGATGGTCCGCTGGGCGATGGCGCAGGTGGGATCGCCGCAGTCGGGGCAGGTGGCGCTCGCGGCGACCGAGAACTCGGCGCTGGCGATCCGAGCGAGCTCCTCGTCGGCGGTGACGGTGGCGACCTCTCCGGTGGCCGGGTCGGCGACGACGGCGAACCCACCGCCGACGAGGGTGGCGAGCACGTCGTCGAGATCGACGCCATCGGGCAGGGTCCCGTCGACGATCACGTCGGGCTCGCGCTCGGCGGGGGAGTCGAGCTCCTCCTCGGCGCAGGCAGAGAGGAACAGGACAGCGGCGACGGTGCGCACGTGGACCTCCATCACGGGGAGAAGCTGCCGCCGAAGGCGGTGGTGACGACGGGGAGAGCGCCCAGGCGGCGGACGCGGGGGCGAACGAAGGGGCGCGGCTGGCGGGGCTCGGGTTCGCGAGGGGGCCTGGATGGCGGGGGCGGCGCTGCGTCGGGCATGGGTCCTCCGGAACGGCGGTGTGCCGTGAACGTTGGAGTACTTCCGGGGATCGCGGGCGCGGGACCGGCTGTTACGTCGAGTTACGGCCGGCCGGGGCCAGAACTCGGTAGGAATCCCGCGAGCACCGTCGCGGGTTAGGGTGCGCGCCCCAGGAGACGCCATGACCTTCGCGCTGTTCCTGCCACTGCTGGCCCACGCCGACGACCTCGAGGTCAAGAAGCAGGTCGACCCGCGCCCCGTCGCCGGCGACGCGCGCTGCGTGGCGCGGGTCCAGGTCGACGCCGCCGGACGGCCGACGGCCGCGGACGTGCGCGGGTGCGACGCGCCGCACGCGGAGGCCGCGAAGGCCGCCGTGATGCAGTGGCAGTGGAAGAAGCTCGTGGACCAGTCGGACGCTACGGCCTTCGTCCAGATCCCGTTCCCGGCGGGGTCCGCGGCGCCGCAGCCCGAGGAGTGCCTCTGGCGCTTCGAGGTCGCGAAGACCGGCGAGCTCACCACGCTGGCCGCCCCCGAGCCCCCTTGCGCCTCCTGGATGCTCGAGCGCCTGGCGCCGATGGAGCACCTCCCGCCGCCCACCACCTGCCGCGGTGTCTACAGCGGGGGGACGCTCGATCTCAGCGGCTGCCCGAAGAATGCGCAGCACCTCGTGAAGCAGATCCTCGGTGGCGACAAGCGGTACACGTTCGCCCCGGCCGGCCGCAACGTCGTGGAGATCGTGATCCCGGTCGACATCGCGCCGCGCCTGTTCGACGCCGCCGCGCTCCGCGACGGGTTCGTGCTCGGCACCAAGGTCCGGTTCCGCATCGAGGAGGCCGGTAAGGAGCCGATCGAGGAGCGCTGGGAGGTCACGGGGCACACCGACACGGGCTGCACGATCGCGTCGACGACCGTGAACCCCACCACGGGGGCGCTCATCGAGGACCAGGGGGAGGGGACCTCGACCTGGGAGGAGCTCGAGAGCCACGCGGCCTTCCCGGCCCACCTCACGAGCATCTCGGACAGCACCATCATCGTGCCTGCGGGCACCTTCCAGACCGTCCGGTACACCGTGGTGCAGGAGGACGGGACCACCAAGGTGCTCCACTTCGCCAAGAACCTCCCCGGGCCGCCGGTCTCGATGGTCGTGACGCGCGGCAAGGAGGTCGTGATGTCCATGGTGTTGCTGGAGCGATCCGCTCCGTGACGCGTTGACGTAGGATGGCGCCGTGCACGCCTCCTCCTCGATGCAGTGGAACCCGGGCGACGTCGTCGGCTCGTGGGTCGTCGACCGCTACCTGCGCAGCGGCTGGACGGGCAGCCTGCTCGAGTGTCACCTCGCTCGGAACCCCAAGGATCAGGCGGTCATCAAGATCTGCGACGTGCCCGACGGCGGCATGCGGATGCGCTTCGGCCGCGAGGGCACGCTGTTGCTCAAGCTGTCGCACCCGGGCATCGTCCCCATCCGGAGCGCACACTTCGACGACGATCCGCCGTACCTCGTCCTCGAGGCGGTCAACGGTGAGGATCTCGGTGGCCTGATCGAGCGCCAGGGCGCGTTGTTGGAGGAGCAGGCGCTCTCCGTCGCCCTGCGCGTGGTCGAGGTCCTGGTGTACCTGCACGGCAATGGCCGATTCCATCGCGATCTGAAGCCGTCCAGCATCCTGGTGGACGGGCGCAAGGTGCAGCTCACCGACTTCGGCATCGCGCGGGAGTCGGCCCGCAAGGGTCTCACCGAGCCCGGGACCTCGATCGGGAGCGTGGAGTACGCGCCGCCCGAGTGGGCCAAGGGCAAGGTCGATCCGAAGGGTTGGGACCTGTATGCGCTCGGCGTGCTGATGCACGAGATGCTCACCGGCGAGCCGGCGTTCACGAGCAAGGCGATCGAGGGGAGCTTCGATCGCGCCGTCGAGATCATGGGGCAGAAGCGCAAGCGGCCCCACCTCGACCCGGGTCCGAACGTCGGGGACGGGCTGCGCAACCTGGTGCGGGCGCTGACCGCGACCGAGCCGAGCGAGCGGCCCGCGTCGGCGGTGGAGGTCCAGGAGCTCCTCAACCACCTCATCGGCCCCGAGGGTCCGATCTCCCTGCCGCCGGCGCCGATCCGCGAGGTGATCGTCCCCGAGCCGCCGATCCGGAAGAAGAAGCAGGACCCGCCCGAGACCGCGGCAGCGCCCACGCCCGCGCCACCAGCATCACCCCCGCCGGTGGCTCCACCGGCCGCCGCTCCGCTGCCGCCGATGCCGGTCGCTCCGATGCCGCCCACCGCACCCGAGGCCGCCCCCACGGGACGGGATCCGCTGCTGATGGGGCTGTGGGCCGCGGTCGTCGGCGTGACCGTGATCACGGTCGTGGCGGCGGTCCTGGTGATCGTGGTCGGGATCATGGGCGTGGCGCTGACGTGACCGCGCTGCTCTCCGCGCTCCTGGCCGCGCACGGGGTGGTGCACGCGCTGCGGGTGGAGACGCCGACGCTGGGGATGTGGTGGGTGGGCACGGGCGTGTGGTTGTTGGCCGCGGCGCTGCTGGTCCACACGTCGCCCGCGCTGTGGTGGGCGGTGGCGCTGCCGGCGCTGATCTCCTCCCAGCTGCTCGTGTGGCGCTCGGGCCCCCGGTGGAGGGTGCCGACGGCGCTCAACGCCGCCCTGGTGTTCCCCGTGGCGCTCGCGACGGCGACCTACGGCCCCGGCAGCGCACACGCGACCTGGGAGCAGGCGTCGAAGACGGTGTGGTACCGCGACCCCGGACCGCTGCCGCTGGTGTCCGAGGCCGATCTCGCGCAGCTGCCCGAGCCGGTGGCCCGCTACCTGCGCTTCGTCGGCGTGGTCGGCCACCCCCGCGTGTGGCGGATGCGCGCCTCGTTCGAGGGCGAGCTGCGCCAGGGCCCCGACGATCCGTGGATGACCGGACGGTACGAACAGACGAGCGGGTTCGACCAGCCCGCGCGCCTGTTCTGGCTCCATGCGTCGCTCGGCGGGTTGCCGTTCTCCGGGCTCCACGCGTACGGGGTCGGGCACGCCACCATGAAGGTCCGTGCCCTGTCCGTGTGGCCGGTGGTCGACGCGCGCAGCACACCCGAGTCGGTGAAGGCCGAGTCCGTCACGTTCCTCAACGACCGGGTCCTCCTCGCGCCGGCGACGCTCATCGAGCCCGATCTGCGCTGGGAGCCCGTCGACGACGCGCATGTCCGCGTGACCTGGGACGGCGGTGGGGTCGCCGTGTCGGCCGAGCTGGTGTTCGATCCCGCGAGCGGCGCACTCGTCGACTTCGTGTCCGACGATCGCTCGCGCTCGGCGGACGGGCGCACGTTCACGCCGATGCGCTGGTCGACGCCGGTGCGCAGCTACGACCTGATCGACGGGCTACGGCTGCCCCGCGAGGCCGAGGCCGTCTGGTCGCCCACGGGCGAGGATCCGTTCGTGTACGCCCGCTTCCGCATCGA
>JACKER010000046.1 GCA_020632925.1 Alphaproteobacteria bacterium | reverse complement strand
GGTGGCGCGGGCGGTCGGATGCTGGGCCTCGAGGAGGAGGAGGAGCCGATCGAGATCGGCGCCGCCGAGGACTACGACCCGGACTACGACGACTCCGACCAGGAAGAGGGCGAGGGCGGCTTCTCCCTCCAGGTCCAGGAGTACGAAGAGGTCTACGAGGAAGAGGAGGAGGAGCTCGAGGAGTACGAGGACGACGAGGTCATCGAGCAGCGGAACGAGCCGCCGCCCGGCCCCTCGGCCGCCGAGCTCCAGGCGCTCTTCCAGCAGGCCCACAACACCGCGACCAACGGCGACCTGCAGGCCGGCGCGGACCTGTTCTCCGACCTCATCGACCAGGATCCGGACAACGTCGACGCCCACGTCGCCCGCGGCCGGCTCTACCTCGACCTCGGTGACTACTCGCGCGCCATGTCCGACTTCATGGTGGCCGAGGACCTCGCGCCCGACAGCCCGGAGCCCCAGGTGGCGATCGGCGACCTGTACTTCGCGCGCAAGGACTACCGGAAGGCGATCGACTTCTTCAACATCGCGCTCGAGCTGTCGCCCGATCACCCGATGGCGTTCTGCCGACGGGGCATCAGCCACTACTACCGGAAGAACTACCCGGAGGCGGTGGCGGATCTGCTCAAGGCGCAGAAGCTCGATCCGGACATCCCGAACATCCAGACCTACGTCTCGATGGCGAAGAAGAAGTCCAAGTAGACCCCCGAGGTGCGTAGTTCGCTACGCACCTCGTCCGCTGGATCGCGTAACCGCAGACGCAGCCCGACGATGAAAGCTGCGTTTTCAATGATACCAGCGATGGCACGTCTCTTGCTCTAGTAGGGTCCGTCCTACGAACCCAGGGGATCTTCCATGGTGTCTGCGCCTCCGAGCTCCGTCGGCCTCCTCAAGAACCGGAACAAGGCCGTCGCGAAGAGCTTCTACCGCCAGCTGAAGCACGAGGGCTTCTCCCACGAACAGATCATCGAGCTCTCGGCGACGCTCCTGAGCCTCGTGAACGAGGAGATGAGGGAGAAGAGCGCGGCCTGACGTCCGGCGCTGGCCCCCGGGCCACGTCGGGGCGTACACTGCGCCTCGGGTCAGGCGCCTCGTGCGACGGCGAGGCGTGACGGAGGGCAGATGTCGACGCTCGACGAGCACGCGAAGGCGGGGCTCCAGGCGATCCAGGAGAAGCGGTTCGACGACGCGATCACGTCGTTCACCGCGGCGGTGGCGCTCGACGGGACGCGGCCGGACATCCGGCACGCGCTCGCGATGGCGTACCTGCACCGCGGCGACACGGGCAACGCGCTCGAGCCGCTGAAGGTGGCCGTGCAGCTCTCGGAGCCCTTCGAGGCCGCGGAGCACCAGGCCCTCAAGCGCGAGTTCCACCTGACCCTCGCCACGGTGCAGCAGCTGCTGGACCAGGTGGAGTCCGCGAAGGAGACGCTGCAGGGCATCCTGAAGCGCTGGCCGGACACCGTCTCGGCGCACCTCCAGCTCGGGCAGCTGCTCCTGTCGTCGTGCCGTCCGCTCGAGGGCTGCGAGGCGTACGACGAGGCCACCGACTGGCTCGACAAGGACCAGCGCAAGAGCGCCGAGGCCCTGGTGGGCACCGTGCGCGCGTACCTCGAGGCGGGGCACGAGGCCTCGGTCTTCCTCGAGGCGCACGGCGACTCGTACCGGCAGTACTTCGACGAGGTCGCCGCCCAGCAGGAGAAGGAGGGGTGGTACGCGGAGGCCGCCCGCATGACCCGCCGGCCCGACGGCGAGATCGTGCCGCTGCTCCCTGAGGGCGCGAAGCCCTGGGCCTTCGAGCGCGTCGACCTCGCCAACCCCGCCGACGGCACCGTCAGCGCGGTGTACAGCGAGTCCGAGCCCATGGTGGTCGGCGTGCAGGGGCTCGAGCCGCTGGCCCAGGTCCCGATCACGCTGCCGTGGAAGGCCACGGAGAAGGGGCCGTTCCCGTTCGAGGTCTGGGTGTCGACGCGGTGCCCCTGGCACTGGCTCACCGTGATCCTGCAGTTCGAGACCCGCGCTCCCGGCAGCGATCTGGTCGCCGCCGCCGACGAGGTGGTGGGGCCGTGGTACCTCGCCGGCTTCAACGGCGAGTTCGGCGAGAAGGAGTCCGGCCGCTTCCACTACGTGACGGACGTGGAGGCCATCGGCCCGCGCGCCGTCTCGTTCGTCGTCGACCTCGGTCGCGCGAAGTGGGAGGCCATCGACGACCTGATGAAGCGCCTCGTGGAGCTGCACGCCGCGCGCCCGCTGCTCCGCGTGGTGTTCGGTGAGGGCCGCCTCCCGGAGGACGCGTGACGAGCCCCCGGGCGCTCCTCGTCTCCCTCCGCGATCCGCACGACCCGATGTCCCGGCAGGAGCTCCGTTGCTTCGCCGATCGGGCCGCGCTGCCCCACGACCGCGTCGATCTACACCCGATGGTGGAGGGCCGGCCGGACAAGGGGCGTCTGCGCAGGTACGACGCCATCTTCTTCGGCGGATCGGGCGCGTACAGCGTGCTCGACGACGTCCAGTGGATCAAGGACGGCATGACCGCCTGCCTCGACGTCGTCGAGGTGCGGGTGCCCGCGTTCGCGAGCTGCTTCGGCTTCCAGGGGCTCGCGCAGGCCCTGGGCGGGCGCGTGGTCAAGGACGACGACCGCCAGGAGCTCGGCGCCTACGAGCTCGATCTCACGGACGCGGGCGTCGCCGACCCCGTGCTGGGCGTGCTGCCGCGGCGGTTCTGGGGCCAGGAGGGCCACCACGACCACGTCGACGTGCTGCCGCCCGGCGTCACGCTGCTGGCGACCGGCAGCCCCGAGTGCCGCAACCAGGCGTTCAAGGTCGATGGCGCCCCGTTCTGGGCGAGCCAGTTCCACCCCGAGCTGACGGTCCACACCACGATCGAGCGCTTCCGCCACTACCTCTCGCACTACGCCCAGCCCGAGCACGCCGCGCGCCTCGAGTCGCACATCCTCTCCGGCGTGGACAGCCCCGAGATGGGCGAGGTGCTCGCGCGGCTGGCGCGGCTCGGCCCCGGGTACGACTGATCGCCACCGAGGACCCGTACGAGGTGCTCGGGATCGGCCGGGACGCGTCCCCCGACGAGGTGAAGCGCGCCTACCGACAGGCCGCCAGGACCTGGCATCCGGACCGCAACCCCGCGCCGGACGCCGCGGAGCGCTTCAAGGCCGTCTCGCGGGCCTTCGAGCTGCTGTCGGACGCGAGCAGGCGTCGCGCCCACGACCTGCGGGCCGGCCGTGCGGGTCGGGGCTCGCTGCCCGAGGACTTCGTCGAGGACGTGGCGAGCGCGATCGAGCGTGCCCAGACCTGGATCGAGGAGCAGGTGCTGCCGCACTACGCCGAGGACTGGCGGGGCAGGGGAGCGGAGGTGGCGGCCCGCCTGTGGGTCGACCTCGAGCGGCTGATCCCCGCGCGCATGCTGGTGGTGACGGCGAAGGGGCGTCGTCGCGCAGCGCCGCTGCTCCAGGGGATCCAGGTCACGATGGACGAGCGTCCCGCGGGCGGCGCGTCCGCGCTGATCCCGGGACGGAAGCTCTCGACGATCGTGATCTTCCCCGCCGCGCTGTACACGGTGGGCTTCCGGGAGGCGGTGGACCTCGACGACGCCGTGCTGCGCCTGCTCCTCGCGCGCTACGCCCAGCACGTGGCGACCGGGCGACTGCTCGCGCTGCCGGGCATGGACGACGAGATGCTCGTGGCCCGCGGCCGCGCCATCGACGACGAGGCCGTGCGCGCCTGGCGCAACCGGGTGGTGCTGTGGTCCACGGTCGCGCTGATCGCGACGGGCATGTTCGTCGCGGCATACAACGGGTGGTGATGGCACGGGGACGGCTCATCACCTCGGGAGGGCTCGCGTTCTGCGCGTTGGGCGTGCTCTCCGCCGTCGGCGCCACCACCGGTCTCGTCGCCGCGTGGTGGATCCGCCTGACGCGAGGGTCGGGCGGGTTCTCGCCCCCGGGTCCGACGCCGGCGCTCGCGGCCACCGATCAGGCGCTGATCGAGGGCCTGAGCTGGGGCAGCGCCGCCGTCGCGGCGGCCTCCGCGGTGGCGATGTTGATCGGGGTCGCGGTCGCCATCGTCGGTCTGCGCCAGAAGCACGCGCAGGCGCGGACCTCGACGCTCGTGATCACCGTCCTCCTCGCGCTCGTCGTCCTCCCGTACGACGGGATGCTGCTGTGGGTCACGCTCCGCGCGGGGCCGTGAACCGGACCTTCAGCACCACGTTGTCCTTGATCAGGTCGTCCGGCTTGCCCGGGTAGACCACACCGAAGTCCTTGCGGTCGATGACGAACTCGGTGCTCGCGGTCACCTCGGTCGCGCCGACCGCGACGGTGGCGGGGAAGGCCACGCGCTTCGTGGTCCCGTGGATCGTGAGGTCGCCGGTGACCTGGTGGGTCGCGCCCGCCTCGGTCGACGGCGCCAGCGAGACCGCGGTGAACGTCGCCGTGGGGAACTTCTCCACGTCGAAGAAGTCCTCGTTCTTCAGGTGGCCCGTGAGCTTGGGCTTGTCGGCCTCGAGCGTCCGCATGTCGACGGCGAACGACAGCGTCGTCACCTGGTCGCCGTCCATGCCCACCGCGCCCACGAAGTCGTGGAACACGATCGGGTGGGTGGCGGTCACCTTGGCTCCGAGCGCGCCGAGCTCGCTGCGGCCCGGGTCCACCGCGAGCACGGTGGGGGCGGTGATCGTGGGCGCCGTCAGGGCGCCGCCCGGATCGGGGGCTGGTGCCGGCGCGGCCGGGGGCGCAGGGGCCTCCACGACCTCGGCCTTGGGCTTGTCCGCACCCGGGTCCGGCGCACAGGCCAGCATCGTCGTCCACAGCAGCATCGCTCCCCTCCGAGGGGTCGTGTAACGTCGGCACGATGGACGACTTCGGAACACAGCGTTCCTGGGGTGAGGTGATCACCGCCCTGGGCCTCGCTCCGCACGGGTTCGGGGACGGCGCGCTGTCCTACGTCGGCACGCACGAGGGGATGCGCGTCCGGATCACGGTCGGCGTGCTCCTCGAGGGCCATCCGGTCGAGGTGGAGGTCGACGACCCGCAGGCCCCCGCCGACGCCTGGCTCGCGCTGCCAGCGGCGTCCGTGCCGGTGCGACCATCGGTGCGGACCGGGGATCGCATGTTCGACGGCCTGGTGGCGCTCGTGCTGGGCGGCGAGGTGCTGCTGCCCTGGCTCGATCGCCGGACGCGGGGACGGATCGCGCTCGCTGCCGGGCTGGGCGCGGCGGTCTCGAACCGGAGGTGCTCGCTCCTCGCCGCCGCCACCCGCGGCATGGACGCCGAGCGCGCGCAGTCGGCCGTCGAGACGTTGATCATGGCCCGCCAGGCGGTGCGCGAGTCCCTGCAGAGGCCGCTGGTGGAGCGGTGGCTCGTGTCCGACGGTGCGCCCGCGGTCGAGGAGGCCGTCGCGCGGGAGGTCGAGCGCAACCCCGGCGCGCTCTCCGCCGCCGACGCCGAGCGCATGGTGCGCCGCGTGCTCGAGCGGGGCGAGGACCCCGACGTCCGCCTCGCCCCGCTCGTGCGCAGCCGCCCCGTGCTCCGCGCGCTCACCCAGCTGTACCCGCAGAGCGAGCTGTTGCGGCAGCAGCTCGTGCTCGCCACCGAGCAGATGGACGCGAACCTGGCGGCGGACCTGCTCTGCGCGCGCCTGTCGCTCGGGCTGACCGACGACCTGCCGTGGTTGCCCGCGTTCGCCTCGCGCCCCGACGTCGTCGCTGCCGTCCTCGATGCCCACGAGGCCGAACCGGGCGCGGCCGTCGACCTGGTGCTGCTGTTGGACCCCAGCCTGCCACGGCTGGTGGAGCGCCTCGCGGGGGCGCTGACCGCGCTCGACCACCCGCGCGCGCTGCGTCGGCTGCTGGGCCTGCTCCCCCGCGCCTCGGAGGCGGTGGCGGCCGCGGTGGTGGAGCGGGTGCGGCGGGAGATCGCGGCCGGGCGCGCGGCGGAGCTCGACGACCTCTCGCCCCACCTCGTGAACACGTGGCTGTTCAAGGGGCTGATGGCGTTGCCCGACGAGGCCGCTCCCTGGCTCGCGACGCTTCGGCCGCGCGACGAGGACCGCCAGCTCGAGCTCGTCCGCAGGTTGGCGCGCTCCCCCGCACCGGAGGTCGAGGAGCGACTGGTGGAGCTCCTGCGCGAGGGGATGCTGCCGGTCCGACGCGAGGCGGCGCGCTCGCTGTCCAAGGTGGGCGGGAGGGTCGCGCTGCCCGTGCTGACCGAGCTCGTCGACGGGTGGCTGGTGGACGCCGAGCTGCGCGGCGCGGCCCGGACCGCGGTGGAGGACATCCGGCGTCGACACGCGCAGGGGGGCCTGTCCGTGGCCACCGACGGTGGCGCCCTGTCCGAGGCCGACGAGCCCGGGGGCGGTCTGTCCGTGACCCGCCGTTGAGCCCCGCGCGACGTCGCGGACCCCCGATGGGTCGTGAGGCGGCGCCCTTCCTCGCCGTGTTCGCGGTGTTGCTCGTGCTGCTCCACGGCTGGCTCTGGTGGCGCCTGGTCCATGGCATCGCCCTGGGACCCTGGGTGGACGGGCTGGGCGCGTTCGCGTTCGCGGCGGGCGTCGTCGGCATCCTCGGCACGCTCGCGCCGCGCCTGCTGCGGACGCGCGCCGTCCCCGGGGTCAGCGCGGTCGGGTACCCGTGGCTCGGGCTCGTGTTCCTCGCGACCTGGGTGACCGTGGCCACGGAGCCGGTGCGGATCGCGCTGTGGGCGGCCGGGGAGGCCGACTGGGCGCCCGTGCTGTCGCTCGTGGCGCTCGGGCTGGTGCTCGCGCTCGGCATCGGCGGGCGCATCGCCGCGGCGCGCCCCGTCCTCCGGCGCGTCACCGTCCCGATCGAGGGGCTCGCGCCCGCGCTGCGCGGTCTGCGGATCGCGCAGGTGTCGGATCTGCACGTCGGACCCGGCATCGGGCGGGACTTCGTGCAGACCGTGGCGCGCCGGGTCGAGGCGCTCTCGCCGGACCTGGTGGCGCTCACGGGCGATCTCGTGGACGGCCCCGTGGAGGAGCTGGCCGACGCGCTCGCGCCGCTGCTCGCGGTCCGTGCGCCGCTGGGGACCTGGTTCGTGATCGGGAACCACGAGCTCTATGCCGGCGCGGAGGCCTGGTGCGCCCACCTCGCGTCGCTCGGGATCCACGTGCTCCGCAACCGGCACGAGGTCGTGGAGCACCAGGGCGCGCGGCTGGTCGTCGCTGGCGTGGACGACCCCTTCGGCCGCCCCGGCCCCGACGTGGGTGCCGCGCTGGCGGGGGCCGACCCGGCGCTCCCCGTGCTGCTCCTGGCCCACCAGCCCGTCACCATCGACGACGCCGCGCGGGCGGGGGTCGCGCTCCAGCTCTCCGGCCACACCCACGGCGGCCAGATCTTTCCGTTCGGGTACGCCGTGCGGGCCGCCCAACCCTACCTCGCCGGGCTGGTGCGCCACGGCCCGACCTGGCTCTACGTCCATCAGGGAACCGGCACCTGGGGCCCGCGGATGCGCGTCGGCACGCTCGGGGAGATCGCCGTGATCGAGCTCGCCTGAGGTCGGGTATGCTGGGCGGACGAGGGAAGCGTGATCGTTGCCTTGGCATGCTCGGCGCTCGCGGTGCCCGCCGACACCGGTACCTGCGGGCCGCTGAACGTCCAGGGGGTCAGCCCGGCCGACGGTGCGGTCGTTCCCCCGGAGACCGTCTTCACGGTGCTGGGTGAGCCGTACTACCCGCTGTGTGCGGAGCCGCTGCTGGAGCTGTACCACGACGGATCGCCGGTGGGCGGGACGGTCGCCTCCGACGGGGTGGCGAGGTGGTGGTTCACCCCGATCGAGCGCCTGCTCGTGGGTGAGACCTACGAGTTCTGGGCGATCGATCCGATGTCCATCTACGCCCCCGTGTCGCTGACGGTGACGGTGGCCGATCAGCCCTGGCCCGACGAGACGCCGCCCGAGCTGACGCTGACCGTCGACCACCGCTGCGAGGCCGGCAGGGTGGTCTTCGACACCGACCTGGACTTCACGGCGCCCACCTCCGGCGTGCTCCAGCTGGACTACCGCCTGGGGAGCTCGACCGCGATCCGGTACGTCGCGCTCGACGGGGACACCTCGGTGAGCACGAGCGTGGGGTTGCCCGGCGCGGGCGAGCCCTGCGTGTCGGCGACGCTGCTCGACCTCGCGGGGCGCCGGGTGTGGACCACCGAGGAGGTCTGCCAGCCGAGCTACGTCTGCCCTTCCTACGGCGAGCCGCTCGCCGTCGTCTACGCGATGGAGCCGGTGTGCGACACGTCCCCCGTGTCCACCGACCTCCACGTCGAGGTCGATCTGCCCGCCGCCGAGCCCGACACGGTGGGGACGATGCTGGTGGAGGTGACCAATGACCTCGGGAGCCAGGGGGTCGTCTGGGGTGTGCAGCTCACGGGCAAGAACGCCGACACCGTGTTCGACGTCCGGGTCCCCGGCATCCACGACGTCTGCTTCGACCTGGTGATGACCGATCCCCGGTCGGGCGAGGAGGCCTGGCGGTCGGGTCCGTACTGCAGCGAGGCGCCGCTGGTGTGCGAGGACGCGCCCCGCCCGGCATCGTCGGAGGCGCCCGGTGGTTGTGGCTGCGCGAACGCCCCGGGTGGCGCGGGTGGCGCCTGGGTGGGTGCGCTGGTGCTGCTCCGAGGGCGGCGGGGACGGCGACGGCCGGACCAGCGATCTGGGGAACGGTTGTCGACCAGGGACGTGCCGGCTCGGATCTGTCACCGGGGATAGTGCATTTCTCCGCAAGCCGGTCGTGATAGGGTGGACGGGCATGGAGCTCCGACCCCAAGCGACGATCGGCCCCTACGTCGTGGTCCGCGTCGCTGGTCGCGGCGGAATGGCGGTGGTCTATCAGGTTCGCCACCGTCACCTCGGAACCGACCACGCCCTCAAGCGTCTGTTGCACGCCGAGTCGTCTGCCGCGAGGTTGCGCCAGGAAGCTCGAACCCAGGCCTCTCTGGTGCACCGCAACGTCGTCCGCCTGGTGGAGGTTCTCGACTTCGACGGGGAGCCGGCGTTGGTGCTCGAGTATGTCGCGGGGCCAACGTTGGCCGAGTTTCTGGGGGCCCGTCGACTGACGCTCGAGCAAGTGGACGACCTGGCGCGTGGGGTGCTGGCGGGTGTCGCCGCGGCGCACCGCGCCGATCTCGTACACCGCGACCTCAAGCCGGCCAACGTGCTGCTCGACCCGGTGCCCGACGGTATCGTACCCAAGGTGGCGGACTTCGGACTCGCGAAGGCGTTGGCGGGCGACGATCCAACACTGACCCGGACAGGCGCGGTGATGGGGACCCCGGCCTACATGGCCCCCGAACAGGTGACGAATACCAAGGCCGCGGATGCTCGGTCGGATGTCTACGCCCTTGGCGTCATGCTCTTCGAGATCGTCAGCGGCACTCGGCCCGAGGATGTGACCTCGCTCGACCTCCCTGGCGACCTGCCGTCGCGCATGACGTCGACCATCCGCCGCGCGCTGTGCGCCGAGCCGGCGGACCGATTTGCCGATGCCGAAGAGATGCTCGCCGCCTGGGTCGACGGCGTCGCCCCGCCCGAGGGGGTCTGGGCGGGAGTGGACTTCGACATGAGGCCAACGTCGAGCGCGGAGCCGTCGGGCGAGACGTGGTCGGATGCCTCGGTCACGCCGGCGTCCATCGACCCCCCCTCCGGCGTCGTGACGCTGGTGGCCGTCCTTCCGTCAGACGACGCCGCGAGCCCGCAGGTCCTGTCGGAGGTGGATCGCGCTCTGCGTGGCCTCGCGCCTTCTCATGGCGCTTTCGAGGGCCAATGGGTGGATCGGGGGCATTTGTTCGCGTTCGCAGACCCGCGCGCCGCCACTCGCTTCGCGCTGGAGGCGTCTCGGCTGGTCCCATCGACGGCCACCTGGAGCGACGAGTCCAACAGCCAGCTGCCGCGGATCGGCCTGCATACCGGGACGCCCGAGCTCAGGGTGGATCCGCGGACGCGGCGGATGTCGTACGTGGGCGAGGCGCTGGAGCTCGTCCTCACCCTGGCTCGGACATCCGTGTCGGGTCAGGTGTTGTCCAGCGCCGACGCCCACCGCGCCGCGTGGAGCGACGCAGTGCACTGGTCCGAGCTGGGCGGGTTCTTCCTCCCGGGCTCGGACCGGGTCCACACCCTGTTCCAGGTGTCCGCCGACGCCTCGCCGCCGCGTTCGCCACGGGCCATCTCGACGGCTTGCACCAACCTGCCCACCCGTCCGGAGCCGTTTGAGGGGCGAGCGCAGGAGCTGGAGCTCGTCCGTGTCGCGTTGACCAGGGGCCGGGGCGCGGCAATCGTCGGCCTGGGCGGAGCCGGCAAGACGAGGCTGGCTGCTCGGTTTGCCGCTACGAACCTCGGATGTTGGCCCGGCGGTGCATGGGTGGTCGAACTGGGGGAGGCGCGCTCCTCAGATGGCATCCTGTTCGCCGTGGCGTCGGCGCTGGAGGTGCCGCTCGGCACTGATCCCGTCCGACAGTTGGGCTACGCGCTGCACTCCCGAGGCCCCACCCTGCTCGTCTTCGACACCGTCGAACGGCTGCTGACGCCGCTCGCCGAGCTCCTGGACACATGGTGGGCGTTGGCTCCATCGCTCGTCGTGATCGTGACGAGTCGGGCCGAGCCGGCGATCCCGGGGCTGACACCCGTCGAGATCGGACCGCTCCCCGAAGCTGATGGTGTTGCGTTGTTCCTCGAGCGGGCGAAGCTGGTCGTGCCGACGCCCCCCGACCCGGACGAGGTGCGGGCGCTCGTCGCCGAGATCGACACCCTCCCTCTGGCCATCGAGCTCCTCGCCGCCCGGCTGCGCGCGCTGCCGATCCGAGAGATCCGGGCTCGCGTCTCCCACCGCCTCAAGCTCCTGGCTGGCGGATCGGGTCTGCAGGCGCGGCACCAGAGCTTGCGGGCGGCGCTCGATGGTTCGTTCGAGGCGCTCGACGAATCCGCCAGGGAGAGCATCGGTCAGGCGTCGGTGTTCTCCGGTGGGTTTTCCCTCGCCGCTGCCGAGGCGGTGATCGAGGTCGGGGACGAGTGGGTCGTCGACGCGATCCAACAGGCGATGACCTTCCAGCTGATCAAGCGTGCCGGGGATCGGTACCGGATGCTCGACGTGGTGCGAGAGTACGCCGGGGGCACGATCACGTCGGCCGACAGAATCGCGGCCGAGATGCGGCACGGCGACCATTTTTCGGCGTTCGGTGTGGAGGAGTCGCTCGATCACATGGCTTGCGGTGCCGCGGGGCGCGAGGTAGCCGCCGACCTGGACAACCTCGTAGTAGCGGCGGATCGGGCTCTGACGGCCGGTCGCGGGGTGGTGGCGGCGCGCGCCGCTCTCGCTGCCACGGAGGTCCTCAAGGTCACGGGTCCGTTCCGCGCTGCCGCGAAGCTCCTCGACCGGGTCGGGGCCGTGGCGCCCGGGCGGGAACGGCTGTCGGTGGGCATCGCCCGCGCGCGCGTTGGGGTGCTGGCGGGCGAGACCGACTCCGTACGGGAGCTGCTCGGCCGTGTCGTGGACGACGCCAGGTCGCAGGGGCACACCCGAGCGCTCGGGCGTGGCCTGTCCTCCCTCGCGGATCTCCACCGGCTCCAAGGCGACCCGGCCACCGCGTTCCGGCTGGGCGAGGAGGCGATGGCGGTGCACGCCGAGTGCGGCGACCGGTTCGGCGCCGCGATGACCGAGGCCAATCTGGCCATCGTGGCGCACGAGACCGGACGTCTACAGGAGGCGCACGACCGATACGAACGTGCGCTCGAGCGGCTGGCTGCGGAGGGGCACGTCGCCGGACGGGCCCAGGTGCTGGCGAACCGCGCGAACCTCTGGAGTCGCGCAGGTTCCCTCGAGGAGGCATACGGTGCTTGTCTCGAAGCCCTGGCAGCTCATCGCGAGGTCGGGAACAGGACGGGTGAGGCCGTAGCGCTCGCGAACGCGGCGGGTCTCGCGCATGACCTGGGGCGCTTCGAGGCCGCCCGCATCCACGCCGACGACGGCCTCGCCCTCGCCCGGTCGCTCGGTGCCCGACGGCTCGAGGGCTTCGTGCTCGGCAACCTCGCGAACCTGAACGCCGCCACGGGTCGGACCGAGGACGCTGTGCGTTGCTTCGCCCTCGCGGTGGCGCTGCAACGGGAGACGGGCGAGCCGAAGTTGGAGGCGTTCGCGCGCCTGAACCTGGGCCTGTTCCATCTGTCGCAGGGAGCGGACGAGGCCGCCGAGGCGGAGGTGAGGACCGCCCTGGGCGCCGCACGTGAGCTGGGGATGCCCTTCCTCGAGGGTGTGGCCTACCGCGCGCTCGCCGACGTGCTGATCACCCGGGGGGAGCCGGCTGCGGCGCGGGACGATGCGCGACGCGCCGTTCAAATGCTGCGTCCCTTCGATCCTCGGGAGCTGGCGAGGGCGTTTTTCCGCGTCGTCCGTGCGGAGCATGGGGCGGGGGACGTGACCGCCGCCGCTGCGGCACTTGGCGAGGCCCAGGACATCGTGGCCTCCTTGCCGTGCGGGAGCGACCTGGACGACGAACTGGCCTCGGTCCGCGACCTGCTGACCTCCGCGACCTGATCGCAGAGGTGGGGTGCGCGGATGCGCGGGGTCGCGGATGTCGACGACGCGGACGCGACCGGCTATGCGCCGCCCGATGGAGCGAAGCGTCCCGTCGCGGTTGCTGGGGCGCGTGCGGCGCTTCGTCCGCGCGCGTCGAAAGCTGCCTCCCCTCGAGCAGCAGCTCTTCCTGCTCGGCGCCCAGAAGGCCGGGACCACGGCGCTCCACAGCTACCTCGTGCGGCACCCCGCCATCGTCGGCGCCGACCTCAAGGAGATCGGGTACTTCAGCCGCGAGGCCCGACTGGTACCGGCAGCAGTTCCCGTCGCGCATGACGGGGCGGTGGGCGGTCGACAGCACGCCCGAGTACCTCTACTACCGACGCTGCCTGCCGCGGATCCGGGAGGTCGCCCGAGACGCTCGCTTCGTCGTCGTGCTCCGCGAGCCCGTCGCCCGCGCGTACTCGGCGTACAACATGTACCTCCAGATCCTCGGCCAGCCGCACTTCGAGACCCGGCTCGCCCAGAACCCGCGGCTGGAACAGTTCTTCGGTCCGCTGCGGGACGGCGGCGCCTCGCCCGACATCCGCACCTTCCTCGAGCGCGAGCTGGCGCTGATCGGCGCCGACGGCCCGGACGTGGACGAGGAGCCCTCGCTGATCCGCCGAGGGCTCTACCACCGGCAGATCCGCCGGTTCGTGGACGCGTTCGGCGCGGATCGCGTGCTGGTGCTGTGGTCGGACGAGCTCAAGCGGGCGCCGCGCGAGGTGGTGGGCCGTGTCCACGCATTCCTGGGTATCGGGCCGCCCGACGAGCGGGACGACTTCCCCGAGGTCCACGCGCGGGCATACGACGCGAGCACCGGCGCGGACGAGGGGAAGGCCCGGCTGCGGGAGCTCGCGGGCTCCCTGTTCGCTGCGGATCGGGCGGCGCTCGTGGCGGACGGGTGGACCCCGCCCTGGTGACGGGGAGCGCCTCTCCGAGGGTCTGCCGCGCGCGTTGAAGTTCGGAAGTGCCGTGATAGGGGCGCTGCCGGTGTCCGCGTCGGGCACGGTGCGAGCGGGGAAGTCGTGGGCGTAGGTGTGAAGACGAGGGTGCGGCAGGTGATCCGGAGCGCCCTGGTGGGACGTGGCATGGAGGTCCATCCCACGCTGCTGAGCCCGGCCGCCCGGCCGAGCGACGGGACGTACCGCCACAGCGCCGCGCCGCTGCCCGCGGGAGCCGAGGAGGCGCTGCGGCCGGACCACCCGAAGCTGCAGGAGCTGCGCCGGGCGTACGACGCCTTCGGCGGTCCCGCCAGCAACCCCGCGCTGTGGACGGAGGCGCACGTCACGGCCGAGGACCTGCGGTACTTCCGCGGCGACAACGCGTACGTGTGGCAGCTCAAGGGCAGCAACATGAAGTCGCCGGGGTACGCGCTCGCGACCTGCTACGCGCACTTCATCGACACGCTGGGCCTGCTCGACAAGCTCGGTGACGACCCGCTGTTCGGCGCCTTCACCTTCGACGTCGCGGGGCGGACGGTGTCCCGCGACCTGCTGGACTCGATCCTCGAGATCCACTTCCTGGAGCGCCACCTCGGGATCTCGAAGCTCGATCAGCCCGTCGTGCTCGACATCGGCGCCGGGTACGGCCGGCTCGCCCACCGCATGACCTCGGCCCTGCCGAACCTCGGGAAGTACCTCTGCACGGACGCGGTGCCGGTCTCGACCTTCCTCTGTGACTACTACCTCTCGTACCGGCAGGCTCGGAACGCCCGGGTGGTGCCGCTGCCGCAGATCGAGGAGACGCTCGCGTCGGAGTCCATCGACCTCGCCGTGAACATCCACAGCTTCTCCGAGTGCACCATCGAGGCCATCGACTGGTGGCTCCAGCGGCTCGCGAAGGCGAAGGTCCGCCACCTGATGCTGGTGCCCAATGCGCGCGGGCACGGTGGGCGCGTGCTCGACGCCGCCGACGGCACCGACTACGCCCCGATCCTCGAGAAGCTCGGGTACCGCCACGTGGTGACCGAGCCGAAGTACCTCGAGCAGACGGCGCAGCAGCTCGCGCTGAACCCTACGCACTACCACCTGTACCGGTTGGCCTGATCGGCGCCGACGTTCGAGGTCCCATGCCACTCCTCGCACTCCTGGCCTGTCACGCGCCCAGCGACGACACCACCGACCACCGCGTCACCGATGACCCGATCGAGCACACCCGCCGGGCAGATCCTGGCGACCGACCGGGCCCTGGGGCGGGACCTGCTGGTGGATCACGAGGCCTTCTGCGCCGATCGACTGCCACCCGGCCGCAGCTCGGCGGCGATGGGCGAGGCGCTGCCCGAGGCGCCTCCACAGGTGTCCTTCGAGCCCCCTCCCACGGCCTCGGAGGACGAGCGGGCCCGTTGGGACGAGGCCTTCGCGAAGGCCGAAGAGCTGCTGGGCGGCTCTGACCGAGCCGAGATCGAGGCCTGCGTCGCCGCTACCTGCTCCCTCCGGCGTCGCGGCGGCGATGGAACCGCGCCGGGTTCCCCACCCAGATCTCCCCTTCCGGGATGTCTTTGTTCACGAAGGACATCGCACCGGTGATTGCGTGGTCTCCGATCCGGATCCCGTGGTGCAGGACCGTGTTCGTGCCGATGAAGCAGTTCGTTCCTACGGTGGCGCCGCCGATGGAGGTCTTCCCGGTGTCCAGGTTGTTGGTCATCACGCGGGGGCACACGTACGTGTTGTCGCCGATCTTGCATCCCCTCGCGATGATGGTGTCGTACCGGAGCGTGACGTTGTCGCCGATCTGACAGTCCCCGGAGGTCGACACCCGGGAGTCGATGAAGCAGTTCCTACCGACGATCGTGTTCTTTCGGAGCTCGACGAAGTTCTTGATGACCGTGCCATCTCCGATCACGACGCCTTCTTCGATCACGCAATACGCGCCGATGGAGACGTTCCTGCCGATCGTTGCCTTCTCGGAAATCATTGGTTGTTCCTGCTGTGAGGTGGGCGAGGCATCCCGCTTGGGGCCTCCTTCGTGGGCCGCTCGATGGCGGGGACGCCGGTGAGCGTCAGGCCCGGCCCGCTGGTATCCTTCACGATCACCGCGCCGGCGCCGACGATTGTGTGATCGTGGAGCTTGACCTTGGGCCTGAGGACCGCCGCCGAGCCTACGAAGCTGAAGTCGCCGATGACCGAGTTGCCGCCGGTGACGATATTGTTCGCCAGGTGGGCGCTTGCGCCGATCCGTGTTCCATGGCCGATGCGGCACCCAGGCGCCATCATGGTCCGGTCCCCGATCGTGGTGGCCTCGTTCAGGGAGCCACGGACCAGGACGGTCTGCGCCCCGATGAAGCAGCCCTCGCCGACGGTCACGCCCCCCAGCTGGGGCTGGACGACCCGCGTCGTCTGGTCCTCGTCCCAGATCCAGGCGACCCCGCAGGCGCCGAGCACCGAGTGCGAGTCCACGACGGAGCGCGCCCGGACGGTGACGCCGTCGTGCACCCGGCAGTGGCTGCCGATCACGACATCGTCGCCGATCACGCACCTGCCGATCACGCAGAAGTCGTCCACCTGGACGTTGCGCCCCAGCTCGGCCTCCGGATGGATCACGGCCGTCGCAGCGATCACGCCCGTTGAGCGACGGCCGAACAGCGCGTCCAGCAGCCGGTAGAAGGTCAGCTGGGGGTCGCCGTCCAGGACGATCAAGCAGTTGTCCCCGGCGCCGTCCGTCTCGTAATCGGGACCGACCAGCGCGACGGACCGCGACAGCGTATGAGGGAGGCGCCTCCCGACGAAAAAGTACAGCCCGTTGGGTACGGGCGCGAACAGCGAGGCCACGGTGAGCTCGGGCGACGGCTCGCCGAGCACGCGGTATGGCTGCTGCCGAGAATCCAGGTAGTCAGTTACTTCCGAGAAGCGCACGTCCATCGGTGGCGGCCTCTTGCGAGGGCAACGGCGTAACGCACCGATCGCCGGAGGGCCATTCCTGGAACCAAGTGCCCCAGCTCGCCGGCGGGAGGCACCCGTTCCTCGGCGGGCCGTCAGCTCTCGCGCCACATCCACTCGTGTCGAGAGTGTTGGAACCGCGCGCCGCCCGTTCCGCCTCCGGCGCCCGCAGCAGCACGGACAGAACGCCCGTCCCTTGTACGAGGGCGGGACCTTCGCAGCGCTCGCATACGAGCCACGCGAACCCGTTCTGCGGGTCGCCGCACCCGAGGTACCGCTCCAGCTCCTTCCATACGAACTGCGGCAGCTCCCGGTCCGCCTCCTCCACCACGCGGCGCAGCTCAGCCATCCCCACCGCCACCGTCCGGTGCAGCAGGTCGTCGTGCGTCCCTCTCCTCTCCACCCACACCACGGCGGGCGCCACCTGCACGCCGCGGGCCCCACGCGCCTGACGGACCAACGCCGTGTTCGCGCCGTCCACGCTGGACGTGACACAGACGTCCGTCACCGAGCGGAAGCGCCAAAGCGGTGGACCTCCTCTCTCCGTCCGCTTCCGCCCTGGAGGGTCGAAGCACCCAGAAGGGCCGCGAGGCGCCGGGTGGCGGTGCGTGCGCCCGCGGCGCGGCGGCCAACGGACCGTTGGACCAGACGGGCGCACGCACCCTCGCGCCGCTCGGGAGCATGCCCCCGCAGGTCATCTGCACGTTGACCGCAGCTGCGGAGGTCCTCGTTGTGCGAGCGGGAGGGGGGCGGGTTGACCACATCCTGGCTCTTCGGATGCTGAAGGCGAACGGCTGGTGCGGCTTGAAGCCCCTCCAGACACCGGCCTCACCGCACCGCTCACCCCCGAGCGCTCGCCGAGGTCCGACCGGCCCACCCGCCGCACCGCGCTCGGGGGGCGACCGCGACAGCCCGCCCGCCGATGCGCCCCGGCGAGGCGACCAACGCGCCGCGATCACACCCTTCAACGGCAGCCAGACGAGCCAAAACGGCGATGCGATCCACCTGTCGAGCGACCAATACCTGGTCAGTTGGGCTCGGAGAACCGGGTCGACGAGCTCGACACGTCGGGGGCGTCCCTGTGGCGGATCACGTCCGCCGGCGCCATCGGCCGAATCGTGCTGCTCGACCAGCTCCGCTGACCACCCGTGGCGGGTCGGGGACGCCCGGATATGGGGCCGCGCGGAGGCGTGATGAAGGGGCTTCGGTTGGCGATCGCGCAGCCGTATCTGTTTCCTTACCTCGGATACTTCCAGTTGATGCGCGCGGTCGATCGTTGGGTGGTCTACGACGACGTGCAGTACATCAAGTCGGGGTGGATCAACCGGAACCAGATCCGCACGAGCGCTGGCGCCACGATGTTCACGGTGCCGCTGGCCGGCGCGAGCTCCAGCAAGCGGATCTGCGACGTGGAGATCGAGGCCCGGAGCTTCCTGGCCTGGCGGGACAAGTTCTACAAGACGTTGGCCCAGGCCTATCGGTTGGCCCCCTGCTACCGCGAGGTGCTCGCGGGCCTGGAGTCGCTCTTCGAGACCGCCCCGCCGACGATCGCGGCGCTCGATCTCGCCGCGCTGCGCTGGGTGCGCGATCAGCTCGGACTGTCCACGGAGATCGTGCCGACGTCCGCGGCCTACGGAAACGCTGAGCTCCGGAGCCAGGAGCGCGTGCTCGACATCTGTCGGCGCGAGGGCGCGCAGACCTACGTGAACGCGATGGGAGGCGCAGCACTGTACGATACCGCGACCTTCGCTGAGCACGGGATCACCCTTCGGTTCCATCGGATGCAGGTGGTGCCGTACCCCCAGCAGTACGCGCCCTTCGTCTCCCACCTGTCGGTCCTCGACGTGCTGATGAACCTGGGCCCGGAGGAGCGGACGAGGGTGCTCGCCGCGTACGAACTGGTGGGATCCGACGCCATCACGGACGGCGCGCATCCGTCGCTAGATGGAGAGTGACTCCGCCGTCGCCGAGAGACGTACACCCTCCTCGTCCGTTCGCAGGTGGTCGATGATGTCGTCCGGCAGGGTCAACGGTGTCCGCTCGTTGCGGAACACGGAGTAGGCGTCGGGCTCGTGGCGCGTGGTGCTCGCTGCGACGAAGGTCCGGACCTGCTCGGTGAACGGGATGCCGGTGCACTCGAAGAGTTGCTCGAGGCAGGACTCCGGGTCGGAGCGAAGACGGTCATAGGACACGAGCACGACTTTCTCCGGGTGCTGAGACCGCAGCCGAAGGGCCAGTGCCATCGAATCCTTCCATCGGGAATAGCCATTCCATTCACTCGAATCCGTGTTCTTGGACGGCGCGTTCAGGTACTCCGCACGGATGTCCTGGCCCTCGCGGAACTCCTTCGGCGCCTGGTACCAGCTGTTGATGACGTCGAGCGCTGGTCGGTGGATGTAGATCAGGTGCTGCAGCCCCGGTTCTGCCACGAGCGACGGCATCAGGTGATGGTACCGGACCTCCTTCCAGACCAGGTGGGTGGCAGGAAGGACCTTCTCTGGTCGCAGATCCTGGAGGACGAACGCGCTCTTCGCATCCAGCAGCGCTCGGCCGAACGCCTCCAGGGACGAGGCGTCCACACCCCGCCGTCCGAACCAGTCCTTGAACTCGAAGGAGAACAGCGGCTGGTAGCGATAGGCGACGTGCTCGCTGGCGTTGAAGAGCTGACCGAGCCAGCTCGTGCCGCTCCGGGGGCAACCGAAGATGGCGATTTGTGGTAGGGCCACGACAACCTCGTCCGGGGGGCACGGTCGGGTATCCCGGTGGCCGAGCCCGGTACATGCCGATGGGACGCAGCGCTCCTGGTGCGGGTTATGGCCGAGGCCTCATGGTGGTCGACGCATGATTCCGGTCACGAAGCCGTTCTTCCCTCCGATCGAGGACTACGACGCCCAGCTCCGCGAGGTCTGGGCCAACGGGTGGCTCACCAACCAGGGGCCCAAGGTCCGGCAGCTCGAGGCCGAGCTGACCGCCCGCTGCGCGGCGTCCACGGCGCTGATGGCCAACGGCACGCTGGCGCTTCAGCTCGGCATCCGCGCCCTCGGGTTCCGGCGCCGGGTCGCGACCACGCCCTTCTCCTTCGTCGCGACCACCTCGGCGCTCGTGTGGGAGGGGGTCGAGCCGGTGTTCGTCGACGTGGACCCCGAGACCCTGAACCTCGACCCGCGGCGGCTCGCGGAGCTCGACGCCGACGGCGTGGACGGTGTGCTCGCGACCCACGTGTACGGCGTGCCCTGCGACATCGACGCGATCGGCGCGACCTGCGCGGACCGCGGCTGGCGCGTGCTCTACGACGGCGCCCACGCCTTCGGGACCACCTGGCGCGGGGTCCCCGTCCTCGGGCTCGGCGACGCCACGGCCACGAGCTTCCACGCGACCAAGCTGTTCCACACGGGGGAGGGCGGGGCCGTGTTCACGCGCGACCCCGAGGTCCTGCAGCGCCTGGTGCGCCTGCGCAGCTTCGGTGAGCGCGAGAAGGGGGAGTACGTCGAGGCCGGCATCAACGCCAAGGTCAGCGAGCTGCACGCCGCCATGGGGCTCGCCGTCCTCCCGCACATGGAGGCCGTGCTCGAGCGCCGCCGCGCTCAGTCCCTGCGGTACCGGGAGCGGCTCGCTGGCGACTTCCAGATGCAGAAGGTCCCGGACGTCTGCGGGTACAACCATGCCTACGTCCCCATCCTGCTCCCCGACGAGTCCCGGCTGCTCCGCGTCGTGGAGCGCCTGGCCGCGCAGGACATCCACGTCCGTCGCTACTTCTGGCCGTCGCTGTCGCAGTTGCCGTGGGTGAAGCAGACCCCCACGCCCGTCGCCGACGACGCGGCGCGACGCGTCGCCTGCCTGCCCGTGTACCACGACCTCACGCTCGAGCAGGTCGACCGGATCTGCGACCTGGTGCTCGAGCACGGTCGGTAGGCTCAGGCCCGGCGCTGCCGCCGTCGGGCGAGCCGGGTGCGGACCTCGCCCAGCACCAGCACCCAGGCCTCCTCGCGCACCAGCGACGCGATCCCGAGGTAGACGGCGGCCCCGAGCGGGATGTCGACGGCGAGGGCGACCGCTGGCGACTGGTTCTCGAGGAGCCACGTGTCCACGGCCCAGACCACGACGTACATCGCGGTGGCGCACGACAGCACGGGAGCCAGGTTGCGCACCTGGGCGCCGAGCGACACGGGAATCGCCGAGGAGATGCCCTGCTGGGTGATCACCAGGCCCGCCCAGCCCGCCACCAGCCGGAGCCAGGCCACCGCCATCAGCCCGAAGGGCAGGGCGACGCTGGCGGCACCGAGCGAGATCACGCGGCGCACCACCGACAGCCGGAACGCCAGCCCCGCCATCCCGCGCCCGTGGAACACGCTCGACTGGAGCGCGATGACGGTGGACGCCAGCCCGAGCCAGCCGAACACGGCGAGCAGCGGCGCCAGATCGCCCCAGTCCGGGCCGTACACCAGCGCGACGAAGGGCCGCCCCACGACCGCGAGGCCGAGGAGCACGGGCGAGGTCACGAAGAACGCCACCCGCGCGCCGCGGAGGTAGAGCGACGCGATCTGGTCCGGGTCGTCCTGGATGCGGGCGAAGGCGGGGAAGAACACGCGGCTGATCACCATCGACGTGTTCACGACCGGCAGGAGCATGAGGCGGCTCGCCTGGTCGTACAGCCCGAGCGCGTGGGCGCCGAGGAAGCGTCCGACCAGGATGCGGTCGACGTTGGCTCCGAGGTACTCGATCGTCTCGGCGGCGAACACGTTGCTCGCGAAGCCCCACATCGCGCGCAACGCCGGGACGCTGAACCGGCGGGAGGGCAGCCAGCGGTTGAGCCACCAGACGCCGGCGGTGACGACGAGCGCCCTGCTGAGCGCGCCGACCACCAGGCTCCAGGAGCGTGCGCCCGCCAGGCCCGCGGCGATGGAGGTGACGGCGCCGACGAAGCCGCCGACCATCTCGAGCTTGCTCAGGCTCTGGAACTGCAGGTCGCGCTCGAGGAGGCGGCGCTGGACGTAGCCCAGCGAGAGCACCACGAAGTTCGTGCTCATCACGATCGCGATGGCCTCGACCTCGGGCGTGTCGTAGAACCAGGCGAGGACCGGCGCGAGGGCCGAGAACAGCAGCGCCATCCCCACGCCCACGCCGGTGTTGAGCCAGAACACCGTGCTCAGCTCGTCTTCCGTGATCTCCTTCTGCTGGACCAGGGCGGTGCCGAAGCCGAAGTTCATCAGGACGTTCGCGTAGTTCGCGAACACCACGACCATGCCGACGAGGCCGAACTCCTCGGGCGTCATGAGGCGGGCGAGCACCACGCCGGACACGATCTGGAGCAGCTGGGTGCCGACCTGCCCGATCCCCAGCCACCCCACGTTCCGGGCGACCTGCCGCCCGATCTCCGAGCCCTGGGGCGCCTCGCTCAACCCGTCCCCGCGCGGCGGCCCCTCGCGGCGCTCACGGCGGCGGAGGGCAGGCCGGAGAGCGCGCGCAGGCGCGACTTCAGGACGCGACCGCGCTCACCGCGGGGCCACCACAGGGCGAGGCGCGCCGCCAGCCGGACCCTGCGGTCGGCCGCCGTCAGGTGGCTCCGCTCCGTCTGCCGCCACATCGCCAGCGCCTCGTCGCGCCGGCCATCGAGCGCGAGCTGGCGCACCAGGTGGAGCTGGACGACCGCTTGGTGTCGCTGGGCGACCGCGTTCCAGGGAGCCGGCAGGTGGTGGCCGAGGAGCTCGCTCGTGCGGGCGCTGAGCCGCATGCGCTTCTCCTCCGCGAGCGCGCCCCACAGGCCCACGCCCACCCGGTAGGTCGCCATGTCGCGCGGGATGCGCTCCCCGGGGCCCGTCAGCGACACGAGCACGACCAGCGGCTTGTCCCCGAGCGGTGCCTCGTGCATCAGCCAGTCCGGGAACGGATCGGGGACGGCCGAGCGGCGGAACATCAGGGTCAGCGTCTGGCAGGGGTAGGACCAGATGAGGTCCGGCGTCGTGAAGGTCAGCGCGTCGGTGGCGTGGGTCGTGCCCAGGTCCTCGCCGTCCCGAACGCGGGCGTGGTCGTGGAAGCAGAAGCTCAGCTCGGGACGAGCGTCGAGCAGCGCGACCTGGCGGGCCAGCTTGGTGGGGTCGGTCCACCAGTCGTCGCCGTCGAGGTGGGCGATGTACGTCCCGCGGGCCTTCCGCAGCAGCTCGGTCCAGTTGCGGCGCCCCGTCTGGCGGCCGTCGATGCGGATCTTCGGCAGCTCGCCGTGTCGGAACAGGCGGATCCGGTCCGGGTGCTGCTCGGCGAGCCGCTCGCACACCTCGAGCGTGCCGTCGGTCGAGCCATCCTCCCCGAGCAGGATCTCGTAGGGGAAGTCGACCTCCTGGGCCAACACCGAGGCCACCGCCTGCTCGATTGTGTCGACGTGCTGGAACGTCGGGACGACGACCGACACCTTGGGCTCGGGCCCGCTCTCGGAGGTGGGATGTGGTGCCGACATGGCGATCACCGGGAACGCGTTCGTCTCCGGCCCGTCCGTTCGCTCCGGGAGACGTGGCCGAACGTATTGCGGCCTCCCGGGCCCCGCAACGAACCCGAGACATCGAGGGGAATCGGGTCTACTGTGTGGACGAGCGCGGGGGTGTGCATCCTGTTCTGGACGTTGCTGGCCTGCCGGCAGGGCGCGACGGGGCCCATGTCGACGACGACGCCGACGACGGGGGAGACCGCGTCGGACACGGCGAGCACCGCCTGGCACAGCGCCGCGACCACCACGGAGGACACGGGCGCGCCAGCGGGGACGGACGCCTTCCGTCCGACGTGGATCCGCGCCTGGGGCCCCGTCCCGGAGCTCGTCCTGCCGTCCGGAGACGGGCGGGTGTTCGCCGTGGTCGGGGAGAACACCGGCGCGGACCTGCGCTTCGGACTCGGCGACCCCGACGAGCGCTCGCTGCCCTCGGACGGCTCCGCCCTCCTGCTGACGGTGGACCCGGCGACAGGACTCCCCGTGGACCAGCACCGGATCTCCGACGGACGATGGTCCCGGCCCTTCGTCGGCGCGCCGGACCCCGAAGGCATCGTCCTCGCCTTCCGGGGGAGGGACGGGATGGTGGTGTTCCCCGACGACGGCGGCCCCACGTCGCCGAGCTGGACGTCGTCCGTGGTCGCTCGGGTGGACGCGGGCGGGAGGCCCCGCTGGGCCGCGTTCCTCGAAGGGAGCAGGATCACCACGCTGGCGACGGCCCCGGACGGCTCCGTCTTCGCGTGCGGGGAACCTGCGAGCGACGAGGTCCGGTCGGGGACGCTGGTGTCGGACGGCACGTCCGGCGCGGGTATCGTCGCGGCCTGGTCGCCCTCGGGTGAGCCCCGCTGGCTCCTGGTGTCCGGGCGGACGGGCGGCTGCACGGGACTCGCCGCGGACGACGCGCGGCTGTGGGTCGGGTGGAGGGGCACGTCGCGACCGGACCGGACGCCGAGCGCCGGTGGCACGGAGCTGCTCGCGCTGGATGCGGCCTCCGGCGCCGTGTCCTCCGTCGCGGTCGTGGACGTCCTGGCCCTGTCGGCGACGGGCGGCGGCGTCGACGTGGTGGTCGGGCCCCAGTCGGAGACGTGGCTGCGGCACGCCGACCCCGACGGGACGGTCACCGCGGGCTTCCACGCCTTCTCGCCGTCCTTGCGGGACCCGGTGCTCCAGCGGAGGAGCGGTGGCTGGATGCTCTGGGGGGCGTCCATCGGCAGCGGGAGCTTCGGCGTGGAACCCGCGATGGAGGTGTACGCCAGCGCGGCGTCCGACCGCGTGATCGGCCTGCTCGACGGCGACGGGCACGCGCTCGCCACGCTGGACGCGGGCACGACCTCCGTCGACACCGACGGTGGCGTCGTCGAGCTGGCGGATGGGGGCGTCGTCGCTGGAGCGAGCGGGGTCGGCTACATCGGCGCCCAGCGCCGGAGCCCGGACGCCCTGGGTCACGGGGGCGGTGGGAAGGGTTGGTTGGTGCGCTGGGATCCCGTGCGCTGACGGTCAGGGGCCGCGCCCGGCGCTCCACACCGTGGTCGCGTCGGCGCCCAGCACGTAGAGCCAGGAGCCGTGCGTCGTCACGTCGAGCGGCGCCCGCGTCTCGGCGGCCACGAGGCTCCCGAGCCGCCAGTCCTGGTCCGGTCCGCCAGTCGGGTCCCACGGCAGCAGCTGGGTGGACAGGCTCGGCTCCGCGCCCACGATCACCAGCGCGTCGCACAGCGATCCGACCGCGACCGCGACCTCCTGTCGCGCCAGGGCGTGGGGCTGCGACCAGACGCTCTCGAACTCCGGCTCTGGGAGGGTGCTCAGGGGCGCGCGGTGGATCGCGTGACCTCCCACCGCGAGCAGCACGAGCTCGTCACCCACGATCGCCGCGTGCCGATCACCGTCGGCGACGGGGGACACGAAGGTCCGGGTCCATGGTGCGACCGCGCCGTCCCTGCGCACCTCGGCGACCTGGACCAGCGGGCTCGGCGCACCGTCGATCGTCCCCGCTGCGACCACGAGGTGCTCCCCAGCGTCGAGGAAGGCGGGTCGCTGGACGGCGGCGGGCAGGCTCGCCTCCTCGCGCCAGCTCCCGAGGGAGGTGCCTGTCGCCGCGGCGGAGAACACCCGATCGCCGAACAGCAGGTAGAGCCTCCCGTGGGCCTCGAGCCCGGCGGTGGGCGCGTCCGGGAGCGGGCCGGCCCCGAGGTTGGCGACGGTCCCGTCGGGGAGGTGGTCCGGACCGAGCGGGAGCCCCAGGAGGCGCGAGGCGGCCAGGGCCCACACCGCTCCCTCGCCTCCGACGAGGATGGACGCAGGCTGGGGCAGGGACGTCCGCGAGAACGCGGTGAGCCCGTTCATCGGGCCCTCCGGCAACGCTGGACCCGTCGCCCCGTGGCAGGTGTCGAGCGAGTAGAAGACCTTGTCGTAGACCCCTGTGGTCGTCCACTCGTAGAACTCGCAGGTCTCGCCCTCCGGACACTCGGCGCCTCCGCACTCGATCCGACAGCGGTCGGTGCACACCTCGCCCGCGAAGCAGCCTGGCGGCGCCTGCCCGAAGCCCGTGCACGGCCTCATGGAGCTGCGGTCGATCAGCGGTGGCCAGGCGGTGATGGCGCAGGTCGACGGCGTGGTGGTCGGTACCGTCGCCGTGTCGTCCGCCGGGCCGGTGTCGGTCGGGCTCGGGATGGGAGAGCTGACGCGCGGCGTGTCCGGATGGCAGGCCGCGAGGGCGACCCACACCCACGCACAGGCCACGGGAGACGGGAGACGGGGGGTGTCCATCAGGGACAGTCTACGGAGCGTCGCCGCCGCCGTCGAGCGACCAGGAACACCAGGGTTGCCAACCCGGTCGGCGCGCCGCCACTCCCGTCGCAGCCGCAGCCGTGGTCGGCGGGAGCGTCGCCCCCCGCGGGGCCTTCGGTGTCGGTGGTGTCCGTACCGGGGGCGCCGGTGTCCGCGGAGTGCGCGGTTGGCTCGGGCATACCGGTGTGGCTCGTGGTCGGCGTCGCCCCGGTGTCGGCCGTCGGCGTGTCGAGCCCGGTGTGGGGATCGCCGGGCAGGTCGGTCGGGTCGAGCGGGTCGGAGCCGGCGGCGAGCTCGTCGCCGTCCGAGACGCCGTCACCGTCGGTGTCGGGGTCGCGCGGATCGGTCCCCAGGCTCGCCTCGAGACCGTCGGGCACGCCGTCGCCGTCCGCGTCCGGCGGGGCCACGTCGTCCGTCGGGTCGTTCGGGTCGGTGCCGGCCCACGCCTCCTCCCCGTCCGTGCGACCGCCCCCGTCCGTGTCCGCGAGCGACGGGTCGGACCCGAAGGCGCACTCCGCGTCGGCCTCCAGCCCGTCGCCGTCGCCGTCCCTCCCGACGCCGGGGTTGAGGTACCACGTGAGCTCCGAGCCCCCGCCCACGAGGTCCGGGTCGCCGTCGCCGTCGAGGTCCGCCCACGTCGCCTGGGACAGGGCCACGGTCGCGACCGCGGGGTACCGTGCGAACCCGCCGGGACCGAGGTTGCGCATCCAGCCGGTGGCGCCGTTCGCGGTGGTCAGCAGATCCGCGAGCCCGTCGCCGGTGATGTCGGCGCACCCAGCATCGGGGGCTTGGCTCGAGCCGGGCGTGGTGTGGGCCTGCCGGGTCCTCCCGGGGAGCGTCTCCAGCCAGTGGTCGCCGACCACCACGTCCTGGTCACCGTCGCCGTCGAGATCGCACACCTGCAGCTCGCCCACGCCCTGACCGCCGGGCCCGTACGCCTGGATCGCGGGATCGAAGCCCGCGGCCGTCCCGTAGGCGATCCACACGACGAAGTTGGCGTTCATCACCAGATCGGACACGCCGTCCAGGTCGAGATCGGTCACCAGCACCTGCTCCGGGCCCAGCGGCACCTCCAGCAGGAAGGTGGGCGGGGCGAAGCCGCCGCTGCCGTCGTTCTCGAACCACTCCAGGCCCATCCGGTAGGGCGTGGGCCAGGGCGTCGGCGCCACCAGGTCCGGATCCCCGTCGTGGTCCACGTCCACCGCCACGAGCGCCCCGCCGTACCAGGGGGTGCGCGCCGCGATCGGCCTGGGCGGACCGAAGTTGCCGCCGCCGAGGCCGCGGGCCCACCCGATCCCGCCGCCGTACTCCAGCACGGCCAGGTCGGCGACGCCGTCCGCGTCGAGGTCCTCGACGACCACGCCGTCCGCCGTGCTCGCGTCGCGGACGGGGATCACCCACAGGGGAGAACGGGTGAACGTCCCGCCCGTGTTGCGCTGCCAGTCGAGGCTGGTGGGGATGCCCTCGCGACCCACCAGCAGGTCCGTCCACCCGTTCCCGTCGAGGTCGACCGCCAGCGGCGGATCCCAGCCGAAGGACGGGAACGTGCGCATCGTCGCCCAGGTGCAGCCGTCAGGGACGCGGGGATCGTGGCCGAGGCTCAGCTCGAGCCCGTCGCCGAGCCCGTCGCCGTCCGTGTCGTAGCGCGCCGGGTCGGTCCGCAGCGTCAGCTCCGCGGCATCCTCCAGCCCGTCGAGGTCGGTGTCCACCGCCCACGCGATCCCCAGCCACCACATGCGAGAGCCCCCACTCCGAGCAGCATAGCTGGCCGCTGGAGCGGGGGCGGTGGGCGTCACGAGGTGCGACGTCGGGCGTGCTTCAGTAGGTCGACGCGTCGATCGTCCAGGACAGGACCGCGCCCTTGTTGTTGTGGATCGGGTCGGACGCGAAGCTCGGCCCGCCGACCACGAGGTTGGGGTTCGCGATGGTGGCGGTGGGGTCGCTCGGCGCCGGAGGTGCTCCACACCGATGCCGCCGCGCTCACCGCCGACGAGATCCGCGAGGCGCTGGACCGGGCGGGCGGCAACCAGGCGGCAGCCACGCGGGCGCTCGGCCTGCGCAACCGCGACGTCCTCTACCGCCTCATCCGGAAGCACGGGATCGAGGTCCGGCGAGACTGACGTGACCCGCGAGCTCAGCGAAGAGCGCGGGCCCCAGGCCGAGGAGGTTCAGGCGCGAGGTGGACCGGTCCAGCATCGAGTCGGGCAGCATCGCCGC
Organism: Alphaproteobacteria bacterium; assembly: GCA_020632925.1. Taxonomy (GTDB): domain Bacteria; phylum Myxococcota_A; class UBA796; order UBA796; genus JACKER01. The sequence continues at coordinate 12,519 of JACKER010000046.1, read as the reverse complement.
GACACCGTCTCCGGCAGCGTCTTGTCCGTGGTGATCCGCTGCTTCCGGACGGCGTTCAGGCCCAGAAGGTGAAGTATACGTATCGTCACATCGAAGCCCATCGCGGCGGCGCGGTCGCGAGGCCCGGCGTCCGCGCCGCGCATGCTGTCAGGGGAAAGCAGGCGTTGGAGATCCTGGATGGGGTGGCACGGCTCCCAGAAGGGTGACTGCTCGTACCCGAGCCGGAAGCTGCCATCGTCCTTGCCTGTGATCTCCACGTGGACTCCTCGCTCGATGACGATGGAGCATTGATACGGGTAGCCGTGTCGGGTCAGGAAGAAGACGGGCACCGCCGCTTCCCGCTGGATGGGGAAGTCGTGGCTGGAGGGCTCGTCTCCGGTGGCCCGGCGCGCGAACGACGTGGATCCGACCATCGCCCACACCACGTCCTTCGGCAGGGTCACCGTCACGTGATCGGGCCGCGGGGGAGGCGTGGTGTCGGTGAGGATGGTGAGGGCTGCGGGCGTCCGCCGACCGCACCCGGCCCGAGGCCAGCTCCGGGCTCATGTAGCTCGGCGTCCCCAGCAGGCTCCCGGCGCGCGTCAGGCGTGCGTCGTCCCCGAGCTCGACGGCCGAGCCGCTACCCGGTTGTTCCGGTTCTCCCAACAGGGTCGCCAGACCCCAGTCGAGCACCAGGGTCTCCCCGAACGGGCCGACCATCACGTTCTCCGGCTTCAGGTCGCGATGGATGACACCCTTGCTGTGAGCGAACCCGACCGCCTGACACAGATCGGCGTAGTGGACGAGAAGCGCGAGCCGATCGGGGAGACTGGCGCACTCGTTCAGCTTCTCGCGGAGCGTCGTACCGCGGACGCGCTTCATCGTGTAGTAGACGGTGCCGTCCGCTCGGACACCGAGCTCGTGGATCGGCACGATGCCGGGATGATCGAGCTGTGCCGTGATCCGCGCCTCGCGGAGGAACCGCGCGACGATCGATGGGTCACCACTCAACAGCTCCTTCCTGGCGACGCGGCGGTGCAGGTGGGTGTCGTCGACCAGGTCGACCCGGCCCATGCCCCCTTCGCCCAACGAGAGCAGACGGCGATAGCGCCCACGGGCCTCCGGCGTCCCCGTGGCGTCCGAGAGGGCGCGGGGCTCGGCCGAGACGATGACCTCGAGCGTGTCGGCCAGTCGGTCGGGCGGCAGGCTGGCGGTGCGCACGGCGCGCTCCCAGCTGCTCTCGGGCGCGGTCCGGTAGGCCTCCGCGACCTTCTCGAGCTCCTCCTGCGTCAGGAGCCCCGATCTGGAGAGCAGATCCCAGGTGTGCTCGTGTTCGGACACCATCCACCTCGGACGGCGACCATAGCTCGTGCCCAACGCCCGCTTCGGCGGTCAGACGGCGGGGGCGAGGCGGTGGCCGGCGAGGCGTGCGCGCACGCGCCGCTTCCCGAACAGGTTCATGGCGAACGAGATGGCGACCAGCTCCGCGTCCACCCGGAGGGAGGCCTCGCGGACGTAGCGGCGGTCGGTGTCCAGCACGCCGGCGGCCGTGGTGGGGGCGAACACCTGGGCGGGTCCCGTGATCCCGGGACGGACCGTGGCGCGCAGCGGGTCGCGGTCGAAGCCCAGGCGGGTCAGGTCGGCGTGCGTGAGGGGGCGCGGGCCCACGACCGACATGTCGCCGCGGAGCACGTTGAGGAACTGCGGCACCTCGTCGATGCCGGTGGCGCGCAGCCAGCGCCCGGGCCCCGTCACCACCTCGTCCCGCATCGTGCGGAGCTTGAAGATGCGGAAGGGGACGCCGTCGCGGCCCACGCGCTCCTGCACGAAGAGCACCGAGCCGCCGTCGTGGACGACGATCGCCGTCGCCGCCAGCAGCAGGACCGGCGAGAACAGCGCGAGCGCGAAGGTCGCGGCCGCCACGTCGAACGCGCGCTTGGCGAGGGTCACGCGGCCTCCTTCAGCGCGGTCGGCAGGTCGTCCTCGCCGGCGCGCAGCACGGGGACCGTGCGGAGCACCGACTCGAGCAGCGGGCGCATCCCGCGCAGGCGCCGGGCGCGGATCACCGTGTCCCAGAGCGGCTCGAGCTTCTTCCACGCCCCGCTGTAGGCCAGGTGCTTGAGCGAGCGCCCCCAGGTGCCGTGGGCCGCCGCGCCGCGCGCGATGTTCGACCAGCGGTAGAAGTCCCGGTAGGACCGCCAGTAGCCCTCCTCGAGCTGGGTCGTCGTCATCCCGATGGGCTGGAACACGGCCTGGCGCGTGTCGTAGCGGTCCCAGTCGCGGTGCAGCAGGCGCCCCTCGGCCTCGATGCGCTTGAAGTACGCGGTCCCCGGGTAGGGCGTGGCGACGTGGAAGGTGGCCGTCGTCAGCCCGCGGCTCACCGCCCAGTCGACGGTGCGCGAGAACACGTCGGGACCGTCGCCGTCGAGCCCGAACACGAAGGAGCCGTTGATCATCACGCCGAGGTCGTCGAGCCGGCGGATGGCGCGGTCGTAGTCGCGCCCCACGTTCTGCGTCTTGTTCGCGGTCTTCAGCGCGCGGGGGTCCAGCGTCTCGAACCCGAGGAAGAGGCTGCGCAGCCCCGCGTCGACCGCCTTCTCGATCAGGTCGCCGCGGAGCACGCCGTCGACCGTGGACGCGCCCTGGAAGAGCCGGCCCATGCCCTTCATGCCCGCGAACAGCGCCTCGGCGAAGGGGCGGTTGCCGAGCAGGTGGTCGTCGAGGAAGTACAGGTGCTTCCCGGGCAGTCGCTCGATCTCCGCGAGCGCGTCGTCCACCTTCTGGACGTAGAAACCCTTGCCTCCCTCGAAGAAGGCGTCCTTGTAGCAGAAGTCGCAGTGGTGGGGGCAGCCGCGACTGACCACGATGCTGTTCGGTACGAGGTAGAGCTCCCGGCGGATGAGATCGCGGCGCAGCGGGGGCACGCCGATCAGCGAGCGCTCGGTGCCGACGTAGCGGGGCTGTGGACAGCCGGCCTTCAGGTCCGCGAGGAACTTCGGGAAGGTGGCGTCCGCGGGGCCGAGGAAGAGGTGGTCGGCGTGGGGTGCCGCCTCCTCGGGGAGCGAGGTCACGTGCAGCCCGCCGAGGATCACCCGGACGCCCTTTGCTCGGTAGTGGTCCGCGAGCGCGTAGGCCCGGCGCGCGTTCGTGATGTAGACCTCGATGCCCACGAGATCGGGCTCGTCGTCCGTGGTCAGCGGCATCACGTGCTCGTCGACGATCTCGACCTCGTCGTCGGGGTCGAGCCAGGAGGCGAGGGACGCGAGCCCCAGCGGGGGGAACAGGCTGTACTTGATCGGGCGGAAGTGCGGGCTGTCGCACTCGGTGAGCGACGGCAGGACGAGCTTGACCTTCATCGGGCCTCCACCTGCAACGTACGCTCTCGATCCGCGCACCCTTCCGCAGTCCGTGTGCAACGTTCGTGCAGCGCCATCCGGGGCCGGTCCGGGTACACTCGCCCCATGTTCCTCACCTGGCTCGCCTGCCATCAGGGCACGATGTCGCCTCCGCTCGTCACGTCCCACACGGCCGGCGACACTGGAGGGACCGCCGCGCGGCACTCGGGCGACCCGGTGGCCGAACCTCCGTATCGCCCGACGTGGATCCGTGCCTGGGACCTGGCTCCGGACGTGCTGGTGCCCTCCGGAGACGGGCGCCTGCTGGCCCTGATCGGCGGGTGGCGCCTGTCGGAGGCGCACTTCGGCATCGGCGACGCCGACGCGGTGACCTGGCTCACCGACAGCTCCGCCTTCGTGGCGGTGGTGGACCCCGCGACGGGCCTGCCGGTGGAGTGGCACCGGATCGCCGACGGGCGTTGGCGGCAGGGCTTCGTCGGTGCGCCAGACCCCGGTGGCATGGTCGTGGGCTTCCGAGGCGACGACCAGATGGTGCCGTTCCCCGACGACGGCGGCACGGTGGTGCCGAGCTGGGACGTGAACGTCGTGGCCCGCTTGGACCCGAGCGGTCGTCCCCGTTGGTTCTCGTACCTCCTGGGCGGGCAGGTCACCTGGCTGGCGGCGGGTCCGGACGGCTCGGTCTTCGCGTGCGGGCACCACATCGACCGGGAGATCGAGCTCGGGACCTTCGTGGCGGACGCCGGGTCGGGGTCGAGCTTCGTCGCCGCCTGGGCACCCGACGGTGAGCCCCGATGGCTGTTGGTCTCCGGACAGACCGGCGCCTGCTGGGGGCTCGCTGCGGACGACGTCCACCTGTGGGTCGGGTGGAGTGGTACGTCGCGCCCGAACGGTCGTCCCACGGTCGATCACGCGGAGCTGCTGGCGCTCGACGCGGGGACGGGTGCGTTCCGATCCGCCAAGGCCACCGGTGTGAGCGCGGTCGCGGTGGGGATGGGAGGCGTCGACGTCCTGACGTTCGACTCCGACGTGGTGTGGCTCCGGCACGCCGAGGTGGACCGCCGACTCACCGCGGGGTTCGAGGCCTTCGCACCGTACCTGGACGACACCCGCCTGGTCCCGCGGCCCGACGGTTGGATGCTGTGGGGGAGGGCGAGGGAGACCGGCGCCCTCGGAGCGGCCCCGTCGATGGAGGCCTACGCGAGCGAGGCGACCGACCTGGTGGTGGGGATGGTGGCCCGGGACGGACGGGCCGTGGCCGCGCTCGACGCCGGCACGACCTCGGTGGACGACATCGCGGGCGTCGTCGAGCTCGCGGACGGCGGCATCGTCGCTGGGGCGCGCGGGATCGGGTACGTCGGCGCCCAACGCACGAGCCCGGACGCCCTGGGGCACGGAGGGGGTGGGACCGGCTGGCTGGTGCGCTGGGATCCCGTCCACTGACCTCAGGGCGTCCGTGTGGCGGCCCACACCTTCGTCCCGTCGAAGCCGAGGACGTACAGGGAGGATCCGTGCGTCGTCGTGTCGCGCGGAGGCCTCCACTCCTCCGAGACGATGCTGGCCAGTCGCCAGGCGTCGTCGGGCCCGGTGGTCGGATCCCAGGGTAGCAGCTCGGTGGACAGGCTGGGCTCCGCTCCCACCAACACCAGCGAGTCGCACAGCGAACCCACGGCGAAGGAGCCCGCCACGAAGCGTAGGTCGTCGGGCGTGGGGGCGAGCTCGAACACCGGGTTCGGCAGGGTGCTCACGGGCGCGCGTCGGATCGACCCGGCACGCTCGTCGAAGACCACCAGCTCGTTCGCCACGACGGCGGCGTGCCGCCCGGGTCCGCCCACGAAGGTGACGAAGGTTCGGGTCCAGGGAGCGAGGACCCCGCCTGCATCGACCTCGGCGGACTGGACCAGCGGACTGGGGGCGCCGTCGATCGAGCCCGCGGCGACGACCAGCCGGTCTCCCGTGTCGAGGAGCGCGGGCTGTTCGACGGCGGCGGCGAGCGCCGCTTCCTCCCGCCAGGCGCCGAGGGCGTTCCCCTTCACCGCGGCCGAGAACACCCGGTCACCGAACACCAGGTACAAGCGACCACGCGACTCGAGCCCAGCGGTCGGCACGCGGTCGACGGGGCAGGGTCCCAGGTCGGTGAGGGTCCCGTCGGGCAGGTGGTCGGGGCCGAGGTCGAGGGCCAACACCCGCGGATCGGTCGAGGTCACGGTCCACAGCGCGCTCTCCCCGGCCACCAGCAACGACGCCGGCTCCGGCAGGGAGGTGGGCACGAAGGCCGAGAGCCCGTTCAGGGGCCCCTCCGGCATCACGCCGCTCGCGCCCGTGCAGACGCTGAGCGAGTACGCGACCGGGTCGTACCAGGTGGTCGTCCACTCGACGACCTCGCAGGTCTCCCCCGACGGGCAGTCGCCATCGCCGCAGGCGGCCCGACAGACGTCGGCGCACAGCTCCCCGGGAAAGCAGCCCGGAGCAGGCTCCGTGAACTCCGAGCAGGGGCGCAGCGAGCTCCGGTCGACCAGCGGCTGCCACCCCGTGACCGCGCAGCTCGTCGTCGTCGTCGTCGTCCTCGTTCCGGTGTCCCCCGTCCCGGTCGGGGTGGATCCGCTCGTGGTGCTCGGGTTCGGTGCAGGCCGAGGCGCGTCCGGGTGGCAGGCGGCTATCCCGAAGAGCACCCACCGCAGAAGACCGAGGTTGTCCATCCGGCGAGTGTAGCGCGACCTGCGACACCTACGCGGTGCGGCGTTCGGCGCCGGCCATCTCGGCGGCCCGCTCGACCACCTCGATCGGCTGGCAGCCCACGACGCGGACCGGACGCGGGCTTCCCTCGGGCGGCATCGGGTCGGCGGGCGTCCAGCCGGTGGGCAACACGAACCACGTGGGGATGCCGGTCACGCCCCAGCGCGCAGCCTCCTGACGTTGCGCCGCGAGCAGCCGGGGGACCTCGGGGTCGGAGAGCCAGGCCAGCGCGGCCTCGGCGTCCATCCCCGCCGCCGTCAGGAGCTCGCGGAGCACCTCGGGGCTCTCGAGATCGCGACCCTCCTCCCAGTGGGCGGTCATCGCGGCCTCGCGCCACGCATCGAGCTTGCCCTGACGACGTGCGAGCTCCGCCAGCGCGAGGGCGGGCTTCGTGCTCGGCGCGTGCTCTCGCGGGTGGATGGTCACGCCCATCGACCGCCCGACCTCGCGGAGTCGGTCGTGCATGACGACGATGCGGTCGGGCGGGAACATGGACGACAGCTCGATGCCGCCGGGCGGGATGCCGGGGTGCAGCTCGAAGCCGCGCCACTCGAAGTCCAGCGCGTACCGCTCGAGGACCGGTCTCAGGGCACCCCGCTCCGCGAGGTGACACCAGGGTCAGATGAAGTCGCTGAAGAACACCAGGCGGGCCACGGGTCGCCTCCCTGGCGCCGCGTAACATGCGCACAGCCGTCCGAACCGCGCGTCCTGTCGTGTGACACCCGAGCGCGGCGCTCCGAACGGCGGGGTAGAGTCGCGCGAGGAGCACATCTTGCTGGTCGTCGCCTTGTCAGCTGCCTGGGCCCAGGATCGAGACGGCGACGGCTTGCCGGACGCGACCGATCCTTGTCCGAGCGAGGCCGAGCCACGCCAGGAGGCCCGGTTCGGGCCAGGTGTGTTGCTGCCGCCGCTCACGCTCGGATCCTGGTACCTCGTATACCGGATCGAGGCGGGCGACCTGGACGGCGACGGGGACGTCGATCTCGTCACCTCCGCCGGGTCGTTGCTGCAGCAACCGGGGACGACCTTCGTGGAGGTGGCGACGCCGCCGGGCGTCCTCGGAGACCTCGACGGGGACGGGGACCTCGACGTGGTGGACGACTCCGGCACCACGCTGGCCTGGTACGCGAACGACGGCACCGGGGCCTTCGGGGCGCCGACCTGGCTGGGTGGCTTCGCATGGGACATCGACGAGCTGCGGGTGATCGTCGCCGATCTCGACGGGGACGGGGACCTGGACCTGGCCGGGTGGGAGCACCAGGAGCCGGATTACTACTACCGCACCTACGTCCGGTACTGGGTCGGTGAGAACCTGGGTGGGGGCGTGTTCGCCGCCATTCGATTCCTGGGTAGCGCCAGCACGTCCACCGTGTCGGGCATCGTCGCGGCCGATCTCGATGGTGACGGCGACCTGGACCTCGCCCACCTCGACTCGACGCTCCGCCTGGTGTGGGAGGAGAACACGGGCGGCCTGAGCTTCACCCGGCACGCCGTTCCGTCGTCGCTGTCGGGCTACGGCGGAATCGCGGCCGGAGATCTCGACGGTGACGGCGCTGCCGAGCTCGTCCTCCAGGAGGATTTCACCTCCCGCCTGGTGGTGGCGGACGGAGGACCCTCCGGGCCCACGGCCCTGCGGGACGTCGCTCACGGCATCTCCGGCGACTTCGCCAAGCTCGTGGTCGCCGATCTCGACGTGGACGGGGACCTCGACGTGGTGGTCCAGGGCAACGCGCTGTGGTGGCTCGAGAACGACGGGAGCGGCACGCTCGCGGCGCCCGAGACGCTCGACACGATCGGGAGGAACGCGCTGGCGGTCACGGACCTCGACGGCTCGGGCCGCCCCGACCTGGTGAACGGCTCGGGGGACCCCTTCTGGTCGGAGGGCGTCCGCTGGCTCCCCGCCATCCCCACACTCAACAGCGACGCGGACGGTGACGGCACCTGCGACGCGGACGACACCTGCCCGACCGACCCGACCGATCCCTGCACGGACACGGACGGTGACCGGCTCTCGGACGCGGAGGAGGCGGGCTTCGCCACCGACCCGCTGCTCGCTGACACCGACGGCGACGGGCTCGACGACTTCGTGGAGGTCTACGGCCCGACCGACCCGCTCGACCCCGACACCGACGGCGACGGCCTGCTCGATGGGGAGGACCCCTGCCCGACGAGCGGTGATGCGGACGGCGACGGCGTGTGTGACGCGTCCGACCTGTGCCCGACGGTGTCCGACCCCGGGCAGGAGGATCTCGACGGTGACGGCGTGGGCGACGCCTGCGACGACTGCCCGGACTACCCGAATCCCACCCAGACGCTGGCGGTCGAGCTCGTGGAGGACCCCACCTTCCCGGGGAGACCCGAGCTCGCGGACGCGGACGACGACGGCGACCTGGACCTGTTCGTGGTCGGTGGCGCGCAGACGCTCCTGCGCATCGCCGACGCTGGCGCGCTCGCGCCTGCCACGGTGCTGGGCGAGGGGCTGGCCGACGTGGACATGGTCGACATCGACCAGGACGGCGTGCTCGACCAGCTGGTCGCGAGCTCCAACCGGTACGGCTACGGCGACACGGTCTACTGGCGGCGTGGGGTCGCGGGGGGCGGGTTGCAGCTCACGCAGACGCTGACCGTGCCGTACGAGGTCTCGCTGGTCGAGGCCACCGACTTCGACGGCGATGGCGACATCGACGTGCTGGGCTGCGACGCCGATCTGTGGATCGCCGAGAACACCGGTGGTCAGTCCTTCGCCGCTTCGGCGACGCTGCTCGCCGGCACCCGGTGTCCGACGCTCGCCGACGTCGACGGGGACGGTGATCTGGACGTGGTCACCAACAGCGGAGACGTCTGGGAGAACGTCGCCGGGACCCTGGCCCAGCGGGCCTCGCTCGGCACGCTGAGCGGTCCGGTCGTGACGGACCTCGACGGCGATGGCGACGCGGACCTCGTGCTCGCGTCCCTGACGGTCTCCGTGCGCGAGAACCTCGGTGGCTTCACGTACGGACCGGCCACGCCGGTGGCGGGAGCGCCCAGCCTGCGGAGCGTGGCGGTGGGGGACGCGAACGGGGACGGCGCTCCGGACCTGGTCGTGATGACGAGTGCGGGCGCGCTCGGGTGGCTCGAGGGCGATGGCGCGCTGGGCTTCACCTACCGGCCGTTGATGGACCTCACCGGCGCGTTCCCCACCCTCGGTGTCGCGGTGGGACCGCTCGATCTGGACACCACCTCCGATATCGCCTGGGGCGACGGCTGGTTCCGCGGACTGCTGCCGCCAGACCTCGATCACGACGGGATCTGCGACTCCAGCGACGCGGACCGGGACGGTGACGGCATCGACGACGCGGACGAGCTCACCACCGACCCCGGCGATCCCGACACCGACGACGACGGGGTGCTCGACGGGGAGGAGGTCGCGCTCGGTACCGACCCGTTGCTCGCCGACAGCGACGGGGACGGCGTCGACGACGGGCGCGAGCTCGCGCTCGACCTCGATCCGCTGGACGACGACACGGACGGGGACGGGCTGCTCGACGGGCAGGAGCTGGTGTCCGGCACCGACCCGCTGCTCCCGGACACGGACGGGGACGGGCTGCTCGACGGGCAGGAGTCGGACACCGATCCGCTGATCGCGGACACGGACGGGGATGGCCTGCTCGACGGCGAGGAGGCGGGCCACGGGACCCTGCCGACCGTCGCGGACACGGACGGGGACGGGCTGCTCGACGGCGAGGAGGTGGCGCTGGGCACCGACCCCACGCTCCCGGACACGGACGGGGACGGGCTGACCGACGCGGACGAGCTGGTGCTCGGGACGGATCCGACCCTCGCGGACAGCGACCACGACGGCATCGACGACGGGGTGGATACCTGCCCGATCGATCCCGACGGCGACGGCGACGGCGTGTGCGACGTGGTGGACGACTGCCCGGCGGACGCCGATCCGGGGCAGGAGAACGTCGACGGCGACCCGCTGGGCGACGCGTGCGACCCGTGCCCCACGGTGGCGGATCCGGGCGGCGGGCAGGCGTTCGCCGCGCCGGCGCTGCTGGTCGAGTGGGCGCCCACCTCGGCGGTGGCCGTGGTCGACCTCGACGTGGACGGAGCGTTCGACGTGGTCTGGGGCTCGGGCGCGCAGGTGGGCCTCACGGGCGGCCCGACGGGGCAGCGGGTGCTCATCGGCGACGTGGTCGACGTGGTCGCGCTGGACGTGGGCGACACCGACGGCGACGGACACCCCGACGTGTTCGCGGCGGGTGCGGGAGGCACGCTGCGCTGGTGGGCGGCCGGGCGCCAGTCGCCGCTGCCCCAACCCGTCGGCTCGGCGGTGGGACCGGTCGCGGCCCGCGCGGCGGACGTGGACGGGGACGGTCGCGCCGACCTGGTGGTCGCCGATCGGCAGGGACACGAGGTGCTGCTGTTCGTGGCGGCCGGCGGGGCCTTCTCGCGCGAGGTGATCGACGCGCAGGCGATCGATCTGTCGGACGTCGACGCGGGCGACGTGGACGGCGATGGCGTCCTGGACCTGGTGGCCTCGACGGGCGCGGAGGTCCGGATCTACGCGCAGCAGGGCGATGGGACGTTCCAGGCCTCGACGGTCGAGCCCACGGGGGCGCGGGTGGACGCGCTTCGGCTCGCGGACCTCGACGCGGACGGCGACCTCGACCTGGTGGCGGTCACGGGAGACCGGGCGGTGTGGATGCCGGGCGGCGCCACCGGCTTCGGCGCGGCGGTGGATCTGGGCCGCGGGCTCGAGGACGTGGTGGCCGTGGTGGCCGCGGACCTCGACGACGACGGCGACGTGGACGTGGCGCTCGCCGAGCGGGACGGTGGGAGGCTCGTCCGCTACGACGGGCTCGGCGGGGGCGCGTTCGCCGCGGGCTCCTCCACGCTCGCCACCGGCCTGTCCGACCTGGCGATGCTCCCGGCCACGGGACCCGACCGGGTGGACCTGGTGCTCGCCACGGACGAGGGGCCGGCGGTCGCGGCGTCGGGCGTGGCGGCGCCGGATCTCGATGGCGACGGGCTGTGCGACGCGGACGATCCGGATCGTGACGGGGACGGCTTCGAGCCGCCGGCGGACTGTGACGACGACGACCCCTCGCGCTCTCCGGGGGCGGTGGACGTGCCGGGAGACGGCGTGGACCAGGACTGCGACGGCGCCGACGCGACCGAGCCCCCCGGGACCACCACCGACGGGACCTCCCCCGGAACCCGGGGCTGCGGGTGCGACACGTCCCCGACCCTGGGTTCCGGGGTGTGGATGCTCGTGGGCGGCTTCCTCCTCCGTCGCCGCGCCCGACGCACCCCCTCGAAGTGACGCCGCCGCCGCGCCTCACGCTCGGGACGCCCCCGGCCCCACCACGCCCTCCGCCCTGGTGGACCCTGCTGGGCGCCCGCGCGGGCGAGCTGGTCGCCGTGGGGTGGGGGGTGTTCTGTCTACTGCGGGTCGGCGCCGTCCCGGACCACCATCCCCTGAAGATCCTCGCGCTGGTCGTGGGGGTCGTGATCACGTTGGTCGTGGTGGTCACCGTGCACGAGGCGGGACACGTCGTGGCCGCGTGGCTGTGCGGTGGGACCCTGCTCTCGGTGAGGGTCGGCCCCTTCGTCGTGCGCCGACACCCGTGCGGGCTGCGGGTGGCGCTGTCCGTGTGGCGCGGACCCCACGCCGGAGCAGCCCTGTGTGTGCGCCTGGGCCGGGCCTGGTCGAGGCGAGCCTTCGCCCTGGTCCTGCTGGGTGGACCGGCCGCGAACCTCGTGTTCGGGCTCGTCATGGTCGGGGTCGCCACGCAGATGGTCCGGGGCTCGACCCCCGGGTTCGTCGCGGGAACCCTCGCCATGGCGTCGCTCCTGATCGGCGTCCTCAACGTCGTGCCGTGGTCGTCGATCCCCATCGCCGACGGTCAGCGGCTCCTCGAGCTCGCGCGGTCCACGCCGACGGCGGATCAGACGCTGGCGCTGTACGAGCTGACGGGGATCGCCGCGGCCGGCGTCCGGCCGTCGCGCTGGCCTGCGGAGGCGGTCGCGCGCGCGAGCCAGCTCGGCGTCACGTCTCCTGCCGGCCCGGCCGGTCATCTGCTGCGTGCCTACCACCGGGAGGACCTGGGCGACCTCGTCGGAGCGGCCGAGGACCTCCTCATGGTGATCGCCGTCGGCCCGTCACCCGAGCTTCGCTTCACCGCCTGCTGCCTCGCCGCCCACATGCTGGCCCGCGACCCCGCGCGCGCGGCGGAGGCTCGTGCCTGGTTCGAGGCTGCGGGCCCGGGTGGGTCCGATCCGGCCTCGCACGATCTCACGCGCGCGGTGGTGCTCGCCGCCGAGGGAGAGTCCGCCGCGGCCGCCGAGATCGCCTTCCGCCTGGCGCGCGACCTGGACCGCGTGTGGCTCTCCCCCGTCGTCTCCGAGGACACCCACGAGCTCCTCCAGCGACTGGCGTCGCTGCGCTCGTGACTTCAGGTCC
>JACKER010000045.1 GCA_020632925.1 Alphaproteobacteria bacterium | reverse complement strand
AGGTCAGGGCAGGATCAACGTCCAGAACCGGAGGTCCTTCGGGAGCGCCGAGCGCAGGGCGTCGATCTCCGCGTCCTCGAGGGCGATGCACCCGAGCGTCCAGTCGGAGGCGCCGCCCCCGTGGAACAGGATCTCGCCGCCGAGCCCCGTGGTCTGCGGGGGCTTGGTGTCCGCGCGGACGGCGGCCGCGATCGCGTCGTGCTGCGCCTGGTCGACGAGCCCGTCGCGCAGCCCGCGCTCGGCGTCGTCGAGCCCCGGGTAGTGGATGGCGATCGCGTGGTACCAGCGGGACGTGGGCTTGTCCGAGGTGCGGTACCAGCCCTCGGGGGTGCGCAGATCGCCCTCGCGCTGCTTGTGGCCGGTCGGAGCACCGGCGGCGAGGCCCACCCGCGAGCACCGCGTCAGCGCTCCACCGGCGTAGTGGCCGAGCACGCGACGCTCCTTGAGCACGACGACCAGGTGTTCACCGCGCAGCCGCGGGTCCGCAGGGTCGGCGAGCACGCCGATGGGGAGCGCGTCCACGGTCGGCGGGCACTCGGGCACGACCACCTCCTGGGCGGCGCAGCTGGCAGCGATCGAGAGGGCGAGGGTCACTCTCGGCGGATAACCACAGTTGGGGGGATTCGTTGGAGCTGAACCTGCACACCGACCTCGCGCTGCGGGCGCTCATGCTGCTCGCGGTGGTGGACCCGGAGGTGCTGTCGGCCGCCCAGATCGCCGAGCGGCATCGGGTGTCCCACACGCACGTCCAGAAGGTGGTCCAGGCCCTTCGGCGCGAGGGCTTCGTCACGACACGGCGCGGCCCCGGGGGAGGGGTGCGGCTCGCGCGGCCCGCCTCCGAGATCCGTCTCGGCGACGTCGTGCGCGCCATGGAGCCCCACCTGCGGTTGGTGGTGTGCTTCGATCCCAACGACGAGACCTGCGTGCTCGCCGGGAGCTGCGCGCTGACGGGCGCGTTGATGCGCGCATCTGCGGCGTTCTTCTCGGTGCTCGACGCGACCACGCTCGCGGATGTTGCTCGTTCGAAGCAGCATCTCATCGATCGACTCAGTCGGGCCGCGACGGCCAAATAGTGGTAGGATAGACTCCACAACATGTTCTGGTCCCTGCTGTTCGCGTGCGAGACCCCCGACGATGGTGCGCCGGTCGGTGTGGACGAGACCGGACTGGAGCGCGACGGCTGCTGGGTTCCGGCCACGCTCGCGAGCCCCACGACGATCGAGGAGGCCTTCGACCTCATCGACGCGCTCCCGGGCGGGCCGAGCGTCGACGTGCCGTGCGTGCTCGAGGCGCTGCAGCGCCCGCTCCACGTCGAGCTGACGATGGACACGCTGTCCGCGCAGCCCGCCGCCTCCCCGCGATCACCGAGGATCTTCATCCGCAACGCGGGGCTGACCCTGTCGGTGGTGCCCGAGGGCGCGGGCCGACCGCTGCTGGAGTTCGCGGAGCACCAGCCGTCCGGTCTGTCCATCAAGGCCGAGCTGCACTTCCCGGTGGAGCAGCCGCTGGATCGACGGATCGCCTTCGAGCGCGTGATCTCCGAGCAGGTCACGATCGGGACGCTGTGCGGGCTGTGCCACTGGGACGAGACCGAGGTGGCCGACGGCGTGTTCGCGTCGATCCCGCTGCGCCCCACCGCGACGACGTTGGTGGCGCTCGAGGACCTGGAGGCCGAGTGGCGGTCCTGCGAGCGGGCCGTCGAGCCCGACCGGTGCGCCATGCTGGACGCTCTCTTCGACCACGGCCCGGTGGTGCACAGCCCGTTCCCGCTGGACTACCCCACCATCTACGACCAGTAGTCGTTCAGGGCGTCAGGAGGCGACGCAGCGTGTCGATGTAGACGTCGATGGCGCCCTCGTCCAAGCTCGCCGCGAAGTGGTGGTCGAGCGCGGCGAACACCGCCCCTGTCAGGGCCAGCAGGAGCTCGCCCGGCAGATCCGTTCGGACAGCGCCCGCCGCCTGACCGCTCGCCAGGAGCGCCTCGACGGTTCCCCGCGCCGCCTCGTCCAGCTGGTGATCGAGGTCGGGCACGACCCCGCGACGCCGCGCGTCGAGGTACCCGAGGAACAGCGCCGCGGCCTGCGGCTGCGTGTGCAGGAACACGAGCGAGGACTGCAGCCATGCACGCGTCGACGCCCACCACTCGGGTGCGTCCGTCGTCGGCTCCGGCACCGGCATCGCCGCCAGCAGCCCGGTCGTCGCGCGCTGGAGCACCGCGGCGTACAGGTCGGCCTTGCCCTCGAACAGGTAGTAGGCGCTCGACTTGGACAGCTCGGCGTCCGCGAGGATCCGGTTGTACGACGCGCCGTCGAACCCGCTCTCCGCGAAGGCCCGCGCGGCGACGTCGAGGATCTGCTCACGTCGTGTCGGGTCGAGTCGGTCGAAGCGGCTTCGGGGCATGCGTCCTCGGGTCGGGGGGAGGCGGGTCGGTGCCCAGCTTGCCCCGCGCCGGCGTCGCCGGCCACGGATGGAGCGCTGGCAGCCACAAGACCCAGCCGCGGATCATGGAACCTCCGGTGTGGACCACTGGTACACACTAGTGGTCCCGACGCGATCCGGCAAGTGGGTTATCTGCGGGCGGGAGGTCGTGATGCGTTGGTGGCTGCCCCTCGCTGCGTTGGTCGTCGGATGTGATCGGCCACCCCCCGGTGACACCGTCGGGAGCCACGAGACCGGCACCCCCGACGACACGGGCACGCCGACGACGGACACGGAGACGACGACGACCGATCCGACGGCGTGCGTGTCGGGGACGACGTGGACGGGCGGCGATCGCGAGTCGCCGCTCATGCACCCCGGCGGGGACTGCATCGGGTGCCACACCTCACGCAACGAGGGCCCCAACCTGGTGATCGCGGGCACGGTGTACTCGCGCCTGCACGAGCCGGACGACTGCAACGGCCGCTCTGGCGTCGTGGTCGAGATCACGGGCGCCGACGACCAGGTGTTCGAGGCGACCACCAACGCCGCGGGGAACTTCTTCCTGTACGCGACCACCCCGCTCGTCCTGCCGTACACCGCGCGGGTCCGCGGGACGTCCGAGAGCCAGGAGCCCGCGACGACGGTGAGCGCCACCGCCACCAGCAGCGCCACGCTCACCGACCCGATCCCGACCCACACCGGTGCCACGGGCGTAGGATGACACGGTGAGCGACGAAGGTTCCCCTCCCCGCCCCTCCGCGGCGGCCGTGTACGGTCAGCTGGCGGCGGGCATCCTGCTCACGCTCGTGACGAACGCGCTGCTCGGCGGCGCGCTGGTCGCGGGCGGGCTGTCGCTCGACGGCTTCGCGCTGCACGGTTCCCCGAACCCGGTGGGCGGCTTCCTGCTGTCGAGCGGGCTCGCCATCGGGCTGACGCAGTGGGCGTGGCTGACCCCGGTGGGCGGGTTGCTGCTGTTCCGGTGGCGCGCGCTCGGCCTCGGGATGTGGATCGGCGGCGCGCTCGTGGCGATGTTGAACGGGAGCTGCGCGCTCACGATGTTCGGCGTGTTCACCGGGTGATCGTCAGAGGAACCCCAGCTCGCCCGCGGCAGCCAGGTAGTGCTTCAGGTACAGGTCGTCGGTGCCGGTCCCCTGGTACCACTCGTCGTTGTCGAGCATGACGAGGTGGAGCGGGCCGCCGATGCCCGGTGCTCCGGCGTTCGTCAGGTCTCGGATGTCGAGGCCCTCCAGCTCCTCCCCATTCCCGGGGTCATAGGGGACGTCGAAGTAGACCTCCTTGTGCAGGGTCTGCGCCTCGAACCCGAAGACACCGGCGATGCCCACCGGGCAGGTGTCCCCGAACCGGCCGTCGACCGACAGGTAGAGGTTGCCCCGGTCGGAGAAGGCCCCGCCCTGGACCCGGTTGAGGGGCTCGACCGGCACGCCGCCCCGATCCCAGAGCGTCCGCTCGTCGGTGTAGGCGAGACCCACCAGGGTCCCCGAGGCATCGAAGGACATCGTGTAGACCTGGACGGTCTGGACGTCACAGCCTCCGGACGACGTGTAGAGCAGGCCCGTCGTCGGATCGACGGCGACCCACGGCGCGTCGTTGTCCGAGAGCGTGGCGTACCCCCGGAAGTTCATCGACAGGTCGAACTGGGCGATGACGCCCGGGAGGGTCTTGGAGCGCTTCTCGACCGGCACGTAGATGAACCCACCGTGCTCGTCGGGATCGCCGAAGTGGTCGTACCCCTGCGAGGCCAGGACGGACGGCATGCCCGCGACGGCGGCGGCATCCCAGGTCCCGTGCGTCGTGAGCGAGCTCGTGAGCGGGATGCGGACCAGCTGCGGGGAGTCGTTGTGGGCGAAGTACCAGTGGGTGGAGGAGGTGGCCACGCCCTGCATCTCGATCACCCGCGAGTGCTCGAGCTCCCGCGGCACGTCGACGGGCGACTGCGGGGTGAAGGTCGGCATCCCGCGGTAGTCGCTCGTGAAGAGGAACGCGCTCGGCGAGGTGTCCGCGCCGCACACCTCGGCCGCCTCGGTCGCGCCCGCGCCGGCGTCGCTCATCGACAGCATGCACTCCAGGCCGTCGGCAGGGAAGCTGTAGAGCTGGTTGCTCCCGCTCGTGGTCCGAACCTCGGCGCGCCGCCCGGTCACGCCGACCCGCCACGCCCAGGATGGGAGGGTCACCGTCGGGGCGAACCAGGTGTTCCAGCTCGTGCCGAACGCGGGGTAGGTCCCCGTGGTCGTGGTGGTGGAGGTCACCGCCTGGAACGCGCCGGTGGAGACGTTGCGCGCGGAGAAGGTCACGGTGGCGTTGGCCCCCGGGTAGGCACCCCAGGGCGACACCGTGCTGTTGGTCGTGGCCAGGATCTGACCGTCGGTGGGGCCGAACATGCAGCCCTCGAGCACCCACAGGACGAACACCCCACCCCTCGCAGGCGAACCCCACCGAGCCATCCGACACCTCCCGCCCCCAGCTTCACCCGGCCTCGGAAGCGCGCACATCGCACCTCGTGTCAGGCGGGGGTGCCCTCAGCGGGGCGCCTCGTGGGCGGCGGCGAGGGCAGGCACGCCCAGGGCCTCTAGCCGCTCGACCGCGGGGTGTCCGCTCGCGCGCCAGCCAGCGCCGTAGCTCGGGTACCGCTGGGCGTCGTACAGCCCCGACCAGGCGCCGGAGAACACGTCCTCGAACAGCGCCAGCGCGCCCGGAGCGTCGGCCACGTGGTCCGCTCGCCACTGCAGGCGCTCCCGTCCGCCCGAGCTGCCGTGCTCCAGCCGCTCGTCCATGAAGATCAGGTCGCCGGGCTCGGTGGCGAGCACCGCCTCGACGCCGTCCCGCCCGCGGATCCGCAGGGCGCCGGTGTCCGCCGTGGTGGGCTCGAGGTACGCGAGGGAGCCGACGCTGGCGAGGTCGCGCTCGCTGTCCCGGTGCCAGGGCGCGCTCCCGTGGTAGCGCACGCCCTTGGCGCGGACCGGCAGCACGGGGCCCCCGAGCAGCTCGCGGGCGATGGGCTCGAGGCGCAGCAGCAACGCCAGGCTGTGCGGCGTGTGCGCCGCCATCATCGGGACGAACGCGCCCACGATCGCCTCGTCCCCGACGGGAGCACGGAAGCGGCCCCGCGCGCCGGCCTCCAGCGCGGTCACGATCTCGGCGCGCAGCGGGTCGGGCGCGAAGAAGCCGCGCGCCACCACCCACCCTCGCCGCCGGAAGTCCTCGACCACCCTCACCTCACGGTCGTTCTCCCTCCGGGCATACCCCGTCGACCGCGATGCGCTCCCTCCGGACGGGCTCACCTGCGTAGACCGGCTCGCAGACGATGGCGTGCTCCCACCCCTCGGGGGCGGCCGACGCGCGGTTCAGCGGGTCCTGAACCATCCAGACGTCGCGCACCGGCTCACCCGGGCCCAGCGCCACGGAGAAGGTCGGAACGCCCACCCACGGCTCGCCGAAGGGCCAACGAAGCGGCTCCTCGACCCACTGCCACCATGGACGATGGACGCGGCGCGCTTTCGCGGAGAGGGCCAGCCGTTCCTCTCGGAGGAGCTCGCCGGGGAGCAGCCGTGCGGTCACCTTCCGACCCACCACGGGCGTGTCGGCGCTGATCTCGCGGTCCCGTTCGTACGAACCGACGATCCGAACGACCCGCAGGTCCCGGTCCCGCACCTCCGCACCGGCGGGCACCTCTGCTGCGACCTCGAGCACCTCCTGGAGGCCGGGACGCGTCCATCCGCGTGCCACCCACGGCCGTATCTGTTGCACGACGCCCAGGGAGAGCCCCGCGGCCCCCAGACCAGCGACGACGGCGGCAGCGATGGTCCGAGGACCCGACCGGCTCGCCCAGACGACGAGCGGCGCGCACGCGAGCCAACAGACGGACAGCAGGGGCGCCACCAGCCCGCCCACCAGCGCCGGATCGACGGGTGCGCCCATCACGTCGCCCACCCAGAGCGTCGGCGGACGCCTGAGCGCGATCATCCACACCGTCCACGCGAGCCACGGGAGCACGCCGGGCAGCGCGCCGACCACTGCGCGTCGGATCCCTCCGCATTCGGACACCCACGCCTGGACGCCCGCACCCGAGAGTGCCCCGACCATCACCACGCCCGCCCAGAACGGCGTCGGGTCCTCCCACACCCAACCCCACCAGGACCGACCGGCCACCAGGGCGACGGCGAGCGCCGCGAGCCCGCTGGCCGTCCAGACGGCGGCCCCGGCGAGCGCCCGCATCACGACATCCTCGCGACGGCGAGGGCCAGCGCCGTCGCGATCCAGGGGCCGGCAGCGATCCCCAGGGTCGCGGCCACCGCTCTCCGCCTGACCGTCAGCCCGGTGTACGACGCCCAGCCGGGGACGGCGAGCGCCGAGCCCACCGCCCACCACCACGCGCCCGGGTGCGACCACCACCCCCCGTCGGTCAGCAGGCTCGTGCACCAGGCCAGCGGCGCGCCGAGCGTGATCAGCGCTGCGCAGGAAGCGGACGACGCCTGCCACCCCGGCCGGTGCGCGAGGGCCACATGGACGCGGTGCGCGACCAGGAGCGGGACCGCGAGCGCCGCGGGGAGGATCATCGCGAGCGGGACCCAGAGGGCGAAGAAGGTCGTCGACCAGCTGATCCACGAGGCGCCGACCGCTGGGATGGCCGCCGCCGAGGCCGCCACGGACAGCGCGCAGAGGTGGGCGCCGAGTGCCACGTGGCCGATGAGCGAACGCGTCACGGGACCCTCTCGCCGCAGACCGCGCCGGGCTGGTCCTCCGTGCGCAGCACGGTCACGACGGCGTCGAACGTCACGCGGACCCTCACCACCGCCCCGCTGGGGCAGTCCGTCACGGCCACGTCGTACCCCGCATCGTGGGCGACGACGTTGGGTCCTGGGGCGAGGGGGTGGACGCCGTCCTCTCGAAACACGGCCACGAGCGCAGCCTCGAGCGGGCGGTCCACGGCCCCCAGCACGTCGAACCACTGATCGGCGAACAGCACGGCGCCGAGTCTTCCATTCTGCGCCCACAGCAACCGGGTGCCGCCCCACCCCTGGTTCGTCGCCACCAGGCCCGCGTTCTCGGGTGACCAGTCGTCGTGGGGCGCGGGGATGGGACCCTCGAGCCAGGCGACCACAGCCTCTCCACGGAACAGCGCCGCCCAGTCCACCCCCGTTCGCAGGCCGACACTCGTACCGTCCAAGGCCACTGTCTCGTCGAACGGAAGGATGGACGGTTCGGGGACCGGAGCCAGGGATGCGCTCGGGCCGTGCAGCGCCTTCACCGCCTGGACACGTCGGTCCAGCATCGGATTCGGAGGCGAGACCCACTGGAGAGACGGGTTGGTGAGGCAATTCTCGCGGTCTTGGACCTGGTACACTCGACCCAGGTCCTGCGAGCCACCATCCGGCCAGACCCGCACTCGATGTGTCCACGAACCGTCGAAATCACACCACGGATCCTGAACGAGCACATCATGGAGGCCGTGATGCTCCGCGACGTTGGGTCGCCCTCGAACCAGTGTACGAGCAACCCGAGTGCGGGACCGCCCTGGATACTCCGCCACAAGCGCCGCTTCGAAGGGAGTATCGATCGGACCCAGTGCACCCGGCCACTGACTCCCATCCACCAACATGGAGACATGGTCTCCGTCCTCGGACCAAAATGCCTTGTTGGACCAGTCGGCAGGGCGGAGGTACGACGATGACTGTTCATATGCGTCGAGCTCATCCAGGTCTCCCGCCACGATTGGGAGCTGACCGAGGTCGACGACAGTCCAAGCGATCCCTTCTCGCAGGATGATCTGTCGATTGGCGGCGCCTACTTCCACATCGAACGGTGGCCCCCCTGTACAGGCGACCAGCGCGCCGGCCAAACCCCACACCCTCACCGAAACACCCAGTCACCCCTCAGCAAGGAGTAGCCGAGTCCGTTGTGGACATGTTCATCGGGCTTGCCTCTCCAGGAGGTGCCCGAGAGGTTGTGGGTAGCGAGCACCGCGTCGACCTCGGTCATGCCGTGCAGAAGCATCCGGTTGGTGTACCACACGCAGATGTCGGACGTGTGAGGCAGGAGGCGACGGCGACGGGCACGAATCGGGCCACGCCAGGCGGTACCAGGACAGGGCCGCATGGTGAAGCTACGTGGGGGAATGCCCTTCGAGCTCGATCACTTCATGCTGTTCGTGCCCGACCCGGCGGCGGCGGCGGCGCTGGTCGAGCTCGACCTCCGAGTCGGCCACACCGGTCCACAGCCGGGAACGGGTGCCGGCCACACGGTCTTCTTCTTCGACAACACCTACATCGAGATCGTCTGGCCGGAGCCAGGACGAGACCCCTTCATCGACGCGCCTGCCATGCACATCGCCGAGCGGTGCCGCGACCAGCGCTGGTGCGCCTTCGGACTCGCCGTCCGCCCCATCGGCCCGCCGCCGAGTCCCCTCCCGATCCGGACCTGGGACTACACCGCTCCGTTCTTGCCCCGAGGCGCGATACCCATCCCGATTGCAGCCAACAGCGGGGACGCCGAAGAGCCCTTGATCGTGCTGTCGCTGGTGTCCCGACGCCCGGATCGGCGGTCCGATGCACCCGCCCTCCAGCGCTCGTTTCGCGAGGTCACAGCGGCCAGGGTCCTCCTGCCGGGCACCCGCCCCTTCTCGCCCGAGCTCGAAGCGCTGGTCGACCTGGTCCCCCTGAGCATCGGACGTGGCGAGACCACGCTGGTGCTCGAGCTGGACGGTGGATTGACGGGCCGCCGGCTGGATCTTCGTCCGAGGCTGCCGCTGATGATGACCTGTTGACCCCGTTCGTGTCGGGAGGGTGGTCATGAGATGGGTCTGGATGGGCGCTGGCGCCCTCCTGTTCTACGTCGTGTCCATCCTCGCGTTCGGGCTGCTGCGGTGGTCGGTGAACGCTGTGGCCTGCGACAGCGGGATGAGGTTCGTCGTGATGGGGTGCCGATCACAGGTCGCCGAGGTGTCGGCGGTGGATGGCATCGGGCGCCTGCCCTCGAATGGCCATGGTGTTCGTCGTCCCTACCACCGTGGCACTCGCGCTGATGGCGTGGATGGTGTTGGCTCTGGAGTTCTTCGGCCTCGATCTGGCGCTGCCATCCTGTCGATGGTCCGATCGGTCGGACTGGCAGGACTGCAACATCGGCGACGACCGATTGTAGTCGGTACGAGTCCGCGGCCGTGGGGCAGAGGGGGAGGAAGGAGCGCCGCCGGTCGCTTCGCTCCCGGCCCCCTCACCCCGACCCTCTCCCCCTGTGGGGGAGAGGGGGAAGGAACTTCGTTTCCCCCTGAGGGTCGGGGTGAGGGGCCTGTGAGGAGCAGGTACCGGACGAGCGCCCGCCTCACGGGGGCGTAGTTCAGGGAGCGATCCGCACCCTCGGCTGACGGCTGTGGCGGTGTGGTCCGCTCCCTGATCGCGCGCGCCATCCCTGCCTACGGATCCGTCGACGCGCACCCCGTGGGCCGCCGTCGCTTCGCTCCCAGCCCCCTCACCCCGACCCTCTCTCCCCGTGGGGGAGAGGTGGAAGGAACTCCGTTTCCCCCTCTCCCGCTTGCGGGAGAGGGTCGGGGTGAGGGCCTGTGAGGAGCGGGTACCGGACGAGCCCCGCCTCACGGAGGCGTTGTTCAGGGAGCGACCCACCCTCGAGACGGGTTCGTCAGCGAATCGTCGTCACCCGACCCCCGGGGCCGTCCAATTGGTCGGAGAGCGCAGCGGCACGGACCA
This sequence comes from Alphaproteobacteria bacterium, assembly GCA_020632925.1. Lineage (GTDB taxonomy): Bacteria > Myxococcota_A > UBA796 > UBA796 > JACKER01. The sequence continues at coordinate 30,728 of JACKER010000045.1, read as the reverse complement.
CGAGCTCGCGCATCTCCACCTGGTCCTCGCGGTCACGGTCGAGCGCGCCGTCCACCAGTCGCAGCACGTCGCGCCAGCTGGTCTCCGACTCCACCGGCGCCCCGCGCAACACCTCCGCGAACGTGGCGGTGGCCGAGGCCCAGCGCATCGCCGGGGACGCCTGCTCCCAGGGCCCGATGGGGTCGCTGGCGGCGTGGGTGGCGGTGAACTCGATGGCGGCGGCCTCCTTGCCGGGGGGCTCCGCACGGACCGCGACGCGCACCAGATCGCCCTTCGGGTGGTCGCGCAGGTCGAGCTCGTAGAGCGCGGTCACCTGGTGGCCGTAGCCGACCTCGCCGCCGTCCACCGCGTCGTCGCGGAAGTCCTCGTCCGCCACCTCGCGGTTCTCGTACCCGATCTGCCGCCACAGGCCACGACGGACTCCTCGGGGAACTCGAGCTGGACCTTCACGTCGCGCGCGAGCGTGGTGAGGTTCGCGACCAGGTCGCGGCCGAAGACCCGCGCCGCCTCGTCCACCGAGTCGACGTAGTGGTAGTTGCCGTCGCCCTTGTCCGCGAGCTGCTCGAGGCGGGCGTCCTTGTAGTTGCCCTGCCCGACGCCCACGACCGAGAGCCCGATGCCCTGCCCGGCACGCTTCGCGACGATGGCCTGGAGCTGGTCGGTGCTCGCGCGGCCCACGTTCGCGTCGCCGTCGGTGAGCACGATCACCCGGTTCTCCACGCCGTCGCGGTACATCCGCTCGGCCATCCCGTAGGCGAGATCGAGCCCGTCGCCCATCGCGGTGCCGCCACCGACGCGCAGCCGGTCGATCGCGTCGTGGACGGTCCCCTTGCGGGTGGTCCAGGTGGGCTCGAGCACGACCTGGGTGGACCCGGCGTAGGTGACGATGGCGACCTCGTCCTCGGCCCCGAGCCCGTCCGTGAGCCGGTGCAGGCTGTCGCGCACCAGACCGATCTTGTCGGCGCTGGACATCGAGCCGGACACGTCGACCAGGAAGGTCAGGTGCAAGGGCTTGCGCTCAGTGGGGACCTGGCGGCTCTGGAGAGCGACCGAGAGCAACACGGAGCCCTGCCGCAGCGGGTGTTGGGCGACCTCGGTGTGGATGCCGAGCGGGGCACCCGTGCGCGGGCCGGGCCCGAGGTCGTAGGGGAAGGCGTTGACGAACTCCTCGACGCGGACCGACGCCGTGTCCGGGAGCTGCCCCTGCCGCAGCTTCACGCGGGCGAGCGCGTAGCTCGCGGTGTCCACGTCGATCGCGAAGGTGGAGAGCCGGTCGACGGCCGTGGACTCCGTGCCGTGGAAGCCCGGGTGGTCGTACTGCTCCGCGTTCGGCGCCACCGCGCCGCCGGCGACGGGGACGCTGATGTAGGCGCCTTCGCGCATGTACGTGTTCTCGTTGTACGCGCCCCCGCCGATGTTGGGGTTGCCACCAGCACCGCCGGTCACGCCCGCGGCCAGCTGGACCGCCGACTGGTAGCTGCGCGCCATGGGGACACTGTTCAGGAACTCCCTGGTCAGGATCGTGCCCGCCGTCGTGGAGGTGACATCGGCGTGCGGGCGGCGGGCCTCCACGACGATCTCCGTGGACGATCCCGCCTTCATCGCCACGCGCTGCACGCTCAGGCGGTTGATGTCGATGCGCAGTCCCTGGACCGTGACGTTCTCGAACGCATCCCGAACGATCCGCGCGTCGCACACCCCGGGCGGGAGCTCGACGAAGGTCACCTGCCCGTTCGCGTCGGTCACGAGGGTCTGTGCGCCTCCGATCAGGTTCTCGCAGCTCAGCTCGACGGTCGCCCCAGGTACCGTCAGACCGTCATCGTCCTCGACCAGGATCTGGACCGAACCGGTGGTGAGCCCCGCCCATGCCGACGCGGACGCGAACAGACAGATCCCCAGCAAGGGTCGGACGAACCCCATCCTTCCGTGCATCATCGAACACCTCTGCCCGATCGGTGCGCGGCGACGAGGGGGTGTTCACACCGTGGCGCTCAGGGCGGGCAGGTCCAGGTGGTCGTCTCGCTGTCGGTGCGCTGGGTGTAGTAGTAGTCGTAGCTGGAGGCCTCGGTCAGCTCGCGGCCGTGGGCGTCGTAGGTCCAGGTCGTCAGCGACCCGAACCACAGGCGGGACATCAGCCACCCCGTGACCGGGTCGTGGTCGTAGGTGGCGATGGGGTTGCCGTTCTGGCGCTGCTCGACCGTCGCACCCGAGACCGGGTCCACGAGGAACTCCTGCGACCGGTCGGGAACCCCGTCACCGTCGAGATCCTGCCAGACGCGCCAGCCGTCCACGAAGTAGTCCGTGGTGTCGACGGACCCGCGGGAGTCCACCACCTCCACCGCCCCGCACGGGCCCCAGGTGGTCGCCACGTCCCAGGCGTCGACCGTGTACGGATCCCACCAGTCCCAGCTCTCGTAGTGGACCAGGGTCGGACGACCGGTGCCGTCGCGTGTGATGGCGCGCGTCTCCCAGTGCAGCAGGTCGCCGTAGAACGGGTCGATCCCCTCGATCCGCACGACGTCGTCGTAGACGGGGTCGACCTCGTAGCGGGTGTCGGTCTCGTCGTAGTTGTCCGAGACGCGCCGCTCGACGAGGAGCCCGCGAGCGTCGTAGGTCCGGGTCTCGTCGCTCCGCCACCCGAAGTACGAGTTCCTGCTGCGCGTGAGGGAGCTGCAGCTCGCGAGGTCGGCGGGCTGGGGGGTGAACACTGGCGGACAGCCCGGCACGATCAGGTCGGTGGGCGGCTCGATCCCGGTATCCCCCGTCCCCGTGCCCGTGTCGGTGCCCGGGTCGCCGGTGTGGGGCAGGAGCCCCGTGTGCCCACCGCCCGTCTCACCCGAGCTCGCCGGGACCGCGGTGTCGCCGGTGGGGGCCGTTCCGGTGGACGCCGTCGCCGCGCCGGGCGTGTCGGTGTCGGTGTCGGTCGTCGTGCCGGCGGAGGTCGGGTGGCATCCGGCGAGCAGGACCCACACCATGCGAACCTCCCGACTCAGTCGAGCGAGACCTGCGACAGGACCTTGGACAGGAACATCCGGCGGTCGGTCGTGACCTTCCCGTCGGTGCGCATGGCGCTCACGTCCATGTACACCCCCATCTCCTCGAAGCCCATCGCTTTGTACATCTCGGACGACGGGTTGTGGTTCATCGACACCCGCAGCACGACGTGGGTGTACCGCGTGTCGTCGATGAGGCGGATGCGCTCGCGGACCAGCGCGCGGCCGATGCCCTTGCCGCGCCACGGCTCGAGGACGCCGAGCTCCGCGAGGTAGAACGTGTGCCGCACCGACACCAGGCCCGTCAGGGACGTCGCCACGTCGGGCTTGAAGGCGATGGGGATGGCCACACCGAAGCCCACGACCTGCGTCTCGCCGCGCGTCGCGAGCAGGGTCACGTTCTCCGGCGTCGCGAGGAGCTTCTTGTACACGCCCTCCGCCTCCGACGGAAACCACCGCTCGAAGTACGGGAAGCCGGTGAACACGGTCTGGTAGGCGCCGATGAACCCACCGCGCCACCTGGAGGCGTCGTCGGGGGTGGCGATGCGGCGGATCACGATGTCGTCGGACAGCTCAGCGATCTTCATGACCCCATCCTCTCACGCGGCGGACCGCGCCGTGACCACGATTTCTTCATCGCCGGAGTCTTCGAAGCGAACGACCAGCCCTTCACCACGCCCTGCGAGCTCTCCACGCAGCGAGATCTGGGCTTCGTTCTCCCCCAGGGAGACGATCTCGATGGCGGTGGTGGGCACGGTGAGCCCGATCCCCAACCACTTCGAGACCGCCTCCTTGGCGGCCCACACGAGCGTCTGACGGCGCGGATCACCGGCGCACAGCGCGCGCTCGCCCGCCGTGAACCAGGTCTGCTCGAACGCCGCGGGGCGCGCCTCGACGCGCTCCAGATCGACCCCGATGCGACCGCCGGCCACCGCCAGCGCGATCGCGCGCCCCTCGCGGTGGCTGATCGAGACGCGCGCGTCGGCGCCGACCACCAGCGGCTCCCCGCTCTCCGCCGACACCACGCGCAGGGCGTGGGCGGGGCGGCCCGTGAGCGCCACCAGCGCCCGCTTCGCCGCGATCCGGCCCGCGATCCGGTCGCGCACCCGGCGCTCGGTCCCCCGGGCCCGCAGGTCCGCGAGCTCGTCCTCGGTCAGCCAGGGGCTCGGGTCCTCGTCGGCGTGCGCCGTGCCCGCGACCGGCCCCGACGCCGACGACACGCGGCGCTGGGTGGGCGGGAAGCAGAGCGGACGGCCCTCCTCGGGCTCCTCGAACCGCAGGTCGGGCGGCACCGGGCCCTTCTCGACCATCCGGAAGCCCCGCACGCGCATGCGCGGGCCGCCGAGCCCGTCGGCGTCGATGTTCCACACGTCGTCCTCGTGGTGGACCATCAGCGAGACCCGCTCGCCCGCGTCGCGGTCCGCAGGGACCGAGTAGAGCACGAGCTCCTCGATCTCGAGCGGCAGCCCCATCGCGCCGAGCACGATCATCCGGTGCAGGCCCGCCGCCTGGAAGGCCGCCTCGAGCACCAGCGGCAGCGTCAGCAGCCCGGACGGCGCGATGCCCCGCTCGTCGGCGACGCCCTCGGCGACCAGCCCGTCGGCGGACACGCCGTGCACCTGGTGCAGCACCTGGAAGATCGGGCCGTGGAAGAACCGGGCGTAGATGGCCTCCCGATCGATGGCCTCGTCCGGAAGGAAGGCGCTCGGCAACCCTTCGAGCTCCGGCCGCTCGCCGAAGATCAGCGTCGCCGAGAAGTGCTCGGTGCGGCGCGTGCGCCCGGTCTTGAGCGCTCGGACGGAGATCAGCCGCGCGGAGGCCTCACCGGGCCGCTGCGTGGGCTCCGCCTCGAGCATCAGCGTGGTCACCTCCTCGCGGTACGCCTTGACCGGCGCGTTGAAGCGCACGTTTCGGGCGCCGACGAAGGGCCGGCCGGGGAAGAGCGCGGCCGCGGTCGCGACCATCAGCTCGAGCCCGACGACCCCTGGGAGCACGGGCACGCCGTCGATCGCGTGGTCGGCGATCCAGCCGTCGCTGCGGCGGGACAGGGCGCGGGTCGCGCGGGCGACGCCACCGTCGACCTCGAGCACGTCGAGGAGCGGGTGGTCGGGCTTGTCCTCGAAGTCCCCGAGCCGCCCCGCGCACACGAGCTCGCCGGTCACACCGGCCGCTACCAGGTCCGCGACGAGGCAGGCGCCCGCCGCCGCGGGGAGCAGGTCCACCCCACGGTCCGTGAGCAACGTCTTCATGCCGCCACGCACGGCCATCCCCACGTCGTCCCACGCGGTCCAGTCCACGTGGAGGCTGTGCGGACGGGCCAGGCACATCCGCGCCAGCGCGTCGTTCGCCGCGGCGTAGTCCACCTGACCCGGGTTGCCGAAGCGTCCGGCGACGCTGCCCATCGACACGACGAACGCGTCCGATGGCACCGACTCGAACAGCGCCCGGCCGCCCACGGCCTTGCCGTCGAACACCCGGTGGAACGCGGTCTCGTCCTTGTCCGCGAGCTTGCGGCTCTCCTCGACGCCGGCGCCGTGCACCACGGCGGTGATCGGTCCGAGCGCCTCGGTCGCCTCGCGCACCACGCGGCGGACCTGGTCCGGATCGGCCAGATCGGCCACGAGGTACACCACCTCGGCCCCCGTGCGCCGGAGCGCCTCGAGGTTCTGGCGCAGCTCCTCGGCGCGCCGCAGCGGCCCGAGCACGGCCTCGACCTTGGCCGGCGTCACCTTCTCGCCCGCGGCGGCGAGCTCGCCCCGCACGCGCTCCTTGACCGCCTTCTCGTCGAGTGCCGAGGTCGGAGCAGCGGAGCGGCCGACGAGCGCGAGCTTCACGGGCCCGCGGCGGGTCAGCTCGTGCGCCACGGTCGCGGTGATCCCGCGACCACCGCCGGTGAGCAGGAACACGCCCGAGAGCGGCTTCGGCGCGGGCGGCGCCTCCTCGACCAGCGCGACGACCGAGCGCTCGCCGTCCTCGCCGACGAAGACCTCGCGCTCGAGGGCGCAGCCCGCCTCGTCCGCGACCACCGCGGCCGCGTCGGTGGGACCGGTGGCCGGGTGGATGTCGAGCACGCACGACGGGACATCCCACTCGCGGCCCAGACTCTTCGTGAACCCGGCGCGAGCGCCGTCCACGTACGCCCGAGCGACGCTGTCCTCGCCTTCCCCGAGCCCGCCGAGGCGGGTCACGGTGATCCAGGCCTTGGGGCGCTCCCCGCCGTCGAGCGCCTTGGTGCGCGCGAAGGTGAGGGCCACGTCGTCGGCGCAGTCCACCACGAGCTCGGCGCCCTCGGTGACCAGCACCGCGCCACGCTCGCCCAGGATCTCGGTCACCCGCTCGGCCAGCACCCCGTCACCGAGCACCTCGATCCGGCGACCAGCGACCGGCGTCCCCGGGACGCGCTCGGCGGACCGGAGCACGGGGCGACGCAGGCGGAAGTTGGGCGGGAGCGCGACGTGGTTCGCGACGATGGGCCGGTCCTCGGCGGATGGCGGCGTCGTGGAGGGCACCGGGGTCGGCGCCGGTACGGGCGGGGCGTCGACGGGCGGCGCGACCTCGCGCGGCGGCGGCGGCATCATCGACGCCGTGGCCAGACGTCCGTACAGGTACGCCGCGAGGTCCTCGAGGGTGCGCGTCTCCGCGAAGGAGAAGCTGTCGTCGCGGGAGAGCGAGAAGCGATCCATCAGGTCCGACAGGATCTCGGCCTGCTTGACGGTGTCGACGCCCAGATCCGCCTCGAGCTCGAAGCCGGGCTCGAGATCGGACAGGTCGTACCCCGTCTTGTCGGCGACGACCCCCAGCAGCGTGGCGAGGACCGCGGCCTCGTCCATCTCCGTGGGGTGCATGTGGAAGATCTGGCGCTCCTCCGAGGGGTAGGGCGCGCTGTCGATCGACAGGCTGCCGGGCTCGGAGCCCTCGCTGTGGTCCGAGCGCTCGTCCGCCGCGATGGCGTTGCGCACGGCGGCGAGGGGCGCGGGCGGCGGCGTGATCAGGTCCTCCTCGTCGGAGCGGAGCCCCGGGCCCTCGGCCTTGCGCACGGCCAGCCAGCCCGCGAGGGCCTCCAGCGTCGGGTAGTCGGAGAGCTGGAAGCTCTCGTCGCGCTCGATGCCGTGGCGGTCCTGCAGCTCGGAGAGGATCTCGGCCTGCTTCACGGTGTCGATGCCGAGGTCGGCCTCGAGCTCGAAGGACGGCTCGAGCTCGTCCTCGCCGTACCCGGTGCGCGCCGAGACCAGGGCGATGATCTCGCGCAGGGCGAACTGGACGTCCACCTGGGTCGCGACCCCCTTGGGTGGCAGCACCTCGCGCGTCGGCGGCTCCGGCGGCGTGAGGGTGTCCTCCTCCTCCTCCAGCACGGAGACGGGCTCCGGCGCGGCCGCACCGCCCAGCCGCGAGACGAGCCAGGCGGCGAGTGCCTCGAGCGTCGGGTGGTCGGAGATGCGGAACTCGTCGTCGCGCTGCAGGGCGTAGTGGTCCATCACGTCGGACAGGATCTCGGCCTGCTTCACGGTGTCGATGCCGAGGTCGGCCTCGAGCTCGAAGCCGGGCTCGATCTCGTCGGTCTCGTACCCGGTCTTCTCGGCGACCACGGAGACCAGGTGAGCGAGCACCTCCGCGTGGCTCACCGCGCCGACGGCGTGCAGGACCGTGGGGGCGACGACGCGGCGGGGAGCGCTCGCGGGGGTCGCGAGCAGGCCGCGGGTGTCGTCGTCGGGGTCGGGCGGCGGCGTGGGGACGACCCGCGGCGCCTGGGGCACGGTACGCATGGGCGCCGGGGCGACCGGGGCCGGCGTCGGGGCCGGAGCCGAGGTGGCTGCGCTGGGTGGCGCGAAGGTCCAGACCGCGTCGACCGCGCCGTCGACGACCCGCAGCGTGCGGGCCTCGAGCTTCTCCTCGGGGTGGGCGTACCCCGTGACGCGGCGCAGCCAGTCCAGCCGGCGCTGGCGGTCCGCGAGGCGGTCGTCGCCGCGGGCAACGGCCTTCTGCACGGTGACCGCGAGCTGGCTGCCGAAGCCTGCCGCGAGCCGGAGGCCGTAGCGGAACTCGCGGTGCTCGCCGCGCGAGAGCGTGAGGTCGCCGAGCGACTCGTCGGGCTCCTTGAGGTTCGCGATGGGCGGGACGCGACCGTACTGCAGCGCCTTGAGCACCACGCCGTCCTCGATGCCCGCACCCATCGCGTGGCCGGTGAAGCCCTTCGTGTTCGCGACCACGACCTCGCGGGCCGCCGGTCCGAAGGCCGCGCGCAGCGCGTCGATCTCCGCCTGCGCCGAGCCGCCCCGCGCGGGGGTGTACGTCTCGTGCGACATGAAGAAGGTCTGGCGCGCCATCTGGTCCGGCGTCGTGCCCTCGGCCTCGCTCACGTCGGCCACCACCTGGCGCACCACGCCCGCGATGTGGTCCACGTCGAGCCGCGTCCCGTGGAACGCGCTGTTCACCGTGACCGCCGCGAGCTGCTCGGCCAGCGGCACCACCCCGCGCTCGGCGCAGGACTCCGGCGTCTCGAGCACGACGCCCACGGCGCCCATCCCGAGCAGCAGCCCGTGCCGACGCCGGTCGAAGGGCAGCGCCGCCTCCTCCACGACGTCGCTCGTGGTCGCAGCGCCCGCCGCCATGAACCCGCCGCCGATCCACGGGAGCAGCGCCTCGCTGGTCACGTCGTCCGCGCCGACCACGATCACGCGGTCGCAACGGCCCATGCGGATCCAGTCCTCGGCGATCGACATCGCCTGGGTCGAGGAGGCACACGCCGCGTTGATCGCGGTGTTCGGCCCGCGCGCGCCGATGAACTGCGCGAACTGGCTGTGCCCCATCGAGAGCACCTGGAACAGGAAGCGGCGCTCGAAGCGACCTTCCGCGTCCCGCCCGCCGGACTGCACGTGGCGCACGAGCTGGTCGTACCCCGGGAAGGCGGAGGCGAAGATCACGCCGGTGCCGTCGCGGAGCGCCTCGGGCAACATCCAGCCCTGCGGCACGCGCTTGCCGTTCGCGGTCGTCTTGTAGGACCGGACCAGCGGGATGCCCGCGTCGCGCAGCGCCTCGAGCCCGGCGGCGAAGGCCAGGCGCGTGGTGATGTCGAGCGCGGAGAGCAGATCGGGCTCGACGCCCCACTCGGTCAGGTCGAACGACGACTCGGTGCCGGCGAGGCGGATGACCTCGTCGGTCCGGCTGACCGGGAGGAACGACCCCTGGCCGGTCTGCGGGTCCTTCACCAGCCGCACGAGCCCGAGCTCGAGGAACTGCTGCGCACGCTCGCCGATCGGGGAGATGCGGTTCTCCCCCGCGAGGATGGCCTCGACGTTGTCCTCGGCGAACACGGACGTGCCGCCGGGCAGGCCGATCGACGTGCCGGACGCGACGACGTGCCGCGTGGCGTCGACCTCGCGCAGCGCGCCGGGGACGCGGACGCGGATCGCCGGTGCGGGGTGCGCGACCGTGGACGCGGGGGTCGCGAAGGCCGCCACCGGAGCGGGAGCGACCGGAGCGGGCGCGGGCGCCGAGGCACGCGCGGCCTCGAAGGCGGCAGCGAGCAGCCCCTGGACCGCGGGCAACAGCGCGCGGGCGAAGGACTCGCCGTCGAGGCCCTGGACGCCGGCGGACGCGGCGCGGGTCAGGAACTCCGCCACCACCTCCGTCGAGACGATGGGAGCCGCTGCCGGAGCGGCGGGCGCGGGCACGCTGACGGGCGCGGGTGCGGGCGCGGGCGCGGCCTCGACGCCGACGCGCTGGGCGCCGGTGTGGCTGGCGGCCCAGTCGATCAGGCTGCGCAGCGTCTTGTGGTCCGCGAAGTTGAACGACGGATCGGTCGGGATGCCGTACGTGTCGCGGACGACCGAGAACACCTCGGCCTGCTTGACCGTGTCGATGCCGAGGTCGGCCTCGAGCTCGAAGTCGAGGTCCAGCTCCTCGATCTCGTAGCCGGTGGACTTCGCGACGATGCGGAGGATGCCGTCGCGCAGGTCGGCGGCGGGCTCGACGGGGCCCGGCGCGGGCGCGACCTCGCCGGCCGGGACGGGGGTCTCGACGAAGGCCCTCACGGCGTCGGAGGTCGCGCGGCGCGGCTCCGAGGACGCGAACAGGTCGATGTCGCCGCTCGCGAGCGGCTCCGCGCGCAGGGGCACGCCCAGCGTGAGCAGCTGGGCCAGGCTGTCGCGGAAGGAGGCGACGCCGCCACGCTTCGGGTGGTTGGTGTACACCGAGCGGTGGGGGCGGCGCTTGAGGATGGCGACGGTGAAGCCGGCGAGCGCCCGCTTGGGGCCGACCTCGACGAACACGCGCCCCTCGTCCTCGTACATCCGCTCCATCTGGGCGGTCCACTCGACCGGCGCGGAGATCTGCTGGGCCAGCAGGTCGATGATGCCGTCGACCGCGCCCTCACCCGACGGGTAGTACCCGCCGGTCACGTTGGTCGTGATGGGCCGGCGCGGGGCCTGGAGCCCGAGCTTGCCCAGCACGCCGCGCAGCGGATCGCTGGCCGGGGCCACGATCGCCGAGTGGAACGCGTGGCTCACGGGCAGCATGTACACCGTGATGCCCTTGGCCTTGAAGCGCTCGCAGGCCTCGTCGACCGCGTCACTCGCCCGGCGATGACGGTGCGTCAGGCAGTTCTTGTTCGCGGCGATGACGTACCCGTCGACGTCCGCGAGCACTCGGTCCACGACGCGCTTTGCCGGTCGCGATGCCGCCATCTTGCCGGGGTCGTCGGGCGGGATATTCGCCATCTCACGGCCGCGCGCGGGCACAGCGCCTGGCGACTGCTCAGGTCATCACATGCGGCGGCGACGTACGCCAGCACTCGCCGAGGGAATTGGCCGGCGACGCGTGTCGGGACCGCGCCGTACGCGACGAGCAGGCGCAGGAGCGCCCGTCGACCGCAGCGTGGCGGAGCTGGCTATACTCCGATGATGCGGCGGAGCAGCGCGTCACTTAGCGTCAGCGTCGTCACCGTCAGACAGGTAGACCCAGATCCGTCAGCTTCTTTGCCGACAGCAGCTCGAGGAAGCGGTCCGCCTCGACGAAAGGTGTCCTGGACTACCAGGTACACCGCCGCCAGATCGCGGCCCATGTCGACGTCACTGGCTGCCCTGCCCCGTGAACAGGGAGGCCAGCTTCTTGTCGGGCGCGTCGCAAGCGGCGATGCCGCGGGCACAGGCAGGTCAGGTTCGATGCCCTTCGCGCGGAGCCCTTGATCGCGCTGGGATAAATCCGTCAGCGCGGCAGCCACCGCAGGGGGGGCGCTGCAGGCGGAAAGGAGCTTTTGTCCGACCGTCCGCGAAGCGCACCTCGAGGTTCATGACGGCTCCAGCCTCGTTGCTGCCGCTCGTGGCCCTGGGCCGGCAGGGACGTCGTGCTGTGGGCACGGCGATATCCGCCTGCCTCGATCCGCAGGGGCCCGCGGCCGCGGGCGCCGCGGCGCGACCGGGGTGGGCGGCGCAGGCCTCGCCCGGCGCGTCCGTCGGCTGGAGCCAGGTCCGGGAGTCGCAGCGGGGCGGGCGACCAGCTGCTGGCCGGCGTGGCTCTCCAGCTCACCACGTGTTCGTGCCGCGAAGCCAGAACGCTCACCACCGGCGCGGCGGAGGCCGTTCGCGGTCGGGGGCCAGGGCTCGGCACCTCGGTCTGGACCTTCAGCGGGATCCGCATCGACGGCACGTCGGTGCGGGCATCGCAGAGGCCTGGCAGGGAGCGGGAAGGTCCCGTGGTACAGCGCGGCGCATTGTCTCGCGAAGCGTGACGGACGCGGCGCCGGCGGCTGACAGGGTGGCCGATCATCGACTTGACGCTGCCGATGCGGATCGGGTTACGCTGCCCGACGATGCTCCGAGCCGATCCCACGTCGTTGACGCCTCGACCTCGACCTTGTCGCCAAACCAGCGTGGAGGTTCCGTGGGCCTCAATCAGGTCCACGTCGTACGGGAAACCCAAGCCCGCCTCGGCGTACGCCAGTTACGCTTGCCGCGCACCTGCCCCTGGAGGTTGGGCGCGGTGCCTGCCGGAGGCGCCCACGCCTGGCGGATGACGGCGTAGATCCGGTCTCCGTCGCGGACCGCCTCGTCAGTACCGCTTGAGCACGGGGATGCGCAGCCCTCCCCCATCACGAAGCCGTTGGCGAGACGCGTCGAAGGGCGAGCTGTGATCAGGCGAGAGCGCGCGCCGATCTTGGAAACTTCACGTAGTCGCGACGTTCGCGCATCAGGCGATTGGCGCCCGCCATTGAGCACCAGATCAGGTGCTTGATGCAGCGACTTCACCGCCGTCTGAAGCTGCGGCCATCGAGGCGCGAGCGGCGTCGACGGTGAAGTTAGCGCCGCGAGGTCAGAAAAACGTTCGCGATGCGACCCGCGATGACGCGTTCGCACTGGCTCGCCGGGCATCGGAATTCCTCGTCGACGATGGGCGGCCGGCCTTGTAGGCCTTCTCCATGTCCCCGAGGAACTTCAGCCACTCCAGGCCGACAGGTCGCAGGGCAGCAGCGTGGACTGAAACTTGCGCGAACTGACCAGACCGCGGCGGATCGCGTACTGGTCGTCATCTCGCCGCCAGGCTGTTGCCCAGGATGACGGCGCAGCAGTCCTTGCCGGGAAGTCACTGCAAAGTCAGCCTTGTCCACCCAGAGGCCCGCGTCGCTGCAGCCTCGTCGGCTGCACCACCAGCGTCATCTGCACGGTGTCGACCTGGCAGGCGACGTTGGGCAGGGTCTGCCCGGAAAGACTTAAGGGTCAGAAGCGGAAGTCAGTGGTGAAGCCGCCGATGCTTCGCGGCGGGGTCTTATCCAGGACAGCCCGCGTCGGCGTCCCGACAGCCTCCAGATCAGCGGTCGCGCGGGACCTCGCCGATCGCGTCGCGCTTGTCGACGCGATGTTCTTCCAGAAAGCCTCGGCGCTGCTGGAGCCGCCGGGGAAGCGGCAGCCGATGCCGATGATGGCGACGGCGGGGGGCACCCTCGGGGCGGCGACCGGGGCGGGGAGTCGTGGTCGTGGGCGCAGGGGGCAGGGCAGGGCAGAGCAGGAGCAGGAGCGGGAGCGGGAGGTGGTGCGGCGGGCGAGCAGCTGCTCGGCGGAGGCGGGGCACCGGTTACCGAGGGCGATATAACGCGCAGCAGGACCCCGACGGGGCGCGCCCGAGCCAGCAGGCCTCCTCCACGGGACGCGGATCAAACCGGTGCCAGCCGGCGCCCGCGACGTCCCTCGACCGTCAGCTGGGCCGCGGTCGTCGAGCGACCCGAGCCCGTCACCGCGCCGCGCGCGACCTCGGTCCAGGTGGCAGGCGTCGAGGTAGGCCGCAGAGAATCAGGCCGGAGAGCGTGCCGTACCACGCTCGGCGAGCGACGCGCGAGCGCAGGCTGGCCCGCGAGCCACAGCGACTCCGGGGTCGCGTGTGCCACAGGCAGCCGCGACCAGGGGTCGTCCACGCCCTGCACCATCCGGCGGAGCACGGGCGCGGTGGCGGCGGCGCACGCCTGCACCATCAGGTGACCTCGTCGTCGGGGAGCAGCAGGCGCCGCGCCATCCCGGGAGGCAGCGCGATCTCGGGGCAGCCCAGGTGCTGCTCGACGAGCACGACCCCCGCGGCGCCGAGCGCTGCGGCGGCGGCCGCCGTCCGGGGACCGCAGCCCGCGTCGAGCACCACGCGCGAGGGGTCGGGGCAGCGCGCGAGCGCGACCAGGCCGTCCTCCTCGCCGCACAGCCCGCCCGACTCGCGACCCTTGAGCACCAGGCCCGCGAAGCCCGAGGGCACCTCGCGCGGGACGGACGTCTCCAACCAGGTCTCGCGGTCCGGCACGGGCGCACCGAGCTCGGCGAGCACCACCGGCCCGGTGCCGGGGGCCGGGCGGCCGGGACGGGTCCGCACCCACGCGCCGGGAAGCACCTCCGGCACGGTGTCGCCGGTGGCGTCGACCACCGGCACGGCACCCGCGGCGAGGACCATGGGGGCCAGGTGGGCGCAGGTGGGCGGAAGCAGGACGCGGATCTCTCCGCTCATCGGGCGGCTCCTCGAGGTCTGGGACGGGGCATCCTATTCCGTTTCGCCCCGAGGGAGCGGCGCCCGGCCTCATCCCAGGTGGTAGCGGCGTACTCCCTCGGCATCCACGGTCGTGAGCAACCCCATGCGCTCGAGCTCGCGCAGCTCGGGGGCCAGCACCCGGTCCGGGAAGCCGAGCTGATCGACCAGCTCGTCGACCGACAGCCCGTCCTCGGCGTCCGCGACGGCGTCGACGACCATCTCCGCCAGCTCCTCGCTGGGCACCACGACCCGCTGCGGCGCGGGGCGGACCTCCTCGCGGCGCATGGCGGGGCGCGGCGTCGGTGCGATCGGCGTCTCGTCGGGCGAGGGCGGCTTCGTGGGCTTGGCCGACCGGGGGCCGCGCGTGGGGCGTCGCCGACGGGTCTGGTCCACGTCGCCGAGCTCGGAGAGCGCGAGCTCCAGGGCGTGCGCGGCACCCGCGTCGTACAGCGGGGCCAGGGCGCGCGGCAGGTCGTCGTCGCCCACCAGCGGCCCGAGCTCGACCATGCCCGGGGAGCCCACCACGGCGTTGAACCGGAAGGACATCGCGGGGATGGGCGCGGGCGACGCGAAGGGGTCGCCGTCCGGCATCGCCTCCTCGGTCCGCTCGAGCCCGCGGACCCGCGTGCCGGTGTCGCCCCAGGCCCGCCGCAGGTCGGTCAGGAGCTGCTCGCGCGGCCGACCGCGCAGCGTGAACAGCAGGAAGGGCTCGCCCTCGAGCACCTCGCCGAGGATGTGGTGCAGCGCGGCGCCGTGCGCGCAGGGCACCGCCCAGTCCCCGCAGTCGCAGTCCCCATCGATCTCCTCGACCGAGGGCAGGAGCGGCAGGCCGCGCTCCTCGAGCAGGGACAGCAGCTCGTCGGCGACCTCGCCCTCGAACAGGCTCGCGAGCAGGTCCAACCGCTCGCAGAGCAGCCCGACGATGCGGTTCCACTCCTCGTCGTCGAAGGTCCGCACCCGGAGCGTGGGACGCTGCTCGTCCGCGTCGCGAACGCCGCCCAGCGCGGCCCCGGGGGCGAGCTCGAGGTCCTTCACCCGGCCACCGCGCGCCAGCGTCCGCCCGCGCACCACCCGAGGCCGGATGCGGGTGTCCACGCCGTCGAGGATGGAGATCCACCGCTGGGCCACCGGGCCGAGCGGCCGGTGGGAGGTGCGGATGCCGTCGGTGCGCGTGCTCACGTCGCACCCTCGTCGCCTGCCAGGACCACCAGGCGCCGCAGCTCGTCGTCGTCGAGCTCGGTGACCCAGCGCTCGCCGTTGCCCACCACCGCGTCGAACAGCTCGCGCTTCTCGTCGAGCAGCGCGTCGATCCGCTCCTCGAGGGTGCCCTCGCAGACCAGCTTGTACACCTGCACGTTCCGCTCCTGGCCGATGCGGTGGGCGCGGTCGGTCGCCTGATCCTCGACCGCGGGGTTCCACCAGCGATCGTAGTGGACGACGTGGGTCGCGCGGGTGAGCGTCAGCCCCGTCCCGCCTGCCTTGAGGGACACGAGCAGCACGGTCGGGACGTCGCCGTCGCTCTGGAAGGCGCGCACCATGGCGTCGCGCGCGGTCGCCGGCGTCCCGCCGTGCAGGAAGGGGACGGGCTCGCGCAGCACGCCCTCGAGGTACGTCTTGAGCAGCTCGCCCATCTCGCGGTACTGCGTGAACACCACGGCGTGCTCGCCGCGGGCGGCCACCGTCTCGAGGATCTCGGCCACGCGATCGAGCTTCCCGCTGCGTCCGCCGAGGGTGTCGTCGCTGCCCGGCTCCCGGCGCTTCAGGTAGTGGTAGGGGTGGTTGCAGATCTGCTTGAGCGCGGTGAGCATCGCCAGCACGCGGCCCCGGCGCTCGATCTCCGTGGTCCCCGCGATCTCCCCCATCGCGGCGTCGACCTCCGCGCGGTACAGCTCGCGCTGCTCGTCGGTCAGCGCGGCGTACTCCCGGCGCTCGAGCTTGTCCGGCAGGTCGGCGGCCACGGTCGGGTCGCTCTTCACCCGGCGGAGCATGAACGGGGCGGTCGTGCGACGGAGCGTGGCGGCGGCCTCCTCGTCCGCGAAGCGCTCGACCGGTACGGCGACCTCGCGGTGGAAGCGCGAGCGAGGACCGAGCAGCCCCGGCACCAGGAACTCGAACACGCTCCACAGCTCGTCGAGGCGGTTCTCGACGGGGGTGCCCGTGAGCGCGACCCGGTGCCGCGCCTGGAGCCGGCGAGCGGCCCTCGCCCGGCGGGAGTCGGGGTTCTTGATGGACTGGGCCTCGTCGAGGGCCACGACGTCCCAGTTCCGGCGCGACAGGAAGTCCGCGTCCCGCACCAGGATGCCGTAGGTCGTCAGCACCACCTCGGCCTCGGGCAGCTCGGTGCCGTCGCGGTCCGAGCCGTGCCAGCGCAGGACCTGCAACGACGGCGCGAAGCGCTTCATCTCGCGCTGCCAGTTGCCGAGCACCGAGGTCGGGCAGACGACGAGCGAGGTCATCCCCTCCCCTGCCCGCCCGAGCAGGTGGGACACGAGCTGGATGGTCTTGCCCAGCCCCATGTCGTCCGCGAGCAACGACCCGAGCCCCAGCGTCCCCAACGCCGCCAACCAGGCGTACCCTCGCGCCTGGTACCCGCGGAGCGTGCCGTGCAGCCCCGGCGGGTTCGGCAGGACCGGTGGGTCGCGCAGCGCGGCGATCACCTCGCTCAGGCGCTCGTCGGCGATGACGGGCACGCCATCGTGCGTCCCGCAGAGCACGGCGCGCAGGGCGTCGGACGCCTTCATGCGCCCTTCCTCGTTCATCTCGGCCGGTAGCCGCGCGAGCTCGGCCGGGTCGAGGAAGACCCACTGCCCCTGCCAGCGCACGATCGGTCGCCCGGCGGACGCGAGCTGCGCGAAGTCCTCGCGGGACAGCACCTGCCCGCCGACCAGCACCTCCCAGCGGTACGCCAGCAGGTCGGCGAGATCGAGCCGCCCGTCCCGCGTCTGGCGGGGCAGCCCGAGCCGGATCCGCGCCTGGATGCGCTGCCGGCCGGCCTCGACGAAGGCCTCGGGCAGGTGGAGGCTGAACCCGTGGGACTCGAGGTTCTCGCGCCCCTGCTCGAGGAAGGACCAGGCCTCCTCGGGCGCGAGCTGGATGTCCGCCGGGCGAGCGCCGGCGAGCGCGCGCTGCAGCGGCCCCCACACCCGCCCGGCGCGCGCCAGCCCACGCACGACCGCCTCCGCCGGGCGACCGAGGGACTGGCCGTCGATCTCGATCTCCGGACCCGCGATGAAGGCCTCGGCTGCCGGGATCAGGCGCCGGCTGTCCCCCGGCGGGTGCGCGACGACCCGCAGCGGGAAGGTGAACCCCACGCCCTTCGCGGCCTGCGCCTCGGTCCCGTCGGTCGGCAGCTCGAGCGCGAAGCCGATCCGCGGCGCCGGAGCGTCCGCCCCCGACGCCCACGCCGCGATCCGCCCCGGCATCGCCTGGAAGCGCGCGTCGCGCACCGCGAACGCCGGCTCCTCGCCGCGCAGCGCGTTCGCGAGGTCCAGGGCCCAGCCGCGCGCGGGCCCCGGATACGCCCGCCGGCGGTACAGCGCGTCCACCATGGCGTCCACGAAGCCGCGGAGCACGAACCGCGCGGTCCGCAGCTTCACGCCGCCGCGGTCGGTCGACGGCACGAGCCGACCCGCGGGCGGGAGCACCCCCACCAGCGCCTCGAAGCGCTGCCGGTCGGCGGCGTGGGAGAGCAGCGCGATCCACTCCGCGTTGCCGCGGCGGACCGTGGGGACGACACGCTTGCGCGCAGCGAGCTCGAGCGCGAGCTTGGCGGCGAGCGAATAGCAGCGGACGGTGTCGCTCACGTCGGCGTCCGCCGGCAGCGCACCGAGCAGGCGCACGGCCTGGTCGGCCGTCAGGTCCACGCCGTCGATCGCCTGACGCGCGGACCGTCCGGCACGCAGCGCGAGCGTCCGCCGCGCGGGCTGCCCGCGCTCCGAGCCCGGGAGCTCCTCGAGGCCGTCGGTGAGCGAAGCTGTCCGGCTCCACAAGAACACCCGGCGATCCGGCGTGAACGTGGCCTGAAGCAACGCTGGCTCGGCGTCCGTCATGGGGCGCGTCTACCTCGACTCGACCCCTGGACCTATCTCCGCTGGGAGCGGAAGCGCAACGAGCGAAAGGAACGTGATGCATCCCGGAACATTCGTCGGTTCCGGACGATCGCGACGAACACTCGGTCGTCGCGTCGTGGGGGGAGTGGGGACGGGACTAGAAGTCCTCCTCCTCCTCCTCCTCCTCTTCCTCTTCGTCCTCTTCGTCGTCATCGTCCTCGTCGTCGTCGCCCTCGACCCACTCGATCTCGCAGAGGCGCTCGAGGAGGCTGATGATCTCCTCGCCCGTGTACTCGAACTCGTCGTTCGAGGACATCTCCTCCTCGATCGTCTCGGAGAGCGACCCGTCCAGCGCGGTCTCCTCTTCCAGGGCGGCCACGATGTCGTCGATCCCAGCGTCCTCGGCGTACGTCTCGAGGAGCTCGATCACGTACGCAGCGATCGCCTCGGTGTCCGGAGACGCCGAGACGGCCTCGAGGTACTCGTCGAGATCGTCGACCATGTTGTCGCGCATCGAGTTGGGCAGCTGCACGAGAGCCTCCGCCGGCCCCTCCTCGGGGGCGCGGCCACCCCTTGCTAGCAATGCCGTGCACGCCTTTCAACATTTTCGGTGCGGCTGGTCGCGGGAGCCCATGGTGACGCCGTTCCGCGGGTGGTATCGGGGCGTCGGGAGGATGGATGAACGGACCCCGCGCGCGCTACTCGACGGACTTCCTTCGGGCGCTGCCGAAGACCGACCTGCACTGCCACCTCGACGGCTCCCTGCGCCTGGGGACCTTGATCGAGCTCGCGCGGGAGCGGAAGGTGAAGTTGCCGTCGGAGACCGAGCAGGGGCTCCGCGAGCTGGTGTTCAAGGAGCAGTACCGCGACCTGCCGGACTACCTGCACGGCTTCGCCTACACCTGCGCGGTCCTCACCGACGAGGAGGCCCTGGAGCGCGTGTCGTACGAGCTCGGGCAGGACTGTCTCGCGGAGGGTGTGCGGTACCTCGAGGTCCGCTTCGCCCCCCAGCTCCACGTCCGCAGCGGCGTGCTCGACATCCCACGCATCCTCGCGGCCGTCGACCGCGGTCTCGCGCGGGTCCGCCGGGAGCACGAGGCGACCGACGGCGTGTCGAACCACGGCGAGCCCCCGTTCCGGTACGGGCTGATCTGCTGCGCGATGCGGATGTTCACCGCGGGCTTCGGTCCGTACTTCCGCGACCTGCTCGACGTGCTCCCGCACTGGCCGGTCAAGAAGGTCTACGGCATCGCGAGCCTCTCGCTGGCGCGCGCGGTGGTGGACGCCCGGGACCGCCATGGCCTGCCCGTCGTCGGCTTCGATCTCGCGGGCGCCGAGGCCGGCCACCCCGCCCACGACCACGTGGAGGCGTACGACTTCTGCCACCGGCACTTCCTGAAGAAGACGGTGCACGCCGGGGAGGCCTACGGGCCCGAGAGCATCTTCGAGGCGATCACGCGGCTCAACGCGGACCGCATCGGGCACGGCACCCACCTGTACGCCGTGGACCAGGTGGAGGACGACGATGCGCACCGGTACGTGCGACAGCTCTCGGAGTACATCGCGGACCGCCGGGTGCTGATCGAGGTCTGCGTGACCTCGAACATGCAGACGATGCCGGAGCTGCGCCGGGTCCAGGACCACCCGCTGGGGCGCATGATCCAGGACCGCCTCTCGGTGACGCTGTGCACGGACAACCGGCTGGTCTCGCGCACGACGGTCACCGAGGAGGTCCACAAGGTCACCGAGGCCTTCCACATGACCTCCGCCGAGCTGCGCAACACGCTCCTGCACGGCTTCAAGCGCAGCTTCTTCCCCGGCTCGTACAAGGAGAAGCGGGCCTACGTGCGCAAGGTCATCGACTTCTACGACCGTGTCAGCAAGGAGCACGGCCAGCCCACGGTCGCGCGGGGCGAGGAGCGCTGAACGCCTACGGGATCAGGTCGATGATCACGATCTCGGGCCGACAGTTGAAGCGCAGCCGCGGGGCGTAGGCGCGCTCCATGCCCACCCCGCGGGACACCACCAGCGTGCGGCCGGCGCCGATGTCGTGCATCCCGCCGCCGCCCCACGCGCGGGGCACGAAGGAGTAGGTCAGCAGCGGTCCGATGAACGGCAGCTGCACCTGGCCGCCGTGGGTGTGGCCGGCGATGAGCAGGTCCGCCTTCACCTCGTCCGAGAGCGAGAAGTCGGGGCCGTGCGCCACCGCGACGTGGAAGGTGCCCTCGTGCGGCAGCTGCAGGTGCTGGTCGAAGCCGTCGTAGAACCCGACCGCGGTGAGCACGATCGGTCCGACCTGGAAGCTCTGCGTCTCACGGACCGCCTGCACACCCGTGTCCGCGAACAGGTCGTAGGCCCAGGTCTCGCGCCAGTCGACGTTGCCCTGCACGGCGTACTGGCCGAGCGGCGCGGACAGGATGGGCAGCAGGCGGCGCATGGCCTCCACCTGGCCCGGGTAGCGAGCGCCGTTCACGTCGACCTGCACGAAGTCGCCCGGGAACACGATCAGGTCGGGCCGCTCCTCCATGGTCCGGTGGAACACGCCCTCTTCGTAGGCACCCCACACGTCGCTCTGCAGATCGGCGAGCACCGCGATGCGCAGCCGCTCGGTGAGCCCCGCCGCCTTCAGCTCGAACCGCTCCACCTCGAGCCAGTGGGGCTCCACCAGGTACCCATCCAGGCCGACCAGCATCGTCACGAGCGAGAAGACCGCGAGCAGGATGGCGTCCGAGCGCGCCACGCTCCGCGCGAGCCAGGCCGACGCCACGAGATCGAACGGGCCGTGCACGAACAGCACCCAGCCGATGCCGCGCATCACCGGGAAGGTGCCCGGCGAGATCGTGCGCGCGAGCCCGATGACCCCGACCGCCGCGATCAGCGAGCCCGCGCCGCACACGCCGACGGTGCGGTGCCGCCACCGGCTGGCCGCGACCACCACCACCACGTCGACCGCGACGAGCCAGGTGTGCAGCAGCAGATCGAGGAGGGTCAGCTCGCTCAATGGCCACCTGCCTGCCACGTGGAGACGGCCTGGATCGGCCACACCAGCATCAGGATGTTGAGCAACAGGGAGTCGCGCAAGGTCGCGACCAGGACCAGCTCGATGACCACGAACACCAGCACCGTCGCCCACCACGGCACGCGCGAGGCCGCGAGGTAGCCCGCGGCGCAACACGCGAGGTCGGACAGCGAGTTCGCGATGCTGTCGCCGTAGTAGTCCAGGCTGACGGTCGCCTCGCGGTACCGGTCGATGATCATCGGCGTGTTCTCGAGGATCTCCCAGCCGCCCTCGATGCCGAGCGCGAGCAGCCAGCGCTGCCCGACGAACCGGCCGCGACCGAGGAGGGACAGCAGCAGGAAGAACGCGAGCCCGTGCTGGAAGTGGGTGAACGAGTAGGCGTCCAGCAGGTGCTGGGAGTTGTGCCGGCTCCACGTGTCGAGGCTCACGGGCGTCCAGTCGCCCGCGGAGCACCACCACACGCGCCCCATCGCCCACAGCACGGTGCCGGCCACGACCGCGATGGCGAGCGCGCCCGGCCAGGCCCAGCGGGGCATCGTCGGGGGCCTGTTCATCCGCTGCGCTCTCCGGGCGGTGTTGGGTTGCCAGGCCACCAGATGTACCATCGGTCCCCGTTCCGAAGGAACCGGCGGAGGCGCGGTGGTGGAATCCCTGGTGTTCGACCTCATCCGAGAGACGGTCGGCGCGCTCGCGCCCGGCCTGGTGCTCTTGCTGGCGCTGGGCGGCGCGCTCTTCGTCATGCGCAAGAGCAGGGCCGCGGGCGTGCTGCTCATCCTCGGCGTCCTGGACCTGGGCTTCGGCCTGCTGCTGGACATCGTGGTGCCCGCCGGCCTGAACTACGCGCAGGTCGGCGTGCCGATGGTGTTCACCGGCTGGTCGTTGGTGCGCGCCCTGATCCGGGGCTTCGGGATCCTGATGATGCTGGTGGCGGCCTGTGTCGGCCCCGCCCCTGCCCGCGACGAGGAGGACTACTGACATGGGCGCCATCCTCGGCACGGTGATGACGGTGGGTTGGGTGCTGCTGTGGTTCGGCGTCATGATCGGCGCCGTCTGGCAGATCCTGCGCGGGCGCTCCGGGGCGGGCGCGTGCCTCGGCGGCGCGGCCATCCTCGGCCTCGGGCTGCAGCTGTGCGGCGGCATGTTCGACGCCGTGACGGCCCCGATCGGTGCGGCCGCGGGCATGCAGGTCGCGTTCTCGGTCCGCGCCTTCCTGGTGGGCTGCGGGGACGCGTTCGTGCTGTTCCTGATGCTGCTGGGCGCGGTCGTGCAGCGCCCGTCCCCGACGGAGTAGTCACAGGTCGACGACGATCGGCGGGTTCGACGGGACGTAGGACAGGGTGCACGAGCTGGCGTTCACGAAGATCGTGCCGTCGCGCTCGACCCGTCCGGCGTCCTCGTGGATGTGCCCGAAGACGTGCAGCCGCGGGCGCGCGCGCGCCACGGCCTCCAGCAGGTCGTCGCAGCCGACGTCCTGGCCGCGCGAGGTGCGGTCGAGCACGCCGCGGGGAGGCGTGTGGGTCACGAGCACGTCCAGGCCGTCCGGGACGCCCTCCCACACCCGGCGCAGCGCCTCTCCTCGGGGCAGGTTGAACGCCCAGTCGAAGAACACGGGCTGCCACGGCGAGCCCCAGATCCGCAGCCCGCACACGGTGGTGCCCGCGTCCTGCAGGTAGGTCGCGTGTCGAATCAGCGCCCGCGCGCGCGGTGGGTCCGTCTCGAACAGGAAGTCGTGGTTGCCAGCGACCAGGATGCGGTGCCGGTGGGGCAGCTCCGCCAGCCACGCGTCGAGGTCCTCGAGCTCCTCGGGGCGGCCGCGGCGGGTGACGTCGCCCGCCAGCACCAGCACGTCACCGTCGGGCACGTCGAGCTCGGCGTGCCGACCGTGGGTGTCGGACAGGCAGACCACACGAGGCATCTCCCACCGTGACCCGCCCGTCGGCGAGCCGCCAGCGAGGTAGTCTGGCGCCATGCTGGCGCTGGCCGGATGTCGGGTGGACCTCGAGCGCGGGCGCGTGCAGCGACCCGGGGCCGACGAGGAGCACCTGACCACCAAGGAGCTCGACCTCCTGCGGTATCTCGCGGCGAACGCCGATCGTGACCTGCCCCGCGCCGAGCTCCTCACCGAGGTCTGGGGCTACCGCGCCGCCAGCCGCACCATCGACACCACCGTCAAGACGCTCCGGCGGAAGATCGAGGCCGACCCCTCCCGGCCGGTCCACCTGCTCACGGTGCACGGCACCGGCTACCGGTGGGTGTCGGCCGTCCCCCGACCCACCCCGGCGGACGACGGGCTCGTGGGGCGGAACGCCGAGCTCGAGGCGCTCCACGAGGCGCTGCGGCCGCCCGGCGCCCTGGTCTCGCTGGTGGGGACGGCGGGCGCCGGCAAGACGCGGCTCGCGCAGCGGGTGCGAGGCGAAGACACCGTGTGGGTCGCGCTCGGCGCGGCCTCCGACGCCGACGGGGTGCTGGCCGAGCTCGCGGCGGCCGCCGGGGTCCGGACGAGCGCCTCGGGCGACCCGATCGCGCGGGCGTCGGCCCTCGGAGCGCAGCTCGCGCCCGTCGAGCTCGTGGTGCTGGACGAGGCTGAGGCCGTCACCGCCGCGCTCGAGGAGCTGCTGCCCCCCTTGCGCGCGGCCGCCGGCGGGACCCGATGGCTGGTGACCACGCGGCAGCGGCTCGCAGGGCCCGATCCCGTGCTCGAGGTGAGCGGGCTCCCCCTCGCGGATGCCGTCCAGCTGTTCCGCGAGCGAGCGCGGGACGAGGGGGCCGACTGTGAGCAGCTCGTCCAGCGGCTCGACGGGCTCCCCCTCGCGATCGAGCTCGCCGCGGCCCGAGCGGGCCTGCTGTCCCCGGCCACGATGGCCGAGGGGCTCGATCGGTCGCTCGACGTGCTGTCCCGCGCCCGTCGCCGGGACCGGCGGGACGCGATGGCCCACACCCTCGCGTGGTCCTGGGACCTGCTGGACGCGCAGCAGCGGGACGATCTGGCGGCGATCGGCGCGTTCGTCGGTACCTTCGACCTCCGGGCGGCCGAGGCGGTCCTCGGTGGGCGGGGGATGGCGCTCCTGGACCGCCTCCAGGCGCTCGTGGACGCGTCGCTCCTGCGCCGGGTGGGCGACCGGCTCGACACCTGGACCGTCGTGCGGACCTTCGCCCGCGACCAGCTGGAGTCGAGCGGACGCGCCGCGGAGGTGGACCGCCGACACGCGCGCTGGTGCCTGCTCGCCGCCGCGGAGTCCGCGCCGAACACCGGCCCCGAGGCCGCGGACGCCGCCCGCAGGCTCCGGTGGGAGCTGCTCGCCGCCATCGAGCGCGCCTCGGACGACGACGCGCTGCTGTCCGAGCTCGTGGAGGCCGTCGCGCCGTCGCTGATGACGCGCGGCTCGAACGCGCTGCTGCTCCGGATCCTCGGCGAGGCCATCGGGGCGGCGACGCGCGCCGGCGACCGGGATCGGGCGGGGAGGCTGGCGCTGGTGCGGGCCTGGACCCGCGTCCAGGTCGGCGACGGTGAAGGGGCGGAGGAGGAGCTCTGGGCAGCTGCTCCGCTCGTGGACCACGACCGCGGCCAACGATCCGACCGGTTGCGACTGCTCGCTCGCATCCGCTGGGCGGCGCACGATCCCGACGGCGCGCGCGGCCTGCTCGCGGAGGCGGCCGAGGCCGCCGGCGACGACCCCGTGCGGCGGCCGCTGGTGCGCTCGCTCCAGGGCGCGCTGGCGCTCGGATCCGGCGATCGCCGAGCAGCGGCGACCCACCTGGCGGAGGCGGCGGCCGAACAGCGGCGGACCTCGGAGCTTTGGGGCCTCGCGGAGACGCTGGCGCTGCAGGCGGAGCTCGCGCGCGAGGCGGGCGAGGCAGGCTGGACCGAGGCCGGCGAGGTGCTCCGCATCGGCCGCGCGCTCGACGAGGCCTGGACCCGAGCCCGCGGGCTGGCGTTGCTGGCGGCGGCCCACCTCGACGCCGGCGACCTGGAGGCCGCCCGCGCCCACGCCGAGGAGGCCCGCGCCGACGCGGTGCGCTCGGGCAACGCGGACACCCTCAGGCGGGCGACGCTGCGCGCCGCGGAGGTGGCGCTGCACGCCGACGACCTCCCCGAGGTCGACGCGCTGCTCGAGGCCGTGGGCCTCCCCTCGGCCACCGGCCGCCCCGACGACGGGGACGTGGTCGTCGAGGGCCGGCTGTGGCTCGCGCGCGGACGTCCCGGCCGCGCGGTGGAGGTGCTCGAGCGCGGCTCGCTCCGTGCGTGCGGGGCGTGGCTCGCGGCCGCCCTGCGAGCCTCGGGGGCAGGAGACCAGGCGCTCCGCGTAGCGCAACAGGTCGCCGCGTTGCCGTTGTCCGCCGCTGCCGCGGGGGTCCTGGCCGTGGTCGAGGGGCGGGCGCTGCCACGCGCCGAAGGGTGGCAGACGATGCGTGACGGCCTGCCCGCCGAGGTGCGGCTGGCTCTCGAGGTGGCCCGATGAAGGTGGCGATCGTCCTGGCCGCGGGCGGCTCCTCGCGGATGGGTCGGCCCAAGCCGCTGCTGCCCTGGGGGGAGCGGACCCTGGTGGAGGCCCAGGTGCGGGGGCTTCAGCCGCACGTCGACCGGGTCGTCGTCGTCGTCGGCGCGGGGGAGGAGGCCGTGCGGCGGGTGCTGCCCCGGAGCGCGCTCGTGGTCACGGCACCCGACTGGGAACGCACGGGTCCCTCGGACAGCGCGAGGCTCGGGCTGGCGGCGGTCCCCGAGGCCCGGGTCGCGCTGGTCACCCCCGTCGACGTGGTCCCCGCGCCCGCCTCGTGGCTCCTGCCGCTGCTCTGCGCCGGCGGCACCGCGGTCCCCGTGAGCCCGGAGGGCCGTCGGGGCCACCCGATCCTGCTGGCCGGTGACGCGCTCGCGCGCCTGCGGAGCTCCGATCCGCTGCCCGAGGGCCTCCGCACGCTCCTGAACGGGGCCCGCGAGGTGCCCGTCCCCTCCCCGCTGGTCGCCGAGGACTTCGACACGCCCGGAGCCTACGAGGCCATCCGTCGCGCCGCGCTCGGCCCCGACGCGCTGGAGGTCCTGGTGGACGCCGAGCACGGCCACGCCTCGTACACCTGGCGGCCCGGGCTCTCGGAGCGCGACCTGGCGGCCTGGTTCCGCGGCGTGGACGCCACCGACGGCGCGACGGACCGCTGGATGGCGGTGGACCTGGTGGGGACGATCCGGCCCGTGCCCCCCGCCGAGCTCGACGCCTTCCGGGCGGCCTGGATCGGCGGCACCCGCTGGACCGCCCACGTCCACACCGTCGACGACAGCTGGCTCCGCGCCCCCGACGGCCGCGAGCTCCGCCCCTGGCTGGCCGACGAGGTCCAGGTGGAGGCGCTGCGGCGGCGGCGGCAGGCGGTCGAGGACGTGTGGGAGGCGGCCGTGGGGGTCGAGACCCCGGACGAGCTGGAGGAGATCCTGGCGCGTTGCCCGCTGCCCCTGGAGCGTTGGCTCGACGTGGACCTCTCCTGGCATCGGCTCGGGGTCGGGGTCGGGCGGGTGCTCGGCGAGGCGCGAGCGCTCCGGGCGGTGCAGCGGCTGGACCTGTCGGGCAACGGGGTCGGTCCCGACGACGCTCGGGCCCTGGTCGACAGCCCCCACTTCGGCGCGAGCTGGCTGACGTTCCACGACGGGCTCGAGCAGGAGGTGGTGGCGATCCTGGCCCGCGCCCCGAGCGTCACCCGGATCGATCTGGGGAAGGCGGGCGTGGTCCACACGCGCTGATGGCGCCCACCACCGTCGCCGCCGTCGCCAGCGCCGCCCCGACCAGGAACAGCACCGACGTGTGCCACGCGTCGGCGCCCTCCCCGAGCAGCCCGCCGGCGATCGTCAGCCCGATCACCGGCCCGGCGCCGAACGCGGTGGCCGGGAGGAGGGACTGCGTGCTGTGGCGCAGCGCGGGCGGGGCACGCTCGGCGAGCAGCACGGTCGCGCCGAGCCAGAACGTGGCAAAGTGGAGCCCGTGCAGCCCCTGGAGCAGGACCAGCGCGACGGGATCGGTGAGCAGCCCGGTGAGCAGCAGCCGCGGCACGCCGGCGGCCATCGAGACCACGAGGAGCAGCCGCGCGTCGATCCGACCGAGGAAGCGCGGCGCGGACGCCATCACGACCACCTCCACGCCGACCGCCCACGCGATCGCGAAGCCGGCGACCCACGACGGGAGCCCGAGGCCCTCCACGCGCACGGCGAACAGGTTGTCGTAGATGGACAGCCCCGCGCCGTAGAGGGTGGCGGCGACGCAGAACGAGGCCAGCACCGGATCGCGCAGCAGGCCCGCGAGCTCCCCGAGCCCTGCGCTGCGATCGCTGCGGCTCATCGGCGGGAGCGCGAAGGTCAGGGCCGCGGTGAGGGACGTGAGCACGAAGGCGAGCCACACCGGCGCCGCGGGGTGCTCGTCACGCAGCCAACCGCCGAGCCCGACCGCGAGCAGGAAGGCGAAGCTCCCCACCGCACGGACCCGTCCGTAGCGGGCGCCCAGCCGATCGACGGTGGTGGCGTCGACGATGGGGAACACGGGCGCGCGCGACAGCGCCCAGGACAGCAACGCGACCACCACCGCCTCCGGGCGTCGGGCCACGACGAGGCCGGCAGCGCCCAACGCCCCGCAGATCACCGCGCCCCGGACCACGATCTCGGGTCGGCTCCGATCCGCGAGCCAGGCCCACAGCGGCCCGCCCACGAGGCGGCTGAGCGGAAGCGCCACCAGGAGCAGGCTGGCCGTGGACGGGGCGTAGCCGGCGTCCGTGAGCACGACCGCCATCCACGGACCCAGGGACAGCGAGCCCACCGCCGCGCCGTACCAGGCGGAAAGCGTGAGTGGGGTGTCGGACCTCTCCTGCATCTCGTGCTGCTCGCCGCCTGCCGCCCGCCGTCCCCTCCACCCGTCGCGCCGGCAGCCGCGGAGGCGAGCCTCCAGGACGAGGCCACGGTCTTCTATCTGAACGGCGAGCTGGCGCTCGTCGACGGCGACCTGGCCGAGGCCCGCCGCTGCGCCGCGTGGATGCTCCGCCTCACCCACGACGCCTGGAGCGCGGTCCGCGCCTCGAAGCTTCTGCTCGGTGCCGACGATCCGAAGGGCGCGGCCGAGGCCGCCCGCGAGGCGCTGGCGATCGACCCGGCGCTCCCCGAGGCCCACCGCGCGCTCGGGCTCGCCCTGCTGCGGACCGATCCCGCCGAGGCGCTGGTCCATCTCGCGCGCGCACCCGGCCTGCCCGACGTCGTCCCGGCCACGGTCCGCGCGTCGCTCGCGACCGGCGATCCAGAGGGAGCGGCCCGGGCGCTCGATGGCTGGAGCCCCGACGTCCCCGCCGACCAGCTCGCCCACGCGCGCGCCACGGCGCTGCTCGGACGCCACGAGCAGGCCGTGACCGAGGCGCTCGCGGTGGCGGACCACCCGGGCATCGGCCCCGAAGCGCTGGCGCTCGCGGCGGACGAGGCCCGCGCCACCTGCGACCGACGACCGATCGCGGCCTGGGTCGCGGACCACCCCACCGCCGCGGCCTGGCCCGCGTTCGCGGACGTGATGGGTGCTGTCGCCGCCGACCTCGGGGACAGCGCGCTGTCGGCCAAGGTGGCGTCCCACCGCCCGGTCTCGACGCCGTCGCCCGCGCAGGAGGTGGCCCGCCAGGCGGACGCGCTGCTGTCCGAAGGTCGTATCGAGGAGGTGCTCGCCCTGACCGAGCCCTGGCCCGTCGACCCGCACGTCGCCTGGATGCGCGCGGGAGCGCTCGTCGTGGACGGGCGCGTGGACGAGGCCGTCGACCTCGCGCGGCGCACGGGGGCCGACCCGGTGGACGCCGACGTGCGCGCCGCCCGGGTGTGGCTGCTCGCGGAGCGATCGATCGAAGCCGCGGAGGCGGCCCGCAGCGCGCTGGCGTCCAACGCGTGCGCCGCCGGTGCGCTCGACCTGCTCGCGGGACTGGTGGAGCCCTGCGAAGCGGCGCCGTTGCTCGATCGGCTGGCCCTCGCCCGACCGTCCCAGCCCGGCGTGGACGAGCGACGCACCGCCGCGGGTCGAGCCTGCGGGGATAGAGGGCAACCATGAGACAGGCCCTGGCGTGGACGCTGTTCGTCATCGGCTGCACCCGCACGGTGCCGGCGCCGATCGTGGACGCGACCGCCTCGCTCGTCGAGGCCGCCCGCGCGCGCCCCGTGCCCCAACGCCTCCAGGCCCGCATGGGGCTCAAGATCGACTCGCCACTGCTCGGGCTGGCGGGCTCCACGGGCGGCGCGATCATCCTCGACCGTCCGGGCCGCGGGCACCTCGCCGTCCTCGGGCCCCTCGGCGGCCCGCTCGCGACCGCGCAGACCGAGGGTACGGGTCTCGCGCTGGCGGTCACGGGCGACAAGCAGCACCGGGTGGCGCGCGACGCGGCCGAGGTCCTGCGCGCGAACACCGGCGATCTGCTCGATCTGGACGCAGTCCTCGGCCTGCTCACCGGCGAGCTGCCGCTGGACCCCGAGCGCATCGAGGACCAGCGCCGCCTGCCGGACGGCGACCTCGAGCTGGTGATCTCCGCGAGCCGCGGCGTGCGCGCCACCGCCGTGCTCGACGACGCGACCGCGACCCCCGTGTCCGTCGTCGTGACCGACAAGCGCGGCGAGGTCCTCGCGTCCGCCACCTACGCACCCTTCGAGGTGGACAGGGACAGCCAGATGCTGCTGCCCACCGAGGTGACGCTGGTGATGCCCGACCTGCAGCTCACGATGGACCTCAAGTACCGCTCGTGGACCTTCCCGGAGACGGTGCCGGAGGTCTTCGCGCTCGAGCCGCCGGAGGGCTACGCCACGGGTCCGCTCGAGCTCGTCGGCGGGGTGGCCGAGGCCTTGGGCCTGCAGACCCCGTAGCGTCTGTTAGGATGGCCGCGACGGAGGGGCGGATGAGCGCGGTCGAGGTCGAGATCGCCGAGGAGATCCCCGAGACGGAGGACCGGCCGGGCGCCGAGGAGCCCCGCGGCCGCCGACGTCGCCGCGACGCGGTCGAGGTCGAGATCGAGCGCGAGGTGACCAAGCGTCAGCTCATCCAGTCGGTCTCCTCCATCGTCGTCGTCATCCTGTACATGATCTTCACCCTGCTGCGCGACCGGGAGACCGGCGTGGTCGTGGTCGATCCGGACGACGCGTCCGACGACTGGGACGAGGGCTGACGCCTCCGTCCGACGTCCCCGGGGACGACGAGCGCTGGAGCATGGACTGGGCCACCATCGTCGGCGTCACGGGGATGTCCTGGCCGCTGGTGATCGCGGCGGCCGTCCTCATGACCAACCCGAACGTCGTGGGCGTCCGATACGCCATCGATCTGGCCATCACGGGTCTCGTCTGCGGCTACGTGGGCACCTTGGTGGGCGCGTTCCTGGGCATGCTCGGTCGGGCGCTGGCTCGCTGGGTCGGGCCGTTGGTGGGGCTGATGTTGGCGGCCGTCCTGGCCGGCGCCGGCGCACCCCTGGGAGGGCTCGCGGGCTATCTCGTGCTGCTGGGCGCGCTCACGATCCCGCTCGGGCCCGCGTTCGCGCTCTACGTGGTGATGCGCCGGCGGCGCCCCGAGGGTGCGACCGCGGCCTGGGCTGCGGGCGCGGTCGTGGCGACGCTGGCGCCCGTGGGTGTTCTCCTCGGTCTCATGACGTCGCTGGCGCGTGACCTCCGCTAGCAGGCCGCTGAACACGTCAGCATCC
>JACKER010000044.1 GCA_020632925.1 Alphaproteobacteria bacterium | reverse complement strand
CCGGGGCGAAGGCGCTCGGCGATGGCGCGCATGGCCGTCAGGACGTCGGGCACGTAGCAGAGGATCTCGGCGGCCACCGCCAGATCCACCGTGACGTCGGGCAGGCGGTGCACGGTCGACCAGCGCAGATCGAGGCGACCCGGGCCCTCGGACGCGTGCCAGAGCAGCCGACGGAGGCTCTCGAGGTCCGGATCCACCCCGATCACGTCCATCCCGCGGTCCAGCAGCGCCGTCGTGAACCGCCCGATGCCGCACCCCACGTCCATCGCGGAGCGGACGTCGCGGAGCCAGGGCTCCCAGTGATGGAGGACCAGCTCGCGCTCCAGCAGCTTCAGGCCGTGGACGGGGGAGCTGGGGTCGAGGAAGTCCATGTACTCGGGGTGATCGAGCCAGGCCTCACGCGACGCGTCGAGGTAGGCGTGGGCCTCCGTCCCGCCGCCGCGCACGAAGTCGTCCTCGCAGGGCAGGTTGAACCGCTTGCCGGCCCAGGGCCGGAGCAGCTCGGTCGGGTACGGACCGTCGCCCTCGAGCCCGAGGGTGCGACCGCGGAAGGTGGCGCGCAGCAAGCTCACGGCCCCGCTCTATCAGGTTGGCGCCGCATCGGTGGTAGGGTGCCGCCGGGGGGTGGAATGCTCGTGTTCCTGATGGCCTGCGGTACGCCGACGACGGCGGAGTGCGGCCCCGAGGAGTGCGCCGCGGTGTGCGACCAGAACACGGCGCCAGCACCAGCGCCCGCAGCACCGACCGAGGGGAAGGCGGGCAAGCAGGGCAAGGCTGGCGGCCAGAAGATGACGACCTTCGAGCACCAGCTGCTGGACGAGGTCCTGGAGGACGTGCGAGCCGGCGTCCGCCCCTGGGACGACCAGGCGGTCGGGGTGTGCGCAGGCAAGAAGGAGTGCACCAGCTACCTCGGCATGGACGCGGGTGTGCTCGCGAAGGGCGACTACATGGTGAAGGCCGAGCTCCGGGTCCCCCAGATCGGCGAGAAGGGAACGTGGAAGGTCGACTTCCACAGCGAGTGCAGCATCGACCACGGCGCCGCCGCACCGGAGGTCCGGACCTACGACCGGACCTACGACGTGTGGTACGGCGGTCCCGAGCGCGGCTACCGCCTGATGCCCCTGCGCACGTTCGAGAGCCCGTCGAAGGGCGGCGCGCAGACCTGCAAGTACACCATCACCGCCAAGCATCCCGATGGCGACAAGGTGTATGCCGGCAGTTGGTCGACCCCGGCGGAGTGACGTTCATCCGGGGACCGTGGGAGCACCGACGCCCTCGGGCTGCATCAGGGCTCGGTCGACCACGCGGGTGGGGCACCGGTCGGGACGCTCTGGCTCGGGCGAGACGGGTTCGGCACGGAGCTCGCTCGCGCGTCGTCGCGGTTGGTGCGTCAGCAAGTGCTTCCAGTCGGGCCGCGGCGACCAGTTCGAGAGGTGGGCATAGATGCCCAGGTAGTGATCGAGGTACCGCGAGAGCCAGCGCAGACAGACGGTGTCGTGCCGCTTCTCGATGTGGTAGCGCAGCCACTGCTCGAGCAGGCCGGTGACCGTCGGCGGCTGGAATGGCGGGTCCTTCCGCGCTTCGTGGTGCTGCTCGTGGTCCATGGCGACGTGGGTGAACCGCGGCTGCGCCCCGTCGAACGTGATCGCCGTCATCGTCATGCGCTTCTGACCCTTGGGGGACAACGCGAAGTTGCGGAGCAGATCCTGATGGAGCCGTGGCCGGGTCTCGTCGGTGTCCCTCCCCTTGGGCCGGCGACAAGGGAACATCATCGTGAGCTGACCGAGGATGTAGCTCGCACGGCCGAGGAAGGTGGCCCTCATGAACCGTTGGTTCACGTGCCACGCCGACGAGCGAGCCATCTTCACCTCGGCGCGGAGCTGTCCGCTGGTGGGGACGCTGCCGGCCTCGAAGTGCCCACCTCTCACGAACCAGGCGCGCAGGGACACCTTGGAGCCGTGCATCGGCGTGCCGGCCGTCACGGACTGCTGGCGCTTGCACTGCTGGCACCTCTGTACCCGAGGTCGGTCCTTCACCTCGAAGCCGTGCGTGCAGCCGCAGTGCGTGCAGCAGAAGCCCGTCTCGCCGTAGCGAGCGAGGCGAAGGCGACGGATCATCGTTCGTTCGGAGAGGTCCATGCACATGGCCACCCGCGTAGCCTGCGACCATTCGGCCCGGACGTCCTCCCCCTCCAAACTTCCGCACGAGATCACCGCCAGCGCACAGATCCGCTCCACCAGCGGATCCACCGCGATCCCCCCCTTCCGCGGCTCCGCTGGATGGCCGCGGTGTTCGGGAGCCACACACCGCCGTCGACGAAGGGACCGGGTCTCCCTCGATCGAGAAGCCAATGGAGTGTGCACGAGCCGAACACACATCCCGGTGAGGACCGACGAGGACGTGTTCGGGACGAGCACACTGCGCCGTTCGAGGGAGACGCGGTTCAGGCGGATCGCCTCCGTTTCGAGTGTGCGCCTCCCGGACAGCCCGGGTCTCCAGCGGGCCCGGGCGAGTCATCGCGCGACCAGATCTCGGTCCAATGCCGATCATGGGCGGCAGGGGTTGGCGTGAAGCTCAGGGCCACCTCGGGTGGCTCCGGCCTCTGCATCCCGTCCGGCTACTGCCCGCGCAGCTTTCGTGCGGCCTCTGCCAGCGCGGGGTTCCCGGTCTGGGCCACGACCTGATCCAAGAGAGCCGCTGCCTCCTCCGGGTGGCCAGCAGCTGGTGCGATCTGCACGAAGGCCGCCGCCAGCCGGGGATCGGGGATGAGGAGCAATCCGCCCTTGATGACGCGATAGGCCTCCTGCACCTGGCCACCGTCCACCAGCGAGCCTGCGTGCGCTACGATCACGGCCGGGTCGAAGGGGTGCATCCTGGCCAGTTCGCCGACGAAGTCGGTCGCAGCCTTGCCCTGACCCGTCTCCACCAGGGCGCGCCAGCGCGAGATCCCCAGGTCCGAGCTCCACGGCCGTGCAGCGTAGGCCTCGGCGAGCAGCGGCTCGGCCCGTGCGGCCTGCTTCGCGCCGAGGAGGGCCGTCCCCGCCGCGGCCTTCGCTTCCACGTTGGCAGGATCCGTCCCGACCGCCGCCAGGAAGTCCTCGATCGCGCCGGCACCGTCGTTCGTGCGCAGTCGGAAGTTCCCGCGACCCAACAGCACCAGGGCAGAGCGCGGAGCTCCCGCCACCAACGCGTCCCACCCGGTCAGGCTCTCCCCCTTGCCCCCGCGCAGGGCCTCGAGCGCCTTCCAGCCCGCGATGTCGAGCCGCTTCTCCGTGAGCTCGCGCGCCACGAGCTCGAGCCGCAGCGCCTCCTCCGACGACGGATCGAGAGCCAGGGCCGCACGTGCCTCTCCCAGCCCATCCGTCGCGGCGCCACGCTTCAACAGCGCCCATCCGAGCGACTCGTGCAGCCGGGGCTCGTCGGGCACGCGCTTCAGCGCGTCGTGGAGCAACGCCTCGGCGCGATCGGGATGGAGGTTCGCGGAGAGCAGCGCGAGTCCGGGCTCGTCGGGGCACGCGGCCAACCCCTGGTCCGCGAACTGGGTGCCGCCAGGGAGGTCTCCCGCGAGCAGGGCGGTCCGCGCGGCGCCCAGCCAGGCCTCCGACAACGCAGGATCCTCCTTGGCAGCTCGGGAGAACGCCTGGCGAGCTGCGCTCAGGTCCCCCTTGGCCTCGTGGATGGCGCCCATCCCCATGTGGGCGCGCGCGTGGTCGGGCCTGAGGCGTAGCGCTGCTTCGTAGGCGGCTTGGGCCGCACCCGCGTCCAGCTCCGCGCGCCCCAGCAGGTACCGCGCATCGGGATCCGTCGGCGCAGCATCCACCCGGGCCTGCGCCTCCTCCCGTGCTCGCCCCGCCATCCCGAGGTTCAGCAGCAGATCGACGTACAGCTCCTGGGCAGCGACATCCGTGGGCGCTTCGTGAGCACGCGCGCCTGCCGCCGACAGCGCCTCGGCGACCTGGCCGTGACGCAGCAGGGATTCGGGGGACGACGGTTCGGCGGCTCCCGCGACGAGCCACCACAGCAGCGGTGTTAGCATCCACCCCACCAGCACTCGGACAACATGCTCCACTCCCTCCTGACCTGCACCCTCCTCGCGTCCTCCTCCGCCCTGGCCGGCTCCAGCTCCGAGCCCGCCGGTCCGACCATCGCGGTGGTCGGGATCCACCAGGGCACCCTCGACGAGGCGGCGCAAGAACGCGCCATCGCCGCGCTCGTGGCTGCGATCGAGCGCTCGGGCGACTTCGACGCGCTCCCGCCCGCCCAGGTGGCGACCGCCCTCGCCGGCCGGGAGCAGGTCGTCCTGGAAGAGGGTCTGCTCGCGGGCGCCAGACAGGGCGTCGCGAACGGCCGGACGTCGTTCAACCAGGCGAGCTGGGAGGAGTCGACGACGTACCTGGCGAACGCCATCCGCGACGAGGAAGGCGTGTTCCCGGGCGCGAACGTCGTAGCGGACCTGTGGGATGCGTGGCTGTACACGGGGACGGCGAAGCTCCTGCAGGACGAGCCCGATGAAGGTGGCTCCCGCGAGGCCTTTGTGAAGGCGATCGCGCTCGAGCCCGAGCGTCCGGCCAACCCGGCCCAGTTCCCGCCCGACGTGGTGGAGACCTTCGAGGCGCTGCGCGCCGAGCTCCCCGCCAAGGCCGTGACCCTCGGCATCGCCGCCGACGGCGCAGGGAAGGCCTGGCTCGACGGCAAGGAGATCGGCTCGGTGCCCGCGAGCGTCCCGGGCGTGCTCCCCGGCGTCCACTACGTCCTCGTCCGCGGCGAGGGCCTGCAGGGCACGGCCCGCGTGGAGGTGCCCGAGGTGGGAGACGGGGGAACCCCGGAACCGGTCCAGGTGCGCGTGAAGCTCGACCCGCCGATGCTGGGGACGGCCGCGACCTCCACGGTTGGGCGCTCGAACCAGACCACGGCGCTGTACACCGCGCTGGCGCGACGGACCGAGGGCGTCGACTACGTCCTGATCGCCGGTGTGGACGGTGACCAGCTCCACCTGCAGCTGATGCACGTCCAGACGGCGACCTTCTCGAAGGCGCTGGAGCTCCCCTTCGCGGACGACGCCGACGACGAGGCGGCCGCGGCGGTCCCACTGCTGCTGCCGGCGATCGGACCGAGCGGCACGTTCACCACCACCGCGGCCTCCGCTGCACCGCTGGCGATCGGCTCGAACGTCGCGCTCGCCCTGCTGCTCACCCAGCCCCCCGAGCCGGCCCCGATCGGTCCGGTCGTGACCACGACGAAGAAGCGGAGCGCCTTGCCCGTGGTGCTTGGCGTGGTAGGCGGCGCCGTCGTGGCGGGTGGCGTCGGGACCGGGGCATATTTCCTGACACGCGGACCCGCGGAGACCACCACTCCGCAGGGTACCGTGGTCATTCACTTCTGACGGCGGAGGCCGGATTGTTGTTCCTCGTGTTGACCGCGTGCCGCGCGGGCCTGGGAGACGTGGCGTTCGTAGAGGGCGGGATCGCCGGGACGGGAGCGGTGACCTTCGAGGGTCGATCGGGCATGGCGCACGTGGAGTGGACGGACGACGACGGTACCGTCATGACCACCCCGGAGGTCGACGCCGAGGGCGGCAGCGTCCCCGTGATCGGTCTGCCCGCCGCCACCGACCTCGAGCTGTCGGTGGTCGTGGTGGACGGCGGCAAGACGCTCACCTCCGATCCGGTCGAGGTCCGCGTCATCCCGGCGCGCTCGGTTCCGGCGATGCAGGTGCTGACCGACGACGCCGCCCGCTGCACCACCGGAGGGTACGTCCTCACCTCCTGGATCGGCGAGGACGGCTCGGGCGTGGGCATCGTCGACCGGCGTGGACGCTGGGTCTGGTCCTTCGACATCGACGCCGCGGAGGAAGGTGTGCGGATCGGGCGGGCGCGCGCGGGACGCGACGGCGCCTCCATCCTGTACAACCTCGCCGACGCGAAGCTCCAGGAGGACTACGGCGAGACCGTGCGCGTCGCCATGGACGGAAGCAGCGAGACCCGCACCCGCACGGTCAACGCCCACCACGACTTCGTCGAGCTGCCCGATGGGACGCAGGCCTGGCTGTCGTACGCCATCCGCGAGATGACGGACGCGGAGTTCGGCTCCAACCCGGGAGCCTGTTCGCTGGACGGTCGTGGCTTCGACTCCGACAACGATGGAGTCTCCGACGGCTGCATCGTCGCCGTGACCACCGTGATGGAGGGGACCGAGGGTGAAGGCACCGACCACGGCGACGTCGTGTTCGACCTGTTCACCGACATCCCCCAGGCGGTCACGACGCACGGGGCGCCGGACAACTTCCTGAGCTGGGCCTACGACTGGGACCACGGCAACTCGCTGACCTATGTGCCGTCCGAGGATGCCTACTACGTGATGTCGCGCTGGCTCGACGTGATGTGGAAGGTGGACCGCGCGTCCAAGAGCCTCGCCTGGCAGCTCGGCGGTGAGTACAGCGACTTCACGGCGTCCGCGGCGGACAAGTTCGTCCACGCCCACATGTCCGACGCGTGGGAAGGCGGCATGCTGGTCTACGACAACCACAACGCCGACGAGGACGGCGAGCAGGACGGCCCGACCCGGATCGTTGAGTACGCGATCGACGAGGGCGCGATGACGTACGAGGCGGTGTGGTCCTGGCAGCCGGACAACAGCTTCGACGACATCCTCGGCGATGCCCGCCGCATCCCCGTCGACGGTTGCGACCACACCCTGGTCACCCGCGCCGCGGACGCGAAGCTCGTCGAGGTCGACAGCAGCGGCACCGTCTTCTGGGAGATCGGGTCTACGCAGCCGGGCGCGATCCTAACCCGGTCGCAGTTCCTGCCCGACCTGTACGACTTCGGCAGCGTCGCGTACTGACAAGCAGGCTGCCGAACAAGTGCCTGCCGGCCCTTCTTCAGCAACCTGCTAGAGGTCCCGGATGTCCCGGGCCTCCGAGCGGGGACCCCACCGAGGCGGGTCCTCGCCTCCGAGCCCGATGAGCCGCACGACGCGGCCGCGACGGCCTCGCCAGGGCTCGAGGAGCTCGAGCATCCGGGCGTCGTCGGCGCGCGGCTCGCCCGCGAGGTTGAAGGCGACGGCGTTCGGGAGGTGGTAGTCGCCGACCGGGACTGCGTCCTCGTGGCCCAGCGCGTCCCCCAGGACCACGCCCGTGGTCCATGGGCCGATCCCGCGGATCAAGCGTAGCAGCGCGTCGGCCTCCTCGTACGGCAGCTCGACCGCGCGCTCCAGGCGCTTCGCCCGGCGCGCGACCTCCAGCACCACCTCGGCGCGTCGGCGCTCGACCCCCAACGGGTGAAGCTCCGCGTACCCGCGACGGGCGATGGCGACGGGCTCGGGGGCGAGCCACAGCCGCTCGTGGGGTCCCGGCGCGGGCTCCCCCCAGGCGCGGACCAGCCGCCACATCGCCTGGGCGCTCTCCTTGCCGGTCACCTTCTGAGCCAGGATCACCGACACGAGCGACGGGAAGATCGCCGCGACCCGCCCCCCGCGCACGCCCGCGAACCGCGGGGAGATTCGCTCCAGCAGAGGGTGTCCGCCGATGGGCGCGGGCGCCGCCCGATCCAGCCCGAGCAACGCGGGGACGCGGTCGAGCAGCGCCTCCGCGCCAGGTCCCCAGGCCGTCGTGTGCAGGCGAGAGCCCCGCTGCTCGAGCTGCACCGTCGCCGGCCCCGCAGGGGTGCGCTCCGCCCACACCGCGATGTCGCCGCTGGTGCGTGACCAGGTCGTGTTGCCCCAGGTCACGAGGCCTCGGACCGTCCGGACCAGGTCGAACGGCGGCTCGGCGTCGTACGTGCGCTCGGCCCCGGTCACGCCAGCGCCTCCCGCAAGGCGTGGACATGCAGCTGGTGATGGCCACGCTCCACGAACCAACGCGCGCGGATGGGCCCCGCCAGCGCGAGATCGCCCCACGCGTCCAGCAGCTTGTGGCGCACCGGCTCGTCCGGAGCACGGAGCTCGGACGTGGGCCACACCACCGTGTTCGCCTCGCTCGCTCCCCTGCCCCGCCCCGCGGCGAGCAACCGGGGCACGTCGCGGGCCAGCACGAAGGTCCGCGCCCAGGCCACCTCGGCCCGGAAGGCCTCCTCGGTCGCGGGCACCTCGAGGAGGCCGCTGGGACCGTCGTCGTACGCCACGGCAACGCCCACCGACGCGCCCGGCTCCAGCGTGGCCACCCCGTCCGCCTCGATCCTTGCGACGCCCGACGGAAGGCGCGGCTCGAGCGGTCCCGTCGGCACCCGACCCGCCTCGTCGACGGCGTCCACCCAGCCCGCGGCCGAGCCGTCCAGCGCGGGGAGCTCGTCACCCTCGAGCTCGATCGCCACGTCCCACACGCCGAGCGCCGCCAGGGTGGCCAGCAGGTGCTCGGGCGTCCGGACCACGACGTCACCCGCGCGCAGCACGGTCGCTCCCGGCTCCGGCGCGGCGTGCGCCAGGTCGGCGGGGACCTCACCCGACCGGGTGCGGAACCGGATCCCCGAGCCCAGCGTCGCCGGAAGCAGCCGAACCCGGGTCGGGAGCCCACCGTGCAGCCCGATCCCCGCTCGCTCCACCACCCGTCGCAGCGTCTGGCGAGTCGTCACGCGCCGCCCCCGGAGCAAGCCGGGTATCCCGCATCCGGACCGCCACCACCACGCCCGAGCCGAACGTCAGCGCGCCCACCACCCCCACGGCAGCGGGCAGCCCCACGCGATCGGCCAACGCGCCTGCGAGCAGCGCCCCCACCGCGTAGCCCAGGTCACGCCACCACCGGTAGACGCCGACCGCCGACGCCCGCCAGCTCGGGTGGGCTGCATCGCCGATGGCCGCCAGCAGCGTCGGGTACACCATGGCCGTCCCCAGCCCGAGCAGCACGTTGCCCGCCGCGAACGACGCGAAGGTGGACGCGCGCGCCACGACCGCGATGCCGGTCGCCTGAACCCACATGCCCCACACGATGAGCGGCCGACGCCCGACGCGATCCGAGAGCGGCCCGGTCGCGAGCTGCCCGAGCCCCCACACCGCGGGGTAGATGGCCGCGAGCGTTCCGATCGCACCGAGATCGAGCCCCGCTCGCGCCTGGAGCAGCGGGAACAGCCCCCACGCCATGCCGTCGTTCAGGTTGTTCACCAGGCCTGCCTGGCTCGCCGCCGACAGCGTGGGGTCGCGGACGCTGACCCGCCAGAGGACCTCGTGGGCAGACAGCGCGCCCGACCGCCCCGCGACCTCGATGGCGACGTGGTGTCGCGTCTCACGCACGAACAGCGCGGACGCGAGGAGTCCGGCCACGACGTAGACCGCTCCCAGCAGGAACGGCTCGGGCCGGAGGTGGGTCACCGACGCGAGCCACGCCGTCACCGCGGCGGACACCGCGACCGCGAGGTACCCCGCGAACTCGTTCAGCCCCATGGCCAGCCCGCGGCGCGACGGACCCGCCAGATCGACCTTCATGATCACCGTGGTCGACCAGGTCAGCCCCTGGCTCACGCCGAGCAGCGCGTTCGCCGCCAGCACCCAGCCCCAGGAGGGCGCCCACGCGAGCAACAAGGGGAAGGGCAAGGCGACGAGCCACCCCGCCACCAGCACGGGCCTCCGCCCGAAGCGGTCCGCCAGCCAGCCAGCGAACACGTTGGTCAGCGCCTTCGACACCCCGAACACGGCGATGAAGGACAGCGTCGCGGCCCTCGCCACCAGGCCGAACACCTGCTCGCCGAGCGCGGGCAGGAGACTGCGCTCGAGCCCGATCGTCGCGCCCACGAGGGCGTTGACGGCGACGAGCAACGCGAACTGTCTCGCGTTCGCCCGGATCCCCAGCCGCGGCGGCTCCGCGCCGGTCACGCCTCCACCTCACCGCCGGCCGCCCGCCACTCCGGCAGGCCGATGGAGAGGCGACGCGCGTCGCGTCCGGCCTCTCGGAGCCAGCCGACGGCGCCATGGGCGAACACGCAGTAGGGTCCGCGGCAGTAGGCGAGCACCGGCCGATCCGCGGGGAGGTCGGGACCGAGCTCCGCGATGCGATCGACGGGCACCGAGATCGCACCCGGCAGGTGGCCGGCGGCGAACTCCTCGGCCGGGCGCACGTCGACGAGCACCACCTCCCCGTTGCGCACCCGCTCGACGAGGTCGGCGGGCTCGACGGCGTCGAGCTCCGAGCGATCGCCGAAGTAGGAGCGGACCAGGCGCTCGACCTCGGCGTCCTGGGCCTCCGCGACCCGCCGCACCGTGTCCAGCAGCACCGCCACGTCGGGACCGGCCAGTCGGTAGTGGGCGAAGGAGCCCTCGCGCCGCGAGGTCACGAGGTGGGCGGCCCGAAGGACCTGCAGGTGGCGCGAGGTGTTCGCCACCGACATGCCCGTAGCCTGCGCCAGCCACTCCACCGTGCGCTCGGCCTGCGCCAGCAGCTCGATCAGCTCGATCCGCTTCGGGCTCCCCATCGCCGCGGCGACGGCCGCGAGTCGACCGTAGACGCCGTCCTTGAAGGTACGCGCTTCCATCCTGGATCACCACTATTCAATTGAATCATTGAGTAACCATGCTGCCAGGTGTTGTCAGCAGGCGCCACCCCTCCTGCCAGGTGCTGTCAGCAGCCCAGGTGAGCTTGCAGCCGCGACGCGACGACGCGATCGCACGGAGGTTCGAGATGAACGGTCACGTCAGCTGGTTCGAGGTCATGGGTTCCGACGCCGATCGCCTGGTCGCGTTCTATGCCGAGCTGTTCGGCTGGAAGCTGGTCCGGATGCCCGACATGGAGTACCACACCACCGCGCCGGACTGGACCGGTGTGCCCGGCGGCGTCGGCAAGGCACCGGAAGGGCCGGGCTGGACCACCTTCTACGTGCAGGTGGACGACGTGGCCGCGGCCATCGAGCGCGCGACCACGCAGGGGGGACGGGTGCTGATGCCGAAGACCGAGCTGCCCGGCGGCACGACCATCGCGGTCGTCGCGGACCCCGAGGGCCACCCCATCGGCCTGTCCCACTCGGCAACGTGAGCCGATGCAGCGCGCGGATCGGCTCCTGCAGCTCGTCATGCTGCTCCGCGCGCGGGGTGCGACCACGGCCGCCGCGCTGGCCGAGGACCTCGGGATCTCCGTCCGAACCGTCTACCGATACGTCCGCGAGCTCGAAGAGGCAGGGGTCCCGGTCGAGGGCGAGGCGGGTGTGGGGTACCGGCTGGGACGGGGCTTCGAGGTCCCCCCCATGCGGTTGAGCGCCGACGAGATCGAAGCGCTCGCGCTCGGTCTGCGCATGGTCGAACAGCAGGCGGACGCCGAGCTCGCCGTCGCAGCCCGCACGGTCTGGGCCCGGCTCGAGGCGGCGCTGCCGACACCACTGCGCGAGGATCTGGTGCGGACCGCGTTGTTCGCACCGCGCGCGTTCGCGGCACCCGGTCGCTCCGCCCACCTCGCGCTGGTCCGCCGCGCCATCGCCACCCGCCGCCGTCTCGCCTTCGACTACGTCGACGCGGGCGGTGCCGCCTCCCGCCGCACGGTTCGCCCCGTCGGCGTCTACTACTGGGGCGGGAAGTGGACGATCGCCGCATGGTGCGAGACGCGGTCGGACTACCGGAACTTCCGGCCGGACCGGATGGAGGGCCCCCAGCTGCTGGACGGGTGGCCTCTCGAACCTCCGATCTCGATCGAGGACTTCCTCGATGTGCAACGCCGACGAATGACGGGCTAAGCTCCGTACCATGAGAACCGCGACCGCCGTGCGGCTGGTGGATGGACGATACGAGCTCCGGCGTCGCCTCGGTGAAGGGGGCCAGGCGGCCGTGTTCGCCGTCTTCGACCACCGGATGGGCGTCGCCCGTGCGATGAAGGTCATGCTCCCGCACCTCGCGCAGAAGCGAAAGCTCCGAGCACGCTTCGAGCGCGAGGCCCGCACCATGGCCCAGCTCGATCACCCCAACGTGGTGCGCGTCTATGACGTCGCCAGCAGCGGCAAGGTCGTCTACTTCGTGATGGAGCAGGTCCGAGGCGGGACGTTGATGCGCCGCCTGCGTCGCGCCCCGCTCCCGCCCCAGCTCGCGATCCGGACGATGCTCGAGATCTCCGCGGGCGTGGAGGCGGCCCACGCCCAGGGGATCATCCACCGCGACCTGAAGCCGCAGAACGTCCTGGTGACGCTCGACGGCATCCCGAAGATCGCCGACTTCGGCATCGCGCGGCACGACGACGGCATGATGACGCGGCAGCACGCTGCCATGGGCACGGTCGGCTTCACGGCCCCCGAGCAGATGGAGGACGCCCGCTCCGTCGACGTGCGGGCCGACGTCTACAGCCTCGGCATGACCTTGTTCGTGATGCTCGCAGCGACCGA
This sequence comes from Alphaproteobacteria bacterium, assembly GCA_020632925.1. GTDB lineage: Bacteria > Myxococcota_A > UBA796 > UBA796 > JACKER01. The sequence continues at coordinate 32,382 of JACKER010000044.1, read as the reverse complement.
TCCGGCCCACTGGCACCGTCGCCACACCCACGCACGCGTCCCGGAGCCGCTGCGCGTGGTCATCGAGCGCGCGACCCAGGAGGAGCCGGAGGACCGGTACGAGGACGTCCCCGCCTTCGCGGAGGCCCTCCGGCGCGCGGCGGCAGCCCTCCCCTCCGACCCCGTGCAGGCCACGCTGTGCTGCGACACGGAGGAGGACGACGACGGAGAGGCCGAGGAGGAGGAGGGTACGACGACCCTCGAGGAGGTCGCGACCTGGTTCGAGGACGAGGAGCCGACCAGGGCCTCCAGGCCCACCCCGGTGTCCGTGTCCCGCGGGTACACCATGTCCCGCCCCTCGCAGACCCCGGTCCCCGCGCGACCCGACTGGATCGTGGAGGAGGCCCCGCGTCCGCAGGTGTTGCCGGAGACGTTCGAGGTGCCCACCGCGTCCGAGGAGGTGGACCCGACCCTCGACGGACCCACGCGTCAGCGCACCAGCACGGCCGCCGCCCGCCAGCGCGAGCACGTGCCGACGAAGAAGACGGCGGTCGACAGCGCAGCGGCCGAGCTCTTCGTGTTGCTCGCCCGGCTGCCGTGGGGGATCATCGCTCCCGTCACGGTCCTCGGGCTGATCGTGGCGAGCTTCGCCAGCTGGCGGATCTGGCAGGTCACGCACGCCGAGCGCCTCCACCGCCAGGAGACCGAGGTGGCGCTCGAGACGGCGATGGCCGACCAGCAGCAGGTCGTGCAGGGACTCTCCGCGATCGGCGCGAACGGAGAGACGCTCGAGCGGCTGCGCCACTCCTGGGTGGCGGCCAGGGACGACCAGAGCCGAGAGCGTATCCGGCGCCTCTACCTGACCGAGCTGCACCGCGAGGCGGACCGTGTCCTCCAGGCCGAGGACGTCGAGCTGCGGGAGGCGATCGAACAGCTCGACGAGACCGTCGCCACCTGGGAGCGCGCGCACCCCGAGCTCGCCCCCGCGCCCGCCCCGGAGTGACGGTCAACCCGTGTTCCTGAGGCCCTGCGCGATGCCGTTGGTGACGGTGCCGAGCATCGCGTCGACGCGCTCCATGCCCGGATCGCCCTCGGCCAGGGCGCGCTTTCGGCGCAACAGCGCGATCTGCAGCACCGAGAGCGCGTCGACGTAGGGGTTGCGCAGCTGGATGGAGGTCGCGAGCACCTGTCCCTCCAGCAACGCATGTCCGCGGATCGCCACCACCGCGTCCACCGTCCGCCGCAGCTCCTCGGCCAGCACGCCCGCCAGCGCCTCGTCGCCGCCGAGGGCCCGGACATAGGCCAGCGCGATCTCGACGTCGGCCTTCGCGAGCACCATCTCCACCTTCCCCAGCAGGTCGTCGAAGAAGGGCCAGGTCCTCGCCATCGCCTGGAGGCGGGACAGCCCGCCGGGTCGCGCCGCCACGGTCGCCAGCGCCGTCCCGACCCCCAGCCAACCGGGCAGCATCCAGCGCGTCTGCGTCCAGCCGAACACCCACGGGATGGCGCGGATCCCCGACATCGTGCCGGTCCCGCGGTCGCGGTAGGCCGGGCGGGAGCCATAGTGGACGCGGGCGAGCTCACGCACCGGCGTGGTCTGGAGGAACAGGTGGAACAGCGCCGGGTCCTCGTGCACCCGCTGGCGGAACACCGGCAGCGCGAGGCGGACGAGCTCCTCCATGGTCGCGTGGAAGGTCGCGACGTCCTCGGGAGGGACCGCCTGGCGCCAGTCCGAGCGACCGGCGAGCAGCGTCCCCGTCACCAGCACCTCGAGCGAGCGGTCGGCGAGCGGGGCCAGGCCGTACTTCTGCGAGATGACCTCACCCTGCTCGGTGAGCTTGATGGCGCCGTGCACCGTCCCCGGCGGCAGCGCCGCCAGCGCGCGGTAGACCGGAGAGCCGCCACCGCGCCCCACGGTTCCACCCTGGCCGTGGAAGAGCAGCAGGTGGACACCGTGCCGCCCCGCGACCTCCGCGAGCTGCGTCTGCGCGCGGTACAGCGCCCAGGTCGCCGGCAGCAGCCCCGCGTCCTTCGCGGAATCCGAGTAGCCGAGCATGACCTCCTGGCGGCGGCCACGCGCCTCGAGCTGGCGCTGCCACACCGGATCGCCGCACAGCTCCTCGAGCACCGCGGGCGCGGCCACCAGGTCGTCCCGGGTCTCGAACAGGGGTACCGCGTCGAGCCTGCTCACGGGCGGATCGGCGGCGAGATCCACCAGCCCGGCCTCCCGCGCGAGCAGCAGCATGCGCAGCAGATCGTCGGCCGACCGCGTCATCGAGGCGACGCAGGTGCCGATCGCGTCGTCGCCGAGCTCGTCCTGGACCTCCCGAGCCGCTCGGAACATCGCCAGCACCCGCGCGGCGGTCGGCGGAAGGGGCACGCTGGGCCCGATGAGCGGGCGGCGTCCCAGCAGCTCACGGTGCAGCACCTCCCGGTCGGGCTCGGGCAGGCCGAGCGCCGCGAACACCTCCTGGACCGCGATCCGCAGCTCGCCAGCGTCCTCGCGTAGATCCATGCGCAGGCCGTGCAGGCCGTGGGCGACGACGAGGGACAGCAGCGGATCGACGTGCTCCCGCACGGCGGCGGAGGCTCCGGCGCCCACCAGGGCCTCCCGCACCGGGCGCAGCTCGTCGAGCAGGACCTCCGCGTGGGCGTACGCAGCGGGCTCGGGTACCGGGGCGTTGGCGTCGAGCGAGGCGATCCGGCGCCGGGTGGCTTCGAGCCGCGCGCGGACGAACGTGACCTGCAGGCGCACGGGCTCCTGGGCGTCCCGACGGCGGTTCGCCTCCCAGACCTCGGGGAGCAACGCGCGGTTCGCGTCGAGCGCCGCGCGCAGCGAGGCCGGCGTGGGCGCGTGCGACGCGGAGACCGAGAGCGCCTCGGTGGCCCTCCGCACCCGCTCCACGAGCGTGCCGAGCATGCGGTGGGCCGCCCGGCGCGCCGCCGCGACGGTGATCTCCGCGGTCACGAACGGGTTCCCGTCGCGGTCCCCGCCCACCCAGGTCCCCGGCACCACCGGCGCCAGCGGCTCCTCGAGTGGCGTTCCGAAGACGTCCTCGTAGGCGTCGGCGAGCGCGCAGGCGGTGTTCGCGCCGGCGTCGGCCAGCCGCTGCTCGAGGTACCAGAGGACCGTCGAGACCTCGTCGAGCACGCCGGGACGGTCGTGGCGCACCTCCGACGTGAGCCAGAGCAGCTCGATCTCGGCGCGCAGGGCCCGCTCGGTGCGCGGCTCGAGCAACAGATCGGCGACGCGCGCCTGGATGCCGAGCACACTGCGCCGCGTGGACTCCGTGGGGTGCGCGGTCATCACGGGCCGGATGCGCAGCGCCCGCAACGCCGCCGCCACCTCGTCCGCGGTCGCTCCCTCGTCGCGGAGCCGCAGCAGCGCCCACCGGGGCGAGGCCGGCTGGGGTGGTTCGGCCGGGTAGCTGCGGCGACGGCGGACCCGGTGCACCTGCTCGGCCGTGTTGATGAGCAGGAAGAACAGCGTGAACGCGCGCCCGACGGTCGCCATCACGGGCAGGGGCATGGCCTCGACGCGCGCCAGCAGCCCCTCGAGGTCTCCGCCGGAGCCGGCGCGTCGCGCGCGACAGGCCGCCCGGAGCGACTCCACCGCCTCGAACGCCTCCTCGCCCTCGAGGCGTCGGACCACCGCGCCGAGCGCGCTCGACAACGCGCGCACGTCCGCGTGGAGCGGCCGTTCCTCGTCCCTCATGCAGGCCTCCCGAGCCCCCGTGGATCCTCGGGGGTGCTCTCGCGTCCGAGCAGCGCCACATCCCGGTAGACCTGGTCGGGCGTGCGCAGGCCGGCCTCCCGGAACGCGAGCTTCACCCGCTCGGTGATGTCGGTGACGTACGCCTTCTCGAAGCGGACGTCGAACACGTAGGCCTTGCTCGTGATCACGGTGACGAAGCGCTCGCCGAGGAAGTGGTCCTCCACCAGCGTCACGACCGGCTTGTTCAGGTACACGTAGCGGCTGGTCGTCGTCGCCTCCGCCACGATCCGACGGGCCTTCCGGAAGTCCTCGGCGGACGCGAGGTAGAACGGGATGACCACCATCGCGTCGAGCTGGCCCGCGTTGGCGGAGGCCACCTCGTCGGTCAGGAACTTGCTGTTCGGGATGGTGACCAGGTTGTCGTCGAGGGTGGCCATGCGGACCGAGCGCAGGCCCATCTCCATGACCTCGCCGTAGAAGCCGCCGAAGCTGATCCGGTCACCGACCTGGAACGGGCGGTCCATCAGGAGGATGACACCGGCGATCAGCGAGCCGAGCAGGTCCTTGAACGCGAAGCCGACGGCGACCGACACGGAGCCCGCGACGGCGAACAGCGCCTCGGACTGGAGCTGCAGGACGCTGCTCGCGACGATGACCGGCACCGTCAGGTAGATGAAGAAGCGCGTCAGGGCCTTGGTCTGCTTGAACAGCAGGCGGCGGTCCGTGAACCGCTCCCCCAGGTCGTCGAGCACCCGGGTCCCGAGGTTGAGCAGACCCCAGGCGAGGACGACGACCAGGATCGCGAACGGCAGGCGGTCCAGGGCGACGAAGCGGACGAGGTTCTGGACGTCGGAGCCTTCCATCAGGCACCCCCGAGGTGGAGGAAGTGGCGGCGGCGGAGCGTCCGCTGGACCAGCGGGACGAGCTCGTCGGGCACCCGGACGACGTGATCCCGCCGCTCGAGGATCCCGCGGGAGACCAGGTTGCGGACGGTCGCGCGGACGACGGCCTCGGAGAGGTTCGTGACCTCGACCAGCTCGGCCTCGTCGAGCTCGCCGTGGAGGTTGAGCGCGACCAGCACGAACAGGGCCGGATCGGCCAGATCGGCCTTGACCCCGAGCGAGAGCGCAGGTCCGAGGAACACCCGCAGCACGCGCTCGTCCTCGGTTCGCTCGAGGCAACGGGCGAACAGCGCGAGCGCGACCACCGGGCTGCCGTTGGAAGCGTCCGCCAGCAGGCGGTAGAACAGGCCGACCGCACGCTCCTGCTCGACCTCCCGGTCCCCACCCACGAGCGCGCTGCGACGCGCGAGCCCCGAGAAGTCCACGCGGAAGCCCGCCCGCCCGGTGCGCGTCACCGTCAGCTCACGAAGCTGCTGGCTCGAGAGCGGCGCCAGCCGGATGATCGAGTGGAACACGCCGGTGTCCACGAGCGAGCCGACCGACGCGAAGTAGTCCCAGGCCGGTCCGTGCACCGTCACGACCCAGAAGTGGTGGTCACAGGTGGCGTTCAACACGTAGAGCAGGCGGTTGACCGCCTCGATCCCGCCCACCCGTCGCGAGAAGCACCGGTGCACGTCCTCGAGGAGGAACGCCCGGCGCGGAGAGGCCTCGATCTCATCCACGAGCTGCTCCGCCGTGCGGGCTCCGGGCTCGAGCCCCACGACCTGCGCCAGCCAGTCCAACACCCGGTCGCCCGTGCGCAGCGGCGTGTCCAGGCGAGCGCGCACGACCTCGAGGCCGGCGTCGCGGAGCATCTCCTCCATCTCGTCGCAGGCGACGCCCTTGCCCGCACCCCGGTCCCCGACGAGCGCCACCAGCCCGCGTCGGTGCTCGGCCTCCCACTCGGTGAGCGCGTCCCCGAGCCCGCCGAGCTCCGGTCGCTCGATGCGCTTGCGCAGGTCGGTGGTCTCGAGGATGCGCGCCCGGATGGACTCCTCGATGGCCGTGTGCGTCTCGTCCTCCTCGGACAGGCGGTACCGGCTCACGGTGTTGAACAGCCACGCGAGCGAGTTCCCCTCCCGCGCGAAGCGGTGCGACAGCTCGAGCACGCCGCTCGCGGCCAACAGGCCGAGCTGACCGATCGCCCGTGGGATCCGCAGCAGCACACTGTTGTCCGCCTTCGTCAGCCAGCGGACCACGCGCCCCTCGGATCCGCCGCGGACCACGCGCTCCCGCATGATCGGCTCCCAGCGGAAGAGCGCGCCCGCGCAGAGCAGCCAGAACGAGATGCGCAGCAGACCGTCGACGGTCTCGCTGACCCGGTCGAGCCCCAGGACCTCCCACAAGAGGTAGTCCACGAAGCGCCGCATCAGGAACCAGCCGACGAACCACTGCAGCGTCGAGCGGGCCAGGTCGTACGTCTCGGGTCGGAGCACGAGGAGCGCCGGTCGAGCCTCGGAGCTCTTGACCACGGCCAGATCGAAGCCCGCCGCCAACGCGCGGTAGAGGGCGAGGTAGAGGTAGACGCCGACGAGGAAGCGCAGCTCGGGGAGCGTCTCCCCCAACGCCCAGAGCAGGAGGGGTCCGAGGAGCAGGTCCACGCTGTTGCGGAGGAAGCGCGCGGTGGGGTCGCGCAGCGCTCGGAGGTCCGTGGGCCGCAGCTCCGGGAACACGCGGCGCACGCGCTCCGCGAGCATCAGCGACCACGCTCCCGACTGGTTGCGTCCCCACCACCAGGCCAGCCCCGACACGATGGCCCAGAACGAGCTCCCGAGCAGGCCGCGCACGACGTTGAAGTCGGTGAGCTGGAGGGGCAGGCCGCGCAGGGTGGAGACGCGTTCCCGCAGCTTGAGCCAGACGGTGGGCGGGAGGAGCGAGACCTCCTGCCAGACGTCGGCGAAGAACCAGGCGGTGTCGCGGTCGCGCTGCTCGCGCGAGACGTACCCCTGGACCGATCGGCGCGCGAGCCGGGCGCGGGAGAGCGTGGAGAGCGCCAGATCGCGCTCCTGGTGCGCGACGCGAACCCGAGCATCGGCGGCGTCCTCGGTCGCGTCCAACACGGTCGCCCAGCTCCCGAGCGTGTCCTGGAACCGGTCGAAGGCCTCGCCGGACATGTCGTCGAGCAGCGCGCGCGCCTCGACCATGCGCTGCCGGTCGCGGGTGACGGCTGTGATCACCTCGTCGCGTGCAGCCTCGGCGGCCAGGACCTCGCTGCCGAAGAGCGCCGGGTTGTCGCGCAGCTTCAGCAGGAGCTGGCGGACCTCGGTGTACACCTCGTCGGGTTCGGGGCGATCGGGGTCGAGCTTGGACAGCTCGCGCACCTTCTCCACCTTGCGCTCGAGCTCGGCCTCGGGGTCGACCACCGCGGCCTCGAGCGCGTCGAGGCGAGCCTGCGCCTGCGACGCGCCCTCGGCGGTGGCGGCGGCGCGCACCTGGGCGGAGGCGTAGTCCGAGAGCACGTCGGCCCGGCGCCGATCGCGGGCGTCGGCGGCCGCCGCGCGCGCAGCGTCGGCCTCCTCCTGGGCGATCTGCGCCTGGGTCCGCGCCCGCTCGACGTCCTCGGCGGTGGCGACCTTGCTCTGGACGCCGCGGAGGCGGGCCTCGGCGAGCGCGAGCTCGGCAGCGGCAGCGTCGACCTCGGCCTGGCGGACGGCGGCGACGGCGTCCCCCAACGGGGTGCCGGTGGGTGTCGCGGCGAGGGTGGCCTTGGCGGCGTCGAGCCCCTCCTGCGCCGCCTGGACCCCCGCGTGGGCCTGGTCCTCGGGCAGGGGCGGCGGGCCCTGCTGGAGCGCGGCCTCGGCGGTGGCCTTGCGCTGCTGGGCCTCCTGCAGGGGTGTGCTGGACCACCACGCGACGAGGGCCTCGCTGACGCGGGCACCGGCTTCGTCGTCGAGGAAGGTCCGGAGCAGCCCGAGGCGGTCGGCGGCGGCGCGAGCCTCGTCCGGCGTCCCCAGGCGGGCGAGATCCTCCTCGGGCGAGGGCACCGGCGTCCCGATCGCGCCGACGCGCAGGGCGAGCAGGAGGGCCTCGAGGCGCTGGCGTTCGACGTCGGCCCGGGCGCGGGCCTGGAGGGCCGCGATGTCGGCCTCGTCGGTCCCCTGCGGCGGAGGCTCGGCGAGGACGGACTCGAAAGGCGCACGTAGCGGGGCGACCCGCTCTCGCGTGAGCTCGGGGTGGTCCTGGAGGCGCGCGATGACCGCGACGAGGAGCGCGCGCTCGAGCTCGTCCGCCCTGCCCTCCGCGCGCAGGGCCGCGTCTCTCGTGTCCTTCAGGCGGGCGGACGTCCTGGCGTCCAGCCCGTCGGGCGTCGGGACGGTGGCCTCGCGGATGCGCGTGACAGCAGCGTCGTCGAGGAGGGCGACCCGTCCACGCAGGACCTCGGGTCGCCCGAGCGTGACGGCGTCGATGCGCGGCCACGCCTCGTCGAAGGAGGCCTTGCCTTGGACGAAGCGCTCCCTGGCGTCGATTCGGGCGAGGGCGGTGAGGCGACGGGCCTCGAGCGCGGGGAGCAGCTCCTGATCGACCAGGGCCGGGGTCGAGTCTGCGGGCTCGGCGCGCGAAGGCGTCGTCGTCGCCCACGGAATGACCACCCACCACCACACGCGTCACGCCCCCAGGGTCACGGACCGTACCATTCGCGAGCCCGCCCGGGGGGCGGATGGGCTACGTGCGGGCGATGATCGTGTTCGGCATCGACCCGGGCTCCACGGTCACCGGCTGGGGCGCGATCACGGCGGAGCGTGGTCGGTTGCGGCTGGTGGACGGCGGTTGCGTTCGGACGGACGCGAGCTGGCCGATGGAGGAGCGACTGCTCCGCATCCACGACGGGCTGCTGGAGGCCCTGGAGCGGATCGCGCCGGAGCACGTGGCGATCGAAGCCATCTTCAGGCACAAGTCGTCGGAGTCGGCGCTGCGGCTGGGGCAGGCCCGCGGCGTGGCGCTGTTGGCGGTGGGGCGCCGGGGGCTGCGAGCGGCGGAGTACAACGCGATGACGGTCAAGAAGACGGTCGGAGCGACGGGAGCGGCGGACAAGGAGCAGGTGGCCCGGGTGGTGCGGATGCTGCTGGGCGAGCTGCCGAAGGGCCCGGCGGACACGACGGACGCGCTGGCGATCGCGATCACGCATCACGCCCACCTGAGGAACGGGTTGCGGTAGGGGCGGGGCTGTACACCTATCGGCACGACGCACAGCGTCGACGTGGTCCCGAGCCCTGCGAACACTGTGCGCCACCCTGATAGCTCAGGGTCCCCAGCCACAACGGGGAGAGGTCCTACCCCCCGCTCAGCCGCGCCCCCTGGCTGGCGCCGTGTCCGGTCCTGAAGTCCAGCTCCTGGTGGCGCAGCCGCAGGTCGATCACCCAGCGCCGAGCGCGCTCCTCGGCCTCGGCGCAGGTCAACGTGGGCAGCACCCCCTCCCCCTCGCGTGCCGCCTCCAGGACCAGCCGGACGTGGTCCCGCTCGTGCGCCGCCAGGCCGTCGAGGTAGGCCGGGAAGCGATCCAGGAGGTCCGGGTCCACGTCCGCCGGCGGGTCCCAGGCCGGGAGATGGACCTTCAGCTCCACGTGCGCCCTCGCGTCCGTCACCCGACAGCCCAGCGGCTCCGGGGCTGGAACCGCCTCCCAGGTCCAGCGGAGCTCCCACCGCGTCAGCCCACGCACCACCGAGCCGTCGTCGCCACGCGGGCACGCCGTCACGCACGAGCGCGCCAGCTCGTGCACCGTGCTCCCCTCCAGCGCGTAGGGCACGACCTCCGCCCCTTCGATCGTGGGCATCGGCAACGTCCAGTGCGCGCGCACCCACACCGAGCCTCCGCGCCACGAGCTCGGGTCCCGCCAGAGGAGCTCCACCCGCCTTCCTTCGGTCGCCGCCGCCACCCGGCCCAACGGCAACGCCTCGCTCCCCGCCAGCTGGCCCAACGACACGGGCTCCCCGTCGCCCCGGATCGCTGTCCCCGACCACCGCGACCACCGCACCGCCGACCGCGCACCGAGCCCGCCCTGCTCCACCAGCATCAGGTCCGCCTCGCCCAGCGGAGACAGCGCGACCGGCTCGAACCCGCTCACCTCGCGCAACGCCACCGGTTCGTCCGACAGCATCCCCGCGCCGCGAGCGAGCACCAGCACCTCGCCCTCCGTCCGGCCCACCGCTGTCACGTCCGGCAGCGGCGCAGGCGAGCGCATCGTCGGTGGTCCCGCCAGCGACGCGTCGACGTACAGCAGCTCGCTGTCCGTCGCGACGAGCCACCCGGCCGGCGTCCGCGCGAGCCCTCGGGCGCCCTGCACCTCGAGCCGTCCCCGCGCGACCTCGACCAGCGACCCCGCGTCGAACCGCCAGCGCACCCAGGACCCTTCGTCGGTCAGGGCCACGCGGTCGGCCCCGTCCACCGCCAGCGCCACCCAGTCGCCCGCCGGTCCACCCGAGAGCAGCAGCCCCTCGTCGATCCCCTCCACGTCCGGGTCCAGCGGGCGCGCGGTCAGGGGACCCCGATCCGCGCACGCCAGGAGCGCCGGCAGCAGCATCAGGAGGACGCGGACGCGTAGGCCGCCAGGCTGCGCCGCCACGCCCAGCGCGAACCCAACAGAAACGCCGCGCTCACGGCGGCCGACGTGCCCAACAGCTCGACATCCCACGCACCGCGCAGGGCCTGGGCCGGGAACGAGGTGATCAGCGCGACCGGCACCACGGCGGTCAGGATCCACCGCACGGGGCCACGGAACACGTCGATCGGCCAGCGCCCGGCGTCCGTGGCCGACCAGAGCAGGAAGCGCAGGTTGTCCACGCGGACGAACCAGAAGCTCACGCAGATCGCGAGCAGCCACAGGCAGTACAGGCTCACCACGCCGGACCCGAAGAGCGCGACCGCCAGCAGCACGTCCACCGGGCCCGGCAGCTCCGTCATGCCCAGCGCCACACCACCGACCAGCAGCGCGGACACCACCGGGAAGAGCGACGAGGCGTCCACCTTGCGCAGGCTCACGAGGAGCTGGGCGTCCACGGGCTTCATCAGCATCAGGTCCAGCGCTCCGCTCCGCACGGCCTGGACCGCCTCCCCGAGGTTCGGTTCCAGCACCGCCGCCTGCACGCCGAACAGCAGGAAGAAGAACGCGGTGACCAGCAGGGCGTGGGGCAGCTCCCAGCCGGCGACCTGCTCCCGCTGCCCGTACACGAGCAGCAGCGGCGCGACCCGCATGGCGTCCACCAACAGTGCGGTCGCCAGGCCGAACAGCAGGTTGCTACGGTACTGCATCGCCGTCGCCACCGAGACGCGGATCAGCGCCGCCAACGCCTGCACCGTGCGCCGCGCCTCAAGCACCGTAGGCTCCGTAGCGGGCGAGCCCCCGGTTCCACAGCGCGCGCACGACCGCGAACCCCACGACCGTCCACCCGAGCTGGACCCCCAGGTCGACGAGCGCGGTCTGCGGCGTCGCCCTGCCCGTCAGGAGCTCGACCGGGGCCGCGAGCATGCCGCGGAACGGCAGCACCCCGAGCAGCGGCTGCGCGGCCTCCGGGAACATCTCGAGCGGCGCGAGGTACCCGGAGAGCAGCATCCAGGCCCCGAACCACAGCGCGAACAGGCCCTGCGTCTGCTCGAGCCAGAACGCGAGGCACGCGAACGCGGCCTGGACGAGGAACCCCAGCAGCCAGGCCAGGAACACGCTCGGCAGGAACACCGCGAGCGCCCAGGCGTCCGGGAGCGCCAGGAGCTCCGGGCGCCACGCGACCAGCGCGAGCAGCATCGGCAGCAGCACGACCATCCGCGTCGGCATCGCCGCCAGCATGTCGGCCGCGTGGACCCACAGCGGGTGCATCGGCCGTAGCAGCTTCATCGACAGCGACCCCGTGCGGATCTCCTCGTTGAGCTCCCACAGCAGCCAGGAGCTCGTGAGCTGGCGGACCAGCAGGGTGGCCGCGAAGTACCGCGTGATCTCGGTGGGGCCGAAGCCCATCAGCGGCGCCTCGTCCACGACCGCGTTCCACAGCGCCAGCATGATGAGCGGCATCGTGGACGTGAGGATCCAGATCACCATCTCCGCCCGGTAGGCGACGACGCCGGCGAAGCTGACCCGGAAGATGTCGGGGAGCGCCCGCAGGAGGTGCATCAGCCCTCCTTCCCGCCGAAGGCCGTGGCCAGCACCTCCTCGAGCGGAGGGTCCTCGACCGTCACCTCGGCGTCGGGGTGACGCTCCAGCACCCTCTGCAGCAGCCCGTTGACCTGGTCCGGCTCGACGGTGGCGCTCGCCCTGCCCTCCGCGGAGGTGAAGCCGAGATCCCCGAGATCCTCGACCCCGCGGACGACCAGCCGCCGTCCGCCTCCGAAGCGCTGGCGGAACTGTTGGAGGGGGCCGTCGAAGCGGATCGTCCCACCATCGATGAGCACGATGCGCTCGGCGATGCTGGCCACGTCCTTCATGTCGTGGCTCGTCAGCATCACCGTGGCCCCGTTCCGCCGGTTGTACTCCGCGACGAACGTGCGGACGGCCGCCTGGACCTGGACGTCCAGCCCGATGGTGGGCTCGTCGAGGAACAGCACCTTGGGGCGGTGGAGCAGGGCCGCCGCGAGCTCGCAGCGCATCCGCTGGCCGAGCGACAGGTTTCGGACGGGCTGATCGATGAACGGGGAGAGGTCGAGCAGCTCGACCAGCTCGTCGAGCGACCGCTGGAAGGCGACGCGGTCCAGGTCGAACAGCGCGCGGTTGAGGACGAAGGTCTCCGAGGCTGGCAGATCCCACAGGAGCTGCTGCTTCTGGCCCATCACGAGCGTGACCGATCGCAGGAAGTCCGGGTGACGGTCGCGCGGCGTGTGGCCCGCCACCGTGCAGGACCCCGAGGTCGGGTGCAGCAGCCCGGTCAGCATCTTGAGGGTGGTCGTCTTGCCTGCGCCGTTCGGCCCGAGGAACCCGACCCGCTCCCCCTCGCCGATCGTGAGGTCGAGGTGGTCGACGGCGTGCACGTCGCGGGTCTCGCGGTCCCACAGAGAGCGCACCGAGGCCCACAGGCCGGGCTTCTTGACCGGGACCCGGTACACCTTGGTGAGCTGGCGCGCTTCGATCACCCTTGGGAGCTATCCGACGCGTCGACACCCGGCCTGCAACACGTGCAACGGTGAGACGGCCGTTTCACCTCGTGTTGCAGCCATGGAGGACCTGAAACACGATCAACGGAGATACGCTGCCTTTTCGGCGGCACGGATCCTGTAATACGGGTTGGCATCCGAACCGGAGGTCGTCATGTGTCAGCGCGTCAGCTGCCCCAAGTGTGGAAAGCCCGATTGGCGCGGGTGCGGAGCCCACGTCGAGTCCGTCCTGGGCAACGTCCCCAAGGACGAGCGGTGCAAGTGTCGCGAGGCGGGCGCATCCGCCGGCCCGTCGCCCACCCCCACCCTGTGGGGCCGTCTCTTCCTGTAGTCTTCCCAGATGGAGATCGTCGTCGTCCTGGTCGCGCCCGTCCCCGTCGGCCACCGTGTGGAGGTGGTCTGGTACGAGGAGGTCTCGCGGGGCCTCGTCCCCGGCCAGGAGCGCGTCGACGATCGAGACCACCAGCCGCTGATCACCGATCTCGACACCGGGATCGCGTACGGCAGCGACTGGGTCTGGGGCGTGTCTCGCCGGCGCCGTCCCGATGTGCCCTACGAGATCGGCAGCCGGCCACGCTCCGAATTGCGTGAGCAGAAGAAGGTCACGGGCGTGGTGCGCGCCTGCAGGATGGTCACCATCCGCGGGTACCCGGAGCTCGAGGTCCAGACGCACCTCACGCTCGAGCTGGCCTGACAGCGCGGCCCTCCACGATTCCTCCATGCCCGCGGGTGATGGTGGAGGCAGGAGGAGCGATGACCATCTCCCGCGCCTGGGCCACCCCGCTGACCATCGGGGCCTTCGCCCTGTCCGCCACGACCGGCGTCCTCATGTTCTTCCACGTCGAGCAGGGCCTGCAGAAGGAGCTCCACGAGTGGCTGGGCTGGGCGCTCGTGATCGGGGTCGCCGCCCACCTGTGGGTGAACCGGAACGCGTTCGTGAAACACCTCCGGCAGCGCACGGCCCAGGTCCTGATCGGCCTGTTCGTCGGCCTCACGCTCGTCTCGTTCGCGCCGCTGGGGGAGGAGGAGGGAGGCGGCCCCAGGGCGGGCATGCGCGCGGTGGTGGACCGCGTGACGCACACGCCCATCGAGCAGATCGCACCGCTCGCGGGCAAGACCCCGGACGCGCTCGTCGACGCGCTGAGACAGGCCGGGTTCGAGGAGGCCACCGCCGGCCACACCGTCAGCGACCTGGCGGAGGGCGACCGCGAGAAGGAGCAGGCCGCGATCGCCGTCCTCTTCCCGTCGACCTGACGTCAGAAGTCCAGTCGCAGCCCCAGGAACGGCCGCATGGGCAGGTGGCGGAACATGGTGGTCGACAGCTCCCCGTCGATCACGTCCTGGATCGGCAGGAAGTCGCTCTGGATGTTCCCGACGTTGAGGATCTCGGCGTAGAACGAGAGCCGGTACCGACGGTACGCACGGCGCCACTCCGCCCGCAGGTCGAGCTGGTGGAGCGGACCGAGGCGGTCGCAGTTCAGGCAGGTGAGCGCCACGTGCTCGTCGTCGACCGGAACGACCGTGGAGACCGGGCGACCGCTGTGGAAGGTGTACCGGGCGGTCGCGCGCCAGTGGGCGGACAGCGCGAGATCGCCGGCGACCGAGGCGGTGTGCCGCTGGTCCTGGGCGGGCGCGATGGTCTGCGGCCAGATCGTGTTCAGCGGGTTCGTGCGGGTGGTGAACAGCAGGCTGTAGGTGGCCTGCAGGTTCCAGCGGCCCTGCCGCGCCACGACCATGGCGTCGAGCCCCTGGTTGCGGCCCGTGCCCGCGTTCGTGAAGTCGGTGCCCGCAGCGATCCGCGCGGGGTCGTCCGGCGTGACCACGAGGTCGGACAGCTCGATGTCGTACACCTCGATCCGAGCCAGGCCGCCAGAGGCCATGCCGGGGAGCGGGAAGGCCTGGTCGACGCCCACGACGAGCTGGGCGGCGGTCTCGGCGTCGAGCTCCGGGTTGCCGAAGTCCGCGTCGAGGCGCGTCGCGTCCCGCTCCACCCGGTGGTAGAGCCCGAATGTGACCTTCGGGATGGTCCCCGTGGGCAACGGCACCGAAAGGCCCGCGCTCGGCGAGGTCAGCCACTGGCCGCGCAGCCCCGCCCACGTCTCGCGAACGCCCGCGCGCAGCCGTACCGGACCGTCCCAGCGGCCCTGGACGTACGCGTTGGACTCGGCCCAGCCGGCCTCGGCGTCGACGTCGGCCTCCGGGAAGTCGAAGGGCGCGATGCCCGCCTGGCCCCACGTCGGGAAGGAGCGGCTGTCGGTGAGGTTGCCGGTCGACGCGCTGTGCAGGCTGCTCGCGTCCGCGCCGGCCTGGAACCGGAGGCGCTCGTCCAGCGGCACGTCGAGGTCCGTCCGCAGGAAGGCGCGGCCGAACGTGTCGTCGCGGCGGAAGTCCCCGCCGATCGTGCGCTCCTGGAAGCCCGTGTCCCCGACCCAGGCGCCCGTGGTCTGCCAGGACGCGCCGGACGGCAGGAGCAGCCGGTGGTCGAGCGACACCAGCGTCACGTGGTTGGCGAGGACGAAGCTCCCGTCCACCGAGATGACCGACTCGTCCTCGGAGTCGACCACCGCCAGCGAGTCACCGGCGTAGACCGCCGACAGCATGACCCGGTGGCGGTCGTTCGGGCGCCAGGCGGCCCGCGCCGACAGCTCGGTGAACTCCGGGGCCGCGAACGCCGAGTCCACGAGGTTCACCCACTCGAGCACCTGGAGGTAGCCCTCGAGGTAGGTCCGGCGGGCGGCGAGCGCGATGGTGAAGTGCTCGTCGCGGTCGATGGGTCCCATCAGCAGGGCGCGGGCGCTGCTCGCGGACAGGTCGAGCGCACCGTCGAGCCCTCCGCCGGGCTCGCGGGGTGAGCCGTCCCAGCTCACGACGGACATCACGGCCGACGTGCTGGTCGGCATCTCCGCGGGGGCGGCGCCGGCGTAGAACGTGACCTCGTCGATCATGTCGGGGTTGAAGATGCTGTTGAAGCCCGCGAGGTGGAACGGGTTCTCGAGCGGGACCCGGTCGAGCTGGAAGACCACGTCGGTGGTCTCGCCACCCCGCACCCGGAAGCCGGCGAGCAGATCGCCGTCGCTCACGACGCCCGGCAGCGCGTGCGCCGCGCGGGTCACGTCCTCGAGCGAGCCTGGCGTGGCCTCGATGTCGCGGCGGGTGAGCGTGTAGACCCCGGTCTCGGGCGCCTCGTTCGCGGTCATCTCGCCGCGGTCGACCTCGCGCCAGGTCGCGCGGGCCGCGTAGACCACGACCTCCAGCGCGTCGTCGGGCACGAGCACGAAGTCGGAGGTGAGCGCGTCGCCCGCCTGGGCTTCGATCGCGTAGTGCTGGGCCGCGGTCCCCGAGAGGACGACCTCGAGGTCCCAGTCCCCCGGGGGCAGGAACTCGACGTCGAAGCGGCCCGAGCTGCTGGTGGTGCGTACGATCGGGTCGTGACCGGCCTCGTCGGTGCGGCGCAGGGTCACGGTCGCGCGCGGGATCGCGAGCCCGTCGGGATCGACCACGGTGCCGTGGAGCGAGGCCGGACCGGGCCCACCGACCTCCGTGCTCCCGAGGAAGAAGTCGAAGCGGTACTGCACGTCGCGCCCGAGCTCGACTGGCAGCACCAGCCCGCGCGCAGCGTCGACCGCGGCGGCGTCCAGCAGCGGGTGGACGGGCTGCACGACGTCGACGGACACGACGTTCCCCTGCTCGTCCCGGTGGAGCAGCACGACCACGCTGCCCTCGATGCCTGCGTCCTTCGCCTCCTGCGGATAGACGGGGACGGTGGCGGAGGGTGCCGGTTGAGCCAGTCCGGCGGAGCCGTACAGCAGGATCAGGGCGGAGGCGAGCACCCGCGAAGCCTACCCGCTCCGGCTCCCGCGCGCGTCCGAACCCTGGGCGGCTGGATCCACGGGATCGTGGGCTGGCCGATCTTCTGGTTCTGGACGGTGACGCTCGGCGCCGCGATCGTGCTCGACGCCCTCCGCTTCGATCCGGTGCACCGGGGCTCGGTGGGCGCGATGCGGCTGCTCTGGGGGCGTTGGCTGTGGGCCACGCAGCCCTGCTGGGACCGCCGGATCGAGGGGCTGGAGCACGTCGGCCCCGGCCCCTACGTGATCGTCTCCAACCACCGCTCCGTCATCGACATCCCCTGCCTGCAGGGGCTCGGCCCGCCGACGACCGTGGTGGCGCGCAGCTCGCTCTTCCGCGTGCCGCTGCTGGGCCTGTTCGTGCGCTGGTCCGGCCAGGTGGACACCGCGGACTTCGATCGCGCTGCCCGGGCGGCGCTGGCGGCGGGGATCAGCGTGCTGGTCTTCCCCGAGGGCACGCGTAGCTCGGCGGAGGTCGGCCGCTTCCACACGGGCGCGTTCCGGCTGGCCTACGAGACGGGGACGCCGATCCTGCCGGTCGCGACAGATGGTGCGCAGGGCATCCTGTCGAAGGGCCTCGCGATGCCGCTGACCTGGACGGTGCGGGTGAACGTGAAGGTGATGCCGCCGGTGCCCGCAGAACAGGACGCTCGCGCGCAGGCCAGGCAGCTGCGCGACCAGATCGGCGCCGTGGTCGACGGGTGGCGCGCATGAACGTCGAGGCGGCGGCCGCGCGGTACGCCCCGCAGGGCCGCGTGGCGCTGGGCTTCGCGAAGGGGAAGATGGGCGGAGACCCCGTGTACGCCGCGGTCCTCGCGCGGATGCCGGCGGAGGGCACGTTGCTCGACGTGGGTTGTGGCGAGGGGTACCTCCTGGCGCTGGCGGCCGAGGCCCACCCCGGCCTGCGGTTGGTCGGCCTCGATCACGACGAGGGGCGGCTCGGGAGCGCGAAGCAGGCGCTGACGGACCGGGCGCCGGCGCTGACCTCCGAGGACGCGCGGACGGCGACGCTCCCGCAGGCGGACGCGATCGCGTGCCTCGACGTCCTGCACTACCAGCCCGCCGACCAGCAGGACGAGCTGATCGCCAAGCTCGCCGGGGCCTTGCGTCCAGGAGGGCAGCTCTGGATCCGGGACGCGGCGGCGGACGCCGGCTGGCGGTCCACGCTGACCACCTGGTCCGAGCGGTTCGCGGTGGCGGTCGGGCGACACCGTGGCGACGGGGTGTTCCTGCGTCCGCGAGGCGAGCTGCCAGCGGCGATGGCGGCCTGCGGGCTGCGGGTCGAGTCGGTGGACTGCAGCGAGGGAACACCCTTCGCGAACGTGCTCCATGTGGGACACGCGCCGTGAGGGAGGTCGCTATCACCGGCGTGGGGGCGGTCACGGCGCTGGGCGACCTCGACGCCACCTTCGCCGCGCTGCTCGAAGGGCGCTCCGGCATCGGCGGGCCCGGGCCGTTCCCAGGCAAGGGCCCCGTGGCGGCGATCGAGGGCGGCCCTCACCTCACGAGCGCGCTCGCGCTGCGCGCCGCCCGGGACGCGCTGGGGGATTCGCAGCCGCCCCGGATGGGGGTCGTGGGCGGAAGCACCAGCGGCGACATGATCGTCGGCGAGCAGGAGTACGAGGCCTGGTTCCGTGGAGGTCCGACGGGGCCGCGCTTCCTCTGGTCGCAGCTCTGCGATCGCCCGGCCGAGATCCTCGCCCGCACGCTGGGCGCGACGGGACCGCGGCTGACACTCTCCACGGCCTGCGCGTCGGGGGCGAGCGCGGTGGGGGTGGGCGCGGACTGGGTTCGGAGCGGGCGGTGCGACGCGGTGCTGGCCTTCGGCGCGGACGCGCTCTGCCAGCTCACGGTCCACGGTTTCGGTTCGCTTCAGGCGATGTCGCCCGAGGGTTGCCGGCCCTTCGACCTGGCGCGCACGGGGCTCTCGCTCGGCGAAGGCGCAGGTGCCCTGCTGCTCGAGGACCTCCAGAGCGCCCGTCGGCGCGGCGCCACCGTGCTGGCCCTGGTCACCGGCTACGGCACGGCCGCCGACGCCTGGCACGCGACGGCACCTCACCCCGAGGGTCGAGGGGCGCGGGACGCGATCCGCGCGGCGCTGGGCGACCTGCCTCCCGAACGCGTCGGGTACGTCAACGCCCACGGCACGGGGACGAAGCACAACGACGAGATGGAGGGCGCCGTGCTGGCCGAGGAGCTGCCCGCGGCGGCGGTGAGCTCGATCAAGGGCGCGATCGGCCACACACTCGGGGCGGCGGGCGCGATCGAGCTCGCGGTCACCGTGAAGGCGCTGGTCGAGGGCGTCCTGCCGCCGAACGTCGGCGTGCGCGACCCGGCGGTGCCCGTGCTCCAGGAGCCGGTCCGGCGGCACGTGGAGCACGCGATCTCCGTGAACTTCGCGTTCGGTGGGACCAACGCCGCGGTCCGGCTGACCTCTGTCCACGTCTGAGGCGTATGCTCCGCGTTCGGAGGTCCGGATGCGACTGGTGGTGATCGGTACGGGAGACGTGGGAGGTGCCGTCGCGGACGCGCTGGCGGCGAAGCACGAGGTGCTGCGGGCCTCGCGGAACGCAGAGGATCCCGCGATGCGGATGGACATCTCGGATCCGGAGTCGATCCGGTCGTTCTACGAGCGGGCGGGGAAGCTCGACGGCGTCGTCTGCTGCGCCGGCTCGGGGGCGTTCGGTGCGCTGACCACGCTGAAGGACGAGGACTTCGACTTCACGCTGCGGAACAAGGTGATGGGCCAGGTGAACCTGGTGCGGTTCGGACACCCGCACGTCTCGGACGGCGGCGTGTTCGTGCTGACCTCCGGCATCTTCTCGACGCGGCCGCCGCCGGGGGTCCCGGCGCTGGCGATGGCGAACGGCGCAATCGAGTCCTTCGTGCGGGCCGCGAGCCAGGATCTGCCGCGCGGCCAGCGGCTCAACGTCGTCAGCCCGCCCTTCCTGCACGAGACCGCGACCCGCATGGGCATGGCGGCCGCCGGGCAGCTCTCGGCCGCGGACAACGCGCTCGCCTACGTGAGGCTCGTGGAGGGCACGGCCAACGGGGAGATCGCTTCGTTCGGAGGGTGATCCTCCGCCGGGGCGTCGGTCCGCCAGTCCTCGAGGTTCGGCCACTCTGCTGCCTCGCGAGGTCGGAGGCGGCGGAAGGGGTGCGTCGTCCGCGCCAGCGTGGCGGCGAGCATCGCCTTCAGCGGGTCCTCGCCGCTCCGCCTCGCCCGCTCCCAGCACGCGACCGCCGCTGCGTACAGGGGCATCCAGCGGTCCGATACGGCGCGATGGGTGTCCTCGAAGATGTAGCGGTAAATCTGCGCCACCGACATCGGCGGGACGCGATGGACCGGCGCGGTCTCGGCGTCGCTGTGCTGGTCCAGGGCGCGGCGCACCGCGTGCGGCTCGGGGTGACCGGGGAGGGCGACGAAGCGGCCCACACTGTCCCACATCAACGTCAGACGGAGCGGCGGTCCGTCCCACGGGCGACGGTACGGCGGACGGCGCGTCAGGCGGAGCTCGCTCATGGATACGAAGGCGTCGAGCCGGACGTCGTCGACGACGGGGCCGGACCGCAAGCGGTGGCACAGCGACCACGCGGTCTCGTAGGCCACGTCGAGGACCAAGTGGAGGCGACGCGCCGAGATGCTGCGTCGTCGTGTCAGCAGCCAGGCCGCGCGGAACACCTTGCACAACGGCACCCGACACCGCGTCAGCGGCGTGCCGGCGGTCACCGACTGGTGGCGCTGGCAGCGCGTGCAGACGAAGACGCGCGGGCGGCTGCGCAGGTGGCTGTGCTTGGCGTTCCCGCAGTGAGGGCACACCATGCCGTCGGGCCACCGGATGGAGGAGAGGAGCTCAGCGGCGCTGTACTCGTCGGAAGGAAGCAGGTCGTAGGTCAGCATGCCGTCGGGGTATCGGGGGGTGCCGATCCCGGGGAGTGAAATCCGAGGGCCCAGGACGGGAATGCCTCGCGGTTGGGGGTGGGGTGGGTCGACGTCCGAACCTATCGGACAGCCGCACAGCGCTCGGCCAGGTCCACCCTGAACAGGTGCTGTGTGCTTGTGCGATAGGGTGGGGCTCCCCTCGATCGTACAAGCGCACAGTGGGTGCGACCGTCGAACCTGGAGCGGCCCTGTGCGGCTGTGCGATAGGTCCGGACGTCCCCCCACGGTTAGAGGAGCCCCCTTGGAGGGCCGATGGCCACCGGAGCAGTCCGGAAGCTGGCGTGGCGCCTGCCGATGGGCGTACCCACGGAGCCCACGCAGCTCGCGTCGTTCCTGCGCTCGCCGCCGCTCCCTCCGAACGACGGATGGTGGCGCTTGGCGGACCCCGAGCGCCCCGAACCGATCAAGCCCGGAGACTGGCGCCGCGCCAGCCGGCTGGCCCGCCTCACGCTCGGCGTCGTCGGCGAGATCCTGGAAGCGGCGCCGGACCTCGACCGCCGCTCCCTCCCCTTCGTGTATGGCTCGGCGATGGGTGAGGTCGTGCCGAGCAGCGCCTTCCTCGACCGCCTGTTCGGCGAGGGGCCGCAGTTCGCCACCGCGTTCGCCTTCCAGAACTCCGTCTACAACGCGACCCCCGGCCACGCCGGCCACCTCTATGGCCTCCGCGGACCTACGGAGACGCTGTCCGCGGGGATGGCGACCGGCCTGCAGGCGCTCCGGCGCGGCCTCGACTGGGTGGAGCACGCCGAACACGTCCTCGTCGTCGTCGCGGACGACCTCAACCCCACCACCGAGGCGGCCCTCGGGTCCGGTGGTGGAGAAGCCGTCGTCGGCGTGCTCCTCCAACGCGGCGAGGCCTTCGACCTCCGTGACGGAGTCCACCCCGCCGAGGCCGCCCGCGCGCGCCCCCTCCCCTACGAGCAGGGCTTCGTGGCGCTCGGGCTGCCCGTCGTCCCGGAGCGAGCGGTCGGCGCCTGCTGCACCAACGGCCTGGTGGCGCTGCTCGCGGGCCTGGACGTGGTCGATCAGGACGACGCCGACGCGATCACCGGAACCTGGCGTCGCTGAGCCCGGCGCCTTTGCACGACCTTCACGAACCACGAGGCGCGTCAGCGGTCCGACCCCAGCACGACGGAGGTGGTCATGGTCGGCGTGCTGGTGGCGCTGGCGGGGGCGGAGCTCGCCCTCGCGTCAGGGATGGAGGACGACGGGCTGGTCAGGTTCGTGGTGTCCGAGGGCGAGGGCAGCCTCGTGCTCGAGCACACCTCGGTCCGAGCGGTGGTCGAGGGTGGGCTCGCTGTCGTGGACGTGGAGCAGCGCTTCCACAACCCGTTCGAGCACGCGATCGACGCGACCTACCTGTTCCCCCTACCGCCGGAAGCGGCGGTCCAGGGGATGACGCTCCGGTGCGGGTCGCGCCGGATGGAAGCCGAGGTCCTGAAGAAGGAGGAGGCCGCCGAGAAGTTCCGCCAGGCCGCCGCCGAGGGACGCAAGGCCGCCCTGCTCGAGCAGCACCGGCCCAACCTGTTCCAGCAGTCGGTCGCCTCGCTCTGCCCGGGCGAGGATGTGACCGTGACCCTGCGCTACCTCGACCCGCTGGTCGTCGAGGACGGCCACGTCGAGCTTTCGTTCCCCACGACCGTCGGGCCCCGCTACCGCCCCGACGGCGTCCCGCAGCCACCGTTCACGACCGTGCCCTCCCGCGACATCGACGTGAGCGTGACCATCGCCGAGGGCATGCCGGTGGAGTCGCTGTGGAGCGACACCCACGAGATCGAGGTCGTGTCGGAGGACGCGGAGACCACGGTCGTCCGCAACGCCGTGGGGGACGACCTGCCCAACAAGGACTTCCACCTGGCCTGGTCGTTGGCCGGCGTGGATCCGCGCATGTCCGTGCTGGCGCTGCCGCCAGTCGGCGACGAGCCCGGCTACGTGGCCGTCACGCTCCAGCCCAAGGTGCTCGAGGACCTCGACGACCAGCGTCCCCGGGAGCTCCTCTTCGTGCTCGACGAGAGCTGTTCGATGCAGGGCGCACCCTTCGAGGCCGAGGTCGCGACGGTGAGGCTCGCGCTCTCGAAGATGCGTCCCGACGACCGCTTCGATCTCGTGCGCTTCAGCAGCGCAGCGTCCGCCCTGTTCGACGAGCCGAAGCCCGCGACCCCCGGCAACATCGCGCTGGCGCAGAAGTGGCTCGAGGTCTTCGACGGCGGCGGCACCGAGATGACCGCGGGGATCAGGAAGAGCCTGACGCTGCCGGGCGACCCCGAGCGGTTGCGGCTCGTGCTGATGCTGACCGACGGCTACATCGGCAACGAGCAGGAGGTCCTCCAGGCCGTCGGCGCCGACCTCGGCGAGGCACGCCTGTTCTCGCTGGGCGTGGGGAGCTCGGTGAACCACGCGCTGCTCGACGCGCTCGCCGACGTGGGCCGCGGCGACGTGACGTACCAGCTGCCGGAGACGCCACCCGCCGAGATCGTGGACACGTTCTACGACCGCATCGCCCACCCGGCGCTCACCGACCTCGAGCTCGACTGGGGTGAGCTGAACGTGGTCGACGTGTATCCGTCGCGGATCCCCGACCTGTTCGCGGGGCAGCCGGTCCGCGTCGTGGCGCGGTACACCGGGAAGCCCGTCGACACGACCGTCACGCTCACCGGCTTCGGCGCCTCCGAGCTGTACACCGTGCATCGTCCGCTCGATCTGTCCGCTGCGGAGGAGCACCCGGGACTGCCGGCGCTCTGGGCGCGGCGCGCCATCGCCGACCTCGAGCGGAGGCGCACCATCGAAGGGCTCGATGACGACGAGACGATCACGTCCATCGCGCTCCGCCACCACCTGGTCAGCCGGACCACCTCGTTGGTGGCCACCGAGAAGGTGCCGTCCAGCTGCGGCCCCTCGGGCGATGCACCCGTAGAGGTGCCGTCGATGCTACCCGCAGGCATGGAGGTCGGTGGACTCATCGGCGCGACCGGCCAGGGCATCGGCGGCGGCGGCACCGCCATGGGCATCGGCGGCCTCGGGACGCGTGGGATGGGAAGCGGCGCCGCCGGCTACGGATCGGGAGGCGGCTCGTTCGGCGTCCAGGGTGAAGGAGGGATCGGGGCACCCGTCGGCAAGGACGCCATCATCCTCGGCGCCCTCGACAAGTCCTTGATCGACCAGGTCATCCGGCGACACATGAACCAGATCCGCTACTGCTACCAGCGCGAGCTCACCAAGGAGCCCACGCTGGCCGGGAAGGTCGTGGTGAAGTTCGTGATCGCGGCCTCGGGCGACGTGGCGGCGGCCGAGATCAAGTCCTCCACGCTCGGCAACGCGGCGGTCGAGGAGTGCATCCGCGGACGCGTGCTGCGCATGACCTTCCCGCAGCCCGGCGGAGGCGGTGTGGTGGTCGTGAGCTACCCGTTCGTGTTCTCGCCGAACTGATCGGGCGGCCACCGGTGGGCCCAGGGCGCCGCCTCCTCCAGCTGGTACGCGAGCCTCATCAGCATCGTGTCCCGGCCGGGGGCGGCGGCGAGCTGGCACCCGACGGGCAAGCCGTCCGGAGTCCAGCCCATCGGCACCGACATCGACGGTGCGCCGGCGGGGTTGTGACCCGCCGTGAACCCGGCGAGCGACCGCGTCCTGGCCATCAGCACGTCGAGTGGCAGGTGTGGGGCGAGGAGCCCGAGCGCAGGCCGCGGTCCACCCCAGGTGGGGCACAGCGCGACGTCCACGCCGTCGAGGAACGCGCGCAGGTCGGCGCCCTGCACGTCGAGCGCACGTCGCGCCTCGCCGAGGGCCTCGGGACCGAGCTCCCACGCCCACGCCACCAACGCGAGCGTGAAGGGCTCGAGCTCGGCGGGCCCGGGCGGGCGTCCGAGCATGGGCGTCATCAGCTCCATCAGGCCACGCACCGACGAGCCCGCCACCACGAAGAAGGCGTTGGCTGCGGTCTCCCCGCGGATCCTCGGCGCTTCCACCCATTCCACACGATGGCCGAGCGAGGCACACAGGGCGGCTGCCTCCTCGACGGCGGCGCGGCCCTCCGGCGATGCCTCCTCGCCGAGCGCTGAGGACGTATACACCCCGATCCGCAGGGGTCCGAGCCGACCCGGTCCGACGGAGGATCGCGGCTCGGCAGCGGTGGCGGCCAGGTAGGCGTCGGTGTCGCGGACCGAGCGGCTCACGCAGCCCTCGGAGACCAGACGCAGGAAGTCGTTGTCCACGGCGCTCGCGGGAGCGGAGGCGCCAGCGCTCGGCTTGAAGCCGAAGAGCCCCGCGAGGGCGGCCGGCAGGCGGATGGAGCCACCGCCGTCGTTCGCGTGCGCGATCGGCACCAACCCTGCGGCCACCGCGGCGGCCGAGCCCCCCGACGAGCCCGCAGCGGACCACTCCGCGCCCCACGGGTTGCGGGTCACGCCCGCGAGCGCGGTCTCCGTGCTGCCGAGCAGCCCGAGCTCGGAGGTCGCCGTCTTCCCGAGGCAGCGCAAGCCGGACTCGGCGAGGCGTGACGTGTACGGCACGTGCGCGCCAGGGACGTTGCCGGCGAACAGGCGGCTGCCCATGGTGGCCGGCATGCCCGGGACCGCCAGCACGTCCTTGGCCAGGAACGGGACGCCTCCGAAAGGACCGTCGAGGGTCGGTGGGTCGTCGGCTGCCAGCGAGACCACCGCGTTCAACGTCGGGTTCAGCGCAGCGATGCGCGCCCGCGCAGCCGCCGCGAGCTCGTCGGCGGTCACCTCCCCCTGCCGCACGCGCCGCGCCAGCTCGGTCGCGTCGCACCTCCACCACTCGTTCGCGCTCATGCGAGCACCCCCTGCGTGAAGCCGGCCAGACCAGCCAGCTGGAAGCTCCAGAAAGCATCGAATGCGGCGCGGATCGCGGCCTCCTCCTCGTGCTGCTCGAGGATGGCCACCATCGTGCGCCGCGTGCCGTCGAAGATCCGCTCCAGCACGAAGCGCACTTGCGGTGCCACGGGCCGTCCACCGAGCACCTCGTCCGTCAGGCCGGTGACGAAGCGGGCAGCAGCCCCCTCCCGCCGCGTGCCCGCCGCGCGATCGAGCAGGATCACCACCTTCAGCCGGTGCTCGATCCAGAACGCGAGGAGGTCCGCTTGTCGCTGCGCCGCGGCCCCATCGAGCACGCGGAGGTCCGAGAGGGAGGCCAGGGCACCCACGCGGGCCGCGAGCCGCTGGTCGAAGGCCTCGACGAAGGCGTCGTCGAGCACGGTGTCGAACAGCTCGTCCTTGCCGGAGAAGTAGCGGTACACGTTGCCGGTCGAGAGCCCCGCTCGCGAGGCGATCTCGCTCATCGTCGCGCCCGCGTACCCTTTCGCAGCGAACGACTTCGTGGCGGCCTCGAGGATGGCATGCCGCACCTCGGGCTTGAGCACCTGCGCCAACGTTGGCCTCCCAAATAATGAATATACGATTCACTATTCGTCCGCCACCCGAGCCATCCCACCCCGAGTGAGGCTCGCCCACGAGCCATGTGCCAGTCACTGAGCGGTCGAGGCGCGTGAGCAGACCTATCGGGCAGGCGCACACCCTCGATCGAGGATCTCCCTGCTGCCCGGATGTGCGTCAGGCCGATGGGTTCGGCCCCCACCACCCCGTCACCAAATTCATCCCCTTCAACCCCAGGGATCGAAGAAGTTGTACCACTGGTGGGGGTAGCGCTCGGTCCAGGCCGCCATCACGTCCGCGAGCTCCTGGGCCCAGCGCTGCAGGTCGGCGTCCCGCGAGGCCCGGTCCGTGAACGCGTACGGGCGCGGGCCCACCGCCTCGAAGCGGTAGCTGCTCGGCCCCGTGCGGAAGCAGCCGAGCAGCACGACCGGGGCCCCCGAGAGGGCGGCCAGCACCAGCGGCCCCGTTGGCAGGCGCATCGGCGAGCCCAGGAAGTCCACCACCGCCACCCGGTCGTCCACCACCCGGTCCGCCTTCACCGCCACCACGTCCCCGGCGCGTAGCGCGCGCAGCACCGCGATCGAGGCGTGCTGCTCGCCGTCGTCCAGCGCGATGAACCGCGGCGCGCGGTCCCCCAGCGTCTCCTGCACCAGCCGGAAGTACGGGTCCGTCGGCGCCCGATGGACCAGCAGGTGCACGCCGCGGCCCGTCTCCCGCAGGGCGCTCGACGCGAAGTCCGGGTTCCCCAGGTGCCCCGAGAGCACGAGCAGCCCCGTGCCCGACTTCTCCCCGTACATGTGGTCGCGCAGGCCGGGGACGCCCGTCCGATCGAAGTCGATGCCCTCCGAGCCGTGGAGCAGCAGGTGGAACCGGTCCACGAGCGAGAACGCGAAGCTGACGAGGACGCGCAGCCGGTGCAACGCGAGCCCCACCACGCCCTCGTCGGGGAAGCGTCGGCGCAGGTAGGCGTCCAGACCAGCCCGCTGCGTCCCGCCCAGGAACAACCAGTAGAACGTCACGACCGGCAGCACCGCGAGCTGCACCGCGCGTCGCCCGAACACCTTCAGGATCCAGAACAGCAGCCGCCAGCCGCCCAGGAACCCGCGGTGCTCGCCGTGCCAGGTGTCCCGCGGTGTCGGCGACAGCCAGTGGCCCGGCCAGAAGATCCGCTCCAGCACGAGCTGCACGTTGAGCCACGTCACCCGCGCCGTGTCCACCACCTTGCGGTACGAGCTCACCCGCTCCCCGGCCGGCGGGTAGTAGACGGCGCAGGGCAGGTCCACGACGGGCACCGCGCTCCAGATGGCGCGGACCAGGACCTCCACCTCCCACTGGTAGCGGCTCGGCACAAGGCCCAGCAGCAGCGTCTCGCGCACGGGGTAGGCCCGGTACCCGCACTGCGTGTCGCCCACCCAACGCCCCGTCTCCACCCAGGTCCAGAAGTTCGAATTCGCCCGCGCTCCCCTCGCCCCGCGCGGCATCGACGCTCCGTCCCGGCAGCCGGCGACGATGGCGGAGGGACGCGCCGCCACCGCAGCCAGGAAGGCGGGCAGCTCGCTCGGCAGGTGCTGACCGTCGGCGTCCAGCGCCACGATGTGGGAGTAGCCGTGCTCGGCGGCGTCCAGCAGTGCGGTGTGCAGGGCGGCGCCCTTCCCGAGGTTCACGCGGTGACGCACGACCCGCGCGCCCTCGGCCTGCGCGAGCTCGCCGCTGCGGTCGGTGCTCCCGTCGTCCACCACCAGCACGTCGGCCGTGTGCGCGAGGCAGCCGCGCACGACCTCCCCGATGGTCCCCGCGTTGTTGCGCACCGGCACCACGACCAGCGGCCGCACGGCCTTCGGTGCCGGTACGTCCACCCGCGGCGGACGGCGCGCGACGAACACGCCCAGCAGGTACAGCCCGGCCACCAGCGCCACCAGCGCCGTCGGCGTCGTCATGCCCTCGAGGTGGCGGACGAGCGCGATCACCGCGATGACCGCTTGCAGCAGGATCAGCGCCCAGCCGTCCCAGCCGGGGAAGCGCGGGCGGGGCGCCGGGCCGTCGACCTCGGTCACGGCTGCTCCTGCGGACGCACGGTCAGCGTGTACCCCCGGAGCCGGTCGCGCAGCACCCGGGCCTCGCCGTCCCGCCGCACGCGCGCGCGCCCCTTGGGCCCCTTGATGACCCAACCGTCCGACTTCGGCACGATGGTCCACCCGAGCAGCGAGAGGCGCTCGGTCCCGTCGACGAGGTAGAGCGCGGCCAGGTCGCGGTCGAAGGGCAGCCGACGGAGGAAGTCCGCGAGCCCCTCGTCCAGCGCGTCGATCGTGGTCTGGCCGTCCTCGACGCGCACCGTGAACAGCGAGGGCCCGGCGGGCGTGAGCGCCTCCAGTACCATCGTCGGGCCGTCGTGCACCACGATGCCGAGCCCGCCGAAGCCGTGCCCGTGCCCCTCGATGGCGAACACGTCCACGTGCTCGCCGTGGTCGGGGAGCGTCGCCTCGGGGGGAGCGGCCCACGCCGCCAGGGCCCACGCGATCATCGGAGGAGCTCCTCGATCTCCGCGCGCTGGCTGGCGTACTCCGGCGTGGCGTCGAGGGCGGCGCGCAGCAGCGGCAGTGCACCCTCGCGGTCCCCCAGCGCCAGGCGCGTGCGCCCCTGCTCGAAGAGCGCCTCCGGGTGCCCGGGGAGCAGCGCCGCCGCCTGGTCCGCGAGCGCCTTCGCCCGCTCCCCCGAGGTCCGGCGCGAGGCGCGAAGCAGCTCCCTCCCCCGCCGCACCGCCAGCGCGGTCTCGGCGTCCTGGCTCGCCGGGATCACCTCGGTCGCCTCGAGCTTTCCGTCGAGCACATCGGCCAGCGCGATCCGCGCGTAGCCCCCGGCGAGGTTCGGGAACCGCGAGACCCAGGCCACGCGGTCCGTCGCGTCGATGATCACGCCGTGGGTCGCGAGGTCCGCGTCCAGCGCCCAGCGGTGCCCGCGGGCCAGCGGCGCGTCGCCGACACCCTTCCGGTCGCGCAGGATCTCGGCGGCGTGCGGCAGATCGAGGTGGCCCGCGGTCCGGGCGAGCAGCTCCTCGAGGCGCTGCTGGCGGTGCACCGTCGTGCTCTCGACCATGCGCTCGGCGTTGCGACGGTCGTCCGCGAAGACCGGCGAGCGGAAGTGGTTGGACACGGCCATCGACCCGTCGACGGGGACCCGCGCGACGTGCTCGCTGTCGACCTCGAACAGCGCGGCCTCGCCAGCGTCCGCGTCGACCACCATCACGTTCTCCGCGACGAAGCCGGTGCGCTGCTCGAGGATGCGCTGGGCGTCGTAGAGGCTGCTCGCCGTCTCCAGGATCTCCCGTACGATCAGCGTCATGGGGGTCCCCGGCCGCGGCAGGGCGTCCGTCGCGGAGGCGTTCACGGCGACCGCGATTCCGTCCGCGTTGAACCCCGTGACCGCCCCCGAGATCCCGGCGAAGGCGACCGACAGGTAGGGGATGCCGTGCTCGGGCCGATGGACGCGAACGACCTTGTCGCGGTCGAACGCCACACCACCTTCGAAGTCGAAGTTCCGCCCGAGCAGCCAGTGGCCGGTGGTGACCGGTGGGCCCGCGAGGAAGC
Organism: Alphaproteobacteria bacterium; assembly: GCA_020632925.1. GTDB lineage: Bacteria > Myxococcota_A > UBA796 > UBA796 > JACKER01. The sequence continues at coordinate 2,911 of JACKER010000044.1, read as the reverse complement.
CGGTGCAGCCGAGCAGCGGCGTGTCCACGAGCGCCTGCCCGAGGTCGTGGATCGCGTGGTAGTCGACCTTTCGGGTGTAGTGGGGGCCGCCGAGCCACAGCCGATCGGCCTGCGCCGCCGCGGTGGCCGCGATCTCCAGCTGATCCTCCTCGCGCAGGTGGCCGTTCATCCCCGAGCCGACGACCGCCGCACCGCGCGTGATCAGCCAGCGGAAGGGCGCGACCGAGACCAGCCGCTCGAAGGACTCCAGCATCTCGTCCTCGAGGCGCGCGCGGAGCTCCGGCGTCAGCGCGCCCGCGGCGTACCCCGCCTCCACCGGGCCGCCCTGCGTGGACAGGACCCAGAGCCCCTCGGTGCGCACGAGGCGCGCGCGGTCCAGCAGCTCGGGACCGAGCGGCGGCAAGTTGGGCGGCGTGAGCGCAGTCACCAGGATCAGCAGCAGATCGAGGTGGACGAACACCAGCCCCGCCCACGCGACCCGGGCGATGGCGGCGCGCACCCGCGGCGAGGGCCAGCCCGACACGAGCCGTGGCGTGAGCACGAGCGCTACCACGGTCGCGCCGCCGATGCCGAAGAGCAGCGTCCAGCCCACACCGCGGAGCACCGGCGTGCTCGCGAACACCAGCGGGACGAAGCCGGCGACCGTGGTGCCCGTGGACAGAGCGATGGCGTGCGAGGCCACCCGGCGGCGCTCCTCGTCGGGCGCGTCGGCGAGGAAGATGCCGTAGTCCACGCCGAGGCCGACCACGAGCACCATCACCGTGACCGACACGAGATCCCAGGGCTGCCCCACCCAGGCGAGCCCACCGGACGCGCAGGCGACCGCGGCGAACGCCGGCGCCAGGGCCGCGAGCGCGCGCTCCATCGAGCGGTAGCGGACGACGAGCAGCAACAGCAGCGCCACCGCACCCACCGCCGCGGCGCGGAGCAGCGACTGGCTGGTCTGGTCCACGCTGCCCTTCGCGAGCGTCGACGGCACGAGCCAAAGGGCCTGCGGGTCGGCGCCGGTCACCGTGTCCTGCAGGAAGGGCTCGGCGGTCGGGTCGGCGAGCGGCGTGGTCACGAGCGCCCGATGGTGCCCGTCCACCTCGACGACGTGGGCGGCGACGCGCTCCTCGAGGACCGTCCCCGCCCACAGGTCGATGGGGACGGGGGCGTCGAGCTCGGACGCGATGCGCTCGGCGGCACCGGGGAAGGGCTCGAACCCGACCTCCCCCGCGATCCGGTCGATGTCGGCCTGCAGGCGGTCCAGCGGCGGCAGCGCGGCCCGGCGCTCGGCGCGCACCTCGGGGCCCGGGAGCACCGCCCCCGCACCCACGGGAGCGGCGATGCCCGTGCGCTGGAGCGCCTCCTCCACCCGCGCCGCGCGGTCCATCAGCCGGTCGGGGTCGTCGTCCTCGATGAGCACGAGCCCGCGGGCCTCGGACAGCCCGAACACGTCCTGCAACACGGCGGCGGCCTGCCGCACGCCCTCCGAGCGCGGGAGCATCGCCATCGGGTCGGTGCTCAGCCCGGCGTCGAAGGCGCGCACCGCGACGAGCCCCGTCGCCGCGAGCAACAGCCAGGACACGAGCGTCGGGACGCGCACGGGCAGCGGCGGCGACGGACGCCCGATCAGCGCCCACACGAGCGGCCCGATGAGCGTGGTGGCGACGAAGGCGCAGATCGCCGCGAGCGCGCCCGTCACGCCGAGCACCCGCAGGGCCGGCACGTCGCTCAGCATGAGCACGACGAACGCGAGCGAGGTGGCGCCCGCGTTGAGGAGCAGCGTCGGCCAGAGCTCGGCGACCTCCTCCAGCGCCGCCGCGTAGCGCGTGTGCACGTCGACCTGCCCGGGCTTGCCCGAGACCCCGAGGTACAGGTGCACCCAGTAGTCGGCGGCGATGCCGGCCAGCGCGCCGGAGAAACCGAGCTGCACGGGGTGGATCGGCGAGAGCGCCCAGGCCCCGAAGGCCGCACCCGCCCCCGCGACCAGCACCGCCGGCACCGTCCCCACGAGCGTCCGCCAGGTGCGGAAGCCGAGCACCAGCACGATCACGAGGACCACGGTGCTCGCGGCCGCCGCGAAGGTCACGTCGTCGCGGATGCCGGTCGCCGCCTCCCACCCGAAGCGCGCGCCGCCGTACCAGAGCACCGGCAGCGGGGCCCCCTCGACCACCGGGCGGAGCTCGTCGATCAGCGGGTCGTCGACGCCGACGTGCTGTCGCGGCGCGGGCTGGACCAGCACCATCGCGTACCGGCCGTCCGGGCTCGTGAGCAGCCCGTTGCGCAGCGTCACGCCGCCGGCGAGGCCCGCCGTCGTCTTCGCGATGGCGAGGCTCTCCAGATCGAGCGGGTCGCGCAGGATCCGGCCCTCGAGGAACCCACCGGCCGGCCCCATGAGCCGCTCGCGCTGGAGCAGGAGCGCCTGGCGGATGCCGTCGGGCGAGGTCCGCGCGCGCAGATCGTCGGCGGGGACGAAGGCGGCGGCGTGGTCCGCGAGCCGTTCGCCGATGATGGCGCCCTGGGCGAGATCGAAGCCCGCGTCCACGCGGCGGACGTGCGGGAGCGCCCGCAGGGTCTCCGCCAGCGTCGTCACCTCGGACGGGAGGCGCTCGGGGTGCTCCCCACCGTCCACGATCAGCACCAGCACGTCGCTCGCGGGGAAGTCGCGCAGGGTCGCGAGCGCGCGCCGGATGTCGCCGGTCGCCGGGACCAGCTGCTCCAGCCCCGAGTCGAAGGTCACGCGCGACGAGGCCAGCGCCGCGAGGGCGACCAGCACGCACAGCAGCAGCGCCCGGAGCCGCAAGCGTCAGTCGATGGTGAAGGTCGTCGCCGGGAGCGTGGACTCGAGGTCGACCGAGGTCAGCGTGATGGTCATGGCGTCCCCGTCGGGCTCGAGCAGCTCGACCGAGGACAGGTAGCGGCCGCT
>JACKER010000043.1 GCA_020632925.1 Alphaproteobacteria bacterium | reverse complement strand
GCGACGCCGTCGCCGTCGGTGTCGACGAGCGCCCGGGCGCCACCCACGTTCACGCCCGCACCGAACGTGAACTTGTTCTTGTCGAACTGATGGCTGGCGTTGAGCAGGCCGTTGACCGTGTAGTAGTTGGAGTTGCCGGTGGCGAAGGCGCCGCCGAGCTCGCCGGTCACGTGGGTCTCCGGCTTCTCCTTGGTCTCGGGACCGGCGGTCCCCGCGAAGGTGGAGTCCTCGGCCGAAGCGGTCGCGAGCAGTCCCAGGGCGAACAGCATGTGTGTGTCTCCTCCGGCACACGTGTAGCGTGTCCGCCGTCGGGGGCGAGCTGTCCCTCTCCTTACAGGACGCGCCGTGGGCCTACTCGCCCAGGTAGCCGAGCTCCTCGAGCTGCTGGCGCAGGTCGGGGTGGTAGCCCGCCACCTCCACCCCGTCGGGCTCCGGGACGACCACCAGGTCCAGCAACAACGAGCTGCGGGTGTCGCCGACCTGCAGGAACGGCGCGGAGCGGTTCGCCGGCGTCACGGGCCCGCCGTCCACCGTTCCACCCACCATCACGCCCCTGCCGACGAGGGTGGCCGCGAGCCCGTCGGGCAGGAGCGGATCGCCCGCGGGCTCGACGTAGATCGCGAGCGGGGCGTCCGCGTTCGGCGGGATGGTCAGCGCGACCCGACCGTTCTTGACCTCGGGCTGGAGCCCGCCCGCCCGACCGCGCGGATCGTAGGCGGACCAGGCGCGTGCCAGGCCGTCGGGGTGACTCACCGTCAACGTCAGCTCGGAGGGAACGACGTCGGCGCTGATCCGCACCCGCCAGACGCGCCGCACCGGGCGTCCGAGGGCCGCCGACAGGGCATCCGGCCACGTCGACAGGTCCAGCTCGCCGGCCAGGTCGTGCTCCTCGCCAGGGTCGGCGGCGAGGTCGTAGACCGTCTGGACGCCCGCGCGGGAGGTCCACTTCTTCCCCGCGTCGATCACGCCCCAGCCGTCGTCGCCGTAGAGCGGACGGCCGAACGCGAGCTTGCGGTCCTCGAGCGCTCCCGCTGCGCCGGCCTCGCCGAAGGTGTACGCGACGAGCGACCGACCGTGCGCCCCATCGTCGAGCGGCGGCAGCCCCTCGATCTCGCGCAGTGTCGGCGCGATGTCCATGAGCGAGACCGGCGCGGCGTAGCGGCCCTCCTGCAGCGAAGGGCTCTTGATCGCCAGGGGCACGCGCAGGAGCTCGTCGTACAGCGAGTGGCCGTGCTCGAAGCCCCGGTGGTCCCACAGCTCCTCGCCGTGGTCCGAGAAGAACACGACGGTCGCGTCCGGCCCGCCCGCCTCGAGCAGCGACTGGAGCTCCCCGTCGGTCCAGCGGATGTTCTGGTCGTACCGGGCGACGACGTACTCGCGGATGTCGTCGAAGGCGGGGTCGTACTGCTGCACCTGCATGATGGAAACCCGACCGTCGGCCTTCAGCGACTCCGGGCGCGTCCCGGCCCACCGCCACCGCTGGGTCAGCGGCTCCTCCCACGGGAGGTGGGGTCCCATGAAGTGCACCATCAGCAGGGTGTCGCGATCGGGCTCCTCCTCCAACGCGTCCCGACCCGCCGCCACGATCTGGGGTGGTGCCAGGAGGTGCTCGAAGCGGAACCGCCCCCAACCCACCTGGACGTCGAAGGGCTGCGACAGGAACGCGTTGGAGACGACGGCCTCCGTCCGCCAGCCGGCCTTCGCGAAGGACTCCGCGAGCTTCTCGGTGGCGTACCAGCGCTCGGGCTCGTCGCCCGTGAGCACCGCGCGGGCCGACGGCAGGGTCCAGGGGGCCACCGAGCGGGCGTCCTCGAACACCGCCGCGTGCGCCGACCAGCGGTCGAGGACCGGCGTCGTCTCGCGCTCGTACCCCATGAAGCCGAGGTGGTCGGGCCGCGTGGTGTCGACGAAGATCAGCATCGCGCGGCGCGGGTGGGAACTGGGCGTGTAGACGACGGGGTCCTCGAGGAAGACGTAGTCCAGCGCGGGGCTCTCACCCGGATCGGTCGCGAGGACGAGCTCCACGTCGCGGCCAGCCCAGGCCGACAGGTCCACCCGCGCGTGCACGGGATCGCCGAGGCGGACCTCGAAGGTCGCGACCTTGCTCTCCTCCCCGTCCGCGCGGACCGTCACCGCGATCGAGGCTCCGTCGCTCCGGGTCGCGGCCGTGATCGCCGGGTTCACCACGAAGTGGCGGAACGACAACACGCCCGCCTCGGGGACGCGCAGCCGGAAGGTGGCCGTGCTGGGCGCCGGGAGCAGCAACCCACGGTGCGACGTGCCGTCGACGGTGACGTCGCGGTGGACGAACTCGTCGACCGACATGCCGCTCTGGGCCAGGTTCAGCTCGCGCTCGGCCTTCGTCGCCCGCGCGAAGGTGACCCGGTGGTCGGCAGCCTTCGGCGGCGGCTCGCCCGCCCCCGTGACCACGAAGAGGTGGTCCCGATCGAAGTGGTACGTCCCGGACCGCTTGCCGCGCCGATCGAACGCGAGCTCCCCCTTGGGACCGTGGACGGACAGCCCGGGAGGGGGCGCGGAGCCGAAGGTGTGGGTGCCCTTGGTCTTCGTGGGCATGAGGTCCGCCACGACGGGCAGCGGCACGCTCCAGGTCTGGGTGCGGTCGGACTGGCCGCTCGCGCGCACGAACGGGCCCACGAGCTCGATCGCGTCGGTGCCCTCGGGCCGGCTCGACGGCGCGATGTCGAAGGTGGCGTCGACGTCACCGAGATCCAGCGACACGGCGGTCACCGGACGAGGCTCGGGGGGCGCGGGCCGGGACGTGGCCGGCAGGTCGATGGTGCCGGGCCCGCAGGCGGACAGGAGGAAGGACAGCACGGGTCACGATAACCAGGCCCGACGCACCCATGCAGGACCTGCTCGCCGCCGCCATCCAACGTCGACGTCCGCTGCTCGAGCGAGCCGTGGCGGAGGGGACCGATGCGCTGCGCCTCCTCCACGGTGTGGCCGAGGGGGCTCCGGGGCTCACGGTCGACCGCTACGGCCCCATCCTGTTGGTCCAGACGTGGCGCGATCCACTGCCCGACGGCGTGCTGCCCCGCCTCGAGGAGGTCGCGGCCGAGGCGCTGGGCACCGGGCTGACCGCGGTGTGGAACCACCGGCCCGCCAGCGCCCGTGAGTACGCCCGGCTGCACGCCGTGGAGCTGCCGCAGGCGGTGGTGGCGACCGAGCTCGGTCTGCGCTTCGACGCTCGCCCGCGCCACCGCGGGAACGATCCGCTCCTGTTCCTGGACCTGCGGACGCTCCGCCGGCGGGTGATCGCGCACGGAGCGCGCACGGTGCTCAACCTGTTCAGCTACACCTGTGGGGTCGGTACCGCCGCGCTCCGGGGCGGTGCGGACCAGGTGTGGAACGTGGACTTCGCGGCGTCGGCGCTGGACGTGGGGCTCGCGAACGCGGCGCTCAACGACCTGCCCACGGACCGGGTCCGCCAGGTCCACCACGACGCCTTGCCCATCCTGCGGATGCTCGCCGGGGCCAAGCCCGGGCGCCGTCGGCCCACGATCGAGGTCGAGCCTCGTACGTTCGAGCTCGTGGTCCTCGATCCGCCAGCGTTCTCGAAGGGCCCCTGGGGGGCGGTGGACGTGGTGCGCGACTACCCCACCCTCCTCAAGCCGGCGCTGGCCTGCACCGCCGAGGGTGGGGTGCTGGCGGTGACGCAGCACGTGGCGTCCGTGTCGCTCGAGGACTTCCTCGCCACCCTCCGGCGTACCGCCGAGAAGCTCGGTCGACGCGTGGCGATCGACGTGATGGAGCCCGAGGAGGACTTCCCGAGCTTCGACGGCAGGCCCCCGCTCAAGATCGCGTGGGTGCGCGCGTGATCCTCTACCGCCTGCGCTTCGCCCTGGTCCTGCTGGTGCTGACGGTGGTCGGCGGAACGGTCGGGTTCCGCTGGATCGAAGGTTGGACCTGGCTCGAGTCGGCGTGGATGATGGGCATCACGCTCACCACCATCGGGTTCGGCGAGATCCACCCGATGTCCGACGAGGGGCGGATCTTCACGCTGGTGCTCATCGTGGGCGGCATCTCGGTCGGGTCGTACACCGCCACCGAGATCACCCGGTACGTGGTCGAGGGCGATCTGCAGCGCGACATCGAGGCGCGCCGCTGGAGGCGAGCGATGGACACCATGCACGACCACCACGTGGTGATCGGCTACGGCCGCCTGGGGCGCGAGGTGGCGCTGGAGCTGCGCCACGCCGAGGCCCCCGTCGTGGTCGTCGAGACCGAGGGGACCGCCGCCGACTGCGCCGAACGCGACGGCTTCGTCGTGGTCCGCGGGGACGGGACGACCGACGACAGCCTCCGCAGCGCCGCGATCGAGCGCGCCCGCGGCGCCGCGATCGCGACCTCGTCCAACGCGAGCAACGTGTTCATCACGCTCTCGGTGCGCCAGCTCAACCCGAGGATGCTCATCCTGACCCGGGTGGACGACGACGAGACGGCCCGCAAGGCGCTCAAGGCCGGCGCGAACCACGTCCTGTCTCCGCAGGGCCTGGGCGGCGCGCACATGGCGCACGCGCTGCTGCGGCCGAACGCGCGGGCCTTCCTCGACCTCGCCATGTCCCGGGCGTCGCGGGAGCTCGAGATCGGCGAGGTCACGGTGTCCGGCACCCCCCACACGCTGGCCGAGCTCGCGGCCCCCGAGAAGCACAAGGTGATCGTCGTCGCCATCCGCAAGGCGGACGGCCGCATGATCACCGTCCCCGGTCCCAGGGACGAGCTCGTGGCGGGCGACATCGCCATCCTCGTGGGTCGCCCGGACAACGTGCGTGCGTTCGCGAAGACGATGGCCTGAGCCCGTCAGGGCAGCGGGTTGACGCCGAACAGACGCAGGATCCAGGGGAGCGCGTAGAGCCCGACCATCCAGAACAGCGACCAGCCCACGACGAGCCGCCACGGCGGGCTGGCGGCGAGCGGATCGCGCCGGACCAGGCGGATCGCACCGATCACGGCAGCGACCTCGATCCACAGGAACAGGCCCAGCCCGCCCGGGCTGTACGTGACCGCGGACCACAGGTGCAGGCGCGCAGCGTGCACGAACGATCGCGTCATGCCGCACTGCGGGCAGGGGTGGCCCGTGACGGTGATGAACGCGCAGGTGTCGCCGAAGCGCGCACCGCTCGGGAGCAGCACCCAGCGTCCGTCGTCGCTCGGCGTGAGCAGCCAGGCGCACAGGAGCGCCGAGACCCCCAACACCACGAGGAACCCGTTGTAGAACTGCCAGGGCAGCGTGAAGCGCGTCGCGCGGTCCACGCGCTCCAGCAGCGTGCGACGCTCGCTCACGCCGACTCCAGGGTGGGCTCGAGCTCTGGGCAGGCAGCCACCGCGTCGGCCCACCAGGGGAGCTGCTGCCAGATGCGCCTCAGGTCACCCGGGACCGGTGCCACCGCACGGACGCGCTCGCCGTCCGGCAGATCGAGGTCCAGCGACAGGCAGTGCAGCGCCAGCCGACCCAGGCCGTAGTGCTCGCGCCACCATCGGTTCACGCGGCTGTCGCCGTGGCTCGTGTCGCCCAGCACCGGGTGAGACAGGTCCCGCAGGTGGCGGCGGACCTGATGGTATCGGCCGGTCAGCGGCGTCGCGAGGATCAGGCTGCTGCGAGGGCCGTGGCTGCGATCACCCTCCTCCGCCTCCCCGGTCCTCGCGAGGGGCGCGAACAGCGTGGCCGCGTCCTTGTCGACGCCGGCCAGGTCCTTCATCGGTCGATCGAACCGGACGGGCTCGAGCGAGCGGACGCGACCGCGAACCATCGCGAGGTACCGCTTCTCGCCCTGGCCGAGCGCCTCCTGGAGCACCGAGGTGTACGCCGGGTCGTTGGAGAGCAGCAGGCAGCCCGAGGTCGCGCGGTCGAGCCGGTGAACGGGCGCCACCTGGTGGCCGAAGCGCCTCCGCGCCAGCCGCACCACCGTGCGCTTCTCGTCGACCAGCGCGCTGCGATGGACCGGCAGGCCGGAGGGCTTCGCGATCACGCGCCAGCGCTCGGACTCGGCGAGGACGACCAGCTCCATGCCCCCCCTCCTACCCCAGCGCCGCCGGTCGGTGGTATCCATTCGCGGTGCGACGACTCCTCCTGCTCGTGACGATGCTGTCGGCCTGCGCCGACAAGGACTGGAAGGCCGCGCTCGAGGCGGACTCGAGCTACGCCTTCCTCACCTACGCCCAGGCGAACCCAGGCACCGCCAAGGCCAACCAGGCCTACCGACGCGCCGAGGAGCTGTCGTGGGACGAGGCGGTGGCGGCCAACACCAGCACGGCCTTCGAGGCCTACGCGGGCCAGTGGCCCGACACCGAACGCACGCAGACCGCGCGGACCCGCGCCGAGTCGCTCGCCTGGGACGAAGCCTCCGCCAACGGGAGCGCAGCGGCCTGGACGGCCTACCTCGCCCGGTACGGCTCCTCGCCTCGCAAGGCGGAGGCCGAGCAGCGCCTCGAGGACGCGGTCTTCGAGTCCGCCCGCAAGGAGAACACGGAGGTGTCCTGGGGCCGGTACCTCCTGCGGTACCCCGAGGGCAAGCACGCGGCCGAGGCCTCCGCGCTGCGCGAGCTCCTGGGCTGGCAGGTGGCCGTCCAGGCGGACACTCCCACGGCGTACCGCGACTTCCTGCGTCGATACGAGGGGGGGACGCACACCGCCGAGGCGAAGGCGTGGCTGGACGCGACGCTCGTGACCACGCTTCAGCCGGTGATCGTGCTGCGCGGGACCTGGCAGTCCGACAAGATGCGCGCCACCGTCCTCAAGCGCTACCAGTCCACCTTCGACCGGGTGGTCGTCGGTCCGCTGAAGCGCGAGTTCAAGGTGCTCCCGACGAAGACGGTGGACCTCGCCAAGACGCCGATGGCGCACCCCCACGAGCTGTTCCCTCCCCAGCCCGACCAGGGGCTGGTGGTGCTCGACGTGACCGAGCGCGAGGGCCGATCCTTCGAGCCGTCGGGGCACGCGACCGACGTCGAGGGCAGGGTCTCGCTGTATGCGCCGAACACGAAGACGCCCGTGGTCGACGCCGAGATCCGCGGCAGCACCCCCGAGGTGATCCACGGGATCGACGAGTCGGCGCTGCACACGACCGCGGTGACCTCGGCCTGCGAGGCCGCCGCCCCGAGCGTGGACGCGATGGTCGCCTTCAAGCGCAAGGTCGTCCGGTGATCGAGGTCGTGATCGGCCGGGCCTGGGACGGCGCCCTGCTGCCCGCTCGCGACCGCGCGACGATCCGGCTGTCGTGGGCATCGCACGCCCTGCGGATCGAGGTGGACGCTCCGTACCACGGTGATCCACCGCCCCCCTCATCTCCCGGACCCACGGACGGGTTGTGGGAGCACGAGGTGGTGGAGCTCTTCGTGCTCCTCGAGCAGCAGGGTCCACGGTACGTGGAGATCGAGCTCGGCCCGCACGGACACCACCTGGTCCTGACGCTCGACGGTGTCCGCCGACCGACCGCGCGCTGCCTCCCCCTGGAGTATGTCGCGACGGTCGACGGCGACCGGTGGCACGGGACCGCGCTGCTCGACCTCGAGCACCTCGGCGATCAGCGCCCCGTCGCGTTCAACGCCACGCGGATCTGGGGCTCGGGCACCGAGCGGCGGTATGCGTCCGTCGTGGCGCTGCCCGGCGACGCACCCGACTTCCACCAACCCGATCGCTTCGTGCCCTGGCTCCTCTGAGCCGACCGGCGAAGGGGACCGTCAGCTCGCCGCCGCCGACGCGATCGCACGCAGCAGCGCCTCACGGTCCGGTGGCTTCTGCATCAGGCGGCCCGCTGCCAGCATCCGGCCGGCGAACGCGTCGGTGCGACCCACCGCGCCACCCGTGAGGAACACGAACCGCCGAGCGGCGTCCGGAGCGACCTGCGCGACCTCCTCGTACAGCGCTCGACCCGACAGGTGGGGCATGACGAGGTCGCAGACGATGGCGTCCCAGGCGTCGCCAGCCGACAGCCGGCGCAGCGCGTCGCGCGGATCGGAGCACAGGTCCACGTCGCAGGCGTGCCGAAGCAGCCGCTGGAGCGCCCGCGCCACCGTCGGATCGTCGTCGATGACCAGGACGGTGGGACGACTGACGGTCACGACCGAGGTGGGGAGCGTCAGCGTCGCCACCGTCTGGCCTTCACCACTCGTCAGCTCGAGGGTGCCCCCGGCGGCGGCCACGACGTGGCGCGCGATCGACAGCCCCAGCCCCACGCCCCGACCGGGGGAGCGGGTGGTGAAGAACGGCTCGAACACACGGGGCAGGAGCTCGGCGGGCACGCCGCGGCCGTTGTCCGCCACGGTGAGCACGGCGTTCCCACCGTCCTGACGCAGGGTCACGGCGATGCGGTTCGTCCGCGGATCACGTTCGTCGAACGCCTGCACCGCGTTGGTCATCAGGTTGAGCGCCACTTGCGCGAGGCGGGCGGGCGCGATGGCCACCATCCCCGTCGGGCGGATGTGGGTCTCGAGCCTCGCCCAGTGCCGTGCCTCCCCGGTGGCGGTCCTGATCGCGAGGCGGACGATCTCCGCGGGATCGGACTCCTTCGCGGCATCGACCGCCGGCTGCTTCACGAGCGCGCGCATGTCGCGGACGATCACCCCGATCCGTTCGGCCCCCTCGATGGCGTCGTCGATCGCCGTCCGCAGATCCTCGTCGAGGCCACCGGCCTCCGCCACGACCTCCTGGACCACGCGGAGGTTCGCGAGCACGGTCGTGAGCGGGTTGTTGATCTCGTGGCCGACGCCCGCCGCGAGCGCCCCCATCGCGGCCAACCGCGACGCGAGCTCGAGCTGCTCGGCGCGCTCACGGAGCAGGCGCTCCCCCGCGAGCCGCCGCCCGTCCCGCTCCGCCCTGCACCGGGACCAGAACCTCGCGACGCGCGGTGCCTCCTCGCGGCCCAGGACCAGGATCTCGTCGCAGACCTCCGGTCCGAGCGCCTCCGCGCGGGCGAGGACCTCCTCGGTGACCACGTGCACCAGGCGCAGGTGGTCTCTCCGCCGCAGCACCGCAGCCTGCGCCACCGCTCCGTCGAGCTCCGCCGAGTCCGCGGAGGCGAGGACCACGACCGTGGGATCGGGGCCGCCCGACGCCGCCTGCTCGGGCGCCACCAGGCGCGGGTCCAGCCCGAGCCTTCGCAGCAGCTCCAGCGCCTCGCCGGTGGACCGGGAGCCGGTGTCCACGACGAGCGTTTCGAGGGAGAAGGAGGGATCGTTCATGGGATCGGCGTACCACGTTCCGCGCGGATCACCTCGGCGAGACCCTCGCGCAGGGCACGCGGGCGGAACGAGAGATCGCGCGCGGCCGGTCCGTCGTCGTAGGCGAGGCGCAGGGGCACGGGGATCGGGATCACCCGCGGGCCGCGACCGACCAGGTCCGTCAGCGTCCGCACGATCCGGGCGGGCGAGACGGCGGGTCCGGTCACGAACCAGGCGCCCGGCGGCGTCGACGGTCGCAGGGCCCCCGAGATGGCCAGCGCCACGTCGGCGGCGTGGACGTGCGGCACCCGCGCGGTCGGGAGAGCCACCACCCGGCGCTCCAGCAGCTCGAGGTACCGGCGCGTGAGCTTCGGATCGCGAGATCCGTAGATCGGACCCGGCCGGATCACCGCCAGCTCGACCCCGAGCTCCCGCGCGCGCCGCCGCGCCACGCCCTCCCCCATCGCCTTGGACAGGCTGTACCGACGGCGGGTCGTGAGCTGGTGGAGCGTCAGCGGGACCCGCACCTCGTCGAGCAGCGGCGCGTCGAGCCCCACGGTCGCGAACGGGTGGAGCAGCCGGTGCACCGCGACCGTCGACACCAGGACGATCCGCCGCACGCCCGCCCCGGCCGCGGCCTCGACCGCGTGGCGGACGCCATCCACGTTCGCCCGCACCCACGCCTCCCAGGGTGGATCGTCGCGGACGGCCAGCGCGGCGACCAGGACGACGGCCTCGGTTCCCCGGAAGGCTGCCCGGAGCGCCTCCCGGTCGCCCAGATCCGCCACACGGACCTCTGTCGCGCCCCACCCGAGCACCCGTCGCGCTCGACCCGGGTCCCGCACCACACCCACGACCTCGTGCGCGGGCGCCAGCACCTCCACGACGTGGGATCCGAGGAATCCCGTGGCCCCCGTCACCGCGACCTTCATTCGTCACCGAGCGTGCGGGGATCGTCACGATCCCCGGGCTTGCGCCGTCTCGTGACCCCCTATAAGCCCAGCGTCCCTTCCTCCGGAGGTTTCCGATGATGTCCCTCGCGCTCCTGATGTCCGTGGGCAACGCCGATGCGGCGATCGTGATCAACGAGATCCTGGCCGACCCCGGCACCCTGGCTGGCGACTCCAACTGCGACGGCATCATCGACACCGTCCAGGACGAGTTCGTGGAGCTCGTCAACACGGGCCCCAACGCCGTCGACCTGACCGACTGGACCATCAACGACGCCATCGGCCTCAAGCACACCTTCCCCGGTGGCACCACCCTCGCGGCGGGCCAGGCGGTGGTCGTGTGGGGCGGCGGCACGCCGACCATGACCGCCAACCAGCCGGCCATCGGCGCGTGGTGCAAGAACCTCGCTGGCGTCCGTCTGCAGACCGCGTCCTCGGGCACGCTCGCGCTGAACAACAGCGGCGACACCGTCACGCTGTTCAACGCGACCGGCACCCAGGTCGCGCAGTACGTGTACGGCGCCGAGGCCAACACCGACCAGTCCATCAACCGCGACCCCGACCTGTCGGCGAACGCGATGGTGGGCCACTCCACCCTGTCCTCCACCGGTCAGACCTGGTCCCCCGGCACCAGCGTCGCCGGCCAGGTGTACAGCGGCGGTGGCGCCGTGTCCCCGACTCTGTCGGCGGCCAACCCCGGCACCGCGGGCGGCAACAACACCTGGACGCTGACCAACGGCACCGCGAACACCGCGTACGTCCTGATCGCGTCCCTCACCCCGGGCAACTTCACGCACCCCACGCTCTGCACGAACGTGAGCGCGTCGATGTCGAACCCGACGGTGTACGCCCAGGCGGTCACGAACGGCAACGGCACGGCCGCCTTCACGGTCGCCGTCCCCGGCGCCGCCGCGGGCCGTCGCGTGTACGTCCAGGCCGCTTCGCCGAGCGCCTGCAACATCACCAACCTGGTGACGACGCAGTTCTGATCGACTTCACGGTCGACCACGGGGCCTCGGGAGCGAACCTCCCGGGGCCTTCGTGTCTCAGGCGTCAGCGGCGGGTGGACGCCAGGTGGTCGCACAGGGAGCGGGCCACCGGATCGTCGGGCACGGTCCGCACCACCATGTCGCGCAGCGGCCGCATCGCGTTGGTCGCGCGCGCGTTGTACAGCGTGGAGCGCCAGTCCTCACGGGCTTCGTCCGCTGTCTCGGCGCCTGTGGGGATCCGCGTCGCCAGGTAGCTCGCGACGTCGGTGATGCCGGGATCCGTCGGGTCCATGGTGTCTCCGTACTGTTGGTACGCACAACACCATACCTGAAGTATCACTCCAAGGGCAAGGGTGGCTCCGGAACCCCCTCTGGGAGGCTGGCCAGGATGGCGGCCGCCAACCAGCCGGCGACGTCGGGGGCCAGGTGCTCGAACCGCGCGAGCGCGCCATAGTCGCCGAGCAGCTCCAGCACCTGGCCGTCGGCCCGGGCACCACGGACCGCGCTCATCGGGAACCGATCCCCGTTCCAGTAGACCTGGTGGTCGTCGACCGCGAGCTCCACGGGGGCGTGGCGAACGAGGAAGGGCGCGAGGCCGAGCAGCGACAAGAAGATCGTCGCGGCGATCGCGACCTGGATCCCCTCGTCGAGGTCGCGGGTCACGGCCAGCGCCAACACCACGCCCACGGCGCCGGCCATGAAGACACCCGCCGCCCAGCTCGCCCACGGCGGCTTCGGTCGCGGCCAGATGCGGGCGTGGAAGCCGTCCCCGTCCGGCCGGACCACCAGCCCCTTCGCCGGTGGTGGTCCCGGATCGCGCGAACCGCTCACGGTTCCTCCTCGTCCTCCACGCCCTGGAGGTCCTCTTCCCGGACGTCCACGTTGGACCGCTGGACCTCGACCCCCTCGGTGCGGGTGAGCTCGTCCTCCACGTCCAGGGTCACCGCCGTCCACACGGGCTTCTTCGGGTCGGAGGAGACCTCGATCCGGACGCGGCTCGCGAGGTCGGAGTCCATGATCTCCCCTCGGCTGAACGCGGAGGCCGCGGCGGTCGGGATCGCGAAGCGCCACTCTTCCACCAGCTTGGACTTCTTGTTCGCCGGATCCTCGCTCGGCACGGTCGCGAGGAGCACGGCGCCGGCCAGCTCGGGCACGCTGCCGAGCGCGCCCGCCCAGCGGGCGGTGAACTGCGGCACCCACTCCTCCCACACGCGGTTGCCGCGCGCGCGCTGGTCGAGGCGTCCGCTGTCCAACGGCTCGGCGAAGGACTGCTTCGCGAGCAGGGCGTAGATCTTGCCGTCCACGACGACGACGCCCGGTGCGAGTTCGTCGGGCCCGAGCGCGTCCAGCAGCCCGACGAGCTGGATCCAGCGCTCCGCGGGCAACGGTTCGACGCCGGACACGGGCTCGAAGACCAGCGCCGACAACTCCACGATCGACGCGCTCACGGCGTCGCCGGCCACCCGTTGCTTGCAGGGCGTCGCCGCGAGCGGCTGCAGGTCGGTGTGCGAGCGGACGATCCGCGCCACCGTGCCCTGACGGGCGGCGTCCTGGATGGCGAGCGCGACCGCCCCCGAGCAGTCGTCACCCTTGGCGCTCCCCTTGCCGTCCACCACCCGCGCCGACGCGAACCAGGGGAGGACGGCGGGCTCGGCGAAGTCCACCGCCACGTCCACCGGTCCTGCCGCGATCGCCGCAGCGACCCACCACCCGAGCATCGTCCCTCCGTCAGCCGCCTTCTGGGCTCGCGGCCAGCTGCAGCAACACCGCGAGCCGCCCGAACCCTCCCCCGGCCGCATCCTCCCACGCCCGCATCGTCTTCGCCTCCTCCCCGGCCGCCAGGAGGATGGGCTCGATGCGCTGCATCACGAGCTCCTCGTCGTGGTTGCGGCCCGAGAGGGGGACCTTCGGCCGGACGTCGCGCTCGACCACCACCGCCACGCGCCGCGCGGCGTCGGCGCGACCGAGGTCGTCTGCCGCGGTGCGCCACTCCTCGAACGCCTCGGTCAGCGGCGCGGGGTCCACCCCGAGCGCGACGACCTCCTCCGGCAGCAGATCCGCCTCCGAGACCCGGCGCTCCAGATCCGCGGAAGCCTCCACGTGCGCGTGCCCGGCCACCCCGACCTGCCAGGCGCCGTACCCCACCCCTCCCGCGAACCCGATCGCACCCACGACGCCGACCATCAGCGGCGCACCGAGGATCACGGCGAGCCAGACCCCAAAGGACCTGCGGCGGGGCGGGGGCGGTGGCTTCGGCGCCAGACCGATGACCTCCGGCCGCAGGCCTCGGGGTTGCTCCTCCTCCGACCCGTACAGATCGCCGGCGGTGGTCTCGCCAGCCGTCGTGAACAGCTCCGAGAACGACGGATCCAGCTCGGCGTCGATCGTGAGGCCACCCGAGGGGTCCCACAGCGGCGGGGTGTCGACGGGATCGGGCGGGAGTTGCCCCAGCACCGCACGCAGGACCTTCGCGAGCTCCTGGATCGTCGGGTACCGGTCGTCCCGATCGTAGGCGAGGCAGCGGCGGAGCACGGCGCCGAGCGCGTCCGGCACGTCGTCCATGAGCTCGGGCCGGTCCTCGAGGCGGAACAGATCGCGCGCCTTGCGGCCGGTGAGCACCGTGAACAGCGTGGCGCCGACGGCGTACACGTCGGATCGAACGTCCACGCTCTTCGCGTCGTGGAGCTGCTCGGGCGACATGAAGCCCATCGTCCCCATCGCGAGCCCGGTCCGGGTCTCCTGGCTCGCCTCCAGCTGCGCGATCCCGAAGTCCGTGAGCTTGAGCACGCCCCCGTCGCCCACCAGCAGGTTCCGCGGCTTGACGTCGCGGTGGACCACGCCGGCGGCGTGGACCTCGGCGAGCGCCGAGCACAGCTGGAGCATCACCTCCACCGCCAGGTGAGGCGGCATGGCGCCGTGGCGCACGCACCACTGGTCGATCGAGCCGCCGGTCACCAGCTCCATCACCATGAACGGCAGCTCGCCGTCGCCGAGGTCCGTGACCTCGACCAGGTTCGGATGGCGCAGGGAGGCCATCGTCTCGGCCTCCTTGAAGAACCGCTGGCGCACGCTCTGATCCCTGGCGTGCCGCGGCTGGAGGATCTTGACCGCGCGCCAGCAGCCGTCCTCGGTGTCCCACGCGGCGCACACCTCCGCCATGCCGCCGCGACCCACCCGACCCGCCAGCACGTAGCGCCCGGCGAGGCTGGGGGCGTCGGGCCGGAGGTCGGCGGGATCCGGCAGCCCGCCGCTCACCCGGCCACCACCCGGTTCCTGCCGGCGGACTTCGCAGCGTAGAGGGCCTGGTCCGCGCGGCGCACGAGGGACCCGGGGTCGTCCCCCGGGATCATCTCGGCGACGCCACAGCTGACGGTCACCTGCGGGAGCACGGCGCCGTCCGGACCTGCGAACCGCGTGAACTCCACCGCGCGCCGGACGCGCTCCGCCGCGTTCGAGGCAGCCGCGAGCTGGGTGGCGGGCATCACGACGACGAACTCCTCCCCCCCGAAGCGCGCGACGATGTCCGCAGGCCGGAAGCGCCGTCGGAGCGTCTGCGCGATCGCCACGAGCACCACGTCACCGATGGCGTGGCCGAGGGTGTCGTTGAGCCGCTTGAAGTAGTCCACGTCGACCATGACGACGGAGAGCTGGCGGCCCGAGGTGTCCGGGGACATCAGCCGGCTCAGTTGCTCGTCGAGCCAGCGGCGGTTGAACAAGCCGGTCAGCGCGTCACGGGTGGCCTGCCGGCGGTAGGCGTCCAGCTCGTTCCGGACGAAAGCCACCTCGCCCTCGAGGCTCCGGATCCGGTGGACCGCCTCGCGCCAGAGGTTGTTGCACACCGTCGGGTGGCGCTGGAGCAGTCGCTTGTACGCCGCGAGGGGGATCTCGACCACCGTCGTCGCGCCCTCGGCGATCACCCACCGGGCGCGTCGGTCGGGGTCGATCGCGTCCCACGCGCCCACGGCCTCGCCCGCGGTAGCCGCGAGCACCGGGTCGTCGTTGGTGGCCATCCGGACCCGGAGGCACCCGGACAGCACGATCCAGAGGTGTTCCTGCGCGTCGGATCCACCGGAGAGGACCTCCGCGTCCTCGAGCGACCGGATCTGGCAACCGCCCAGCTCCTCGGCCACCGAGTCCCACGTCACCCCGGCGAACAGTCGGCTTCCGGACAACGTCTCCGCGTTCATCGAGCTCTCCGGGAGGTAGCCCGCACGAACATCGCGCGGACGACGAGCCAGACGGGCGTGGCGAGCATCGCGTACGCGATCCCCACCGCGACCATCCCTCCCATCGACCCGAGATGCGCGAGATAAAGCCTCCCGACCAACCAGATCTGCGTCATGTCCAACGGGGTGCCGCCGGTCAGCGCGCCCAGCAGGGGCCAGACCAGCAGCCGCGTACCGGCGACGGGCGTGAGCCCGGTGAAGGCGCCGAGCGAGACGCAGACGACGCCCATGGCGGCGCCCTCGCCCATCAGGTCCCAGAACGTCCGCGGGCGCTCGTGCAGCTCGGCCTCGGATCTCCAGTGCACCACGAGCGTTCCGAGCACCGTCGTCGCCACCGCCACGCCGCCGACCCAGAAGCCGGGGGTGGTCGCGGAGAGGGGGTGAACGACGAGCGCCGCCACGCCCGTGAGCGCCGACGGCGCGAGGGCCATGCCGAGCCAGACGAGCCCGAACAGGCGCCGACGCGCCCGGAACAGCAGCAGGGCGTCCCGCAGCATCCACGCGAGGAGCAGGCTCTGCGCCACGCCCGCGGTCGCCAGCACCGAGGTCAGGCGCGCGCGATCCATCCACGTCGTCGCGTGCCCCAGGCGCTGCAGCAGGCTCACGTCCACGTGCGCCGTCCACAGCAGGTCCGCGGTCACCGACGCCAGCACGACCCAGGCGGCCACCAGCGGCACGCTGGAGCGGTGGACGAGGTGCGCGACGTGGCCACGGCGACCCTGCCACAGGTCGTGGACCAGGCCACCGATGGCGCCGAGACCGGGCGCGACGACGAGCAGCGAGATCGCACCGACCGTCGTGAACCACTGGGCGTCGACGATGGTCAGCGCCAGCAGCTCCAGGAGGTGCTCGCGCTTCTCCGACCCTGCTGCCATCCCCACGAGGAGATCGGTCGCGGGCGCGATCTGGCTGGCCGGCATGACGACGAGCGTCCCGGCGAGCAGCGCGGACACCATCCCCGCGCCCGCACCCCCGCGGATCGGATCGTCCGGGTCGAGCCAGGCGGCGACGAAGCCGGCGAGGCTCGGCAGCAGCAGCGACGAGACCGTCGCGAGCAACGCCACGTCGTGCGTGACATAGAACCAGCCCGACACCGCGCGAGCAGGCACGGCGGCCCCGAGCGGCAACCCGAGGATGCCCGCCGCGAGCAGGCCGAACACGAGGCCCACGAGCACGCTGGAGGTTCTCACCACGCTGTTCTACGACACCGTCCCTTCGCGGTAAAGGCGGACGTGGCTATGTGGGGCCATGGCACGACGCGCCGCCCGTTGGTGGTCCCGCCTCCCCGGCACGATGGTGCTCGGATCGGCGACCCTGATCTCCCTCCTCGTGGAGCTGGCGCTCGGTGGCGCGACGGACCTCGCGGTCCAGGTCCGCCTCGGCGCGCTGCAGCCCCTGCGCCTGGCCGAGGACCACGAGCTGTTCAGGCTGTTCATGCCGGCGCTGATCCACGACGGGGTCGTCCACTTCGTCCTCGTGGAGCTGGCGCTGGTGCAGCTCGCCGCGCTGGTCGAGACCGTCTGGGGGACGCAGCGCCTGTTGGTGGTGTGGTTCTGGAGCGCCGTCGCGGGCTCGCTCGCCAGCGCGATGCTGTCGGACGGCGCCAGCCCGGCCTCGGTCGGTGGCTCGGCCGCGGCCATGGGGCTGGCGGGGCTGCTCCTCGGCACGACCTGGTTCGGCCCGGAACCGGCGCGAGGCTTCCTCACGGAGGCCGTCGGAGGCCGGCTCGCGCGCGCGGTCGGTGTCACCTTCCTCCTCGGCTTCGGCTCGTGGTTCGGCTTCCCGGTGATCGACAACTGGGCCCACGTCGGCGGCCTCGCGTTCGGCGTCGCCGCCGCACTCGCCCTGCCCGACGACTCGCTCGCCCCTTCGCGGATCGGCGTTCCGGGGGTGGTGACCGCCGTGGCGGCCGCCGCGGTGATCTCCTGGACGGCGATCTCGGGCGGGGACGCGCTGGCGACCCTGGACATCGAGGTGGCGCACGCCGATGCGACCCGTCTGTCCGAGGACCCCGAGGACATCACCAACGGGGACACCCTGGTGGACATGCTCGAGCACTTCGAGCGAGCCGGCGCCCTGGACGAAGGGCTCGAGGTCGTGGAGCGCAACGTCCGCCGGACCCGCACCCCCATCGTCGCGGCGCGGAACGCACAGCTCCTCGTCCTGGCATGCGAGCAGGGGCACCCCTGGGACGCTCACGCCGAGGTCGCGATCGAGCGCTGGCTCGAGCTGTCGCCGGCCGACACGGACGCGCTGAACATCGCGGCCTGGCACCTCGTGACGCGGCGCGACACGGAGCTCCGCGATCCCGAGCGGGCGGAGGAGCTGGTGCGCGAGGCCATCGCGCGGCTCCCGGCGGTCGGAGAGCGGGATCGCCCCAAGGCCCGCGCGGCCTACCTCGACACCCTCGCCGAGGCGCTCCTCCAGCAGGGACGGATGGGGGAGGCCGCGGAGGCCCAGCGAGAAGCCGTCACCCTCGGCGCGGAGCTGGAGCTCGAGACCCTGGCCGACATGCAGGCCCGCATGACCCGCATCGAGCAGGCGCTGGGCGAGGGATGAGCGAGCCGGCCTGGGCCGAGGTCCACCGTCGCACGGTGGCCGCGGGTGGCGAACGATACGTCGATCCCGCGACCGGCTACGTCGTGTTCACCGAGCTGTTCCACCTCCGGCGCAACCGTTGCTGCGGCTCGGGCTGCCGGCACTGTCCCTACGAGCACGCGGCGGTGGCGGCCGAGATCCGCGGATCCCTCCCCGCCCCCACGGTCCTGGCGGGGCGAGGGTAGACTGCCGCGATGCTGCTCCTCCTCGCCCACGCCGCTCACGCCGCCGGCACCGCTCCCGACGATCGCCTGGAGCTGTCGGTCGAGAGCGGCGTCGTGACCAACCGGGCGGCGCTCGGCTTCGGGCTGGGTGGAGGCGTCCGGCGAGGCCCGCTCACGGTGGTCGCGACCGGCAGCTTCGGTGGTCGCCTGGCGATCGAGCCCGCCGGCTACGGCCTGGGGAGCCTGGCGCTCGCGCTCGACACCCCGACGGCCGGGGGCGTCCGTGTCGGCTGGCTGCTGATGACGGACTGGGTCGTGCTGGACACGAGCGAGCAGGCGTGCAGCGCGCGCTTCGGTTGCCGGCACGAGTGGTTCGTGGGGCTCGAGACGCCGCCGACGCTCGGCGTCGGTGTGGCGCCCGCGACGGGGTTCCGGTTCTCGGGCACGGGACCGTCCGGCGCCTCCTGGTCGGTCGACCTCGCGTGGCAGCCGACCTACCTCGACGACGACTGGTGGTGGTTCGTTCCGAGGCTCGACCTCGGGGTCTGGGGTTCGCGCGACAGCCTCTCGCTGCACGCGTTCGCAGGGAGGTACGGGCTCGGGCTCGGGCTCGGATACCGGCTCACGCGCAGGAAGGACTGACACTCGTGGCCGGGTGAAGGCATGTTCTCCGGGCCGGAGGGGGTGAACGTGTGGTGGCTGGCGGTGATCGGGTGCTCCGGCGGAGATCCCACGGACGACCGTCCCGCGCCCACGGATGCGACCGAGGAGACGGGCACCCCTCCCACCACCGATCCGGCGTGTGCGGGGCACCTGGACGAAGCCTGGTGTGATGGCGACGACGCGGTCACCTGCGACGCGGACGGGCGCGTGGTGTCGCAGTCGACCTGCGATCACGGCTGCGTGGGGGGCGCCTGCGTCTCGTGCGACGCGGTGTCGTTGCAGGTGGCGCTGTCGAACGAGGGCGCCACCGCCGTCGTCGAGGTGGACGGGGCCGGGCGCCGCCCGCGCGCGGTGCACCTCACGGGCACGGCGACGCTGTCCGTGGACGGCCCGTTCCGCCTGCTGCGCACCGACGGCACCGACCTCCCCGCCACGCCCCAGACCGATGTCGACGCGCTGGTGGTGGCCGACGACGTGGGCGCGGGCACGCTGACCGCGACGGTCCCCGGCTGCTCCCAGGTCACCGTCCCGCTCGTCGGGGTCCCGCCCACCCCGCTGGTGGGCCAGACGATGGACCAGGCGCCCTGGTTCGAGACGGCGTGGGACCTGTTCAACGGCGGGAGCGACGCGCAGGTCCTCGTCGATCCGGACCGGTACGCCGACCGGGTCGGCATGACGTTCGACGCCGTCCTCGTCCCCCATCGCTCGGCCGCCGAGTGGGCGAGTGATCCCGGCCTCGGCTCGGCCACCGCCACCGTCGGGGGGTCCGTGGACGGTCATCCGCTCCCCGTCCCCATCCCCGTCCCCGCCGCGGGAACGCTGCTGGAGGGCTGGGACCTGGTGATCGACTTCGGGCGCGACGGTCGGCTCGATCCCGGCGATCTGCTCGACGGGCTCGACACGCCCGCGTTCCAGGCGATCGGCGACCTGTCCGAGCCGGGCCCGTACACGCCCAGGCGAGGCGACGTCGACGTCGCGAACGACACCTGGCTGCACCAGGTGGTGTACGCCCCCGTGGAGATCGGGACGCTGGGGACGCTGCCGTTGGTGGTGATCAGCCACGGCAACGGCCACGACTACCACTGGTACGACTGGCTCGGGAACCACCTCGCCTCCTGGGGCTACGTGGTGATGTCGCACAAGAACAACACGATGCCCGGACCGCGCACCGCGGCCACCACCACGCTCGACAACGTCGACTACCTGCTGGGCCACCTCGGCACCGAGCTCGGCGGCGTGCTCGACGGCCACGTCGACCCCCACACCCAGATCTGGATCGGCCACAGCCGCGGCGGGGAGGGCGTGGTCCTGGCCTACGACCGCCTGTTCCGCGGCACCGCGACCCCGGCCAACTACGACCTGTCCGACATCGTGATGGTGAGCTCGATCGCCCCCACGATCTTCGAGGGCCCGGACGCGGCCGACCCGCACGACGTGGCCTACCACCTGCTGGCGGGCTCCTCGGACGGGGACGTGACGGGCTCGGTCGGACAGGCCACGGTGCAGTACTTCCGGATCTTCCAGCGAGCGACGGGGCTCAACCTCGTGACCTACGTCCAGGGCGCGGACCACAACGACTTCAACTGCTGCGGCGCCGAGGACTCCGCTTGGGCGCCGAGCCAGGGGCCGCTCATCGGGCGGGAGGCCGCGCAGCGCCTGGCGCGCGTCTACTACCTCGCGACGATCGAGGCGCTCGTGCGCGGGCAGGACGCGCTCTGGGAGATCGACCAGCGTCCGCTCGACGCCTTCCGTCCCGTCGGCATCGCCTCGCCCGTCGCGACCCAGCTGAAGCGTGGGCAGGGCGACCGCAAGCTCGTGGTCGACGACTTCCAGCGGAACACGACGGTCGACCTCTCGTCGTCCGGAGGCTCCGTGAGCGGCACGGTCCGCGACCTCTCGGAGGGGAAGCTCGACGACCCGGACCGCGAGCTCAGCTGGCGCGAGAACCAGCCCATGAACGGCATGACCTGGTCGAGCAACGACGCCGACCCCGCTCGCGGCGCGGTCTTCGGCTGGGACGACGGCGACGACGTCCTGCTCGACTTCGAGCTTCCGGCGGCGGCCGCGGATCTCCACACGGCGAGCGCCGTGTCCATGCGGGTCTGCCAACGGACGCGGAACCCGTCGATGGTCCGCCCCACGCTGGACTTCGGTGTCGCCCTCGTCGACGGCGCCGGCCACGAGACCGAGGTGCCGACCGCCGGCTACGGCGGCGTGGTCCGCACGTACGAGCGGGGCGGGAGCGGCAACGGTGTGGGCTGGGTGAACGAGTTCCAGACGCTCCGCATCCCCATCACGGGCTTCGTCGGCGACCCCGACCTCGATCTGACCGACGTGCGCACCGTCCGACTCCGCTTCGGCGCGGCCCACGGCTCCCCACACGGCCGCGTCGGCCTGGACGACCTCGAGATCCTGACGGAGGCTACGCCATGACGGTGGTCCTGCTCGCAGCGCTCGCCCGCGCAGCGGACGACGCTCCCGCCGACACCCCCGTACCCGCGGACGACGGGCACGCGGTTCGCGCCCTCGTCGCCGCGATCCCCTTCCACCTCGCCACGCCGACGACGTGGACGATGACGGCCTCCCCTCGCCCGGTCGACCGGGGGGTGCTCCTCGAGCTCCGCGCCGATCCGGGGCTCCTCGTCCCCCGCGACGCCGCCTCCCCGCTGCTCTACGTCGGGGAGACGCCCGCCTTCCCGTTCAACTGGGACCACGTGGGCGGCTGCGCCGTGGTGTGGGTACCAGGCCCGGTCGACCTCGGGTCCACCGAGATCTGGTTCGGCTCCGATCGGCTCGCGGAGCGCGTGGATGCCGCCTGGGGCGTGGCGGAGCGACGGGCGGCGCGCGCCGTCGGGGTGCGACCCTTCCCCGCGGCGGACGTCGCGGCGGCCCTGGCCCCCGAGCTCTCCGTCGCGAGCTTCGACGAGATCGAGGCGCTGGCCCGAAAGCGCGTGCGCGCCTGCACCTCCACCCCCGAAGACCTCCTGCGCTGACCGCCGGGCTACCGGAGGGACGCGAGCAGCTGCTCGGCCCATGCCGGCTGCTCCTGACCGAGCACCACCAGGACCGCCACGTCGTGCGGGCCCTCGGCGACCCGGACCCAGAGCTGCTCGCGGCCCGTGCGGTAGCGACGAGCCCCATCGGTCCAGGCGTCCTCCAGCGGCACCGCGTCGCCCACCACCGAGCGGACGAGCGCGTCGCGGACCTCGTCGGTGGGCGCGCCGTCGAAGCGGAGCCCCAGCGCCCGGTAGCGGTCGTGGCCGATCATCCCCGCCAACCCGCTGGCCACGAGGATCCGTCCGGGGAGGACGACCTCGCCGCTGTCCGGGCCGCAGCGCGACGGGCAGCGGACGACGCGGTCCGAGGGGCCGACGGCGACCCGGGTCGGGACCATGGGCTCCCCCGAGAAGGTGCCGAGGAAGGCGGGGGTCGCGTCGCCTGCGTGACGGACCACGATGACCACGGCGGCGTCGTGGGCGATGCCCGCCCGCACCTCGCCGTCCGGCAGGGACCACGCGAGCCCGCCTGGTAGCCCGTCCCAGTCCGTCGGCTCGGGGAGGCGCTCGACGTCGAGCTTCGCCAGGGTCGTGGCCGCCACCTCTCGCGCCACCCGCGGCGTCCGCGCGTCCGGAGAGAGCGGATCGGTCACCACGAGGGCGAAGCTGGCGCCCACGGTCTGTGCGGTGACCTGGGTGGTGGCGCCGATCCGCGCGACCGAGGGGTACTGCGGGAAGGCGAGCTCGAGACGGCCCTCGGGATCCTGGTAGTAGACCCACGTGTCGGGCACACCGCGGCCGACCTGGTCGGGGCTGGGGAAGCGAGGAGGCTCGGCACACCCGAGCAGCGCGCCGATCAGTAGAGCAGGCATCCAGCGCGCCGCTCCAGGAACGCGAGGCGGTCGGCCTCGTACCCCTCCATCACCCCCCGCAGCGAGCCGCCCGACTCCAGCGTCTGCCGGAAGTCCGCGTTGCCGGTGAGCAGGTCGATGGCGGGCACGTCGGCGACGAACTCGTAGGGCTCCGCGCGCCACGCGAAGTACCTCGGTGCGGTCCGGCGGGCGGCCTCGATCACGACCAGCCCGAGCAGCAGCGTGTTCAGGCGGCCCCGGTCGGTCAGGTGGAC
Source organism: Alphaproteobacteria bacterium (assembly GCA_020632925.1). Classification (GTDB taxonomy): domain Bacteria; phylum Myxococcota_A; class UBA796; order UBA796; genus JACKER01. The sequence goes on along the minus strand of JACKER010000043.1, from coordinate 22,296 downwards.
CTCGGCGCCCGTGCAGCCTTGCCCCGCGAACTTCTGGAAGCCGGGAACGAACGCGGCCGGTCGGAACAGCACGCCTTCGAGCCCGGCGTCGGCCGCCGAGCGGTCCAGCGCCTTCACGAAGGCCTGGGGGTCGAGCCACGGCGCCCCGACGAGGTGGAACGGACGGGTGGTGCCGCGGCCCTCGGAGAGGTTCGTGGCCTCGAGCAGGCACATCCCCGGGTAGATCGTCGCCGTCTCGAGGGTCGGCATGTTCGGGGACGGGTACACCCAGGGCAGCCCGGTCGCGTCGAACCAGTCCTGGCGACGCCAACCCTCGCAGCGCACGACGTCGAGTTCGCAGGAGATGCCGCAGTGCTGCACGAAGTACCGCCCGAGCTCGCCGACGGTCATGCCGTGGCGCACGGCGATCGGGAAGGCGCCCACGAAGCTCTCGAAGCCCTTGTGGACCATGTTGCCCTCGACGGTCACGCCGTCGATCGGGTTCGGCCGGTCGAGCACGACCACCCGCTTCCCCAGCGGGCCCGCCACCTGCATCACGAACCCGAGGGTCGCCTGGTAGGTGTAGTAGCGGGCGCCGATGTCCTGGATGTCGAACAGGACGGTGTCGATGTCGAACAGGGTCGACGGATCCGGGTGCAGGGACGCCTCGTCGTTGCCGTACAGGCTGACGGTCGGCAGGCCCGTCACCGGGTCGACCTGCTCGCCCACGGTCTCCATGTCCTGGGCGGTGGCGCGCACGCCGTGCTCCGGGCCGAAGAGGCGGACCAGGCGGACCCCCTTCGCGAGCAGCAGGTCGATCGCGTGCTGCAGCCGACGATCGACGGCGGTGTGGTTGCACACGAGCGCGACCCGGCCGTCGCCGAGCACCGCCGCAGGGTCGTCCAGCAACACCTCGAGGCCCGACCGAACCATCCACTCCTCCCGGAGGCGCCGGATAACCCGCCGCCGACGGGATAGCGGGGCCCCGTGACCGACTGGCTGGAAGCACGAGGATTCTGGGACATGAGCGGGACGCTGGCCGTCTTCGCCGCGGTCCTGCTCGTCCTGCTCCTCGTTCTCCTGCCGCGAGCGCGCTGGACCTCGCTGCGCCGCCCGCTCGGCGCCTTCGCGGTGTACGCCGGGCTGCTCGCCCTCGCCCAGACCTTCGGCGAGCACCGGGAGGAGGCGAACTGGGTCCGGGTCGCGGCGTTCGCGGCGATCCTCGTGGTCGTCTCGCGATCCTCGGTGCTCCTCGCGACCGAGACGGCGTTCGGGCGTTGGCTCCTGCCGCCGGTCCCCCGGATCATCGCGGACGTGCTCCAGGGCTTGCTGTTCGCCCTCGTCGCCCTGGCGACCCTGGCGGCGGCGGGCTTCGAGCCCGGACAGCTGCTGACGACCTCCGCGCTGCTCACCGCGGTGGTCGGTCTCGCGCTGCAGGACACCCTCGGGAACCTGTTCGCGGGCCTGTCGCTGCAGCTCGATCGCCAGTTCGACGTAGGCGACTGGATCGACATCGACGCCGATCCGGAGAAGAACGGGCGGGTGGTCGAGGTCAGCTGGCGCACCACCAAGGTCCTGACGCTGGATCGCGTCGAGATCATCGTCCCCAACGGCGTCATCGCGAAGTCCCCGGTCCGGATCTACACCCGCCCCGACCCCGCCCAGCGTCGGTCCATCCCGTTCGGCTGCGCCTATGGGGTGCCGCCCGGCCGCGTGAAGCAGGTCGTGGAGGCGGCGACGGTGGACCTGCCGGGCGTGTTGCACCACCCCTCCCCCGAGGTCCTCACCCGGGGTTTCGGCGACCACGCCGTCCTCTACGAGCTGCGCTACCACACCGACGACCACGAGCACGCCCACCACACGGACGCCGCGGTGGTCGACCGGATCTGGCACGCCCTGGCCCGCGCGGAGATCCCGATCCCCTTCCCGCAGCACGACGTCCACCTGTTCCAGCGCGACGCCGAGCAGCGCCGCATCGACGCGGAGGAAGGGATCGAGCGGCGCGTGCGGGCGCTCGAGCGCGTGCCGATGCTGAGCGTCCTCGAGGACGAGATCCTCCACGAGCTGGCCCGGGAATCGGGCGAGCGGACGTACGCTGCGGCCGAGCGGATCGTGCGAGAGGGCGACGAGGGCAGCGAGCTGTTCGTGGTGGTGGCCGGCGACGTCTCCGTGACGGCGGGCCAGCCCGAGCGCGAGGTCGCCACGCTCGGCCCGGGCGGCTTCTTCGGCGAGATGTCGCTGCTGACCGGGGAGGTGCGCAACGCCACCGTCCGCGCGGTCAAGGAGACGCGCCTGGTGGTGGTCGGACACGAGGGTCTTCGCCGGCTGCTCCGTCGCCACCCCGAGCTGTACGAGCGGCTGTCCGCGGTGCTCGCGGAGCGCCAGATGCAGCTCGAGGCAGCCACGGAGCAGCTGCTCGACGAGCCCACCCAGCGGGAGGTGCAAGAGCGCTCCGGGATGCTGCTCCGACGGATCCAGGCGTTCTTCCGAGGCTGAGCGAACGTCACGAAACGTCGCGCGACCTCGACGATTCTCGACGAACACCGAAATCCAGCCTGCCAGGCCGATGACGGACCACCCCGGATCACGTCCGCTGTTGCATAGGTTTTGTACATATTCTGTGTACGTTACGCACCAGAAGTCGCCAACAGACGCGACCGACGGAGGCCATCATGACGTTCGCCGCCCTTCTTCCGCTCCTGTCCAACGCCCACGCCGCGTCCGCCGTGCAGGCGGTCCACCTGTCGCCCGATGCTCCCAACGTGGACATCTGGGTCAACGGGGTCCGCGCGCTCGAGGACGTGCCCTACCTCGGGGTCACGCCCTCGGTGGTGGTCCAGCCCGGCAGCTACGACCTCGCGCTGTCCGTGACCGGTGACGCGAACGCCGTCCTCGGCGGCACGATCGACGTCGCCGACCGCACGGCGTACACGCTGGTCGCCTGGGACGCCGTCTCGAACCTCACGCCCGCGGTGCTGACCAACGACGTCCGCGGGCTGGCGCGGGGCTCGATCCGACTCCAGGTCAGCCACGGAGCGGTCGGCGTCGGGACGGTCGATCTGTGGGAGCTGTCCACCGGCACCAAGCTCGTGGACGACTTCCAGTGGGGTGACACCACGCGCCTCGACGTGCCCCGCGGCGCGCTCGCGCTGGGCCTCGATCTCGACGAGGACGCGGTCCCCGACGTGACCTTCTCGGTCCCCGACCTCGGCGCCAACACCATCGTGAACGTGTTCGCCATCAACGACGCCGACGGGGTCGCGCTGTTCGCGGTCTACCCCGACGGCACCACCGCCCGCGTGAACGCCGACTGAGCTCTCGTGGCCGCGGTCGCCTCCGCATCGCAGACCGCGGCCACCCTGGTGGAGAGGGAGGGCCGCTGCCCCAAAACCGACTTCATGGCGTTCGACGACGCTAGCCGTCGACACCCCCACCATCGCCATTGTCAAGCATAGACCCCATGATAGAGCGATCTCCGGACGGCTGCCGCCGTCCCAGGGCGGGAACACGTTCCGCCCAGGAGACGCACCATGTTCACGCCTCTCGTCACGATCCTCCTGGCCTGCGCTCCGACGCCGGCCTCGCTCTCGGTCGCAGGCGAGTCCCCCGTCGTCGTTCACGAGCTCGGGACACTGCCGCTACCGACGGTCCAGGTGCTGGACGCCAACGGAAACGTGCTGCCGACGCCAGAAGGTCTGGCGTTCTCGGTCGCACCGCCAACGGTGGCCACGATCCTGGGTGACCGGATCGAGACCCACGCCGATGGCGACGCCATCGTCACCGTCACGCTCGGCGACCTGGTCGTGACCGCGCCGATCCTGGTCAGCCTTCCGGACACCGTGGAGGTGACCGGTGTCCCGGACCCGCTCCCGAGCGCAGGTGCCACCTTCCAGCTGGCTGCGCGTGTGCTGGCCGACGGCGACGTGATCGCGGACCGTGAGGTGGTGTTCGCGAGCAGCGATCCCGGCGTGGCTGTGGTGGACGCGACCGGGATGGTCACTCTCCTCGCTCCGGGCGTGGTGACGCTCAGCGCGACGCACGCCTCCATCCGTACGGACGTGGCGCTCGTCGTCACGGCGGCGGAGGCCGATCCGGCCGTCCCCACGCAGCTCTGAACCTCAGTCGTCCGCTCGGGCCAGCGCCCTCCCGAGGGGTTCCCACCGTGGGAGCTCCTCGCCGTCGAGAGACGCCACGGGAGCGAGGCTACGGGTCGTGCTCGCGACGTAGAGCGCGTCCCAGCCACCGCTCGCCGGCGGCCCCTGCCGGACGACCTCGATCCCCAGCGCCTCCGCGTGCCCGAGCAGGCGCTCGACGGTGGTGGACCGCAGGATCCGGCCGTCCCAGGGCGCGGTCCACAGGCGACCGTCGATCACGGCCAGGACGCCGCAGCTCGATCCCTCGGTGAAGCGGCCATCCGCGTCGACGAAGAGCAGCTCGTCGACCCCCCGCCGGCGGATCTCGGCCCACCAGGGCGCCCGGCTGCGGTGCTTCACGAAGCCGGGGAGCAGCGGCTGATCGACCCACGGCGCGCGCCAGGCAGAGATCGCGCGGTGGAAGCGCCCGGGATCCACCGGCGTACCGAACACCATGCGCCGTCCCCCGCCGGTCAGGTCCACGCGGATCACGGCCCGGCCGCCCATCGCCACGCGCACCTGCTCGATCTCGGCGCGCAGGAGCCCCTCGTCGGGCATCGGAATGCCCGTGGCCTCGGCGCTCTCCCGCAGCCGCACGAGGTTCGCGCCCGGGTCGCGACGGCCGTCCGCGAACGTCGACTCGAACACGGTCGCACCGAGCGCGTAGCCCGGATCGGTGACGGGGATCGCCGCCTGCTCGATCGGCATCAGCACCCCGTCGACCAACGCGACGCCCGTCGACCCTCCCACGCTCGCCTCCACCACGATACCCAGCGTCTCCGCTCCGGGGTGATCCCATGTCCACGTTCGCCGGCTTCGACTTCTATCGCATCGACGACCTCCTCTCCGACGAGGAGAAGACCATCCGCGACACCGTGCGCGACTGGGTGGAGGACAAGGTCGTCCCCATCATCGAGAAGCACTACCTCGAGGGGACCTTCCCGATGCACCTCGCCCGGGAGATGGGCGAGATGGGCTTCCTCGGCGCCAACCTCACGGGGTACGGCTGTCCGGGACTGAACAACGTGACCTACGGGCTCATCTGCCAGGAGCTCGAGCGCGGCGACAGCGGCATCCGCTCGTTCTGCTCGGTCCAGGGCTCGCTCGTGATGTACCCGATCTGGGCGTACGGCAGCGAGGACCAGAAGAACAAGTGGCTGCCGAAGCTCGCGGCCGGCGAGGCCATCGGCTGCTTCGGTCTGACCGAGCCCGACCACGGCTCGAACCCGAGCGGCATGCTGACCCGCGCCGAGGACAAGGGCAGCCACTACGTCCTCAACGGCGCGAAGATGTGGATCACGAACGGCACGCTGGCCGACGTGGCCGTCGTGTGGGCCAAGCTCGACGGCGAGATCCGCGGCTTCCTGGTGGAGCGCGGCATGCAGGGCTTCACGGCCCCCGAGATGACCGGCAAGCACAGCCTGCGCGCCAGCGTCACCTCCGAGCTCGTGTTCCAGGACGTGATCATCCCGAAGGAGAACATCCTGCCGGGCGTGAAGGGGCTCAAGGGCCCGCTCGGCTGCCTCACGAACGCGCGGTACGGCATCGCCTGGGGGGCGCTCGGCGCCGCGCAGTCCTGCCTGCACTCGGCCAACGAGTACGCGAAGTCCCGCATCCAGTTCGATCGCCCGATCGCGAGCTTCCAGCTGGTGCAGAACAAGCTCGCGTGGATGCTCCGCGAGATCACGAAGGGCCAGCTCCTCGCGTGGCGCCTCGGCCGCATGAAGGACGCGGGCACGATGACCCACGAGATGGTCAGCCTCGCGAAGATGAACAACGTCGACATCGCGCTGCAGATCGCGCGGGTCGCCCGCGACGTGCACGGCGCGAACGGCATCCTCGCGGAGTACCCGATCATGCGGCACGCCGCGAACCTCGAGTCGGTCTACACCTACGAGGGCACGCACGACATCCACAACCTGGTGCTCGGCCGCTGGCTCACCGGGGTGCAGGCTTTCACCTGAGCACCACCCGCCGGGTGCAGCTCACGGACGCTGCGTGCTTCCGCACGCTCGACGTCGAGCTGCGACCGCTGACGGTGGCGATCGGTCGCAACGACACCGGAAAGTCCACGTTCCTACGGGCACTGGCGGGCCGGGTCCCCGGTTTCCGGCAAGAAAACCAGCCAACTCGAATGGTCACACCGGAACCGCGACGGTGTCTGTTGGTCGCACCCGGGAACGTCGGGATGACCTCCGCTGGCGTCGCGGATGGCAAGGCCGCTCCCTTGCCGACCGGAGCCGGAGGCGGAGTACCCGCCCTCGTGGACTGGTTCCTTCGCAACGACCGCGAGCGCTTCTTCGCCTACGTCGACGCCGTCAAGGCCCTCGTGCCCGGCGTGACGGACATTCGTATTGCCACGCCCGACCCCTCCACCCGCCGGATCGATCTGGTGCGCGAGGGTGGGTGGGTGACGCCCGCGGACGACGCGTCCTCGGGTGTCCGTTTGCTGCTCCTGTTCCTGGCGCTCGCCTGGCATCCCTCGCCGCCCGATCTCGTCCTGATCGAGGAGCCCGAGAACGGGCTGCACCCCGAGCGCATCCGCGAGATGATGGCCTTGCTGCGCGGCCTGACCGAGGGTGCCCACGCTCCGGCCCCCGTCCAGGTCGTCCTCACGACCCACTCGCCCTACGTCCTGTCGTGCGTCCGCATCCCGCAGGACCAGGTGCTCGTCTTCGAGCGGCACGAGGACGGGAGCTGCGGCGCGAAGCCGCTGGACCCCGACCGTGTCCGGCCGTTCCTCGACGACTTCGGCCTGGGCGAGGTCTGGGCGAACGAGGGGGAGGCGGGCCTGGTGGCCCCGTGAGGCTCCAATACGTTGGCGATGGCGCGCGCGACCACTGGATGCTCCCCCCACTCGTCGAGCCCCACGTCGGTGCGCACGAGGTGACGTTCACCGCCTGGCACGACATCCGTCTCGCGGGCGGCGGATACCGGAAGAAGCTCCTGTACACCTTGATCCGCGCCCAGCGCGACGGCCTCGACGGGATGGTCGCCGTGGTCGACGAGGACGGCGAGAGGGGCCGCCTGGCGGAGCTCGAGCAGGCTCGCCGCGATCGGACCATCCCCGTCGCCATCGGCGAAGCCCGGCCCCACGGCGAGGCATGGCTCGTCGACGACGTGGAGGCGCTGCGCGAGGTGGGGCTGCTCGGGCCCAGCGCCCCCGCGCCCAAGGGCAAGCGGCCGAAGAGCGAGCTCGCTGCGCTGACCGACGCCGACCCGCGCGACAACCCGACGTTGTTCGCCGCCATCGCGGCCCGCGTGCGCGTCGAGCGGTGCCGTCGCGCCCACCAGAGCGGCCTGCAGGCGTTCGTCGACGACCTCCGAGCGGAGCTCAGCGGATCTCGATCGCGTCGATCCACCACGTGACGGCGCCGGCCCGACGGAGGCCGGTGCGGTCGAGGAGCTCGATGCGGACGAGGTGATCGGCGGACGGACGCGAGCCGTCGGGCTCGAGCGCCGACAGATCCTCGAGGTCCACCACGACCTCCTGCCAGCGGTCGGCCTCGAACACCAGGGGCTCCGCCGTGACCCAGCGCCGGCTGTGGTCGTCCTCCACACGGACACCGAGCAACCCCGTCTGGTCCTGGGACATCGCCCGAAGCCGCAGCTCGTGGGCGCCGACGGCGAGCCCGATCACGAGCCGGTCCTCGCCCGGCCGCCCGCCGGTGCGCCACTGGAGCGCGTCGCGCCCACCCTGCGACTCCATCCGCATCGCGCCCAGCTGCTGCGCGTCGATGGGGTGGAAGACGCCGTGCCCGCCGCTGTCGAAGGGCCACACCGTGGGCAGCTCCCGCACGGCGTGCTGCTCGATCTCCAGCTCCTCCAGCGCCGTGCGACAGGCGGAGCACTCGGCGCGGATCCCGTCCTGGAGCGCGTCGCGAGCCTCGTCCACCCGCCCCAGCGCCGCGAGCGCCACGCCGAGCTGGTAGAGCGCGTCCGGCCGCGTGGGGCTCTCCACCGGCAGGTTGCGCGACAGCTCCCGATAGGTCCGGATCGCGGCCTCGAGATCGCCGTCGAGTGCCTCCTCCAGCATGGCCTCGTGCAGGCGGAGGGCGGCCGGTTCCTGGGCGAGGGCCAGCGCACCGACCAGCAGCCACATGCTCAGCTCTCGCTCCCGATGAAGCGGTACCCCACGCCGTGCAGCGTCTCGATGAACCTCGGCGAGCCGGCGTCGTCCCTCAGCTTCTTGCGGACGTTGAGGATGTGCGTGTCGACGGTCCGGGTCTCGGCGTTGGGCGAGTACCCCCAGATGTCCGTCAGCATCTCGCCGCGCGGCAGCACCTTGCCCCGGTTCTTGATGAGGTAGCGCAGCAGCTCCTGCTCGAGCTTCGAGAGGCTCTGCTCCACCCCGTCGGTGTGCCGGATGACGAAGTTGTCGAGGTCGATCTCGAGGTCGCGGTACCGGTAGACCGAGCGCGGCGGACCGACGCGGCGCAGCACGGCGTTCACGCGCGCCTTGAGCTCGGGCAGGCCGAACGGCTTGGTGACGTAGTCGTCCGCGCCGAGGTCGAAGCCCAGCAGCTTGTCCTGCTCGGACGTGCGCGCGGTGAGGAAGATCACCGGCCCCTCGTAGGAGGCGTCCCGCAGGGCGCGACAGACGTCGAAGCCGCTGCGCTCGGGCTCGGGGCCCTCGTTGAGCATCACGTCCAGGACGACCACGTCCGCAGGGTGCCTTCGGTGGTGTTCGAGCGCCTCCGACTCCGAGCGCGCCAGGAGGACCTCGAAGCCCTCCCTGGTGAAGAAACGCCGGATCGTGTCGGTGAGGGCGACCTCGTCTTCCACGAAGAGGATTCGAGTGGCCATTCAGGAACGCTCGTCGGTGGTGGGGGAGCTGGGGGAGGGCAGGAGGACGGTGAAGGTCGCACCCTTCCCCGGTGGACTGTCCACGGAGATCGTGCCTCCGTGGGCCTCGACAATGTACCGCACGATCGCCAGACCGATGCCCGTGCCCTTGGTCCTGCGCACGCGGGGGTCCGACGAGCGGAAGAAGTCCTCGAAGACCTTCGGGAGCTCGTCGGGCGCGATGCCCATGCCGCGATCGGCGACGGAGATCTCGATCCAGCCGATGCGATCGATGCTCACGGTGACCCCCACCCACTTCCCGCTCGCGGCGTACTTGCCGGCGTTCGACAGCAGGTTGATGAGCACCTGACCGATGGCGTCCCGATCGATCTCGACGAGGGGGAGGTGGCGCGGGACGTGCACCTCGATCTCCATCCCCAGCCCCTCGAGACCGGCGCGCGCGGTCTCCACGGCCATCGCGACCACCGCAGCGAGATCGTCCTTCCGGAGCTGATAGCTCTTGGTCCCACGCTCGATGGCGGCGAAGTCGAGGACGTTGTCGACGAGGCGCGACAGTCGCTCGGACTCCCGAACGATCGCGTCGAAGTGCTGCTGCATGTCCTCGCCCGGATCGACGAGCCCGAGCTGCAACGCCTCGCCCTTGAGGCGGATCTGCGTGATCGGGCTGCGGAGCTCGTGGCTGACGTTCGCCGCGAAGTCCGCGCGCTGCCGCGCGTTCTCGACCTCCCACGCCACCATCCGCGCCACCCAGATCGCGCCGACCACGGCCACGAAGACCGAGGTGAACACGATCGCCACGCGCACCGCGCGCCGCCAGGCGAGGCTCCGCGCGAGGGCCTCGGGGTCCCGGGGCTCCACCATCACGCCGAGCCCGGGCAGCCAGGGCCCGAGGTTCGTCATCTGCGCGGTGCGCACCGGATCGGTCCCGAACACCTCGAGGTGGGCGACGAGATCGGGTTCGACCTCGTTCGTGCGCTCGACCGCCGCGCGGAGCTCGGCCACCAGTGCCTCGACCGAGAAGCTGAACGCGTAGAACCCGCTCTCCACGCGGACGAGCGCCCAGACGCCCGCCGAGTCCTGGCGCGCGCCGAGGTACTTGAACTCGTTGGGCGGGATGCGGGAGAAGACGTTGTCGACCTCGTTCTCGACCAGCCCCGCCCACTCGAACTGCGCCATCCGCTCGTTCATGCGGCTGCGTTGACGCGCCAGGCGGTCCGGATCGCCGCCCTGACCGTCGGCCTCGAGCTGTTCGAGCAGGCCCATGGCGTGGCGCAGGACCGTGGGCTCGCCGGGCTCCCCGAGCGTCCAGGACGAGGTGAGCAGGCTCTCGACGAGCTCGTCGAGGGTGGACTCGGCGGCCTCGACGTCCAGGAGCTGGCCACGCTGCAGACGCCAGGTGGCGAGCTCGAGGCGGACCAGGTCGCCGAAGTGGAAGCCGCGGGAGTCCGAAACGTCCGCGAGATCGGAGTACAGCTCGCCCAGCAGGGTCTGCGCCTCCTCCAGCCGGTTGAGCTGCGCGAGGCAGCGCGCCTCGCCGAGCATCGCCTCGCCCACCCAGGTCGGTTCACGGGAGGTGGCGCGCGCACGACGCCAGACCTCGAGCGCGTCGCCGTAGCGGCGGCCGGCCTCCAGTGTCCGCGCCTGTCGCTCGGCGCGGTGCCAGCCCACCGGCGGGCGCGGCGACCCCCGGTCCTCCCCGATCCGGAAGGGTGCCGCGAGCCGCCCGTCGGCGTCGAACCGGAACGCCGCCCGGAGGTAGGGCGACAGCTCGCCGAGGTTCCCCGTCGGGTCCTCCCCGCGCCGCAGCCGCTCGAAGGTGGCGAGCTGGAAGCGCTCGAACACGTCGACGAGGACCTCCTGCAGCGCCGCGCTGGTGGTCCGCGCCCGCGCGTCGAGGTCCGCGGACATCGACAGCTCCTCGCTCCGGATGGACGTGAGCGCGAGGATCGCGAGGAACGCGATGGGCAGGAGCATGGTGACGGCGAACACGCCGGCGAGGCGCGCGACCTGTCCGACGAACCGGAAGTCCTGGTTCGCCCGGACCTCGCCCCGGCGCCGCGCCAGGCGGCCGACCAGGGCGCGTCGGACACGATCACGTACGGTCGCCACGCGCGCAGTCTACTCCACACTCCTCCCCCTCCCGCTCCCGCTCCCCCTCCCGCTCCCGCTCCCGCTCCGGAGGCGCTCGCACGCGCATCCGGGCGCGGTCCGAGCGCCGAGGCCGGGTGTGCAGCGCCCCCCTACGGTCTGAAGTGCTACCGTGCGTCGGTGAGCCAGACCCCCGTACCCGCAGAACAGCTGCGGTGGCGTTGCCCCGCCACCTGCCTCGACTTCACCACCACCGACGACCTGCTGCCCGCCGAGGGCGTGGTCGGGCAGGACGACGCGGTCGAGGCCCTGCGCTTCGGCCTGCGGATCGAAGGGCACGGCCAGAACGTGTTCGTCCGTGGGCCCGCCGGCAGCGGTCGGCTCTCGCTCGTGCGCGATCTCGTGCGCACCGTGGAGCCGAGCGCGCCCGAGGGCCGCGACCACTGCTACGTCCATCACTTCTCGCGCCCCGACCAGCCGCTGCTCCTCACGCTCGCGCCGGGGAGCGCCCCGGCCCTCCGCGTACGCGTGGAGGAGCTCGTGCGGTTCGTCCTCGAGGACCTGTCCGACCTCGTGTCGACGGACAGCCTGCGCCTGCGGACGCACGACCTCCAGATGTCGGCGCAACGCGAGGCGGACGAGGTCGCCGACCCGTTCCAGAAGCAGCTCCGCGACGCGGGCCTCATCCTCGTGGGCGTCGAGTCCGAGGACGGCACGACCCCCGCGATCGTGCCCGTGGTCAACGGCGAGCCCACCGGCTTCGACGAGCTCGAGGAGCAGATCGCGGAGGGCCGCCTCGAGCAGGAGCGTGTCGACCGGTGGCGCGCGGACGCCGACAAGCTGCAGGTCCAGCTCGACCGCGTGTCGGCGACCGTGGTCCGGGTGCGCAAGCGGGCCCAGCGCGCCGTCCGTCGGCTGCAGGAGCAGGAAGCCCGGCGCGTCCTGCGCGACGTGGTGGCGGACATCCGGCGGACCTGGCCTGCGACCGGGCCCTGGCTCGACGAGCTCGTCGAGGATGCCGCTCGGCAGTACCCGGCGTTCGAGGAGCACCCCGAGCTGGTCGAGCGCTACCGGGTCAACGTCCACGTCACCCGAAACCCCGGCGCGCCGCGGCCGGTGGTCGTCGAGAACATCCCCACCGTCCAGAACCTCCTGGGCTCCATCGACCCGCCGACCGACGAGCTGACGGCGTCGCACCTCGGGATCCACTGTGGCTCGCTGCTCCGTGCGGACGGCGGCACGCTGGTGCTGCTCGCGCGGGACGTGCTCACCGAGCCCGGTGCCTGGCGGGCGCTGACGCGGACCCTGCGCACCGGCCAGATCGAGCTGTCGCCGCACGACGGCGCAGACACGACCGTCCGCGCGCCCGGCGTCAAGCCCGACCCCATCCCCGTGCGCACCAAGGTGGTCCTCATCGGTGAGGAGGACGTGTGGTTCGCGCTCGAGGAGGCGGACCCGGACTTCGACGAGCTGTTCAAGGTCCTCGTCGACTTCGACGACACGATGACCCGCGACGCCGCGGCGGTCGCCATGTACGGCCGGGTCGTGTCCCGCATCGCGCGCGACGAGGGGCTGCCGGCGTTCACCTCCTCGGCCGTCGGCGCCGTCGTCGAGTTCGGGGCGAGGGAGGCCGCGGAGCCCGGCAAGCTCTCGGCCCGCTTCGGACGCATCGCCGACGTGGTCCGCGAGGCCGCCTTCGCCACCCGCGCCCGCGGCGGCACGTGGGTCGACCGGGACGACGTGGACCGCGCCCTCGCCGCTGCTCGACGCCGCGCCGACCTCCCCGGGCGACGCTTCCGCGAGCGCCTCGCCAACGGCCGCGTGCTCGTCCGCACCCACGACTGGATGGTCGGCGAGGTCAACGGGCTCGCCGTCGTGAGCACGGGGCTGCTCGATCACGGCTTCCCCACGCGGATCACCGCGACCGTCGGTCCCGGACGCGAAGGCACCATCCACGTCGAGCACGAGGCGATGCTCTCCGGTCAGATCCACACCAAGGGCTTCCTGATCGTCCGCGGGTTGATGCGCCACCTGCTCCGCACGCAGCACGCGCTGACCTTCGACGCCAGCGTCACCCACGAGCAGAGCTACGGCGGCATCGACGGCGACAGCGCCTCGGCGGCCGAGTTCTGCTCGGTCCTGTCGGCGCTCACCAACCTGCCCGTCAAGCAGGGGGTCGCCGTCACGGGAGCCATCGACCAGCACGGGCACGTGCTCCCCGTGGGCGCCGTGAACGAGAAGATCGAGGGGTTCTTCGACGCCTGCGCCACCGCCGGTCTCGACGGGCAACAGGGGGTGGTGATCCCGCGGCAGAACGTGGGCGATCTGCAATTGCGGCGCGACGTCGTCGCCGCCTGCCGCGCCGGACGGTTCGCGGTCTGGGGGGTCGACACCATCCACCAGGTCGTCGAGCTGCTGATGGACCGACCCGCCGGCGCGCAGCAGGCCGACGGGACGTACCCGGACGGCACCGTCCTCCGCCAGGCGGTCGACCGGGCCGAGCACCTCTGGCAGGCCTCCCTCCGGCCCGGGAGCTCCGAGCCGTGATCGCGGCGTGGCTGTGGGCCTGCGGCACCTCCTCGCCCCCGGAGCCCGACCTCCCCGCGCCGACGCACGCCAACGGCTGGGACGACCTGGTCGCGGCCGTCGACCGCGGGGACGTCCCGACGTCGCGGGTCCTCGCGCGGGACCTCACGCTGGCGGGTGTCGGCGAGGACTCCCCCTGGGCGACGCGACTCGGTGGCGCGCTCGGGATGCTCCAGGTCGCCGACGAGCAGGACCTTCGGGACGCCGCGGAGGCCGCTGCCTCGGCCTGTGACGGCTGCCACCGGGAGCGCGGCCTGGGTCAGGTCACACACCCCCTGGGCCCGACCACCCCATAGGCTACTCGGTGGGCTCGGGGACCTCGGCGCCGTTCAGGAACACCTGGAACACGATGGGCGCGTGCTTGCGGAGCATCGCGCTCACCCCGCAGTACTGGTCGCGCGACAGCCGGACGGCGCGCCAGAGCTTGTCGGGCGGCACGTCGCCCTCCACCGTGAACACCACCGTGATGGGCGCGGCGAACACCTTGGGGTGTGCATCCGTCAGCTCGGCCTCCGCCGACACCGACAGCCGCTTCGGGTCGAGCCGCATCTTGTGCAGGATGGACGCCACGTCCATCGCGGTACAGCCCGCAAGGGAGGACAGCATCAGGCCCTTGGGCTTGGGGCCCTTGTCGGTCCCACCGAACTGTGGATCGGCGTCGATGGCGAACGTGTGTCCGTCCAGCTCCACGTCGAACGCCATCCCACCGGTCCACTCCAACGTCGACTTCACCTCGACCTCCATCCGCGCGATGCACGGAGCACCGTCGCTGCAACCGCTGTGCCGTCAGCGGCCCCAGCCGTTACACGAGCGCTGCGTGGGCCGCGCAGACAGCGTCGTCGAGCCGATCGGCGGGCACGCGCCACCAGGCCTGGTCGGCGGACGCCCCCTGCGCGAGGACCTCGATCCCGGCCGCACGGAGGGCTCGGGTGGCCGCCGCGACCACCAGCGGCTGCTCTCCCAGGGCCGATCCCGCCGCGGTGACCACGGCCGCCGGCTCGCTCGTGACCGACTCGGGGAGGCCGCCGTGGGCGTTGCGCAGGTCCACCAGGAGCAGGTCGCCGAAGCGCAGCCGGACGCGTCCTCCACAGGCCACGACCTCGTCCAGACCAGCGTCCTCGGGCCCGAGGGTGACCGCCGCGAGCTGCGCGTCCCCGGTCACCCCCACCACGCGGCCCGTGGTCGACACCCCGCGCGTGAGGCGCGTTCCGGCCCCCGGCCCGAAGGTGCTGGCCGCCACGATCTCCACGCCCTGGTCGCGGGCGTAGCGGACGGCGTCCTCGAAGAGCACCTTGGCGCCGCCACGCGCGAGCGCGAGCGCCTCGTCCAGCGTCATCGCGGGCAGGTGGTGCGCCTCCGACACGACGCGCGGATCGGCGCTCCACACACCGTCCACGTCCGACAGGATCTCGACGTGCTCGGCGCCGAGCGCAGCCCCCAGCACCACCGCCGTGGTGTCCGAGCCCCCGCGACCCAGGGTCGTGACCTCCCGGGCCCGGGAGACCCCCTGGAAGCCCGCGACGATCGCGACCTCCCCCGCCTCGAGCACCTCACGGAGACGCTGGGGGCGCACCTCGACGACCCGGGCGTCCGCGTGGGCCTCGTCGGTCACGATGCCCGACTGCGACCCGGTCAGCGAGCGCGCCGGCACCCCGAGATCCTTGAGGCACATCGCGAGCAGCGCCATCGTGATGCGCTCGCCCACCGAGATCAGCATGTCGAGCTCGCGCCGGTCCGGCCGCTTCGACACCTCGCGGGCCAGCGCGACCAGCTCGTTGGTGGTGGTGCCCATGGCGCTGACGACCGCGCAGACCGCGACGCCCTCGGCACGCGACCGCGCGATGCGCTCGGCCACCCGTCGGATCTTGTCCACGTCGGCCACCGACGAGCCGCCGTACTTCTGCACCACCACCCGCATGTGCTCGCTCCGCTCAGCTCCGCAGACGCTGGTATCCGTCGCGGATGTGCGCGAGCAGGTCGTGCATCGTCTCCTCGGCGTCGTCCGCGGCCAGACCGGCCTTGTGCTTCACGCGGCCCCAGGCCTTCTCGAGCGTCTCCCACTCGTCGCGCGCCTCGAGCTTCCCGAGCGCCACCTGGAGCCTCAGCTCGTCACGGGTCCGCGCCAACGCACCCACCTCCTCCCTCGTCTGCTCCTCGTGCAGGCTCGGGTGACGGAACTCGGCCCGCGCCAGCCAGGCCTGGAGCTGCAGCTCGTCGACCGCTCGCTCGAACGCACTTCCCTTCTCGGACATGATCCCTCCTGTCCCCCACCCTGCAACACCCGGACCACCCGTCCGCGTGGCAGCGACTCTCCGATGCTATCCTGGCGCGCGGAGAATCCATGCCCGCCTGGCTGCTGCTGCTGACGGTTCGTGCCAACGCGGTCGAATGTGTCGCCAACCTGGACCGCGATGCCCTCGAAGGGAGGCTCGACGCGGCCGAGCAGGCCTGGCTCGACCTCGACACCACCGCGTTCCGCGCCGACATGAACGATCTCGCCGGTCTGGTCGTTCCGTGCATGGGCGACCTCGTGCCCGCCGAGCTGTCCGCGCGGTGGCACCGGCTGATGGCCCTGCACTACGACGACCTGGGCGACGCGGCGCGCGCCGACGCCTCGATCGCCGCCGCCCGGGCGCTCGATCCGAGCCTGACGCTGGACGACCAGTGGGTGGGCGCGGACCACCACCTGCGCGCCGCCTGGAGCGCAGCCGCCGAGACCGGGACGCGAAAGGTCCCCGAGCCGAGCACCGGGAGCCTCGCCTTCGACGGCACGCTGGGCCGCCTGCGCCCCGACCGTGTCCCGAGCCTGGTGCAGGTCTTCGACGAGAGCGGGACCGCCCGCACCACGATGTACCTGGGGCCGGACGATCCGCTCCCGCCCTACGACGCCGTCCCGCGCACGCGCAACGCGCTGATCGTGGCGAGCGTGGGGTCCGCCGTGCTCGCGGGTGTCTCGTACGGACTCGCCAGCGCCGCCCAGTCGCGGCTGTTCACGCTCGCGGACGACCCCGCCACGAGCGCGGATGCGCTGCGGGCCCAGCGGATGCAGGCGGACCTGCTCACGATCGGCGCCACGGTCTTCGTGGGATCGGCCGCGGGCACCGGCGCGGGCGCGGTGCTCGTCGGGCGGCGATGATCAAGCCGCTGCCAGCGGGCACCGTGGTCGACGGCCGCTACGTCGTCGAGTCCGAGCTGGGCGCCGGCGGCATGGCCGTGGTGTATCGCGTGCGCCACCGCAGCCTCGGCACCCCGGCCGCGCTCAAGCTGCTGACCGTCAGCCACCCCACCCTGCGGGACCGGCTGCTCCAGGAAGGCAAGGTCCAGGCGGCCCTACGTCACCCGAACGTGGTCTCCGTCTCCGACCAGATCGAGGTCGCCGGGGCCGTCGGCCTCGTGATGGAGCTGGTCCGCGGACCCTCCCTGGCGGGCCTGATCGCGCAGATGCGGCTGTCGTGGGACCAGATCGACGACATCGCCCGCGGGCTGATGGACGGCATCGAGGCGGCCCACCTCGTCGGGCTGGTGCACCGCGACCTCAAGCCCGCCAACGTCCTCATCGAGATCGCGCCCGGCCGACTGATCCCCAAGATCGCGGACTTCGGCCTGGTCAAGATCCTGGACCAGCAGGAGGCCCGCGGCCATACCCGCACGGGAACCACCTTCGGCACGCCCGAGTACATGGCGCCCGAGCAGATCTCCGACGCGAAGTCCGTCGACCCCCGCGCCGACCTGTTCTCGATCGGCGCCATCCTGTTCGAGCTCGTGACGCACGAGAAGGCGTTCGACGACGAGGACCTGCTCGAGCTGTTCAACAAGGTCGCGTCCGGCCGCCGCCGAGCGGTGCGCGACCTGGCCCCGAAGGCACCCGAGCGCATGGTCCGCGCGATCGACGCCGCGCTGGTGCCGGACCGGGAGCTCCGGGTGCGCGACGTGGCGGCGTTGCGCGCGCTGTGGACCGAGGGCGCCCCCTTCCCGCCCGCGGCCCCCTGGTCCGACGCCGCGATCGAGCAGATCCGGGCGATGTCGCAGGCCCGCGACACCCAGCAGGTGCTCCAGGAGTCGCTCAACGTCCGCGCCACCGCCGTCCCCCCGTCGTTCACGTCCGAGCCCGGCTCCGAGGCCGCCCCGGTGGTGCCGGCCGAACCCGCCCACGAGGGCGGCGGGCTGCTCGGCGTCGGCGCGCTCGTCCTGATCGCGCTGCTGCTCGTGGGCTCGCTGGGCCTGGTCGGCGTCGGGATGGCGGGCCTCGTGTGGGTCGGCGCCAGCCTGTCGGGCTCCGAGGACCCCGTCGTCGCCGACGTCCGACCCGCGCCGACGCCCACACCGGACCCCGCCCCCATCGCGCCGCCCGCTCCGGAGCCGGTCGAGCCCGTGGAGGGAGGCGGGCCGGCCCCCGAGGTGGTCGTCGATCCCGCGCCACCGACGGTCCAGCCCGCGCGTCCGGTCCCCACCGCCGCGCAGCCGGTCGTCCCCGCGCCCGTCGAGCCGCCACCGCCCCAGCCGGAGGTCGCCGTGACCACCACCCCAGCGGTCGCGCCGGCGCCGGCACCGGCACCACCACCGCCCCAGGTGCGCGTCGTGGGCGGCGTGCAGGTCTCGTTCCGTCCCCTGTCGGGCGACCGCGCCGGCCAGCCCCTCACCGCTGCCGAGCTGACCGGCGGCCCCGTCGAGGTGGTCGCGTACTTCCAGCCGCTCACCCCCAAGGCCGTCCAGACCGTCGAGATGGCCGCCGGGTCGCGCTGGGTGGTGACGTGCGAGCCCACGTCCGAACGCTGCAAGGTCCGAGAGGAAGGCCCATGATGCGAACCGCGCCGCTGCTCTTGTTGCTGGGCCTCGCCGGCTGCCCCTGGATCGGCGCCGACGAGTGGGCGTCGGTGGAGGACGCCGACGGGGACGGGGTCCGCGGCGATCGCTTCGGGGGCCCCGACTGCCGCGACGACGACCCGTCGATCCAGTACTGCGACTTCGACGAGGACGGCTTCCTCTCGATCGAGGTCGGCGGCGACGACTGCGACGATCGCGACGCCACCGTCCATCCTGGCCTCGTCTTCTGGATGGATCTGGACGGCGACGGCTTCGGCGATCCCACAGCGGTCATCGAAGGCTGCGAGGCGCCGCCGTCCACCGTCGTGCCGGGACTCGAGGACTGCGACGACGGGCGCGCCGAGGTGCACCCCGGTGCGGTCGAGACCTGCGACGACCTCGATCGCGACTGCGACGGCGACCCCTACGCGGGCGCGGACGGCGATCTGTTCTTCGTGGATGCCGATCGTGACGGCTACGGCGCCGAGCTCTCCACGGTCTCGGGCTGCGTGCCCGGCCCAGGGTACAGCCTGCGCGACGACGACTGCGACGACGGCGACGCGTCGGTGAACCCCGGCGCGGACGAGACCTGGTACGACGGCGTCGACCAGGACTGTGACGGCTGGCCGGACGACGACCAGGACCACGATGGCGAGGCGGCCACCACCACGGGCGGCCCCGACTGCGACGACCTCGACCCCGAGCGGAACACGACCGCGCCAGAGCGCTGCAACGGGATCGACGACGACTGCGACCTGAGGGTGGACGACGAGGACGACGACGACGACCAGATCGATCAGATCCCCGCGTGGCAGGACGCGGACCGCGACGGCTACGGCTCGCTCGTGCAGGGGTTGTTCTGCTCGAACGCCATCCCCGACGGGTGGTCGGTCCTCGGCGGCGACTGCCGGGACGATCTGGCGCCCGTCCACCCGGGCGGGGTGGAGCGCTGCAACCGGATCGACGACGACTGCAACGGGGTCGTCGACGACGGTGTGCCGCTCGGCGCGGTGACCGTCTATGCCGACGTGGACGGCGACGGCTGGGGTGACCTGACCGCCGCCACCCAGCAGTGCGAGGCGGGCGCCTCCCAGACGCTGCTGGGCGGGGACTGCGACGACGGCGACCCCGACACCCATCCGGGCGCGCCGGAGATCTGCGGCGACCCGGTGCGGCAGGACTGCGACGCCAACCTCTCCCCGTACGACTGCGACGGGGACGGCAGCGCGACCGACGACCCGGTCCCCGACTGCCTCGACGATCCGACCGATCCCGATGCCGCGTCGATCCACCCGGGCGCAGCCGAGGTCTGCGACGGCCGGGACAACGACTGCAACGGGCTGTCGGACGGCGCCGACCCGGGCGTGGACCTGAACACCGCCAGCGCCTGGTACACCGACCTCGACCACGACGGCTTCGGCAGCGGGGTCCCGACGCTCATCCGCTGCACGCCACCGCCCGATGCGGCGAACAACGATCTCGACTGCGACGACACGAACGCGGCCCGCAACCCCGCCGCGCCCGAGGCCTGCAACACGATCGACGACGACTGCGACGGCCAGGTCGACGAGGGCGCCACGGTCGGCCTCACGACCTACTACCGGGATCTCGACGGCGACGGCTTCGGCGCCGACGCCACGGCCCAGGGCGCCTGCACCGCCCCCGGTGCGAGCTGGACGGCGCTGGCCGGCGACTGCGACGATCTGGCGCCCGCCATCCATCCCGGCGCCGACGAGGCCTGCAACGCGCTCGACGACGACTGCGACGGCCTGCTCGACGGCGCCGACCCCGGTCTGGTCGGGCCCATCTGGTACGCGGACGCCGATGGCGACGGCTGGGGGCTGCAGAGCGACGGGGTGGCGGCCTGCACCCAGCAGCCGGGCCGGGTCACCACGCCCGGCGACTGCGACGACGCGCGCGCGGACCGCAACCCCGGGACCGACGAGGTCTGCGACGGCGGCCTGGACAACGACTGCGATGGCCTCGCGGACGACGCAGACCCCGATCTGGCCGCGGTCACCACCTTCTACCGCGACCGCGACACGGACGGCTTCGGCGACGCCGCCACGACGGTCCACCAGTGCGGCCAGCCCCCCGGCTACGTCACGAACCCCTTCGACTGCGTCGACACCGACCCGTCGATCAACCCGGTCGCGCCCGAGATCTGCGACGGCACGGACAACGACTGCGACAACGCGACGGACGACGCCGACCCCTCGGTCACGGGACGCCTCGTGCGCTTCCGCGACGACGACACCGACGGCTACGGCTCCCTGCCCTTCCTCACCTGCGACCCGGGCGCGGGCTCGGCGCTCTCCGGGGACTGTGACGACGCGAACCCCGGCATCCACCCCAACGCCACCGAGCTGTGCGACCAGACCGACCAGGACTGCGACCAGCAGATCGACGAGGGCGCCCAGCCCCAGCTGACGTGGTGGGTGGACGCCGACAGCGACGGCTTCGGCGCGAGCGGCCCGTTCGATCGCGTCGCCTGCTCGAGGCCGGCCGGGTACGCGCTGGCGGGGACGGTGGACTGCGACGACAGCGACCGCACCATCTGGCCGGGGCAGACCGTGGAGTACTGCGACGGCGAGGACAACGACTGCGACACCCTCGTCGACGACGCGGACACGGACACCACGCTGCTCGCGCCCTTCGCCTGGCTGGACGAGGACCTCGACGGCTACGGTGCCGGCGCCCCGGTCCCCATCTGCGTCCTGCCCGCGAGCGGGTGGTCGCGCGAGGGTGGCGACTGCGACCCGCTCGATCCCGCGATCACGCCGCTCTATGGCTGCTCGGGCTCGGGTGGTGTCGGCGGGCCCTCCGTGCTCGGCACGCCCGGGAAGTGGTGGCACGACGACGACGCCGACGGCTACGGCGACTTCTCGCGACCGCCGGTGCTGTCGAGCTCGGCCCCCGGCGGCTTCTACGCCAACAACCCGCTGGACTGCGACGACGGGGACCCCAGCGACGTGTACCTCGCGGGCGTCGAGAGCGTGGCGGCGCTCCAGGCGGGCTTGAACAACCCGCTGCCCTGCACCGTGTTCGTGCTGCCCGATCAGTTCGACGCGCCGGCCACCGTGTCCATCAACCCGCCGATGGGCGCGAACGTCGACGTGCGCATCGCTTCGGGTGGGAGATCCCCCGCGATCCTGCGCCAGCAGAACAACGCGTCGGTCATCACCAGCAACCAGTCCCTGCAGGCGTTCGGCGTCATCCTCCACCAGCTGCACGTGATCGGGACCAGCACCTCGAGCTGGCTGCTGAACGTGACGAGCTGCTCCTCGGACTTCGGGATGGCCGATCTCGAGCTCGAGGGTGCACCAGGCCTGTACGCCACCGGCCAGATCAAGGAAGACGGCGACTGGTACCACGGGCTTCCGCCGCTCGCGCTCACGGGTGCCGCCATCAACTCGCAGTACGGAACGCACGACGCCGTGCGCGTGCGGGTCGAGGGGGTGCGTACCCCGGCGGCCAACGCCTCGGTCTACCTCGCGACGGGTGGGACCTTCGAGGGTCTGGTGCTGGAGGACTCCGGGCCGCTTCGGCTCTCGCCGCAGTTCGGCAACCTCACGGTGCTCGACGCCCACGTCCGCTCCGCCATCAACGACGCGGTGGTGGTCGAGGGGATGGGCAGCGGCGTGACGCTCGACGGGCTCGTCGTCACCGACGCGGGCGACGCCGGGCTCCTGCTCACGGGCGGGATGCCGATGACCATCGACCACGTCACCATCGTCGGCTCGGGGGGGTACGGGGTGGAGGCCGGCGGCTACGCGTTCGGCAGCTCGTTGCGCGACGCCATCGTGTGGGACTCGGGGCTGACGGACCTGTACGCGGCCCAGCCGTTCGCGTTCAGCGCCAACCGGGTGATGTTCTCCACGAAGAACGCCAACGTCAGCGG
>JACKER010000042.1 GCA_020632925.1 Alphaproteobacteria bacterium | reverse complement strand
GGTCCAGGCGCGATCGTCGTCCCACGGGTGCAGCCCGCTCGCCACCGGCGTCCAGGCGAGGTCGCCCGCCTCGAGCAGCGGTGCCATCACCGCGGCCATGTCCTCCACCCCCACCTGACGCCCGGGACGCCAGATCCGCCCTTCGGGGTGGAACGCGCTCACCCAGCCCTCGGCGCCGCGCGCCGCGACCGCCTCGGCGAACGCGTGATCCGCCTGCTCCGCTGCATAGAACCCTGGCGCCTCGGCGGCCTTCCAGGTGTAGACGAGCCCGTCCTCCTCGCCCAGCCGGCCGATCGTGGCCCGCAGCTTCTTCTTGTGCAGCTCGTAGTGGATGCGCTGCGGGAAGTCGTGGTCGGGGTTGGTGAACTCCGCCTCGACCGGGCTCCCGCGCGTGCAGGCGAACGCGACCGGATCCCCGCCGCCGGGCCGCGCCACGTAGCGCAGGAAGCCGGGGTGGGCGTCGACGTCGAGCACCTCGTACCCGCCCTTGCGCCCGAGGCTCACGCCGACCAGCACGTCCTCGATGCGGACCCAGGTCTCCTCGGTCCGGGTGCCCCTCCAGGTGCCGACCATCCACTCGACGGCGGCGGCTTCGCGTGGCGGTTCCACGTCGGACATCGATACCCCCGAGCGCGGTGCTATCGTGCGCGGTGGAGGTCGTCTTGCGGGGTTGGCTGGCGTTGGTGGTCCTCGGCTGTGGCTCCGGCAGCGACAAGGATGGGGACGGCGACGCCGACGGCATCACCGACGTCGACCCGGGTGACGCGGACACCGACACGGACTCGGACACGGACTCGGACACCGACGCCGACGCGGACTCCGACGCCGACACGGACACCGAGACGACGGTGACCGGCGCCTGCGCACCCACCGACAACCCGTTGCGGTTCAGCTGCACCTTCAACGTCGATCCGCCGCAGCCGCTGACGTTGAGCTGGCACCGGACGGACGGCGCCTCCGTGGAGCGGTCCGCGGTCGACGACGCCGCCACCACCGAGCACACGCTGACGGCGCTCTTCCTCGCGCACGACCAGGACTACGACTGGTCCGTCATCCCGCACACGACCTCGTCCTCGCCGGCGCTCACGGGGACGCTCTCCGCCGGGACCCCGCCGCCGAACGTGCTGTCGCGCTTCGACATGACGGGCGCGTCCACGATGGGCCTGGTGGGCGGCGAGAACCCGTGCTCGAACGACGCCACCGCCGTCATCTACGACACGAACACCGGCGACCTGGTCTGGTACCAGGACCTCAACCCGGCGGGGACGCTCGGCCCCGACGCGATGGTGCGCTTCCAGCCGGACCGCACCGTGCTCGCCGAGACGGACGGGCAGGTGGTGAAGGTCGACCTCGAGGGCAACGACCTCCTGCGCCTGGACCTCGACTACCCGGGGCTGTGGGGGCTGCACCACGACATCTACGAGTGGAACGGCCTGATCTACCTGTTGCACCAGGAGGATGTCGGCGGCGGCCTCATCCTGGACACGGTGTGGATCGTCGATCAGCAGGGCGACACGGTGGCCGAGTGGCTCGCCGACGACCACCTGAACATCCCCGGCAACGCGAGCGGCGACTACCTCCACACGAACTCGCTGAACCTCGACGCCGCGGGGAACATGTACCTGTCCTTCTTCTACCGGCACACCGTCGCCAAGCTGGTGGGTGATCCTGCCGATCCGTCGTTCGGTGACGTGATCTGGCTGATGGCCGGCGACCCGCCGAACCAGATCGGGAACGACATCACGGTCGACTGGTCGGCTGTGGGTGGGGCGGACAGCTTCCGCTTCCAGCACCACTTCCAGCCGCGCGCGAACGGGGGGTACACCCTCCTCGACAACGACCACGGGCGCGCCCTGATCGTGTCGGTGGACGAAGGCAGCGGTCAGGCGGTGGTCGAGGGCGCCTTCGCGACGCGCGAGGCCCGGTGCGGCCCTCAGGGCACGGCGGCCGAGGTCGCGTCCAACGGGAACGTGGTCGCGGGCTGCTGGGGCGACTGGCTGCGCGAGTACGACGACACCTCCGGCGCCCAGGTCTGGGAGGGCCACCTGGTCTGCCAGAACACGCCGCAGGGCGGGCCGAAGGTGGCCCGCTACTACCCGCTGGACACCTGGTAGCTCAGCCGATCAGGCTGGGGGCGTAGTCGTCGGGCGGCTGCAGGCCGAGGGCCGCGAGCACCGTGGTGCCCGCGCTCGCGAGCCCCGGGTCGGCGACGTCGGCGAGCCGCAGCTCCCCGCGCGCGTCGCAGATCACGAACGGGACCGGGTTGAGCGTGTGGCTGGGGCGCGGCAGCGGCCGTCCGTCCGGCCCGAGCTTGGCGGCCTTGGACTTCTTGTCCTTCATCCACATCTCGTCGGCGTTGCCGTGGTCCGCGGTCACGAAGAGCACGCCGTTCGCGGCCTTCACCGCCTCCCAGATGCGCCCGACCTGCAGGTCGACGGCCTCGACCGCGACGCGCGCCGACTCGAGCACGCCGGTGTGGCCCACCATGTCGCCGTTCGCGAGGTTCAGGCGGACGTGGTCGTAGTCCCCGCTGCCGATCGCCTGTACGACCGCGTCGGTGATCTCGGCGCACTTCATCCAGGGGCGCTCGTCGAAGGGCAGGGTGTCCGACGGGATCTCGACGTAGCGCTCGAGCCGCTCGTCGACGTAGCCCGAGCGGTTGCCGTTGAAGAAGTACGTGACGTGCCCGAACTTCTGCGTCTCGCTGCAGGCGAAGGTGCGCAGCCCGGCGGCGGCCAGGTACTCGCCCACGGTCCGGTCGATGGCGGGCGGGGCGACGAGGAAGCGCGTGGGGAGCTTCAGATCGCCGTCGTACTGCATCATGCCGGCGTAGACGACGTCCGGGACGTGCCCGCGGTCGAACGCGTGGAAGGTCTCGCGCTCCTCGAACGCGCGGCTGATCTCGATCGCGCGGTCGCCGCGGAAGTTGAACAGCAGCACCCCGTCGCCGTCCTCGATCCGCCCGACCGGTTCGCCGCCCTCCGTGACGACGAAGGCGGGCAGCCACTGGTCGTCGACCTTGGGGTTCTCGGCGTAGAGCGTCTCGACGGCCTCGCACGCGCTCGCGAAGGGACGCCCCTGGCCCTGCACGTGGCAGCGCCACCCGCGCTCGACCATGGCCCACTCGGCCTCGTAGCGGTCCATCGTGACGAGCATGCGCCCACCGCCGCTGCCCACGCGGTAGTCGCGGCCGCCGGTGGACAGCGCCGCGAGCTTCTCCTCGAGCGGGCGCAGCCAGGTGAGCGCGCTGCGGGCGTCGACGTCGCGGCCGTCGGTCAGGGCGTGCACCCGGAGGCGGCGGACGCCGGCGCGGGCGGCCCCGTCGATCAGCGCGTGCAGGTGTTCGACGTGGCTGTGGACGTTGCCGTCGCTCACGAGTCCGAGCAGGTGCAGGGTGCGCGTCCCGCAGAGCTCGGCCCACACGGGCGTCTCGAACAGCGCGCCCGAGCGGATGGCGCCGACCACCAGGCTCGCGCCCTGCTCGAACACGCGCCCGCAGCCGATCGCGTTGTGCCCGACCTCGCTGTTGCCCATGTCGTCGTCGGACGGCATCCCCACGGCGCGCCCGTGGGCGGCGAGCTTCGTCCACGGGTGCGCGGCCCGCAGCGCGTCGAGCACGGGCGTGCGCGCCGTCGCCACCGCGTCGTCCTCGCCCCCGTCGCCGATGCCCACGCCGTCCAGGATGCAGAGGACGACGGGCCCGGGCGGGCGCCGGAGCGTGGGGTGGGGAGCGAGGGGCTGCGGCACGGGACCTCCAGGCCTCCGGCCCTAACCCCCGATGGGATACTCGGAGACATGAGCACGACCGTCATCGTGTCCTCTGTCGGGGACGCCGCCCTGGTCGCGGCACGCTGGAGCGCGCCCGCGCTGGACACGACCGCGCTGGCGAAGGTCTTGTCGGCCCACGGGCTGAGCCTGCTCCCCGGGACCACCGACGCGAACGAGGTCATCGCGGCCGAGGGGCTCGCTCCCGCGCGTGCCGCCGCCCTGGCGGACGACCTGCGCGCGGCCGGCTTCACGGCACGGGTGGTGAACCGGACCGGGCTCACGCAGAGCCGCCGGGTCGGCAACGCGCTGACGGTGGCCTTCGTGGTGGCGGTGGCGACGCTGCCCTTCGCGACGCTCGGCGTGGCGCTGGACAAGGTGCCCGACGTGATGGCGTGGCTCGCGGTGCCGGGGCTGTTCTTCGTGCTCAACGCGCTCGCCATCGCGCGCCGCGGGGGGACGCACCTCGCGGTGGCGGGGGCGGTGGCGGAGCCACAGGAGCACACCGAGGTCGATCGCTTGCTCGACGGCCTGCGCGACCAGCTCCCGGACCACCTGCTCGCCCCGATCGTGGAGCAGGCGCGACGGCTCCAGGCCGAGGCCGCCCGGGATCCGGAGGGCCCCGCCGCCGCCGAGCTCGCCTCGCTGCTGGCGGAGGAGGGTGAGGCCCGCCGGGAGCGGGTGGCGGAGGACGCGCGCACGCTGGGGGACGCGCTGCGCCGGGCGCGTGCCGCCGTCGCGGAGACCGGGAATCGTCGCTAGCCAGGCACGGTCCCGGCGGTCGCAGACGGCCCACCATGCCGGGCATCCCCGGGGGTGTGCTACCAGCGTGTTGCAGACGACCCACCATGCCCGGGCATCCCCGGGGGTGTGCAACCAGCGTGTTGCAGACGACCCACCATGCCCGGGCATCCCCGGGGGTGTGCAACCAGCGTGTTGCAGACGACCCCCCATGCCCGGGCATCCCCGCGTGGATGCAACCAGCGCGATGCAGGTGGACCCCCATACCCGGACATCCCTGGGATCTATGGAGCGATGCGGCGGCACCCGGACACGTCGAAGGGCGGCGGCGCGCTCCCGGTGAGCGTCCCGGCGATCAGCCCGGCGGGGTCCGCGCCCCAGACGACGCAGTCGACGAGGGCATCAGTGGGGATGTCGAACACCGCCGCCGCGAAGGTCAGCGTCCCACCGTCGACGTCCGCGCAGGTGAATGGGGTGGAGGTCCCGGACACGGCGTTCCCGGGATCCACGCCGACCTCGAGCACGGCCTCCACGACGGTCAACCCGCAGACCGGATCGTCCAGCGTCACCGACATCTCGACGGTGTCGCTCCACGGCGTCGTGTCGGGCAATCCCCCAACCTGCAGGAGCGTCCCTCCACCCACCGAAGGGGCCGTGGCATCCACGCGGTAGTGGGCACCGGTCGAGTCGCACGTGATCTCGACGTACTCGATCCCGTTCTGCGGTGGGCATCCCCAGGTGGAGGAGTGAACATGGGTCGTAGGTTCGTCGGTCTCACTCGGAGTGGTCCCCCGACACCCCGAGATGGCCAATGCCCACAACATCAGACTCCGACTCCATCCAGGATGACGCCCGATCCACCAGGAGTCCATTCATCACGAACGAGATCGACGGGCTCGATCGTCGGGAGGTCTGGGACGAAATGGGGCCAGTGGTGGCCTTCCTGATCGGGCGGCGCATTGCAGTGACTGTCGAATCGTGTTGGTAGATTGATGCAACACGGTGAACGCCAGGCGAGAGGATATCGATCCCACAATGTGTCTTGAAAAAGACCAGTCACCTGGCTGGTGGGTTGATAGCACCCAGGAGGCAGATTGTCGAACTCGACATGATCAGCATCATACCCACAGGAATGCATGAATTCATGGAGCATGATGATGGCCACGCCGAGCACGACGCATTCTGCGTCGAGCTGGGTTCCCATGCAGTAGAAGTAGGCCCCATCCTCGAAGAAGGTGGATCCCATCCCTTCCCCATGCATGCAGATCCAGAGCGTGTCCTTGTTGACGCCCGCCTTCATTCTGGTGGATTTCGTTGCGCAGTCCATGGCCGCGACCTGCATCGGGCTCTTCGTCGGGTGCTGCCCGAGGAGGATGGCCTCGATGCAGTCGTAGTCCTCGCTGGACAGCCCTGAGGTGCATGCGACCCACCGGATGAGGTCGAGGTTCTCGACCAGCACCGCCCACGCATTCTCGAAGAGTGCCAGCTCACACCCCGACCAGTGCGACGCGTCGATCACGACGTAGGCAGTCTCCGGAGCGGTTCGAGTCGCCAGCGTGCTCTTCGGTTCGGACGGCGGAGTGCCCCCGCACCAACAGTCCGTCGGGCAGGTGGGGGAGCAGACCTGGTCCTCGTACAGCCAGCCGCCGGCGGTCGGGAGCTGCGTATCGGCCACATTCTCCGGAGGTGTACCGGTGACGCGTGCGGCGGACGGCTGGGGACGCCGTTCGCCCCGGGGTCGCGGCCCTCCCAGCGCCGACCAGACCGGGCGCCCTCGTCCGTGGAACGGCACGACACCCGGGACGGCGGTGGGGTCGAGCTCCAAACCGTCGTCTCGAGCACCGACCATCCAGTCCGCGGTCATCACGACTTCAGCATCACGATGGTGCCGCCCATCATCGATCCACCCAGGTTCGAGCCATCCCCCACGAGATACCATGCCGGGCGGCAGAACCGATAGGCTCGCAGGCTGGAGATGTCGGTGGGGGTGGTGGGGTCGAGGATGCCGTTGGCGCTGATGGAGGAGCCGACGTTGATGCCGCCGGCGACGCTCCGCACGTCGTTCGTGTACTCGATGCGGGGCGTCACCGTGAGGGTGTTCAACTTCCCGCGCATCTCACCCATGCTGACCGCGATGTCGGCGTCACCGACCTCGCGCCACGGGCCCGCTGGCAACGACGTGCCGCCGGCCGAGACCGCCGCGACGAAGGTGAACGGCATCATCATGGGAACTCTTCCACCGTTGCAGGACATCGAACCTCCATATGGCTGGCCCGAGGTTCGCAGACGACGACGACGACGACGTCCACCCTCCAGATGTCATGAGATGTCATGACGGCACAGTCGCATCGTGCGGTCCGCGCCACCGTGCTCGCGTCCTCCACGCTCGCGTCGCTGCTGCTGGCGGAGCTCGGGCTGCGCGCCATCGGTCGCGGTCCGTGCCGGCCCTACCCAGCGCTCGCCCATGTCCCCGTGATGACCGCGCCCGACCCCGAGCTCGGCTGGGTGCCGCGGGAGGGGCGGTTCACCTGGTCGCCGACGGGGCGCGCCGAGGACGCGGTCACCCTCACGCTCGGGCCCGACGGACGCACCGCGGACACCACTGGCGACCGGCGGATCGACCTGTACGGCGGCTCCTTCGTGCTCGGGTTCGCCGTGGACGATGGGCTCGAGCTCGGCGCGCGGCTGGCGGATCTGCTCCCCGACACCCGCGTCCGCGATCTGGGGGTCCCCGGCTACGGGGCCGTGCAGTCCCGCGGGCTCTCGCTGCGGCACCTCGCGTCCGAGCCCGCGCCCGACACGCTCGTCTACGGATTCGTCGACTTCCACGAGGCCCGCGACGTGGGTGCGGCGAGCTGGCTGCACGCGCTGGACCTCGCGGGCGAGCACCACCCCTGGCACGGGCTGCCGACCGCCGCCCTCGACGGCGACGGCGTCCGCTTCCTGCCCCCGCGCACCTGGCACCACTGGGGGCCCGCCGAGTCCTCCGCGCTCGCGGCGCTCGGCGAGCGGGCGGTGATCGCGCTCCGCGACCGCTGGACCGCCGACAAGGGCGAGATCACGCTCCGTGTCGTGCTCCGGTGGCGCGAGGAGGCGCTCGCGGCCGGCGTCCGCCGCTTCGTCGTCGCTGTCCTGTACGCCCCCGACCGCCACGACGGCGTGCTCGCGCGGCTGCGGGCCGAGGGGGTCGAGGTGGCCGACCTGCACGACGGGGGGTACCCGGCGTCCGCCGTCCCCGTCGACGGCCACCCCTCGCCCGAGGTCCACGCCGCCTGGGCCCGGGGGCTCGCGGAGGCCCTGCGGTGACGAAGGAGCGGACGTTCGGGTGGATGGTGGGCGGAGCGCTCCTGCTCCTCGGCCTGCTGCAGCCCACGGTCGCCCGCTGGCCGCTGCTCGTCGTGGGTGCGCTGCTGCTCCTCCTCGGGACGCTCGCTCCCTCGACGCTCGCCGGACCGCGAAGGGCCTGGATGACGCTGGGTCGCGCCCTCGACGGTATCGTCTCGCCCGTCGTGCTCCGCGTCCTCTACTACGGCCTGATCACGCCGTTCTCCCTGCTGGCACCGCGCGCTCACCGCGCCCCCGGCTGGCACGAGCCCGCCGAGCCCGACAGGTGGTGGCTCCTGGCGCTCGCACCCATGCTGCTCGTGCTGGCGCTGGTGGGCGGGTTGCTCCTCCTCAGCGAGGGCTCCGTGCTCGCGCCCTTCCTGTACCCGCTGTTCTGATGATCCTGGGACTGTCGGCGTTCTATCACGACAGCGCGGCGGCCCTGGTGTCCTCTGACGGCATCGTGTTCGCGGCCGCCGAGGAGCGCTTCAGCCGCCGCAAGCACGATAATGGCTTCCCCGGGCTCGCGGTGCGGGCGGCACTGGAGCACGCGGGGGTGGCCCTGCACGAGCTGGACGCGGTCGTGTTCGCCGACTCGCCGCCGCGCAAGCTGCTGCGCGTGGTCGACACCTGGCTCGCGGAGGCGCCCTTCGGGTACCCGTTCTTCGCCGCCTCGTTCCGGACCTGGATGGGCCGCCGGATGTTCGAGGGGCGCACGATCCTCCGTGAGCTGCGCGCGATCGACCCCGCGTTCGACCGTCGCCGCCTGCGCTACGCCCGCCACCACGAGAGCCACGCCGCCAGCGCCTTCCTCCCGTCCCCCTTCGAGCGGGCGGCGGTGCTGACCGTGGACGGGGTGGGGGAGTGGGCGACGACCGGCCTGTGGCTCGGCGAGGGCGACGCGCTGACCCCGCTCGGCGAGCTGCGCCACCCGCACTCGCTCGGCCTGCTCTACTCGGCGTTCACGGCAGCCTGCGGCTTCCGCGTGAACAGTGGCGAGTACGAGCTCATGGGGCTGGCGCCCTATGGCGAGCCCGAGCTGGTCGACGAGATCCTGGGGGAGGTGGTCCACCCGCTCGAGGGCGGCGCGTTCGCCCTGGACCTGCGGTACTTCGACTTCGGGCGCCGGGAGCGCATGACCTCGGACCGCTTCCACGAGCGCTTCGGCCCGCCGCGCGACCCCGGCGCCCCCATCACCGACCGCGAGCGCGCGCTGGCGGCGTCGATCCAGGTGGTGCTGGAGCGGCTGATGCTCGGCCTGGTCGAGGAGCTGCACCGCCGCACGGGGGCGAGCGACCTCTGCCTCGCGGGAGGCGTCGCCCTCAATGGGGTCGCGAACGGCCGGATCGCGCGCGAGGGACCCTTCGGGCGCGTCTGGGTGCAGCCCGCCGCCGGCGACGACGGAGGCGCCCTCGGCGCAGCGCTTCTAGGCCGTAGGGGGGCTCTGCCCCGGGCAGCCATGCGCGGCGCGTTGCTCGGTCCGTCGTACGACCGGGACGCGGTGGCGCGCGCCCTGGACGAAGCGGGCCTGGTGGGCGAGGAGCTCGATCCGGACACGCTCGCTGCGCGATGCGCGGCGCTGCTCGACGACGGCGCCGTGCTCGGCTGGTTCCAGGACCGCATGGAGTTCGGTCCGCGGGCGCTGGGTGCGCGCTCCATCCTGGCCGACCCGCGCGACCCCGGCGCGAAGGACCGCATCAACGCCCGGGTGAAGGACCGCGCGGCGTTCCGGCCGTTCGCGCCCGCGGTGCTCGCCGAGCGAGCGGGGGACTGGTTCGAGCTCGACGGGGACAGCCCGTACATGAGCCTGGTGGTGCCCGTGCGCGCCGAACGTCGGGCGGCCATCCCCGCGGTCACCCACGTCGACGGGTCGGCCCGCGTGCAGACGGTGGACGAGCGCACCCCGGACCTGCGCCGCCTGCTGCGAGCCTTCGAGGCGCGTACGAGCTGCCCGGTGCTCCTGCTCACGAGCTTCAACGTGCGCGGCGAGCCCATCGTGCAGAGCCCCGCGGACGCGATCGGGTGCTTCGGTCGGGCGCGGCTGGACGCGCTGGCGATCGGGCCCTTCCTC
The DNA here is from genome assembly GCA_020632925.1 of Alphaproteobacteria bacterium. GTDB lineage: Bacteria > Myxococcota_A > UBA796 > UBA796 > JACKER01. The sequence continues at coordinate 36,131 of JACKER010000042.1, read as the reverse complement.
GTACGGAGGGAGGCGTGAGCGCGGTCGCGACGGCGCTGGCGCTGGCCTACCTCCTGGCGTCGGGGGTGGTGGCGCTCTATGCGCTGTCGCAGCTCCACCTCCTGTGGCGGGCGTCGCGCGGGGGTGCGGAGCCGGCGCCGCCCGCCGATGGCGAGGATCTGCCGCTCGTGGTCGTCCAGCTCCCGCTCTTCAACGAGCGCCGGGCCGTGCGCCGCCTGCTCGACGCCGTGGCCGCGCTCGACTGGCCCGCGCTGCACGTCCAGGTGCTCGACGACTCCACCGACGAGACCACGGCCATCGCGGAGGAGGTGTGCGCCGGGCTGCGCGCTCGCGGGCGCTCCTTCGAGGTCGTCCGCCGCCCGGACCGTGTGGGGTACAAGGCGGGCGCGCTCGCAACCGGCCTGGCCCAGACGGACGCCGCCTACATCGCCATCTTCGACGCCGACTTCCGCCCGCCGCCCGACTTCCTGCGCCGGGCCATGGGGCACCTGCTCGCGCACCCCGAGCTCGGGCTGGTCCAGGCCCGCTGGGGTCACCTCGACCGCGATCGGAGCGTGCTCACGCGGTCGCTCGCGCTCCACCTCGACGCGCACTTCGGCGTCGAGCAGGTGGCTCGGAGCGCTCCGCCGCTGCTCATGGGCTTCAACGGCACGGCAGGGGTCTGGCGGCGGGCGTGCATCGAGGCGGGCGGCGGCTGGCACGCGGACACGCTCACCGAGGACCTCGACCTGTCGCTGCGGTGCCAGCTCGCGGGCTGGCGGCTGGGCTACCTCGACGCGCTGGAGGCGCCGGCCGAGCTGCCGGACGACGTGCGCGCGATCCGAGCGCAGCAGCACCGCTGGATGAAGGGCGGCGCCCAGGTCGCGCGCAAGCTGCTCGGGCCGCTCTGGCGCTCGTCACTGCCGCTGGTGGCGAAGGTGCAGGGGACCGTCCACCTGTGCGGAGGGATGGTGTTCGGCGCCGTGCTGCTGCTCTGCCTGATCACGCCGGCGCTGCCCCAGGTGCGAGCAGGGAGCGCGCTCGCCGCCACCCTGCTGACGCCCGCGGGGCCGCTGCTGCAGGGCGTGCTCGGGGTGCTGGTGCTGTTCTATGGGACGAGCTGCTGGCGCCGGGAGCCGACCGGGGCGCTCGCGCTGCGCCGCCTGCTGACCACGCTGCCCACCTTCCTCGTGCTGTCGACGGGGATGGCGCTGCACAACGCGGCCGCCGTCGTCGAGGGCTGGTCGGGGGTCGCCAGCCCCTTCGTCCGCACGCCCAAGCGCGGCGACAGCCCCTCGGACGGCGCGCTCTACGCGGTCCCGACGGCCGGGCTCTGGCCGCTGCTCGAGGGCGCGCTCGCCGTCTGGGGTGCGTGGGGCGCAGCCTGGGCGATCGCGGGCGGCGAGTGGGTGTCGGCGTGCTTCCTGGCGTCGCAGGCGCTCGGCTTCGGCGCCGTGGCCCTCGGCCGCAGGGCCTAGCAGGCTGCTCTAGCAGGTTCCGAGGCCCGGCGAGAGCAGGGGGTCGCCGTCGTCGCAGTCCCCGCCCTGCTCGGTGTACCCGTCGCCGTCGTCGTCCCCGGTGGCGGTGCCCTCGTCGATGGACCCGTCGCAGTCGTTGTCCCGCCGGTCGGGCAGCTCGGGCGCGCCGGGGTGCGTCGCCATCGTCGTGTCGTCGCAGTCTCCGCCCAGCGAGCCGTCGGTGCAGCCCGCGGACAGCGCGCAGTACCCGTCGCCGTCGAGGTCGACGCCCTGCGTGCCCTCGTCGACGCCGTAGTCGCAGTCGTTGTCGATGCCGTCCACGAGCTCGGGCGCGCCCGGGTGGACGGTGGGGTCGGCGTCGTTGCAGTCGCCGCCGAGGACCGGGTCGTACCCGTCGAGATCGGCGTCCGTCGTGCCCGCGTCGACCACGCCGTCGCAGTCGTCGTCGATGCCGTTCGCGAGGATCTCGGTCGCCGTCGGGTTCACGTTCCGGTCGTTGTCGTTGCAGTCGCCGTCGTCCTCGGAGAGGCCGTCCCCGTCGTCGTCCACGCCCGGGGTGTCCTCGTCCACGTCGCCGTCGCAGTCGTTGTCCACGTCGTCGCCGACCTCGGGCAGGCCGGGACGCACGTCGGCGCGCGTGTCGTCGCAGTCGCCGGCACAGGAGGTCACGCCGTCCCCGTCGACGTCGTACGCCTCGGGCAGGCCGTTGACGCAGTCGTTGCCCCGCAGGTGGACCGTCGGCAGCGCGGCGTCCCCGGCGCGGACCACGAGCTCGCCCACGTCGGGCTGGTCGCTCGTCGGCGCGAAGCTCACCGCCAGGCGCAGCGTGTCGCCCGCGCCGATCGTGTGCGGCAGGGGCAGCGTCGCCGAGAACACGTCGTCGGAGAACGCGAGCTCCCCGATCACGAGGTCCACCGTGGACGCGTTGGTGAGCACCACGTCGTGGCTCGCCGAGCTCCCCACCGGCACCAGGCCGAAGTCGATCACCGTGGGGGTCAGCGTGGCGTCCGGCACGAAGCCGTGCCCCCGCACGTCGATCACCGCGGGCGAGTCGAGCCCGTCGTGCCCGATCTCCACCCGCGCCACGAACCAGCCCTCGTCGAGCGGCGCGAAGGTGACCGGGACGATCGCGCTGCCGCCGCGCTCGACGGGGATCGTGTCGGGCCCTTCGTACGAGAAGGCCTCGCCCGACAGGTTGCGCACGCCGACGCTCACGACGCTCGCCGCGGGGCCGTCGAGGTGGTCGACCTGGATCTCGCCGACCGCGACGAGGCCCACGGGCACGTCGCCGAGCTCGACCAGCGACGGGCTGAAGGCGAGCCGCGCCTCGCGGTCGTCGAAGGTCTGCTCGGACTTGCAGGCGACGAGCAGGAGCAGAGGCAGGAAGCGGCGGATCATCGGTCCATCCTAGCGCTGCGTCAGGGCGTCCGCCAGCGAGCCCGCCGCCGCCTCGTCCATGACGATGACGGTGAGCTCGTCGTCCCCCTGCGTGGCCATGGCGTTGCCGTGCTCCGGCGCCCGTACGTCGAGCGTACCGTCACCGTCTCCGGTCGTCGCCAGCGACGCGACCGCGGCCCTCCCCTGGCGCTCGGCGTCGCAGGCGACGATCACGACGCCGTCCTCGCGCTCCTCGGAGCACCCCGACACCCGGTACCCGGCGGCCTTCAGACCCTTGCGCACGTCCACCTTCGCGAGCGGACCCGATCCGACCAGGGCGTCCAACAACGCCGCGCCGGCCGTTCCGTCGAGCACCGTGACCCGCAGCTCGGTCTTGCCCGCCGTGCGCACCGCCTCGCCCTCGGACGCCTCGTCGTCCACGTCGCGCCGGCTCTTGTACCGGGTGACCTCCACGGAGGCCGACGTCGTGCCCTTGTCCGCGTCGCACTCCACCCAGTGCTCGCCGTCCTCGAGGTCGTCGACGCAGCTGAACACCTCCCATCCGGCCGCCTCGAGCCCGATCCGCAGGTCGTCGGGCAGCGTCCAGTCCGCCAGCTTCCCGGCGCTCGCGGGCGCGGGGCGGGACGTGCGCTGGGCCTTCTGGGCCTCCTCGGCGTCCATCGCCGCCTTCTGCGCCAACAGCTCCGCGCGGCGGGCCGGGTCCAGCGCGGGCACCGTCCACCCGACCTTCCCCTGCAGCTCGGCCAGCTCGGCGTCGTCGACCGCTCCGTCCTCGATGGCGGTCGCGAGCGCCGCGCCGAACACGATGACGTCCGAGGTCGACAGCACGCCCTCGTGGGCCGCGAGCCACTGATCCTCGAGGAGCGCCTCCACCGCGGCCCGATTCGGATCGGTGTCCGGGACCCTGGCCCGCAGCTCGAGGGTGTCCTCGCTGATCGTCTCCATCGCTGCGTCGTTCATGATCCCGCCGCAGCCCAACCCCAGGACCACCGCCATGCCCAACGCACCCACGGTCCCTCGCATCGTCCCCCGGGACCGAGTCTATGCCGCTCTCACCGGAATCTCATCCCGTTCCCATGTGGGTGTCGGGCGGCCGAGCGAGCATGGGTTCGGAGGTCCCGTGCTCGTCACCATCCTGCTGTCGTCCGCGCCTGCGCTGGCCGTGCCGCCGACCCTGATCCTCGACGTGTTCGGCACGCCGGTCCCCGGGGAACCGATCCGCCTGCGGTTCTGGGGCCTGGCCCCCGGCGACGTCGGCGGACTGGTGGGTGGGGATGCCGTCGTCGCCGGCGCGACCTGCCCAGCGGCCCTGCCGTTCTGTCTGGACGTGGCCAACGGACACCTCGTGGGGAGCGGCACGGCGGACGCCGCAGGGGCGATGGAGGTCCAGGTCCTCGTGCCGGTCTCGGCCGCCGTCGGGTCGACCGCGGCCTACCAGGGCGTCGAGCCGGCGACGAGCGAGGTGAGCCCGGCCTTCGGCTACCGCGTGAGCGATCACGTCGACGTGTTCGGCGTGTGGGACGACCCGTCCGGCGCGACCTCGCAGCTCGAGATCGACGACCAGGGCCTGCTCGACGACATCCGCGCGACCGACCTCTCGGACTTCGACAACACCGCGGACATGGGCTTCTCGACCTGGATCGGACCGAACAACCACGCCTACTGGGAGCGTCTGGACTGGACCTCGAGCGGGGGCAGCACCTGGTTGTGTCGCTCGCTCCAGCAGGTCAGCGAGCAGCAGGTGCGGATGCTCGGTCCCGCCGACCGGACCTCACCGTCGACCGGCGGCTGCCACGGCGGTCCCTGGACCGAGCTGTCGCCGGCGGCGCCCGAGATCGCCGGACCCTGGACCGATCCACAGGGTCACGCCGTCGTGGTGGACGCCAGCGCCTTCTCCGTGGGCGGGGCGACGTGGACCACCTCGCGCTTCAGCAACCGCGAACGGACGATGATCGGTCGCGCGGACCCGGGCTCGCCGGTGGCGGGACGCTGGGCCCGGCTGGACTGGACGGTGGACCGCTCCGGCGGCGTCCTGGTGTGTCCGACCACGGTGGCCGCGGCGACCGAGTGGCAAGCGCGCTCCACGCCGGCAGCGGACCCGACCGACCTGGCCCGCGGCTGCCGTGGCGGGTCGTGGACCACCCTGCGCTGAGCCCTCGATCGCGGCGCCGTTCCGGGTGACACTGGCGGCGGTGAACGGACCGAACCCGCTGCGACGCCTGCACGCCGAGCTCCTGTACGCCCGCCACGGCGTGCGCGTGCTCGCGCGGCCGTTGCTCCTGTTCGTCGTCGTGGTGCTGATCGGCGGGGTCGTCGAGCACGAGTTCGGCAGCTCGCCGGGCAGCCCGCCCCAGACCTGGACGCGGGCGTTCTTCGTCTCGTACACGCTGATGTTCTCCGAGCACCTCGAGGAGACGCCGACCCACGTGCTCGCGCAGCTGATGCACTACGGTCAGCCGCTGCTCGGCGTGCTCGTGGTGTCGGAGGGCATCCTGCGCCTCGGCGTCAACCTGCTGAACCGCGAGAGCAACGCGCGGACCTGGGTGGAGATCATGGCGGCGACGACGAAGCAGCACGTCATCCTCTGCGGGCTCGGCTCGGTGGGCTTCCGGGTCGCCGAGGAGCTCGTGTCCATGGGCGTGGAGGTGTTCGCGGTCGAGCGCGACCCGAACGGGCAGTTCGTGGAGCGGGCCCGCATGCTCGGGGTGCACGTCCTCATCGGCGACGCCCGCGCGGAGGATCTCCTCGTCCAGCTGCACATCGACAAGGCGCGGGCCATCATCGTGGCGACGGACGACGACCTCGCGAACCTCGAGATCGCGATGGACGCGCGCGAGATCGCGAAGGACGTGCACGTCGTGATGCGGCTGTTCGACCAGCGGCTCGCGCAGAAGGTGCGCAGCGTGCTCGGGATCGAGGCCAGCGTCTCCACGAGCCGCCTCGCGGCCCCGCTCTTCGCGTCCGCGGCGCTCGATCCGGGCGTGGTGGGCACCCACCGCATCGGCGAGACCGTGCTCGTCGTCGTGCAGGTCAGGGTGGGCGAGGGGAGCGTGCTGCGCGGCCAGTCCTACGGGTCCCTCTCCGGGCGCGGGATGACCGTCGTGGGCGTGCGCGGCGAGAACGGCCAGTGGGAGCTCTCCCCCAAGCCCGACCGCTGGTTCACGGTCGGCGAGCAGCTCCAGGTGCTGGTGAAGAGCGATCAGGTGGACGAGCTGCACCGCATCGCGGCAGGCTGAACGAGGCGCAGGTCACGAGTCGCAGAGAAGCCGCCGACAGAAGCAGACTGAGCGTACACTGGGTGGACCATGTTCCCGCTCTGGTTCGCGTGCCAACACGGCACGACCTCGCCCGGTCCCACCACGACGCCCGACACCGGGTCGCCGATCGCGCACGAGACCGGCTCGGGCACGCTCACCGACACCGACACCGACACCGACATCGACGATGAGCCGTACCGTCCGACCTGGATCCGCGCCTGGGGACGCGCGCCGGAGCTGGTCCTGCCCTCGGGCGACGGGCGGTTGCTGGTCGTCGTCGAGGGTTCCTCGCAACCGGATGTGGTGTTCGGCGTCGGCGACCCCGACGAGTTCACGCTTCCGTGGGACGGATCGGGCGTGTTGACGGTGGTGGATCCGACCACGGGGCTCCCCGTGATCGAACGGCGCATCGCCGACCAGGATTGGGGCCTGCCCGTCATCGGTGCCGCCGACCCCGGGGGTGCCGTGATCGCCTTCAGCGGTGACGACGACATGGTCCCCTTCCCCGACGACGGGGGCACGATGGTGCCGAGCTGGGACGCGACGGTGGTGGCTCGGGTGGACGCGACCGCCGATCTGCGCTGGTACGCGCTCTTCCTGGGCGGAAGACTCTCCTCGCTGGTGGCTGCGCCGGACGGCTCCGTCTATGCGTGTGGTCAGGCGATCAATGGGGAGATCCACCACGGTTCCCTGATGTCCGACGCCGCCGCGACCTCGGCGAGCTTCGTGGCTGCCTGGACGCCCTCCGGTGATCCGCGCTGGCTCCTCGTCTCCGATCGCGACGGCTGGTGCACCTCGCTCGCTGCGGACGAGACCCACGTGTGGGTGGGGTGGAGCGGGGTCTCCCGGCCGGACCGCTCGCTCATGGAGGCGCAGCGGGAGGTGCTGGCGTACGACGCGGCGACCGGCGCCCTCGTGTCCATCGCTCCCGCCTTCGCGCGGGCGCTCGCGGTCGCGGACGGAGGCGTCGACGTGCTCACCTACGAGTCGTTCGCCCTCCGCCTCCTGCACGCCGATCTGGCGGGCACGGTCACACCCGGATTCCAGGCCTTCAAGCCGTCCTTGAGCAGCGAGCAGCTCGTTCGGCGCGCCGACGGGTGGATGCTCTGGGGGGTCAACGCCGGGGGAGGCTCTCTCGGGGTCGTCCCGCCCATGGACGTCTACGGGGGTAGCTCGGTCGATCTGGTCGTGGGGATGCTGGACGCCGACGGCCGAGGGGTGGCGGCGCTGGACGCGGGCACCACCTCCTTCGACGCGATGGCCGGTGTGGTGGAGCTGGACGACGGCAGCATCATCGCGGGCGCGAGGGGCCAGGGATACATCGGCGCCCAACGCCAGAGCCCGAGCGCGCTGGGACACCCGGGCGGTGGATACGGCTGGCTGGTGCGCTGGGATCCCGTTCGCTGATCAGGGCGTTCGGCCCGCGCTCCACAGGGTCGTCCCGTCGTAGGCGAGCACGTGCAGCCAGGAGCCGTGCGTCGTGGTGTCCCTGGGAGGTCGCCACTCGTCGGAGACGATGCTGCCCAGACGCCAGGAGGTGTCGGGATCCTGCAGGGTCTCCCAGGGCAGGAGCTGAGTGGACAGGGACGGGTCCTGGCCGATCATCACCAGCGCGTCGCACAGGGACCCGGCGGCCACGGCGATCTGTTGGGACGACCGGACGTGCGGCGGCGGCCTCGACGCGACGAAGGCGGGCTCGGGGAGGGTGTCGAGGTCGGCGTGGTAGGTGATCTCGCCGTCCTTCGTGAGGAGGACGAGCTCGTCCGCCACGACCGCGGCGTGTCGGCCGGGCCCGGCGATGGCGGACACGAACGCTCGCGTCCAGGGCGCGATCACCCCGTCCGCGCCCACCTCGGCGGACTGGACCAAGGGGCTCGGGGCGCCGCTGATGGTCCCCGCGGCCACGACGAGCCAGTCACCCCCATCGAGCAAGGCCGGGCGCTGGACCGCGGCGGGCAGTGGCGACTCCTCGCGCCAGACACCGAGTGTCGCGCCGGTCACGGGTGCTGAGAACACGCGCTCCGCGTAGAGCAGGACCAGCCGCCCGTGCGCCTCCACCCCCGCGTCCGGTTCGGCCGCGAGCGGTCCCGGGCCCAGGTCGGTGAACGCGCCGTTCGGGAGGTGATCAGGGCCGAGGGCGACCGACAGCAACCTGGGGACGGCGTCGGTGGTCGACGCCCAGACCGCCTGCTCGCCAGCCACCACCAGGGTCGCGCTCGTCGGCAGGGTGGTGGGCACGAACGCGGACAGGCCGTTCCTGGGACCGTCCGCGAGGGGCGTGGAGCCCGCGCCCAGGCAGGCGCTCGTCGAGCCGAAGACGTAGTCGTAGGTGGACGTCCCGGTGGTCGTCCAGCGGTCGGTCGAGCAGGTCTCGCCGTCCGGGCAGTCCGCGTGGCTGCAGTCCACGCGGCACACGTCGGCACACAGCTCGCCCGGGAAGCACCTCGGGTCTTCGTCCTCGTCGCACGCCCGGAGCGAGCTGCGGTCGTCGGGATCGGGCCAGCTCGTGACGGCGCACGCGGAGGTCGTGAGGGTCGCCGTGTCCGCCGACGCTGTCGGGACCTGGGTGTCCGTGGGCTGGGTGGTCGTGTGGCGGCAGGCGAGCATCGCCATCAGCAGCGCCGCGCTCGCGCGGTGACGGAGGTTGTCCATGTGGTCAGTGTACCGTGAGCGAGCCACGAGATGTCTCGGTGCTCCCATGGAGGGATCGACTGGGCGGAGGTGGTTAGAGCGGCCCTTCCGGAGGTGTCGGTGCTGGTTCCCGTGTTCGTGTCGCTGCTGGTCGGTTGCCCCAAGACGACCGAGGTGGCGCCGCCCGTCGACGAGCTCGCGCAGCCCCTGGTCGACGACCCGCTCGTGCGCCAGGGCGTCCTCCCCAACGGCATCCACTGGTACGTCCAGGTCAACGCCGAGCCCGACGACCGCGCGGTGCTGCGGGTCGCGGTGGACGCGGGCTCCGTGCTCGAGGACCCCGATCAGCTCGGCCTGGCCCACTTCGTGGAGCACATGGCCTTCAACGGCAGCGAGCACTTCCCGCACAACGAGCTCGTGCAGTACCTCGAGTCCGTCGGGACGCAGTTCGGGCCTCACCTCAACGCGCACACGAGCTTCGACGAGACGGTCTACAAGCTCATGGTCCCGACCGACGACGACGAGATCTTCGAGAAGGCCTTCCTGGTGCTCGAGGACTGGGCGCACGGCCTGACCTTCGACCCCGAGGAGATCGACAAGGAGCGCGGCGTCGTCCTCGAGGAGTGGCGGCTGCGGCGCGGCGTCCAGGGGCGCCAGACCGACCTGATGCTGCCGCTGCAGTTCCACGACTCGCTGTACGCCGACCGGCTCCCGATCGGCACCGAGGAGTCGCTCAAGACCTTCGACCCCGACGCCCTGCGGCGCTTCTACGCCGACTGGTACCGGCCGGACCTGATGGCGGTGATCGTCGCCGGAGACGTCGACCCCGACCGCGTCCAGGCGCTGATCGAGGAGCACTTCGCGGGCATCCCGGCCGCCGAGCAGCCGCGGGAGCGCACCCGGTTCCAGATCCCGGACCACGAGGAGACGCTCTACGGCATCTTCGCGGACCCCGAGATGCCGCGCGCCAGCGTCTCGGTGATGGCGGTCGTGGACGACCCCGAGTCCACCACGGTCGGCGGGTACCGCGGCGACCTGATGGACCAGGTGGGCACGCTCATCCTCCAGGAGCGGCTGGACGCGCTCTCCCGCCAGCCCGATCCGCCGTTCATCGGCGCCGGCGCCGGCAAGCGTCGCATGCTGGCCGAGAGGGCCGCGTGGAACCTCGGGGCCGCCGTGCAGGAGGACGGGATCCTGCGGGGCTGGGAGGCGCTGCTGATCGAGGCCGAGCGCCTGCGCCGCCACGGGGTGCGCCCCGGGGAGCTCGACCGCGCGAAGGCCGCCGTGCTCAAGCAGTACGCGTCGATGGTCGCGGACGCGGAGAAGGAGGACAGCACCGCGGCGGCGGACGAGATCGTGCGCCACTTCCTCGTCCACGAGCCCATGCCCGGCATCCCCGCCGAGGCCGCGATGGCCGAGCGCTTCGTCCCGCAGTTCACCGTCGACGAGCTGAACGCGTGGTCCAAGGGCTTCCTGCCGCGCAGCACGCGGGTCGTGGGCGTGGCCATGCCGCAGAAGGAGGGGCTCGCGGTCCCGACCGAGACCGATCTCGCGAAGGTCGAGGCGAAGGTGGCGAACATGGAGATCGAGGCGCTCCCGCCCGAGGCCGAGATCCCGCCGCTGCTCGCGGCCGAGCCGACGCCGGGCACCGTCGTCTCCCGCGACGACCAGTACGCCACCGCGTCCGGCTTCACCGGGCTCGTGCTGTCGAACGGCGTGAAGGTCTGGACGAAGAAGACGGACTTCAAGAACGACGAGGTGCTGTTCCAGGGCTTCTCGAAGGGCGGTGAGTCGCTGCTCGCCGACGAGGACGTGGTCAGCGCGCGCCTGATGCTGGACACGCTGTGGCAGTCGGGCATCGGGCAGCAGGACCGCGACACGCTCGATCGGTGGCTCGCGGGCCACAAGGTCCAGGTGGACGCGTCGCTGGGCGAGTCCTTCGAGCTGATCAGTGGCTCGGCGAGCCCGTCGGACCTCGGGGTGGCGCTGCAGATGCTCCACGGGGCGGTGGTGGCGCCGCGGTTCGACGCCGAGGCCCTGCAGGTCGTGCTCGCGCAGCAGGAGGCGCGCCTCGTGAACCGCGGCAACGACCCGAACGCCGTGTTCGACGACGCGCTGACGGCGCTCGCCTGGGACGACCCGCGGCGGACGCCCTGGACGCCCGAGACGCTGAAGCAGGCGGACCTCGAGCGGATGAAGGCGCTGCACGCGGACCGCTTCGGCGATCTGTCCGATCTGAGCTTCGTGCTGGTCGGCAACCTGCCCGACGACACCGAGGCGCTCGTCGCCACCTGGCTCGGCGGCCTGCCGGCGAAGGGCCGTGAGGAGAGCTGGAAGGATCGTGGCTTCCGCGAGAAGCCGGGCAAGCTCGAGGGCAAGGTCGAGCAGGGCATCGAGGCCAAGGCGCGGGTCCACGTCGACTGGCACGGCGACTTCGCCGGGGGCTGGGACGAGCGCTTCCAGCTCTACCAGCTCGGCGACGTGCTCTCCGTCATGCTCCGCGAGAAGCTGCGCGAGGAGCTCGGCGGCGTCTATGGCGTGCGGGTGTCGGCCAACGACGAGTTCGCCCCCTACGGCGGGTATGTGGTCCGCGTCGACTTCAGCTGCGACCCGGACCGCGTCGACGAGCTGCTCGCCGCGACCTACGGCGTGATCGACCTCGTCCGCAAGGACGGCCCGCCAGAGCGCATCGTGGACCAGGAGAAGGAGAAGCGCCTGCGCCGCCGCGAGCAGGACGTGCGCGAGAACCGCTGGTGGCTCAACATCTTCACGCAGTCGCTGGAGCGCGGCGTGGACCCCACCGAGATCCTCGACCTGCCGCACTTCCTCGACCAGCTCTCCGTGCAGAGCGCGAAGGAGACCGCGAAGCGGCTGCTCGACGACCGGAACCGCGTCCAGATGGTACTGTTGCCGGCGAAGTGAGCGGAGCCCTGTGAGCGTGGCCGGCCCCGGGACATGGGGGCGGGCGAACCCCTGGAGGTCCCATGGTCACGCTCGCGCTCCACGCCACCGCCGCCCACGCCTTCGCTCCGGCGATGGACACCACGCTCACCGGGAACGCTGGTGAGCGCCTGGGGTACAACCTGGCCGCGGGTGACTTCGACGGCGACGGGTACGACGACCTGGCGGCGGGCGCGCTGTCCCACGTGGTGGTGTTCGAGGGGTCGCCGACGGGGCTGACCAGCGCCCGGGCCTGGACCGGTGGGGACTGGGGCGAGCTGGTCGCGCTGGACGCGAACGCCGACGGCTACGACGACCTCGTGGTGCCGACGTCCTCGGGGATCGCGCTGTACCTGGGCTCGCCGACCGGGCTCTCCGCCTCGGCCGCCTGGACGTACCCGGTGGGCGCCTACCCCCTGCTCGCCGCGGGCGACGTGAACGGCGACGGGTACGACGATCTGGTGCTCGCGGACCCGCAGGACATGGAGTACGCCGGGCCGCTGAACCTGGTGCTCACCTTCCACGGCGGCGCTTCCGGGCTCGGCGCCTCGCCCGCGCGGACCCTGAGCGGCGACTGGACCTTCGGGTACGACGTGGGCGTGTCCGACCTCGACGGCGACGGGTACTCCGACGTGGTCGTGGCGAACCCGTTCAAGGGCGCCGGCGGGAACCTCTGGGTGTACCGGGGGTCTGCCTCGGGGACCCTGGCGGCGCGCTCCTGGACCGTGAACGGCCCCGCGAACTACACGGACTTCGGCTGGGAGCTGTCGGGCGGCGGCGACCTGAACGGCGACGGGTACGAGGACGTGGCGGTCGGGCTGTCGGGTGCCGGCTTCGACAAGCACTTCGCGCTCGTGCGCGGTGGCGCGGCCGGACCCGCGGCCCCATCGGTGAACCCGCTCGCGTTCGGGCAGTGGATCGCGCTCGCAGTGATCGGGGACACGGCGGCGGACGGTCGCGACGAGCTCGTCGTGGGCTGGCAGGAAGCCGTCTATCAGAACCGCGAGCGGGGCGGTGCCGGCCTGTTCCGCTCGGGGACGAGCACGCCCTCGGTGCCCGACCTCGTGGTGGGGAGCGCCGGTGGCGACAAGGCGGGCTCCGCGGTGGCGGGCGGCGACTTCGACGGTGACGGCGCGATGGACTGGGCCGTCGGGGCGTGGCACGCCGCGGGCGGCGCTGGCTCCGTGGGTGTGAACCACGCCCCTCGCTGAGGCCGACGGACGGCCTCAGAACGTGACGGTGACCGTCTCCTTCGCGCGGTTCTTGGGACCGGCGACGGAGCGGACCACGAAGTCGACGCTGGTGCCGGGCCGCCCGCGCACCGAGACCTGGTGGTACTTCGTCATGTTCTCGTCGCGCCGCTCGAACTCGTTGTTCGGGTTGAGGACGACCGACTCCGCCGGCTCGCTCGTGACCCAGGAGATGACCGCGCGCCGCGGGCCCGTCTTCTTCACGTCGACGTCGGAGATCTCGAGGTCGCCGCCGCCGCGCTTGCCGCGCTTGCCGCGCTTGCCGCCGCCGGGCGAGGCCTTCACGGCGTCCACCGGGTTGACCATGCCCCAGCCATAGACGGGGTCCCAGCCGGGCGCGCCCAGGTCGTTCGCCGTGGTCTGGAGCACGTCGCGGATGTCGTCGGGGTCGTGGATGCCGGTCGCGTACACCAGGGCGGCGACGCCAGCGACGTGCGGGGTCGCCATCGACGTGCCCTGCAGCTGGTAGTAGCCCCAGGAGCCGTTCATGCGGGTCTCCTGCAGCACGCCGTCGACCTGGCCGTCGCCGTTGCGGTCGCCCGACGTGTCGCCGCCCGGGCCCACGATGTCGATCTCGCGGCCCTGGTTGGAGTAGAAGGCGACGACGTTGCCGATGTCGACCGAGCCGACGGCGATCGGCGTGCGGTAGGCGGCCGGGTATCCGATGAAGTCGGTGAAGCCGTCGTTGCCGGTGGCGGCGACCACGGTCACGCCCTGCTCGTACGCGTAGGCCACCGCGTCCGCGATCGCCTCCGAGGGCGAGGGGCCGCCGAGCGACAGGTTGATGATGTTCGCGCCGTTGTCGACGGCCCAGATGATGCCCTCGGCGACGCTGGTGTTGTCGCCGGAGCCGTTCGCGTCGAGCACGCGGACGGGGAGGATGGAGACCTTGGGCGCGACGCCGGCCACGCCGATGCCGTTGTTCGTCCGCTGGCCGATCGTGCCCGCGACGTGCGAGCCGTGGCCGTTCATGTCGTCCGGGCGGTTGTCGTCGTCGACGAAGTCGTACCCCTGGAGGAGCTCGAAGAAGCCGTCCTCGTTGGCGGTCACCCCGGTGTCGACGACGGCCACCACGACGCCCTGGCCCATCGTCGTGTCCCAGGCTTCGTTGACGCGCAGGTTCTGGAGGTGCCACTGGTACGCCCAGTAGGGGTCGTTCGGGACGCGACCGTGCGCCTCGACGTGCGTGACCGGCTCGACCCACTCGACGTCCGGGTTGTCCTCGAGGGTCGCGATCACCTCGTCCATCGGCTTGGCGCTGCGGAACCGGATCGTGCGGCCGAGGCCGAAGGCGTCCGCGCTGTTCTTGTGCTTCGCGCCGCGGCGGTGCACCGGGCGCGCCTCGTCCACGCCGAGGCTCCCGAGGTCCTTGTCGAGCTTCCCGTTCTCCGTCTTCAGCCCCTGGCGGAACTCCATCTTCGTGACGCCCGGGGAGAGCTTGACGATGTACTGGTCCTTCACGTGGCTGCGCTGGACCGTGGCGTTGCTGGGGAGCTTCTCGGGCTTGCCACCGTGCCGCTGCAGCGCGCTGGCGCCCACCTTGATCTCGCCCTTCCCGGCCTTGGGCGCGTCGTGACGCGGCTCGGGCTTCTCGGAGCCGCCCCCCATCCCCGCGCAGCCCAGCGCCGCCAGGGCGGTGACGATCAACGTCGGGATCAGGATGCGCACGGCGTTCTTGTGGGTCATCGGTGGTTTCTCCCCGTCGCACTGTACCGGCCGGTGGTGGAGTCGGCCAGTGTGCCGACGACTTGGACGTCGTCGATCCTCTGAATCTTCGATCGATCTCGTCAAGGTACGTCGTCTTCGGCCCAGGTCCCACTCGGTCCGTGCTCGGGGACCAGCACGAGGTGCACCTCGCCGCGCGGTCGGCCCCAGAGCGTGTCGGGGTGGGCGAGGGTGGTCCCCACGAAGCGCCACAGGCGCACCTCGCGCTCGCGCAGGTCGATCGTGAGCGGCCGCATGCCGGTGGAGGAGGCGGTGATCCGCTGGTGGCCGTACGGTCGCCAGCGCACCACGACCTCCGAGGGCGTGACCACGGTCGTCCCGTCGGGCAGCGCGACCTGCACGGGTGTGGGCTGCGACGTGAGCGCCACCTTGTACGCGCATCCGGCGAGCAGCAGCGCCCACATCAGCGGATCCACGAGGGATCGTCGACCTTCACCAGGATCTGCCCCCCGTCGACGCGGACCGACGCCAGGTGCCCGAGGAGCTCCTCCGCCTTGGGCTGGGGCATGCGCGCGGGACCGAGGCGCCAGGCGTGCCCGCCCACGAGCCACCCGAGCGACAGGTCGCCCACCTCGATCTCTTGCGGCACCACGGTCGCGACGCCGTCGTCGACCTCCACCGTCCCATCGAAGCTCAGGTTCCAGCAACCGTCCTCGCGAGGGATCGTGAGCTGCCCGGACAGGCCTCCCGCCTCGCTGGTCGTGAACCACGCCGTCAGCTCGAACTCCTCACGCAGCAGGAAGGAGGCCTGGCGCGCCGACAGCGTCAGCGGCTGGCTCGGATCGCGCTTGTACACCTCGATGAGGCGTCGCAGCGTGCCCATCTCGCGGAGCGTGAGGTCCTCGCGAGGGATCTCGTCGCAGGTCGGGGAGGTCGCGCGCGACCAGGCCCAGCCGACCCCCGCGATCGCCGACGCCACGGCGATGGACAGGACCGCCCCCAGCGCCCACCAGCGTCGGCGCGTCGATCGGGTGTTGGCGCCGGATCCGTCCATGGGGGCCCATCCTGCTGTCCGGACTCAGAACGGGATGTCGTCGTCCGCGCCGCCGCCGCCACCACCGCCGTAGCCGCCGCCGCCACCACCACTGTAGCCACCGCCGCCACCGCCGCCGCCGCTGTAGCCACCGCCGCCGCCGCCGCGTCCACCGCCGCCGCTGCCGCTGCCGCCGCCGTCGTACCCGCCGCCGCCGCCACCACCGTAGCCGCCGCCGCCACCGCCATAGCCGCCGCCGTCACCGCCACCCTCGCGGCCGCCCGCCAGGAACTGGATGTTGTCGGCGATGACCTCGGTCGACCAACGGTCCTGCCCGTCCTTGTCCTGCCACTTGCGCGTGCGGAGCTTGCCCTCGATGTAGATCTGGCGGCCCTTCTTCAGGAAGCGCGACACGTTCTCCGCGACCTTGCCGAAGCACACGACGCGGTGCCACTCGGTGTGGTCCGTCCAGTTGCCGGTCTCGCGGTCCTTCTGGCGCTCCGTGGTCGCGATGCGCAGGGTGGCGACGACCGTCCCGCCGCCCGTCGTCCGCGTCTCGGGGTCGGCGCCGAGGTTGCCGACGAGAATCACCTTGTTGACCGACATCCGCTTCACTCCCTGCCGCTTCCCTGCGGCCTTTCACGCTCGAGTCGAGCGTCCGGGCGTATCCCGATGGATGCACCGTGCCAGAGGACGGGGCCAGGATCTGTCCGCCTCGTCCGAGGCCCCTCGGAGGGGATAGGGGACGACCATGAAGTGCCCCACCTGTTCCCAGCCTGTCCGCGGCGACGAGCCCACACGGCCCTTCTGCTCGAAGCGCTGCCGCCTCGTGGACCTCGATCGCTGGCTCACCGGCGACTACCGGATCGCTGGACCCACGGCGATCGCCCCCGGTTCCAGACGATCCGTGACGGACGACGGCGCCGGCGGGGAAATACCGTCTGAAGGTGAGGCGTAGGATCGGAGCACGGTCCCCGCTCCACCCGGAGGCAGCATGGCCACGACCCGCGACGATCTCGAGCGCAGCCTCGCCATCCAGGACGCCGACGCGCTGCGGCTGATCCTCGATGCCTCCGAGGTGGATGCCCGCGGCGCGACCACGGCCCCGGAGCTCGCCGCGCGCATCGCGGACGCGATCTGGTGGAACTACTGCACGCCGCTCGGGTACGTCGTCGAGCGCTCGTCCTTCGAGGACGTCGTGCGGCACGTCGCCCGGCGCCTCAAGGTCGCGGACCGTGTCGATCCGGATCTGCCGGTGTGGGATCAGGTGGACGCGCTCACGCGTGCGCTGGTGGCGGAGATCCCGGACGATGGGATCTCGCTGTCTGCGCTGGACGACACGACCCGCGGGCGGCTGTCGTTCTCCTGGCTGCCGCCCGTCGGGATGGGGGCTGGCGCGGGCACCTCGTTCGTGACCCGCTGGGGCCTCGGCAAGGCGCTCGCGCTGTTCAAGACCCCCGTGGGCCGGCTGCTGCCGCTGCTCCCGGGCGTCGGGCCCTGGGTGGGCACGATCCGCGCGGGCATGTCGGCGGTGCACCTCGTCGCGGGGCCGCTCGGCATCGCGCTGAGCGTGATGTCGCTGAACTCCGCGCTGGGCGCCAACTACTACCGCCTCGTGCCGCTGGTGCTCGGCGTCGGCGCGCTGCGCCCGTCGGCCGTCGAGGAGGCCGACGTGGTCGCCGACCCGGAGCCCGCGACCGTCTAGGCGGTCTGCTTCGCCTGGTGCATGACGACCTGGGGGAAGGGGATCTCGATCCCCTCGCGGTCGAGCGCCTGGTAGCAGGCGGTGCGCACCTCGTGGCCGACCATCAGGAAGTCCGCGGACTTGCCCCAGGTCATCACGCGGAAGTCGATGGAGGAGGCGCCGAGGCCCACGAACAGCACGTTCGGCGCCGGCTCGGGCAGGACGTGCTCGCACCCCCGTGCGGCCTCGCGCAGCACCTCGAGCACGCGCGCCGGGTCGTTCCCGTAGGCGACGCCCACCTCGATGTCCGCGCGGCGCGTCCCCATCGTGGTGAGGTTCACGATCGTACCGCCCGTCACGACGCTGTTGGGCACGATGATCTTCTGGTTGTCGGCGGTCACGAGCGTCGTCGAGAACAGCCCGATCTCGAGCACGCGTCCCGGGGCCGCGCCGCCCACGACCACCACGTCGTCGATCGTGAAGGGCCGGAACACGAGGATCAGCACGCCGCTCGCGAAGTTCGAGAGGCTGCCCTGCAGCGCCAGGCCCACCGCGATGCCCGCGCTCGCGAACATCGCCACCAGGCTCGCCGTCTCGACGCCCACGGCACCCAGCGCCGCGATCAGGGTCGCGCCGACCACCGCCCACTGCGCCAGCGACGCCAGGAAGCGGCCGAGCGCGAGATCGAGCTTGCGACGCTCCACGGTTCGGACCACCAGCCGGCGGGTCCACGTGGCGAGCACCCAACCGATCGCCACGATGGCGACGGCCTTGAGGCCCGCCAGCCCCATCTCTGCGCCGCGCTCGGTCCAGGCCGCGATCTGCTCTTCGGTCATCCGTCCTCCTCGGGGTGGAGGGGGTCCGTAACGACCGGGGACGGAGGCATCACGTACACGCGGATCGGCCGACGGCCGTCGACGTCGACCACGTCGGGCTCGAGGCCGGGTATCGGGTGGTGGTGGCAGACGAGCCGCGCGCCGGGCCGGAGGCGGTGGACCAGCGCGAGGAAGTCCGGGGTGGCGACGATGGCGGAGGTCCCCCAGAGGTAGAGCGCGTCGTAGCCGGACAGGTCGGCGCGGTGGAAGTCGCCGAGCACCAGATGCGTGCGCTCGTTGCCCTGGAGCAGCAGCCGGAGCCGCCCGACGAGCCAGTGGAAGGGGGACAGCTCGATGCCGGTCGCGTCGGCGCCCGTGACCGCGGCCACGTGGAGCACCATGCGCCCCTCGCCCGCGCCGAGATCGCAGAATCGCTGGCCGGGCCGCACGTCCAGCAGCCGGACGATGCGCGGCAGATCCTCGCTCGGCGTGGGCAGCCACGGGGTGTGGCGCCAGCTCACCCAGGCCGCAGGCAGCCCGAAGACCAGGCCCGCCACCATCCACGGCACCCTCAACCAGGTCGGTGAGAACCAGGCCGGCGTCATGAGCAACCCGATCATCACCAGGGTCAGGAGCAGGTTGCGCCGCCGCTCGCCCTCCTGCTCGGGGGTCAGCACGGGCAGTCGCAGTAGTCCGTGGTGTGCTCGTCCAGCGGGACGCCCTCGATGTCGTCGAGGGAGAGCACGCTCGGGAACGTGTGGAGCACGAGCTCGGGCACGCCGTCGCCGCCGACGTCGACCAGGCCGCGCACGGTCGCGAACGCCGTCGTCGTCCAGTCGCCCTTCGGGGCGCCGAGCGCCGCGCCGTCCAGCGCGAACACCCGGATCCACACCGACTCGTCGCCGCCGCACACGCCCGGGCCCTCGGTCCGGGTGCCGGCGACGACCACGAACGGTCCCTTCGGGCCCCGCCACACCCCGACGTCGACCGAGCGCGAGACGTCCTCGCCGGGCTCCTCGTAGTCGGTGTCCCGCTCGAGCGCGGCGGTCGCGGCCGCCACCAGCTCCTTGGACGCGTCCTCCCGCCGGTACCCGTCCAGCGCCGCCCCCTCGGCCACCGCCACCCAGGGGCCCGAGCCCGTCGCCTCCGGGCAGGTCAGCGCGTCGTAGAGCGCGGGAGAGCCGCAGACCGGCGCCTTCGGGGTCCCCGGCTGCTGGAACAGGCCGAAGTGCGGAATCCCCAGCGTGAGCACGCCACCGCCCGACACCGCGCACACCTGGCTCCGCCCCGTGTCCACCTCGACCACGCGGACGCGTCGCCCGACGGTGGGTGGTGCGGGCGCCGGGGAGAGCCAGGTCGCGTACCCGGCGTCCAGGGAGACCGGCGGGGGCGCGGCCTGCACCACGCGGTCCCGCTGCTCGCTCGGCGCCGAGGACGGCAGCCAGAGCTTGCCGTCCACCACCACCGCCAGGCGCGCGCCCTCCACGGCGTCCTCGTCGTCCTTGCGGGCGCACCAGGCGTCGATCGCCGCGGACGCGCCGACGTGGGCGCCGGCGTTCTTCGCGTACGCGTCGATCCCGGCGGCCTTCAGCTTCGTGACGACACCGAGCGCGACCTTCTTGTCGGGCGTCGCCTGCGCCACGGCCACCGTGTAGCAGGGCATCAGGTTCTTGAAGTGCCCCGACGCGAGCGTCCGCGGGCTCAGGCCGAGCTCGGGGTGGGCGGCGATCGCGGCCATCGCGGGCTGGACCTCCGCCGGATCGCGCTTCGACGAGACGATCACGAGCCACTGGTCGCCCAGCGCGGCGTCGGGATCGGTGGGAGTGGCCGCGAGCGCGACCGTCCAGAGCAGGGTGAGCATGGACGCAGTCTACCGACCCCAGCCGAGCACGAAGCGTTCCGTGTGCTCGTCGAGGAAGCGGGCGAGGTCGAGGGGACGGCAGCTCGCGCCGCGGAGGCCGTGCTGGTGCATCAACGCGAGCAGCGCCGGGCACACGAGCGCCAGCGCCGCGTGCCGCAGATCACCCTGCACCTCGCCGCGGGCGGCGTGCTCGGCGAGGCGGGTCTCGGTCGCCTGGAGCATGGGCTCGAGCAGGGCGTCGACGACCGCGGGACCCACCACGTCGCTCTCCAGGCCCGCCGCGAGCCCGCTGCTCATCATCGTGCCGACGCCGCGCTCCCACCCGATGGCGAACATGTCGAGCAGCCAGCGCATCGACGGGCCCAGCGCCAGCTCGGTGTTCACGCTCCGCGTCGCCTGGAGCCAGAACGCGCCCGTGCGACCGAGCTCCTCCACGGCCGCCGCCAGCACGCCGTCCCGGTCCCCGAAGTAGTGCCGGAGGGTCGGGAGCGACACGCCGGCGGCCGCCGCGAGCTCCCGCAAGCTCGCGCGAGCGCCGTCGGGGGCGATCAGGCGTTGCCCGATCCGGCCCGCGATCTCACGACGGCGCTCCTCGAACCGATGGTTTCTTCTTCCTTTGGGACGCGGCATGAACACTTCCTGCACACATTTTGTATATCATTTGTTATACGAGATCCACCATGCTGATCCTGCTCGCGATCGCCGCCGCCCTCGCCGCGGAGCCCTCACCGCCCGCTCTGGTGGACCAGATCCCACCGACGTACCCGGCGTCCGAGCTGGCGAGCGGACGGTCGTCGGCGGTCCTGCTCGAGCTGGACGTGCGCGCCGACGGGACCGTCGCGGACGCCCGGATCGCGGAGTCGGGCGGGGAGGCCTTCGACGCCGCCGCGATCCAGGCGGCGCTCTCGTTCCGCTTCACGCCGGCGACCGACGAGCGCGGCCAGGCCGTTCCCGTCACGATCCTGTACCGAACGGTGTTCGAGCCCGACCTGGCGCCACCCGTCGTGCTCCAGGGGCGGGTGCGCGCGGCGGGCACCCGCGAGGTGTTGAGCGGGTACCGGTTGCTCCTCGAGCGCGGCGAGCGCACCGTCGTGGCGTTGACGGACGGGGAGGGGAGCTTCGAGCTCGCGGGCCTCGAGCCGGGAACCTGGACGCTGTCGGTCGCCGAGGCGGGCTGGCGGCTCGATCCGGTCACCGTCACGGTGGTGGAGGGTCAGCGGGTCGACGTCGACGTGCGACCCGTGCTCTCCGCGCCCTGGGAGGCCCGCGAGGACGGCGTCAGCGAAGAGATCGTGGTCGAGGGTCGCGCCGCTGCCCCCGAGGTGACCGAGCGGCTGCTGTCGCAGGAGGAGGCGCGGTACCTCCCGGGCACCAACGGCGACATCGTGCGCGTGGTCCAGAACCTGCCCGGCGTCGCCCGTCCGCCGTTGAACATCGGCCAGCTCATCATCCGCGGGACCGCGCCCGAGGACAGCGCGTACTACCTCGACGGCGCGCGCATCCCGAGCGTGTTCCACTTCGCCGGCTTCTCGACCGTGCTCGCGGGCGACAGCATCGCGGAGATCGCGTTCCTGCCGGGCAACTACGGGGTCCGCTACGGGCGGACGCTGGGCGGCGTGGTGGACCTGCGGGTCGACGACGCGCTGCCCGAGCGGAACCGGGGCTACGTCTCGGTCGACCTCTTCCAGAGCGCGGCCTTCGTCGAGCAGCGCTGGGACGACGTGTCGCTCCAGGTGTCGGGCCGCCGATCGTACGCCGACGTGTTCCTCAACCCGGTGCTCGCGGGCGTCTCCGACAGCACGATCCGCGTCCCGCGGTACTTCGACCTGCAGGCCCACATGACCTCCCGCACGGCTCACGGGCGCTTCGACGCGCTGCTGTTGGCCAGCGACGACCGCTTCAGCGTCGTGGGGCAGGACGCGGACGAGGTCGAGCAGACCACCATCGGGCTGTCCGACACCTTCCAGAAGCTGCGCCTGCGCTCGGTCGAGCAGCTCGGCGGTGGCCCCTGGCGAAACGAGGCGAGCCTGATCGCCGGGCCCGAACGACGGAACTTCGAGTTCGACGGGGGCGTGGCCTACGAGGAGCCGTTCACGGTGGGCCTGCGCGAGGAGCTGCTGCGCTCTCCGTCGGGCCGGTGGGGCCTCGGGTGGCGGCTCGGGGTGGACGCCGAGCTCGGCCGCTACCGGTACGACTACGCGATCCCGCTCTATGGCGCCCCGGAGCGCGCGGACACGTTCCGCCTGGCCCCCGCGGCGTACCTCGAGCCCACGATCGATCTCGGCGCGGTGCAGGTGGTCCCGGGCGTGCGCGTGGACGGGCTGCTCCTGGGGACCGGCTACGGGGCGACCGCGATCGACCCGCGCCTCGCCACCCGGCTGGAGCTCGGCGCGACAGCGTTGAAGGCCAGCGCGGGTGGGTACTCACAGTTCGGGACGGTGCGTCAGCTCGTGGAGCAGCCGGACCTGGGGCCCGCGCGGAGCTGGCAGGTGTCCGCCGGCGTGGAGCAGCGGATCGGGCCCGACCTGTCCGCCGAGCTCGTCGGGTACCACGCGTGGCTCGACGACCTCGTCTCCGGACGCGAGGATGCGTTCCGCTTCTTCAGCGGGCCGCCCCCGATCGGTCCGCTGGACACCGACCCGTACGCCAACGACGGCACCGGGCGGGTGGCGGGGCTCGAGGCCCTCGTCCGGTACGCGGACGAGCGCACGGCTGCCTGGGTGAGCGCCACGTTCTCGCGCTCGACGCGCGTGGATCGGCCCGGCGAGGAGCGCGCGCTGTTCGAGTACGACCAGCCCGTCGTCCTGACCGCGCTCGCCTCCCGCGAGCTGCCGCGGCGCTGGCGCATCGGCATCCGCGCCCGCTACGGGTCGGGCAACCCGTACACCCCCGTCGTGAACCGGACCTACGACCTCGACCAGCAGGCCTACCGGCCGGTCTATGGGGAGCT
The DNA here is from genome assembly GCA_020632925.1 of Alphaproteobacteria bacterium. Classification (GTDB taxonomy): domain Bacteria; phylum Myxococcota_A; class UBA796; order UBA796; genus JACKER01. The sequence goes on along the minus strand of JACKER010000042.1, from coordinate 13,190 downwards.
CGACGGTGCCCGCCTTCCCGCGTTCTGGTCGCTCGACACGCGCGTGGACAAGGACTGGGTGTTCCGCAGCTGGACGCTCACGGCCTACGTGGACGTGCAGAACACGACGAACAACGCGAACGTCGAGGTGATGTCGTGGAACACCGACTACAGCGAGGAGGACCCGGTGACCAGCATCCCCGCCGTCCCCGTCTTCGGCCTGCGGGGCGAGTGGTGAGGGGCGCGGCGCTGCTGGGGGCGTTGGTCCTGGTCGGGTGTACGGAGGGACCGAACCCGGACACGGTGATCGACGGGCTCACGGTGCTCGCGGCCGCGCTCGAGCCCACCCAGCCCACGCCCGGCCAGCCCTTCGAGGTGACGGCGACGGTCGGCGACCCCGACGGCGGCGCGGTCGTCGGGGCCTGGACGTGCGCCGGCGACTGCGCCACCACGTCGAGCCCGGTGGACGTGGACACGGCTGCGCTGACGCTCACGAGCGAGGCGCCCGGCACGCTCTGGGTCCTGGCGTGCTCCCCCGGCGTCTGTGATCCGAGCACGCTCGACGAGCAGACCCGCCGCGATCCGGTGTCCTGGATGGCGACCATGCCGCTCGACGGCGTGTTCCTGGCGAGCCGCGCGCTGGTCGCGCCCGAGGGCGAGCCGCCGCCGAACCCGGTCGTCCTCGAGGCCCCCGAGCTGCCCGCCGCCGAGCCGGGTGCGCCGACAGAGCTGAGCTTCGTCGTCCCGGGCGCGGCCACCGCCTACGGCTTCGCGTCCGCCGGAGGCTTCGAGCGGGCGTCCTACGACGTGGCGTCGGACGGTTCGGTCACGCTCTCCTGGATCCCTCCCGAGGACGGGGAGCATGGGCGTGTGTGGGTCGTGTTCCGCGACGAGCTCGGCGGCACCGCGGTCTGGGCGGCGCCGGTCGGCGGCTGATCAGCCGGTCGCGGGAGCGAGCGTCGGGGACTGGCGGAGCACGAGGTCCGTCTCGAGCACGCGGCTCCACAGCTCGCGCGCCACGTCGTCGAAGACCATGATGGTCTCCATGAACGCCTCGCGCAGCGAGGGGTCGACGAGCGGCGCCGGGAGCAGGGGATCGAGGACGATGTCGTGGACCGCGCGACCGCCCACCTGGAACGCGAGGCGAGCTCCGTGCTCCGCCGGCATCCGCTGCAGGTCCAGGGTGGCCTGGGTCAGGATCTGGATCTGCTGGCGGTACAGCGCGTCCAGGCCCATGTCGTCCCACAGGTGACGGGCCTCGTCGTCGCTGGGGCCGAGGGCATCCATCCGGAAGACGGGGGCGGTGGGCTCGAGGCCGAGCCGGAGCAGCCGCGTCCGCAGGTCCTCGACCCCGCCCGCGAGGTTGTCCGGCCGCACCAACAGCCCCCCGCGCAGATCGCGCAGGCCGACCAGCTGGGTGGCGCGATCCCGACGGCGGGCCACGGTCTTGTCCGCGCGCGGGAGATCGGCCGTGTGCACGCCGACCCAGGCGCCCGTCCACGGGACGACGCGGGACAGGGCGTTGCGCCAGCCCATCGTCTCCTCGCTCGCGGCCGCCATGTCTCCGGCGACGCGGTACGAGCCGCGCTCCTCGGAGTCGACCAGCCCCTTGCTGCGCAGGCGGTGCAGCGCCACGCGCGTCCGGTTCTCGTCGATGTCGAACACCGCGGCGGCGCGGATCAGCACCTGCACCGGCACGTCGGTGGTGAAGCTCTGGAGGAGGGCGAGCAGCAGGCTGCGCGGGCTGGCGTCGTCGTCGACGCCGTCCGCGCGTCCCGCACCCTCGGCCGGTCCCGAGGGGCTCAGCCTTCCGACTCCGCGGCGTCCGCCGCCTTCTTGGTGGAGCGCTTGCGGGCCGGCTTCTTCGGCTCCTCTTCGGCGGCGGCCTCGGCGGGGGCGGCCTCGACCTCGGCCTTCTTCTTGGAGGAGGCCTTCTTCTTCGGCTTCTCCTCGGCGGCGGGCGCCTCGGCGGGAGCGGCCTCGACCTCGGCGTCGGCCTTCTTCTTGGAGGAAGCCTTCTTCTTCGGCTTCTCCTCGGCCTCGGGCGCCTCGGCGGCGGGCGCCTCGGCGGTCACCAGGTTGGCGCGCTCGAGCAGCCAGTCCAGGGTCTTCTCTTCGAGGATCCGGTCCTTCAGCTCACCGATCGCGTCTTCCTTCTGGAACCAGCCGCGGACGGCCTCGAGCGTCTGGCCGCGCTGGTTCGCGAGCTCGGTGTACTTCCGGTCGAGATCGGCGTCCTCGACCTTGATGCTCTCGTGGTTGGACACCCACTCGAGGATCAGGCCGGCCTTGGCGGCGAACTCGGCGCGGACGCGGAGATCGCGGACCTGGGCCTCGTTGAAGCCGATGGTGCGCGGGTCGCGGCCGGTGCGCAGGGCCTGCTGGTGACGGAGCTCCTCCATCAGCATGCGCAGGCTGTTCTCGACCATGGAGGCCGGGACCTCGAACTTGTTCGCGCCGATCAGGGCCTCGAGCAGGTTCGCGCGCGCCTGGTTGCGGGCCATCTCGTCGCGGCTGCCGCGGATCTGCGCTTCGATCGCGGAGCGCATGCCCGACAGACCGCCCTCGTACCCGAGGTCGCCAGCGAGGGCGTCGTCGAGCGCGGGGACCGTGGTGGCCTGGATGGAGAGCACCTTGACGCGAACGTCGAGCTCGCGGTCGCCGATGTTCTCCGTGCGGGCGTCCTTGCCGAAGGTCACCTTGCCCGACTTCTCCTCGCCGGTGGACATGCCGACGACGAAGTCCTCGATGCCGGGGAAGTAGGGGTCGCCCGCGGTGCGGATCATGGTGCCGGGCTCGTGCGCGATCGTCTCGTCGCCGTCCTTCACCTCGACCTCGACCAGCGCGAGATCGCCCTTCTCACAGGCGCGGGTGACCTCCTCGAGCCGGGCGCGGGCCTCGGCGCGCGAGCTCATCGCCTGCTCGATCTCGGCGTCCGCGACCTCGACCGCCGGGTACACCACGTCGACGCCCATCCACTTGTCGAGGGTGATCGTCGGCCGCACGTCGACCTGGATGGTGAACTTGAAGCCGCTCCGGTCGGCGACGCCGTTGGCCTCCTGCAGGGCGGGCTGGCCGACGGCCTCGATGCTGTGGCTCTTGAGGGCGTTCTGGTAGCTGCGGTTGATCAGGTCGTTCGCGACCTGGGCCTCGACCTCGCTGCCGTACCGCGCCTCGAGCACGCGACGGGGAGCCTTCCCGGGACGGAAGCCGGCGATACGCGCGCGCTTCCCGAGACGCTTGTACTCGGCGTCCAGCTTGGTGGCGACCTCACTCGGCGGGATCTCGAAGGAGATCCGCTTCTGGTACGAGCTCACCTCGGTCACGTCGACCTTCATCACGACCCTCTCTCAACACCGGTTCTTCGGGCCCGCGTCGTTAACCGGTTCGGCGCCGTGCGTACAGCCCCGGGCGCGCGGATGCGAGAAGGGGGACTCGAACCCCCACGGGTCACCCCACCGGATCCTAAGTCCGGCGCGTCTACCAGTTCCGCCATTCTCGCGGAGTCGGGGGGGAGCGGATTCGGGAAGAGTGGGCCCACCAGGACTCGAACCTGGAACCGACGGATTAAGAGTCCGGCGCTCTACCAATTGAGCTATAGGCCCGTTGTCTCTTCGCTCGTCCCCGTTGCCGGGGCACCTGCTCGAGGGTGGATGATGGGGCTTGAACCCACGACCCTTGGATCCACAATCCAATGCTCTACCAACTGAGCTACACCCACCACGCACCCCTGTTCTAACGGATCCAACAGGAGCGGCAAGCTCGCGTGGGCACTCCGGGTCATGGCCGGCCTGGAACCTGCGTCCTGTCACGGCCGCGAGGCGACCGCCCACCAGGTCAGGACCAGGACGAGCAGCACCAGCATCGCCACCGTCAGCATCACGAGCGTCCACCAGACGTGCCGCTCGAGGCCGAACGGGACGCTGGAGGGACGCGTGAACGAGGGGTCGGTGGGCAGCTCGATCCGCCCCGTGGGGTCGAAGATCTGGCGGGGGATCGTGGGCTGCTTCCGAGCGACCTCCGCGGGAGGACCCACCCCCACGGGGATGGCGCCGTGCTCGGAGACGGAGGAGCGGTCGCGGACGGGGGTCGGCGTGCTGTCGGTCGAGACCTGGGTGACCTCGTCGCGGTCGGCGAGCACGCCGGAGAGCACGATCTCCTCGGTGTGATCGGTGCGAGGCTCGGGGAGCGGGATCGCGCCGCTGTCCATCGGGGGCTCGGGCGTCCGCAACGACTCGAGCCCGACGGTCCGAGCGCGCAGCTGGCGCACCGAGGTCGAGGCCCAGCTCGTCAGGCGCTCGCCCGGGAGCGTCTCCGCGAGCTCCCGCAGCCCGGGTGCCACCCTCCCGAGGGGCGGCCGCTCACCGGGTTCCCAGGAGAGCAGCGCCGCGAGCCAGTCCCGGCAACGGTCGGGGAAGGGGGGGCCGGGACGCGACATCGCCCGGATCACCAGCCGTCGGAAGGTGGTGTCGTGGCTCGCGCGGTCGGTGGCGGGCAGGGGCGGCGCACCCGTGAGGACCTCGGCGAACAGCACGCCGATCCGCCACACCAGCGCCTCGGCGTCTTCGCGCCCGTGGGGCTCGCGGCGCGCCGGCGACCGCGGCGACGGTCCGACGAAGTGGGCCACGTACACGCTGCCGTCGGCGCCCAGCAGGATCTGGTCGGGCTCGGGACCCGGGTGCGTGTTGGACTCCGTCCCCACGCCCTCGACGATCTCGGCGACGCGCGCGACGAGCTCGGCACACGTGCGCAGCGACAGGCCGTCCGGCAGCGCCGTGAGCACGGCCCCGAGCGAGAGCAGCGACTCGGACTCGTACACCCAGGCCGTCCGCCGCCCGACCGGCACCACGTCGAGCAGCGTCATCAGGCCGGACCCGCCGCGACCCAGCCAGGGACGTGCGCGCTCGATGGCCCGGGCGTGGTCGGCGTGCTCGAGCTCGGGTCCGAGCCAGGCGACCACGTCGCGCATCGACGTCGAGCTGTCGGGGGCCCAACGCGCCGCCCGCGCGCTCTCGGCCCACCACCCGCAGGGTCCGATCAGCTCCAGCGCCCCCACCCCGGCACCCCTCCAACGGGCGGCACCATAGCTCCGTCCCGTTCCGAGCGCTCGACCCCGCGTCGGGCTACTCCGGTCGGGATGGACGCGACCCTCCGGGACGATCTTCGAGCGGTGGTGGAGGAGGCGGGCGCGGTGGCGCTCTCCTGGTTCCGTCGGGTGTCGCCGAGCTGGAAGGCCGACGGCTCTCCGGTGACCGAGGCCGATCGCGCCGTCGAGGAGCTGCTCGTCGAGCGCCTGGGGCGGCTCTTCCCGGGCGAGAGCGTCCGCAGCGAGGAGGGCAGCCGCATCGACGGGCGGCCCGGCGCACCCTGTTGGTACGTCGATCCGATCGACGGGACCGGCGGCTTCCTCGCCGAGCTCGCGTACTGGGGACCGACCGTCTGTCGGATCGACGGCGGCCGGCTCGACGTGGGCGCGTTCCACGTCCCGCGCCTGCGCGAGTACTGGTACGCGGAGGCGGGCGGCGGGGCCTGGCGGGACGGGATCCGGCTCCCGCGGCTGGCGGACCGCGAGATCCATCGGGACGACCTGCTGTTCCTGCCGTCGCGCTTCCACCGTCGCGGGCCGATCCCGTGGGTGGGGAAGGTGCGCGCGCTGGGATCGTCGGCGGCCCACCTCGCGCACGTCTCCGGAGGCGGCGGGCTCGGGACGCTGATCCCGAAGTGGTCGATGTGGGACATCGGCTGCGGCACGCTGCTCGTCCGCGAGGTCGGGGGCGAGATATGCGACCTCGAGGGTCGTCCGGTCGAACCGGAGTCCGTGCGACCGGGCTTGCCGCTCGTGTTCGGCGCGCCTAACGCCTTGCGGTCGTTGTTCGCGGAGGGCTGGCTCGCCGGCCTCGTGGGACGGGGGAACGTGTGATGGCGGAAGAAGGGAACGAGGAAGAGACCGGCGAGTCGACGGACGAGCCCACGCTGCCGGTCAAGGCGGCTCCCGTCTCGCTGCCCAAGCTCAAGTCTCCGCCGCGGGGCGCGTCCACCGCCGACCTGCTGTCCTTCTACCTGAGCGAGGTCCGGCGGTACCCGCTGCTCTCGCCCGAGGAGGAGAAGAAGTACGCCGTCAAGTACGCGGAGACCGGTGATCGCGAGTCGGCCGAGCGCCTGGTGACCAGCAACCTGCGCCTCGTCATCAAGATCGCGTTCCAGTACCACCGGCAGTGGGCCAACGTCCTGGACCTGATCCAGGAGGGGAACGTCGGACTGGTGGAGGCGCTCTCCCGGTACGATCCCAGCCGCGAGATCCGCTTCAGCTCGTACGCCCAGTACTGGATCCGGGCGATGATCCTGCGGTTCCTGCTGGACAACTTCCGGCTCGTGCGGCTGGGCTCGACGCGCGCCGGACGCAAGCTGTTCTTCCAGCTCCAGAAGGAGCGCGACCGGTTGATGCAGGAGGGTATCCAGCCCAACTCCCGCCTCATCGCCGAGCGCCTGGGCGTGTCCGAGATGGAGGTGGACGCGGTCGACCAGCACATGCGCGCCCCCGCGCTGTCGCTGCACGCCCCCGCCGGCGACGACCCCGAAGGGCGCTCGCTGTCCGAGGTGGTTCCGGAGACCATCCCCCACGACCCCGAGGACGGCGCCGCGCGCTCCGAGCTGTCCGACCTGTACCGCGAGAAGTTCGCGGCCTTCGTCAAGGACCACATCAAGGACGACCGCGAGCGCGTGATCTGGGAGGACCGCCTGATCGCGCAGGACCCGGTGTCCCTGTCCGAGCTCGGGGAGCGCTTCGGCGTGAGCAAGGAGCGGATCCGCCAGGTCGAGGCCCGCCTGCTCAAGCGCCTGAAGGAGTTCCTCAAGCAGGAGGTCGGCGAGGAGATCTACTTCGAGTTCGCCAAGAAGTAGGTCGCTCGCCGCCGGCTCACTCCAGGAGCGCGAGATCCCCGATGACCGGCGCGCGCAGCTCGGCGCGGCCACCCTCGAGGCGCACCAGGCCGGCGCGCACCAGCGCGTCGTCACGGGGGTCCAGGCTCAGCGTCCGATCGGCGTTCGCCAGCTCCTCGAGCCGGTCGTGGAGCGCGTCGTCGGCCGCCACGATCGAGAACGCCTGCTGCATCTCGAGCGCGAGGTTCCCCATCACCCGCCAGGCCGCGCGGCGGTCCGCGATCACCTCGCCGATGGACCCCGGCACCTCCTGACCGAACGTGTCGAGCATCGCGGGGATGCCCCCGACGATCGAGACCAGATCGCGCAGCTTGGGGAGCTCGTCCACACCGAGGTGCTCCACCAGCGACTCGAGCGCCTCGGCCTCAGCGAAGTCCGTGAGCACGAGCCGCTCCGTCCCCGCGATGTCGAAGTGGGGTGCGTCGATCGAGCCCGCGAGCAACAGGTTGAAGCGCGCCTCACCCTGGCGCTGGTGGGCGTGGTCCTCGAACACGTGGATCAGGTCGCGCAGGGCCTCGACGTGCATGTGCTCGAGCCCGTGGATCATCAGGCAGCGCCGGGTCGGATCCTCCTCGGCGCGCTCGAAGAGGTCCTTGAGCGTGTGGCGGAAGCCGTGGCGGCTCACCATCCGCCAGGCGCCGTCGCCCGCGCGCAGGTCGCAGAACTCCGTGATCGCCAGCACGAGCCAGTTCCAGGCCTGGTGGGGCGTGCGGCCCTCGAGCGGGGCCAGGGACAGCGTGCGGCAGACGACCTTGGGCTCGCCCAGCAACAGGTCGGTGGCGACGTCGTCGAGGAAGCGGCGCGCCTGGCTCCACCGCGGGGTGACCATCACCACCGGACGCATGCGGCGGAGCAGCACCCGGGTCCGGCGGGCCACCCGGGCACGGGCGGCGCGTTCGAGGTAGTACTGGTCGCGGTCGAAGGCACCGTTCCGCTTTCCACGGAGGATCGCGAGGCGCCGGTCCAGGCGGTGCGCGGTCATGGGAGGGGTCCTGGGGATCTGGGGGCAGGCAGGCGGGAACAGGGAGGCGGGACCCGAGGGTAGCCGGCAGGACCTTGTTGCGTCAAGATGCACCCTCATGAACTTCTTGAAGGAAGGGCGGTGACCGAACCGGCGCCGGACGACCGTGCAGCGCTCCTGCCCGGAGCGAACAGCCCGCAGCTTCTCACGAGGTTGCTCGACACGGTGGCGCGCGGGCTACGGACCACGCGCGGGCTGCAGGAAGCGCTCGGGATCGGCGCGCAGACCGTCCGGGCGTACATCGGCGCAGCGGCCTGGTTGGGGTTCGTGGAGCGCACCGACCCGGTGGAGCTGTCCCCGCTGGGTCTGGAGTACGTCTATGCCGGCCCGCGACGGTCGGCGGTGTATGCACGGGCGGTCTGGGCGATCCCGTTCGCGGCGGGCCTGCTCGTGGCCTCGGACGGCCGGGTGCCCGAGCTGGAGGTGGTGGAGCGCGCCCTGCTCGAGTCCGAGCCGCACCTCGCCCCGGCCACGGTGCACCGTCGGGCGAGCGCCGTCCGCGCGCTGCTGGCGCCCGCCGTGGGGCGCGCCCGTCCCCGCCCGCGGGACCAGGAGGAGCGCCAGCTCGGCCTCCCGCTGGGGCACGCCGCGCTCACCGACCGCGCTCCGCGGCTCGCTCGCAGCCCCCACGAGTACGACGCCGACGCCTACCGCTACCTCCTGGCCGCCCTGCTGGACCACGGCGAGCTCTCGCTGGGGCAGATCCGCGCCCTGCTCGATCGGGCCGGCGCAGACCAGATGGCCCTCGGCGGGATGATCGAGCTCGCCGTCTCCCGCGGGGACGCGGCGCGGATGATGGACCGGCTGGTCGTGACCCCGGGCGCGGTCGAGCGCCGCGGGATCGCCGAGGCCACCCCGAGCGTGTTGCTGTCCGACCCGCTGTACCGGGCGTACCTCGCGGACGCGGTCGAGGCGCGCGACGATCGGCGGGCGGAGATCCGACGGGACGCCGCTGCTCCGCGCTTCCGGGGCTGGGACCGGCGCCTCTTCGGACATCCGCTGGTCCCCGACCGCATCGACAAGGACCTCGAGCGGGTGCTCCTCGATCGCCCGCTGTCCGCCTTCCCCCTGGCACAGCCGGCGGACGGTCTCCCGCGGGTGGTGGACGAGCCCTTCCTGGACGCGTGGGAGGAGGAGGGGCTGACGATCGCGCTGCCGCCGAGCCTGGCCCAGCTCCAGGGCGGGCTCGCGGCGGTGAATCGCATCCTGCGCCAGGCGCGGACGGGGCACGACGTGAGCATCCCCGACCTGTCGTACCGGCCCATGGCGGTCCACTCGGCGATCCTCCACCCCGGAGAGCCGCTCCCGCGCGCCGTCCCCGACGTGCGCACGCTCCGCCAGCGGGTGCTCATGCACGCGCCCTACCCGGCGCTGGTGACGGCCGCGCTCCTGCTGCACCGCCAGCGTCCGGATCGGGTGTCGGTGCTGGAGGACCGGACGGGCTGGGTGATCAAGGTGCAGGGCGCCGGCCCGATGGGCCTGCTCGACGCGATCGACGGGTTCGGGCGCTCCCGCGGGTGGGTGTGCACGCGGCGTGCGGCGGGAGGGCTGCCGGCGCCGGTGCTGATCGCCGTGCTCGAGGTGCTCGGGATCGCGACGATGGTGGGCCGGCTCCTGGTGCTGTCCGAGCCGCTCTACGCGCGCCTGGGCTCCGACGCCGAGGAGATGGAGATCCACCAGCGGATGCGCGGGCTCGCGGACGCCTTCGAGGGCTGGCTCGTGGCCGGAGCGGAGGGGTGAGCGGGCGCTGGCCGGTCTTCGTCCACGGCACGACGCTCTCGGACCAGCCGGACGCCGTGCTGTTGCCGGGCGCGCGACGCACGGCCGCCGTGGAGGGGCAGCTGTGGGCGATGCCCTCGGGTCGGTCCGCGCTGGTGCTCGAGCCCGGCCGCAAGGTGGAGGGTGAGCTCGTCGACCCCGTGCCGGACAGGGTCCTCGGGATGCTCGACCTCATGGAGGGCGTGGGCGAGGGGCAGACCCGGCGCGAGCTGGTGGATGTCGTCGTGGGGCTCCGCCGCGAGCGCGCGTGGACCTGGGTGACCGAGGCCGCGCGGGCGCGCGTGGGTCGTCGGGTGCCGGACGGGCGCTGGCGACCGGTGCGTCGCAGGGGCGATCAGGGCTGACCCGGTCAGTCGTGCAGGATCTCGAAGCTGCCCGAGTCGGTGTTCACGTAGCTCTGGTCGACGCGGTTGAAGCTCAGCGTGACGCTGCCCGGGCCGCCGAACACGTGCGTGAGCAGGAGCCTGTCGGTGCCGAACGGGATCACCAGCGTGTCCTCGCCGTCCGACCCGATGTACTCGTCGAGCGTGAACGCCTGGCCGTCGTAGGTGAAGGTCCCCTGGACGAGCAGCTGGTTGGTGGCACCGAACAGGCCGCTGGTCTCCTCCCGGGAGTAGGTCAGGTCCGCGGCGATCGGCAGGAAGCGGGTGAAGGAGAAGGAGCTGCCGGTGTGGTGCCCGAGGGTGGGCTCGGACTTCCCGTACAGCCGCATGTCCTCCAACAGGAAGGTCTGCTCGCCCCCGATCAGCTGGACCCAGACGAACCCTTCCCCGTTGGGGGTGACGGAGATGTCGGCGCCCGTGTCGCCCGCGGGGACGGTCACGCTCGGCGGGCCGTTCACCCCGCCCGTGGTGAGGTCGAAGGTGACGGCCTGGCCGAGGACGGAGCCCGTCTCGAAGTGCACCGTCGCGGTCCCCGTGGTCCACAACCCCGGGGTGCACGCGATCGACGCGGGTGGAGCGGTCGGCGTCGTCCCACCGGTGGGGGTGCCGTCGTCCACCACGCGCCCCTTGATGCTCCCCTCGTCGACGCCGGCGAGATCCGTCACCGCGACCAGCTCGAAGGTTCCGAGGGGGGCGTCGCCGCGGACCTGCACGTCCGCCGTCACGACCGTCGGCTCGTGGCGCACGGACTCCGGGAGGTCGAAGCACACCTCGTCGACCACGCCCGCTGCGGCGTAGCAGAACCGGGGCCCCTCCAGGTCGGGGTAGGGCTGGGTACGGAGCTCGAGCGGGTGGGTCGCACCGCGCGTGAAGAGCTGCGGGTCGTCGCCCGAGGGCCACACGAGCTCCCAGCGGACCTCGTCCTCGGTGACGGGACAACCCGAGACGAACAGGGTGGTGAGCAGGACCAGCGGTCCCAACGGTGAGCGAGAGGGGGGCTTCATGGGGCGCATGATGCTGTACTCCGGTGCCGCTGTCCAGAGGTGCGGTAGAGTTGTCGCATGCCCGCCATCCGCTCGTCCGCGCCCGCCGACCTCCCTCGCCTCCGAGGCACCAGCCCGGCCATGGAGCAGCTGCGCAAGCGGCTCGCGCAGGTCGCGAAGACGCCGCTGCCCGTGTTGATCTCGGGGGAGACCGGGACCGGCAAGGAGGCCGTCGCCCGCTCCATCCACGAGCTCTCCGGGCGCACCGGGCCCTTCATCCCCGTCGACTGCGCCGCGCTCTCGATGCAGCTCGTGGAGACCGAGCTCTTCGGGCACGAGCGGGGCGCGTTCACGGGGGCGAACCAGCGGCGCGAGGGCCTGGTGCACGCGGCGCGCGGGGGCACCTTCTTCCTCGACGAGGTCGGCGAGCTCCCGATGGAGACGCAGACCCGCCTGCTGCGGCTGCTCGAGGCCGGGACCTACCGCCCCGTCGGCGACCAGGGCGAGCGGCGCGCCGACATCCGCGTGCTCGCGGCGACCTGGCGCGACCTGCGCAAGGGGATCACCGAGGGACGCTTCCGCGAGGACCTCTACCACCGCCTCTCGATCGTGGAGCTGCGCGTCCCGCCGCTGCGCGAGCGCGTGGAGGACGTGGACGAGCTGTTCGAGCACTTCGTGGTCGAGTCCTGCGCCCAGGCCGGTCGCGCGCCGCCCGCGCTCGAGCCCGCCGTCCGCGTGCACCTCCGCCGCTGGCCCTGGCCGGGCAACGTGCGCGAGCTGCGCAACGTCGCGCAGTACGTCGGCGCGATGACGCCCGGTGCGCGCGTCACGATGAACGATCTCCCGCCGGGTCTGATGCGCCCCCCGCCGGAGCTGCCCGACACCGCGCTGCCCATGGTCTTCCCGGCGTCCGAGATCCGCATCGATCTGCCGTACATGGAGGCGCGCCGCCTGTTCCTCGACGACTTCCAGCAGCGCTACGTGGAGGCCGTGCTCGCCGCACACGACAACAACGTGTCGGGCGCCGCCCGCGCCGCGGGCATGGATCGTCGGTCCATCCAACGCATCCAGAAGCGTGCCAGGACGGGCGGCCGCGAGCCGTGATAGGTTCTGCGGCCCCATGGCCGAGATCACTTCCGTCATCCCGGATGCCGATCCGAACCGCAAGCAGCTCCACCTGCGTCGGATCGGGCTGAAGGTCGTCTCTGGTCCGGACGAAGGCAAGACTGCCGAGTTCGACCACGACGTCATCCGCATCGGCGCCGCCGAGGGCAACCACTTCCTGTTGACCGACGCGACCGTCAGCCGGCGGCACGCCGAGATCACGCGCACCCAGGACGGCCTGGTGCTCCGCGATCTCGGTTCCACCAACGGGACGTACCTCGGTCAGGTCCGGATCAAGGAGGTCTACCTCGGCGAGAACCGTTCCTTCCGGGTCGGGAAGACGGACCTCGAGTTCGCGCTGCTGGACGAGGTCATCGACATCGTCCCGACGCGAGAGACGCGCTTCGAGAACATCGTCGGCCAGTCGGTCGCGATGCGCGAGTGCTTCGCGGTCCTCGACCGGGTGGCCCGCACCGAGCTGACGGTGATGGTGACGGGCGAGACGGGCTCGGGCAAGGAGCTCGTCAGCCGCGCGATCCACATGCGGTCGCAGCGCAAGAGCGGGCCCTTCGTGGTCTTCGACTGCGGTGCCGTGGCCCGCAACCTGATCGAGAGCGAGCTGTTCGGGCACGAGCGCGGCGCGTTCACGGGTGCGGTGCAGGCGCGCGCCGGCGTGTTCGAGCAGGCGCACACGGGCACGATCTTCCTGGACGAGCTCGGGGAGCTTCCGCTCGAGCTGCAGCCCGCGCTGCTGCGCGTGCTCGAGCAGCGCGAGGTCCGCCGGGTGGGCGACCGCAAGGTCCGCAACATCGACGTGCGCGTGGTCGCCGCGACCAACCGCGACCTGCAGCAGCTCGTGCGGGAGGGGAAGTTCCGCGAGGACCTGTTCTACCGGCTCGCCGTCGTCGAGGTCCACCTGCCGCCGCTGCGCGAGCGGATCGAGGACCTGCCGATGCTCATCGAGCACCTGCTGCGCACCGCGAACTTCGAGCACAACGTCCG
>JACKER010000041.1 GCA_020632925.1 Alphaproteobacteria bacterium | reverse complement strand
TCGGCCGAGGGCCCGGTCCACGCCAGCGGCTCGCGCAGCGACGCGAACGGCAGCGGCACGTCGTCCCGCAGGCGCACCAGCCGGCGCGCGAGCTCGATGTCGGCGCGGGCCTTCAGCAGCCGCAGCGGCAGCCGCCCGGCGCCGCGGGTGTCCAGGCTCGGGATGGCGTGCAGGTCGGCGAAGATGGCCTCGAGGTCCGGGAAGTGCTGCAGCAGGGTGGCGGCCGCCTTCGGGCCCACGGTGGCGGCGCCGCGCACGTTGTCCGAGCTGTCTCCGACCAGCGCGTAGTAGTCGACCGCGCGCGACGGCGGCACGCCGATCCGCTCGATCACCGCGGCCTCGTCGATCACCTCGCGCGTCTTGAGCACGAACAGGCGGACCGGTGGGTCGTGATCGGTCACCAGCTGGAACAGGTCCTTGTCCACGCCCACCATCCAGCAGGCGAAGCCCTCCTCGCGCCCCTGTCGCACCAGCGTGGCGATGCAGTCGTCCGCTTCGAAGCCCGGCACGCAGACCGTGCGGATCCCGAGCGCCTCGACCGCCGCGGGCAGGCGCGCGAGCTGCGGCCCGAGGTCGTCCGGCGTCGCACCGCGGTGCGCCTTGTAGTCGGCGAACAGCGCGTGCCGGAACGTCGGACCTCCCGGATCGAGCGCCATCACCAGGTGGCGCGAGCGCATCTTGCGCAGCAGCCACGTGAGCTGCCCGCAGACGGCGAGCACCGCGCCGACCTCCGTCCCGTCGGGGTCCTCGCGCTTGGGGACCGCGTGGTAGGCCTTGTGCAGCATCGCGTGACCGTCGAGGATCACGAGGTCGTCGGCCATGGTCTCGAACTCCACGGATCAGCCCGCCTCGGCCTCGGCGATCGCCGCCTCCGGCTCCAGCTCGCCACGGGCGACCTGCAGGAGTGCTGGCAGGTAGCGGTCGCTGACGTGGATGGCCGGCTGGACGAGGTTGTCGATCTGGACGGGGGCGAGCGACGTGCCCTCGTAGTCCAGGGCGGTGCGGTAGCGGACCTCGCCGTCCTCCCAGTCCATCTCGAAGCAGCCCATCGGCAGCCCGAAGTTGGCGCGCGTCATGTACTCGGCGACCGCCGCGCGGCGCTCCGGCGGCACCCGCTCCGGACCCACCGCGTAGAACAGCAGGATCGACATGTCCCTCCGCGCCGACACGATGCCGGTCATGCGCCCGGCGCTGGTCTCGATCGGCACCACGAGCGTGTCCTCGTCCACGCGAGCGGCCTCGACGCCTGCGCGGCCACACCACGCGATCACCTGGTCCAGCGGATCCATCCGACCTCCGCGAGCAGGGTAGCCTGCGGGCGTGACACCCGACGCAGCCGTGCTGGTGGGACTGGGGACCGCGGGCGCCGGCGACGACCCCGCGCCCTTCCTGTCGAGCCCGAAGGAGGCGAAGTACCTCGGGCTGCAGGATCGCCTCGGCGTGGTCGCCGCGGGGCGCGCGGCCGCGGGGCTGGCGCTGGACCCGGACCGGACGGGGCTCTTCCTCGCCGTCGGGCACCTGCCGTTCGATCCGCCGGACATCGACCGGGTGCTCGCGGCCTCGCTCGACGAGGACGGCGACTTCTCGCTGCCCCGGTTCACGTCGGTCGGGTGGACCCGCGCGCGGCCGCTGCTCGCGTTTCGCTGCCTGCCGAACGTCGTCGCGTACCACATCGCGTCGGCGCTCGGCATCCGCGGGCCGTGCTCGGTCGGGTACCCGGGGCCCGGGCAGCTCCACGCGGCGCTCGAGGAGGCCGTGGACGCACTGGCCGAGGGCCTCGTGGACCACGCGGTGGTCGGGGGCATCGCCGCCCAGCGCAACTGGCTCGTCGAGCACCACCACGCCCGCCTCGTGCCCCCCGTCCCGGCCGACACGCTGGTCGAAGCCGCCGGGGTGATGGTGCTCGCGCGGTCGGCCGACGCTCCGCTGGCGCGGCTGGTCGGGATGCACGCGACCTTCGAGCCCTCTCCCTCCGTCGCCTGGGAGGAACCTGGCGGCGACGGGCTGCGCCGGGGCCCGGCGGCGCTCCCCGTCGCGCTGGCGACCCGCGCGCTGCCGCTCCGCCACGAGGTGCGCGGCCCCGACGGCGTGCGCTGCGCGACGACGTGGGAGGTCGCGTGAGGTGCCGCGTCGTCGTCACCGGCGTGGGGGCCGTCCACCCGCTCGGCCTGGGCGTCCCCGCGTTGCTCGACGGGCTGCTCGCGGGACGGTCCGCCGTAGGCCCGATCACCCGCTTCGATCCCGGGGAGCTGCCCACGCGCATCGCCGCCGAGGCGCCCGATCCGCCCGAAGCCCCGCTGGGGGACCGGCGAATCGGGTTCGCGCTCGCCGCCGCCGCGGAGGCGATGGCCGGCGACCGGCCGACCGGCCGCGGGGTGGTGTCGATGGGCGTGGGCCTCGAGCTGTTCTCGATGCAGGACCTCGCCCGCCAGCGAGCGGGGGTGCCGCTGCCCGACGACGCCGAGGCGCGCCTCCGGTTCCTGCAGACCCCCAGCGACCACGTCGGGCACCTGCTCTCCGTCGCGCACGGCTGCGTCCTGCCGCCGCGGGTGCACGTGACGGCCTGCGCCGCCGGCGCGGACGCGATCGCCGACGCCGCGCACCGGATCCGCGTGGGGCGTGCCGACTGGGCGCTGTGCGGCGGGACGGACTCCATGATCCACCCGCTCGGGGTCGCCGGGTTCTGCGCGTTGCAGGCGACGAGCACGCGCAACGCCGAGCCCGCGCGCGCGAGCCGTCCCTTCGACCGGCGGCGGGACGGGTTCGTGATGGGGGAGGGGGCCGGCGTGCTGCGGCTGGAGGCCCTCGACGACGCGCTGGCCCGCGGCGCCCCGATCCTCGGCGAGGTGCTGGGGGCCGGACGCGCGCTCGAGGCGTACAAGATCAGCGACCCCTCCCCGGAGGGACGGGGGGCGCTGGCGGCGATGCGGGCCGCCCTGACGGACGCCGGGTCGCGCGCGGAGGACGTCGACGCCGTCAACGCGCACGGCACCTCCACCGCCGCCAACGACGGCGCCGAGGCGCGCGCGCTGCGAGCGTTGCTCGGGGAGCGCCGGGTCCCGATCAGCGCGACGAAGTCCATGATCGGGCACCTGATCGGCGCGGCGGGCGCGGTGGAGGCGATCGTGGCGCTCGGGTGCATGGCGCGCGGTCGGGTGCACGCCACGCTGAACCTGGAGGAGCCCGATCCCGACGCGCTCGGACTGGATCTCGTCGCCGGCGGGGCGCGCGAGCACGCGCAGCGGGTGGTGCTGTCCTGCTCCTACGGGTTCGGTGGTCACTGCACCGCGCTGGTGCTCGGCACGTCTCCTTCGTGAACCGCGACCACCCGATCGTGGCATGATGGGCAACCGGGCTCGAGGATGACCGACATGCTTCTCTCCGCGTTCGTGACTGGCGCATGGGCCGCCACCCTGAACCTGCAGCTCCACGTGGAGGGGTGCGACGAGCTCGTGATGAGCGTCCCCGACGTCGACTCCGGAACGTCCCTCGAGGTGCCGCTTCCCGGGTGTGAGAACCGCCTCCTCACCGCCTCGCTCCAGCGGGTGACCGCGGTGGATGGGGACGAGCCCCTGTGGCAGGTGGACTTCCAGCTGATCGGATCGGTCCGGGTGCATCGGAACGACGAGCTCCGGGTCCTGATGCAGCCGACGATGATCGCGCGACCGAACCAGGGCGCCTCGTTCACGGCTGGCTCCGCCGTCGCGACCACTGCGGTCACGGTCCGCCGTGCGTCGGGAGACGCGGAGTCGATCCCGCTCACGGTTCCCCCCGTGGCGCTCAGCTGGTCGATCTCCGACGAGTAGACCGCGAGGTCCGGACCGCGACGTTCACGGGTCGAGCCGCGGAGTCGACGTGTCGGACCACCGCCCGATGACGGCGCCGACCAGCGTCAGCGCCAGGACGGCTGGAAGGAGGACGGTGAGCGGGATCATGGGCAGCGGGTGACCGGGTCGCGCGCCGCTCACGGCCCCGACCATTCCCCCGGTCAACGCCACGACCAGGCAGGTGAGGCTGGCCAGGTCCGCCCAACGCAGGCGCCGCCACGGTCGAGGGCCACGGAAGGGCGGCGAGAGCAGCGCCGGAAGCAGGAGGGGGAGGACGGCGGCCAGTCGGACCAGCGCGAGGCTGCCGAACCACTCCCACCCCGCGAGGAGAGCCGAGGTGCACAGTGCGACGAAGGCGACGGCACCAGGAGGGGCCGTCCCCACCCGATCTCCTGGTTGTAGCGCCCGTTGGGACGACATCCACGCAGCGCCGAGCGGCATGGCCGCGCACGAGAGGACCAGCGCCGCCGACACCGCGCCCAGAATGCCGGACAGTGGAGGTGTGGTGGCCTCACCGGCCAGAGCCAGAAAGGGTGTCACCACGATCGCGGTGGCCGGGAGCGCCAACACCCAGGATCCGACCACCGTGCGCGGCAGGTCGCGGGGCAGCACGCACTGGCCGAGAACGCCGCCTGCAGCGATGCCGATCACCCCGGCGAACGGTGCACCGATCGAAGCACCCACCGCTGCGAAGAAGCCCGACACGGTCGCGCCGAGGCCGAGGAGGACCGCGCCGACGACGGACTCGGGATGGACGTAGCGGTGCCACATGGAGGGATCGTACCTCCCCTGGATGGCGCTGGGAGACGTTCGGCTCGACAGGGTCCCCGGGTGACCCTATACTGAACCATATGGTTCACTATTCGTCACACCTCGACGACGCGTTCGGCGCGCTCTCGGACGCCACGCGTCGCGGCGTGCTGCTCCAGCTCGGCGAGGGGGACGCCTCGATCAGCACCCTCGCCGAGCGGTTCCGGATGACGCTCACGGGCATGAAGAAGCACGTCGCCGTGCTCGAGCGGGCGGGGCTCGTGACCACGGAAAAGGTCGGGCGGGTTCGCGTCTGCAGGCTCGGGCCGCACCGGCTCGACGCGGAGCGCGCGTGGCTCGATGGCTACCGCAAGCTGCTCGACGAGCGGTTCGACGCGCTGGAAGAAGTGGTTCGAGAGCTCGAGCGGAAGGAGGACGACAGATGTTGAGCGACACGGAGGTGGAGCGGCGTTCCGACCGGGAGATCGTGGCGACGCGCACGATCGACGGGGCGGCGCGCCTGGTGTTCGAGGCCTGGACGAACCCGGCGCTGTTCCAGCGGTGGTGGGTGCCGAAGTCCTTCCCGATCGAGCTCCGGGCATGCGAGATGGACGTTCGCGCCGGCGGGCGGTACCAGCTCGACTACGCCTTCGGCGACCAGGTGTCGTCCTTCTTCGGCACCTACGTCGAGGTGTCGCCGCCGTCGCGGCTCGTGTGGACGAACGACGAGAGCGACGAGGGCGTCACCGTCACCACCGTCACCTTCGAGGAGGAGGAGGGGAGGACGCGGCTCACGATGGTCGACCGCTACCCGTCGAAGGAGGTGCTCGACGCGGCGATCGCGGAGGGGTCGACGTCGATCTCGGCGACGCCAGAGACCTTCGACCAGCTGGCGGCGATGTTGTCCACCCGGTTCGACGTGGACTTCGATCTCCAATCGGCTGACCCGGAGGCCTACGAGGTCCATCTCGTGCTGGAGCGGGCCAGGAAGACAGCTCGCTTGGACGCGCTCAGACGTGTGCACGGACACGCCTACACGGACGACCTCCAGCTCACGGACGAGGACGAAGCCCTCCTCGACCGTATCTGGGAGCGGATTCGCAACGGGGAGGACCCACGGGTCCCGAAGTCCGACGAGGGGTGAACGGCGAGGAACCGTGTGGCAGGTCTGGACCGCTCCCTGACTGAACGGCGTTGGCGTGCGCCCTCTTCCGCGACGTGTGGATGGGTCTACTACCGGTCACGAGGACTTGTCGGTGTTGGGCGCCAGGGACGGGCGAGGCGGAACCCGAGGTAGGCGAGGCGGGCAGTGGGCATGCTCCCGCTCCGCGCCGCCGCGTTCGCGTTGACCGCGGTGCCGTACCACAGCCCGCCCCGGTGGATCCTCGGGATCTGGTCGGGATCGGCACCCACCGCCGGGACCGCTGCGACCACGTGGTCGTCGAGCGGCGGGCCGGCGCGGGTCCACGCGTCGAAGCACCAGTCCTGGACGTTGCCCGCCAGTCCGCGCACGCCGTACACGCTCTCGTCGATGGGGAAGGTGTCCACCACACACGGGAACGGCGCGCCCGCCGAGCTGTCGCGCTGGTTGCAGAACGAGGTGTCCCACCCGTCGCCCCACGGCCACGGCCGCCCGTCGACCCCGCGCGCCGCCTTCTCCCACTCGAGGTCGAGCACCGGGCGCCACCCCGCGCCGGTCCGCTCCGCCAGCCACTGCGCATACGCCTCGGCGCCGTACCAGTCCACCATGAACACCGGCCAGTCCGGTAGCCACAGGTGGCCCTCGGAGTCGGGGCGGAGCACGAAGCGCCCAGCCTGCTTCTGTCGGCGGCCTCTCTGCGGCTTGCTCCCTTCGCTTCCACCGCCGGACGCGCTCCCCTTCGGCATCTGGCTCACGCCAGATGGCGCGTCCGACGCCGAAAGCTCGTGACCTGCGCCTTGTTCGGCCTCGTCCCGCCCATAGAGGGCCGCGCCCAGCTCCCCCGCCGCCCCCCCGAGCTCCCGCGGGACGTGGCGGAGCGCCCGCGGCTCCTCCCCGCGGGCCACGAGATCGTCCAGGAACGCCAGGTATTCCCGATTGGTGACCGGGAAGCGCCGCACGACGAAGGCGTCGCACCACAGCCGGGTGCCGGGTGCCAGCGCACCAGTCACGGTGCCGCCGGCCTCGAACCAGCCCGCCGGTACGTACACGTCGTCCGGCCCCAGCGCCGAGGGCTCGGGCAGCTCGATCGGAGCGGGGCCCACGCCGTTCGGGCGGACGCCGTCCCAGTGCTCACCGCGCCGGATCCGGACCGGGTAGCGGACCGGCGCGCGATCGGGGTGGCGCACCACCAGGAGGTAGCTCCCGCTCTCCAGCGGGACCTCGACCAGCGGGGTCCGCCCCAGCGAGCGCAGCGGCCGGGCCACCAGGCGCCGCCCGTAGGGCTCGTAGCGGAAGAGCTCGACCTCGGCTCCCTCGGGATCGGTGACCAGGGTGACCGCACCCGTCCCGCTCAGGTAGGCCGCCCCGCTCGCGCGGACCGGGTGCCCCTCGGGGAGCGCGTCGACGTGCGAGCGCAGGAACAGCTCGGCCCTCGTCGCGCCCGCCAGGTCGCGCGCGGCCTCCGCGGCCTCGTGGCGGCGCTGCTCCTCCTGCGCCAGCGCCGCGTGGGCCTCGACGAGGTCGGGGGCGTGGGTCAGCGCGCCCACCAGTCGCCGCTCGCGCTCGATCTCCAGGACCGTGGCACGGGTCTCCAGCGCCGCCGCCTCGTCCTCCTTCCCCCACCCGGCGAGCTTGTCGGCCTCGTCGGCCCACGCAGGCACCTGGGCCAGGTCGGCCTCCGCGCTCGCGCGCAGCGCAGCGGCCCGGTCGCGCAGCGCCCGGACCTCGGGGAGCGTCGCGTCCGCCGTCGCCGCCACCTCGAGCGCCTGCGCGCGCCGCCGGGTCCCCTCCAGCCAGGCGCGGAGGTCGTCGGCCAGCGCCGCGGCGGTCGGGTAGCGGTCCTCGGGGCTGCGCGCCATCGCCCGAAGGCAGGCCACGACCAGCTCGTCGGGCAGCGGCGGCCCCTGCGGTCCCTGCTCCACGGCCTCGTCGAACGCGTCCCACTCGAACGTCCCGCGGCCCGCGCGTCCGACCGGCGCCGGCGGGCCGCCCCGCACCTGCCCCAGCACCGCCGGAGCGGCCCCCTCGTAGGGCGGTCGGCAGCTCAGGACCTCGTACAGGATGGCCCCGAGCGCGTAGACGTCGCTGCGGGCGTCGATGCGGTCGACCTCGCCTCGGGCCTGCTCGGGGGGCATGTACGCCGGCGTGCCTGCCACCGCCCCCACCCGGGTCGCGTGGTCGCCGGAGCGCGCGCTCGTCACCACCTCCGTCTCCCCGGAGGCCCCTGGCTCGGCCCGACCGAGCACCTTCGCGAGGCCCCAGTCGAGGACGTAGACCTCCCCCGTCGCGCCGACCATGACGTTGTCCGGCTTCAGGTCGCGATGGAGCACGCCGCGCTCGTGGGCGTGGGCGACCGCGTTGCACACCGCGTGCAGCGCGCTCACCAGCCGCTGCAGGGTCCACCCCGACGGCCCCGCCTCCCACCGGTCGGTGGACGCGGCGTGGACCTCCTCGATGACCTGCGTGAGCGTCCGCCCCCGCACCTCCATCATCGTGAACCACAGCCGCCCGTCCGGCAGCGTCCCCAGGTCGTGGACGGGCACGATGTGCGGGTGCTGCAGCTGCGCGGTCGCCCGCGCCTCCTCGAGGAACCGGGCGAGAGCGATCGCGCGGGTCGTCAGGGGCTCGTGCAGCACCTTCATGGCCAGGGTGCGGTTCAGGACGAGGTCGCGCACGCGTCGCACCTCGCCCATCCCGCCCTGCCCGATGGGACCGAGGTCGACGTACCGGCCCTCCGTTCCCGGCATCGCGGGCGCCGGCCACGCGGCCTCGAGGTCGGCGAGCAACGCGCCCGACAGGCCGTGCGCGCGAGCGAGTGCTTCCAGCTCGGGGGTCATGGGCACCGGTCGTACGCCACGCGGGTGGAGGTGGGGCGCCCGCCGAGCACGGCCGCCGTCGTCGTCTCGACGGTGAGCGAGGTGGGGGAGGCGAGCGCCAACGTCCGCGTCACGTCGACCGTCATCGCCGCTCCGGTGGCGGGGTCGACCAGCGGGTAGGCCGTCACGATCACCAGTCGGTCGCCCTCCCAGTGAGCGTGGGCGCGCAGCTCCTGCGGGCCGTGGCCCATCCACACGACCGTGCTCGTCTCGGTGCCGTCGAAGGCGTAGGTGAAGCGCAGGGGTGACTGGAGCTCACCGGGCGTGAAGAACGCGTACTGGAGGCCGAGCCGGTCGGCGTCCTGCGTGACGGTGAGGGGTGATCCCCATCCGCTGCCAAGGTCGCCGCGCGTGCGGGGTGTCGGATCGGGGACCAGGGTCCAGCACCCGGAGAGGTCCGGGTGAGCGGGGGCGGCGGACGCCGCGGCCACGAGGAGCAGGGCGAGCATCTCAGCGCCCTCCCGGCGGCACGTACGGGTCGGGCGCGCCGGGCGGCACGTGCGGGTGCGCCACCGCGGTCGCCTCGAAGTCGGCGAAGAGCTGGTCCACGACGCCCACGACCCACGGGTTCGCGTCCTTCACGTCAAACTCCTCCCGCGGGTCGGAGCGCAGATCGAACAGCCGCAGCTGCGGATCGGCGGGCGGGTCGCGGCTCGGCTCGGGCTGGAACGCGTAGTGCAGCTTCCAGTCGTGCCACTTCGCGGCCCAGGGCTGCCCGACCTTCCGCATGTTGTAGATGAGCACGCTGTCGCGGCTCGAGTGCTCCTGCTCACCCATGAGGAACGGGAGCTGGTCGACGCCGTCGATCGGTCGGTCGTGGGGCAGCAGGTCCGCGCCGACGGCGTGCGCGATCGTGGGGAACACGTCGATCTCGTGGACGAGCTCGTCGGTGGTGCGGCCGGCGGGGATGTGGCCCGGCCAGCGGACGATGCAGGGCGTCCGGATGCCCCCTTCCATCGCCGAGTTGTAGAACCCGCTCCACGGGCCCGGCGAGCCCCGCCACGGACGGCGCGCCTCCGCCCCGTTGTCGGCGCACCAGAAGACGAGGGTGTCGTCGCGGATGCCGAGCCGGTCGATGGCGTCGAGCCCACCCTCCCGGGCGGCCGTGGAGGAGAACCGCGCGCGATCTCGTGGCGCCTGGCCCAGCACCGACCCCGGCAGCGTGCCGTCGTCGGGGACCGGCAGCCCGAGCGCGTCGAGCACCGTGGGCACCAGATCGATCGCCGTCGTCGGGCCCGTCCAGGCGCGCGACACCATCGTCTGGGACCAGAACCAGAGGATGCCGTCGTTCTCCTCGGCCTGCAGGAAGTGCGCGTGGCTCTGGACGCCGTGCTCCCAGAACGCCTCGCCGTGGTCGGTGTAGAGCACGACCAGGGTGTGGTCCAGCAGCCCCTCGGACTCCAGGCGCTGCCAGACGACCGCGAGCTGGTCGTCGAGCCAGCGGCACTCGCCGTCGTACCGGGCCTGCAGGTGACGGTCGAGCAGCTCCTGCATCTCGGGCGTCAGGTCCGGCCAGGCGCCGTCGGCCGCGTACTGCTCGACGTGGTCGTCGAGGTCCCACGGGATGGGCGGGAGCGCGTCGACCTCCGCGCGGTAGGCCTCCGGCGGGTCGTAGGCGGCGTGCGGCTCCACCAGGTGGACGTGGAGGAACCAGGGCTTCGCCGGTGCTGTGTCGAGCGCCGCGGCCAGCCCCTCCAGCGCCACGTCCATCACCTCGGTCGCCTGGACGACCCCGTGGGCGAGGTCGGGCTGGTACCCCCGGGTGTTGTTCCACTCCTCCTCGAGCCAGCCGGTGGTGGAGGCGAGCAGCGACTGGTAGCCGGCGTCGTCGAGCCGCACCGCCAGCAGGGGCTGATCCGGCAGCGGGGTCGAGTCCGCTCCCGTCGGGCGGGCGACCCACCCGATCTCCTCCGTCTGCCGGCCGAGCAGCGTGCAGGTCATCGAGTGGAAGGTCCAGTCCCCGCACTGCTGGTGGTCGTCGAGCGCCACGCCGGTCTGCAGGAGCGACGACAGGAACGGCATGCGCGTCACGCCGTCGGTCGCATAGCGGTCCACGTGGTCGCGACGCAGCGTGTCGATCGAGATCATCAGCACGTTGCGAGGGCGCTCGCCGGTGAAGACGAGCGCCCGATCCGAGGGCTCGGGGTCGACGTCGGTCGGGTGCACCCCACGAGCCACGGGAGCAGCATCACGGGGAGAGATCGAAGGCGTCGAAGTCCACCTGCAGGTCGATCGGCGACGCGTTGGCGTAGGCCATGAGCCCGACCTCGACCGTCGCGGGCATCTGGGGCACCACGTACGTCGCGGACGGCGTCCAGCTCGCGTCCGCCGGCAGCTTGAACGACAGCTCGAACACGTCGCCGGTTCGGACGATGCGCAGGTCGACGGGGCCGAAGGGCACGCTGTCGAACGCGTAGGTGCTCTGCGAGTCGACGGTGATCTTGTGCTCCACCGCGAAAGGGTGCGTCGGATCGCCGGAGCCCACCGCGACGTGGACGAAGTCGTGCGTGCCCGGCACCGTGTCGTCGGGGTTGCGGACCGTGATGCCGCCGAGGCGGTAGGAGACGGGCGGGGCGGCGCCGCTCGGGTCGTGGGCGAGCGCGCGGGTGGTGACGGTGAAGTCGCCGCGGATCCGTTGCGAGACGAGCGGCCCCTCGCCGTCCTGGTACCAGATCGAGGGGAGGCCCGCGGCGGTGGGGACGATGCGCAGCGAGCCATTCACGAACGAGATCGTGGCGAGCTGGGGATGCAGGACCGTCCACGCCGGGCCGAGCACGCCACTCTCGAAGTCGTCGGAGAGCGAGGACAGCGGCAGCACCTCGGTGTCCACCACCTGCGTGAGCTCGATCCGGCGGGCCCCGACGGGTCCGGACATCGCCCCCGCCTGCAGCGACACGGGGCC
Organism: Alphaproteobacteria bacterium; assembly: GCA_020632925.1. Taxonomy (GTDB): domain Bacteria; phylum Myxococcota_A; class UBA796; order UBA796; genus JACKER01. Next base: position 34,855 of record JACKER010000041.1, on the reverse strand, counting down.
GATCGGGGCGTTGTCAGGCACCACGAGGTCCAGGCTGGCCGACCCACTCCCATCGGCGAGGGTGGTCCCCAGGACCTGGATTGGCGACGCCAGACCGAGGCACACCGCCCCGGCGCAAGGACCCGCGCCCGGGCCTGCGAGGCTCGCGTACCACCCGACCTGCGCTCCCGGGGACGCTCCGGTCACCGCCAGCGCGGCCGGCTGCCCGACGACCAGCGGCGGGACGGTCAGCGCCTGGGCGCTCGCGACGGCGGGGATCAGCAGCATCTTCGCATCCACGTTTCGTAGCTCTTCCTGGTCTATCGTGGCACGAACGAACGGGTGGACCGGTGTTTGCGGCTGGCATGCCCCATGCATCCGTCTCGCCTCGGGAGGTTCCGATGCTGCTCGGCCTGATCGCCTGGTCCCACGCCGCGCCGCTGTACGTCCAGGCGAGCACGCTCGCGCTCCGCGACGGGTCGCGCGCCGAGGCGGCGGTGGTGGGCTGGCTGCGCGTGAACACGGCGGTCGAGGTGCTGGAGGAGAAGGACGACCGGGTGCGGGTGCGCGTGGGCGGCCGCCCCGAGGGACACCCGGTCGAGGGCTGGGTGCTGGGGAGCTACCTCGATCCCCAGAGGCTCACCGTGGCGCGCGCGCAGGACGAGGGGTCGCGCGCGGGGACCGCCGGCGACCAGGACGGCGCGCAGGCCTGGGCCGAGCGATGGCTGGCGTTGGACCCGACGAGCCGCCACGCCGCCGCGGCCGTTCGGACGCTCGCGGAGGCTCGCGGTGATCGGGCCACCTTCGCCAGACTCGCGGACGAGACCGTCCGGATCGCCGCCTGCGACGGCCAGCGCGTCGAGCTGATCGCGTCGATGGCGGCGGATGGGAGCATCACGGACGCCCACACCTGGGACGGCCGACGCTCGACCCTGGTGCAGCTCTCGGGCGAGCCGTGGGTGGAGATCCGGGGCGGACAGCCCGTCCCCGTCGAGGGCAGCCCCTTCGTGCGTCCGTTCGCGACCGACGCGTGGAACGAGCACGACGCGTCGCCGTGGACGCCGGGGACCTGCGAGGGCATCTGCGAGGACCAGAAGAAGATCGTGCTCGGCCCCTGCGAGGTGGCGGGCACGCTCTACGTCACCGGCACGCCCCGGGCCGCGGGGATCCAGCCGGGGGCGACGCCCTCGCCGACCGCGTCGACGGTGACCGGCTTCGTCGGTGGCGATGCGACCTGGAGCGCGGACGTGCAGATCGGCGCCCGCTCCGTGCTCCTGGCCAACGGGCCCCAGCAGGGCGGGATGCTGGTGTCCGGGGGCGCGTCGACCTGGGTGCCGCTCACCAGCTTCCACTACGAGGACGATGGTCCGCCGCACCGCCCCTGGGTCCCCAACGCGCTCACGGTGGGCGATCAGCGTCTGGTGGTCGTGGCCCGCCAGGACGGGGGCCACCATGGCGGCTGGGTGGTGGTGGTCGTGGAGCCCGAGCTGGTGCGGGTGGAGACCATCGGCACCTGGGGAACGGGGTGCTGAGCACACCGTCGGAGACCGCGATGTCCGGCGCCGCGAGGGGGTAGCATGTGCGTCGCCGCTCAGCGGACGGAGGTGCTCGCATGAGCCAGACCCGGGTCGACGCTTTCCTCGAGGTGGTGCGCAACCCCGAGGGGGCACCCCTGGACGGCGCGACGGACCAGGACGACGCGATCCGCTCGCTCCTCGTCCACCTGATCTACGCGGACGGCGATCTGGCGGACGAGGAGCTGCTGCTCGGGCTGCGGATGCTCCCGCTCCTGTCGCCCCGCGAGGCGGCCGCGCGGCTCCGAGCGATCCGGGGGAGTCCGGTGGACATCGAGGAGCTGCTGGCTGCGGTGCCGGACCCCGAGGACCGGCGGAAGCTGATCCAGTTCGCGCAGCACGTGGCGACGATCGATGGCGAGTACGCCGACGCCGAACACGAGGCGATCGTCGCCTTGCGGCGGGAGGTCTATCGGGCGCCATCCTGATACTCCGCGCGGATGGTCCTGCTGCTCGTCGCCTGTGTCGAACCCGCCATGCCCGACGGGAGCCTGCCGTCGTCGCCGTCGATCTCCACCGGCGACACGGGGGAGTCGTCGACCAGCACGATCACGACGACGACGACGACCACGACCCACCCGAACAGCCTGTGCACGTGGGACGTGGACCACCGCAGCTGTCCCCACGACACGGTCTCGCTGCCTACGGGGTGGGGTCCGCGCGACGTCCACGTCGGCCGGCCCGCGGGGACGCCTCCCGCCGACGGGTGGCCGGTGGCGATCCTGTTCCAGGGCTCCTTCTTCAACGCCGCCTGGATGTGGGACGCGACGCCCACCACGGCGTTCGGCGGCTGGTACCAGACCGAGCTCATCGGGCGGCTGCTCGACGCTGGCTACGTCGTCCTCACGCCGGAGGCGCTCTTCGACGGCGCCACGTACTGGACCACCAACGTCCCGCCGTACTCGCTCGCCTGGTCGACCTCTCCGGACGACGCGCTGATGCAGGCCCTGTTCGCCGCCATCGACGACGGCACGCTGCGCGACGTCGACCCCGAGCGGCTCTATGCCGGGGGCATCTCCAGCGGTGGATACATGAGCAGCCGGATGGCGGAGGCCTACCCCGGGCGCTTCCGGGCGCTCGCGGTCCACAGCGCGAGCTGGTGCACCTGCAGCGGAGGGCTGTGCGTGGTGCCCGCGCTCCCCGGAGACCACCCACCCACGCTCTTCCTCCACGGCGAGCAGGACCCGCTCGCGCCGCTCTGGGCGATGGAGCGCTACGCCGAGCAGATGGACGCGCAGGGGCTGGAGCACCGTGTGGTCACCGACCCTGCCCTGGGGCACACCTGGCTCCCGGTGTCGCCGCACGAGGTGGTCGCCTGGTTCGACGGACATCCGTTCTAGGATGGCGCTCTTGGAGGTCCCATGCTCGTTGCCCTCTCGCTCCCCGCCTTCGCACTCACCCTCGACCACACCCCGCTGAAGGTCGGGCAACCCGCGACCCTCACGGTGACCGGTGCGACCCCGGGGGCGGTGGTCGGCGTGGTGTATTCGTTGGCCGGCGAGGGCGCGGGGCCTTGCCCACCACAGCTGGGTGGCCAGTGCCTCGGCGTGCTCTCGCCGACGCTCTACGGCACGACGGTCGCGAACGCGCAGGGCAGGGCCACCTTCCAGATCGTGGTGCCCGCGGCCGCTCCGTTGGTGGACGTGGCGCTGCAGGCGGCCCAGGTCGGCGCCGCCCCCGCGGTCTCGCCCGCGCTCACCTCACCGCTCCTCGGGACGTGGGTGGGCAACGCGTACCTCGATGTCGACGTCTCGCGGTCGGAGCTGCGCCACCTCTGGTCCTTCGACGGCGTGCTGACCGTCGACTCCCGTGCCGTCGACACGACGTTGGAGCTGCCGGACCTCGAGGTCCTGGGCGCGCTCGACCTCTCGTACGGCGTGGTGGACGACGTGCGGCTCCCCGCCCTCGTCTCGCTCGGGTGGCTGCACGCGCGGACCGCGCTGTACCGCGCGCCCTCGATGCGGATCACGCTCGACTCGCTCCCCGAGATCGGATCGACGGATCCGAGCGCGCTGGACGTGCGGGACGGGGACATCGAGATCCATGCACCCCTGCTCACGCGCATCGGCACGGAGTTCCGACTGGACGAGTTCAACGCCCCGACGGCGACCGTCGTGCTCGACCTCCCCATCCTCGACCGGGTCGGCTCGCTGATGCTGCTGAACCTGAACGGCGTGCCCGCGCTGGACACGCTCACCACCATCGACGGGCAGCTGAGTCTCGGGAGCCTCCGCGACCCGGGGGCGCTCGACGCCTTTCCGGCCCTCGAGACGGTGGGAACGAACGGCCTCGGGACGGCGATCTCGATCACCGGCTCCGCCTTCACCTCGATCGATCGGATCGGGACCGACACGCTGCTCGTCGGCAGCGGAGCCGGCCAACAGGCCTTCGACATCCGGTTCAACCCCGCGCTGACCTCGATCAACGCCCTGCCGCTCACCACCACGGTGCCCGCGCGGTTCGGCATCGTCTCGTCGAACGCCGCGCTCCCCACCTGTGTCGCGGAGGCGGTCCGGGCGCGGACGGACACCTTTGGGGACTGCCGGTTGAACCTGGCGGATGCCTGCTCGGGCGCGCAGCCCAACAGCTACGACTGTCTCTGAGCATGGCGCGCCTGATCCTGCTCCACGGGTACACGCAGAACGGCCGGGTGCTGGCCGAGAGCCTGGCGCCGCTGCTCGATCCGCTCGGCGTCGAGGTCGTGGCGCCCGACGGACCCTTCGACGCCGATCCCGCCATGGTCGTGCCGCTGGGCTCCGACCCCGACCGCGGTCCGCACCGCACCTGGTGGCGGGCGACGGACGACGGCAGCGCCTACCACGGGTGGGAGGAGGCCCGGGAGCACGTGCGCGAGCTCTTGTCCGCCGGCCCCGCCGGGATCCTCGGGTTCAGCCAGGGCGCGATGCTCGGCGCGTGCGTGGCGGCCTGGTCGGCGCGCGGGGAGCTGCCGCCGGTCGCGTTCGCGGTGTTGGTCGCGGGCCGCGTGCCGCGGGCCCAGGTGCTGCAGCCGTTGTTCGCCGAGCCCGTCGACGTGCCCTCGCTGCACGTGTGGGGCGCGCGCGATCCGATGGCGTCGATGGGCCCCGAGCTCGCGGCGCGCTTCGTGGGCTCCGAGACGCTGACCTGGCCCGGGCCGCACGTCGTGCCCACGCGCGGTGACGCGGGCGCCGGGATCGCCGCCTTCCTGAAGCGCCACCTGGGGACCTGAGTGCTCGCGGGCCAGGTGGTGGTGGTCACGGGCGCTGGTGGAGGGCTCGGCGCAGCGGTGGTCCGCGCCGCCCACGCGCACGGGGCGCACGTGATCGCGGGGCACCGCCGCCCGGTGGCGCTGCCCGACGGCGTCCGCTCGGTCCCCGTCGACGTGACCGACGACGAGAGCGTGTCCGCGCTGGCCCGCGCCGCCCTCGAGGCCCACGGCCGCATCGACGGGTGGGTGCAAGCCGCTGGCGTGCTGCGCACGGGGCTGCTGCTGGGCGAGGACCCCGCGCGCGACGCCGAGCAGCTCGACGTCAACCTGGTGGGCGCCATCCGGTGCGCGCGGGCGGCGCTGGCCCCGATGGTGCGCCAGCGCGGCGGCGTGCTGCTGCTGGTGAGCTCGGTCGCCGCCGAGCGTCCGACCCGCGGGCAGGCGGTCTACGCAGCCACCAAGGCGGCGCTCGAGGGCCTGACGCGCGGGCTCGCGGTCGAGGTCGGCGGGCGCGGGGTGCGCGTCGCCTGCGTCCGCCCGGGCCCCATGGACACACCCATGCTCGATGGCGCGCGGGCGGTGGCGCCGGAGCTGGCGGCGGGCATCCCCCTGCGTCGCGTGGCGCGGCCCGAGGAGGTGGCGGAGGTCGTGTGCTTCCTGCTCTCGGACCGCGCGAGCTACGTCACGGGCAGCGTGATCCCGGTGGAGGGTGGATGGACGGCGAACGGCTGACGACGGCGCTCGTCCTGGGTGGCGGCGGCGCGCTCGGGAACGCCTGGCTGATCGGGGTGCTCGCGGGCCTGGCGGACGGGGGGCTCGACGTCACGGACGCCGACCGGCTCGTGGGCACGTCCGCGGGGGCCACGGCGGCGGCGCAGATCTGCGGGGCCTCGCTCGCCGACCTGTACACGCAGGCGCTCGCCCCCGTCCCCCCTCGGCAAGCCGGCGTCACGCCGCGGCAGGCGGGGGGCCTGATGGAGCGCACGCAGGCCGCCTTCGACGCTGCCCGCGACCCGGCGGACCTGCGACGTCGACTGGGTGCAGCGGCGATCGAGCTGGCCGCCGCCGACACCGGTGAGCGCTGGCGCGCCGTGGTGGGCTCGCTTGCCGATTCGCGACTGGCCTGAGCGCGACGTGCGAATCACCGCGGTCGACGCTCGGACGGGGGAGGCCGTGGTGTTCGACCGGCACGGCGAGGTCGGCCTGGTGGATGCGGTGGCGGCGAGCACGGCCGCCGGCCCCGCACATCGTGTCGGTGACGGCTGGTTCATCGACGGCGGCTACTGGCGGGGACCGGAGAACGCCCAGGTGGCGGCGGGCATGGGCCGCGTGCTGGTGCTCTCGCCGCTCGGCGCCCGCACGCGCGCACCGCTCGCCTGGGGCATGCACCTGGCGGCGCAGCTCGACGAGCTGACGGCCCGGGGGAGCCAGGTGGAGACGGTGCTCCCCGATGATTCGACGATGGAGGTCTTCGCCGCCGGCATGATGGCGCTGGCGGCGCGACCGGACGCCGCGCGGGCCGGGTTCGCGCAGGGGAGGGCCCGCGCGGAGGCGTTGGTCGGGTTCTGGCGATGAACGACCTCTCCGAGCTGATGGCGAGCCGCCGCAGCGTGCGCGCCTACGCGGACCGCCCGGTGGACGAGGTGCTGGTGCGCGCGCTCCTGGCGGACGCGGTGGCGGCACCCTCGCCGTCGAACGCGCAGCCCTGGCGCTTCCTGGTGGTGACCTCGCGCGAGCGCATCGCCGCGATGGCGTCGGCCGTGCGCGAGGCGACCGCGCGCATCGCGTCGCACGTGACCCCTGAGGGCCGGGCCGCCTTCGTGGCCTACGGGGACTACTTCGTGCGCTTCGAGGCAGCGCCCGTCGTGATCGTCGCCATCCACCGCGGGCGCCGCGTGCTCGGGCACCTCGTCGACGACGCGCTCCCCGGCGACGACCGCGCCCGCATCGAGGCCATGGAGCGGGACTCGGCGCTCGCCGCGACCGCGATGGCGGTGCAGAACCTGCTGCTCTCGGCGCACGCCCGCGGGCTCGGCGCCTCGCCCATGACCGGTCCGATGGTGGCGGCGGACCAGCTGCTCGGGCTGCTCGGCGTCCCGGCCGGGTGGGGCATCGCGGCCGTCGTCCCCGTGGGCTGGCCCGCCGAGCACCCGTCGCCGACCGCGCGCAAGCCGCTCGACGCCGTCGTCACCTGGCTCCGGTAGCCGGGAACATCGCCTTCGCCATCCACGCGAACCGGCGGCGCCAGGCGTGCTCGTCGTGCCCGGCCCCTTCGTCCTCCACCTCCCAGAGGTCGAGCCCGTCGACGTAGCCGAAGCGGTCGCGGAGCAAAGCCGCCATCTCGCGCCCGCGGATCGCGGCGAGCCGCTCCACGACCTCGTTGTGTTGCCCGCCCGAGCGCTCCGTGCCCCAGCAGATCCACATCCGCGGACGGCTGCCCCCGTCGGCCAGGAGCTGCGCGACCGGCGCCACCAGCGGCGAGGTCGCCAGGGGCGCCGCCGAGAGCGTGTTGGTGTCGAGGTCGTCGAGCCCCGTGAAGAACGAGGGGGAGAGACACCCGGCGGCCCGGAAGGCGTCGGGGTGGCGCGTCGCGGCCCAGAAGGACGCGAGCCCGCCGTGGCTGCTGCCCACCACCGACGAGCGCCCGGGGTTCGTGGGGTAGGTCGCGTCGATCCAGGGCTTGAGCTCCTCGGCGAGCCAGGAGGCGTAGACCGGCAGCCCGCCGAAGTCGCGCCGCGGACCCCAGAAGGCGTGGGTGTACTCGTGGTCGCGGCGGAGCGGGTGGACGGCGACGACGATCATCGGCTCCACCTCGGGCCCCAGCCGCGACAGCGTGCCCGCGACGTCCCAGGTCGCGTGGGCCACGCCGCCCTTCCAGAACGCGGTGTCGCCGTCGTGCAGGAACAACGTGGACAGCGGGCGATCGATGCGCCGCGGGACGAGGACATGGACCTTGCGCGGTCCGAGCCCGCCCAGATCGAGCCGGTCGTACGTCTCGAAGACACCGGCGGCGTGGCCCTCGTCGTGGCGCCACCCGCGCTGACCGCCGCGCTCGATGGGGTGGGCCGACATGCTAGGCTCCGTCGCACGGGGGAAGTGGGGCGTGAGCGTACCTGACACCGACGTGGTGCTGGCGACGGTGCGGCGCTGCGTGAGCCAGAGCCTGGCCGTGCCCGAGGAGCGGTTGCTGCCGGAGACCCGCCTCATCGACGATCTGGGTGCGGACTCGTTGGACGTGGTGGACATCGTGTTCCTGCTCGAGGAGCAGACGGGGGTGAAGGCGCGCAGCACGGAGCTCGGCTTCCTCACGCGCCTGGACTTCTCCTCGCCCGAGGTCGTGCGGGAGGGGCGGATCCACCCGGATCTGCTCGGTCGGCTGGAGCCGCTGATGCCCGGCCTCTCCGCCGAGGAGGAGGTCACGCCGCGGGTGCTCTTCTCGCACCTCACGGTGGAGGCGGTGTGTCGCATGGTGCGCGCTTCCTGGCCCTCCTGAGCTGGCTGGTCTGGGGGCTGCACGCGGCGGAGTGCGTGTGGCGCGGCGAGCCCTGGGACCTGCTGTGGATGTGCAACGTCGGCGGGGCGATGGTGGCCCTCGGCTGGACGCTCGGGAGCGCGCGCTGGCTGTCGGTCGCGGGCTGCTGGCTCGTGGTCGGCGTGCCGCTGTGGGCGCTCGATCTGCTCGGCGGCGGCGAGGTCCGCGCGGCGTCGGTGGTCTCGCACGTCGGCGGGCTGTTGCTCGCGGGGGAGGGGGTTCGTCGACACGGCTTCCACCCCTGGTCCTCGGTCCCTGCGACGCTCGGGCTCGCGGGCCTGGTCGCCGTCAGCGTCCTCACCCCGCCTGCTGCGGACGTGAACCTCGTCCACGCCGTCTGGCCCGGTTGGGAGCTCGTCTTCCCCTCCCACGCGGCATACCTGTGTGCGATGGCCGCGCTCGCTGCGTCCTGCTTCGCCGGGGTGGACGCGGCGCTGTCGCGATCGCGGCTGGCGGTGGAGGCCCACGATGTTCGTCCGTGAGGACCTGGAGAGGGCGGTCGACCTGCAGCGTCGCAGCTACCGCCTGCTGAAGTGGACGGCGGAAGGCATCGACCGAGGGTTCCTGTCGACCCGCGCTGCCCACGCGTTCACGACCCTGCCGCAGGCCGCGAGCGGCTGGATCGACGAGCACTACGACAACCTCCCACCGAACGCCCGGCCACCCCGCGAGGACCTGGAGGCGTTCGCGAACCTGTTCTCGACCTACCTCTACGCCACCTTCGACCTGGTCGAGGATCCTGGCAAGATCCGGTACTCGCCCGACGCGCACTGCTTCTGCCCGATGTGCAGCTGGCTGGTCGACGCCCCTCGGCTGCGCCCGAAGAAGGTGAAGCCCACGCACAAGGAGCGCGCGCGGGAGCTCATGCGGAGCTTCGGGAACCAGATCGCCGCGGAAGCCGGCGTGTCCGTTCCCGACGACCTGCTGGAGGGGGACGAGCTGAAGGTGCCGCTGGCGCTCGGTGCGTACGGTCTGGAGCTGACCCGTCGGCTTCGTGGCTTCTCGGAGGGCACCGCGACCCTCGCGCTGTGGCGGACGTTCGCCTGGGAGCCGACCGGGTCGCCGCGGAAGGGCTTCGAGCTGACGGCCGACCTGCTGCTCGAGGCGGAACGGACCGTCCTCGCTGCGTTGTCGGCGCGCCCCGGGTGACCGATGAACGACTACGACCAGGTCCCGTACCACAGCCACCCCTACCGACTGTCCCACCCCGACCACCTGGCAGCGGTGGCCGCGCTGCACGGCCTCGATCCGGTCCCCGTCGACGGAGCCCGGGTGCTCGAGGTCGGCTGCAACATGGGCGGCAACCTGCTCCCCCTCGCGGCCGCACACCCGGGCGCGACGTTCGTGGGTGTCGATCCCGCGGCCCACGCGATGGCGCGGGCGCGGGCGCGGGTGGCGCAGCTCGGGCTCACCAACGTCGAGCTGCACGAGATCGGGATCGAGCAGCTCCCCGACGGTCCGCCGTTCGACTACGTCATCGCCCACGGCGTGCTGTCCTGGATCCCCGAGCCCGCCCGCGCCGCGCTGTTCGGCACCCTCGAACGTCGCCTGTCCGAGCGAGGCGTGGCCTACCTGTCGTTCAACACCCTCCCCGGCTGGGCGGTGCGCGACGTGCTCTGCCAGGCGATGCGCCGCCACGTGCGCCACCTCGGCGACGCCCGCGCGAAGGTGACCGAGGCGCGCGCGCTCGTCGACCGGCTGTGCGAGATCAACGCCGCGGACACGGAGTGGGGTCGCCTGCTCCACACCGAGCGCGATCGGATGGAGAAGCACGGGGACTGGTTCCTGCTCCACGACCACCTCGCCGAGCACAACCGTCCGTTCTGGTTCCACGAGGTCGACGAGCGGGCGAGGGCCCATGGCCTGCGGTTCCTGGCGGAGTCGGAGCCATGGCGATCGGTCGAGCCCCCCGAGCTGGAGCGGCTCACGGAGGGTGCTTCGACGGTCGAGGAGCGCGAACACCGCCTCGATCTGGCCCGCAACACGGTGTTCCGCGAGACGCTCTGGGTCCGGTCGGGCCCCGGGACCCTTCACCCGAGCGCGGAGCACCTCCGGGCGCTGTCGTTCCGGCTCCGCGGTCATCGCACCGAGGAGGACGGGTGCTGGGTCACGCCGGCAGGGGCGAAGGTGACCGCGACCCACCCGACCGCCCACGCGCTGCTGGACACGCTCGGCACCGGGTCGACCGCGCTGGGCTTCGCCGAGCTCTGCGCCGGGGTGGAGGCCCGACTCGGGGAGGTCGATCCGGACGAGGTGGCCGCCAACCTCCTGCCCCTGGTGCTCGCCCACGCCGCGGTCCACGTCCACCGCTGGCCCCGACCGGTCGCCCACCTGCTCACCGCGCGGCCGATGGCGTTCCGCTACGCCCGGCTCCAGGCCGCGGAGGACGAGGTGCGGGTCACGAACCTCCGTCACGAGGCCCTGAAGATCGACGACTTCGAGCGGTTCCTGCTGGTCCACCTCGACGGCGCGCACGACCGCGACCGCCTGGTGCAGCAGATCCGAGATGCCATCTCGCGCGGCGAGCTCGTCCTGGAGCTCCGGGACGACGAGAGCGGTCCGGAGTCACTGGAAGAGGCGATCGACCGGGTGCTCCTGGCGGCCCTGCTGCGGATCGCCCGTAGCGCCCTGCTCGTTCGGTAGTCATCCAGACCGCCGTCACGCGTTCGTCACACGGCGGGGTAGACTCGGGGCAGGAGAGCCCTCCCGATGACCCCCCACCGTTGGATCTGGCTCGCGGTGGCGGCGTGTGCCCCGCGCGGATCGTCCGGTCCCCCGACCCTCGATCCCCGGCCGAGCGAGCTCGGCGACGTCGTCCTGTCGCCGCGCTCGGGCCCCGCCGGGATCTGGGCTCCCGTCCTCGTGGACGAGGTGCTCCCCGGCAACGTCTCCGTCTCCATGGACGAGCGGGCGGAGTTCGCGGACTGGGTCGACCTGTACAACCCGACCGACCAGGCCGTGGACCTCACGGGCTGGGGGCTGGCGGACGACGACAACGATCCCGACTGGCTCTTCCCGGTGGGGACGACGATCGGCCCGCGCGGGCACCTGCTGATCTTCGCGGACGGCGAGGAAGACCAGGGGCCGCTGCACGCCACGCTGGCGCTGGATCGCGACGGGGACGACGTGTTCCTGTTCTCGCCGGACGGCGAGGTGGCGGATGGGCTCACCTGGCCGGCGCTGCCCAACGACGTCGTCTGGGGGCGCTTCCCGTCGGGCGGCACGCACCGCGCGCCCTCGATCCGCGCGACGCCGCTCAACGACAACCCCGTAGACCCCGGGCTGTCGCTGGACCCGAGCGACACGCTGTTCCCACCCGGCGAGGTCGTCCGCATCGACCTGTTCCTCGACCAGGCGGGCCACGACGCGCTCGCGCGCGACACGTACGCCGTGGTCCCCGCCGGCGTGGCCTTCGACGGCGCCTTCCTCTACCCGGTCGGGTTGACCATCAAGGGCGGCATCGGCTCGCGTCGCAGCATCGACCAGAAGGCGGGCTTCCGACTGAACCTCGACGCGTACGTCCCCGGCCAGCGCCTGCGCGGCCAGGAGAACCTCACGCTCAACAACATGGTCCAGGACGACACCAACATCCACGAGCTCCTGGCCTGGGCGCTGATGCGCGAGGCGGACATCCCCGGGCCGCGCGTCACGCACGTCGAGCTCTGGATGAACGGGGAGTACCGCGGGCTCTACCTGAACCTCGAGACGCCCGACGACCAGTTCCTGAAGCGCTGGTTCGACGACCCGCACGGCAACCTCTACGAGGGTGCGTACGGCGTGGACCTGCGCGACTCGGACATCTGGGACTTCGAGCACGACGAGCAGGGCCTGTACGACGTGGACGACCGCTCCGACCTGCAGGCGCTCACCGACTTCCTGGAGGGCCCGCGCGACGAGTCCGCGATGCCCGAGCTCGAGCGCCGCGTGGACCTCGACCGGACGCTGCGCGCGATGGCGGCCGAGGTCGTGCTTGCGCACTGGGACGGGTACTTCTACAGCTCCAACAACTACCGGCTCTACCACGAGCCCTCGACCGACCAGTGGACGCTCTTGCCCTGGGGCGTGGACCAGACGTTCCGGTCGACGCGGGACCCGTGGGCCGACCGCGGGGTGCTCGCTGGCTTCTGCCTCGACATCCCTTCCTGCAAGGGACGGTACGACATCGCGCTGGTCGAGCTGGCGCAGCGCCTCCTCGAGCTCGACTGCCCCGGTCGCGTCGCCCCCGTGCTGCCCGAGATCGTGCCGCTCTACGACGCCGACCCACTCAAGGAAGGGAGCCTGGACGACATGGAACGCCAGGGGAACGACACGATGGACTTCTGCGAGACCTGGCCGGTGGACGTGCAGCAGATGGTGCTCCGTTGATCGCGCTCGCCCTGCTGGCCTGCCACGGTGTGGCCACCGAGACCGACGAGCCGACCCCCGTCGTGCACACCGGCACGCCCGCGGGTCCGGTCGACCGCGACGGTGACGGATGGGACGCCGACGAGGACTGCAACGACGCCGACAACACCATCTTCCCCGGGGCACCCGAGCGCTGCGACGGCGTGGACCAGGACTGCGACGGCGCGATCGACGAGGGCTACGACCTCGACGGTGACGACGTGCCGACCGCGCTCGACGCGGGCTGCGCGATGCTCGGCCCCACGGACTGCGACGACACGAACGCCGCCATCCACCCGGGCGCGGAGGAGGTCTGCGACGGCGTCGACAACGACTGCGACGGCGTGGTCGACCCGACCGAGGACGCGGACGGCGACGGCGTGCCGGTGTGCGACGACTGCGACGACACCGACGACGGCGTCTCGCCCCTCGCGGTGGAGCTGTGCAACGGGCGCGACGACGACTGCGACCACGTGTCGGACGAGGGCTTCGACGCCGACGGGGACGGCGTCGGCGCCTGCATGGACTGCGACGAGGAGGACCCGGCGACCCACGAGGGCGCGACGGAGATCTGCGACGCGAAGGACAACGACTGCGACGGGCTGTGGGACGAGGGCTTCGACCAGGACGGCGACGGCTTCTTCGCGTGCCGCGGCGACTGCGACGACACCGACCCGACGGTCTACCTCTGGGCGCCCGAGCGCTGCGACGGGCGAGACGACGACTGCAACGGGCTCGTCGACGACGTGGGCGACCCCGACGGCGACGGTTGGTCGGCCTGCGGCGCGAACGGCGACTGCGACGAGACCGATCCGAGGGTGCACCCGGGCGCCGCCGAGGTGTGCGACGGCAAGGACACCGACTGCGACGGCACGCTGCCCGCGGACGAGGCGGACGACGACGGGGACGGCGAGCCGATCTGCGCGGGCGACTGCGACGACCTCGATCCGGACCGGGCCTCGGGCCAGCTCGAGCGCTGCGACGGCGTGGACAACGACTGCGACCCGACGACGGACGAGACGGTGGACGCCGACGGCGACCTGCTCTCCGCTTGCGATGGCGACTGCGACGACACCCGGCGCTTCGTCCGACCGGGGCTGCCCGAGCGGTGCAACGGGTACGACGACGACTGCGACGGGGACGTGGACAGCAGCGCCGCTTGCGCGCCCTGCGACGTGGTCCGGCGCAACGGCCACACGTACCAGCTCTGCACCACCACGGTGGAGTGGGCGGACGCCGACGCGGACTGCCGCTCCACCGGCTACGAGCTGGTCACCATCGACGACGCCCAGGAGAACCAGTGGGTGTCGGACCAGGCGGGGAGTCGGGCCAACCGCACCTGGTGGGGCGGGTTCAACGACCGGGCGAACGAGGGCGACTGGGTGTGGTCGAGCGGCGAGGACCCGGGCTTCACCTCCTGGGCCCCCGGGGAGCCCAACAACTCCGGGAACCAGGACTGCGTGGCGCTCCGCTACTCGGGCTACAACTGGGACGACGCGAGCTGCACCTCGCGTGTCCCGTACATCTGCGAAGTGGCGCGCTGATCAGGGTCGCCGTCCGGGGAGCGTGGTAGCGTCCGGCAGGAGGCACGATGTGGCTCGCCCTTCTGCTGCCGAGCGCAGCCCTCGCGGAGAACCCCACGACGGTGGCGTTCGGCTGCGCGCCCTGGGACGGTCGGACGCTGGAGGTCGTGGTGTCGGCGCCCGACCGGACGTTCCGCATCTCGGTGTGGGGCGCGGGTCTGACCGCGCTCCAGGCAGGCGCCCACGACGTCGTGCTGGACAACCAGAGCCCATCGGCGACCACCCCCGACACCACCGGACGCGCATCGGTCCGTCCGGCCAACAGCGCGACGCCGCCCACGTGGACCGACCTGCCGGGGGTCACGATCCACTTCGACACGTTGGACGCGAAGGAGGGTGGTGCAGCGTCGGGTTGGATCGCGCCGTCCGGTCCCGACGGCATGAAGATCCCGTTCGCGGGGACGTTGGGCGGTCCGGCGCCCTGCGGCTGACCTCACCTACTCGATGGAGGCCTCGCACACGTAGGGGTCGGTGCGGTCGCAGGCGACATCACCCCACTGGCGGCCGGAGAACCGCATGACGACGCAGTCCTGGCCGCCGTTGTCGTTCGGCTCGCCGGTGGCCCAGTAGGTGTACGTGGCGTCCTCGCCCGACACCCACTCGAAGTCGCCCTCCGAGGCGCGGTCCGCGTACCCGTTCCACCAGGTGCTGCTCACGATGTCGCGCGCGGTGTCCGAGACCCAGTTGTTCTCGGAGCCGTCGTCGATGGTGACGAGCTCGTAGCGGTCGGCGCGACAACGGTCCCGCGCCGTGATCCAGTCCACCTCGATCGGGCAGAACTGGTAGACGTGCCCGTTCCGCACGTGGACCTCGCACGGGGCGCAGGCGTCGTCGTCGTCCACGTCGCCGTCGCAGTCGTCGTCGATCGCGTTGCAGCGCTCGGGGGCGTTGGGGAACACGGCGCGGAGCGCGTCGTCGCAGTCCCCCTGGCAGACCGACCGCAGGTCGCCGTCACCGTCGACGGTCTCGTCGGTGGACGGGTCGCAGTCGTTGTCGACGCCGTCGCAGCGCTCCCGCTGGCGCGACGACCGCTCCGGGTCGGCGTCGTCGCAGTCACCCGAGCAGATCGCGTCGCCGTCGCCGTCGGCGTCCTGCTCGTCCGCCGGGATGATGCCGTCGCAGTCGCTGTCCCGCCCGTCGCACTGCTCGGCGGCTCCAGGGAAGATCCAGCCGCGGGTGTCGTCGCAGTCGGGCGCCACGGGGTCGCACGCGAGGAACCCGTCCCGATCGCCGTCCGGGCGGTCATCGATCGTGCCGTTGCAGTCCCCGTCGGTGCCGTCGCACTGCTCGACCGCGCCCGGGTGCACGTCGGCGCGGGTGTCGTCGCAGTCGCCCCTGCAGGACAGGAACCCGTCGTCGTCGGCGTCGAAGCCCTCGTCCCACTCGCCGTCGCAGTCGTTGTCCCGCCGGTCGCAGATCTCCACGGCGCCCGGGTGGACCGTGGGGTCCGCGTCGTCGCAGTCGAGGCAGGCGCCGACGCCGTCCCCGTCCGTGTCGAAGCCCTCGTCCGAGAAGCCGTCGCAGTCGTCGTCGCGCCCGTTGCACAGCTCGGCCGCGAGCGGCGAGATCCCGTCGTCGGTGTCGTCGCAGTCGTCGCACACGGGGACCCCGTCCCCGTCGGCGTCCGTGTCCGGCTCGGGCTGGCCGTCGCAGTCGTCGTCCACGCCGTTGCAGCGCTCTGGCGCGTTCGGCCGGATCTCGGGGTCGGTGTCGTCGCAGTCCGTCGGTCCGAGCGCGACACAGCCCGGGTCGAGGCCCGTCCTCCAGCCGTCGCCGTCGGCGTCGAAGCCCTCGTCGATCTCCCCGTCGCAGTCCTGGTCCGCGCCGTCGCAGCGCTCGGGCGCGCCGGGGAACGTGGTGTTGTCGAGGTCGTCGCAGTCCTCGCCCTCGGGCCAGCCGTCGCCGTCCGCGTCCACGACCGTCGGCGTGTCCGTGGTGGAGGGCGTGGGCTCGGTCGTGTCCGGGTCGCCCGCGCAGGAGAGCAGCAGCAGCCAGCCCGTCATCGGCGCACCAGGTTGCGGATGGTCTGCGGCCACTCCTCGCAGAAGGCCAGCGTCGAGACCACCGAGTCGTCCATCGCCTGCACCGAGGCCTCCTTGCGGGTGTCCGCCTCGAACAGCGGGCGGTTGCGGGGCACCACCTCGTCCGCCCAGGCCTGGCAGTCGAGCGCGTCCATGCGGTCGGCCATCTCGAGGAGCGCCGCGTCGTAGCGGGCTGCGCAGCTCGGGATGCCCAGGCAGAAGCGGATCATCTTCCCGTCCACCCGGTACGGGTCGCGCTCGCTCTCGAACGTGTTGTCCGTGCCCCAGGGGAGCATCGTCCACTGATCGGTCGAGGGCTCGTGGTAGATCCGGTAGTTGTTCTGGCCCCAGATGTACCCGTCCCAGTGCGCGGTCAGCGCCTCCCCGGCGAACATGCGCAGGGTGCGGTCCAGGTTCACGCGGCGCTCGAACTCGGGCATCAGCGCCTCCGAGGGCGGCTGGGCGAGGAACTCCGCCAGGGCACGGAGCTCGGAGCGGTCGGTCACGTCGTCGGAGCCCTGCTCGTCGAGCCCGAAGTCGTCGATCTGCGCGACGGTGAGGTCGTCGCCGTAGTTGCCTTCGTAGAGGTTGCCGTTCGGGTCGTCGAACCAGCGCTTCAGGAACTGGTCGTCCACGCTCTCGATGTGCAGGTACAGCCCGCGGTACTCGCCGTTCATCCACAGCTCGACGTGCGTCGTGCGCGGCGCGGGCACGTCGGCGTCGCGGAACAGGGCATAGGTCAGGGACTCGTGGAGGCTGCTCGGATCGCTGACCATGGTGTTCAGCGTGATGTGCTCCATCCCGCGCAGGCGCGTCTTCGGGACGTAGTGGTCGAGCCCGATCTTGAAGCCGCACTTCTCGTCGATCGTGCGGCGCGTCCCGATGCCGCCCTTGATGCCGATGCCCACCGGCGACAGGTACATCCCCTCGAACCCGAAGCCCCCCTCGACCTTGATGCGGTCGTGCTCGAGGAGGGTGTCGTGCCCTTCCTGCGGCAGCCACATGTCCATCAGGATCAGGCCGCGCCAGGGGAAGAGCGCGTCGCTCGGATCCGTGGACAGCCCGGGGTCGACCGGGTTGGTGTTGTACGGGGTGGCGACGATGGTGGCGGCGCGGTGCACGCCGCCGCTCGGGAAGCGACCCCAGGCGACGTCCTTCGGGAGCTCGGGCCAGGTCAGCGCGTCCGCCGGGCGCCCGTCGGGGCTGAACAGGGTCACCGTCTCGCCGCGTCGAGAGAGCGAGAAGTCCGCGTGCAGCGGACCCTCGTCGCCGTCGGCCCACACGACCAGGTGCTCGCCAGGGCCGATGGTGGTCCCCGACGGGATCTCCCAGTCCGGGTCCTCGTCGTCGGCCAGCCACCACCCACCGAGGTCGACCGGGTGCGAGGCCGCGTTGTACAGCTCGATCCAGTCCCCGGTGGTGCCGTGCTCGTCGAGCAGCACGGACTGGTTGGAGGGCATGACCTCGTTCACGAGCACGCGTGGCCAGGTGCCCGTGGGGGCGCCGCGAGGGGCGTCGGGCAGCACCACGGCCGGGTCCACGGCGTCGATACGGGGCGCCTCGAGGTCGGGGGCGGGCGCGCAACCCGCGAGCAGCAGCAACGGTCGCATGGATCTCCCACCCTACCTGACACACGACCGTCACGGAGCGAAAAGCAGGCCCCCCTCCACGAGCGTCCAGGCGGGTCCCGCGCCGGGCGCGCCCGACGGCCAGCAGACCGGCCAGTGGACCACGAAGCCGATGCGGTCGGGCAGCGGCTCGTCGAGCAGCGACACCCGGACCGAGCCCTCGATGGCGAAGCGTGGCTGCCGAAGCGCCGCGGGCCGGTGGTAGTAGACCGTCAGGTCGCCGTCGCGGTCGTCGAGCGCCATCCCACCGGCGGTGAGCGGTCGGTCCCGCCGCACGTCCCACAACGTCACCAGGGGACCCGCGTTCATCCGCAGCCGGGCGGCGATCTGCTCCGGCGGGCGCCGCGTCGACCACCACCCCTGGACGCGGAGGCGACGCTTGTCCGGCGGACCGACCAGGTCGACCTCGAACCCCTCGGGCGCGCTCCGACCCGGCCAGGCGACGCCGTGGTTGCGGGCCCGGAAGGGGCGGCCGGGGACGACGTCCTTGCCGCTCGGATAGGGCGTGGTGAACGGTGCCTCCGTCCCCCAGACCAGGTGGTTGCCCGGGTGCTGCAACGCCTCGAGGACCCGCTCCTGGACGTAGTCGCCGAAGTGACGCCCCGGGAACTGGCTGGCGCCCTCGTAGTTCTGGGCGAGGTACTCCTCGGCGGTGTTGGCGTAGCCGATGAAGCCGTGCACGAGGCCCGCGACGATCACCTGGCGTGGGGCGTCGCCCGGCAGCGCCTTCGCGTGCTCCTCGATGCGCTGGCCCAGGCGGGCGCTGGGCTCGGTGGGGACACCGCAGATCGCGAGCTCGCCGACCCGCACCGCGATCACCGTCCCGACGGGAGCCACGTCGCGCGGCACGGTCTTGCGGACGGCGCGCTCGAACAGGTTCGCGGGCCAGAACAGCTTCTTGGGCCACTGGGCGTCCGCGTCGTCGGGCATCGCCTGCGGCGCACGCTCGGCGTCCGGCCGGTCGACCGCGCGGTTGAACTCGCTCGCGTTCGCCACCGCCCAGCCGATGCACACGGCCTCGCCCAGGATGCCCTTGCCGCGCACCACGGCGCCGGGCCAGGCGAACTCGTGGAAGGACGTGCTGATCACGTCGTCCTGGAGCGGGACCGCGGCGTCGATCGCGCGCACCAGCTGGTCGCCGAGCCGCTCGGCCACGTCGCGCACCCAGGCAGCGTGCGCGAGGCGGTGGGCGGTGTCGGTGCCCGGACCCCAGGCGTCGTCGGGGCGGACCATGCGCTCGATGTTCTTCGGGACGGACAGCTCGGGGTCGGAGACGTTGGCGTCGCCCATCGCCCCCGGGGCCCAGGCGACGGGGATGGTGCGGCCGTGGCGCCTGCCGAGCACGCGCATGGCGTGGCGTGCGGCCAGGGCGGAGACGTCGCCCGAGAGCAGGAACCGACGCGCCCCGAGCATCGAGGGCGTCGCGGACACGAAGACCATCGCACCTCGCAGGCGGCCGTCGTCGTCGGTCGCCACCACGGCCCGCAGCCGCGCGTCCGCGGCGAGCCGTCCCAGGCGGGAGTAGATCTCGGCCGCGTCGTCGTCGTCGTCGTGGTCGGGGGGCTCGTCCGCGCCCGGGTGGAGGGCGGCGAAGGCGGTGCGGAGCTCGTGCTCGAGGTCCGGCCGCTCGTGCGTGCCGAGCGTCTTGATCCACCACCTGGGCTTGAGGTTGCGGATCCAGGCGTCGAGGCTGCGGTGCCAGACGAAGCCGGGGGCGGCGACCTCGCCGTAGGACAGGCGGCCCTTGCTCTCGGGGGTCTCGAGCCGCGTCGCCAGGCGCGACAGCGCGGCGCGGAGCTCCAGCGTGGCGGCGTCGATCCACTCGGTGTCGATGCCCCTGGGGCTGGCCGTCTGGTCGTAGAACCGGTCGCCGTAGCACGGGTTCTGGGCCGCGTGCGTGTGGGTGCCCATGAGCACGACGCGCCCGAGTCCCCACTGCTCGTGCCGGCTGATGCGCTCCGCGAGGTAGCGGCTGCCCGCGTGCAGATCCGACGTCACCAGGGCGACGCGGCCGCCGCGACCGTCGTCGAGCCCGATCAACGTCGCGGACACGCCCCCGAGCCAGCCCTGCGTGTAGTCGGGCTGGGTGAAGCCCTGGCCGGAGGTCGGCGCTCCCGGTCGGCCCGACAGGTCCACCCGCTCGACCGCGACCCGCAGGCCGTCGCCGTGGGACAGACCCGGGTGCGGCGCGGTGCGGTGGACCGCGCGCAAGGCGTCGGGCTTGCGGCTCAGCGAACGGAAGCGCTCGACCAACGTGGGCATGGGGTACCTCCAACCGACTGCAGGGTACTCCGAGGCCGCGGCCCCCTGCCGCGCTCAAGGTGCGGGCAGGCTCACCGAACCGGTGAACGAGCCTCGGACGGGCGCTCCCGGCGTGGTGGACCAGGCGTCGAGGACGAGGTCGCCGCCGCCGAGCATCCCGGCCACTGCGCCACCGCGCCCATCGAGCCACAGGTAGGTGCCGGTGGTGGCCAGGGTGCCCATCTGCAGCAGGCTCGGGGAGGCGTCCGCGAGCGACGCGTCGATCCGCACGTCGATGATCACGGTCTGGCCGGCGGAGGTGTCCAGCAGGCGGAGGAGCACCGTGTCGCCGTCTCGGCCGACCACGGACCCGCCGCCGAAGGTGCCCTCGGCGCTCGTGACCTGGGACGCGCCCGTGCCCGGTGGTGCCGCGAGGGTGTCGAAGGTGGTGTCGAAGGACAGCGTGAGAGCACCCCCCGGCACGAAGCAGGGGAAGTCGGAGAGGGTGGGCGGGCGCTGGTCCGCGAAGCTCGCCGCGTCCGCGCGCACCTCGGCCTCGCGCGCGTCCACCCAGGCGTCGGAGGTCGCGACCGCCTCGGCGAGGGCTGCGGCGTCGACGAAGGGCGCCGCCAGGGCCGAGAGCCGGTCGATCTCGGCGTGCAGGGTCGGTTCGTCCCAGCGATCCAGGACCTCGTCGAGGGTGAGCAGGAACGCGTCGCGCGTGGCCGGCGCGCCCTGCATCCGGCGGAAGAAGGTGGCGTCGGTCGCGATCGGGTGGTCGCCGGCGGGGGTGCTCGCCTCGAAGCCGAAGCTGGCCTCGAGCGCGGTCGGAACGAACACCATCCCCGCGTCGGGGGGCCAGGCCACGACGAAGTTGTTGCGGTGGGTGCTGAACCCGTCGATCAACCCGAGCAGCGCCTCGGCCGCCCAGGCACGGTGGACCGCGGGGAGGTCCACCAGCGGGGTCAGCGCGTCGAGCAGCTGGTCGTCGGGGAGCGCGAGCGCCTCGGTGAGCGCGTGCGGCAGGGCGAGGTCGGGGTCCGTCTCCGGCGTCTCGGGCTCGAGGGTCAGCAGGTACCCGGGATCGAAGTCCGACAGCGTGCCTTCGTAGATCTGCCCGCCGTCCAGCCCGGCACGTGCGAGCACACCCTTCGTGACGTCCTCGATGTTCGCGTACAGACCGAGATCCTGGCCGTTGACCGTCACGTGGGCCAGCGAGCACCGGGAGCCGGGGACCCCGAGCACCGCGAGCGCCTCCGCGGCGAGGCAGGACCGGAACCCGGACGGGTCCTGCAGCTGGTTGCTCAGGTTGATCTTGTCGAGCCCGCCTACGTCGCGGTGGGGGACCAGGTCGTTGGTGTCCAGCTTCAGGGACGGGCGGACCACGTCGGCCGAGCCGATGAACCCCTTCTTGCGCAGGTGGACGTCGGGGAGGACCACACCGTCGATCGTGACCTCGGACGGGAACTCGGTGAACGGGCTCTCGAAGGGGCCGTCGAGGCAGCCGGGGCCGGTGAACATGTCGATGATGGGACGGCTCTGGAAGCGCAGAGCATCCCAGTCGGCCGGGTCCATGACGACGTCGATCTCGAGCACGTGATCACGAGGGAACAGGTCGAGATCGATGTCGGGATCGACCTCTTCGGGGGCGGTGTCCGTCGCGGCGCCGGTGTGGTCGGGCACCGACGGGCCGGTCTCGTGCGGGAGGTCCGGCGGCGTGTCGGTCTGCACGTCCGTCGGTGCCGACCCTCGCGGACCGCATGCCAGCCACCACCACCACAAGAGCACCCCCGGAGGACTGTGCCATGCCGATGGGGTGGACGCTGGACGTTGTGGCTGGCTAACCTGCCCTTCCGGAGGTGTACGATCCTGGTGGTGGCGCTGCTCCTGGGCTGCGCGGAAGGCTTCTCCTTCGAGACCGCGACGAGCGGGTTCTCGACAGGGGTGGAGCGCCCGGAGACCCTCCCGACCGAGACGGGGAGCACGACCACCTTGCCCACCACGGCGAGTCCCGACCCCGAGAGCTTCCAGGTCTCGCTCCAGGACGCCGTCGACGCGCTTCCGTTGTTGAGCATGGTCCCCTGCTACGGAGCATGGCTCGGGGCGAGCGCCGACCAGGACGGCTGGTGCCCCACCTGGCTCGGGCAGGACGAGGCGTCGAGCACCTGGAACGCCAACTGCAGCACGAAGTCGGGCACCTCCTACGTCGGGCTCTTCACGACGACCTTCGACCAGACCGCCTACGTCGAGGCCAACCTGCGCGAGCGGGTGATGGATCGCTTCGGCCCCGAGCTGATCCCGGGCTTCGAGGTCGGCGTGCCCTTCGAGGGCCCGGCCTTCGACGGGGTCGCGCTGAACGGCACCGCGCTGGTCCACGTCCACGACACGCCCACGACGGACTACAGCTTCGGTGGTGACGGCGTCTCGACGACGGTGACCCACCAGGGGCTGACGGTGCGGCACCACTGGCTGGACGCGGTGTGCGAGGCCGCCGTCGAAGCCGACGGCACCTGGCTGGCAGCCGGCCTCGTGCCGTCGATCCGCATCTCACAGGTGTCGGCAGGCGACGACCGGTTCCTGACCTCGGTCACGGGGTCCTTCACCGGGCTCGGGGGCGCGTTCCCCACGGTCCAGTTCGACGAGGTCGTGCTCCGGCCCGAGGGCCTGGCGGCGAGCGCCGTGCCCGGCTGCGACGCCGAACCCTCCGGCACGATCTGGCTCACCGACGAGGCGTCCCGTCCGTTCGGGGTCCGGTTCGATCCCGACGTGGCCTGCGACGGTTGCGGTGAGCTGATCGGTTACTGGGGCCAGTCGTTCGGGAGCGCCTGCGCCGACTTCACGACCTTCCTCCGCCCGATGGGTACGACGGACCTGTCGGGCCTCGAGCTCCAGGAGTGACCGGATGGACCGGATCCTCGTCACCGTCTCGCTCCTCGTCGCCCTGCCCCTGGCGTGCGACCCCGCCGTGGCCCCGATCCCCGGGCAGCCCGAGGACGGCGTCCCCGTCGGAACCGTCTCGCTGTCGCCCGACCGGGTGTTGCACCGCCTGACCGACGTCGAGCTGCTGACGCGGATCTCGCTGGACCTCCGCGGCGTGCGCCCGACCCCGGAGGAGATGGACGCCGTCCTCGCCGATCCGTCGGTGCTCGACGACATGATCGACGCCTTCCTCCTCGACGTGCGCTTCGAGCGACGGCTCGAGGACCTGTGGTCGGAGATCCTGCACACCCGCAACGGCGACTGGCACGTCCGCTTCGACGTGTACGCCGACCCGCTCTATGGAGGATGGACCGAGGAGAAGATGGTGGGCCACATCGGCGAGGAGCCGTTGCGGATGCTGTCCTACCTCGCCGCCAACGACCTGCCGTACTCCGACTGGGTGACCGGCGACTGGACGATGGCGAACGTGTTCCTCGGCAACCTCTTCCCCGTGACGTACCCCGAGAACACCAAGGGCTGGAAGCGCGTGTCGTACACCGACCACCGGCCCCCGGTCGGAGTCCTCGCCACCAACGGCTTGTGGTGGTTCGAGGGCTCCATGGAGAACAACCGCAACCGGGGCCGCGCGAACTACGTCAGCCGCGTGTTCCTGTGCGACGACTACCTCGAGCACGAGGTCGTGTTCACCGAGGTCCCGGGGGACAGCGAGGCCGCGCTGGGCGACGCGATCGACACGGATCCGGCGTGTCGCTCCTGCCACCAGACGCTCGATCCGATCGCCAGCCACTTCTACGGATTCTGGTGGTACTACCACGATCGTGGTCTGCCGGAGATGATCGAGGAGTACCACCCCGAGCGCGAGCCCCTGTGGCGGGACCTCACCGGCATCCCGCCCGGCTTCCACGGCCAGGACAGCCGCGGGCTCGTGGACCTCGGGCGCCTCGTCTCGGAGCACCCGGCCTTCGCGCCGTGCTTCGTGGAGCACGCCTGGGAGACGACGACGCGCACCGACGTGGACGAGGCGCCGGTGGACCTGTCGGGCATCGAGCAGGTCTTCGTGGACTCCGGGCTGCGCATCCGCGACGTGTTCCGGGCGCTGGTCCACCACCCGGCGTACCGCGGGGACGACGCGCGCTTCGCGCTCAAGATGGCGACGCCTGAGCTGCTGACCTCGCAGGTGGAGGGGCTGACGGGGTTCGTGTGGGAGCGCGCCGGCCGTGATCTCGTGAACTCGGCCCAGGGGTACTCCCTGCTCGCGGGCGGCTCGGACGGCGACGTGGTGACCAGCCCGCCGCCCACGTCGAACGTGACCACGCTGCTCGTCCAGCAGCGCCTCGCGGAGAACGCCGCGGCGCATGTCGTGCAGGCGGACCGGGCGCTGACCTCCGGTCGCCTGCTGTTCAGGGACGACCTGACCTTCGAGGAGACGCCGGACAGCGGGGACGACCAGCGGGTGCGCGCGCAGATGGTGGACCTCGAGCTGCGGATCCTCGGCGAGCGCCTGGATCCCAACACCCCCGAGATCGACGAGCTGATGGACCTGTGGGCTCTCGCGTGGAGCCTGTCCGAGCGCGACCCGGTGGAGGCCTCCTGGTCCGCCGTGGTGGGCGTCCTCCTCCGCGACCCCGACCTGGTGATGTACTGATGCGGACCCGACGCGAGCTGTTGGTGGGTGGTGCGGCGCTCGGGGGCAGCCTGTTGCTGCCGCGTGCCTCGCGGGCGGCGGTGGCGGCTCCGGAGGACCGGAAGTTCGTGTTCGTCTGGGTCCACGGCGGCTGGGATCCGACCAAGGTGTTCATGGACAGCTGGGCGCCGTCCATCGTCGCGGGCCGCACGCCGGGCGCGGACGGTGCGGGGACGTCGGACGAGCGCGTGCAGTACGGCGATCTGCGGCTGATCGCCAACCCGGCCCGCGCGAGCGTCGATCGGTTCTTCACGGATCACCACGACCGGGTCGCCGTGGTCGACGGCCTGCTGCTGCGCTCGATCAACCACCCGATCTGCCGCAACCTGTGGATGACGAACTCCGCCAACGCGGCTCGACCCGACTGGCCGTCGACGATCGGGTACGCGGCGGCCGGGCGGTACCCGGTGCCCCACATCATCGAGTCGGGCTTCTCCATGGCCGGCGAGTACTCCGCGTACACCGCCTACTCCGGCATGGGCGGCTCCCTCCAGCAGCTCCTGGACGGCTCGTCGAACTTCGCCATCCGCGCCTCCGAGCCCCACCTGCCGCCAGAAGCGGGGATCGAGGCAGCGATGGACGCGTTCGTGGCCCGGCGGGGAGCCGCGCGGGCGACGGCGCCCACCACCCCGGTGGAGGCGCGGCTGACCGAGGGGTTCCGGGAGGCCGCGAACCGGCTCGTCGACTTCAAGGACGCGACCGCCGGGCTCGACATGGACGCCGGGAACGCGCTCACCGGTCAGATCCAGCTCGCGACCACCCTGCTCGCGGGCGACGTGACCCGCTGCGTCACGCTCATGCACGGCAACTTCGCCTGGGACACGCACACCCGGAACCTCGACCAGGACCCGCTGTTCGACGAGCTGTTCACGAACCTCGACCTCCTGATGCGCCTCCTGTCCGCGACCCCCGGCGTGCGCGCGCCGACGCTGGCGGACGAGACCGTGGTGGTGGTGTTCAGCGAGATGGGACGCTCGCCGTACCTCAACAGCACCGGCGGGAAGGACCACTGGATGTACACGAGCTGCATGATGTGGGGTGCAGGCGTGCGTGGCGGACGCCAGATCGGGGGGTACAACGACGCCCTGAACGGCCTGAAGATCTCGCTGTCGGACGGCGAGGTCGACGCGACGGGCAAGGTCGGCCAGCCGATCACGCCCGACGTCCTCGGCAGCACGTTGCTCACCCTCGCGGGCCTCGATCCCGCCGCCGAGCTCGGCGCGGACACGTCGCTGCGGCCGCTGCTCGCGTGAGCGGGCTCCGGGGACGCTGCCTGTGCGGCGCGGTCCGGGTGGTCGGCGAAGGGCCGACGCTGTTCGCGAGCCACTGCCACTGCGAGACCTGCCGCCGGACCCACGCCGCGGCCTTCGTCACGTGGACGGCCTGGCCGGTCGAGCGCTTCCGGGTCGAGGGGGAGGCGGCCCTGCGACACCATGTGTCCTCACCGGGGGTGACCCGCTCCTTCTGCGGCACGTGCGGCACGCCGATGACCTTCCGCGGCCAGGACGCGCCCGACAGGGTCTATGTCCCGGTCGCGGTGCTCGACGGTCTCGATCGGCCCGTCGACGCCCACGTCTCCTACGAGGAGCACGCGGCCTGGCTGGAGGGGCTGGAGCGGTTGCCCTGCTTCGCGGAGAAGTCGGAGCGGCCGCTGCGCTGGAAGTAGCGGTTCGTGTGTCACATCTTCGGCGTTTCGGCCGAGTTGTATCAGGATGAAGCGCGTCCGGGCGCGGTGCGGGTCGAACCCGTAATGAGTGGGGGTCCATCCAGAAGGGGGTCCCCATGAACGCATCGCTCGTCCAGGTCCAGCGGCAGTACGTCGCGAAGAAGGCGCTGTTCAGCTTCCTCGGCAACACGTTCCGCATCTTCGACACGACCGGCGGCCTGCAGTTCTACATCAAGCAGAAGGCGTTCAAGCTCAAGGAGGAGATCAACGTCTTCGCCGACGAGCAGCAGTCCGAGAAGCGGCTCACGATCAAGGCCCGCGGCATCGGCGACTTCTCCGGCACCTACGACATCGTCGACGCGACGACCGGCGAGTCGCTCGGCGCCGGCCAGCGCTCCGGGTTCAAGTCGATGTTCAAGGACGAGTGGTCCATCCTCGACGCGGACGGCGGCGCGGTGGGTCGCGTGGTCGAGACGGGTGGGGCGATGATCTTCATCCGTAAGTTCTTCAAGTTCATCCCCCAGAAGTACCAGGTCGAGTACCTGGGTGACGTGGTCGGCAGCATCCACCAGAAGTTCAACCCGTTCCAGCTCGCCTACGACGTGGACTTCTCGGCCGCCAGCGACTTCGATCCGCGGCTCGGCGTCGGGATGGTCGTGCTGCTGCTCGCGATCGAGGGCGCGCAGGCCTGAGCGCGATCAGGACGCAGCCACCCGACGTTCGGGAGCGGCTGCGGTCAGCCGTCGGCGGGCCGTGGAGAGCGGTCCGTCGGCGGGGACGCGGGGGAGAGCACCCCCGAGACCGAACGGCGGCATGTGCACGTAGACGCACTCGTAGCCACCGGGCGACACCACGTACGTCTCGTGCCAGATCCCGATCGCGCCGTCGAGCCCCAGCCGCTTCGACCAGGCCGCCCACGTGCTCGTGTGCTCGCGCTCCTTGTCGTGCGCATACGCCAGCAGGTGCTCCTCGGACCGCCAGTACTGGACCGAGATGGTCGTGCGTCCGAACCAGCTCTCGGCCCGGAGCAGGCCCGCCTCGGGATTGCGCTCCAGCTCGCCGAGCATCCGCTGCATCCCGGCTGCGATCGCCCAGATGGCCGGCACCATCCAGGGGCGGTTCACGCGCATGCCGATCAGGAACACCACGAAGCGTTCGTCGGGCGACACGGTGAGGCGGCTGGGAAGCATGTGATCTCCATGTTGATGGTGACAACATACCATCGATGTTGTCGATGTCAACATAGGTACGATCCGCTATGCTGGTTCGATGACGCCCGAGCAGCTCCGAACCGGCGACCTGGCCGCCCTCGAGTCCTTCGTCGCCCAGCACGGCCTGGACGTGCCCTTCGACGGGACGACCCCGCTCGGGATGGTCGCCTTCGACGGCAAGATCCGCCTCGTGAAGTGGATGCTGGCGCACGGCGCGAGCGTCGACTTCCGCGGAGAGGACGGCAGGACCCCGCTGATGTGGGCGGTGGTGGACGGGCGGACGCGGGCCGCCGAGCTGTTGTTGGACGCCGGTGCGGACGTGAACGCCACCGACGCCGACGGCATGACGGTGCTCCACCTGGCCTGCCGGTGCCCCCGACGCACGTCGGTCGAGACCGCGCGCCTGCTGCGGGCCCGCGGGGCCGATCGGTTCGGGAAGAACGCTGATGGGCGCACGGCCTACCAGTACGCGATGGCGCGCCCGACGGGGACGTGGGTCACGCCCGAGCTGCTCCGCGAGCTGATGTGATGGCCCGCGCCCAGCGCGCCACGAGCGAGACCTACCACCACGGAGACCTGCGCAACGCCTTGCTCGCCGCGGCGGTGGAGCTGATCGCGGAGCGCGGGGTTGCGGGCCTGAGCCTGCGGGAGGCGGCACGGCGCGTCGGCGTGTCGCACGCCGCGCCCTATCGGCACTTCCCGGACCGGGCGGCGCTGCTGCTGGCCGTGGCGGACGAGGGGTTCGGGCGGCTCGTCGAGGCCGCACGGGCCGCGATGGACGGGATCGAGGATCCGAGCGAGCGGCTCCGCGCCTACGGCCTGGAGTACATCCGCTTCGCCCGCCGGAACCCGGTGCATTTCCGGGTGATGTTCTCGGAGGAGTTGCCGAAGCCCGACGCGGACACCACGGATCGGGCTCCGTTTGCGACGGTGGCGCTGGAGCTGCTGTTCGAGGCTGCCGGCGCCGCGGTGAGGCCGGGCGTCGACGCAGAGGACCGGGCACGTGCCGCGGTCGCGGCGTGGTCGATGACCCACGGTTTCGCAACGCTGGTCGCGGACGGTCGGCTGCCCGACGAGCTCGTCGCGGACGAGCGCGCTGCCGACGAGCTCGCACGCTGGGTCCTGCTGCGCCTCTCCCTGTGAGCTCCAGCCGTCAGGGGAGCGGGAGGTCGTCCATCATCGCCGCCATCTGCGCGTCCATCTCGGCGGACAGACGGTCGTAGGCAGCCTGATGCTCGGCGGACAGCGGGATCTCCGACCGCAACAGCTCGGGACCCTCACGCAGCACCTCGTCCGTCCGGGCCGCGTAGTCGTAGAACTGGACCGTTCCGGAGCTGACTTCGCGAATCAGCTTGAATCGGGGGTCGCGGATCGCCCGCCAGTCGTAGTTCAGCGGCTCGACCTCGAGCGGACCGAACTTCTCGGTCCAGACGGTGTCGTGGATCGAGGCCGACGGGTCCTCGAGCAGCGGACGGAGGCTGCGACCGTCGATCGTCAGCGGGGAGCCGGGGTGGCGGGGGCTCTCGAAGCTGGCGAGGTCGACGCCAGCGAGGTCCGCGACCGTGGGCAGCACGTCCACGAGGCTCACGAGCGCGTCGCTGACGCTGCCCGGATGCGCCACCAGCGGCCCGGCGACGATGAACGGCACGCGGACGCCCACGTCGAAGAGCGATCCCTTGCCGACCTGTGCGCCGCCCGGGTCCTCCGCCGCGAAGGTCGCTGTGCCGTTGTCGCCTACGAAGACCACGGTCGTGCGGGCCCGCGCGTCAGCCGGGATCGCGTCGAGCAGCCGAGCGAGCTCGGTGTCCATGGCTTCGATCATGGCGCGCGTCACCGCGGGCGCGTCCGCGTTGGAGGTGCTCGGCAGGTACGTCGTGAGCTCCTGTGGCGGGAGATCCAGTGGGAAGTGGCATGCCTCGAAGCTCACCTCGAGCAGCCAGGGCTCCGACATCCTGCCGAGGCTGGCGATGGCATCGTCCACGACCGCCGTCGTCGCGTACCGATCGTCGGCCGCGATCGTGCCGTCGCCGTCCCAACGCTTCCAGTGGTAGTAGCTGCCGGGTTCCTCGGAGCCGGGCGGTGGGACCTGGAGGTTCTCCAGGATCCCGCTGAAGGACTGCCAGCCCTGGCGGATGGGGTGATCGGCGGACCGATCGCCGACGGTCGTGAGGTGCCACTTGCCCAGGAACGCGGAGGACCAGCCGTCCGGGCTCGCCGCCACCACCTCGGCGATGGTGACCTCTTCGAGGGGGAACTCGTACTCCCCCTCGAGCTGGGTCTCGTAGTTCCAGTTCGTTCCGAGCCCCGTCCGACGGGCGTGGCGCCCCGTCATGAACGCGCCTCGCGCCGGCGAGCAGACCGGGCTGCCCCAGGCGTTCGTGAACATGGTCCCCTCTGCCGCGAGCGCGTCGATCGTGGGAGTCCGCAGGTCGGCGTCGACCTCGTGGTACGCGGCGACCTTGTCGACGCCCACGTCGTCCACCATCACGAGCAGGATGTTGGGGCCCGTCCACGAACGGGTGCTCGTCCCGGTGTCGGTGTGCGTGTGCCCGTCCGTCGGCGTGACGATCGGGACCTCGGACGGTGGTTTGCACGCGGTCAGCAGCAGGGGGAGGAGCCACACACGTGGGTTGTACCACCACGACCAGGGGTGCGCGTGCTCCGTCGGCGCCGAGCGCGGACTCGGCGTGGTGCCGGGGCTCACGGGCGGTAGGGGTAGAGCCGTCCGATCTGCGAGGCCAGCGCTGCCTCCTCCGGGTGGTCGAGGTCGATGCCCTCCCGCAGCCAGCGGCGGACCTCGGTGATGGTGACCCCACTGGTCTCGTCGAAGCCGTCCGCGAGCGCTCCCAGCGCGGCGGCCAGCTTCAGGCGGTGGGACGCTTCGGCCCAGGGGACCACCTGATCCCGATCCAGCGACGCGCTCACCTCGAACGGGCGTGCGCGTCGCCCGGTGGCGCGCCCGTCCAGGTGGACACTCACCACCTCTCCGTCTCCCGGGCGGACCTCGTACAGGGTCGTGACCTGCTGCCCCACGCGCAGCGATCCCGTCGCGGCGCTGTTCGTGCGTAGACGGAACGGTTGGCCGGACTCCCGCCACCACGCGTCGTCGAAGGAGACCACCACCGACACGTCCGAGGCGGCCAGTCGCAGGGTGTCGGGGAACCCTGGACCCAGCAGGCGCGACAGCATCCCGGGAGCTTGCGCCACCCGCCCGTCGACCGCCGCCAGCCATCCCTCGTATCCATCGCACCACCCCCCCATCGAATCCACGTCCAGTCCAGCGAGCAGGGCACCGTCCCGGTCGTACGCCGCCAGGGCGTCGGCCAGGGGCACGGAGTGGTCGTAGAGCGAACCGCCGTAGATGTTCGTCAGGTCGATGATCGTCCGTTCGCCCTTTCGGTCGAGCCTCCGGAGCGCTTCGTACGCCGCTGGGAGCGACCGTCCGCGAGGGGCACCTTCCCCGATGGCGGGGTGGAGGATGGCCGCCTCGAGCTGCTCCGGGCTCGCTCCCGGTCCGATCGGGTGGTCGAGGTCGGCCGAGTACAGCAGCACGAGCTGGTCCTGTGGCCGTTGGGAGGCGACGAGCGCGCGCAGCCCGTCGGTCACCCGCTCTGGCGCCGCGAGGTCCATCGCGTGCAGGGGCTCCACCAGGGCCACCGTGCGCCTCGGTGACGTCGGGGGCACCGGCTGTCGCGCGACCAGGGTGGCGAGGACCAGCACCACGCCCGGTTGGTAGGGGTGGACGGCGGCTTCGAGCACGACGTCGACGGGGTCGCCCGCGGTCGGCCCGGGGAGGGCGTGGTCGTACCAGGTCCAGAGCTGCTCGGCGTACGCGGCGTAAACGTTGTCCTCCTCGTAGGAACCCAGGAAGCGCGGGACGGTCTCGGTGGCGCCGCGCAGATCGGGCCCTTCGACCCGACCGCAGTCGAACCAGGCGTGAGCGGTGCCGACGAGGAGCAGCAACATCACCCGATGGTGGCACATCGAGCCGGTTCGTCAACATCGGCCGGCTCCTCGCGATCCGGTGGACGGGTGGGTAGGAGGCGGCGGGAGGCGTCGTGTCCGTGCTCGCGTTCGAGATCGAGCTGTCCGACATGCGGCGTGGCCGCTACGAGACGCTGTCCTTCACGGTCGCGCAGCACCCGTCGGAGTCGCCGGCGTACCTCGTGACCCGCGTGCTCGCCTTCGCGCTCGAGCAGGAGGAGGGGCTGGCGTTCTCGAAGGGCGGCCTGGGCGAGGCGGAGGAGCCAGCGCTCGCGGTCACCGACCTCACCGGGCGTCGCACCGCGTGGATCGAGGTGGGGCTACCCTCGGCCGAGCGTCTGCACCGCGCGTCGAAGGCGTCGGACCGCGTCGCCGTCTGGCCGCACCGGGACCCGTCCGCCTGGCTGCGTCAGCTCGCGGGGGCGCGCATCCACCGGGCCGCGGACATCGCCGTGAACGCGATCGATCTCGCGTTGATCGAGGCCGTCGCGGGCCAGCTCGGGCGCCGCCACACGCTCTCGCTCACCGTGTCCGAGGACGAGCTCTACCTCGAGCTCGGTGGGCGCACGTCGACCGGCAGCCTCCGCACACTCTCCCTGGTCCCACCTCAGTAGGTGTAGACACCCGATTCTTCGGTCAGCCCGGGCACGCTCGCGGGCTCGCAGTGACCGGCCGCACACAGCACGGTCGTGCACGAGTCCGGGTAGGCCACCTCGCAGATCGTGCTTCCCACCTCGTCTTCGCACGCCTGGAACTGCTCCGGGGTCGCGTCGGGCTCGCACTCCCAGCGGGCGTGCATGCTGTCCTCGCACGCGAGCCGATCGGACTCCCGGTTGCACTCGATCTCGTGGTCGCAGATCGCCGTGATCATGCGGTCGCAGCGGAGCTGGTTGCCACCACAGCCAGCGAGGAGGACGGACAGGACGAGGGTGCGCATGGCGTGGTCTACCACGCGCGCGCGCACGGGTGGTTGAATTGCCCGTCCACCGGCGGTAGAACGCTCGTCTTCCCGGGGCGGGCCCCGGGGCTGGGGGCAGCATGGCCATCGTGGTTCGGGGCGGGACGGTCGTCACCGCCGAGGGTGAGCAGCGCGCGGACGTGCTGGTGGTGGACGAGAAGGTCGCGGCCGTGGGACCCGACGTGGACGCGCCCGCAGGCGCCCGTGTGATCGACGCCTCAGGGGCGTACGTCATCCCCGGCGGCATCGACCCGCACACGCACATGGAGCTGCCCTTCATGGGCACCGTCGCGAGCGAGGACTTCTTCACGGGGACCTCGGCCGCCGCCGCCGGCGGCACGACGACGAGCATCGACTTCGCCATCCCGAACCCGCAGCAGAGCCTGCTCGAGGCGTACCACACCTGGCGCGGCTGGGCCGAGAAGGCCGCCTGTGACTACAGCTTCCACGTCGCCGTGACCTGGTGGAGCGACCAGGTGCGCGAGGAGATGGGCGTCCTCTGCCGCGACCACGGCGTCAACAGCTTCAAGCACTTCATGGCCTACAAGAACGCCATCATGTGCGACGACGAGACGCTGGTGAACAGCTTCAAGACGGCGCGCGAGCTCGGTGCCCTGTGCACGCTGCACGCCGAGAACGGCGAGCTGGTGTACACCCTGCAGAAGGACGTGTTCGAGCGCGGCTTCACCGGCCCCGAGGGGCACCCGATGTCCCGCCCGCCCGAGGTCGAGGGCGAGGCCGCCAACCGCGCGATCCGCATCGCCGAGGTGCTCGGCGTCCCGGTCTACATCGTCCACACCTCCTGCATCGACGCGCTCGAGGCGGTGACCCGCGCCCGCATCGAGGGGCAGCGCGTGTTCGCCGAGGTCCTCGCACAGCACCTCGTGATCGACGACAGCGTGTACCTGAACCCCGACTGGGACACCGCCGCCCACTACGTGATGAGCCCCCCGTTCCGCAGCAGGGAGCACCAGGACGCGCTCTGGCGCGGGCTGCAGGCCGGCATGCTGCAGACGACGGCCACCGACCACTGCTGCTTCTGCACCCCGCAGAAGCGGGCGGGCCGCGACGACTTCCGCAAGATCCCGAACGGGACGGGCGGCATCGAGGACCGCATGGGTGTGCTGTGGCACCACGGCGTGCGCACCGGTCGCCTGACGCCGGCCGAGTTCGTGGCCGCGACCTCCAGCAACGCGGCGAAGATCTTCAACATCCACCCGAAGAAGGGCACGATCGCGCCGGGCAGCGACGCCGATCTCGTGGTCTGGGACCCGAACCTCACGCGGACGATCAGCGCGAAGACCCACCACCAGAACATCGACTTCAACATCTACGAGGGCATGGAGATCACGGGGAACGCCGCGATCACGCTGTCCCGCGGGATGGTGGTCTGGGAGAACGGCGAGCTCAAGACGGTGCGCGGCCGCGGCAAGTACGTGAACCGCCCCTGCCACGCGCCGTTCTGGGCCTCGCAGAACCTGCGCAACGCCCAGGACACCCGCAAGCCCATCGTCCGCGAGGGCTGACCCTTGATCGACGCCCGTCCTCCGGTCTCGCCGTCGCCGGATCTCATCAACGACGACATCCGGCCGGCGACCATGGAGGACCGGCACTGGTCCGTGGGCGACATGGCCGCGCTGTGGATCGGCATGGTCGTGTGCGTCCCGACGTACACGCTCGCCGCCGGTCTCATCGAGCAGGGCATGAGCTGGTGGCAGGCCGTGCTCACCATCGCGCTCGGGAACTTCGTGGTGCTCGTCCCGATGGTGCTCAACGGCCACCCGGGCACGCAGTACGGCGTGCCCTTCCCCGTGCTCGCGCGGGCGGCGTTCGGCATCCACGGCGCCCACCTCCCGTCGCTGCTGCGCGCGCTGGTCGCGTGCGGCTGGTTCGGGATCCAGACCTGGTTCGGCGGGTTCTCGGTCTACCAGCTGGTCGACGTGCTCACGGGCGGCGCGCTGGAGGGCGCGGACCTGCCGGTGCTCGGGATCAACCCCGGCGAGCTCGCCTGCTTCCTGTTCTTCTGGGCGCTCCAGGTCGGCATCCTCTGGCGCGGCCTGGACAGCATCCGCCTGCTCGAGAAGTACGCCGCTCCCTTCCTCATCGGCATCGGCTTCCTGCTGCTCGGCTGGGCGCTGTACCGCGCGGGCGGCTTCGGCCCGATGCTCTCGACGCCGTCGGCCTTCGCCGAGGGGGGACCGAAGGAGGGCCAGTTCCTCTCGGTCTTCTTCCCGTCGCTGACCGCGATGGTGGGCTTCTGGGCGACGCTGTCGCTCAACATCCC
>JACKER010000040.1 GCA_020632925.1 Alphaproteobacteria bacterium | reverse complement strand
GACCGCCGCAGGGCCGCGCTCGCGAAGGTCAACCGCGCGGAGGAGGCGCTGGCCGTCGCGGAGCTGCTCGCCTCGCGCCACCCGCCGACCACCGCCGCCGCCTGGGACGCGCTGGGTCGCGCGCGGTACAACGCCCGGCAGTACGCGGACGCGTGCGAGGCCTGGACCCACGTGGTGGGGGAGCCGGCGACGTCGGTGGGCGGGCCCCAGGCGCTGTTCGACACGGCCCTGTGCTTCGCGCGCACCGGCGACTACGACACCGCGGCGGTGGTCTACCGTCGGGTGATCGCTCAGCACCCGACGACGAAGCAGGCGGACTTCGCGAGCTTCAAGCTGGGGTACATGGAGCAGGACCGCGGCGACTGCGCGAAGGCCGTGCCCCTGTTCGACGAGCACCGCGCCCGGTATCCGGCGTCGAAGCACACCGACGAGGCGCTCTGGTTCACCGCGCGGTGCGCCGTGCTCGCCGGGGACGTGGCGGCCGCGGAGCAGGCGTGGAGCACCCTCGAGCGCGTGGCGCCGAGCTCGTCGCTGGTGCCGGGAGCCGCCTACTGGCGGGTGAGGCTCGCGGGCGGGGAGGGGGCCACCGCCGGCTACGAGCGGGTGCTCCGGTCCTGGCCCGCCTCCGGCTACGCGTGGTTGGCAGCGGAGCGCCTGGGTCGGACGTTCCCGAAGCAGGTGCCGGCGACGCCCCCCGCGCTCCCGTCCTCGCTGGCGTCGCGGGCGGACGTGACCCGGGCGGAGGCGCTGTCCGAGGCCGGGCTGGACGCCTGGGCGGCGGACGAGCTCCGCTCGGTGCCCAAGCCCTCGGACCGGACGGCGGCGCTCGCGCTGGCGGCGGCGAAGCTCCGCGCGGGCGACGCACGCGGTGCGCGGGATCTCGCCTGCCCGCACGCCGCCTCCCCGTGGAAGGGCGGCGATCCCGTGGCGGCGCAGCTCTGTCGCCCGCGGATCGAGTGGGATCTCGTGGAGCACGCCGCCCACGACGTGCCGACGAGCCTGGTCTACGGGGTGATGCTGGCCGAGTCCGCGCTCGATCCCGCCGTCTCGAGCCAGGTGGGCGCGCGCGGCCTGATGCAGCTGATGCCCGAGGTCGCTCGCGGCCTGCACGAGGCGCGTTGGCCGGGGAGGCCGTTCGACGCCGACCAGCTCTACGTCGCACCGTACAACGCGCTGCTCGGGACCTCGGAGCTCGCGGACCGCAGCAAGACGCTGGCCGGGCTGCTCCAACCGGCGTCCTGGCCTGCGGTCGTCGGGTCGTACAACGCCGGCGAGGACGCCGTGCGCCGCTGGGCCACGGCGGACATGCAGGACGACGAGTGGGTCGAAGCCATCGGGTACGTCGAGACCCGCGGCTACGTGAAGCGGGTGCTCGGGTACGCCATGGAGTGGCGGTGGGTGTGGGGTGACTGACCGGATGCGTGCTCCGCTCCCGCTGTGGGCACACGCGCTCCTGATGGTGGCTCGGCTGGTGCTCTACGGGACGTTGTTCGTCGCCGTCGGTGCGGTGGCGACCATGGCCTGGATCCAGGCTGCGGGGTGGTGCTCCGAGCTCGGGGACATGGGCATCACGTGTGACACCGCGGCCCACACCCAACTCGCCGAGATCTGCTTCGGCATCTTCCTGGTCTACGCGTTCACGGGCTTCCCCGTGCTGTTGGCGATGGGCGGGGTGGTGATGGGGATGATCGACGCCGTGCTCGCCGTCCGGTGGCTCCGAAGGCGGGCTACGCCCCCTTGATCGCCTGGTTCAACGCCGACATCATGTCCTTTCCGTCGCCGAAGAGCATCATCGTCTTGTCGAGGTAGAACAGGTCGTTGTCGACGCCCGCGTACCCGACGGAGAGGCTACGCTTCACGACGACGACGACGGGCGCGAGGTCGCAGTCGATGATCGGCATGCCCGCGAGCGGTCCCTCGCCGCTGCGCGCGCCCGGGTTGCACGTGTCGTTGGCGCCGAGGACCAGCGCCAGGTCGCACTGGGCGAACATGGGGTTGACCTCGTCCATCTCGATCATGGCCTCGTAGGGCACACCCGCCTCGGCCAGGAGCACGTTCATGTGCCCCGGCATCCGACCCGCGACCGGGTGGATCGCGTAGAGCACCTCGGTCTGGTACTTCTCGCGGAGCAGGTCCGCGAACTCGCGCACGGCGTGCTGCGCCTGGCTCACCGCCATGCCGTACCCCGGCACGATGATGACCCTCTGGGCGCCGTCGAGCAGCATCGCGACCTCGTCGGGATCGCTGCCGACCTTGGTGCGCGTGACCTTCTGCTTCCCGCCGCCACCGAACGACTTGAAGATCACGTCGAACAGCTTCCGGTTCATCGCGTCGCACATGATGAACGTCAGGATCAGACCGCTCGCGCCGACCAGCGAGCCGGCGACGATGAGGACGCTGTTGTTCAGGATGAAGCCGGTGAAGGCGGCTGCGATGCCCGAGAGGCTGTTCAGGAGGCTCACGACGACGGGCATGTCGGCGCCGCCGATCGGCAGCACGACGATGATGCCGAGCAGGCAGGAGACGATCGAGAGCGCCCAGATCCAGGTCATGTTCGTCGGATCGAGCGTGGCGACCACGATCAGGACCACCGACGCGATGCTGAGCAGCGCCTTGACGTAGTTGGTCCAGGGCGGCCCCCAGGTGGGGAACGCGATCCACTTGCCGCCGATCGTGATGCCCTCGGCGAGCTTGCCCATCGCCACGAGGCTGCCCGTGAGCGTGGTCCAGCCGACCAGGAGCGACAGACCGATGGCGATCCAGGTCACCCACAGGCTGAAGCCCTGCGGCATGTCGTGGTGAGCGGAGCGGCCCATGACCTCGGACAGGGCGACGAGCGCGCTCGCGGCGCCGCCGAGCCCGTTGAGCAGGGCCACCATCTCCGGCATCTTCGTCATCTGGACGCGGTAGGCGATGACCAGGCCGATCGCCGTGCCGAGCGCGAGGCCGCCGCCGACGAGCCCCCAGCCCACGACGCCCTCGCCGGAGAACTGCATGATGCCGAGCGTGGTGAGCACAGCGAGCAGCATGCCGATGGCGCCGAGCTGGTTGCCCCAGGGCCCGGTCCGCGGGTGCGAGAGGTTCTTGAGGCCGAAGATGAAGACCGTGGCCGACAGGAGGTAGCCGAGGTCGAGGTAGGAGACGTCGAAGGTCACGACTGACCTCCCTTCTTCTTGCCGGCGATCATCTTCATCATCCGGTCGGTGACGGCGAACCCGCCCACCACGTTGATCATCGCGAACACGAGCGCGACGAAGCCGAGCCAGCCGGACACCTCGGTGGAGGCGCCCGCGAACCGGACGTTGGAGAGCACCAGCGCGCCGACCACGGTGATCCCGGAGATGGCGTTCGCACCGCTCATCAGCGGCGTGTGCAGCGTGGGCGGCACCTTCTTGATGAGCTCGAAGCCGAGGAAGATGGCCATCACGAACAGCGTGAGGCTGCCGAGGAACGTGTGGACGGGCGTCACGCGAGCACCTTCTGCAAGCGCCCCTGGCGCGGGTGGAGGCTGCCACCGGAGCACACGAGCACGCCGCCCATGTCGGCGACGTAGAGCGGGTCGCCCTCGGGCGCGCCGACGAGGATCGGGTCGGCGGGATCGAGGTTCAGCTCGCCCTTGCGCATCACGGTGGTGGTCAGGAACTGGGTGAGGTTGTTGCTGAACAGCGTGCTCGACGTGTTCGGGATCTGGCCCGCCAGGTTCGGCAGGCCGACGACGATGACGCCGTTGTCCGTGGTCACGACCTCGCCGGGCTTCGTGAGCTCGCAGTTGCCGCCCACGTCCGCGTTCATGTCGACCACGACCGCGCCGCGACCGTAGTTCGCGACCGCGCTCGCGGGGACGGTGATGGGTGCCGGGCGCCCGAAGATCCGCGCGGTGGTGATGACCACGTCCGCGTCGCGCGCCACGTCGTTGACCGCCTGGTTCACCTTCTCGACGAACTCGGGCGTGAGCGGCTTGGCGTACCCCGAGGCGTCCTCGAAGTCCTCCATGCCGTCGACGTGGATGAAGCGGCCACCGACCGACTCGATCTGCTCCTTGGCCGCGAGCCGCACGTCCGAGGCGTAGACCACGGCCCCGAGGCGCTTGGCGGTCGCGATGGCCTGGAGCCCGGCCACGCCGGCCCCCATGATCACGAAGCGCGCCGGCTTCACCGTGCCCGCGGGGGTCGTCATCATCGGGATCGCCTTGCCGAGGTGCGCCGCGCCCAGCAGGACCGCGCGGTATCCGGCGAGGTTGTCCTGGCTCGAGTTCACGTCCATCGACTGCGCCCGCGACAGCCGCCGCGGGATCATGTCCATGGACAGCAGCGTGTGGCCGCGCTCGACGTACGCCTTCAGCAGGTCCTTGTTCCGGAACGGGTCCGACACGCAGACGGCGATCGTGCCCTCGGGCAGCGAGGCGGGGTCGAGCGGGTCGATGGAGGCGACGACCTTGGCCTGGCGGACCTCGTCGGTGCCCACCACCGTGGCGCCGGCCTCGGTGTACGCCGCGTCGGGGAAGTGCGACGAGAGCCCTGCGCCGGTCTCCACGAGGACCTCGAACCCTGCCTTCGTGAGCTTGCGCACGCTCCCTGGCACGATGGCGACCCGGTTCTCTCCGGGGCGCTCCTTGGCGACGCCGAGCTTCATCCACCCTCCGCGGACGCATTCTCACACAGGTCGCGTCCGAGGTCCGGCGACTACCCCGCGGAGGATCCGTGTCGCATGTCGCGCCCCTCCACCAGGAACACGACCATCTCGCCCAGGTTGCAGGCGTGGTCCGCGATGCGCTCGAGGTACTTCGACAGGGACGTCAGCGCGAACGCGCGGTCCACCTGGTCCGGATAGGCCGACATGTGGTGGAGCCACTTGTGGAAGGCCTGGCGGTTGAGCTCGTCCACCTCGCGATCGCGGGCGATGAGATCGCGCGCGATCCGCCCGTCGGCCTCGAGGAAGGCGTCGGCCGCGAGCCGCACCATGTCCGCGGCGATCTCGCCCATCCGCGGCAGATCGAGGCCCGGCTCGATGCCCGTGCCCGCGGACAGCTCGAGGCCCCGCTCGGCGATGTTCACGGACAGATCGCCGATCCGCTCGAGGTCCGTCACCATCTTGAGGATGGTGGTCACGGTCCGCAGATCGATGCCGACCGGTTGCCGCGTCGCCAGGAAGCGCAGGCAGTGACGGTCCACCTCGAGCTCCAGGCGATCGATCTCCTGGTCGGCCGCGATGACCGACCGTCCGAGCGACGGATCACGCTCGACGACGGAGCGGACGGAGAGTCGCACCATGGACTCGGCGCGAACGCACATCTGCAGGAACAAGGTCCGCACGCGCTCGAGCTCGGCTTCGGCAGGGCTCCGGTAGGCCACGGTTCAGCCTACCACCTCGACCTCGTCGCGGCTCACGCGGCGCAGCGTCTGTTTCAGGATCGTGGCACGATCGGGGAGATCCGCGTACACCTCGACCAGCTGCCCGAGCAGGTCCTTGGCCCGCCGGAACCCGGTGATCAGATCGCCCGAGATGTCGGTGTCGGAACGGATCTGTGACACGAGCGTCAACAGGTCGGTCCCTTCGGCCCACATCCGGCCGAGGACCATCACATCCGGGTCCCACAAGACCTCGCCGCCCCCGGACAGCTCGGCCGCGGCCTGCACCACCTCGGTGTTCCGGACCCGATCGATCTGGCGGGCGAGGGGACGGGCGTCGTGGGGCACGCGGAAGGTGGGGTGGGCGTGTCGCGGCAGGTTGTTCGTCAGCCCGCAGCAGATGCCGAAGACCGTGCTGCCGTCGAGGTCCTCGAGCACACCGTCGAGCACGAGCTCGGTGACGAAGACCTCGCTGATCTGCAGGTGGCGCAGGACCTTCGCGCCGGCCTGGAAGCCGTGGTCCTCCGCGAGGTACCCGATGTCCACCAGGAACGCGATCTTGTTCTGCAGCTCGTCCCAGGTGCGGTTGCGCAGCTGCTCGGCCTTGTGCGCTCCCCGGCGGCGCCCCTTGGCCTCCACCATCGCCCCGTGCTGACGCTTGGCCGCGCGCTCGAGGTTCCAGGCCAGGAAGCTCCGCTCCACCAGCTCGCGGATGCGCTCCGGGGGCAGGCGCTCGATCAGGTGCACGATCGAGTGGAACGAGAGGTTGAACGCGGACCGCACGGGCTCGTAGCCGGCGCGGGCGTACTTCTCGAGGAAGGGCTTGAGCCGGCTGTACTCCCAGGGATCGACGCGCACGATCACGTGCCCGACCTCGTCCATGCCGCGACGGCCCGCGCGTCCGGCCTTCTGCATGAAGCCGCGCGTGGTGAGCGGCGAGACCTGCTGCCCGTCGAACTTCTCGATGCCGTCGAACACCACGCTGCGCGCGGGCATGTTGATGCCGAGCGCGAACGTCGACGTGCAGTACAGCACCTGGATCAGGCGGTCCTCGTACAGCTCCTCCACCAGCGTCTTGAGCTCGACGTGGAGGCCGGCGTGGTGGAAGGCCACGCCGGCGGCGTACATCCGGAACAGCTCGTCGTCGAGCACGGGACCCAGCCGCTCGGCGGCGCGGGCGAGGCGCTCCCGGCTGCGCTGCTGGGCGTCGGCGTCGAGCAGGGTGCCGTGGCGCTCGACGACCTGGCGGAACAGGGCGCGCGCGTGCAACTCCGTGTCCCGCCGCGAGAACACGAAGTACAGGTACGGCATCAGATCGTGCTCGGAGACCCGCCGGAAGGCGTCGAGGTGGGTCGTGCGCTTCCCACGCCGATCGTCGTCGCCCCGGCCACGCCCGCGGGGACGCGTCTGCTGCTTCTTCTTCCAGAGCCGCTCGTAGCGGACGGGGTCGCACAGCCCGGTGTCGCTCGAGAGGTAGTGGAAGAGCAGGGGGACGGCGCGCTCGTACTCGGTGACGACCTCGATCGGGTGCTCGCGGACGTGCTCGAGCCACGCGCCCAGGTCCTCGAGGTTGGACAGCGTCGCCGAGAGGCCGACGATGCGCACGTCCTTCGGCAGGTAGATCAGGACCTCCTCCCAGACGGTGCCGCGCTCGCGGTCGTCGAGGAAGTGGATCTCGTCGATCACCACCGCGAGCAGATCCTCGATCTGGTCGCCCTGCAGGAGCATGTTCCGCAGGATCTCGGTGGTCATCACGAGGCAGGGCGCGTCGCGCCGGATGACCATGTCGCCCGTCACGAGGCCCACACGGTCCTCGCCGTACAGCCGGCAGTAGTCCCGGAACTTCTGGTTCGACAGGGCCTTGATCGGCGCGGTGTACACCACGCGCTTGCCGGTCTGGAGCGCCTCCTCGACGATCCAGTCGGCGATGATGGTCTTGCCCGTCCCGGTGGGGGCGGAGACCAGCACGTTGTGGCCCCGGTGGAGGGCATCGATCGCCGTCTCCTGGAACCGGTCCAGCGTCAGTCCGCGGTACTGCATTCCAACGGTTAGCCTCCGGCGCGAGCGGTTACCATCGCGCGATGGAGTTGCTGGCCTGGACCTGCGCGGGCCTGGGGCTCGTGCTCGGCGGGGTCGGGGCGCTGGTGCCCGGCTTCCCCGGGTGTGCCGTGGCGCTCCTGGGGCTCGTGGCCTTCGCCGGGCTGACGGACCTGCGAACGGTGGGCCCCGGAGCGCTCGTCCTGGCGGCGTGCGTCGTGGTGATCGGCAGCTTCGGGCAGCTCGCGGGACCGGTGGCGGGCGGCCGGGCGGCCGGAGGGACGGCGGGCGCGGCGACGGGCGCTGCGCTGGGGGCGGCCGCGGGTGCCTTCGTGCCGTTGCCGGGCGCTGCGTGGGGAGGTGCCGTCGTCGGCGCGGCGCTGCTCGGGCTCGTCGCCTCGCGGGGGGAGCTCGTCGGCTGGGTCCGTGGGGTGGTGGGGACCGCGGGAGGATGCCTCGTCGGCGTGCTGGCCGATCTGGTCGCCGTGCTCGCGATCGGCGCCATCCTCGGGTTCGCGGACTTCCTGGCGGCCGTCTGAACCAGTCTCAGCGGTCGAGGAGCCGTCGG
The DNA here is from genome assembly GCA_020632925.1 of Alphaproteobacteria bacterium. Classification (GTDB taxonomy): domain Bacteria; phylum Myxococcota_A; class UBA796; order UBA796; genus JACKER01. The sequence goes on along the minus strand of JACKER010000040.1, from coordinate 39,659 downwards.
ACCGTGATGAGGAGGGTCTCGGCACGGAAGGGCTTGGGCAGGAAGGCGGAGCGGGCGGGCAGCTCTGGCAGCGCACCCGCCTCGGAGAGCCCCGAGACCAGCACCACGGGCACGTGGAGGCCTCGCCGACCGAGCTCCTCGACCAGGGCGAGCCCACCCAGCCGGGGCATCAGGAGGTCCGTGACGACGATGTCCACGGAGGTGCCGCGTCCCACGAGCTCGAGGGCTTCGGCGCCGTCGCTGGCGGCGATCACGGAATAGCCGTGGGCCGTCAGCGCCGCGGTCGTGACCGCGCGGATCTCGTCGTGGTCCTCCACCAACAGCACGACCTCGGTGCCGTCCGGCGAAGGGCGTCGGCTGGCCGGCAGCGCGGGCGGGATGGAGGGGCGGGTCGACCCGCGCACCTCGGGCAGCCAGACCTCGAACACGGTTCCCCGCGGCACCGCATCGCGCACCACCACGTGCCCGCCGCTCTGCCGCACCACGCCATAGACGGTCGCGAGGCCGAGCCCCGTGCCCGCGTCCCCCTTCGTCGACCAGAAGGGCTCGAAGAGGCGGGGGCGGATCGTGGGGTCGATCCCGGTGCCATCGTCGGACACGGACAGGACGACCCAGGTCCCCGGCGGCACCTCGTCCTGCAGCTCTGCCGCGACCGGGTCGGTGGTCTCGCGGCGCCCGACGGAGACCAGCATCGACCCGCCGTCGGGCATGGCGTCCCGCCCGTTGAGCAGGAGGTTGAGCAGGACGTGCTCGAGCTGGGAGGGATCGGCACGGATCCACGTGGGTGCATCGGGCAGGTCGAACGTGATGTCGACCTGCTCGCCGAGCAGTGGAACCACCAGCCGGCGTGCCTCGCGGACCAACGCCCCCAGGTCCAACCGCCGGGGCTCGAGCACCTGGCGTCGGGCGAAGGCGAGCAGGTGGCGCGTCAGCTCGGCCGCGCGCCCCACGATCTCCCGGCAGCGATCGATCGACGGCAGCGCGGGGTGGTCTGGCTCGAGGAGGTCGGCGGCCCGGTCGGCATGGCCCACGAGCGCGGTCAGGAGGTTGTTGAAGTCGTGCGCCGTGCCCCCGGCCAGGCGTCCCAGAGCCTCCATCTTCTGGCCCTGACGGAGCTGCTCGTCCTTGCGACGGACCTCGGCCTCGGCCTCGAGCCGGGCGGAGATGTCGAGGACGTACCCGTCGTAGTGGGTGACCTCGCCGCGCTCGTTCCGGATCACGGCCGTGTAGTCGTAGAGCCAGCGGACGCCGCCGTCGGCGTGGAGGATGCGGTAGTCCTGCTCGAACCCCTTCACCCCGGCGGCGCTGTAGCTCGCGACCTCCCCGCCCACGCGCGCGAGATCGTCGGGGTGGACGACGGAGGCGTAGGGCACGCGCCCCTGGAGGAAGTCGTCGACGCTGTGGCCGAACAGGCCCTCGACGTTGTCCGAGACGTAGACCACCGGCCAGCCGTCGGCCGCGACCCAGCGGAACACGACCACCGGGCCACCCGCGAACAGCGAGCGCTCGCGCGCGAGCTGGGACTCCAGCTCGACGATTCGGCGGCGCAGTGCCTCCTTCTCGTCGTCCATGCGCGCGAGCGTAGCTCGTTTCGAGCACGAAAAAACCCCTCGGACCGAAAGATCCGAGGGGCTGGATGGTACTCCCAAGGGGAATCGAACCCCTGTCTGCGCCGTGAGAGGGCGCTGTCCTAGCCGCTAGACGATGGGAGCAGAACCTTCCTGAAGTGGTTGACCCGCTAGGACTCGAACCTAGAGCCTTCAGGGCCAGAACCTGACGTCTTGCCAATTCGACTACGGGTCAATGACGTGGACCACGTAACCGGGCCGATCGAGAGCGTCAAGACGGGCCCTACGGGTACTCGTCGACCAGGGGGATCCCGAGGGGGACGACGTTCTCGTTGAGCTGGTTGAACCAGTTCTCCTCACGGATCTTCGCGTTCTCGGCTTCCTTGCGGGCCGGCATCCACGCATCGGGATCACCGACCCGAATCGCCTCGGCGACCGAGCGATACGCCGTGGCGCGATCCGTCCAGATCGACACCAGCTCCGCGTGGCGCGGTTGGTACGGACCCGGTGCCACCACGAGCGCCGCCTGATCCGCGAGGTGCTCCGCGACCGGGACGATCTCCGTCTCCCAGGCAGCGGCCACCTCCTTCGGGGTCTCGGCCTCGTTGTAGATCGCGGCGGCCTGCACCAGCACGCGATCCGCGAGCATCGAGTTCTCGATCATCAGGGGCCTGATGGCATCGAGATACGCCGTCGCCGCCGTCGTCTGCGGGTTCATGGCGGTGCACGAGGCGAGGACCGTCAGGGTCAGGGGAGCCGTCCACATCGCGGCAGAGTGTACCCCGGCTCGGTACGGTCCGTTGCCGCAGGCCGTCGCTCGCGGTATCCCAGACCTTCGTCGTCGCGGGAGGACGTGTCGTGAAGATCCTGGTGGAAGGTATTCCCTCGGCCGGTCGGGAGATCGACGTGGGGCTGGGCGATCCATGGGCCGTGGAGGCCGCGGCCGTCGCCCTCGATGGTCCGCCGTCCGCGCTCCGGGGGCAGATCGGCGTGCGCCGCGCCACGACGAAGGGCGTTGTCCTCGTCGACGTGAGCGTCACGGCCTCCGCTCGCGCGACCTGCGATCGCTGCGGCGAGCCCTGCCTGCGCACCACGACCGCGGACAGCCACCTGCTGTACGCGCCGGAGGAGAAGGGGACCGAGGCGTACGACGGCGGCGAGGTGGAGCTGGAGGCCGAGGACCTCGATCTCGGCTGGTATACGGACGGGGAGATCATCCTCGACGACGTGCTGCGGGAAGCGCTCACCCTCGCACTTCCTTCGCGGACGACGTGCGCGGACACCCAGGAGTGCGATAAGCGGACGGACGCATTGCTGGACGCCGCGCGCGGATCCAGCGACCCGTTCGCCGCTCTCCGAGGTTGGAAGCCCCGGACAGGCGAGGGCTAGGAGGACTCCCATGGCCGTTCCCAAGAAGCGCACCTCGCGCATGCGGCGTGACCAGCGCCGTGCCCACGACTTCCTCGAGGCCACCGCGGCCGTCGAGAGCTGCCCCGACTGCGGCGAGAACAAGCTGCGGCACTCGGCCTGCGATCACTGCGGGACGTACCGGGGCCGCCAGATCCTCCCCGCCGACTGACCCGTTCGCGCGGCCGTCGTGCGCACGTCCGGCATCATCGCGGTGGACGCGATGGGGGGCGATCACGCTCCCGCCGAGATCGTGGCCGGTGCCTGCCGCGCGCACGCCGAGGGCATCCCTGTCGTCCTGGTCGGGCGAGAGGCGGAGATCCGTCCGCTGCTCCCCCGCCGGAACGCGCCGCCGATCCAGCACGCCCCCGATGCGGTGGGCATGGGGGATTCGGCCGTGGCCTCGGTCCGTCGCTCGGAGAGCTCCTCGCTGCGTGTCGCGATGCGCATGGTCGCCGACCATCGCGCGGACGCCGTCGTGTCCTGTGGGAACACCGGCGCCGTGCTGGTGGCGGCCGTGTTCGATCTCGGCGTCATCGAGGGCGTGGAGCGCCCGGCGATCGGGACGGTCCTGCCTCGAGCGGACGGCGGACGTCTGTTCCTGCTCGATGCGGGGGCCAACGTGGACTGCCGCCCCGAGCAGCTCGTGACCTTCGGGATCCTCGGCTCGGCGTGGGCCGAGGCCAACGGCGTGCGCTCGCCGCGCGTCGGCCTGCTGTCCAACGGCGAGGAGGACGGCAAGGGCAACACCCAGGTCCGCGCGACGTTGCCGTTGCTCCGCGAGAGCGGCCTGGCGGTCGTGGGCAACGTCGAGCCCTCGGCCGCGATGGAGGGTGCCTGCGACGTGCTCGTCACCGACGGGTTCGTCGGCAACGTGCTCCTCAAGGCCGCGGAGGGCGCCGTCACCACGGTCGTGCAGCTCCTCAAGCAGGAGATCCGGCGGTACCCGACGGGGATCCTCGGCGCGTGGCTGCTCCGCGGCGCGTTCCGCCGTTTCCGGGAGCGGGTCGCCTGGGACGCGCACGGCGGCGCCGTCCTGTTGGGGACCCGCGGGCTCGTCGTCGTGGGCCACGGCAGGGCCAACGCCAACGCGGTGTACCAGGCCGTGAGGCTCGCCCATCGCACGCTCAGCGCCGATCTCGTCCACGGGCTGGTCCGGCGGTTCGAGGGGGATGTGCGGGACGACGCTCCGGCGGACGCCGGGTGAGGGCTTGCGACGGCGTTGGGCGCGCGATAACGAGCGGCCCCGACGGCCTCCGAGAGGCCTTCCCGCAGACGGCCTCGAAGGCCTTGGAGTCGTGATGTCGAACGATGAGCTCGTCCAGAAGGTGAAGGACATCATCGCCGAGTCCCTCGGCGTGAAGAAGACCGAGGTGGTGCCCACCGCTTCCTTCATCGACGACCTCAACGCCGACTCGCTGGACATCGTCGAGCTCGTGATGACCATCGAGAAGGAGTTCGACATCGAGATCCCGGACGACGAGGCCGAGAAGATCCGGACCGTCCAGGACGCGATCGACTACATCGTCGCCCACGTGTCCTGATCGGGTCCTCTCCGTGACGTCTCCTCTCCGCCCACCCGGTCACGCTCGACGGGTCGTCGTCACCGGATTGGGGTGCGTCGGTCCGTGCGGCAACGACGTCGCCAGCACGTGGTCGGCCATGGTGGAGGCGCGGAGCGGTGTCGGCCCGGTGTCCAAGTTCGACGCCGAGGGCATGCCTTCACGCATCGCTGGCGAGGTGAAGGGCTTCGACAGCGTCGCGCGGTTCGGTCCGAAGGCGGCCAAACGCATCGGCACCTTCATGCAGTACGCGATCGCCGCGAGCGACGAGGCGATGGCCGATGCCGGCTGGGACACCTCCGCCCTGCGCGGTGGTGGCGAGCCTGGCGAGGACTGGCCCGTCCGCGAGCGCTTCGGCGTGTACATCGGGTCGGGGATCGGCGGCTTCCCGGAGATCGTGGAACAGGCCGAAGAGCTGTTCCGCGGCGGCGTGAAGACGATCAGCCCGCTGTTCATCCCGCGCTCGCTCATCAACATCGCCGCGGGGCAGGTGGCGATCCGCTACCAGGCGCGCGGACCGTCGCTGTGCGTGGCGACCGCCTGTGCGGTCGGGAACCACTCCATCGGCGAGGCGTTCCGGGCGATCCGCGACGGCGACGCCGACGTGATCGTGGCCGGCGGCACCGAGGCCTCCATCACCCCCCTGGGGTACGGCGGCTTCATGAACATGCGCGCTCTCTCCCGTCGCAACGAGGAGCCCGAGCGCGCCAGCCGCCCGTTCGACCGCGACCGGGACGGCTTCGTGATGTCGGAGGGCTCCGGTGTGGTGGTCCTCGAGGAGCTGGAGCACGCCCGTGCCCGCGGTGCCCGCATCTACTGCGAGCTGCGGGGGTACGGCCTGACGACGGACGCGCACCACGTGACGGCGCCCTCCCCGGGCGGCGTGGGGGCGTCCCGCTCGATGGTGCGCGCCATGCAGGTCGCCGGGCTCGACCCCTCCGACATCGACTACGTCAACGCCCACGGCACCTCGACGCCCGCGAACGATCCGGCCGAGTGCCAGGCGATCCGGTCCGCGTTCGGCGCAGCGGCCGAGCGGCTCCTGGTGTCGTCCACGAAGGGGGTGACCGGGCACCTGCTCGGCGCTGCCGGCGGGATCGAGGCGGTCGCCACCTGCAAGGCGCTGTTCCACGGGATCGTGCCGCCCACGGCGAACCTCGAGAACCCCGACCCCGAGTGCGATCTGGACCACGTCCCCGGCACTGCGCGCGAGCTGCCGCTGCGGGCCGCGCTGTCCAACGGCTTCGGGTTCGGTGGGACCAACGCGGTGCTCGCGTTCGGCAGGATCTGATCGAGGAGGAGAGATGCGCGTCGCGATGGGCTCGGATCACGCGGGCCTGGAGCTCAAGCGGGTGCTGGCGGACCACCTCCGGGCCGCGGGGCACGAGGTGCGCGATCTGGGGACCGAGGACGGTCGCTCCTGCGACTACCCGGACTTCGCGAAGGCGGTCTGCCACGCGGTCCTGGACGGGTCGGCGGAGCGCGGCGTGCTGGTGTGCGGCACCGGCCAGGGCATGGCGATGACCGCGAACAAGGTGTCGGGCATCCGGGCCGCGGTCGTCGCGGACACGTTCTCGGCGCGCATGGCGATGATGCACAACGACGCCCGCGTGCTCTGCCTGGGGCAGCGCGTCGTCGGCGCGGGCCTCGCCGCGGACATCGTGGACGCCTGGGTCTCGGCGACCTTCGAGGGCGGTCGGCACGCGAACCGCGTGGCGAAGATGGAGCCATGAGCGCCCCGTCCCGCTCCTGGTACGTCGTGACCTGGCGGGACCACCGCGACGGCAGCGTGCAGACGCTGCGCGCCCGCACGGTCGAGGACAGCTCGCTAGGGCTCTCCTTCGTGGCGATCCGCGACTTCCTGTTCGAGTCGGGACCCATCGTGAACCCGGCAGAGGAAGCCCTGCGCGGCCGCCTGGAGAAGGTGCGGACGCTGCACCTGTCGCTGTACGCGATCCTGTCGGTCGAAGAGGTGGGCGAGGACCCGCCCGCGCTCGTGTTCACGAACGACAAGGCCGCGCTTCAGCTCGTCCGCCCCTCCGAGCCGTCCAAGGACTGAGCCCGCTCAGGTCTCGAGGTCGACCAGGCGGTAGCCCACACCGGGCTCGCTGCAGAGCCAGCGGGGCATCGCGGGATCGGGCTCCAGCTTCTTGCGCAGCTCCGCCATGTAGACCCGGACGTAGTGGGTGTGCCGGGCGTGTCCAGGACCCCAGACCTCCTCGAGGATCTGGCGGTGCGTGAGCACCTTCCCGACGTGTCGCGCGAGGAGCGCGAGCAGCCGGTACTCGGTGGGAGTGAGGTGGACCTCCTCGCCGCCGACCGTCACCAGGCGCCGTTCGAGGTCGACGGTGAGCGCGCCCACCTCGACCACGGGCTGCTCCGACGGCCGGGCGTGCCGGCGCGCTGCCCGCATCCGCGCCAGCAGCTCGGGAACACCGAAGGGTTTCGTGAGGTAGTCGTCGGCGCCCGCGTCGAGCGCGTCGACCTTCTGGTCCTCGCGACCCCTCGCCGACACCACGAGGATGGGCGTCCGTGAGAACTCACGCACCCGCTGGACCAGCGCCATCCCGTCGCCGTCCGGCAGGCCGAGGTCCAGCAGCACGACCTCGGGGTTGTGGCTGGTGAACATGGCGAGCCCTTCGCGCAGCGACCCTGCTTCGACCACGCGGTACCCGTGGGTCGTGAGCGACGTCCGCAAGAACCGGCGCAGCGCGGGCTCGTCCTCCACCACCAGCACCACGGGATCGGTCCTCACTGGACCTCCTCGAGGGGGACCTCGGGTTCGGGTTCGTCCCGCGGGGGCATCAGGACATGGAAGGCCGCGCCGCCGTTCGGGCCGCTGCCGACGTCGAGCTCGCCTCCGTGGGCCCGCGCGACCGCCCGGCAGATCGCGAGGCCCAGACCGCTGCCCCGCGCGGCGGTGTCGCCACGGACGAAGGGCTCCAGCAGCGCCTCCGGGTCGGCCGGGAGCCCGGGGCCGTCGTCGTGGACCGTCCACCGCAGATCGTCGCGCCCCTGCACGGTGATCCAGACGGTGCTCGAGGGTGGGGTGTGGCGGAATGCGTTCTGGAGCAGATTCACCAGCAGCTGCTCGAAGAGCAGGGGGTCGACGTGAGCCAAGGGCAGGTGCGGGTCCAGCTCCACGTCCACCCGCCGTCCTCCCCGATCGTCGCGGGTCCGACGGAGCGCGGAGCCGACGAGTTCGTCGACCGGGATCCACTCCCGGCGCAGGCCCGGATCCGACGCTGCCAGCCGCGTCATGTCGAGCAGGTTGGTCACCAGTTGCTCCATGCGCTGGCCCTCGCTGCGCACCAGGCCGAGGAGCTCGTCGCGCTCCACCTCGTCCAGATCCCGGTTCTCCTGGACGGCGGCGGCGGCACCCACGATCGCCGCGAGCGGCGTGCGCAGGTCGTGCGAGACGGTCGACAGGAGCGCAGCGCGGACCTCCTCCGCTCTCGCCCGACGATCGGCTGCGGCGGCCCGACGATCGTTGCGCACGCGCTCCAGCGCCAGCGAGACCTGGTGTGTCACGGCGAGCGCAGCCTCCTCGCGGTCTTTCGGCAAGGGAGCGCCGAAGACCAGGAGGTCGGGAGAGGGGAGGGCTTCGTCGAGGGCCACGTCGACGGGCACCCCGAGCAGCCGCGCCCCCGCGGAGCGCGCCACCCCAGCCACGCCCTCCTCGTCGCGGGTGCCGACGAGCTCGCCCGAGAGGTTGCACAGCGCTTGCAGCCGCTCGGCGCGTGCCCGGGTCTGGTCCTGTTGGGCGCGCAGGCGCTGGACGAGGGTGGTCACGAGCACGCCTGCCCCGAACAACACGCCGAACGTGAGCAGGTGGCGGGTGTCGGACACCTCGAAGGTGTAGAAGGGCGGCACGAAGAAGAAGTTGTAGGCCGCGACGGAGAGGGCCGGTGCGAGCAGGGCGGTCCGGCGCCCGATCGCGAAGGCCGCGGCCAGCACCGCCACCACGTAGGCCATCACGATGTCCTCGGGAGCGAACAGGGCGCCCGCGGACGCGGAGGCGAGGGTCGCAGCCCCCACCAGGACCACGCACACGGTGGCGTCACGCCAGGAGGTCATGGCGGCGCCGTAACCACTCACCCCCGGTGGGAGGCCGTCTCTCGCAGCGGTCTTGATGGGTCCTTGATGGTCCGCGGGGCTTTCTGTACGTCCCGCCGTCCTGGGACGCCGGTACACCCTCGCCATGGACCACACCCCCTCCACGCGTCGCGCCGCTGCGCTCCTCCACCTCGCCGCCCTCGGCGTGGTGTACGGCGACATCGGCACCTCCCCCCTCTACACCTGGAACGAGATCCGGCGAACCGGCGTCCTCGCCTCGCCATCCGACGTGATCGGTGCGGCGTCGTTGTTGGTGTGGACGCTCACCCTGGCCATCTCCGTGAAGTACGCCTGGCTCGTGCTGCGGGCCGACAACCGTGGGGAGGGCGGGACCTTCGCGCTCGCAGGTCTGCTGCGGCCCTCGTCGTTCCATGGCAAGGCGCTCCTGATGGGCGCGCTGACGTTCGCGGCCTGCCTGCTCTACGCCGACGGGCTGCTCACGCCCGCCATCTCGGTCGTCTCCGCCATGGAGGGGCTCGCGGTCGCCAGTCCCGTGCTCGAGCCGCTCGTCGTCCCCGCGGCGCTCGCCATCCTCGCGGGGCTGTTCGCTGCCCAGAAGCACGGCACCGCCCGGCTCGGCACGGTGTTCGGCACCGTTTGCGTCGCCTGGTTCGCCACCATCGGCGTCCTCGGCCTCCGCTCGGTGGCGGCCCACCCGCAGATCCTGGCTGCCCTCCTGCCCCACCACGCGGTCCGGTTCTTGTTCGACCACCTCGGCGGGGACCTGGCGCCCATCCTCGGTGCGGTGGTGCTGGCGATCACCGGAGGAGAAGCGATGTACGCCGACATCGGTCACTTCGGCGTCGGGGTGGTGCGCCGCATCTGGTTCGCGCTGGTCTACCCCGCGCTGACGTTGTCGTACCTCGGTCAGGGCGCCGCGCTTTGGGCCGCGCCCGAGCGGCAGGTGGACGCGTTCTACGCGCTGGTGCCGAGCTGGATGGTCGTCCCCATGGTCGTCCTGGCCGCAGCAGCCGCCATCATCGCAAGCCAGGCGTTGGTCTCGGGCGCCTTCAGCCTGACGCGATCCGCCATTCACCTCGGTCTGGTGCCGCGGCTCGAGGTGCTCCACACGAGCGAGACGATGGAAGGGCAGATCTACGTCCCCACCATCAACGCCGCCCTGTGGTTCGGATGCAGCGCGCTCGTCCTCGGGTTCCGTAGCAGCGCGGGGCTCGCCGAGGCCTACGGGTTGGCGGTCATGGGTGTGGTCGTGACGACGACGGTGGCCTGCGCGCTCGTCGCCCGGCACCTCTGGGGGTGGTCCGCCACCGCCGTCGCGGCCGTCTTCGTCCCGCTCCTCGCCTTCGATACCGCGTACCTGCTCGCGAACGTCCACAAGATCCCCGACGGCGCCTGGGTCCCGCTCGCCTGTGCGGGCGTCCTCTACGCCGGGATGGCCCTGTTCCGCGACGGACGGCGGCGCCTGCGCGAGGCGTTCGAGCGGCTCGAGCCGGTGGCCATGGGCGATTGGCTGCGGCGTCGCGCGGAGCTGGCCCGCCTGGATCGATCGTTCGTCTTCCTGGTCTCCGTCCCTGTCCTTCGGGCGAAGGATCCCGCGCCGCTGCTGCTCCGCAAGTTCGTCGAGCGCTATGGAGCGCTTCCGACGCACCTGACGCTCTTCACGGTGGTCGAGGAGGAGGAGGCGCCCTACTGGCGTGGCAATCGCTTCGAGGTGGTGCGCTTCGAGCCAGGGGTGGTCTCGGTCGCGATGCACGTGGGCTTCATGGAGCGCGCGGACGTTCGCGCGGCCCTCGCGTGGCTCCGCCAGCACCGCCACGTCGAGCCGCTGTCGCACCGATGGACCGTGGTGACCGGACAGGAGGAGCTCGTGTTCGAGCCGGGGGTGTCGCTGCGTCTGCGGCTGGCCGCGTACCTCATGCGCCTCGCGGGCGAGGCCTGGCGGTGGTTCGGCCTCGACGCCGACACCAACGTGAGTCGGGAGGTCCTGCCGGTTCGGGTCGCGGCGGACGGGACCATGCACGTGGCGGTGCCCGCGCACGCGAGACCCCCGCGCTCCCTCGAACCCGCGGCCCTGGGAGCGTCGTCGTGACCCTGCTCTACGTGATCGAGATCCACCCCGGCACTGCGGTCACGGTCGCACTCTTCGCGGTCAGCCTCGTGCTTGGGCTGGCGGACGCGGCACGCCCGACGCGGGCGCGGGGAGGCCGCTGATCTCAGGGCTTCGGTGGGATGACGAGCACCGGGACCGGCGACATCCGCGCCACCCGCTCGGCCACCGAACCCATCCACATGCGCGTCACACCGGTGCGGCCGTGGGTGGACACCGCGATCAGTCCGTACTTCTGGGCCTCGGCGAGGATCGTGTCCGCGGGTTCACCCAGCTCCGCGCGCATCTCGCCCCGCACCGCCGCCTGCCAGCTCGCGGTCCGCGTCGCCAGCTCGCGCTTGTTCTCCTCGAGCGTCTCCTTCACCGTGCTGCTCCAGGTCTGGCCCAGCGGCAGGTCCTCGGTGTCGACCAGCGGCATCTTCCGGTGGACGAAGAGCGCGTCGGCCACGGCGCGGAAGTGGTCGGCCCACACGCCCGCCGTGTCCGCCAGCGGGTGAGGGGAGACGAGGTCGACGGAGACCAGCATGCTCAGCGGCTTCTCCGGCGGCGGCAGCGTCCCGTGGAGGACGAGCACCGGGATCGGGCAGGTCCGCACCACGCGCTCCGCCACCGACCCGATCCAGGCGCGGGCCATCCCCTGGCGCCCGTGGGTGCCGACCAGCACGAGGTCGCGGCCCACGACCCGCTCGACGATCGCCTCGGCCGGGGGCTTGTCGAAGGTCACGATCGGGACCCCGCGGCGCTCGGGGGGCGCGAGCAACGCCAGCGCCTCGACGAGCTGGTCCTCCCACGCGGACTGGAGCTGCCCGCGGGCGGCGTCCACCACGCCCATCAGCTCGCCGTGGACGTGCGGCAGCGCCGGGGCTCGACCGGCGTACAGCACGTCCACCGTGGCACCCAGGCGATCGAGCACCGGCCGCGCACGCGCGCAGAACGTGTCGTGGGCCTCCGACAGGTCGATCGTCACCAGCACGCGCATCCGGGTCCTCCAGGGCGCCATCTTCGCCGCACGGGATACCGTGGGCAACCCGCGGAGGACCGATGCGCTACCTGCACACGATGTTGAGGGTCCGAGACCTGGACGCGGCGCTGGCGTTCTTCTCCGCCCTGGGCCTGCGAGAGACCCGCCGTCGCGACAGCCAGCAAGGGCGATTCACGCTGGTCTTCCTCTCGACCGGCGCGCCCGGCGACGACGCCGAGGTGGAGCTCACCCACAACTGGGACCAGGCCGAGCCGTACGCGACGGGTCGCTTCTTCGGGCACCTGGCCTACGAGGTGGACGACATCTACGCGGCCTGCGAGCGGCTGGAGGCTGCCGGGATCGACGTGCTCCGTCCTCCCCGCGACGGTCGCATGGCCTTCGTGAAGTCCCCGGACGGCCACAGCGTGGAGCTGCTCCAGCACGGAGAGGCGCTGGCCCCAGCGGAGCCGTGGGCGAGCCGCGCGAACCGCGGGGAGTGGTAGGTACGGGCTATAGGCTACAGGCCACGGACGCGTCGCGGGTCACGGGCTACCGGCCACGCGTAGTTCGGCGGCTCCGTGGCGTGACGAGTGGTGACCCAGGTCGCGGCACCCGCCCGCCCCTTGCCGAAGCGCCGGCCCGAGCCAAGCCTGAAGCCTGAAGCCCGTAGCCCGTAGCCCGTAGCCCGTAGCCCGTAGCCCGTAGCCCGTAGCCTCGTGGCCACGGCGCCCTGCCGGAGCGCGGAGCCCCTGTTACGGTGCGCGTCCCGCCAGCCCAGGTGCACCCGTGAGAGAGCTCGCCCAGCAGGACCCCGAGGTCCACGCCACCATCCTCGCCGAGTTCCGTCGCCAGCAGGACGACCTCGAGCTCATCGCCAGCGAGAACTACGTGTCGCTGCCCGTGCTCCAGGCGCTCGGGACGGTGCTCACGAACAAGTACGCCGAGGGCCTGCCCGGCAAGCGCTACTACGGGGGCTGCGAGTACGTCGACACCGTCGAGGAGCTCGCGCGCAGCCGCGCCAAGCAGCTCTTCGGGGCGGTCGGCGCGAACGTCCAGCCGCACGCCGGCGCCCAGGCCAACGCGGCCGTCTACCTCGCGGTCTGCAAGCCCGGGGACACCGTGCTCGGCCTCGATCTGACGCACGGCGGGCACCTCACGCACGGCTCGCCCGTCAACAGCTCCGGCATGCTGTACAACGCCGTCCACTACCGGCTCGACGAGGCCACCGGCCGCCTGGACATGGACGCCGTCCGCGATCTCGCCCGCCAGCACCGCCCGCGGATGATCGTGACCGGCGCCTCGGCGTACGCGCGCACCATCGACTTCGCGGCCTTCCGCAGCATCGCGGACGAGGTCGGGGCCATCCTGATGGCCGACATCGCGCACATCGCCGGGCTCGTCGTCACCGGACACCACCCGAGCCCGGTGCCGCACTGCGAGTTCGTGACGACGACGACGCACAAGACGCTCCGCGGACCGCGCGGCGGGCTGATCATGGCCAACCGCGAGTGGGCGCCGGCCATGAACAAGGCCGTGTTCCCCGGCACCCAGGGCGGACCGCTCGAGCACGTGATCGCCGCGAAGGCGGTCGCCTTCGGCGAGGCGTTGCGGCCCGACTTCAAGACGTACATCGGACACGTCGTCGAGAACGCCCGGGTCATGGCCGAGACGCTGATGGAGCGCGGGCTCGGCCTGGTGAGCGGCGGCACCGACAACCACCTGATGCTGGTCGACCTCGGCGAGCGTTGCAGCGGCAAGGAGGCCGAGGAGGCGCTCGGCCGCGCGCGGATCACCGTGAACAAGAACACGGTGCCCGGCGAGAAGCGCAGCCCGATGGTCACGAGCGGCATCCGGATCGGGACCCCCGCGATGACGACGCGCGGCCTGCGCCGGGACGACGCCGTGCTCGTCGCCCACTGGATCGCGGACGCGATCGAGGGCCGCGAGGACGCCGCCGTCCTCGAGCGGATCGCGGGTCAGGTGCACGAGCTGTGCGGGCGCTTCCCGGTGTACCCGGACGACCTCTACGCCTGATGCGCTGCCCGGCCTGCCAGCACGAGGACTCGCGCGTCGTCGACTCCCGGGAGACCGAGGGTGGCGACACGATCCGCCGTCGTCGTAGCTGCCAGGCCTGCAACCACCGCTTCTCGACCGTGGAGCGCGTGGAGCAGAAGGTGCCGTGGATCGTGAAGAAGGACGGGCACCGCGAGGCCTTCGATCGCGACAAGGTGCTGCGCGGGATGGCGCTGGCCTGCCGGAAGCGGCCGGTCTCCGCCGAGACCTTGGAGATCGCCGCGGCCCGCGTGGAGCAGAGCCTCGTCGAGCTTCGCGAGAACGAGGTACCGTCCACGCAGCTCGGGGGCATCGTGCTGGCGATCCTGCGCGAGGTGGACGCGGTGGCCTGGGTGCGCTTCGCGAGCGTGTACCAGGCGTTCGACAGCCCCGAGCAGTTCGGCGAGCTGATCCGGGGGGCGGAATGAGCAACGACGCAGGTTTGGACCGGGTGCGGTGGATGCGGAGGGCGCTCGAGCTGTCGCAGCGGGCGCTCGGGAACACGGCACCCAACCCGCCGGTGGGGGCGGTGCTGGTGCGCGACGGTCAGCTGCTCGGCGAGGGGTGGACGCAGCCCGCGGGCTCCGACCACGCCGAGGTGATGGCCATCGCCGCCGCGCGCGCGGCCGGCCACGATCCGAAGGGCGCGACCATGGTGGTCACGCTCGAGCCCTGCTGTCACCAGGGCCGCACCGCGCCGTGCACGACGGCCATCCTCGACGCCGGCATCGCGCGGGTCGTGGTGGGGATCGTGGACCCGTTCCCACCCATGCGCGGCAAGGGCCTCGAGGCGCTCCGCGGCAAGGGCGTGGACGTGGTGCTCGGCGTCGAGGCGGAGGCCTGCTCGCGGAGCATGCGCGGCTTCCTGAAGTCCGTGAACGAGGGCGTGCCCGAGATCACCGCCAAGGTCGCCTCCTCGCTCGACGGTCGGATCGCGACCGCCGCGGGCGAGTCGAAGTGGATCACGTCCGAGGACGCCCGCGACCAGGGCCACCGCCTGCGTGCGGCCAACGACGCCATCCTCGTCGGCATCGGCACGGTGCTCGCGGACGACCCCGCGCTGACCTGTCGCCTGCCGGACGTCGACCGGTCGCCCGTGCCCGTGATCCTCGACAGCCAGCTCCGCATCCCGGACACGGCGAAGGTCCTCCAGGGCCCCCGCCGCGCGCAGATCTTCTGCGTCCCGTCCGCGCCCCGTCGCGAGATCCCCAACGCCGACGTGTGGCGCGTGATGCCGGGCCCCGACCGGCGGCCGGACGTGGTGGCCGTCGCGCGGCAGCTCGCGCGGATCGGGCTGCACCGGGTGCTCGTCGAGGGCGGCGGGACGGTCCTGCGCTCCTTCGTCGACGCCAAGCTGGTCGACACCCTCGAGGTGTTCGTGGCGCCGATGGCGGTGCCTGGGGGCATCCCCTGGCTCGGCGGCGCGGCGATCGAGCACCTCGCGGACGCCGTGCGCGCCGAGCTGCGAGAGGTCGGTCGCGTGGGCCCCGACGCCCACCTCACGCTCGACCTGCGCTACGGGGACGACTGAGGCGTCAGCGTCCGCGCGTGGTCGATGACGTAGCCGGCGGCGCGATCCACCGCGTCGAGGTGCGGGCTGTGCCCCACCGCTTCGTCGCGCACGATCCTCGCGTGCTCGGGGAGGTGGCGCTGCCAGAAGTCGAGCGCCGTGCCGGGCAGGATGCGCTCGTGGTCGCCCCACACCAGCAGCGTGGGCGGCACGCCGCGGACCTCCTCGGGCGTGAGGAAGTCGTGGCCCTTCAGCTGCGACAGCCAGGACTGCAGCACGGGATCGGAGAACGTTCGTCGGATGCCGACGGCGACCACGTGCTTGGTCCAACCCGGGGGACGCGCGAGCAGGCGGTGCAGGAAGGCGACCGCCTCCGCGTGCGTCCGGATGGCGAACGTGTCGCGCAGCGCCTGGAGCTCCTCGGGCGTCATCGGGGCTCCCGCCGGGGCGAGGAGCACGGTCCCGAGCACCCGATCGGGGCGCTCCGAGCTGTACCGCACGGTGGCGGCACCACCGAGGCTGTTGCCGACGACGACGGAGGGCGGCAGCTCGAGCTGGTCGAGCGCCTCCAGCACGCCCGCCCGCAGCACGTCCTGGTCCAGCGCGTCGAGGCGCGTCGAGAACCCGTGCCCGGGCAGGTCGATGGCGACGACGCGCCGGGTGTGGGGGGCGATGCGCCGCAACAGCGGGACGAAGTGGACGGCCGAGGACCCGAGCCCGTGGACCACGACGACCGGTGGGAGCTCGCCCGAGCCCTGTCGGTCGATGACGTGCATCGGGCCGATGGACGTGTCGAGGTGCCGCGAGCGGTAGCCGACGACGTTCATCGCGCGGCGCAGGCTGCGCTCCACGAGGCTTGCCTTCACGACGAGCGGCTCCCAGCGAAGTGCCTCGCCGTGAAGCCTGCCTGGACGACCATGGAGGCGAGGCAGGCGCCCATCCCGAGCCACCGGGCGGCCAGCAGCTGCGGAGCGTCCCCCGGCATCTGCTGCAGCACGATCCAGGTCGCGATGATCTGGCTCACGCCCACCAGCGCGCCCGAGCCCCACGGAAGCCACGCCGCCCACGTCGGCGCCTTCTCGTCCAACCAGCGCGCCCACAGGATCACGATGATCAGGGCCACGAAGGTCTCGGTGAACGCGGGCTGGTACATGGGCGCGAGCCTACCACCGGCGCCGGGCCGGCGACGATAGGGAGGGGCATGAGCTGGTTGGCGTCGACGTTGCTGGCCTGTGCCGCCACGGGACACAAGCTCCCGCCACCGCTCGGTGGGGTGGACGCCGCGATCGTGCCCGGGTGCCCCAACCTCTCGGACGGACGGGTCAGCGAGTGCCAGTGGCGGCGGGCGGCGTGGGGGGCGGAGCTGTACCGCGCGGGCCTCGCGAAGAACCTCATCGCGTCGGGGGCCGCCGCGCACACGCCGTACGTCGAGGCGGAGACCCTGCGGGACGCGATGGTCGTGATGGGCGTGCCCGCCGATCGGATCCACCTCGAGACCCAGGCGCTGCACTCCGACGAGAACGTGGCGTTCTCTCTGCAGATCGCCGATCGGCTGGGGTACGGGGTCGTGGGCGTCGCGTCCGACGCCGGGCACTCGGGCGGCTTGTGCTGGATGGCGCGCCGCTGGGGCCGCGACTGCGTGGACCTGCCGTTCGACGCCGACCTCGACGGTCCGCGGATCGACGACCTGCTCGCGCTGCCGAGGGACATCTGGGGGACGGCGGTCCCCGTCCAGACGTGGATGGCGGAGCACCGCGAGCCCCACATGGCCAAGACCGGCGGGTACGCGACCTCCTTCCCCCACTACCTGAAGCTGGCGGCGCGAAGCGCCTTCCGGCGTCGTCCGCGACCGCCCCTGCCGCCCGCACCCGAACCGTCGTTGAGCGACGAAGGGTCGGGGTAGGGTGGTGCCATGTGGCAGCTCCTGACCTCGGCGGCGCACGCCTGCAGCGTGTTCTGCGGCAACTTCGGTGATTCTCGGCTGATCCTCCCGGCCGACGGCGACGCGGGGGTCCCCACCGATGCCGTGGTCGTGCTCGCGGACGCGCGCACCCCGGTCCTGCGCGATCCCGACGGTGTGGACGTGCCCGTCGATCTCGTCGCGATCGACGCGACGCTGACCCGCCTCGTGCCGAAGGCGCCGATGGCACCCGGCTGGACGTACGCCGTGGTCGACGACCTGCTCCAGACCGAGCTCGCGGTCGTGGGATCGTTCACGGTGGGGGAGGGGCCCGCCTCCGGTCCGCCGCCGAGCGCGCCCACCGATCTGGTCGCGGAGGGCTTCTCCCAGGGCGACCTGTGGCCCGGGCGGAAGGGCCTGACGGCGATGTGCGGCAACCTGGGCGACGGCGTGTGGCTGGGGGTGGACTGGGCGCCCGTGACCGGTCTCTACCAGGTGGAGGCGCGGCGCAAGGACCAGGCGCCGGTGCTGCTGACCGTCGGTGGCGAGGCGACGGAGCTCGGCTGGAACACGCCCTGCCTCGCCACGCTCCCCGATCTGCGCAAGGGCGAGGAGGTCTCCATCCGCGTCCGCGCGGTGGACGAGGTGGGGCGCACGGGGCCGTTCTCCGAGGAGCTCTTCACCAGCGTCCGCGACGCGCGATCGGGAGGCTGCTCCACCGGGCCGTCGGGCGCGGGTGGAGCGGCGCTGCTGCTCGTCCTGCTCAGCTCGCGTACATCCGGATGTCGGTGGCGGCGGCGCGCGCGATCGTGAGCGCGTCGTCCCAGCGCGGGTGGCGCACGATCACGAAGCCGTCGCTCACGAGGGTCTGCTTCCAGTTGCGCCGGTTGTTCCCCGGACGCAGCAGGTTGTCCCACACGAGGTAGCGCCCGTACTGGTCCTTGAAGGAGCCGAGCCCGTCGATCGCGCGGATGCGGCCCTCGCCGATCGCCCGCTTGAAGACGATGGCGGTGTTGTACCGACGGGTCGCGTCCGCCTCGAAGGACTTCCAGCACACGGCCCGCGCCCACTCGCGGAACAGGTCGATGTCGGAGGTGTAGTTCATCTGGTCGACGAGGTGCGCGCCGCCGGGACGGCAGCCGATCTCGCCGAACACGACCTCGCCGTTGGCCTTCAGGTACCACTCCATGTGGGTGAAGCCCGTGCCCATGTTCAGGGCCTTCAGCACGCCGTGACCGAGCTCGATGCCCTTGCGGATCTTGGGCTGGTCGAGGTCGCGGACGGTGCAGATGATCGGCGAGATCCACTCGTGGGTGCGGGCGTCGAGCGGGCGCGGGAGGTACTGCGCGACGTTCTCGTAGACCGGGCGGCCGTCGATGCAGACGGTGTCGTAGGTGAACTCCTCGCCCTCGACGAACTCCTCGACGCTGACCTCGGGGACGTGGCGGGTCAGCTGCATCACGCGGTCGAGGTCCGCATCGCTGTCCACGCGGTACGTGTCGGCGGAGCCCGCGCCGGCGATCGGCTTGACGATGAGCGGGTACCCGAAGCGCTCGGCGGCGGCGCGCGCCTCGGCCGGCGACCGGACGCGGGCGGAGTGGGGGACGCGCAGGCCGGCGGCCTTGATCCGCTCCTTCATGAGCTGCTTGTCGCGGAAACCGAGGACGGTGTCGTACGACATCCCGGGGATCCCGAAGGCCTCGCGCAGGCGGGCGGCCTCGAGCACGAGCGGCTCCCACTGGGCCTCGATGCGGTCGATGTTGCGGCCCTTCATCCACTCGCGGACGCGCGCCAGCACGTCCTGCTCGTCCATGATCCGCGGGACCTGGAGGTAGCCGGCGAGGGCCTGGCGCGCGTTGTCCGGGAGCGCCTGGGGATGGCTGTCGCCGACCCCCCACACGCGCGCGCCGACCTCGGCCAGGCCACGCACGTAGTGCGACATCTCGGGGGGGTATCCGGGGGAGAGGAAGATCACGTCCACAGCGGCCTCCAGGCCGGCCGGACTATCGCGGGCGCGTGCCGCCTTCCAGCAGGTTCCCGCAGGTGCAGCAACGGGCGTCGAACCCACAGGTGTCAGGACTTGATCATTGCTGATTTCCTGGCGGATGTTCGGCGTTCACCCGTTGGCAGCCGTCCTGTCACGCATGAAGACGCCGCACCCTCGGCGACGCCGACCTCCGCTCCCGCTCCCGCTCCCGCTCCCGCTCCCGACCGTCCCGGATCACCGTTCGGCTGGACCGGCCGAGAACGGTCGAACGCTCAACATCCGTGAGGAAATCAGCAATCATCACGTCCTGACACCCATGGTTCGGGGGTGCCCTTCCACCCCGCCCGGCCCCGCTGTACGCTCCCGGCCATGCGAAACGTCGTCTACGTCGCCCCCTTCCCGGGCATCACCGCCACCGCGCGCTTCGGCCGCGCTCTCCGCTCGCTGCGCGACATCCGCCTGCTGGGGTTGTTCCAGGAGGCGCCCCGAGGCGATCACGGGTACGACGACTACGTCGTGGTCCGGGACGCGCTCGATCCCCGCCAGCTCATCGAGGGCGCCGAGATCCTCCGCAAGCGGTACGGCGACTTCCACCGCGTCGTCGGGATCCTCGAGAACGTGCAGGTCCAGCTCGCGATGGTCGCGAAGCACTACGGCCTGCCCGGCGGCGACGTCGAGGCGGCCGAGCGCTTCCGCGACAAGGGCACCATGAAGGACGCGCTGCGTGCGATCGGCGTGCCCGTGGCCGCCCACGCGCGGCTGCACTCCGAGCAGGACGGGCTCGAGGCCGCCGAGCGCATCGGCCTGCCGCTCGTGCTCAAGCCCACCTCGGGCGCCGGCTGCCGCTCGACCTACGAGGTGCGCAGCCCCCACGACCTGCGCGTCGCCCTCGCCGAGTCACGGCCCTCGCGCCACCACGAGGTCATCGCCGAGGAGTTCCTCGAGGGCAACGAGTACTCCTTCGACACCGTCTGCCTCCACGGGAAGCCCGTCTTCCACAGCATCAGCCGGTACTTCCCGGGCCCCCTCGAGGTCACGCGCAACCCCTGGATCCAGTGGGTCGTCATCCTCCCGCGCGACATCAGCGGCCCGTGGTTCGACGACATCCGCCGGGTCGCGTTCGACGCCGTCCGCAAGATGGGCATGGGCTCGGGCGTGACGCACATGGAGTGGTTCCGCAAGAAGGACGGCCGCATCGCCATCGGTGAGGTCGCCATGCGTCCGCCCGGCGCGCAGTTCTGCTCGCTCGTCGGGTACGCGCAC
Organism: Alphaproteobacteria bacterium; assembly: GCA_020632925.1. Lineage (GTDB taxonomy): Bacteria > Myxococcota_A > UBA796 > UBA796 > JACKER01. The sequence continues at coordinate 19,265 of JACKER010000040.1, read as the reverse complement.
GACATCGACTTCTACCGGACCTGGGCGAGGGCGGCGGTCGACGACGCCTTCGACGGGCCCCACGACCGCCGGTATGCCGTCGGCATCTGCTACCTCCGCGGCGCCGGGCAGGGCAGGGTGGTGCGCGTCGACGGGCTCGAGGAGGCGCAGCGCCGCGTGCAGGGCCTGGTCGTCGAAGCCAAGCTGCCCACGATCGGCGCCCCCAAGTCCTCCAGCTACGAAGGCGATGGGTACGTCATCGTCCGCCACCCCTCCGACGACGTGGTGCAGGCCGCCACGAAGATCATCGTGGAGACCGTGCAGGTCCGCTACGGCTGACGCGGTCTGCCGGCCCATGGGTTAGCGGTGGTCATGTCAGGCCCCCTCGTCCTGCTCGGCCCCCAGCGCCCGAGACCCAACGCCCCCGACGCGCTCTCCAGGTTCTCCTCCGGCGAAGGCCCGGTGGTCGTGCTGTCCGCCGGGTGGCGCACCGACGAGACCGACGACGAGCCGGTGAAGCGACACCTCGGGAAGGACGCCGCGGTCCTGCCGCTGTACACCTGGTTCGAGGTGGTGATGAAGGAGCTCCCCGAGCTCCGCACCGCCTGGCGCGCGCGACAGGACGAGCTCGCCCGCCTGCGCCGCTTCCACCGGCAGCGCCTCCACCCCTCGCTGCAGGTCGTGCGCGATCTGCTCGCCATGCGGTCCGACGGCGACGTGCTGGCCGACGAGGCCCTGCGGCACGCGCTCGACGACCTCCGGCGCATCGACGAGCAGCTCCTGCAGAGCGCCGAGCGCATCGTCGGAGCGCACGAGGCCGCGAGCAAGCCGTGGACCGCCAACGACCTGGTCAAGCGCCTCACCGACCGCGCCCACGAGGTGCTCCGCTCGGCGCGGGCCGTCGCCATCACCGGCGGCCACGTCGCGGTCCTGCTCAACCGGCTCCAGTTCTTCGGGGTCGACCAGATCCTGCGCGAGCTGCACGAGCGCGGCACGCCGATCCTCGCGTGGTCCGCGGGCAGCATGGTGCTGACCGAGCGGATCGTCCTGTACTACGACGACCCCCCGGACGGCGCCGGGCACCCCGAGCTGCTCGACCGCGGGTTCGGGCTGACGAAGGGCGTGGTGATGCTGCCGCACGCGAGCAAGCGCCTGCGGCTCGACGACAAGCGGCGGGTGGGCCTGCTCGCCACCCGCTTCGCCCCGGCGGTCTGCCTCGGGCTGGAGAACGGGGCATGGCTGCAGCGCGACGGCGATCGATTCAGCAACCGCGGGGCTCCCGGGACGGCGGTGCGTCTGTTCCCCGACGGAAGCGTCGAGCAGCTGCCGCAGGAGGACTCGTGAGCGCCGTGCTCGGCAGCGGCGCCGACCGCCAGGCCATGAAGCCGGTGGTGGAGCTCGCCCGGCGGATCGAGGCCGACCCGTCGCGGACCGAGGAGGAGATCGACGCGTTCGTCTCCGCCAACACCTTCCCCCTGGCCGACGCCGACAGCGCCGTCTTCTTCTACCGGAGCAAGGAGGCGGTCGAAGCGGTCTACCTCGTGCACTGGGTCTTCGGGCTCGAGTCGCGCCAGCCCTTCCTGCGCCTGGGCGAGACCAGTGCGTGGTACCTCCCGGTCGAGCTGCCCGGCAGCGCCCGCGTGGAGTACAAGCTCGAGGTCGTCCGCGGCGGCCGCAGCTCCTGGGTCCGCGACCCGCTCAACCCGCGCCAGGCCTTCGATCCATTCGGCGCGAACTCGGTCTGCGCGATGCCCGGGTACCACGACCCCCGCTGGGTGCGGCCCGAGACGGGCATCCGCCCCGGACGCATCGTGAGCTTCACGGAGCACAGCAAGGTCTACGGCGGGTCGCGCGAGACCCAGGTCTACCTCCCGTCGGAGTACAAGCCGCACAAGCGGTACCCATTGGTCATCTGCCACGACGGCCGGGACTACCTCCGCTTCGCGGCGATGCAGACGGTGCTCGACAACCTGATCGGGCGCCACGAGATCGCACCCATGCTGGTCGCGTTCACCAACGGGCACGACCGCAACCGCGAGTACGGGGCCGATCCGCGCCAGCCCGACTTCGTCGTCAACGAGCTCCTCCCATGGGTCACCGGGCGCTTCGGCGTCTCCGAGGACGTGGCGGACCGAGCGATCATGGGCGCGTCCTTCGGCGGGGTCACGAGCCTGTTCACGGCCTGGACCCATCCGGGCGTGTTCGGCAAGCTCATGCTCCAGTCGGGCAGCTTCGTGTTCACGGACATCGGACACCACGGCCGCAGCCCGCTCTTCGACCCCGTCGTCACCTTCGTGAACCGCTTCCGCGCCGACCCCGGTCGGATCGGGGTGCGTCGGATCTTCCTGTCCTGCGGGCAGTTCGAGTCGCTGATCTGGTTCAACCGCTCGCTCGGGCCGTTGCTGCGGGAAGCGGGCATCGAGACGCGCTTCGTCGAGTCGGCGGACGGCCACAACTGGATCAACTGGCGCGACCGTCTGCGCGACGGCCTGTCCTGGCTCTACCCCGGTCGGCTCTGGATGTATTACGAGTAGCCGCGCTCTGGAGGCACGGTGAAGGTCGCGATCCTCGGTGGGACGACGGGCATGGGTCGCGCGATCGCGCGGGAGCTGGCGGCGAGGGGAGACTCGATCTTCCTGCTCGGGATGCCCGAGGACGAGCTGGTGAAGTCCGCCGCCGATCTCGGCCAGCGCGGCTGCAAGGACGGCGTGAAGCACGCAATCCTCGACCTGCTCGACCCCGCGACCTTCGAGCCCGCGGTGGAGGCCACCTGGGCGGCGCTCGGCCGCGTGGACGCCGTCGTCATCACGGCCGGCATGTTCGCGACCCAGGACAAGCTCGAGGAGGACCTCGAGTTCACGCGCAAGATGCTCATCGTGAACTACGCGCACCTCGTGGTGTTCTGCGAGCACCTCCGCCGCCGCCTCCTGGGGCAGGGCGGGGGCACGCTGTGCGTCTTCTCGAGCGTCGCTGGCGACCGTGGCCGCAAGCCGGTGGCGCTGTATGGCTCGTCCAAGGCGGGGCTCTCGCACTACCTCGAGTCGCTGGACCACAAGTACCGCGCGCAGGGCCTGGTCACGGTCTGCGTGAAGCCGGGCTTCGTGAAGACGGGGATGACCCAGGGGCTGAAGCCCCCGCCGTTCGCCGGCGAGCCCGAGCAGGTCGCCCGCGACGTCATCCGCGCGATCGACCGCGGCAAGCCCGTGCTCTACACGCCGTGGCCCTGGCAGTTCGTGATGATGGTCATCCGCATGCTGCCGCGCTTCGTGATGCGGCGGGTCGGGTTCTAGAGTTCGGGTGTAGGAGCCGACGATGGAACCGACCGCGTGGATCGGGCGCCAGCCCCAGGAATCGTGCGACCTCCTCACCGCGCTCGACGAGCGGATCCGCCGCGCCGGACCCGAGCTCGCGGTCTCGGAGGCGGGTGGGATGCTGGTCTACGGCCCCTTCAGGTACCGGTACGCGTCCGGCCGGGAGGGCACGAGCGCGCTCGTCAGCGTCGCCGTCCGCAAGGGTGGGGTGGCGGTCTACGTCAACAGCGTCCGCGACGACGGGACGTACGTGGCGGAGGCGCACGCGGCGGAGCTCGGCAAGGTGAGGGTCGGGCGGTCCTGCATCACGGTGAAGAGGCTGAAGGACCTCGAGCTCGACGGCTTCGAGCGGGTCGTCGCCGAGGCCGTGGAGCGGGGCGGCGCCGGAGCCGTCGCGTCGTGACCCCGGAGGTCCGCTACGAGGCGGCGCTCGGTCACGCGCCGCCGGTGTGGTGGCGCCCCGTGCTGGGGCTGTTCGGCCGACCGGTGATCGCGCTCACCCTCGATCCCCTCACCGCGTACCAGGTCGCGCTCGAGCCGTCGGTGTACGCGGGTCTCAGGGGGTTCCAGCCCGTCCGTGACGACGTGCTCCACGAGCTCGGCCAGCGGCAGCCCCACCTCCTGCCGGTGCTCCATCTGCGGCGCACCAGGGGCTTCGTGTTCCACGCCGCCTTCGTGTGCTGGGATCCGGCGCGCCACGAGACGTGGACGCTGACCGACGTCGCCGCCACCCCCGCGCGACAGGAGGGCGACGTGGCTGCGGTGCTGGCTGCGCGCCTACGGCGGGCGAGCGAGCTCTACCTGGAGGACGAGCGGCGCAACCGGCGTGGCGAGCTCGGTGATCCCGACGACTACAGCCTCGCCTGGGACGCCGCCGCCGAGCACCTCGAGGCGACGGGGAGGTGACCGAGGACGGGCGTCAACGACCGAGGTACACGAACGCCGCCCCCTCGTCGAGCCGGCGGTCGTGGTACCCCGGGGCGCCGAGGACCACGTCCGAGAGCCCGTCGCCGTTCACGTCTCCGGCCCCCGCGAGCGAGAACCCGAGGTACGCCTGTTCGTTGTTCGACTGCACCGACAGCGCCGCGGTCGTCGACGGACCGGTGGGGGAGCCCAGGAAGAGCGCGGCGGCACCTTCGTACGGCGTGAGGCCATCGTGGTCCGGCGCGCCGACGACCACGTCGTCGAACCCGTCGCCATCGACGTCGCCGACGCCCGCGACCGCATAGCCTGCGTGCCCGCCCCGCTGGTCGCCCACCACCGCCCACGAGGGCAGCAGCCCCGGTCCCGTGGGTGACCCCAGCCAGATCCTCGCACCCCCCTGTTCGGTCAGCCCGTCGCTCAGCATGGAGGAGCCGGCGATCAGGTCGTCGTAGCCGTCGCCGTTCACGTCCCCGGCGCCCGCCACGCTGACCCCGAGGTTGGCGTTGTACGCCTCGCCCTCGCCGATCCAGTCCGCGGTGGCCCTCAACCCCGTCGGCGAGCCGAGGAACAGGAAGATCGCGCCCTCGTCCTGCTGGGTGTGGCTGCCGCCGTCGTTCGTGAAGAACCGCGCGCCCACCACCACATCGTCGTAGCCGTCGCCGTTCACGTCCCCCGCGCCCGCGACGGAGCCGCCGAAGTACGCGCCCGCCTGGTCCCCGCGGAGCCGGACGTCGTGGGTCGCCCGCAGCCCGCTGGCGGACCCCAGGTAGACGTAGGCCACACCGCGTTGGTTGACGTTGGCCGCCCCGATCACCACGTCGTCGTAGCCGTCGCCGTTCACGTCTCCCGCGGACGCGACCGAGACGCCGTAGGTCGCATCGACCACGTTCGGTTCCCCCGTCCAGTCCGGCACGTTCCCCGGTCCGGTCGGGGACCCGAGGTAGACGTAGGCTGCGCCCTCCCCCACCTGGCCGTGTTGGTGCCCGAACGCGCCCACGATCAGGTCGTCGTAGCCGTCGCCGTTCACGTCCCCGGCGCTCGCGACCGCCGCTCCGTAGTCGTCGCCCACCTGCGAGGCCACGCCGGTCCACGACGGGGTCGCGGACGGTCCCACGGCCGATCCGAAGTACACCTGCACCAGACCCAGCGTGTTGGGTGCGACCGACCCCGGAGCTCCGACCACGAGGTCGTCGTACCCGTCGCCGTTCAGGTCGCCCGCGGAAGCCACGGAGAGTCCCAGGAACCGGAAGAACTCGTCGCTCTGCGCCGACCAGTCCGCTCCTCGGGGCGCCGCGAGCGCCGGACTGCCCGCGAGCCCAGTTGCGACGACGCCGACCCAGAACGACCAGCTCCGCATCCGAACCCCCCTTTTCGCAGCGTACCCGCCCGTCGTGTTCCCGCCACCACCGATCGTGCGGTTGCCGAGAGGTCACGCTACCATCGCGCCATGAAGGGCTGGGCGTGGCTGGTTCTGCTGGTCGGCTGTACGGAGGAGGAGATCCGCCGCGATCCTCCGGCCGATCCCACCACCGTCGGCGCGGACGTGGACCAGGACGGCGCTCACGCCACCGTCGACTGCGACGACCAGGATCCCGCCGTCCACCCTGGCGCCGAGGAGGTCCCGTGCAACGGGCTCGACGACGACTGCGACGGCCGTCCCGCCCCCGGCACCTGCACCCTCACGCTCGAGGACGCGTCCCTCACGGTGCCGCCCGGGCCGACGACCGCCTGGTGGACCATCGGCGCGGACCTGGATGGCGACGGCTGGGCCGAGCTGCAGGTCGACGAGCTCACCTCGTACGGCGGGACCCTGCGGTCGCGCTGGATCGACGCTCGCGACCCCGGGAACAGCGGCGTGGAGGACGCGGTCGTCGCCATCGAGGTCACGTTCGATCACTTCGACGCGTTCCGTTGGGCGGCGGTCGGGGAGACGGACGGCGAGCCCGGGGCGGACATCTGGCTGGGGCGTTTCCTGTTCCAGGGCGTCCGGCCGGGCGATCGGCTCGTGGACGAGGACGCTGTGGCCACGTACGTCCTCGACGCCAGCGAGCCATGGACCCCTGCGTCGCTGGCCGACATCGACGGCGACGGCCTGCAGGACCTCGTCTTCTGGACCGGAGGCCAGCAGCGGGCGGTCCTGGCTCCCTTCGACGGCGAGGTCGTCGTGTCCCACGCCACGTCCGTGGCGGTCGCGCAGCCGCCCCTGCAGATCGACGGGAGCGTCGTCCACCTCGCCCCGTTCTGCCCGGACGACGGCGCGGTGGCGGTCGGGGACGTCACCGGGGACGGGGTCCAGGACGTGGGCTGTCGGCAGGGGGAGGATCTGCTGCTGTTCGCCGGGCCGTTCTCGGGCGACGAGGTGGCCGATCCGATCGCGGTCTATGTCGGGACACCCTCGTTCGTGCCGCTGTTCGCCGACGCCACCGGCGACGACGTGCAGGATCTGCTGGTCCTGGCGCGCGGGGAGGCCTGGATCGTGCCCGGAGGCGCCGTCGGCCGGTTCGAGGACTCCTCGGCGGTGGCTCCCTGGCGGCTGCGGACCGGGGACCTCACGCCCCTGGTCGGTCGGGTGGACCCGATGGCCGGGACGGACCTGCTGCTGGCGGGGTGGCAGAACCAACGATCGAGGTTGTTCCGGAACATCGGGTTCTGACGGAGGCGGGATGTGGTGGCTCGCGTGGTTCGCGTGCGGTGACGCTGGTGGCGATGGGCCGGTGGGTCGGGGCGACGACGACGACGACGTACAGACCGGCGACACCGGGCTCCCGACACCCTCGACCTTCGATCGGTGCCCGTGGCTCGGGTCCACCCCGCTGCGCCCCGTGGAAGGGTGCGTGTCGCGGACGCTCGCGGCCGACGTCACCGTGACCGACCTGGTGATCGAGCCGGGCACCGTGCTCGAGGTCGCGCCTGGCGTCGTCCTGAGGGTCGAGGGCTCGCTGGACGCTTCGGGCACGGCCGAGCGGCCCATCGTCCTGCGCGCGATCGGCGCGCCGTGGGGCGGGCTGGCCCTCGCCTACGAGCCGTACACCACCACGTACGACAACTACGGTGACCAGCCGCCGGACAGCGCCACCCGGTTCGTGATGCACCACGTCGAGGTCCGCGACGCAGGCGCCGGCACCCGCGCGGCCATCACCGTCGACGGCGGCTACACGACCTGTGGGTTCTACGACTGCATCGAGCTACCGAGCACGATCCTGGCGCGGGAGCTCGCGATCCGGGGCTCGGTAAGTGGCGGTGTCGCGGGCGACGGGGCGCTCGCACCCGACGACCCCGTGGGATTCGAGGACGTGGCGGGGACGCTCGTCGACATCCGAGCCAGCTCGCTCGACGACGTGCTCGTCGAGGATCTCGGGGGCAACGCCCACGTCGCCATCCACACCACCCCGGTCCGTGGCGACCAGCGCTGGGTCTCGCAGGGCGTGCCGATCGAGGTCACGAGCGAGGTGCGCGTTCGGTGGTTCCAGGGCCCGCGCGACGTGGTCCGGGACGTCCTGACCATCGAGCCCAACGTGGTCCTGCTGGACGGCGGCGGCTCGTTCGTGGTGGACGGCGGACGCATCGAGGCGAGCGGGGTGACGTTCGCGCCGCTCGGCTCCTCTCCGTGGCCGGGTATCCGGACGCTCGGTGACCACACGGGGTACGACGCCTCCGAGGTGAATGGCATCGGTCTCGCACCTTCCGAGCTGGAGCTGACCGACTGCGTCGTCCGAGGCACCACCAACCCGGCCGTCGACTGGCGAGAGGGGCACGTTCCACCGACCATGAGTGGCACGACGGTGGAAGAGGTGACGGCCGAGGGCACGGACCCGACGGTGTGTGTGGTGGCCTGCGGATCCGGGCTGACGGCGCCCGCGCTGGGGAATACCTTCACCTGCGACGTCCCGGTGGTGTGTCCTCCAGGCTGATCACGCGCTCACGTTCACCGGGCGGTGTGGTGAGAGCCGTGTTATCAGGCGGGATGATGCTCGATCGAAGCGTGTCCTACATCAGAACGGTGCCGGACGTGCTGGCGCCGGGTGAGTGCGCTGAGCTGATCGCCCGGATCGAGCGCGAAGGTCCCGTCGCCGCGCCGATCATGACCCCGCGAGGCCCTCGGGTGACGCCTGGGGTGCGCAACAACGAGCGCGTCATGTTCGACGACGTGCCCCTCGCGCAGCTCGTCTTCGAGCGGATTCGGGAGCATGCCCCCCCAGAGGTGCATGGCATGGGGCTCATCGGGGCGAACGAGCGATTCCGGTGCTATCGCTACAGGCCCGGTATGCGTTTCGCCATGCACGCCGACGGCGCGTTCCATCGGGATGAGTGGGAACAGAGCTGGTATACGCTGCTCGTCTATCTGAACCACGACTTCGAGGGAGGGGAGACCAGGTTCTTCGTGGAGCCTGAGGTGTCCATCCGTCCATATACCGGAATGGCCCTGCTGTTCCAGCATCCCATCGTGCACGAGGGGGCGGAGGTGCAGGCAGGCGCGAAGTACGTGTTGCGGACGGATTTGATGTATCGGATGGCGGAAGGGGGGAACGGGCACGAACGGGGCGGGCAGCGGGCAGCGGGTAGCGGAATGACGGGGGGGGGACGGGCACGAACGGGGGCGGGCAGCGGGCCGCGGAATGGCGAGGACGGGGAGGGACGGAGGTGGGGAACGGTGAGTTGCGGAAATCCGGGCGGGATCTTCACGGGGGAGGAGGTCGAGTGGGGCGTGTTCGGAGATCTGTCATGGGCGAGCCAGGTCGACATCTGCAGTTCGCGCACCATCGGCTCGATGTATACGTCGTCGCGTTGGAGCTCGTGGTCGTCACGCGGAAGCTCACGGAACGGGTACCGAGAGGGCATCGCTCGATCGCCGACCAGGGCCTCCGCGCGTCCGCCACCGTTGTTCTGCTGATCGCCGAGGGCGCCCATCGCCGCACGGCTGGGGACAAGCGCCACCGCAAACCATGGCTGGTGGCGAGTGCGCCCGCTGCCCGCCCCCGTTCATGCCCGTTCCCCGCTGCCCGTTTCCCGCGCCACGAGGGACCATCACCAGCTCACGGTCGCCCACCACACGAAATCCAGCCCTCCATAGGTGGAGATCCAGCCGTCGACCTGCTCCACAGACGCTCCGCCAGCGTAGGACGCCTCGGCCACCGCGCGCGCCTCCGCTGGCGTCACACGCCAGCTCGCCCATGCATCCTCGGTGGCGTCGGGCGGACGCGCCACGACCTCCTCGAGGCGGGTACGCGTGCGCCCCATCCCGAGCCAACCGTCGACCACCACCACGCCTCGTGCGACGTCGAGCACGACGAGCGCTACGTCAGCGGCCACCTGGCCTCCAGGCGAGCGACCAGCGGAGTCCGTCTGGGGGGAGCTGGCCCTCGTGGCTCGAGCTCGCGAACAGCACGCTGACCTGGCCATCGCCGACGACCCATGCCCACAGATCGTCCCGGTCGACCTGCGGGGGTCCCAACCACTCACGGAGTCTGGCGCCTTCCAGCTCGTACACCTCGACGTCGCACGAGAGCACGTGGGATGCTGGATCGAAGCCGTAGAGCCTGAGAGAGGGGTACCCCATCGCCTCGACATCGTACCGTCTGCGCGGAGTCGGTAGGACATGAAGCGTCGTGTGCTGGTCCGCGCCTGCTCCCTCGCGCTCCTCTCCGCGGCATCCGCTGCGGCGTGGCGCGCCGAGGTGGAGTGGCATGGCTGGGGTGGGCTCGGGTACACCCACCTCGCCGTCCCCATCGCGAGCGCGGCGTTCATCGCCTGGACCTGCACGACCGCCGAGCTGCCGAACCGGCGACGAGCCCTCCTCGCCGCCATGCTGACGGCCTACGCCTCCGTCCTCGGACCTGTCGTCCACCAGATCCTCGCGATGACCGAGGCCGGGTGGCCGAGCGCCATGTTCCTGTACCTGAGCCTCACCGAGCTCTTCGGGACCCTCGAGCGAGGTCTGGTCGCGCTGTGGACGGTGCGCTGGCTCGTGCTGGCAGCGGTCCCCGCGGGGACGTCGGTCCTGGCGCGGGTCGCGGGCGTCGCCGTCCACCCGGGCCACGCGGCCCTCGGCCTGGCGCTCTTTCAGCTCTCCTGGCCGATCGCGACCTGGTTGCTCGCCGTGACGGGCCACGTGGGTGGTGCCACCACCGTCAACGCGGTGAAGAGTGGCTTCGTCGTGCCCCTGCTGGTCGTCGGCCTGGGTCTGCCGTTCGTTCGCCCAGGTCCGCCCCGATGGCGACCGCTGCTCAGCTCTGGCGCGGCTGACGGAAGCCCGTGATCAGCGCTTCCATCGCGACCGGCGCCAGATCTTCCAGGGGCACCATCGGCACGGCGACCTTCTCCGGCATCGTCATGCGCAACGCCACCATCCCGTGCATCGACGACCAGAGTGTCTGTGCGACGTGGTGCGGGTGATCGGCCCAGCTCTCGTGCAGCTCGCCGGCATCCAGGGCGGCCTGCACCGTGCCGAGCAACAGGGCGTACGCGTCCTCGGGCGGCTTCGCGGCCTGCGCCTCCTCCGTCAGCTCCCGCTCGGTCATGAACAGGTGGCGATACTGCGACGGATGCTCCATCGCGAAGCGGATGTACGCCCCGCCGAGGAAACGCAACCGGCTCAGGGGATTGGCGTCGGGCGGCGAGCTGCCGGCGAGCTTCTGGGTGAACTCCAGGAAGTCGCACACCGACAGCTCGGTCAGCAGCGTGTCCTTGTCGGCGAAGTGGACGTAGATCGCGGTCGGGCTGTACTCGATGCGCTCGGCCAGCGCCCGCATCGTGATCTTGTCGTACCCATCCTCGACCAGCAGGTCGCGGGCGGCATCCAGGATCAGCTGACGCGTGGCCGCCTTGTCTCGTTCGCGTCGCTCCTTGATGCCCACCGCATGCTCCGGGTCCATCGTATCAGGCCGGCACGGGCAGCGCGCCCGCCTCGAGCTCGTCCGCGGGCACCGGGGGCGCCAGCAGCGTGTACACCACGGGCGTGACCACCCGCGCGAGCAGGGTCGAGCTCATCAGGCCGCCGATCAGCACGATGGCGAGCGGGCTGTACAGCGCAGAGCCCTCGAGCGCCAGCGGCACGAGGCCCCCGAGCGCGGTCGCCGTCGTGAGCAGGATGGGCACGAAGCGCGTCTCGCCCGCCCGCGAGATGGCCTGCACCATCGGGACGCCCTGGCGACGGAGCTGGTTGGCGAAGTCCACGAGCAGGATGCTGTTCTTCACCTCGATGCCCATCAGCGCCACGAACCCGATCGAGGCGGTGAAGGACAGGGTGTTCCCCGTGAGCCAGAGCGCCGCGATGCCGCCCGCGACACCGAGCGGAACGACGGACGCGACGACCAGCGTGCTGCGGAAGGTGCGGAACTCGAGCACGAGCACCGCGAGCACGCCGAAGGCCGCCACCAGCGCGGCACTGCCGATGCCGTCGAAGCTCTCGCTGCGCGACTCCGCCTCGCCCGCGACCTCCCAGCGCACCCCCTCGGGGAGCGCCGTGGTGGCGACGTGCTCCAGCGCGGCGCTCGTGAGCTTCGCGGTGTTCTCGCCGGTGCGCACGTCGGCCGTCACCACGGCGACCCGCTGCCCGTCGCGGTGGTGGATGCGCGGCGGACCGCTCTCCATGCGGATGTTCGCGATCTCGCCGAGCGGGAGGGTGCCGCCGCCCGCGCGTGCCACCGCCAGGCGCGACAGGTCGCCGACGCTCCGGGTCGCCCCGTTCTCCGAGAGCTGCACGACCACCGGCGTGGTGTCGCCGTCGTCGTCGCGCATCTCGCCGAGCTCGAGGCCCGCGAGCCCGAAGCGCACCACGCGCGCCACCTCGGCGGGCGCGACCCCGAGCTGGCCGGCGGCGCCGCGGTCCACGTCCACCACCAGGTCCGTGCGGCGCACCGCGAGCGGGTCGTCGACGCGCACCAGGCCGTCCACCGCACCCACCGAGGCGGCGATGGCGGCGGAGCCCTCGCGCAGCGCGTCCAGGTCGTCGCCCACCAGCCGGATCGCGACGGGGGCGTCGACCGGCGGGCCCTGCTCGAACTCGCGGACAGCGATGTCGGCGCCGGGCACCAGGTTCAGCCGGCCACGGAGCTCGTCGAGCTGCGCGGGCAGGTCGTGCGCCGCCTCCTGCTCCACCAGCACCAGCAGCTCCGCGAAGCCCGCGCGCGTCGCCTCCTCGCCGACGTTGTAGTAGACGCGCGGGTTGCCGTGGCCGACGTTGGTCAGCACGTGCCGCACGCCCTCGAGCGACCCCAGCTCCTCCTCCACCCGGTGCGCGAGCGCGTCGGTGGCCTCGAGGGAAGCGCCCTCGCCGGCGTCGACGGTGATCCGGAACATGGGCGCTCCCGACTTCGGGAACAGGCTGAACCCGACCGCCGGCACCAGCGCGAGCGAGCCGGCGACCAGCGCCGCCGAGGCTCCCATCGTGAGCCAGGGGCGGCGGACGGCGACGCCGAGCACGGGGCGGAAGCTGCGCTCGATGGCCCACTCGAGCGCGCGGAACACGCGGTTGCCGTGCTCGGGCTCGGGGCGCAGCCAGCGGCTCGCGAGGAGCGGCACCACCGTCAACGAGAGCACCAGGGACGCGGCGATGGTGACGACGACGGTGACCGGCAGGCTGCGGATGAAGAGCCCCGCGGTGCCGGGGAGCGCGAGCAGCGGCAGGAACGCGAGCAGGAGCGTCGCCGTACAGCCGATGACCGCGAGCGTGATCTCGCGCGTGCCGTCGATCGCGGCCGTCACCGGGTCCTTGCCCTGTCGCAGGTGCCTGGCGACGTTCTCGACGACCACGATCGCGTCGTCCACCAGCAGCCCGAGCGCGATGACGAAGCCCACCACCGAGAGCTGGTTGATGCTGAACCCGAGCCAGTGCAGCGCCGTCAGCCCCATGGAGAGCGACAGCGGGATGGCGACCATGACCACGCCGCTGGCCCGCCAGCCGAGCGGCAGCAGCGTGAGCAGGACGAGGCCGATGGCCAGCGCGAAGTCACGGGTGAAGCCGGACATCCGGTGCGCGACCTGCGTGGACTGGTCGAAGGGCAGCTCGAGGTGTGCGCCCTCGGGCAGCGGCACCGCGCGGACCGCGTCCATCACCGCGTCGCGGGTCTCGAACACCTGGCCGCCGGCGGTGAAGGTCACGGGGATCCACACCGCGCGCTGGCCGTCGAAGCGCGTGAGGTGCTCGGCCTCGGCGGCGCGGCGCTGCACGGTGGCCACGTCGCCGACGCGCAGCGGCACGCCCTCGACCGTCGCGATCACCGTGTCCCGCAGGTCCTGCTCCGTCCGCCAGTCGCTGCGCGTGGACACGGAGAACCGCCGGCTGCCGACGGTCACGTGGCCGCCGGGGATGCGCGCGGTGGAGGCATCGAGCGCACCGAGCACCGCGTCCACGGGCACACCGCTCGCGGCCAGGGCCTCGGCGTCCACGGAGACGTCCACCCGCTCGTCGGGGAGCCCGCGGACGGCGGCGTCGCGCACCCCCGGTACGCGCTCGATCGCCTCCTCGAGCGCCTCGGTCGCGGTGCGCAGCTCGTCGACCGACGCGGTGGGCGCGACCAGCGCGAGCACCAGCGCGCTCACGGCGTCGGGGCGCAGCTCCAGGACCTCGAGCCGGTCGAGCTCCTCGGGCAGGTCCTCGCGCGCGGCGTCCAGCTCGCGCAGCAGCTCGGCGTACCGGTCGTCCGGATCGGTGCCGTCGAGGACGTAGCGGACGTCGAGCGTCGCGACGCCGTCGCTCGCGGTCCCCGCGTAGACGTCGAGGTCGTCGAGGCGTCCCAGGCGGTCCTCGATCGGGTCGAGCACCCGGGCCTCGACGTCGGCCGGTCCGGCGCCGGGCAGCACGGCGACGACGAGGAAGTTCGGGGCGTCGAAGGGCGGGTCCTCGGCGCGCGGGATCGTGCGCCAGGTGACGATGCCGAGGGCGACGAGCAGCAGCAGCACGATGGACGTGAACTGCCACTGGCGGACCGAGAAGCCGGCGGGGTCGAGGTTCATCGCGACACCACCGAAGCGCCGTCGGTGACGAAGGCGACGCCGGAGACGACGATCTCCGTGCCGGCCGGCGGAGCGGAGCGGAGCGCGACCAGCGGGTCGGCGAGGAAGGCGACGGTGACGGGCACGCGGTGGGCGGTGCCGTCCTCGACGACGTAGACCGCGCCCTCGTCCCCGTCGGCCTCCGCCAGCGCCTCGACGGGCACGGTGGCCAGCGGCTCGCCGGTCGGCCGGAGGTCCACGCTCGCGACCAGGCCGGGCGCGAGCGGCCCACCCTCGGCGTCGAGCGCCACCACCACGGTGAACCCGCCCAGCGGCCCGGCACCTCCCGCGCGCTCCGTGACCCGGCCGGTGACCGTGCGCCCAAGCGCCCCGATCCGCGCGGTGGCCTCGGTCCCCACGTCGACCAGCAGCGCGTCGGCGGCGGGGAGCACCAGCTCCACCTCGTAGCCGTCCACGCCCGCGAAGGAGACCACCGGCTGGCCCGCGCCCACCGTCTGGTCCTCGTCCACCCACACGTCGACGACCACCCCGTCGGCGGGCGCCACCAGCGCGGACCGGCGGGCCTGGAACGAGGCGGCGTCCACGTTGGCCCGCGCGACCTCGAGCCCCGTGAGCGCGTCCTGCCGCTGGGCGACGGACAACGCCGTCCCCTCCAGGGCCTCTGCGCGCGTGGCGTCCCGCTCGGCCTTCGCGAGCGCGCTGCGGGCGGCCACGAGCTGGGCGCGAGCGGCGCTGGCGTCGAGGACCGCGAGCACCTCGCCCCGGCGCACCTGCTGCCCGCGCACCACGCGCACGTCGGAGGCCACGCCGCCGAAGGGGAAGGAGAGCAGCGCCTGGTCGGTGGCCTGCACGCGGCCGGTGCCGTGGACCGGGCGGGCCACCTCGCGGACCTCGATCGGGGCCGTCGTGACCGAGATCGCCTCGGCGGTCGCGGGCTCGTGCATCTCGGCCGCGGAGGCGCAGGCCCACAGGAACACGGTGAGAGGGATCGTTCGCATCGCGGGCTCCGGGTTGACGTCGTCAGGTTGCTTAACGGTGTTAACTTAACGACGTTAAGTATGTCAACGACGTTCGGAGGTGGTCATGTGGTGGTGGTTCTCGGCGGCTTCTGCGGTGACCCTGGAGGAGGCCTGGGAGGCTGCGCGGACCGCGCCCGAGGTCGTGGCGGCCCGGGCGGACGCGGAGCGGGGGATCGCGGACGTGGGGGCTGCGCGGGCGGCGCTGCTCCCGAAGGTGGTCGTGAAGGCGGGCGTCACGGCGTACGACCAGGAGGTCACGCTGGACCCGGCGACCTTCCTGCCCCCCGAGGTCCTCGCGCTCGCGCCTCCGGGCGAGCCCTTCGTCGTGCAGCAGCAGGTCTACGGGGAGGCCTCGGCGACGCTCGTGCTCCCGCTGATCGACGCCGACGCCTGGTCGACGCTGGGGGCGGCGCGGTCGGCGTCCTCCGCGCGGTCGGCGGACGCGGAAGCGACCGAGCGCCAGGTGAGGGTGGGGGTCGCGCGGGCGCTCTACGGCACGGCGATGGCGCGTGAAGGCGTCGACGTCGCGGAGGAGGCGGTGCGGGTGGCGGCGCGGCAGGAGGAGGTCGCGCGGGCGCGGGTGGACGCGGGCGACGCGCCCCCGCGCACGGCGCTCGAGGCCGAGCAGGCGCGGCTCGCGGCGGAGCGGGATCGGCTGGCGGCGGTCGAGCAGCAGGCGAGGGCGGAGGAGGCGCTGCACCGCTGGACGGGGCTCCCCCGCGACACGGAGATCACGCTCGCGGAGCTGGCGGTGGCGTCGACCGAGCGCCCCGAGATCGTGGCCGCGCGCGAGAGGAGCGAGGCGGCCCGGCGGGCGACGACGGCGGAGCGGCTCGGGTGGGTCCCCGACGTGCAGGCGAGCGCCACCGCGCTGGTCACGGGCAACCAGGGCTTCGCGCCCGATCCGTTGTTCCTGGTGGGGAAGGTCGAGGCGACGTGGACCTTCGACGGTGGGTACCGCTCGTCCCGCGTGCGCGAGGCCCGCTCGGCGGCCGCCGCAGCCCAGGCGATGGTCGAGGCGCAGCAGCGCAGGACCGAGGAGGAGGCGCGCGACGCGGAGGCGGCGCTGACCCGGGCGCGGGCGGCGGCGGTCGCGGCGGCGCGGGAGCAGGACGCGGCGACGGCGCGCCTCGAGGAGGCCGAGCTCGCCTTCCAGCAGGGGCTGATCCCGTTCACGGAGCTCGAGCGGGCCTCGCTCGGGAGGGCGGCTGCCGCCTTCGCGGAGTCCAGGGAGCGGCTCGGGGCGGGGCTTGCGGAGGTGGAGCTGGCGTTGTGCGGGCGGCTTGGGCGGTAGGGCAGGGGGAACGGGGGCGGGCAGCGGGGAACGGGCATGAACGGGGGCGGGCAGCGGCGGCAGCGGACAAGGGGGATGCGGGGGCGGGCATCGGGGAACGGGCAGGAACGGGGGCGGGCAGCGGGCAGCGGGCAGCGGGCAGCGGGCAGCGGACCAGGGGGTGCGGGAGCGGGCAGCGGGGAACGGGCACGAACGGGGCGGGCAGCGGACAATGGGGATGCGGGGGCGGACAGCGGGGAATGGGCATGAACGGGGGCGGGCAGCGGGCAGCGGGCAGCGGACAAGGGGGATGCGGGAGCGGGTAGCGGGGGATGGCGACGCGGCCGGGCCTGCCTGGTGCGGCCGGCGTGGCACACCTCTCCTGGGCGCTCCGATCGGACCGCCTCACGGATCCGGGGCGAAGCGCTGTTCGAGGCGTAGGAGCATGGCGCTCGCACGGTTCGCCAAGGCCAGGGCTTCGTGAGCGCGGCTGTCATCGACAAAGCCGAGAGCCATCATGACCTCGATCACGGCGGCGACCTCGCCGCACTCACCACGGGCCATGGAGTAGCGGTGGCGCTTGTCCCCGGCCGTGCGGCGATGGGCGCCCTCGGCGATCAGCAGGACGACTGAGGCGGACGCGCGGAGACCCTGGTCGGCGATCGAGCGATGCCCTCGCGGGACGCGCTCCGTGAGCTTCCGCGTGACGACCACGAGCTCCAACGCGACGGCATACACATCGAGCCGATGGTGCGCGAACTGCAGTTGTCGCCCTGGCTCGCCCATGACGGATCTCCGAACACGACCTACCTCGACCTCCTCCCCCGTGAAGGTCCTCCGCACTCGGATTTCCGCAGACTCACCGATCCCGCAGCCCGCTGCCGCCCGCGCTCCTGCCCGGGCTGCCCGCTGCCCGCTGCCCGCAGCCCGCGCCCGTTCCCCGGCTCTCCGCTGCCCGCTGCCCGCAGCCCGCCCCCGGTTCCCCGCTGCCCGCTGCCCGCTGCCCGCCCCCGTTCGTGCCCGTCCCGCAGCCCGCGCCCGCCACTCCGGCGCTCTGTCGTGTTCGGTCACCGCTGACCCTGATGGACCCCGAGGCCATGTTAGGTTTCGGCGGGCCCCGTGGGCCGGAGGAACGGGACCCCGATGGAGACGCTGCTCAACGCCTTCAGCCACAGCATCTTCCTGTACCCGGTGTCGCTGTGCGGGCTGCTGGCCTTCGGCATCACGGTCGAGCACCTGGTCTACCTGGTGTTCTTCGCGCGGCTGAACACCACCTCGTTCATGCAGAGCATCCAGCGCCTGGTGCTGGCCGACGAGCTCGATCGCGCCATCCACACCTGCCTGTCCGCCCCGCGCGCGCCGCTCGCGAACGTGGTGAAGGCGGCGCTGCAGAACGCCGACGCCGAGCCCCGCACGATCGAGCTCGCGGTCGAGCAGGCGACGCTCGACGCGGTGCCCGCCCTCCAGGGCCGCATCGGGTACCTCGCGACCATCGCCAACGTGGTTACGATGTTCGGCCTGCTCGGCACCATCGTCGGGCTGATCCAGTCGTTCGACGCGGTGGCGCAGGCCAACCCCGAGGACAAGCAGACCATGCTGGCGGCGGGCATCGCGATCGCGATGTACACCACCGCCGGCGGCATCGCGGTCGCCATCCCGACGCTGGCGGCGCACGCCTTCCTGGTCCACCGCGGCAACCGCATCCTCGACGACGTCGATCGCAGCGCGCTCAAGGTGTTGCTGATGCTCGAGGCGCGGCGCAAGGGTCGCGCGGGGCTGGTCGCCGAGCAGCCCGCGGTCGAGATGATCGAGCCGGTCCAGATGGCCGAGCAGGGCTAGGCCTTGCGGCGCCACCGCCTCCGCGTCGAGCACCCCGAGCTGAACCTCGTCCCGCTGCTGGACATGGTCTCGATGCTCATCCAGATGCTCCTCGTGAACGCCCAGTTCGGGGTGTACGCGGAGCTCGACGCGGCCGTGGCGGCGGGGACGAAGGAGGCGCTCGGCGAGGAGCTCGGGCTCTCCGTCGCCATCGACACCACGGGGTACGCGGTGCGCTGGCTGGACGGGGGCAACGCGGTCGAGCGCCGCGTGGACTGCGCCGGGACGTGCACCCCCGAGACGTACGACACGACCGGGCTGCGCTCGGTGCTGCTGGAGCTCAAGGACCGGCGCCCGGACGAGGCCCAGGCCGTGCTCGTGCCAGGGGAGGGCGTGCCCTTCGAGGTCGTCGTGGTCACGATGGACGCGGTGCGAGCGGACGGCGCCGACGCCCCGCTGTTCCCCGAGCTGGTGGTGTCCCCGTGAGGCGCCGCCACACCTCGCCGCGGCTCGCCCGCCGTCGCCGCTCGGTGGTGACGGGTGAGCTGATGCTGGCCGCGATGGTCGACATCCTGATCAACCTGTTGCTCTTCCTGCTCAACCTGTACGGCAACAGCCCCGCCTTCCTCCGCCCGTCCGAGGACCTGCAGTACGCCCGCTCGGCGTCGCAGGAGCCGGTCGAGTACGCCCCCAACCTGCGCATCAGTCGCCGCGCGGTCGAGGTGGACAGCGAGCAGGTGGCCGTGTTCGGCGAGGGCGGCGCACCGCCGAGCCAGGCGGAGCTCGACGTGGTGCGGGACCGGCTCGCGGCGCGGCTGCCGGGTGGACGGGAGCCGGGTCGGCCGGCGCGGCTGGTGGTGCAGGCGGACAAGACGATGCCGTGGACGCAGATCTCGCCGGTGCTGGTGGCGGCGAACGAAGCGGGCTTCGACGACCTCCGCTTCGTGGTCTCCTCCGGCCACTAGCCAAAGCCACAGGCCCAGCTCC
>JACKER010000004.1 GCA_020632925.1 Alphaproteobacteria bacterium | reverse complement strand
GCACCTGCCGCGCGAGAGGTCGGGCGACGAGAGCCGCCCGGAGGTTCAGCCGAAGAGCCCGCCGAGCCCGCCGAGCGGGTTGCCGGCCTTCGGCTGCGAGCCCGTCAGGAACGGGGCGACCGCGAGCATGCGGTCGAGCCAGGCCTTGTCCATGCGGCTCTCGAGGAACTGGAGCAGGATCGGGGCCGCCATCATGGCCTTCGTCTCGTCGAGGCCGACCTTGCCGAGCACCGCGGCGAGCAGCGCGGCATTCTGCGCCTGCTTGCCCGCGACCGCCCCGAGGAGCTGGTTGCCGGCGCCGCTGCCGGCCATGCCCATGAGCCCGCCGAGCATGCCGCCGCCACCCGCGGGAGCCGCGGAGGGTGCGCCGGCGAGCGCCTTCGCCTGATCGAGCCAGCCGCCCATCTCGGGCACGGCGCTGTCGAGCTTCGACGCCACTTCGGCGCCGTCGTCGTGGGCTTCGGCCTGGCTCTGCACCGTGGCGAGCATCGCGCCGGCGACGGCCTGGGCCTGGTTGCTCTCGATACCGAAGGCGCCCGACAGGGCAGAGACGAGATCCATGCGTCCTCCAAACCACTCCAGGAGCGGGTCCACAGAGTGGCGCGCCAACCCCCTGGCGCCCATGACACGTGGCTTACTACCACGGCCGGGTCAGCGGATGACGGACCCCTTCCGTCCGACGTAGAGGAGGTGGCGCCACAGTCCCATCCAGGAGGTCGCCCGCGCGACGTGGAGCGGGGCGAGGCGATCGCCGAGGGCTTCGACGAGACCGCTCCGCGCATGGATCCCCGACCGGCGCAGGAGCGCCTCGAGGTCGAGGGTCGACGCCCCCTCGAGCTCCAGGAGCGCGAGGTGTCCGCCGAGGGGGAGGCGGTCCGCGAGCTCGTCCGCGAGCCGCGCGTCGCTCTTGAAGGTCGCCGTGAGCCCGAATGCGCAGAGGATCGCATCCGCCTCGTGTCCGTCGAGACGATCGGGCTCGGAGACCACGACGAGCGCGTCCGGGAAGGTCTTCGCGAGCAGCGTGGAGGTCCGCTCGTCGGCGCCGACCTGGAGGATCCGCCGCGGTCTGGCGTCCAGCGCGAGGAGCTCGACGAGCGGATCGGAGGGCAGCCGCCACGGCTGTCGATCGAGGAAGCGGCGGGTGGGGTGGGTCTGGGACAGCGTTGCGTTCACGGCGACCTCCGGGTTCGGGGGATGCCGTATGGGGCCGAATCCACGTTCTCGTGACGGCCGGGCGAAACCCTCGCGCCGCGCCTGCGTCAGTCCGTGGAACGCGCCAGCCGGACGGCCGTTCCGGCGCCCGTCGGCTCCACGGACAGGAGCCAGCCCGCGCGCTCGGCGTACAGCGCTTCGCCGTCGCGGCTCGCGTTCCACCCGGTGCCGAGGCAGCGCTCCATCCGTGCGGAGGCCGTCGCCAGCGGGCCACTTCGCGTCCAGGACGTGGGCTCGCCCTTGCGCACGGCCGCTTCGAGGTCGGTGCACCAGGAATCCACGATGGGCGCGGGTGCGACCGGTGCGACCGGTGCGACGGGCTCCGGCGCGGCGGGTCGGGGAGGGCGGGTGTCGGGCGCCGCGGTGTGGAGCTCGACGCGCCGGTTGTGGGAGCGACCCTCCTCCGTGGCGTTCGTGTCGATGGGGTAGTCCTCGCCGTACCCGACCGCCGTCACGCGGCCCTCCGGGACTCCCGCCGCGATCAGGGCGGCCCGCACGGCGTCTGCGCGGTCCTGGCTCGTGCGGACGTTGAACGCGGACGCCCCCCGCGAGTCGGTGTGGGCCTCGACCTGCACCGTGAGCGCGGGGTCGGCGGTCAGCGCGCACACGACGGAGGCGATGGCCGCTTCGGAGCCCGTGAGCTCGGCGGTGCCTGCGCGGAACGCGATCGGCGCCGAGGGCTGGAGCTGGCCGTCGGCGTGCGTCGCGCAGTCGGCGGCCAGAGCGAGGGAGAGGAGCAGCACGTCGGCCTCCGGAGAGTGGGAATGTACCCAGTCCCTGGGACTTCTGGCACGCCCCACCGGTTCCCCCGTCCGGTGTCAGAGCGAACCCGAACATGCCGAGAAGAGCGTCTTTCGGAGGTTCTCGGAGATTCCGTTCTCCGGTGCCTGCGGAGCCGGGTCGGGGCACGAATCGTGCTCTCCCGCAGAGAAGGGAGGTCGGATGCTCTGGTTGGCCCTCGCACACGCGGCGGAGGAACCCGGATGGTGGGTCCGGGAGGCCGTGGGCGTCGGCGGCTGGCCGAGCGGCGCGGTGAACGACCTGCGCGTGCAGTGGCGCGCGCCGCTGTACCGGTCCGAGAGCATCGTGTTCCGCGACACCTACGCGGGTGCCGGAGCCCGCCTCGCCGTGACGCCCGCCTACGTGGATGTCGGTCCTCGCGTGTCACTCGCGCCCATCGACGTGTTCGACCTCGATCTGCAGGCGTCGTTCGTCGGGTACTGGCGCACGCGCTTCGGCCCGATGCCGTTCTCCGAGCTGCGCGGCACGCTCGAGGCCGACCGGGGCGCGCGGGACGACGCGATCCGCACGTGGGCGGTCGTCCTCACCGCCGCGCCGACGCTGAAGGTCGCGCTGGGCCCGATCGTCGCGTTCGACGCGTGGTCCATCCAGCACTGGCGGTTCCACCGCCCCGCCGGGGTC
>JACKER010000039.1 GCA_020632925.1 Alphaproteobacteria bacterium | reverse complement strand
CCCGCCGATCCGGCCGAAGGCGCGCCAGTCCTCGCCGAGTACACCGACGCCATCGTGGAAGGTGAGCTGTGGAACCGAGAGGAGCTCTCCCGCCGGGACCGCAGCCTGGTCACCGTCGCCGCGCTGACCGCCACCGGAAGGACCTCTCAGCTCCGCTACCACCTGGCCCTCGCGCTCGACAACGACGTCACGCCGCTCGAGCTGTCCGAGCTGGTCACCCACGTGGCATTCTACGCGGGCTGGCCGGCGGGCACCGACGCTGCCAGCGAGCTCGCGCAGGTGTTCCGGGACCTGCACATCTCGCTCGAGGTCGGCGACCAGACCCTCCTCGCGCTCGACGCCGACAAGGAGGCCGCGCGCAAGAAGTCGGTCGCCGCGGTGGCCACCATCGCCCCCGGCCTGGCCCACTTCACGGACGACGTGCTGTTCGCCGAGGTGTGGCGTCGCCCGGGCCTCGCCCCGAGGGATCGCAGCCTGGTGACCACGGCGACGCTGATCGCGCTGGGTCAGGCCGAGCAGATGCCGTTCCACCTGAGCCGCGCGCTCGACAATGGGCTCACCGAGACCGAGGCCTCCGAGGTGATCGCCCACCTCGCGTTCTACTGCGGCTGGCCGCGCGCGTTCTCGGCCCTGGGCCCACTCGGAGCCGTGTTCCAGGCCCGGCACGCTCCACCGGAGCCTGGCACACCCACCTCCGCAGCCAGACCCTGAGCGTCGGAAGGAGCCAGTGGTCCTGGCAGGAACAGGCAGATGTCCGACAGGAATCCCCATGGAGCCAGCCAAACGAAAACCATAGGTTCCATGCAGCAAGAGGCCCAACGAACAGTGGGCCACCGAAGCGAAACGACAATCAACATCGAGAGCAATCCATGGAACCCAACCCGTCCAACGAAGTGACCGTCATTCCCTTCGACGAGGCACCCCGATTCGCCGGTCCCGCCGACCAGTTCACGGGCGAGGTGCAGGTCGAGTCCCTGTTCCACGCCGACCTCGCCGGTACCAACGGCGGCGGCATGGTCCATTTCCAGCCCGGCGCCCGCACCGCCTGGCACACCCATCCCCGGGGTCAGACGCTGATCGTCACCGAGGGCGAGGGCTGGATCCAGCAAGAGGGCAAGGAGCGCCACACCATCCGCACCGGCGACGTCGTCCGCATCCCGCCGAACACGCGCCACTGGCACGGCGCCTCCGCCGCGTCCGCCATGTCCCACATCGCCATCGCCGAGTCCGTAGACGGGTCCTCCGTGACCTGGATGGAGCTCGTCCCCAACAGCGCCTACCTCGGCCAGTGAGCCGCGAGGAGACCACCATGATCCTGCAAGACACCTACACCCTGGCGAATGGCGTCGAGATCCCCAAGCTGGGCCTCGGCACCTGGATGATCACCAACGACACCGTGGCGCAGGCCGTCGTGGACGCGGTCGCCCTCGGCTACCGCCACATCGACACCGCGCAGGCCTACCAGAACGAGGCTGGCGTCGGTGAGGGCATCCGCACCGCCGGCATCCCGCGCGAGCAGATCTTCGTCACCACCAAGCTCGCCGCCGAGGCCAAGACCTACGACGAGGCCGCGGCCGCCATCGACGGCTCGATCGAGGCACTCGGGCTCGACGTCATCGACCTGATGATCATCCACAGCCCCCAGCCCTGGATGAAGTTCGGCGACGACGAGGATCGCTGCTTCGAGGGCAACCGCGAGGCCTGGCGCGCGCTGGAAGACGCGTACAAGGCGGGCAAGCTGCGGGCGATCGGCCTGTCCAACTTCAACGAGGCCGACCTCGACAACATCCTCTCATCCGCCACGGTCACCCCGATGGTGAACCAGGTGCTCGCCCACATCGGCAACACGCCGTTCGAGCTCATCGAGTACGCCACGTCCAAGGGCATCCTCACCGAGGCCTACTCGCCGATCGCCCACGGCGCCTTGCTCGGCCACGACGCGGTCTCTGCGATGGCCGACAAGTACGGCGTGTCCGTGCCGCAGCTGTCGATTCGCTACACGCTCCAGCTCGGCCTGCTCCCGCTGCCGAAGACGGCGAACCCGGCCCATATGAAGAGCAACGCGGCGCTGGACTTCACCATCTCCGACGAGGACATGGCGGTCCTGAAGGCGCAGCGTGTCGTCGACTACGGCGAGGCGAACATGTTCCCTGTCTACGGCGGCAAGCTGTGATTCTCGACGAACGGCGCCTCGGATAGCGCACCTTCCAGAGACCAGGACTCTCGCTCCAGCGTGCTGCGCACCACCCAGATTCGTACGTTTGTCTCTCAAGTTTGGAGCCATCCGGCTCAATGCACTGGATTCCATCGGACCGAACGGCGTAGAAACGCAGCGCGCTTGCGTGATTGGATGGTCGACCTTGCCGACGGAACTGCTCGGAGAGGCTGAAGAGGGCTTCGTCGACCTCGCCTTCGACGCACGCGTCATCGACGGCGCGCCCAGCGGGCACCTCCGCATCCACCTGCAGGCTCAGCACGACGGCCAGCGTGTCGGGCTGGTTGCGGAGGTGGTGACCGATCTGATTCCGGGCCTTGCGGGCGTGGAGGTGAATCGGGCGGCGTTTCGCCGAGAGGCCGTCCGCTTCCTCGCCGACGGGGTGGCCACGGACCGACTGGTCACGGCATTCGCGAGGGCCTCCCGCATCGAGCCGCTCGGCCGGGCGACCCGTCCGGAGCTCGTGTTCACCGCCTTCCCGCTCCAGGAGACCGCGGTCGACCCGATGGCGGGGCCCTGCAAGCTGAAGCTGTTCCACGACGACCGCAGCGAACACGACGAGTATGCCGAGGCCTTCTTCAACCTCGAACTGCCCCACGGGCGGGCGTGGCTGAACGAGAAGGACCCCCACTACCGACCCTACTGGGTTCGCGCCTGGTCGCAGCGGAGCGAGCCGTGGTCCCGCGTGGTGCTCCAGCGCGACCCTGGGGGCCGCACGGCCCACGTCGATACGCCTGGTTTGGAGCGGGCGGTACGCGAGGCAGAGCGTGGTGACGTCCGCCGCGTGCTGCTGTCGGACGCCGAGGGGGGCCAGCTGGTGCTCGCTCGGACAGAGCATGGGCTGGGGCTTCTGCTCGTTGGTTGGGACCCGGAAGCCCGCACGACGACCCACCACCTCGCCGTGGTCTCCAAAGGTGCCACCGATGTCGTCTCCAGTTGGTCCATCGAGGGCGCCATCGGCGAACTGAGATGGCAGCCTGTCCTGTGGGAGCAGGTTGCGGGTGTCTTCGGAGCAAGGAGATGAGGCGTTGGCTCCTCGAGATGAGTATGCTCCCCGAGCTGAACGTTGGCGACGTTCTGCGTGTCTTGGTGGAGACACACCGCGGCGGACCTCGGAAGTCGGCAGTCACCCGAGCGTGCAACCAGGCCAATGGCAGGCACACTGGGAAGCTCTCCAGCGACGTCGCCGACTACCGCGTGATCCGTCTGGGCCGAGGCCCGACGGGACTGGTCATCGTCGAGTCCGACGCAGACGAGGAGACCCTCGCACGCGTGGTGCCGGCGGTCGATGAGGTGTGTCCGGTCCGATTCGCCCGCATCGCCGACGCCGAGTTCGAGTACTGGCAGAACGCCACGGACCAGCTGCTCTACCGAAACCACCCGGAGCGCCTCCAGGGACTGTCCCTGGTCGACAACGGGCTCCCGCCGCCGCTCGACCAGTTGGTCGTCGACACGAGCCGCAATCCGGGACGCCGACGGATCCGAAACGAGGGCCTGGTCGAGGGACTCGGTCACCGCATGTGGTTCGGCGCCGACTATCCCCGGGTGATGCGGCAGACCGTCGAGGCGCTCCGAGGGCTCGGCGGCGAGTGGAGCGAGGAGCACCCGGGCCTCTGGCAGGTGCGCTGGCACCCGACCCCCATCGTCGAGACGACCGATGGCGACGTGTTTCGGCGGATGGAGCTGTTCCGGGACAGCGCCTTCGGAGACCCGACAGGGCGCGCGCCGGTGGCGACGGCTCCTCCGCGGGGGAGCGTGGCTCACGAGCTCCGCATCATCACCGCGCACGAGGAGGCCCGACAGCTGCTGGAGGACTGGGCAGAGCGCACCGATGGAATCACCACGCGGCAAGCCACCCGGATCACGATTCCGACGACAGGAGAGGTCATCCAGGACGGCGACGACGTCGCGTGCTGGCAGAACCACAGTGACAGTCGGCGTCGGGAGTTCCTGGTCGGGCCAGGAGGTCTCGTGGCCATCCGCCCCGACGCCGAAACCGCCGCGTTCCTGGTCTCCGTGGCTACGGCGCTGGACCTTCCCGTCGTGAGTGCCCACGAGTGACAAGGTAGAGTTCGCCATGACCCGCGACGAGTTCATCGACGCCCTCGGCATTTCACGAGACAACCCCTTCGCACGCGCCACAGCGTCCGCGCTCAGGTTCCGTACCGGCGCGAACTCGGAGCTCGGGGCATCCCGAATCGGTGGCCTACCGGACCTTCCCGTCGCGTCGCCTGGCCTCGCACCCGACCAGGACCTGGTTCGCCGCGATCGGCCCGATGACCTCGCTCCCGAGCTCTCCATTCCCATCAAGCCACTCGCGGCCCAGCCCACATGGACCTTCCCACTGGTCCTCGAACGCGATGGAGTGGCCCTCTGGCGTTGGGACGATCCCGAGATGGAAGCGGCCTTCGAGCGCCTCGAGAGCATCCACCCCGAGCCCTGGAACCAGGTCGGCGGACATCCGCACCAGATCCAGGCGACATGCGGAGGTCGTGCGCGCTGGTGACGCAGGGCGTCTACCTCGGGCGCCCGCCGGACATCCCGACCGCCGAGCTGGACCGGATGGCCGCATCCGACCCGAACTGGAGACTCCTCTTCCAGTTCGCCAGCGACGACGACATCGACCTCGGCAAGGTCTACTTCTGGATGCGCGAGCAGGACATCGCCGCGCGTGCCTGGGACCGCGCTTGGCTCCAACTGCAGTGTGGGTAGGAATCGACGACCGTTCCCGCGGACCCGCGATGGAGACACCCATGGCCGACGTCGAGGAGGCCGTCCGCCATCGAGGCGCTCGGCGCGACTCGTGGTACAGTCCGGACGGGAGATGGGGCACGGCGTGAGCCTGCAGCACACCGCCCCCTTCCACGCGGACCAGGCCATGGCGCAGCTCACGTACCGCATCGGCGACGCGACCCGGCCTGTCGGCCAGGGCCCGAAGATCATCGCCCACGTGTGCAACGACATCGGCAAGTGGGGAAGCGGCTTCGTGCTGGCGCTGTCCCGACGCTGGCCAGAGCCGCGCGCCCGCTACCTCGCATGGTTCGGCGCACCTGAATTCGAGGGGGCCAGTACGCCGTTCATCGGCGGACCGGGCGCCGAGTCGGCCGAAGCGGAGGGGCGGCATTTGCGGGCCGTCGCCCGACACGCACCGGCCAAAGAGCCCGAAGCAAGGACGGAACGCGAACGGTTGTCCGCCCGGAGCGAAGGACGCGAAGTTGAGTTCGCGCTCGGCAACGTCCAGTTCGTGCAGGTGGAGCCGGACCTGTGGGTGGCGAACCTCATCGGTCAACACGGGATCCGCCGCCACGCCGGAGACACCCCGGTCCGCTACCCCGCGATCCGCGCCGGGCTCGCCAGGGTGGCGGGCTTCGCGTCCGAACAGGGTGCCAGCGTCCACATGCCGCGGATCGGCGCGGGCCTGGCGGGCGGCGACTGGGGCACCATCGAGCCGATCGTCCTGGAGGAGCTCGTGGCCGAGGGCATCGACGTCACGGTGTACGACCTGCCTTGAGGTGGTTGGAGCGGCCCAGGTGGCTCGACCACGACGCAGGCGCAAACGGTGTACTCGCTCGGGTTGGCATCATTCAATCCGGCCACTGAGCGAGGTACTCGCGGAGGGTTGCCAGGCTCGCCTCCGGTTGGTCGGTGAACATCAGGTGTCCGGCGTCCTCGATCACCACGAGACGGGCGTTCGGGAAGTGCTCGAGGTGCGCCGTCTGCCGCTGGACGCCGATCATCGTGTTGCAGCTGCTGGCGATCAACAACACCTCGCCGGGGTAGCCGACCTCGAGCGGTGGCATCGCGAAGCTCCCGTCCTCCTGCCGCGATCCGGCCTGCACCGCCTGCATCGCCGCCGCCCCGACCCGCCACGACTCGTACGCCGCCTCGGGAGCCACTCCACCGCACCAGTAGCGGTTCATCGCGTTCCCCGGCATGGGCGCCTTCATCACCTGCTGGACCAGGTAGTCGCGCGCCGCGTACTCGTCGGGGCCGGTGACGTGGAGGCTCTCGAACCAGGTCCGCGCCATGTACGAGACCATCTCCCCGGACATCGATGGGCTCATCGCGCCGAGGAACTCCTGATACTCCTCGGTGGTGAGCACCCCGGGCTCGGCCATCACCGCCCGCGCGACCTTCTCCGGATGGCGGGCGAGGTAATACGCGGTGAGCATCCCGCCCCAGGAATGGCCGACCAGCGCGACCGAACGGCCCTTGCCGTAGTGGTCGACGACCGCGTCGAGCTCGGCGAGCATGCCGTCGAAGGTCGCTCGCTCCGCGTCGTCGCGCGGCGACAGACCGCTGCCCATCTGGTCGTAGAAGACGACGAGGTAGCCGTCGTCCGCCAGTGCCTTCAGGACGAGGAGGTTCCGGTAGTCACCGCCCGGGCCACCGTGGAGCACGATCACCACCCGCCCGTCGGGATCACCGAAGCTCTCGCCGTGCATCCTCCGCCCTTCGAGCTCGATGAACGGCAAGGACGGGTCGTCGGCGACGGTGGCGGGCGGCAGGGCGGCAGGATCGGGGCGGAAGGACAGGTAGGACAGCGCCGCCCCCGCGCCGCACGGCACCGCGAGCGCTGCCACACCGATCCCCGCCCACACGAACCACCGACGGCTGCTCATGCCGACCAGCCTAGCTCGCTGCAGGGCGTCGGTCGGTCCATGTCGGCGCCACGCTCGACAGTTCCCACCCGACCGGGTGATGTCCGTCCGAGCAGGAGGGAGCATGGCATTCGACCCGGTGACCCGGACCGCGGACGCGCACGTCGAAGAGGGCGGCGAGGGCGCCTGGCAGAGCAGCTACAAGGTGCTCACGCGGCACATGCGCGAGCTCGGCGTCACGAGGCTCGGCGTCGTCGAGAACACGCTGCCGCCGGGCTCGGTGGGGTGCCCCTTCCACTGGCACGCGCGCGAGGACGAGGTGTTCTACGTGCTCCGTGGCCGCGGCGTGCTGCGCTACGGCGACACCGTGCGCGAGGTCGGGCCGGGCGACTGCATCAGCTGCCCCGCGGGCACGCAGACCGCACACCAGCTCGCCAATCCCTTCGACGAGCCGTTCGTCTACCTCGGGATCGGACCCTGGGATCCACACGAGGTGTGTGGCTACCCGGACACCGGGAAGGTCATGGTGCGGGCGCTGAAGGCCGTCGGCGACCTGGACCGCAAGCCGTACATGGAGCGCGAGCCCGAGCCGCCCGCGATCTTCGGCCTGTGGAAGGACCAGACGTGAGTGGTGGGAACGACTGGACCCCGTCGGACGACGGCTGAATCCAGTCACTCGCCCTGGTGCGCCCACTGGCGCAGGTGATCCAGGAAGGCGGTGGTCCGGGCGTCCAGGTGGCGCCGTCGGGAGGTCACGGCCCACACCGACCAGCGCACGCGCACCGAGCCCGGGAGCACCTCCACGAGCGCGCCGCTCGCCAGGTCGTCGTCGACCACCCAGCGAGGCACCAGCGCGATCCCGAGCCCGTCGGACGCGAGCCCGCCCACCAGCAGCGGGCTGTTCGCGCGCACGGGCCCCGAGACCTCCACGTCCACCGGCCCGCCGTCGGCGCTCCGCAACGGCCAGCGCGGGTGGAAGCGGAAGTTCGTGTCCGCGAGGCAGGCGTGGTCCGCGAGGTCCTCGGGGCGCCTCGGGACGCCCGCCCGCTCGAGGTACGCAGGCGACGCCACCAGCGCCAGCGGCACCGGCCCCAGCCGCCGAGCCACGAGCGAGCTGTCCTGCGGGTCCGTCAACCGGATGGCCACGTCGATCCGCTCATCGACGAGGTCCACCAGCCGATGCGTCAGGTCCACCTCGAGCTGCAGGCCCGGGTGCCGCGCCGCGAACGAGGCGAGCACGCGCTCGCGGTGGAGGAGCAGGAAGCCCGGCGGCGCCGTGACACGCAGGACGCCACGGAGCTCGCGCTGCTCGGCGCGCGCCGTCGCCTCCGATTCCTCGAGCTCGAGCAGGATCCGCCGACAACGCTCCGCGTGCGCCGCACCCGCGTCCGTCACCACGCACCGCCGGGTCGTGCGCTCCAGCAGCCGCACGCCCAGGTCCTCCTCGAGCAGCGAGACGTACTTGCTCACCGCCGAGGTCGACCGCCCCCACCGCCGCGCCGCCTCCGCGAACCCACCCGCGTCGACGACGCGCACGAACGCGTCCATCCAGGTCAGCTTGTCCATCGTCCTCGAATCACGGACAGTGTATCCGTATTTCGCTCCATGGTACACGTTTCGTGGACGAGGCACGCTGCTCCCAGGAGGTGCGCATGGCGCAGCGCAGCCACGAGGGGGTGCCCCTGTCGCCCGACGCGATCGCGTTCGTGCGGTCGCGAGACAGCTTCTACCTGGCGTCCGCCTCGCCCGAGGGGGAGCCCTACGTGCAGCATCGCGGCGGCGCTCCGGGTTTACTCGTGCCGCTCGACGCCCACACGCTCGGCTTCGCCGACTACGCCGGCAACCGGAAGTACGACTCGCTCGGCCACGTCCTCGCCAATCCTCGCGCGATGCTGTTCCTGATGGACTACCCGGCTCGTCGTCGGCTGAAGCTGTGGACGGATGTCCGAGTGGTCACCGGACCGGTCCCACCCGAGCTGCACCCGCTCCTCGCCACCGCCCATGGCGAGCGCGTCGAACGCCTGTTCGTCCTCGGCCTGCGCGCCTGGGAGTGGAACTGCCCCAAGCACATCCTCCCGCGGTACACCGCGCGCGAGTGGCTCACCGACCGGCCGGCGCTGCGTCTCGTCCACCTCGAGATCACGGATGCCGAAGGGTACGCCGCCTACCGCCGGGCCATGGAGCCCCTCCTCCGCGCCCACGGCGGTCGGTTCGAGCTCGACGTCGAGGGCACGTTCCACCCGTGCCACACCCCGTTCGTCCCCAACCGTACCATCGTGATCCGCTTCCCGAGCCGCCGCGCAGCCACGGCGTTCTTCGAGGATCCCGACTACGTCCGGGCCCGGACCACCTGGTTCGATCCGTCGGTGCGTCGGTGCGTGGCCACCTGGCTCGCCGAGGACGAAGACCGCGTGCGATGATGCGCCCGGAGGACGGTGATGCACCTGGCGCTGCTCGGTGTGCTGGGCTGCAAGGAGCCCGGCCTGGTCGAGCTCCATCCCCCGAACCCGACGACGACCACCAGCTCCACGCCGACGGGGACCACCGGGGACGGTCCGACCTGGCAGGACGTCGCCCCCATCCTCCAGGCGCGTTGCCTCCAGTGCCACCTCGGCGAAGGGCCCGCGCCCATGAGCCTCGAGACCTACGAGAGCGCCAGGCCCTGGGCCGCCTCGATGGCGCTGGCCGTGCGCGAGCGGACGATGCCGCCCTTCCTGGTGGACGCCAGCGGCGACTGCGAGGAGTTCGTCGACCCCGGCTGGCTCTCCGAGGACGAGATCGCCACGCTCGAGGCCTGGGCCGACGACGGCGCACCGGCGGGCCCCTCCACCGACCCCCTCGTCGGCACCCCGCTGGCCCGCATGGAGGACCCCGACGTGATGCTCGACATCGGCGTCGACTTCCTCCCCGACGAGAGCCCCGACCAGTACCGCTGCTTCATCACGGATCCCGGGCTGGCGACCGATCGGTTCCTCACCGGCTACGACGTGTTCCCCGGCAACCCCGAGATCGTGCACCACGTCACGCTCTTCACGCTGGACACGCCGACCGCCATCCGCCAGGCCGAAGCGCTCGACGCGGAGGACGCCGCGCCCGGCTACGCGTGCTTCGGCGGCGCCGGCGTGCTCCAGTCGCGCCAGATCACCGGCTGGGCGCTCGGGACGCCCGAGACCTGGTTCCCCGAGGGGACGGGCCTGAAGCTGTACGCCGGCAGCCGCGTGGTGGTCGAGGTCCACTACCACACGCACGACGGCGCCGAGCCGGACCGGACGCAGGTGGCGCTCGCCCTCGAGGACACCGTCGACACCGAGGCCGAGGTGGTCATGTTCTACGACCTGACGATGTCGCTGCCGCCGGGCGACGCGGCCACCCCGTACACCTTCGTCACCGACACCGAGTGGCTGGTGGGCGACCCCACGCCGCTGACGATGTGGGGCGTGTTCCCCCACATGCACGAGCGCGGCCGCAGCATCCGCCTCGAGGGGACGAGGAACGGCGCCACCCACTGTCTGGCCGACGTCCC
This sequence comes from Alphaproteobacteria bacterium, assembly GCA_020632925.1. Lineage (GTDB taxonomy): Bacteria > Myxococcota_A > UBA796 > UBA796 > JACKER01. The sequence continues at coordinate 43,732 of JACKER010000039.1, read as the reverse complement.
ACGCTGGGACTTCAACTGGCAGCGCTCCTACTTCTACCAGCAGCCCATCCGCCTCGAGCCCGACGACGAGCTGCGCGTGAGCTGCGTCTTCGACACCTCCGGCGAGACGGAGCCCATCCCCTTCGGCGAGTCGACCGAGGACGAGATGTGCGTGTTCGGCGCCCTCGTGACCCGCTGACCGACCCTCTCACGGACATCCCACATCGACTCCCGGCCGCGCGGGACGAGCGATACGCGGCCCTCGGGAGGCCGACCGTGAAGCAGACCATCACCGCCGTCATCGTGGGCAGCACGCTGCTCCTCACCATCACCAACGCGCACGCCTCCGGCATCGCCTGGAGCGACCCGGTCAGCCGCCAGCCGCAGATCACGTGGACCAGCGCGAGTGTCGAGGAGGCGCGCGCCTCCCTCGCCCTGCGGGGCACGGTCTTCGAGGACGGCGACCGCGAGCGGATCGGCCCCGGGGGCGGTGTGCTGCTCGCCACCTGGGGGCACGTCGCCATCGAGGTCGACGAGAACGGGCTCGTCGAGGGCATCGGCATCCGCGAGGACGGCACGATCGGTGTCCGCCGGACGCTCTTCGACGCCTTCGCGGCCGGAGCCTCCGTCTTCAAGAAGAACGGGACCACGCAGGTCATGGTCACGGCCACCCTCACGAAGACCGCCGACTCCGCGGCGCTGCTCACCGGTCAGGGCGACGCGCGCCCGCAGGTCCAGTTCGACGTCGTCATCCACGAGGGCGCCGAGATCGTCGACCAGGTGTCCCTCGCCTACGACGCGCGTACGCTGGTGCCCGTGGTCTCGTCCAAGACCCTCAAGACGTACACGGAGGGCGGCGGCGTTCCGGACTACGAGATGCCGCTGGTCTACTGGTTCTGAGGTCCAGTGATCTCCCGCGTCCACCAGCTCGTCTTCGTCCACGTCCCCAAGTGCGCGGGGATGGCGGTCGAAGCCGCGCTGGGTGGGCTGCCGGACGCCCAGCGCACCGAGCAGCACCTCACGGGCCACCAGTACGCCCGCTACCACCCCGAGGCCTGGAGCCGCTTCCACCGGTTCACCGTGGTGCGCGACCCGCGCGCTCGCTGCGTGTCCTACGTCCGGTTCTATCGCCGCTGGGACGCGGTCTGGCGGCGCCACCTCGGGCACGTGGCGGACAGCGTGTTGCTGCGCGACCTGCTGATGTCCAGCAGCCACCTGGCCAACCTCCGACCCCACCGCATGCTGACGGGCGACGAGGAGGTGCTGCGGGTCGAGGAGCTCGACGTCTCCTGGCCCGCGTTCGCCGATCGACACCGCCTGCCCGCGGTGCTGGTGGCGCGCAACGCCTCGCCGAAGGTGGCGCACGCCGCCGAGCTGTCGGTCGCGGACGAGCTCTTCGTGGCCGCGCGGTGCCCGGAGGACTTCACGCGCTTCGGGTACGCGCTCCCCACCCACGACCCGACCACCCTGTCCCTCGAGGACCAGGGCGCCATCCTGTGGGCGCGCCTGCGTTGGATGGCGGAGGCCTTCGCCCACCGCGAGCTCGACGAGGACGGCTTCCGGGCCGCGCTCGGGGACTGGGTGGCGGCGCTGCCCCTCGACGACTGGCGACGCTCGTGGTCGCACGCCGTCGAGCGGCTGCCGCTCCGCCTCGGACGCGACGTCAACCCGGTGTCCTGGACGGAGCGCGTCCACGAGGAGATCCATCGCGCGCACGGGCTGGCGCTGTGGAAGCCGTGGAGCCCCGAGGGATGAGCGCCACGATCCGGCTCTGTGGACCCCTCGCAACGCCCCACGTCGAAGGGCAGACCCTGGTCTGGAGCGCTTCACTCGCGCTGGCCTGGCGGGCGCTGGGCACGCTGCTCGGTGGGCGACCGGAGACTGACGACGCAGACGCGCGCTCGCTCGTCGAAGGCCTGGGACGCGACGCCGAGCGGGCGGAGGCCCTCGCCGAGGACCCGACCGTGGTCGCGCGCGCGGGGGTCGGGCGAGCCTTCCTCGAGACGCTCCGAGCCGATCTGGCAGCGCGTGGGCTGCCCGAGGAGGCGCTGCACGGCGCCGAGGCCTGGGCAGACGGCATCCACGCCTACGCCGCGATGGGTCGTCGCGCGCGCTTCGCCGTACCGTTCGAGCGGGAGGAGCGTCCGTGGCCCTTCCGGGGCCAGCCGGTGGAGACGTTCGGCCTCGCGCGGCGCGAGCAGAGCGACGAGCGCTGGAACGCGCAGCGCGAGCAGCTGATCGTCCACTACCCCCGCTACGGCGAGGACGAGGCCGAGAACCTCGACGACGCCGAGCTGAGCCGCGCCATCAAAGACTTCCTCGTCGAGCTGCGCCTGGCGGACACCGACGAGCACCTCTTCGTCGCCCGCATCCGGCCGGGATCGACGCTCGCCGAGACGGTCGAGCGGGCGCTCGGGATGATCGAGGCCGACGCCCTCACCCACCCCCTGCGGCACCTCGCGCCAGGGGAGCGCTTCAGCTGTCCCCTGCTCGAGCTCGACCAGCTCGTGGAGCACGAGCTCCTCCGCGGCGTGTCGCTGACGACGGCCGGCGGCGGACGCGCCACGCTCGGCGAGGTCGTGCAGCACGTCGCGTTCCGCCTCGACGAGGACGGGGCCAGCGTCCGAACGTCCTCCAGGAGCTCCGGCCTGTCCCTTCCCCCGCGCGCCCTCGACTGCACGGGGCCCTTCCTCGTCCTGTGGACTTCAGCGGAAGGCGCGCCACTATGCGCGATCTGGGCCGAGAACACCGCGTGCATGCACGAGCGCGCTCCGCTGCCGCTCGACACACACTGAAGGAGGTGCGGGAGGCGGCTTCACGGTGTAGGTGGCGACCCATGCCGCTCATCGCCTTCGTCACCCTCCCGCCGGACGCCCGCGCCCCCAGCCGCGAGGAGCTCCACGCCGCCTGGGCCCGTCTCTGGCCCCGGGACCCGCCCCCCGCCGAGCTCGACGTCATCGCCCACATCCCCGCGCCGGTGCCCTGGTCCGACCTCGAGGGGCCCACCGGCTGCGCCTGGCACTGGCCCCAGGCCGCCGAGGTGGTCCGTGCGCACGCCTCGCACCTGATCGTCGCCGTCGCGGATGCCGATCCGGACGTGAAGAGCGCCGTCCAGCTGACGCGCCTCGTCGCCGCCGCGATCGAGGCCTGCCCGGCCGCCACCGCGGTCTACTGGGGTGCTGGCACCACGGTCTCGCCGGCCGACCGCTTCCTCGCGACCGCACGCGACATGACCCCCGACGAGCTGCCGCTGCTCTCGTGGATCGAGTTCCGCGTCTTCGGCGACGACGGCGCGACCTCGCTGTTCACCACCGGGCTCGCCCCGCTCGGTCTGATGGAGATCGAGATCCGGGCCTCGAAGCGGGACGCCGAGCACCTGATCGAGCGGGCCTACGACTTCGCCCACTACCAGGCGCTGCGCGGCCGGGTGCTGCGGCACGGCGACACGATCGGCGCCTCCGCGGACGAGCGCATCGCGATCCGTCACGCCCCCTCGGCGTGGGACCGTCCCGGTCAGGTCCTCACGCTCGACCTGTAGCCGTCCGCGGCGTCCCCACGAGGTAGATCCCGTGGCCCGGGAAGGGCAGCGGGAACGTGCCGATGTCCCAGTCGTACGTGTCGAGCCCGACGACCAGCGCTCGGAGCTCCTCCGGTGAGTAGACGCGCAGGCAGCTCACGAGCCCGTCCCAGGCGACCACCAACGGGAGCACCGGCAGCAGGTAGGTCAAGGGCAGCCACCCCCAGCGGAAGGGCCGCAGGAAGGGCACCAGCGCCGCCACCGCGAACGGCACCCCCAACATCCCCGGCACGGCGTGCGGCTGGCGCCCGACGAACTCGAACACGCCGATGGGCTCGCCCGCGCGGACCGCGTCCTCGAGGATCCGCCGCGCCTGCTCGGGACGGAAGTGGTGGAAGGCGTTGAACAGCGTGCGCGGCCCCGTCAGCTCGGGCGGCACCCGCGTCGCGTCGACCGGTTGCGCGGACCAGGTGATCCCCGACCCGTGAGGTGGCAGAACCGCGTGATGTAGGCCGTGCACCCGTCGCGGATCAGCGCGGGACACCAGGGCTGGTCCTCGATCTCGAACAGATGCACGCGGTCCATGCGGAGGGACCTACCATGTCCGACGCGAGGAACGCGCGATCGTAGGATGCTCCCGGAGGCTCCACGCCCATGCCGATCCTCGCCCTGCTCCTGCTGACCCCCTCGCGCGCCGAGCCCGCGCCCGCTCCCGCACCGGCGTCCCCCGTGGACGTGAACGGCCCGCCCCGACCGACCGCGCTCCCCGTCGTCGACATCACCGCCACCTGGTCCGCGGAGGACGAGGTGTGGACGGCGCCGCTCACCGTGCGCGTGGGCACGTCGGGCAAGCGGGTGGTCGAGTTCTACGACGAGATCGGCGGCAAGCGCGCGCGGGTCTGGACCGCGGAGATCGAGGTCCCCGAGGGCGGCCAGCTGACCGAGACCCTGGAGCTCGAACCCCTCGTCGGCTTCAACGCGGGCCGGACCTACTGGGTCGTCGTGCGTCCCGCCGCAGACCAGCCACCCCTCGGCGAGACGCGCCTGACGCTGGTCCGCGCTCCGTAAGTAAGTTTCGCTCTCATATGTGAGCCTTCTTTACTCCGGCTGGGGCGCGATCTCCGTTTGCGTCATCCAGCATATATGTTACCCACATCCAACAGAGACCACCGATGCCACGCAGCCGCCAGATCTCCACCGAAGAGCGCGCCTTCCTCGAGGCGTACGACCCGTCCGCCTGGGATCGCCCGTCGGTCACCGTGGACGCGGTCGTCCTCGCCGTCGAGGGTGGCGAGGTGCACACCGTCCTCGTCCGGCGGGTGGAGCACCCGGACCTCGGCGCCTGGGCGCTCCCCGGCACCTTCGTCGGCATCCGCGAGCCCCTCGAGGACGCGGTCCGCCGCGTGCTCCGCGACAAGGCCGCGCTGCCGCTCGACCACCTCGAGCAGCTCTACACCTTCGGTGACCCCGATCGCGACCCGCGCGGGCGCGTGATCAGCGTGGCCTGGCTCGCGATCGTGCGGCCGGAGCGGGTCCGAGAGCTGCCCGAGGGCGTGGTGCTCGCCACCGTCCGCGTCCCCTGGGAGGGCGAGGAGGGAGGTCCGGTGGGCGCGGTGGGTCCCGAGGGCGAGGAGCTGCCGCTGGCCTTCGACCACGACGTGGTGCTCGGGACCGCCATCCAGCGCATCCGCGGCAAGCTCGCCTGGAGCGACATCGGGTTCCCGTTCCTCCCCGAGTCGTTCACGCTGTTCCAGCTGAGGCAGGTCTGGGAGACGCTCCTGGCCCGCCCGCTCAACAAGGACTCGTTTCGCAAGACCGTGCTCGCGAACCACGATCTCGTCGACACCGGCGAGAAGCAGTCGGACGTGGGGCACCGGCCCGCCGCGCTCTACCGTCGGAGGTGATCATGGCCCAGATCTCCAGGTTCTTCTTCCTGCGCCACCTGCGCAGCGAGGCCTCGCGGCACGTGGTGCTCGCCCGCCACGGGCAGAAGGTGATGTCGGCGCGCGGCGCGAGCTTCTGGTTCCTGCCGATGACCGCCTCCATCGCGGAGGTCCCGGTCGACGACCGCGAGCTGACCGTGATCTTCAAGGGCGTGACCCGCGACTTCCAGACGCTCACCGCGCAGGGCGTGGTCGGCTGGCGCGTGAGCGACCCCGAGCGGCTCGCCGAGCGCCTCGACTTCTCGATCGATCTGACCACCGGCGCCTGGCTCACCCAGCCGCTGGAGCAGGTGGGCGCGCTGATCAACGAGCTCGCCCAGCAGGTCGCGAACGCGTGGGTCGGGGAGGTCGAGCTCGCGGTGGCCCTGGTGGACGGCGTCGTCGAGCTCCGGCAGCGCATCGGCGAGGCGCTCTCGACCGACGAGGGCATCGCCGGGCTCGGCATCGACCTCACGAGCGTCCGCATCACGTCCGTCCGCCCCGACGCCGAGGTCGAGCGCGCCCTGCAGACGCCCGCGCGGGAGCGCATCCAGCGCGACGCGGACAAGGCGACGTTCGAGCGGCGCGCGCACGCGGTCGAGCAGGAGCGGGCCATCGCGGAGAACGAGCTGAACAACAAGATCCAGCTGGCGAAGCGCGAGGAGCAGCTCATCGCGCAGAAGGGTGCCAACGAGCAGCGCCGGCTCAAGGAGGAGGCGCTGGCGCTCCGGATCCAGGTGGAGGCCTCGGCCGAGCGCGAGCGGCTCCAGAGCGCGACCCAGGCGGCGACGCTGCTGGAGGTGGAGGGCGCGAAGGTCGAGACCGAGCGCGGGCGGATCGCGATCTACGAGTCGCTGCCGCCGCACGTCATGCTCGGCCTCGCGGCGCGGGAGCTCGCGGCCAACCTGCCCGAGGTCCAGCACCTGACCATCACCCCGGACCTGCTGGCGCCTGCGCTCGCGCAGCTCGCCGGGCGGTCGTGACGCCATGGAGCCCCGCTGCGTCGTGCTCACCCGCCCGACGCCGTACGAGGAGCTGATCGCGCACCACGGGACCCACGGCCATGCCGAGTGGTTCCTGTCCCGGCAGGGTCGTGATCTGCGCGAGCTGGTCGCGGCCCACGAGCAGCAGCTCCAGGCCGTCGACACGGTGTGGCGCTCCATCCCCTCCACCTGGCGCTCCACCCGCATCGAGCGGCGGGACCTCGACCGCTTCCTGTTCGAGCCCGAGGACATCGTCGTGGCCGTCGGACAGGACGGGCTCGTCGCGAACGCCGCGAAGTACCTCGGGGAGCAGCCCGTGATGGGCGTGAACCCCGGGGGCTTCGACGGAGTGCTGGTGCGCCACGCGCCCCGGGCGGCCCTCGTGCTCCTGCCGCTCATCGCGGACCGCGTCGCGAAGATCACCGTGCGGACGCGGGTCCAGGCGACCACGGACGACGGGCAGCGTCTGCTGGCCCTCAACGAGATCTACGTCGGCCAGCGCACCCACCAGTCGTCGCGGTACACGCTGTCGGCAGCGGGGCGCGAGGAGCGCCAGTCGAGCAGCGGGCTCATCGTGGCGACGGGGACGGGCTGCACGGGCTGGGCGAAGAGCATCGCGAACGCCCGCAGCACCGCGTTGAAGCTGCCGCAGCCCGCCGCCCCCGACCTCGTGTTCTTCGTGCGCGAGGCGTGGCCCTCGAAGCACACCGGCGCCACCCTGGTGGAGGGCATCGTGCAGGACGGCGGCAGCGTCACGGTGTCGTCCGAGATGAACGAGGGCGGCGTGTTCTTCGGCGACGGGATCGAGAGCGACCCGGTCGACCTGCCCTTCGCGCGGCGCGTCGTCCTGTCGCGAGCGGAGCACGGTCTGCACCTGCTCTGACGGACCGGGGTACACTCCACCACTGCCCCCGGCCCGGAGTGAACATGAGGGACCTCGCCAGATTGGCGATCGACGAGGCGATCCGTCGCGGAGCGACCTACGCGGATGCCCGCATCCTGCGGTTCCGCCGCCAGGAGCTGCGGGCGGAGGATCGCCGCCTGGGCTCGTTCAGCGACGCGGAGGACGTGGGTATCGGCGTCCGCGTGCTCGCCGGAGGTGCCTGGGGCTTCGCCGGGAGCCACGAGCTGACCCGGGAGGAGGCGGTGCGCGTCGCGGCGGAGGCGGTCGCGGTGGCCCGTGCGTCCGCCACGTGCACGAAGCGCGAGGTGGTGCTCGCCCCCGAGCCCGCCCGAACCGGGACCTTCGCCTCCGAGGTCCGCGTCGACCCGTTCGCGGTCGATCCCGCCGACAAGGCCGGGCTGCTGCTCGAGCTGACCGAGGGACTGTTGGCCAACACGGGAATCCGCAAGGCGAGCGCCTGGATGACCCTGCGGCGCGCGGAGCGGCTGTTCCTGTCCAGCGAGGGGCACGATCTCGAGAGCGACGTGACCACGACCGGCTGCGCCTACACCGCCACGGCCGTCGGGAACGGGGACGCACGCTCCCGCACGTTCGAGCTCCCGCCGCGCACGCTCGGGTACGAGAACCTCGACCGTGCGCGTCTCCTGGCCGAGGTCGACCGGGTGGCGGCGCAGGCCGTGGAGCACCTGACGGCACCCTCCTGCCCCGAAGCGCGGCTGGACCTCGTGCTCGATCCCCACAACCTCGCGTTGACGATCCACGAGTCGGTGGGGCACGCGACCGAGCTCGACCGGGTGCTCGGGTACGAGGAGTCGCTCGCCGGGCGCTCCTTCGCGACGCCGGACTTCCTGGGCGGGGCCTACGGGTCCCCCGAGATCACGTTCGTCGCCGACAACACCCTGCCCGGTGGACTCGCCACTCACGGCTTCGACGACGAGGGGGTCGAGGGCCAGCGCTGGGACATCGTCCGGGAGGGCGTCTTCCGTGGATACGGGACGGGTCGCGAGGTCGCGGCCGAGCTCGGCATGGAGCGCAGCAACGGCACCTGCCGCGCCGATCACTGGTCGAGCATCCCCATCGTCCGCATCCCCAACCTCTCCCTCATGCCCGGGCAGCGACCGCTGACGCCGGAGGAGCTGATCGCCGACACGAAGGACGGGATCTACATCGAGGGGCGCGGGAGCTTCTCGATCGACCAGATGCGCGTCAACTTCCAGTTCGGCGGGGACGCCGCGTGGCGGATCAAGGACGGCCGGCTCGCCGGGATGCTCAAGAACGTGACCTACCAGTCCATGACCACCGAGTTCTGGGGGAGCTGCGACGCCGTGTGCGACGAGCGCTTCTGGGTGCCCAACGGGGTGCTCCAGTGTGGCAAGGGAGACCCGGTGCAGATCTCTCAGATGACCCACGGCGCAGCCACGGCGCGCTTCCGCGGGGTGAAGGTGGGCGGCGCGGTCGGCGGGCTCAAGCCCAGCACGGGGGTGGTGTGATGGACACCTCCGCCGCCATCGAGATCTGCCGCAAGGCGGTCGCGGCCTCCGAGAGCGACGACGTGCTGGCCGTCGCCCAGGTGGACCAGGACGGCTCCACCCGCTTCGCGAACAACGCGATCACGCAGAACGTCGCCTCGCGGAGTGGGAAGCTGCGCGTCCAGGTCGCGTTCGGTCGACGCCGGGGAGTGGCCACCGTCACCGGCTTCGACGACGCGTCGGTGCGCCAGGCCGTCGCGCGCGCCGAAGCCATCGCACGGCTCGCCCCGGAGGACACCGAGCACCTGCCGCCGGTCGAACCCGCGAGGTACCGTGATCTGCCGCAGGGTGCCGCGTCCACGGCGGCCGCCGACCCCGCGCGACGGGCGGACGGCGTCGCCCGCGCCATCGCGGCCATCGGGGACGAGAGCCTGCGGGCGGCGGGCTCGTACACGACCGAGAACGTCTTGATGGCGTTCGCCAACTCCCGCGCCGCCGAAGGGGCGTTCACGCGGTCCACCTCGACGTTCACGACCACGGTGGTGGCGCCGACCTCGTCCGGGTGGGCGCGGGAGGCCAGCAGCGACGTCGACGACCTCGACCCCGAGCGGGTCGCGAGGCGAGCTCGGGACTTCGCGCGGCTCGGCGCGGAGCCGAGAGAGGTGCCGCCCGGCGAGTACCGGGTGGTGCTGGCGCCCGCGGCGGTCGCCGAGATGCTCACCTTCCTGCTCTTCAGCGCGCAGCAGAAGGACGCGGACGAGGGGCACAGCGCGTTCGCCGGCAAGCGCGGGACGAAGCTGGTCTCCGACCGCGTGACGCTGCGGTCGGTGCTCGACGACCCGGCCTGCCCGGGCGTGCCCTTCGACCAGCACGGGCTGCCGAGCGACGACATCGACTGGATCGTGGACGGCGAGCTGCGTCACCTGATGACCAGTCGGTACTGGGCGACGCACAAGGGCCTCCCCCACACCCCGTACCCGCTGACGGTGCGCATGGAGGGGAGCGACAAGAGCGTCGAGGAGCTGATCGGCTCGGTGGAGCGCGGTCTGTACGTCACGCGCTTCTGGTACACGCGCTTCGTGGATCCGATGGCGCTGCTCCTGACCGGCATGACCCGCGACGGCCTGTTCCTCATCGAGGACGGCAAGCTCGCCGCCGGCGCCCGCCACCTGCGGTACAACGACTCCCCGCTGCGCGTGCTGTCCAACATCGTGGACCTCGGCCGCCCCGAGGTGGTGCACGGCTACCTCAGCGGGCGCTTCCCCCCGCTGGTGGTGGACGGCTTCCGCTTCACGTCGTCGACCAGCTTCTGAGCGCGGTGGTTAGCATGTCGGGGCATGGACCCGGCGCCCGGAAGCAGGATCGGCAGGTACGTCGTGGAGTCACGCATCGGGCGTGGCGGCATGGCGTCGGTGTTCCGCGTCCGCCACCCGGAGCTGGGCACGCGCTTCGCGCTCAAGCTGCTCGACCTGCGCACGCCCGTCCTCCGCGAGCGGCTGCTCGCCGAGGGCCGCATGCAGGCCACGCTCCAGCACCCCAACGTGGTGTCGGTGATCGACGTGGTCGTGCACGACGGCTGCCCGGGCCTGGTGATGGAGTACGTCGACGGGCCGTCGCTCAAGGACCTGATGGACGCGGGCCCCATCCCCGCCGCCGCCCGGGACGAGCTGTTCACCGGGATCGTCCACGGGGTGCGGGCGGCCCACAAGCTCGGCTTCGTGCACCGCGACCTGAAGCCCGCGAACATCCTCCTCGCCCGCACCGACGACCGTCTGATCCCGAAGGTGGCTGACTTCGGGCTGGCGAAGGCGGCGACCGAGGAGGGCGACGCGCGCCGGACCCGCAGCGGCATGATGTTCGGCACCCCGATGTACATGGCGCCCGAGCAGGCGCGGAGCGCGCGGGACGTGGACCACCGGGCGGACATCTTCGCGCTCGGGGTCATGCTCTACGAGCTGGTCACGGGCCAGCTGCCGGTCGACACCGAGGACTTCTTCGACCTGTTCTCGCGCGTCATGGCCCAGGACTACCCGAGCCCGCGCGAGCTCGTGCCCGACCTGCCGGAGCACCAGGAGGAGACGCTGCTCGCGGCGATGCACCCCGACCGCGACCGGCGCATCCCGGACTGCGACACCCTGCTGGCTGCGTGGCGCGGCAAGGTCCGACTCGACCCGGACGCCGCGCCCGTGGTGGAGACGACCAGCGCCTTCGATCGGGAGTTCCTGGCGAAGGTGGCGACGCTCGGGGGGAGCTCGGAGCGGAGCGGTCCGGCGTCGCCCGTCGACGTGGCGCCCGCGGTCGAGGAACGGCCCTCCTCCGCCGGGCTCGGCCGGATCGTGGCGGTGGTCGGGGGCATGGGCGTCGCCGGCATGCTCGCCGCGAGCGTGATGGGGCTGCTCGCCCTCGCTGGCGGCGCGCTGCTCGTGTGGTCGGGCGGCGGCGACGGTGGCGAGCGGCCCGAGATCGAGGTGCGCGGCGTCGAGCCCCCGGTCGTCCCCACGCCAGCGCCTCCGCCGGTCGCCGTCCCGGTCGCACCCGAGCCCGAGCCCGTCCCGGCACCGGTCGCGCCCGAACCGCCACCCACGCCCACGCCAGCACCGACCAGCCCCACGGCGCCGGGCCCGGCCCCACGCAACGCCCGGCTCACGGTCACGGGCGACCCCGTGCGCGACGTGCGCCTGGTCCGGACCACCGACGGCGCGACCTTCCGCCCCGACAGCGTCCCGCCCGGCGTCTACACCATCCGGTGGACCTGGCCCGACAGCCGCGAGGGCTCGCTCGAGGGCGTCGCGATCACGGGGCGGTCGGTCAGGATGGACTGCGTCGCGAAGTTCTGGTCCTGCGCCATCCGCTGACGACTACCAGCGACCGACGATCACCGCGCCCGCGCCGAGCCCCACGGCCAGCGCCGCCGCGCCGCCCGCCCCGTACCCGACGACCCGGTTGGCGACGACCAGCCCTGAGAGCTCGCTGGACGGCTGCGGCGAGGAGAGCACCTCCTCCTGGAGCGCGGCCGCGGTGGCGATCGCGCCGCCCGCCACCACGGCCGTCCCGAGCGAGGCCAGCGCAAGCCCCCTCGAGGCGTGCCCCCGCTGCGGCTCGGCGACCGGCACCGGCGCAGGCGCGGGCGCGACCACCACCGGGGCCGGCGCAGGGACCGGGACGGGGACCGGCACGGGTGCGGGCGCCACCGGGAAGGGCAGCTTCTGGCCGGGTCCGACCAGCGCCGTGCCGCGGATGGCGCCGTCGTCGGCGAACCACTGGACGACGTAGGGGCGGTCCTCGGGCGCGACGGTCGCCGCCGTGCCGTTCACCGCGAAGGACCCCTCGGCCGGCCTGGGGAGGACGCGGGTCTGCGTGCCGGGGACCGCGGCCGCCCACGCCTCGCGGATCGGCTCCGCCAGCGTCGGATCGAGCACGTGCGCGGGCTGGAGTCCGCGCGCCGCCCGGAACATCGCGGCCGCCGCCGCGTCGTCGCCGCTCACGAGCAGGTGGATGGCGGACACCCGGTACCAGCGGGCGATCGGGTCGGGGGACAGCGGCTCGGCCAGGCAGGGCACGACACCGTCCGCGTCCTCGAGGGCGGCGCTCAGCGCGTCGGCGTCGAGCGCGCTCACCGACAGCTCGGCCCGGGCCACCGCCTCGACCAGGTCCCCCACCGTCGTCGGGGCCGCGCACTCGGGCGCACCCCAGGCCATGGACCACCAGGCGACGATCATCGGTCCCCCTCCCCGTACCAGACGTGGACGCGCGCCTCGTTGCCCCAGGTCATGATGTCGAGGGCGGTGGAGCCCGCGATCCCGCCCATGGCCACCCCGACCCCGGAAGCGCCGACGAGCTCGGCGATCGCGTACCCACCGTTGCCCAGCGCCCGCAGCAGGAACACCGAGCCGTTGTTCGCCCGGGCGAGGACCGGCCGGCAGGTCTGGGGCTCGGGTGACAGCACGAGCTTCTCCAACCCGGGACGACCGCCCGACACCACCGGGTCCTGCCAGAACCCGAGGGAGCTCGACCCGATCCAGGTCAGCAGCGTCCCGTCGTCGAGCAGCGCGACCACGTCGAGATCGGAGTCGTCGTTCGTGTCCCACACGGCCGCCGCGACCACCGTGGCCCCCGCGTCGAGCTGGACCTCGACCTCGCCGGTCAGGGGCTCGACCAGCTTCAGGACCCCACCGTCGGCGATGACCAGCCGCGCGTCCTCGTTGTCCGTCATCGACGCCGCCCCCAGGAGGGTGCCGAGCTCGGCACCGTGTGTGACGGCGCGCACGTAGTTGGCGCCGTCGGGGACGTGGACCTCGATCCGGCCATCGTCGAGCTGCAGCGTGATCGACGGCAGCTCCGCGCCGGTCTGGAGGGAGAACATCGGCCCCACCGGTCCCTGCGTGGACAGCACGATGTTGCGGGTGGCCTCGAGCAGGTCCGTCCTCACCACGATCGCGCGATCCGCACACGTGTCGCGGACCAACACGCTGTCGGCGCGACCCGCGCCAAGCCGCAGCTGCACGATCTCGTCGGGGCAGGTGCCCGCCGGCAGCGCGTGCGTCATGTTCACGTGCTCGCCCTGGAACACCATCTCCTCGCCGCGCACCGAGACCACGGTGCTCTCCTCGCCGCCGACGTTCGCCAGCCCGACGGCGTCGGGCACCCACGCCAGGACCACGTCGTCGCCCGCGGTGAAGCCGAGGGGCGGGCACTCGGGCACGGTGGTCCCCATCAGGCCCGTCTCCCCCTGCCCCGAGTCCACGTCGTGGACCGCGGGAACCGCGGTGTGGGCGGGCGTCGTGGGCTCCAGGAGCCGGTCGTGTTCCTCGAGATCCCGCTCGGTGAGCACCCAACACCCCCCGAGCAGCGGGAGCAAGCTCCACCAGGGTCGCATCACGTCCTCCGAGGGGGTCCGCCTCGAAGTGTAAGCGTCCCGAGGGGTCCGCGTGTCACACGTCGGTTGCGTCCGCCACGAAGCGCGCCAGGGCGAGGGTGGCCTGCACGACGTGCACCAGATCGCGTTCCCCGCTCACCGGGCCCCGGGCGTCGATCGACGTCGCTCGCAGCTCGACCGGTACCAGTCCGTCCAGCGCGAGCATCGCCTTGCGGACATCCGCGTCCAGGACCGTCTTGAGCTCGTCGGGTTTGAGCGATCGGATCGCGAAGCGCTTGTCGAAGGCGCTGTCGCCCACCTCGATCTCCGGTCGCCCGGCCACCATCGCGCCCAGCCGGTCGAAGAACCCGAAGCGGTCCTCCCGCAGAACCTTGGGATTCCCGGGGATGGGCCTGGCGAGCTGGACGCCGGCCCGGACATACCAGCGGCCGTCGTGGTGCGGTGCGACGGTCACGGACACGCCCGCGCCGCGGATCTCGCCCATCACACCCGCCGGGCAACCACGGATGGCGACGCCCGGGACCAGGTCCATCCCCGCGAGGACCAGCCAGGCGTCCGCCACCGCCTTCGGCGGGTCGAGCGTACGAGCGGCCGTGTCCACCTGGGTCCACACCCGGGCGAGGTTCCGGACCACCTCCGTGATCACGTCGGTCGTCGGCCAGGGCGCCAGCCCGCGCCAGGTCCACCCGATGCCGCCGTCGTCCAGCGTCGGGCCAGGGTCGCCCACGAACGCCGCATCGAGCGCCGCCAGCGCCTCGGGACCGAGGAGGGCGGAGGTGCGCTCGGGCTCGGGGGTCGCGACCGCCAGCCGCTGCTCGGGCCCCACCCGCCCCGCGGCCTGCAGCGCCAGGAACCCACCGGCCGGCCCCACCTTCAGCCCCGCGTCCAGCCTCGGCCGGAACGGCAGGTGGACCGCGACGGAGAACTGCAACGGCGAGGCGATCGGCGTCATCTGGCCGGTCGACAGATCCAGCGTGGCCGCGTGGTGCGGCACCTGGCGGGTGACGCTGATCGCGACCTCCACCGGCGCGCCGTCGACCTCCCCTCGGAGCCGGCTCGACGACACCTGCAACCCCAGCCGCTCCGCCAGCGCGTCCCGGATCAAGCTCTCGTCCTCGAGCACCCGTCACCCCCGAGCCATCGCGGGCCCGATGCTATCCGCGATCGCCGTCGGATGTCGTACCCTCGGGGTGGAGGTGTCTCCTGTCCACTCTGGCCGTGGATCTCGGCGGGACCCGGATGAGGGCCGCGCTGGTCGCCGACGACGGCACGGTGCTGCGCCGCGAGGTGCGCGCGACGCCGCGCGAGGACCCGCGGCCGGACGCGCTCGTCGAGCTGATCCGCTCGGTGCGCGAGCTCGGCGGTGCCGAGCGAGCGGTGATCGGCGTCCCCGGACGGGTCGACCATGCCCGCGGCGCCCTCGACCACGCCCCCAACCTGCCGGCGAGCTGGGCACCGCACCTGACGGCCGAGGCGCTCGGCGAGGCGCTCGGGTTGCCCGTGGCGCTGGCCAACGACGCCGATCTCGCGGCCGCGGGGGAGGCCGTGCACGGCGCGGGGCGGGGCTTCCGCGACGTGCTCTACGTCACGCTGTCGACCGGGGTGGGGGCGGGCGTGCTCCTCGGCCGGCGGCTGGTCGCGGGACGCCGGTCGGCCGTGGAGGCCGGTCACCACGTGATCGATCTGTCCGCCTTCCGCCGCGGCGAGCCCGCGACCTTCGAGCAGCTGGCCTCGGGCACCGCCTTCGCGCGGATCGCCCGGGAGCACGGGCTGGACGACCCGATGTCCGTGGTGGAGCTGGCCGGCGGCGGCGACCAGCGGGCGCGCAACGTCCTCGAGCAGGTCGGGCTGGCGGCCGCGGTGGGCGTCCGCAACCTGTGCTTCCTGTTCACGCCCGAGGTCGTGGTGATCGGCGGCGGGCTGGGGCTCTCCGGCAGCTGGATCCTCGAGGCGATCGAGGTCCACCTCGCGGCCTACGGCCCACCCGCGTGGTCCGCGGAGGTGAGGCCCGCGGCGCTGGGGGACGACGCCGGTCTCGTGGGTGCCTCGGCCTGGGAGCAGGTGCGCCCGTGACGACGAGGGCGCGGCTCGGCCCGTTCGAGCTGCGTCGGCCCATCGCGCGGGGCGGCATGGGCGAGGTGTGGCTGGCCCACCACGTCGCGCAGGACCTGCCGGTCGCGGTGAAGCTGTTGTTCGTCGACGAGCGGAGCTCCCCCGAGGCCTTCCGGGTGGAGGCGCGGGCCACCGCGGCGCTGGACCACCCCGACATCGTGCTGATCATCGACTTCGGCGAGGTGGATCGCGCGGACGCGGCGGGTAGCGGCGGGCTGCTGAAGCGGGGGCAGCCGTGGATCGCGATGGAGTACGTCGCGGGCGGCACGCTGGCGTCGGTCGCCCGGGACGCCACCTGGACCGAGGCGCGGAGGTTCCTCCGGTGCACGCTGGACGCGCTCGCCCACGCGCACGCGCGCGGCGTGATCCACCGGGACCTCAAGGCCGGCAACGTGCTGCGCGACACGGCCGGGCGGTACAAGCTCACCGACTTCGGCATCGCCCACGTGCTCGGCGAGGTGGACGGGCCGGTCGCGGCCACCAGCGGCACGCCCTCGGTGATGGCGCCCGAGCAGTTCGAAGGGCGCTGGCGGGACTTCGGGCCGTGGACCGACCTGTACGCCCTGGGCGCCCTCACGTGGATGCTGGTCACCGGCGCCCGCCCCTACCCCGGGAAGACCTGGGCCGAGCAGCGACAGGGGCACCTGCTGGGCGAGCTCCCCGCCTTCGTCCCCCGGTTCCCCGTCCCCGAGGGGCTCGACGCCTGGGTCCGCCGGCTGCTCCAGCGCGACCCGGCCCACCGGTGGCGGTGCGCGGCGGACGCGGCCTGGGCCCTGTCGCGACTGCTCGATCCGCCCGAACCGGTGGACGCCGCCAGCACCGACCTCCCCGAGCTCGATCCCACCACCCTGCTGATGGCGACCACCGACGAGCCCTCCGTGACGCACACGGGCACCCGCGACTGGGTCGAGGCCCGACGTCTCGCCGCCCCGATGCCCGGCGCCTGGCGCGGCGGCGACGTGGCGCCCCGACCGGCACCGATCGTGGGGGCGGGATTGTCGCTGTGGGGGCTGCGCACCCTCCGGCTCGTGGGGCGCGAGCAGGAGCGGGGGCGGCTGTGGGAAGCGCTGGCGAACGTCCGACGGCGCAACCGATGCGAGCTGATCCTGGTGCGCGGCGCGTCGGGGGTGGGCAAGAGCCGGCTGGCGGCCTGGCTGGCGGAGCGGGCGCGCGAGCTCGGCGCGGCCACGGTGCTCGAGGCGGTGCACGAGCCGGGCGGGGGTCCGGGGACGGGCCTCGGCGGGATGGTCGACCGCCACCTGGTCCTCGACGCCCTCCCCCCCGACCTGCGCGTGGTCCGGACGCGGGCGGTCCTGGCCTCGATGGGGCTCGACGCGGACGACGACTGGCTCGCGCGCGTGCTCTCCGAGCTCGACGACGCCAACGCGCGGCGGCCCGCGGTGGAGCGCCACGGCGCGATCATGAGGCTGCTCTCGGTGCTCGCGCGCGAACGTCCGCTGCTGCTGTGGCTCGACGACGTGCAGTGGGGTCCGGACGCGCTGGCCTTCGCGGACCGCCTCCTCGGCGAGGGGCTCCCGGCGCTGGTCGTGGCGACGGTGGCCGACGAGCTGCTGGCGGAGCGTCCCCACGAGCGTGCGCGGGTCGAGGCCCTCGCCGCGCGACCGGAGGTCGGCACGCTCGAGGTGGGTCCCCTGCCCTCCCGGGATCGGGGGGGATTGCTGCGCGAGCTGTTGGGCCTGGCGCCCGACCTCGCCCGCCGGCTGGACGAGACCACCGACGGCAACCCGATGTTCGCGATCCAGGTCGTGGGGGAGTGGATCCACCACGGGCTGCTCGAGACCTCCCCCGACGGGTTCCGCGTGGCGCGGGGGGCCTCGCTGCGCATGCCCCGGGATCTACGGGAGAGCTGGAACCAGCGGCTGGACCGCTTCCTGGCCCACCGACCGGCGACCGACGCCGACGCGCTCGGGCTCGCCGCGCTGCTCGGTCGCCACGTCGACGGCGCGGAGTGGCGTGCGGCCTGCACCGTCCGCGGCATCCAGCCGTCCGAGGGGTTCGTCGAGGTCCTGCTCGCGCGTCGCCTCGCGACCGCCGAGGATCCGCGCGCCGCCTGGTCCTTCGTCCACGGCATGCTCCGGGAGGCGGCCGAGCTACGCCTGGACGGGGAGCGTCGCGCGGCCTTGCACCTCGCCTGCGCCGCGGCGGTGGTCGACCCCGCTCGGCGAGGGCGGCACCTGTGGTCGGGGGGCGACGCCGAGGGCGCGGTGGCGCCCCTGCTCCAGGGCGCGTGGCTGAGCCTCGAGCGCACCGAGCCCGCCACGACCACGGACCTGCTCGAGCTGGCGAACCGGGCGATGGACGTGGCCTCCGTCCCCGAGGACGACGAGCGGCGGGGGCGCGCCGACTACGCCCACAACACGCTCCTGCTCCAGCGCACGGACCTCGATCGCGCGTGGACGTTCGGCGTGGACCTGCGCGAGCGAGCGCGGCGCCACGGATGGTCCCAGCTCGAGCCGCTCGGCGCGATGACGCTCGGCCGCATCGCCCTGCTCCGCTGGAAGCTCGACGAGGCGCTGGCGCTGTTCGCCGAGGCCGAGCCCGGGTTGTCGTCGATGCCGGGCGAGCAGCTCGCCTGCCTGCGCGGGATGGCCGGCGCCCTGACGTACCAGGGACGGCTGGACGAGGCCGCGGCGCTCCTCGAGCGGGCGCGCCACATCGTCCCCGCACACGCCTCCCAGCACGTCCTCGCCGGGCTCCACCTCGCCGTCGCCACCCTCGAGTGGGCGAGGCACGACGTCGCCCGCACGCTGGAGGAGATGGCGCTGTGCATCGGGCACTACCGCCGCAGCGGCGACCGCATCGGGCTCGCGGCCGCGATCAGCACCCACGCGGCGGTCCTCCGCGACCTCGGCCGGCTCGACGAGGCCGAGCGGGAGATGGTCGAGATCGCCGCCCAGGTGAAGGGCGTCAGCGCAGACCTGTCGGGCATCCTCGACATCGGGCTCGGGCTGCTCCGCGCGCTCCGAGGCGCGCCCGAGGAGGGCATCGCCCTGATCCGCGCCGAGCTCCAGCGCGAGCTCGAGGTCGGGCGCGCGCTCTATGTCCCGCGCACCCGGCTCTACCTCGCGGTCGCGCTGGCGACGGCCGGTGATCCGGAGGCCACCGAGATGCTGGAGCTCGCTTGCGACGGCCTCGCCAGCCAGGCCGTGGTCCACACCGACACCGCCCTGATGCTGGAGCGAGCGGCCCGGAGCTGCGCCGCCCACGGTTGGACCGCACACGCGGAGCGAGCGACGGCGCTGGCCAGCGAGACCTGGCGCCGACTCGGGAACCACGCGCGGGCCGGCGCGACCTGAGTCCACGACCAGGGGTTATCGAGCGCCATGCTCACCCTCGCCCTCACGCTCGGCGCCGCCCTCGCCCAGGAGCACGGCCACCAGGACCCCGGCCACACCCACGACGCCGAGGAGGAGCACCGCTTCGCCGATGTCGAGAAGTGGTCGGCGGTGTTCGACGACCCCGCGCGCGACGCCTGGCAGAAGCCCGCCGAGCTCGTAGCGACCCTGCACATCGCCGCGGGTGCCACCGTCGCCGACATCGGTGCGGGCACCGGCTACTTCGAGCCGTACCTCGCGAAGGCGGTGGGACCCACCGGACACGTCGTCGCCATCGACGTCGAGCCCACGCTCGTCGACCACCTCGCGAAGCGCGCGACCGCCGAGGGGCTCACGCAGGTCGAGGCGCGCCTGGGCAAGCCCGAGGACCCGGGACTGAAGCCAGCCGAGGCCGACGTCGTGCTGCTCGTCGACACCTACCACCACGTCTCGGACCGGGTGGCCTGGTTCGGACGGCTGAAGGGTGCGACCAGGCCCGGCGGCCGGCTGGTGATCGTCGACTTCGACCCCGCCTCGAGCGACGAGCACGGCCCGCCGCGCGACCACCGCATCCCGGCCGATCAGGTGCTGAAGGAGCTCGATCAGGCCGGCTGGACGCTGGTCGACCGCCCGACGCTCCTCACGGCTCAGTACGTGTTGGTGCTGACTCCGAAGCCGTAGCCCACGCGACCGGCTCCGCGGGGACCAGGTCGTGGAACTTCTGGAGCATGACCCTCACCCGCCCGTCGGGGAGCAGGTCGAGCACGTCCGCGAGCCGGTGGCCGTAGCGGATGTCCTTGGCCTCGTAGCGGGCGCGACCGTGCACCGGGAGCAGCGTGGTGTCGTCGGTGCCCACCAGCGTCACCATGAGCTCGACCTCGTGCTCCTCGAGGTCCTCGGGCGCCATCCCGTACAGGGGGCTGTCGGGCGTGATGTGGTGCATGACGGTCCAGGTCCGCGTGAGCGCCGGCGTCCGGTCGCGGACCATCTTCAGGTCCAGCATCCGGTACATCAGCGTCCCCTCGCGGGTGGTGACGGTCTTTGCGACGACCACGCGCAGCTGCGCGTCCATCACCAGGTTCCCCCGCTCGTTCCCCACGCGGAACATCAGCGTCGGCACGCCGTCCATCGGCGAGACCGCAGCCAGCTCGCTGAAGTTGATGCGGCTGGTGGACTGCGTCACCTTCGCGAAGATGAGGCCGGTGGCGACCGCGGTGGCGACGATGCCCGTGAGCGCCTCGACCGCCACGACCGCGTTGGCGAGCGTGGTCTCCGGGTACATCGCGCCGTACCCGATGGTGCCCATGGTCTGCACGCTGAAGAAGAACGCGTCCATCAGCGAGCCCGGGCGCGCGTGCGCGACCCCGCCGATCACGACGTAGATCAGGGCGAACAGGACGTTGAGCGCGACGAGCCCCACCACGATCATCGCCAGCGAGACCCAGCCCGGGACCCGCAGGAACACGTGGTACAGGTCGCGGACGGGCGTCCTCGGCGCCCCCTCGACGATGAACAGCTCCTCGTCACGCGGACGCGCCATCGCCTCCCCCGATCAACGGCTGCAGCATCCGGACGAGCCCTGGACGCTCCGCGGCCTCTGCCATCGACGACCCCATGCGCGCCAGCTCCACCAGGCCGGGGTCCTGGTACCCGGAGCGGCCGAGCAGGTCCACCGCGAGCTCCGCGTGATCGGAGGCCTCGGCCCAACGGTCGCGACCGATGGCGCAGATGGTGAGCACCAGCTCGAGGATGGCCTGGACGACGACCATCCCGTTGTCGCGGGCCTCCACGGCGCCGCTGCCCACCGCGGCCTCGGCCGCCTCCCACCGTCCGGCGTTCAGCTCGATCGTCGCCAGGTTGGCGCGGACGAAGAGCCCCTCGGAGGACCCGAGCACGCCGTACTGGTGGAGCGCGCGGCGGAACGCGTCGGCGGCCGCGTCCATCCGTTCGCGGCCCATCTCCACCGTGCCGAGCCCGTTGAGCGCCTGCGCGACGCCACGCCGGACCCCCCGCTCCTCGTAGGCCACGAGCGCGGCCTGGAACGCCTCCGCGGCGCCGTCGAGGTCGTTGGTGTACCGCAGGACGTGCCCCCGCTGGATCGCCAGGTTCGCCGCCCAGCGCGGGTCGGGGGGCAGCGCCGCCGCCTGGTCGAGCACCCGCCGCGCCCCCGCGAGGTCGCCCCGCGCCTGGAAGGTCGTGCACAAGCAGGCGAGGATCGGGAGCCGATCGGCGTCCGTCGGCGCCACCGCCAGCGCCTCCTCCAACAGCGCGGCGGAGGGCTCGATGCGCCCCTCGTCCAGCGCCTGCATCCCCTGCAGACGCAGGCCCCGCGCCAGCAGATCGCGGTGCCCCCCGGCCCGCGCCACCGCGATGGCCTGCTCCGCCGCCGCCCAGCCGTCCGTGCGGTAGCCCATCTGCAGGTTCTCGGCGCGCAGGAGCGCGGTCTCCGCCAGGCGCCGGTCCCCCGGAGGTGGGGCCACCGCCGCCAGCGCCTGCTCGACGTCGCGCAGGGCGGCGGCGGCGAGTGCTCCCTCGGCGGCCCGGATCCGGTTCCGGACACCGTCCAGCAGGGGTTCGATGGCCTCGGCGTGGCGGCCGAGGGCGAGCAGGTGCCGCCCGTAGCGCTCCCCCGTCTCCCCGCGGGCCGCCAGCATCGCCGCGCAGGCGTCGTGGTGCGCCTCCGCCCGCGGGCCCGCCTGCTCGAGCAGGAGCTCGCGGAGCAGCCCGTGCGCGAACGACAGCCCACCCTCGATGCGCAGCAGCAGGCCGCGCTCCAGCAGGCGGTTGCGGACCGCGGCCACCGGCAGCCCGCGAGCGGCCTCCTCCCACTCGGCGTCGTCCGGTCGGTCACCCAGGAACGCCGCCCGCTCGACCGCCATCTGCGCGTCGGGACCGAGACCGTCGAGGGCGGCGCGCAGGCGGGCTCGCCACACGGCGTCCAGGTCGGGAGGGACCGGGAGCGTGGCGTCCGAGGTGAACGCGAGCCCGGAGTCCGTCGACGCGAGCAGGCCGGCGTCGCTCCACGCCTCCACCAGCTGCACGGCGTACAGTGGGTTGCCGGCGGTGCGGCGGAGCACCTCGCCCGCGAGGTCGTCGCGCAGGCCCGTGAGCTCGCGCAGGAAGGCGGACTGGGCGTCGAGCGGACCGAGGCGGACCTCGACGGCACCGGCCTCGATCGCGGCGCGCACGATGGCCGCCCGCTCCGGTCGCTCCGCGAGCACGTCGTCCCTGAGCGTCAGGACCACGACCGCCCGCCCCTCGCGGGCCGAGGGCAGCGACGCGGCCCAGGTGAGCGCGTCCTCGTCGTGGTGGGCGTCGTCCAGCCAGACCACCGCCGGCACGCTGCGCGACAGTCTCCCCAGCATCCAGGTCAGCGCGCCGTGGCGCTCCGCGCGGGACACCACGGCCCCCTCGAGCACGCGCGCCACCAGCGCGACCTCGGGCTCGGCGCCCAGCCCCTCCCGCAGCCGCGCCCGCAGAGGGTCGCCCGTGAGCCCCACCGAGCGCCACACCCGGCCCGCCATGGCCACCAGGCCGTCCCCGGGGGCGGGCTCGGCGCTGGCCGTAGCGCGCAGGACGGTGGCGGCGCCGAGCTCGTGGGCCCGCTCACCCAACCACTCCGCGAGCCGGCTCTTCCCGCTCCCGGCCTCGCCCCGCACGAGCAACACCTTCGGGTGCCGCTCGCTCACGGCGGCGCGCAGCGCGTTCCAGAGCTGGTCGCGCTCCACCTCCCGTCCGACGACCCGGTGGTGGCGCAGGCGCATCAGGCGCAGCCCCGAGCCCGCCAGCGGCCGGATCGGGTCGTCGAGCGAGGTCCCGCGCCAGTCGGCAGGGACGCCGACCTTCTGGCGCGGACCCGAGCGCCCCGGGGCGACCTCCACCTCGGTCACCTCCTCGGTCTCCGGGCGGGAGTACCAGTCGAGCGTGGGCAGCGCGGGCGCGGTAGGCACGTCGATCGACGGCTCCTCGAGCACCACCTCGTCGGTCGCCGACAGGCCGGACAGGTCGAGCGCCGACAGGTCGCGCGCGGCGGCGGCCGCCGTCCGGTATCGCCGCCAGGGATCCGGGTTCAGCAGGTGGCCCACCCAGGTCGCGAGCTCCGCGGGCCAGTCCTCCGGCGCGTCGGGCAGCGGCTCGTGCTGGCGGACCGCGACCTGCTCCGCGTCGTACCCGAAGGGGGGGGACCCGACGGCCAGCGACCACGCGAGACAGCCCAGCGCATACAGATCGGTCCACGCGCCGAAGTCGCGCCAGCGGTTCGCGAGCTGCTCCGGCGCCATGTACGCCGGGGTACCGCCACCGCGGGGCCGGTCGTCCCCCAACAGGTCGGCCATGCCGAAGTCCGACAGCTTGAGCCCCGGGCGGTCGCCGCCGATGAGGACGTTCTGCGGCTTGAGATCGCGGTGCAGCACCCGGCGCGCGTGGGCGTGCGCGAGGGCATCGAGCAGCGAGCGCAGGATCCCGACCAGCTGCAGCGGACCCACACGCCCGCGCCAGGCGCCGAGGTCGCCGCCCTCCGCCAGCTCCATGACCATCCACGGAGCGCCCACGACGAGCGGCCCGCCCTCCTCCGCGGCCGTCACCTCTCCGTGGTCGTAGACCGCCACCACGTTGGGGTGCGCCAGCGCCGCCACCGCGCGCACCTCGTCGGCGAAGGCCGCCCGCAGTCGCTCCTCGCCCGCCAGGCTCGACGCGAGCAGCTTGACGGCCACCGCGCGACCGGTCGGCTGGTGGCGGGCACGGAAGACGGTGCCCATGCCGCCCGCCCCGAGCCGCCCGACCAGCACGAACTCTCCCAGGCGCCGCTCGCGCATCGGGTTGTCGCCGTCCTCCCGTCGGACCGTACCTCAGTCGACCCCGACCGCGATGAGATCGAGCTGCGTCGACCACTCCTTCCCGTCGCGGACCAGCACGACGCGCACCTGCTCTCCGGGACGGTGGGGGTCGAGCGCGTTGTAGAAGTCGTCGAAGTCGTGGATGTCGATCTCACCGACGCGGACGATGACGTCGCCGACCACCGCGCCGCGACCGCCCGCGCGCAGCCCGGTGATGCCCGCCTTCTCCGCCGGGGTGCCGGGCCGCACGTTGAGGATGGCGACGCCGTCGATGCCCGCCCGGCGCGCGATCCGGTCGTCCACCAGGTCCACGCCGATGCCGATGCGCGTGACCTCGCCGTTGGTGACGATCTGGTCCACGACGCGTTGGACGATGGTGTACGGCACCGCGAAGCCGATGCCCGCCGACTGGCCGGCCTGGCTGTAGATCATCGAGTTCATCCCGATGAGCCGACCCGACGAGTCCAGCAGCGGCCCGCCCGAGTTGCCCGGGTTGATGCTCGCGTCCGTCTGGATCATGCCCTTGATGGTGACGTTGCCGTAGCCCACGATCTCGCGGCCGAGCGCGCTGATCACGCCGGTGGTGAGCGTGTGGTCGAGCCCGAACGGGTTGCCGATGGCCAGCGTCTTCTGCCCGACCTCGAGCTCGTACCCGGGCGGGGGCGGCACGACGGGGACGAGCTGGGAGGCGGGCGCGTCGATGTGGAGCACCGCGACGTCCTTCATCGGGTCGCCACCCACCAGGGTCGCCGGCCACACCGACTGGTCCTGCAGCGTCACCGAGAGCGACCGCGCGCCGTCGATCACGTGGTAGTTCGTGACCACGTGGCCTTCGGCGTCCCACACGAAGCCGGAGCCGGTGCCGGTCGGGACCTCCGTGGCGCGCAGGCTGTACCGATCGAGCACGAGCTGGTTCTGCGTCACGAACACCGTCGCGGGCGCCATCGCGCGGAACACGTCGATCGAGTTGCGCTCGTCCTCGGTCCGCGCGGACGAGCTCGGCGCCTGCACCGGCGGGGGCTGCGTGGGCGCGACGGCGGCCACCGTCGGCGGAGGGGAGCGCGGGGGCGCGGAGGAGGCCTCCCACGCGCCGACCGACAGCACCCCGAGCACGATCCCCAGCGTCACCGAGCGCAGCCACGAACCCAACGCCCACCTCCGAACGTGGTCACTGTGCGCACCCGCGGCCGGCGCGGCCACCCCGGGGTACACAACGGGATGAACATCGGCATCATCGGATACGGCTACGTCGGCTCCGCCGTGGCCGCTGCCTGGAGCGACCGCGCGCGCGTGCGGTTCCACGACCCCGCCGTCCAGGGCTCGGCGCCGCTCTCGGAGCTCGTCCACGACGACGTGGTGTTCGTGTGTGTGCCCACGCCGAGCCGGCCCGACGGGCGCGCGGACCTGTCGGCGGTCCAGGCGGTGCTCGGCGAGCTCGCGGCGGCGCGCTCGTCCGCGGTGGTGGTGCTCAAGAGCACGGTGCCACCGGGCAGCACGGTCGCGCTGTCCGAGCGCTTCCCCGACCTCGCGCTGGCCGTCGCGCCCGAGTTCCTGCGCGAGCGGTCCGCCGTCGCCGACTTCCTGGCGCCCGCCCGACTCGTGCTCGGCTTCCCCCCGTCCACGTCCGCGCCCGCGCGCGACCGGGTCCGCACGCTGCTGCACGACCGCTTCCCGGACACGCCCCTGCTCGAGCTGGACGCGACCGCCGCCGAGCTCGTCAAGTACGCGGCGAACGTCTTCTTCGCCACGAAGGTCGGCCTGGCGGCTGAGCTCGCCGAGGTCGCCGGCTCGCTCGGGGTCCCCTGGGACGAGGTGCGGCGGGGGATGGCGCTCGACCCCCGCATCGGCGACGACCACCTGCGGGTCCCCGGCGACGACGGGCTGCCCGGCTTCGGCGGCCGCTGCCTGCCCAAGGACCTCGCCGCCTGGCTCGCGCTCGCCGACGATCTCGGTCGGGACGCCACCGTCGCGCGCGCGGTGCATCTCGCCAACCAGAAGCGCAGGGGGGCGGGTTAACCTCCGGGTCTGGAGTACCGGATGATCTGGCTGACGCTGATGGCATGCTCGGGCGACGACGGGAGCACGACGGACGTCTCTACGGACTCGACCGACACGGACGCGGCGCACACCGGGGACACCGACACCGAGACCACCCCGACCGGGGAGACCGGCGGGACGACGACGACGGAGCTGTGCGAGAGCGACGCGGGGCTGTCGGTGACCGCGCTGACGACCTCGGACGGGCCTCACTCCACGCTCCGTGCGGTGCACGTCGAGCTGTCGAAGCCCGCGACGGTCGCGGTGCGGTGCACGCTCGACGGCGACCCCACCGAGGTGCACCTCCTCGAGGGCACGACGGAGGCGACCTCGCACGATCTGCGCTTCGCCGGCCTGCTGCCGAACAGCACCTACACCTGCGAGGCCACGCCGACCTGCCCGACCATCGCCGGGTCGCCCTCGTCGATCACCGTCAACACCGGGCCGCGCCCCAACCTGCTGCCCGACGTGACGGTGACGGTCGACCCGACGCTGGGGATGACGGGCTCGTGGACGGTCATGAACTGGCGGGACGGGACGTGTCCGCAGGACGGCAACCCGTGGCTCGTGGCGTACGACGAGGAGGGGACGCTGCGCTGGTGGAAGCAGTTCCCGCTCGGGCTCACGGGCGACATCGAGGCGCTGTGGCACGCCGAGGACGACGCCATCGTCTGGGGCGGCGGGTACAGCGTCGAGGGCCGCTGCCACGTCTCCCCGCTCTGGGACGAGACGGACGCCTACGCCTGCGAGAACCTGCCGAACGCGTTGTCGGTCCCCTTCCACCACGACATGAAGCGCCTGCCGGACGGCCGCATGCTGACACTCGAGGCCCGCGCCAACAACCGCGGGCCGGTCGTCTGGTCCGGCTTCGCGGTCCGCGTGCACGACCCCGACACGGGTCGCGTCGACGTCGACATCAACAGCCAGCGGTACGCGAACGAGGGCAACCTCCCCGACGGGAGCGCCGCGACGCCCGAGCCGTACCACGCGAACGCCGTCGAGCTCTACCAGGTCCCGGGCGGGCCCGAGCGCCTCTACGTCAGCCTGTGCTTCGACCACTCGATCCTCGCGATCGACCCGACCAACGGGAACCTCCGCTGGCGGTTGGTCCGCGGTGATGGTTGGACGGTCCGGGACGCGCAGGGCAACCCGCTGCCCGAGGACATGCTGCCCCAGTGTCAGCACGGGATCGACATCATCGGCGACGACCGCATCCTGGTCTACGACAACGGGCAGTTCCGCGGCGAGTCGCAGATCACCGACCTGTCGATCGACCCGGTCGCCAAGCGCGTGACCGTGAACTGGCAGTGGACCGACGGCTGGTACGAGGACACGCTCGGCGACGTGGACGACCTGGGCAACGGTCGCGTGCTGGTCGACCAGGCGCACCCGAAGTGCTGGTCGCAGGCGCCCGCCGGCGCGAAGACCAAGGTGCTCGAGATCGACCAGGCGACGGGCCAGGTGGCCTCGATGCTCGAGATGCCCTCGGACCGCGACGCGTCCTACCGCGCCCAGCGGTACGACGGCTGCGAGCTCTTCCCGGGCACGCGCTTCTGCGACGCGACGAGGACCCGCATCGCCCAGCTCCGGCCGCTCTTCGAGCGATGACCTCCGGCGCGATCTTCACCCCGTCCGCGGGCCCGTCCATGCGTCCGAGCGAGGGCGCGGTGGTGGTCGCCCTGTTCGACGGGCGCTGCGGCGTGTGCTCGCGGTCCGCGCGGTGGTTCGGCGAGCGCGACGCCCAGGGGCGGATCGAGCGGCTGGACCTGCGCGATCCCGAGGCCGCGGCACGGTTCTCTGCGTTCTCTCCGGACGCCGTGCGCGCCCAGATGCACGTGGTCGACCGCGACGGCCGCGTCCACATCGGCCTGGACGGGGTCCGCGCGGCGCTGCGCGAGCTCCCGGGCTGGGCCTGGCTCGCGTCGGTGCTCGGCTGGCCGGGGCTTCACGCCGGAGCGGGCGTCCTGTACCTTGCGTTCGCGAAGAACCGCCTGTTCTTCAACCGGTGGCTGCCGGTCCCGGAGGGCGAGCAGCCGTGCACCGACGCCTGCGCGGTGGACTGGGAGGCGTTGAAGCGGGCGGCCGCGGAGGAGCGATGAGCATCAGCACCCACGTCCTCGACCTCGTGAAGGGCGGACCGGCGTCGGGCGTCCCCGTGCGCCTCGAGCGCCACGACGGCGAAGCCTTCGTCACCCTGGTGGAGGGCGCGACCGACGACGACGGTCGCATCGGCGGCCTCGTGCCCAAGGGCAGCGGGAAGGCCGGGGTCCACCGCATCCGCTTCGACACGGGCGCGTGGTTCGAGTCCCAGGGCACGCGCGGGTTCTACCCGTACGTGGAGGTCGTGTTCGAGGTCGTGGAGCCCGAGGCCCACCACCACGTGCCGCTGCTGCTCGGCCCCTACGGGTACTCGACCTACCGGGGGAGCTGACCGTGTCGGCGCCCGGGCCGATCCAGCCGTCGCACGTCCTGTACGGCGGCGCCCACCTGTTCACGGCGCGGACGGCCGTTCGCCTGGGCGAGCGCGCGCTGTCCGACCTGCACCGCTACGGCCAGGACCCGGAGACCTTCGCGGCCGTCCTGGGGGTGCCGACCGATCTCGCGACCGAGGTCTGGGAGCGGACGCACGACAAGCTGCGCACCGAGCCGATCGAGGATCTGCGCATCGACTTCGAGGACGGCTTCGGCCACCGCCCGGAGACCGAGGAGAAGGAGCACGCGGTCCGCGCCGCCCGCGAGCTCGCCACGGCGCTGCGCCAGGGCATCGCGCCCCGCCTGGTGGGGATCCGGCCGCGGCCGATCTCGCACGACGGCCGCTTCCAGCGGACCCTGGGCACGTTCCTGCGCGAGCTCGCGACGGTGGGCCGGGTGCCCGCGGGCTTCGCCGTCACGGTGCCCAAGCCGCTGTCCGCCGACGACGTGGAGACCGCGGCGTACGCCGTGATGCGGATCGAGGACGAGCTGTCGCTCGAGGCGGGCACGCTCCACCTGGAGCTGATGCTCGAGACCCCCGAGGCGCTGATGGACGACGAGGGCCGCTGCCCGCTGCCCCGCTGGGTCGCCGCCGGCATGGGCCGCGTACGCGCCGTCCACCTCGGCCCCTACGATCTCACGGCGTCGCTCGGGGTGATCGGGTCCGACCAGGACGTGGACCACCCGGCCTGCGACCTGGCTCGCGCGACCGCCGCGATCGCCCTCGCGCGCAAGGGGATCTGGCTCGCGGACGGCCCGACCACGCGGCTCCCCATCGGACCGCACCGCGGGGACGAGCTCACGGAGCCGCAGGAGGCCGAGAACCGCGCCGTGGTGCACGAGGCCTGGGCCCGGCACGCGCGCAACGTCCGCTCCGCCCTGCGCCAGGGCTATGTCCAGGGCTGGGACCTGCACCCGGCCCAGCTCCCCGCGCGCTTCGGGGCGCTCGCCGCCGTCTTCGTGGCCGAGCTGCCGGCCATGGCCGCCCGCCTCCGCCGCTACGTGGAGGCCGCCGCGCAGGCGACGCGGACCGGCGCGGACTTCGACGACGCCGCCACCGCGCGCGGGCTGGTCCGATGGTTCCGCCGCGGGCTCGACAGCGGGCTGCTCACCCCCGAGGACCTCGCGCGCGCGGGTCTCGGCGGCACCGATCTCGTTCCCTCCGGAGGCTGATGTGGACCCGCTCCTGATGATCCCCGGGCCGGTGGCGCTCTCCCCCGCCGTGCTCGCCGCCGCCGCCGAGCCCCCGGTCAGCCACGTGAGCCCCGTCGGCATCGCGTCGTTCGGGGACGCCCTGCGCGCGATGCGCCGCGTGTGGGCGGTGGGCGACGACCACCAGCCCTTCCTGCTCGCCGGGAGCGGCACCCTCGCCATGGAGTCCGCCGCGTCCAACACGACCGAGCCGGGCCAGCGCGCGCTGGTGCTGGTGAGCGGCGTGTTCGGCGACCGGATGGCGCGCATCCTCGAGCGCCGCGGGGTGACCGTGGAGAAGGTGACCGCACCCGTCGGCGAGCCCGTGTCCACCGCGGCCGCCGCCGAGGCCATGGACCGCCTGCGGCCTCACGTCGTGTTCGTCACGCACGTCGACACCTCGACCGGGGTGCGCACCGATCCGGGCCCGATCGGCGCGATGGCGCGCGCTCGTGGGGCGTTGCTGGTGGTCGACGGGGTGTGCTCGGTCGGCGGCGAGGCTCCGCCGGTCGCGGACGTGGTGCTGACGGCGTCGCAGAAGGCGCTCGGTGCGCCCCCGGGCCTGGCGCTGCTCGTCGCGTCCCCCGCGGCGCTGCAGGCCCGCCTGGCGCAGACGTCCCCTCCGCCGCTCTACGTCGACTGGGAGGAGTGGTTGCCCATCCACCGCGCCTACGAGGAGGGCCGCCCGAGCTACTTCGCGACCCCGGCGACCTCGCTCGTGCGCGCGATGGCGACCGCGCTGGGCGAGATCGAGGACCCCGCCGCCACCGTCGCCCGCCACGCCGCGGTGGCCGAGGGCATGCGACGAGCGTGGTCCGCGCTGGGTCTCCGCCTCGTCCCCACCGAGGTCGCGCACACCGCGAGCACGTTGTCGGCCCTGTGGCTGCCGGAGGGCACGGACGCGTCGTTCGTGGGCCGCATCGGCGCGCAGGGGGTCGCGGTCGCCGGCGGGCTGCACTCCGAGATCCGCGCCCGCACGTTCCGCGTGGGGCACATGGGCTGGGTCACCACGCAGCCGGCGCTGCTCGCGCGGACGGTGCGCGCGGTCGGCGTGGCGATGCGCGAGTCGGGCCTCGAGGTCGACGTGGACGCCGCCGTGGCGGCGCTGACCGAGGGATGACGTGACGCCGCTGGTCGCCGTGGTGGTGGCGCTGGGCGAGCGCTGCGACGACGGAGAGCTGGCGGCCTGCGAAGAGCTGTGGCGGTGGCACGTCGAGCGGGCGGTGGCGCGGGGGGTCGCGACCGATCCGCTCCACGTCGCGAGCCTTCGAGGCCTCTCGACGCGCATCGCCGCGCTCCGGGGCTGGGGCGAGGTCGGGCCGCCGTGGCTCGTTCCCCAGGGCCCTCCTGCCGCGCCGAGCCGAAGCCCACCGCTGGTCCACCCCACCGGCCTCCGCACCCTGGAGGTCCACGCCGTGGGCGCCGAGACGGCCTTCGCCACCGTGGACGGGCTGAACGTGTCCCCGCGTCGACCCGAGCTGCGCGCCCGCCAGTGGACGGTTCGCGCACCCTTCCACGATGGTGTCGCGCGGCTCGAGGTCCCCGCCGCGGACGAGGTCGTGGTCGTCGTCACCGGTCCGAACGGCGTCGCCGTGCTCGACCCGGTCGGCGTCGGGAGCACCGAGCGCCAGCTCGACGTTCGCGAGGCACGCCCCGCGGTCCGCGTCCGGGTCGTGCGGGACGGCGTACCCGTCTCCTCCGCGAGGGTCCTGGCGACGACGGACGATACGGCCGCCTGGCTCGAGGCCGACGGCGACGGCACGCTCTGGGTGGAGGCCGGGACGCCGGTCCGCGCGGTGTCGGGCGACGGAGCGTCCGAGGTCGTCCGCGCGGGCGACGGAGCCGAGCTCGCGCTGACCCTCCCGCGGCCCAGGTGCCGCCTGAGGTCCACGGGGACTCCGTCCCGCCTGGGCTACCCACTCGACGAAGGGAGCGAGGAGCCGACGACGGGTGAGGTGCTCGACGTGCTCCCCTGCGACGAGGCGCCGGTCGCGCTGACACGCGACGAGCGCGTCATGGTGCACCCCGCCGACGCGGGCGACGGCTGGGTGCGTGTCCCCAACGTCCTCGTGTTGCCGGCCGACACCGATCCGACCCCGTACTGGCTGTTCTCGCCGGTTCCCGCTCGTTCGGGGCCGGTCGCGGTGCCGTTGCAGCTCGGACGGGTCGAAGGCGGACGGTGGTTCTTCGTGCAATCGGAGGTCGATCCCGCCAGCCTGCCCCGCGACACGGTCTTCCGCGGAGGGTGGTTCGACGTGCAGGGGCGGACGACGTCGGTCGTCGTCCACCGGACCGAGGGACCCCGTCCCTGGCTCGACGTGGTGCTCCGCGAGCCCGACGGGACCCCGCTCCCCTACGCCGAGCTCCAGGTGGTCGACCCGAGCCTGGCGGGGCTGGCCGTGACCACCGACGGCCTGGGGAGGTTCTCCGCGCCCGCGCACCCCGACGGCCAGGCGAGGATCCGAACGCCATCCGGCCTGGTGGAGGTACCACCCGACGGCCTGGTCGCCATCGTCGTGTCGGGGGAGCGTCCCAGCGGCTCACCGAGCGAGCTGGTGGGCGAGTGGCGGGACGGCTGCACGCCGGCGGACCCCGTGGTGGTCGCGGCCGACGACGTGTGGGCGAGCGCCGGTCCTTGCGCTCTCGTCCGTCGGATCTGGGGACACGGGCTGGACCCGGCAGTCACGATGTGCGTGTTGCCCGACGGCAGCGCCTGGACCCCGACGCTCGAGATCACTCGCGCGCCCTGACCTCGCACCGCCGTTCGGCTTCCGGGCTACGATACGCGCATGGCGATCGACGCCGGACCGCTGTCCCCGGACACCGACCTCCTCTCGACGTGGCGGCCGCTCGCCTCTGCTTCACGGACGCGACCGTACGCGTTGTCGCGCCTCCGAGTGGATCGCGCAAAGACGCCAAGACGCCAAGACTGGAGTGCCAAGGCGGGCACGACACGACCGACCGAGGGGGTCGAGCGCGTGCTGGAGACCATCCGCCTCGCCCTCGCCACCAGGGCTGCTCCTCCCCCTCTACCACCGGGAGAGGGGGCCGGGGGGTGAGGGAAATTTCTCACTTACGTCCACGGAAGTCGCCGCCATCCAGCGAACATCACATCTTCTCCATACTTACCGCACGCCAGTCCGTGTTCTCCGCGGTGATCCCTGGAGCTACTGATGTCCTTCCTGTTGCCCGGTCTCGACCCTGAAAAGCTGGATTCACTCCAGCGGACCTTCTCGGATCGCTTGCGAACCACCGAGCCGGGAAGCAGGAACCTGTGGCCTTCAGCAAGGGCCCTTCTCAACACGCAATATTGCGCCGTGGAGGATCTTGGAACCACACGTCGGCGATGCATCGATATTGGTCTGTCCATCCTCGACGCGGGCAATCGTACCAACAGCGTGCTCCTGATGGAGCTCTGGGGACTGGCATGGCAACAGGGGGATCCTGCGCTCCTGCGACGCGTTGCGCGATCCACCCGCAAGGTCCCGGACGCATTCGGTGCCGATCGCCAATACCAACTCTTCGTCGAAGCCGGCACGCTTCCGAGTCTCGCCCCCCCTTCGCCCGACGGCGATCCGGACATCGGTCGGGCCGTTGCTCTCCCAGTCATCGAGGCCCGTGCCCTGGTGCTGGACGTTACGAGGTGTTGGATGGAACGTGCCCGGCGCCAGCCCACGACCGGACGGCGAGTTGCCATGCTGGGCCCATTGGTTTGGATGCGTGGGGTCGCCTGGGCGCGGTATGCGATATCCGGAGAGGACATCGTCCCAGCCGAAGTTGGCTCGTTCTTCTATGACTGGCCTCACCAGCGCGAATGATGACTAGCGGACCACGCCATCTCCATGTCAGCATGACGCATCTGACCGCACTGATTCTACTTTCAGGATGCCTTCCTCACCGCCCGCCGATGAGCGAGGCAGCAGCAGTGATGGCGCCAGCATATGCAGCGCTGGGGGAACCTCTGACACCTGATGGCCGACAGTGTGTGCTGAAGGCGCTATCCGATGCTGCAGCAATCGGACTGTGCTCTGAGGTGGGCGCTCTGTCCTTCGAGACGGCTCGGCGGTGGGGTCCAGATTGGTTCGTGCCGCTTGACCTCCAGTCGGAGTATCCTATGGCATACGAATATATCGGCTCAAATGCGGGTGCAGTTGCCCGCGGTTGCGAGGACAGGTATGCGCATGAATTGAAGGCCGTCGCGCGAAATGCGTTCTTGATGGAACGCTACACCGAGGCTGCCAAGGCATGGGAGGCTGCGTTTCTGCTGGAGCCATGGAATGGGTCACCAGATATCTGTTCTGCGGCTGAAGCTGCGGAACGGGCAAGACAACCTGAGTGGGCTCATGCCCTCTATACCATGTGTGCAGGCAGTGCACTGACACCGGAGGCACGGGCAGCGGCACTTCAAGCAGCAGATCGGATTGACGAGCGGTAGGAACGTGGCACCACCATTTTCGTCTTCGCCGCGACATGTCCGCGGACACAAGCAGCATGAATCGAGCCAATACTCGCCGAATGAGTTGCCTGACCGCGATGAGTACTGCTCGGTATGGAAGTCGTCGTCGTCAGCGAGGGCCGAGCATTCTCCATACCCTACGATTGGACCCGGCAGGCTTGAAGTGTTGCACCGCGGAGAACGCGGAGAACGCGGAGAACGCGGAGAACGCGGAGAACGCGGAGAACGCGGAGGTCGGACGGAGGTAGTGCACGATGCCGCACGTGACTGCGCACCTACCAGTCTCCAGCGCACGACATCGTG
Source organism: Alphaproteobacteria bacterium (assembly GCA_020632925.1). Taxonomy (GTDB): domain Bacteria; phylum Myxococcota_A; class UBA796; order UBA796; genus JACKER01. The sequence goes on along the minus strand of JACKER010000039.1, from coordinate 9,341 downwards.
AGGGACCTGTTCTCCGCGTCCTCCGCGTCCTCCGCGGTGAATCCTCCGAGCACCCGATACATCGCATCTTCTCCATACCCTACGACTGGACCCGGCAGCCTTGAAGTGTAGCACCGCGGAGAGCGCGGAGGTCGGACGGAGGTAGCGCACGATGCTGCACGTGACTGCCCGCCTACAGCCTCCAGCGGACGACGTCGGGGTGGCCCTGTTCTCCGTGTCCTCCCCGGCGCCGGGTAGTGCGAAGTCACACTCCCGTCGTGCCGCAACGCCCAACGGCCTCGATGTCGTGACGGTTCGCCCGATGCCGATGACGGCACGAGGCCTGCATCCCAGGTGTACGGCGACGCCATCCAACCATCCGGCGTCGTCCAGGGAGACAAGATGACCGCAGGAATCGGAGCCTCGTTCGTCACGGCGATGCTGGCGAACCCCTCCGTGGCGTGGGGATCCACCGTGATCGAGCCCGGCGACCCCATCGCATTGAGCGACGGTGGCAACGGCGACAAGCCGAAGATGCAGCGCGCAGGCGACGGAACCCTCATCGTGGCCTACGGGGACTCGCCCGCCGGGGCGCCCCTCGTGTACGACGTGAAGGCCGACTTCGAGCGGCCGGCCCGCGACATCTTCGTCAAGACCTGCAAGCCGAGCGCGACGAAGAGCTGCGACCTGCCCGGCGACTGGTCGGCGCCAGTCAACGTGTCGAACTCGGCGATGCAAGTGACCGACGGCGTGTTCGACTGGCGAGGGATCAACGGCAACCCCGAGCACTACCCCGGCGACATCGACAAGCCGAACATCAAGACCAGCGGCCCGATGGTGGTGCTGACCTGGGTCAGCAAGTACTGCCCGGACGGTGACCCTTCCCCGGGCGTACAGCCCGCGATCCAGCGCGGCGTGCGCTACCTCGAGCGCGACGGTGGCCGCGTGATCCCATTCTCCTGCACCTGGACCTCCTACTCCACCACCAAGGGTGCGAGCTGGAGTGCGCCGGTCCAGCTGTCCAGCGGCATCCGGGACGCGATCCAGGACAGCAGCAGCGGCAGCATCAACACCGACACCACCAGCCCCAGCTACAACAAGGGCCAGATCGTCATCTCCTGGCAGGAGGACCCGCAGGGGCTGCAGCTGGGCGAGGCTGACGGCCCGGGTGACGGCGCCTCCGGTGCCAACGTCTCGAACGGCACCGACGTCTGGTACACCTACGCGACCGTCGACCTGAGCGTCGCCAACACGCCCGCGGACGACTTCGTGCCGGTCGTGCCGATGCGCATCACCGACAACGTCAGCAAGCTGGGCATCGGCGGCACGACCGTCGCGGCACCCGTGTTCGACGGCGCGGGCAACCAGCTCCTGCCCCGACAGGTCGAGGCCGGACGCGCGGGCGCGGCGCGGCCGAACATCGGCATCATCAGCGGCCAGACCATCATCGCGTACGAGGAGACCAAGGCGTCGGCCGGGCTCGACGAGGGCAAGTTCGTCCGCTACCACACCTTCCCGTACGCAGCGCCGCCGCAGCAATCGATCACGATCGCCGGCCAGAGCGTGTCGATCGGCACCTCCGGCTGCATCATCAGCGACCCGCTCAAGAACGCCAGGCGCGTCCGCTTCCTGACCCAGAGCCCTGCGGACGCCGGCCAGGACGGCATCCAGCTCGCGATCTTCTGGAAGGAGGGCATCTATGACAACGGCGGGCCCTCCGACATCGTGTTCCGCCGCGCCGGGGGCTCGCCCACCGCGGTGAACATCGCCCCGAGCTACCTGTTCCCGGCGGTCGATGCGGCCTGCGAGACCTCGCTGTACGCGGACGCCATCGTGCTCCTGAGCGACCGCGCACAGAACCTCAGCAGCCGGACGCCGGTGGCGACCGACGCCAACCTGCTCGACGACACCGAGGCCGACTGGGACGAGAACGCGCTCGCCCACCGCGGCGTGCTCCGCGGCCAGGACCTGTGGCTCGGCTACACCTACACCGCCGACCTGGTCGCGATGTGGGCGCAGCTCGACAACTACAACTTCTGGGTCCGCAAGTACACCGTCGGTGTGGGCTGGGACACGCCCCAGAACGTGACCAACATCACCGATACCCGCATCAACGTGCGCGAGCCGCGCATCTTCGGGACGCCCAAGAGCAACGCCAGCACCTGCCCGACCGGTGATCCGAACGATCCGTCCACCACCGCGCCGACCGACTGCCAGGACCAGGACGTGGTCTACCTCGCCTGGGGCACGCAGGAGAACGTCAGCCCGTTCGACCTCGACGGCGGCGACGACCTCGGCATCTACATCACCCGCAGCTCCGATGGCGGGTTGACCTACCTCGATCCCGTTCGCTACTCCGCGGCCATGGGCTCGCTCTTCGGCGACGAGGAGTCCGCCTACGAGGCCCAGATCGTGACCCGCCCGGACGGCACCCGGTTCTATGGCGTGTGGAACCAGCACGACAGCGTCCTTGGGGAGACCGCCGCCGAGTACTGCAGCGGAGATGTCCTCGAGCTGCCGGACTGCGACGTGTCGGATCCCGACTCCGACGGTGACGGCGTGTGCGACTCGGTCGACAGCTGCCCTGCGCAGGACGCCACGGGCTGGGACCTCGATCGCGACGGGTGCATCGACGACACCGACGGCGACGGCGTGGGTGACGACCTCGACGACTGCCTGTTCGAGGACGCCTCGGGGTGGGATCTGGACGGTGACGGCTGCATCGACGACACCGACGGCGACGGCTTCCTCGACCCGGACGACACCTGCCCGACGTACCCCGACCCGCGCCAGCTCGACACGGACGGCGACGGTATCGGCAACGTGTGCACGCTGGTCCTCGGGGTGACCGGCACGCCGGTCCCGAGCGCCGCCCTGACCCTGGGCTCGTCGGGCGCCAACCCTGGTGAGACCGTCTACTTCCGGGTGACCGACGTGGCTTCGGGGCAGGTCGCGACGCGGGTCGCGGTGGCGAACGCCTCGGGCGTGGCGACGACGACGTACGTGGTGCCGGCGGCTGCGGTCCCGGGCGACGAGCTGATCGTGATCAGCGCGGCCCTCCGCGGACCGTCGGGCTCCGAGTCGGTGGCCTCGGTGCCCGAGACCCTCGTGGTCGAGTAGCCGGCGACGATGCTCGGCCCCGCGCGCTCACGCGGGGTCGAGCTGGTCCTCGAGCGAGTCGAGCAGCGAGGCGAGCGCGTCGTCGTCCTCGTCCATGGCGACGCCACGCGACTTCAGCTCGCTCTGGACCAGGGCGAGCACCGAGTCCATCGTGTCGGCCGGGTCGTGCGCGGCGAGCGCCTTGCCGAGCCCCTTGGCGGCTCCGAGGCCGAGCTTGACCGCGCCGAGCGCGGGACCCACCGGCGTCGCGGCGAGCACGAGCTGCGCGGCGTCGAGCGCGGTCTTGAGCGCGTTCATGTCGAGGCGCACGGGCTGCGGCCGCTGGGACGCGGGGAGCGTCCGCAGGTGCTTCAGGCGCGTGTGGCGGCGCTCGAGGCGCGTCACGCGGGCGCTGCCGGGCTTCTTGCGCTTCACGCGGTTCAGCCGCTTCTCGGTCTGGTGGATGCGCTTGTCGAGCAGGGCGTCGGGATCGGTCACGGGGGCCTCCTGCGCCCAGGAGTACGCCCGCCCGCTGCCCCCCACAAGAGGTCGTGGGATCGGTGTGAGAGGAGGCCGCTCAGGCGGTGGGATCGGGACGCAGCACCGTCAGCAGCGGCGGCACGAACGTGATCGCGCACACCAGCAGCGACGCCCACCAGGGCACCCAGCCGGGGAAGGCCGCCACCGCCGCCATCCCGAGGCAGAACGCCGAGAAGCACCACAGGTCCACGTCGATCCAGCGCATCCGACGCAGGCCGGGCGAGCGCGAGAGGTAGAGCCGGCCGAGCTGGTGGACGGGGTCCTCGCTGTACGCCGAGACGGCGGCCCCGTCCTGCCAGGCCTCGAGGTCGGCGACGAAGGCCGCCACCGTGGGGTACCGGTCGGCGGGGTCCTGGGCGAGCGCGCGGCGGACGACGGGGACCAGCACCGGCGAGATCGGGCCGTGCAGCTCGCGGAGGCGTCCGTGCAGCGTGTTCTCGCGCGCGACCGCGGGATCGGTCACCGAGACGGGCGGCTGCCCGGAGAGCATCTCGAACAGCATCGCCCCGAGCGCGTAGATGTCGGTGCGCGCGTCGCCGTCGAGCCCCTGGAGCTGCTCGGGAGCCGCGTAGCCCGGCGTGCCCTCGATCCGGGTGCTGCCGGCGTTCGGGTACGACACCTCCACCGGGTTGGGCGCGTGGCCGACGACGCGCGAGATGCCCCAGTCCAGCACGTAGAGGTCGCCGAAGTCGCCGACGATGACGTTCGCGGGCTTCAGGTCCCGGTGGACCACCCCGTGGTCGTGGGCGTACGCGACCGCCCAGGCGAGCTGGACGAACCAGCGCACGGCGCGCCCCGCGGGCAGCGGACCCTCGCGGAGCACGTCGGCCAGCGTGCGTCCGCGCAGGCGCGTCATCGTGAAGTAGGGCCGACCCACCTCGTCGATGCCGAGCGCGTGGACCGCGGGGACGCCGGGGTGCGCGAGCTGCGCCGTGATCTGGGCCTCGCGGACGAGCGCGTGGACCTGCGCCGCCGTGGGCTCGCCGAGGGGGCGCTTGAGGGCGACGACCCGCCGCAGATCGGCGTCCTCGACCTCCACCACCTCCCCCAACCCGCCGCGCCCGAGCGGCCCGAGCTCGCGATACCTCGGCCCATCGTCGGGCTCGTCGGGTTCCTCGGCCTCGTCCGCACCGACCGACCAGGTCGAACCGACGGTGGGGAGCACACGGTCGTCGCCTCGGGACACGGGACCTCCCGCCCCGTGCCTACCACGCTATGGAGGCGACGGGAGCGACCATGAGCGAGGACGACCGGCGGGTGGTGCACCCGGACGAGACGGCGACCGACATGACCTGGATCGTGATGCCGGGGGACTGCAACGCGCTGGGCACGGTCTTCGGCGGCCAGGTGTGCTCGTGGATCGACGTGTGCGCGGCGGTCGCGGCGCAGCGCTTCGCGCGGACGAACGTGGTGACGGCGGCCATCGACCAGCTCGTGTTCAACGCGCCCGTCCGCCACGGGAAGATCGCGGTGGTGCGCGCGGCGGTGAACTGGGCCGGTCGGACCTCGATGGAGGTCGGCGTCAGGGTCGAGGAGGAGGACCCGATGACGGGGGAGCGGACGCACACCTCCACGGCGTACCTCACGTTCGTGTCGGTGGACGAGAACCGCCGCCCCGTGCCCGTCCCTCGCCTCGTGCCGCGCACGGACCTCGAGAAGCGGCGGGCCCGCGAGGCCGAGGCGCGCCGCGCGGACCGCCTGACGCACCGGGAGCGCATCCAGGCTTCGCGGGAGGCGACGCCGTGAGGGTGTGGCTCGCGAGCGGGAGCCCGCGCCGGCGCGAGCTGCTCGGGCTCGCCGGCGTCGACGTCGACGTGCGCCCGTCGAACGCGGACGAGAGCCGCGTCCCCGGCACGCCTCCCCCGGCGCACGCGCTGGAGCTCGCGCGGCGCAAGGCGGCGACGGCGCCCGCGGACCGCGTGGTGGTGGCCGCCGACACCGTGGTGCACCGCGGGGATGCCATCTATGAGAAGCCTGTGGACCGAGAGGAGGCTCGCGCCACGCTGCGCGCGCTGTCCGGCGAGGTGCACGAGGTGACCACCGGCGTCGTCGTGCGCCAGGGAGCGCGGGAGCACGCGTTCACCGTGTCGACGACGGTCCGCTTCCGCGCGCTGACCGACGACGAGATCGAGCGGTACCTGCAGACCGGCGAGGCCGACGACAAGGCCGGCGCCTACGGCATCCAGGGCGCGGCGGCGGCGTTCGTCGCCGAGGTCCACGGGAGCTGGACGAACGTGGTCGGCCTGCCGCTCGAGGAGACGCTGCGCGCCCTGCGCGACTTGAGCTGAGCGTCAGGCTCGCTGCGGGAGGGCCTCGACGAGCTGCCAGACCATCGTCCCGGGCGGCGGCACCGAAATGCCTCCAGAAGCACGGGTACCACGACGCACGACCCGGGCGCGAGTCCCCCACACCTCAACCACCCGCTCCCGATCCCGCTCCCGCTCCCGCTCCCGACCCGACCGCTCGACCGGGCTCGACCGTCCGATCGGGCACGGGCACGGGCACGGGCACGGGCACGGAAGGGTGATGTGGGGTGCCGGCTTTCGTGGTACGCCGAGCCATGTCCCACACCCGACCCTGGTCCTGGGTCCCCACCCTCTACTTCGCCCAGGGTCTCCCCTACGTCGTCGTCGTGACCGTCAGCACGCTCATGTACAAGGACCTCGGCCTCTCCAACACCGAGCTCGCCCTGTACACCTCGGGCCTCTACCTCCCCTGGGTCCTCAAGCCCCTCTGGAGCCCGGTCGTCGACGGCTTCGGACGCAAGCGGGCGTGGACCGTCGGCATGCAGGCCGTGGGAGCCGCCGGGCTCGCCCTGCTCGGCATCGCGCTGCCCACCTCCGCGTTCCTCGTCGCCAGCCTCGCCGCGCTCTGGGTCATGGCCTTCGCCAGCGCCACCCACGACGTCGCCGCCGACGGGTTCTACATGCTCGCCCTGCCCGAGGCCCAGCAGGCCGCCTGGGCCGGCGTCCGCGGCACCGCCTACCGCATCGCCATGATCCTCGGGGAGGGACAGCTCGTCGTGTTCGCCGGCTGGCTCGGCGCGCGCCTCGGGTCCTCCGCCGGCGGGTGGTCGGGGGCGATGCTCGCCGCTTCGGCCGTGTTCTTCGTGGTCGCGGCCTTCCACGCGCTCGTGCTGCCCAGACCCGACGCCGACGTCCCCACCGCCCAGGGGCACGGGCTGCTCACCGAGTTCCGCGACGCCTTCGTCACCTTCTTCGCCAAGCCCGACATCGGCCGCATCCTGGCCTTCCTGCTGCTCTACCGATTCGCGGAGGCCCAGCTGGTGAAGATGATCGGGCCGTTCCTCCTCGAGGACCGCGCCACCGGTGGGCTCGGGCTCACCACCACCGACGTGGGCTTCGCCAAGGGTACGGTCGGGGTCGCGTTCCTCGTCGCCGGTGGGATCCTCGGAGGCATCGCGGTCTCCCGCGGCGGCCTCAAGCGCTGGCTGTGGCCGATGGTCGCCATCCTGCACCTGCCCGACGTGGTCTTCCTGCTCTTCGCCTGGCTGCAGCCCGCGAGCCTGTGGACCATCACCGCGGGCATCGCGGTCGAACAGTTCGGCTACGGCTTCGGCTTCACGGCGTACATGCTGTACATGATCCTCATCAGCGACGGCCCGCGGAAGACGACCCACTACGCCCTCGGCACCGGCATCATGGCGCTCGGCATGATGGTCCCGGGCGGGTTCAGCGGGTGGCTCGCCGATCACCTCGGCTGGCGCTGGTTCTTCGCGTGGGTCGCGGTCGCGACGATCCCGGGCTGGATCGCCGCCGCGCTCGTCGACATCCCCGAGGACTTCGGACGGAAGCGGACGTGAGCGAGGCGACCGACCCCGTCGGCGATCTGGGCTTCGACCCGGCCACCGCGGGCGTCGCCGCCACCATCGTCGCCGTCGCCGCGCTGCAGACCACCTGGGGCAGCTTCGGGGACATCGAGGTGCTCGCCTCGCTCGGGGCGTGGACCGCCGAGGAGGGCTGGCACCAGCCCTGGCGCCTGCTCTCGTCGCTGTGGCTGCACGGCTCCGCCGACCACCTCTTCGGCAACCTCGTGTCGCTCCTGGTCTTCGGCTGGCCGCTCGAGCGCGCGATCGGCTGGCGCCGCTGGCTGCTGCTCTACGCCGCGAGCGGCCTCGGAGGTGCCTTGCTGGCCGCGGTCGCGACGGCGCCAGTCGCCATGGTGGGCGCGTCCGGCGCCATCTTCGGCCTGTTCGGCGCCATCGCCGCGCTCGCGGTCCGCCCGCGCGGGGCCCTGCACGGTGGCGAGGTGGCGGTGCTCCGCGAGGCCGTGTGGCCGCTCGGCGTCGCGATGGTGCTCCACAGCTTCCTCCCCGGGGTGGCCTGGGCCGCTCACGTCGGCGGGGGGCTGGTCGGCGCGACCCTCGCGGGCTCGGGCCTGCTCACGCGGGGCTTACCGCCGCGCGCCTCCCCCGGCGAGCACGTGCCACCCGTCCAGTGGGGACGCGCCGTCGTCGGCACGCTGGTGATCGGCGCGCTGGCCTGCGGCTGCCCGATGATCTCGACGGTCCTGATGGTCGGCTACGTGGTGATCGTGTTCCTCGTCGCCCGCGGGGAGCCTCGGTACTTCGCGCCCGACGGGTGGACGGTGTCGCTCGGCTCGCTCGGAACGGCCGGCGTGCTCTGGGGCGCGCTGGGGCTGGCGTGGTTCGTCGGCGAGCCCTGGCTGCCGCCCGAGGGCCTGCACTGGGTCACGCTCGGCGAGGGCATGCCCCGCGTCCAGGTCGCCAGCCGCTCGGCGAAGGTCGTGGCGGACGGGGTGCGCTTCGGGGAGCCGGGCGACGACCTGGTGGTGACCGTCGACTGGACGGGGCCCGACGAGGGCTGGTCCTTCGCCGACCGCTGGAAGCGACTGGCGGAAGAGGTCGGCCCGGCGATGGTGACCATCGCCGACGAAGGAGGCTGCCCCTCACTCACCTTCCCCACCTACGTGCTCGTCATGGGTCCGCAGGTGATCACGCGCATCCAGGCGGTCGACCCGGACGGTCCGGTGGACCCGGTGTGGGAGTCGCCCCAGGGGTGCCGTGAGCTGCCGCTGGAGGCGAGGGCGGGCGCCCGGGAGCGGCTGGGCGACCTCGAGGGCGCGGCCCGCCTCCGCCACGAGGCCGATCCCGACGACGTCGTCGCGTTGATCCGCTTCCTCGCGGTGACCGAGGGCTGCGAGGAGCGCGTGCCGCACCTGGCCGAGCTGGTCGCGAAGGAGCCCGCGCTCGCCATCGACGCCACCCGCGGCGCCCTGTACTGCGAGCAGCCCGAGGTCGCCGGCTGGATCGACGGGCACCTGAAGCGGACGCCGGACGACGGCGCAGCCTGGGTCCTGCGCGCGGACGTGGCCCGCGAGCGGGGCGACGTGCGCGGTGAGCGCAAGGCGCTGCAGCGGGCGGAGAAGCTGCTGGAGGGCGTCGACCGTCAGGTCGTCTCCGACCGCCTGAAGACCCTGCGATAGGTCACGTTCAGTTTCGCCGACCCGCGGGGAGGACGACGCGCAGCGCACACACGCGTGCCGCGAGCTCCGGGTCGTCGAACGAGAAGCGCCAGCGGTCGCCGGAGCCGCGCTGCTCCATCGCGTCGTCGGTGGTCGTGAGGACCGCGCCGTCCGCCCCGAGCAGGGCGACCTCCAGCGTGCGGGGAGCGATGCCCACCTCGACCCAGCTCCGGCGCTTGTCCGCGCCGACCCCGAGGATCAAGCCCTCGGCCGCGAGC
>JACKER010000038.1 GCA_020632925.1 Alphaproteobacteria bacterium | reverse complement strand
GCGCCCATCGGTGGGCGACCCTGCTCGGCGTCGTCCGGACCGCCCAGAAGGTCGGCGTCGACGTGCTGGCCTACCTCACCTGGCTGTTCGATCGCCGTGGGACGCACCGCGACGGGTTCGGCCTGAGCGCGGCGGAGCTCACGCCGATGGCGTACCGAGCCGAGCTCGAGACCGCTGTCCTGGCCGCATAGATTCACGCGACCACGTCACACGTCCCGCTCGTCCACCGCCTCCCTGGTCCGCTGATCGGTCACGTCACGAGTGTACCGGGCGTAGTCGAAGATGCAGACCTCGGCATCCGAACCCATGCTTCCCCTCTGTCGCTCCCACCATGACTCGGTCATTGGTGGACGCATTCCAGCTTGTGGCCGTCGGGATCGCGGACGAAGGCGGCGTAGTAGGTGGCGCCGTAGTGGGGACGGAGGCCGGGCGCACCCTCGTCCGTGCCCCCGTGGGCGACCGCCGCCGCATGGAAGGCGTCGACGGCGGTGGGAGCGGGGGCGGCGAAGGCCAGGTGGAAGCCGGGTCCGGCGGCCAGGGCATCGCTCGTCGGGTGCGGGAAGAGCGCGAGCTTGTCGCCCTGGCCGGGGAACCCGTACCCGATGCCGCGCGGGGTGTCCCAGACGCGGACGACGCCCAGCGGCGCGAGGACGGCATCGTAGAACCGGCCAGCGGCAGCCAGGTCCCGAACACCCAGCGAGAGATGGGAGAGCACGGCGCTCCTCGGGTTGGATGCGGGTCCGGGGACTAACCCGAGGAGGGCTGGCGAGGCCGGGAGGTCGTCGTCAGTCGCCGATCACCTGGTTGATGCCGGTGGAGTTGGCGTCGTCGAGCCAGCTCACCTCGCGGTCGCCGAGGATGTCCACCGCGGCGAGGTAGTTGTTCGCGGCGCCAATGCAGAAGGGGTCGAAGCCGCAGATGTCGAGCATCTCGTCGTAGAAGATCTCGTTGCACTCGCTGGTGCTCATCCAGGGCGTGGCCCAGCACCAGTCGTGGATGTCGCAGGCCGGGCGGAAGAGGTCGTCGTAGCCGTCGAGGGCGAAGTCGAGCTCCGTGGGGGAGGAGCAACCGTTCGGGGCGGTGCGGATGTCCTTGGTGTAGTCGGGCGCGGCCGTCGCGCTCTGCTCGATGCGGAAGGCCTCGCCCCAGGAGCTCGTGCAGTTCGCGTAGAGGTTGCGCATGTCGCTGTCGCCGGTGTACCGCCAGGGCACGGTGCCGAGGCCGCAGCTCATGGGCGAGCCATAGAAGCTGACGGTGGCCCGAAGCTGGATCCGACCGGTGGTCGTGGGCATGCCGAACGCCCCACCGAAGCTCGACCAGCCGCTCGGCTCGTCGCGGGTCTCGAACACGTCACCCGTGCCCGAGCAGGTCCACTTCACGCTGGCCCCCATGCCGAGCGCCGGGCCCGAGCCGTAGCTGCCGGCGTCGAGGTAGCACCACTTCCCGCTGCGGTAGGTCTTCACCCGGTACCTGTTGGTGGAGACCTTCTCGAAGCGCACGTCGATGCTCTCGTTCAGGCAGTCGACGGTGGTGTCGGTCTCCGACGTCAGGCCGCAGGCGAAGTCGTAGCCGTCGGTGGAGATGACCTGCTGCATGACGTAGTCGGTGTTCGCGGAGGGCGAGAAGGCGGAGGCGACGGAGGCGAAGAGGACGACGGCGTTCATGGGCTGCTCCAGGACCGAGGGGCGACGTGCCCGCTCCGGACACCTTGGATGTACGGCGCCACCCTCCTCCCATCCGTTCCACTCCCTTCCCCTCCCTTCCGCGTCCGCTCCCGCTCCCGCTCCCGCTCCCGCTCCCGCTCCCGAGAGCGACGGTTCCCCGATCACCGCCCGGGCCCGTCCTCCACGATCACCTCGAGCTCGCCACCAGCTCGCCCCAACGCCGAGGCGACCGCGGCCAGGAGGACGGCCTGGGCGTCGGTCGGCGTGTGGCCGGGGACCGGCGGGCGGTCCAGCGCCGTCGAGAGGTGCCGGCACTCTGGCAGCGTCAGCACCCAACGACCCGGCGACGTGAGCTTCCACGACGGTGTCCGACCGTCCGGCGTCGTGGCCGCCCGCTCCGCGCGAGTCACCGACCACCACCGCGTCCACCATCGCTCGTCCTCGGTCCCGGGGACGGACGAGAGGCCGGCGCTGGTGAGCAACCGTGCCCGCCAGCGGGTGAGGTCGGGAGGTGCGCCGGGCGCCAGCACGTCGGACAGGCGCCACACCACGTAGCGGGCGTCTTCGGCGGTCAGCTCGAGCGGGGGGGCGTCGCCGAACACGAGCCGCGAGCCGCCCCCCTCCGTCAGCAGCCACGGGTCGGGATCTCGCGTGTCTCTCGGACGACGCAGGTAGACGTGCTCGACGTGGACGTAGCGGTCGTCGGCCTCGTCGATCAGTGCCCCCACCAGCCACGACAGGGTCTCCCAGGGATCGCCGGCGGCCTCGGCGTCGCCGAAGTCCTCCTGCTCGAGTGGCACGGCGGCGCCATCGGGATGAACGTCGGCCGAGACGACGTCGATGGGGAACAGCGACTCCCCCTCGCGGACGATGTGCTCCTCCGACACGGTGACGACGTGCGCGCGGACCGGCGCCTGCACGCGACGAGCGAGGGCCGAAGGGAGCCAACGCCACGGGGCCGCCTCCTCGTCGTTGCCTTCGGCGATGGCCCACGACCGCGAGCCCTGGAGGACGATCTCCACCGAGAGGTCCGTGTGCATCGGGAGGCGATACCCGCCGTCCGTCACCTTCCAGCCCCGCCGTTCGGCGAGTCGGGCCACCAGGGAACCGAGCTCGTTCGCCGAGACCGTGGCCCCGACCGCGACTGCCCAGAGATGGCGACGATCCGTCATTCGAGCGTCCCGCCTCGTCGATGGACAGGGTACGCTGCGTGGCCATCCTCGCCGAGGTGTCCGTTGCATCTTGCCCTCCAGCTCCTGATCCTGCGCACGGACGACGTGTCGACCGTCGCGCGCCTGGCCCGCGCGATGGAGACCGATCTGCCCGCGGCGCGCGCTGCGGCGGCGCTGCTGGAGGAGGACGGCCTGCTCACCGTCGTGTGCAGCTGCGTGCTCGGTCCGGTGGAGGGTCCGGAGGGCGCGCAGCTCGTCACGGGTGGCATGGCCGTCCGCCCCGAGTGGGTCCCCGACTCGGAGGTCGTCCAGATCCGCGAGGACTTCCACGGGCTCACGCTGTCCGCGATGTCGGCGCCGGAGGGTGGGGCGGCCGACCTGACGACGGTCTTCGACACCGCTCCCCGGTTCGAGGACCATGGTTCGTCCTACTTCCTCGAGCCCGTCCGCATCGAGCGGCACGCTCGGGTCCCGGTCGGCGAGGCGTCGACGCAGCTGCTCGGGGGCGACGTGGTCGTGATCGCGCTGCCGGTGCTCACCACCGAGATGTCCACGCAGCACGACGGCGAGCTGTGGGCCTCCCTCGATCGCCGCACCCGCAGGTCGCGTGCAGCCGCCGTCGAGGCGCTGCTGGGTGCCGACGTGACACCGGTTTACCCCGCGCCGATGCCCACCTCGGCCCCCTGAGCGTCCCTCAGCGGGAGACGATTCGCCCGTCGACCCAGTCGTAGCCGGTGTTCGGCAGCACCCGCTGCCACAGGTCGGCGCCGTCGGCGTCGAAGACGGTGGGATCCCAGGTGCGCGCGAGGCCGTCCCAGTCGGTGGTCACGAGCCTCGGGCCGACCAGGTACGCGTTGCCCACGTGCGCGCCGGTGCCCGGCAGCACGGCGACCACGCGGTCGTCGTCCACCACCGTCCACGTCCCGTCCCACCCACCGAGCACGACGCGGCCGTCCGCGAGCGTGGCCATCCCCACCATCGGGTGGTCCACGCGAGCTGCCCGCCCGTCGGGGTGCACCGCGATCACGCCGCTCCGATCGCCCAGCCACCAGGTCCCGTCCACCCCGTACCCGACGACGTCCCAGTCGTCCGAGATCGGGGGCGTGACCGCGGGGACCTCGATCCGCCGCAGGGGGCGGAGCGTGGTCGGCGCCAGCTCCTCGAACGCACCCGTCCCGCGGACGACGACGTGGCCGTCCACCGGCGCCACCCGGGGGAGGTGCTCCCGCGCGAGCTCCCGGAGGTCGACGTCCGTCACCACGACCTCGTCCGTGCCCTGCACCCCCCACAACAACGCGTCACCCACCACCCCACCCAGGCGCCCGATGTGGGCGTCCCGCCTGGGGCGCTCCTCGATGTCGCCGTCGAGGGAGATGCGCCAGCTCTGGCGGAACAGCGAGTCGGCGGCGTACACCTCGCGACCCACCGGGTAGAGGTGGACCCGGAAGCCCAGGTCGAGGAGCGCCTTCCGCCCGGGACCCACGACCTCGAGCCGTTCCAGGCGTCCCCCCGCGGTCGCGAGGACGGCGTCGTCGCCCGCGGGGACGATCGAGGTGACCCCCTCCGCCTGCTCGATGGCCGGAGGCGCGGGTGGGGACCAGCGCATGGGACCCCGCGCACCGCTGACCCAGAGCGTGCCGTCGGGCTCGAACGCCAGGCCGGTGCGCGTCGCTCCCGTGGGCAGCACGGATGGGGCGCCACCCCGCACCCGGTCGATCCACCGGACCTCCTGGCGGTCGGTCGACGCCACCAACCACCGCCCGTCGGGGGAGAGCGCGAGGGCCCCGGTGTACCCGCCCACGTCGATCGGCTCGCCGCCGTCGGCGTCGGGACCCACCCGGCGGACCGACCGGTCCACGCCCATCCAGGCTCCGCGACCGTCGGGCGTCAGCGCGAACGCCACGCCGAGCTGCGAGGTGGCGGGCTGCTCGATGCGCGTCAGGTCGTCCGGGCGGAACACGCCGTACCCGCCGTTGGCGCACACCGCGTTCAGCCGGCCGCTCGCGTCGACCTGCAGGTCGGTCACGTTCGAGTTGCAGAACATCACCTGGTTCACGCCGTCCACCAGCGTCCCGCCCTCGGCCCACACCGGCCGCTCACCCACCCAGGCCACCGCTCGCGGCGTGTCGGACGCGGACCGGAAGGCCTGGGACGTGCTGCCGTCGGCGGCGGACAGGACCTCCACCGCGCCGCCCTCGACCGTGGTCAGGGAGGCGACGAGGCGCGTGCCGTCCGCCGTGAGCACCCCGTCGATGGTCTGCTCGTCGCGGTGCCAGCGGCGCTCCCCGTCGACGAAGGCGGTGATGCCTCCGTCGCCCCCACACACCACGAGGTCGGGCCCGCGCGCCAGCCAGCGGCAGGGGTGGCCGGCGTCGAGCGCATCGACCGGGCGTGGTGTCCCGGCAGCGAGCGTGCGCGCCACCAGCCCGCGCGCCTCGGGCAGGTCGGCGTAGCGCAGGGCGACGGCACCGTCGGCCCCGGCGAGGAGCGTGTTCCCCTCGGCCAGGGCGACCCTCCCCGCCGCCACCAACGACTCCGCGAGCGCCCGCTCCGTGGCCCGTTGCTCCCGCCGCTCGGCGTCGAGCGCACGCCGCGCGCCGTCCCGCTGGCGCCGATCGGCCTCGACCAGCACCCCCGCCAGCAGCGCCAGCACCGCGAGCGCGGCCGCGACCCGCCACCGGTGCCGCCACAGCTCGCGCGCCAGCACCTGCCAGGGCGAGTAGGCGTAGGCGGCGACCCTGCGGCCGCTGACCCAGGCCTCGAGGTCGGCCGCGAGCCCACCCGCGTCGGGGTAGCGGTGGGTGGGGTCGAAGGACAGCGCCTTGTCGACGACGGCGGCGAGCTCCGGCGGGACCTCGGGCACGACGCTGGCGAGGGGTGGTGGCCCCTCACTCCTGACGCGCGCCATCGCCTCGCGCCCCGAGAGCGGACCGAACGGACGTCGGCCGGCGAGCACGGCGTGCAGCAGGGCGCCCAGGCTCCAGACGTCCGACGGCGGCCCCACGGGCTCGCCGCGCGCCTGCTCGGGGCTCATGTACCCCGGGGTGCCGGCGATGCCGGTGGTCGGCGGGCCGTCGGCGCGGTGCGCGAGCCCCCAGTCGACGACCCAGGTCTCGCCGTAGCGCCCGAGCAGGACGTTGTCCGGCTTCAGGTCGCGGTGCAGCACGCCCTGTGCGTGCGCGTAGGCCATCGCCTGCACGGCCCGCAGCACGGCGTCGACCAGCTCGAGGCGCGCGGGCAGCGTCGTCGCCTCGGCGATCGCCGCGCGCATGGAGCGCCCCTCGACCCGTTTCATCGTGTAGTAGGGCGTCCCGTCCGGCAGGCGGCCCGCCTCGTAGACCGGGGGGATCGACGGGTGCTCCAGGCCGGCGGTCACGCGGGCCTCGGCCACGAAGCGCTCCGCTGCGCCCGGTTGGTCGCGCACCAGCTCCTTGCGCGCCACCACGCGGTCCAGCACCCGGTCGTGGGTGGCGATCACGCGCCCGAGCGCACCCTCGCCGAGCGTCGCGCGGTCCTCGTAGCGGTCGGGCCCGGAGGCCAGCGGATCGCCCGCGGAGGGCTCGAGCGGGGTCTCGTCCGTGCTCTCCCAGGTCCGGTCGGCGTCTCTGGACACGCTGGCGAGGATAGCGCGCTCGGCTCGGTTCGACTGGTAGGGTGCTCGCTCACGGAGGTGGACATGAGGTACCGACATCTCGGTCGCAGCGGGCTGCGCGTGTCGCAGGTGTGTCTCGGGACCATGTCGTTCGGCGATCGGTGGGGCTTCGGCGCGGACGCCGCCACCAGCCGCGAGGTGTTCGAGCGCTACGCGCAGGCGGGCGGGAACTTCCTCGACACCGCGAACAAGTACCACGAGGGCCACACCGAGGAGATCGTCGCCGACCTGATCGCGGCGGACCGCGACCGCTTCGTGGTGGCGACCAAGTACACGCTCGCCACCCGCGCCGACGACCCGAACGCCTGCGGCAACGGGCGCAAGAACATGATCCAGGCGGTCGAGAAGAGCCTGAAGCGGCTACGGACCGACCGGATCGACCTGTACTGGGTGCACGCCTGGGACTTCTGCACGCCGGTGGACGAGGTGATGCGCGGGCTCGACGACCTCGTACGGTCCGGCAAGGTGCTCTACGTCGGCATCTCGGACGCACCCGCCTGGGTCGTGTCGCACGCGAACACGCTGGCCGACCTGCGGGGGTGGTCACGCTTCGTGGGGCTACAGATCCCGTGGAGCCTGATCGAGCGGACGGTCGAGCGCGAGCTCGTGCCGATGGCGCGGGCCTTCGACATCGGGATCACGGCGTGGGCGCCGCTCGGCGCTGGCCTGCTGACCGGCAAGTACACCCGCGGCGAGGGGCCCGGCGACAGCAAGCGCGCCGCGAGCATGGGCCGGCGGCTCACCGACCGCAACCTGGCCATCGCGAAGGTCGTGGACACCGTCGCCGACGAGCTCGGCGTGACGAGCACGCAGGTCGCCGTCGCGTGGGTCGCCTCGCGCGGCGTCGACGTGGTGCCGATCGTGGGTGCCCGCAAGCCCGAACAGATCGCGGACGTCCTGGGTGCCGTAGACGTGACCCTGCCCGAGGACGCGCTCGCGAGGCTCGAGGCGGCCAGCGCCTTCGAGAGGGGCTTCCCCCACGACTTCCTGGGCAACCCCGACATCAACGGCATCATCTACGGGAGCCGGCACGCCGACCTGGACCGCCCGCCGCCGCGGGGCTGAGCGATCAGCCGAGGAGCACCTGCGGGCGCCCGGAGATGGGGTGGGGCAGGACGTGCACCCGGACGCCCAGGGCCTCCTGGAGCACGTCGGGGACGAGCACGTCCCCCGGTGGACCCTCGGCGACCCGGCACCCACCGCGCAGCAACGTGATCCGGTCCGCCCAGGCGCCCGCCAGGTTCAGATCGTGCAGGACGCACACGACCGCCAGCCCGCGGTCCCGCGCGAGCGACGCCAGCAGCCCGAGCACGTGCACCTGCGCCGCGAGATCGAGGGCGCTCGTCGGCTCGTCGAGCAGCAGCACCGCTCCCGGATCCGCCCCCGACACCTGCGCCAGCGCGCGCGCCAGGTGGACCCGCTGGCGCTCGCCACCCGACAGCGTCGGCACCGCGCGATCCGCGAGCGCCGCCACCCCCGTCTCGCGGAGGCAGGCGTCCACCAGCGCCGCTCGCGGCGAGAGCCCACCGTGGGCGTAGCGGCCGAGAGCCACGACCTCCCGCGCCGACAGTCCCTCGGACAACGTCTCCCGCTGACCCAGGACCGCCCGGCGCCGCGCGAGAGCACGCGCCGACCAGGCCGAGAGCGGACGGCCGTCGAGCGTCACCTCGCCCTCGTCCGGCCGCACCGTGCCCGCGAGGGCGCCGAGCAGCGTGCTCTTGCCCGCGCCGTTCGCCCCCGCCAGCACGTGCAGCTCGCCCGCCTCGGGCCGCAGCGACACGTTCTCCACGAGGGCCCGTCCGCCGCGCCGCACGGTCACCCGATCCGCGCGAAGACCGATCACCGTCGGCTCCGGCGCGCCAACAACCAGAGCAGGAACGGCCCACCCACCGCCGTCGTCACCACGCCGAGCGGCAGCTCGACCGGCGCCACCACCGTCCGCGCCAGCAGGTCCGCGGCCACCAGCAGCACCGCGCCCGCCAGCGCGCTCACCGGCAACAGGCCCGCGTGCGACGGACCCACCACCAGCCGGGCCAGGTGCGGGCAGACCAGGCCCACGAACGCGACCGTCCCGCACGCCGCCACCCCGGCGCCCACGCTCGCCGCCGTGAGCAGCACCACGACGAGCCGGGTGCGGCCGACCGCCACCCCGAGCGCCTCGGCGTCCGCGTCGCCCAACAACAACGCGTCCATCGCCCGCGCCTGCCCGAGCGAGGCCACCAGGGGCAGCCCGACCAGCGGGGCCACCCAGGACAGCGTCGGCCAGGTCGCCCCGCCCACGCTCCCGAGCGTCCAGAACGTGAACGAGCGCAGCGCCGCGTCGTCGGCCGCGAACACCAGCAGCCCGACGCCCGCGCCGCACAGCGCGTTCACGGCGATGCCGGCCAGCAGCAGATCCGCGGTCCGCTCGGCGCTCGCGGCCGCCGCGCTGACGACCCCCGCCGCCGCCAACGCACCGAGGAAGGCCGCGGTGGGGAGCGCGATGCCGGTCCCCGCGCCGAGCACCGCGCCGGCGGCGGCCCCGAGCGCGGCCCCCGCCGACACGCCGACGAGCTGCGGGTCGGCCAGGGGGTTGTGGAACAGCCCCTGGAGCAGCGCACCTCCCGTCGCGAGCGACGCGCCCACCAGGCCCGCCAGCAGCAGGCGGGGGAGCCTGAGCTCGGTCACGACCGCCGCGTGCACGGGATCGACCACCCCGCCCACGAGCAGCGCGAGCACGTCGCTCGGAGGGACCGGCACCGCGCCCGTCGCGACGCTGGCGGCGGACAGCCCCAGCAGCGCCGCCGCCAGCGCCGTCCCCACGGCCGCCACGCGCATCTACGGCCGCTCCTCGACCGCGCGGGCGACCGCCTCCACGCCCGCGGGCGTGCGCGGTCCGAACGAGAGCAGCAGCGCGTCGTCGACGGCGACCACCCTCCGCTCACGGCCCGCGGGGGTCGCTCCGACCCCGGGCATCGCGAGCAGGCTCTCCACGCCGCCGATCGAGGCCAGGCCTGCCTCGGTGAGCAGGATCACGTCCGGGGCCGCCGCCACCACCGCCTCCGGCGTGAGCGGACGGTAGCCGTCCCAGGAGGAGACCGCGGAGCGAGCGCCCGCCAGCGCGATCATCGCGTCCGCCGCCGTGTCCCGGCCCGCTACGAGGAGGGTGCCGGAGCCTCGCGCGTAGACGAAGAGCACCTTCGGCGCCCCGGTCGCCGGCCGCACGGCGGCCAACGCCTCCTCCAGCCGACCGGCCAGCGCCTCGGCCTCCGCCGGTCGCTCGAGCGCCTCGCCGAGCGCCAGCACCCGCGCGCGCAGGCCCTCCGCGTCCCGCGCGGTGGGCATCGTCGCCACCGCCACCCCCGCCGCCCGGAGCTGGTCGACGACGCTGGCGGGACCGGCGTCCTCGGGCAGCACGACCAGATCGGGCCGGGCCGAGAGCAGGCCCTCGGCGGAGAGCTGACGGGAGGAGCCCACGCGCGGGAGCGCCGTCGCCTCCGGGGGGAAGGTGGCGTCCCGGTCGACGCCCACCACCACGTCGCCCGCGCCGAGCGCGAACGTCGTCTCCACGAGCCCGTCCGACAGCACGACCACCCGCGAAGGCGCGGCCAGGCCGAGGGTCGCCCACCACGCGATCACGGTGTCACCGCCGCGTAGCGCAGGGTCGTCGTGCCGTCGTCGTAGGTCAGGAGCTGCAGCTTGAAGGCCGCCCCGTCCGTCGTGCGCAGCACGTAGACCCGGTCCTTCGGGGTGAGCGTGTGCGTGCGCACGTCGTAGTCGTACCAGTCGCCCATCGCGTACACGTCCGTCGCGCCGTCGCCGTCGGTGTCCGCGTCCGTCGTGAAGCCCGTCGCGGGCGCGGCCGAGAGCGCGGCGAAGTCCTGGCCCTCGAGCACCGCCACCTCCGTGCTCCCGCCGCCGCTGCTCCCGCCTCCGAGGCTGATCACGGTCCGCGCGACCGCGAGGTCCCAGGCGTCGCTGGTGGCGGGATCGGTCGGCGTGAGCGCGAGATCCAGGCCCAGGCGCAGGTGGACGGGGGCGCCCGCGTCGGTGGCTGCGAGCGTGACCGCGCGCGAGCCGTCCCCGTCCACATGGACCGTGAGCGGTGAGGGCCCGGTGAGAGGACCCCACGTGAACGACGGGTGACCCGACACGTCGGCCCCGTCGTAGTAGCCATCGAACCGCAGCCGCCAGGTGGCGCCCGACCGGTCGGACACGATCCACGTGCGGTCGGCCGGGCTCAGGCGGTGGGAGGTCTGGTCGTAGTCGTACCAGCCGGCGAAGGCCTGCTCGACGACGTCGTCTCCGTCGGCGTCGGTGTCGGTGAGCAGCGGACCCGAGCCCGGCCAGGTCAGCGCCTCGAAGGGCACGTGGTCCGCCCGCCACACGCCCACCTCGCCCGCGCCGCTCACGCCGCCGTCGACCGCGATCGCGTCCCGCCGGAACGCGAGGTCCCAGTCCGCCGAGGTGAGGGGATCGGTGGGTGACACGACCGCGCGGGTGGCGAGGTCGAGGTAGGTCCAGCCCTCCTGATCGGTGGCGTCCACCAGCGTGGTGAAGGTGCCGTCGCCGTTGTCCGTCGTGCTGGCCTCGCCCACCCAGGGCTCGACCGGACCGGTGTCGCCCGTCCTGTCCGTGTCCGCGTCGCTGTCGGCGTCCGTGTCGGCGTCGCTATCTGCGTCGGTGTCGGCGTCGGCGTCGGCGTCGGTCTCCGCGGGGAGCGTGTCGGTGTCGTCGTCACCGGCGCAGGCCAGCAGCAGGAGGGTGAGGGGGAGCGTGCGCATGTGTCAGTCCTCGTCGGGATCGGGGTGGAGCGTGCCGACCCGGAGCGAGACGCGCGCGGGCGTGCCGCTGGGGTCGTAGTAGGAGAGGAAGACCAGCCGGAAGACGGCGTCCTCGGTCGTGCGGACCAGCCAGGTGACGGGCGCGGGGGTCAGCTCGTGGGTGGTCTCGTCGTAGACGTACCAGTCGTCGAAGACACCCTCGACGTGCCCGTCCTCGTCGGCGTCGGGCTCGTCCGCCCGCCAGTCCAGGCCCGTGGGGACGGCGTGCACGTCCGCAAAGGCCACCCCGTCCAGGCGCGCCACGAGCACCCCGCCGTCCCCCGAGGCGCCACCGTTCGTGAGCACCTCGAACCGTCTCAGGCGCAGGTCGACGCTCGGGTCGTCCGCCGGGGCGGCCGGATCGAGCGTGTCGAGATCGAGCCCGACCCACAGGTCGTGGTCGGTGGCGTCGACGGTGAGCTCGGCGACGACGAGCGGCTCCGCGGTGTCACCGGTCCCCGTGGTCACGACCACGACGGGCGGCGTCGTCTGCGCGGGTGGACCGGGGTCGAGCGAGCCCGACAGATCGGGCAACAGGCACCCGGCGAGCAGCGACGGGAGCCACCTCACGGCGCACGCCCCAGGTCGGCGTCGATCCCCGCGTAGACCAGGCGGGGCTGGACCGGGAGGAACGAGGCGTCACCCACGTCCGCCAGGTTGTCGACGCCGACCGACAGGTCGAGTCCGCGCGCCAGGCGCTGGGCCAGGCGCAGGTCGACGAGGGCGTAGGCCGGGGCGTCGACGGTGTCGTCGCCGACGAAGAAGGGACGCGGCCCGACGAGCATCGCGCGCCCCGTGAGCGAGGGGCCGACCGATCCGGCCCGGACCGTCGTCCCCACCGTTCCGCGCAACGCCGCGCGGCCCTCGAGCGGGCGGTCCGCCGTCAGGTCGCGCGTGTGCAGCCAGCTCCCGGACAGATCGAGCGACCACAAGCGGCTCGGGTCCAGCGAGGCGCCGACGTCCACGCCGGTCGTGACCGCCTCGCCGACGTTGACGTAGCCGTAGCGGACGAGGCCCGGCGTCTCCTCGAGCGTGCCGATCTGCACGAGGTCCAGGAGGTGGTCGGTGTGGACGTTGCCGGTCAGCGCGAGCGCGTCCGAGGCGGTCAGCTCGACGCCCGCCGCGAGCGAGGTCGAGCGCTCCGGCCGCAGGTCGGGGTTGCCCTCCACGCGGTAGCCGACGGCGGCGTTGTCGAAGGAGAGCAGCAGCTCGCGGAAGCTGGGCGCGCGCCAACCCGAGCCGACCGAGCCGCGCAGGGTGAGCCGGGGGAGCGGGTCGTAGCGCAGGCCCACGCTCGGCACGACCGCGCCGCCGAACCACGAGTCGGCGTCGCCCCGCAGCCCGAGGACCACGTCGAACGGGCGCTGGCGGCCCATGCGCCATTCGTCCTGGACGTAGAGCGCGCCCGTCTCGCGCCGGCCCGAACCCCCGTCCAGCCGCTCGGAGCGCAGCTCGCCGTGATCGGCCTCGGCGCCGAGCGTGAGCGTGTGTCGGCCCATCACGCGGTCGAGCTGGCTGTCGAGCTGCCACAGGAGCTCCCGGGTCTCCTGGTAGGTGTCGAGCGAGGCGGCTTCCCGCTGATCGGAGAGGTACTGGTCGCGGAAGGTCGACACGCCGACCGAGGTCTTCCAGCGCGTGACCTCGTCGGGCAGCGCGTCCGCCGTGAGCTGCGCGAGGCCGTCCTCCGTGAGGTTGCGCCGATCGAGGACCGCGCCCCCGACACCGAGATCGACGCCGCGTGCGTCCACCGCCGACCAGGATCCGCGAGCGGAGAGCCGGAGGTCGCGACCGGCGCGCCAGTCGACGGAGGCCGCGCCGTCACCCTGGGTCAGGGCGTTTCCGGTGGTCGCCGGGTCGGTCGGGTCGTCGTCCCAGGGGGAGGAGCCGTGCCACCCCGCGTCGAGACGGATCCCCACGTCGCCCGACGACCAGGAGAGGCCGGCGTTGGCGTCACCCCCCGTCGGGGCCGTGCCTCGCGCCGAGACGTCGGCCGCCAGCGGACCCTGCGCGGAGCGGGTCACGATCTGGACGACGCCGCCCATCGCGTCGGACCCGTAGAGCGCGGACGCGGCTCCCTTCAGGATCTCCACCCGCTCGATCTGGTCGACGGGGATGCGCGAGAGGTCGACCGTGCCGTCCTTGCGCCCCACGACGCGCTGACCGTCGACGAGGAGCAGGGTGTGCTGGGGCTCGAGGCCACGCAGGCGCACCGCCGCCCCGAGCAGGCCCCGCTGCACGTCGACCCCCGGCTGTTGCTCGAGCAGCTCGGACAGATCGCGCGCGCCCGAGGCCACGATCGCGTCCCGGTCGATCACCTCGACCGCCACCGGCGCGTCCCCGAGGCGGCGCGGCGTACGCGTGCCGGTGACCACGACGACTTCCACCTCGTCGTCGTCGACGGGCTCGGCCAGCGCGGGGAGGGCGGCCAGCGCGATCATCGCCGCACGGACCGCGCGTGCCGCAACAGCTCCACCACGGCGGTCCGCAGCTCGCCGGCGCCGATCTCCCGCCCGAAGGAGCAGTGGACGAGCCGATCGGGGGCGTGCAACCGCAGCAGGAGTCCCGTGCGGTCCACACCCACGGCCTCGGCCCGCTCGGGCGACAGACCGAGCAGCCCCTCGACCAGCTCCACGAGGTGGTGGGGGTGGTCCTCGTTGAGGTGCGCCACCGCGCCCGCCGCCGCTTCGGCCAGCCCCTCGCCGCCCGGATCCCGGAGCATCCGCTCGCCGGCCACCCAGTGGATCTCGCCGAAACCTCCGATGTAACGTAGCCTCACGGGCTCACGCAGGCGCCAGAGGTCGAAGTCGTGCGTGCGGTCGTAGTCCACGGCCGCCGGGACCCGCTCCTGGTAGCGGGCGAACAGCTCGGTCCAGGTGTCCCGATCGAGCACGACGTCGCCGTCGGAGGGGCGTTCTCCTTCCACTCGCAGCCGCTCGAAGGCGCCGATCACGGTGATGCGCCAGCTCGCCTGCGGATCGCCCTCGGCCTCCTCGTCCCGCACCAGGAGCGACGCCCGCGGATCCCGCCGGAGGTTCGCCGTGTGCGTGGCGATGCGCGCCAGCAGCACCAGCAGGTGCCCCTCGGCCGACAGCGCGTAGGGCACGACCGAGCCGAAGGGGAAGCCCTCGAGCCCTCGCTGAGCCGCCGTGGTGCACAGCGCGCCCGCTCGTCCACGCAGCAGGAGCCCGCGAACCGTCCTTCCGAGCGTCTCTTCCTCCGACCGGGGATCGCCGACGACCATGACCACCTCCTTCCTGGACGTGGGTCATATTGAAAATGAAATTCATTTTCAACTCAGAAATGGAAGGTCACGCACGGTCACGGTTGGACCGGGCCCGCGGAAGCGCCGGTACGCCCTGCGAGGAGGTGAGCATGCGGACCTGGGCGGGGTGGTGGCTGCTGGTGGCCGCGGGGTGTGGTGGGGATGGCGCTTCGGACGACGACCTGGGCGTGGACGGGGATGCGGACACCGACGCGGACGCCGACAGCGACGCGGACGCCGACGCCGACGCCGACGCGGACGCCGACAGCGACGCGGACACCGACACCGGGCCCGTCGACGCCGACGAGGACGGGTTCGGGGTGGACGTGGACTGCAACGACGCCGATCCGAGCATCTTCCCGGGGGCGGACGAGGTCTGCGACGGCGTGGACCAGGACTGCGACGCCGAGATCGACGAGGGGGTGCTGACCGCCTGGTACAGCGACGCCGACCACGACGGCTTCGGCGATGCCGCGAGCGCGCCGCTGCTGTCGTGCCAGCAGCCGCCGGACCTGATCGCCGACGGCACGGACTGCGACGACACCGATCCGACCGTGAACCCGGGCGAGGCACCGCGATGCGACGGCATCGACACGGTGTGCAGCGGTGCCAGCCGCGAGGAGATCATCGTCCCGCTGGACCACGCCGATCTGCAGGACGCGCTCGACGCGGCGGTCGACGGCGACCTGATCTGCGTGGGACCCGGGACCTACCGTGGGAACTTCGACTTCGGTGGGAAGGCCCTGCTGGTGCGTGGCGTCCCCGGACAGACGGTGCTGGAGGGGGCGGGGAACGGTCGTGTCGTGACGATCGATCTCGCGAACCCCGCGGACGTCGAGCTGTCCGGTCTGATCGTGCAGGGCGGCATCCACGGCACGGGGGCCGGGGTCTATGCGCGGTTCGCGCGGATCGTGGCGGAGGACGTCGTGCTCCGCGACAACCTGTGCGTGGACGAGGACTGCAACGGCGTGGGGATGTACCTCACCTCCAGCTGGCCCACGCTGCGCGACGTGGAGGCCTACGGCAACGTCGGGCGCTCGCAGATCCCGTACCTGTCCATGCAGGGCGGCGGGATCGCGGTGAACGCCTCCGAGCTCGTCGGCGAGCGGATCTCCGTGCACGACAACCTGCTCGACAACCCCAACGGGTACAGCTGGGGCGGTGGGATGTACGTCGCGACGGGGACGATGGACCTCGTCGACGTCGAGGCGCTCCGCAACCGCGTGACCGCCGACAACGGGCCGTCCGGTGGAGGCTTCGGGGCGTCGCAGACCCAGGGGACGATCGAGCGCATCCTGGTCGAGGACAACGAGCAGGACGGGCAGCACAACGTGCAGACGGCGCTGGTCGCGACCGGCGGCGTGGTCACGATCCGCAACGCGCTGGTCGTGAACAACCGCTCCACCGCGGTCTACGACACGCTCGGGAGCGCGCTCTACCACTTCACGGGCGATCTGACGTTCGAGAACTCCACCTTCGCCGACAACCACGCGACCGCCGGGCGCAGCACGTACGGCAGCAGCGTCGCCGTGCTCGACAACAGCTCGGTCACGCTGCTCAACACCACGTTCTCGGGCAACACGGGCTCGTCGACCGCCTACGGGGCCTACTACGGCCAGAACGCCACCTGGGACCCGACGTACAGCAACCTCGGCGACACGGGCAGCTTCCGTGGGCTGCCGGACCCCGGGACGACCTACGGCAACCTGCGCGTCGCGGACCCGCTCTTCACCGCGAGCTGGCGCCTGGCCGCGGCCTCGCCGCTGGTCGACGCGGGTGACCCCTCGGTGCGCGACACCGATGGCTCGACGTCGGACATCGGCGCGTTCGGTGGCCCGGGCGCGTGGTGAGCCTTCGCGCGGTGGTGACGGGGGATCGGTGAGCCGACGACGACGCCCATGAGCTGCTCCGCACACGGTCGTACCTCCACAGGCCCGCTGTTCGAAGGGGTGCGGACGAGGCGGACTTCACACGATGTGAAGTCGCCCGCGGACGGCTCTGGTACGGTGCGCGCGGAGGAGCCCGTGGCGAAGAAGCCCCCCACCGAGCAGCAGATCTTCAAGGAGGCCCTGAATCGGACGGTCGGGGACCCACCGAAGGTCAACAAGGCGCTCAAGATGCTGCGCGCCGATCGCTTCCAGCTCTACGTCGACGCGGACGAGGAGCAGGTCGTGGGCGTGGTGAAGAGCCAGAACGACCCGTCGCTGGTCTACTCGTGCCGCATCACGCGCGAGGGTGACTTCTCGTGTTGTACGCAGAACCTCAACGTGTGCGGTGGGCTGAAGGGCTCGGTGTGCAAGCACATCCTGGTGCTGATGATCGGGCTCGTGCAGGGCAAGGCCATCACCTCGCAGAACGCGCTGGCCTGGTTGAAGGCGACGGACGCGAAGCGCCCGGTGCTCGACAAGGACGCCGCGGGCGAGGTGTTCATCAAGTACAAGGGTGCCGAGGCCGGCGAGGTCGACTGGCGGCCTACCGAGACGCTGCCCGAGGACTTCTACGCCTTCTGAGCGGGTGCAGGGCCAGCAGCGCGAGCCACGGCGCGGCCATCGGGGTGGTTGGGCTCGAGGCGCAGCCGCACCCGCGCTCGCGTGGGATCTGCGGCGGCTCTCCGGTGTCCGCGCTCTCCTCAGGCATCCCGGGAGGGACCGTGTTGCGGAACCAGCTGGTCCCGCCCTCGCCGGACGCGATCACGTCGAGCGCGCCGTCACCGTCGATGTCGGTGACCAGCACGTGGCTCACCGGCGCGTCGTCGAGCGCGACGAGCCGCTCCGGCTCGAGCCACACGACCACGAGACCCCCGGTGGTGCCGACGACGAGCTCCGGGGGCCCCGACCCGTCGAGCTGCGCCACCACCACGTCGTTGGGCTGGCCGGCGAAGGGCCGGAAGAGCGCCGGCGCGGACCAACCGTCGTCCGTGGGCGAGGTCGCGTAGAGCGCGTTGCCCGTCCCCTCGAACAGGACCTCGTCGCGGCCATCGCCGTCGAGGTCCACCTCCACCACCGGCGCGTGGGCGAACGACGCGACACGGTTCCTCTCGCTGGGCGCCAGACCGTCCGCCAGCGCGTACAGGGTTCTATCGGCCACCAGGTACGCGCCCGGTGGGGACGCGATCAAGGCCTCGGGATCGCGCTGCCACCAGCCGTCCTCGGCGCTCCCGTCAGCCAGCGGCCCGTCGGCCACCCAGCTCCAGACGGAGCGCCGGTTCGCCGCCAGGACGTCGGGATCGCCGTCGCCGTCGAAGTCCGCCGCGACCGCCACCCGGGGGTTCGGGGACAGCGGCAGCACCTTGGGCTCGAGGAAGTCACCGTCCCTCACCAACCACGTGGCGCCGCTCGGGGTGAGGACCAGCAGGTCCCGATCGCCGTCCCCGTCCGCGTCCACGGCGACGAGCGAGGTGACGGGTGACGCGGACGACCACACCTCGTGGGAGGACCCGAAGTGGCCGTCGGCGAGGCGCTCGATCCACACCACGTGGGTGGTCGCTGCGACGACGAAGAGATCGTCGTCACCATCCTCGTCCGCATCGAGCAGCAGGAGCGGCCCGTCGGCCTCCGAACCTCCCACGGAGTGGTACGCCCAGTCGTCCGCGGCGTCCAGCGGGTCACGCGCCGTGGCCACCTCCTTCCCGTCGAAGGTCCCGCCACCGTCGGTGTCCGGGTCCAACGGGTCGGTCCCCCGGCCGAGCTCGTCGAGGTCGTCGAGCCCGTCACCATCGGTGTCCGCGGAGCCCGGATCGGTTCCCAGGCGCTCCTCCTCGTCGTCGTGCAGCCCGTCGCAGTCGGTGTCGAGGTCCCGCGCGTCCAGTGGGTCGGTCGCGCACTCGACCTCGGCGCCGTCCACCGCGCCGTCACCATCGGAGTCGGACCGGAGGGGGTCCGAGCCGAGCGCGAGCTCGCGACCGTCGGACACGCCGTCACCGTCGGTGTCGAAGGCCTTCGGGTCGGTGCCCGCCGCGAGCTCCTCCGCGTCGGTGAGCCCGTCATGGTCACGGTCCATCGCCTGGTCGTCGGCAGGATCGAGCGGATCGGTACCCCAGCTCCGCTCCTCGCCGTCGGGTGTCCCGCCACCGTCGGTGTCCGCGTCCAGGCTCGAGGTGCCGGTCGCCAGCTCGAAGACGTCCGCCAGGCCGTCGTGATCGGTGTCGTCGTGGCCATTGTTCCAGGCGGTCCGACAGGTGTCGCTGGGTTCGCAGGACACCGCATCGCGGTCACCGTCCCCGTCCAGGTCGCCGACGGCGAGGGTCGCCGTCCAGGTCGCGGACGGTGGCGTGATGGTCCACGGAAGGTCGAACCGGCGCCCTCCGACGTTGGGCAGGACCCGCAGCGTGGACTCCTGGAGCCCCGCGACTCCGACCACCAGATCGGGGAGCGTGTCCCCGTCCACGTCGGCCACCTGGATCGGGTTCGCGTGCGGGGCATCGTACGTCGCGAGCTCGAAGGTCCCCCCGTCGTTCCAGAGGATCCCCAGGTCCCGATTGTCGAGGGCCCCGGGCAGCTCCAGCACGAGATCCGGACGTCCGTCCTCGTCGAGATCGGCCACCTCGAGAGTGCTGGCTGCGACGTCGGTCGGACCCGCTCGGCGCGCCGGTCCGAAGCCACCCCGCCCGTCGCCCTGCGCCCACCAAAGCTCCCACCCCGATGCGGCGACGAGGTCGCCGTGCCCGTCCCCGTCCAGGTCGCCCCAGCCGAGCGCCCCGTCGCCCACGACCATCGCCGGGGCCGTCGTCCAGCGCCCGTCGTGCTGGCGGGTGGCGACATCGACCCCGCGCTGCCCGCCGGACAGCAACAGCTCGGGCGCACCGTCCTCGTCGACGTCGGCCAGCGCCATGCGCCACGCCGGTCGGGTCGTGACCTGTTCCACGGTGGCTGGACCTGGGAGGAGGTGCGTCCACGCCCGGACGCCCGCGACCCCAGAGGCGACCACGTCGTTCCGACCGTCCCCGTCCACGTCGGCCACCATCCAGGTACCCGCCCCCGCGACCGGCACCAACGTCTGCGCGGGAGCCAGCACGCCGCCGCCCAACCCTTGCTGCCAGGCGACCTGGTCCAACCCGCTCAGCAGGTCGAGGACGCCGTCGCCGTCGAGGTCTACGACGAGCACATGGCTCCGTCCCTCGGGCGCGATCTGCGGGAGGTTCTCCCAGTCGTCGCCCCGGTTCCCCGGGTCGCGTCCCTCCGTGATCTCGCTGCCGTCCTGCAGCCCGCCGCCGTCGGTGTCGGCGTCGGTCGGATCGAGCCCGCCCACGGCCTCCTGCCAGTCGGGCAGCCCGTCCCCGTCGGTGTCGGCGAGGCTCGGGTCCGTCCCCAGAGCGGCCTCGGTGGCGTCCGAGAGCCCGTCCCCATCCGCGTCCGGGTACCCGGGTGAGGGCAGCAGGACGATGCCTCTGCGCGCGGCCACCACCACGTCGGGGGCGCGACCCGCGGAGCTCGGGACCGCGAGGTCGATCGGTTCGAAGATGTTGGCGAGGGTGACGGCGGCGTCCAGCGTGCCGTCGCCCCGACCGTCGAGCAGCACCACGCGGTTCTGGGTCGGGATGGTGCACACCACGTCGAGGTCTCCGTCCCCGTCCAGATCGCCGGCGGCGGACCTGCTCAGGCCCGGCAGCCCGGTCGCCAGGGTGCGCGGCGCCTCGAAGGTCCCGTCGCCGAGGTTGCGCAGCGTGGCCAGCCAGCCGCCCGTGTCGGACACGAGCACCAGGTCGGGGCGCCGATCGCGGTCCAGGTCCGCCACGTCGACGGAGGTGGCACCGGACACCGTGGCCGCGATGCGTTCCACGAGCTGCTGCGGATCGCCGCGCCACCAGCGGACGGTCCCGGTCGGGGCGTCGAGCGAGATCAGGTCGTCGGTGCCGTCGCCGTCCAGGTCGGCCATTCGCACCCGGGACGCCGCGGGGAGGCTTGCGAGTCGATCGAAGGGCCGAGCCGCGAACATCACCGTGGTCGGTGCCGCGGCCACGATCCGGCCGTCCCATCCCCAGGTCCCACCGGCGACGGACACCACCCCCGTCGTCGCGAACGACGGCCACACCGCCGACCAGGGCGCGCCGCTGTCGTTCCGGTACCACCGGACGCCCGGGGACTCGAGCGAGCCGGCGACGACGTCCATGTCCCCGTCCCGATCGGCGTCCATCACGGCCACCGAGGTGAGCGAGGACCACGTGCCCACCCGCGTCACCGCGCCGCCCAGCGTCACCCACGCCAGCCTGCCGCCCGCCTCGCCGAACACGACGTCGCTGGTGCCGTCCTCATCGATGTCCGCGAGCGCCAGGCCGACCGGGTTCGTCGCGCTCGCGAGCGGCTCGATCGGCCAGTCCGCCCGCGCCGGGCCCGCGAGCCACGCCGCCAGCGCCGGCGTCATCGGTGTCTCCGTCGGCGACGCCACGCCAGCAGCGCGATCCACAGCCCCGCGGAAGGGGCGCGCGGGCCCGACACGCACCCGCAGCCCTCGTCCTTCCGGTGATGGTGGCGCGGACGCTCTGGTGTTCCCGTGTCGCCGGTGGGTTCGCCGGTGGGTTCGGCCGTCGGCGCAACGAAGCCGTTGCGGTACCAGCCGACGCCCTGGGTTCCGGCGGTGATCACGTCGGGCGCGCCGTCCCCGTCGACGTCGGTCACCAGGATCCGGTCGGCCTGCCGGTCCCCGAGCGAAGTGAGCCGGACGGGGTCGGTCCAGACGAGCAGGGGCCCCTCGGACGTGCCGACGATCAGCTCCGAGGGTCCCGACGCGTCGACCTGGATGGACGCGAGGGCCTTGGGCCGGCGGGGGAGCTCGACGAGCTCACGCGGCCGAGACCACCCCTGGTCGCGGTGCTCGACGGCGTTCAGGACGCGGGTCTTGCGGTGCTGGTACACGACGTCGTCCCAGCCGTCGCCGTCGAGGTCCGCGGGCGCGAGCTGGGACCCGACGTCCCCGGCCGTCACCAGCTCGAACCCGTTGGGGTCCGTGCCGTCCCGCACCGCGTACAGCGCGTCGTCCGCCACCAGGTACCCGCCCGGTGGCGCGGCCACGAGGGCGACGGGGTCGCGCCACCACCACTCGTGCTCCGTCCATCCGTCGACCAGACCTCCGTTGGCCAGCCAGCTCCAACAGGCGTCCGCATCGGCCGCCAACAGGTCGGTGTCGCCGTCGTCGTCGAAGTCCCCGGACGCGACGAGCGATGCCTGGCGGGTCGTGGGGACCACGGGTGCGTAGCTGCCGTGCTCGCCCACGAGCCAGGTGTTGCTGGCCTCGGGTCCGACCATGAGGAGGTCCTCGCCGCCGTCCCCGTCGATGTCGATGCCGGCCAGCGAGCGAACGGCCTGCTCCGCCTGCCACACGATCCGGGTGGACCCGAAGCGTCCGTCCTCCAGGCGCTCGATCCACGCGACATGACCCGTGGTCATCGCGATCCACAGGTCCAGATCCCCGTCGCCGTCCGCGTCGAACAACGCCAGGGGGCCGTGGGCCTCGGAGCCGGCCACCACCGCGTGGTAGGCCCAGTCGTCGGCGGGATCGTGCGGGTCCCGGTCGGTCTGGATCTCCTCGAGGTCGTTCGTCCCGCCGTGGTCGGTGTCCGCGTCCAGCGGGTTGGTCCCGAGGTCGACCTCCGTGGCGTCGGAGAGCCCGTCGCCGTCGGTGTCCGGCGAGGTCGGATCGGTCCCCAGCACCGCCTCCTCCGCGTCCGAGAGCCCGTCGCAGTCGGTGTCGAGGTCGCCGGCGTCCAGCGGATCGCTCACGCACTCGAGCTCCGCGCCGTCCGCCATGCCGTCGCCGTCGGAGTCCGCGCTCCTCGGGTCGATCCCGAGGTCGAGCTCTCGCCCGTCGGCGATGGTGTCTCCGTCGGTGTCGAAGCCGTACGGGTCGGTGCCGGCCGCCAGCTCCTCCGCGTCGGACAGGCCGTCGTGGTCGCGGTCCATCGCGAGGTCGTCCGTCGGATCGAGCGGGTCGGTGCCCCAGCCGAGCTCCTCGCCGTCGGGAGTCCCGCCGCCGTCCGTGTCGGCCTGGAGCGCCGAGGTCCCGACGGTCTGCTCGTACGTGTCGGACAGTCCGTCGTGGTCGCGGTCCACCACGGCGCCGCTGGCGGCGATCCAGGCGTCGGACGAGGAGCAGGAGACGACGTCGGCGTCCCCGTCCCCGTCGATGTCCCCGGTCGAGAGCGCCTCGAGCACCGCGATCGACGTGGCGATCGGCACCGGGTCCTCGAAGCCGCGTGCCCCGTCGTTGCGACGCCACCCCAGGGTGGAGCCCCCGTCGAGCTTGTCGCCGATCACCAGGTCGGGGAGGGCGTCGCCGTCGACATCGCGGACGTCGATGAGGTCGACCCAGCTGGCGTCCGTGGGCAGCGGAGCGAGCGTGAAGGCGGAGGCGCCGTCGTTCCAGAGCACCGCCACGTGCGATGCCCCCGTCCCGGCCACCACGTCGGGTCGCCCGTCGTTGTCCAGGTCGGCCACCTGCAGGGTGGTCGGCGTGCCGCCTCCCGTCTCGAGCCGGACGGTGGACCCGAAGGCGCCGTGGCCATCGCCCACGGCCCACAGGAGGCTGCGACCGTCCTGAGCCACGAGATCGTCGTGTCCGTCTCCGTCGAGGTCGGCGAGGGCGAGCAGGCCATCGCCCAGCACCGACAGCACCGTCGAGGTCCAGGTCCCGTCGGCGCCACGCCACCAGGCGCGGATGCGGCGGGTCGCGGCGGCCAGGAGGATCTCGGGATCGCCGTCCTCGTCGAGGTCCGCGAGCGCCATTCCGGCCGCGGGCCACGTGTCGAGCAGGGTCGCGGAGGGCGGTCCCGGCGTGAGGTGGGTCCAGACGGTCACGCCGTCCGCGCCGCTCGCCACGATGTCGGGGTGCCCGTCGCCGTCCACGTCGCCGACGCGCCACCGGAGGGGGCCGTTCGTCGGTTGCAGCACCTCGTCCGGACCGAGGCGTCCGCCGCCCAGGCCGCGGCGCCAGGCGATCCCGTCGGTTCCGTGGAGCACGTCGGGGATCCGGTCCCCGTCCACGTCGACGACGTGGAGCGCCGTGCAGGTCCCGCCGAGTGCCAGGGGCGAGCTCACCCAGTCGTCGCGCCGATCCCCGGGGTCGTGGCCCGCCAGCGCCTCCTCTCCGTCGGGGATCCCGCCGCCGTCCGAGTCGTGGTTCGTGGGGTCGAGGCCGCGCACGACCTCCAGCCAGTCGGGGAGCCCGTCGCCGTCGGAGTCGGGCCGCGCGGGGTCGGAACCGAACGTGGTCTCGACGCCGTCCGCCAGCCCGTCGCCGTCCGAGTCGGCGAAGCCGGGCGAGCGCAGCAGGACCGCGCCTCCCGTCGCGGCCACGGGGATGTCCGGTCCCGAGCCCTGGAACGGGAGCGTCGCCAGATCGACGGGTCCCGGCACCACGGCGAGGGTCTGTGGGGGCGCGAAGGTGCCATCGCCCGCGCCCTCCAGCCACACCACGCGGTCCTCGCCGCGAGCGGCGCCGAGCAGGTCGAGGTCGCCGTCCCCGTCCAGGTCGGCGGCCCCGGTCGCGACGAGCCCCGAGAGGCCTGAGGCCCAGGTGTGCGGTGCGTCGAAACGTCCGTGCCCGAGGCTGCGCACGGTCGCGAGCCCGCCGGTGGAGGAGCCCAACACCAACTCGGGGAGGCGGTCGCGGTCCAGGTCCACCACGTCGATCGAGGTGGTGCCGGGGAGGGTGGTCACGACGACATCGGGGTTCTCCCAGGGGCCGCTGCGCCACCAGCGCACGGCGCCGGTGGTGGGGTCCAGCGCCACGAGGTCGAGTCGCCTGTCACCGTCGAGATCCACCACGAGGACCCGCGACGGCTCCGGGGAGGTCATCGTCTGGGTGAAGGGATCCGCCTGGTACGTCATGATGCGCTGGTTGCTGCCGACTGCGATCGACGGTGTGGCGTCGGTGCCCAGGATCCCGCCGTCCACCGAGACCACGGCCATGAGCGGAGAGGAGGGATCCTTCGGGGTCCAGGACGCACCGCCACCGCCGTTCTCGTACCACCGCACGCCCGGCCCGCGGAGCGAGCCGACGAGCACGTCGACGTCGCCATCCTGGTCGGCGTCCAGCACCGCGACCGTGGTGAGCGCGGACCAGGACGCGATGGGGGTCACGCCGCCACCGGGCGTGGTCCACACCACGGTACCCCCGCCGTCGGCGATCACCACGTCGGTCGTCCCATCGCCGTCCACGTCGGCGAGCGCCACGCCCACGGGGTCGGGAGGACTGGTGAGCGACTGGACCGGCCAGTCGGCGCGGGCCGAGGTCGCGAGCCATCCCAACAGCGGGACCGCCATCTCGTACCTCACCTCGACATCCTAGCGCGGCGTCGAGGAGGGCCGGCTAGAATGCGTGGACGGAGCGTTCTCATGTTTCTCGTCGGCGGACTTTGGGGCTGTGTCACGGACGAGGTGGTGGTATCCGTCGCCGAGGTGGAGGTGGAGCCCGTACCCGTCGCGGGGATCGACCCACCCATCGACACGCCGGATCCCTCGCGTTGGGTCGCCGGGGGCCTGCCCGTGTTCGTTCCCGAGCCCATGGACACGGTCCCGCTGCTCGGGGGGACGATGGAGGCGGCGGCCGACCTCGGCGGGGTGATCGCCGCTGACCCCGACGGGGACCGCCTGATCTGGTGGTCGCCCGACACGACGGCGGTCGAGCGGTCGGTGGGTGAGGGGAGCCGCCCGTTCCGCATCGAGGTGGCCGATGACACCGCGTGGGTGACGCTCCGAGGGACGGGCGAGGTCGCCGAGGTGTCGCTGCCGGACCTCGAGGTGCGCTGGCGCACGCCGGTGTGCCCCGAGCCGCGGGGGCTGGACCGCGCGGAGGACGGCACGTTGTGGGTCGCCTGCGCCGGCGGGGATCTGGTGGTGCTCGATCCGTCGGGCAGCGTGGACCGGCACGCGGTCGTGGCGCCCGATCTGCGCGACGTGGTCGTGGCGGACGGCGTGGTGTACCTCTCGCGCTTCCGATTCGGTGAGGTGGTCCTGCTCGACCCCGAGACGGCCCGCGTGGTCGACGTGGCGCCCCTGACGGTGCTGGGCGGCGTCGTCTGGCGGATGCGCCCCGATCCGGCCGGCGGCGGGGTGTTCGTGGCGTTCCACAAGCCCTCCGGGGTGACGGTCACCCCATCGACCGGCGTCAGCTACTACGGGACCTCGGACCCCTGCGCGGAGCGACACCAGCCCTCGCTCGCACGGGTGACCGCCGACGGTGAGGTGGCGTGGCGGACCTCGTTCGCCGGCGTGGTGCTCGGGGTGGATCTGGCGGTGGACGGCGATCGGATCCTGGTGGTGGACGCAGGCGCGAAGTTCGGGAGGGCCTCGCTGATCGCCACGGACACGTCGGGTCGCGACGGCGACGACGGATGCAAGGATCCCGACGACGTGGTGATCGACGATCTCGGTCTGGTGTCGTCGGTGGTCGTGCTGGATGGCGAGCCGATCGTCCAGTCGTACGTGCCCGACGCGTTGTTCTCGGTGCTGCCCAGCGTGGAGGCCCACTGGGGCGGGCAGCTCCCCCTGGTGGACCAGGATCCGCGCGTGATCTTCCATCGCGACGCCTCGCTCGGGGTCGCGTGTGCGAGCTGTCACCCCGAAGGGCAGGACGACGGTCAGGTCTGGCGCTTCGGTGAAGGCGTGAGCGGGACGGCGACCGCGGGTCGGCGCCGCACGCTGCCGCTGGGAGGGCACCTGCTCGACCGCGCGCCCTACCACTGGATGGGTGAGCTCGAGGGTCCTGCGGACCTCGCCCGGAGCACGTACACGCTCGGCATGGGTGGCATGATGCTGCCCGACGTCACGTCGTCGGCGCTGTTCACGTGGCTGGACGGCGTGCGCCCGGTGCGTGCGAGCGGCGAAGAGCCGGCCGGGGACGGGGAGGCGTTGTTCGGGGAGCTCGGGTGCACGGACTGCCACGCGGGCCCGATGCTCACGGACAACGACGAGCATCGCGTCCGCGAGGACGACCCGCCGTTCAAGACGCCGTCGCTGGTGGGGCTGGGCCTGCGCACCTCGTTCATGCACGACGGCTGCGCGGCCACCCTGGAGGACCGGTTCCTCGGGCCCGACAGCTGCACCGGGGGCGCGCTGCACGGCGACGTGAGCAACCTGTCGGCCGACGAGCTGGACACGCTGATCGGCTGGCTCCGCACCCGCTGAGCGTTACTTCGGGACCCTCCGACGGCGTCGCCACGCGAGGAGCAGGACGACGCTCGACACGCCGCTCGCGCCTCCTCCCTCCCCCGAGGCACAGCGACATCCTCTCCGAGGGGTGGCGGTGCCGGTTGGGACTTCGACCTGTTCCTCCTCCTCTCCGGAGGGCTCCATGGCGTTGCGATACCAGCCGAGCCCATCCTCCTCCGTGGCTGCGATCAGGTCGAGCTTGCCGTCGCCGTCCACATCCGTGATCAGCACGTGCTCGACGGAGCCATCGGCCAGGTGAAGGGTCCGGTGGGCGTCCAGCCACACGATCCACAAGCCCCTGGTCAGCGAGCCGACGACGAGCTCCGGGAGACCCTCCCCGTCGAGCTGCGCCGTCAGCATCACCGTGGGGCGGAGGGAGAGGGTCTGCAAGGCCGTGGGCTCCGACCACCCGTCGCCCACGGGCTTCGAGCCGAACACCTCGGTCCCCGCACGGAGGAACAGCACACCCTCGTCGATGCCGTCGCCGTCGAAGTCCATCGTGGCGAGGGGCGCGTCGGCGCCATCGTCGACCAGGGTGGGGGTGAGGGGCTCGGAGCCCGCGGGGAACGCGTACAGGGAGCCGTGGGCGTTGACGAAGGCGCCCGCGGCAGAGGCGACCATGCCCCGAAGCTCCTTCCTCCACGGCGCCGACACGGGTCCGCCGTCCTGCAGGGGTCCGTCGGCGGTCCACACCGTGAAGGTGCTGTCGTCGGCCGCCAGGGCATCGATGTCGCCGTCAGCGTCGACGTCCAGCGGCACGACCTCCAGGGGAACACCCAACGAGGGGAGATCGGCGGGCTCGAAGGTGGAGCCCCGCGCCAGCAGCCAGGTGGGCTCTCGCGGAGGTCTGCCGGTCGTCGGGCGCTCGCCGAGCAGGAGGAGATCCTCGCGCCCGTCGCCGTCGCGGTCGAGCGGCGTGAGGGACTGGATGGGGTAGGCCGAGGTCCACACGTCTTCGAAGGACCCGAAGCGGCCGTCCTCGATGCGCTCGAGGATCCCGACATGTCCGGTCGCCGTGACGACCGCGAGGTCCTCGTCCCGATCGCCATCCGCGTCGAGGAGCGCCAGCGGCCCCGCGACCTCCGAGCCCAGCTCCTGGTGGAAGGCCCAGTCGTCGGACGGGTCCCAAGGGTCGCGTTCCATCGCCACCTCGGTGCCGTCGTCCGTGCCCCCGTGGTCGCTGTCCGCGTCGAGCGGATCGGTCCCCAGCGCGACCTCCTGGCCGTCGGTGAGCGAGTCCCCGTCGGTGTCCGCGTCATGGGGGTCCGTCCCGAGGACCGCTTCGTCCGCGTCGGAGAGGCCGTCGCAGTCGACGTCCGCGTCCGCAGCGTCGAGGGGGTTCGTGCCACACGCGAGCTCGGCTGGGTCATCGATCCCGTCGCCATCGGAGTCCGCGGCGGCAGGATCGAGTCCACGGTCGACCTCCCAGCCGTCCGAGACCCCGTCCTGGTCGGAGTCGAACGCGTACGGGTCGGAGCCAGCGACGAGCTCGTCGGCGTCCGAGAGGCCGTCGTGGTCGCGGTCCATGGCGTGGTCGTCCCACGGGTCGGTGGGATCGGTGCCGTACAGCGCTTCCTCGCCGTCGGGCGTCCCTCCACCGTCGGTGTCGGCGAGCGAAGGGTCCGTGCCCGAGGCCTCCTCCCAATCGTCGGAGAGGCCGTCGTGGTCGCGGTCGTCGAAGCCCCGGTTCCAACCGATCGTGGGTGTCGTTCCCTGGCGCTGGACGGTGTCCACGGCGCCGTCACCGTCGAGATCCCCAGCGGCGATCGCGTTGATCTCGAGGTCCTCGAACGGTGCCGTGATGCGCAGGACATCATCGAACGTTCGTCGGCCGGAGTTGGGCCGCCACTCGACGGACGCGTCCCGACCGAAGTGGCTCGTCACGAGGTCCGGGAGCGTGTCACCGCTGAGGTCGACCAGCTCCAGCGGTGAGGGCAGAATCGGCAGCATCGCCGGGAGGAAGCCCGAGGGGTCGTTCCAGAAGATCGTCGTCAGGCCGTAGGCGCCGGTGCAGGCGATGTCGAGTCGCCCGTCCCGATCGAGATCGACGACCCGGAGCGACGTCTGCTCGCACGTGCCGACCGTCGTCCCGAGCGCGAATCCACCGGTTCCATCCCCCGGGTAGGTCCTCAGCTCCCGGTCGGCGACGGTGACCACGTCGCCGTGTCCGTCACCATCCAGGTCTCCGAACGCCAGTGGTGCGCCGCCCCGGACGGACGCCCCCATCGGCGTCCACTGTCCGTCGCGGTGGCGCGCGAACACCAGCACGTCGTGGTTCACATCGGACATCAGGATCTCTGGATCGCCGTCCTCGTCGACGTCGCCGAGCGCCGGGTTCCCCGCCCCCACCACATCGATTCGGACGATCATCGGCGCGCCCGACGCGACGTGGGTCCAGACCTCCGCGCCTCTGGGTCCGCTGCCCACGAGATCGACCGTGCCGTCCC
This sequence comes from Alphaproteobacteria bacterium, assembly GCA_020632925.1. Classification (GTDB taxonomy): domain Bacteria; phylum Myxococcota_A; class UBA796; order UBA796; genus JACKER01. The sequence continues at coordinate 27,052 of JACKER010000038.1, read as the reverse complement.
CGTCGACATCGCCCAGCGCCAAACCCCACAGCTCCTGCGTCTGCTGGGGCAATGGCACCTCCGGTCCGAAGACGCCTCCGCCCAGGCCACGCCTCCAGGCGATCCCGTGGGGATGGAAGAGCGAGTACGCCGTTCTGATCAGGATGTCGGGGATTCGGTCACCGTCGAGGTCCGCGACGCGCAGATCCATGGCGTAGACATCGGAGGGGAGGGGCTCGGTCAGCCAGTCGTCGCGTCGGTCCGCCGGGTCCCGTCGTTGTTCGAGCTCGACCGGGTCGGTGAGTCCACCGCCGTCCGTGTCCGCGGTCGTCGGGTCGCAGCCGGCCACCACCTCGACCCCGTCCCACAGCCCGTCCCGGTCGGTGTCGGTGCGGACCGGATCGCTGCCGATGGCCGTCTCGGCGGCGTCGGACAGGCCGTCGCCATCGCTGTCCGCGAACCCGGGCGACCGCAGCAGCACCACGCCGTCTCGGCCGGCGACCACCGCGTCGGGTGCGGTCCGATCGAACACGGCCACGTCGACCGGCTCGGCCACGGCTGCCAGGAGCTGCGGCGGTCCGAGCGTGCCGTCGCCGAGTCCCGGGAGGGCGACGACCCGGTCCTCCGCGAACACGGTCGCCAGGAGATCGCGATGGCCGTCGCCGTCCAGATCGGCGGCGCGGAGTGCCGTGAGCCCGAGGAGCCCTGACGCCGCCGTCCGGGGCGCGTCGAAGCCACCATCGGGGCGCTGGCGCAGCGTCGCGATCCATCCCTGCGTCGAGCCGAGCACGAGGTCGGCCCTGCGATCGTGATCCAGGTCGACGACCTCGATGGAGGTGGCGCCCGGTACCGTGGCGAGGAGGTGGACCAGGTAGTCGGGTCGGCCGTACCAGACACGGATCTCGCCCGTCGCACCATCGAGGAGGATCGCCTCCTGGGTGCCGTCGTTCCCGAGGTTCGCGATCCGGACCCGGCTCCCGGGTGAGGAGAGGGAGCTGGAGGTGAGAGTGACCGGGTCGTAGTTCCAGGTCCGACCGTCCGAGCCCACCATGATGGAGAGCTCGGTCTCCTGGCCGATCCTCCCGATGGCCACCGAGGTGATCCCGTCCGAGCGATCGGACCAGGGAGGCGTGTGGGAGCTCCAGGTCGTCCCGTCGATGTCGTCCAGGCGGACGATGCCGTTGCTGGGGAGCTGCCCGACGACGAGGTCGACCCACTGGTCGCCGTTCAGGTCGGCGGCGGCGATCGAGGTGGCCTCCGTCACGTGATGGATCGTCGTCGTGACGCCAGCCGGGGTGGTCCACCCGACCGTGCCGTCTGCCTGGACGTAGGCGACGTCGTCGGTCCCGTCACGGTCGAAGTCGGCGAGTGCCAGCGCGACCGCGGGCGAGCTCACCAGCTGCTGCTGGGGCCAGGCCGCCAGCGCGGCGGTGATCCAGACGGTCAGCACGCCGACCTCCAGCTGCGACTCTATCCAACCGCTCGCCGACCTCGCGCCAGGCGTCGAAAGATGGGACATTGGCCCCGGGACGGTCCCGTGGTTCGGCGGGTGGTAGCGTGCGCCCGGAGGCGAACGCGTGGTTCCGGTCGAGCGCCTGGAGATCGCCGACACCCTGGAGGCCCTGCGTCGCGAGCTGGAGGAGCTCGTGGTCCGCGGGGTGCGCACCGCGTCGTCGGCGGACGTGGCGCGCCTGGACGGCACCCGCGAGGAGCTCGCCCGGCTCGGGGCCGCCCACCTCGCCGAGCGCCTGGGCACGCTCGTGGACGCGACCCGCGCGGACCGTCCGGAGGCCGCTCGCGCCCTGCTCGACGCCTGGACCACCCTGCGGGTCTTCGAGCGCGTGCTCACGCTCGACACCGTGGCCGACGCGCTCGCCCCGCCGGTCGAGGACGACGGGGAGGGGGAGGCGTGACGCCCGCCGAGCGCCAGGCCCTGCTGCCGCTGCTCGCCGATCTGTCGGCCGCCTGCGAGGAGCTCGTGTCCACCGGGCTCTCCGCGGCCTCGAAGGCGACCGTGGCCCGGCTCGACACGGCCTTCCGAGAGGCCGGGCGCCACAGGATCGGTCGCCTGGCCGCGAGCCTGCGGTACGCGAACGAGGAGATCGGGCGCTACGTGGCGCACTCCCCCGACTTCTCCGCGCGGCGGCTCACGCTCTTCGTCCACCGCTCGTGGATGGTCGCCCAGGGGCTCGAACGCGCCGTGCGCACGGGCGACGAGGCGCTCTGGCAGCGGCTCTGGTTCACGCCCACCGCACCCGTCCCGATGCCGTCGATCACGGTCGCGGTGCTCGGCGTCGCCGCTCGCGGCTCGGCCTCCAGCGGCAGCTTCGAGTTCCGCCTGCGCCAGCTCGGCGGGGAGCACGACGGTCGCGCGCTGCTCTGGTCCTTCGTGTTCGCGCGCAAGGACGCCGGGCTGCCCCTCGAGGCCTGGCTCCACCTGCCCCAGCCACAGAAGTTCGAGCCCAAGGTGCTGCTCGGCGGCGGCGCCGTCACCTTCACGCAGGTGGCGGTGGCGGAAGGCGGGCGCTTGCTGCTCGGGCCCAAGGCGACCGTGACCGTGGACCCGAAGCCCGCCGATCTCACGCGCTTCGTGGGCTTCGATCGGGCGGCCGCGGCCGAGCGCGTGCGGGCCTGGGAGATCAGCCCGCTCGACCTCGAGGTGGAGCTGTCCGAGGAGCTCTGGCTGCGCGACTACGGGGTCGGCGAGCCCTTCGACCGCGATGGCGTGCGCGTCGTGCCGCTGACGATGGACGACCTGGTGCTCGAGGTGCGCCTGCCTGCGGGCGAGGACGGCACACGGCTCGACAAGCGTCTGGCGGAGCTGCGCAAACGCAAGGTCGTACCGCCGCTGTTCGGCGTCATGCACTACGAGATGTGCCGCCCGGTCTTCGCGCCGCTCACGACGTTCGACGGCCAGCCCGACTTCCTGACCATCGCCTCGACCACCATCGACAAGAAGAAGCTGCTCGCGCTCTTGAGCCTGTGAGGGAGCCCATGTCCGACACCGAGACCCTGCGCCAGCCCGCCGAGACCCACTACGCCGAGGAGCTCGCCGCCCTGGCCGCCGTCGACGACGACTCGCGTCCGCGCGCCTGGAAGCTGTCGCCGCGGATGGTCCTCCGGTACGTGGTGGGGACGGACAAGCCGCTCGTGGTGGGCAGCGGCAAGCAGAAGCGCACGATCGAGATCAGCCGCAAGTTCTTCGGCGACGACGGGCTCGTCGAGCGGGCCATCGTGACGCTGGCGTCGGAGCGGGCGCTGCTGCTCGTGGGCGAGCCGGGCACGGGCAAGAGCTGGCTCTCGGAGCACCTCGCGGCGGCGATCAGCGGCTGCTCCACGCTCACGCTGCAGGGCACGGCGGGGACGACGGAGGAGCACCTCAAGTACTCGTGGAACGTGGCGCGGGTCATCGCCGAGGGCCCGACGGCGAACAACCTGATCCCGTCGCCGACGATGATCGCGATGCGCGCGGGCTCGCTGCTGCGCTTCGAGGAGATCACGCGCTGCGTGCCGGACGTGCAGGACGCGCTGGTGAGCGTGCTCTCCGACAAGGCCATCGCGGTGCCGGAGCTGCCGGGCGACAACCTCGTGTGGGCGAAGCCGGGGTTCAACGTCATCGCGACGGCGAACACGCGGGACCAGGGCGTGAACGAGCTCTCCGCCGCGCTGAAGCGACGCTTCAACTACGTCTATCTCCCGGTCGTTGGCGACCGGCGGACCGAGGTGGAGATCGTGAAGTCCCGGAGCGCGGACCTGCTCCAGCGCTACGCGATCGACGCGAAGCTCGACGAGACCGTGATCACGCTCCTGGCGACGGTGTTCCGCGAGATCCGGGACGGCAAGACGGCCGAGGGCGTGCAGGTGAAGCAGCCGTCCACGACGCTGTCCACCGCCGAGGCCATCGGGGTGGCGCTCGACGCCGCCATCTCCGCCCGCTTCTTCGGAGACGGCACGGTCGGCCCGGAGCACGTCGCGCGGAACATCGTCGGCTCGATCGTCAAGGAGGACCGAAAGGATCTCAAGATCCTCGAGGAGTACCTCGGGCTGGTCGCGAAGAAGCGGGCGACGGCCGACCCCGTGTGGAAGCGCTTCCACGACGCCGCCGTGCGCGCGGTGCGTGAGGGCTGAGCGCGGACGGTTAGGCTCTGGGCGGGAGGCAAGTTGCGGCTCAAACACCTGACCCTCCAGCGCTTCCGCGGCGTGGAGGACCTGGAGCTGACGTTCCCGGCGACCGGCCCGCTCGTGCTCCTCGGCGAGAACGGCGCCGGCAAGAGCAGCGTGATCACCGCGATCTGCTATGCGCTCCTCGGCGAGGTGCTGCCCAGCAGCGGCCATCGTTCGGCCTGGAACGTCCACCGGGACCACCCCGACGCGCAGGTGGTGCTCCGGACCACCGATGGGACCGGCACGGTCCGCCTGAGCCGCAAGGGAACGCTCGAGGTGGTCGAGGGTGCCAACGACTTCCCGAACGAGCTCCTGTGGACCGACAGCTCCCCCGCGCTCTTCCTGGCCGGGTACGGCGCGACGCGCCGCGTGGATGCGGGCGAGTCCTACGACCCCGACGTTCGGAACCGGAGCACGGGCCGCCGGCTCCAGCGGGTGGGGTCCCTCCTCGAGCAGAGCTTCGCGCTGGTGCCCCTCGAGAGCTGGACCTCGTCCGGCAAGAGCGAGGGGTCCGTCGACATCGACGCGCTCTCGGCCGTCTTCGAGCAGGCGACCACCGGCGAGGTGAAGCTCACGCCCGACCGGTCGCAGGACGGGCAGCTGCTGTTCGACTTCCGAGGGTCCCGGCTGCCGCTGCGCGCCCTCTCGGACGGCTACCGCGCCCACATCGGCTGGCTCGCCGACCTCCTGTTCCACCTGCACCAGCTCTCGGCGGAGACGCCGCTCCGAGAGCGGGCCGGGGTGGTCCTGATCGACGAGGTCGACCTCCACCTCCACCCTCGCTGGCAGCGCAGCGTGCTCCAGTCCCTCGCCGACGCGCTGCCGGCCATGCAGTTCGTGGTCACGACGCACAGCCCACTGGTCCTGGGCGGGGTCCACGCCGAGAGCGTGTGCGTCCTTCGGCGCGAGGACGGGCGGCTGACCGCGGCCCGACCCGGTATCGAGACCTTCGGGTTGTCTCCGGATCAGCTGTTGCTATCGGATCTCTTCCAGCTCGAGTCCACCCGCCCGGCCCAGGCTCAGCAACGCTACGAGGCCGCGGTGGAGTCCTTGAAGCAGCTCCGGCGGGACGCGGACCCGGACAACCCCGTCGACGGGCTCTGACGCGTCCCTACGGGTTCCGGATCTCCGTGGCTCGCCCGTAGATCGCCCTGGTCCAACCATTGATGCGACCGCGCATGTTGCCGATCTGGACGCGGCGGTCGTCGCCCGTGCCCTGAACGGCCGTGACCAGGTGGAGGTAGACGTTGCCCGCCACCCGGCACAGCACGACGTCGCCCACCTCGACCTCCGCGGCGGTCACGGGCTCGAGCGTCACGGTCGCACCGGACTCCACCTTCGGCCGCATCGAGCCACCGTGCGGGCGGATCGTGGCTGCCCGTCCGGCCCGAAGCTCCTCGATGGCTCGGTTCGCCCAGCCCATGTCCGGGTGTATCTTGCGCGGGAGGTGGCGGTGGGGAGCGAGGCGGAGGCACATCCCTGGGAGGAGCGCGTCGGGGCGATGGTCGACGCCGTCCTGGCCGACGCGCTGTACTGGTTCCCCGTCCGCCACCACTCGCCGAACACGGCGCGCCACCTGCGCGAGGCGATGCGCCAGCGGAAGCCCGCCGTCGTGTTCATCGAGGGGCCGCCCGACGCCACCGCGCTCGTCCCGTATGTCGTCCACCCCGACACCAGGCCGCCCATCGCGCTCTACACCTCGTTCCGCGACGACCAGGGCGTGCTCGCGCCGCTCGAGGAGGGGCAGCCCGTCGCCCGCTTCGCCGCCTGGTACCCGCTGCTCGCCTGCTCCCCCGAGTACGTCGCGATGCGCACCGCCCACGAGCTCGGCGCCGACGTGGTCTTCATCGATCTACCGCACCAAGCCCGCACCGCGCTCGCCGAGGGCGCCGAGGTCCCCGACCCGAGCCGGGAGGTCGAGGAGCGCATCACGCGCAGCCAGTTCTACCAGGGGCTCGCGAAGGCCGCCGGGTACCGCACGTTCGACGAGACCTGGGACGCGCTGTTCGAGGTGGCGACGCACGAGGACGCCGAGTCCTTCCGGCGTGATCTGGCCGCCTTCTGCGCCGCCGCCCGCCTGACCGGCGACCCCGCCGAGCTCGCCCTCGACGGCACCATCGCCCGTGAACGGCACATGTGGCGGACCATCACCACAGAGCTCGCGTCCCGCGGCCTGGGTCCCGAGCAGGCGATGGTCGTGTGCGGCGGCTTCCACCTGTTCCTCGAGCGCGACGGCGCCGATCCGCCGCCCATCCCCGAGGGCACGGTGCAGGCCACGGTGACCCCGTTCAGCTACTTCCGCACCAGCGACCGGTCGGGCTACGGCGCCGGCAACCGGGCCCCCCGCTACTACCAGCGGCTCTGGGAGGCGCTGGAGGCCGGCAAGGGCCCCGACGACGCGCTGCTCGACGCGCTCCAGGACGCCTTCGGTGCGGCACGCAGGGCGGGCGAGCCCCTGTCCAGCGCCGACGCCATCAGCGTGGCACACACGGCACGCAGCCTGGCGGCCCTCCGCCGCCGCCCGCACGCGCTGCTCGACGACCTGCACGACGCCATCGTCACCTGCTGCTGCAAGGGCGACCCGCGGACCGACGGCAAGCGCCTGGTCGAGGCCATCACGCGCGCCGCCGTGGGCACCGCCGTCGGCAAGGTCACGCCCACGCTCGGGCGCCTGCCGCTCGTCGCCGACGTACACGCGCAGATCGGCGAGCTGGAGCTCGGCGAGCTGATGGAGCACGAGCGCGTCGTCGTGCTGGACCTGGACCGTCGCGAGCCGCTCTCCGCCCGACGCTCGGCCTTCCTCCACCGCCTCGTGCGCATCGGCGTGCCGCTCGCCCATCGGGTCCAGGGGCCGTCCATCGGCACCGTGTTCCGCGAGCGCTGGAGGGCCTCGTGGTCGCCCGACGTCGAGCAGGCGCTCGTCGAGAACGTGCTCTACGGCGACACCGTCGAGGCCGCCGCCGCCGCGAAGCTCGCGGAGGAGGTGGCGGGCATCGGGTCGGACGCCTCGCGGGTCACGGCCTGCTGGCGGGGGGCGGTGGACATGGACCTGCCGACGCTCGCCGAGCGCCTCGAGGAGGCCGCGAGCACCGCGCTCGACGAGGACGTCCGCGCCTCCTCGCTCGCCGCCGCGATGGTGGATCTGTCGGTGCTGCGTCGCCAGGCGGGCTTCCGCGGGCTGCGCGCCGAGGTGCTGGCGGAGCTCGAGGCCCGCGCCTTCGGGCGCGCGTGCTTCCGCCTGCCGGAGGCGGCCAATGTCCCCGACGAGGAGCAGCCCGACGTCCTGACCGCGCTCACCGCGCTCGCGGAGGCGCTGCTCGCCGACCCCGAGACGCACGACGCCGCACTGTTCGAGGCCAACGTGCGGTCCGCGGCGGGCGACACCCGCTCGCCCTTCCTGCGCGGCGCCTTCCTCGGGGTCCTGGGCGAGATCCGCGTGGTGCCGCCCGAGGCGTTGGCTGCCGCGGTCTCGGCGTACGCCCGGGCGCCTGCCGATGTGCGTGGCGAGGCCGGGGCGTTCCTCGAGGGCGTGTTCGCCGTGTCGCGTACGACGCTGATGCTCGGCGCCGACCTGCTGGTGGCCGCGGTCGACGACCTGCTCCGTGCCTGCGAGCCCGAGGTGTTCCGCGCGATCCTCCCGCGGATGCGGCACGCCTTCGAGCGGCTGCACGCCCGCCAGCGCGACGGGTTCGCGGAGGCGGTGGCCCGCCGCTATGGGAAGGCCGACGCCCGCGCGCTGGTCACGCTCCCCGGCTCGCTCGACGCGGCCGTCGTGATGGCGCGGCTCGACGCGAAGGTGGCCGAGATCCTGAGCGCCTGGGGGGCCGCGTGAACGACCTCGAGCTGCTCACGCGCTGGCGCCTGTGCCTGGGCAAGACGGCCGAGGAGCACGGCATCTCGCTTCAGCCGGGCGACGGCGAGGCCGCGATGGCCGACGAGGTGCTGGGCTTCGTCTACGAGGAGTCCGAGGGTTCCGGCGGCAGCGAGGCTTCACGGCTGACCGTCCCGCGCTGGGTCGACGCCGTGAGCGAGCTCTTCCCGCGCGAGGCGAAGGAGGTCCTCGAGCGAGAGCTGGTCTCCCGTCGCGGTATCGACAAGCTGCTCGACCAGCCCGAGCTCCTGGAGCGCATCGAGCCGAACACCGAGCTCGTGAAGACGCTGCTCACGCACCGCCACCTCATGAACGAGCAGACCCGGGGGCTCGCGCGCAAGATCATCGACCAGGTCGTCCAGCAGCTCCGCAACCTGCTCCGCATCAGCGTCGAGACCGCCATCACCGGTGCGTTGCGCCGCGACCGCCACTCGCCGCGCAAGGTCTTCCGCAACCTCGACCTGAAGACGACGATCCGCCGCAACCTCCAGCACTGGGACGCGGAGCGCGGGCGGCTGCTCGTGGATCGGACCTGGTACCACGCGGCCGAGCGCAAGAAGCGGCCCTGGCACGTGATCGTGTGTGTGGACCAGTCGGGCTCGATGCTCGAGTCCGCCATCTTCAGCGCGGTGATGGCGTCGATCTTCGCCGAGCTGCCCGCGATGCGCACCTCGCTCGTGCTCTTCGACACGCAGGTCGTGGACCTCTCCGGGCTCGTGGGCTCGCCGGTGGACGTGCTGCTGTCCATCCAGCTCGGCGGCGGGACGGACATCACGAAGGCCCTCCAGTACTGCCACGGCCTGTTCCGCGAGCCGGCGCGCACGATCGTCGTGCTGGTGACGGACTTCTACGAGGGCCGACCGACGGACGAGCTCGTGGCGCAGGTCAAGACGATGGCCGAGAGCGGCGCGCGAATGGTGGGCCTGGGCGCGCTCGGGTACGACGCCCGCCCGCAGATCGACCGGACGACGGCGAACAAGTGCCGCAAGGTGGGGATGGATCTGTTGATCTGCACGCCCGAGAAGCTGGCGGAGAGCATGGCGAGGATCATCCGCGGCTGAGCGGTGCTCTAGAATGCGTCCGTGGACGAACGGGACCCCCGGCTGGCGGAGCTCCAGGCCCGCAACCAGGCGCTCGAGGCGCGGGTGCGCGACCTCGGCGTGATCAACGCCTTCGCCACCTCGCTCCTGCACGTGCGGGCGGAGGTGGACGACATCCTGTGGGACGTGGCGAACGAGGTCGTGGCGCGCATGGGCCTCGAAGACTGCGTGATCTACCTCCTCGACCCCGACGGCAGCCGCCTCGTGCAGCGCGCGGCCTATGGCCCGAAGAACCCTCGCGCGCGAGAGATCAAGGATCCGATCGTGATCCCGCTCGGGCAGGGCATCGTGGGCACGGTGGCGGCGACGGGGAACGCGGAACGTATCGACGACGTGCGCCTCGATCCCCGATACATCACCGACGACGCCTCGCGCCTGTCCGAGCTCGCGGTGCCCATCGTCGGAGACCGTGGCGTGATCGGCGTGATCGACACCGAGCACTCCCAGCTCGGCTTCTTCACGCCGCACCACGAGGACCTGCTCGCCACCATCGCGTCGATGACGGCGTCCCGGCTGCAGCTCGCGGACCTCCACCTCCGCCTGTCGCAGCTCAACCGCTCGCTCGAGGAGAAGGTCGAGGCGCGGACCGCGGAGCTCCGGGTGGCGCACGCGCGCTCGGAGCAGCTGCTGCTCAATGTCCTGCCCGCGCCGGTCGCGAGCCGGCTCGAGGCGGGCGAGCAGCGCATCGCCGAGCGCTTCGACGACGTGGCGGTGCTGTTCGCCGACCTCGTGGGCTTCACGAACCTCGCCGCCGGTTGGGCCCCCGAGGCCGTGGTGGAGCTGCTGGAGCAGGTGTTCAGCGCGTTCGACGAGGCCTGCGTGGCGCACGGCTGCGAGAAGGTCAAGACCATCGGGGATGCCTGGATGGCGGTGTGCGGGGTGCCCGAGCCCGTGCCGGACGCGCTCGACCGACTGGTCCGCCTCGCCCTGCGCCTGCTGGTCGTGCTGGAGGAGCTCGGACGGGCGACCGGTGTCCGCCTCCAGGTCCGCATCGGCGTGCACCTCGGGCCCGTCGTGGCCGGCGTGATCGGACGCACCAAGTTCGCGTGGGACCTGTGGGGTGACACGGTCAACGTCGCGAGCCGTCTCGAGAGCCAGGGGCTGCCCGGGCGCGTCCACGTGACCGCCGAGACGGCCGGGCGGCTGGTGGGCTACCGGATCCAGGATCGCGGCGAGATCGCGCTCAAGGGCATCGGGCGCGTGCGCACCGCGGTGGTGCTGGGGGAGGAGGAGCGATGAGCGACGCCGAACGGATCACGGCCCTGGAGCGACGGGTAGCCGAGCTGGAGGGCCAGCTCTCGATGGTATGGGAGATGCTGGAGGGGAAGTTCGCGCCGCCTGCACCTCCTGCGCCTCCCGACCCCGCGAGGGACGTGGAGCTGCTCGACGAGCTTCGTCGGGGCAACAAGATCGCCGCCATCAAGCGGTACCGTGAGCTCACCGGGCAGGGGCTGGCGGTCTCGAAGCAGGCGGTGGAGGATCTGGGCGCGAAGCTGGGCCTCCGGTGATCGAGACGCCTCGGATGCGCCTGCGACCGCTGTCGCCCGGTGACCTCGACGCGCTGGTGGCGTTGGACGCCGACCCCGACGTGATGCGCCACATCACCGGCGGCCCGCCCACGCCGCGCGCCCTCTACCTCGACGTGCTGCTTCCCCGGATGCTGGCGGCGGGTGGCGGCGACCCCGAGCGCGGCTTCTTCGTCGCCGAGGACACCGACGGCGACTTCCTCGGCTGGTTCCACCTGCGCCCGGACGGCTGGGAGCCCGCGTGGCTCGAGCTCGGCTACCGGCTGTGCCGCGAGCGTTGGGGCCAGGGCCTCGCGACCGAGGGCACGCTCGCGCTGATGGCGCACGCCCGCCGACGCGACCCCGACACCGTGTTCAGCGCTCGAACGGTCCCGGAGAACGCCGCGTCTCGTCGGGTGATGGCGAAGTGCGGGCTCGTCGAGCAGCCGGAGCGCTTCACCTTCCCCGCCCGCGAGTGGCCCGGGCTCTCGCTCCCCGAGTGGGAGGGCGTGCTGTATCGAACGACGTGAGCCGACGTTACGACCCGATTATTCCGGGCTCATCAGCGTGGAGCGAACCGTGTAGGTGACGTGGACCCGGGACAGGGGGCCCACGACGTAGGTACGGAAGGTGACGCTGTTCCTGACTTCGTCGTAGGTGAAGTCACGGTCCAGCTGGAACGGGATCATGGTGTGGGTCTCCTTCTCCACCACGACCTCGAGCGAGTCCACCACAGGCAGCTCGGACAGGAAGAACTCGTGGTGGTAGCCCGAAGCCTGGGCACCCAGATCCGTGAGCACGTCTCCCCAGGGGTCACGGGCGATATCGCGGATCACGCCCCCCACCTGCTCCGTGACCGCGATGTACTGGACGCACCGCGTCACCGTGCACATGGCGCTGAACGACACCTCCTCGTCACGCTGTCGCAGTCCGTTCAGGTAGGTGCCGAAGTCCTCGACACCGATCGCCGTGGTCGAGCTGCTGTCGTCCTCGTCCGTCATCACGATCACGTGGACCGAGCCGCCGTCCTCCTCGCTCCTGACGAAGCCGGCGTTGGCCGTGTCGCCGTAGACCTCCAGGGCGGTGTACGCCGCGTTGCGGCCCTCCTCGCGCCCGCTCCCCCGTGTCCCGAGCCGCGCCATCGACCCGAACAGCGTGATCGGGTCGGAGGCGGTCTCGTCGACCCAGCGGGCGCCGCCGATCGTCCGGAGCTTACCCGCATGGATTCGATCGGACATGTCCGTCGACACCACGCCCACGTGGTAGTCGAGGCCGGAGTCGACGAAGAACTGCATGAAGTAGGGGAAGGCCTCGGTCAGGTACTGCTGCTCGTCTTCCATCGAGCAGGAGTCGTCGATGACCCACAGGACGTCGGCCAGGGGGACTGCGGTCTGTAGGATGGTGTCGTGCTGGACCCGGCTGCCGAGCTCCACCGGGTTCGAGACGGCCACCGGCCCCTCGGGTGCGGCGAGGTCGTACTCCTGACATCCGAGCAGCAGGGCGGTGACCACGATGGTTATCGAACGTCAGCGTACCGCGACGCTCGCCACCTGCGCGAGATCAGTTCTGGATCTCTTCGATGTCGACCATCTCGGACAGCAGCGTGTACGAGATGTGCACCTGCGCGAGCGGCTCGGGGATGTACGTCCGGAAGGCGATCGAGTTCCGGGCGTCGTCGTACGTGTAGTCCCGACCCATCTGGAAGGGGAGCATCGTGTGCGTCGGCGTCTCGACGAGGACCTCGATCGTGTCCTCGACCGGCAGCGCCGACAGGAAGTACTCCCGGCGGAGCCCCGACGCCTGCACGCCGAGCTGCTCGAGCACGCGCACCCAGTCGTCCTCGCGGATGTCGTGCAGGATGCCGCCGACCTCCTGGGTGACCGCGATGTAGTCCGTGCCCGGGGTGTTCACGAGGCCGTCGATGGGGCTCGAGCCCGGCGGGTTGCAGATCGAGTTGAACGAGACCTGCTCGTCCTCGGGCTTGAGCGCGTTCAGCCAGGCGATGAACTCGTCGCGGGCGACCACGTCGTCGCGGCTGTGATCGTTCTCGTCGCTGATGATCGTGATGTGGATGGAGCCCGTCTCGTCGTCGCGGGCGAAGCCGGCGTTGAACAGCTCCCGCTCGAGCTCGAGGGCGGTGTACGTCGCGTCCCGACCGCGCTCGTTGCCGCTGCCGTCGATGCCGACCCGCCCCATGGACGTGAACGCGTCGATGGCGTCGTCCGTGTCGGGATCGATCCAGAGCGCTCCGTTGTACTCCCGGAGCTTGCCGGACTGCGCCGGGCGGTACATGTCCGTCGACACCACACCGATGTGGTAGTCCAGACCGCTCCCGAGGAAGTAGTCCATGAAGCTCGGGAAGTTCTCGGTCAGCTTCCGCTGGTTGTCTTCCATCGAGGAGGAGTTGTCGACGACCCAGAGCACGTCCACGACGGGCGTGGTGACCTGGAGGATCGTGTCCTCCTGGACGGGGTTGTCGAGATCGACGGGGTTGGTGACGGCCTGAGGCACGTCCGGGCCGACGATGTCGTACTCCTGGCACGCGACCAGGCCGAGGAAGGTGGTTGCGATCATGATGACCCCCGCTTGCCGCGCCCGGATAACCCAACTCTCTCCGTGGTGCGCGTCACGTGTGTGACAAGCGTGGAATCGGGGTCGTTCGTCAGGATCCTCCGAACCGCTCCAGGAACGCGAGGTACGCGTCGCGGACGTCGGGATCGGCGACCACCAGCGGATCGTTGTGGCCGAGCCCACCGCCCACCTCGTGGAACTCCACCTCCGCGATCACCGGGCGCAGACGCCGGGCCCCGAGATCGATCGGGATCACGGTGTCGGCGACGGCGTGGACCAGGAACACGGGGACCCCGAAGGCCGGCGCCCGCTCGTGGGAGTCGAACGGGTGCCGCAGCAACAGCCCCACCGGGTAGAAGCGCGCCATCCCGTGCTGCGCCACCTCCCGGACCGAGGAGAACGTCGACTCCAGCACCAGCGCGGCGGGGTTGGCGGGCCCGGCGACCAGGTGCGACGCGACGCCGCCACCGAGGCTGCGCCCGTGGACGACGACGTGGCGCGGGTCGTAGCCGCCTTCGCCGACCACCCACGCCCAGGCTGCCTCGGCGTCGCGCGCCAGCCCGCGCTCCGACGGTGAGCCGTCCGACCCCGGATAGCCGCGGTATCCGCCGATGAGCACGTCCCAGCCATGGGTGAGCAGCAGCCGCTGCAGCGCGAGGTTGTCGGCGACCGTCTCGGCGTTGCCGGGGAAGTGGAGGACCAACCGGTGGTTGTCGGGCGTCGCCCGCCGCAGCCAGGCGTAGGTCCGGACCCCGTCGCTCGCGACGATGTCGAGCGGCTCGGCGCCGATCTCCGCCGCCGCGGCGTCGAGCTGGTCGCGGCCCACCCCCGGAGGCACGAACAGCATCCGCTCCTGGAGCGCCCACAGGAGCACGCCGAACAGGACGTAGACGACGCCCACGGCGATGACGACGGCGCGCAGGAGCATCCAGAGGCGGTCCATCGTCACCACGTATGTGATCCCGGAGCCCGACGCGACGCCCAGGGGCGGGGGTCGATCATGTGGCTGTGGGTGGTGGCGTGCGCGGGTGGACACTCGGGGGGGACGACGCCGGCGCCGACGACGTCGTCGGTGGAGGAGGAGCGTTGGGTGGTCGGTCGGTCGTCGTACTTCGACGGCAGGCTGATCCTGTCGGATCGACGGACGGGCGAGGTCGTGGCGCGGATCGACGGGCTGGACGGCACGCAGACCGTGGTGACGGGCCCCGACGGCCGGTGGGTGGCCTGCGCCGAGCTGCAGAACCGGATCGTGGTGATCGACCCGGCGACGCTGGAGATCGTGGGCGCGCTGGTCGAGGACGACCCCGAGACGGCCGTGGACGAGACCGGCGGCCTGATCCACCCCGACGCCGCCATCTTCGGGCCGGACGGTCGGCTCTATGTCAGCTCCTTCGGGACCGACGAGGTCCTGCGCTACGAGCCCGACGGCACCTTCGTCGACGTGTTCGTGGGCGCGCGAGAGGGTGGGCTGCGGGGCCCCGATCTCGGGCTCGCCTTCGACGCTGACGGACGCTTCTACGCGCCGGGCTGGACCTCGGACGCGGTGCACCGCTACGACGCCGACGGCCACTACCTCGACGACGTGGTGGGCGCCGCCGACGGCCTGGATCGTCCGCGGGTGGTGGCCTTCGACCACGACGGTCGGCTGTACGTGACCTCGCGCGGCAACGGTGCCGTGCTCCGCCGCGAGCTCGACGGGACGGTGACCCGGTGGATCGAGCGTCCCAACGTCACCGGGATGATCGTCGACGAGGCCGCGGGGCAGCTCCTGCTCACCAACGACGACGACGGGCGCGTGGAGGTGCGCGACCTGGCCAGCGGGGAGCTCCTCGAGACCTGGGGCCCCAAGGTGGACGGCGCCACTGCCCTCTCGCTGCTCGCCATGCCACCCGGCTGAGCCGGTCAGACCGGAGTCGTCAGGCGAGCGCGGACTCGTGGCCGGAGTCGCGGACGAAGAGGCAGGGCGCCTGCGCGGCTTCCCGGAGCTGCTCGAGCCGCGCCAGGTCCACCTTCTCCGGCATGCCGAGCACGTGCAGATCGCTGGGCGGCGCGTCGCGCAGGCGCTCGTCGATCGTCCCGCCGAGCACGTGGATGGTGGTGTTCGCCAACCGCCCGAGCTCGACCAGGTCCTCGAGGAAGGCGGTCGCCGCGGGCCGCTGCTCCTCGTCCCGCAGGACCGTCGCGAGGCGGATCCGCCCCTTCTGGCGCCGCGTGAGCAGCCAGGCGATCAGCACGGGCAGATCCAGGTTGGTCACGTGCAGACCCAGCTCCCAGCTGGGTGAGCGGTCCGACAGCCACACGGTGACCGTGCCCGTGGGGCCGAACGGACGCCGCGCGTCGTCGAGGGCCAGCACCGCGCCGAGCTCCTGCTGCTTCGCGAGGTCGAGCGAGGTCAGCAGCAGCGACGGGTCCTGGTGGCGGGCGGAGAACAGCACGAGGTTGGGCGCGAACAGGGTGCCCTTCATCGCGTGGATGGCGAGCCGCAGCCCCTGGCCGGGCGCGTCCTCCACCATCTCGTGGCTGGAGCAGAGCACGTCCTCGGCCTCGAGCTGCCGTGTCGACGTGCGGACCCGCTCCTCGAGCCCGCCGTCCTGCCGCAGCATGATCCAGCGCACCGATCCGCGGGTCTCCGTCAGCGCCTCCGCCAGCGGTGCCAGCACGGCCACCTCGTCGGCGCTGCTCACCGGGATCATCAGGTCCGGCTTCCACGAGCGTTCGCTGCGCTTGAGCTGCGAGGCCCGGAGCACGGCCCAGGCGGCGACATCCTGCGCGATGCCCGACTGCACCGTCTCCCACGGGGTCTCGACGTGCCTCCGCCGCGTGAGCCACAGCCAGATCCCGCCGACGAAGGTGACCTCGGGCAGCCCACCCGCCGGGCTCGACAGCACCAGGCCGAGCAGGCACGCGACCGCGCCCACGGCGGGCACCCAGGTGCGGATCTCGAAGGTCGGACGCCAGCTCACGAGCTTGAGCCACTGCTCGACGAAGACCACGACGTTCACCGCGAGGTACGTCATGATGAAGAAGCTCGTGATGATCGGGGCGATCGCGTCGAGGGAGCCGGCCAGCAGCCCGATCGCGGCGATGCCCAACGTGGCGAGCGCGGCGTTGCGCGGCTCTCCGGCCGCCGTCGTCACCGACAACCGATCGGCGAAGGGGACCACCCGCAGCTCGGCCATCGCGGCCAGCAGGCGAGGGGCCGCCACGAGCGACGAGAGCGCCGCCATCAGGGTGGAGCTCAGCAGCCCGAAGAGCACGAGCGGACCGAACAGCGCGTGGTCGACCATCGCCAGCTTGTTGGCCAGGAGCTCCTCGCGCGAGGCGACGGTGCCGTACCAGACCGCGGCGGCGGCATAGATGACGAGGGTGGTGCCCCAGGCCCCGAGCGTGCCGCGGGGCACGGCGCGGCGCGGATCGTCGAGGCTCCCGCTCATCCCGACGCCGACCATGATGCCCGTGGCCGCCGGGAAGAACAGCGCGAAGCACTCGAGCAGCGAGGCGTCGGGGAAGCGCCCGAGGATCGCCGGCTGGTACGGCAGGCCGTTGGACCAGCCGAGGAACGCGCTCGCGATCGCCGCGATGACGACGAACAGCATCACCGCCTGCGCCTTGAACGCCAGCGCGGCGCTGCGGAGCACGAGCCCGCCCACCCCGAGGAAGGCCAGCGTCACCACGATGCCCGCCCGGTGGTTCGGGAACAGGTACATCCAGCCTTCGGTGAAGGCGTACAGGTACATGACCGAGGACACGGTCTGCGCGATGTACAGCGGGATGCCGATGGCGCCGCCGGCCTCGAGCCCCAGCGCGGCTGCGATGATGGCGAAGGCGCCGCCCGCCTTGACCCGCCCGTTCGTCGCGATGCTCGACAGCGACATCGCCGTGGTGCCGGTGATCAGGTACGCCGCCGCGATCACCAGCAGCGCCCCGCCGAGCCCGGCGTTCGCCACGAGCCACCCCTCGCGGAGGTAGAGCAGCGCCCCGAGGATCGTCAGGAAGACCGGTCGGTACACGCCCGAGAAGGTCCCGAACCGGCCTCCCTCCTCGGTTGTCGTCGCCCGCGCGACGGCGGCGCGAAGCTGCTCCTGCCACCCCATGCCGCCCAACCTACCCGCCCCCGGGTATCCTCCCCGGGCGATGCCCCGCGAACGCACGATCCAGGCGTGGAACGAGCTCGACGATCCCGCGCGCGTTGCGGTGATCGCGTGCGCGAACGCGGACGCGCCGCACCCGTACCTGACGTCGATCGAGGCGGCCGCCGAGCACGAGGCGCTCTTCGACGGTGGCGTGCTCGCGGTGACGGACGGCGAGCGGTGCGACGGCGTCGCCGGGTTGATCCTGCGCAACCTGCCGTCCACGGGGGAGCTGTTCCTCGTGGGCCTGCGCGGCACCCCCGAGGCGACGGGGTTGTTGGTGGCGCGGTCCGTGGCCGAGGCCATGCACCGAGGGGCGCGCACGATCCGCGCGGGGACGCCGTCGGCGGAGGACACCTCCGCGCGGACGCTGGTGGGCGCTGGCTTCACGGAGGTCGACCGGGCGGAGATCCTGGCGCTGCGCGGGCCGGGGTTCGGCCTGGACGACGCGCTCGAGCTCCGGCCGCTGACCCGCGAGGAGGCCGCGGACTGGGCGGAGCTCTTCGTGCGCGCGTTCCGTGGGACGCCGAACGCGGCCGTCGTCGGGGCGCAGGACGTGCTCGCGTCGCTCGATCGCGGTGTGGTGATGGGCTTCGCGACGCACGAAGGTCGGCCGGTCGGGGTCTACGAGCTCGAGGTCCGCGGCGATCACGGGTGGGTCGACGGGATCGCCCTGCTGCCCGCGGCCAGGGGGCGGGGACTGGGACGCCGGCTGCTCACGGCGGCGGTGCGGCTGCTCCGGGAGCGAGGACCCGACGAGATCCGGATGATGGTGATGGCCACGAACACCACGGCCATGGCGCTCTACCGCTCGGCGGGCTTCGAGACGATCGAGCTGCGATCGGTGTGGTACGAGCTCACCCTGTGAGGGCCGCGAGGAGCTCGGCCTCGCGCTCGGCCGACCAGCCGTGGGTGACCGGCGCCACCCGGTCGGTGGTCGATGACCAGGCCAGCGTGTCCCGGACGGTGTCGACGACGGGGCGGTGGGTGGCGCCCGCGGCGTCCGCGGCCACGGGGTCGAGCAGGTGGAAGGCGTCGTCGTCGCGCGCCCACAGCGGCCAGGCCGTGTCCAGCTCGTCCTCGCTGGCCAGCGCCACCAACCGCTCCTTCGGGGCGTGGACGAACCGGGTGTCGGCGCCCGACACCTCCCGCGCCATGGCACACAGCTCGGCGAGGGTCGTGGTTCGAGGTGGATGAATACTCAGGAATGTGCCGCCGATCGCACCCTCGGCCAGGCGCAGCAGGAAGGCGGCGAGATCGCGGGCGTCCACGAACTGCACCGGTCCGTCCGGGTACATCAGGGCGGTGCCACCCGCGGCGGCCCGACGCAGCAGCGAGGGGAAGCGGTCGGTGGGGTCGTGCGGACCGACGATGAAGCCGGGACGGACGATGGCGCAGCGGTCGCCGAACACCGCCTGGGCGGCGCGCTCACAGCCCACCTTGAGCGCGCCGTAGGTCTCGGCGGACCAGGTCTCGGGCTCCGGATCGGGCGGCTCCTGCACGGGGCCCTCCTCCGTCGTCCCGGGCGCGATGCCCTCCTCGTAGGCCGAGATCGAGGACACGAAGCCGTACCAGCCGCTGTTGCGCAACAGCTCGGCCGAGGCGCGAACGTGCCGCGGGAGGTAGCCGCAGAAGTCCACGATGGCGTCGAAGCGGCGCCCGGCGAGCGGGGAGACGTCCTGCTGCCGGTCGCCCACGACGTGCTCGGCGTCGGGGAACAGGTCCAACCCCGTCCATCCCCGGTGGAACAGCGTCAGCTCGTGTCCGGCCGCCAGCGCCAGCTCCGAGAGCGCGCGCCCCGAGAACCTCGTCCCACCGATCAACAGCAGCTTCACGCGACCTCCGTGTGCTCACGTAGCGTCGCGACGGCCGCTCACGGCACGGCGGCGAGGAAGAACTCCCGGATGCGCTCCGCCGTCGGGTAGGCGGCGTAGACGTCGAGGTGACCCACGCCCTGCGGAGTGCAGTAGCGGACGCCGGAGTCGTCGGCGCACCCGCTGGTGAGGCGACACCCCTGCGCGTCGTCCCGGGCGGCCGGGCAGCGGTCGTGGTCGGTCCACCATCCCCACGCGTCCTGGCCCTCGGAGGGCGGCACGATGGTGTCGGCGGTGCCGTGGACGATGAGCATGGGCACCGGTCGGCGTGGGCGGCACAGCCACGGCATGGCGCCCAGTCCGCCGGCGATCGCGGCTCCCGCGGCCATCTCGTGGCGCAGCGCCCCCGTGGCGAGGTGCGTGGCGTAGCCGCCGTTGGACAGCCCGGTGACGAACAGGCGCCGCCGATCGAGGCAGAGCTCGCCGTCGAGCTGGTCGATGAGCTCGTCGAGGAAGTCGAGGTCAGCGTTGTCGCAGGTGATGTCCCACATCTTGATGCCGGCGACGTTCTGGCTCTCGGGCCAGGCGATCACCCAGCCCTCCTCGCGGGCGACCTGGTCCATGCCGGACAGCCATCGCTGGCCGTTGGCCGTCTCGAGGGTGCCGTGGAGGTCGAGCACCAGCGGCAGCGGCGTGACGCCGTCGTGCGCGCCCGGCACCTGCTCCCACCACGTCCGCTGCTGACCCCTCGAGGTCATCGAGCGCTCACGGGCGGCCCCACCACCGACCTCGGACGTGCCGCAGCCGGCGGAGGGGATGGGCGGCAGGTGGCGATCGTCGGGCGTGGTCCCAGGCTCGGTGGGCTCCGGCTCGTCGCCGCCGGTCCCGGGCTCGGGCGGGCCGGTGTCGAGGGGCAGCCCGGTGTCGTCCGCGAGCAGCTCGCTCGGCGGTGCGGTGGTGGGGTCGACGCAGCCGAGGAGCATTACTGCGAACATCATCACCTCGCACAGAGTGTAACATTCTAGGCGAGGACGTGTGCACCTCGTCCGCCCGCCGGGGCGACGAAAGAACGCGAAGCGAGCCCGGCGTGCGCGAAGGCGGCGATCATCGCGGCGCCCACGGAAGCCGTCCGCTCTCCCGTGCACAGGGCGAACAGGGTGGGACCGGCGCCGCTGATGCCCGCGCCGAGCGCGCCGGCCTCCCGAGCAGCGGCGAGGGCCAGGGAGGATCCGGGGATCAGCGGCTCGCGGGCGGGACCGGCGACGGGATCCACCAGCGCGCGGCCGAGCAGCGCCAGATCGCCCTGGTGGCAGGCGGCGACGAGCGCGCCGAGGTTGGCGGTGGCGGACACGAGGGTCGAGAGCGGCACGGCGGACGGCAGGACGGCGCGGGCCTCCCGCGTCGGCAGCGACATCTCGGGCGTCACGACCACCAGGTGCAGCGCCTCGGGGACGGGCAGACGCACCAGGTCGAGCGGTTCGACCGAGCGCACGAGCACCAGCCCACCGAGCAACGCGGGCGCGACGTTGTCGGCGTGCCGGCCGGAGACGACGGCCTCCGCTTCCACGCACGCGAGCACGAGCGTCTCGACGGGGAGGGGCTCGGGGAGCAGGGCGTGGGTCGCGACGGCCGCGGCGACGGCGCTGGCCGCGGAGCTCCCGAGGCCCGAGCCGAGCGGCAGGCCCTTGTGGATCGTCAGCTCGATGCCGAAGCCGGCCCCCGCCGCCCGCAGGACCTCCGCCGCCGCCACGCCCGCGGTGTTGGACGGGGCGTCGAGCGGCAGGCGCCCGTCGTCGCCCATAATGGCGGCGATGCGGACGCCCGACTCGGGGACACGCACCGCCTCCACGACGTCGCCCAGGCCCTCCACGGCGAGCCCGAGCACGTCGAAGCCCGCCGCGAGGTTGGCGACGGTGGCGGGACCGAACGCGCGCGCGCGGCCCCTCACGCGACCACCCACCACCGGCTCCCGTCCGGCTCGCGGGCCATCATCCGGTAGTCCACGAGCCCGCGACGCAGCGTCGCCGTGTCGTCGCAGAACTCGCGGAGGCGGGCGTTGACCTCCTTGTCGGAGTACGTCCGCCCGGCCTCGAAGGCGCGCATCACGTGCCGCAGGATGGCCTGGAGCTTCTTGCGCTGCATCGGCAGCTTCGTGAAGCGCCCGTCCGGTCCGGCGAACGTGTTCACCACCTTTCGGTCCCAGGCGTCGGCCGCGGCGTCCACCTCGACCGACAGGGGCTCGGGGGAGGCCAGTCGCCGGCTCATCTCGTGCAGCCGCTCGGGGGCCAGCGCATACACGTGGTAGTGCCCGTCCACCGTCGCGGTCACCAGCCCCGCCTCGGAGAGCCGGGCGAGGTGGTGGGAGACGGTCGACGGACGCAGCGAGAGCGCCGCCGCCAGCTCCTCGACGCTGGCCGGAGCCTGCGCCAGCAGACCCACGATGCGCAGGCGGTTCGCGTCCGCCAGCGCCTTGAAGAAGGCCAGGAGCTCGTCGTCGGGTGGCATGATGTCCTCCACATCATTTCGATGATGATCGAATCGTAAGCAGGGCGCTCGAATCATGCAAGGGCGGTAGGATGCGCACCGGGAGGATCCGATGGAACTGACGTGGACCCGAGAGACCACGCCGAGCTGGGATGCCGACAAACAGCGGATCGTCGGGGGAGCGCCCGAGGGGGTGTTCGAGGCCCTGCGCTCGTCCGCGCCGGGGACGGTGCTCCCGGGCGACTGGTGGCGGGTCGAGCGTGGCGGCAGGCCCGTGGCCTACGGCTGGATGGACGTGAACTGGGGCGACGCCGAGATCCTGCTCGCGGTCGATCCGAGCGAGAACCGGCACGGGCTCGGGACCTACGTGATCGATCGGCTGGACGAGGAGGCGGCGAAGCAGGGGCTCCGGTACCTGTACAACGTGGTCCCCGAGGGTCACCCCGACGCTCACGGGCTCGCGGGCTGGCTCGAGCGCCGCGGCTTCCAGACCTCGGGCGAGGGGTGGATGCTCCGCCGGCAGGTGCGCGCCAAGGCGTCCTGAACGCACCTGCAACGCCAGGGTGCACCCCGACTCCGACCCACCACGCTAAAGACTGAACACGTTCAAAAATGAACGCGTTCAGGAGGTGCGAGATGGGTGCGACGCTGCCCCGGGGCCCGAGGTCCCGCGTCCTGACGAGCTGGGGGTTGATCCGGGATCCGTACGGGTTCTGGCTGGACGCGCGCCGACGCCATGGCGACACGTTCATGGCACGGGCCTGGAACGGCGACATCCTGTGCACCGGCGATCCGGCCGTGATCGCGGACCTGTTCCGCACCGATCACACGCAGACGCGGCCCTTCCGGCCCGAGCTGTTCGGCGACGTGCTCGGCCGCAACGGGCTGCTCACACTGGAGGGCGAGGCCCATCGCGCCGAGCGCCGGGTGCTCACGCCGCCCTTCCGCGCCGACCGCACGCGGGCCTTCGCGCGTGTGATGCAGCGCATCGCCGAGGAGCGGATGGCGGCGTGGCCCACGGAGGGGGAGGTCGTGGCAGCCGACGAGATGCTGGCGATCTCGTTGATGGTGATCGTGCGCGCGGTGTTCGGCATCGAGGACGCCGACGAGGCGCGCGCCTGGGCGGACGACGTGGCGGCGATGGTGGCCTCGATCGATCCCATCTTCCTGTTCTTCCCGGTCCTCCAGCGCCTGCCCACGCGGCGCTGGCGGCGCTTCCAGGAGGCGCGGGCCACGCTGGACGCCAGGATCCGCGCCGAGGTCGAGCGGCGGCGCACCACGGGGGAGCGCGGCGAGGACATCCTGTCGACCTACCTGGACAGCACCTACGAGGACGGGTCGCACCCCACGGCGGACCAGGTGCGCGACGAGCTCGTGACGCTGCTCTTCGCCGGGCACGAGACCACGCAGATCGCGATGAGCTGGGCGCTGTACCACGTGGCGCGGGATCCCGAGGTGTACGCCCGCCTGCGGGAGGAGCTCGACGGCTGCGACGGGTCCGCCGAGGCGTTCGCGAAGCTCCCGTGGTTGGGTGCGGTCGTGGACGAGACGCTGCGCCTGGTGCCCATCGTGCCCGACATGCTGCGCACCACGACGAAGCTCCTGGTGCTCGGTGGGTACGAGGTGCCCGAGGGGACGCACGTCGCGTTCGTGGCCGCGATGGTCCACACGCGCCCCGATCTGTACCCGGAGCCCGAGCGCTTCCGGCCCCAGCGCTTCCTCGAGCGGAGCTTCAAGCCGCACGAGCTCATCCCGTTCGGCGGCGGTGGGCGGCGGTGCATCGGGGCGCACTTCGCGACCATCGAGGCCCGCGTGGTCCTGGGGACGGTGCTCCGCGCGTTCGACATCCGCAGCCTGTCCGAGGAGGAGCCGGTGCGCCGCAACGTGACGATGGGCGTCCGCCACGGGGTTCGGCTGCACGTCCAGCGGCGGCACATCGCGGTGGAATCAGCCGCCTGAATCCTGATGGATCAACGGAGGATGGGCGCCAACCAGCGCTGCAACGTGTCACGCAGGACGGCCACCGCGGGGCCGGGATCGACGGGGCTCCGCAGGAAGGCCGACACGTGCACGAGGTACAGGCCGAAGGCGGACATCGCCACGGTGCCCTCGTCGATCCGGGGGTCCAGCTCACCGCGGTGGGCGTGGACGCGGCCGGCCACGAGCTCCAGGAAGCCCGTGGTCATCTGGTCGTAGGTGCGCAGCTCCTCGTGCGGCAGCAGCAGGGTGTGCTGGACATAGACCCGCGACAGCTCGGGGTGGGCGGCGTAGAGCTCGAAGAACGCCCCGAGCAGGTGGACGAGCTCGTCGAGCAGCGACGCGTCCTGGGGCAGTGTGGCGGCCTGGCGGTCGATGACGCGCTGGAGCTCGTCGGTCCACAGCTCGACGAGGAGGCCGGTCTTCGAGCCGCCGTGGAGCAGCACGGTACCGGTCCCGACCTCGGCGCGCTCGGCGATCTGGCGGACGGTCGTGCGGTCGAAGCCGTGCTCGGCGAACAGCTCCCGGGCGGCGCCGAACACGCGCTCGCGGGTGTCGGCCTTGTTGCGTTCGCGGCGGCTCATGGGCGCAGGCTATCCCGTCGTCGTGTCCGAACCGGTGGCGTGGACCGGATGGGTCGTGTCATCCTCTGGTCTCGGGGGCGGGGAGGAGACGTGGACCCATGGATGCGCAGTGCGGCGGTCATCGCCGTGCTGGCGGGGTGCGCGCCGGAACCGACGTCCAGCGACACCGGCACCGAGCCGGAGGTCGTCGTGGACGGCATGCTCACGACGACGACCTGGCACACGCGGTCCGACCAGGACGGTGAGATCGACGTGCCGATCGCGGTGGGCGACGACACGACCTCGCTGCTGGTCTCGCTCAGCACCGTCCAGGAGCGGCCGATCCTGCTCCAGCTGATCGATCCGGACGGCGAGGTCGTGCTGGACGAGCGGGACTGGCGGGGCGACGAGAAGCTCACGGACGCGTTCGACGTGCTCCGGAAGACCAACGCGCTGAACTGGCCGGTGCGTCGGACCGACGAGCCGCTGCGGGCCGGGACCTGGCATGCGATCTGGGCCAGCGAGCACCAGGAGGGCGGTCGGAACCCCGACGACAGCGTCGATCTGGTGGTGATGACCAAGGACGATCCCGATCCGACCCAGGGCACCATCACCGTGCGGCTGGTGTGGGCGGACGGCGTGGAGCTCGGTGCCGGGCACGAGGCCGCCGTGCAGGCCGCGGTCCAGACCTGGCAGCGGGAGTGGACGGCCTACGGGATCACCGTCGACGCCACCTTCCACACCTCGGACATGGACCCGACGCTGCCGTTCACCGCCAACGGCGACGCCGAGGTGGAGGCGATCGCCGCCGAGGTGGCCGATCCGGGCGACGTCGTCGTGTTCCTCGGCGACACCATGATCTACAAGCCCGGCGTGTTCGGCACCGGCCCCAACACCCCCGGCACGCCGTACCCGGGGAACTACCACTTCGTGGCGGTGGCCCTGGACATGTTCGTGGAGCCGTCGGGGACCATCTCGACGGACCTGTCGCGCCTGCTCACGGAGACGCTGTCGCACGAGACGGCGCACTTCATGGGCGTGCCGCACGTCGTGGAGACGGACTGGGCGCGGTACGACGCGCTGACCGACACGCCGCGCTGCACGACGGAGGGAACGTGCGAGACGCAGCTCGGCCGGAACCTGATGTTCCCCTGGTCGCAGTGCAAGCCGACGTGCCCCGTGCGGACGCTCACACCCGACCAGCTCGGCGTCCTGCACCGCTACGTCGGCATGCGGTGATGCCTCAGAGATAGCGGCGGACGGTGGCGACGGGTCCGGGCGCCCATGGCTCTGCCGCCGAGAGCAGCAGCTCGGTCACGTCGTGCAGGGGGTCGTCGGGGCCGAGCAGCGCGTAGTGGCCCGCGAGGTCCAGCTCGGCGTGGCCCAGGCGGATCCGGGCGGCGCCGGTGATGCCGTCGCGCACCTGCCCGTCGAGCACACACCTCGGGTGGCCCGCCGCCGCCGCCACGCGGGCGAGGAGGGCAGTGCCCTCTGCGGGTGCGAGGACGGTGTCGCAGAGGAGCGAGAGGCAATCGCGGTGGTCGCCGTCGTGGAGAGCCTCGAGCCAGACGCCGTCGGCACCCAGATCCTCCAGGCGGAGCGCGAGCACGGGGTGGAAGGCGGGGCACAGCAGGAGCACGACGCCGCGCTCGGGTCGGCGCAGGCCGAGCTCGTCGGCGCGACGCAACGTCCAGGCGCCCATCGGATCGGCCATCCGGTGGAGTGTACCAGGCTGCTACTCTTTCGGGCCTCTGGTCAGGGTCTTGCCGGGCTCGTTCCCGGCCTCGAAGGTCCCCACGCGCCGTCCGTCCGCCCGCACGGCGCAGGTCCGGCCGACCGGCAGGTGCTCGGCGAGCCCGTCCTCCACCGGATGGCGTTCGAGGCCACAGGTGACGGCGACCCGACGCACGCGCCCCGCGACGACCTCGATGCTCGCGCGGGCGGCATGGTGGGCTTGCCAGCGGACCTGTCGTGCGGCCTCTCGCAACGCCTCGCGATTGCGCCGCTCAAGCTTCAGCATCTCGGACAGTGACGCCTCGCCGACGATGATCCCCCCGACGAAGTGCAGGGTGAGCTCGATGGCGGCGCCGGGTGGTAGGCCTTCGACCGCGGCAGATCCCAGCGACTCCTTCGTGACTGTCGCCGCCACCGGGACTGTGGTGTCGATCCGGACCTCGCCATCCCGGTCGGTGCTGTAGGTACGGTTCCCGACGCGGACGGTGGCATTCGGCAGCGGGAAGCCGTCCTGGTCGACCGCCCGGATGCCCACCTGGTGCTCGCCGACCTCCATGTCCGCCGGCTGGCCCAGCGGGGCGATGTCAGAGGTGACGCTCGCGGTCATGGGCTCCCTCGCGACCGCGGGAGAGGCCAGACCGAGCCAGGCGACGAGTATCGCCAGGGCACCCCGGCGGTGCCGAACGTGGCCGTCGGGCCGCGTCTCGAAGCGCACGCACGCGCCCGAGGCGACCGCGCGGCGGGCCTGGCGCTCGCTCAGCGCGGACAGATCGACGACCGCTCGATCGCAACGTCCACAGTGGCGCTGGTGCCCCGAGCCCGCCATCGACGCCCAGTCCTCGTCGCAGAGCTGCGCCATCGGAACCCTCATCGCCGCCTCCCGTCACCGTCGTTCGGTGCTTCCTGCTCCGCTTCGCCGAGGGACAGGTCCTCCCGCAGGTACAGCAGCGTCACCTCGGTGGCGGTGCCGGGTGCGAGGTTCCTGGCGGTGGTCGGGAGGAACCAGGACTTGGAGAGGAAGACGGACACGGGCTCCGCTGCGTCGATGGTCAGGTCGCCGTTGGCGTCGGTGGTGTAGCGCTCGCTGCCGACCCGCATCGTCACCCCACGCTTCCACCGTGGCGGGCGGAGGGACGGCGTTCACGTCGTCGCGTCCGCCT
>JACKER010000037.1 GCA_020632925.1 Alphaproteobacteria bacterium | reverse complement strand
GCCGCCTGCTGCGCGAGCGCCAGCGCGCCCACCGCGCGCATCACCTGCTCCACGGCGCCCACCGCCGCCATGCGACGCTCGAGCGCGTGGGCGTCAGCCACCGTCGCCCACCAGCGCCGCCACCCGCGTTGCGATCAGCTGCGACAGCGCGTGCCGGTCGTGCTCCGTGAGCACCACGTCCTCCTCGAGGTGACGGGCGCGCGCGGGGTCGCGGGTGCGCAGCGTGGCCACGAGGTCGTCCGCCACCTCGTCCACGCGGTCCTCCGGGACCGTGACCAGCGCGTCGGCCTCGTCCGCCAGCGCGAGGCGCACCAGCTCGTCGAGCACGCCCAGCACCCGTGAGCGCGGCGCCCGCATCAGCCGCCGCAGGCGACGCCCGTGCTCCAGCCGACGGCGGGCCTCGCTCTCGAGCCGCGTGCCCACCCGCGAGAAGCGCTCGAGCTCCAGGAACGAGGCATAGTCCAGGCGCATGCGCGACGCGAGCAGGCGGAAGGCCTGGGCCTGCGCGCGCCCGCCCACGCGGCTCACGGACAGCCCGGCGTCGATCGCGGGGCGGTGGCCGGCGGCGAACAGCTCGCGCGAGAGCACGACCTGACCGTCGGTGATGGAGATCAGGTTCGTCGGGATGTACGCCGAGAGCCGGCCATCCTCGGTCGTCGCCACCGGGAGTGCCGTGAGGCTCCCGCCCCCGAGCTCGCCCGAGAGCTGGGTCGCGCGCTCGAGCAGGCGGGCGTGCAGCCAGAACACGTCGCCCGGGAAGGCCTCGCGCCCCGGCGGGCGCTCGAGCAGCAGCGACAGCTCGCGCCAGGCCACGGCGTGCGCCGACAGGTCGTCGTAGACCACGAGCGCGTGCTCGCCGCGGTCGCGGAACCACTCCGCCACCGACGTGCCCGCGTAGGGGGCGAGGTACCGCAGGGCCGGCGCGTCGTCCTCGAAGGCCGCCACGACCACGAAGCGCCCGCCCGCCTCGCGCAGCGCC
The DNA here is from genome assembly GCA_020632925.1 of Alphaproteobacteria bacterium. GTDB lineage: Bacteria > Myxococcota_A > UBA796 > UBA796 > JACKER01. The sequence continues at coordinate 55,766 of JACKER010000037.1, read as the reverse complement.
TCCGTGATCTGCCAGACCTCGGCCCGCCGTCGCCCGATCGCCACGTAGACCGGGATCACGTCGGTGCTCGCCTGGCGGAGCATGGCCGTGAGCACGAGCGAGGTGCGGCCCGTGCCCTCGTCCCCCACCACGAGCTCGCGCTGGCCACGGCCGATGGGGAACATCGCGTCGATGCCGAGCACCCCGGTGTACAGCGGGCGGTGGACGGCCCCGCGGGCGGCGATGGGCGGCGCCTGACGCTCCACGGGCAGCGGCTGGGAGGGCCCCGTCAGCGGACGTCCGTCGAGCGGGGCGCCGAGCGGGTCGAGCACCCGACCGACGACGCCCGCACCCACCCGGATCGTGGGACCCACACCCGTGGGACGCACGCGGTCGCCCTCGCGCACGGTGCCGTGGGGCGAGAGCTGGGCGGCGAGCACGTGTTCCTTCGACAGCCCCAGCACGAGTGCGGGGTGCCCCCGGCCGACCGAGAGCACCTCCTCCGCGCGGGCGCCCGCCAGCCCCGAGATCCGCAGCACGCCGTCGCGCTCGGAGAGCACGCTGCCCTCCTCGGTCACGCTCACCCGCGGCTCCAGACCCTCCGCCACGCGGGCCAGCGTGCGCCCCGCCCGCTCGACGGTCTGCCGTACCCGCGGATCGGCCACCTACGCCTCCCGCTCGTCGAGGTGCCGCCGCGCCTCGTCGCGCAGGATCTCGAGCTGGCCCGCGACCGACGCGTCGAACCGGTGGTCGCCGACGCGAAGCACGGCCCCCGCGCCGATCGCGCGGTCCTCGCGCAGCACCAGCTCCACGGGCTTGCCCGCCACCTCGGCCAGCGCCGCGCGGATCCGCTCGACCCCGCCCGCGTCGTCGAGCCCGGGGAGCGTGAGCTCGACGTGCGCCGCACCCCGGAACGGCGCCGGACGGGCGTGGATCTCGGCCACCAGTCGATCGACGAGCGCGCCATGGGCGGCCGCGGGCGCGAGCGAGAGCAGGAGCTTGCCCGCCACCTCCGTGCCACGCTCGACGGCCTCGTCCCGTACCCAGGCCAGCGCCGCCTCCCGCTCGGCGTCGAGCAGCGTCTGCACCCGGCTGCGCTCGCTCGCCGCGTCCTCCCGGGCCTGCGCCAGGATGCGCGCCCGCTCGCTGGCCGCCTCCGCCGTCGCCTCGCCCATGATCTGGTCCCGCAGCTCGTCGAGCGCCTTGGACCGCCCCTCGAGCTCGGCCTTGAACCGCTCGGCCTCCGCGAAGCGCGCCGCGGTGTCGTCCATGCTCGCCCGCAGGGCAGCCCGCCGCGTGGCGATGCCGGCGGACAACGGCTTGAGCACGAAGCGCCACAGCACGACCACGAGGACCAGGAAGTCCACGAGCTCGAACAGGAAGGTCGTCAGATCGAAGGTCACGGCAACAGCGGGTTCGCGAACAGCAGCACGAGCGACACGACCAGCGCGTAGATCGCGGTCGACTCGACCATCGCCATGCCCACGAACAGCGTGCGGCTGATCGTGTCGGCGGCGTCGGGCTGGCGGGCGATGCTGTCCAGCGCCTGGGTGAGCGCGCGGGCCTCGCCGAGCGCGGGCGCGATCGAGCCGATGGCGATCGTGAACCCGGCGACGATGATGCTGACGATGGAGATCCAGTCCTGGCCGGTCACGTGGCCTCCGGGGTCGGGTGGGTGCGGTCGGCGGCCACCTGCATGGCGCTCGCGGTGAACACCAGCGTGAGCACGCCGAAGATGTAGGCCTGGACCACGCTGGTGATCAGGCCGAGCAGCATGAGCGGGACGGGCAGCAGCGGCCCCGCGAGCGACAGCACGATGGCGCCGATCAGCTCGCCGCTCGCGACGTTGCCGAACAGCCGCAGCGCCAGCGCGACGGTGCGGGACAGCTCGCCGATGATGTTGAAGGGCAGCATCAGCGGGTTCGGCGAGACGTAGCTCTTCAGGTAGCGCCAGCCGTGGGCGCGGAAGCCGTACACGTGGCCGGCCCCGAGCGAGATGACGGCCAGCGCCGCCGTGAGCGACAGGTCGCGGGTGGGGCTGGCGACGATGGGCAGCACGCCGACGAGGTTCGCGGCCGCGATGAAGGCCCACTGCGTCAGGATCAGCGGCACGATGGGCGTCACGTCGACGGTCACCATGTCGCGCAGCGTGCCCTCGAGGGTCTCGTAGACGACCTCCAGCGCTTCCCGGGGGCCTTCCATGCGAACCGCGAGCGACAGGCCGCCCGCCAGCAGGAGGGACAGCGCCGCCGACGTCACCACGGTGTCGGTGATCACGAGCGGCCCGACCGTCAGCACGGTGGTGGGGGTCATGGCGTCCATCAGCCCTCCCCCGCGTCCCGCGTGGCGCGCTGGATGGCGACGCCCGCCTGCCAGATCCCGAAGGCCAAGCCCAACAACAGCCCGGTGAGCGCCGGCCACTTCTGGCCGGTGGCGCGGGACAACGCGTTGCCGCCCAACGCCCCCGCCACCAGCGGCAGGGCGAGCTGCCACCCGACCGCGCCAGCCCGCATCAGGGCGGTCCAGAAGTGACGTTGCTGGCCGCGGGCGCGCGACATCCGCTCCGCCTTGCGGCGGACCTCCTCCACGTACGGGTCGTCGGGCGGGGACACGCCGGGATCGTCCTGCAACTCCGGGGCCATCAGGCCTCCTCCCGCGCCAGCTCGACCATCGCGTGCCGCGCCAGCTCCCCGACGAGCGACCGGTGGGTGTGCGCGCGCTCCTTCCGCTGCCGCACGTGCTCCGCGGCGAGGGTGGCGATGCGGTCCAGCTCGCGGCTCACCACGGCGTCGCTGGCGATCACGCGGCAGACCCCGTCGTGCAGATCGAGCAGCCCGCCGGCGTGGGCCACGAAGCCCTCCCCCTGTGCGTCCCGCCACACCAGCAGGCCCGGCGGCAGCACCTGGACCAGATCGGTGCGTCCCGGGCGGAGGCCGAACCAGCCCGTGCGTGCCTCGGCGCTGATGGCCTGCACCGGCTGCTCGAGCAGCACCCCTCGGGGCGTGCGCAGGGCGAGCACCAACGTCACCGCAGCGCCCGATCGAGGTCCTCGACCCCACCGATCATGTAGAGCCGCTGCTCCTCGAGGGCGTCCGCCGCGCCGTCCAGGATCCGCTCGCAGCAGAGCAGCGTCTCCTCGACCGGCACGCGCACACCCGCCCGCCCGGTGAACGGCTCGGAGGTGACGAAGGGCTGCGTGAGGAAGCGCTCCAGCCGCCGGGCGCGCGCGACCACCGCCCGGTCCTGCGGCGAGAGCTCGTCGAGCCCGAGCATCGCGATCACGTCCTCGAGCTCGCGGTACCGCGCGAGCACCTGGCGCACGCCCTCGGCCACGCGGTGGTGCCGCTCGCCCACGACCTCCGGCGCCAGCAGGCGGGACTGCGACCGCAGCGCGTCCACCGCGGGGTAGAGCCCGGCCGCCGCCTGCGCCCGCGACAGGACCACCCGCGCGTCGAGGTGCTCCAGCACGCCCGCCGCTCCGGGGTCCGACAGGTCGTCGGCCGGCACGTAGACCGCCTGGATGCTGCTGATCGTGCCGTCGACCGTGCTCGCGATGCGCTCCTCGACCTGCGCCAGCTCCGACGTGAGGTTGGGCTGGTACCCCACGCGGCTCGGCAGCCGCCCGAGGAGCGCGCTCGTCTCCATGCCCGCCTGGACGAAGCGGAAGATGTTGTCCACGAGCAGCAGCACGTCCCGGCGCTGCTCGTCGCGGAACCACTCGGCCATCGTGAGCGCGCTGTGGATCACGCGCAGGCGGGCGCCGGGGGCGGCGTCCATCGTGCCGAAGACCATCGCCGTGCGCTTCATCAGGCCCGAGTCGCCGAACTCGTGCCACAGCTCGTGCCCCTCGCGCAGGCGCTCGCCGATGCCCGCGAACACGGGCACACCGTCCCACTGGTCGACGACCGCGCCCACGAACTCCATGAGGAGCACGGTCTTGCCGACGCCCGCGCCGCCGAAGAGGCCCGTCTTGCCGCCACGCGCGAAGGGGCACAGCAGGTCGACGATCTTGATGCCGGTCCACAGCGGCTCGACCTGCCCGCGGTGCAGGTGCAGCGGCGGCGGGGCCCGATGGACGCCACGACGCTCGCCGGAGGCCACGGGCGCACCCCCGTCGAGGGGTCGTCCCAGGCAGTCCAGCACGCGGCCGAGGACCGCCTCGCCGACGGGCACCTGGAGCTGCACGCCCGTCCGCTCGACCGCCTGGCCGCGGAACAACCCGGCCGTCGAGGACAGCGCGAGGGCGCGCGCGAGGCCCGGGTCCGGGTGTGACTGGACCTCGAGCACCGGATCGTCGTGCCCCACCACGCGGAGGACCTCGCGGAGCTCGGGCTCCTCGCCGCGCGCGAACCGGACGTCGACGACCCCGCCCTGGACCGCTTCCACGACCCCGGTCACGGCGCACCCCCCGTGTCGGGGGGCATCATCGCACAGCCCCCCTCAGTAGAGGGCGTTGATGCCGTTCTGATCGTCGCTGGCGAGCTCGTCCATCGTGTCGTCGCACATCCCGACGGCGTAGTACATCGTCGCCTGGGCGTTGTTGCTGTGGTCCAGGCCGAGGAGGTGGCCGACCTCGTGCTGGATGACGCCCTCGATGTAGAACTCCTGCCAGCTGCACCGGTTCGGGTTCGGGTCCTCCCGCTCCGTCGTGAACCGCGTGTCCTCCGAGAAGTAGATGTCGGCGTCGTCGATCTCCTCGGTGCCATTCCGGTTGTGCCAGTACCCGGTCAGCGTCACCGCGAGGCAGGCGCCCGTGCAGTAGTTGCGCGGATCGTTGAACTGGATGGTGGGACGGCCGTCGCCCTGGACGGCGTTGCGCGGCACGATCGTGGCGTCGATGAGCTGACCGGAGCCAGCGCCGTTCCAGCCGTTGACGCTGTCGAAGATGGCGTCCGCGATCGCGGTCCGCCCGTAGTCGCCGTCCGTGATGCTGGTCTCGGGCGCGAGGCTGTTGAACTCGAGCAGGACCGGGGTCTGGTACCACTTGCGGTTCGGCGTCAGCAGGACGTAGGCGTCCGCGTCGGTGGCGACGAACAGCGAGGTGCCCGCGACCACGACGGCACCGAGGAACAGGGTGAGCTTGCGGATCATCGGTTCCTCCTGATCAGCGGCGGATGTCGTGGATGGTGCTGGCGAGGGCGTCCACCTTCGTCAGGTGGGGCAGGAGGCGCTCGATCACGTCCTCCCGACCGGGCCGCGTGCCCTGCAGGCGTCCGGCCACGAGCGCGTCGCCGTCGGGCCGGTGGACCACCTGGTAGAAGCCCTGCGCGTACCCCGCGACCCGCCAGTCGTGCGAGTCGCCCGTCCAGTGCGTGAGGAACACGACCAGCTCGTCGCCGTCGACGAACTGCGGGAAGCCGATGGCCTGCACCGTGTAGTCGTCGACGGTGCCACCGAGCTCGGCCACCGTGAGCGTGTCGCCGGCCTTCAGGTCGCCGTCGAGCGAGCGCACGACCTCGAGGTCGGCCCACGTGCGGAGGTCCGAGCTCTCGGACAGCGTCCACGCGGAGTGCGTCGAGACGACGCGCACCTGGACCACGGCGACGCTGTCGCTCAGGAGCTCCGGCAGGGTGATCTGGCGGAAGGTGGAGGCGTCGGCGGACGAGGAGATCATCGCGAAGACACCGAGGAGGGACGACCAGGGCATGGGTACACTCCGTGCGGGGGTTCGGGGCGCGAGCGACACCGTCTGGCCCGCGCGACGACCAGTGTGACACGTCACCAGGCAGATCGATGTCAAGAAACTGACGGCCAGCGACCACGCTTTTCGATACATCTCGGCACGTTCGGCCAGGACCCCCGTTCAACCAGCGGCATCGACCAGGCGGACGAGAGAGTCGCGTTGGTCGGGGTACCGCAGGTCGCCCTCGGGCATCCCCACCAGCTCCTCGCGCGTCAGGAAGCGCGCCTCGGTGGTCTCGTCGCCGTCGGGCGCTGGACCCACCGTGCTGGTGCGCTCGCAGGACCACGCCACGAAACGCTTGCCGGGCACGGCGCACGCCGGCGCGGTGGCGCGCACGTCGACCCCGGCCTCCTCGCGGCTCTCCCGCACCGCCGCGACGTCGGGAGACTCTCCCTCCTCGATGCTCCCGCCGGGGATCGTCCAGCCCTGGCGCGTGCGCACCATCAGCAGCGCGTGCTCCTCGATCACGACGCAGCCCGCCGCCTTCGGGTGCTCGACCTGGGTGCCGGGCGGGTCGCAGGACGCCGTCCCAGCGCCGACCGAGCAGGACCAGAGCAGCAGGAACAAGCGAACCTCCGGCACGAGGGTATCCCGGGAGACAGGCTCCAGGCTCCAGGCTCCGGACCCTCCAGCGGTACTCGTTGGGCAGCTCTCGGCGAGACGGCCACCCTGTCCGGTGCCGAGCTCGCGAAGCGAGCGTGCCGAGCTCACGCAGTGAGCGTGCCGAGCTCGCGAAGCGAGCGTGCCGAGCTCACGCAGTGAGCGTGCCTGCCCTTCCCCCCGCGCGGTCCGTGCTCCGACTTCCGGCCCTCGCAACCGGGTATCCTCGGCCCATGCTCCTGGTCACGACCCTGGCGTGCACCTCACCCCCCTCCGACCCTCCCGTCGACGGACCCGAGGTCCGCTTCGACCTCCGGCCCTCCTCGGCGCTGTTCGACGCCCCCTTCCCCTCGCTGCATCGCCAGGAGGGAGGAGGCCTACGCGCGGACGATTGGCCGAACCCGTCGAACGTACCGTGGGTGGCGTCGCTGGTCGACGCGAGCCGGGAGGTGGACGGCGCGGGCACGACCTCGGGCGTGATGTTCTCGTTCCGCGAGCCCGTGGCCCTTCGCGAGGTGGACCCCGCGAGCTCGCTCCTGCCCGACGCCCCCGCGTTCCTGGTGGCGCTGGACGATGGCGAGCGCGTGCCGATCGATCTGTACCAGGACCCGACCGGCGGTCCCTACGGCGCGCCGAACCTCGTGACGCTCCTGCCCCTCCAGGGGGTGCCCCTGCGCCCCCACACGCTCTACGCCGCCGTCCTTCGCACCGATCTGGGCCTGGACGCGCCGCTCGGCGTGCCCGAGGACCTGCTGCGCCTCCGCAGGCACGAGCGCCCCGCGGGCGTGAGCTCCGACGTCGCCGCCGCCTACAGCGCCGCCCTCGAGCTGATCGGCGACGACGTGCCGGTGGCCGCGCTCGCCGTGTTCGCCACCGCGGATCCGACGGCGGACTTCCTCGACTTCGTGGAGGACGCCCGCGCACGTCCGGCGCCCACGCCCCAGTCGCCCCTCACCTGGCTCGAGACGCACGACGCGTTCTGTGTCTACGAGACCACCGTGGAGATGCCGAGCTACCAGTCGGGCGAGCCACCGTTCCTGACCGAGGGTGGGACCTGGCGACGCGACGAGCAGGGGCACCCCGTCGTGCAACGCACCGAGCTCGCGCGCCTCTTCGTGACGCTGCCGCGTTCGCCGATGCCAGCGGGGGGCTGGCCCGTGGCGATCATGGTGCGGACCGGCGGCGGCGGGGACCGCCCGCTGATCGACCGTGGGCCGCGGGCGGAGCCGGGCGGCGAGGCCATCGCGCCCGGAACGGGGCCGGCGCTCACGTTCGCGCGGGCGGGCTTCGCGGGGGTGGAGGTCGACGGTCCGCTCGGCGGTCCGTACCGCAACCCGTCGGGGCAGGACGAGCAGTTCCTCGTGTTCAACGTCACCAACCCGGTGGGCACGCGGGACAACGTGCGCCAGTCCGCCCTCGAGCTCGCGCTGCTGCCCCCCGTGCTCGACGGGCTGACCATCGACGCGAGCGCCTGCGACGGCACGACCGCGGAGGCGGTGCTCTCGACGGACACGTTGGCCCTCGTCGGCCACTCGATGGGCGCGACCATCGCCCCGCTGGCCCTCGCGGCGACGCCCGAGATCGATCTGGCGGTGCTCTCCGGCTTCGGCGGCAGCTACCTCGAGAACGTCGTCTACAAGCAGCTCCCGCTCGACGTGCGGGTGTTCGCGGAGGCGCTGCTGGCGTACACCACGATCGACCGCGAGCTGGTCGAGGGCGACCCCGTGCTCCAGCTGCTGCAGTGGGTGGCCGAGCCCGCCGACCCGCCCGTCTACGCACCGCTCGTCGGCGCGCACGTGCTGATGGAGCAGGGCATCGTCGACCACTACATCATGCCCCCCATCGCCAACGCGGGCAGCCTGTCCTACGGGCTGGACCTCGCGGTGCCCGCGCTCGATGAGGTCACCCCCGAGCTCGACGCCCTGCGCCCGCTCGCGCCGCTGCTGCCGCTGGTGGGCCGCGGGACGCTCACGCTACCGTCCGGCGGTAACCAGGGGCTCACGCGGATCGTCGTGCAGCACATGGCGGACGGAATCGAGGACGGGCACGAGATCCTGTTCCAGACGGAGGCGCCCAAGCACCAGATGCGCTGCGTGCTCGAAGACCTCGCCGCGGGTCGGACGCCAGTGGTTCGTCCCGACGCCGCCGAGGACGCTCCGTGCAACCAGTAGGAGGTTGGGATGGTTTGGATGGTCGGAGGGCTGGTCGCCTGTGAGGGGGGAGGAGGCGGGACGGCCAGGGTGGAAGGAGCCTCGCCGCAGGCGGAGATCTTCGTGTACGACCCGGATGGTGGGCTGGCACAGGTCGTGATGGCGGACGCGGACGGGGTGGCCGAGGTGAGCGTCGAGGCGGGCTCGTTCGTCTCGGAGGTTCGCGCACCCGAGCTCACCGGCTCGCAGGTCCTCGTCCTCGCGGTGGGCGGCGTTCGCCCGGGGGACACCGTCTCTCTGGACTTCCCGATCGGAATCGTCGGGGGCCTTGGTCCGCCCAGCGACCCGGTCGTGCTGGACACCTCCGCGATCGATGCCCCCACAGGTACCCGTTTCGTGGCGGGGGTGGTCGGTCCTGGTGGTGTGTGGTGTGCCTCGGAGAGCACGTCGTGGTTGGAGTCGTGGTCCTTCAGGATGTCGGAAGGGTGTCGCGCCGAGGCCGAGTTGTTCCCGTTCGCGGTGTCGTTCGACGAGGACGGGACACCGACCGGAGCCGCCGCCCTGTTCGTGTTGGGCCCCCCCACCTCAGCCGATGGGGTGGTGACGAGCGGCGCCCGACTGGAGGGGAACTGGAGGACGGACTGGGCCGATGTCCCTGTCGTCGTTCGCTCCGATGGTCCGCTCTCGCGCGTGAGTGTGGGTTCGTCCGCCCAACCCTTCGAGCGGCGGGTGGACGATCCGCCAGGCAGCGAGGTCACTCTGACGGCGCACCTGCTGCCGCTGCCGGACCCCGACCTCTGGGTCAGGGCGTACGCAGAACGCACGACCGTGTCCGCGAGTTGGGACGACGCTCCCGCCGACGTCGCCCTCGACTTTGGCGACGGGCCTTCTCCGATCGATCGCGCGTCGCTCGAGGACGGGGCCCCCCAACACCTCGCCTACGGTCCGGTGGTCGACTCGGGCGACGCCCTCTGGGTCAGCCTCGTGGAGGACGGGACGGACGCGCCCGCGCAAGCGTTCCTGCACCTGCCTCCGGACACGCCGTCGCCGCTGCCCCTCCCCGACTGGGTCAGCGCCGGCGTGGACGTCGGACCGTGGAGGCTCCTGTCGCTCACCCGCATCGACACCGTGGGGATGGACTGGGCCGACGTGGAGGGGGCCGCCGCACCGCCAGATCCCTACGTCCGCTGGTCGACCGTGGCGCCTTGATCGGCCCCGGACGGGTGGGTCGGGTGCATGGTCGCACGGTCGCGCATCGAGGGGAGCGTGGAGGTCCCTTCTGAGGCGGGTCAGCGGCGCTGGATGGTCCAGGTCACGCGCTGGCCCGGCGCGCCACGCCCGCTGTCGAGCTCGACGCCGTCGCTCGCCAGCCCCTCGTCCACCCGCTCGACGAACCGCGCGGCCGCGAGGAAGACCTGGTCCAGCGAGCGCCGCGTGCTGTCGTCGTTCGACACCATCGCGCACGTGAGCTGCCAGCAGAGCTCGATCTGCCGGTCCGTGAGGCGGACGACGCGCTCCTCGGACATCAGAGCGCCAGCACGTGGATGTCACCCGTGCCCGAGTGAACCCGGAGCGGCGGTCCGCTCGCGTCGTCGGTGAGCTCGGGCGCGACGGTGACCTCGCCGTTCGAGTCCACGTCGAGCGCGTACCCGCCCGCGGGGACCTCGATCGAGACGGGTGCCGAGCCGGTGTCGATGGAGATGGACTGCGGCGTGTCGAGCGCGGTCATGTCCACCCCGCCCGTGCCCGTCAGGATCGTCAGGTCGGCGGGGCCGAGATCGATGATCTCGAACTTGCCGGAGGTGGTCTGGCCGCTCAGCACGCCGCCGAGCGAGCCCCGGAACGCGATCTGACCGAGGCCGGTCTTCGTGTGGACCTCCTGGTTCGCCGGCACCGTGAGCACGAAGCCGCCGCCACATCCCGCCACCGAGTCGCCGAGGCAGGCCGCGACCAGCGACAGGTTGCCGCCCGTGTCGTCCGCCACGTAGTGGTCCGAGCTGTTCGGAAGGAACTCGAGCGTCACCTCGTCCCCCGCCGAGCCCTCGACCACCTCGATCCGACCGTCCTCGGCCTGCACGTCGATCGTCGCGAACGGCCCCGTGAACACCTCGGTCTGCCCCTCGGGTTCCGGGAAGCGTTCCACACAGCCTGCCGCGACGGCGGCCAGCCAGAACCAGCGCATGTGTCCTCCCGCCACGCGGCCGGAACCGCGCGAACGCGTCGTCATAACCAGCTCGGGTACGGACTACGGCTTCGGGCTACAGGCTACAGGCTCGGGCGGCGGGCTTCGACGTACGGACTGCGGTGGGCGGGCGGCGGGCGGCGGGCGGCGGGCGGCGGGCTTGGGTGTCGTTCGTTCCCTGATCACACCCCGGTTGCTGCGCTCCTGGCATTTTACGCTATCTTCCTCGTTTGGGGGAGGGTCAGGGAACTGCGTTTCCCTCGCCCGCCTGCGCAAGAGGGTTGTGGTGAGGGCCGCAGCGTCCAACTGACCACGAGAACGACCACGGGCCTCGATCCGAGAACAACCACCCGCTCCCGATCCCGCTCCCGCTCCCGCTCCCGAACGGCGATTCGGCCACCACCGACGCTGCGGAGCCCACCGGGCGTGGCTCGGGACCGAGACCCTTCGACCAGACGGCCCGGGACGGTCGGCAGCCTGTAGCCCGAAGCCCGTAGCCCGCCGTGTCAGGGATTCGGATCCGCCGTGCGCGTGGGCACCAGCAGATCGTCCAGCCCATCGCCGTCCAGATCCGCCGACGCCAGTCGCGCCCCGATACGCTCGAAGGGCTGGTCCCCGTCCAGCAGACGGTCCGCGTCCGCCGCCGCGATCCGCGCGGCCCAGGTGTCGGAGGTGGCGCCGGTCCAGATCCAGATCGCGCCCGTGTCGAAGTCGTTCCGGCCGGACCCGTGCGCGTCGGGCGCGCCCACCACCAGGTCGTCGAGCGCGTCCCCGTCGAGGTCCGCGACCAGCAGCGTGCGCCCGAAGTGGTCCGCCGTGGTCCGCTCCGTCCCCTCGAAGGTCGCCAGCTGGCGGGGGTTGCCGCTGTCGAGCTCGGTCCCCGGGAACAGCGCCACCTCCCCCGTGCCGTCGCGCGCGCCGGGCGCACCCACCGCCAGCGCGACCTGCGTGCCCACCTCGAGCGTCGCGAGCGAGGCGCCGAACATGTCGCCCGCGGTCGGCCCGTCGATGACGGTGGCGACGAGGTCCAGCCGCCCTCCCGCCACGTCCCCGCCCGACAGCACGTAGATCCGCCCTCGCCCGTCGCCCGCCCAGGGCGCGCCGATGACCACGTCCACGAGCCCGTCCCCGTCCAGATCACGGTCGCACGAGACAGCCCGGCCAGCGCCCTCGCCCGAGGTGCCGCCGTACCAGGTGGTCGCCAGGTCCCAGACCGACACGCGCCCGCTCTGGCCCTGGAGGTCCTGCGACCGCAGCAGGAACGTGGCGCCCGCCAGCGGCGGCACCGCACCGTCCAACCCGCCGCCCGAGGGGCTCGTGAACCAGGGAGCGGTCACGATCAGGTCCGCGCGCCGATCGCCCGTGAGGTCCGCACAGCGCACCACGGACGTCCCGAGCTGGTCGCCCGCCGTCCCGCCGGTGAGCGTGAGCTCCGCCCCGTCGGTCGTGACGTCGACGTCGAGCTCCGCCGTCCTGAACAGGTGGACCGCGCCCTTCCCGAAGTCCGCGTCCGGCGCGCCGATCCACAGGTCGTACGCCTCGGCGCCGCCCACGTCGGGGACCACGGCCACCGCGGAGCCGAACGAGGACGAGGCGTCGTCGCTCCAGGTCGCGACCGAATCGACCGTCCCCGAGTCCGTCCGATCGTCGACCAGCACCACGCGGTTCGCCGACGGCTGCCCGATCGCGATCCGCCCGCCCTTGACCGGCATCGGCGACCACACCGGTCCCTCGTCCAACGACCCGATCCACGTCCCCACACCGAGGTCGCGCACCTGGCCCTCGCGCTCCGCGGGCAATCCCCGCAGCACGTCGAGGCGTGCCGCAGGCCACGAGCTCTCGCATCCCGGCCCCGAGCACTGGACGCTGCACCCGGAGACCGGGTCGAACAGCGACAGCAGGAGCGCCGTGGCTGCCCAGCGCACACCACCTGCGGTACTGTGGGCCGCATCGGCGGAGGCTCGTTTCGTGGCGACGGTCAACGGCAAGGTGGTGACGGTGGTTCTCGGGGGTGGACGTGGGTCGCGTCTGTACCCTCTCACGAAGTACAGGGCGAAGCCGGCGGTGCCGCTGGGCGGGAAGTACCGCCTCATCGACATCCCGCTGTCGAGCGCCATCAACAGCGGACTGCGCGAGATCTTCGTCCTCACGCAGTTCCAGTCGGCGTCCTTGAATGCCCACATCGCTCGGACCTACCGGTTCGACATGTTCACGAACGGCTTCGTGGAGGTGTTGGCCGCCGAGCAGCGGGACTCCCCGGGCGGCGACTGGTTCCAGGGTACCGCGGACGCCGTCCGCAAGCACATGTCGCGGTTCGACCGCCCCGGGGTGGAGCACGTGCTCATCCTGTCCGGCGACCACCTCTACCGCATGCAGTACGACAAGATGATCGCGCACCACGAGGCGATGGGCGCGGACATCACCGTGTCCACGATCCCGGTGAACCGGCACGAGTGCGAGGGCTTCGGGGTGCTCGCCACCGACGACACCGGCCGGATCCAGTCGTTCCGCGAGAAGCCGGGCGCCGACGAGGACCTCTCGTCCATCGCGCTCACGCCAGCGTTCAAGAAGCAGTGGAAGACCGACAAGGACTATCTGGCGTCGATGGGTGTGTACGTCTTCCGCTTCGAGGTGCTCAAGGCGCTGCTCGAGAAGGAGGACCACCTCGACTTCGGCAAGGACATCCTCCCGCGCGCCCTGGCCGATCACAACGTCCACGCGTACCTCTTCCAGGACTACTGGGAGGACATCGGGACCATCAAGGCGTTCTACGACGCCAACCTGATGTTGTGCGAGGAGGAGCCGCCGTTCCGGTTCTACGTGCCCGAGGCGCCCATCTTCACGCGGGCGCGCTTCCTGCCGCCGACCGTGTTCCGGGACGCCCGCATCGAGCGCTCGCTCGTGGCCGAGGGCTGCCTGCTGCAGGGCGCCCGCGTCGTCCACAGCATCGTCGGCCAGCGCGCCTGCCTGCTCCCGGGCAGCCGCGTGGAGGACTCGATCCTCATGGGCGCCGACTTCTACGAGCTCGGTGACCGGCGGACGGACGTGGTGAAGTCCGGCAAGATCCCCGTGGGCATCGGTGAGGGGGCGTCCATCCGCCGCGCGATCGTGGACAAGAACGCCCGCATCGGCGCCGGCGCGGTGCTGCACGGGCACCCGGACCGCCCCGACGAGGACCACGAGCAGTGGTGCGTGCGCGACGGCATCGTCCTGGTCCACAAGAACGCCGTGATCGAGCCGGGCTCCGTGCTGTGAGCGAGCCCGACCTCGTCGTCCGCGACCTCGCGCTGGTCCTCACGATGGACCCCGAGCGCGGCGAGGGGCCGCTGGGCGCACTGCACGACGTCGCGGTCGCCTTTGCCGGCGGCCGGGTGACCTGGGTGGGTCCGTCGCGCGAGGCGCCGGACGCCCCCGACACCCGCTCGCTGCCGGGCGCGATCGGGCTGCCCGCGCTGATCGACGCTCACACGCACGCGGTCTGGGCGGGCTCCCGCGCGGACGAGTTCCGCCGCCGGCTCGCGGGCGAGAGCTACACGTCGATCCTCGAGCAGGGCGGCGGCATCCTGTCCACCGTCCGCGCCACCCGCGACACCTCCGAGGAGCTCCTCGCCCGGGTCGCCGCCGAGCGCCTGGCCCTCCTCGCTGCCAAGGGGGTGGGCACCGTCGAGATCAAGAGCGGCTACGGGCTCGACCCCGCCACCGAGCTGCGCATGCTGCGCGCCGCCCGCCGCGCCGGAGAGCTCGCGCGGGTGCGCGTCGTGCGCACGTTCCTCGGCGCTCACGCCGTCCCCGCCGAGCTCCGCGGGGACCGCGCGGCCTACGTCGACCAGGTCGTGAACGAGCAGCTGCCGCTGTGCGCGCCCGAGGCGGAGGGCATCGATGTCTACGTCGACCGGGGCGCCTTCACCGTCGAGGAGGGCGAGCGGATCCTGCGTGAGGGCAGGGCTCACGGGCTTCATCTGCGAATCCACGCCGAGCAGGTCGCGTTCACGGGGGCCGCGGCGATGGCGGCGCGCCTCGGTGCGCTCTCCGCGGACCACCTGGAGCGCATCGACGACGACGGGATCGCGGCGATGGCGGAGGCCGGCACCGTGGCCACGATGCTGCCCGGCGCCATGCTCTACCTGAAGGACACGTCGCCGCCGGTCGCCAGGCTCCGAGAGGCGGGCGTGCCCTTCGCGGTCGCGACCGACCTCAACCCGGGCTCCTCGCCGGTGCCCGACCTGTGGACCTGCGCCACGCTGGCGACGATCACGATGGGGCTCACGGTCGAGGAGGCGCTGCTCGGCGTCACGCGGGTGGCCGCGCGCGCGCTGGGCCTGGCGGACGCGGGCGTCCTGCGACCAGGTGCGGTGGGCGACCTCGCCGTCCTCCTGCCGCCGCCGGGCGATCCGCCGGTCGCCGCCTCGTTGATCCAGACGATGTCCGGCGCCCACCCCCTGCTGCGCGTGCACTTCGGGGTGCCGGTGTGAGGCCCGCGCTCGCCGCCGGCGTCCCGGTCGGGCTCGCGCTGCTCGGTTGTGGCGGGCTGTTCGGGGCCCCCGAGATCCGCCTCGAGAGCGCCCGCGGCGGACCCTGCGCGACGGTCGAGGCCGTGGTCCTCACGGAGCCCTGGAAGGAGGACCGCGCGCTGTCGGTCCGTATCGACGGGCAGGCCACCGAGCCCCTCCGCCTGCCCGCGGGCGAGGTCACCGCCACCTTCGAGCGTCCCGCGCTCCCCGGTCGCCACACCCTCGAGGTGGAGGGCGCGTCCATCGAGGTGACCGTGCCCCCGGTGGACGTGGCGGCCGACTGGCCGGGCTGGGAGCGTCCGCCGCGGCAGGGCGACCCGGCCGAGATCCTGCTGCGGGTCACGGGCGCCTGCCCGCTGCCGGAGCTGACGCTGTCCGCGGAGCTGCCCGACGACGGGCGCTCCCTCGTGCGCCGGGAGCCCGTCAGCGGTCCGGTGGTGCGACTGGACGCGAGCGGGCTCTCCCAGGGGGCGCACCGCCTCGTGGTCACGCTCCGCCGCGGCGAGCTGGTCGTCGACGAGCGCACGCTCGCGCTCTCGATCGCCGAGCCCTGCACCGGCCCGACCTGCAAGGACCGCGACAACGACGGGTTCGTGTCCAAGAAGTTCGGCGGGCCCGACTGCGACGACTTCGACGCTGCCGTGCACCCCGGGGCGGTGGCCTTCCCCGACCCGGACGGCGACGGCGCGGTCGTGCGGCCCGATCTGGACATCGACTGCGACGGGGAGATCGAGCACTTCGACGGTCCGGTGGACTGCGCCGAGGGCGACCCCACCATCCCGCGTCCGGAGGATCCGGATCCGACCGGCGTCGACGAGGACTGCGACGGCATCGTCGACGAGGGGACGATCGCCTACGACGACGACGGCGACGGCTTCTCCGAGGAGAAGGGGGACTGTCGGGACGACGATCGGACCGTGTCGCCGGTCGCCAAGGAGCAGCCGGACTGCAAGGACAACGACTGCGACGGCCAGGTGGACGAGGGTGTGACCCGCCCCACCGACGAGGACCGGTACGAGCCCGACGACGACCGACCGTTCGCCCTGGCCGGCGCCACCCCGCTGCGAAACCCGTTCGGGGGGCACCGCACCACGCGCGACGAGCTCGCGCTGCGGATCCGCGACGGCAAGGACGTCGAGCGGTTCTCGGTGTTCGCGCACGACGGCGCGCTCGACGACTTCCACGTCCGCGTGGAGCTGCTCTCCGTCGGCGACGGCCTGATCTACGAGGCCACGATCACCGGGCCTGCGGGCGAGATCACGCGCCGCCTCGACCACAACGGGGACAGCGTCAGCATCCCGACCGCGGCGTTCAAGAACGAGACCGGGGTGTACGAGAT
The DNA here is from genome assembly GCA_020632925.1 of Alphaproteobacteria bacterium. Classification (GTDB taxonomy): domain Bacteria; phylum Myxococcota_A; class UBA796; order UBA796; genus JACKER01. Next base: position 39,322 of record JACKER010000037.1, on the reverse strand, counting down.
CCGCGTCGCGCCGGTGGGTGAGCACCCCGCCCAATGCCCGCTCCAGATCGCGATCGACACGGGCTGAGGCACAATGTCTTTCCGCTCGACGGACCTCGGGGGTCCGACGGGCATGGAGGAGACATGAAGCGCGCGTTCCCCCTGGCGCTGCTGGTGCTGGCGGCCTGTGACGACGAGGAGATGGGCGTGTTCGAGGCGCTGGCGGCCCTCGGGCAGGTCAACGAGTCGGCGCGTGGCGAGCAGGCCACGAGCGAGGTCGTCGAGGTGTCGACGGACTTCACGATCGGCGACGCCGTGATCGACGCCGCGCAGGCGATCGGGGACTTCTGGGAGAGCCAGGCGCCGTGCACCGTCGTGACGACCGACGGCGCGCTCGTGACCATCGACTACGGCACACTGGACGACGACTGCGTCTACAACCACCACACCTACGCGGGCGTGAACACCGTCGAGGTGGTCGACACGACGCTCGGGTCGCTGCAGGTCGAGCACACCTGGAACGGCTTCAGCAACGGTGACGTGCAGGTGGACGGCGGCGCGGAGGTCACCTGGTCCGGCGCCGACCTGTCCCGGCGGGTGGTGACCGACCACACCTGGACCGACCTGAAGGACCCGAGCAACGTCGTGGAGGTCCACGGCGACCACGTCACCGCGCCGATGGAGACCGGGGTCACCTTCTGGGACTTCGGCTTCACGCTCGACGGGACGCGGGAGTGGACGACGGAGGGCGAGACATGGTCGCTCGAGATGGCGGACATGGAGCTGCGCATGCTCGATCCGGCGCCCCAGGCGGGGACCGTCGACCTGATCGCGCCGAACGGCAAGACGCTGACCATCGCCTACGACCGCGTCGACGAGGACACCATCTCCGCCACGCTGATCGGCGTGCGCGGGGGCGACCGGGTCTACCACATCTCCCGCCTCGGCCAGGTCGAGGAGGCCGACGCGGCCCGGTGAGCGGCGGGCCCGTCCGCGATACCTTCCGGTCAGGGAGGGTCCGTCCATGGCCGAAGCGACGTTCAAGGTGGAGGGGATGACCTGCGGGGGCTGCGCCAGCTCCGTGAAGAAGGCGCTCGAGCGCGTCGGCGTCACGGCCGAGGTCGATCACGAGAAGGGCATCGCGAAGGTCGCCGGCGACGCCGACGAGAACGTGGTGCGCAAGGCCGTCGAGGCCGCCGGCTTCGACTTCGCCGGACGGGCCTGACCGTGCGGATCACCGTGCTCGGCGCCACCGGGCGCACGGGCCGGCACGTGGTCGATCTCGCGCTGCAGGCGGGGCACCAGGTCATGGCCGTCACGCGGGGCACCGTGCCCGACACCGCCCGCCCCGGGCTCACCTGGATCCAGGGCTCGGTGCTGCACGAGGACACCGTGGACGACGCGGTCGCCGGCTCGCAGGCCGTGATCGTCGCGCTCGGTCCGTCGAAGGAGAACCCCGACGTGTGCAGCCACGGCACGCAGCTGGCCGTCGACGCCTGTCACCGGCACGACGTCCAGCGGATCGTCGTGATCACGGGCGCCGCCATCGGCCACCCGCCGGACCACCTGGGGTGGTGGATGCGCGCGATGCGGACGACCTGGCGCACGGCCAACCCACACGCCGCCCACGAGCGCGACGAGCAGGAGCGCATCGTGAAGGAGAGCGGGCTGTCGTGGACGCTGCTGCACCCGCCTCGGCTCACCGACGGCACCGGCGGGCCCACCCGCATCGGTGCAGACCTCCAGGTGGGGGCCAACGATCACGTCGACCGGATCGAGGTGGCTCGCGCGGCGGTGGAGGCGGTGACGACGGGGGCCCACGCGGGCGCTGGCGTGACGATCCTCCAGCCGTAACGTCGACTCACGTTGATCGGTCGCGCTCGATCGCGCGTTCGGCGAACCGGTACCAACGCATCGCGTCGCTCCCCGCCACCCCCTCGCGTCGGGCGTTCGCCAGGTGCTCGCGCGCTCGGTCGGCCCGTCCGCGGAGGGCCTCCACCCAGGCGGCGTAGCACCACCAACGACGCCGGAGCTCCGGCTCACCCACCGGCGGCTCGCCCAGCAGACCCACCGCCTCCTCGAAGCCTCCGTGGAGCGCCGCCGCGACGATCTGGCCTCCGAGCCGATCGGGTGCCGCTCCGACGAGGGCGCCGAGCGCCAACGCGTCGTCCGGCCGTCCTTCCAGCAGCGCGATCTCCATCCGGTGGAGCTGGAGCTGAGAGCTCCGTCGCGAATCCTGGAACCGCTCGAGGTCCGTCAGCAGACGGGCGTCCGCCTCCTCGAGCCTCCCGAGGTCCACCAGCACGCTCGAGAGGTTCGCCGACGCCACGGCGGCGAGCTCGACATGCGCGATCCGCTCACCGATGGCGAGCGCCTCCCGATACGCCGCCTCGGCCGCGGCGAGGTCTCCGCCCACCTGGAGCGAGACGCCGAGCCCGTTCAGCGCGAGCAACAGCGAGCGGGGCACGTCGAGAGCTCGGAGGAGGGCCACCCCCTCGCGGTGGCGGGCCACCGACTCCTCTACCCGCCCCAGCGCCCGGAGCAGCCTCGCGAGGTTGCCGAGGGTGATGGCCTCGTGCAGGCGCGCCCCGAGCTCCCGGTGGATGTTGCGGGCCTCCGTGACGTCCTCGACCGAACCGTCGGTGTCACCCACCTGCCGTCGGATGCTGGCCCGCTGGGACAGCAGGACCGCGACCATGCGGCGGTTGCCGAGCTCCCGCTGGATCCCGAGCGCCTCGTCGGTGACGCGCCGTGCCTCCTGGCTGTCGCCGCGCTCCCGCAGCGCGAGGCCGAGGTTCGTCAGCTCGGTCGCCAGCTGATCGGCACTGCCGGAGCGCCGGGCCTCCTGCTCGGCGCGACGGAAACAGGCCAAGGCCAGGTCGTGCTCCCCCCGCGCGCGGTGCAGCGAGCCCCGGGTGCTCGCCGTGATGCGCTCTCCCTCCGGACCGAGCGACTCGGCGGCCCGCAGCGCCTCCTCGGCCTCCTCGTACCGTCCACGCAGGATCAGGGTCTGCGCGAGCTGGTCCTCGCACGTGGCTCGCCGCACGGCGTCGGCGAGCACAGCCTCCTCGCGCGCCGCGCGCGCCACCTGCTCGGCCTCCTCCAGCGCGGCTGAGCGCAGGTGTGCCCACGCGATCGCCAGCAGCAGGTCCACCCGGTCCGCGGCGTCGGTGACCACCGAGAGCACCCGCGACGCCAGCGCCACGTGCCAGGACATCGGCGCGGACGACCGACCGACGTGCAGGGCGGCGAGCCCCGTTCGGGCCGCGACCCTGGCATCCGCGCGCGTCACCGCCCGCAACGCCCCCGCCTCCAGGTTCGCGAGCTCCGCCGTGGCCAGCTCGGCCGCCAGCGCCGCGAACGCCGCACCGTGTCGCGCCTCGACCGCCTCGCGGTCCGCCAGCTGCTCCGCGGCGTACTCCCGCACCGCGTCCAGCATGGAGAACCGGCCGCGCCGCGCTTGCAGCAGCGAGCGGTCCACGAGCGACTGGACCACGTCGAGCACCCACTCGCCACTCGCCAGCGTCACGACCTCCTCGGCGCGCTCCAGCGAGATGCCTCCGCGGAACACCGTGAGCTGGGACAGCGTGCTCCGCTCGTCCTCCGACAGCAGGTCCCAGCTCCAGTCCAGCGCGCCCCTCAGGGTGGCCTGACGCTCGGGCACGCCATGTGTCCGCCCGCGGAGCAGCTTGAATCGGTCCCTGAGGCGTCCCAGCACCTGGGTCACGGAGAAGGTGCCCAGCCGCGCCGCCGCCAGCTCGATCGCGAGCGGCAGCCCGTCGAGCGATCCCGCGAGCTTGCGCACGTCGGGGTCGTCGGGATCGAGCCGGGCGCCGTGGCGTGTCGCGCGATCCACGAGGAGCGCGAGCGCCTCGGCCGGGGGCAGCGGCTCGAGGTCCACCAGCCGCTCGGACGCCAGTCGCAGCGGCTCCCGGCTCGTGGCGACCAGACGGAGTCGGGGTGCCGCCTGCTGCCATCGCTCGAGGATCGGGGCGAGCGTCGTGATCTGCTCGAAGTTGTCGAGCACCAGCAGACAGGGCGAGCGGCCGGCGAGCGCGTACCCGAGCTCGACCTCGGGGTCGGCGCCCGGCCTGAGACGCAGGGCGCTCGCGACGGCCGCGAACAGGCCAGCAGCGTCCCGCACCGCCTCCAGCTCGACGAACCAGGTGGGCATGCCCGTGCGTTCGCCCCAGAGGCTCGCCGAGCGCCTCGCGGCCCGGGTCTTGCCGATGCCTCCCGGCCCCTTGAGCGTGAGCACCCCAGGAGCGGCCAGCAGCGAGCCGACGGTCGCGATGACGTCCTCGCGTCCGACGAAGGCGTCGCGCTCCCCGGACACGGTGGTCGCCGGGGCCGTCGGCATGACCAGGCGCCGCGGCGGCCGACCGACACGCTCCGCCAGGCTCGGACCGTCGACCTGTAGCTCGGACAGCGCCTGCGCCACCGCCGCCATGTCCGGGTACCGCTCGTCGGCCACGAGCGCGGTGCAGCGGTCGAGCACCGGCTGGAGCCAGCTCAGATCGGGTCGCGTCGGCCCGTCGCTCGGGTCGAGCCCCAGCGTCAGGTCGCGGAGCACCAGCCCGAGCGAGTAGACGTCGGCGCGCGCGTCACAGGTCCAGCCCGCCAGCTGCTCCGGCGCCATGTACCCGTACGTTCCCCGGATCTGGCCGTCCCCCTCGAAGCCCCGGGCCTGGGCGATGCCGAGGTCCGCGACCTTGACCACCGCCCCGTCCAGCAGGACGTTCGCGGGCTTCAGGTCCAGGTGGACCAGGCCGATCTGCTCGTGTGCATGGGAGAGACCGGCGCAGATCTGCAGCCCCACGTCGACCACGGCGCGCGGCGGGAGCGGCAGGACGTCCTCGATGCGGCCCAGCACCAGCTCCATCGCGCAGTACCAGCCGCCGTCGTCGGCCCGGCCCAGCTCGTAGACGTCCACCAGGTTCGGGTGCCGCAGCAGGCCACCGAGCCTCGCCTCGCGCACGAGCCGGTCGTCCTTGCGGTGGAGCAGCTTCAACGCGACCTGCTTCCGAAAGCCGGCGGGGCCGTGCAGCGTCGCCTCGAAGACCACGCCGCTGCCGCCGCGGCCCAGCTCGCGCACCAGCTCGTACCGCCCGACCCGATCTCCGGCGCTGGCCATCGTCCCTGCCTACCACGCCCGGCCCGGCCCGGTCACGTGCTCCGTCGCCACCAGGAGGCGGCATAGAGCGCGAGCGCACCGAACCCGAAGGTCCAGTAGTCCGTTGGCAGGCCGAGGAACCAGTGGACGTGCCACGGGACGTTCGCCGGTGTCAGCGCCGCCCAACCGTACGCGGGGTTCAACACGAACCACAGCGCGTCCTCCACGATCCAGAACCCGGAGATCAACGCCAGCGCCCGAGCCTGCGCGCGCCAGGACCAACGCCCCTCCCAGACCAGCGGCAGGTGGAACGTCAGCGCCACGAAGGAGAACACCCACGCGTGGTACCCGGTGAGCGGCCGCCCACCCCAGAACAGGTCGAGCAGCCAGTGCTGGTCCACGCGGAAGGTCACCGGGAGCGCCGACGCCCACCCGTTCGCCCCTTCGATCTGCACCTCGACGTTCGCGAAGAAGAACGCCAGCAACACCACCCAGACGAGCAGCGCCAGCGGCCGGAAACCACGCACCTCGCGGTCGGACATGGGCCCTCCGACCCACCCTACGCACGGAGCCCCTCGGGCTGACGCCGTCCACCTGCGTTTCACGACGGGTCCATCGGATAGACTGCTCCCGGAGCCGAGCGCGTGTCCGATCCGTCGCTGCCCACCGTGACCCCTGCCGCGCCCACGGTGGATGCCCTGCGCATCGACTCGAACGGGACCGTCCACCCGCCGCACACCGCACCACCACTTCCATCGTCGAAGCTCGAGTTCGGGTTGGTGATGGGCGGCCTGCTGGGCGAGGGAGGGATGGGGGTCGTGACGGTGGCCCGCCAGCTCGAGCTCGACCGGGAGGTCGCGGTCAAGCGCTCGAGGGACGCCCGCTGGGAGGACGATCTCGCCCAGGAGGCGCGGATCATGGGCGGGCTCGAGCACCCCGCCATCGTGCCGGTGCACGCGCTCTCGCGCGACGAGCAGGGCGCCCTCCGCCTGGTGATGAAGCGCATCGAGGGCCGCCGCTGGTCCGAGGTGCTGGCCGACGTCGACAGCACGCACACCCTCTCCCCCGGCCGCGACCCGCTGGTGTTCCACCTCGAGGTGCTGCTCACGGTCGCCGAGGCCGTGGCGTACGCCCACGATCGCGGCATCGTCCACCGCGATCTGAAGCCGGACAACGTGATGGTCGGTCGGTACGGCGAGGTCTTCGTCGTGGACTGGGGGCTCGCGGTCAGCACCCGTCCCGGCCGTGGGCTGCCCCTCGCCTCCGATGTCCGGCACGTCGCGGGCACGCCGGCGTTCATGGCGCCCGAGCAGGCGATGGCCGACGGCGCGCGCATCGGTCCCGCGAGCGACATCTACGCGCTGGGAGGCATCCTCCACCTCCTGCTGACCAACCGCCTGCCGCACGAGGGCGATGGGCCGCGCGAGCAGCTGGTGCGCGCCGCCAGCGGTCGGCCCCTGGACACGAGCGAGCTGCCCAAGGGCCTCGCCTCCGTCGTGAGCCGCGCCACGCGGGCCGCGCCGAGCGAGCGCTACGCCTCAGCGCAAGAGCTGGCCACCGCCGTGCGCCAGTGGCTCGACGGGCGCAGCACCGAGCGGTTGCTGTCGGAGGCCACCCGACTTCGCAGCGAGCTCGAGAACCAGGTGTGGGCCGTAGAACGGCGGGACGGCGACGCCGACGCCGCGCGGCGCATGTTGACGGAGGCGCGCTTCGCCTGGCGACAGATCCTCGAGACACGCCCCTCCCGCGTGGCCGCCGACGGCCTCGATGCCACACTCCACCTGGGCGTCCGCCTGGCCCTCGCGGAGCGGGATCCACGTGGCGCCAAGGCGCTGTTGAGCGAGCTCGGTGCGGCGCATCCCGAGATGACGAGGCGCGTGGAGCGGCTGGAGCAGGCGCTTCGTGACGAGAAGAGCGAGGTCGGGCGGCTCCGTACCTTCCGAGACCAGCTGGACGTGCGACCCGGCGCCATCCGACGTGGCTTCATCGGGAGCGTGGTGGGCAGCGGCGTGGGCGCCATGTGCGTCGTCCTCGGATGGCTCGACGCGGGGCTGCACCCCCTGCGCTATCCGGAGGTGCTGGCGGGGTTGCTCCTGTTCGACGTCGCAGTGGCCGTCGGGCTGATCGTGCCCTACCTGTGGAGCGCCACGCGGGCCGTGCGACGCCTGCGGATGGTGGTGGCGACGTTGACGCTGGCGATCACGCTGCACTGGGTGAGCGCGTGGCTCACCGGGCTCACGATCCGCGAGGCGGTCGTGGGCAACGCGCTCCTGTCGGCCACGGTCCTGGCGGCGGGCGCGTGGGGCGCGGACCTGTGGCTGCTGCTCGGCGCCGCCCCGTACGGTCTGGCCTGGCTGGTCGGCGTGCTGCTCCCGTCCGCCGCCTTCTTCGCGTTCGGCGTCGCGACCGCCGTCTCGTTCACGTCGTACGCCATGTTCTCGGGGATCGCCGAGGCCATCACGCCAGGACAGGAGGAAGCGTGACCCGAGCGAGGGTTCTGGAGGTCCTTCGGGACACGCTGTCGCGGGAGCTCGACGCGCTCGGCCGTGCCACCGCGATGGCCCGCGACGAGGCGACCAGCGCCGAGAGCCGTCCGGAGAACCAATACGACACGCGCGCGCTCGAGGCGTCGTACCTCGCGGCGGGGCAGGGCGAGCGGCTCGAGGACCTCAAGCGCCTGGTGGCCTGGGCCGAGACGCTCGGAAGCGAAGCCCCGACCCGCGTCGAAGCAGGCGCGCTGGTGGAGCTGGAAGACGACCGCGGCCGGTCGCGGACGCTCCTGGTGGCGCCGAGGGGCGGCATGACCCTCGACGTGGACGGCTGCGCCATCTCCGTGGTGTCGGCCTCCTCGCCGCTCGGCTCGGCCCTGGGAGGCCTGACGGAGGGCGACGAGGAGGAGGTCGACAGCCCGGACGGCGTCGCCTGCTGGACGGTGCTCGCCCTGCGGTGAGCACCCTCCGCCTCGCGCCGACGAGCGCCTACTGGATGAGGCCGTCGTGCATGTACGCCAGCACGTCCGCGATCTGCTGGTCGGACAGCGTGTCGCCGAAGGCCGTCATCTCGCCCAGGCCGTCGATGATGTACGGGATGAACTCGGCGTCGGCGTCGGTCTCGCCGGCCGGCTCGGTCAGGTTCACGCCGATCCCGGGGCTCGTCGGGTCCTCGTCGCCCAGACCGCTCGCGGCGTGGCACACCGCGCAGTTCGCCGTGTACACCGTCTCGCCGGCCGCGGGGTCACCGGTCAGGCCCAGGATCGTGTCCACGCGGTCCTCACCGCCGGAGCAGGCCACCAGGGCCGCGAACACCACCGTCCAACGCATCTCGCCTCCTCGTCCCTCGCGGGACGGCGCCACCATGGCCCGCCGCGTGGACATCCGCCACGCCTGAGAACGCCTCCCGAGCGGCTTCGGCAGAGATGGCGGACAACTCAGCGCAGGGCGATCACGAGATCGCGGACGTTGGTCCCCGTGGGGCCGGTGACGAGCAGATCGCCGCTCGCCCGAAGGGCCGTGTGGCTGTCGTCGTCGTCGAGCAGCGCGCGCGGATCGAGGCCCGCGGCGCGGATCCGTGCGCAGGTGTCGCCGTCGACGACGGCTCCCGCGGCGTCCGTGGGTCCGTCGCGCCCGTCCGTCCCCGCGCACAGGACGGTCCAGGGTCCGCCCTCGATCGCCAGCGCCAGCGTGAGCGCGACGGCCTGCATGCGCCCACCGGTCCCCCGTCCGCGCACCGTGACCGTCGGCTCGCCGGCGAACAGCAGGGCCATCGGGGGCCCGGGTGGGAGCGCGCGCAGGACCCCCGCCATTCGCATCGCCGCCTCCCGCGCCTCGCCCCGGACGTCCTCGTCGAGCACCATCGTGGCGTAGCGGAGGGCCCAGGCCTCTCGGCGGGCGCCCTCGACCGCGTCGTGCAGTCGGCCGATCACGACGGTCCCGTCGCCCGGTAGCACCGCCGGCCCCGACGCGACCACCGCCGGATCGTCGCCCGCCACGTCGGAGAGCACGAGGTTCACGAAACGGGCCGCCGACGCGCGGGCCAGGCCCCCACCCTTGAGCGCCGACAGCGCCACGCGCCTGGCGTTGATCTCCGAGATGGCGGCACCTCGATCGAGCATGTCCTTCGTATCACGTGCAATATCATCGAGTGATGTGCCGCCCGTCGGCACCTCCGCGAGCGCGCTCCCGCCGCCCGACCAGAGCCCCAGCACCACGTCGGTCGGGGACAGGCCCCTGGCGACCTCCAGCAGGCGGCTGCCCGCGAGGACGGACCGCTCGTCGGGCACCGGGTGACCGCCCACGCGCACCTCGAGCGCGCCCAGGTCCTGCTCCAGGCCCTGCGGCACCACCACGATCCCGCCGCTGACGTGCTCTCCGAGGACATCGAGCGCTCCGCGCGCCATGCCCGCCGCCGCCTTCCCCAGCGCGAGGACCGTGACCGGCCCCTCCAGCGGGTGCCGGCGCAGGTGCCGGGCGACGAGCCAGCCGGGATCGACCGCTCGCAGGGCCGCCCGGTGGACGGCGAGCGCGTCCCGACGAAGGCTCACCCGAGCGCCTGGTGGACGTGGTCGGCCGCCACGTACGAGAACGCCATGATCGTCAGGCTCGGATCCACCGAGGGGGGCGACGGGAACACGCTCGGGTCCGCGACGTAGAGGTTGTCCGACTCGTGGACGCGGTGGTCGTACCCCACGACGCTGTCCGTCACGTCCCGCCCCATGCGCGCGCCACCACCGGGGTGCGGCGCGGCGAGCACGTTGCGCGACGGCTCGACCGAGATGGAGGCCACGGCGGCGTCGATCTGGTCCTCCCGCGTCAGGCGCGTGTCGGCGGCGTCCCCGAACATCACCTCGCGCGCGCCGGCGTGGAGCAGCACCCGAGCCTGCTTGCGCCACGCGTCGCGGATCCGCTCGCGGTTCTCGCCCACGAGCGGGACGTGCAGCCGTGCCTTTCCGCCGGGCTCGAGCGTCATGCGCCCCCGCTCCACGTCGTCGATCCACGCGATCGTCCCGCCCAGCCGGGGCATCTGGCGCATGAGCGCGCGGTGCTTCGGGCCGACCCCGGGGAGGACGGCAGCGAGCGTTCCCGGCTGGAGCTGGTTGGCCATCAGCAGGTACCCGCCCTCGACGTACGCCCCGCTCGCGTCGTGCCGTCCGACCCGGAACTCCTCCACGCCCCAGGCCGCGGGGATGTTCCGCCACTGGACGATGTCCTCGTCGAAGAGCGCGTGCGCCATCGGACACGGGTTGCAGAACAGGTGCTCGCCGACGTGCGGCAGCCGCTGCTGGAGGCCCTGGCGCACGAGGAAGCGCGGCGTGCCGTACCCCCCGGCGGCCACCACCACCACCTTGGGCTCGACGGTCACGACCACGCCCGTCGGTCGGTTCGTGGACCGGTCCTGCACGTGCGCCAGCACCTTCGCGACCCGGCGCCCCTGCCACACCAGCAGCGAGGCCTCGACATCGGCGAAGAGCCGCGCGCCGTGCTCGAGCGCTCGCGGGATGTGGGTCACGAGCTGGCTCTGCTTGGCGTCGTACGCGCAACCCTGCATGCAGTGACCGCTGCGCACGCACCCGCGCCGGGCCTGGGGCACGCGCTCGACCTTCCAGCCGAAGGCGTCCGCCGCCGACTTCAGGCGCCGGTTCATCTCGTTGACGTAGCTGTCGTCCGCCACGTGCACGTTGAGGTCGGCCTCGAGGCGCTCCCACAGCGGACGCAGGCGCTCGGCGCCGTGGCCCTCGATGCCGTAGTCCCCCTCCCAGACCGCCAGCCGATCGGCGGGCAGCCGGTAGCTGTCGGCCCAGTAGTGGACCGAGGCCCCGCCCACGTTGTTGCCGTAGGTCAGCGCCACGCCACCGTCGTCGCTCGTGTCGAGCCCGCGTCCGCCGTCGATCTTCGCGAGCATGTGCTCCTCGCGCTGATCGAAGTCCTCCCGGGTCCAGTAGCCGCCCTTTTCGAGGATCACGACGTCGCGACCGCGCTCGGCGAGCGAGGCGGCCAGCGTGGCACCGCCGCAGCCGCTCCCGATGACCAGCACGTCGCAGGAGACGGTCTCGTCCGCCGTCAGCTCGTGTCCCTGCCGGATCAAGCGCCCCTCCGCTCGGCGAGCAGCGCCGCGTAGGCCACGGACGAGGGTGGGGGCCTGGGCGTCTTCACCCAGGGCCCGTCGTACCCGATGGCGGCCCAGGTCTCGTCCCGCGTGTACCAGAACAGGCCGCACATCTGCTTGAGCGCGTTGGCAGCCTGGCCGACGACGCGAGGGGCCCGCGCGAGCATCCATTCGAAGGCCTCGACCCTCCGGTCGACGGGCAGTCGCGACAGCCGGGAGCCGAAGCGTGCCAGCGGGATGAGCTCCAACGCCGAGATCGCGGAGCGCACGTCGTCCGCGAGGTCGGCGGGCATCGACCACACCTCCTCGTCGATCCGCTGGTGGACCCCGAGGGCGAGCCCACCCGGCAGGCCCTCCTCCTCCGGACAGAGCGCCTCCACGATCGCGCGGACGATCGCGAGCTCGCGCGCCGAGAGGCCGAGAGGCACGTCGCCCGCGGGCACCGCGTACCCCATCGACAGCCGTCCGGCGGCGCCGGCGCACCCCAGCACCAGCGCGCCACCGAGCCCGAAGAGCAGCGTCCGGCGGTTCAGCACGGCGCCATCGTAGCGCGAAGGGCCTTGTGCTACGATGACCGAGCGCGCTTCCTCGTCGCGCGATCGGAGGTCCGCATGCCACCAGCCGCACGGATGGGCGCCGACGTCGCCGGCGGTCCGCTGCTCACGCCCCCGCAGACCACGGTGTTCGTGGGTGGCATGTTGTGGGCCGTGATCGGCACCCCCGCCACGCCCCACGGCCCCGGCCCGCACGCCGGCCCCACCATGGTGAAGGGCTCGGGCACGGTCTACGTCGGCGGGATCAACGCTTGCCGCATGGGCGACAACGCCTCCTGCGGTTGTCCCGCGACCCCGGGGATGCCGACGGTCCACGCCGGCGGTTGACGCCCGATCCACTTGCGGTCTCGGGAGGAGGCGGATACCGCGGCCTCGATGCTGCGTTCCTGCCCGAACCCCTGGTGTCGAGACGGGATGGTCGGTTGCGTGATGCGCACCCCGTGGAAGCGGGTGGTGCGCCACCGCCGTTGCCCCACGTGTGACGGGGCCGGCGTCCTCCGCGAGGACGACGAGGATCTCCGCCTCGCCGGCGTCTACGTCTGGGGACGCACCGACGAGGACTTCCGCTCCTGGCCGACGCACTGGCGCGGATGACCGCTCCGCGCATCCAGGTCCTCGGCATCGCCCAGGACGGAGGTCACCCGCAGACGGGCTGCCTGCGCGCGTGCTGCGTCCCCGCTCGGGCCAGCGGCTCGCGCCACCTCGTGAGCTGCCTCGGGGTGATCGACGGCGAACGCCGGTTCATGCTGGACTGTACGCCGGACTTCCCCACACAGCTCCACCTCCTGGGCGCGCCGCCGCTCGACGGGATCCTGCTGACCCACGCGCACATGGGGCACTACACGGGGCTCCTGCAGCTCGGGCCAGAGGCCTGGGCGCCACGCGGCGTCCCGGTGCACGTGATGCCCGGGATGGAGGCGTTCCTGTGCGCCAACGAGCCGTGGGCCTCGCTCGCCGCCGACGGCCACGTCGTCTGGTCGCCGCTGCGCGCAGCCGAGCCGGTGGCCCTCAGCGATCGGCTGACGGTCGTGCCGCGCCTCGTGCCCCACCGCGGGCCGTGGTCCGAGACCGTGGCCCTCGAGGTCCGCGGGCCGAGCCGCAGCGCCCTGTACCTGCCCGACCTCGACCGCTGGGGGAGCGAGGAGGAGGGCGCGGACCCGGTCGTCCTGCTCCGGAGCGTGGACCGCGCGTACGTCGACGGAACGTTCTTCGACCTCGGCGAGATCCCGTGGCGTGACCCCGCCGCCGTGATCCACCCGCTCGTGCGCGACACGGTGGCGCGGCTCGCGCAGGTGCCGGCCGAGCTCCGCGCGCGCCTGGTGTTCATCCACCTCAACCACACGAACCCGCTGCTCGATCCTTCCTCCGAGGCGAGTCGTTGGGTGGCCGATCAGGGGTTCACGGTGGCCCGCGAGGGCGACACCTTCGACCTGTAGGTGCAACAACGGCACCCCCGGATCGTACGCTCGCGACCGGAGGGTGGAATGGACTGTCCCGCGTGTGGGTACGAGCTGGCGTCGCGCCGCGCCGACCAGGTCGATCACCAGGTGTGCGAGCTGTGTGGTGGGATCTGGGTGGACACGCTCAAGAGCCTGCAGCTCTGGGCGACCTTCCACGCGCAGCGCGAGCCCCTCCCCGCGCACCCGCCCGAGGGCGTGCCGACGCGGGCCGAGGGCTGTCCCCAGTGCCAGCGCCCGCTCGAGTCCTTCGCGTACATGGAGGACCGCACCGTCCAGGTCCAGCGGTGCAACACGTGCAGCAAGCTCTTCGTGCCCGGCGATCAGCAGGAGCAGGCGCGAGCGCTGTGGGCGAAGCGTGTGGGTCGCGAGGCCGTGCGGCTCGAGCGCAAGGCCGACGTCGCCGCCGCCTATCGCCCGCAGAAGACGGTGATTCGCGGTGGACGCGGTGCGCACGGGACCCGTCACGGACGGCGGACCTACACCGGCAGTGATGTCGCCGCGAACATGGACCTGTTGTTCAACGAGCGCGAGCGCGAGCGCAACGACGAGTAGCGGTGGGTCGCATACGCCTCGACACGCCGCACGCCGGACGGTAGAAATGCCCGTTCATCGGTAGGAGGAGACGGGTGGCGTACACGGATCTCGGTCAGATGGTGCGCGAGCGCGCGAAGCAGTCCCCCGGCGTGGCGGCGTTCCGCGTTCGGCGCGGCCAGGAGTACGTGGACGTGACCTGGTCCGAGGTGCTGCCCCGCATGGAGCGGATCGGTGCCGGCGTCCTGACCGCGCTCGACGAGATGCCCCGCGGCGCGTCCATCACCATCATCGGCAACACGCGGATCGAGTGGGTGCTGTGCGACTTCGCCTGTCTGATGGTCGGCCTGCGCACCGTCCCGGTCTACGCCTCGCTGCTCCCCGAGGAGGTCGGCTACTGCCACGTCGACACCGACGCCACCCTGACCATCTGCGAGGATGCAGCGCAGGTCGCCAAGGTCCGTGAGATGCGGAAGGGCTTCCGCTTCTTCGACAAGGACTACACCGCCGAGGACGTCCACCTGCGGCACATCGTCGTCATCGACCCGACCGGGCTCCAGCCCGCGGACGACTGGGAGAGCCTCGAGGCCCTCGAGAAGCGCGGTGCCGAGAAGCTCGAGGCGCTGCGCGCGGAGATGGAGGACCGGGCGAAGTCGGTCGAGCGCGACCAGATCGCCACCTGGACGTACACCTCGGGCACCACGGGCCCGCCCAAGGCCGTGACCCAGACGCACGACAACATGCTGTCGATGCTCGAGGCGGTCGACGTCACGAACATGTTCAACGACCAGGTGCGCCTGGGCGGCCTGTTCCTCTTCCTGCCCCTCGCGCACAGCTTCGGGCGGCTGATCGAGCTCGCCGGTCCGTTCTTCGCGACCCCGCTCGTGCTCTCGACGATCCCGACGCTCGCGGAGGACCTCGGGTTGTCGCGGCCGGGCTTCTTCCCGAGCGCGCCGCGCGTGTTCGAGAAGATGAAGGCCAAGATCGACGGCACGGTCGCCGGTGCCAGCCCCACCCGCCAGCGGCTGTTCCACTGGGCGATGGGCGTTGGCCACGACGCCATCGCGTACAAGCTGAAGGGCGAGCCGCTGCCCTTCTTCCTCGGCCTCAAGCACGGCATCGCCGACAGGCTCGTGCTCTCCAAGCTGCGGGAGCGGCTGGGCATGGACCGCCTGGCGTACGCGCTGACCGGCTCCGCCCCCCTCGGGCAGGAGGTCCACGAGTTCTTCCTGTCGCTCGGCGTGATCCTGCTGGAGGGCTACGGCCTGACCGAGACCTGCCCCGCGCTCACCGCGACGCAGCCCGGCAAGATCAAGATCGGCACGGTCGGCGTCCCCTTCTCCTGCGTGACGCTGAAGATCGCGGAGGACGGCGAGATCATCGCCAAGGGCGCCAACATCACCAAGGGGTACCACAACCGCCCCGACGCCAACGCCGAGGCCTTCGACGACGAGGGCTGGTTCCACACGGGCGACCTCGGCTCGCTCGACGAGGAGGGGTACCTCAAGATCACGGGCCGCAAGAAGGAGCTGCTCAAGACCAGCGGCGGCAAGTACATCGCGCCCGTCAAGCTCGAGGGGCGGCTCAAGTCCCTGGTCTTCGTGCAGGAGGCCGTCGTGATCGGCGACCGTCGGAACTACGTGACGGCGTTGTTCGCGCTCGACCCCGAGGGACTCAAGACCTGGGCCGACCAGCACGGCGTCCCCGCCGAGCCGCAGAACGAGAAGGTCAAGGCGGCGATCCAGGCGCACGTGGACGAGGTCAACAAGGGCCTCGCGAGCTTCGAGACGGTCAAGTACTTCCGCGTGCTCGACGAGCCGATGTCGGTCGAGAACGGCGTGCTGACCGCGAGCCTCAAGGTGAAGCGCAAGGTCGTGGACGCGAAGTACGCCGACCTGATCGAGAGCATGTACCAGGGCAAGCAGGCGTAGCAGGTTGCTGAAGAAGGGCCGTCAGGCGCTTCTCAGCGACCTGCGAGCAGGATGCTGACTTGTTCAGCAGCATGCTGGCGTTCCTACGCCAGCCAGACCGGCTCGTGCCCGGTGTGCCGCAGGAAGCGCACCAGGCCGGCCGCGCTCAGCCGCGTGGTCGCGGCGTTGTGCAGCGGGTGGCAGTGGATCTCGGGCAGCTCGCGGAGCCCAGCGTCGAGGACCACGGTCACGAGGCCGTCGGCGTCGTTGGCCGCCGCCAGCGGCGTCACCGAGCCTGGCTCGATCCCCAGCACCTCGCGCAGGCGGTCGTGGCTCGCGAAGCCGAAGCCCGAGCTGGCGCCGAGCGTCGCCCGCAGCGTGCCGAGGTCGACGACGCGGTCCTCGAGCAACGTCACCAACCACATCCGACGCTTCCGGTCGCGCAGGAAGAGGTTCTTGACGTGGCCGACCTCCTCGGCCCGCCGCACCGCCTTGGCCTCCGCCACGGTGTGGACCGGCGCGTGTCGCACCGTGTCGTGCTCGATGCCGAGCTCGGTGAGCAGGGCCAGGACGCTCTGTTCGTCGTGCATCGATGTGCCCTATCCCACAGGACCCCTGTGCGGGATCCCACGGTCCGAACCGGCGGATCCGCCCTCCATGCGGGGTCGGGTCGGGATCGATGCTTGCAGGACCACCACCGACGGGGGTGCTGCATGCGTCGTTGGATGGCGGTGGGTGCGTTGGTGGGGGCGATCGGCTGTACGCCGCAGGAGGACGCCACCGTCGCCGACCTCGAGTCCCTGCGAGCCCTGCACGTGCACCACCGGGAGATCGTGCAGGCCAGCTTCGACATGTCGGAGATCGGCGGCTTCGAGCAGGAGTACGCGATCGACTGGGAGGGGCTCGCCCAGCGTGTGTCCGAGTCGATGGCCGGCTGCGTTCCGGCGGACAGCACCGAGATGAGCGTGATCGCGTGGCTCGACAACCTCTCGGACGGCATCGAGGGCCACGTCTCGGAGTACGAGCTCCACACCTCCTTCATGGACTGCTGGACCTCGGAGGACGGCCACCACAACGACGTGATGGAAGGGCTCGACGCCGCGGAGGCCGCCGAGGAGAGCTGCCGCTGACGCTGCGCCTACACGAGCAGCGCCACCAGCGCGTCGTCCAGCAGGTCGATGCGGAAGTCCGTGATGCGCCGCCGATCGAGCTTGCTGATCACGATCCGCAGCCCGTCCTCATCGAAACGCTCGTCCCTTTCGGTCGGCACGTCCAGCACCAGACCCAGCTCGGGGCAGCCTCAACCGACGCCGCGGTGCACCAGGCGCAGCGCCTTGTCCGGGTGACGCTCCATCAGCGGGAGCAGGCGTTCACGGGCGGCCGGGGTCACGCGCATCCGATCCGATAACCGTCCCATCCCGTCGACGCGCCGCGGATCGGGATAAGCACGGACCTCCCCCGCGAGGTGCCCGGTGACGCTGCTGCTTGCCCTGGCCTGCTCCCCCGAGAGCCACGACCTGCGGGTCGAGCCCCACGCCTTCGGCTCCACCGACTTCGAGCAGACGGAGCCTCCGATCCCGCCGACGACGCACACCACGCCGGGTACGACGGGCGGCACCACCACACCCGGCACCACCACCACGCCCGTCCCCGTCGGCGACGA
The DNA here is from genome assembly GCA_020632925.1 of Alphaproteobacteria bacterium. Lineage (GTDB taxonomy): Bacteria > Myxococcota_A > UBA796 > UBA796 > JACKER01. The sequence goes on along the minus strand of JACKER010000037.1, from coordinate 22,010 downwards.
AGGCCCCCTCGGGTTCGTCGGTTCCCCGTGCGAGTCCGACGCCGACTGCGACTACGACGGGGGCGTGTGCCTCCGCGACGACCAGGGCTTCCCGCGCGGGACCTGCTCGGCCCCCTGCGACCGGACCTGCGACGACGCGGCGGGGTACCCGACGACCTTCTGCACCGACGTCGACGAGCTGCCCGCCGACGTGGCCTCGCTCGGCGCCGGTGGCTGCCTGTCGCGCTGCAACTTCCAGATCCACCCGGTGACCGGCTGCCGCGACGACTACGGCTGCGTCGAGACCTCCCGCCCCGACGGCAGCGGGAGCACGTACACCTGCGTCCCCAACGAGCCCTCCTCGCTGCCCGCGTGCCTGCAGGACCTCGCAGGCCGTGGCGTGCCGTTCGAGCCCACGATCATCGACGACGCCCACCCGAGCGAGGACCCCTCCCTCACCTGTCACGTCGAGGACCCGGTCAAGATGTTCTCCGGGTACCTGGGCGTGGACATCACGTACTACGACGGCGCCACGGGGGGTTCGATCAACGGCGCGTGCAGCCTCGCCCACGCGGTCGCGGACACGATCGAGGACGTCGCGGACGACGGGGTCGTGCGGCTGCGCCACCTCGGGACGTACAACTGCCGCCTGATCGCGGGCAGCAGCTCGCTGTCGCGGCACGGGTACGGCGACGCCATCGACATCTACGGCTTCGACTTCGACGACGGCACGGCGTGGACGCTCGTGGACGACTGGGAGCACGACACGACCACGTTCTCGACCGAGGCCGGCGAGTGGCTGTACGACACGAGCCACGGGTGGCACGACCAGCGGTTGTGGAACGTGATCCTGACCCCGAACTACAACTCCGCCCACGACAACCACTTCCACGTGGACCTGACGCCAGGCAGCGACTTCATCGGTCTGCTCGGACCGTACTTCGGACCCAGCCCCTGGGATGGCGAGTGACCTCGCCTGGCTACGGCTGGATCTCGTAGCGCACGACGATCTCCGCGCCGCGCGGCGGCACCCCGGTGCCGTGGAACTCGATGCTGTGGGTCGGGTCGTCGTACGTCCAGCCGTTGGCGGCGTCACCGGCGACCGGCTCCTCGTTCACCGTGACCTCGATCGTCTCGGGGCGCGCGTTCCAGCGCAGCTCGAACACCGTGATGACGCCGGACGCGGTCAGCCCGAGATCGTAGAGCATGCTGCTCCAGTCGGACTGGCAGATGTTGCCGATGGTGCCGTGCAGCTCGTGCGTCGCGTACGCGTACCGGTACCCGGCGGCGCCGGAGTCGCAGGCCGGATCTCCCGTGGCGGGCGTGATGATCGCGCTCACCGTCACCTTCTCCCGCTGGCCGTGCTTGGCGTCGACGTACTGCTGGATGTAGTCGTCGACCGGGTGCAGGAAGTCGCTGTTGGCGTAGCAGGCGTCCGAGTCGTACCCGTCGAGCACGCCCTCGTCGGAGCAGTCCTCCTCGTCCGAGACGAAGGTGATGAGCAGGTTGGCGTCGTCCCGCAGGAACCCGGCGTTCGGGCCGTCCACCATGTCGGGCGACAGCGCGGCAGCGGCCGCCTCCAGCCCCTTCTCCTTGTCCGACCCGTTGATCCCGACCGCCGCACGCCCCGCGAAGCCGCGGAGGTAGTCGTCGTCCACCGTGAGGTAGGGCGGGTTGCCCCGGAGCTTGCCGCGCTGCGGATCGTCGCTGTCCGCCGATGTCGAGAGCACGGCCAGATGGAACTTGCTGTTCGCCTCCTCGAGCTCGAACATGAAGTCCGTGAACCCGCGGATCAGCGCCTCCTGCTCCTCGCGCATCGAGTTCGAGTCGTCGATCACGAAGAGCAGATCGACCTCGTCGTTGGGGGCCTGCGTGAACGCGTCGACCTGGACCTGGTTGTAGAACCCGCCCTCGGACGAACAGGCGACGAGGAGCAACGCGAGGGGCGCTGCGAATCGGAAGGGCACCGGGACCTCCACGGCCCACCAGTCTACACCGGCCCACCCCGTCAGTGGCAGCGCGGATCGAGCAGGTCCAGCTCACCGTACGATTGCGCGACGATCTCGACGAGGCTCGCCGACGGAGCGAGCTGCTGCCGCCAGGCCTCCCTCTCCTCGCGGTCGGTGATCCCGGTCAGGTCGTCGTCGACGGGGACGAGCCGCGCCGACGCCGGCCCACCGAGCGCCGACGGCAACGCCATGGCGTCGAGCTCCGCCTGGGTCGGCTCACGGTCGAGCAGCACGCGCGTGCGCAGGTCGCAGTGGTTGCTGCAGCACCAGAGCAGCCCGAACTCGGTGCGCCGACCGACCTCGGTGGCGCTCGGCCACGCCAGTCGCGAGACCTCGCGATCGAAGCGCCGACGCTCGAGATCGTGGCGCCACACCGGCCAGCCCGCCGCCGTCCCGAGCGCCGCCGCCACGACGACGGCCGCCAACACCGTTCCAACCAACCTCCGTCGGATCGTGGCCTCCACGTGGCCATGGTACGCCCACAGCTTGGAGTACGACTTACTCAAATGGATGTGCGCCTGATGTATGCGTGTCTTGCATAAGCTGAAGGACAGGTGGAGCCTCGGTGACCGTGTCGCTCCGGCCGCGCTGACTACTTCCCGCCGAGGATCTGCTGGAGCATGTCGGGGGTGATGCCGAGCTGCTGCAGCAGAGGCTCGACCGCCTCGCCCTGAGGTCCGAGGGCCGTGGAGAGGTTGCCCGGCTCGACGTGCAGGTCCTCGTCGCCGTGCGCCTCCATCCACCAACGCGTGCCGAGCGCGACCGCTCCCTTGCCGCCGCTGGACTCGAGGGTGGCCAGCCAGGTCGCCGCGTCCGTCGTGGTCCAGGCGCGGGCCGCGAAGGCCTTGCGCAGGGCGGCATCCATCGCCGTTCGTCCGAGCTGCTCCTCGAGCGCGAGGTACAACCCGGGCGCCTTGCCGTAGATCAGCCCGGCGTACTCGAAGTTGCCCGTGAAGCCGCTGGTCGCGCGGGCGGCGGCCCCGTCGTCGGACCCCATCATCCGCATCATGGCGTACCCGCTGGTGATCATGCGGTCGGCGAGCCCCTTCGCGGCCTCGGCGGACATCCCGTCGCTGGTGGCGCGCCACGCGAGGTACTGCGCGAGCGGCTCGTCGACGACCGCGTTGCTCCAGGCGTCGCTGACGACGAAGCCCGGCGACCACTGGTGGGCGACCTCGTGCGCGACCACGAAGCCGCGCTGCTCGTCCAGGTCGAGCAGTCCGCCCATCCCGCCGAGCTGGTTCAGCAGCTGGCCCATGGGGTTCGTGGACGCCGCGGGGTCGCGGTACAGGAACGCGGCGACCAGGGCGAGGCTGCCGAACTCGACGCCGCCGGCGCCGTTGGTGAGCGAGGCCTCGACGAGGTCGAGCTCGGTGTACGGGTACGCGCCGTACCGCTCGAGGTAGCGCAGCGCACGCGCACCCTCCGCGAGCACCTCGCGACCGGCCTCGGCGTCGCGGGACAGCGACCACGAGCGGACGCGCACGCCGCCGACCTGCTGCTCGGTGGCGACGAGGTCCTTTCCCGCCACGATGACGAGGTCCCCGGGCCCCCTCCCCTTCGCGAGCAGGCTGCCGTCGGGCTGCACGGTGTCGACGAGGTTGGTGACGGCGGCGACGCCTTCGGGGAGCACGACCTGGACCTTCCAGTCCGTGGGGCCGTTCCACGCGAGGTCGCCGACGGCCTGCCCGGGGCGCTTCACGTGCACGGCGGGCTGCCCGTCGACGAAGGGGGTGACCATGGGGACCGCGCTCGCGACCACGGTGATCCCGTCGCCGGACGCGAGCAGGCCGTAGTCTCCGCCGCCGCTGTTGGTGGAGAGCGACCCGAGCTGCGCGAGCCCCTGGGCGAACAGGTCGTTCACCTCCGGGCCCAGGACCTGCAGCCGCGAGGTCCACGCGATGCGCACCGCGGCGCGCGCGCCGGGGGCCAGGGGCTTCGCGAACCGCACGAGCACGATGTCGGGTGTGGCGTCGACGGTGGCCTCCCCGCCCTCGACCACGACGACCTCGCGGATGGAGGTGGTGGGCGACACGCCGTCGTTGGCGTGCACGAGGATCGGCAGATCGGTGAGCGGCGCGCCGGTGGTGTTGGTCCACCCGAGCGTCGCCTCGCCGACGACCTCGGTCTCCCCGACCTCGATCCGCGCGTCCACCGTGGGCAGATCGGCCGGGAGCGCCGGCGTCCCGGAGCGCAGCAACGGAGCGGCGAACGCCGCGGTCACGAACCACATGTGCCCAGGATAGCCCACTCCCCATGGGTGTCAGGACTTGATCATTGATCATTTCCGGCCGCCAGGTCCTTCGAGTCCCGGCCGCTCCGCGGCCTCCCCACCCCCCGGCTTCGCCGCGCCCCCGGGTGGGGCTTCGCTCGCTGGGGGAACGGCAGGGGGACCTCGGCTGACGCAAGGGGTCCCCTCGAAACGATCAATGATCAAGTCCTGACACCTGGTTGAGGCGGCCTCGAAATGATCAATGATCAAGTCCTGACACCTGGTTGAGGCGGCCACCCAGGCGGGCTCAGGTCCGAGGACTCAGGTCCGAGGACTCAGGTCCGAGGGCTCAGCCCAGGCGGGACCACTGGTGGGCGGCGAACGCGGTGGCTCGGTCGGCGAGGGCGTGGCGGCCGGCCTCGCGGGCGGACCAGGCGACGCGGTCGAGGTAGCGCGCCAGCTCGACGTCGCAGATGTCGTCCGCGAGCGGCGCCACCACGTCCAGCCACCGCTCGGTCGCGCCCCAGTCGCCGAGGGCGGCCTCGCTCGCCATCAGCGTCGCGTGCAGGGCCACCCGGGCCACCGCGTTCCGGCGGACCTCGGGGTCCTCGCGCAGCCGGAGGAGCAGCTCCCGGGCACGCGCCGGCTCGCCCGACTCGAGCATCACGCACGCCAGGTTGATCCGCGAGAACACGACGACCATGCCCGTCATCGTGCGGGCGCGGTCCGACCGCCGGTACCACAGCTCCGCCTCCGCGAGCCGCCCGTCGTACCGCAGCAGGTCGCCCAGGCGGTCGCTGAAGGGCGCGAGCTGGTCGTCCTTGCCCAGCGCGATCGCGGCGTCGTACCCCTCGCGGAGGCTGCGCTCCGCGGCCACGCGGTCGTCCCGCTGCACCTGGACCTCGCACAGGCCGACCAACGCGTAGGTCAGCGCCGCGCCGCCCGCGCGCCGTCCCGCCTCCACCGCGCGCTCCGCCCACGCCAGCGCCTCGTCCGCGCGACCCCGTCGGCGCTCGATCTGGGCCAGCAGCGAGCAGCTCCCCGCGCGGCGGTGGTCGTCGAGCTCCGGTCGCTCCAGCAGGCCGAGGAGCGTGGCGACCGCCTCGTCCAGCCGCTTGAGGTCCACCAGGGCCCTCGCCTGGCTCTCGGTGGCGTACGCCCGGAGCTCGCGAGCCGCCGGGAGCCCCGGGCCGGGTTCCGGGAGCTCCTCGGGCAGCGTCGCCAGGATCTCCCAGGCCCGGTCGACGTGCCCGTTCAGCCGCAGCGCCACCCCGTGGTACAGCTCCGCCGCGAAGCGCAGGTTCGTCCAGCCCCAGCTCGTGACGGCGGAACGGAGGTCGGCCGTCGCCTCCTCCAGCTCGCGACGGCGACCGCGAGCCTGCAGGAGCAGCACCCGGGCGAACCAGGCACGCCCCCACCGGTCGTCGGACGCCGGGATCCCCGCCTCCTCCGCCGCGCGCCGGAGCAGGTCCGAGCGGACCGCCTGCTCCCGCAGCTCCCGCAGACCGCTCCCGCGAGGCGCAGCGAGCAACAGGTCGAGCGCCTCCTCCGGCCGGCCGCACTCCACGAGGTGCAGCGCCCGACGCGTCGGCGGCCCGTCGACCAGCTCCAGGGCCCAGGCCGCGTGCAGGTCGACGAGCTCCCCTCGCTCCCTGGCGTCGGCGACGAGCGCCTCGCGGGCCGCGGGTGACGTGAACGCCCACCCCGCCTCGGTCCAGCGTGCACGGTCCTCCCCGACCAGCCGAGCCACCAGATCGCGCGCGCGCTCGGCAGGCAGCGAACCACGCCAGGCGGGCCGATCGACCTCGAGCCCCAGCACGGCCGCGCGACGCAGGGCCGCGAGCTCCTGCTCGTCACCGGACCAGGCGAGACCCGACGGCGGCAGCGCGAACGGGTCGTCGCCCACCGCGTCGAAGCCGAAGGGCCCCGGACGCAGCCGACCGCGCTCGAACGCGTGGACCACCCGCGACACGGCGTCGGCGGGACGACCCTCGGCCGCGACCACCACCCGGTCGGCGCACTCCACGGCGAGCTGGAGCACGCCGCGCAGCAGCGCGTCCATCTCGTGCCTGGGGAGTGGTGCGACCGCCAGCTCGACGCCCGCCACCTCGCCCCCGCTGGGCGCCAGCACGACGAGCAGGGCGCCATCGAGCCCTGCGAGCGCGCGTGCGAAGGCAACCGTGGGCGCGTCGGCCTCGTCCACCACCACGGCCAGCACGCGCTCTCGGGCCAAGGCGACCAGCGCCTCCCCGAGCACGACCGGAGGCCGCTCGTCGCCGTTGTCCGCCAGCCACCGGGCCACCGCCTGCCGCGACACCTCGTCCAGTCCCGGCACCTCCGACGCGAGCCGGCGCGTCGTCTCGGCCTCGCCGTGGACCCGCAGCCCGCGGAGCAGGGTGTCGCGCAGATCGCCCGTGCCCACGAGGGTCCGCGCCGCGCCGAGCTCACCCGCCCGCTCCGCCAGCCACCGCGCGAGCCGCGACCGGCCCACGCCGGGCTCTCCCGTGAGGGTCACGACCTCGGCGCGCCCCTCGCTCGCCCGGCGCAGCGCCGCCCAGAGCGCGTCCCGCTCGACCAGCCGCCCCACCATCGGCAGCGTGGCCCGACCGAGCAGACCCGAGCCCACGTCCACCAGCCACGGGCGCTGCACCTCGACCAGGTCCTCCCACCGCTCGGGGATCGGCGCGGGGGGCGGTCGCTCGGGCGGCTGGAAGGAGATGCCCTCGGAGATCTCGTCGCTGTCGAGGTCACCGAGCGGGACCGTGTGGGCGTCGGTGGCCGCGAAGCCCATCGCGGGGGGCGCGTCCACGGGGTCCCCGAGCCGCGCGAGGGCTGCCACCACGTCGCCTGCGGCCGCGGGTCGCTCCCCCGCGCGCTTCCCGAGCAGCGAGCGCAGCAGCGGCTCGAGCCCCTGCGGAACGGGGAGCCGCGGCGTGAACGCGGGCGGCGGGTGGTGCAGGTGGAGCTGCCCGAGCTCGGCGATCGACCCGTCGAACGGCGGACGCCCGGTCACCATCTGCCACAGCACGCAGCCGAAGGCGTACAGGTCGGTCGGGGGCCCGAACAGCGTGGCGTCCCGCCGGAACTGCTCGGGCGCCATGAACAGCGGCGTCCCCTGCAGCACGCTCGCCTGCTGCATCTCCACCTGGCTCGCACCGAAGTCCGCCAGCCGCAGCCCGCCCGCGGGGTCGCCGGGCGAGGGCACCTCGTCGCAGCCGATCAGCACGTTCGCGGGCTTCAGGTCGAGGTGGACCACGCCGACCGCGTGCGCGTGACCGAGCGCGGACAGCAGCCGCGTCGCGATGGGCAGGATCTCGTCCCAGCCCAGCTCCTCCCACGGCAGGTCGCGCAGCGTCCCCCGCGCGAGCTCCATCGCCAGCCAGGGGCTGCCCGCGACCGCAGGGCCCAACCCGGCGACGGCGTCCGGCACGATGCCGCTGTCCAGCACCTGCACGACGTAGGGGTGGCACAGGCGAGCGACGGTGGCGACCTCCTCGTGGAAGGCCTGGAGGAACTCGGGCCGGCGGGCCTGGGTGGCGGTGAGCACCTTGACCGCGACCGAGCGACCCGAGCGCTCGTGGACCGCCGCCCACACCTGTCCGTTGCCGCCTCGACCCACCGGGCGGCGCAGCTCGAACGCGCCCAGCCGGTGGGCCGCCATCAGGCCGTCGGCTCCCTGGCGTCGTGCATCGCGACCTCCGCCAACGCTGGTGAGTAACGCGCCACCGCGGGTTACCGGCGGGCCATGGACACACTGCCCGCCTTGCTCGATGGGGGTGCCCGGGGCACCGACGTGGCCGCGCTGCTCGACGAGATGGATCTCGCGGGTCGCCGCGCCGCCCTCCAGGCCCTGACCGGCCGCCAGCAGCAGGCGCTGTACGAGAGCGCCGCCGACGCCGCGCCGCTGTCGCTCGACGACTTCGTCCCCGGGACGCTCGCGCCGCTGACGCCGATCGCTCACCACGGCGTGAACACGCTGCCGTTGCCGACGTCGGGTCGTCTCTTCACGAAGTGGATGACGCGCCAGACCGACGGCACGATCGCGGGCTGGAACGGCAGCCCCTGGGCCTGGCTCATCGGCCCCGGGTACTTCGTGCTGCGCCCGAGCGAGGGCGACGAGCAGCGCTACGGCAGCGCGGTCGTCGACTACTACCAGACCCCGCGCGGCGAGCTACCGTCGAGCTGGCCGTGGGTGCGCCCCAACTGGCTCGGACTGCAGGCCCTGGTCTATGGCTGGTGCCACGACCACATGCGCCGCGTCGGGAACCACGTGACCATCGGCGCCGCGTGGAAGTGGGGTCGACCCGTCGGATCGTGGTTCGTGTTGGCGCGCGAGCAAGGGTAGGATCGGGCGTGCGCTGGATCTGGCCCATCGCGGTGACGACAGGTTGCACGGTGCAGCCGGCGATGCTCGGGGCGTCCGGGCCGCCCGCGCCCGAGGTCCTGCGCCTGGGCTTCCCGATCGCGGACCGCTGGGTGATCTCGCGCCGGATCGGCGTCGATCACGATCCTGCCGACGGGGGCGAGGGGCTCGTGGGGGACGCGACCTGCGTGGACTATCTCGGCCGCAGCTTCCCCTACTGCTACGACCAGCACGACGGCAGCGACTTCATCCTCGACGGCGGCTTCGACGCGATGGACGAAGGCTCCGTGCCGATCGTGGCTGCGGCGGACGGCGTGGTCGTGGACACCGAGGACGGACACTACGACCGCTGTCACACCGAGGGCGCGCAGGTGACCTGCGATGGTGGTCCGCTCATCGCCAACCAGGTGACGCTCGAGCACTTCGACGGCTCGCGCACGCTGTACTGGCACATGATGAAGGACACCGTCGCGGTCGAGGTGGGCGACGAGGTCCGCTGCGGGGACGTGCTCGGGATCGTAGGGTCCAGCGGCAACTCCTCCATGCCCCACCTGCACTTCGAGTTGCACACGCCCGAGGGCGAGGTGATGGACCCGTACGCCGGACCGTACAGCCAGGAGGAGAGCTTCTGGGACGAGCAGGGACCCGCCGAGGGCCTCCCTGGCTCGGGCTGCACCGGGTTCGACGACAGCCTGTGATCGCCTGGTCGCTCCTGGCCTGTGGGCCGACGCTCCGGCCGCCCGAGCTCACCTACGGCCCACCCGCAGCGTTGCCGCTGGTCCAGCCGGAGAGCGACCGAAAGCGGTGGTACGTGCCGGGCCGCGTAGGCGACCGCGAGGGCCTGTGGTTCGTCGACACGGGGTACACGAACACCACCTGCGACGACGACCTGCCCCTGGCGCTGGGGCTCGAGGTGGTGCCGCGGGGGAGCACGGTCGGAGAGAGCGGCGAGGTGCCGGTGGGACGTACGCGACTGCCGGCCTTCTCCCTCGCGGGTCACGAGATCGAGGGGCTCACCTGCCTGGTGCGCGACCTGCCCACCACGAGCTCGGTGCGCGACCCCGAGGTGCTCGGCGTGCTCGGGATGGACGTGCTGAGCCGGCTCGTGCTCCGCTTCGATCCGGGGGTGGCCGAGCTCGGGCTGGACCCTCCCGGCGAGCCCCCGGACGACGGCGTGAAGCTGAAGGTCTCGGGCGGGCGGAGCCCCCGCGCCCGCCTGCGCGCGAGCTTGTTGGGCTCCGAGGCGTGGATGCTCGTGGACACCGGCACCGCCCACACCTGGGTGGACGGTGCGCGCCGCGGCTGGTCCCCCACGCGCGACCTGGGCGACCGAGGCGTCGTGGGCACCGGCGGCTCCACCACCGCGCGTCGCCTCGAGTACGACATCGACGAGGTCCTGCTCGGTGGCGTGCCCGGCCCACCCATCACCGCGCTGGACCGCGACGTCGGCCTCGGGCGCGCCGATCTGCTCGGGCTCGACGTGCTCGCCGCCTATCGCCTCACGCTGGACGGCCCCCACCGACGCGCGACCCTGTCCGCGCCCTGAGCCATCCGACCGTCCGCGGGGTACGGAGGGGCGTGGAGGGTCCCATGGTGACGATCACCTACTGCGGCAGTTGAGGGTACCTGCCGAGGGCTGCCCGGGCGGCGGCCGCGATCAAGCAGGAGCTCGGGATGAACGTGGAGCTGGTCCGCGGGAGCGGCGGCATCTACACCGTCGAGGTCGGCGGCGCGATCGTCGCGCGCAAGACCCTGGACCACGGCTTCCCCACCGACCAGCAGGTCGTCGAAGCCGTGAAGGCAGCTACCAGCTGAACCAGCCCTTCTTCTTCTTGTAGGGCGCGAGCATGTCCACGGCCTCCTCGAGGCCCGGGTTCAGCTCGGTCGTCAGCTCGAGCCACTTTACCATGTAGGTCGTGTCCTGGTTGACCGCGGCGATGCGCGCGCGCAGCCAGGCGATCTGCCACGTCTTCTCCTGGCGGTCGCCGGCGAGCGAGCACGCGCCGAGCGCCTCGGCGTACTGGCCGTTCGCGTACAGGCGCTCGCCCACCTCGGCGATGACCTCGAGCGCGCGCTTCTCCAGCGCCGGGTCGCGGAGCGCGTGCGACGCCGCACGCAACGCCGCCGGCCGGTCGTCGGCGTGCATCTGGAGATCGGCGTAGTCCAGCCACCACTGGTAGTTGTCGGGCTCGAGGTTCAGCCCGCGCTCGAGCGCCGCCATCGCGCCCCGCATGTTGTTCGCGCCCGCCTCGAGCTGAGCGATGACACCGAAGATGATCGAGGGGCATCCCTCGTTCTCGGCCCACTCATACGCCTCGTCGAGCGCGCGGTCGTACTCGTTCATCGCCTCGAGCACGCCAAGCCGCTGGACCTCGCCCTCGATTGCGTTCGTCCCCCAGCGGGTCTCGGCGGTCGCCATCTTGAGCGCGAGCACGTACCGGCCGTCGTCCGCGAGGGCCATCGAGGCCGCCATGTACTCCCCCGAGGGGTGGAGCGCGGCGAGCTGGTCGTGCAGGTCCTTGTCCTCGGCCGCCGTCAGGCCGCACACCGTGCACCGGATCTGGTTCGCGTCCGGCACCTGGATGTTGGGGTCGGTCACCGCCAGGTCACCACCACAGTTCACGCAGCGGTTCGCGTAGGGGAACCGCATGGACACGAGGTACTTCTCGGTCCGGTGGACGTGACCGCAGGAGGCGCAGAAGTAGACGTCAGCGTACTGATCGTCGATGACGCGCTGCGTCCACTGCAAGTCCATGGTGGGGCAGCACTGGAGCTCGGGCATGGATGGGACCTCGTGGCGGTTCCGGCTTGGGCGCGATCATAGATCCATCCGCCAGGGCGCGCTGGCCGTTCACCGAATCAAGCCGCTGCAAGGGGCCGGATTCCACGACCGTCCGCATCCGCGAGGCGGTGTGCGCGGGTGCGCTCGCGCGCGCTGTCAGGCGGTGAGCGACGGCCCGGGGAGGGGCTGATGGTCCGCGGGCAGCATCGACACGATGGCTTCCCGCACGATCTCGAGGACCTCCCTCGCCGTGCCGGCCTCGCCCACGACCACCGGGGGGGCGAAGCTCAGGCCGACCGTGCCCGGGTGGAGGCGTGGATCCGAGACCGGCATGATGCGGTCGGTGCCGACGATCGCGGTCGGGACGATGCTCAGCGGCTCGACGCACCCGAAATAGCGGTGGACGCCGCGCAGGAACGGGCCGAGGTGCCCGGTGCGGGACCGGCTGCCCTCGGGGTAGAGCACGAGGCAGAACCCGCGCTGGACGAGGTCGCGCGTGGCCTCGACGCTCTCGTGCGCCTTGCGGGCGAGCTCGCGGGGCGAGAGCTTCTCGGTGTGGGCGAAGCTCGTGGACTGGGGCACGGGCAGGGTGTTGAGCCCCGACGCAGCGACCCGCCGGAAGGGGTCGAGGTACACCTTGGGGCCGGCGGCCGCCACCAGCCGATCGGCCAGCGCCGCATGCCCACGGTACGCGAGGGCGGCGTCGGTCGCGGTGGTGTCGAAGTACGACAGGTGGTTGCAGGCGATCAGCGTCGGTCCGCGCTCCAACGCACCCTCGAGGTGCTCCGCGCCCTGGACCGTCGGGTCGAGCACCACGTCGGTCGACCACACGCGGGACAGCTCGCGGCAGGCCGGGTGCGCGGTGTACAGCCGGTGGTCGGCGCCGATGGTGCCCAGCAGCTCGAGCACCTCGAGGCAGGTCTGATCCGACCACGCCCCGACCACCTGCCCGACGCGCGCACGGTTGGCCCGCGACGCCGCCGGATCGGCGATGAACGCCGCCAGGAAGCCTGGCAACAGCTCCCGGAGCTGCGCGGGCGGGAGCCCGGTCAGGGAGGACAGATCGATCGGGGAGACGGACTCGGCGTCCACGCCTAGAGGCCCTCGTCCACCCGCACCAGACGGCCGAAGTGGGGGTATTCCTCGCGGAGGAGGCGCTCGATCCCGTCCTGCATCGTGATGATGGCGGACGGGCAGCTGTGACAGGCACCGGTGAGCTCGACGAACACGTCGTTGTCCTCGACGCGGACGAGGGTGATGTCGCCGCCGTCGGACTGGAGCGCGGGCCGCACCATGTCCTCGAACAGGTCCTGAACCTGCTGGAAGGTGAGCATGGGCCCGGCGACGTCGTCGACCGGCTCGGGCGGCGCGACGGGCTCGGGCGGTGGCTCGCTGGACGACAACGGCCGGACCACGATGGTCGGCTCGGGCGGCGGCCGCGGAGGCTCGACGGACTCGCGGAGGCCCACGCGCTCGAGCGCTCGGTCCACCCGGCGAGACACGCCGCGGCGGAGCCTCGAGGCGATGCGACGGACCACGGACGCCAAGGACCCTCCTTCGCGGTGCTCGTATCACGAAGGCGTCGTGCGGTGCGACCCCGCTCGGGTTAGGTCCCGGGCCGACCGGGGGTTCCAGGTGGCGAGCGACGTTGGGCGTCCCGACATCCGCGTCGTGAGCGCGGAGATCCAGCGCGGCGGCCGCTGGCTGCTGGTCCAGCGCTCCGAGCGCGCGGTGTTGCCGTTGCTCTGGGAGTTCCCCGGCGGGCGCGTGCGCGAGGGCGAGTCCGACCGCGAGGCGCTGGTCCGCACGCTGATCCACCGGATCGGCGTGGTGCCCGACGTCCGCGAGCGGATCCTCGAGGTCCGCCACGACTACGACGACTGGGGCGTCGTGCTGGCGGTGTACCGCTGCGAGCTGGGCGACGCGGAGCCCGTCCCGGCGGACGTGCACGACCTCGCGTGGGTGCTGCCCGAGGACTTCGCCGGGTACCCGTTCCCCCCGGCGGACCTGAAGTCGGTCGCGCTACTCCTGGGCGAGGAGCGGTAGGCACACGGCGACGGGCGCGACGGGCCCGCGCAGCCGGAGCGTCTCGCCGACCTCGACCAGGAGCGTTCCCCCAGGCATCGCGAGCGTGATCGCGCCCGCGTCGCAGCGCCCGGTGTGGACGGCGGCGGCGGCGACCGCGCACGAGCTGCTGCCCGACGCCAGCGTGGGCCCGGCGCCGCGCTCCCAGATGCGCAGCTCGACCCGGTCGCGGCCCAGCACGCGCGCGACCTGCACGTTGGTGCGCCGCGGGAACGCGGGGTGGCGTTCGAGGACCTCGCCCCACCGTCGCCACGGCAGCGCGTCCAGCTCCTGGTCCACGAAGATCACGCAGTGGGGGTTGCCGACGTCGACGAGCACGGCGGCGAGCGAGACACCATCGACCTCGAAGGGCACGTCGACCCCGACGATGCTGGCGGCGCCCATGTCGACGGTGACCGTGGTGCCGTCGACGTCGCAGCGGACGACGGCGTCGGGCCCACCCCTGGGATCGTGGACGCCGACGGAGAAGCTGTGTCCCGCGCCGCGCCACGTGGACAGCCACCACGCGAAGATCCGCAGCCCGTTCCCGGACTTCTCCGCGAGCGAGCCATCCGGGTTCCAGATGCGCAGGCCGTGGTCGGCGAGCGCGGACACCCCGGGCTCGAGGATCCCGTCGCCCCCGCATCCGGTGTGTCGTTCGCAGAGCCTGCGGACGCGCTCGGGCGTCAGCGGGCCGCCCTCGACGAGGACGAGGTAGTCGTTGCCCAGACCGTGGGCCTTGAACAGGACGGTGCTCACCTCACCCGAGTACCACGGCGGGAGGCGATCGCCAGCGTCGGCACCGCGAGCCTGCTTCGCGGCGACCAGGGCGACGACTTCACCGTGAACATGTAGACTCGAGGGGGCACCCTCGATCGAGGTGACGATGCCCGGTCCGCCCTGGTTGATGTACGTGTTGTCTCCCGCGCCGGTGGTGATGAGCCCGGGGGTCGTCGCTTCCCCTCCTCCTCCGCCACCCGTCGCGGCGCCGAGCCCGTACGTCGGTCGGGTGTGGCTCGAAGACGTGCGGCCGTGGGGCGCCGTCCTGCGGATCAACGGCGCCTCGATGCCGTACGACGTGGTGCTCCACAACGACACCGACGACCAGCTCCACCAGGTCTCCGTGCAGGCCTGGATCGAACAGGGAACCACCGAACGCGCCGCCGGTGGCTTCCTCGTCGGAATGGGCGAGGTCGCGCCCCGCGCCACCCCACCGCGGAGCGGGTTCGGCCTGAGTGCGAGTGACGTGTGGCAGGGCGTGGGCCACGGCCGGCTGGTTCCCGGACCGGCGCTCGCCCGCTTCGACCTGCAGGTGGAAGGCCAGGTCGTCGACACGGTCGTGGTCCCGGTGACGTTGTTGTAGTGAACGGAGACGGGACCAGGGGGCGGCATTCCTGTACCCGAGCAACCTCGCCCCCTGACCGCGCGAGCGAGGACTCCCCCGCGAGAGCGAGGCGTAAGCGCCTCTTCCGCTCTCATGCGCGTCGATTCAGGGGATGTCGGCGACCGGGGTTCGACGCGAGGTGGCGAGATCGAGGACCTGCACCGAGTCCGTGCACGTCAGGGCGCCCGCTATGCCCGCCAGGTCGAGCGCGCCGTTCGCGTCGGCCGAGGTGAGGAACACCCGCGAGAAGTTCCGCAGGTCGGTGGTCGGTCGGCTCCCGGGCGCGCACGGGTTGCGTCGTGGGAGTGCGCCGCCCGACGTGGCGTCGCCGACCACCACGCACACCGGACTCGACGGCGTGAGCCCGTCCGCATGCAACGTCATGGCACCGCCGCAGGTCCCCCCGAGGGCCAGGCAGCCGGCGTGGGCGGCGTAGCTGTCGTCGCAGTCCTGCCCGCCGTACGCCGCCGACTGCTGACCGTCACCGTCGACGTCGAAGTCGTCCCGCCCGTCACAGTTCTGATCGACGCCGTCGTACCAGCGCTCCACGGCGCCCCTGTTCACGGTGGGGTCGGTGTCTCCGCAGTCCGTCACGTCCGGATCGCCGTCGCCGTCGGTGTCGAACGAGCCGTAGCGGATCTCGAACCTGGGGTTCGCGCCCAGCGGGCACCCGACCGCCACGTCCCCGAGCCCGTCGCCGTCCCAGTCTCCCGAGACCACGGCGTGGCCGCAGTCGTCGGGGGACCACGGGCCGAGCTCGTGCGCCACCTGGTGCGCGAACTGCACGAGGCCGCCCGCGGAGCCGTACACCACCACGGCGCGGCCGGCGCTGCCGTCATATCGAGGGTCGCCGGTGACCGCGTCGGGGACGCCGTCGCCCCCCACGTCGAGGCCGCCGGCGACGGAGTCGCCCACCGACGCCAGCGTGGAGAACCGCGAGGGGCCAGGGCCCCCAGGCCCGCCGCGGTACAGGTCGAGTGCGTTCGCGTCCGTGAGGGCCACGTCGTCGTACCCGTCCTGATCCACGTCGCCGACCGCTCCGCCGGCGAGCCCGTTCCAGGACCGCAGGTGGTTGTTCGGGCCCGTCGCGGAGCCGAGCCACAGCAGAACGTGGCTGCCCGCCGCGCCTGCGAGGCCACCGTTGTAGAACGCTCCGCCAGCCACGAAGTCGTCGAAGCCGTCGCCGTTCACGTCGCCCACGCCGGCCACGGACCGTCCGAGGTACGCCTGGTAGGCGCCGCCCGAACGGGACCATGCCGGGGCGGCGCCGATGCCGTTGGGCCCACCGGCGTAGAGCTCGACGACGCCCTCCCACTGCGCGACGCCGTCGCGGTTCATCTGGCCGAGGAGCAGGTCGTCGTACCCGTCACCGTTCACGTCGCCCGCGCCCGCGAGCGCTCCGTCGAAGTTGTTCTCGATGCCGCGCCCGGTGAGCACCCGCGCCGGGGTGGCCTGCGGTCCGGTCGCGGATCCATGGAACACCCGGACGATCCAGTTCGTCGCCGACCAGCCGAAGACCGCGAGGTCGTCGTACCCGTCGGCGTTCAGATCCCCCACCCCGGCAGCCGCGTCGAACGCGAGGGGGAAGGTGCCCGAGGACCACGCGGACACACCGGACAGTCCGGTCGGCCCTCCGAGGTAGAGCTCGGCCGTGCCGGTGGCGTAGTGGCCCCCCACCAGCAGGTCCTGGTACCCGTCGCCGTTCGCGTCGAGCGTGGACACGGACTGCCCGACGCCCGAAGGTCCGTCGACCACGAGGTCCGACGCGACGATCAGCGGATCGACCGTCACCGGCCACGCCGCCTCGGCGGTGTCGACCTCGATCGCGAGACCGGTGGGGGTGGTCGACATGAACGAGCGCAGCAGGGCGCCGTCTACGTCTCGGGCCGCGAGGCCGGTGTACGCCAGGGTCACGCCGGAGGGCAGCATGAAGGTGATGGTCGGCCCTCCACCGCCGACGGTCGCACCCTCGACCTCGATCTCGAACCGCAGGCGGCCCTCACCCGGCGGCGGTGCGGCCACGTCGAAGCCCTGCTCGAGCGATTCGCCACGATCCTCCCACCACTCGACGAGCTGGTCGGATTCGAGGAGGGTCCGCTCCACGCCGCCCACCGTCTCCACGCGCACCGAGCGGACCTCCGGCGCGACGAGCTCGCTCTCGGTGCCGAACGCTGCGAGGTGGAGGCGGACCTCGCCGCCCACGGTCCACAGCAGCGCGCCGGACGCGTCCACCATGCCTTTCAGGCGCTCGCTCCTCCGCGGTCCGTCCCCGGGGTGGCCGGCAGCCTCGAGCCCGTCACCGCCCTCGATCGGCGGGTGGGCTTCCCCCTCGAGCAGGGCCGGCTCCGCACACCCCGCGAGCGCGACCCACACGACGACCTGGCGCATGTCGACCCCCAGCGCGGCGAGCATGGCCGCCCGAAGGCCGTATCCGCGCCGCGAATCGTCGGTTGCTCGACGACACAAGTCGGGAACGCCGGCGGCCGCGGACCGGCGGCAGCAGCGCGTCGACGTGTCAGCCACCCGCCAACACCAGCGGTGCGGGCACTGGAGCGGCAGACCTGCGAGTGACGGCCACCAGCGAGGCCAGCAGCACGCCACCGGTGAGGAGCGTCGCCCACACCGGGATGGTGGGGACACACAGGGCGACCAGGGTGACGGTCAGACACACCAGGAACCCCACCGCGGCACGCCAGGGATGTGGCCTGGCGGTCGCGACGGTGTCCGGACGGCTCGCGACCGGCGCCTCACGTCCGGTCGTCGGGTTCCAGGACGGCGGCCGCACCAGGGTCTGCAGCGCCAGCCACCACGTCGGTGCGGTGCGGGCCCGGGCGAACAGGACGACGAACGGGTCCACGTTGCTCGACCACACATCGTCGGTGTCGCGCGGGTGGGCGGTGCCGTAGGACGGTGCCTCCACCTCGTCCTCGTAGGTGCCGAACAGGCGGTCCCACACGATGAGGACGTTGCCGTAGTTCTTGTCGACGTACTGCGGGTTGCGAGCGTGGTGGACCCGGTGCCCCGACGGCGTCACCAGCAGCCACTCGAGGGGCCCGAGGCGCCCGATCAGCTGCGTGTGGGTGAAGAACCCGTACGCCGCCTTGAACGTGAAGCAGGCCGCCACCATCTCCAGGGGCACGCCCAGGACGGCGAGCCCCATCGCGAACGGGAGGTTCGGCAGCGACTGCAGCCAGGGCGCGCGCTGGGCGGTGCCGAAGTTGTACTCCTCCGATTGGTGGTGGACCTCGTGGACGGCCCACAGGATGGCGACCCTGTGGCAGGCCCGGTGGCGGACATAGAAGCAGAGGTCGACGAGCAGGAACACCGCGAGCCAGTGCAACGGCGAGCGTCCGCTGAACGGCGCGATGCCCAGCGCCTGCTGGAGGGTGCCGTAGGCCGTGAAGGTGGTCAGCCCGAACAGCCCCTGACCGATGACGTTCCCGAGGCTGTTGGACAGGTCCCCGACGGCACCGTCGAACCGGTACACGCGACGCCCGCGGGCGACGGCCACCAGCGCCTCCCCGGCCATGAGGAGCAGGGCGAGGACGGACGCGACGACGAGGGGGTGCATGGTCATGGACGACCTCCGTGCGCCCAGCTTGCGAGAGGCGTACCACCTCCCCAACTACGGAGATACGCCGAGGATCAGCCGATCGGGATCAGGGGTGTCGTCGATCGTGGTCGCGCCCGGTGTCCACGATCGGCGACGCGCGGACGTGAAGAACGAGCGAAGCCATGTTTTCGTCCGGCATGGCGGCTGCATTCGGGGGCCCTGGGAGTGCCCCCATGTCCACCTCGCTCGTCCGCGCCCTGTCCCGTCGCCTCAACGACCGCTTCACCCACCAGCTGGTCGCCGACGACGACGCGCTGCTGGTGTTGTTCCGCATGCTCGCCGACGCCGAGGAGAACGGTGAGGCCCAGGTGTTCGACGCGGTCGCCGACCGTCTCGGGCCCAAGCTCGCCGCGCTGGTCCGTCGCCACGCCGACGACGAGCGTCGCCACATCGGGCTCACGCGTCGCGCCCTGCGGCTCCTCCACGACCGGCCCGAGCTCCGGGACGGGCGCGCGAACCTGGTGGAGGTGGTCGACACCCACATGGGCGGGATGCTGCGTGGCGAGGGTACCGACGCCGAGCTCGGCCGCGCGTACCTGCTGCTGTACGCCCTCGAGCGCCGCATGGTGGCTCAGCTCACCCAGCTCGAGCGCGGGCTGCAGGGCCGGCGTCCCGAGCTCGCCGCGATCGTGGCGGAGATCCGGGACGATGAGCTCAAGCACATCCGCTGGTGCCAGGTGGTGGCCTGGGAGTTGATGGGAGCGGACGAGGCGTCCTTCCGGGCGACTCGGGACGAGATGGTGGCGGTCGAGGCGCGGGTGTACCTCGGGGTGACGCGTCAGAACCTGACGGCGCTGCTGGACGTGGGGCTGCGGGGGATGTCGCTCGTGGAGCGTGGCTTCTGGCGGCTGGCGGCGTGGACGATGGGCCGGCTCCCGTCGCTGCCGGTGCCCGATCCCGACGGTGTCATCGCCGCGCGGACCTGGGAGCCTCCAGTCGCGCGCCGCCCGGCCCATGGATCGGCGTGGTCGATGTACGTCGAGCAGGTGTCGTGAGGAGTATCGTGGGCGCATGGCACCTCCACGCTCCAACAAGTCCCCCTGGCCGCCCGGCGGTCCCGGCGGTCCCCCCACCCCGACCCGTCGAGCCACGCGCGACTGGCCCGATCCACTCCGCTTCGTGCCCACGGCGTCGATGGCCGCGGTGGCGCCGGCGGGCATGGTGGCGTTCACCGTGGGCGACGCCCGTCCGCGCGGCACCGTGGTGATCTGGGAGACGTTCTTCGCGGGCTTCGACGCCCCCGAGGTCGTGACCTCGCTCGACGACGTAGAGCGCTGGTCGCCCGGTGCGGCCAATGGGCCGTTCGTGATCTGCCCCGACGCCGTGGTGCTCACCGTCGAGGGTGACGCCGGCATCGACGCGCTCGCGGCGCGTTTCGCCGACGACTACGGCATGGTCCGGCGCCTGCCGGTCGAGGGCCTTCCTCGCTACGAGGTGGTCCTGCCCCTCGCGACCGGCGTGCAGTTCGACGAGCTGCGCACCGCGTCCGAGGCCGCCGCGGCGAAGCTCGACGACGCGTGGACGCTCGTGACCCTCGGCTGCGCGCCCGAAGCGGCGGAGCAGCAGCACCTGGGCGCGGTGTGCGTGGCGCACGTGCCCCACGAGGTGCGCCACCTCCATGGCCGGTTCCAGCCGACCGCGTACCGGCCGCGCTTCAAGTCCCCGCTGGACCTCCCGCCCGACGACGGCAAGCCGCTCGGGCTCCCGGCGCCGCTCGAGCCGCTGGTGCGCGAGCTCGGCATGACGTCCGACGCGAAGAAGCTCGCGGCGAGCCTGCGCGACGGCGTGCTGCTGGTGCTCGACGGCGCCAGCGCGCCGGCGCCCGAGGTCGGCGCCAACCGGCTCGGCGGCCCCGCGGATCTGCCCGCCGGGCACGCGTGGCCGGCCTACGACGGCGTACCGATGCGCCTGCTGCTCCAGCTCCGGCTCGCTGACGTCGCTCCGCACGACGTCGCCGGGCGGCTCCCGCACGACGGGCACCTGTGGGTGTTCGTCAACGAGGGGCTCGTGCCGAGCTCCGCGGTCTCGGCGCGCCAGCGGCACCAGGTGGTGTCCGTGGTGGACGCGCCCGACGGCGCGCCGCTCGTGCGCCAGAGCCGGCCAGGCGGCGGCGACCTGCCCGCGCACCCGTTCACCCTGCGCCACGTGCCCACCCTCCCGTCCCCGCGCTCGCCCCACCTGAACGTCGACCGTCTGTCGGGCGACTACGCCACGCTGCGCGCGCGGTTCGAGGAGGCGGCGTACGGCGAGCCGGCGCCGTCGTACCTGTTGGGCCACGTGGGCCGTGGCGACTGGATGGGCGCCATCAAGAAGCGCGACGTGCAGCTCGTGCAGATACGGGGCAGCTACGCGGACATGGACGAGCTGGACCTGCTGCACGTCGTGGTCCCCGAGGAGGACCTGGCCGCGCGGGTGTTCACCGCCGCGCGCCTCGAGACGGAGATGGGCTGACGCTCCGCCGAGGGGCTCGACCCAGGTGGACCCCACGCCTGCGGGAGCCCTGACGCCGCTGACCTGGGGCATCCGGGTCGACGGAACCGTGGACCTCGTGCACGTTGCAGGCCGAGCAACTCACCTACAACCTCCTGCTGTGGACCAGCGCGTTCGAGCCCGACCCGTAGACCAGCCAGGAGATCGCTTGGGGCGCACTTGAATCTCTCGCGACGGTGTGCGACGACCGGATCTCGCCATTGCGGCGAAATGCATCGAATCCGGTATGGTGCGAATGGCGCGGACGGGCTCACTCACCAATGCGCATGCCGAGGCTCGCACCAACACTCGTCGCGCCGAAGAGAACCACTGCCGCCAGCGCCAACATCCAGCGCATCATGCTCATCGCCTCACGGATGAAGACGATGTTGGGGGAGTCGGGGGGCGCGCCCAGGAGCTCCGGACGCATCGCGAGGCCGCTACCCACGGCAACAAGCAGCGTCCACGGCGCCATCTGTACCACGGTGATCGATGCGGCAACATACAATGGCGCCTTCGCACCACCGCCGGCAGACCGCCTGCCCCCCAACACAGCGCCGGCGACGCCTAACGCGAGTGCCGCCAGCCATCCGAACTGCCCGAACCCGATGACCGTTCCCCCGCAGCTCAGCACGACCGGGATCACGCCACCGATCAGGACGGGCAGCACGAAGCGTGGGCCGCGCTGCTCAGTTCCGCTCTGCCATACATCGAGGGTGCCCGACACTTTCACCTCTGTCGCGTCGATCATACCGATCGCGTTCGCCAACGTCCCGTCGAGAGGCTCGTCCTCCTCTCGTCCGACCAGGGGCGAGGCGCGTTGCGGCGCCCCAGAAGCCGTCGAGCCCAGCGTCCACGTCAGCGCGGACGTGCTGGGGTGTCGGTCCACGAGCGTGCGTCTCCGCCCGCGGGAGTCCGGCACCCAGCGCCGCGAGACCGAGGCGCCGCGCGCGGCCGGCCATAGCGTCGTAGCTGCCGCGCATGTCGAGGGGGGCGACCGCCAGGTACACGCGGATACCGCGCCCGAGGTTCAGCGACCGTGCATCGATCCCGTTCTTTCGAGCCCACTCCGCACGCTCCAGCGGACTGTCCGCCACCGCCTCGAGGCGGCGCCGCGCCTCCTCCGCGTCCCTGA
>JACKER010000036.1 GCA_020632925.1 Alphaproteobacteria bacterium | reverse complement strand
TTCGCGTCCGTGCTCCACGGAATCAACGACACCAGCCGTAGCCTGAAGCCTGAAGCCTGTACTGCTAGGCCTGCGGCGAGGGCGCCGGCGTGGCCTCCTTCGCGGCGGCCTCCTGCTGGCGCTTGAGCGCGAGGCGGCTGCGGGCGCTGGCGATGGCGTCGGAGCCGAGCGCCACGTCCAGCACCTCCTCGAGGCGAGAGACGAAGTGGAACGACAGCTCGTTCTTGATCTCGTCCGGCACCTCGACCAGGTCCTTCCGGTTCTTGTCCGGCAGCAGGACGGTCTTGATGCCCGCGCGGTGAGCCGCCAGCACCTTCTCCTTCACGCCACCGATCGGCAGCACGGCGCCGCGCAGCGTGATCTCGCCGGTCATCGCGACCGTCGGATCCACCTTCGCGCCCGTGAGCAGGCTCGTGATGGCCGTGATCATCGTCACGCCGGCGGACGGGCCGTCCTTCGGGATCGCCCCAGACGGGACGTGGACGTGCAGGTCGAGGCTCTCGAAGTCCTTGTCGTCGATGCCGAGCTCGTCCGCCATCGAGCGGATGTAGCTGCGGGCGACGCTCACGGACTCCTTCATCACGTCACCGAGCGAGCCGGTCAGCGTCATGCCGCCCTTGCCCTTCATCTTGGTGGCCTCGATGAACAGGATCTCGCCGCCGGTGGCCGTCCACGCGAGGCCGGTCGCCACGCCCGGGACCGCCGTGCGCTCCGCGACCTCCTTCCAGTAGTGGATGGGGCCGCGCATCTCCTCGAGCAGCTCGGGGGACACCTCGAAGCCCGGCTCGCGCTTGCCCGCGGCGATCTCGCGAGCGCACCAGCGACAGACGGCGGCCAGCTCGCGCTTGAGCCCGCGGACACCGGCCTCCTGCGTGTACGACTCGATCACCTTGTCCAGCGTGGCGTCCGGCAGCGTCACCATGTCGTCGGTCAGCCCGTGATCGTCGAGACACTCCTTCCACAGGTAACGACGCGCGATCTGCGTCTTCTCCTGGTGGGTGTACCCGGCGATGCGGATGATCTCCATCCGGTCCCGCAGCGGGCCGGGGATGGTGTCCGGCACGTTCGCCGTCGCCACGAAGAGCACCTTCGACAGATCGAAGGACACGTCGAGGTAGTGGTCGGTGAACGAGTCGTTCTGCTCCGGGTCCAGCACCTCGAGCAGCGCCGAGGACGGATCGCCGCGGTAGTCCGCGCCGAGCTTGTCGATCTCGTCCAGCACGAAGACGGGGTTGTTCGAACCCGCCTTCTTCATGCCCTTGATGATCTTGCCGGGCATGGACCCGATGTACGTCCGGCGGTGGCCGCGGATCTCGGCCTCGTCGCGCACACCGCCGAGGGCGATCCGCACCATCTTCCGTCCCAGCGCGCGGGCGACCGACTTCGCGAGCGAGGTCTTGCCGACGCCCGGCGGCCCCACGAGGCACAGGATCGGGCCCTTCATGTCCTGCTTGAGCTTGCGGACGGCCAGGAACTCGAGGATGCGCTGCTTGACCTTCTCGAGGCCGTAGTGATCCTCGTCGAGGATGCGCTCGGCCTCGTTCACGTCGAGCCGGTCCTTGCTGGTGATGGACCAGGGCAGCTCGCACAGCCAGTCGATGTACGTCCGGCTGACGGTGTACTCCGCGGCGCCAGGGCTCATGCGGCTCATGCGCTTGAGCTCCTTGAACGCGGCTTCCTCCACGTCCTTCGGCATCCGGGCGCGCTTGATGGACCGCTTGAGCTCCTCGAACTCCTCCTGGCGCTCGTCGACCTCGCCGAGCTCCTTCTGGATGGCCTTGAGCTGCTCCCGCAGGAAGTACTCCCGCTGAGCCTTGTCCATCTCGCCCTTGACCTCGGTCTGGATCTTGTTGGACAGCTCGAGGACCTGGATCTCCTTGTTGAGGAGCGCGATGACCTTCTGCATCCGCTCGTGCGTCGGGAAGGTCTCGAGCAGGTCCTGCTTCTCGTCCGGCGGGATGGACAGGTTGCTCGCGACGATGTCGGCGAGCACGCCCGGCTCGTCGATCGAGCGGACCAGGAAGCTCGCCTCGGCCGGGATCTGTGGCGACAGGTCGATGATCTTCTGCGCGAGCTCCCGGAGCGTGTCCATCAGCTCTTCGGCGTCGCGCGAGGCGGGCTCGGGCTTGTACGGCTCGATCTCGGCCACGAGATGCCCGCCGTCGTCCTTCCATTGCCGGATGCGCGCACGCGACAGACCCTGGATGATGACGTTGAGCTTGTTGCCCGGGACCTTCACCATCTTGAGGATCTTCACGACCGTGCCGACCTGGTACAGGTCGCTCGGCTCCGGGTCCTCGGTCTTGGGGTCGCGCTGGGCGAAGATGCCGAGGTACTTCTCCTCGGTCGCGAGAGCCTCCTCGACCGCCTTGATGCTCTTGGAGCGGCCCACGTTGATGGGGAAGGCCAGCACCGGGAAGATGACCGTGTTGCGGATTGCGAGCACGGGGATCTCGAGCACCGACGGAAGGTTGGCGCTCGCGGGATCGGTCGGGTTCTCGAAGGACATCCGGCACTCCTGATCCACGGCTGGCGGCCGCGGCGGGTCTTCGCCCACGGACCTTTCGGCCGGGGGCGCGGGGGACATGAGCGGAGGGTATCCACGTCGCTGTCATCGGGAAGACCCCCCACCCGGAAGGGCAGGTCCCTGCTGATTCATCGACTCAGGGGTCTGCACGCCTGCCGCGGCGCGCGGACAGGTACCGGATCGCGGCCCAGTCCACGATGATCACCGTCGCGAGCGCGACCGCCAGCAGCTCCCGCCAGCCGACGTGCAGGAATCCGGGCTCCATGGCGCCGCCGATACCCTGCACGGGTCGGCGGATCCAGCTTATGTTGGGCCGGACACGTCGCGAGGTTGCCGTTGACGCCTTCCCCATCCGCGCGGAGTCCTCTCGACGAGTTCTTCGCGGCCGTGCCCGAAGCGGACGTGCTGAGCGCGCTCCCGGACGGTGCGCGGGTGACGTTCGACCTCCTCGGAGACGACGGTGGGCTGTGGACCGTCTCGCGGAACGGTGGATCGACCGCGATCGAGCGCACGAACCACGACGCGCCCGTGGACTGCCGCCTGCGGTGCACCGTCGGAGACTTCCGCGCGCTGGTCCGCGGTGAGCTCGACCCGCGCCAGGGCTTCATGGAGCGGCGCCTCGAGGTCGAGGGCGACGTGGGGCTCGTGCTCCGCCTGCAGCGCACCGTCGTCCGTTCGGAGAGCTGAGTGGATCCGGTCCCCTTGATGCCCAAGCCCATCCTCGTGCTGTCCGACGGCACGGGCGAGACGGGCGAGAAGATGGTTCGCGCGGCGCTCCAGCAGTTCAAGGGGCACCTGGTGCACGTGCGCACGTACGCGCACATCACGCGCCCCGACCAGCTGCGGAGCTGGTTCCGTGTGGCTGCCCGCCAGGGAGCCTGCGTGGTCACCACGCTCGTCGCGCGGGAGATGCGCCAGCAGGCGGCCGAGCTCTCGCGCGAGCACGGCGTGGTCCATCTCGACCTCATCGAGGACCTGCTCGGTGTGCTCTCGGGGTACCTCTCGATGCAGCCGGTCGGCGTGCCCGGCCTGCTGCACCAGGCGGACGAGACGTACTTCCGCCGCATCGAGGCGGTCGAGTTCACGGTGAAGGCGGACGACGGCAAGGAGCCGCGCATGCTCCGCCAGGCCGACATCATCCTCGTCGGCGTCTCGCGGACCAGCAAGACCCCGCTGTCGACGTACCTCGCGCACAAGGGGTTCAAGGTCGGCAACGTGCCGATCGTCCTCGATCGCCCCCTGCCCACGCAGCTGTCCGAGGTCGATCCGCGGCGGATCATGGCGCTGACGATCGATCCGGAGGCGCTCCAGGGCATCCGCCGCAACCGGCTGCTGTCCATGGGCATGCCGCGAACCGTGAACTACGACGACCTGGACTACATCCTCGCCGAGCTGGAGTACAGCGACCTGCTGTTCCGCAAGCACCGCGACTGGCCCGTCATCGACGTGACCGGCAAGGCGGTGGAGGAGACGGCGGGCACCATCCTCGGCATCCTGCACGATCGGGGCCTGTTCGGCCCGACGGGTGACCCGAGCCAGCTGTGAGCGGGCGTCGGGTTATGCTCCGCTTCGGGGCGCATCCACCACGGGAAGTCGGTTGATCGGAACCACTCTCGACAAGTACTCGGTGTTGCAGAAGGTGGGCGAGGGTGGGATGGCCACGGTCTACCGCGGTCGTCACGCCACGCTCGATCGCGATGTGGCGATCAAGGTCCTGCACCCACACCTGTCGAGCTCCTCCCGGATGCGGAAGCGCTTCGAGCGGGAGGCGCAGGCCATCGAGCACCTCCGCCACGAGAACATCCTCGAGATCTTCGACTACTCGGGGCTCGAGGCGTCCGACTGCTACATCGTCACCGAGTTCGTCGAGGGCGAGACCCTCTCCTCGCTGCTGTCGCGCCGGGGCCGACTCCCCTCCGAGATCGTCGCCCTGCTCGGCATCGCGGTCTGCAGCGCCCTGTCGTACGCCCACGACCGCGGCATCCTCCACCGCGACATCAAGACCGACAACATCATGGTCCGCGTCGACGGGACCGTGAAGCTGATGGACTTCGGCATCGCGCGCTTCCTCGACGAGACCCGCGTCACCATGACCGGTGCGCTCGTGGGCAGCCCCGCCTTCATGAGCCCCGAGCAGGCGCGCGAGGCGAAGCTGGACCAGCGCAGCGACCTGTTCTCGCTGGGTACGGTGCTCTTCGACCTGGTCACGGGGACGCTCCCGTTCACGGGCAGCAACCCGAGCCTCATCCTCAAGAACGTGATCGAGGGGAACCGTCCGGCGGTGAGCGAGCTCGCTCCTTCGATGTCGGCCACCCTCGCCGACGTGATCGAGCGCCTGATGGCGACGGCCGTGGAGGACCGGTACAACCAGGCCTCCGAGGTCGCGGACCACCTGCGGGGCGTGCTGCGCGAGGCCCGGATCGAGGTGCACGACCCGCAGTGGGCCCTGGTCCGCTGGCTGCACGACCCCGACGAGTACGAGCAGCGCCTCGGCGCGCAGCTGTCGACCGTGCTCGTCGCCGACGGGCGTTCACTGCTCGAGTCCGGCGACCATCTGGCCGCCCTGCGGCTCCTCAACCGCGTCCTGTCGATGGACGAGGACAACGCCGAGGTCCTCGCGCTCGTCCAGAACCTCCACGTCGAGCCGCGCGGCGCCCAGCAGGCCGAGGGCCATCGACGCTGGCTGGGCGTCGGTGCGGGGACCTTCCTGCTCGTCGGCGTCGCCGGTCTGGCGTTGTTCGCCATGCGGCGCGGCGGCGACCCCGAGCCCGTCCGCGGTCCGCCGACCGTGGTCCCCGCGGCCGTGCCCACGCCGCAGCCTCCCCTGCCCTCACCGGTCGTTCCGCCGCCCGCACCCGTCGAGCCCGCGCCCACCGAGCCGCGCGTCGTGGCGCCGGCGCCCCCCGAGGTTCGACCGCCCGTTCGTCCGCGTCCGGGCCTCGTCAGCCAGGTGGTGCGTCCGCGCCCCGTGCCCGTGCCCGAGCCCGTCGGAACGGCCGAGGAGGTGGCTCCGGTCGGGACCGTCCGGCTGAACACGCACCAGTACGTGGCCGACGTCTACTGGGAGGGCAAGCGCCTCGGGTCGAGCCGCGACGACCTCGTGGTCCCGGTCGGGACGCAGGAGCTGACGCTCAAGCACCAGCTCCTCGAGGACCAGAGCGTGCAGGTCACCGTGTCGAGCGGCGAGCTCCGCGTGGTGGAGGTCTCGCTGCGGCCGCGACCGTCCCGCGTGGCCTTCGGCTCGGGCTGGGACGGGGCGTGCACGGTGGTGGCCAACGGGGTGTCGGTGGGCACGCTCGAGGCGCTCCACCACACCCTGTCCGTGGAGACGCCCGATCGACCGCTGACGGTCGCGCTCGGGTGCCCCGACGGCCGAAGCCACGAGCAGGGGTGGGCGGCTGTCCCTCCGCCGCTCGTCCGCTTCCCGGATCCACCATGATCCGGATGCCGCGATCGGCGCGTGCCAGGTGGACCGCCGCGGAGCTCGCACTTGGTGCGAAGCCGGTTCTGGCGCTGTGGTACGCGGGTTGCATGGTCCTGGGTGGGGGATGTCTCTACACCGCCCCCGTGTGGACCGAGGCCGTGAACAAGCCGCCCATCATCATCCGACCCGAAGGGACCGACGACGTGCCGCACCCCATCGTGCTGTTCGCCGATCTCCCCGTGGTCGTGGTGGCGGCCGATCCGGACGACGACCCGCTGTTCTTCCTCTGGGAAGGGCCGGACGGCGAGATCGATTCGCACGAGCGGCAGGAGGGCGAGATCACCACCAGCACCGCGATCGTTCGCTACGACCCGGAGCTGGACGGCCAGATCATCGACGTCCTCGTGGTGGACCAGTCCCCCGCCTACAACGACACCCTGGTGTCGTTCCTGGTGGAGATCCCATGATCCTGCTGTCCCTGATCGCCTGTCTCGACGAGTTCGATCTGGCCGGGAACGCCCTGGACGCACCGTCCGAGTCGTCGGACGCCACCGACGTCCAGCTGCGCGTCGACGTCCTGCCGAGCGCGGTGCGGGATGCCTCGGATCGCCTCCGCGTGCTCCCGGAGACCGTGTTCGTCGACGCCCGTGGCTCCGACCAGATCGCGCTGGACGTGGTGGAGCTGGCCACGCCGCAGGAGCAGCTGGGGACGGTCTCCGCCTACGCGCTCAACCCGACGATCGGCGTGCTCCCGGGCACCGAGGTCGCCGTGACGGGGACGGTGCACCTCGCCATCCCCGACACCCTGCAGGCGTACGCCGCCCAGCTCGACGAGGACGGTCGGTTCCAGGCCTGGGTCCTCCCCGAGCGCGAGTACCAGCTGCAGGTCATCCCGGACGATCCGATGATCCCTGCGTACCAGGGACCGCTGGACGTGGGGGTGCGCCCCTCGCTCGAGAACCTCGACCTGGGTGCTGGCGTGCCGATCTACGGTCAGATCCGCTCGGCGTCGGGACCGGTCCCGCGCGCGCGGGTGGCCGTCGAGACCGCCGATGGCCGTCGCTCCGCCGTCGCCACCGCCGACGACTTCGGCATCTACCAGCTCCGCGTGGCGCCGGGCACCTGGACGGTCGTGTCGCTCGGGCGCGACCTCAACCAGGACCCCATCCTGCGGCGGCGCTCCGTCGAGGTGGGCGAGACGGGCTCGCAGGTGGACTTCGACTACCCGACCGAGCTCGACCTGGTGCTCGCCGAGGGGCGCGTCGTGGACGCGAGCGGCGCCGCGATCGGCGGCTCCACGGTCCGCCTCCTGGCCCAGGAGCTCGTCGGGTACGACGAGGGCACGGCCACCTGGTCCGCCGAGATCCCGGTGGCCGGCAACGGCGTGTTCCTCGCCAAGGTGGTGCCCGGGCACTACCGACTGGACGTGATCCCGCCGTCGGACAACGAGCGCCTCGGCCCGGCGAGCATCGAGGTGGATCTCGACGAGGGCTCGGATCCCGTCGGCGACGTGGCGCTGGGCGCCATCGGAAAGCTGCGTGCCCGCCTGGTCGACACCGCGGACACCCCCCTGGTCGCCGCCCAGCTCACCTGCGCGGAGGTCGGGTACGACCAGGACGCCTTCACCGCCTTCTCGGACGAGGAGGGTTGGGCCGTGGTGGACGTCCCCCAGGTGGAGCTGGACTGTGACGTGGTCCCACCGGGCGATCGCACCGATCTCGCCAGCTTCCGGGCCCGCATCGTACCCGAGGGGCCGCGCGCCGAACGTCGCTTCGAGCTCACCCCGGGGCAGCGCGTGACCGGCAAGGTCCAGGTCGACGGGTCGGGTGAGTCCTCGGCGGTGATCGAGGTCCGCGGTCCGGACGGCGCCCTGCTCGGCTTCGACGTGACCGACGAGGACGGCGCCTTCGACGTGCGCGTCGACCTCCGCTCCTACGCCCCCTGATCCGGGTCAGAGGACCTCGGCGATCCACTCCAGCGAGAGCACGGGCCCCACGCCCGCGCTCTCGACCCGGGTGGCGGCCTCCGAGAGGCTCGAGGCGACCACGACGCGAACGCTCCGCTCGGCGCCCGTCCCCGAGATCACCTTCCAGGCGCCGCCGCGCGAGGTCGCGGGAGCGGCGGCCGGGGAGACCTGACCGCGGGCGTGCGCGTGCGCCGTGATGCCGCGCTTGATGCGCCAGTTGCGCACCGCGTTGACCGACACCCCCGCCTTCGTGGCGACCACCTGATCCGGGACGGATCCGACCAGATCCTCGAACGCGTCGATCCTGGAGCTCCGGACGCCCGGGTCGGCGCGCCGACGGGGCGGCCCCGCGTACCCCGCGATGTCGTTGCGCGCGCGGAAGCTCGCGACCGTCCTCACGCTCACGCCCGCGAGGCCAGCGATCTCGCTGTCGGGCACCTGGCCGAGCTGGTCGCGGTACGGCAGGAGCGCGTCGTCCTTGCTGTGAGGGCGGCTCTGGATGGCGCCCGCGTCGAGCGCGTCGTCGGTCTCGGCGCGGCCCTTGCGGCGCGCTCGCGGCCCCGGAGGAGCGGACCGCCGGCGGGTCCCGGTGCGCTTGAAGGCAGCGGTGATGGCGCCGGGGGTGACCTTGAAGCGCTCCGCCAGCTCGCGGAGGGAGTAGTCGTCCTTGACCTGCACGAGCTCCGGCCACCAGTCGAACGTCTCGATCTTCCGCATTCCTGCTCTCCCCCACTGTCCGAGGTGATCCGGAACGGTCGAGGTAACATCCGATACAGTCCGAACGCCAGACGATCGTCGTCGTTGGTGCGCGGGCTCCCGCGAGGCTAGTCTCCCCGGCGGACGAGGGGGAATTCGCGTCGATGGTCGGACCCGCGATCTGGTGGCTGGTGACCGCCGCCATCGCCGATCCCGGCGACGCGCCGGACACGCCGTCGACGGGCCCCGTGGCCGTCGAGGAGGGCGAACCGACGCCCGCGCCGGTCCCCGCGGCGCCCCCCGACGATCCCAACCTCCTGCCCTTCGGCGACGTGCTGCACCGCGCGGAGCAGTGGTACTTCGCCGGGCGGGTGGAGGAGGCGCGCTCCTGGCTCGAGGCGCTTCAGCTGCGCGTGCTGGCCGGCGAGCCCGACCTGCGCTGGGACGAGGTCGTGGAGGCGCTGACCTACCTCGGCGAGATCCAGTACGACCAGGGCGAGCCGGACACCGCGCGCATGACGTTCCGGTGGGTGCTCGAGCAGGACGTGGAGACGCCGATCAGCCCCTACCACCACCCCCTCGAGGTGGTGAACCTGTTCGAGCTCGTGCGGGCGACGGTCAAGGCCGAGCGCGTCGACACCACCACGCCGATCACCCCTCCCCCGCGCCCGCCCACACCCCCGTGGGTGCTGCTTCCCTTCGGCGCTCCCCAGTTCGTCCAGCACCGGAACGCGGCGGGCGCGCTCTACCTCGGGTCGCAGGCAGCGCTGGCGACGACCTCGATCGTCACGTGGTTCCAGCTGGCGCACGCGACGAACACCCCCGTCACGGACGAGACGCCCGAAGAGCGCACCAACCGCCAGCTCAAGCGGTACGCGATCCAGTGGCCGTCGACGATCGGCTTCTACACGCTGTGGGCGGTCAGCTCGATCGACGCGTCCCGTTGGCACCACCGACACCCGCCCATCGAGGTCGGGCTGTCCGTGGGCCCGCAGCCCGGGGTGGTGGTCGGCGGACGGTTCTGAGCCCGGCGGGCATGCCGCCGTCCGTCGGTCGTGCGACACTCCCCCTGCGGTGGGACGCCCCACGGCCACCGCGCGAGGGTCCGTATGGCTTTCTTCCGTTGCGAGCACCTGATCCGGAAGACCCGGAAGGACACGGCGCTCCGCAAGGTCCTGTCCACCATCGGCCGAGCGCCCGGCAACGACGTCGTGCTGGACGATCCCGCCGTTCAGCCGACGCACGCCAACGTGGTCCGGCAGGGAGGGACGCACACGCTGTCCGTCGTGCCCCGCGACGCCGACCTGTACGTGAACGGTCGCCGGGTCCGCACCGCGACGCTCGCAGAGGGCGACAAGGTCCTCATCGGTGGTTGGCAGCTCACGTGGTCCGAGAAGGAGCTGGAGGCCGAGTCGTCCGACAAGGGCAGCGGCGCCCTGCCCCTCGACACGTTGGAGGCGCTGGTCGCGCTGTCCACGGACATGCTGGCCGACACCTCGCCCGAGCGACTGTTCGCCGCCATGCTCCAGAAGCTCGTCGAGCTCACGCGCGCCGAGAAGGGCTTCGTCATCGTCATGCAGGACGGCGACCGCCACCTCGCGGCGTCCCACAACACCGGCGAGCAGCGCCTCGACATCACGCGCGTCAGCGACTCGATCGTGAACCAGGTGGTGGAGCACCTCCAGCCGCTGATCGTCAGCGATGCGACGACGGACAGCCGGTTCGCCCGCGCGAAGTCTGTCGTCGACCTGCGACTGTCCTCCGTGATGTGCGTGCCGCTGGTGTACCGCCGCGATCTGCTCGGCGTGATCTACCTCGGCAACGACTCCATCACCGACCTGTTCACCGAGCGGGACCTCGCGCTCCTCAAGATCTACGCCGCCCAGGCGTCGTTGGTGGTGTTCCACGCGCTGCAGCTGAACCAGCTCCGCGTCGACAACCGCAACCTGCGGTCCCAGCTGCAGGCCGCCAGCCAGGGCGAGATGATCGGGACCTGCGCTCCCATGAAGCAGGTCTTCAAGGTGCTCAGGCGCGTCGCCCCCACCGATCTGTCCGTGTTGATCCTGGGCGAGACGGGGACCGGCAAGGAGCTGGTGGCGCGCGAGGTCCACCGCCTCTCGTCCCGGCGCGACAAGTCGTTCGTGGCGATCAACTGCGGCGCCATCCCCGAGAACCTCCTCGAGTCCGAGCTGTTCGGGCACCGCCGGGGAAGCTTCACCGGGGCGGTGACCGACAAGGTCGGCAAGGTGGAGGCGGCCAACGGCGGCACGCTCTTCCTCGACGAGATCGGCGAGATGCCGATGAACCTGCAGGTGAAGCTGCTTCGGGTCCTGCAGGAGCGCGTCATCGAGCGGGTCGGCGATCTCGAGCCTCGCCCCGTCGACATCCGTGTCGTCGCCGCCACGAACAAGGATCTGTCGGAGATGATCAGCGGCGGCTCGTTCCGCGAGGATCTCTTCTACCGTCTCAACGAGATCGCGGTGAACCTCCCTCCCCTGCGCGAACGCGAGGAGGACATCGCGGTGCTGGCCCAGTACTTCCTCAACTCCTACCGGGAGCAGTACGGCAGCAAGCCCCGTGGGTTCACCAACCAGGCGTTGCTCTCGATGAAGGGCCACTACTGGCCGGGCAACGTCCGGGAGCTCGAGAACCGCGTCAAGAAGGCGGTGATCATGAGCGATCGCGCGTTGCTCAACCCGGACGACCTCGGGCTGCAGGAAGGCCAGAAGCGCGACATCAAGCCCCTCTCCGAGGCCGAGGAGGAGTTCAAGGTCGAGTACATCCGGAAGGTGCTCGACCTGAACAACTGGAACAAGGCACAGACCGCTCGGGACCTCGGGATCGACGCCCGCACGGTGTTCCGGTACATCGAGCGGTTCAAGGAGCTCGACGCGACATGAAGGTCGTCGGCCTGACGGGCGGGATCGCGACGGGCAAGTCCACCGTCGCCTCGCTGTTCGCCGGCTGGGGGGCGTCCGTGCTGGACGCCGATCAGGTGGCGCGCGAGGTCGTCGAGCCCGGGACACCCGCGTTGGTGGCCATCGTGGACGCCTTCGGGTCCGAGGCGCTCGACGCCGATGGTCGCCTGGATCGTCCGGCCATGCGCCGACGCATCGCGTCCGATCCCGACGCGCGGCGTCGGCTCGAGGCCATCACCCACCCCGCCATCCTGCAGACCATCGCCGAGCGCCTGGCTGCCTGGACCGCCGAGGGGCGGGAGCTCGCCGTCGTCGAGGCGGCCCTGATGGTCGAGACGGGCAGCTACCGCATGTATCCGCAGCTGGTGGTCGTGAGCGCCGACCCCGAGGTCCAGGTGCGCCGGGTGATGGCGCGCGACGGCGTGGGCGAGCAGGACGCCCGCGCGCTGTTGGCCACGCAGCTGCCGATGGCCGCGAAGGAGGCCGTCGCCACGCACGTGATCCGCAACGACGCCGACCGGGACGCGCTCGAGGCCCGAGCGCGCGAGGTCTTCGAGGCGATCAGCCGACCGTGACGAGCGAGCGGACGGGCACGTCGAGCTTGTCGCGGCCGTCGAGGAAGGCGAGCTCGACCAGGAAGCAGCAGCCCACCACGTGACCACCGAGCTTGCGGACGAGGCGGATGGTGGCCTCGGCGGTGCCGCCGGTCGCCAGCAGGTCGTCCACCACCAACACCCGCTGGCCGGGAGCGACGGCGTCGACGTGCATCTCGAGGGTCGCGGTGCCGTACTCGAGGGCGTAGTCGACCGACTCGGTCGCGTACGGCAGCTTGCCCTTCTTGCGGGCGAGCGCCATGCCGGCGTTCATCCGCTCGACCATGGGCGACGCGAACAGGAAGCCGCGGGACTCCATCGCGACGAGGCGATCGACCTCACCCCAACCCTGCGACATCCACGCGATCACCTCCCCGTACAGCGCGGGGTCGGTCAGCACCGGCGTGATGTCCTTGAACAGGATCCCCTGCTTGGGGAAGTCGGGGATGTCGCGGAGGCGAGCGCCGACGCGGGCAGCGAGATCATCGGAGGGCGTGGTCATGGCCGGCTCCTATCGTAGGTCGGCCGGATTGTCAGGCGTCGGTCCAGCCCTTGAGCGAGGTGATCAGCTCCTCCACCGTGCTCGTCGCCATCATCGGCGTCACCGTGGCCCAACCCTCCTCGATCGCCGGTCCGTCGCTGTCGGGATCGTCCGAGAAGTGCGAGTGGCGCCCGCCGATCCACAGATAGGCCCGACCGCGCGGGTCGTGCCGCTCCTCCACGAACGGCTGGTAGAACCGGTCGGAGAGCCGGGCGGCCTTCAGACCCTTGACCTCGGGGAGCGGGAGGTTCGGGACGTTCACGTTCAGGAACACCCGCGGCGGCAGCGGCGAGGCGACGACCGAGCGGATCACGCGCTCGGCGATGGCGGTGGCGGTCCCCCACTGGGCGGCGCGCTCCGGATCGTGCGCGCTCTCGAGCGACACCGCGATCGCCGGCAGGCCCTGCAGACACGCCTCGCGCGCCGCGGCCACCGTCCCGCTGTAGTGCACGTCCGTGCCGAGGTTGCTGCCGGCGTTGATCCCCGAGACCACGATGTCGGGCCGCTCGGGCATCACGTGGTGGAGCGCGAGGTAGATGCAGTCCGCCGGCGTACCGGTCACCGCGAACCGTCGTTCACCGTGCCGGATCACGCGGAGCGGACGGTGCATGGTGAGCGAGTGGCTCTGCGCGGACTGCTCGGTCGCGGGCGCCACCACCCACACCTCGTCCTCGCTGCGCGACAGCTTGCTGGTCAGGGCCTGGAGCCCCGGCGCGTCCACGCCGTCGTCGTTGCTGATCAGGACCCTCACGCGACCTCCCGTGACGCTCCGAGGTAACCGTCCGGAGTACGATGCGAGGCGAACGCGGGCGAACGGGCCGTGGTCGGGAGGTGGTGGTGTCGGAGATGGTCGAGACCCAGGTTCGCGCGATGGGCCGCCCGGTGGAACCGGAACCCTCCGCACGGAACACGCGGTACCTCGATCGCGAGCTGTCCTGGCTGCAGTTCAACCGTCGCGTGTTGGAGGAGGCGCTGGACCCGGCGAACCCGCTGCTCGAGCGGCTGCGGTTCCTGACGATCTTCCACACCAACCTGGACGAGTTCTTCATGATCCGGGTCAGCGGCATCCAGCACCAGATCGCCGCCGGGGTCGACAGCCGCTCGGTCGACGGGCTCACGCCGAGGATGCGGTGGGCGCAGGTCCTCGACCGCGTCGGCCCGCTGGTGGAGGCCGCCCAGCGCTGCCTCACCGAGGAGATCTTCCCCGGCCTGGCGCGCCACGGCGTGCACCTCGTGGACTGGGCGGACCTCTCGCCGCGCGAGCGCCAGTGGTCCAACGAGTGGTTCGAGCGGAAGGCAGCGCCGATCCTCACGCCGCTGGCGGTCGGGCCGACGCACCCCTTCCCGTTCATCAGCAACCTGTCGCTGAACCTCGCCGTCGACGTCGAGAGCCCCGAGGGCGAGCACCGACTGGCGCGGGTCAAGGTGCCGCTCATCAACCTCCCGCGGGCGGTGCCGCTCGCCGGGGTCCCGTTCCAGCCTCCGGTCCGGCTCGTGCTCGTCGAGCAGATCGTCGCGGCCAACCTGCCATCACTGTTTCCGGGGATGAAGGTCGGTCAGCCCTGGATGTTCCGCGTGACGCGGGACGCCGACATCGAGATCCGCGAGGACGAGGCCGACGACCTCGTGTCCACGATCCAGCAGGAGCTCCGGCGCCGGCGCTTCGGGCACGCGGTCCGCCTCGAGGTCCAGAAGGGCATGCCCGCCTCGATCCGCGACGCGCTGGTGAGCGGGCTCGACATCGAGCAGGCGGCCGTCATGGAGATCGGAGGTCCGCTGTCGGTGCCGCGGATGGCGGATCTGCTCCAGCTCGACCTCCCGGACCTGAAGTACCCGCCCTTCAACGCCCGGCCCCCGGTCGCGTTCGACGTGGTCGAGCAGGACCCGTTCGCGGTGATCCGCGCGCGCGACGTCGTCGTGCACCATCCGTTCGAGTCGTTCTCGCCGGTGGTCGACCTCGTACGCATCGCCTCGCGCGATCCGCAGGTCGTCGCCATCAAGCAGACGCTGTACCGCACGAGCGGCGACTCGCCGATCATCGCGGCCCTCGAGGAGGCGATCGAGAACGGCAAGCAGGTGGCCGCGGTCGTCGAGCTCAAGGCGCGCTTCGACGAGCAGAACAACATCGTGTGGGCCCAGCGTCTGGAGAACCAGGGGGTGCACGTGGTGTACGGCGTCCCCGGCCTCAAGACCCACGCCAAGCTCATGCTGATCGTGAGGCGTGAGGGCGACGAGCTCATCCGCTACGCCCACCTCGGGACCGGCAACTACAACCCGACCACCGCCCGGGTGTACACCGATCTCGGCCTGTTCACCGCGGACCCCGAGATCACGGCGGACGTGGCGAACCTGTTCAACCAGCTCACGGGCTTCGCGCGGCCCCCCGGCTTCCGCCGGCTCCTGGTGGCGCCTTCGCACCTCAAGCCGAGCCTGCTGGACCTGATCGCGTGGGAGACGGAGCAGGCGCGTCAGGGGCTTCCCGCGGCCATCGTGATCAAGTGCAACGGGGTCACGGACCACGACGTCATCGACGCACTCTACGAGGCGAGCCGTGCAGGGGTGCGCGTGGACCTGATCGTGCGCGGCATCTGCTGCCTCCGGCCCGGCGTCCCGGGGCTCTCCGACAACATCCGAGTGCGGTCCGTGGTCGGCCGCTTCCTGGAGCACGACCGGATCTTCTGGTTCGCCAACGGTGGCTCCCCGCGCTGCTACATCGGCAGCTCGGACCTCATGGAGCGCAACCTCGAGCGTCGCGTGGAGGTCGTGGTGCCCGTGCTCGATCCGGGGCACGCGACCTGGCTGCGGGAGGTGCACCTCGCGCGGTACCTGCAGGACCGGGCGCGGACACGGGAGATGCAGCGAGACGGCAGCTACGTCCGACTGCGGTCGGATCCCGACGACCCGGATGTCCACGCGCAGTTCATGGCCTCCAGGTGATCCGGATCCCGCGCCCCGCCGTGTTGCGCAACCGGTGGCTGGCGCGGAACCTCCACGTCTGGCACCACCCGAGCTACCGGCTCCCGCTGGCGTCGGCGGTCGGTGCACCCGCCGACCCGCGACGGGCCGACGACGCGCTGACCTGGGCGAGCTGGGCGGGCCTCGTCACGTCGGCGCGGCTTCACACGCCGGCAGAGCTGTCCTTCGACGACGCCGAGCTCGTCCACGACGCCGCGTGGATCGCCAGCCTCGACCGGCCCGAGGTGGTCGCCCACGTCCTCGGGACGGAGCCCGAGCGTCTGTCCGTGCGCGACGTCGTCCAGACCTGGAGGGCCGCCTGCGGGGGAACGCTCGAGGCCTCGCAGCACGTGCTCCGCTCGGGTGGGCGGGCGGTGAACCTCCTCGGGGGCTTCCACCACGCCGAGCCCGACAAGGGCGGAGGGTTCTGCGCGCTCGACGACGTCGCCATCGCGATCGCTCGCCTCCGGCGCGACGGCTTCGATGGCCGGGTGCTCGTCGTGGACCTCGACGCGCACCCACCCGACGGCATCGTCGCGTGCCTCCGCCACGACGCGGCGGTCACCGTGCTGTCCCTGTCCACGGCGTCCGAGTGGTCGGTCCCGGAGGGGGGCGCGATCCGGGTGGTCGACGAGCGCGTGCCCGCGGGGACGTCCGATCGCGCCTACCTGGAGGCGGTCTCCCAGCTGATCCGCGGAGCCCACCGCGCCGACCTCGCGTTCTACCTGGCGGGCGCGGACCCGATGGACGGTGACCGCCTGGGAGGGCTCGCGGTGAGCCTCGAGGGGCTCCACGAGCGGGACCGACTCGTGATGGCGCGCCTCGGGAGCACGCCGCTCGTGATCCTGCCCGCGGGCGGGTACGCGCCCGAGTCCTGGAAGGTCCTGGCCCACACGATGGCCGTCGCCGCGACCTCCTCGGCGACCGTGTCGGCCGGCTTCGACCCGCTCCGCCACCGGACCGCGGCCGTGGCCCGTCGCCTGGCACCCGGGCAGCTCGGTGGCCCCGAAGAGGGTGAGCTGCTCACGGAGGCCGAGATGATGGCGGCGCTCGGCATCCCGGGGCCGGGAGAGCCGCGCTTCCTCGGCTACTACACGCGTCACGGCCTCGAGTACGCCCTGCACGCCTACGGCTACCTCCCGACGCTGCAGCGCCTCGGGTTTCGCCAGCTGGAGATCGAGGTCACCAGCGGACGCGGTCCGGACCGCATGGTCATCACCGCGCTGGTCGGTGGCGAGCGGCAGGTGCTCGTGGACCTCGCAGCCTCGATCCATCGCCTCGAGAAGTGGCGCGTCCTGTTCGTGGAGTGGCTCGAGCTCCGCGATCCGCGCGTCCCCTTCTCCCCTGCCCGCCCCCGGCTCCCCGGCCAGCAGCTGCCCGGCCTGGGGATGGCGGAGGAGACGGTCCAGCTCCTGGTCCGCGCGGCCGAGCGCCTCGGCCTGGACGGCGTGAGCTTCGTGCCGGCCCACTACCACGTGGCCTGGATGGCCCGGGATCGGCTGCGCTTCCTCGACCCGGAGCAGCGCGGGCGGTTCGAGGCGTTGGTGCAGCACCTCCACGACGTTCCGCTGCTGGAGGCGAGCCGGCTGCTCGGGGGGCGCGGCCTGCAGGTCGAGCACGGGGATCCCGTCACCTGGGTGCCCGCTGAGATGGTGGTGGCCCTCGATCCGGGTCTTCAGGCGAGGATCGACCAGGGCGCCCGCCAGGCCCGCCACGCGAAGGAGGCGCTGCTCGACCGACTGCTGCCGGTCAGCGCTCCGAGACCCGAGCGAGCAACCAGGGGTGGTCCACACCCCGCTGAGCGAGCGTGACCACCTCGGCCGGCGTCCGCGCCCCGCGCATCTCGACGCAGAGGTGACGCGCGCGCACCTCCACCACGACCGCGAGCGGGCTGGCGCTGCGCACGATCTCGCCGGCGATCTGCTCGCCGAGCCGCTCCTGCAGCTGCGGACGCCGCGCGAGCGCACCCACGAGCCTCGGCACCGAGCCCAGGCCGAGCAGCGTCCGGTCCGGGAGGTAGCCGACGGACACGGTCCCCGAGAACGGCAGCAGGTGGTGCGCGCAGAGCGAGTGGAACGGGATCTGGCGCACGACGACCGGCCCGGGCTGGACCGAGGCGCACACCGAGAGGGGCTCCAACGGCGCCGGCACGAACTCCGCCAGGAGCTCGGCGAAGCGCCGCGCCGTGCCCGCCATCTCGGGGTCACCGGCGAACCCGAGGGCGTCGAGGAGGGCTTCGGCGTGGCGCTCGGCGTCCGTCACGGGCTCCCGATAACGTGACCGGGCGCCGGGGCCTCGGATTCGGGTAGGCTCTGGGCAGGAGATGGTGATGGGCTTCCCCGACGCCGTGAATCCCGTGGTCCCCGGGCGCCTGGACCGGCTCAAGATCGCGTTCGCGGTGCAGATCGCGAAGCGCATCGCCGAGGCCGACGGCATGTGGGACCTGGGGGAGGTCGAGCTGCTGACGCGCACCTTCCCGACCGCGATGATGCAGCGCGCCGGCTTCCTCGACCACCGGCGCGAGCTGATGCCCGAGGCCCAGACGATGTACCGCCAGGCGCTGTCCGAGCTGCCGCGCGTGCTGACCATGGGCGAGAAGCTCGAGTTGCTGGCGCTGTTCCACAAGACCTGCTCGGTCGACGGCGAGATCCACCCGCGGGAGCTCGACGTGCTCGTGGAGTCGGGAGCGATGCTCCAGGTGCCACACGACCAGCTCCTCACCCACCTGCGGAACCTGTCGGGCAAGGCGACGCTGATCCCCTCGAGCCACCCGCCCGGTGAACCGAACGAGGGCTCCGGCGCCTAGGTCGGTATAGGCTCAGGGCACGGGAGGTCGATGTACACCCGACGGAGAAAGCTGGCCGCGTGGGGGGTCCACGCCTACACGGCCCTGGGCCTGCCCCTGGCGTTCGTCTCGACGTTGGCGTTGTTCGACTGGAACGTCCGGCTGTTCTTCGTCCTCAACGGCATCGCGGTCTTCGTGGACGCCACCGACGGGACGCTCGCGCGCCGGGTCAAGGTCAAGGAGGTCCTCCCCGACTTCGACGGTCGACGCCTCGACGACATCGTCGACTTCATCATCTTCGCGTTCCTGCCGTCGCTCGCGCTCTATGTCCTGCAGATGCTCCCGCCGGGTCTCGAGTACGCCGCCTTCGTGCCGCTCGTCTCGAGCGGGTACGGCTTCTGCCAGGAGCGCGCGAAGACGGAGGAGTCCTTCGTCGGCTTCCCCTCCTACTGGAACATCGGCATCGTCTACCTCTACGCCCTGCAGACCTCGGCCTGGACCAACCTCGCCGTCATCCTGCTGTTCAGCCTGCTCGTGTTCGTGCCGATCCACTACGTGTACCCGACCCGGACCCGCCTGCTGAAGCCCGTGACGTTGGTGCTCGGCTACGTCTGGTCGCTCGCGATGTTCTTCATCGCGCTGTTCCCGAACACGCCCTGGACCACCACGGTCGCCTGGGTGTCCACCGCGTACCCGCTCTACTACTTCGTGTTGTCGGCCTTCCACCACAACCGGACCGTCCGCCGGCTCGCCGCGATCGAGGACCCGGTCGAGCAGGAGGCCTGACGGTGTCGGCTGGACCCGAGGCGCCTGCCACCCCCCAGCGGGTGGGCAGCTACCACCTGATCGAACGGCTGGCGGTGGGCGGCATGGCGGAGGTGTTCCTCGCCTGCCAACGCGGGGACCAGAGTCTCGACCGCCTCGTGGTCCTCAAGCGCATCCTGCCGCACCTCGCGCAGAACCCCGAGTTCGTCGAGGCCTTCGGGCGTGAGGCGCGCATCACCGCGAGGATCCGCCACCCGAACGTGGTCCAGATCCACGAGCTCGGCGAGTCGGGTGGGCTGCCCTTCATCGCGATGGAGTACGTCCCCGGCAGCACGCTCAAGCAGCTCGTGGTGGCCGCGCGCCAGACCGAGGTGCGGCTGCCCGTCGACGTCTGCGTGCACCTCCTGATGCAGTCCTGTGCGGGGGTCCACGCCGCCCACGAGCTCACCGATCCCCACGGCAAGCCCTATGGCCTGGTCCACCGCGACGTGTCCCCGCACAACCTGATGGTCGACGACCAGGGGCACGTGAAGCTCCTGGACTTCGGCATCGCCAAGGCCTCGGAGGGCATGGACCACACCCGCACCGGGATGCTCAAGGGCAAGATCTCGTACATGTCGCCCGAGCAGTGCCGCCAGGAGAAGCTGGACCGGCGCTCGGACGTGTTCGCGCTCGGGGTGTGCGCCTACGAGATGTTCGCCGGCTCCCGACCGTTCCAGGCGCCGAGCGAGCTCGCCACGATGCAGGCCATCGTCGCCGCGCGGTACACCCCGCTCGACAAGCTGCGGCCCGAGATCCCGGAGGGCGTGGTCGCCGCCGTCCACAAGGCCATGGCGCTGCGCCCGGAGGACCGCCAGCAGACCGCGGACGAGATGCGGCGTGAGCTGAAGGCGGGTTGGGGTCGGGAGATCGACACGGACCGGGTCACGCTGTTCGTCCGGACGCTCCTCGGCGACCGGCACGCGACCCGTCGCAAGGCGGTCGAGGAGGCGCTCGAGCGCACGCTGGTGTCCTTCTCCGGGCACCCGCCCGCCTCGCCTGCCGACATCGACATCGCGAGCGCCACGAACTCGACGAGCTCGATCCGCGGCCGCCCCCACACCGGGGCGGGCACGGCTCCCGGGGTCGTGCCGGCCGCGGCGCCGACGGGCGAGCCCACCCGCACGCTCGAACCGCCGCCGACCACGCCGCCGTCCCTGTTGCGCAGGAGCCTGCCGTTCGCCGTGGGGCTGGGGCTCCTGCTCGGCGTCTCCACGCTCGCCGCCCTCGGGGCCTTCGCCGCCTGGTGGACGCACGAGCCGGCCCTGGTGCTCGAGGGGCCGCCGGTGCACGTCAGCATCGCGCCCGTGATGGACCCCGCTCGGCTCGCCGCCGACCACGAGCCCATCCGGAAGTACCTCGAGAAGACGTTGCTCCGCCCCGTGAGCTTCGACATCACCCCGAGCTACGAGGACGCTGCCGACGGTGTGATCGACGGGACCGTGCCGTTCGCGTTCCTGCCGCGTGGGACGGTCGCGTACGCGAAGGCCAAGGCGCCCGAGCTGCGGATCCTGGCGGTCAAGGTGGTGGATGGGTCGGCCTCGACCGACGGGTACCTCGTGGTGCGACGCGAGGAGGGTGCTCCGGGCTCGATCGGGGAGCTGAAGGGGCGGACGATCTGCCTGGCCGATCCCTTGTCGTCGACGGGCTGGCGGCTCCCGCGCACCGCCATCGAGC
Source organism: Alphaproteobacteria bacterium (assembly GCA_020632925.1). Taxonomy (GTDB): domain Bacteria; phylum Myxococcota_A; class UBA796; order UBA796; genus JACKER01. The sequence continues at coordinate 39,161 of JACKER010000036.1, read as the reverse complement.
AGGCGGGCCTGGTGATGGACCAGGACGTGAAGGTGCACGCGTCGGGCAATCACCAGCAGGTGTTGATCGATCTGCTGGACGGCGTGTGCGACGTGGGCGCGACGTACAGCAACAACTTCAACTCGGCGGATCAGCGGGGTATCGCCATCGCCCGGCTGCGGATCCTCGCCATGACGGGGACGGCCCCCCACGACGCGTTCGTCTCCGGCAAGGGCGCGGACGAGGCGCTCGCGAACGCGGTGCAGGACGCCCTGGTGGCCTTCGACCCCAAGCGGGACGCCGGCACCGAGCGCGTCGGCGAGTCCGAGCTGATCACGGGCTTCGTCGTCCCGCGCGACGACTACCTGACGGTGAAGTGAGCCCGCTCGTCGTCCCTTCGGAGCCGTTGGCCGTCGAGGCGGACGGGCCACCGACGCCGGTGGAGGTGCGCGCCGACGTGGACGGCGACGACGTGCCCGAGCTGCTCAGCTGCGACGACCAGGGCGTCCGCGCCTTCGGCCCCGACGGCCAGCTCGAGCGGACGCTGTGGCGCCAGCCGTGCCGCGCGCTGGCGGCGGGCGCCTCCCGCTGGTGGTTCGTGGGGACCGAGCTGTCGGCGGTCTCCGGCGCCGCCACCCCCGAGCCCTGGGCCGAGGTCGCACCCGGCCCGGTGGCGCTCGCGGCGGATGGCGCGGACGGGGTGTGGCTCGCCACCGAGAGGGTGGCGCTGCACCTGGTGGCGGGGGAGGTCGTCGCGCGGGTGCCGACCTTCGGTGGCGTGTCGGCCCTGGTCACCACCGACCTCGACGGCGACGGTGCTCCCGACCTGGTGCTCACGCACCCCGACGCACGGCTCGTGGGCGTGATCGGGGGCGCGGAGACCTCGGAGCGCTCCTTCCCGGTGGCCGTCCGCCCGACCTGGCTCCGGGCGGACGAGCGTGGGGTGAGCACCGGCGACGACGAGGCCGTCGTGTGGCTGCTCCGAACGGACGTGCCCGCGGAGCCCGTGCCAGCGCCCGCGCCGCCCCCGGATCCCGAGCCGACCCCCGCGCCGCCCCCCGCGCCGCCCCCAGCACCCCCGCCTCCCGCCAGGATCGAGGGCAAGCCCCTCGGTTGGTCCGAGCGGCCGGAGCGGCTGGAGGGCCCGCGAACCCACGTGATGGGCTTGTCCCTCCCGGACTTCGCCGCGACGGACGGGACGCTGGCCTCGGGTCGGACGCCGAGCAGCGTGCAGGTCACCGGTTCGGCGGGACTGGTCGCGGGCGCGCTCCTCGGGCCGGGGCGCGGGATCGGTGGCTCGGTGATCGCGGCGGCGGCGATCGAGCAGCGCACCGCCCTGGGACGCGCCTGGTTCGGCCTCGACAGCGCTCCCCTGCTGCTCGCGGCGGGCGACACCACCGTCTGGCACCTGGGCTTCGCCTCGGCGGGGCTGACCTGGGGCAGTCCCCACGTCCGCAGCGGCCCCTACGCCACCGTCGGCCTCGTGGGTGCGGGCGCGGGCTGGCGGACCCTGATCCAGCCCTTCGAGCAACCCTCGGGGGCCACGCACGGCCTCGAAGCCCGTCTGGCGGTGCTCGTCGGCCCCACCATCGACGGCCAGGACGTGGAGCCGGTGGGCGAGGCCGCCCTCTCCTGGTCCAGCACCTTCCAGCTCGGGCGCTCGTCGGGCCGTTGGTCCCCCGCGCCGGTGACCCTCCCCTCGTCGGCGCCGTCCGAGGGTCCGCTGACGTGCCGTCGCTTCGCCATCGCGATCGGGGGCGAGGTCACGACGTCGAGCGCCGAGCTCTCCTGGGAGCACGTGGGGCAGGACGTGGATCGCGACGTCACCGGCTCGCCGGCGGCGTCGGTCGCGTGCGACACGGGGCGCCGTCACGCCGGCTGGTTCGCGAGCGGCCAATCCGCGCCGTGGGCGGCCTACCGCACCCCCGTCGACGGCGGTGACCGCTCCCTCTTCCACATGGGGAGCGCCTCGCTGGGCGCCTTCGTCGGAGGCGATGTCGCCCGCGTCGGCCCCCTGGTGACCGCGGGTATCTGGCGAGCGGGCGCCGGCGTGCGCGCCGTGCTCACCCCCTTCGCGTCGAAGCGCGGGGTCCACCAGGGGCTCGATCTGCGCGGCGAGATCCTCGTCCCCGCCGCCAGCAGCTATGCCGCGACCGCCGCGTGGACCGTCTGGCTCGATCCGCGCCGCGGCGATCCCAATGCGTCCCGTGTCGAAAGATGACGCACCCCTCGCGCGTTGGGATGGCACAATACGAGAGGAGGCGTCATGCAACGAGTCCCGAAGGGTTTCGTCGTCACGCTCGGCATCTCCGCGGCGCTGACCGTGGCGGCCCTGTTCGTGTCCCTGCGGGGCACGCCCGCGCACACCGCCGAGATGTCGGCCGCCGGGATGCCGGAGTCCTGCGTCCGGTACGGCCGCGTCGAGTGCTGCTACAAATCCGAATGAGGATGGCGGCCGACTGAGGTAGCCTGCCGCCCGTGACCGACACATCGACGACAGCGAGCAAGGCCGACGACGTCCTCGTCGTGAACGGCCTCAGAACCTGGTTCCACACCGAAGAGGGCACGGTCAAGGCCGTGGACGACGTGTCGCTGCGGATAGGCCGCGGCCAGACGCTCGGTGTGGTGGGCGAGTCGGGCTCGGGCAAGTCCGTGACGGCGCTCACCGTGATGGGCCTCCTCCCCGAGCGCGTCGCGCGGATCGCTGGCGGCAACGTCGCGCTGCTCGGCCGCGAGATGGTGGGCCTGCCGGCGCGCGAGCTCGGCGAGATCCGCGGTCGCGACGTGGCGATGATCTTCCAGGAGCCGATGACCTCGCTCAACCCGGTGATGCGGGTCGGCGATCAGGTCGCGGAGGCCGTGGTCCGGCATCGGGGCGTGAGCTGGGCCGAGGGCCGCGCCCGCGCCGTGAAGCTGTTCGACGAGGTCGGGATCCCCGATCCGGCGCGCCGCGTGTCGAGCTGGCCCCACGAGATGTCCGGCGGACAGAAGCAGCGCGTGATGATCGCGATGGCGCTGGCCTGCGATCCGCAGCTCCTCATCGCCGACGAGCCCACCACCGCGCTCGACGTGACGATCCAGGCGCAGATCCTCGATCTGATCCGCGATCTGTCCCGCAGCCGGCAGATGTCCGTGATGTTCATCACCCACGATCTCGGCGTGATCGCGGAGATCGCCGACGACGTCGCGGTCATGTTCCGGGGATCGCTCGTGGAGTACGGCCCGGTCGCGGACATCTTCCGTTCGCCGAAGCATCCGTACACCCGCGGCCTGCTGGCCTGCCGCCCCCAGCTCGACACGCCGTACAAGCGGTTGCCCACCGTGGACGACTTCATGGAGGTCCGGGAGGGCGAAGGGCAGATCGAGGTCGTCGCGCGCCAGATGACCGACGAGCGTCTGCGCGAGCTCACCAGCCAGGGCCGGGACAAGCTCGTCGATCCACCGGGCGACCCGCTGCTCGAGGTCCGCGGGCTGCAGGTCCACTTCCCCAAGGAGCGCGACCTGTTCGGCCGCCCGAAGTCCTTCGTGAAGGCGGTCGACGGCATCGACTTCTCGGTCTGGCGCGGCCAGACGCTGGGCCTCGTCGGCGAGTCGGGCTGCGGCAAGACGACGACCGGGCGGGCGCTGCTGCAGCTCATCCCGAGCGCGGGCGGCACGGCCAGGTACCGGTCGGACGACCACGGCCAGGGCCCCTCCCGTCCCGTCGACCTGCTCGCCGCCCCTCCCTCGGAGATGGTGAAGCTACGGCGCGATCTGCAGATCATCTTCCAGGACCCCTACTCCTCCCTCAACCCGCGGATGACGGTGGAGCAGACCCTGGTCGAGCCCATGTTCGTGCACGGCATCGGCAAGGACGACGCCGAGCGCAAGGAGCGCGCGGCCACGCTGCTCGAGGAGGTCGGCCTGCCACGCGGCCACCTCCGGCGATACCCGCACGAGTTCTCGGGAGGTCAGCGCCAGCGGATCTGCATCGCGCGCACGCTGGCCGTGGAGCCCAGGTTCATCATCTGCGACGAGTCGGTCTCGGCGCTCGACGTGAGCGTGCAGGCCCAGGTCCTCAACCTCCTCAAGGAGCTCCAGGAGCGCCGGGGCCTGACCTACGTGTTCATCAGCCACGACCTGTCCGTGGTGAAGTTCATGTCCGACACGATGTGCGTCATGAAGGACGGCAAGATCGTGGAGTCCGGCCCGGCGGAGGCCATCTACGCGGACCCGCGCGAGGAGTACACCCGCAACCTCATCGCCGCCATCCCCCGGGGAGACGTCGCGCTGTCGGCGCGCTGAGATGTGGGCCGCGTGGTTGGAGGCTGCGATCGGGCGGCACCGCCCGGGCCAGCGCACCCTGGTGTTGTGCCGGACCCGAGCCACGCTGTCCCTGGTCCGCCGCCTCGCCGCGCGTCGCGGCGGATGGCTCGGGCTCGAGGCAGCCACGCCCGCCGGCCTGGCGCAGCAGGTCCGCCAACAGCCGCTCCTCGCCGGCGCCCCCGAACCGCGCCTCGGACGAGAGCTCCCCGCCGACAGCGCGATGGGGGCGCGCATCGGGGATCGGCCCGGTCTCGCCGAGGTCGCGCGGCGCTGGGTGCAGCACGCACGGCAGGCGCGCGCCGTCGGCGACGACCCGAGCGTCCCCGCCTGGCTCGAGGAGCTGCTCCAGAGCGACTACGGGCTGGACGAGGATCTGGCGGCGCTGCTCGAGCTCTGCGAGGCCGCGTCCGCGCGAGGCAAGCGTCTGCACGCCGGCGCAAGCTGGGATCGGGTGGTGGCGCTCGGCTTCGACGACGAACCCGAGGCGATGGCGCCTACGGACCGCCACCTCGCGTCCGCCCTCGCGGGCCATCGCTCGCGGCCTCCGCCGCTGCTCGAGGGGACGCTCGACGCCTGGGAGGTGCCCGACGTGGGTGCGGAGGCCGCGACGGCCGCAGCGATCGCCGCCGCCGACCCCGAGGGCACGCTGATCCTCGTCGCCGACGACGCCAGCGCCCGCCGGGTCCGCGACACGCTGAACCGCAACGGGGTCCCGTGCGCCTGGCAGGGCAACGAGGCGCTCTCCGCCCACCCGCTCGCTGGCGCCGTGCGGCGCGCCGCCGCCTGGTTCGCCGAGGACGGTACCGACCCCGCGCTGCAGTCCATCGATCTCGAGCAGGTCCTGTCGCGCTGCTCCCTGCGACGGCTGCACCCGGCGGCGGAGGCCGTCCTGCAGCGGCGGCTGGAGGCGTTCGAGGAGCGCGACCGGTGGTTCGACCGCCGACGGCTGATCGAGGTGCTGGACGCGGCCCGCCTCCTCGACGCGCCGCTCAGCGTGTGGATCTCGCGGATGGCCGAGGTCGACACGGGCCGGTTCTGGCCCCGCCACGAGCGCGTGCGGGCCGCTTCCCACCACCTGCTCGTGCGCCTGCTGGTCCTCCAGGCCGCCCTGACCTCCCGGCCGGTGGACGAGGTCCTCGCCGAGCACGAGCCGCAGCCGCCGGCCTACGACGCGGACGACTTCGACGACGTGCTGGCGGAGCTGCTCGGCGACGAGGTCCCTGAGCCCGATCTCCCTGCGGGGGGCACGCTCGGCGCGCTGAAGCGCTTCCTCGTCGACTGCCGGGTCCAGGTCCACGACGACGATCTCGGCAAGGCCATCGTGGCCGCCCTCCACCGCCGCCGGCACCTCCGCGCCACGCTGCCGCGGGTCCACGAGGCGCTCGCGGGTCCGGGCGTGGACCGGGGCATCCTGTTCGACGGGGTCGACGTCGTGGCGATCGACGACTGGGACGGGCGGCCGTGCCGCTCGCTCGTGGTGCTCGACGTGCACGACCACGGGCTCGCGCGTCGCCCCGCGCCCGACCCCCTGCTGCACGACGACGAGATCCGCGACCTGGGAGCGATGACCGGCAACGACCGGGTGCACCACCGCCTGCGCACCCTCCGGCGCGCAGCGGCGAAGGCCGCCCGCACCACGCTCCTCGTCAGCCGGCGCGACGCGGGCGGGCGCGAGGTCGTGCCCCCCATCCAGCTCGACATGCGCGTGGTCCCGCCGCCGGAACCCATCGGCAGCTACGGCCTGGACGCGCCGCTCCCCGAGGTCGGGCGTGCCGCGACGGTGCGGGCCACCGACGGGACGCCCCTCCCTGCCGAGCACGAGGACGCCGCCGTCCGGTTCCTCGCCACGCAAGCGACGCTCGAGTGGGTGCGCGAGGGGGCCGCCGGCCCGCGACACGTGGTGGACGCCTGCTCCTGGCTGCTCCCCTGGCTCGGCCACGCCGAAGGGGTGCCGGAGGCGTCGCTGCCCGATCGGGTGTACTCGGTGAGCGCGCTGCTCCAGCCGCTCGCGCGCTGTCCCTGGCAGGCCCTCACGAAGGTCCTGCTGGGCGTGAAGCCGCCTCCGGAGGTCAGCGCGGACCTCGATCCACGTGAGCTCGGTACCGCCGTCCACCTCGCGCTCGAGCGGGCGGCGGCAGGCATCGGCTTCACCCTGGCCCAGCGGGACCCCGACGCGGTCGTGGAGCTCCTCCGCCAGCGGACGGAGGAGGCCTTCGACGAGGTCCTGGAGCGCTTCGGCACCCTCTCCCCGTCGCGGCGGGCCTCGGCGCGGGGGCGCGAGGGACGGTGGGCGCAGCACTGGCAGAGCTGGGCTGCCTCCCGCGCGCGTTGGCCCAACCTCGACTGGCCCGGCGCCATGATGGACCACCCCGACGTGGTCGTGGGCGAGGCGCTGATGCGCGCCACCGTCCCTGCATGCGCGGACGCCTCCTGGTGGGAGCTGCGGACCTGGATCCTCGCGCGGGCCAGCACCAGCGGCTCGGGGGGTGTCGCCGGGGAGCACCTGACCTCGTACGGGGACCGCTCGCTGCCGGCCTCGGCCGCCCCCGACCTGCCCGCGCTGCTCGACGACCCGCAGCTGCGCTTCGTCGCCCACGCCCGGGACCGCGCTCGCTACCACTACGACGTGCTGAGCGGGCGCAACGGCCGCTTGACGGTGGCTGCCGCCGCGGCCGAGCTCCCCTTCGGTGACGCGACGGCCGAGCCCGTCCCCGTCCACGGCATCGAGGATCTCACGCTGGCGCTGCCCGAGGTGTCCCTGCGCTTCGGCTCGCGCGACCTGCGCCTGCGCGGGATCATCGACCGCGTCGAGTGGTACGAGGGCGACGGGGTCCGCCTCGTCGTGATCGCCGACTGGAAGACGGGGCCCGCCGTGCCGGACGGGCGAGGCTTCCGCCAGGATCAGTACGCGCTGCGCGACCCCCAGCTGCTGGTCTACGCGATGGTGCTGGAGCGGGCCTCGCGCGAGGGCGTCCTGCCCGAGCCGCTGCTGGGCCACGCCGCCGCCGTGGCGCACGATCGCGTGCTCCACACGTTCCGCGACCGCGAGGTCGGCCGCCCGATCCCCGAGCGCCCCGACACCTGGCTCCCGGTCGAGCCACGGACCCTGCGCGGCGCGGCGCTGCGCCTGGGGGCGATGGTGGACGCGGCCCGTGCCGGACGCTGGGAGCTGCGCCCGGTGGCGAAGACGTGCCCCCGCCTGACCGCCTGGGGAGGCATGTGTGACGTCGCGGACGGGTGCAGGCTGCGCCGGCTGTCACCCGACGCGTCGACCGAGGAGGGCGCGTGACCGCCCGGTGGACCGTGGTGCGCGCCGCCGCCGGCTGCGGCAAGACGACCGATCTGGCCCTGCGGTGGCTCGAGCAGCTCGCGGCGGGCGTGGGACCCGAGCAGCTCGTCACGATCACGTTCACGCGCCGCGCGGCGGCGGAGCTCGGCGAGCGCGTGGCCCTGGCGCTGCGGGCCTGCATCGACGACGAGGGGGGCGAGGCCGCCCGACGAGCGCTGGGTCCCGTCGCCCCCAGGTACGCGGAGGTCGCGCCGAGGGACCCCACGGTCGCACGCGACGCCCTCGAGCGGCTCCCGGACGCGCCGATCGGCACGACGGACGCCTTCGTGCAGCGGCTGCTCACCGAGTTCGCGTTGGACGCCGCCCTGCGCCTGCCCGACGGCACGCGTGTCCCGCTCGACCTCCCGATCGCCCCGGGCGCGGGTGTGGCGACGGCGCTGCAGCGCGCGGCTCGCCGGGTGCTGGACCCACCGGACGGCAGTGTCGACCCCGACGTCGCCTTGCTCGCGACCGCCTGGAGCTTCGACGAGCTCGTGGAGGCGGTGGCGCAGCCGGGCCGCTGGAGCGACCTGCGCATGGCGTCGACGCGCGAGGTGCTGGGCCTGTGGAGCGGCGATCTGGCTCGTGCGGTGCTCAAGCACGATCTCGCGGGGCTCGCGGGCCTCGACCCGAGCCTGACCCGCGACGTCGCCGCCTGGACCGCCGCCCTGGCGCCAGCCACGAACGAGAGCGGCCAGTGGGCCGTCGGGCCGGTCGTGGACTGGCTCGCCTCGGGAGCGGACCCGGACGGGGCGCCGTGGACGCTCTTCGGGTGGTTGGTGTCGCTGAACCTCCGGCTGCGCCTGGGTCGCACGCTCAAGTCGGCGCTGTCGGGCGAGATCCGCAACGCCGGGCCCGGCGTGCTCGACCTGTGGCAGCTGGTCAGCGCGCTCCGCTACCCCTACGACGAGCCCACCATGGTGGACCGCGCCGACGAGCTCCGCCGCGCGCGAGACCGTGTGCGCCGCAGGGTCGTCGCACTGGGGCTGCGGGAGGCGGCGCTCGCAGGCGAGCTGTCCTACGACGAGCTGCTCGAGGCGGCGATCCAGCTCGTGGAGCAGCCCCCACCGCGGTTGTGTGGTCGCTTCCGCGCGCTGCTCGTGGACGAGATCCAGGACGCGAACCCCCAGCAGCTCCGGCTCTATCGGGCGCTGGCCAACCTCCCGGACACCGACGCCTACTTCGTCGGCGACGCCCGCCAGAGCATCTACCTCTTCCGCGACGCCGAGCCGGAGGGCCTGCGCGAGCTCGAGCGCGAGGTGGAGGAAGGCGCCGGCCAGCGTCGCGACCTGCTCGTGAACCACCGCAGCGCGCCGCGCCTCGTCGAGGCCCACCGGGGGCTGTTCGACGCGCTCGCGAGCCCCATGCGCGAGCAGCGCTGGCGGCCGATCGACGACCTCGCCCTGCTGGAGCCCCAGCCGGCCAACGAGGCGCTCGCGGTGGGCGACGAGGAGCCGGTGTGGATCGTCACACCGGAGGGCAAGGGCCGCGTTCGTGACGACGAGCTCGACGAGCGCGTGCTCTTCGCGTTCCTCGAGCGCCTGGAGCGAGCCACCTCCGAGCCCGGCCACGAGGGCGACTCGGCGGTCGTGCTCACGCCGAGCTGGTCCGTGGCGCGACGGGCCTGCGAGCTCATCCGGGCCTGGCGGGGTCGGCAGGACGCGGCCTTCGTCGAGGGCGTCGGCCGAGGCGCGGCCTCGCGGGTCGTCGAGGACGTGACGCTGATCCTGCGGGCGCTGGCCGACGACGAGGACGACGTCGCCTGGCTCGGTCTGTGGAAGCACCCCTGTGTGGGGCTCACGGACGCCGCCCTCGCGAGGACCGCCGCGGGCGTGGGGCTCCTGCGGCGCCAGGGCGAGGACCTCGTCGCGCTCGAGATCCCCGAGGGCCGCCTGCCCTCCCGACCCGGACGCCTGATCCGCGCGGACGCGCTCGGCCCGCCGCACGGCGAGACCGACCAGTGGGCCTTCGCGCGCGCGCTCCCGGAGCTGCGTCGGGCGCGGGCGGACCTCGGACGCTCGGCGACCTCGGGCGTGCTCGACCGGCTGCTCACCGCCCTCGACTGGCGCGCGGTGCTCGCTGCGGGCCCCGGAGGAGCCGACGACCTCGCCGAGCTCGCCGTCCTGCTGGACTGGATTCGCGACCGCGACAGCGAGGGGCTGGCGCCCGAGGCCATCCGCGCGGCCCTGCTCGACGACCGCACCGAGCGCCCGCAGGTCCACGTCCAGCGCCCGCGCGGTCACGTCGCCTGCACCACGGTGTTCCAGGCGAAGGGGCTGGCCTGGGACCACGTGGCGGTCCTTCGCGTCGGTCAGTCACCCGGAGGCAACCGCTACCAGGGGGAGGTCTCCGGCTGGACGGTGATCGGCGGCGAGCGCCTGCGCCTCGACGGCCTGCGCTTCGACCCGCGAGGCGGGCTCTCGCCCTTCCGTGATCCGATCTCGCGGCTGGCGACGCGGCTGCAGCGACTGCGGACGACCGAGGAGTGCGCGCGCCTGGCCTATGTCGGCATCACGCGCGCCCGCCGGACGGTCACCCTGGGTCTGGCGCCTCGGTCCAAGAAGGGCGCTCGGGGCGAGATCGACCTCAAGGACGTGCTGCCCGGGGCCTGGCTGGACACCCCGATCGAGGGGGTCTCCGTCGTCCCGAGGCCCGCGCCCCCCGCGCCGCCACCGCCCGCGCCGCGCCACGCCGAGCCAGCGGGCCCGTCGCTCCCGCCACCACCCGAGCCCGGCCCCACCTGGTACGAGCGTGCTCCGAGCTCGCTCGGCGCGCACCTCGGCACCGAGGCCCGCCAGCGCACCGCGGAGTGGGTGGTGGACCGGGTGCGGCTCGCGAACGGCCTGCACCTCGGTCGCGGTCCCTCCCCCGCGCCCCCCGGGACGCACCCGCGGTCGGGCCTCCCCGTCCCCGGGCACCGCCTCGACCACCTGCGCCCGACGGACTGGGGCAACGTCGCGCACGGCTGGTTCGCGCGCTGGGGCTTCCGCGACGCCGTCGAGCGCCCTGCCATCGACGCCTTCCTGGAGGAGGAGTGGGGTGCGGCGGATCCGGAGGTGGCGGACTGGCTGCTCCAGGTCTCGCGCGGGCTCGAGGCAACCGGTGGTCCGCTGTGGCAGCTGGTCACCGATCCGGCCGTCCGGCTGCACTTCGAGCACCCGATGCTCGGCCTCGGCCGCGCCGACGACGCCGACGTCCTGCTGTCGGGCCGCATCGACCTGCTGGTGGAGCTCCCGCGGCGTTGGATCGTCGTCGACTTCAAGGCCGGCGCGAAGGCGCCCACCGGCTGGGACGACCTCGTGGAGGGCGCGAGCCTGCGCACGTACGCCTTCCAGCTCCAGGCCTACGCCGATGCGCTCCACCGCTCGGGACGCACCGTGGACACCGTCGCGCTCTGGTTCGTCCGCAGCGGGACGTCGGTGCGCTGGAGCCCCTGAGCACGACGCGGGCGCAAGGTCTCCCCTACGCCCGCGTCTGTCGACCAGGTCGACGGAACCCTCAGTCGCCGCAAGCACCCGCGGGGACCGGCGCGGCCGCGGCGGCGTCCACCTGGACGACGGCGGAGCAGCCCGACAGACCCGGGTTGTCCTTGCAGAACTCCTGCTGGATCTTCGTGGCGTCGATCGCGTTGAACTCGCGACGGTTGTTCGCCAGGAAGGTCGGGCTGGCGCCGAAGCCCAGCGCCTGCGACTCGGCGAAGCTCTTGCGGAGGAGGTCCTTGCCCTCACCGTCGAAGCAGCGCTGGATCACGCCCGGGTCCATGCCGGCCTCGGTCGCGCAGCCCTGCCACTCGGTCGACTTGTAGTCCTTGGAGCGGCACGCCAGGTACTTCATGTACTGGTGGTTGGCCTTGTAGTGGTTCTCCGCGCAGACCTCGCGGATGTCCTCGTCCACCTCGGCGGGGCCGTGCATGGACGAGAGCGTGCCGCCCTGGTCGTTGCCGATGAAGTGCACGTCCAGGTCGATGTCCGAGCCGAAGGTCTCGAGGACCGACTGGGTCGCGATCATCGCCTTCGCGCCGTACGGGCACTGCGACATCACGAACAGGTCGAGCTTCTGGGGCATCTCGGACCGGCAGACGAGCTTGGCCGAGCACCCGTCGTCCGCGCAGTCCGCCTTGCCGTCACCGTCGTCGTCGGCGCCGTTGTCGCAGATCTCGGCGCTCGGATCCCACTTGGCGCCGATGCGGAGCGACTTGTACTCCCCGGCGTCGACCAGGTACCGGCCGATGGTGCCCATCGCGTCGGTGTCCTTCTCGAGGTCGGCGGAGAACAGCACGGCGGGGAGCGCCGCGAAGGTCGCGTCGGCCGCGTGCAGCCGGTCGTAGAGCTCCTTGCCCTCGGGCTCGGAGATGTCGAGGTACTTGACCTCCATCCCGGCCACCTCGCCCTTGAGGCGCGGCTCGAGCTTGTGCAGGTCGCACTCCTCGCCGCAGCGCTCGTCGGACAGGAAGACCGCCGCGACCTTCACCGGGGGCGGGATGTCCTTGCACGCCTGCGGGGCGCCGTCACCGAGCTCCTGGCAGATGGACTTGAGGAAGTCGTTCGACTTCCGCCCACCCTGGTACGGCCGGCCGTTGATGAACATGGTGGGCGAGCCGCGAGCGCCCTTCTCCTTCGCCTTCTCGAAGGAGGTGGCGAGCAGCTTCTGGCCGTCGTCGCCGTTCACGCAGGTCTCGAGCCCGGCAGCATCCATGCCGACCTCGGTCGCGCAGTCGTGCCAGTTGGTCGCGACCTCCTTCGGAGCCTTGTTCTGGCAGAGGATCAGGTCGAGCGCGCGGCCCGGGTCCTGGGAGTACGCGCAGAGCTGGACGATGTCGCCGCGGACCTCGTCGGGGCCGTGCATCGACGTGAAGCTGCCGGCCTCACCCTCGCCGATGAAGTTGATCTTCAGGTCCAGCGCGTCGCCGAGCTGCGCCTTCACGGGGCCGATCGCGTTCTCGACCTGCACGCCGTAGGGGCACTGGGACATCACGTACATCTCGAACTCGACGGCCTTGCCGTCGAAGGCGGCGGCCCCCTCGCCGCTGGTCGTCGTCGTCTCGGTGCCACACGCGGTGGCAGCGAGCAGGAGGGCGGCGAGCTTCCAGTTCTTCATGTCATCCTCTGGGAATCCCGAACCCCTAACCCCCCCGGCGTCCGTCGGTCGAGTCACGGTTCGTCAGGCGCACTCCCGGTGGTCGCCCGGCACCACGCGACGTTACTGGCCTCCTCTTCCCATCCGGAGGTCCCGTGGCCGGCATCGACTACACGTCGCGCATCCCCAACAACGTGAACCTGGCTTCGGACTCCCGCTTGCAGCGCGCGCTCGAGAAGTGGCAGCCCGCCTTCCTCGAGTGGTGGCAGCAGATGGGTCCCGAGGGCTGGCAGGCCTCCGACGTGTACCTCCGCACCGCCATCTCGACCGACAAGGGCGGCTGGGCGCACTTCGACTACGTGAAGATGCCGGACTACCGCTGGGGCATCTTCCTCAACGACGCCGAGCAGGACCGCAAGATCCACTTCGGCGACCACGCCGGCCAGCCCGCCTGGCAGGAGGTCCCGGGCGAGTACCGCAACATCCTGCGCCGCGTCATCGTGACCCAGGCGGACACCGAGCCCGCCTCCGTCGAGCAGCAGCGGTACCTCGGCGCCACCGCGCCCTCGCTCTACGACCTGCGCAACCTGTTCCAGGTCAACGTCGAGGAGGGTCGCCACCTGTGGGCCATGGTGTACCTGCTCCACGGGTACTTCGGGCGCGACGGGCGGGAGGAGGCCGACGAGCTGCTCCAGCGCCGCGCCGGCGACGAGGACAAGCCGCGCATCCTCGACGCGTTCAACCAGGCCTGCCCCGACTGGCTGACCTTCTTCTGCTTCACGACGTTCACCGACCGCGACGGGAAGTACCAGCTCGGCGCGCTGGCCGAGTCGGGCTTCGACCCGCTCGCCCGCACCTGCCGCTTCATGCTCACCGAGGAGGCCCACCACCTCTTCGTCGGCCAGACCGGCATCGAGCGCGTCATCCGCCGCTCGGTCGAGCTCGCCCGCCAGGATCCGAACGGCGACGCCCGCGCCCAGGGCGGCATCGACCTGGCCACCATCCAGAAGTACGTGAACTACTGGTTCAGCTACTCGCTCGATCTGTTCGGCTCCGAGGTCTCCTCCAACGCCGCCGACTTCTTCGCCTCCGGGCTGAAGGGCCGCTGGAAGGAGGACAAGTACGAGGACCACTCCGCGCTCGACGCCACGCTCGCCATCGCGCACGTCGAGGACGGCCGCGTGGTGGACAAGGCCATCCCGCTGCGCAACGCGATGAACGAGGTCCTCCGCGGCGAGTACGTGAAGGACTGCGAGGGCGTGGTCGAGAAGTGGAACCGCACGCTCGAGGAGGACGGCAGCGACTTCCGCATCACCCTGCCCTCCACGCGCTTCCACCGCCGCCAGGGCCTGTACGCCGACAGCTGCTTCGACCCGTCGGGCGCGCCGATCTCGGCCGAGGCCTTCGAGGCCCGCCGCGGCGAGTGGCTGCCCAGCGCCGCCGATCGCGAGTACGTCCACTCCCTCATGGCGCCGGTGCACGAGCCCGGGAAGATGGCGAACTGGATCGCGGCGCCCCGGCGCGGCATCAACAACATGCCGACCGACTACGAGTACGTGAAGCGCGTCGACTGACCCGGCTGACGACGACAGCTCCGCGCTACTCGTGCTTCTGTAGCGGGAGGACGTTCTCGGTGGGCGGGGAGATCTCGCCGCCCGCCGTGGTCGCCAGCGCCAGGTTCCCGGCGCCGCCTGCGCGCTTGCGGATGGCCTCCATCGCCGTCCTGCAGGCCTCGCGGAACGCGCTGTCCGAGAAGAACCAGGAGCTGGCACGCTCGCGGAGAGCGCCGAGGACCTTGGGGGAGCCCGCGTTCGCGAGCGCGCGCGCGGCCTCCATCCGTACGGGCAGCGTGCCCCGATCCAGCCAGAACAGCAGCGGATCGTCCACGTCGGTGCCGCCCTGCCCCAGTCGGCGGATGAGCGCGATGGCGTCGGGCTCGGCGTGTGGCTTGAGCGGCGCGAGGAAGCTCGTGTGCGAGGTCGGGACGCGCTCGACCAGCGCCCGCACCAGCTCCCCGCTCTTCTCCGAGGCCTTGCGAACCAGCTCCAGCCGGTCCGAGCGCCCGCCGTGCAGCAGCTCGTTGACCGTGCGCTCCGCGAGCGCCTGCGCGCCGGCCTGACGCACCCCGCCCGACTGCAGATCCAGCCACTCGGCCAGCCGGTGGTCGACCTCGACGTTCGGGTAGCAGACGAGCGCCCGCGCCAGCCGCCTGGCGACCGACGAGCTCCTGGGCTGGATCTGGAGCAGCAGGCGCAAGGCCTGGGCCGGCGGGTCGCGCTTCACCGCGCGGAGGAACTCGCGGACGAAGTTCTGGTCGTCCGTCAGCCCGGGCGTGTCCCAGAGCTTGCGCGCCGTGTGCACCGCCTGGTCGTTGGGCTGGGCGAGCAGCCACACCAGGTACCGGGCGGCGGGGCGGTGGGAGCCCGCGCGCCAGGCGTCCACCACCCGCACCGCGACGCGGGGATCGAGAGGATCCCCCAGGCGGAACCAGGCCGTGAGGACGCACGCGTAGGGTGGCATCACCGAGAGCAGCGTCAGCGCTGCGTCGTCACCCCGCTCGAGGATCAGTCGGCACGCCGTCGCCGCCTGGTCCTCGCTGATCGTGGGGAGCACCTCCACCACCCGCCGGGCGACCGCGGAGGTGACCGAGGGCGCGCCGTCGTCCTGGTACCACCGGTCGAGCAGCTCCTCGAACGGCGGGTCGGCGGAGAGCCGCGTCGCGAGGCGCACCAGATCGCGCAGCGTCGCCATCGCGTCCTTCGGATCGGTGAACCGCGCCGCCATCGCGGGCTCGAGCGTCGCCTGGTCCGAGCCCACGACCGCGCCGATCTCCCCCACCACCTCGAGCAGGCGCTCCCGCTCGGCCGCCCCCAACCTCGGGAGCACGGCTCGCCCTCCCGCCAGGATCGCGACCCGCTCGTCGAAGCGGACGTCCCCGGTCTTCCAACGGATGGGCGTCGGCACGACGTGCGCCGGCGCCAGCAGGAAGCTCCCCTCCACGCGCTGGGGACGGATGACGATCCGCACGGTCACCGGATCCCGGTACACGTGGATGTCGGCCTCGACGCGGGCCGAGGTCGTGTCGACCGCGTAGCGCAGGCCATCCTCGATGGGCATCACCGGGGCCAGCCCCATCCGCCCGATCACGTCGCCCCACACGGTTCCGGCGTCGGCCATGCATCATCATACCGTCCCGTCACGTTGCGGGGAGGCCGCTCGACGGGTGAAGGTGACGACGCATGGTCCCTCCCCCACTCCTGCTCCTGCTCCTGCTGGCCGCCGGGTGCCACCACCGCCCGCCCGAGGCGGCGGCCCCCGAGCCCTCGCGCATCGAGGCGCAGAAGGCGCGCGCGGCCGTCGAGGGGCCCGACCGCACGCTCGAGGTCGTCCGGCTCGCGTCCTACGCGATGGCCGACGGCGACCCGGAGACGGCGGAGGCGGCCCTGCGCCAGGCCGTCGGTCCCATGCAGGACTTCCGCGCCGAGGGGGAGCTCCGGGCGCTCGTCGGCAGCGAGCGGTCGAAGGAGTGGAAGGGCGACCCGTACGAGAAGATGATGGCCTTCACGTACCTGGGGTTCCTGCTGCTCGAGGGCGGCGATCGAGGCAACGCGCTGGCGATGTCGAAGTCCGCGATCCTGGCGGACACCGGCACCAGCCGCTTCCCGTACCGCAGCGACTTCGTGACCGCCTTCGTGCTGCAGACCCTGGTCTACGACGAGCTCGGAGAGCGCCACAACGCGCGCCGTTCGGCGCAGCAGGCCTCGGACGTGGTGGCCGCGCGCCGCTGGACCGACGAGCTCGTGTCCCTGTTGGACGGCGTCCCCCAGCCCACCGACGACGAGAAGGCGGACGCCGCAGCTCGCGCGCTGCTGTTGTCGGCGCTCCCGATGGCGTTGGCGGCCGAGCCCCACGACCCCACCCGCGCGATCGACCTGTCCCTGTCGGCGGCGACCGACCTGCGGCTGGTCGTGATGAAGGGCAAGCGTCGCGATCGGCCCGAAGACCTCGTGCTGCTCGGCCAACGGGACGCGAAGCGCAGCCTCGAGGCGCTGGAGCCGTTGGCCCGTGGCTGGACGGCGGCGCTCGCGGCGTCGGGCACGGAGACGGCGGACGCGATCGCGGCCGAGTCCCAGGGATTGCTGGACCTGGGGGAGGATCCGCCCTCGATGGTGCTCCTCGTCGAGGCCGGCCAGGGCCCCGAGAAGGTGCGCGACGGGGAGTACGGCCAGATCCTCCGGATCCACCGCCGCTCCGACGGCGAGGCACCCGCGATGCGCATCGACGGGCAGCCGATCTCGCCGACCTACCTGGATTCCCTCTCCTACCAGGCCAGCACGCGCGGCTCCCGGTGGGTGGACGGGTTCCTCAAGGGCAAGGCCGTGTTCAAGGACAGCGCGCCGGCCCTCGGCTGGGTGCTGATCGCGAGCGGCGACGTGGCGCACGCGGTGCAGGGCCCCGAGGACAGCGGGGCGGTCGGCACCGCGCTGCAGATCGCGGGCGTGGTCGTGTGGGTGGCGGGTGCGCTCTCCAACCCCGCCGCGGACATCCGCACCTGGACCGAGCTGCCCGAGACCCTGTGGCTGGTCACCGCGGATCTCCCGCCCGGGTCCCACGAGTTGCAGATCGGTCGTCGCCACTACACCGTGAAGGTCCCGGACGACGGCACCGTCGTGCACCTGATCCCAGCGCTGCCACCCGGTGGCGTCACCGAGTTCGGAGGAGCCCCATGAAGTCGATCCACGCGCTGTCGCTGCTCGTCCTGCTGGCCGGCGGATGCCACAAGAAGGCCAAGTACGTCGACCCGGACGCGGAGTCCCGCGTCGAGGGGACCGGCATCGAGGCCCGCGACGTCCGCGGCGCCGCGCAGCAGATGACCAGCGACCTGTTGGCGAGCCCGGTGTTCGCCAACCAGCCGTCGCCCCCGCGCATCGCCGTGCTCCCCGTCGAGAACCGGTCGCGCTTCCTGATCGACGTGGACATCCTCACCACGCTCATCACGGACGAGATGGTCAGCGGCGCCCAGGGCCGGGTCCAGGTCGTCAACCGCGATCTCGTCGACGAGATCATGAAGGAGCGGGAGATGAAGGCCCGCGGCCAGGTCAGCGACGACGGGCAGCTCAAGGCGCTCGCGGGCGTGGACTACTTCATGGAGGGTACCGTGGAGACGCTGTCCGCCAGCACCAACCGCGCGCAGACGGACTACGTCGTCATCCGGTTCCAGCTCACCGACGCCGAGTCGGCCGTGATCACCTGGAGCAACAAGTACGAGTTCAAGAAGGAAGGCAGCTGGGGCGTGATGTACCAGTAACTACCTTCCTGATCGAATCGTCGTTCACGAGGGGCTTGCGCGATCCCCTCCATACCCTTTACGCTTCCGGGCGCTTGACCCTACCGTGTGCGTCGGGGTTGGGGTATTTGGATTTTTTGGACGGGAGTGGGTGATGGCCATCGAGTCGTTCGTTCCACGCCAGAAGAAGTCCGAGCGGCTGACCGCCGAGCAGGAAAAGGAGATGGCCCGGCGGATCCATCGGGCGGAGAAGCGCGCTCGCGAGGCGATCAAGGGGATCGGCGCCGCGGATGACGTGCTCTCGCGGCGTCCCAAGCGTGCCGAGCGCACGCGTGCCGGCATGGTCGACCGCCTCGAGGAGGCGATCAACGACGTCTGGCGTCGCCACCGCAACGACCCGCACTTCAAGGAGCGGGCGCGGGAGGCGAAGCAGGCGTGGGCCGAGGCCGAGGCCATCCGCTGGGAGCTCGCCATGAGCGGCCGGCGCATCGCCCACGGCGAGGCCCGCAAGCTCGCCGGCCCGTTCATGGACGAGGCGGACCTGGTCCAGGAGGGGTACATCGGCCTCCTCCGCGCGGCCAAGCGCTTCGACCCCGAGCGCGGCATCCGCTTCTCGACGTACGCCCGCTGGTGGGTCCGCGCGCAGATGACGCGCGCCATCGACCACACGGGCCGCCCGGTCCGCCTCCCCGGCTGCGCGGTCGAGCAGACCCGCAACCTGCGCAAGGCGATCAAGCGGTTCGAGGATCTCGGCTCGGAGTACAACGTGGCCGACCTCGCGGACGAGGTGGGCATCGACAAGAAGCGCGCCGAGTTCCTGCTGTCGCAGGGACAGACCGTGTCGCTCGACCAGCCGGTCGACGACGGCCCGCGCGCCCGCTCCCTCGAGCACTTCCTGGCGGACGAGTCGGCCACCGACGCGGACGACGAGGCCATCCACAGCCAGGAGATCCGCCGGATGCTGGACGCGTTCCACAACGTCCTCTCCGACCGCCACCGGTACGTCCTCTCCCGCCGCTACGGCCTCGAGGACAACCAGTTCCGGACGCTGTCGCAGGTCGGCAAGGGCATGAACCTGTCCCGCGAGCGCGTGCGCCAGATCGAGCGGGAGGCCCTGATGCGCCTGCGCGAGCACGCCAACATCCGCGACGTGCTGGCCCTCTCCGCCCTGCTCGCCTGATCTCCCCCGGAGGGATCAGGCGAACAGCGCCTCGATCGGCATCTCCGACAGGTCGAAGAGCCCCGTCATCAGCTCGTCGCGCAGCGCGCCCTCCACGGGCGTGCCTCCGATGCGCGCGGGGTAGATGACCATCCGCGGGCTGCGCTCGTCGTCGAGGACGTAGATGCGGAGCACCGGCACCGTCCGCTCCGCCAGCCGCATCCGGGTCACGGTGATGCGCAGCATCTCGCCCAGGCGCTCGTAGAGGTCGTGCAGCACGGCGTCCATGTCGTCGTCCCCCGCGGCCAGCGCGAGCTCCACCGGCCCGGCGCCCGTGCGCGCGGACGGGAAGCCGCGGTAGCTGTCGAAGGTCTCGCCCGGGACACCGGCCTCGGCGATCCGCTGCAGCAACGTGGTCTGGCGCGCGTAGTCGACGCGTCGGCGCCGCCCATCGTCCTCGAACTCGGGGAACAACGCGACCAGCGGCGGGCCCTCGCGGGAGTCCGAGTGCAGGAAGAGCACCGGATACGGCTGACCCTTGCTCGGGTTGATGACGTAGATGCTCGCGCGGAGCACGTCGCGCAGCTTCAGGCACACCGCCGACACGATCTCGGGCATCGACGAGGGGGTCGCGCGGATTCCGACGGGGCAGCCGAAGGGGTGGGGATCGAACGAGAGCGCACCTGCGGAAGGACTCATGTCCGGCGACGCCTCCGGGCGAACACCAGGACCATGCCCGCGAGCCACCCGACGGCGGGCGTGTCCACGCCCCCGGAGCAGCCCTCGCACCCCTGCCGGACGTACTGACCGCGGCTACCCGCAGGCCCACCTTCGCAGAGCGCGTCGTCGAAGGCGTCGACCCGCTCGGGCAGCCCGTCGCAGTCGGTGTCGCCGTCCGCCTCGTCCACGTCGTCGATCCCGTCGCCGTCGCTGTCCTCGTCGAGGTAGTCCGGGATGCCGTCGCCGTCGGTGTCGCCGGAGCCCTCCTCCTCGGTGGCGTAGCCGTCGTCGTCGTCGTCGTCGTCCACCATGTTCGGCAGGCCGTCGCCGTCGGTGTCGCCCATCGTGCTCTCGATGGCGTCGGGGACGCCGTCGCGGTCGGAGTCCTCGTAGTACTCGAGACCGCCCATCGCGCCCTCGTCGCCGTTGCTCACCCCGTCCCCGTCGTGGTCTCCGAGCGGGCCACTCTCCGGATCGGTGTCGTACGGGTCGATGATGCCGTCGCCGTCCTCGTCGCCGAGCGGATCCTCGTCGACGGTGAGGATGCCGTCGTTGTCGTCGTCGGGATCGAGGTAGTCGGGGATACCGTCGCCGTCGGTGTCGCGGAAGGACTCCACGTAGGTCTCGTCAGTCGCGCCGCACATCAGCGCCAGGTACGACGCCGGGCACTCGTCCGAGCCCTGGACGGGCGGAGGCGTGGCCAGGCCGAGGACGTAGATGCTGGAGGTGCAGGCCGGCAGGTTGGGAGCGTCGAGCATCCCGGTCTCTTCCCGCGTCGAGAAGCCATCACCGTCGTCGTCGTCGTCCTGCCAGTCGGGGATCGTGTCGCCGTCGGTGTCGGTCTCGGGCCCGGTCGTGGGTGCCTCGAGCCCGTCGCGCACGAGGTCGCCGTCGAAGTCGGGGTCGTCGGGCCGCGCGCCCAGGTTGTTCTCGCGCGCGCTCGACAGACCGTCGAGATCCGGGTCCCCGTCGGGTCCGTCGGCGTCGTTCCGGTCGCGGTAGTTCAGGATGCCGTCGTCGTCCACGTCCGGGTCGGGGAGCGCGTTCTCCTCCTCGTCCGTGAGCTGGTCGCAGTCGGAGTTCAGGTCGAGGTAGTTCGGGATCTGGTCACCATCGATGTCGCCCTGGCCCTCCTCGATCGTCCGGATCGTGTCGCCGTCGTCGTCGACGTCGATGATGTTCAGCAACCCATCGCGGTCCGTGTCCCCCAGGGGCCACTCGGTCGAGTCCGGCACGCCGTCGCTGTCGGAGTCCACGCTCAGCGGGTTCGCCGATGCAGCGATCTCGACCGCGGTGAGGATGCCGTCACCGTCGTCGTCCGTGTCGGCCCAGTTGGGGATGCCGTCGTTGTCGATGTCGCCGTCGGGCAACCCGACCTCGATCGCCGTGGGGATGTCGTCGCCGTCGTCGTCCGGGTCGAGGTGGTTCGGGATCCCGTCGCGGTTGATGTCGCCGTACGTCCCGCCCTGGGGCACGCCCGTGACCGCCTCCTCCGCGGTCGGGACCCCGTCGCCGTCGTCGTCCGTGTCGAGCGCGTCGATCGTGCCGTCGTTGTCGCTGTCGCGGGGACCTGCGCCCACCGCCGGATAGTACTCGTCTCCGTCGAGGACCAGGTCGTTGTCGCTGTCCTGATCCGTCGGGATCATGCCGGCGTCGACCTCCTCGAAGTCTCCGATGCCGTCGTCGTCGCTGTCCGGGTCGCAGTCGTTCGTGCCCCAGATCTGCTCGTCGGGGTAGGCCAGGCCGTCCCCGTCCTCGTCGTTGTCGCCCGGGTTCATGCAGTCGGAGTCGACGCCGTCGCCGCAGGTGTCGGGCGCCCCCCAGTAGATCTGGTCGTCGGTGTCGTCGCAGTCGGTCGCGGTGAGGGACTCCTGCTGCAGCCGGTTGCACACCCCGTCGGTGGCCCCCACCTCGATCGCGAGGTCCGAGCCGTCGCCGTCCATGTCCGCGTCGACGAAGCACGGGATGGTGTCGGCGCCGTTGCAGTCCTGGTCGATGCCGTCGCCCCAGAGCGCGCGGGGCACCTCGGAAGCGCCCGGGTTGACCCCGACGCGCGTGTCGTCGCAGTCGTCGTTGGTGGTCGACTCGCCCTGGGCGGTGTCGCACGTCCCGTCGGTGGCGCCGATCGGCTGCGACAACGGGTTGTCCGTGCCATAGCCGTCGCGGTCGGCGTCCACGATGCAGAACGCGGTGTCGGCGCCGCTGCAGTCCTGGTCGATGCCATCGCCCCACGTCGCCGGGAGCGCCTCGCTCGCGCCGGGGTTCACGCCGGGGCGGTTGTCGTCGCAGTCGTCGTCGGTGAGCGAGACGCCGGCGTTCGCGCAGTTCACGTTGCTGCTGTTCTGGAACGCGGCCACGCCGTAGCCGTCGTTGTCGGCGTCGAGGTGGCAGATCTCGGTGCCGTCGCAGTTGTCGTCCCGCAGGTTGACCGGCACCTCGGTGGCGCCGGGGTTCACCGCCGCCAGCGAGTCGTTGCAGTCCCCGGTCTGCGAGGCCTCCTGGTTGTCCAGGCAGTCCATGTCGGTGCTGTCGATCGTCAGCGTCGCGTGGCCCCAGTCGTCGTTGTCGAAGTCGAGGAAGCAGCGCTCGAGGCCGTTGCAGTCGTTGTCCAGGCCGTCGGCCGTCACCTCGGTCGCGCCGGGGTGGACCGCCGCGCGCGTGTCGTCACAGTCCCCGGTGTTGCCCGCCAGCCCCACGTTCGAGCAGGTCAGGTCGGCGGATGGCGTGATGGTGGAGATGCCGTAGGAGTCGTGATCGCCGTCGGTGTAGCAGTCCTCGAGGTTGTCGCAGTCGTTGTCCTTGCCGTTCGCCGGGGTCTCCGAGAGCGCCGGGGAGCGGTTGGGGTCGGTGTCGTCGCAGTCGTCGCCGAACCGCGACTCCTGGGCATCGCCGCAGTTGTTGGCGTTCACGTCGTCGACCAGCGTGTTCCGGCCGCGGCCGTCCTGGTCGAGATCGACGTAGCAGGAGTCGAAGCCGTCGCAGTCCTGGTCGATCCCGTCCCCGCCGACCTCGGCCGCCAGGGGGTTGATCGAGGCGCTCGTGTCGTTGCAGTCCAGCGCGGTCGACTTCTCGCCCGCCGCGAGACAGAACGGCGAGCCGTCGACCACGGACGTGCCCCCGAACCCGTCGTTGTCGAAGTCCTGGTAGCAGGCGTCGAAGCCGTCGCAGTCCTGATCGATCCCGTCCGCCACGATCTCGACGGCGCCCGGCTTGCTGTCCGGATCGTCGTCGCGGCAGTCGGTGGGCCACGTCACGCCGTCCCCGTCCGCGTCGAAGCCGAACGGGCCGCCACCGATCCCGATGTCCGAGCGGGTCCCGTTGCCCGCGACGGCCGGGTGCGTGTCCAACAGGCTCGGGTCGCCCGCGTCGATCATCGGGCTGCTGGCCTGCGGCAGGAAGTCGTCGTCGGGCGTGCCGTTGGTGGAGGACGAGATGTACAGCGGGTTGGAGGTCAGCTCGCCGCTGATGTTGAAGTTGGCGTTGCCGCCGTTGCTGAACCAGATGTTGTAGTCGGAGGTGACGCTGACGCCGCCCGCCGAGTGCGCGCCGTCGCGGGCCTGGTGGCTGACCGCGTTGTTGCGGAACGTCACGGGGCCACCGGCGAACTCGACGCCGTCCCCTTCCTTGCCGCCGCCCGACCCGCAGTCGTTGGCGAACAGCTCGTTGTTCTGGAAGGTCACGTTGCCGGAGACCCAGGCGCCGCCGCCGTCGTCGCCGCAGGTGTTGTCCTGGAACACGTTGTTCGCGATGTACCGACCCGCCGTGATGCCGTTGACGTACAGCCCACCACCCCGGTCGGCGTCGCAGCGGGAGAACTCGGACCGCAGGACGACGGTGTCCGCACTCGTGCTGTAGACGGCGCCTCCGTAGTTCCTGGCGTCGCACTGATCGAAGGCCGAGTAGTCGATGTGGAGGGCGCCCGAGGACTCGTGGCAGATCGCTCCGCCGTGTGCCGTCTGGTTGTCGTTCGCGATGTCGTTCGCGAACGAGCTGCGCGTGACCGTGAGGCTCGTGGTCCCGGTCGAACGGATCGCGCCACCGTTGCCGTTGTCCGTGTTCGAGCCGGTGAACGTGCAGCCGTCGATCGTCGTCGGGGAGTTGTCCGCGCGGATCGCGCCCGCGTTGTCCGCGTCGTTGTTGTCGAAGGTCGTGTCGGTCAGCTCGAGCGTCGCGTTCCGGGCATAGATGGCACCGCCGGACGAGTTGTTGGCGGTGTTGCTGAGGAACCGCGTCCCCGCCCGGGAGATCAACCGGGCGGAGCTCTGGATGTTCACCCCGCCCCCGTCGACCCCCGCGGTGCAGCCCTGGATCGTGGCGTCGTGGAGGAGGACCTCGGTGTTGGCGCCTGTGGCGGTGATGCAGCGACGGTTGTTGTTGCCCGACACGGTGACGCCGAGCAGCTCGAGCTTGCCGCCGTTCGAGACGCTGATGATCTCGTTGCCGCTACCCGTCGAGAGCGTCACGGCGCCGTCGGCCTCCACCCGGATCCGTCGGTTGGACCCGAGCACGATCCGCTGGGTGTAGGTGCCGGGGGACACGCAGATGATCTCGCCGTCGACCGCGTTGGTGACGGCGTCTGCGACGGTGGTCGTGTCGCAGCCGGACGCGCAGACCGTCCAGTCGGGCGCACCCGACGGACACGCGGCATACGCCACTCCGATCGACAGCAGATGCAGCAGGGACATGGGCATGGGGAGGCTCCCTGACGCCCATCCTACCGGAAAGCCTCCGTCGGTTGCAGGCCGTCGGTGTCACGCGCGGAACATGCGCGCGACCGCTCAGCCGGCCGCTTCCAGTTCCGCCGTGGGCGTAGGGGGATCCTCGGCGACCTCCTCGGCCGCCGGCGTCGGCAGGAGGTGCCGCAGCGACTCGGGGAGAGCGGGCACCCGCCGCAGGTCGTCGGCGTACAGCCGTACGATCGCCTCGGCCACGTCCACCGCCCGGATCGTGTCCTCCGCCGTCGTCACGCCGCCGCCGCCCGCCAGGGCCAACGCCCGGTGCCCCCAGAGCATGGCCGCCCGCGCGTTCGTGATCTGCGCAGTGTCCGTCGAGCGGAGGTCGAGCCCCGCCCACCGGAGCCGCTCCACCAGCGCGGGGCCCGTCGGGCGGTGGTGCTGGCGCCAGAGCGGACCCTCGGAGACGACCGCGTGGAGCTCGCCGCGGCCGGGCTCGTCCATCGCGAGGACCAGCAGCGGCTTGCGGAGACGACCGCCCCTCATCGCGAGGAAGGCGTGCATGCCGTTCTGGTACGCGTAGGCGCAGCCGGTGAACACGCACCACACGTCGAGCCCGGCGATGGGCTGCTCCACGATCCGGCGGCCGAGATCGAGCAGCGCCGCCGGCCCCGAGGCGTCCTCGTGCAATCCCGTCGCACGGCGATGCGCGAAGATCCCGAGTCCCACCGCGGCGGCGAGGATGGCGAGCGAGCCCGCGTACATCCCCTGGGTCGGGCGGCCCCAGGGCTCGGCCAGCGCGCGCAGCGTCACCACCGAGGTCATCACGACGCCGGTGACGAACAGCACGAACATCGGGCGCTTGGGCCAGCGCGGGCGCTCCGGACGCCACCGCGGGATGTCGAGGGGGACCGCGATCACGACGGTCCCGAGGCTCGCCTCGTCGCCCTCCTCGACCGGCGGCGCGGTCGGACGCCACACGAGGTTGTAGCTCGCGGCCTTCGGCAGGACGCGGCGGAGCACGCTGTACCGGCCGGTGCCCTCGGCCACCAGCGAGGCCAGCGAGAGCCCGCACAGGAGCGCCGAGAGCAGCGGCCAACGCATCGCGACCAGGCCCGACACGAGCAGCGCCGCCGCGTGGGCGCCGACCACCAGTGCCGGAGAGGTGTACGCCACGAACCCCTCGATCCGGCTCCTGGCGCCCGCGGGGAGGCGCGAGCGGACCTGCTGGAGCATCTCCCGCTCCCCCTCGGTCCCGGCGTACCGATGCGCCACACCCGAGAGCGCCTGAAGGTCGGCGCGGATCCGCTCCGTGCGATCGTCCAAGGCGCCTCCTCCACCGACGTAGCACCGGCGACCCCCGGCGGTCGAGCCCCGGGGACTTGAACCGCACCGGCTCGCGGCTCTATGTTGCCCACTCCCGACACACAGTGAGTCTGATGCGATTCCGCGGCAACGAGTACACCGGCAAGGGCGTCAAGGTCGCCATCATCGATTCCGGCATCAACCCTGACGATCCCCGACTCGAAGGGGTCCACGTCGAGGGTTGGAGCATCCAGCTCGGCGCGACCGGCCACGCCCTCCTCCACCCGGACTACAGCGACGAGAACGGCCACGGCACCGAGATCGCGGCAGCGGTCCATCGGATGGCGCCCGATGCCACCCTCGTCGCCGTCAAGATCATGGGCGATCGCCTGCGCACCAGCGCCGAGCTGATGGCGGCCGGGATCGAGACCAGCGCGCAGAGCGGCTGCCAGGTGGTGAACCTGTCGCTCGGCACGCCGAACATGGGCAAGGCGCTCCTGCTCCGCGAGTGCGTCGCCAACGCCGTGCAGTTCGGCTCGGTCGTGCTCGCGGCGGCCCACCCGAAGGGCGAGCGGGCGTACCCCGCGGATCTGCCGGAGACGGTCGGTGTCGCGGCGCACCCGGACTGTCCCGCCGACAAGTTCTACTTCTTCAACCCGAAGCGCTTTCCCCGCAAGGAGTGGGGCGTGCTGTCGGACAAGTTCCTCACCCACGGGTACGGCATGGGCGAAGACGGGCAGGCCGGCCGGTACCGCGGCTCCGGCGTCGCCACCGCGTACCTCGCGGGTCTGACGGCGTGCATCGCGGAGGCGATGCCCCATCGTCCAGCGCAGGAGGTCATCGACGCCCTCCGCCGCGCCGCGCTCATCCCGATCCCCGAGATCGGATACGGCTGATCCGTGCTCCTCGCCCTGCTCGCAGGCCCGGCGGCGGCCACCGTCCCCGACATCGTGGGGCTCGGCGCTCGCTGGCAGGGCGCCGGGGGCGGCGGCGTGGCCGTGGTCGAGGACGGGACCGCCGCGTTGCTCAACCCGGCGGGGCTCTCGCGTGTCCGCCGGCCGACGGCCTCGGTGGGGTACCTGTACGGCTGGCCTCGCTTCGAGGCGACGCCCGAGCTGTGGTGGGACACGAACCGCGACGGCCTGGTCGACGAGAACGATCCGCCGCTCGCCTTCGACGCCAACCCACCGCAGATGGGCGGGGTCCAGGCGAGCGCCTCGCGCAACGTCGGCGGGAAGTTCGGCGTCGGCTTCACGGCGTACGTCCCGACCGCCAACCTCGTGCGCTTCCGGATGTTCGAGCCCTCGCTGCCGAACTGGATCATGTACGACAACCGGCCCCAGCGCTTCGTCGCCGCGGCGGGCCTCGGCGGGCAGATCCTCCCCGGGCTCTCGATCGGGGCGAGCGTGGACCTGCTGGCGCGGGCGCGCATCCGGGTGGCGGCGACGCTGGACGCGGAGATCGACGCCTCGAGCACCGGCACGGGCACGACCGAGACGCTGTCGGACGTGGTGACCGAGATCGTGGTCGACGTGCACGAGATCGATCTGGCCGTCGTCCCGGCGCTGTCCCCGGTGCTCGGCGTGCAGCTCGACGTGGGGCAGATCCTGCCGGCCATCGACGGGCTCGTCCTCGGCGCCTCGTACCACCACCCCCTCGGCCTGCCGCTCGACGTCGACCTGGACGTGCAGGCGAACGCGGACGTCGGCGGCGTGGGCGACCTCGAGCCGTGGGTCGGCGCGGTCGTCGCGCAGGCGGGGCTGTCGCTGTTCGACCACTACCAGCCCCGGCGGGTCCAGATGGGCCTCGCGTACCGCCGGGCGAACGCGCTGACGGTCTACGCCGACACCCGCTGGACCGACTGGCGCGGGCTGGTGTTGAACGTGGCGCGCCTCGAGACGGCGTCCCTCACCTCCCCGTTCCTCGACCTGAACGACACGATCGTGGACGGCAACAGCTACGATCTGGTCCTGCGCTCCACCTGGGCGTTCCGGATGGGCGGCGACCTGTCGCTGCCGCGCTTCCCGCTCAAGGGCCGCGCGCGGTACCTCCAGCTCTCGTTCCGCGGAGGCTTCGGGTACGAACCCACCCCGCTCGTGTCGCAGAGCGCAGCCTCCGCGTTCCTCGACACCGACCGCACGATGTACACGCTCGGCGCGGGGGTCGAGCACTGGGATCCGTTCGACCTGGTCGACGGGGCCGTGCGCTTCGACATCTTCTTCCAGTACCACGTGCTCGCGCGCGCCCAGCTCCCCCGCAGCACCGACGTCCCCCTCGCGGGGTACCCGGTGAGCGCCGCAGGCATCCCCGCGGGCGGCTCGATGCCGGTGATCGGCGGCCAGTGGAGCTTCGAGTATTGAGCGTGACCGGGCGCCTCGCACCCACCCCCTCGGGGCGGCTGCACCTCGGCAACGTCACCGCCTTCGGCTGCGCCTGGCTGTCCGCGCGGTCCTCTGGCGGGCGCCTGCTGCTGCGGATCGAGGACGTGGACAGCGGGCGGGCGCGGGCGGACGTGGAGGCCTCCATCCTCGAGGATCTCCGCTGGCTCGGGCTCCACTGGGACGAGCGGACCGCGCCCCAGCGCGATCGGGACTACGAGCCCTGGCTGACGCGCCTGGCGGACCGGACCTACCGCTGCACCTGCACGCGCGCCGAGCTCGCGGGCCTCGGGGCGTACCCGGGCCGCTGTCGGGACGCGGGACACACCGAGGGCGCCGTCCGCTTCCGGCTACCGGACGGCGAGGTGGACGTGGTGGATCGGGCGCGCGGCCACCGCCGGGTCGATCCGGCGACCTTCGGCGATCCCGTGCTCCGCCGCCGCGACGGGGTGTTCGCGTACAACCTGGCGGTGGTGGTGGACGACCTGGTCGACGGCGTGACCGAGGTCGTGCGGGGCGCCGATCTGCTCGACTACACGGCCGTCCAGGTGCGCCTGTGGGAGGCGCTCGGCGCTACGCCGCCGACGTGGCTGCACGCTCCCCTGATCCTCGGACCCGACGGGCGGAAGCTGTCGAAGTCGCACGGATCCGCCGAGATCGGCGCCTGGCGCGAGGCCGGTCGCACGGCGCGTGACGTGTGGCGCCTCGTCCTGCCCTGGCTCGGGATCGAGGGCACCGACGACCTCGAGGAGGCGGCGCTGCGCTTCGACCCGCGCGCCATCCCCGCGGGGCCCATCACGACCGGGTGAGCACGTCGTCGCCACCGGTCACGCGGCGGTGGGTGATCACCTCGGCCAGCTCACGCCCGTCGCTGCCCTCCACGGAGTGGCGGAAGATCGCGACGTCCTCGCGGCGACCGATCCGCCGGGAGCGTAGCGTCACGCGCTCGGGGGCGATCGCGCCGGAGCGGTAGATCACCTCCTCCGCCACCGCCTCGAGCCGCTGCGGATCGACGCCCGCCTCTCCGAGGACGCGGTGCAGCG
This sequence comes from Alphaproteobacteria bacterium, assembly GCA_020632925.1. GTDB lineage: Bacteria > Myxococcota_A > UBA796 > UBA796 > JACKER01. Next base: position 9,908 of record JACKER010000036.1, on the reverse strand, counting down.
CCTCGTCCGCCCAGTCGACATAGGCCGGGTGGTTGGCGTGCGCGAGCGGGTCCATCCAGCCGTGCCACAGGTCGAAGGAGAACGCGTGCTCTGGCCCCTCCTCCTCGACCTCGGGCGCCGGGAGCACGACGTCGGACTCGCCGTCGGGCATCCCCGCCGCGAACGACTCGAGCAGCTCGGTGGGCGCGCGCCCCGGGCGCATCTCGGGCATCGCGACGTAGACCCAGCGCTGGGTCGCCGACAACAGCGGCTCGCCACCGGCCGCCACGCGGATCTGGCGGTGGGTCATCATGCCGCGCTGGAACGTCGAGACCCAGGTCCGCCCGCTCACCGGGACCCCGAAGCCCACCTCGCGGTGGTGGACGACCCCCATCCAGCGAACGATGAAGGCCCCGCCGATCTCGGCGTACCGGGTGGGCGGCCACCCGAGCCGCGAGGAGCCCTCGATGGCGGCGTCCTGGCACAACCGCCACAGGTGCCCGGCGCGGGCGACGTCGCGCGGGCCGAACGCGTGGCGCGAGAGGGACAGGGGGAACTCGACCACGTTCACGGCAGCCTCCGGGGGCGTGCAGGTTAACGTCAGGCGTGAGTCTCCGGTTCGAAGCCCCTGCCGCGGAGGCCCTGCGCGCGGCGATCCGCGACGCGGGGGGCGTCGAGGTGTTCGCCATCGGCGACGTGGTCGCGGGCCACGTGATGTCGGTCACGATCACCTGCCGGGGCACCGAGGATCGCGTCCCCGCCCTGCTCGATCGGCCTCGTGCGGGCCAGGTCGTCATCCACAACCACCCGAGCGGCGATCTCCGCCCCTCGGAGGCGGACCTCGAGCTCGCGCACCGCTACGGCGAGGACGGCGTGGGTGTCGTCATCGTCGACTCGGCCGTCGGCCGCTCGAACTGGGTGGTCGAGCCTTATGTCCGGCGCTGGGTCGGCGTGGACGACGACGCGCTCGAGGCCTTCTTCACCGAGGGCCTGCCGCGCGCGATGCCGGGCTGGGAGAGCCGGCCCCAGCAGCTCGAGATGGCCCGCCAGGTGGCGCGCAGCCTCGAGGCCGAGATCCCGCTGATGTGCGAGGCGGGCACGGGGACCGGCAAGTCGCTCGCGTACCTGGTCCCAGCGGCGCTCTGGGCGCTCGCCAACGACGGTCGGGTGGCGGTCAGCACCTTCACGCGGGCGCTCCAGGCCCAGCTCGTCGCCTCCGACCTGCCGCTGCTGGCGAAGGGCGGCATCGAGGTGCGGACCAGCGTGCTCCAGGGCCGCAACAACTACCTCTGCCGCCGTCGCCTCGACATCGCGCTCGAGGAGGACCCCGACGACGACCGCCACGTCCTCGAGTCGCTGCGCGACTGGTCGTCGACGACCACGGAGGGCAGCCGTGGCCACATCGGCTTCCAGGTCTCGGGCCCCCAGTGGGAGCGGGTCATGTCCGACGCCGATCTCACGCTGTCCGTCCGCTGCCCCCACTACGAGACCTGCCACTGGTACAAGGCGCGCCGCTCGGCCTCGGGCGCCCACCTGCTCGTGGTGAACCACGCGCTGCTGCTCACCGATCTGTCGATCCGCGGTCAGGCCGGCCGGGGCTTCCTCCCCAAGTACGACCGCATCGTGCTCGACGAGGCCCACCACCTCGAGGACGCGGCGACCGGCATCGCGACCGAGCGGGTCTCCGCCAACGCCGTCGAGCGGGCGACCTGGGGCGTGCTGGACGCGCCCCGACGCAAGGGCAGCCTCTCCCGCCTGCTCGCGACCCACGCCCGCGACGGATCGGCGCTCGCCCCCGACCAGCGCACCCGGCTCCAGACCCGCGCGGCCCTCGTGGAGGCGTCGCTCGCCGGCCTGCGCGCCGGCGCCCCGCTCTCGCTGGGGCAGGTGGCGGACGTGCTGCTCCGCGACGACGATCCGCACCGCATCGTGCCCGCGATGGAGGCCGGCGACACGTGGCAGCTCGAGGTCGCGCCCGCGCTGACCCACCTCGCGGGCGAGCTCGAGGCCGCGAGCGACGCGCTCGCCGCGGTCGACGAGGTGTTCGACGACCTCGTGCTCCCCGAGGAGCAGTCCCAGCCGCTGCTCGACCTCCGCCGCGCCCGGCGCCGGCTCTCGGGCCAGGCCCAGACCGCGCGCGCCTTCCTCGAGTTCGACGCCGCCACCTGCCGCTGGGTCGAGCCCGAGCGAGGCCGCCAGGGAGACCGCCGCGCCGCCCCGAGCGCCGCCCCCATCGAGGTCGGGCCCGTCCTCGCGCGGCGGTTGTGGGCGGAGTTCCCAGGCACCGTGCTCACCAGCGCCACGCTGACCGTCGGGGGCCGCTTCGAGCACCTCGCGCGACGGCTGGGGCTCGGCGGCGACCGGATCGAGGCCGTCCACCCCTCCCCCTTCGACCACGCCACCCAGGCGCTCCTCGCGCTCCCCCGCGACCTCCCGTCTCCGGACGACCCCACCTTCCTCGAGGCCAGCGGCCGGGTGCTCGCGGACGCGATCCGCCTGTCCGACGGTGGCGCCTTCGTGCTGTGCACCAGCCACGCCGCCGTGCGCGCCTACGCCGAGGTCGTGCGCGCCCAGACGGGTGAGCGCCCGGTCCTCGTCCAGGGCGAGGGCGGCCGTCACCTGCTGCTCGAGCGTTTCCGCGAGAACCGCCGCTCGGTGCTCGTCGGCACCGACAGCTTCTGGGAGGGCGTGAGCGTGAAGGGGGACGCCCTGCGCCTCGTGATCATCCCGCGCATCCCCTTCCGTGTGCCCACCGAGCCCCTGCAGCAGGCGCGCTACGAGCGCATCTCCGCCCGAGGGGGTGACCCGTTCCGCGCCTACGCGCTGCCCGAGGCCGTGCTCCGCCTGCGCCAGGGCTATGGCCGCCTGATCCGCAGCAAGTCCGACCGGGGCGTGGTGCTGTTGCTCGATCGCCGGATCCACGAGCGGACCTACGGGGCCGTCGTGCTCCACAGCCTCCCGCCCGCGCGCCGGGTCACCGGGCCTTGGCAGCGGGTGCGCACCGACGTCGCCGAGATGCTCGCCGGCCCGCCGCCGCGCTGAGCCCCGCGGCCAGCCAGCCGACGGCGACACCAGGCCGGGTCGACGCGCAGCCGCCGCAGCCCTCGGGCAGGCCGAGGACCACCTCCTCCACGAAGATGGTGGTCGACCACAGGCGGCGGCCGTCGTCGAGGACGAGCGTGTGCGCGCCGACGCGAGCGAAGGTCGAGGCCGCGAGCGACACGGTGGCGAGGTCCCCGTCCACCTCGGGCTCGGACGTGACCAGCAGGTCCTCGTCCACCGTCACCGTGACCGGTCCCGCGAAGGGTACCGTCGCCTGCAGCTCGATCGGAGCTTCCGCCCCCTGCGGCAGCGAGGCGGGTTCGACCCTCGCGATCCTCGGTGCGTCGAGGTCGTCGCCCACCGTCAGCGCGTCCTCGAACACGAACCGACCCACCGGCCCGTCGACGGTCAGATCGCGGGGACCGAGCGCGGCCTCCTCGTCCACCTGCACCAGCACCTCCGCGGTGCCCGCGTCGACGATGTCGGTCAGCAGGACGTCGATGCCCTCGCCACAGGCCAACGTGCTCGCGCCCTGCACGAGGTACAGCGAGACCCCTTCGACGCGCAGGCGCACCTGATCGCCCTGCCAGACCTGCTCCGGGTCGAGCGGATCGATCGCCGGCACCTCGTAGGTCAGGTCCAGCTGTGCGCTGTCGTCGCCCGCGACCTCCGTCCCGTCGATGTCGTAGACCGCTCGCACGACGAAGCGGCCGTCCAGCTCGGCCTCCGCCGGCACCGTCACCGCCGTGGCGGCCGTGCTCGTCGTCCGGGTCCCGTCCTGGACGAGCTCGTACCGGGCGACGGCGTGCGGCGAGACGGGCGTGGTCCACGACAGCGGCAGCCACTGGGTCACCGGACGGGCCGGAAGGTCCGCGGCGAGGTCCGTCGGCGCTGCCAGGAAGACCCGGAAGTCGTCGGTCCCCGAGGGGGGCCAGGCCGCCACGTTCTCGCCGTCGGTCGCCTCCGCGCGCCAGCGAACCACCGTGTCGGGCGCACGACCCGGGATCTCGGCGCGGTACCGGTCGCCGGAGACGAGGGTGGCGACGGCCTCCTGCTCGGCCCCGCCGTCCGCCGACCACCACACGGAGACACCGGTGACGCCGACGTCGTCGGTCACGTCGAGCGCCACGACGTACGGTCCGTCGAGGTCCTGGGTGTCCGTGGGGACCGTCGCCGGCGCGATCGAGGGCGCGAGCGCGTCACCGTCGAGCACGCGGAGGCGCGACAGGTACCAGCCGTCGTCCGCGACGGCCGCGTCGGCGCGAAAGGCCAGGCGCAGACGGGTCCCTGCCGTCAGGCCCGACAGGTCCCAGAAGCTGTCGATCCAGCCGTTGCTGGCCCCCGAGAAGCCCGCCGGGTCCGGGTACCCGCCGTACGGGGCGAACGGCTCCCAACCGCTGCCCCGATCGACCTCCAGCAGCCCCGCGTCCCCCGCGTCCATCGCGTACCAGTGGCGCAGCTCGAGCGTCGGCCGCGTGGCACCGGCCAGGCTCCCCGTCGGGAGCTCCAGCCAGTCCAGGGTGTCGTGGAGGTAGGGGCCGTCGAGCACCGTCGCCCAGGTCCGCCCGCCGCCCACCGGACCCACGGTCGGCGTTCCCCAGGCCCACTGCCCGGTGTCCCCGCCCTCGACGAGGGGGCCGGGTGAGCTGTCGAAGTCCAGCACCACCAGCGGGACCGCCAGCAGGAGCGGACTCACCCCGCCGGTTCCAGCTCGATGGTGTACGTCACCTCGATGCGCGCGCCGGGCGGCGGGGGCTCGTCGAACACCAGCGTCCGTCCGTCGACCCGCCAGCCATCGCTCAGGGCGAGCGCGTCCACGACCACCCTCACCTGACCCTCCAGGGGCTCCTCGCGCAGCGCGAACCGCGTCAGCCACTCCGTGCTGGCCTCGGTCAACGAGCCGACCACGGGCGTGAAGTCCGGCTCGCAGATGGACACCTGCACCCCGCCCGACGCCGCCACCACCTGCTCGTAGCGCTCGGCCGGGCGCGCCGTCCCCGACGTGCTCGAACAGCCGCTCGGCACCGGCCCCACCAGTCCGCTGGCGCGCGCGGGCCGACCCGTCCGCGCCGCCTCGGCCGACAGCACGTCCAGGAAACCCGCTGCCGGATCGTCGCCCAGCCAGGCCTCCGACTGGTCGTCCACGTCCGACACGAACAGCACGTGCAACAGGGCGTCGTCGCGACGGAAGCCCGCGTTGGGCCCGCCGTCGGCCGCGAGCGACAGCGCCTGCACCGCGGCCGCCAGGCCCGCCTCGGGTCCACCGCCCAGCGTCCCCACCGCCACCGCGTCCGCGAAGGCCGTCGCGCGGTCCGGCGTGTTCGGGGTGAGCACGTAGGGGCTCCCGCGGAGCCATCCCGCCTCGTCGCCCGACATGTCGGTCGTCACGACCCCGAGCTGCCAGGAGAGCTCGGCGGCGTCGAGGTCGTCGAGCAGGGCCACGAGCTGGTCCCCCAGGGCAGCCTGCTCCTGCGCCATCGAGGCGGTGTCGTCGATGACGAGCAACAGGTCGACACCAGGCAGGGGCACCTGGACGAACGACTCCTCCACCACGACGCTCTGCGGCGCGGGTTCGTCGGACTCGATCGGATCGAGGGCGAACTCGATGCAACCGGTCGCCCCCACGACCAGCCAGGGAAGGCCCTTCACGCTCCCTCCGGTGCCCGCCGCATGATATGCCGGTTCTTCGATCGGATCGAGGGGGACCCTCCGGTGACGGGCATGGATGGCGAGCAGGGGCACGTGCGGGTCCGCGTCTTCGCGGCGCTCCGCGAACGCGCCGGTTCGAGCGAGCTCGTCGTCCCAGTGGTGCCCGGCGAGACCGTCGGCGCGCTCTACGCTCGGCTGTTCCCCGCGGAGGGCGGACCGGTCCTCCCGGTGGCCTTCGTCCGCAACCGCGCGCAGGTCGGCGCGGACGCCGCGATCGAGGCCGGTGACGAGGTCGCCTTCCTCCCGCCCGTGGGAGGTGGTTGATGCTGGCGGTGGTCGACGGCGCCATCGACGTGGCGGCGGTCCGTGCGGCGGTCGACGCCGCGGGGCACGGCGCCATCCTGGTGTTCGAGGGCGTGGCCCGCGACACGTTCGAGGGGCGGCGGGTCCTGCGCCTGGAGTACGAGGCGTGGGCGGAGGTCGCCGAGCCCGTGCTGCAGGCCATCGCCGCGGAGTCGGGAGAGCGCTGGCCGGACGCGCGGGTGGCTGTGGTGCACCGCACCGGTGTGGTCGCCATCGGGGAACCCTCGCTCGTCATCGCGGTCGGGGCGCCCCACCGTCCGGAGGCCTTCGACGCCTGCCGGTTCGTGCTGGAGGCCGTCAAGGACCGGCTCCCGGTGTGGAAGAAGGAGATCTACGAGGATGGCAGCGCGTGGAAGGCCAACGCCCCAGCCGGCCAAGGCGGATAGGCCGAGGTTCCGGGACCGGCAGGCGTACAAACGCTCCGGCGTGAACCCGTACGTGGATCTCCACCGGGAGTACGCCGAGTGCCTGCTGCCGGCGAACGACGCGTGGACGTGGCGCGAGCGCTGGTCCGAGCGCTTCGGTCGCGAGGCACCGCTGCACCTCGAGATCGGCTCGGGCAACGGCGAGTTCCTGGCCGAGCTCGCCAGCCGCCACCCCGACACCGACTTCATCGGCGTCGAGATCCGGTACAAGCGGTGCGTCCTCGTCGCGAAGAAGCTGGTCGAGGCCGGCGTGCACAACGCCGTGATCTGCCGGTACCACGCTGCCTTCCTCGACGATCTCCTCGAGCCGGGCTCGCTCGACGCGGTCTATGTGAACCACCCCGACCCCTGGCCCAAGGGGCGGCACGAGAAGAACCGCTTGATCAGCCGGTGGTTCCTCGAGGACGTCTGTCTGTACCTCAAGCCGGGTGGCGTCCTCCGCCTCAAGAGCGACCACCGCGCGAACATCGAGCGCGCGGAGCTGTTGATCGCGCACGAGCCGAACGGCACGCCCGCCGACCCGCTGCCGCTCGAGGTGTCCGGGCGGTCCGAGGACGTGACCCGCCTGCCGGCGCCCTGGCCCGACGACATCGAGACCAACTACCAGTCCAAGTTCCGCAAGCGGGGCCTGCCGGTCTACGCGATCGAGCTGCGGCGCACGTGAGCGAGCACGGCCTCGTCCGCACCGTCGGGGACGAGGTCGCAGCCTCGGTCGAGGCCACGCTGACGGCCGAGGCGCGGCGCAACGAGGACGCCATCGCCACGGTCCGCCTGGTGGCGATGATCGGGCTGTCGCTGACCGACATCTGGTACGCGATGGAGGGTGGGATCGGCGTCCCGTGGACCTACCGGACGCCCACCTGGGCGTACACGGTCGTGGCGCTGGTCATCCTCGTCGCCCTCCGGCGCGGCGTGTTCCATCCGACGATGCGCGTCCTGTTGCCGCTGCTCGATGCCGGCTTCGTCTTCGTCCGTTCCCAGCTCTCCTTCGGCTTCCACTCCCTCGACGTGCTCGAGCGGGGCATGGAGCTCGCGACGGTGGCGCTCGGCGCGTCGCTGGTCATCGTCAGCGGCGGGTACCGCCTGTCGCGAGCGAGCCTGATCACGACGACGGCCGCCAGCATCACGCTCTACCTGTGGTTCGCGTTGCAGACGGAGCTCGAGGTCGGCCAGTACGCGGTCCACCTGGTGATCCTGGCGGGCATCGCGGCGGTGACCGCGGGGCTCACGGGTCAGGTGAAGCGCGCGGTGCGGGGCGAGGTGGCCCGGGTCACGCTCTCCCGCTTCCTGCCCGAGGCGCTCCTCGAGGGCGTCCACGCGGATCCGGTCGCGCTCGTGTCGCGTCCGCGGGCGCTTCGGGCCACGGTCGTGATCACGGACATCCGCGGCTTCACGACCTGGGCCGAGCGGCGTGATCCGATCGAGGTGCTCGACGCGCTCAACGTCGTGCAGGGCGCGCTCGCCGCGGCCGTCCGGCAGCACCACGGGGTCGTGGACAAGTTCATGGGCGACGGGATGCTCGCGGTGTTCGGGCTCGCCGAGGACCGCCCACACGCGCGCGACGCGGTGGAGGCCGCCCGCACGATGCGCGAGGCGATGGCGGCGCTGGGGGGTGTCGCGGGCCGCTTCCGGGTGGGCATCGGTGTCCACACCGGACCGCTGGTCGCCGGCTGCCTCGGCTCGGGGTCGCGGATGGAGTTCACCGTGCTCGGCGACACCGTGAACACCGCCAGCCGGTTGGAGGGAGCGACCAAGGAGCTCGCGCCCGTCCTGATCTCCGAGGACACGGTGACCGAGCTCGGGCCGGACCACGGGCTCACCCCGGTCGGTGAGGTCCAGCTTCGCGGACGGGACGAGGCGCTGCGCGTGTGGACGCTCGACGCGTAGGACGGACGTTCAGGGCGTGACGACGACCGTGCGCAACCAGGGGACGTCGCGGTCGCCGGAGCGAACCGCGAGCTACGTCGTCCCGGCGTGAACCGCGGTCAGCCGCACCACGTTCCCCTCCCCGGCCACCGCGTGGGCGACGCCGGGGTCCACCACCCACACCGTCGCCGCCTTGCGTCCGACGTCCAGGTCGACGGTGCCGCCCGCGGCGAGCCGGACCTCCTCGCTCGGCAGCTGACAGCTCGCTCCGGCGGCGGGGCTCCCGGTCGCGACGGCGAGCACGCGGGGCCCCTTCGCCTCGTCCTCGAACACCAGATCGCCGCGCCCGTCGCGCCCCGCCCACACGAGCCAGCGACCGGCGCCGAACGGCTGCACACCCACGCGCTCGTCGGCCACCCGCTTGCTGGCGGCCTCGGCGGCGATGGTGCACACGGCTCCCCCGCCCGGCGGAAGGGTCAGCGCCTCGCGTCGATCGACCAGGCCCGGGCCGCCGGTCGGCGCGCTGTCGTCCGGCAGCACCTTCACCGTCCACTGCGCGGTGGAGCCGTCCGCCCGCTCGACCGACACGGACGTGGTGCCCGGCCGCAGTCCGTAGAGCAGGAGAACCGGCGCGCTCGGCGCCACCTCCACCACCCGACGGTCGCCGATGTCGACCGCGGTGGGCTGGAAGCCCGGGTCGAGCAGCGCCACCCGGTCCGCGCCCACCGTGATCTGCTGGGCCGCCGCGACCGCGAACCACCACATCGCTCCTCCCGCGCCCATCCTACTCGGAGCGGTAGTCCCCCTCGCGCCCGTCCCAGCCGGGCGTCGGGTGCAGCGGGATCTGCGGCAGCGGCTCGGGGACGAGGACCTCGAGCTCACCACAGCGGCTCGTCCAGGTCTCGGAGCCCACGGACCAGCGAACGTCCGCGAACTTCGTGTTGTAGCAGTAGGACTCGCGGCCGTCGGGGTGGAGGTACCGCAGGCCCGCGTAGGTCGACGGGTCGCAGCGCATCTCCAGCGACGCGCGGCGACGGTGGACGCCCGGCCAGCGGACGACCCAGGCGTCGGTGCTGACCTCGCCCGCCCCCAGCCAGTGCCGCAGCCGGTTCCGCCGAATCTCGGGACGGCGACCGACCACCACGGTGAGCCAGGGCGACGGGCGGCCGCCGAGCTTCACCTTCACCGTGAAGCCGTCGACGGTGCGGTCCGGGTCGCCGTCGTCCCAGAGGTTGCAGCTGCCGTAGGCGTACGTGTGGGCGTGCTCGGTGCCCCAGTTGTGCCCCCGCAGGCCCACCCAGCGCGCGACCGGCCAGACCTCGCCCGCCACACGCAGCTCGCCGTCGAACACGAGGTTGGGAGCCGGCGTGAGCGCCTTCTTCTTCGGGAAGCCCGCCTCGTACATCCACACGTGCGGCAGGTGGAACAGCGGCGGCAGCCCGCCCGAGAGCGCGAGATCCCACGAGAGATCCGCGATGGTGCCGGTCGCGCGGTCCGGCCGCAGCGAGACGCCGCCAGCATCGAACGCGATGCGCTCGGGGTCCACCACGACCTCGCTCCACGGGACCTCGCGCTTGGCGACGA
>JACKER010000035.1 GCA_020632925.1 Alphaproteobacteria bacterium | reverse complement strand
CCCGTGCCCGTGCCCGATCACCCCGCGTTCGCGGACACCGTCGTGCCCCCGCGGAAGATCGCGTCGCCCACCCTCGTGCGGAGTACCGGGGGTCCAGCAGACAGCGTGGCCGTCGACGTCAGGAAGATACTGCCTCTTCGCCCTGGCCCGCGACTTGCGTCGTCGTCGTCGTCGTCGTCGTCGTCGTCGTCGTAGGTTCTTGCTGGCGCGACCATCGAGGACATCGCTCGGTTCCAGCGCTCGATCTTCCTGCTACACTCTGGGGGTGCCCATGTTGATCCGGACCCTGCCCGATATCCACAAGTCCGTGATGGCCGTCGGCACGACGGAGGTGTTCTACCCTTTGACGGCGTGGTACACCTCCTTGGAGGCGGCGTCGCTGTTGCAGCTGGTGCTGGTGCTGACCGGGAAGTCCGGCAACTTCCAGTGCCGGCTGGGGATCCAGGTGGCGTCGACGAGCACCGAGGATCAGGGGACCGCCGTGAACCCGGCGAGCGCGAGCACCCAGGTGACGACGAGCGGCTCCGAGACGTTCCTTCGCTTCGACCCGAACGGGGCGTCGGACGGTAACATCGATGGGTCGATGTACTTCCGGCTGGGCGTGTTCTGCTCGCTGTCGAGCGGGTCGACCCCCGCGGTCGGCAACGTGCTCCTCCGCGGGACCTGCTGGAGGTAGCGATGGTGACCACCCCCGCACGAGCAATCGACGAGGGCCCCGGCGGGGGCTGCGGCTGCGCGGGGGACGACCCCTCCGAGGGCTGTGGCTGCGGCGACAAGGCCATCGCGCCGCGGGGACGGTCGTGCCAGAGGTGCGCGCCCCAGGTCTTCCTCACCCAGGGGCCAGGGACCTTCGGGTGGCCGAGCGGCGTGTGGTACGGCCCTCGCGGATCGCAGATTCCGCCCAGTCATGCCAAGGAGGGGGCTTCTTGCGCCTCCTGTTCGATCCGGGCGGCGGCCGCGGCGGGAACGGCCAACCTCGATGCGGGGCACCTGCATCGCGCCTGGCCCAACGTCCTGGGTGGCCGACGAAGCAGCACGCAGCGCGTGGCCGGTGTCATTGCAACGGATACCGGGCAGGGAGATGCCGATCCAACCATTCCGATCGCGACGTTGCCGTCCGGGTGGGGAGGATCCGGCGGTGGCGGCACAGAGGAGGCGGGTTCCGACGGCAGTCGAGGCGATGACGAATCGGATAGCAAGGGTGGCTTCCTGGGCAAGTTGTTCCACCGTCGCGACAAGGACGGCGGTGGCAAGGGCGACGGACCCGGCGAAGGTGGCTCTGACGAAGGTGGCGATCCCCCGCTGGGCGGCGACGAAGGATCGGGGCCAGCGTCCGGACCATCAGATGGATCCCTACCCGAGGGGACCATCACGCCGGAGGAACCCGAAATCATCATTACCGTCCCCGGAGGTGGCAACCAGGGCGACACGTCGCCAACGGATAGTGACCCGGAACCCGGAACCGGTGATATCCGCGAACACACTCCGTATACACCGCCCACTTGGCATTCCCCCGAGTGCTACCACCAGTATGGCCCTCCGGACTGGGAATGGTGCAAGGACCGTTGTGCTCACGACGAAACCATGGGAAACCTCGCGGCCGGGTGTCGTCAGATCATCATTGGCAACCAGCATGTTGGATGGGAAGGGTGTAGGGGTGGTGCCAAGCCGCTGAAGCTGTGCGTCAAGCGTTGCCAGTACACAGTCATTGTTGGTCGAAACTCCGGGAATCCAGGATGTGCCACAACGGCCATTTGCGCCGATGAAAATCAAGGGGAGGAGTGTTCGCCTGCCCCGGACGAGCCACTATAGCGGAGGAATCGGGTGGCTATCGGATGGACAATCATTCAGTTTCATTCATGGGCCCATGCAGGATCCGGTGCCAACGGCATCGTTCGTTGCCCGTTGGACCTCGTCCGTCCCTTCAAAGGGGACGTGGAGTTCATCCTTTACATGGAGCCTCCGAAGGGGGCTTCGGTGAGCATGGTGGATCTCGGTGCGGAGGTTCGGAACGGACGACTGTATGTGTACGACACCGTGCCCGATTCCCTCCACAAAGGCTGGGTCGCGATCCCGCGTTACCACCGAGCGGACGTGAGCTGGAAGCTCGAGGCCGACGGGACCTTCACCTGCCCACCGGTCCACCTGCGGCCCGCGGCCGTCGTCGAGGGAACGATCACGCCGCCACCACCTGCTCATCGAAGGGGAGGGTTGTTGGTCGTTGGATGTGGGGGCGCCACCACCGTCGCCGACGACGGCTCGTTCCACCTGGAGGCGGAGCCGGGTCGCTGCACGTTGGCGGTGTCGTACTCCATCTGTGGAGCCGAAGGGAAGACCTACACAGCCTCCGACCCCGTCGCCGTGACCCCGCGGATGGACGAGGACATCACCGTCCAGCTCACCCTCCCCGCGACCTGGGAGTGGTGAGGCGCCATCCCGTGGCACGCGTTGGCACGTATCTACATATGTAGATACATCGCCACCATCGGAGGTCGCTGATGTCCACGCGCACGGCCCGGTTGTTCCAGAGCGGCGGGAGCCAGGCGGTGCGTCTGCCCGCCGAGTTCCGCTTCAGCGGCGACGTCGTCTACGTGCGGCGCGACGAGCGAACGGGCGACGTGATCCTGTCCGCCAGTCCACCAGGCCGCTGGGCGGACGTCGTCGAGGCGCGGGAACGTCTCGGTGGCGCGCCGGACGATTTCCTGGTCGACCGCGAGCAGCCGGTCGAGACGCGTGACCCCTTCGAGGACAGCTGAGGTGTACCTCCTCGACACCGACACCGTCAGCCACGCGCTGCGCGGCAACCTCCTCGACGAGCGCCTCGAAGCGATGGATCCGGCGGAGTGGTGCATCTCCGCGGTCACCAGGGCGGAGCTCCGGTATGGAGTGGCGCGACGCCTTGGGGCCACGCGCCTGGCGGAGCTCGTCGACGCCTTCCTCGTCGTCGCTCGCTGTGAGCCGTGGGACGCCCGGGCGGCCGACCGGCACGGCGCTCTCCGGGCCGCTCTCCGGGGGATGGAAGGTGGCACGATCGGCGCCTACGACGAGATGATCGCGGCCCACGCGCTCGCGCTCGGAGCGGTGCTCGTCACCGGGAACGTGCGTCACTTTCGCCGAGTCCCGGGCCTTGTCGTCGAGGACTGGATCCGCCGCTGACGTGGGTCAGGCGGCGACGTCCGTGAGGTGCGCGGGCACGTCGGCGCCGCCTTGGAACGCCGCGCGCAGGACGGCCTCCAGGTGGTCGCGGGAGGTGTCGTACTCGCGGCTGGGCCACTCCCACTCGGCCTTCGCGTCGAAGAACCGGATGAACGCCTCGAGCACCGGCAGCGGCGCGCCGATCTCCTCGGCGAGCATCTGGTTCGCGCGGACCTGCTTGTTCCGGCCGATCTCGATCACGCGGCGCACGTCGAGCCCGAGCGCGTTGAAGTGCGGCTCCATCTCGCGGAGCATGCGCAGCTGCGCGAGGTACTCCCCGAACTCCCAGCGGTAGAGCCGCGCGGCCTCGACCGGCCCCATGCCCTGCAGGAGCTTCGGGAGGTGGAGCACGCCGAGCGCCACGTGCCGCGCCTCGTCGCGCTCGAACAGGCGGATGAGGTCGCTGAGCACGGGCTCCACGTTGCTCTCGCGCACCATCTGGAACAGGGCGAGCGCCATCGGCTCGACCATCATCTGCATCCCCACGAGCTTGCGGACCAGATCGTCGGTCTGCAGCACGCCCTCCAGCAGCCGCTGCGTCGACGGGGGCAGCGTGCGCGGCACGTCGCCCAGGAGCTCGAGGTAGTCGTGCATGACGTAGAAGTGGCGGGCCTCGTCGTGCGCCTGGGCCGTGGCCGCCATCTTGGCCTCCAGGGGCTCGAGCCGCTGCGCGAGGTCGGCGCTGATCTTCCAGGCCGCGAGCTCGCCCCAGAGGATGACCGCGAACAGCGCGCGCAAGGCCTCCCGCTGCTCGGGGGCCACGCGGACGCCGCCGTGCTTCTCGACGAGCTCGGCGAGCACCTCCTTGCCGTTCCACGCCCGCCGCTGGCCCTTGTGGTAGATGCCCTCGAGCTTCTTCGCCGCCGCCACCTCGTCGCCGGTGCGCAGCTGGTCGAACATGTCGAGCGGGAGCGTGACGTGCTCCCGGGCGCCCTGGCGGGCCTGGCGCTCCCGGCGTCGGGCGCGGGGGTCGATCTTGCGGATCACGCGGCCAGCGGTCGATCGGATCATGGCGACACCTCCGGGGGCGACGACGACACACGGTGGAACAGGTCACGCAGGTCGCGATACGCCTGCTCGACCTCGGCCCGCTCCGCGTCCGTGCGGGCCTGGGACAGCTCGACGACGAGCCCGTGCAGCCCGACGCGCACGAGGCGGGCGAGGCGCTCGGGGGGCAGCACCGGGTCCGGGCCTCCGTCGAACGCGTCGCGGATGCCCTGGGCCAACAGCTCCTCGCTCTCGGCATAGAACGCGAACAGATCGTCGCGGATGGGGCCCGCCTTGGTGGCGAGGCTCATCGTCTCCACCATGAAGGGCGCCCAGGACGACAGGTCACGGACGGTGCCCCACAGGGCGTCGAGCGCCTCCTCGGCCGTCTGCAGCCCGCGGTCGCCTCGCTCGAAGCGCTCCGAGAAGCGCGTGTGGATCTGGCGGAAGGTGGTGCGCACCGCCTCGATCAGCAGCTGCTCCTTGCTGTCGAAGTGGTAGTGCAGCAGGCCCTTGCTGACGCCGGCCGCCCGCGCGACCTCGCCCATGGAGGCGCCCGCGAAGCCGTCGCGCCCGAACATGCGGGCCGCCGCGTCCACGATGCGCTGGATCGAGCGGGAGCCGCGGCTCGTTGTCCGTAGCGCCGATCGCCACGAAGATGCCTGCTTCATCGTGCATCCTCCGTTCCAGACTGGCCGGCCAGTACAAAAACAGCATGACGTGCCGCGGGGCCTGCCGTCAAGCGGGCCGCGGGCTAGGAACCCGGCGGGGAGGGCGCTTCCGTGGTCATCGACTTCTGGTTCGACGTGGTCTGTCCGTACGCCTGGCTGGCCTCCACCCGGATCGAGGCGTTGGCGGCGGAAGCCGGGGCGACCGTTTGCTGGCGGCCCATCCTGCTCGGGGGCGTGCTGAAGGCGCTGGACGTGCCGACGAACCCGATGGCGGCGATGCCCGAGGCGAAGCGCGTGCTGCAGCGGCTGGACATCGTGCGGAGCGCGGCGGCGCACGGGCAGCCCGTGACCCTCCCCGACGACCACCCGCGCCGGACGCTCGACGCGATGCGGGTGCTGGTCTCGCTGCCCGAGGACGAGGTGCCCGCCGCGGCAGCCGTGCTGTTCCGGGCGTATTGGGTGGAGGGCGTGGACGTGGCCGATCGTGGGGCACTCGCGGGGGTGCTGGCGCCGGTGGGCATCGACGTCGACGCGGTCCTCGCCGACCCGGGCTGCAAGCAGCGCCTGCGCGACGCGACCGACGAGGCCGTGGCGGCCGGCGTGTTCGGGGTCCCGACCTTCGGGCTCGGGGAGCGGCGCTGGTGGGGCGTGGACCGGCTGCACTTCCTGCGTCGCGCGCTCGGGCTCCCCGACGAGGCGCCCCTGCCCACCGGTGCCGACGGGCCGCCGCTCGAGCTGTTCTACGACTTCGCGAGCCCCTTCGCGTACCTCGGGAGCACCCAGGCCGAGCGCATGGCGGCGGACGCGGGCTCGGCGCTGACGGCGACGCCGATCCTGCTGGGTGCTTTGTTCCGCGAGATCGGGACGCCCATGGTGCCGTTGTTCACGTTCTCCGAGCCGCGCCGGCGGTACCAGCAGCAGGATCTGCACGAGTGGGCGGCCTGGTGGGGCGTGCCGTTCCGCTTCCCGAGCACGTTCCCGCTGCGCACGGTGCTCCCGCTGCGCGCGGCCGTCGTGGAGCCCCGCATCCGGGACGCCGTGTTCCGCGCGGCCTGGGCGGAGGACCGCGACGTGGGGCAGCCCGACGTGCTGCGCGGGGTGCTGGACGACGCGGGCTTCGACGGCGCCGCGCTGATCGAGGCGACCGAGCGCCCCGAGGTCAAGGCGGCCCTGCGCGCGAACACGGAGCGGGCGATCGCGCTGGGCGTGATGGGCGTGCCCACCTTTCGTGTCGGGGAGGAGCTGTGGTGGGGTCAGGATCGCGTCCCCATGGTGGAACGCGCCCTCCGCTAGCACCCGCATCCGTGCCCGTGCCCGTGCCCGAACGCGGTGTTTGTGACGCTACGATCGCTCGGTCGGGATCAGGGCAGCGCGTCGAGGTAGGGGTCGCGGCGCTCGAGGAACACCTCGTCGGTCGTCGCCACGGGGAGATCGATGGGCACGCCCTCTCCGGGCCGGCACCCGGGGATCTCGACCAGCGTGATCTCGAACAGCGACACCAGCACCGAGGCCCCGCCAGCCCCGTAGACCACGGGGACCTGCCCTGCGTGGCGGCCACACTCGCCCATCGTGTCGGTGCCGATGACCGTCACGCCCGACCGGTACGCCAGCAGCGCGGCGAGGAGCTCCACGGCGGCCGAGCTCACGGCGTCGTCGACGAAGACGAACAGCTCGCCCCGGTGCGGATCGCCGGTCGGGACCATGAGCTCGGCGAGGGGGTCACCCGAGAGCACCCAGCGGTCGCCCTCCCGCTCGCCCGGGAACCCCGTGAGCGCTTCCTCGGGTACGAAAGGGAAGCTGACGGCCCGCCGGTCGCGGCGCGGGATGGCGACGACCCGGGTCTCCACTCGCCGCCACTGGGCGAAGGGCGCATCGAGCAGGTGGCGGAGCACGGCCACGCCGTTGGTGCGGATGCCACCCTCGTTGCCCCGGAGGTCCAGGACCAGGCGGGCGTCGCGGTCGAGGGTGGCGAAGACGGCGTCCACGGCGTTGGCGTACGCGTCGGTGTCGGGCACGCCGAAGGTCGGCAGGTGCAGGATCACGGTCCCGTCGGCGAGCACGTCCGTGGTCGGGAAGCGCTGGCCGACGGACCCCCACCGCGGCGCGGACCAGCGTTCCAGCGAGGCGAGCTCGGCGGCCGGCACACCGTCCAGGGTGACGGTGCTCTCCACACCGTCGGGGGCTCGCAGGACGACGGTCCAGGTGTCGCGGCTGCCCATCGCGAGGTGCAGCAGGAAGCCGAACCGACGCTCGGCCTGGCGCAGGCGCACGTCAGCGCGCGCACCGTCGACGGAGGCCAGCGCCGCCAGGTCGTCGAGCAGCCCGCGCGCGTCGCGGCCTTCGATGGAGACGATCTCGGTGCCGAGGGGGAGCGGGGGCGCGGAGGCGTCGACCAGCACGCGGTCACCGACCCGGAGCGGCAGGAGCGGCGGGAGCCGGACGTCGGGATGCCCGTCCAGGCCGACGACGAGGTGGGCGTCGCCGAGGGTGGCGAACACGCGCTGGAGCGCCTCGGCGCGCGCGCGAGGATCCTCGGGGTCGCCCGCTCGGGCGGTCGCTGCGTCGAGCGCGGCGGCGGAGGTGTACCGGTAGGGGTCGGGGTGCACCTCCCGCACGAACCGCACGGCGTCGGGCACGCCGGGGTGGGCGCAACCACTGAGCGAGAGGGTGGCGAGGACGACGAGGTGCGTCACCCTGCGTCCTCGCCGGAGGCCACGAGCAGCGCCGTGCCGATGCCGCGGGTGGGGTCGTCGGCGCCGGGCTCGTCGGCAGCCCAGGTCTGCACGCCGTCGGTGGTGGCGTGCTCCAACACCCAGCGCACCCCGTCCACGCCGGGACAGGTCGCGTGGGGCTGGGCGACGAAGCCCAGCACGTCCTCGACGCGGTCCCTGAGCCACGCGAGCGCCGTCGCGTCGAGGTCCAGCTCCCGGGTCTGGACCGCCGGCGGCGCCTGACCGAGCAGCTCGCCCAACGCGAGCGGCGGCGCGAGGGCGGCGGCGCTGCGGACGACGGCGTGGGCGGTGCCGTCTTTCGCGAGGTCGACGCGCACCATCCGCCAGGGCGTCTGCGTTCCGTACTGGAAGAGGCGCCAGGTCTCGCCCTCCGGCCGGGCCGTGAGCGGGGCCTCGCCCCAGTAGCCGAGCCAGTCCTCCGTCGGGTCGCCGAGCGGCGCCGAGGCGTCCAGGGGAGGGAGGGTGGCCGTGGGGCAGGCCGAGGGCGGGGACGCGGGCGCGGGACCGACCACTCTCCCGAACGGACCGTGCGTCCCCACGAGGTGCAGCGTCCTGGCGTCGTCGATCGTCGTGTAGAGGGTGACCTTCGTGCCTCCCTCGACCTGCGCCGCCGAAACCATCTGCGTCCTGCCGCCGGCGAGGAAGTCGACGGCCTCGGGTCGCAGCAGGAGCCCGCCATAGTCCCCGGCCCCGAAGTGCTCCGGGTGCCCGCTGGTCGAATGCATCCAGCCATTGTGTGGTGCCAGGTCCTCGGCCGGCAGCGGCCCGGCGCGCACCTGTCGCGCCTCCCCCTCCGGTTGCAGATCGTCGCCCAGGAACCCGAGCGACACCTCGGACGGTGCGGTCACGGCTGCGTACAGCGAGCGCGCCCAGCGCGTCTGTGGGTCGTCGCCGCCGAGCCAGACGGCGTTGCCCTGGTCGACCCGCCAAAGACCCACCGGTGAGGTCGCGAGGAAGGTCAGCCCATAGCGGGCGCTCGCGAACAGGACCCCCTCGTTGGGGATGTCGTCGAGGACGTGGAGGGTGAACATGGCCCCCTCGGCGCTCGGCGCGGGGACGAACAGGGCGCCCTCGGACAGGGGATCGAGCGCGTCCACCACCCCGTCCGCTCGCACGTGGCCGCGCCAGGCGCCGAGGACGGGGATCCGGCTGGCGTCCATCATCGCCGGCAGGAGGAACACGAACCAGCCCCCGTCGTCGTCGACGAGGACCTCGACGTTGTACCGGTCGACGCGCGGGATGAAGCGGGGGTCGGCGATCACGGCCTGGCGCGCCCGGTAGCTGCGGATCAGCGGGTCGTCGCCCACCTTCGAGGGCTTCTTCGGACACTCGGCGACGCCGCGCGTGTCGTCGCCGCGAAACACCACCCGGCACACCTCGCGAAGCTTGTTCGGGTCGGTGAAGAAGTGCGTGACGAGCTCGTCGCCTTCGCGCGCCGTCACCCAGCCGCCGACCTCGTCCACGCGGCCGGCCTCCGCCACCCGGTCGGTGGCCTCCCAGGCGCGCGCATCCAGCAGGACCAACAGGGGTATCGGCGCCTGGGCTCTCCGTATCCGATCGTCCAGCTCGGCAGGGGGTGGGCTGCCCTCGGTGTGCAGGAGGTGTCGGATTGCGAGCGACGAGGGCGCGTCGGCGAGGGCAACGGGCACGAAGAGCTGGAGCATGGACCATCCTACTCACGGTGGCGGGGCCTACGGAGGTAGACTGAGGACGTGCCTCGCCCACTGCTGGCCCTGATGTGCGTGATGGTGGCGGCGCCGCCCTGCCGGTCGCGGAGCCCTGTGACGCGTGAGGCCCTTCACGACCGCATGACCCGGGCCCTCGCCGAGGGTCGTGAGCTGCGTTGCGAGCGTCCGGTCCTGGTTGGCCCCGAGCTCCCGGGCTCCGCCGAGTCGGACATGCTCGCGGTGCTGCACGAGAACCTCGAGGCCGAGGATCTGCGCGTTGCGATCCACCGCGCCGTCTCCCATGTCGACGCCTGCTCGCCCCTCAGGATCGGCGGACCGCTTCCTGGCGAGGGTGGGGACGAGCTGAAGTTCGGGATGCGGTGCCTGCTCGATGGGGTGGACTCACCCGCGGAGGGATTCGTCTCGGTCGTCGAGACGCTTCGCTTCGTCCAGGATCTCGGACGGGGCGCCGTGGGGACGTCCTACGCCATCCGCGGTGCGTCCGTGGCTGTCGATCTCGTCCCGCGAGGACACGAGCTGCTGGACCAGGAGGGTTGGACGCCCGCCGAGCTCGACGATGCTGCGCGGGTCCTCGACCTGTTGATCGCGGACGGCTGGGCCCACCCGCGTGACGTGGCGGAGACCGAGTTCGTCGCCACCACGGCGTCTCTCTATGGAGAGGCGGGCGAACGCGTGCCGCGGCTCCGGCCCCGAGGCCCATGTGGAACGCACGATCCGCTCACGCCAGCTGAGCTCGAGCAGGAGTTCCAACAGCTCGTCGACGAGGTCACGGCGTTCGAGGCGGCGTGTCCTGCGGACGCCTCGCCGCTGGATTGTCTGCGCGCCATCCCGCGCTACCCGACGGCCTATCAGGACCCTTTGGTGGCACACGCGCGCGTGATCGGGCTCCGCCTCCACGTGGAGCAGCTCCGGACCAGGACCTGTCCCACCGCGGGCCCATGGGAGGAATGGGTGGAGGTCAGACCCTCCCATGGAGGCGTCACCGTTTGGCCGGTGCCGATCCTGCAGCAGCCACCCTGGGGCAGGTACCAGGACTCGACCCGGGCGGACGTACCCCTGGTCGAGCTGGCCTGCGCGCCCTACCCGTAGGATCGTGCAAACCCTTCGGAGCTTCGTGGCTGGGTGACGGGCCGCCGACACCCTACGTTGTGGGTGTACGACGGAACGCCCACTCCAGGAGCAACCATGAGCATCCCTTCCCGCCGCCCCCTCGGCCGCACCGGCGTCGAGATCTCCCCCATCGGCCTCGGCTGCATGGGGATGTCGGACTTCTATGGCAAGGCCGACGACGACGCGTCCATCGCCCTGTTGAACCACGCGCTCGATGCCGGCGTGAACTTCTTCGATACGGCCGACATGTACGGACCCTGGACGAACGAGGAGCTCGTGGGGCGCGGGCTGCGTCCCCGGCGCGACGAGGCCGTCATCGCCACCAAGTTCGGCGTGAAGCGCGACGCGAGCGGCGGGTGGCTCGGGATCGACGGCTCGCCCGCGTACGTCCGCGCCTGCTGCGACGCCTCCCTGAAGCGGCTCGGCGTCGACACGATCGACCTGTACTACCAGCACCGCGTCGACCCGAGCACGCCGATCGAGGACACCGTGGGCGCGATGGCCGAGCTCGTGGCCGCCGGCAAGGTGCGCTTCCTCGGGCTGTCCGAGGCCACGCCGGACCAGATCCGCCGCGCGCACGCCGTGCACCCGATCACCGCGCTGCAGACGGAGTACTCGCTGTGGTCGCGGGAGCCCGAGGAGGCGCTGCTCGACACCTGCCGCGAGCTCGGCATCACGTTCGTGGCCTACTCGCCGCTCGGGCGGGGCTTCCTCACCGGCGCCATCACGTCCCCCGACGACTTCGCGCCGGATGACTTCCGCCGGAACAACCCCAGGTTCAAGGGCGAGAACTTCCAGCGCAACCTCGACCTCGTGCGCGCCGTGAAGTCCATGGCGGCCGACAAGGGCGTCACGCCCGCGCAGCTCGCGCTGGCCTGGCTGCTCCACCAGGGCGAGCACGTCGTCGCCATCCCCGGCACCACGAAGGTGTCGCGCTTCGACGAGAACCAGGCCGCTCGCGCCGTCACGCTGTCCGCCACCGAGCTCGCCTTCCTCGACGAGAACCTGCCGGTCGGGGCGGCGAAGGGCGGACGGTACTGATGAGGCGGCTCGCGGGGCCCTGCCTGGCGCACGCGCCCGCGGAGGGCGTGAACCCCACCGCCGTCCCCGGGCTGTGGGTGTATCGCCAGTCGGCGCCCTCCGAGCCGAGCAACGCGGTCTACGAGCCCGGCATCTTCCTCGTGACCCAGGGGCGCAAGCAGACCCGCGTGGGTGAGGATGTCTTCCACTACGATCCCGACCACTACCTCGTGACCTCGGTCCCGCTCCCCGTGGTCTCGCGCATCCTCGAGGCCAGCGAGGAGCGGCCCTTCCTCTCGCTCGTGGTCTCGATCGAGCTCGAGCTGGTGCGCGAGATCATGGCGCACGCCGGCGACGTGCTCGCGCCCAGCACGTCGGAGCGTCCAGAGCGCGGGCTCGCTGCCTGCCCGGTGACCGACCCCATCCGTGACGTCGCCGGACGCCTGCTCGGCCTGCTCGATCAGCCCGACGACGTCGCCGTCCTCGCACCGCTCCATCGCCGGGAGCTGCTGTACCACGTGCTCAAGGGACCCCGCGGCGGCTTCCTGCGCGCCGTCGCGATGGGCCACGGCCAGCAGCGCGCCATCGCCGAGGTCCTCACGACGATGCACGCCGACCTGACGCGCGCCTACACGGTCGCCGAGCTCGCCGCGATGGCAGGGATGAGCGAGTCGGTGTTCTACGAGGCCTTCCGCGCGGTGACGGCCGAGTCCCCCCTGCAATACCTCAAGCGGCTGCGCCTCCAGGAGGCCCACCGCCAGCTCACGCTCGGGCTGAACAACGTGTCGGGCGCCGCCTACGGGGTCGGGTACAACAGCCTGTCCCAGTTCTCGCGGGAGTTCACGCGCACCTTCGGCGCCAACCCCAGCGCCTACCTGCCTCGATGACCCTCATTCAGGTCACTCCGGCCGATGCTCGGCCTCCGCGGCCCGCATTCGCGAGCCTTGGCGAAGAATCTCCTCGTGATTGCCGCGCGAGAGAGCGGGGCGCAAGCGCCTTTTCCACCCTCACGCACGACAACCACGACTCGATTCAGGTTCCTCCGGCCGATTCTCGGCCTCCGCGGCCCGCATTCGCGGGCCTTGACGAAGAATCTCCTCGCGTTTGCCGCGCGAGAGAGCGGGGCGCAAGCGCCTTTTCCGCCCTCACGCACGACAACCGTGAGTCGATTCACGGCTTGATCAGCGGCGCACACTCGCAGGCGCCCGGGTCCACGTGCTCGGCGGGCGTGAAGGACACGACCACGTCGACTGCGGCGACGTAGACCACGTCGATCCGCCAGGTCCCGTCGTCGGCGGTGCACACACCGTCGCCGTCCGTGTCCGCCCACAGACACAGGGACAGGTCGTCCAAGGCGCTGTCCGTCCCGCGGGGGAGGCGCTCGTCGTAGGTGAAGTCGAACATCCCTCCCGTGACGGGGACCTCGTCCGTCAGCAGGTCCGGGTGGGAGGGGGCGAAGGCGTCGACACACCCGTACGTCACCTGCAGGTGCATCGCGCGACCCTCCCAGGCGCCGAAGCCGGACCCCGTGACCATCAGGTCCTGCGTGTCCGGTGGGTCGGTGTCGGCGTCGGTGTCGGCGTCGGTGTCGGCGTCGCTGTCCGAGTCGCAGTCCGCGTCCGTGTCCGCGTCCGTGTCCGTGTCACCCGCCGTCCCGGTCGAGTCCGAGTGGGAGGTGCCCGTGCCCTGGAGGCACGCGGTGGACGAGACGACGAGGATCCATGTGGGTCGCATGCCGCCATCTTGCCACGAGGGCGCGAGGGTGTCCCGGGCGGCGCTCTTCGCCTTGCGAGCCGGTCGGACCTGTGGTTCCATTCGACCGCGGAGGCGCGGTTGAAGCGGCTGGTTCTCGCGGTGTCCCTGGTGTTCGCGTTCGGGGCGATGTGCTCGGGCGGCGGTGGCGATGATGGCGGCGCGAAGAAGGACGGCGCGTCGGCCGACAAGGGCGACGGCGGCGACGCGGACGCGGACGACGGCGACGGCGACGACAAGGGCGGTGACCAGGAGGTCGTGATCGTCCCTGTGCCGGGCGATGACGGCGGCGAGCACTGGTGCTGCGAGTTCGTCGAGGAGAAGGGCGGCAAGAAGCTGTACGCGCTGGTCGCGGGCCCGGCCGAGTGCAACGCGAAGTTCGCCGAGAAGGACGGCCGCTGGATGGAGGGCCCACAGTGCACCCCGTGCTGCTGCAAGTCGCCCAACGACAAGGCGGACGCGAGCAAGGGCGACACCTACGAGCTCACCACCCCCGGCACCTGCGCCGGCACCGGCGTCTGCATCGCTGCAGACAGCAAGGAGTGCGAGGGGCAGGCCAAGGAGCCCGAGGCCGACGCGCCGGACAAGCCGAAGCCCAGCCCGACCCCGCGGCCCTCCGGTGGCGGCGGCAACCGCGGCGCCAAGGCGAAGCGTCCCCACTGACCAGCGGCGGACCGGGGAGGCGCTGGTTATCGTGCCGTTCCACCTGACCTGGAGGCACGCATGGCCAACCCGACCGCGGTGATGGAGACGAGCGAGGGCACGATCCGCGCCGAGATCTACCTCGAGCAGATGCCGATCACGGCGAAGAACTTCCTCGACCTGGCCGAGTCCGGGTTCTACGACGGGCTGCACTTTCATCGCGTGATCCCGAGCTTCATGCTCCAGTTCGGCTGCCCCTTCAGCAAGGACCCAAACAGCCCGCGCGCCGGCACCGGCGGCCCCCCGCACGGCAAGATCCAGGACGAGTTCCTGCCGAACGCGAAGTTCTCGAACGAGCCGGGCACCCTGTCGATGGCGAACACCGGCCAGCCCAACACGGGCGGCTCGCAGTTCTTCGTCAACACCGTGCACAACAGCTACCTCGACTGGTTCGACAACAGCACGCCCTCCAAGCACCCGGTGTTCGGCAAGGTCACCTCGGGCATGGACGTGGTGAAGAAGATCGAGGGTCTGGGCTCGCGCACCGGCAAGGTGAGCAAGCCGATCAAGATGATCCGGATCACCGTCGAGCGCTGATCTCGTGCGGCTGCTCTTCGTGTGCACCGGGAACCTGTGCCGCTCGCCGATGGCGGCGGCGCTGGCCGACCGGGTGGCGCTGGAGCTCGACCTCGAGGTCGACATCCGCTCCGCCGGGACCGCGGGCATCGTCGGAGAGCCAGCTCACCCCAAGGTCGTCGCCGCCTGTCGCGAGATCGGCATCGATCTGACGGGGCACACCAGCTCCGCGCTCGATCTCGAGGCGGTGACCTGGGCCGACCGCATCTACGTCATGGAGTCGGCCCACGCCGTCGCCGTCCGCGAGCTGCTGCCGTCGTTGCCCGAGGAGGCCGTGGTCCAGCTGGGCTCGGTCATCGGCAAGGCGGCGATCGACGACCCCATCGGCTCCTGGTTCATGGGGCCCTACCGCCGCGCGCGCGACGAGCTGGCGACCGCCGTGCGCGCCGCGATGAAGACGCTCGTCACTTCCTGAAGGCGGCGCAGGGGTCCTCGTCGTCGACGCGTGGCGTGAACACGATCCAGTCCGCGCCCTCGACGTACTCCCCGGGCTCGAACGCGTCGTCGGCGACCTCGAGGAAGGCGACCGTCCGCTTCTCGCCCTCGAGCCAGAAGGGGACGCCGCGGTCCGCGCGGGTGTGTCCATTGCCGGCGACGAGCACGGTCGGGGGCGGGCTCGCCTCGTGCCGCGTCATCTCGCGGGCCATCCAGGTGTCCTTGAGGAGCTGGGCCCGCCGCATCTTCTCGACGATCTCGGGTGTCGCCATGCCGCAGTGGCTGTCGACGATCTGCGCGTCCAGGTCGGCCTGCGCCTCGGGCGGCAGGGCAGGGGACTCGGGCAGCCCCTCGCGCGCCTCGGCGGGGAGCGCCTCGAAGCCCTCGCTCATCACGAGCTTGACCTCGGCCTTCGTCGGGTGCCCGGCGACGACCTGCCCACCACCGGCGTACAACGCCGTGAAGATGGGTTCGTACAGCTCGAACGGGGGC
Source organism: Alphaproteobacteria bacterium (assembly GCA_020632925.1). Classification (GTDB taxonomy): domain Bacteria; phylum Myxococcota_A; class UBA796; order UBA796; genus JACKER01. The sequence goes on along the minus strand of JACKER010000035.1, from coordinate 47,354 downwards.
CAGCCGCTCTCGGCCCAGTGCGAGGCCTCAGCCAGCTCCGCGGCGGTCGTCGCGCCCTCGATCGGGTCCTCGTGGTCGAGGTGCTCGAACACCGCCACCTTCGGCGCGAGCGCGGCGATCACCTCGGCCTGGAGCGCGTGGTGGTCGGCGTTGTCGTGCTTCTCGCCGAGGAACACCCACCGCGCGCCGCGCAGGTCGGCGACCAGGTCGTCCCACCCGGCGAACTGGCGGCTCCGCGCGGAGTAGACCCAGCCCACCAGCGGGTGATCGACGCCCACCTCGCTCTTCCACTCGTGCGTCAGGCGCTGCTCGGGGTCCATGTCCGGGAGCTGCAGCGTCGCCATCGCGACCGTCGCCCCCACCTGCTCGATCTCGGCCGCCGCGGGCGCGGGCGCGGCGTGGTGGCAGCCGACCGCCAGCACCACGCACAACAGTCGCTTCAACGCTGCACCTGGGCGGCGCCGTCGACGATGCTGCTCACGACGCCGGGATCGGCGAGCGTGGACAGGTCGCCGAGCGACTCGGGCATGCCCTCGGCGACCTTGCGCAGGATGCGGCGCATCACCTTGCCCGAGCGCGTCTTCGGCAGACCCGGGACGAACTGGAAGATGTCGACGCGTGCGTGCGCGCCGATGACCTTGCGACACACGCCGTTGAGGCGCGCGGGGAGGTCGTGCGAGGGCACGGTCCCGGGCTGCAACACCACGTAGGCCCAGACGCCCTGGCCCTTCACGTCGTGGGGGTACCCGACGACCGCGGCCTCCGCGACCTCGTCCGCCGAGACCAGCGCGCTCTCGAACTCGGCGGTGCCCATGCGGTGCCCGCTGACGTTGATGACGTCGTCCACCCGGCCGGTGATCCAGTAGTACCCGTCCTTGTCGCGACGGACGCCGTCGCCCGTGAAGTAGTAGCCCTTGTACGCCGTGAAGTAGGTCTGGACGTACCGCTCGTGATCGCCCCAGACCGTCCGCGCCTGGCCGGGCCACGGGTGCGCGATGCACAGCTTGCCCTCGCCGGGGCCGACGAGGATGTGGTCCCTGCCGTCGAACACGACCGGGAGCACGCCGGGGACGGGCAGCGTCGCGGAGCCCGGCTTGGTCGCGGTGACCGGCGCGATCGGCGTGATCATGTGCCCGCCGGTCTCCGTCTGCCACCAGGTGTCCACCACGGTGCAGCGCTCCTCGCCGACGACCTCGTGGTACCAGCGCCAGGCGTCGGGGTTGATGGGCTCGCCCACCGTCCCGAGCACGCGCAGCGAGCTGCGGTCGTACTTCTTGACCGGGCCGTCGCCGTACGCCGCGAGCGCGCGGAGCGCCGTGGGCGCGGTGTACAGGATGGTGATCCGGTGGCGCTGGACGAGATCCCAGTAGCGACCCGGGTCCGGGTAGGTCGGGATCGACTCGAACATCGTCGTCGTCGCGCCGTTCGCGAGCGGTCCGTACACGATGTAGCTGTGGCCGGTGATCCACCCCACGTCGGCGACGCAGGCGTACACATCGTCGTCGCGCAGGTCGAACGTCACCTGGCAGGTCCAGGTCACCCACAGCAGGTACCCGGCGCAGGTGTGGAGCAGCCCCTTCGGCTTCCCGGTCGATCCGGAGGTGTAGAGGATGAACAGCGGATCCTCGGCGTTGCACACCTCGGCCTTGCGCGTGTCGCCCGCGCCCGGCACCACCTCGTGCCACCACACGTCGCGGCCGGCCGTCCAGTTCACCGCGGACCCGGTGTGGCGGTAGACCAGGACCTTGTCGACGGCCTGGTCGCGCAGCGCGTCGTCCACCACCGCCTTGAGGGGGACGGGCTTGCCCCCGCGCCGGCCCTCGTCCTGCGTGATCAGCACCTTCGCGCCGCTGTCGGCGACCCGGTCGCGCAGCGAGTCCGCGCTGAACCCGCCGAACACCACCGAGTGGACCGCGCCGAGCCGCGCGCAGGCGAGCATCGCGATCGCGGCCTCGGGGACCATGCCCATGTAGATGACGACGCGGTCGCCCTTGCCGACCCCGAGCCCCGCCAGCGCGTTGGCGGCCCGACAGACCTCGCGGTGCAGGTCGGCGTACGACAGGCGGCGGGACTGGCCCGGCTCGTCGCCCTCCCACAGGATCGCGGTCTTGTCGGCGCGCGTCGCGAGGTGCCGGTCGAGGCAGGTCTCGGTGACGTTGAGCTCGCCGTCGTCGAACCAGGTGAACGGCCGCTCGAGCACCGAGTGGTAGTCGCCCTTGAGGCCGTGCGTCGGCGGCGTGCGCCACTGCAGGCGCTCCCAGGCCTGGTGCAGCCAGTAGCCGCTCGGGTCCGCCGTCGCGTGGGCGACCGCGTCGAGGTAGGCCGCCCGGCTCGCGATCTTGCTCGGGGACCCCGCGCGCACGCGATCGGGTACGGGAACGGTCTCGGACATCCGGTCCTCCGGGTACGATGGGCGCGGACGATATCACCATGGCGGCTGGACCCGAGCGCTGGAGGCGAGCGGCTCCCTGGGTGGCACTCCTCGCCGTCGTGTCGGCGCTGGCCACGACCGGGGCGGCCTGGTGTTTCCGTGGCGACCCGCTCGCGCCCGTCGTGCGGGACGGCGCCACCCTCGTGCTCGACCGGGAGGCGCTCGCGCGGGTCGATCTGCGGCTGGTGCACGAGGAGCTCGTGCCCGACTGGGTGGTCGCGACCGGCGGCCTGCGGTCGATGAGCTGGGATCGGCTCCGGCGCGAGGCCGGCAAGGACCCGAACCTCGGCGCGCTGCTCGATCGGATGGCCGTGCTGGTGGACGCCGATCCGTCGCTGAACGCGCCCGAGCTGCACGCGATCGTGCGCGCGTGGAACGAGCTGCTCGCGAAGGCGGACGAGCCCTGGCGCCTCGCGGGGGAGGTGCAGGTCGGTGGCGACGGCGCGCGCTGGGTCCTCAAGAGCTACCTGGTCATCGTCGACGACGGGCAGGTGGCCGTCGGGGAGCGCCGCTTCCGCGTCGAGCTGCGGCGCCGCGTCGACGGGATCGGTCAGCCGGACGCCTGGCTCGGACACATGCGCGATCACACCGAGGGCATCGTGCTGCTGCTCGATCGGGTCACGACCTTCTCGCTCGACGAGGTCTGGCCGTTGCTCGGCGCGCAGACGGTGCCCCCGACCGACCTCGGACGCCGGTTCGCGGAGGCGATCCGCGAGGAGGTCGCGCGCGGGCTCGGACCGCAGGACGCGGCCCTGCTGGCGGAGACGTCGAGCGATCGAGCGGCGATGATGGACGCGGTCCGCGCGATCCACGGCCGCCACTCCTGCGGGAGCGCCTTCGCCGTGACCCGCCTGCCCTGGAACGGGCTGTCCTCGCGCGACCTCGCGACGCTGCGCATCCACACGGGGAGCGTGGACGACCTGTGCCCCGAGGTGCTGCCGGACGAGGCGCAGACCTTCGCGACCCGCAGCTACCACCTGCAGCGCACGCTCGGGATGCGGGAGGCGCTGGAGCGGCTGGTGGCCTTCGTCGCGGCGAGCGTGGTGGTGCACGAGGCGCGGCACGCCGCGGACGACGCCGCCCTCGCCGGCCAGCGCATCGCCTGCGTCGGTTGCCCCAGGAACACCACGCACGTGGAGGCCCTCGAGGCCAGCGCCTACCTCGCCGCCTTCGCGGACCCCGACCACGCGGCGCTGGCGTTGTTCCAGGCCTGCAACCTCGATCCACAGACCGTGCCCGAGCGCGCCGCGACCGTCGGATGGCTCGCCGAGCGCCTCGTGGAGGGTGGGTGCGACGGTGTCCCGGACCCCGGGCTCGCCGAGCGCGCTGCCGAGCTCGAACGCCAGATCCACCTGCGGTCCGAGCCCGTGCGCATCCTGGACTTCCCCAAGGGGCTGCCCGTGAGCAGCGAGTACACCGGACCGTGAGCACCGTCGCCTTCTGGATGCTGGTGTTCGCGGTGGCGCTCCTGCCGATGGCGGTGATGGTCCTGGCCTTCCCCTACGTGCAGCTGGCGCTGCGGTCCTGGCGCCGCCTGGGCCGCTACTTCGAGACGGGCACGCCCTGGTACGACGACGTGCTGCGCACGGTGGCCGACGAGCTCGGGCTGCCCTTCCGCCCGCGCCGCTTCCTGGCACCCCCCGAGGCGCGGGGGCAGCTCGACGGCGTCATGGTCCGCCTCCAGCTCGATCCGTACCGCGTCGTCGACCAGGAGGTCCTGGAGGTGCGGCTGGTGGTCGCGGGGCTGCCGCAGCAGGTGCGCTTCTGGCGGCGCTCCAACCCCGTGAGCTCCCGCGGTCAGCGCAGCGGCGACGCGCTGTTCGATCAGGGTGTGGTGTTCGAGGCGCCGCGCACACCGGGCCAGAGCTGGCTGCGGGTCCAGACGCGGCTCGCGGTGCAGGAGGTCGTGCAGGCCGGCGGGCAGCTGCAGCGGGGCATCCTCGTCCTGACGCACGGAGGCCCCGATCTGGTCGGCGCGGCCGAGGTCGTCCGCCTGACGCGCCAGGCGCTCCGGGTCGCGCGCGACCTGCGCCAGGGGCCGGCCGACCTGCGCTCCATCGCCTCCTCGGATCCGGAGCCCGCCACCCGGCTGTGGGCGCTCGACGAGCTGGCGCGGGAGGGCGAGCTGGACACCGCCTGGCTCCGCGAGCTCGCGCGGTCGCGCGACGACCGGGTGGCCGTGCGGGCCGCGACGCTCGCCTCCGACGAGGAGCGGTTGCGGGAGCTGCTCGCCGGGCCCTCGGCGCGGGAGGCGCTGCTCGCCCTCGCGCCCGTGTTGACCGACGACGACGACGTGGAGGACCTGATCCGCCGCCTGATCCGCGAGCGCCCCGACACGGGCGTGCTGCAGCTCGCGGCCCGGCTGTGCACCGTCGCCGCCGTGGTGGATCTGCTGGCGGTGACGGGGACGCACCGACCGGCGGCGAGAACTGCCGTGGCGGCGATCCAGGCGCGGGCCATCGGCGAGCGCGGGGGATTGGCGATGGTCGAGAGCGGGCTGGGGGCGGGCGAGCTGTCGCTGGCCGAACCGAAGGGGGCGGGGACCTTGTCGGAACCGGATGCTTCGCCTGTCGATCCGCGGCGGGGTAGGCTGGCGGCGAAGGAGGGGAGATGAACCGGTGGATGCTGGGGCTCGCAGCGCTGGGCGTCGCGTGTGGTGGCGGAGGCGGGGACGACAAGGACACCGTCGACCAGACCCCGGACGGTGGTGATGCGGACGCCGATGCGGACAGCGACTCGGACACGGACGCGGACGCGGACGCGGACAGCGACGCCGACAGCGACGCGGACACCGATACCGGCACGACCACGGACCCGGACGCCGACGACGACAACGACGGCTGGACGGTCGGCGAGGGCGACTGCAACGACCACGACGCCGCCATCAACCCGGCCGCCCAGGAGCCGTGCGACGGCCTCGACAACGACTGCTCGGGCTCGGCCGACGAGGTCCACGCCGTCACGCTCAACGGCTCGATGAGCTTCGACAACCCCGGGTACCTGGCGGACTACCTGTCGGGCAACAACAACGTCATCGTGTTCTGCCCGGGCACGCACGACTGGGGCGGGGTCTCGTTCACCGACCACGTCACCATCATGGGCTCGCTCGGGGCCGGCGAGACCACGCTGCAGGCCAACGGTCGCCCGATCGTCACCGTCCGCTCCGGCGGCATGGTGGAGCTGATCGGGGTGACGCTGACCGGCTCGGACACGGCCGGAGCGGTCGTGCGCGAGGACGGGGAGCTGTTGGTCCGCGACAGCCGGATCACCGGCAACGGCGAGACCGGTCTCGAGATCGCCGACGCCGCGGGCGCGGTCGTGCGCGTCGAGCAGTCGGTGATCGACCTCAACGGCAGCCCCCTCAGCGGGTACGACGGCGGCGGCGTCCACGCGTCGGGGGCGTTCGACCTGACGCTGCTGCTGACGACGCTCGACGGCAACGGCGCGCGCAACGGGGGCGGGCTGTGGGCCGAGACCCTGTTCGGCTCGGGCACCGTGGCCCTGAACTACAGCACGCTCTCGAACAACCAGGCGGGCACCGGCGGCGGTCTGGTGGCGCGCAACGTCACGATCAACGGCAGCAACGGCGCCCTCGTCGAGAACAACCACGCGCAGATCGGCGGCGGGGGCCTCGTGGTCACCAAGTCCCGCGTGACCGGCGTCACCGTCCGCGGCAACAGCGCGAACGTCGGCGGTGGCGTGGCGGTCGTGCGCGACCCGATGTTCGACCTCGCGCCCATCGACAACCGGCTGATCGGTGTGTTCGTCGACGGGAACACCGCGATCGGCGACGCGGGCGGGGTGTACGTCGGGCCGGGCGTGGACGTGACGATGACCGCCGGCTCGATGATCGTGTCGAACGACTCGGGTGCCCGCGGCGGCGGCGCGTTCATCGAGCGGACGGACACGCTGTTCCGCACCGAGTACGTCGACTGGGGCACGACGGGCGTGAACGACAACACGCCCAACGACGTGCAGACCTTCGGCGCCATCTACACCTACCAGGGTGCGGGGGCCGTCATCGAGTGCATCGACGCCATCTGCTCGGTGCTCTGAGCGCTCCTCAGAGCCGGAGCGTGGCCGCGTGGTCCGGGATCTGCTCGAGGAAGCTGGTCCTGACGCGCTCGTCGGAGATCTTCGCCGCTCGCTCCGACAGGCGGCTGCGGGCCTCGGCGGCGACCTCGGCGGCCTCGTGCGCCCGTCCCGCGGCGCGCAGGGCCCGGGCATAGGCGAGGCGGACCGCGGCCTCCCCCTCCTCGACGGCGCCGAGCCGCGCGAGCCAACGGAAGCCCGCCTCGGCCTGGGTCAGCGCCTCCGGGGTGCGCCCGAGCGCCAGCAGCGCGCGGGCGTGGACCGCGAGCGCATAGGCCTGGGCGGTGCCGCTGTAGCTGGAGTCGTCGACCGCGAGGCGCGCCTCTGCCTCCGCCTCGTCCAGTCGACCGGCGTCCACGAGCGCGGCCGCGAGGTAGACCCGGCTGCTCGCCGCGAAGCGCTGGTCGCCGAGCTCGAGCAGCTCGCGGATCGCGCGGCGCTGCAGCTCGATCCCCTCGTCGACACGCCCCAGGCGGCACTGCGCCAGCGCCAGGTTCTGCCGCATGATCGACGGCGTCCCTCCGAGGCGCAGCCGCTCGGCGGCCGGGATGGCGGCGAGCAGGATCTCCTCGGCCTCGGCGTACTGACCGAGCTCGATGTGGTCGTAGGCGACGGAGTTCTGGTACCGGGTGACGGCGCGCTCGTCGCCCGCGCGGCGGTAGGCGGCGACCACCCGCTGATCGAGCTCCAGCGAGGCCGCCATGTCGCCTTCGTACAGCGCGCGGTAGCTGTGCGCGATGGCGACGCTCGCCTCGGCGGAAGGGGAGAGCGCGGTCGTCGCGGCGATGGCGGCGTCCACGCGCTCGAGCACGCGGTGGGCGAGCTCGAAGCGGGCGTCGTGCAGCAGCAGGACCGACATCCTCGCGGTCGCGCCGATCTCGAGCTCGGCCGCGGGGATGCGGCACAGCTCCTCGCCGAGCGTCACGCCGATGGAGGTGTCCCCGAGGTGGACCGCCGCCTCCGCACGCTCCGCGGCCGCGCGGGACCACGCCCGGGTGCGGGGCGCGAGGTGGTTCAGCGCCTCCTCCGCGCGCGCGGCGGCCTCGCGGAACTCCCCCAGCCAGCGCAGCGCCTCGGCCTGCACCAGGCGCGCCTCGCCCACGATCGCCGCCTGGTCGGTGAGCCCGGCCACCCGGTCGGCCTGCGTGCACGCGCCCCGGAAGTCGCTGGCGGACAGCGCGTGGCGAGCGGCGTCGAGCCAGTGGGTCGCCGCCTGCTCCCGCTGCCCGGCGCGCTCCCGGTGCTCCGCGAGCAGCAGCGGGTCGGCCTCGCCAACGCTCACCAGCCACTCCGCCGCCAGGCGGTGACCGAGCTCCCGGTCGGCCTCCGTGAGCGCCGCATAGGCGGCCTCGCGCACCAGCGCGTGGCGGAAGGTGTACTCGGGCTCGTCCGGGAAGCGCGAGTCGCGGCGCGGCGTGAGCACCTCCCGGTGCACCAACAGCGCCAGCCGGGACGAGATCTGGCCGGTGTTCTCGGACCCGCCGAGCAGCGCCAGGATGCCTCCGCGCCAGGTCGTGCCGCCGAACACGCTGGCCGCCCGCAGGATGCGCCGGTCCTCCGGGTCGAGGGCGTCGAGCCGCGCCGCCGCCATCGCGAGCACGGTCTCCGGGAGCTGCTCGCCGCGGCCCTCCGCGACCGCGCGCACCAGCTCCTCCAGCCAGAACGCGTTGCCCGACGCGCGGTCCACGACCCGCGACACGATCTCGTCGCTCGGCACGCGGTCGCCCAGCGCCTCGCGGACCAGTCGCTCCGCGGACCGTCGCGAGAGCTCGTTGAGCCGGATCTCCTGGAGGTTGCGCTCCTCCCACAGCCCGGGGAACAGCTCGCGCAGCTCGGGGCGAGCGAGCCCGAGCACGCACAGCGGCTCCTCCTCGAGCTCCCGCAGGGCGCGGTCCAGCAGCGCCACCGACGGCGCGTCGCCCCAGTGCAGGTCCTCGAGCACCATGAGCACCGGGTGGACCTTGCACTCCCCGCGCAGCCAGTCCTCGAACGCGCGGGCGACCTGGTCCGCCATGAGCGCCGGGTCCGCGCGCGCCGCCTCGAGCTCGGGCGGGGGAGCGCCGGGGTGCGGGGTGCCCGTCATCTCCGCGAGGAAGGTGGAGACGCGCTCGACCTGGTCCGCCGGCACCCGCCGGGCCACCCGCTGGCGCACCGCGTTCCAGCGCACCTCCGGGGAGTCGCCGAGCCCGACGCCCGCCGCGCGCCGCACGACCTCCGCCACCACCTGGTAGGCCGAGCCCGCGGACATCGGGTCGCCTCGCGTGACCCAGACCTCCGTGTCCACGACCGAGCGCAGGAGCTCGTAGCGGACGCGCGACTTGCCCACGCCCGCCGGTCCCACGAGCAGGATGGCCTGCGACAGCGACTCCTCGGCGCTGCGCGCGCACAGGCCCTTGAGCGTCGCGATCTCCGCCGTCCGGCCGACGCACGGGATCTCGCGGCCGAGCAGCGTCCGCGCCCCGCTCGGCTGCGGTCGCTCGCGCACGAGCTCCAGCACCGGAGGTGCGCCCCCCACCTCGAACCGCGCGTCCAACAGGCCGGCCGTCACCTCGTCCAGCCGGATGCGGGCGTCGGTCTTCAGCCGGGCGTGGACCAGGTTCATCGCGCGGTCGATCGCCTCGCCGACCGGTAGCCGCCCCACCCACTCGGCGCGTCCCGAGGCCATCGCGACCGGCCCCGACCAGTGCTGCGACATCGCGATGGCGAAGCGCGCCGCCCGCGCCGCCTGGTCGGTGGCGCCGGTGTCGATCTGCAGCGCCGAGACGACCACACCGTCCGCCAGCCGCTCGAGGCGGGCCCCGTACCGCTCGGCCAGATCCTCGAGGCGCACGGGCACCGCCCGGTCCAGCCGCACGGTCTCGGCGTCCGACAGCGCCGCGCGCGAGGTCATCGCCGGCGCCGCCACCACCACGCTCACGAAGCGCAGCTCGCCGGTGGTCAGCGACACGACGGGCGCCGCCGGTTCCGCCGCGCGCGCGATGTCGGACAGCCCGCCGATCTGTTCGGCGAAGGCGCGCCCGTCGACGGGCCGGTCCGAGGGCGACTTGGACAGCGCTCGGGCCAGCAGGTCGTCGAGCGCGACAGACAGCTCGGGCCGCAGCTCCCTGGCGCGCGGCGCCTCCTCGAACAGGATCTTCGCGAGCACGGCGGTCGGGTTCGCGCCGAGGAAGGGCCTGCGCCCCGTCACGCAGTGGTAGAGCACGACCGCGAGCGAGAACACGTCCGACGCCGGCCCCACCGTCGCCTCGCCGCGGGCCTGCTCGGGTGCCAGGTAGCCCACGGTGCCGAGCATCGTGCCCGTCATCGTCGCCCCCGACGTGAGCTCGCTGACCCCGGGGCGCAGCCGCGCGATGCCGAAGTCGATGACCTTCACGCGGTCGGGGTCGCCGCCCACGAGGAACAGGTTCCCGGGCTTGAGGTCGCGGTGGACGATGCCGCAGGCGTGGGCCTCGCCGACCGCCGCCGCCGCGCGCTTGATCATGCGCAGGCTCTGGTCGACGGGGATGCCCTCGCGCTTGAGCCGCCAGGAGAGGTCCTCGCCCTCGAGCCACTCCATCGCCAGCCACGGGGTCACGTCCGACGCGCCGTGCGCCACGTAGCGGACGATGGCGTCGTGCCGCAGCGCCGCGAGGACCTGGGCTTCGCGTCGGAAGCGCGAGCCGGCGTCCGGGTCCTGCGACTGCAGGGCCTTGAGCGCCACGGTGCCGCCGGTGAGCTGGTCGCGCGCCCTGTAGACGGCGCCCATCCCGCCCGAGCCCACGCGCTCGAGCACCTCGAAGCGCATCGCCACCGTGTCGCCGACGTGGAAGCTCATCGGTCGACCTCGTAGGTGCGCGGCGACTTCCCCGTGAGGCGCGTCATCACCTGGTAGCCGAGCCAACGCGCCGGCTCTGGCGGGATCCACCCCATGCGCCGCTCGTAGAAGGGCAGGTCCTTCCACGGGTCGTGGTGGTCGGCGTACAGGTCGCAGAGCACGTCGCCCGCGAGGTTCGCGAGCACGACACCGTGCCCCGAGTACCCGACGGCGTACAGCACGTTGCGGTGCTCGCCCGCGACCCCCATGCTGCACACCCGGGACATCGTGACCCCGAGCGTGCCCGTCCAGCGCTGGGCCAGCGGCACGTCGGCGGCCTTCGGGAAGTACCGCTTGAGCACGTCGTGGACGAAGGCGAAGGCGGCGGCGCCGTCGTCGGGACGCGAGGTCCTCCCGCCGTAGTAGTAGGAGTAGGCCGCGTTCCCGCCCCCGCCGAACAACAGACGCCCGTCGGCGGTCATGGTCGCGTAGGCGATGCGGTCCAGATCGTCGGTGAACCCCGCGATCGCGCCCCAGCCGAGCTCCTTCCACCGCTCGAGCGGCAGCGGTGCCGTGGCGATGGCGTGGCTGTGCAGCGGGAAGACGCGGTCCGCGAGGTATCCGAGGCGAGGCGTGTACCCGTTGGTCGCGAGCACCAGGGTGGGCGCGCGGACGGAGCCCCCGTCGGTCCGGACCACGTGCGTCCGGCCCTCCTCGATCGAGCGGACCGGGCTCTCCTCGTGGATCGTGACGCCGAGCGAGATCGCGAGCCCCTTGAGGGCGAGGACGTAGTCGAGGCCGTGCAGCTGGCCGGTGGTCGGGTCGAGGACCGCGCCGACCGCCCCCTCGGCGTCGCACACCTTCCGCAGCTCCTCGCCGGCGAGCCAGCGCACCGGCAGGCCCCACTTCGCCATCTTCTCCGTCTTCTGCTGGGCCTCCTCCGCGCGCTTCGCGTCGGTGTAGACCTCGAGGCAACCGTCCTGGCGGAAGCGGACGTGCGGCGCGTGCTCGGCGATCGTGGACCGCATCTTCTCGATCGCCCCGGTCGTGACGGCATAGAGCCGCTTGCAGCGCTCCTCGCTGGTCGCGTCCACCCCGTTGACCCAGTGCAGGGCCATGCCGCCGTTGCGCCCCGACGCGCCGTTGCCCACGCGCTTCGCCTCGAGCACGACCACACCGCGATCGGGGAAGCGCCGCGCGATCGCGATGGCGGTCGACAGCCCGGTGAAGCCGCCGCCCACGATCACCACGTCGGCCGTCCGCTCCGTCATCAGGGGCGGGGACGCCGGTCCCGGCTCGCAGGTCGCTGCCCACAGCGAGGCGTTGTCGTCGAGGTCCAGCGACGTCGTTCGGATCACGGGCGCTCCGGCCCCGAGCGTACCCCAACCCGGTCGGGCCTATAGTGGGGTGGAGAGGACCCCCGTGAGCTCCCCGGCCCGTCGACTCCGCCTGTGCATGAAGGATCTCTACCACCAGGACGTGTGGGAGATGATCGAGCGAGAGAGCCGGAAGTTCGGGATCTGGGAGATCAGCGACGAACACGATCCGTTGTTCGCCCCGGCCTACCGGGCGCTGTGGGACGCCTTCGGTCCAGCGGGCGAGATGGAGCGCGAGGAGGCCATCCGCGGACACCTCCGCGAGGATCCGTTCGAGCCACTGCCGTCGGGGACCTTCCTCCGGTACTTCCTCGTCGCGGCCCGGGACGAGCACGGGAACCTGCTCGGCGTCCGCGACGGCTCGGTGTTCGTCAACCAGAGCTACGCGCCCGATCTGTGTGTGGTCTACCTCTCGCACATCTACATGTTCCCCGAGGCCCGCGGGACGGTGCTCTCTTACTGGATGCGCATCTGTCCGGTGGACATCGCGATCCAGTTCATGGCGGAGCTCCACTACCGCGGGCTCATCCGCCTGCCGCAGCCCGATCAGCCTGGTCGGAACTTCGGGATGCGCGTCGATCTGGCGGCGGAGATGGAGTACTTCTCGCCCGAGGACCGCATCAGCTGGCAGCGGATCCTGTTCTACGGCCGTGGCGGCTTCGACGCGATCAACCCGCGGCACTTCCCGTACGTCCAGCCCGACTTCCGTGACCCCGAGGAGATCCGGCGCACGGGTCACCAGCCCCTGCCGTTCATGATCCTCGTGCGGCGGATGGGTCGCGAGCGCGAGGCGATGATGCCGATCGACGAGGCCTCGGCGCTGATGCGCATGATCTACGACGACTTCCAGGACCACTGCGAGTCGGACCTGCTGCAGTCGAGCCTCCAGGTCGTGCTGAACCGCCTGCTCGAGCGCGAGCGGACCAAGAACTTCGTCCAGTTGCTTCCCCTCCCGACCGGCCCCAAGGACCTGTCCCGCCTCAGGAGACTGTTCCGGTACAAGGTCTACGAGCGCTACTACGGCCGCTCGATCCCCGAGGTCGCGGAGGTGCTCTCGGGGCCGATCAAGGAAGAGCTGGCGAAGGATCCGCACTGGCTCGACAAGCAGATCGCAGCCATCGGGCGCCAGCTCGAGCAGCGTCCGCACTGGGTCTTCCCGAACCGTGACCGCGACTGGACGTTCGACGACCAGTACGTGCAGCTCCCACCGGAGAGCGGGGAGCCGGAGGTCACGATGGAAGAACCGGCTCCGGATGTCCCGGACCTGATGCCCCGTATCCGGTAGCCCACGCGCCGGTGCATGCTCGGGGGGTGGAGGTCGAGTGATTGCCTGTGGATCGTGTGGTCGTCATGTGCGGGGTCAGACGCCTTGCCCCTTCTGTGGCGCCGAGGCGCCGTCGCCCTCGCTCGCGAGTGCCAGGAACCTGGCCGGTGCGGCGCTGGCCGCGTTCGTGCTGAGCGCCTGCTACGGCACGAGCGTCACCGACAAGACGACTCCGACGTGGCTGGACAAGGTCGACGACACGGCCCACACCGGGGACACGGCCGAGACGACACCCTGAACCGAGGTCCGACGCGCGGCGTGTAACAGCCCTTGTTGCACGCCGGTTCGGGCTCCGCCGGGATCGGTCGGTCTACGGATGGAGCATCGGAGGTGCTCGTGACGGCGTGGATGGTGGCGGCCGCCCTGGTGGCGTGTACGGAGAGCGACACCTGCGACGAAGGTCGGATCAGGGACGGGAAGGGGGGCTGCGAGCGGTACGTGGCCGGCGATCCGGTTCCCTCCGAGGCCATCCCGGTGCGCAACGGCGTGACCTGGCAGTGGCAGATCACCGGCAAGCCCAAGATCGCCTACGACGTGGAGGTGTACGACCTCGATCTGTACGACACCTCCGACGAGGACGTGGCGCAGGTGCACGACGAGGGGCGCGTCCTGATCTGCTACTTCTCGGCCGGGTCCTTCGAGCCCTGGAGGGACGACGCCGACCTCTTCCCGGAGGAGGCGATCGGCAAGCCGCTGGACGGCTGGCCCGACGAGCGCTGGCTGGACCACACGAACCCGGTCGTCCGCGAGCTGATGCTCGATCGGCTGGACGAAGCGGCCGCGCACGGGTGCGACGGGGTCGAGCCGGACAACGTGACCGCGTCGCACAACCGCAGCGGGTTCGGCCTGAACGACACCGAGCAGCTCGACTACAACCGGTTCCTCGCCGACGCGGCGCACGAGCGGGGCATGGGGGTGGCGCTGAAGAACGACGTGGAGCAGGTCCACGAGCTCCTGCCCTGGTTCGACTACACGGTGAACGAGGAGTGCGCGGCGTACGACGAGTGCCACCGGCTCGCGCCGTTCGTCGACGAGGACAAGGCCGTCCTGCACACGGAGTACGTCGACCACTGGGAGGACGCGGCCGACAAGGCGGCAGAGGTGTGCGGCGTGGAGCCCGGCCTCTCCACCATCATCAAGACGTGGGACCTCGGCGGCGAGCGCCTCGCCTGCGACGAGTAGCCGACGGTCCGGTCAGGGGAGACCGAGCGTGCAGTCCGACAGGTCGAACAGCGGCCAACGCTCGATCTGGGCGGAGCCGTCGAGCAGGGCCTGGGCATCTGGGCCCCACACGCGGCAGTCGGTGTCCTCGCTGTCGAAGGACCACACCATCAGGGCCTGCGTGATGCGGTCCTGGTCGATGTCGTCGCACGCGAACACCGTGCTCTCGTCGGCGACCTGGTCCTGACGGTGGACGCCGGTGACGAGCTCCGAGGCGAGCAGGTCGAACGCGCCGAACAGGTCGAACGCGTAGGAGCGCGGCGTGTGCTCCTCGGACCAGGTGTCGATCGCCGACGCGTCCAGCAGGTACCAGCGTGCGTCACGGGTCCAGTGCTCGGTCTCCACGTCCAGGGTCAGCGGTCCGACGCTCCAGTCGCACGCCACCTCGACCCGCGTGATCACCGCCGGCCCTTCCTGCATCGTGTCCAGCCCGTAGATCGCGCTGTGGACGTCGGTCGTCTGCGGATCGTCCGTCGGGACGGTGTGCGGCGCGCGACAGGCCAGCCCCCACCACCACACCGGGACCTCCCCCACGAGGGTAGCATCCGGCCCCACACGACCGGAGACCCCATGATCGATCACACCGGCGTCGCCATCAGCGACCCCGCCCGCAGCCGCGCGTTCTACGAGGCGGCGCTCGCCCCCCTCGGGTACACCGTCCTCGCCGAGATCCCCACGCAGGTCACCGGCGGGAAGGTGGTCGTGGGCTACGGCGTGGCGCCCAAGCCCGACTTCTGGACCAACGAGGGAACGCCCCAGACCCCTCGCGTCCACGTGGCGTTCCGGGCCAGCGATCACGACCAGGTGAAGGCGTTCTACGAGGCCGCCATCGCTGCCGGCGGGCGAGACAACGGCCCTCCCGGACCACGTCCGCACTACCACGCGCACTACTACGGAGCGTTCGTCCTCGATCCGGACGGGCACAACATCGAGGCCTGCTGCCACGAGCCCTGAGCTTCCCGGTAGGATGCGTACATGGTCACTTCCCTTCTGCTGACGCTCCTCGCAGCGCCCGCCCTGTCCGCCGAACCGTACGTCCCACCGGTCGACGCGTTGGTGGACGAGACGTTCAAGTCGCCGTCCGAGGACGGCCGGATCGGCGTCGTCTGGTGGCTCCCGGTCGAGTTCTGGGAGGCGGCGCTGCACGACAACCCCGACGTGACCGCGAGCCAGGCGGCGAAGTTCGTGGAGGTGCTGCGCCCCTACACGCTGCTCGTCGTGGTGGACGGCACGATGGGCCCGATGGGCGCGGCGACCTTCCGCCCCGAGTCCGAGGTGCGCGCGACGCTGAAGCTGCGCGACGCCAAGGGCAAGGCCCACGTCCCGCTCGCCGACAGCGCGGTCTCGGCGGACGCGATGATGCTGGTCAAGGTGATGCAGCCCATGCTGGCGGGCATGCTCGGTCAGATGGGCGCCAGCATGGGGTTCTTCTTCTTCGACGTGGCGGTCGACCCGCGCTCGGACCAGGGCTTCGCGGCGGTGATCGGCGAGCGGGTGGTGTCGTTCCAGCTCCCGGTGGAGTCGTTGTTCCGCCCGGTCCACTGCCCGACGTGCAGCCGGGACTTCAAGGGGACCTACAAGTTCTGTCCCTACGACGGGACGCACCTGTAGGAGGGGACGGTGGGCACGATGTGGTTGGCGCTCCTGGCGTGCGGTGGATCGGCGGACGACAAGGACGTGACCGTCCTCGACACCGACACGGAGGCGGATGTCGACACCGACACCGACTCGGACTCGGACTCGGACTCCGATGCGGACGCCGACGCGGACGAGGACACGGACACGGACGCGGACGCCGACACCCCCACGGCCGAGACCGCGTCCCCCGGGGTCTTCACGCTGACCTCGCCCGACTTCGTCTCGTCGGCCGGCGACCCGCGGGCCGCCCGCTGCGACTGGATCATGCCGGCCGCCTTCTCCTGCGACGGCCCGAACCCGGAGCTCGTGTGGACCGATCCGCCCGTGGGCACGGTGGCGTACGCGCTGATCTTCGACGACCCGGACGCCAACGACTTCCACCACTGGGCGATCTACGACGTCCCGGGGGCGGAGACGGGCCTCGCGCAGGGGATCAGCGGCCGCAACGTCGACCCGCACACCCTCCCTCCCGGGAGCACGGAGCTGCGCAACGGCTTCGGGTACGTCGGCTACCTGGGCTCCTGCCCGCCCGCACCCCACGTCTATCGCTGGCGGCTCTGGGCGCTCGACCAGCGGATCACGCCAGCGACCGCGACGTTCGCCGCGGTGGAGGCCGAAGCGACGGCGCACGCGCTGGGCGAGGCGACGCTCTGCCACATCTACAACCCCTGAGGCGAACCGAGCAGCTCGTCGAGCGCGGGCTCGAGGTCTCGGACCGGAGCGTAGCCGAGGCGGTCGCGGGCCAGCGTCAGATCCGCCACCCCGTGGACCAGGTCGCCCGCGCGCTCGGGGCCGTCGTCGGGCACGACGTGCGCACAGGGGACGCCGCGTGCGGCGAGCCCGTCGCGGACCAGGGCGAACAGCTCGCCGAGGGAGGTCCCCCGTCCGAGGCCCACGTTGAACACCTCGCCCGCGAGCGTCCTGGCGCGTGCCGCGGCGAGCAGGTTCGCGTGCACCACGTTCGCGACGGGGGTGTAGTCCCGGGTGCGGTGTCCGCCGCCGTAGATCACGGGCTGCACGCCCTGCCGCAGCTCGCGGATCCACCGGGGCAGGACCGTGGCGTAGGGCCCGTCCGGGCGCTGCCGCGGGCCGACGACGTTGAAGTACCGCAGGCCGACGGCGGGCAGGCCGTGGGAGGCGGCGAGGGCCTGGGCCCACAGCTCGCCCATGCGCTTGCTGGCGGCGTACGGCGACAGCGCACGCCCGAGCTCCGCCTCCCGGCGCGGCAGGACCGGTGAGTCGCCGTAGACCGAGCTCGAGGATGCATAGACGAAGGCGTCGACCTCCGCGCGAGCCGCCGCGATCGCCAGCACCCCGAACCCGGTGACATTGGCGGCGAAGGTCGCCTCGGGGTGCGCGACGGACCGCGGGACGCTGCCGAGCGCCGCCTGGTGGAGCACGATCCGCACCCCGGCGAGCGTGTCGCGCACGGCGTCCTCGTCCCCGATCGAGCCCTCCACGAACCGGAAGTGCTCGTGGTCGGGGAGGTTCTCGCGGCGGCCGGTGGACAGGTCGTCCAACCCGACCACACGTCGACCGTCGGCGAGCAGCGCCGCCACCAGGTGGGAGCCGATGAACCCCGCCGCCCCCGTCACGAGCACGGGCGCCCGCTGCTCAGGCCTCACCGCGCCCCCAGCGCTCGACCCAGGCGTCCAGCGGTGGCCTCGGGGCCGCAGCCAGCCGGTGCTCCACGTTCTGGACCTGCCGCGTCGACATGTGGAGCAGCTCGCCGACCTGGGCCTGGGTGAGATCGGTCGTCCGGCGCAGGGCCCAGACCGCGAAGCGCCGCGCGGGGTTCGCCGCCGGACCTTGCGCCTGGTGCCGCAGCCTGTCGAGCGAGGATCCCGTCAGCCGCTGCACGCGATCGAGGACGCACGAGACGTCCGATGGCGCCACGGGTCGCTGCGGCGCGACGACCCGCGTGAGTCGCACCTGTTCGAACGCAGCATCCATCGAGCCCTCTTCCACGATCCGACTGGTGAAGCGTGGGTGGAACAGCGGGCCGTCCCACCCGTGACGCCGGTTCGCGAGCTGGGTCCAATGTTGTTGGAGCTGTCGCATCGTCTCCGAGAGGCGCCCCCGCCACGACCGCACGAGCAGGTGGAAGTCGGTCGACGCCAACGCGTACGCGGTCAGCTCGACACCGTTCCGCGCCGAGATCGGACCCAGCAGCGCGAGGAAGTCCGCCTGGTCCTCCTCGTCCTCGAAGATGGACCGACCCCCCGCCCCGCGGTTGGTGACGAGGTGCCACGTGCCGGGCGGGTCGCTGCGGGGGGGACGTGGCATCGCTGTTGTCTCGTCGGCGAGGAGGGCGTCAGTCTACCCGACCCGACATCACCCAGACGCGGAGCGCGGGGCGTAGCCGCTCGATCAGGTCGGGGGCCAGCCCCAGGCGGCTCATGGAGGCAAAAGCCGGTGTCTCGTCGACCTGGCGGTGCGTCGTCGCCGCGAAGCCCGCTCGCTCGAGGAATGTGGTCAGAGCGCTCTCGTCCTCGAATGAGGAGGCGTCCAGCTGGCGTTGGGTGATGCCGCTGACGGCCTCCCGGAGGCGGGCCCGCTCGGAGGGGAGCTCGGGCGACCAGGCCCTCACCACGAAGTCGGGGGTGATCCACCTGCCGCCCACCTCCCCCAGCAGGGCGTGGACATTGGATGCCAGCCGCTCGGTCTCGTGTCGCGTGAGGTACAGCAGGAGCCCTTCGCAGAGCACGATCACGGGCTTCGAGCGATCCAGGGAGGTGGAGGCGGCGCGCAGCTGGTCGACGTCCAGCGCGTCCGCCGCGGCGAGGACGTGCCCAGGGCCCGGCGCGATGCCGTGGCGCTCCCGGAGAAGGTCGAACAGCCTCCGCTTCGTCGCGACCACACCGGGCAGGTCCGTCTCGACGTACCGCACCGCGGGGTCCTGCGTCAGATCGAGCCCGCGGAGGGAGTATCCGCAGGCCAGCTCGAGGACCTGGGTCACGCCGGACTTGCGGATGAGCTCGGTGACGCTCTTGTACCGCGCCTCGAACATCGGGGCGTAGAACGTGAGCTGCTCCCGGTCCAGCCGGTGATCGCGGACGAGTTCCTCGAACGCCTCGTCGGCCCCGATCAGGGCGGCGGCTTCGGCCGCGAAGGGGATGTCCGCGAAGCGGCGGTAGTATGCTGCGAGCTTGGCCGTCATCTCGATGTGGACGGGGTCGGCGGCCATGGACGCAAGTGTCCGGGACATGACCGAACGTAGCATCGGGCGACGCTGTCGGTTCGTGCTAGCGTCCGCGAAAATCGGTGGAGACCCCCATGTGGTTCGTGTGGAGTGCCCTGGCGTGGGCCGGTTCGGTGGACACCTGGGTCGGCGGCCGCGCGTCCACGGGCGTCGGCGTGGACTCGGTGAGCGGCGTCTCGACGGTGCTGTCGCAGGTCGAGCTCGACGCCACGGCGGCGGGTGATGTCTGGAGCGCTCGCCTCGATCTGGACTACCACTTCGTCCCGGTGAGCCTGTCTCACCCCGACACGAACGGGCCCTTCGAGCCGATCCCGGCCTACCCGCTGCCCCCCGAGGAGGCGAGCCTCACGCTCGGCGGCGGCGCACCCCAGCTCACGCTCGGCGTCACCAACCCCAACCTCGGGCTCCAGGAGTGGGACGAGGGCGACAACTACCTCGCGACCTACACCCGGGCCTGGGACTTCTCGAACAGCCAGAACCTCGGGCTGCAGCCGAGCTGGAACTTCGACAGCGGACTGCAGCTGTTCGCGTTCGGCGGCTGGGACATGGGCTGGTACACCCCCGGGTTCGGGCTGGGCTGGGCCTACGAGGGCGACAGCTACGGGACGTGGTCGGGGGGCTTCTACCTCCCGGCGTACGAGCACGGGATGTTCTACTGGGCGAACGAGTTCTATCCGGCGGACGCGCTGTGGATCGCGGTCGAGCCGAACATCGGCGTGTCCGGTGGCGGGCTGGTCGTCGGCACCGAGGCCGTCCTGAACGTGTTCCCCGAGGGTGTGGTGGCCGGTGCACTGCGGGTCGAGGCGCAGTACACGACCGACACCGCCGCCGAGTGGCAGCTCACGGAGCTCGAGACCGCCCCCATGGACCCGCTCCGCGTCACGGTCGGCGGACGCACCGACCCCACGGACTGGCTGCACCTCGCGCTCGATCTGGGGACGGTGGCCGCCCCCTACGGCGGCGGAGACCCGAGCTTCCTCGGGGTCTTCCTCGTCGACATCCACGCACCCTTCCCCGAGGAGTAGCGGATCAGGGGGCCTTCGAGGCCTCCAACCGCTCCCAGAGCTCCACCGCCTTCGCGGCGTTCGTGGCCCGCTCCTGGCGGTCTTGGAGCCGTGCCTCCTTCCATCCCTGGACGAGCGCACGCCCCTCATCGCTGTCGACCTCGTCCAGCGCCGCGTCGTACAGCATGCGTTGATCCTCGATCGCCGCCTCCGCCTCCGCCTGCTTCCCCCGGAGCGCGTCGAGCATCCCCACCTGGTCCCGCTGCCAGGTCACCACGATGTCGTCCCGGTCGGTCGAGCGGTCGACGACGGTGCCGCCCGGCATCCCGCTCGATCCCACCTCGAGGGTGCAAGGAGGGCCCGCGTCGGTCTCGAGCGTGAACCGTCCCTCGTCGTCGAGCGGTGTGCTGCCGTTGGTGCAGCCGTTGAGCCACCGGAACTCGCCGAGGGGTCCTCCGTCCGCGGCCACCACCCGTCCCGACAGCGTGACCCGGGCGGGCGCCTCCACCTGGCACCAACCGAGCGCGTCGGCCTCCGCACCACCCCAGGTGAGCTGCCAACGCGGACGGCGCGCCTCACCGAGCGCCTCCATCCAGGCCGTGAGCACCTCGTTCGACGCCTCCTTCCCGAGGCCCTCGATCGAAGGCTGCGGGGGCTCCTCACCGACGACCTGCTGCACACCCGCAGGCTCCTCCACGAGCGCGACCAACGTGCGTCCCTCCCACACGGTGTGAGGGAAGGGGGAGACCAGACCTTCCGGCTCCATCGGCAGGACGCAGCGGATGGTCCCCGCTCCGAGGGCCTTCGCGACCGCGGCCAGCGCGTGTTCCTCGGGGGTGTCGGGCACCTCCGCGGGCGGCGTGGCCTCGGGCTCGCTCGTGGCCGTGGCGACGGGAGACCTGACCTGCGCGTGGGCGCGCGCGTCCGGAGGGGCCGCGGGTGGCGGGAGATCCTCCGGTCGGGACGCCCACCAGGCCACGCCCAGCACCAGCGCGACCAGCAGGCCCGCACCGAGGGCGATGCGGAGCCGGTGGTTCTCAGCCAGCCTTGATCTCGGTCCAGATCTGGTCCCAGATCTGCAGCGCCTCGCCGAGGTCCTTCTGGATCTCGAGGCGCTTCATCTCCTCGTCCGTCGGGTAGGCGATGGGGGTTTCGGGCGTCGCCTTGGCGTTCGGCGAGCCGTACCCCGTGAAGTCCGCGATCTTCGTGGCGATCTCGGGACGCATGCAGAAGTCCATGAACGCGAGCGCGTTGCGGATGTTCGGCGCCGACTTCGGGATGACCAGCGAGTCCGTCCACAGACCCGCGCCCTCCTTGGGGAGCGCGTAGGCGATCTGCTCGTTCTCGGCCTTGGCCTGCATCGTGTCGCCGTTCCACAGCTGCGCGATCCACACGTCGCCCGAGACGAGCTGACCCTTCACGGGTGCTGAGACGTAGGCCTTGAGCAGCGCCTTGGACTGCAGCGCGTCCGCCTTGGCCTGGTCGAGCTCGGCCTTGTCCGTCGAGTTCAGCGACTTGCCGCGGAACTTGAGCCACGACCCGATGACGTCGCGCTGATCGTCCATCTGCGTCATCTTGTTCTTGTACTGGGTGTCGTGGAACACGGCCCAGCTGTCCGGCGGCGCCTTCACCTTGTCCGCGCGGTACGCGATGCCCGTCGTCCC
Organism: Alphaproteobacteria bacterium; assembly: GCA_020632925.1. Lineage (GTDB taxonomy): Bacteria > Myxococcota_A > UBA796 > UBA796 > JACKER01. The sequence goes on along the minus strand of JACKER010000035.1, from coordinate 25,609 downwards.
CCACAGCCAGGGCACGCTGTACTTGTTGTCGGGGTCGAAGCTCGGGTTCAGGAACATGGGGTGCAGGTTGGCCCAGTTCGTCAGCTTCTTCTTGCGCAGCGGGAAGAGCAGGTCCTGCGCCGCGAGGACGGTGACGATGTACCCGGTGGGGACGACCAGATCGTAGCCGCCGGCGCCCACCTGCAGCTTCGCCATCATCTCCTCGTTGGACTCGTACGTGTTGTACGTGACCTTGATCCCGGTCTCCTTCTCGAACTCCGGGACCACGTCCTCGGCGATGTAGTCGGACCAGTTGTAGATCGACAGCTCCTTCGTCTCGGGGAGCACGTTCTCGCCGTCGCCGTCCGCCTTGTGCTTGCCCTTGCCCTTGGCCTTGGCGTGCTCGTCGCCGTCGCCCCCGCCGCCGTCGGCGGGCTTCGGGGTCTCGGTGGTCCCGCCGGAGCAGGCCTCGAGGAGGGCGGCGGTCGTCGTCGCGGAGGCGCCCAGCGCGAGCAGGCGGGTCACGAACGAGCGGCGATCGAGGCGCCCGGCGAGGAAGTCCTCGAACATGGCGTCGGCGTTCTTGCGGTCCATCGGTTCTCCAGGGAAGGTGGTTCGAAGGCGGTCAGTCGGCGGAGAGCGGCTTGTCGCGGGACAGCCGATCCGACACGATCAGCATCACGGTGGTGACGACGAGCACGATGGTGCTGATCGCGTTGATCGAGGGCTCGATGTTCTTGCGGACCATGGTGTAGACCACGATGGGCAGCGTCTGCGAGCCGGTCCCCGACACGAACGACGTGATGACGTAGTCGTCGAAGGACATCGTGAAGGCGAGCATCGCGCCGGACAGGATGCCCGGCCACAGCTGCGGCACGGTCACCCGCCAGAAGGCGGTGATCTCGTCGGCGCCGAGGATCATCGCCGCCTCCTCGAGGCTGCCGTCCATCCCCTGCAGGCGCGCGTGCACCACGACCGTCACGAAGCTGATGTTGAACGCGACGTGGGCGATGGTGATGCTGGTGAGCCCGAGCGGCCAGCCCAGCAACACGTACAGGATGAGCAGGCTGATGCCGACGACGATCTCGGGGGTGACGATCGGCACGTAGAGCAGCGCCTCGACGAAGCTGCGTCCACGGAACCGGTGCCGGGCGAGGGCGAGCGCCATGAGCGTGCCGAACACGGTCGAGAGCGCGGTCGACGACAGTCCGACGGCGACCGAGCGCACGAGACCGTCCACGATGTCGTGGCGCTCGAGCAGCCGCTGGTACCAGTGCAGCGTGAAGCCGGTCCACTCGACCGAGTACTTCGACTCGTTGAACGAGAAGACGACGAGCACGAGCAGCGGGGCGTGCAGGAACACGTAGACCGCCGCCACGATCGCGAGGACCCAGGCCGGTGGGCGGTGGCTCACGTCAGGCCTCCCGCGCTTCGTCCGCGTCGCGGACCCGGAGGTAGATGCCGACGGCGATCACCACGAGCACCATCATCACGAAGCTCGCCGCCGAGCCGAAGGGCCAGTTGCGGGCCGAGGTGAACTGGTTCTGGATGAGGTTGCCGACCAGGATCTGCTTGGCGCCGCCGAGCAGATCGGAGCTCAGGAAGGACCCGAGGGCGGGGATGAAGACGAGCAGCGAGCCCGCGACCACCCCCGGCATGGACAGCGGCAGGACGACCCGGAAGAAGCGCGCGCGGGGAGGGGCTCCGAGGATCTCGGCCGCCTCGAGCAACGTGAGGTCCAGCTTCTCGAGCGAGCTGTAGATCGGCAGGATCATGAACGGCAGGAAGCCGTAGACGAGCCCCGCCATGACGGCGAAGGGCGTGTACAGCATGGTGATGCCTTCCTCGACGAGACCCGCCTTCACGAGGAGCGAGTTGATCAGCCCGCTGTCGCGCATCAGGAAGATCATGGCGAAGGTGCGGACGAGGAAGCTGGTCCAGAAGGGCAGGATGACGAGGAACAGCAGCGCGTTCTTGAAGCGCCCGGCGCGCGCGATGGTGTACGCCACCGGGTACCCGAGCGCGAGGCAGATGAGCGTGGTGGACACCGCCATCACGACCGTCCGCAGCAGGATGGTCAGGTACAGCGGCTGGAAGAAGGCGGCGTAGTGCTCGAGTGTGAAGCCGGCCTCGACGCCGCCGTACAGCCCGCGCTCCATGAACGAGTACCCGAACATGATGACGAGCGGCGCGACGAAGAACACGAGCAGGAAGAGCCCGCCGGGCGCGAGCAACGCCCAGGCCGTGGCGGTGGGGCGCTCGTGGAACCAGCCGAGGACGCGCTGGCGGACGCTCGGCCCTCCGCTCAAGCGTCACCGAGCTCGAGGACCTGGCAGTCCTCGGGCTTCCACGCGACCGCCGCGCGGTCTCCCTTCTTCCAGGCGAGCGGGCGGGCCAGCTGCCCTTCGTTGCGCACGGCCACGGTGACCGTGCGCTCGCCCGGGAGGTCGACGAGCACGTGGAGCGTCTCCCCCAGGTAGATCACGTCCCGCACGGTCCCGGCGATGGCGTTCTCCCCCGCGGGGACCGCGTCCGGTGCGCACACGTCGAGCCACTCGGGCCGCACGGCGACGATCACGTCGGCGCCCTGGGTGACCCCGTTCTCGGCGGGCACGTCGAAGGCGCCACCCGAGCCCTCCACGCGCCAGCAGTCCCCGGACCGACCGGTCGCCTTGCCCTCGAAGAAGTTGGACTCCCCGATGAACTTCGCCACGAAGGGCGTGCGCGGGCACTCGTAGATCTGGGCCGGCGTCCCGAGCTGGGCGATGCGCGCCTCCGACATGACCGCGATGCGGTCGGACATCGTCAGCGCCTCCTCCTGGTCGTGGGTGACGTAGATGAAGGTCGTCCCGAGCTCGCGGTTGAGCGTCTTGAGCTCGAGCTGCATCTCCTTGCGCAGCTTGAGGTCGAGGGCGCCGAGCGGCTCGTCCAGCAACAGGATCGACGGCCGGAGCACCAGCGCCCGCGCGAGCGCCACCCGCTGCCGCTGCCCACCGGAGAGCTGGGCGGGGAGCCGGCGCGCGAAGTTCGTGGCGTCGAGGCGCACCATGTCCATCGCCTCGCGCACGCGACCCGGGATCTCGGCCTTGGGCGTCCCCCGCATCTCCAGGCCGAACGCGATGTTCTTCTCGACCGTCAGGTGCGGGAAGAGCGCGTAGCTCTGGAAGACCATGGCGAGCTGCCGCTCGTACGGGCGCTTCTTGTTGACGACGTCGCCGTGCAGCCTCACCTGCCCGCCGTCCTCGTCCGGGTGCTCGAACCCTGCGATCAGGCGCAGCGTGGTCGTCTTGCCGCATCCCGAGGGCCCGAGGATCGAGAAGAACTCACCCTTCTCGATGTGGAACGAGATCCCCCGTACGGCTCGGAAGTCGCCGAAGGTCTTGTTGACGTTCACGAACTCCACGACGGATTCTGCCAACCCGACCCTCCGCGAGGCGCGGCACATCCTACGAGATGCGGGAGCGAGGCGGAAGGTGGGCGCGCAGCGAGACATCCACGCACCGAACTCCGGGCTACGGGCTACGGGCTCGACATGCTCGGTGCGCCCCTGGGATCGTTCCTGCCGTGGAGCTACCGTGCCGAACTGCGTTGGGGTCGGTCGCCCTTCGCGCCACAAGCCCGCAGCCCGACCCCCGAAGCCCGCGGCCCGTCCCCCCGTAGCCGGTAGCCTGTAGCCCGAGCCTGGAGCCGAACCCTGGAGCCCGATCTCGGCGCGCGGTAGGCTCGCGCATCGTGAATCGGCTGACGCTGGCGCTGGACACGCCCGACCTCGAACGTGCGTGGTGGCGCGACTGGGCCGAACGCCAGGCGGGGTTCGAGCGGGTCGCGGTCACGGCGTTGTTCGCGAGCATGGTCTCGTTCGCCCTCCTGGATCGCGTGGCCTTCGCCCACACCTGGCGCGAGCTCTTCGTGCTGCGGGCGTGGATGCTGCTCGCGATGCTCCCGGCCATCCCGGCGTTCTTCGGGACGCGGGACACGCTCGCCCGCTGGGGGCAGCCGGCGCTCCTGTGGCTGGCGATGGTGGTGTTCGGCAGCCTGTGGCCCATCCAGCGCACGATCGCGTTCCAGGCGACGCCGGATCAGCTCGTGCTGACGGTGCCTGCGGTGATGATCGGGCTGCTGGCGCTGTTCGGGGCGAGCGGCCTGCGGTTCGCGCTCGCCGCACCCGTGGGCGTGTGCACCGTCCTCGGCTTCGGGGTCATCCTGTGGACCACGCCGAGCTCGACGCCGGTCCTGCTGATCCTGGCCGGCGGCGGCGCCATCAGCGGGCTGCTCGTGGGCTCGGTCGTCGCCTGGTCGCGGGAGGCCCACGCGCGCATGGACTTCGTCCGTCGGCGCGAGCTCGACCGCGAGCGGCGGCGCAGCGAGGCGCTCCTGCGGAACCTGGTGCCCGAGGTGCTCGCCCGGCGCCTGGAGGCGGGTCCCGGGCCCCACCTCGACCGCGTCGAGGCCACCGTCGTCTTCGCCACGGTCGTGGGGTACGACGCCGAGCGCTGGTCGCCGTTGGACGCGGTGGCCCTGCTGGATCGGGTGGTGGCGGCCATCGACGGGCGCGCGGTCGCGGCCGGGGTCGAGCGCATCAAGACGGTGGGCGCGACGGTGCTGCTGGTGGCGGGCGTGCCCACGCCGATGGACGACCACCTGGAGCGGGCGGCCAAGCTCGCCCTGCAGCTGCTGAGGGTCGTGGACCGCATCGCGCGCACCGAGCCGGACCTGGACCTGCGCCTCCGTGTGGGCCTCCAGACCGGCGTCCTCGTCGGGGGTGTCGTGGGGCGCAACCGCTACGCCTACGACGTCTGGGGCGACGTCGTGAACACGGCCTCCCGGCTCGACAGCCACGGCGAGGCCGGGCGCATCCAGGTCACGGCGGCGACGGCCCAGCGCCTGGCGGCCACCGGCTTCACCGTCGCGCCTCGGGGCGAGATCGACATCAAGGGCAAGGGCCGCATGGCGACCGCCTGGCTGGAGGGAGCGTGAGGCTCCCGTGGGCCCAGTCGTTCGAGGATCCGGTGCTCGAGACCGAGTACCAGGTGGCCTTCGCCCGGGCCTGGCGCGGCTACTACCGCATGGTCTCCGTCCTGCTCCCCGTGTTGTTCGGGAGCTTCGCGCCCGCCGACCGGCTCATCGCGCCCGAGGCCTTCCCCACGCTCCTCGGCATCCGGGTGGCGGTCGTGACCTTCCTCGTCGCCGCCATCCCGTTCTACTTCTCTCGGAGGCTCCAGGACATCTACGAGCGGCACCTCCAGACGCTGTTGTTGGTCGAGGGGATGGTGGCGTTCGGAGGGCTGCTCTCGATCGGGCTGATCGCGCTCGGCGAGGGGCGCCTGCTGTGGCTGCAGGCCAGCGTGATGGGCATGCTCATCGCGATCGCCTTCGTCTACGCCTCGCGGATGCGCTTCCGGTACGCCGCGCTGATCTCGATCGGCGGGACGCTCGTGGCCTACGGCTGGCTGGGCGTCTCGGGTGTCCGCGATCCGGTGCTGCTGACCGTGTCCGTCTACTACGCGTTCATGATCAACGCGCTCGGGATGTGGATCGCGTGGACGCTCGAGCGCGACTCCCGGGAGGACTTCCTCCGCGGACGACAGCTGACCGGCGCGCGACAGCGGACGGAGCGCCTGCTCCACATGGTCCTGCCGCCGCAGATCAGCGAGCGGATGCGCCACACGCAGGGCCGTACCTTCGCCGAGCTGCACGACGACGTGACCGTGGTGCTCGCGGACGTGACGGGCTTCACGCCGCTGTGCGAGGGCCTCGATCCGATGGCGCTGGGCGGGCTGCTCGACGAGGTGTTCTCGCGCTTCGACGAGCTGTGTGATCGGCACGGCGTGCTGAAGATGAAGACGCTGGGCGACGGCTGGCTCGCATGCGCGGGCCTCCCCGACCCACGGCCCGATCACGTCCAGGCGGCGGCCGCGCTCGCGCGCGACATGCAGCTCGCGGTCGACGAGGTGCGCGCGTCGACCGGGCGGGACATCTCCCTGCGGATCGGGGTGTGCACGGGCCCCGTTGTCGCCGGGGTCATCGGACGCACCCGCTACGCCTACGACATCTGGGGCGAGGCGGTGCGCGGCGCCACCCGGATGGAGCAGGGAGGGACGCCCGGGCGCGTGCGGCTCGCACCGGGGACGGCGGGTCGACTGGGCCCCGATCGTGTGGTGAGAGAGGGGGACGGCTGGTGGTTGTCGGAGGGTTCTCTCGGTCGACCGGATCCGTCTGGTTAGGGGGGACCGATGATCGCGTGGTGGTGCATCTCTGCCTTCGGTGCCACCCCGTCCTCGGTCGCCGTGTCCTCCGACGCGCGGTGGGTGGCCGTCGGCGGGGACGGGGTCGTCGTGCTCTACGGCGCGGCGGATCTCGGTGAGAAGTACCGTCGGACCTTGGACGTGGGTGTGGTCCTCGCCGACTTCCTGCCCGACGACCGGCTCGCCGCGACCGGTATCCGCAACCGCAAGGCGATGGTGTGGGACCCGACGACGGGCGCCCTGCTGCGCGAAGCGACCGAGCCCTTCCCCTGCCAGGACAGCTGGGAGGCGCGCTGGTGGTGCGACGCTCCGACCAGCGGGCGCCGCGTGAGCTTCACCGGGAGCTACACCCGCAGCATCCAGGTGGACGGCTGGGACGGGACCACGCTGACCCGGGCCCGCGAGCTGCTCGATCCGCCCGGCGCCGACGTCTCCCGGCTCGCGCTGGGCTCGGGCGACCGCCTGATCGTCGCGGGCAACGGCGGACAGAGCCTGACCCGGACGACCACGCCGCCGGGTGCGAGCGAGCCCGCGCCGGTGACCTCCAGGGCCGGGTGGGTGCGCGTGCGTCGCGGGGGCGACCTGGTGTGCGAGCAGCTGGAGCTCCCGGGGCTGCTCTCGTCGATGGAGGCCAGCGCCGACGGGGTGGTGGTGGGCGACCGCGACGGCTCCGTGACCTGGCTCGGGCCGGACTGCGCCGTGGTGGCGACCCGCAAGGTCTCCGAGGCCGCGGTGGTGGGGCTCGCGCCCGTGCCCGGCACGCCGCGGGTGGTCGTGGTGGACGCCGCGGGCGGGATCGCGGTGGTGACGCCGCAGGAGACGCTGCTCTCCGCTCGCTTCGGGCCGTGAGGCCGGTCCTCCACTACTGGGACACGCCGCTCGGGCGTGGCGAGCAGATCCGGCTCTGGATGGCGGAGCTCGGGCTGACCTGGGACGAGGTGGCGACGCCCTGGCGAGGGGAGGGCTGGGACGCGCTCGCCCCGGACATCGCGTGGTTCGGCGCCGTCCCGGCGCTGGTGGTGGACGGCTTCTCGCTCGTGCAGAGCGGGGTCATCGTCTGCTGGCTCGCGCGGGAGCACGGTCGGATGCCGGTCGACGGTCGGCTCGCCGCGACGGTCGAGGCGCTGGTGTGGTCGGCGGAGGACCTGCGGCAGGCGGGCGGGCTGGCCGCGCACCGAGGTCCCGACGCGGTCCGCGACTTCCTGCGGGACGACTGGCGCGGGCGCTTCCTGCCGGGGCTCGAGGCCTTCCTCGCGCGCTCGACGTCGGGCTGGCTGGTGGGCGACGCGCCGACACCGGCGGACACGAGCTTCTGGGACGCGATCGACCAGGTGCTGGCGACGGTCCCCGGCGCGACGCTGGAGGGGCCGGTCGCCGAGCACCGCGCCCTGGTGGCCGCGCTCCCCCGGATCGCCGCCTACCTGGCGTCCAAGGGCCGCTGACGGCCTCAGGCTCCATCGAGCGGGTCGAACACCTCGGCGAAGCCCATTCCGTGGAAGTCGGCGACGTTGCGCGTCGCGAAGCGCGTGACGCCATGGCGGAGGAGACCCTTCGCCAACCGGAGGTCGAAGATGCGCCTGCGCGCAAAGCCCGCGCGCCCCGCGCCAACCCACACCTCGTCCATGACGGCCGGATCGTGGTCGATCAGCCTCCACGATGGGTGCCGCCGGAAGCGCTGGATCACCGATGCCGCTGCGGGGGCATCCAGCGGTCGCGAGACCACCGCAGGGTTGCGGAGCAGGACATACAGCTCGACCAGCACCAACTCCGAGAGCACCGTGTCCGAATCGTCACGCCGCTCGTCGAGGAACCGCCTCGCGGCCTCGTGTTCCGGGACCGATGCGTTGAGTGCGTAGAGCAGGAGGTTGGTGTCGATGGCGGTGCCGCTCACGGGGCGTCGTCCTCGTTGGCCAGCCGACGCCAATCCGAGACGGGCGCTACGAAGTTCCCGAGCGCCACTGGTTCCGGCAGTTGCCAGGTACTCGCGGGCTCCGGATCCCTCGGGTAGCTGCGCAGCAACAACTCGGCGCCGCGGCGGAGGGTCTCCGCGAGCGTCCACTCCTGCGCCTCCGCGAGCCGCTTGAGGTCGCGGTAGAGTTCATCGGGCAGTTGAATCTGGGTGCGGGTCATACATCAAATCTATGTAGATGTAGATTCGATGTCCACGCGGTGTGCGTCTGGGGTGGTCAGTTGACGATGACGTCCCGGGTCACGTCCTTCCCGCCGGCGAGGTTCTTGACGATGGAGATGGGCGTGAAGATGAAGCCCCACGGGAAGCCCCACCAGCCGAAGAGCATGGAGATGGCGGTGTACGGCAGGCCCGGGACCAGCCGGCTCTTCCCCGCGGGCACGAAGAACACCCGCGAGGAGCGCTGGAAGGTCATGATCACGACGGAGAACACGTACTCGTAGACCACGAACCTCCCGCCGGCGTCGACCGCGGCGCGCAGCTCCTGGTTCGACATCCCCGCGATCTCCGGAATCTCTGCCATCGGTGCTCCCACGGCAGTCTGCCAGATGGAGAGGATTCCCGGGCGCGATCAGGTGCCTCCGCTCCCGCTCCCGCTCCCGCTCCCGGTCCCGGACGCGCCGGCAGAGCGCATCGGCGCGGTTTCGGCGCCGGATGACCTACAGCGAGCCCGCGATCCGCGCGAAGGACGGTGCGGCCACGACGCCGCCCCAGCCCTCGTCGCCCTGCGCGCCGCCCACCGACACCAGCACGACGTGCTCGGGGTGCTCGGCGGGGATCAGGCCCACGAAGGTGGCGAGGGTGTGGTCGGCGTCGACCGTGCCGTCCGCGCGCACGAGCCGCGCCGTCCCCGTCTTGCCGGCGACCTTCGTCCCCGGGACCGCGGCGCGCCGCCCGGTGCCGTGCTCCCCCTCCACCACGCCCACCAGCATCCGGCGGACCTCGGCGGCGACGGGCTCGGCGATGGCGCCGTCCCCCGCGAGGTGGGTCCAGGCGCGGGCCACCTGCAGCGGGCTCACGAGCAGCCCGTCGCCCAGCGCCAGCCGCTCGACGGGCGTGCCCTCGGGCGCGGGCAGGCCCACCCGCTGGAGGACGTCGCCGACGGCGTCCCGTCCCGCGAGCGTCGCGATCCGCATGGCCCCATCGTTCGACGAGCACTCGAGGATGGAGGCCATGTCGCCCTCTGGGAACACGTGGTCGGCGGCCAGCCCGCCCTCGAGCGCCGCGGCGACGACGAAGGGCTTGAGCACGGAGCCGGGCGCGACCGGCCGATCGAGCAGGCCTCCGCGGCCCGCGGTCCCGAGCGTCTCGCCGGTGCGCGCGTCCAGCACGACGAGCGCGATGCCCTCGGGGTGGAAGGCCTCCTCGATGCGCGCGACCTCGGCCTCGAGCGTCGCGTCGAGCGCGCCACCCGCGGTGACCGGCGCGGGTCGGCGGGCGGGGGAGGCGGTGGCGGTGCCGACGGCGAGGCTGGTCAGCAGCCCCACGCGCAGCGCGCCGCCGAACCTCCGCCCCACGGGGCGCTCCGCGAGCACGGCCCGCACCCGGCGCTGCAGCCCGGAGGTCCGCGCCATCGCGAAGCCCGCGCGAGGTGCGCGCTCGCGAGCGACCGCCACCAGCGCCTCGGCGTACGCCACCGGATCGGCGCCTCCGTCGAGCACGATCTCGTCCGCGGCGTGCTCGCAGGCGTCCCGCAGCGCACCGACGGTGAGCCAGGCGAGCGGATCGAACCAGTGGGCGCACGCGACCAGCCGGGACACCAGCAGCCAGAGGTTGTCGCGGCCGACGACGTGCGCCCGCTCGTGGGCCAGCGCGAGGCTGACGCGCGGCTCGGGCCAGGCCCGCGCGACAGTGGGCAGGAGCACCAGCGGACGCCACCAGCCGACGACGGCGGGCACGTCGAGCACGTCGGTGTACGCCACGTCGCCCGAGCGGTCCCTCGCCGAGCGCCGCAGGCGGTGCGCGGCCCACAGATCCGCCGTCAGCCGCAGCAGCGACAGCCCGGCGCCGAGCGCCCACAGTGTCCCCAGCCCGGGCCACCAGGAGCTCGCCACGGCCGCGGGCGCCTGCGCGACACCGCCGACCGACGGCTCCTGGAACACCATCCACGGCTCGATCAGCGCGGTGGCCGCGGGGGCTTCGGGCGTCCAGCCGGGTGCCAGCGCGAGCAGCGGGAGGGCGGCGACCAGCGCGGTGGCGCCGACGAGGACGGCGCGACGGCCACGGGCGGGACCGAGTCGCGAGAGGGGGAGGGCGAGCGCGTACACGGCGGCCGCCTGCAGGGCGAGGGGCAGGGTCATGGTGGGCTCCGGGGTGGCGTGGGGCGGGAGAGCTAGGAACGGTGGGTGTCGACGAGGCGCGCGAGCTCCTCGAGCTCGCTCTCGTCGAGCTGCTCGTCGTCGAGGAGCGCGGACACGAGGCGGCGCGGGTCGCCGCCGAAGAAGGTCTGGACCAGGTGGCGCACGGCCCGACGGCTCGCGACCTCCGGCGGCGTCGTCGCGACGTAGACGTACCGGGGGCCGTCGACCTCGTGCGTCAGGTGGCCCTTCTCCTCCATCAGGCGCAGGATCGTGCGCACGCTGGAGTCGCTGGGCGAGCCGGACAGCTGCTCGCGGACCTCGGCCGCGGTCACCCGACCCAGCCGGTAGACGATGTCGAGGATCTCGCGCTCGCGGCGGGAGAGGGGAGGTGTGTCGCTCATGTTGATTTCTTAACATACCGCTAATTTCTTAACAACACCTCCGAGCATGGTAGAGCGAGCCATGCCCGTCGCACTCTCTGCCTTCCAGCTCGATGGCCGCGGTGGTGGCACGTCGATCCCGCTGGGTGCGTCGGTCGATGCCGCCGCGGGTCCGGTGTGGATACACCTCGACTACGGCGATCCCGAGGCCGTCGCGTGGCTCCGCGGTGAGGCTGCGCTCGATCCCATCGTGGTCGAGGCGCTGCTCGCCGACGCGCCGCGGCCCCGCGGGTTGGTGGTCGGCGACGGGCTGCTCGTGATCCTGCGCGGCATCAACACGAACCAGGACGCCGAGCCCGAGGACATGGTGTCGCTGCGCATGTGGTTCGAGGCGCACCGTGTGCTGACCGTGCGCCACCGGCCGATCGCGGCGGTGCGCGAGTCGGTGGCCCAGCTCGCCCTCGGCGCCGGCCCCACCGACCCGGGCGACGTGCTGCAGGACATCACCGATCGCCTGCTCCACCGCATCGGCACGCGGGTACAGCAGATCGAGGACGTGGTGGACGAGCTCGAGGAGGCCGTGCTCCGCTCCGAGAGCCGGCACCAGCGCACCCGCCTCGCCGAGCTGCGGCGGGATTCCATCGCCCTGCGGCGGTACCTCGCGCCCCAGCGCGAGACGATCACGCGGCTGCACACCGAGCGCGTGAGCTGGCTCTCGGACCACGCGCGCGCCCAGCTCCGGGAGCACGCCGACCGCGTCACCCGCTACGTCGAGGCGCTCGACTCAGCCCGCGAGCGCGCGGCCGTGACCAGCGAGGAGCTCTCGAACCGGCTCGCCGAGCAGATGAACCACACGATGTACGTGCTGGCCATCATCACGGCGATCTTCCTGCCGCTCGGCCTGATCACGGGGCTGCTCGGGATCAACGTGGGGGGCATGCCTGGCGAGGACTCGCCGTGGGCCTTCGCCGCCGTCACCGCCGCGCTGGTGGTCCTGGGGATCGGCCAGTACGTCTGGTACCGGAGCCGTCGCATCCTCTGAGCAGGGCCTCGATCGCGGTGACCTGCTCGGGCCAGGTGGGCAGGGGTACGCCGAGCGCCCGCTCCCGCAGCGTCGCGCGCAGCTCCGGCGACCCGAGCACCCGCTCCAGGGCCGACGCCAGCGCGCCGGGGTCGTCGGGCGGCACCTCCAGGCGGCAGCCCGGGTCGCGGCCGTCGAAGAGGCCCGCCGGCGTGCTCACGACGGGCAGCCCGCGGACCAGCGCCTCCGCCAGCGCCATGCCCCAGCCCTCGTAGCGGGCGGCGTGGACGACGACGTCGGCGGCGTCGAGCTCGCGGGCCAGCGCCGGTCCGTCCAGCTCGCCGAGCCAGCGCACCCCCGGTACCTCCGGCAGCCCGTCCACCCAGCCCGTGTCCCGCTCGAGGGAGCCGGCGCAGCGCAGCTCGTGGGGGACGCGCAGGCGGCGCACGGCCTCGAGCAGCACATCGTGCCCCTTGCGGGGCGTGACCGTCGCCACGCACAGCAGGCGCCCGGTCCCCGAGCCCCGCGCGGGCGGCGCCGGATCGGTCCCCGGCTCCACGATCACCGAGGCGACGTCGAGGTCCGCGGCCGTGCGCGCGCTGGTCGCGATCACGAGGGCCACCCGCCGCAGCGCCTGCTCCTCGGGTATGCGCGCATGGGGTCCAGCCTCCCGCCACAGCGGGCTGTGGAGCAGCACCGCGACCGGCCGCTCCGCCGCGAGCCGTGCCCCTCGCTCGCCGAGCGCCGTCCACAGGAGCCCGTCCGCGAGCACCACGCCGTCGGGGAGGGCCTCGGGGAGGTCGGGGTGGACGAGCACCTCGTGCCCGCGGTCGCGCAGGCCCTGCACCAGCCGCGCGTCGTAGAGGTAGCCGCCCGTGCGTTGCGTCGGGTCGCCGGGGCAGAGCAGGTGGACCCTCACCGACGCACCCACGGCACGACCACGCCGGGCAGCGCACCTGCGAGCGAGGTGAGCCCGTAGGCCGTCGAGAGCGCGAGCGCCTGCTCCGCGGTGAGGCCGAGCTGGGGCAGGAGCGCCACGGCCGTCGCCTCGCGCAGCCCCCACCCGCCGATGGAGATGGGCGCCACCATCGCGAGCAACGTCAGCGGGATCACCGTGAACACGGCGGCGCCGAGCTCCATCCCGATCGCGCGCCCGCACGCCTCGAAGGCCACGAGCAGCGTCCCCAGGAACAGGACCGACGCCAGGATCTGGCGGACGAGCACGGTGGGGACGAGCATCGCTCGGGCGGTCGTGGCGATGGCGCCCCCCAACCCGACGAGCAGCACGCCCACCAGCGGCAGCGCACCGAGCGGACGCGGCACACCGGGGTGCAGCGTCGGCCACGCGAGCAGGCCCCCGAGCACCGCCACCCCGTGGACCAGCAGCCCCACCATCCGCTCGCCGGCGGCCGCGCGGAGCACCGTCGCCATCGGGCGCTCCGGTCCCCGCTGGCGCCACACCCGCACCGCGTCGCCCGCCATCCCACCCGGCAGGACCTGGTTGAGCAGGGTGGACAGCGCGTACTCGAGGGTCGCCTCGCGCGCCCCGAGCGCCACGCCCAGCGCCGCGCACCCGAGCCGCCAGCGCCGCGCGGCCAGCAGCACCTGCGCGGGCACCATGGCCGCCGCCACCAGCAGCAGGACGGGGTCCGCGCCGAGCAGCAGCGCGCCCACCGCGGTCGCGTCGATCCGGTGCAGCACCCAGCCCAGCAGCGCCGCCGTCACCAGCAGCGACAGCGCACCCCGAGCCCGGTGAGCACGCGCCGACTCAGAGCGCTCGGTCGCAGCTGGCCCAGGCGACATCGCTCTCCCGCAAGGTCACGCACACGCCGTCCAGCCCCTGGCCGAGCGCCGCCACCAGCCGGTCGCAGAGCCAGCCCGCGAGGTACTCCGTCGTGGTGTTGACTCCCTCGAAGATCGGCAGCTCGTCGAGGTTCTGGTAGGCGAGCGGCGCCAGCGAAGCGGCGAGGGCCTGGTGCGCGAGCCCGATGTCCACGACGAGCCCGTCGGTATCGAGCTCGCGGCGGCGGAACTCCGCCTCCACCACGTAGGTGGCGCCGTGCAGCTTCTGGGCGGGGCCGAAGATCTCCCCGCGGAACGAGTGGGCGATCATCACGCGATCGCGGACGGTGACCCGGTACATCAGGCGCCTCCGGCGGCAGGGTAGCGGACGAGGTGGCAGAGGACCCGCCCCGACGCCTCGGCCAGCGCGGGCAGGTCGTGGGGGAGGGTGTCGAAGGTGCCCTCGTGGTCGAGCAGCGCGTCGAGCTCGGGCGCGCCCTCCAGCAGCGACAGCGCGAGCGCCAGCCGCCGGCGCGTGTCGAAGCGGGCGCGGCGGTCCGCGGGCAAAGCGCCCACCTGGCTGCTGCGGAGCACCAGGCGACGGCTGTGGAAGGCCTCGCCGAGCGGCACGCCCACCTCGCCCTCGCCGTACCAGGACAGCGCGAGCACGGTGGCCTCTTGCCCGGCGAGGCGCAGCGCCGTCGCGAGCCCGCCCGCCGTGCCGCTGGCCTCCGCCACGAGGTCGCGGTCGCCCTCGGCCCGCTCCGGCGGCGCGAAGCCCACGCCGAGCCGCTCCGCGAGCGCCGAGCGGTCCACGAGGTCCACCAGCGTCAGCGCGATGCCCGGGATCCGGCCCACGAGCCAGGCGAAGAGCGCGCCCACGACGCCGGCGCCGACCACGGCGATCCGGTCGCCCGGGCCGGGACGCGCGTCCCAGCAGCCGTTGATCGCGGTCTCGAGGTTGGCGGCGAGCACCGCGCGCTCGGCGGGCAGCCCGTCCGGCAGCGGCACCACCGCGCTCGCGGGCACCACGTAGCGGTCCTGGTGGGGGTAGAGGCAGAACACGCGCGTCCCGGCGGGCAAGGCGCCCTCTTCGACCACGCCGACGCTGGCGTAGCCGTACTTCACGGGGCCGGGCAGCTCGCCCTCCTGGAAGGGGGCCCGCATCACGGCGCGCTGGCTCTCGGGCACGCGGTGTCGCAGCACCAGCGATTCGGTGCCGCGGCTCACGCCCGAGCAGGTCGCGCGCACCAGCACCTCGCCGGGTCCGGGTGGCCGCAGCTCGGTCTCGCGCAGCTCCGCGCGGCCCGGCGCCATGGTCCACAGCGCGCGGGCGCGCATCAGCGCAGCTCGCAGTCGAACAGCCAGTCCTCGCCGAGCGCCTCGACCCGCGTGGGCGGGCGGGGGCAGTCGGCGAGCGCGGACGCCAGGGGAACGTCGAGGGCGGGTCGGCCGTGCCCCATCAGCACCGGGGCGACCACGAGGTGCAGCCGGTCCACGCAGCCCGCCGCCAGGAAGCGCGAGACCGTGATCCCACCGCCCTCGACCAGGATCCGCCGCACGCCGCGCGCGCCGAGCGCCGCCACGATGGACGCGGGATCGAGCACCCCGTCGGTGGCGGGAAGAAGCAGCGTCTCCACGCCGTCGGGGGCCGGCGCCTCCACTGCCCCGACGAGCAGCGTGGGGGCGGCGGCGGTGTCGAACACCTGGTGATCGGGCCGCAGGCGACGGCGCGGATCGAGCACGACGCGCAGCGGGTTGGGCCCGGTGACCAGGCGCGTCGTCAGCTGCGGATCGTCGCGCTCGACGGTGTGCGCGCCCACGACCACCGCGTCCGCCAGGGCCCGCAGCCGGTGCGTGTGCACCAGGTCCTCCTGGCCCGAGATCCACTGGGACTGGCCGCAGGGCAGCGCGATCCGGCCGTCCAGGCTCTGCGCGAGGTGGGCGAGCACGACCGGGCGGTCCATCGGGCGCAGGAACGGGGCGTACCGCGCGGTCAGCGGGCCCACGTCACCGCGATCGGGGAGCACGCTGCGCCCACCGGCCACCCGAAGCAGCGCGGACCACTCGTCGAACACGGCCCCCACGCTATCCCGCACCCGGGCCACCGTCTGGATAAACAGCGTGGATGGCCGCGACCGACACCACGACGACGCTCCGCCGCGAGGCGCTCGCCTCCGGGCTGGTGCTCGTGCTCGCCTGTGGCCTGGTGGCGGCCCTCGCCACGGGCTCTCCGGGTGGCGTCGCGCGGGCGTCGCTGGTGCCCGTCGCGCTGGCGATCTCCGCGGGACCCTCGCTGGCGCTGCATCCGCTGCCGACGCTGGGACTCGCCAACCGGATCACGCTGGTGCGCGCGGTGGTGGTGGCGGCGCTGGCGTCGCTCGCGGGCGAGGAGGTCCCACCGCTCGCGCTCTTCGCGCTTGGATCCGCGGCGTTCTTCCTGGACTGGCTGGACGGGCGGGTCGCGCGGGCCACCGGGTGCGCGTCGGCGTTCGGGGCCCGGCTCGACATGGAGCTCGACGCCATCTTCGTGTTCGTGCTCTCGGCGCTCGCGGTCGGGCTCGGGCACGGCTGGTGGGTCCTGTCCGCGGGCCTCGCGCGGTACGTCTGGGTCGGCGCGGGCCGCGTCTGGCCCTGGCTCGCCGCCGAGCTGCCGCCCGATCCGTGGCGTCCGTGGGCCTGCGGCGTCGGGATCACGCTGTTCCTCGGGAGCCTGCTGCCGCTGCCGGCGCTGGCGAGCGCGTTCCTCGCGGGGGCCGGTGCGCTCGTCATCGTCCACAGCTTCCTGCGGGACCTGGTGTTCCTGTGGCGCCGCTGATCGCGCTGGCGGCCTGCTCGCGCCCGCAGAGCCCCGAGGTCCTGATCGTCACCGTGGACACGCTCCGCGCGGACCGCCTGGGGTACGCGGGCCACGCCGCGGCGCGGACGCCGGCGCTCGACGGGCTGGCGGGGGAGGGGAGGGCCTTCCTGCAGGCGACGACGCCCTTTCCGCGCACGACCCCCGCGCTGGCCTCCATGCTCACCGGCCTGTGGCCCCACCACCACGGCTCGCGCGAGGTCGGCCAGCCGATGACCTCGGGCACGACGCTCGCCTCCGTCCTGTCGGCCGCGGGCTGGCGGACGGTGGGTTTGTCGGCGACGCCGGTCGCGGGTCCGGAGCAGGGGCTGGCCGCCGGCTTCGACGCGTTCGAGGTGATGGCGGACGCGCGTGCGTCCGAGGTGGTCGACCGCGCGCTGCTCGCGGTGGACGCGCAGCCCGATCGCCCGCTGCTGATGTGGGTCCACGTGGCCGACCCGCACTTCCCGTACCTGCCGCCCGACGACGGACCGCTGCGCCCCGACGCGCCCCGCTGCCGCCGCCTGGGGGAAGCCGCCGAGGGCCGGCGCGGCAAGCGCGACGCGATCTACGCCGACCGCGACGGTCGGAGCTCGGCGGCGCTGGAGGACTGCCGGGCGCTCTACGACGCGGAGGTGGCGGCGGTGGACCAGGCGGTCGGGCGGCTCCTCGCGGCCTGGCGGGAGCGTCGCGGCACCGACGGGTGGGTGGTGTTCACGGCGGACCACGGCGAGAACCAGGGCGAGGACGGGCTGTGGTACGAGCACGGGCCCAGCCTGGACGACGCGGCGTGGCGGGTGCCGCTGGTGGTGGTCGGCCCCGGGGTGGTGCCGGGGACGGACGAGGGCGTCGCGCGCCTCGAGGACGTCGCTCCCACGCTGCTCTCGGCGCTCGGGCTGCCGCCGCCCGCGATGGACGGCGTGGACCTCGGACCGCGGCTGCGTGGCGAGCCCGGCGGGCCCTCGGTGGCGCTGGCGGAGTCGGGGAGCGCGCTCCACGCGGGGATGAGCGGCTACGTGGTGGCCGGGCGGCGGAAGCGCTGGTGCGTGCACGCCAATCCGTGGTCCTGGTGCACCGACCGCGGCGCTCACACGCTCCACGACCGTCGGACCGACCCGGACCTGCGGGTGGACGTGGCCGCCGCCCACCCCGACGTCGTGGCGGCGATGGAGGCGGTGGCACTCACCTGGCCGCCGGAGAGCGCGCGGCAGCGGGGCGCTCGCGACGACCGCTTCGAGCTCGTGGGGCGCCCGCGCGCCGAAGGTGGGTACGCCTGGACGCTGACCGACCGCCAGGGGACGCCTGGGGAGGACGTGTCCGCGCGGTTCCCCGAGGAGGTCGAGCGCCTGCGTGCCGCCCTCGAGGGCTGGGGCACCCCCGCGCGCGCCGAGGAGCCCGACGCCGCCACGCTCGAGGCCCTGCGCGCCCTCGGCTACGTGGAGTAGGCTCGGCGTGGCGGGCGAGGCCCGTCAGGACTGCGTTCTCGGCGGGTTGGAGGGGGGTGTCCCGGCCCTAGGGGGCCTGTTCCCGCCCGGAGTGGGAACAGTTCCGGCGGCCCGACCCAGGAGTCGACCGGCTCGTTCAGCGGCGCCACCTGAGGAACGGCTTGGGGGGGGCACCGTGCGAACGATTCGGACCAGAGGTTCCGCGCGCCGATCCCAACCACCCGCAGCGCCGCGCCGGGTTCTTGGTCGCCGCAACCGGGGACCCGATGGAGTCCGAGTAACGATCATCCCGTGCGCGCCGCGTTCGTCGTGGGTCCGTGTCGAGGTCGGCCGAGCGGGCTCCCGGCAAGACACCCGTCACGTGGCTGCGCTTGTCGAACGCGCACGAGGCGATCCACGTCCGCATCAGTCGGACGTGATACCCTCCCGCTCCGCACGGCGGTCCAGCCTAGGAGTGGTCATGCCCGCAGAACCCTGGGCCAGCGTCGAGGACGTGGCGCGCCATCTCGCCGTCTCGCACGACACCGTGTACCGCTGGATCGAGGGCAAGGGGCTGCCCGCGCACAAGGTCGGTCGGCTGTGGAAGTTCAAGCTGGCCGACGTGAATGAGTGGGTCCGCAGCGGCGGCGCGAGCGACGACGTTGGACGCGAGGAGGACGAGACCGCATGAACTCGGCGACCACGAGCTACCGGGCGGCGCCCGGCGTCATTGACGGCGAGCGCCGGTCGCACAGCTCGCGGACGCTGATGGTCCGCGACCGCGCAGCAACTCGCGACCTAGGTGTTGCCCCCTTAGGTTCCTCGACGAGCGAGCCCCGCCGCGTGATGGCCGAGGGACCGTCGGCGGCGGCCCTCGCTACCGTGGACACCAGGAACCAGAGGCGGCCCGCATGACGTTGGTCCGACAGGCGACAGCTCACCACCATCAGTCCGCTCACGAGGACGCGCGCAACTCTGACGTGCGTGCCCTCGCGGTCGACGCCCTCATCGCTGAGGAACTCGCCAGCCTGTCCGATGCCGACGACGACTACTGGACCTTCCGTCGAGGGGCAGCACGACGGCAGGCCCACGGCCTTTCGCAGTACCCCGCGATGATGGTCCCGCCTATGCAGGCGGTGCTCATGGGCGTGGTTGCTCAAGCGGTAGGCGATATCGACTCGGTGATCGACCCGTTCGTCGGGTCGGGAACGACGCTCACCGAAGCGATGCGACTCGGCCTGAGCTTCTCCGGCCAGGATATCAACCCGCTGGCCGTGCTGATCTCTCGAACGAAGGCCGGTCCGTTCCATCTCAGGCGTCTCCGCGCCTCGGCCGAGCGCGTCGTTGCGCTCGCTGGTGCCGACCGTGGGACGAAGGTCGAGACCGATTTCCCCGGAATCGACAAGTGGTTCCAGCCCGCAGTGGCAGTGGACCTGTCCCGAATCCGGCGCGCAATTCGAACTGAAACGAGCCTCTGGTGCCGTCGCGTCCTCTGGACAGCTCTCGCGGAGACCGTTCGGCTCAGTAGCAACTCGCGAACGTCAACGTTTAAGCTGCACATTCGAAGCGCGGATGACCTTGAGGCCCGGGAGGTGCAGGCGGTCGAAACCTTCACGGAGGTACTCAACGATGTCGTCCAACGCCTTACCGAGGAAGCGGCGACGCTTCGGGAATCAGGTCATCTCGCCCCCGGCGGAGCGTACCGAGGCCGGATCACCATCGATCTTGGCGACTCGATGGACACGGTTCCATCCCCCGGGTCAAGCCCTCGCGGCCATGGCCTTCTGATCACCTCACCGCCCTACGGCGACAACACCACCACGGTTCCGTACGGCCAGTACTCGTATCTGCCACTGCAGTGGATCGACCTCGAGGACATCCACGACCGGACCGACTCGAGCTACCTGGTCTCGACCTACGAGATCGACAGCCGCAGCCTCGGTGGTGGTCGAAAGTCCGCGTTGGAGGACGTGGCAAAGCTACGCGAGGACTGTCCAAGCCTCGACGCCACCCTGAAGCGACTCGCGCGGCTGCCTGCCGACCGCAGCAGTAGGGTCGCGGCCTTCTGCCGGGACCTCGACTCTTCCCTCGATGCGGCGCTGGCTGCCCTCCGGACGAACGGCTACATGATCTGGACGGTCGGCAACCGCCGCGTCGGGGGCGACGAAGTACCGACAGATCAGATCCTCACCGAGCTTCTGGGCAATCGGGGCGCAGTCCTCGTTGCCAGCATTCAGCGCCACATCCCCAGCAAGCGGATGGCGACCAGGAACAGCATCGCGAGCACGATGCGCGGTGAAACGATCCTTCTCTTCAGGAAGGAGGGGTGATGGCGGACCAGAATACCGACGCGCCCGCTCGCTTCGACATCAACGCGGCAGTCGTCTTCCGCCTGGGTGAGGAGCTGATCACCGACGAGGTGCAGGCCCTCGTTGAACTCGTCAAGAACAGCTACGATGCCGATGCGTCGTGGGTGAAGGTCACCATCGACACCGGATCGACGAATCGCTGGGGCGAGAAGTTCGGGAGTGCTCGCGGCGTCATCGTGGTGGAAGACGATGGCGACGGCATGAGTCGCGATGTCATCGAGAAGGGCTGGCTCACCATCGCAAACTCGCCGAAGCGCGACCAGAAGGCACGCGGGGAGCCGACCCGTAGAGGGCGCACACCGATTGGCGACAAGGGACTCGGGCGTCTTGGTGTCCAGCGGCTGGCAAGCAACGTGGAGATCGTAACCCGTCCACGCGACGAGAAGCATGAGCACTATGTGGCCTTCTCTTGGCGGGATTTTCGGGACACCGCGAGCCTGGGCAGCGTGCCGGTCACTTTCTCTACTCGAACCCGTAAAGGGGAGAGCCAAGGCACCAAGCTGATCCTGTCCGACCTGCGTGACCCCGAGGCGTGGCAGGGCGAGCGCAACGTAGCCAAGCTCCAGCTCAGCCTGTCGGGCATGATCTCCCCGTTCCAAGAGGTCCGCGACTTCGTCGTGCATCTCGAGTTGGATGGGAAGCGCCTCGAACTTGCCGAGATTGCGCAGCGAGTTCGAGAGACGGCGCTCCTCCGCTACGTTTTCGAGTTCGACGGCACGACCTTCAAGATCACCGGGAAAACAAGGCTCGACTTCTTGCAGCCCAACGCGAAGGAAGACCGGGCCCTTCTCGCCTCCCTGTGCAGACGGGATGGCGGAAGGGCGCTCTTCGAGTTTCTTTCAACGAAGGCCAAGCGGAAGCGCCCGCCAGCATTCACCCGGTCCCGTTCGGCCGGTTGGTTCGTTGAGTTTGGAGTTGAGCGCCAGCTTGACGCTATTGACAAGGTGAAGCGAGTGGATGGCCAGGTGGCGAATCCTGGGCCTTTTCGGGGCGAGGTTGATGCGGTGTCGCTGGACCGTACCGACTTCCACGGGCACGCGCTTGACCGCTACACCGACTACCGGAAGCTCGTGCGGGATCTCGCCGGGGTTCGTGTCTACCGAGACGGCTTCGGCGTCCGAGTCGGGGACGACTGGCTTGGGCTCGGCCGACAGTGGACGAGCGCAACGTCCTACTACGGGCTGAAGCCCGGAAACGTCCTTGGCTATGTAGCGATCTCAGCTCGCGACAACGCGATGCTGATCGAAACCACCAGTCGCGAGGGGTTCCAGGTCACGCCTCACTACGAGAACCTCTACGCTCTTCTCACTGAGTTCGTCCGATTCTCAGGAGACATTCAGGAGTTCCTTCGCCGCGGCACCCTGGATTTCCTCAACGAGCACAAGGACCGAACGGCCGATGTTGAGCCGACGCACAGTCCAGGCGACATCACGAAGCGCATCGAGGACGTCGCATCGACTCTCGGCGACAAGCGGAAGAAGCTCCGCGGCCACGTCGGCCGGCTCCGGTCGGTCGCGGACAACGCGACTTCGACTCTCGCGGACGTGCGCAAGGAGCTCGGTGGTAAGGCCGAGAAGGATCCTGGCCTCGAGCGAGCCATCAGCCGGCTCGACGTCGCGCTCTCCGAGGTGTCGGCAGCGGCAACAAGCGCAGAGGCACTCCTTGAAGAGGTTGGTCTGGCGCTATCTCGGGCATCGGAGCTCAGCTCTCTGCGCGAGGTGCTGGACCGTCGGTGGGAGAGTCTCCAAGAGGAGCTCGACGCTGTATTCGAAAGCGTGAGTCTCGGACTCACGGCCGAGGCTCTCTCGCATGAGATTCACAACATCGCCGATGGACTCGCGAAGCGTAGTGCAACCGTCCTGAGACAACTTCGGGATCGCGACATTCGAAAGGCTACGCTCATCACGTACATCGAGCACGTCCGATCGGCAGTCGCCGCCATGAGCAAACAGCTTGCGCACATGACGCCCTCGTTGAAGTACCTGCGCGAGCGCAAGGAAGACATCGGCCTTGTACCCTTCCTCGAGGAGCTCGCCGCCTTTCACAACGAGAGGCTCGAGGGTAAGAGCGTCAGGGTCGAGGTGTCCGGCCAAGCAGACAGTGCTCTCCTGCGGATGAACCGCGGCAAGCTCACGCAGGTCTTCGACAACCTCATCCTGAACGCCGACTACTGGCTGCGTGAGGCCATTCGGACCGGCCATCTTGAAGCAGGTGTCATCAGCATCGTGGCCGACGGCTCCATCGTCCGCCTCGCTGACAACGGACGAGGCGTTGACCCGGCGGTGGAGTTAACCCTCTTCGACCCGTTCGTGACCATGAAAGACAAGGGGCAGGGACGAGGGTTGGGGCTCTTCGTCGTGCAGCAGCTCCTCGATTCCGAAGGCTGTACAGCACTGCTGTTGCCTGAGCGGAACAGCTTTGGTCGCCGGTTTGCTTTCGAGCTCGACTTAACGGGAGCGGTCATTGAGTAGTCAACCAGCAGCTGTCGCAGATGTTCGGACGAACGCACGGAAACTGCTTGAGGCGATCGGCGTGCGTCGGATCGTGGTCGTCGACGATGAGTACGCGTCCGACACCATCTCGATTGAGGAACTCATCGGAATCTGTGAGGCTCTCCCACCAGAGACCGCGGTGACCATTCCGTCCCTGGGGGAGCTGCCATTCGATGCCGACCCAGACGTCTGGCGGGCAAGCCTTCAGAACCTTTGGGCCGAGCTGGACGGCGGGAAGCAAGCGGATCTACTTCGTCGAGCCCGCATTGTGCGGGAAGACAACGGCGCCGAGTCGACGTTCCTATCGGACGATGATGATGAACCACATGCCGACCCGTCCGACGGCGACTCGTCTCAGAAGGTGAGCCCGGTGGTTGGGACCGTCGGTGAAGCCGGCGAGGGAGAACCTCAGCCGGATCTCGACCCTACTTCGGAGCCCGCCGCAGCCACTGGCGAGCAGCAACCGTCCGACCCGAAGCGGGATGCGGTAGCAGCTCTCGGGCTCCAGCAGCTTCTAGCCGACCTACCCGACTTCACGTTCGAGACGCTGTCGTTGGGCCAATGGAATGAGTCTCGCGACCGCTACCTCGGTGACGAAGACGAGGCGCGTCACACGCTTTTCCTATTCGACCGGGACTTCAGACGAGAGCATGCGTCGTCCGACGAGGGGCTCAAGCTCGTGCGGGAGGTCCAGAAGCAAGGGGCCTCGCTATGTGGACTGATTACCCACACCGTCCCGGTCGGAGCGGAGCACGAGGCATGGGACAGCCTGGCTCGCGACCACGACTTGGATCGCGACCGGTTTCTCGTGATTGCCAAGCAACGGCTCTCCGTCGACAACGGTGCGACGCACTACAGCTTCCTCCGAATGGTCCGCCTGGCAGCGCTCAGCAGCCGATGTGGCGCGATGAAGAACGCGGCCTGGAGAGTATTCGCGGACTCCGTCGAGGCCGCGAAGGAAGCTATGGAGCGAGTCTCGGTCTTGGACTTCGACCAGATCGTGTTGGCTTCATCACGCCGCGAAGGGGTCTGGGAACCCGACACGTTGTTCCGCATCTTCAGCGTGTTCATGAGGCGCGAAGCGCGGCGTCGAATGCACGAGAACCTGGAAGCAGACCTGCCGTCGAAGGTGCGGGACGCGCGGTCGGTCAGCGTGATTCCCGGTGACGATGAAGCCGTGTATGGGAGCGAGCCGCCGTGCGCAGAGGCAATCCGCGTGCATCGGTTCGAGCTGTTCGAGTCTCCCGAGTACATCAATCGGCACCACCTTCCGATCGATCTGGGCGACCTCTTTCAGGATGCACGGGGCACGCAATTCATCCTGCTATCGCAGCCGTGCGACCTGATGGTTCGGTCCAACGGCCGCCGGTCGTACGACGACAAATGCACTCGACAGGTTGTACTGGCGGAAATCGTTCGGCCCGCTGGACAGAGCGGGCCGAAGGACTCGTGGGAGAAAATCGATTGGTACGACGAGGCGACGGGGCAGCCAGCCTATGTCGATTTCGCCAATGCCCACGACGTGCGCCTCGCAGTTCTTGACCTCTGCGTTCTCAACGAGGATGGCAAGGCCAGCATCGACGTGGATGTGGCCGGGTCGAGCGGACTCATCGAACCCTGGCAGAAGCACTGTGAAAAGGTCCGCAGGCTGTTTCGGGCTGCGATAGAGCGATACAAGGAGTTGGAGAAGAAGCAGGTCAAGAACGAGATCAAGAAGGCCCTGCTCCCTGCTGCTTCTCTTTCTGCGAGATTCGACGCTGGCGTGGACGGCAGTGTGCTCACGTACGAAATCCGCCGGGTGGGAAGGCTGCTCCAGCCGAGGGCTGGCGCTGTCCTCACGCATTTCGCTCAATACCGATCGCGCGCCGCGTTCGAGCACGACCTTGACCATCGGACCCCGAGGACGAACTCGGACGACGAGAACCAGCGGAGCGGATCGGACTGCTCTGGCGACAGCGGGTCCACCGCCAATGAGGGCAATGGTGACGGGTGACTGGGCCGATAAGTTCGTCGTGGACCGCGACCGAACGAATATGTTCGGTTCGGTCACGTCGGCCGCGAACCCGCTTCGGGTGCGAGCCGCTCTCAGTCGAGCTTCGGAGGCTGTTTCGTGTTCGCGCGCCGAAAGGGGGTATTCGCGGTGGCTGGCCGGAGTCGGAAACTCAATCGTCGGGAACCACTTGCGGGAATACCTCTCCGGAACGGCCCGCGAACCTGCCCTTTTCGCTACGTGGAGTAGCCGTGCGACGACGGTCGATCACGGTCGCTCTCGGCGGCGTCGCGCTGCTCCCCCTGCTGGCGCTGGCGGGCGGCTACTGGACGATCTCGCACCCGCGCCGCGTGGACCTGCCGCTGCCCGAGGGCTCCGTGGCGCTCGACGTCCCCGAGGGCCGGGCGTTGCTCGCGTCCGCGGCGACCGCCGACCTCGACGGCCTGCTCGCCTCCTTCCAGTCGCAGGAGAAGAGCAGCTGGTGCGGGGTGGCGTCGTCGGTCGTCGTGCTCGACGCGCGTGGCGACCACCTCACCCAGGACGCCTTCTTCACCCCCGAAGCCACGGCGGTGCGCTCCTGGTGGCGGGTCACGCTCACGGGGATGCCGCTCGACGACCTGGCGGGGATGCTGCGCGCGCACGGCGCCGACGTCGAGGTCCACCACGCCGACGACGTCGACGAGGCTGCGTTCCGCGCCGCGCTGCGCACCAACCTCGCGACCCCGGGGGACTGGCTGGTCGCGAACTACGACCGGAGCGCGCTCGGTGAGTCCGGCGGTGGGCACCTCTCGCCGCTGGGTGGTAAGCCCTCCGCCAAGCGCG
>JACKER010000034.1 GCA_020632925.1 Alphaproteobacteria bacterium | reverse complement strand
GCTGGCCGGTAAGATCGGACTCCGTTGGCGATAGCTTCGACTTCATCGACTCCGCGTAGGACGCCGAGCACTCCTTCAGGATGAAGTCGAGGTACGCTGGTAGCTCGTGCTCCTCGATGCTCCACAACGCGCACAACCGATGAGTGAAGTCGACGGCACGTTCGTGGAACGTGCCGCCCTCCTGCATGTGGCTTGAGTCGTAGATGCCGGCCAAGCGAGTCCGGGCGTCGACACCCAAGAGGAGTTTGTAGAGGTGGGACCACACAGGCTCGCTACGGAGATTGCGCCCCTCCGCGTACGCCAACAGCGCACGCCGACGGGCTTCTGCACCAAAGTGGTTCGGCATCATCCGCCTCACGTGCTGATGTTCGAGGGGGGCGGCGGAGAAACACGGCTCGTGAGCCCCGCCTTATGGGTGTGGAGCTCCTTCGACAGGCCCGACTTCTCACGGACATAGTCAGCCAGATCCTCGATCACGGTCCGCCCCGCGCGGCTCACCCGCACGCGACTCTCTCCGTTCGGACCCTCTTCC
Organism: Alphaproteobacteria bacterium; assembly: GCA_020632925.1. Classification (GTDB taxonomy): domain Bacteria; phylum Myxococcota_A; class UBA796; order UBA796; genus JACKER01. Next base: position 63,027 of record JACKER010000034.1, on the reverse strand, counting down.
TCGTTCCCGATCAGGTCGACGAAGTCCCGGTTCTGGCGCGACCAGTCGATCGCCGCGACAGCCTTGCCGATCTCCAACTTGCGCTCGGCCGTGAGCACGTCTCCGAGGGTGACCTCCAGGTCGTGGAGCGCGAGGCCGAGGGCCTGCCACCCCCCCGACGTGAGGTGGATCGAGTCGCTGTTGGAGAAGGTGCGCGCACCCATCTCCGACTCCATCAGCTCCAAGAAGGCCTGAATCCGCTTGGAGATTTCACCGATGTTCTCGCGAGTGAGAGCTGCGTCCGCGGGCGCACGCCCGCTGCGGTAGATCGAGCCCTCTGACACCGCGAAGGCGAAGCGCACGAGGGTATTCTGAACGACGAGGGCGGTGCTCTTCTTCCCGAGCGTACGGGCGCGCTCCTCCATCCCGCCGTTCCTCTGCACAACATCGGACTTGCCGATCATGTTGGCAAGGCTGATGTAGAGGTCGCTCTGGTCCAGGGCCATGGCGTGCGCCGGCGAAACGGACATCTGCAGGAAGTTGAAGTCGTGGAACAGCTGCCCGAGCTGCTTCAGCGTCAGGGACTTCTCCGTCGCGCTCGGCGCGTAGATCGTGACGGGGAACGAGAACCAGTCGCCGACCGGCTTCCCCTCCGCGTGCAGGTCCATCGCACCACAGTAACGGCCGAGCCCGTCGAGCATCACCCGGACGTTGTTCGCGGAGAGATCGAGCTTGAGGATGCCGACATTCGGGTTGCTGTCGCTCGGCTCGAACGTGGCAGGCTGAACCATTCCAATGCTGATCGACGGGAAGGCACCGAGGGTGATGCCGTCCGGGCCAATCCGGTCTTCGATGTAGTTCCGAGTCGCGCGGCGCCGGGCCCTCGTGGTCTTGCGCTGCAGATACTCGTACATGTCCTGGATGTTCTTCGGGAGCCGCTTCCAGTTGTCCGGCCGCGGGTCGTGCCCGAGCAGATCAGGGACCTGGTCCGGCCGAACCTGCGTCTGGAAGGTATCGATGCGGTCTCCGAACCGGCCGCGGATACAGGGAATCGGGATTGCAAGCGACAAAAGGCTGTTCATCGTCCACTCCTGGGATGCGGACGTGCTACGCTATAGACGCACCAAGCGCCTCAAGCGGTAGTTCCGCTGGGGTCAAGAGCCGTGATCGGGCTGGTCCCCGATCACGGCTTTCTTGTACCAGCACCCCGCAGACCGTGCAACACTCCCCGTCAAAATTTCTGCCGGGGAACGCGCTGGGCGACCCAAGAAGCCTCCGCCGGCGACACACCACGACACGCTATGCGCTGGTCTGCCTATCGACCGCCTCGGGTCGGGTCTACTCGTCCCGCGGGTAGCGTCTCTCGGAGGTGCTCGATGACAAAGCGCAGTCTGAACCCGTCCCCCGGATGTAGGCGCGTCCCGTGCGTAGGAGGCACGCTCGGGGGGCTTGGGGTCGACCCAGCTCGTGAAGCAGGTGCCCGCGATGCCGTCGAGCTGGTCGAACAGATCGTCGGGGACGGGGTGCCCCGCGACCTCGAGACGCCAGGCGGTCGCGGCGGGCACGTGGACGTACCAGGCGTCGTTCAGCCCGAGCCCGACGAGGACGCCCACGAGGTCCACCAGCTCCTCCTCGAGGGTGAGCAGCTCCCGCGGCCCGCGTCGCTCGTCGAGCCAGGCGCCGAGCCCCCGCCGCCACGCGAGGCAGCCGCGGACCTCGTCGACCACACCCTCCGCGACCGCCTCCAGCCCGCCGGCCACGAATGGGCGGGGGAACGCGTGGCACCAGCACCAGCCCGAGATCGTCTCGCCGCCCACCTGCGGGCCCGCCGCGTACCAGTCGCCCAGCTCCTCGCTCAGCGCGTCGCGGAGCCTCGACGCCACCGCCGGGAAGCTGGTCGCGGGGCCGAGCTCCCGCAGGATCCGCTGTCGGACGCGCTCCTCGTCCCAGCGCTCCATCGATGCCACCACGCTCACCCAGCTCGGGATCACGCGACCGCCGCCATCAGCGCCGGCACCCGCGGGTGGCCCGGCGGCTTGGGCAGCCGCACCACCGCCTCCAGATCCGGCAGCGGCCAGCCTTCCCGCGACAGCGCCCAACACAGCCAGATCGTGGCGGCGCGCGCGTTGCCGTCCATGAACGGGTGGACGTGGACGAGGTCGAGGTAGAGGCGGATGCCGGTCGCGAGCGGGTGCAGGCCCTCCCGCGCGTCGCGGGCGACCTTGCGGAAGAAGCGTGCCTCGAGACCCGGTCGCCAGGCGTAGGTCCGGCCGCGAGCGTGCGCGTCGCCCTGCCGGAAGCCCGGATCCACGCCGAGGACGGCCTGGACCTCGCGCAGCGCCGGCTCGTCGGGCCAGGGCAACGTCGACGCCAGCGCCAGCGCACGACCGTAGGCCTCGGCCCCGCGCCCCTTGCGCCAGGCCACGAGATCACGGGGTCGAGTGGGCTGTGGGACGGTCGGGAGGCCCGCGGAGAACGCCGCCCAGTCGTAGGTCAACGTCCACCACAGGTGCCTCGCGGCGTCGTCCGTCAGTGCGCGCCCTTCTTGGGACGGAGCTGGGCGCCGGCCTCGACGTGCTCGTTCCAGGTCGCGGGCGTGTACCCGTTGGGGACCTGGACCATCGAGATGCACTGCGGCACCGGACACACGATCTGGCACAGGTTGCAGCCGACGCACTCGTCCTCGTCGATCGTCGGCACCCGCGACCCGTCCGGGTTCGGGTGGATGCACTGGTGGGCGCCGTCGTGGCAGGCCACCATGCACAGCTGGCAGCCGATGCACGCGCTCGCGTCGATCTTCGCGACGGTCTCGTAGTTCAGATCGAGGTCGCCCCACTCGCTGTACGCAGGGACGGCCTTGCCGACGAGCTGGTCGAGGCGCTCGAAGCCGCGCTCGGACATGTACGTCTCGAGGCCCTCGATCATGTCCTCGACGATGCGGTACCCCCGCAGCATGACCTCGGTGCACACCTGGACCGAGCTGCTGCCGAGCAGGATGAACTCGAGCGCGTCGCGCCAGTTCGTGATGCCGCCGATGCCGCTGATCGGCAGGTGGAACCCGGGGTCGCGCGAGAGCGCAGCCGTCATGTGGAGCGCGATGGGGCGGACCGCGGCGCCGCAGTACCCGCCGTTCGTCGACAGCCCGGCGACGCGCGGCTCGGGCACGAAGCGGTCGATGTCGACGCCGATGATGCTCTTGATCGTGTTGATCAGGCTCACGCCGTCCGCACCGCCCCGCTGGGCCGCCAGTCCGTGCGGCACGATGTCGCCCACGTTCGGCGTCAGCTTCACGAGCACGGGGACCTTCGCGAACTCCTTCGCCCAGCCCGTGATCCGCTCGTTGACCTTCGGCTCCTGACCGACCGCCGAGCCCATGCCGCGCTCGCACATGCCATGCGGGCACCCGAAGTTGAGCTCGAGACCGTCCGCGCCCGCGTCCTCACTGCGCGCGATGATCTCCTTCCACTCCTCGCGGGTCTCGACCATCAGCGACACGATGATCGCGTGCTTCGGGTACTTCTTCTTCGTCTCGTAGATCTCGCGGAAGTTCGTCTCGAGCGGACGGTCCGTGATGAGCTCGATGTTGTTGAAGCCCACGCCGCTCGCACCCTTCCAGCGCGTCGCGCCGAAGCGGCTCGACACGTTCTGGATCGGCGTCCCCAGCGTCTTCCACACGGCACCACCCCAGCCGGCGTCGAACGCGCGCTGTACCTGCCCGCCCGAGTTCGCGGGAGGAGCGGAGGCGAGCCAGAAGGGGTTCGGCGAGACGATGCCGCCGGTGTTCGAGGTCAAGTCCGGCATCAGGTCCTCCCCAGCCACGCGTCGATGGAAACGGCCGCGTCACGGCCCTCGGCCACGGCGTTGACCACCTCGGTCCCCCCGTTCGCGCAGTCGCCACCGGCGTAGACCCCCGGCTCGCCCGTCGCCTGGTCCGGCCCGACCAGGATCCGCCCCTTCTCGACCTTCACGCCCGCCAGCCCGGCGCAGAGCTCGCCGAGCTTGGACTGCCCGACGGCCACGATCGCGAGATCGCAGGGGACCTCGTGCTCGCTGCCGTCGATCGGGCGCTTGTGCTCGTCCATCCGCACCAGCCGGGCGCGCTCCACCTTCCCATCGCCGGAGAAGGCCACGGGCAGCGTGCGGAACAGGCCGCGGACGCCCTCCTCCTTGGCCGCCGCCCACTCGTGGGCGTACCCGGACATCACGGCCTCGTCGCCGCGGTACACCAGCGCCACCTCGGGCACGCCGAGCCCGCGCAGCTCGCGGACCACGTCGAGTGCCGTGTTCCCGCCGCCCACGACCATCGCGGAGCGCACCGCGGACAGGTCGAGCCGACCGAGCTTCATCTGCTCGATCCAGTCCACGGCCCCGACGATGCCTGGCAGATCGCCGCCCGCCGCCGACAGGATCGAGTCCGGCCCGAGCCCGAAGCCGACGAACAGCGCGTCGTGCCGCTTCCGCAGCTCGTCCCAGGACAGGTCGCCCGGCACGGAGACGCCCGTGACCACGTCGATGCCGCCGATGGCCATCACGTAGTCGATCTCCTCGGCCGCGCGGTCCGCCTTGATCTTGTACGGCGCGACGCCCGTGAGGTTCAGGCCGCCGATCTGGTCGCGCTTCTCGTAGATCGTGACGCGGTGCCCGAAGCGCCGCAGGCGGTGCGCGCAGGCGAGCGACGCGGGGCCACCACCGACGAGACCCACGGACTTCCCGGTATCCGACCCGGCCTCGTGGAAGCGCCAGCCCGCCGCGTACGCCTCGTCCGTCGAGAAGCGCTGGAGCTTCCCGATCTGGATGGGCGGCACGCCGAGCTCGTTGTACACGCAGTCCCCGACGCAGAGCACCTCGACCGGGCACACGCGAGCGCAGCTCATGCCGAGGATGTTGCTCTCGAGGATCGTCCGGGCGGAGCCGCGCACGTTGTCCGTGGCGATCTTCCGGATGAACTCCGGGATGTCGATGCTGGTGGGACACGCCTTCACGCAGGGCGCGTCGTAGCAGTACAGGCAGCGGTTGGCCTCGACCACCGCCTGGGCCTTCGTGTAGGCGGGCTTGAAGTCCTCGAACGAGGCCTCCGAGCGATCCGCCGGGATGTCCGCCATCGGGCACTCCTCGTCAACGGGGCGACACTCTACACCAGCGCGGTGGACGTGAACGATGGTGGTGGAACCGACACCCGAGGAGCGGGTCGGAGGCTATGCTGATCGTAGGAGCACGCGATGGTCCTCGCGTTCCTGGCGTCGTCGTTGCGGGTGGGTCTGGCGCAGGTGTCCACCGAGGTCACCGACACCGAGCTGCTGTGGATGGTGCGCGAGGTCGCCCCCATGGTGGAGGAGGTGACGGGCCGGCGGTTCACCGAGCTGCCGGAGGTGGTGTCCGCCAACGTCGAGGACGTGGCGCAGGTCGTGTTCGACGAGCAGCTCCACCTGCTGGCCGACAGCGGGATGTCCGACCACGAGGCACGCGAGCACGCGAGCCGCACCGCCGTGGCCACCGCGCCCGCGCTCGCCGGGAAGTACGGCTTCCTCGACCACAAGCTCTACCTGTCGGTCGATGGCATCGAGACGGCGCTCGCGATCGAGGGGGAGGAGCCCTGGCTGCTGCGCCCGCTGCTCCGCGTGGTGATCGCGCACGAGCTGACCCACGCGCTGCAGGACCAGGCGACGGACCTGGACAAGCTCGTGGGACAGGCGTCGGGATCGGACGCGGTGATGGCGATGAACTGCCTCGTCGAGGGGCACGCGGTCTGGGTCCACGAGCAGGTGGGTGCGGCGCTCGAGCTGCCCGAGGCCGTCGAGGTGATGAAGGATCTGCTCGGGTTCGACCAGCCCATCCGACGTCGCATGGACCCGCAGGCCTTCCAGTCCATCTACGTGTACGGGCTGGGGCGGGACTTCGTGGCCTACCAGGCGGAGCACGGCGGCAGCGAGCAGGTGTGGCGGGTGCTGGCGGACCCGCCCGACACGACGTCGATGATCGTGGCGCCGTGGACCTGGGCCGAGGACCCGGCCCCCCCGCTGGACGGCGAGCAGCGGCGGATCCTGCGGCGGGCGAGCGCGAGGCTCGCGGGCCACGGCTGGCGCACCGAGGAGAACGCGATGGGCGACTACGACGTGCGCGACCAGCTCGTACGTGCCGGGGCCGACCTGAGGATCGCGGATTCCCTGGACCAGGGTTGGAACACGCGGCTGGTGGGCGGCGCGATGGCGGGCGTCGAGGTGCAGGTCCTGCGGTTCACGAGCGAGGAGGGCGCGCACGCCTTCGTGGAGGGCATGTTCCACGAGGCCGAGGTGCAGGCGCGCATGGTCGGGCAGGACCCCTTCATCCGCGCCGACGCCGAGGACTTCGCGGTCGGTCGCCACGATCGCGGCGCGCGCGAGGCCATCACCGTCACACTCATGGCGCCGGAGGTCGTCGATCACCTCGGTCGCGTCTGGGTCGCGCGCGGGAGCGACGTGGTGCAGGTGGTGCTCGTCAACGCCCCCGCCACCGACCGTCAGGTGCGGTCCGCCATCGCGCGGGTGTTCCGGGCCCTCGACGCCGGGTAGCCGTCAGAAGCTCGCGGCGTCCAGCGGATCGGTCCCGTTCCACACCTCGGTACCATCCAGGACGCCGTCCCCGTCGGTGTCCGGGACGTTGGGGTCGGTGTGGTAGTAGAGCATCTCGTCGCTGTCCGACAGGCCGTCGAGGTCGGTGTCCACCGGCAGTTGGACCGGGGACGAGGAGAGGCAGGTCACCGTGTCCAGCACTACGCCGGACCCCGACGTGCACACGTTCGGATCGCGAATCCACGTGCTCTGGGAGCCGCGGCCGTCGATGGCCGTGAGGATCACGGTGCGCAGTTGGGTGTTCACGGGATCCACCTGGACGGTGGCCCCTCCACACGCCAGGGCGCCCGCGGGGATCGTGGCGGGTCCGGTCCCGGACGACCACAGCACGGCGACGGGCGCCCAGGGGGACGCGCCGGACACGTGGATGTGCACGTGCCCCGGACACGCACCGGTGACGGTCGCGGTCGGCGCCGCGTGCGCCGCCAGGGTGAACGTCAGCAGAAGCGGCATGGGACCTCCCGAGACATCCTGCCACGTCCCGTTCCGTCCGGCGATCGCGCCGTGTGTCAGCCGTCGCGCTCCCGGCTACACGGTCCGCGTGGAGGGACGATGCCCACCGTCGACCAGGGCCGCGCGCAGTGCCGGGTGTTCGCGTTCAAGGAGGGGCTGCTGTCGGCCGTCGGGCACGACGTGCTCCTGAAGGTCGGGCGCTTTCGGCTCGAGGGCGAGGGGAGCACGCTGAAGGCGAGCTTCGAGGCCGGCAGCCTCGAGGTGATCGACGCCATGAAGCAGGGGAGGCCGAACCCGGGCGCGCTGTCGGACAAGGACAAGCGCACCATCGAGGGGTACGTCCGCGACGACATCCTGCACAGCCGTCGGTACCCGACGATCACCTTCGAAGCCACGGAGATCGAGCGGGACGACGACGGCGCCGAGGTCACGGGCGACCTGACCCTGCACGGTCGGACCCGGAGCGTGACCGCGCGGATCGACCGCGAGGGCGACGAGCTCGTCACCCGCGTCCGCCTGAACCAGACCGACTACGGGATCACGCCGTTCAAGGCGATGCTCGGCGCGCTCAAGATCCAGCCGGGGGTGGAGATCGAGCTGCGCGTCCCCGCCGACGTGCTCGCCGAGTAGTCGTCAGCCGCGACCCGCTGGACGCCCGGAATAGCCTGGAACGGTGGAAGTGCTGCAGCGCCCCTTCGTCGAGGCCACAGGACGGCGAGCCGGCGATTTGGCCGCTGGATCGCCGTCCTAGGGAATCGGGTCGCAGATCCCGCCCGAGGTCGGCTCGAGCTCTTCGCAGGTCGCGGACCACACGCAGTCCATCCACTCCGCTGCCTGCTTCTCGTTGCGCAGCTCGACGTTCTCGGTGTCGTGCGGCACGTAGGGGTCGTACGTCCCCATGGGGCCAGTGCGCTTGAGCGCCTCGGTGCACTCCGTGATGCACTGGTCCTTGAGGTCCTTCTCGGAGACGCCGCCGATGTTGATCCCGCATTCACCGGGATCGTAGATGTGGTAGCAGGTGCTCTGGCAGTTCTTGTCGCAGCCCGCGACCCCGAGGGTCACGAGCAGCGCCACCGCCGCGATGCGTGCGCTCAACGGCCGCCCCGCGCCCGCCAGGAGGTCGGCGCCCAGCCGAGCCAGTGCGCCACCGGCCGGGTCTGCTCCTCGCGACCCTCGGTCTCCTGCGCCTGCTCCTCCAGCCGCGGCAGCCCTGCGGCCTGCCGTTGCTCCCAGCTCGGGTGACCCGATGCGCGGTCGCGCTCCATCATGTGGCCTCCGGCCGGCCAGTCTATCGGGTCGAGGGACGGAGGGCCAACCGGTCCGGTGTGGGTTAACCGCTGGCCGTGCGCCGCCTCGCCATCCTCTCGCTGCTCGTCCTCTGCGCCTGTCCGCCGCCGTGCAAGCAGGTCTGCCGGAAGGTGCTGTTCGACTGCGATCTCGACTCCGAGCGGGTCGCCCTCGCGGAGTGCACGGAGTCGTGCACGCGCCAGGAGGGGATGTTCCGACAGTGGAAGAACCAGGAGCTGCTGGATCTCCACTTCGATCACCGGCGCTGCGTGATGCAGAGCAGCTGCGACGAGCTCGCGGATGGATCCTGCTACGAAGGGTTCGAGGAGCTCTTCCCGTTCGATCCGGACAAGGAGCTCACGGTGCTGCCGACGAGCACGCCGGAGTAGGCGGCAGGCTCGCTTCGCTCGCGGCAGGCTCGCTTCGCTCGCGGCAGGCTCGCTTCGCTCGCGGCAGGCTCGCTTCGCTCGCGGCAGACTCGCTTCGCTCGGGCAGGCTCGCTTCGTGAGCAGGCACGTTCAGTTCAGGGTGGTCGTCGTCGACATGCTGTCTTCCGAGTGCGCCAACCGCAGCCGCGTGGCCTGGTCGACCGTGCCGAAGAGGTCGAACGTCGCGTGGACGTGCGGTGCCGAGCGAGCGAAGCGAGCGTGCCGAGCGAGCGAAGCGAGCGTGCCGAGCGAGCGTGCCGCGGGCGAAGCGAGCGTGCCCGCGAGCGCAGCGAGCGCATCACGTGCCGATTCTGCCGTCGATCGGCGAGCTCGCCGTCGCATACAACCGCTTCTCCATGCGTCCCGCTTCGAAGGCAGCGCGCCCGGCGATCACCGCGTACCGCATCGCCTCCGCCATGCGGACGGGGTCCTTCGCGGCCGCGATCGCCGTGTTCATCAGCACCCCGTCCGCCCCGAGCTCCATCGCGAGCGCGGCGTCCGAGGCCGTACCCACGCCCGCATCCACGATGAGGGGGATCGTGATCTGCTCGCGCACGATCATCAGGTTCGTCGGGTTGCGGATGCCGAGGCCCGAGCCGATCGGGGCTGCGAGGGGCATCACCGCGGCACACCCCAGATCCTCGAGGCGCCGGCACACGACCGGGTCGTCGGTGCAGTAGGGAAGGACCTGGAAGCCCTCGCGGACGAGGATCCGGGCGGCCTCGAGCGTCCCCTCGACATCGGGCCACAGCGTGCGCTCGCAGCCGATCACCTCGAGCTTCACGAGGTCGGTGCCCAGCAGCTCGCGGCCGAGCCGCGCGGTCACCACCGCGTCCTCCGCGGTCCAGCAACCCGACGTGTTCGGGAGGAGGTGGATGCGCTCACGGTCGATGTGATCGAGGACACCGACCCCGTCGGGGGCGTCCAGGTCGACCCGCCGCAGCGCCACCGTCACCATCTGCGTGCCGGAGGTCTCGTGGCAGCGCCGCATCTGCTCGAAGTCGGCATACCGACCGGTGCCCACCACCAGCCGCGACGACAGCTCCACCGACCCCAGCTTCCACATGTCCGCCCCGCGCACGGCCGTATCCCGTGAAGGGGGCTGTCGCACAGGTCCTCGATTGTTCCGCTCGAACCGACATGGAACGGGTTCCTGTGCGACGCGTGGCGGACGTTTGACCGATCCTCGTTAAAGTACGCCCGCCCCAGGCCGGGTGGCCGGGGAGGGAGAGGGAAGATGCGTCTCGTTGCGATGGGCCTGATGCCACTCGTCCTCATGAGCTGCGGGGCGAAGTACAAGCCCACCGGCCCGGTCATCGGCGACTACGAGCGCGCCTTCCAGTTCCCGGTCAACCGGCCGCACGAGGGTCTGTCGTACACCGGCCGCGCCCCCGCGACCGAGGCGCCCGTCCTGCCGTTCATGGTCTTCGGCGCCGCCTTCGACCTCGACTTCGTCGTGATGCCGCGCAACGGCGACTTCGACATGCTGGAGTACGCCCGGATCGCCGCCCCCAAGGGCCCGATGTGGCTGGCCCTCGAGACCAGCGCCGACTCCGGCGACCAGACGATCCTCGCGAACGTCGACGACATCGACACCTTCATGCCGGAGCTCCCCCTCCGCCGCCAGTCCGTGAACCTGCAGGTGGACGACCGCTGCACCGAGTTCACGGTGGACGTGTCGCTGTCGTACACCTCGAGCAACGGCGAGCGCGTCGAGGCCGAGATGGTGGGCGATCCCCCGCTGCGGACGCAGTCGAAGCGGAACGGCAAGACCTTCGACCACTCCCAGAACCAGCTGATGGCGGTGCTCGACATCCCTGCTTCCCACAGCCTGTTCAAGGCGAACGTGCAGGCCGACGGCAAGGGCGTCGGCTTCCGCAAGATCGGTGGCATCGTCCCCGGTCAGTTCGTGCTGAACCAGGTGCAGGGCGGGATCGCCTCGGGGCGGTACGTCCTGGCTTCGACCGAGCCTGCCGCCGGTGGCGCATCGTTCGGCGAGGTCGTGCTCCACACGCCGGATGCCGCTCCTTCCGAGGCCGAGGCGGCCAAGCCGGCGCCCGACATGCTGGTCCGGATGGGTGTCGCCAAGAACTTCCCGAAGGTGCTGGGTTGCTGGCGCACTCGCCTCGCCGAGCAGGCCGACCTCCCCGGCGGGAGCAGTCGGTACTCCTGGACGCTCACGGGCGGCAAGGTGTCCGAGGCCGCCCTCGCCAACCCCGCGGGTGAGGAGCGCTTCGCGGACGAGGGCCTGACCACCTGCGTCACCGAGGCGATGGGCGGCTGGGCCTTCGATGCGTCCGTGAACGGCACCGTCTGGTGGGACTTCACGTTCGAGGTGCCGCCGGCGCCCGCGGAGGGCGAGGAGCCGGTCGAGGCGGGCGTGCAGATCAACGAGGGCGAGTTCACCGAGGCCGCCGGTGCGATGGAGGAGGCGCCCCCGATGGAGGCGCCCGCCGAGGGCGGCACGACCGTGAAGCGCCCCGCGGGCGAGGACGAGCTGCCCGACGACATGTCGGACGTGATGGGCGAGGAGCCTGCCGCGGATGCGCCCGCTCCGGAGGCGAAGCTGTCGAGCTTCACCACGACGCACCTGATGCCGAACGGCAACCGCGTCGAGCAGCAGTGGCTCGTGTCCCGTCAGGGCGACCGCGTCATCGCGCGCCAGACGAGCGAGCTCCGCTCGATCACGTACAACTACCGCCTCGTGTCCGAGGCCTTCCTCGAGCTGGTCTCGATCACGGTCGAGCAGTACGGCCGCGCGACCCCGGTGACCGCGGTGACCTTCAACCCGCCGATCCCCGACGTGCGCTGGCCGTTCAACGGTCGCCGCTCGAGCTCGTTCGTCATCGACGTGAACGGGCAGGAGAACTACGCGGTCGGCACCGCCGAGGCGTTCTGGACCGAGTCCGGTCCGCGCGTGAAGGTCACGGCCTCGGATCCCGAGTGGGCCGCCGCCCGCCCGATGCTGGCGAAGATCGGCTTCCCCGGCGACGGCACGGCCGAGATCGTGGTCGAGCGCACCGGCGAGTGATGTCGGACGGCGGGGTGCTCGCGTGTCCGAGACACAACCACCCCGCGATCCACTGACCATCGACCTCGACGGGTTCGAGGCGCACATTCCGACCGGTCACCGGGACGGCACCAGCCTGATGGTGTTGGCGGGCGGTGTGGTGGCGTTGGGTCTCGTGAGCGTGGTCGCCAGCGGCGCCCTCGTCGGGACGCTGGTGGTGGCCGCTTGTCTGGTGGCCGTCGCCGCCCACCTCGTATCGACCAGCCGGTCGCGGCCCCGGGTCGCGGAGGTCGTGGTCACCCTCCGGGGCACGCACCTGTCGATCGAGGACCCGGACGACGCGCAGAGCTGGAGCCTGACCGAGCTCGGAGAGGAGCCCCTCCGGGTGCGGGGAGATCACCTCGTCCTGACCCGACCCGACGGGACGGAGCAGGTGTGGAACGTGGGCGGTGGCGAGCTGGTCGAGCGCGTCGTGGCACTCGTGAGCACCCACTCCCGACACGTCCTGTCCAGGCGCGATCCCGGGCCCTCCTCAGCCTCGCTGGCGGCAGTCCGGGCCCTGGTCGACCCCGGCGATCACCACTCGTAGAAGCCGCGCCCGCTCTTCTTCCCGAGGTCGCCGCGGCCCACCATCTCGCGCATGAGCGCCGGCGGCTCGAACGCGGCGTTGCCGAGCTCCCGCGCGAGGTACTCGCCGATGTTCATGCGGACGTCGAGGCCCACCATGTCCGTGAGCTTCAGCGGACCGACGGGGTGGCGGTACCCGAGGACCATGGCCTTGTCGATGTCCTCGGCGCTCGCCACGCCCTGCTCCACCATGCGGATGGCCTCCATGCCGAGCGCCACGCCGAGCCGGCTGGTCGCGAAGCCCGGGAAGTCGCGCACGACGATGACCTGCTTGCCCATGGCCTCGCCCCAGGCGCGGACGGCGTCGACCACCTCGGGGGCGGTCGTGGTCGCCACCACGATCTCGAGCAGCTCCATCAGATGCACCGGATTGAAGAAGTGCGTCCCGATGACCCGGCTGGGGTCGGGCACGGCGCTCGCGATGGCGGCGACGGACAGCGAGCTCGTGTTCGTCGCCAGCACGCACCCCGGCCGCGCGCGCGACGCCACCTGGCGGAACAGCGACTGCTTGAGCTCGAGCTTCTCGGGGACGGCCTCGACCACGATGTCCGCGTTCGTCACCGCCTCGTCGAGCGTGCCCGTCACGAGCCGACCCAGCGCGGCGTCCGCGGACTCGCGCGTCAGCTTGCCCTTCTGCACGCCCTTGTCGAGGTTCGCGCGGACCGCCGTCATGGCCTTGTCGAGCACCTCGGTCGACATGTCGGCCAGCACCACGTCGCAGCCGGCCATCGCCGCCACCTGGGCGATCCCGTGCCCCATCGTCCCCGCGCCGATCACCGCCACCCGCTGCATCACGCCTCCTGGTTGGCGCGCGTTCTATCCCGTGGGTTGGTTACGGGGGCGCCAGCGCGGAGGCCGGGATGCGGAACGTGGTGATCGTGGACGCGGTGAGGACGCCCATCGGGCGGTTCCAGGGGGCTCTCTCCGACGTGCGGCCCGACGACCTCGCCGCCATCGCGCTGCGCGCGGCGGTGGCCCGCTCGGGCATCGATCCGGTCGAGGTCGACGAGGTCCTCCTGGGCTGCGCCAACCAGGCGGGTGAGGACAACCGCAACGTCGCGCGGATGGCGTTGCTCCTCGCGGGCTTCCCACACAGCGTCCCGGGCGTCACCGTGAATCGGCTCTGCGCGTCGGGGCTCGAGGCCATCAACCAGGGTGCCCGCGCCATCCGCTGCGGCGACGCGAAGCTCGTGGTGGCGGGCGGGGTCGAGTCGATGTCACGGGCCCCGTGGTCCATGCCGCGCGGACCGCAGCAGCCGAAGGCCGGCAACTTCACCGTGTGGGACACCTCCCTCGGCTGGCGGTACCCGAACCCGGCGATGGAGGCGATGTTCCCGCTCGAGGCGATGGGCGAGACCGCGGAGAACATCGCCGAGCAGATGTCCATCTCCCGCGCCGACCAGGACGCGTTCGCGGTCCGGTCGCACCGGCTGGCCGTCGAGGCGCAGCATGCCGGCCACTTCGCGAAGGAGATCGTTCCCGTCGAGATCCCCGGGCGGAAGGGGACGGTCACGGTGGTTGCCGAGGACGAGGGGCCCCGCTCGGACACGTCGCTCGAGGCTCTCGCGAAGCTCAAGCCCGCGTTCCGCAAGGGTGGCACGGTCACCGCCGGCAACAGCTCGACCCTCAACGACGGCGCTGCCGCCGTGGTCCTGGCGGACGAGGACTGGGCGCGTGCCCACGGCCTCCGCTTCAAGGCGCGGATCCGGTCGATGGCCTCGGCTGGCGTCGACCCTCGGACCATGGGCTTCGGGCCCGTCCCCGCGAGCCGCATCGCCTGCGAGCGCGGCGGGCTGACGCTCGGCGACGTGGGCGTGTGGGAGCTCAACGAGGCCTTCGCCGCGCAGTCGCTCGGGGTGGTGCGCACCCTGGGTCTGCCCGAGGATCGCGTCAACGTCCACGGGGGTGCGATCGCGCTGGGGCACCCGCTCGGCTGCTCGGGGGCGCGCGTGCTCACGACGCTGCTCGGCGTCATGGCGCGTAGGAACGTCGAGATCGGCTGCGCGACGTTGTGTGTGGGCGTCGGCCAGGGCGTCTCGACGATCGTCGAGCACTTCGAGTGAATCCTTTTCGGGCGAGCGTGGAACCCCTCGACAGCATCGGAGGTGCGTGATGTCGAACCTGCTCCCCACGAACGAACACCCCGTCGAGCGCGTCGTGCGCGTCATCCTCGGCCTGGGTCTGCTGTCGCTGCTCGCCGTCGGCCCCGTCCCGGGCTGGGGGCTCGCCGGGTTGATCGGGCTCGTCCCGCTCGCGACGGGGGCGCTGGGCAGCTGCCCCATCTACACCATGATCGGGTTCTCCACGTGGAAGAAGACGTCGAAGCCAGCTTGATCCGGGAGGTGGCGACGGGCGACCGCGCGGCGTTCGCGCGGCTCGTCGAACGGACCCGGGCTCCGCTCTACCGCTACCTGCGGACGCTGACGCGCGGCGAGGCCGCCGAGGATGCGCTGCAGGAGACGATGATCGGGGTGTGGAGGTCCGCGGGGACGTATCAGGGGACGGCACCTGGTCGCGTCTGGCTCTATGGCCTCGCGCGGCGACAGGCGGCGCGGACCTGGCGTCGGCGCGTCGGTGAGCCGGACACGACCGAGCCGCTCGACGAGCACCTGGGGCGGGACGCCGGCTTCGGCGCGGACCCCGAGGCGGCGGTGGCGGCGCTCGAGGACCGCGCTCGGCTGGACGTGGCCCTGGGTCGGCTGTCCGAGACGGACCGGGAGATCGTGTGGTTGCGGGACGGTGAGGGCTTCACCGGACCAGAGGTCGCCGAGCTGCTGGGCATCCCGCTGGCAGCCGCCAAGACGAGGCTCCACCGGGCGCGGCTGCGGCTGATGGCGGAGCTCCGGAGCGAGGGAGGGGACCATGACGCATGAAGGCGAGCGTCGGGTGAGCGGGCTGTGGTGCAGCGAGGTGCTCGCGCGGCTCCCGGACTACGTCGAGGGCACGCTCTCGGCCGTGGACCTCGCCGCGGTCGAGGGCCACGTCGGCGGCTGCGACTGGTGCGAGCGCTTCGGGGGGGCCTATGCCGGGGTCGTGCGCGGCCTGCGGCGGGTCTCGGTGGACGAGGTGCCCGATCCCATCGCCGAGCGACTGGCGGCCCGTCTGGCCGAGGAGCTCGGGTAGCGCTCAGGGAGCCGGGACCACGACGACCGTGCTCTCGTCCGGCACGACGGTGATGGTCTCCTCGTAGTGGAGCTTCGTGCGGGGGTTCTCCACGACGATGACGTGGGTCCCCGACGGCAGCGAGAAGCCGCTGAACGGTGCGGCGCGGGTCAGGCGTTGCCCGTCGACCGTGACCGTCCCCCATCCGCCGCCCATGATCTTCACCTCGAGGCTGCCTGGCGGTCCGGCGGGGACTGGCGGGGGTGGTGGCGCGGGGGCCGGTTCGGGCGCGGGTGAGGGGACCGGTGCGGCGACCGGCGCGGCGACCGGCGCCACGGCGGGCGCGGGTGCGGGCGCGGTCGCGGGCGCACGGAAGCGGCGCGGCGGCAGCGGAGCCATCGGAGCGGGCGTCGGTGCAGGCGCCGGCGCCGGCGTCGGAGTCGGCACCATCGTGGTGGATCCGGCGGTGGCACCGTCGAGGATCATGAACTGCACGCGACGGTTCTGCTCCCGGCCCTGCGCCGTGCGGTTGCTGAACAGGGGCAGCGACTCGCCGTATCCCTTCGCGACGAGGCGTCGTCCGTCGATGCCCTTCGACTCGAGGTAGTCCACGACGGCCTGCGCCCGCTCCTGGGACAGCGTCAGGTTCGACCGGTCGCTGCCGACGTTGTCGGTGTGCCCCTGGACCTCGATCCGCGTCACGCCGGTCTCGCGCTTCAGGAGGTCCGCCACACCGTCGACGATGCGCCGGCTCTCCGGGCGGATCTCCGCCTTGCCCGTCTCGAACTCGATCCGCTCCCCGATCTTGATCTCGCGCCCGCTGACGAAGAGCGTCTTGGGGCACCCGTCGGCGGTCGCCGGATCCTCGCCCGGCGGACCGGGCTCGTCGGGGCAGCGGTCTCGCCCGTCGGGGACGCCGTCACCGTCGCGGTCGCCATCAGGACAGCCGGCCTTCTCGGGCAACCCCGGCTCGGTGGGGCAGGCGTCCTCGCCGTCCGCCACGCCGTCGCCGTCCTGGTCCGGGCAGCCGTGCAGCGCGATCAGGCCCGGCACGTTGCGGCACTGGTCCTCGACGTCGGGCACGTCGTCGAAGTCGTTGTCGTCTTCGGGGCAACCGTCGTTGTCCTCCCAGTCGTCCGCGTCCTCCTTGTCGTCGGGGCAGAGGTCGGCGAGGTCGATGATCCCGTCCTCGTCGTTGTCCTCGTCCGCGCACCCGTCGTCGTCGCGGAAGCCGTCGATGTCCTCGGGGCGGGTCGGGCACTGGTCGACCACGTCGAGCACGCCGTCTCCGTCGTGGTCGCGGATGACGGCGGTGTAGTGGAAGCCCGCGAACACGCGGTACGCGGGGCTGCCGATGCCATCGTTGAGGCCGGTTCCCAGCCCGGCGGTCAGGCCGATGCCGCTCGGGAGCACGTCCTGCACGAACGCGTGTGTCGACGCGGTGTGGTTGGCCCCCAGATCCCCGCCCGCCAGGCCCAGGTGGCCCTCGAGCTCGGCGCCGATCCGCAGGCCCTGGGTCGCCTGCCACCACGCCGCCCCGGTCGCGCCGAGGTTGCTGCCGAGGCCGGTCCCCGGCTCCTCGACGGGACGGTTCGGCGCGAGGTGGATGTCGGTGTTCGCGACCCAGCCGAGGTGCGGGACGTTGCCGCCGAGCGCGGCGATCAGGCCTGCGCTCGGACCCGCCGCCACCTGCGCGTCGTTGTTGCCCGTGGGCACGCCCACCCGCGGGATCAGGCCGAAGCCCACCGAGCCGTCCTGGTTCCGCCACAGGGGGATGTTCGCCTGGAGCCGCAGGTCACCGAGCGCACCCCCGGCGAAGCTGCTCACCGGCGCGTCGACCCACGCATAGAACGGCACGAAGAGGCTGACGCGGACGATGTCCTTGACGGTCCAGCCGCCAGCGAGCGTGGCGGGGACGAGCGCGTCGACCGCCTCGGCCACCTCGCCGTCGTCGAAGCGACGGACGACCGGATCCTGGGCGTAGGACACGATCATCCCGCCGCTGAAACCGGGCTCTCCGATGGTGGGAGCCTCGGCCTGCGGAGAGCCCTGGCCGACCAGCAGGGAGCTCGTCGGCGCGAACAGGTCCACGTCGGCCGCTCCGGCGGGAGCGATCAGCAGGGCGAAGAGGTTCGTCATCGCGACCGGTCGGAGGCTACACCGCCTCGGCGCTCTCGTCACCTCCGGCGTCGCTCGCTTCGCCTCCGCGGACAGCTGCCGCGCCCGGCTCGATCAGCGACGAGGGGGGTACTTGCGGAGCTTGCGCTGCAGGGACTGTCGGTGGAGGCCGAGCTTCCGGGCCGCCTCGCTGATGTTGCCACCCGTGCTCGCGAGGACGTACTCGATGTACTCCCGCTCGTGCCGCGCCAGGCTCGGCGGGCTCTCCGGGACGGCCACGCTCGGGTCGCCGCCCTCGCTCTGGAACGCGGCCTCGATCGCGTCGGGGTCGGTGGGCTTCGTGAGGTAGTGGTGCGCGCCGAGCTTCATCGCCTCGACCGCGGTGGCGACCGAGCCATACCCGGTGAGCATCACGCAGCGGATCCCGGGGACGCGCTCCACCAGGTCGCGGATGACCTCGAGCCCGCGGTCCGCCTCCAGTCGGAGGTCCACCACCGCGAAGGGCGGCCGGTGCACCGTGGCGAGGCCGAGCGCCGTGCGGTGGTCCGGGGCCAGGAGCACCTGGTACCCCCGGTCGCTGAACTCGAGCTCCATCGCCTCGCGGAACGCGTCGTCGTCGTCCACCACCAACAGCTTCGTTCCGCTCACACCGCCCTCCGTCGAGCCTCCGGAAACCACCAGCGGGCCACCGTCCCCGCGGGCACACGGGGGAGGTACTGTAATCCGCCACCGGCCCCGTCGGCGACGGCGCGGGCCACGAACACCCCGAGACCGGTCCCGGTGGGCTTGGTGGTGAAGAAGGGCTCCCCGACCTGCTCGCGCTGGCGGGGCAGGCCGCAGCCGTGGTCCGCGAGCTCGACCACGCCGTCGCTGCCCTCGCGCAGGACCCGGATCTCCAGCGGATCGAAGCTCGAGACGCTCTCCTGCGCCTCGCGCGCGTTCTCGAGCAGGTTGATCAGCGCCTGCTGGAACGCGACGACGGGCAGCTCGACCTCGAACCCTTCGGATTCGTCGGACAGCACGACCTCGAGCGTGCTCCCGCGCGACCAGAGGCGGACCGCCTCCGCCACCATGGAGACGAGCTCGCGGCGCTCCATGTCGGAGGCCGACGGGTCTCCCGCGCCCACCAGCAGCCGCTGGACGATGGACGAGCAGCGCTCGAGCTGGTCCTTCATCGCCTCCACGTCACGCGTGGTCTCGGGGTCGGTGTGGCGCCGACCGACCCGCCGCAGCCGAAGCGACAGCGTGGACAGCGGGGTGTTCAGCTCGTGCGCGGCGCCAGCGGCGAGGGTCCCGACGCTGCGCAGGCGGTCCGTGCGGGCGCTGCGATCGCGGGCCTCGAGCAGCTGCTCCTTGCGGCGACGCAGGCTCGACGCGATCCCGACGACGAACACCGCCACCGAGGTCGCCGTGATGACGAACGCGATCCAGTGGCCGAGCCGCAGCAGCACCATCGCGGGCAGCGAGTGGTTCTCGACGTGCAACGGCAGATGACCGAGGAACAGCGCGCTGTACCCGACGACCACGGCGGCGCCGACCACCGCGGCCAGGCGAGGTGGGAGCATCACCGCGCCCATCGCGACGTGCACGAGGTAGAGCGTGGTGAACGGGTTGTCCGGGCCCCCACCCACCGCGAAGAACGCGGTCAGCGCGGCCACGTCGGTCAGGAGCTGCCCGAGCACCCCGACCGCGGGGACCTCCTCGGTCTGGCCCAGGCGACCGACGGTCCACGCGTTGAGCGCCGCGAGGACCGCCATCGTCGCGCCCCACACGACCAGCGCGGGCACGCCGTCGAGCAGGTGGAACACGAACGCGAAGGTCACCGCCTGCGCGAAGAGCGCGAGCCAGCGCAGCCGGATCAGCCACGTCAGCCACAGCTTGCCCTCGTCCGGATCACCGGGGGCCAGCCACGGCGACGTCCGGCGGGTCACCGGGGGCACGTCTCGCTCACGGCCTGCGCCACGATCGCGACCAGTCGCCGGGCCTCCTGCGTGGTGAACGACAGCGGTGGGTTGAGCACGATCGTGTCGCCGAGGGGTCGGACGACGGCCCCGAGCGGCCGGCAGGCCATGGCGACGCGGTGTCCCACGCGGAGCTCCGCCGGGTAGGGCGAGCCGTCCTCCCGACCGAGGTCGATGCCCACCATGACGCCGCGCTGCCGGATGCCCACGACGTTCGGGTGCGGCGCGAGGTCGTCGAGCGCGTCGGCGAACGCGGACTCCACGGCGGCGACCCGCTCCAGCACCTGGTCGCGGTCGAACAGGCGCAGGCTCTCGAGCGCGACCGCGCATGCCAGCGGGTTGCCGGTGAAGGTGTGGCCGTGGAACAGCTGCTTGTGCGCGGCGGGATCGGCGACGAACGCCTCGAACACGCGCTCGGTCGTCAGCGTCGCGGCGAGCGGGAGGTAGCCGGCGGCGAGGCCCTTCGCGAGGCAGAGCAGGTCCGGGACCACGCCCACCTGCTCCATCGCGAACAGCGTGCCCAGGCGGCCGAAGCCCACCGCGACCTCGTCGGCGACGAGCAGCAACCCCCGGCGTCGCGCCTCGTCGCACAGGCGCTCGAGGAAGGCGGGGGAGTGGTGCTTCATGCCCGCCGCGCCCTGGACCAGGGGCTCGAACACGAACGCGGCGAGCGTCTCGCCGTGCTCCTCGAGCAGCGCCAGCCCCGCCTTCAGGCAGTCCTCCTCCTCCACCCCGCCCGGCGTGCGGGGCGCGGGCAGGGCGACCGCGTCGAAGAGCAGCGGGCGATAGACGGCGTGGAACAGGTCGATCGAGCCCACCGACACCGCGCCGAGCGTGTCCCCGTGGTACGCGTCGCGCAGCGCGGCGAACCGCGTCCGGCGCGGCTGGCCGGACTGCTGCTGCATCTGGAAGGCCATCTTGAGCGCGATCTCGACCGCCGTGCTGCCGTCGTCGCTGTAGAAGACGCGGGACAGCGACCCCTCGCCGGGCGCGCGGGCGACGAGCTCGGCGGCGAGCTGGATGGCGCCGGGGTGCGACAGGCCGAGCAGGGTGCTGTGCGCCACGCGGTCGAGCTGCTCGCGGACCGCGCGATCGAGGTCGGGGTGGCGGTGCCCGTGAACGTTGGTCCACAGCGACGAGACCCCGTCGAGGTAGCGGCGGCCGTGGACGTCGACGAGCTCGTTGCCCTCGGCGCGCTCCACGATCAGCGGCTCGCCGTCCGCGAACCACTCGCGGTGCTGGGTGAACGGGTGCCAGAGGTGACGGTGGTCGAGCTCGGCCAGGCGGTGCGGGTCCATGAACCCGTCAGGTACCGTGTCGGGCACCCTCTCGGCCAGCCGGTCCGAGCGCTTCCGCGACCCGATCGAGCTGCTCGGGCGTGTGGGCCGCGCTGACCGTGAACCGGATCCGCTCCTGGCCGCGCGCCACGGTGGGCCAGCGGATCGGGGGCGCGAAGACGCCGGCCTCCAGCAGCCGCCGACCGAGGGCCACCGCGCTCGGGCCGACGACCACCGGCACGATGTGGGCGTCACCGAGCGGCGTCCAGCCCAGCTGGAGCAGCGCGCAGCGGAAGCGCTCGGTGTTCGCGGCGAGCCGCGCCCGCAGCTCGTCGTCCGCGCGGCGCAGCCCGGCGAGCGCCATCGCCGCCACCGGCTCGGGCAGGGCCGTCGTGAAGACGAAGGAGCGCGCCGTGTTCACCAGCAGGTCGACGAGCGCGGGGGGACCGGCGACGAAGGCCCCCGCGGCGCCGAAGGCCTTGCCGAAGGTCCCGACGATGACGTCCGGCTCGACGCCGAGCAGCGCGGCCGCCCCCCTCCCTCCGGGGCCGAGGCACCCCACGGCGTGCGCCTCGTCCACGACCGACAGCGGCCCCGACGGGTACGCGGGCAGCGGCGGCACGTCGCCGTCCATCGAGAACAGCCCCTCCACGACCCAGGCGTCGACGTCGGCCGGGATCGCGCCCGGATCGGCGTGGGGCACCACGATCCGCTCCGCGCGGGACAGGCGCAGCCCGTCGATGATGGAGGCGTGGTTGAGCGCGTCGCTCGCGATCCGGGTCTGGGCCTCGCCGAGCGCCTGGAGCACGCCCAGGTTCGCGTTCCAGCCGCTGTTGAACAGCAGCGCCGGCCGCCCGAGCCAGTCGCCGACCGCCTCCTCGAGCTGGCGGTGGACCGGTCGGGCTCCGCTGATCAGCCGCGAGCCACCCGACCCGCCGCCGGCCGCGGCCGCGCGGACCTCTGGATCCCAGGCGAGGCCGAGGTAGTCGTTGCTGCACGCGACGATCACCTCGCGTCCGTCGAGCTCGCCGGTGGTGGGTCCGGTGGGCCTCAGCGTGCGAACGAGCCGCCACCGCTCCGCCGCGCGGATCTCGTCCAGGCGCTCCTCGGCGCGCCGAATCAGCCGCTTGGAGGAGATCAGTCCTCCGGTGCCGCGCGCCTGGCGGGGGGCAGGTCGAAGGTGTCCGCCGGGTCCGGGATCGAGCCTCGCTCCGTCGGCTGGAACATGCCGTCGACATAGGCGCAGCCGTGGTGGCGCGCGAAGTTCGCCACCGTGATGAACCGATCGAGCTTCGTGAGATCGGCCTGGTCGGCGCCGTCCGGGGGACCCGCGGGACCGTGGCGCCCGTCGTCCTCGAGGGCGACGAGCTCGACGAGCGCGTGCAGCGCGGCGCGGACCTGACGCCGACGGAGCTCCGCGCGCCGCACCGGCTCGGGCAGGGCGCGGACCTCGTCCTCGTGGAGGCGGTCGACCGCGAAGACCCAGCTCGGCACCGTGCCCACGTCCGCCTCCGCCAACGCCTGCTGCGTGTCGCGGAAGGCCTCGCGGTACGCCTCGGCCGCCTTGGCGAAGCGCTCGATGGACTCGCGGCTCGGGCTGTGGGCCATGCCTCTCTCTCGTGCTGAGTCTATTGCATGGCGCGGGTGGCGGCTCGGAGCACGCGGCGGGTGCCGGCCGCCATCGGTCGCAGCTCGCCGACCTCGTCCCACGACACCCAGCGGGCCGCGATCTCCTCGCTCTCCACGGGCTCGGGGGCCCCGGCGATCGCGAGCCGTACGTTGGTGACGCGGTACCCCGGGCGGTCGCCCACGAACACCTCGGTGGTGCCGAGCTCCTCGGTCCACGCCGGCCGGATCCCCGTCTCCTCCTCGAGCTCCCGCAGCGCCGCCTGCAGCACGCTCTCCCCGGGCTCCAGCTTTCCGCCCGGGAAGGCCCAGAACCCCTCCCACGGGCGCGTCTTGCGGCGTCCGATGAGGACCCTGCCGCCCAGCGCGTCGATCAGGCAGACGCTCGCGGCGGGGACGAGGTCGTCGCGCAGCGTCGGTGGCGTGAGGACCACCGCGCCCGACAGCCGACGTTCGGTGCGCCAGCCACGCTCCGCGTACCAGTCGGTGACGGCGCACGCGTCCCCCGCGACCACCGAGCGCCCCTCGGCCGCGAGCTGGTCGACCACGCGCTCGCCCTGGCCCGAGCCGCGGTGCCGCGGGTGCAGCCACGTGGACCACGCCTGCTGGCCGTCGATCACGAAGCACGCGCCGAGCCCGACGATCCGGTCGCGCTCGAAGATGGGGCGCAGCGTGGCCAGCTCGGGGTCGAAGCCCACCCCGGTCAGGTGCTGGCGCCAGGCGTCGCGCACCTCGTGCCAGTCCTGCTCCAGGCGTTCGGCAGAGTGAACGCCGATCAGCCACCCGTGATCCACGAGCCGCAGCGCGAAGCCCGCGCCGTCCCAGCCGCCCTCGCGGGCCGCGCCGAGCAGCGTGCGTCCGATCTCGAGGCCCTCCTCGACCGTGCCGCAGGGCCAGGGGGTGGTGGTCGTGGCCGTGGGCAGCACGAGCGCATCGTGCACGTGGATCAGCCCGTTCACGGCGGGGAAGCTGCGGTAGATCAGATCCTGGACCGGCGTGTCGATCGAGGGCTTGTGCTCGGCGGCCCGCGTGACCGTCCGGTGGACGGGGTCGACCACGGCGTGGACGAGGTCGTCGGCGCCGAGCCCGAGTTTGTCGACCTGGCGGGGCGTGACCCACAGCCCGCGGCCCGAGCGGTGGCTGACGTTGCCGTCCAGCCCGCCGAGCATCCCGCCCTGCTGGGCGATCCGCAGCAGGCGCGCCGCACCCTCGCGTCCGTGGGGGTCCTCGTCCAGGCCGAGGTCGCGCACGCCGCGGTGCCAGGTGGTCGCGTGCCGCAGCAGGACGAGGTCCACGAGCGCGGTCGCCACCTCGGCCTTCGTGCCCTCGCGCGCCAGCGCGCCGCCCTCGGGGGTGACCAGCACGAGCGGGTGGCGGTCGCCGACGAGGTCGCGCAGGTCGTTCGCGACGCAGAGGTTCGCGCGCGCGGTGCGGATCTGCCGGCGTCCGACCGCGATCAGCTCCTCGCGGGACACGTTCGACAGCAGCTTGAAGCCGACGAGGAAGGTTCCGACGCCGCACCGATCGCGCAGCCTCGCGAGCAGCTTCGGGTTCCGGCGCATCCGGATCGTCAGCTCTTCGGCCGCAGAGCTGATCTTCCCGTCGTGGGGGATCGGGCTGTAGTCGGACACCGCCGCCGCCATGAAGAGCAGGTCGGGCGCGGGAGCGGTGGCGTCGGTCAGCGCGGCGTCGAGCTCGGCGAAGCTCCCGAAGCGGACGACGCGCACCCTCGGATCGATCCACTCCGGGTGCGAGGCGAGCGAGCGCCCCGCGAGCAGGTCCACGGCCACGCCGCGCCGCACGAGCTCGTTGGCGATGGCGGCACCGAAGCGGCCCGAGGAGAAGTTGGTGACGACGCGGACGTCGTCGATGGGTTCGCTCGTGCCCCCCGCGGTGACGACGGCTCGCATACGGCTCCTCTCCGCGCCCGTTAACCTCGCCCCGCGCGAGCACGTCACCGAGCGGGCGCTGACGCTGCGCCCGCGCTGACCTCACTCGACGGCGTCGAGCTCGCCGTCGCCGCAGGCGGCGTGGTCGATCCAGGTGGTGCCGACGTTGCCTGCGAGGTCCGTGGCGACGCTGTCGAGGCTCACGAAGGACACGCCGAGCCAGGGTGCGCTGTCCCCGCCGGCGTCGTTGTCCGCGAGCAGGAGGCGACGGGTGGCGACCGCGCCGGGAAGGCTGGCGCCAGCGTTCGTGATCGCGGCCCAGCGGGCGCTGCGCACGAGGAAGCGGTTGTTCTCGACCGCGCAGTCCTGGCAGCCGGCGAGCGCGATGCCGCTGGCAGCGTTCGGCGCGGGCGCGCTGGCCTCGCCGAGGAAGGTGTTCGCGTACAGGTGGGCGCCGGTGGCGTTGAACACGAAGAACCCGACCCCGCCGCCGCGAGCCCCCTGATCGAAGCGGCCGACGATGCCGTCGACGACGTTGTCGTGCACCGTCCACCACGCGCCGCCGTCCACGTCGGTCGCGTCGCACGAGGATCGGGCGGAGCCCACGTTCGTCACCGCCTGCACGCAGCCCCGGAACAGGTCGTGGGCCACGGTCACGTCGTCCGCCGCAGAGCCGAGCCGAGCGGCCGACGCGTACACCCCGAGGTCCAGCGCCTCCCCGCGGCAGTCGACACTGAGCCCCTCGATGCTGCTGCCGGTGGCCTCCGCGGGGAGCACCAGCGCGGCCGTCGCGCCGCCGGGGACGGGGACGCCCACGTCGATCACCGCGCCCTCGCCGATCAGCGCGACCGGGCGCGTGAGCACCGCACCCGCCCAGTGGCCCGGCCCGAGCACGATGGTGGGCGCGTGGCCCTGGTCCACCGCGTCCTGCAGCGTCGGGAAGTCCTGCGGCACTCGGTCGACCGCGGCGAGCATCGGGATCATCGCGCCCCCTCGACGCTCATCCTACCACCGGGTGCAGCGAGTCCTCCCTATCCGTCGATCCGCCAGGGTCAAGGCGGAACGTCGGAATCCGTGAGCCCGGCCGCGGAAGCGGTGTTTCGCGCTGCCGGCGCCGCTCGGGACCCGCTACGCGCCAGGGGCTCGGAGGTGTCGATGGCGGTTCGTCGAGGGGTGCTGTTCGGGCGGGGTTCGGGGCAGGAGGTGGACGACGGCTACGACCGGGAGGCGCACGTGCTCGACTCCATGGGCGTGCCCTGGGTGGAGGTGGACCTCGAGGAGGTGCTGGACGGTGGCTCGGAGGCGTTGCGGCACCTGCCGCGCAGCCGTGGGTGGAGCTGGCTGTACCGTGGCTGGCTGCTGAACCCCGACGACACGACCACGCTCTGGGAGGCGGTGCTCGAGCGCGGGGATCGGCTCGTGGTGCAGCCGTCGGAGGTCGCGGCGGCGGCCCTGCTGCCGGAGTGGGCGCCCGCCCTCGGTGGGTTGACGCCGGCGTCCGTGTGGACCGAGGACGACGACGAGGAGGAGGCCTGGGAGCTCGCCTGCAGCGTCCTCGGACCGCCGCCCTGGTTCGTGCGGGACCACCTGAAGTCCGCTCGCCAGTGGTGGGCGCGGGCGGCGTACGTGCCGGCGGGCGCCGATCGCGAGGCCTTCGCGCGGGTCTGCGCGGGCCTGCGGGCCTTCATGGAGGACCGGTTCCATGGCGGGTTCGTCGTCCGGCGCTTCGTCGAGCTCGCGCCGCTGCCCTTCGTGGCCCAGGGGCACCCGGTGTTCGACGAGCACCGCGTGATCTACTGGCGGGGACGCCCGATCGCGTGGGCGCCCTATCACGACGTGGACGACGTCGAGCCCCTCGAGCGGGTGCCCTTCCCGGACCTCGGGCGGCGCGTGGCCTCGCCCTTCTTCGTCGCGGACCTCGGACGCCTGGCGGGCGGCGGGTGGACCGTGATCGAGCTGAACGACGGCGGGAGCTCGCGCTTCCCCGATCAGCTCGACCCCTGGGAGGTCTACGCTCGGATCTTCCCGGATTGAATGCCGTCGGGCTACGATCGTCCAAGGGACCATGCGCAGCTTCCTCCGTGATCTCGCAGCTCGAACCGTCATCCAGGTCGTCGTCACCGCGATCTTCCTGGCGCCGCTCGGGGTCGTGGCCGGCTCGGAGCACGTCGATCTGTCGGCGGCGATCCCCCAGCACTGGCAAGAGCCCGAGGGCGAGCCGTGGGGGGAGGCGCGCTTCCTGGTGTTGCCGGAGGTCGTGGACGTCGACGCGGAGGTGGTGGTCGCGGAGACGGACGCCGACGCCGAGCCGACCACCGAGCCCGACCCCGAGCCCGTGATCCCGCCGCGCGAGTCCGCCCCCGCGTCACCGGCCAAGGCGGGCGGCTCCGCACCAGAGCTGGAGGTGGTCGGTGGGCGCCGCGCGGTTCGTCGCGCCGAGGGCGTGGCCGGCATGGGCACGGGCGACGCCACCGGGGACGGCGAGGGCCGCGCGAAGGCCGCGCCCGCGTCGAAGCCCTCGAAGGGCAAGCGCCGGAACTGCGACAAGCCGCACCCCAACGTCCACACGGGCAACGACGGCATCGTCGAGATCGATCGGGCGCTCGTCGACCACTACACCCGCAACCTCGAGCGCTTCATGGAGCTCGGGTACAGCCGCCCCTACGACGAGGGCGACGTGCACGGGTGGTACGTCTCCGGCTTCTCGTGCAACAGCCCGGTGTCCAAGGCGGGCTTCCAGCGCGGCGACGTGCTGCTGTCGGTGAACGGCAAGAAGACGCGGACCTGGGTCGGCGTCTTCATGACGTACCAGAAGCTCAAGAACAAGGACGACTTCACCGTCCAGATCGTCCGCAAGGGCGAACCCGTCACCCTGCGGTTCCGGGTGGTCGAAGGCGGGACGTTCGAGGGCTGAGCAGCCTACTCGGCGTGGAGCGACAGCCCCGAGTAGCTCTGGTAGGCGTCGACCATGACGTGCCAGGTGCCCGGCGCGGGGTTGGTGAACCGGCAGGTCTCCGTGCTCGTGCTCGAGTACGGGCGGCAGTCGTAGCTCGCGCGCGTCGGGGCGCTGCCCTGGCGGACGTACAGGTCGGCGTCGCCGTTGGTGCCCGCGATGTCGACGACGAGCGACTCCTGGCCCGGCGCCACCTCGAAGGACCAGCGCTGCTGGCCGCCCGTGGTGTCCGACAGGCCGCTGAGGTCGAGGTAGGCGCCGGCCTGGGGCGGAGCGGTGTAGGTGCCGACGCCGCGGACCCCGGAGAACGTGTCGTAGGCGCGGACCTGGACGTACCAGGTGCCGGCCCGCGGGGTCGCGAAGCTGCAGCTCTCGTCGTTGTTCGACCGGTACGGGCGGCAGTCGTAGACCGTGCTGGTCGGCTCGGCGCCGTAGCGGACGTACAGGTCGGCGTCGCCGGTGCCGCCGCTGATCTGGAACAGCAGGTCGGTCGCGCCGGCGGGCACCTCGAGCGTCGTCGCCAGGACCTGGCCCCTCGAGGCGCTGAGGTTGCGGTAGTCGAAGGGATCGCCGCCGTTGCCCGGCTCGTCCGGCTCACCGGGGTCGCTCGGGGGAGAGCCGACGCCGACCTCGGCCCAGGCTGCCGACACGGCCCACGCCTCGGCGGAGTCCGCGCCGTACAGGTCGCTCGCGGCCGCCACGGTGGCGGTGCGCGCGCCGGCGAAGTCCGTGGTCGGCGTCATGCGCTCGGTGAGCGCGGCGTACCAGATGCCCGCGGCCACGTCGATCCCGAGGCCGGGCACCTCGTTCACCGACGCGCGGCGCGGGTGGCGGCCGCCGTCGGACAGCAGCTGGAACGCGAGGTTGCCGATGCCGCTGTTGGTGTGGACGCCGCCGTTGTCCCAGCCGCCGGTGTAGAGCCGGCTCATGTGGTCCGCGCTCTGGCCGTCGCGGGCGGGGTCGTCCATGTACCGGAGCGCGTCGCCGGCGGTGTAGGGCGTCATCGCATCCTCACCGACCTTCCAGACCGTGGCGGCACCCTGCTGGTGGAACTCGACGACCGCGCCGAACACGTCGGACATCGACTCGTTGAGCGCGCCCGGCTGGTTCGCGTAGACCAGACCGGCCGTGTGCTCGGTCACCCCGTGGGTGAACTCGTGCCCCACCACGTCGAGCGCGGTCAGCGCGCTCATGCTCCAGCCGTCGCCGTCCCCGAACACCATGCGCTGGCCGTCCCAGTAGGCGTTCGCGTAGCTGCTGCCGTAGTGGGTGACCGCGGTCGCGAGCCCGTCCTGGTAGACGGGGCCGCCCTGGCCGTCCATGCCGTCGCGCCCGAACATCCCGGCGTAGGTGTCGAGCGTGCTCACGAGGCCGAAGTGGGCGTCCACGCTCGTGGCGTCGCTCGAGAACCGCGTCGACGAGCTGGTCACGTCGTTCAGGTACCAGGTGTCCGCGGACCAGACGTTGCCCGCCGAGAACGTGCCGGCCCCGCGCGCGCTGGCGGTGAGCTGGTAGCGCCCGCCCGAGAGGTCGCAGGGGAAGGTGATGGCGCCGTTGTAGGAGGTCGTGGCGCTGCAGGTCGCGGTCTTCAGGTCGTCGTAGCTCCAGATCACGGAGCCGTCGTGCGCGTCCACGAAGGACACCAGCTGCGAGGGCTTGTCCGCGCCGTCGAGCCGGGGCACCCGGACGCGGAACGCGAGGTGGTCGCCGGTGGCGTGACGGAGGACGCCGAGCACCACGTCCGGATCCCCGTCGACGAAGTCCCAGCCCCCGGTGGTCTGCACGGCGACGGCCACGGCGTCGGCCTCGAGCACGGTCGGCGTGGTGTCGACCTCCACGCCGTGCTCCCAGGCGTCGGTCATGTCCGTCACGAGGCCGTCCGCGTCGACGTGGACGATGGACTGGGCGTGGAAGACGGGCAGCCCGTCGAGCTCCTGGGCGATGCGGACGTGGGCGCGTCCGCCGCGGATCTGGACCTGGTGGGTGCTGAGGTCCCCGATGCCCTGCAGCACGCGGTCGCCGTGGTCGTCGAGCCAGGCGTAGGCGATGTCCTCGGCGAGGCGCTGCTCTTCCGCGTTCCCGGTGGCGAAGAGCGAGTCCCGCCCGTCCGGGGACCGGTCCTGCAGCACGGACGGGTCCACGAGGGTGTCGGTGCAGGCGGCGAGGAAGGTCGCGAGGACGATGGGGAGCGAGCGGTACATGCGGTGGGCCTCCGTTCTTACGCGAAGGAGACCTATGGGTTGATACCTCGAAACGACTGTATCGAGTGGTTTCGGTGGCCGATGATGGGCGGGTGACGCCCCGTATCAGCGGGTGTGCTCCGTCGGGCGCCAGATCAGCCGGCTCGCACGTTCGTAGGTGACCCAGGCCCAGGCCCACTTCACCATCACGACCACGCGGTTGCGGAAGGTGACGAGGAACAGGACGTGGACGAACACCCACAGCAGCCAGGCGACCAGCCCGCCGACGCGCAGGAAGCCGAGGTCGGCGATGGCCTTGGTGCGCCCGATCGTCGCCATCGAGCCCTTGTCCTGGAAGCGGAAGGTCCCGCGCGGTCGACCCGCGAGGTCGTCCTCGATGCAGCGGGCGACGTACCAGCCCATCTGCATCGCGCCCTGACACACGCCGGGGACCGGCTTGCCGTCGGGGGTGTGGGTGTAGACCGCGAGGTCGCCGACGACGAACGTGTCCGGGTGACCCTCGATGCTGCAGTCGGGCAGCACCTTCACGCGCCCGGCCCGATCGAGCTCGGTCCCGAGCGTCTGCGCGACGGGCTCGCCCTTCACGCCGGCCGCCCACAGGACGGTCGCGGCCCGCAGGTGCTCCTCGCCGATCCACACGCCGTCCTCGTCGACGTTCGTCACCCTGGCGTTCAGCCGCACCTCGACGCCGAGGCGCTCGACCTGCTTGCGTGCGCGCTCCTGGAGCTCGGGCGGGTACGTCGTGAGCAGCCCCGGACCACCCTCGAGCAGGACGACCCGCGCCTTCGACAGGTCGACGTTGCGGAAGTCCTTGCGCAGCGTCCAGAACGCGATCTCCGCGATGGCGCCCGCCAGCTCCACGCCCGTCGGGCCGCCGCCGATGACGACGAAGGTGCTGTGGGCGCGGCGGTCCTCGTCGGTCTCCGCCCACTCGGCGCGCTCGAAGGCCTCGAGGATGCGCCGCCGGATCTCGAGGGCGTCGCCGAGCGTCTTGAGCCCCGGCGCGTGCGTCGCCCACTCGTCGTTGCCGAAGTAGCTGTGCGACGCGCCCGCCGCGAGGACGAGCTTGTCGTAGCCCACCTCGTCCTCGGTCCCGTCGTCGTCGCGCAGGTGGACGACCTTGCGGGCGGGATCGACCGAGAGCACCTCGGCCAGCCGCACCTTCGCGTTGTCCTGACCGCGGAGCACCGACCGGATCGGCTCGGCGATGTCGGAGGGCGAGAGCGACGCGGTCGCCACCTGGTAGAGCAGGGGCTGGAACAGGTGGTGGTTGCAGCGGTCGACCACGGTGATGTCGACGTTGGCCCTGCGTAGCGCCTGAGTCGTCGCGAGCCCCCCGAACCCTCCGCCCACCACCAGCACGTGCGGTCTGGCCATGGCCTCCTCCGTCTCTGCGGGCTCGGTAACGTGCGCCTCGATACGCGGGCGGGCATGACCGAAGGCCGCTCGCTCGCCCTGTTCGACTTCGACGGGACGCTCACGACGAAGGACACGATGCTGGCGTACCTCGTGCACACCCGCGGCTGGCTCGGGGTGCTGCCCGGAGTGATCCTGTCGTCGCCCTGGGTCGTGGGTCACCTGCTGAAGCTGGTCCCCAACGACGTCGCGAAGGTCCGGCTGTTGTCGGCGGTGATCGGCGGCATGCGCCGGTCCGAGCTCGAGGAGGCCGCGCGCACCTTCGCGGACCGCGTCGAGGGCTGGCTGCGACCGGGCGCGCTCGAGCGCGTGCGCTGGCACGTGGAGCAGGGGCACGACGTGTGGCTCGTGTCCGCCTCGCTCGACCTGTGGGTGGGCCCGTGGGCCGAGCGGCACGGCCTGCGGCTGCTCTCCACCCGCGGACGCTGGGAGGGCGACGTGTTCACGGGCCAGCTCGAGACCGCGAACTGCCACGGCCCCGAGAAGGTCCGCCGCGTCCGCGAGGTCACCGACCCCGACGCGTACGACCGCCGCTACGGCTACGGCGACAGCTCGGGGGACGCGGAGATGCTCGCGCTCTGCGACGAGGTGGCGTTCCGCCCCTTCCGCGCGTGATCCGGGCCAAAGGCTACAGGCAGGCTACCGGCTACCGGCTACAGGCTACGGCTTCGGCCAGACCGCAAACGGGAAGGGGGATTGGAACATGTGTCTCCCCCAATGCGTGCAGAGACGGCGAGCGATCCCTGGGTCGCGAGACCACGTCGCGATGCGTTGGCACCCCGTACCGGCACTACGGCCTATCGAGCCGACTTGTCGACCCTGTCGGGTGCTACTTCCTACTGGCCTTCGCATCGCGACCCCCAGGGGACATCCCGACACCCGACACCCGACACCCGACACCCGACATCCCGACATCCCGACATCCCGACATCCCGACGTCCCGACATCCCGACCGGGAAATCTGCGTTCCCGTGAGGTCGCAACGCGGACCGCCACCGTCCAGGAATCAAAGCCCGAAGCCTGTAGCCTGTAGCCTGTAGCCCGTAGCCCGTAGCCCGAGCCCGGTTCACCTCGCTGCGCGGGCCCGCATCGCGTCGACCCACCCACCGGGCTGGCGCGTGCCCGGGGGCCCGATCAGCGTGCGGAAGGTGAGGTTCAGGCGCTCCTCGGTCGAGCCGTCCTTCGGGACCGAGTGGTACCAGGTGTGCTGCAGGCTGCCGCCCATGACGAGCAGGCTGCCGTGCGCGAGCCGCAGGTGTCGCGACTTCCGCCGACCCTTGCGCGCCAGCACGAACTTCCGGCGTGCGCCCAGGCTGAGCGACGCGATGGTCGGGAGCCATCCGAGCTCGGGCTCGGCGTCCGCGTGGCGCCCGATGTTGTCCTTCCCATCGCGGTAGCGGTTGACCACGACGTGGTTGAACGTGGTGCCGCAGGCCTCGGAGACCCGCGCGGTCAGGGCGTCCAGCGTCGGCGTCGCGGGGGCCGGGTCGAGCGTCTGGCCCGAGTAGCGGTAGGGGAGTGCGCCGGCCCAGGCCATCAGCCGCGGCTGCATGACCTCCCGCCCCGCGACCACGATCGGGCGCTGCTCCCAGGGCAGGCTCGCCGTGAGCTCGGACTGGAGCGCGTCCGCCTCCTCCTGGGTCAGCCAGGCGGGCTCGTACGCGATCCAGGCGCCGCGCCCGAGATCGACACGCTCCATCAGGGGGCCGGCTCCGCGATGCACAGGCCGTTGCTCACCATCCGCAGCCGGTTGTTGTCCGGCCCCGCGCACCGCGAGCCCGGGTCGTTGCGGTTCTCGAGCGCGCCGCACTGGCCCGCGTTCACGACCGGGCAGAAGTGCGCGACCACGATGGTGTTCCGGCCGGCGTCGAACCAGAAGGTCCCGAGGTACTGCAGCACCGGCACCGGGGGCACGTTGTCCCCGTCCACCGTGATCCAGTCGTCACCGCAGTTCGTCAGGACCGCCGAGCTCTGCGGGTACGTCCCGTTCTGGATGCGGATGAAGATGGACTCGTTCCACTGCGTCGGGCCGTCGTTCGCGGGCGGGTCGTTGTACAGGTGGTACCAGCCGGCGGTGGTGACGTCCATGTGGTGCACGTCGTAGGTGTCCGAGAACGCGTCCACCACGACCTCGTTGTCCGGGTCGTCCACGATGGGTGCGGGGAGCATGCCGTTGACGGCACACCCGCTGAACCAGTCGGGCGGCGCGCTGGTCACCACGGGCGGGCGGGTCGGGTCGCCGTTGCTCCAGGGGCCGCTCCCCGTGTGCGTGTCGGTGTCGGCGTCGCTGTCGGCGTCCGTGTCGGCGTCGGCGTCGGCGTCGCTGTCGGCGTCCGTGTCGCTGTCGGTGTCCGCGTCCGCGTCGGGCACGCCGGTGTCCGGGGCGTCCAGGCCCGGGCCGTCCTTCGGCGGGTAGACGTCGAGGGAGGAGCAGCCGGCGATCAGCAGCAGGGGCAGCACCCCACGAGCGTACCCCAGGGGGTATGTTGCGGCGATGCCCGCTCGCCCGGAACCAGAGGAGGAGGGCCGGTACGAGGATCTCGGCCCCATCGCCGCCGGCGGCATGGGCGAGGTACGGCGGGTGCGCGATCGCGTGCTGGGGCGGATCGTGGCCATGAAGGTGCTGTTGCCGGAGCGGCTCGCGGTCCCGGACGCGGTCGCACGCTTCGTCGAGGAGGCGCGGACGGCGGCCGCGCTCCAGCACCCCGGCCTGATCCCGGTGCACGAGCTCGGCTGGTTCCCGGACGGCAGGCCCTGGTTCACCATGGAGGAGGTGCGGGGCCGGACGCTGGCGGACGCCATCCGCGAGCTGCACGAGGCCAGCGACCGGACGTACCGGCCGGGGGCGACGGGGCTCGGCCTGATCGGGCTCCTCGAGGCCGTGCGCCAGGTCTGCGCCGCGGTGGGCTTCGCGCACGCGCGCGGCGTGGTCCACCGCGACCTCAAGCCCTCCAACGTCATGCTCGGGCGGCACGGCGAGGTGCGCGTCGTGGACTGGGGCATCGCGCGCATCGGCGAGGCGGCTGGACCGGTGGACGGCGACGAGCCGCTGCGGCCGGCCTTCGAGACCCAGGGCCGCCTGACGGGCACCCCGCGGTACATGGCGCCCGAGCAGGTCACGGGTGGCGCCGTCGGCCCGCAGGTCGACGTGTGGGCGCTCGGGTGCATCCTGTACGAGCTGCTGTCCGGCCGCGCCCCGTACGCGAGCGACGACACGCTCGAGGTGCTGGCGATGCTCGCCTCGGACGCCCCCATCCCCGCGCCCTCGGCGCGCACCGTGCTCCCCGTCGATCCGGCGCTCGACGCGCTGGTGGCGGAGGCCCTGCGGCCGGACCCGCTGGAGCGGCTCCCGCACGGGTGTGCGCTCGCGGAGCGGCTCGGGGCCTGGCTCGACGGCGAGTCGCGGCGCCAGCGGGCCGAGGAGCGCGCGGCGGAGGCGAGGGCGCTGCTGCGACGGGCCGAGGAGGCGCAGTCCGAGGCGGAGGCGGCCGAGCGGCGGGCGACGGCGCTGCTGCGCGACGTGGGCGACGCCGACCCGGAGGAGCGCAAGGCGCCGGGCTGGGCCGAGCAGGACCGCGCGCGCGAGCTGCGCCGCGACGCCCGACGGTACGGGACGGAGGCCGAGATCGCGCTGCAGGCGGCCCTGGCGGACGCGCCGGACGCCATCGAGATCCGTCTCTCCCTCGCCGCGCGCCACCACGCCGCGCACGCCGCTGCCGAGGCGGTCAAGGACCACGACGGCGCCGAGCGGGCCGAGGGCTTCCTGCGCGCGGAGCTCGCCAAGCTCCCCGACAGCCCCGAGCGCCGGGCGTGGGCCCGATGGCTCGAGGGCACCGGCGAGCTCACGCTGGTCACCGATCCCCCCGGAGCGCTCGTGCGTGCGCATCGCTACGTCCTGCAGGGGCGGCGGCTGGTCACGCGCGACGAGGGCGTGCTCGGCACCACGCCGCTGCACCGGGTCCCGCTGGGATCGGGGAGCTGGCTGCTCACGCTCGAGCACCCCGACCGCGAGCTCGTGCGGTACCCGGTGTTCCTGGAACGCGCTGGGGTCTGGGACGGGGTGCCCCCGGAGGGCGGCGATCCGGTGCCGGTGTGGCTCCCGCCGCGGGGCTCGCTCGCATCCGACGACTGCTACGTCCCCGCGGGGTGGTTCCGGGCCGGCGACGAGGGGCACCCGCTCGTCCTGCGGTGGGCCGACGCCCTGGTGGCGAAGCGGGGGTGCATCGACAACGCCGCCTACATCACGTTCCTCGACGATCTCGTGAGGTCCGGCCAGGAGGACCTGGCGCTCGAGCTCTGCCCGCGCGACGACTTCAACAAGGCGGGCGCCAGCACCCCCATCTACGGCCGCCGGGCCGACGGGACCTTCCACCTCCAGCCCGACGCGGACGGCGACCTGTGGGAGCCCGACTGGCCCGTGATGATGCTCGGGCTCCCGTCCTTCCTCGCCTACGCGGCGTGGCGCGCCGAGCGCGACGGGCTCCCGTGGCGGCTGCCCGCCAGCTACGAGTGGGAGAAGGCGGCGCGCGGCGTGGACGGCCGGCGCTACCCCTGGGGCGACTTCTTCGACGCGAGCTGGGTCTGCGTGAAGGCGAGCTCGCGTGGCCGTCTCGCCTCTCCCTCCGAGTTCCCGGTGGACGAGGGGCCGTTCGGGCTGCGCCACGCTTCGGGCAACGTCTCGGAGTACGTCCGCGAGGCGATGTCGATGGACGTGCCCCCGCCAGGCCGCGTCTACGTCCCCGAGCAGGCCCTGGGTCCCCAGCAGATGACCCGCGGCGGCGCCTGGGCGTCGGGGCCGGGGCACGCCCTGCTCGGTCAGCGCGGTCACGCGGGGGCGTTCCGTGGTCTGTACAGCCAGGGGGCGCGGCTCGTGCGCTCAGTGGGCTGATCGCGCCCACTCCCGCATCTCCCGGCGGGGCCGCACCTCGGCGGGCTCCAGCCGCTCCGTCCGCGTCGGATCGCACAGCGCCTCGAGCTGCCAGGGGTCCCGCCGGGCCGGGGCGCGCTCGGCGACGTAGGCGGGGGCGGGCAGCGACGACAGGGCCTCCTCGCGCCAGCCGTCCACGTCCCAGCGCTCCCGCGCGGCGCACACCTCGTCCGCGTCGCGCTCGAGGTCGCGGAGCACGCCGCGCTCGACGTTGCGCGTGTAGATCGGCGGGTTGAGGAGCTCGTCCCACTCGGGCCCCACCCACTCCGACCACGCGAAGGGCCGCTCCTGGACGACGCACCCCCGGTCGTCCCGCGCGAACACCGAGCCCTCGTCGAGCAGGCCCGCGAAGAACCGGTACCCGTCCCAGTTCGCGCGCAGGTCCCCGTACGAGAAGGCCTTCGACGTGAGCAGCCCGTAGAACGCCCGCTCGGTCCGGGTGCCCACCTCGATCGCGTGCTCTACGCCCTTCTTCCGCGCATCGACGTAGTAGTGGTACCCGTTGTCCAGGAAGTGATCGAGCTTGTCGTCCCCGAGACGGACGCCGGCCACCTGCAGCGTGGTGCACGGCCCGGCGGTCGCGAGCACGACCGAGTGCCAGACGTTGAGCCCCCCGTACAGGTCCTCCCGGTGGTCGAAGTCGAACCGCTCGATGTCGGGGTCGAGCAGCACCTGGCGCGTGTACCGGGAGAAGCCGGGCGCCCGGAGCAGGCCGCGTCGCCAGACCCAGGCCCGGTGGCTGGTGGCGCGCTGGATCTGGGCGGCGAGCTCGTCGCGCACGGTCTCGTCGTCGCCCTCGCACGCCGTCCGCTCGTTCGTGCGCGCGACCGCCTCGGCGAGCAGCGCGTCGAGGAGCGTGTCGAGGCGCTCGTCCGCGTCGGCGAGGGGCCGGTCCCGCCAGGTGAGCTGGTCGGTCTCGTAGGCCCACGCGAGCGAGCCGATCAGAGGGAGCACCGGACCCTGGCGCGGTCGCCCGAGGACTCCACGACCGAGAAGCCCTCGGACAGGTAGAGCTCGAGCGGACCGAGGAAGTGCTCGGCGTCGCTGTGCTCGCCGCCGGCCCGCGGACGAGCGTCGATGGTCGCGAAGCCCTGCTCGCGCATCCGGTCCGTGGCGGCGCGCAGGAGCGTGCGGGCGACGCCCGCGCGGCGGTGGGCGGCGGAGACGACGAAGCACACGATGGAGGCGGCGCCCTCGTCGGCGGGGGCGAGCGGCCCGACCGGGGAGTGGAAGCGCGAGGTGGGGCCGAAGTGGACCCAGCCCACGGGTGCGCCGTCCCGGTATGCGAGGAGGCCGTCGATGGAGCCCTCGCGAACGCGCGCGACCATCGCGTCCCGGTTCTCGCCCGCGCGCTCGCAGGCCGCGTCCCAGGCGTCGAAGCCGCCGCCCCCGAACACGAAGCACCGGCAGTAGCAGGTCCCCCACGCGGGGTTGTCCGCGAACGCCGGGCCGTCGAAGAACGCGAGCCAGTCGTCGAGACGCTCCGGCGTCAGCGCGCGCACGTCGGTCTGCATCCCCAACCCCCGGCCAGGAGTATCCAGTCTAGTAGCCGAAGGTCACGAGGAAGGTCACGCCGCCGGAGGGCGCGAGCCCGTCGTGGAAGGGGGCGCCGATCCCGAGGTCGGGCCGTCCGTCGCCGTCCAGATCGCCCACCCCGGCGACCGCCTGGCCCGCGAACCCGAAGGGGTCCCCGCCCACGAGCCTCACCGGGGCCTCGGCGAGCTCCTGCACGCCCAGGACCGGCCCGAACACGACCCAGGCGATGCCCACGTCCTCGCCGTCCTCGTCGTGCCCCGGTCCCCCGACGAGGAGGTCCTGCCCGCCATCGCCGTCCACGTCCCCCACACAGGTCAGCGAGGCACCTGCGCGGTCACCGGCCGCCTCGCCGAGCAGCGCGCCGTCGGGCTGGTTCATGCGCGCGCGCGCCGGCCCACGGGCGATCAGCACCAGGCCAGCGTCCTGTCCGGCGTCGTCCGCGAGCGGGGCGCCGACGATCGCGTCCGACAGCCCGTCGCCGTCGAGGTCGCAGCCAGCCAGCGCGGAGCCGAGCTGGTCCTGGGCGGAGCGGCCCACCATCGCGCCGTCTGCGTCGCTGAGCGAGCGGACCCCGGGCGCGATGTTGGAGACCTGGTAGGCGGCGCCCGCGTTGGTGGCCGACCGGTCCGAGCCGGGAGCACCGACGAGCAGGTCGGTGACGCCGTCGCCGTCGAGGTCACCCGCACCGGACACCGCGGCGCCCGCGCCGTCGTCCCTGCTCTCGCCGCGCAGGACGTGGGTGGCGACGGAGAGCTGGACGGCTCCCACGACCGGCCCCGGGACGACGAAGACCGAGCCTGCGTAGGCCGCGGCGCGGCTGCTGGCGGGCGCCCCCAGGACCAGGTCGGCGCGCCCGTCACCCGTCAGGTCGCCCGGGCTCGCGAGCGAGGTGCCGAGCTGGTCGTTCTCGGCCTCGGCGAACACCTTGGCGAAGGCCTCGGACAGCTCGTGCGAGCCCGCGAGGGTCGGTCTCAGGACGTAGGCGGCGCCAGCGTTGTTGCCGGTCGCGTCGTCCCAGCGAGCACCGACCACGAGATCGACGCGCCCATCGCCGTCCAGATCGCGTCCGCCCGCGATGGCGGCGCCCGCGTCGTCGTCCTCGGACTCGCCGACCCACGTGGCCCAGGCGCCTCCCAGGTCGACCTCGGCGGTCGCCGGGCCCCGCACGACCCACACGCCGCCGGTCCCGTTGCCCGCCAACCCCGGTCCACCCACCGCCAGGTCGTTCCAGCCGTCGCCGTCCACGTCGCCCAGCGGGGCCAGCGAGGCGCCGGCGTGGTCGTCGGACGACGGACCCCACAGGAGGGCGTCGGCGGTGAGCAGCGAGCGGCTCCCGTAGCAGTCGGCGCGCGTCGGCACCGCGAGCGCGTCGCAGTCGTCCACCCGCCCGTTGCCGCAGGTCTCGGGCGCCCCCGGGTAGGTGGCGGCGCTCTCGTCGTCGCAGTCCTGTGCGAGGACGAAGCCGTCGCCGTCGAGATCGTCGTCGGGGGTGGCCGGATCGCAGTCGTCGTCGGTGCCGTCGTAGGGCTCCTCCACCGCACCCGGGTTCACGGTCGGATCGTCGTCGTCGCAGTCCAGCCCGCCCGCCGCCACCGCGTCCCAGCCGTCGCCGTCGGCGTCGCAGAACGCGCGGCAGTCGTCGTCGCCGCAGTCCACGACGAAGTCGCCATCGTCGTCCACACCGTTGGCGCAGTCCTCGGGCCCCGGCGCGGTCGTGGTGGGCGGACAGTCGGGGTCCAGCCCGTCCACCCGGCCGTCGCCGTCGTCGTCGAGCAGGTTGTCGCAACGCTCGGATGGTGGTTCGCCGCCACACCCGAGCGCCGTCAGCAGGAGGAGCACCGCCACCCTCTACCAGGTGTGCGCGACCCGCACGACCATCGCGACCTCCTGCGCGACGGTATCCGAACCGCCGCATCGACGGATACACTCGCGCCATGGACGGAGTGCTGAGGCGGCTCGAGCTGGGCGGCTACGTCCGCTCGGCGGATCACGACGGGCTGGAGCTGGCGTTCCCGCTGCCGGTGTTCCAGGAACGGCTCACGGTGCTGGTCGGGATCGCGCTGGCCCTGGCCATCCCCGCCACGCTGCTGGGGCTCGGCTACCCGGGCGCCTGGTTCGTCGAGCGTATGGGTTGGTGGCTCGTCAACGAGGACGTCATGTCCTGGCGCTGGCTCCTGTACGGCAGCGGCGTGTCCGCGGGGCTGTTCACCCTGTGGATGATGATGCGCCCCGTGGGCGTCAGGATGCGGGTGGACCGCCACGAGATCGAGGTGCGACGCTCGTTGCGGCGCAAGGTGACCGTACGGACCGCGGACATCGCCACCCTCCTGCTCGACGGATCGACGCTCTTCCTGGTGAAGCACGACAGCCGCGTCGTCCGGCTGCCCGAGCTCGCGATCTCGGCCGGCGAGCTGGGCGCGCTGCGGGAGCTGATCTTCGCGAACCTGCCGCGGAGGGACGAGGGGGACGTGGCCGACGTGCCGCGTGACCTCAGCGGCGTGGTCCGCGCGCTCGATCGGTGACAGCGGCGATGGTACGGCCAACCTGTTAGCGGGGCGGATCGGAGGTCGCGGTGGCGGACGTGCGCGTGATGCGGGGATCGGTGGACGGCGGGCGGATCGGCTCGCTGGTGGTGGCGATGCACGGCCTGCCCGAGCGGACCCTCGACCGCGCCGCGGTGCTGGCCTGGATGAAGGACGGCCACAGCCTGATCCCGGTGGTCGGCGGCAAGCGCCTGCCCGCGCTGCAGCTGGTCGAGGTCGGGGACGAGCTCTTCGTGCGCACGGACAACGCCGCCGAGGCCGAGGACGCGCTGCCGGCCTTCGGCTGATGCTGCTGCTCGCGCTGATCGGATGTCCCAGATCGGCTCCGGTGGAGTCGGCCTTCAGCTGGGCGGACACGCCGCGCCTGCCCTCGCCGAGCTCGGGGACCTACGCCTCCGCGGTCTTCCGTCCCGAGGATCCGGGTGTGGCCAGCCTGATGGGCGATCGCCCGTGGGACGCGTCGCTCGCCGGGGCGGCCGCCGGGGTCGGACTGCACCTCGTGGACAACCAGGGTGGGCTGACCTCGCCGGAGGTGCGCGAAGCCGCCTGGCGAGCGGGCTGGCCGTACCCCATCGGCCGCGCGGAGGCCTGGCCGGTCCCCATCGGCGCGCCGCCGTCCCCCGCGGTGTCCGCGTGGCTCGAGAAGCAGCCGGCGGACGCTCATATCGGGCTGATCCGGGCGCGGGGCAGCGGGCGTGACCTCTGGGTCGGGCTGGCCTCGACGGTGCGTGCGGACCTCGGGATCCAGCCTCGCCAGCTCCCGGTGGGCGGTCAGCTCGTGCTCCCGACGGTGCCGGGCGCGCGGGCGACCATCGCGGACCCGGTGGGGCACCTGTTCGCGGGTGAGCTGCACACGACCTGGTCGCTGACGACGGACCTCGCGGGCGAGTGGCTGGTCGAGGTGCGGGACGACGCCGGCGTGATCGCGGTCTTCCCGGTCTACGTGGGCATCGTCCCCCCGGAGCTCGGGCTGCTGGTCCCGAGCCAGCCGCCGGCCGACGCGGCAGAGGCGGTGCGCATCGCCGATCAGCGCCTGGCCGAGATCCGCGACGCCTACGGGCTGCGCGTGCTCGAGGCCGACCCGCTGCTCGAGGCCGCCGCCCGCCGGGTGCTGTCGGACCCGTCGGTGCCCGTCGAGCAGCTCGCGCCCGCGACGGGCCTGCCGCCGGACCACGTGTGGAAGATGGGGTGCGTGGGCAGCACGGTGGAGTCCTGCCTCGACGCCATCCTGTGGGACGTTCGGTCGCGCACCGGCCTGCTCGCGGAGCACGCTCTCGTGGGGCGCGTGGCGGAGGTCGGCCCCACGACGGTCCACCTGGTGTTGGTGGTGGGCGCCGAGTAGCCGTCGGGTGCACTCGACGCAGGAACGGACTACGTTGTCGGGCCTTTGCTGGCGATGTGCGGAGCGAGCGGCATGAACATCGGTCGGAACGAGATCCTGGTCGGCGTGGCGATCCTGGTGGTCGCGGTGCTGATCGTGGTCCCGATCTTCGTGTCTGGGAGCAAGTCCGGAGCGCTCGACGAGATCCGGGACAACGTGGAAGCCATCCGCCAGGCCGAGATCCAGTACCAGGAGGCCTTCGGGGTCTATGTCTCGGCCGACGCAGCGCCCCGCCCGGCGCACGCGGTGAACGGCGAGGCCGTGGCCTGGGCGCCTTCCGAGGGCTTCCGGCGGTTGTCCTGGGCGCCCGAGACCGAGGCGGTCGTGGGGTCGTACCAGATCCAGGCCGACAAGACCGGCTTCAAGGTGATCGGGACCTCGGACGTGGATGGCGACGGCCAGCGCGCCATCTTCGAGGCGACCGCGGACGAGCCGGCCCACCAGGTCACCGGGTCCGGTATCTACTGACATGCGATCGCGGTCGTAGGTGGCTCGGCTCGCGATCGGGCTCGGCTCGAGCCTCGGGGATCGAGCGGGGGCGCTCACGCTCGCGGTCCGCGCGCTGTCGGTCGTGCCGGGTCTGCGGCTGCGCCGGGTGTCCGCCTTCGTCCGGACGCCGCCGCTGACGGGAGGGACCGCTCGCAACTGGTTCCTCAACGCGGTCGCGCTGTTCGACCAGGACCCCGACCTGCCACTCAACGCCGTGCTCGCCCGATGCGTGGCGCTCGAGGAGCGCGCGGGTCGCCGCCGCGGCCGGTACTGGGGCGATCGTCCGCTGGACCTCGACCTGTTGCTCGCCGAGGGTGTGGTCAGCGACGATCCGCGGCTGGTCCTCCCGCACCCGGCGATCCGATCGCGGCCCTTCGTCCTCGGTCCGTTGCTCGAGGTGTGGCCGGACGCGGTCGATCCGCGCGACGGGACGCGGTTGTCCACGCTGCCCACGCCCGGCGGACCCATGCCGGCGGTCGTCGGACGCCTTGCCCCGATCCCGCGCCTCCGGTAGCAGGTGCCTCCACGCCATCGGAGGCCGCCATGAAGCTGTTCCTCGACACCGCGAACCTCGACGAGATCCGCGAGATCACCAGCTGGGGCGTCCTGGCCGGGGTCACGACCAACCCCTCGCTGATCGCGAAGGAAGGCCGGGACTTCGTCGCCACGATCCACGAGATCTGCGAGATCGTGAAGGGCCCGACCAGCGCCGAGGTCGTCGCGCAGGATCCGGAGGGGATGATCCGCGAGGGTCGGCTGCTGGCGAAGATCTCCGAGCACGTGGTGGTGAAGGTCCCGCTGACCGCGGCCGGCCTGACCGCGACGCGCGCGCTGTCGGACGACGGCATCCGCGTCAACGTGACGCTGTGCTTCAACCCGGGCCAGGCGCTGCTCGCCGCCCGCGCCGGCGCGACGTACATCTCGCCCTTCGTCGGCCGGCTGGACGACGTGGGGACGGAGGGGATGGACCTGATCCGTCGGATCGTGGACATCTACCAGCAGTCCGACATCGAGACCGAGGTGTTGGCGGCGAGCCTGCGGCACCCGATGCACCTCGTCGACGCCGCCCTCGCCGGCGCGCACGTCAGCACAGCCCCCGCCTCGGTCTACCGGGCCGCGCTGAAGCACCCCCTGACGGACATCGGCAACGCGCGCTTCCTCAAGGACTGGGAGGGCGTGCCCGACCGCGACATCGTGGGCCAGGTCGAGCGCTGGCTGAGCTCGAGGCAGTAGCCCGGGTGAGGACCACTCGTTAATGAGTGAGCCCTCATTCAGTTTGGGAGAGAGATGCCCGACGGGGCCGCCCAGCGCCGACCCGACAAGCGGTCGCTCATCACCGAGGCCGCGATCGAGATCTTCGCGGAGAAGGGGTACAGCGCGGCGCGGGTGTCGGACATCGCCAAGAAGGCGGGCGTCGCCGACGGCACGATCTACCTCTACTTCAAGAACAAGGAAGACCTGCTGCTCAACATCTTCGAGGAGAAGATGGACGAGCTGCTCGTCGGCCTCGGGGAGGCGCTGTCCACCAGCTCCGACCCCGTCGAGCGCATCCGTGCGTTCGCCAGGTTCCACTTCCGGCAGGTGCGCGAGAACCGCGCCGCCGCCGAGGTGATGCAGGTCGAGCTTCGGCTGTCGAACAAGTTCCTCAAGGAGTACCGCCCCGAGAAGCTGTGGGCGTACCTCGGGATGTTCGGCCAGATCGTGCGCGAGGGGCAGGCCGCCGGCCTGTTCCGCGCCGATGTCGACCCGTTCATCGGCAGCTGGAGCTTCTTCGGCGCCCTCGACGAGCTCGCGATGCAGTGGGTGCTGTCCCGCAAGGACCGCTTCCCGCTCGAACAGGCCGCCGACCAGGTGGCCGACATCTTCATCCGGGGGCTGCTCGCACGCGCGGGCGATCCCGTCACCCAGTCCACGACCCCGCCCACTCGGGCAGGAGAGGAGGTTCCGTGAAGGTAGGACTCTGCGCGAAGGTGACCGCCGACACCGACGCCCGCCTGAAGGCGAGCGCGGACGGCAGCTCCTTCGAGGTCAACGGCAAGGTCGTCGTCGGTCCGTACGACGCGTTCGCCGTCGAAGAGGCGATCAAGACCAAGGAGAAGTTCAAGTGCGAGGTCGTCTCGTTCACCGTCGGTGGCGGTGACGACGTGGTCGCGCAGCTCCGCGGCACCGTCCTCGCCCTCGGCGCCGACAAGGCCGTCGTCGTCTCCGATCCGGCGCTCGCCGGCACGGACTCCCTCGGCGTCGCCCGCACCCTGGCCGCCGCGATCAAGAAGGAAGGCTGCGACGTGGTGTTCTGCGGCAAGCAGGCCATCGACGACGACAACGTCCAGGTCCCGGCGATGGTCGCCGAGCTCCTCGGCTGGGCCCAGGTCAGCCGCATCGTCGAGCTCGAGATCGAGGGCACCGACTTCAAGGCCACCCGGTCGATGGACGGCGGTGTGCGCGAGGTCGTGGCGGGCTCGCTCCCGGCCGTGTTCACCGCGGAGCGCGGCCTGAACACCCCGCGCTACCCGAAGCTCCCCGCCGTCATCGCGGCCAAGAAGAAGCCGCTCGAGACGCCGGACCTCGCCGCGCTCGGCCTGTCGGGCGGCGACGTGGCGGCGAAGGCCGTCACCACGGCGTACGGCGCTCCCCCGGAGCGTCCGAAGGGCCGCAAGCTCGAGGGCGACGTCGACACCATGGTGTCCGAGCTCGTCCGCCTGCTGCGCGAAGAAGTCAAGGTCCTCTGAACCACCCCGCACCGGAACACGGAGACATCACCATGAGCGGAATCCTGATCGTCGCGGAGCACGAGGGTGGCTCCTTCAAGAAGTCGGCCACCGAGCTGCTCGGTAAGGCCACCCAGCTCGCCGCCGCGCTCGGCACCTCGGTGTCGGCGGTCGTCCTGGGCGACGCGCCCGCGGCCGACCTCGGCAAGTACGGCGCCACCACCGTCTACCAGGTGGGCGGCGACTTCTCCTCCTACGA
Organism: Alphaproteobacteria bacterium; assembly: GCA_020632925.1. Taxonomy (GTDB): domain Bacteria; phylum Myxococcota_A; class UBA796; order UBA796; genus JACKER01. The sequence continues at coordinate 18,249 of JACKER010000034.1, read as the reverse complement.
CCCGGCCGCGATGACCGACGCCCTCGCGGCGGCGATCGCCCAGGCCCAGCCCGACGTCGTCCTGGCGCCGGCCTCCTACGCCGGCAAGGACGCGATCCCGCGCCTCGCCGCCCGCCTCGACACCGGCATGGCGACCGAGTGCACCGACCTTCGCGCCGAGGGTGGCGCCGTGGTCGGCCGCCGGCCCCTGTTCGCCGGCAAGCTGTACGGTGACGTGAAGATCAGCGGCAAGCCCGCCATCTTCACGGTGCGCGCCAACAGCTTCTCGCAGCCCGCGGCCGGTGGTGGCGCCGCCTCCGTGGTCGCCGTGGCGGCCGAGGCGAAGGCGCTCACGAAGGTGCTCGAGCGGAAGGCCCCGAGCAGCACGGTCGCCGACCTCACCGAGGCCGATCGCATCGTGTCCGGCGGCCGCTCGCTGAAGACCGCTGGCGACTTCGACGCCGTGATTCGCCCGCTCGCCGCCTCGATCGGCGCGACGGTCGGCGCCTCCCGCGCCGCGGTGGACGCCGGCATGGCGCACCACAACGAGCAGGTCGGGCAGACCGGCAAGACCGTCAACCCCACCCTGTACATCGCCATGGGCATCTCCGGCGCCATCCAGCACCTCGCCGGCATGCGGACCAGCAAGGTCATCGTGGCGGTGAACAAGGACCCCGAGGCGCCCATCTTCGAGCACGCCACCTACGGCCTGGTCGCCGATCTGTTCGAGGTCGCGCCCAAGCTGCAGGCCGCGTTCGAGAAGGCCCTGTCCTGAACCTCGGTGTCGACGGTTCCCGGGATCTGTGGGTAGACTCGGGACCGTCGACCTCCGGGCACAGGAGGAAGGTCATCCTCACGACGCACCAGCGGGGCGCCGTCCCGCCGACGTACCGGCTCGAGCAGGTCGCGCTGCATCTCGCGGCCAAGGGAGATCACCGCTCGCTGGTCACGCTGGTGGAGAAGTGGATGAACGTGAGCGAGCCCACCGTGGCGGTGCGGCTCGCCGAGGCGCGTTCCCTGCTCGAGCTCCGGGCGGTCGATCGCGCCTACAACCGCATCAAGGACCTGGTGGAGGTCGAGCGCCCCAACGTCGAGGCGCTCGCGCTGGCCACCGAGATCCACCTGCAACGCGGTTGGCAGGGGCAGGCCAAGCGGCTCGCGACGCGCGGCCTGGAGGTGGGCTCGTCGAACGCCCTGTTCGAGCAGCTGTTGCAGCGTGCGTCCGAGCCCGCGACGGAACCGGACGACAGCGTCGGCGAGAACGAGCTCTCCAGCGTCGGGGAGCTCATCCGGCTGGCGGAGCAGCACCTCTGCCAGGGCCAGACCGTCCGTGCGCGGACGCTCCTCGAGCGGGTGCGGCGCAAGGTCCCCGACCATCGGTGGGCGGTCGATCTGCTGTGGGCGATGGAGGGTGACTTCGCGACCGAGGCGACCCTCGCCGACATGTGCGACCGGTGGGGCCCGGACCTGCTCTCGCTCCAGGACATCGGCGACGAGCCGGAGCACACCGAGAGCGCACGTCCCGTCGACCTGCAGCAGATCAGCGAGCCCGATCGCGGCTTCTCGGCGTTGTTTCGCGGACTGGCTCCCAAGGAGGAGGGCGAGGAGTCCACCGCCAGGGACGCGGAGGTCACGGCCGTGAGCTCGATGGCGGAGGTCCGCGAGATGCTGGACCGCGCGGACATGAGCGACAAGACGGACCCGCATGCCGAGGACACCCAGATCATGCGGGTCCAGCCGAAGGCCGGCGGTCGGGGATCCCCCACACCCGCCCGTCCGTCGCGCGCGGGCGACGTGGCGAACATCGCCGACCTCCGCCCCCAGGCGATGGCGTCCCGCCCGGACGTGGTGCGCGACGTGCCGATGGGCGGCGACGACGAAGACGACAGCGTGGTCGTGCTCCTCCGTCGCGACGACTCGACCGGCGAGGACGCGAACCCCAACGACATCTCCGGACTGACCGAGGAGCTGGAGTTCGAGAAGGCGGTCAGCGCGAGGCGCGGGCTGGTGGAGGACGCGGGCTGGGCGGCGACCTCGGCGGACGCGCCGGTGCGGAAGGTGTCGAGCGCCACGCCCGCTTCGGTCTCGCGCAGTTCCCGACCCAACCCCGCGCCGACGCTGCCCACGGGGTGGCCGTGGTGGGTCGCTGTCATCCTCGCGCTCGGCGCCTTCGGCGTCGTCGTACTCGCGATCCTGGTGCTGGTCCTGGCGCTGGGTGCCTGATGATCCTCGCGTTGATGGCCTGCGCCGGGGCACCGACGACACCCACGGCGAACACGGACCGCTCGACGGAGGTCCACACGGGTGCCACGCCGGAGGACACCGCTCCCGACGGCGGGTACGTCGACGCCGCGGCCTTCGCCGTGCGCGCGAGCTTCGGCTGGGACGCGTCGAGCGAGCAGCTGCGGATGACGGCCGACCACGATCTCGGCTGGCAGCCGATGGAGATCGACGTCGTGCTGCTGGACACGGACGCGATCACCTCGGGGACGCCGGACGAGCGCAACTCCTGCACCGTGCGGCTGTTGTTCGAGGACCCGATGCCCGTGGCCGGTTGGGTGGAGGAGCACGGCGGTTGGATCGGGCTGGACGCACCCCCGGGCGCCACGGTGGTGGATGGCTGTCGGTTCTATGGGGTGCCCGGCGTCTTCAGCGGAGACGTGGGCGCTGCGGTGTCGCGCTTCACCTGGGGCGCCTCGGTCGGCCCGCTCCAGGACGGGGTCCGCGAGGCGCTGCTGGCGGAGCTCGGGAAGGCCGGGTGGGCCGGGCTCGAGCCGTACGCGGTGGGGGCGGCCGTCCGGTCGGACGCGCTGACCGGGCTCGACGACGGGTGGTCCCCGGGGTTCGCCGTGGGCTTCGAGGTGACGGCCAACTTCGAGCGCGAGGTCGACGCCGTCGGGATTCCGGTGCCGATGCTCGCGACGACGATCGCGGGCGTCGACGGACCTCCCACCGGCTACTACGAGCTGTCGCTCGGGACGTTCGCGCCCGGCGACCTCCTGGCGCAGTGACCATGTGGCTGTTCGCATCGTGGCTGGGCTGCGCGCCCGACCTCACCCCCACGTGGGCGTGGGACCCGATCTGGCTCGAGCCGACCGAGGACGGCGGCGCACACGGCTTCGAGACGTGGCAGATCCACGGCCCGAAGTGGCAGCGCAACGGGAAGGACCGGTACTACGTGTGCGGCGTGGTGGTGGCACTCGACGGGCCAGCGGTGGACTGCGACATCGAGGGCTGTGTCGTGGCCTTCGAGCTCACGCCCACCCCCGTGGAGACGGACTGCCCGGGGACGCTCGCGGACGACCCCTTGTTCCTCTCGCTCCACCGGCTCGCCATCGGTGCGCCGGCCGCTGGCGAGGTGCCCTGGCCCGGCTTCACCTCGGAGACGTACGCCGACTACGGCAGCGGCTGGGAGGTGTACGGCCAGAGCTGGACCGAGGCCCTGGACCACGGCGGAGCAGGTCAGCTCGGGTGGAACGGCACGGACCCGTACCAGCTCGTCCCCGACGCTGCGTTCCCGCTCTGACCGCGACCCCGACGTCGCGATCCGACGTGGGCGTGGTGGACCTCGCGGCGGAAGATCGCGTCGCCTCCGTGCTCGGCGGTGCTGGCACGCGCGATGCACTGTCGGATAGGTGGAGGACGATGAGGATGCGTCGGACCCCGTCCATGACCGCGGTCGCGTTCCTGCCGATGCTGGTGGCATGCGGCGGTGGGGAACCGAGGTTCTCCGACGCGGGCACCTTGGACGGGTACACCACGAACCCCACCACCGACTCGGACTCCGGGGCCCCCACCTCGACCGAGGTGGCGCCCGCATGGTGGAGCTTCGACGGCGTCGTGAACGTGACCTACGGGGCACCGGACGTGGCGGGGTCGAGCCTGGTCGTGTCGTTGTGGGACGCCGACACCGCGCTCGTGTGCCAGCTGGACGTGGCGGTGTCCGCGATGGCGGACGCGACGGACGGTCCGCCCGACGCCCTGGCCTTCTGGCGCGCCGACCTGGACGACGGGGTCCCCACGAGCGAGCCGTGCTCGGCGTGGCCTTCGCGCGCGCTCTGGATCGGGCTCGCGCCGTACGACCCCGCGCTGGACGCAGCCGCCTTCGAGCACGACTGGACCGCCGCCACGGCGTACAGCCTGCTCGTGCGCGAGTTCGACGGGGGCACCGTGTGGACGGTGGGCCTCGGGGGGACGGCCGACCAGTGGTCGGGGACCGGCGTTCCGGTCGCGGCCCCGCCGGTGGAGGATGGGGAGTACGAGCTGCACGCGGTCTACCTGCTGCCGCTCCCCTGACGTTGGCGCGCACCGAGGAGGGACTCGTGGAGAGCTGGTGGGCCGGTGAGCGGCCCTGGTTGATCGGTGTCGTGCACCTGCTCCCGCTGCCCGGGGCTCCGCGCACGGGCCCGGGGCTCGACGCGGTGGAGCGTCGCGCGATCGAGGACGCGCGCGCGCTCGTGTCCGGTGGTGCAGACGCCGTGATCGTGGAGAACCTGGGGGACGCTCCGTTCGACGCCGATCACGTCGCCCCGGCCACCGTCGCTGCCATGACCCGCCTGGTGGGCGCGGTGCGCGCTGCGGCGCCCACGCTCCGGGTGGGTGTGAACGTGCTGCGCAACGACGCGCTGGCCGCGCTCGCGATCGCGGCTGCCACCGGTTCGAGCTTCGTCCGCGTCAACGTCCACGTGGGGGCGATGGTCACGGACCAGGGGCTGATCGAGGGGCGCGCCCGCCAGACGCTGCTCGAGCGCAACCGCCTGGGTGCCTCGGTCGGCATCGTCGCGGACGTGCTGGTCAAGCACGCGGTCCCGCTCGGCGAGCCCGTCCTCGAGGACGTGGCGCGGGACACGGCGCTGCGCGGGGGCGCCGACGTGCTCGTGGTGTCGGGCGCGGGCACGGGTCGCCCGACCGATCCGGACCGCGTCCGCCGGTTAAGGTCCGCCTTGCCGCGGGTCCCGGTGTGGCTCGGGAGCGGGACGACGCCCGAGCGCCTGCGCGACTTCCCGCCGCTCCAGGGCGCGATCGTGGGGACGTGGCTGCATCGCGACCAGGATCTGGACGCACCGCTCGACGTGGAGCGGATCCGAGCGATGCGCGCCGCGCTCGACGCCCACCCGCGCGACTGACGCGCTCAGGCGGCGAAGAGCGACAGCTGCGCGGCGGTGGGCTGCGGCGCCTCCATCGGCACCGGAGCCTGGGAGACGGCCGGCGCCTGCTCACCCGCCCACACCGGGTCGAGCAGGTCGGCGATCCAGCCCTGCCGCGTCCTGCGGCAGCGCGCGACGAGCTTCCCGGCGGACCGCCAGCGCTCCTCCGCGCACGGCTCGCCCGCGTCACCGAGCCAGCGCCCGCCACGACGGCTCCCCAGCCGCGGACGCCCCAGGCCCTGTGCCACGAGCACCGTGTGGTCGCCCTGCCGGGCATCGCCCCGGCAGACCAGCACGTCTCCCACACCCATCCGGATCCCGGCGAACTCGCCCTCGCGGATCACCTCGAAGGCCACGGAACCGCGGCCCGAGAACACGCCCGGCACCGGCTCGATCCCCTTCACGATGGCCTTGATGAGCGGTGATGCCATGTCGCCCTCCCGACACCCTGAACATACTGAACACCTGAACGGTCGTCTACACAAAAATGGATCCATACGACCAAAAAATGTCCGCATGGTCGCGCGGGCCGGAACACCCTACGTTCGACACGGAGGTCGAATGCGCGACGCACGATGGTGGGCGGTGATCGGGGTCGTCGGGCTGGTCCTGGGTCTGGCGGCGGGAGGCCGCGCGGACGGCGCCGAGGAGCGTCCGGGTCGGGTCCGGTGCCAGGGCTTCGCCCACGATCCGGCGTCGGCGGTGGACACCCGCGACGGCACCTCGCCGCTCGGTCACTGGGTGATCGAGCAGGAGGACCAGGGTTGGCGTCTGGACGACGTGGACACCGACGTCGTCGTGAAGGCCTCGGGCACGGTGGAGGCGTGGACCACGGTCTGCGTGGTCCCGGTTCACTGACGGCCGCACCACCCCTGGTCCGCGAACGTCGCGTCGGCGGGCGGAGGCGCGAGCATCGCGCCGATGCGGAACGCGAGCGGGTCGCCGGTGGGCTCCGGGGCCGCCAGCGACGGATCGAGCCGTCGGGCCCGAGCCCGCACCCACGCGCGCTGCGACGGTTCGTCCTCCGCGAGCTCCATCCAGGCCCTGGCCAGCAACGGATCCGGCCCGAGCGCGGGCCACCCGTCCCCGGCGGACGTCCCAGCCGTGCAGGTGCGGAGGACGGAGCGCTCGCCGAGCTCGACCAGCACGGCGTCCGCGCGGTCGGAGCGAACCACGGGTGAGGGCGAGCGCAGCCTCGTCGCGAGGAGCGCCACCACGTAGGGTGGCCCGGAGCCGTCCCAGGCCAGCCGCGCGAGCGGGCCGGTCGCAGGTCGCGCGAGCAGCGAGGCGAGCCGCGCGTCGGGATCGGGGGCGGCGGCGATCCAGGCCTGGAGCGCGAGGAGCTGCCAGCCGAGCAGCGGCGCGTCCTCGCCCACCAGTCGCTCGAGCTCCGGATCGGGCGACGGGGGCTCGACGGGGGATGGAGGGGGGCCCTCGCCCGGATCCGCCAGGATGGCGTCGAGGACCGCCAGCCGCTCGGGGAGGCAGGTCTCCCCCGTACATCCGGCCGCCAGGAAGGAGCGACCGGGGATCGGGGGGCGCCCGACGGGCAGGCCTCGTGCGCCGCGATCCGCCAGCTCCTTCGCGAGGGCTGCGTCCACCTGCGTCAGGCGGGTCACCGCCTCCTCGACCTCGGCCACGGCCCGCGGGTCCTCGGTGGACGCGAGCCACCGCAGGAGAGGGACGCCCGCCGCGAGCTCCGGGTCGCCCGGCGCCATCGCGTTCACCGTCGCGAGCGCGTCGACGGCTGGCCCGAGCTGGAGTGCGACGGGCTGCACCGACGTGGCTGCGATCCAGGCGTCGGCGCTCCGCTCGGGCAGCTCGTGCCAGAGCCAGGCGGGCTCCTCCGCGGGCGTGTGTCCCGCCAGCAGCAGCCCGGTCGCCACGCGCATCCGGGTGTCGACGGTGCCGCCCGCTGCGGCCTCGGCCATCCAGGTCGCGCGGAGCTCGTGCTCGGCGTGCTGCGCCAGGCCGGTGGCCGCCCAGGCCTCTCCACACGGGAGGTCGGGAGCCGATTGGAGCACCTTCAGCCAGACCTCCCAGCCCGCGACGGCGTCGCAGGCCGCGAGCGCGGCGCGATCCTGGTCGTCGAGCGGGGTCTGCGCGATGGTCGTCCACCGCCACCGGCGCCAGCGCTCCCCCGGCCCGGAGAAGGCCGCGGCCGCCCCGGCGAGCACCAGGACCCCGCCGAGGGCGAGGACGAACCACGGGTTGCGCAGCCGAACCATCGTCACGGGCGTAGCACGGAGGTCGGCGCCCGGTCGAGAGCCGGTCGCCAGGCACCGATGGGAGGGGACGCGCCAGGAGGGCTTGTCGGCTCGAGCGGAAGGGGACCGGGGGGCAGGAGCCCCCCCGGCCTGGCGGCGGGACCCGGAAGACCGGGAGTTGGGGAAGAGGCCGCCGCGGGCCGGATGGGAGGGCTCGCGAACGGCCTCGCCGGGTGACCCCGGCCGCTCGGATGTACTGCCGCGATCCACGCGGGTCAAGCACCGAAAACGGCCGATCGGAGGGCCGGGCCGCCCGATCGCCCTGTGGACGATCGGATCCTCGATCCCGACGTTCGGCGAAGCTCCGGGTCTTCCGATCACCAACGGCTGTGGATCGCAGGTCGGGGCGGGTGGTGTGGTACCGCGATCGTCGGCGTTCGGACATTGGACGAAAAGAATTGGTTCACAGGTCCCTGTGGACAACCCGGTCGGCGCGTCCAACCGTGTCCGTCGAGGGCCGCTGCGGGTATGGTGGGGCCGTGAGTCACTGCTCCTGGTGCGGTCGTGAGGTGCCCGACGACGCGTCGCTCTGCCCGTCGTGTGGGAGCGCCGAGCCGACGGTGATCATGCCCGACGAACCCCCGCCTTCCCCGAGACGTCCGGTCACCGGGGTCCTGTCGCGCACGCCGTCGCTGGGGGTGCTCGCACCCGGTGTCGGGATCGGGCCGTACACGCTGGGCCGCCGGCTGGGCGAGGGCGGCATGAGCGTGGTCTATGCCGCCACCGACACCCACCTCGATCGCGACGTCGCGGTGAAGGTGCTCCACGTCAACCTGCTCGGCGACCAGGGCATCCGCAGGCGGTTCCTCCGGGAGGGGCGGATCTGCCGGGGCTGGAGCCACCCCAACGTGGTTCCCGTGCTCGACGTGGTCGAGATCGACGCGTTGGTGGCCCTGGTGATGGAGCGCGTGGACGCTCCGACGCTCGCGGACCTCGTCGCCCGCTACCGCGGTCCGATGCCTCTCGAGGAGGTCGGTCAGATCGCCGACGGGCTGCTCGCCGGGCTCGAGGCGGCGCACGCGCGCAACGTGGTCCACCGCGACCTCAAGCCGGGCAACGTGTTGGTGCCGACGGTGAACGGACGCCTCCACCCCCGCATCATCGACTTCGGCATCGCGCGGGTGCTGGAGGGCACGACGTACACCCTCACCGGCGCGGTGCTGGGGACCTGTCGGTACATGTCGCCCGAGCAGGTCCGCGGGGAGGCGATCGACCCGCGCGCCGACCTGTACGCGCTCGGCGTGGTGCTGTTCGAGCTGCTCACGGGGCGTCCGCCCTTCGAGGACGAGCAGCCCTTCGCGCTCATGATGGCGCACACGAGCCAGGCACCGCCCTCGCTGCGCTCGCTGCGCCCCGAGCTGTCGGAGGAGCTCGAGCGCTTCGTGCTCGACCTGCTCGCGAAGCGCCCCGACGACCGGCCTCCGTCGGCGACCCACGCGCGGAAGCGGCTGCGCGAGCTCGTGGACGTCGACGCGGTCGCTCGCGAGGTCCCGGTGGGGCCGCAGCGCAACGGGCACGACCTGCTCCTGGTGGAGGCGGGCCCGTTCGCGATGGGGCAGGAACGGCGCAGCGTGTGGCTGGACGCGTTCTCCATCGACCGCTTCCCGGTCACCAACGCCCAGTACCACGTGTTCTTGCGGGCCACCGGCTACGCGCCGGACGACCCCACGTCCTTCCTGCACCACTGGCCCGATCCGAGCGGACCGGCCGTCGATCAGCGGGAGCACCCGGTGGTCTACGTCTCGCACGCGGACGTGACGGCCTACGCCGGCTGGCTCGGACTGCGGCTGCCGACCGAGGCCGAGTGGGAGAAGGCCGCGCGGGGCACGGACGGACGGCGGTATCCCTGGGGCCAGACGAGCCCGACGCCCGAGCTCGCGCGTTTCGGCCGGCAGGGCACCGACCGGGTGGGGTCGCGGCCGGCGGGGGCATCTCCCTGCGGCGCCCAGGACATGGTGGGCAACGTCGGGGAGTGGACGGGGGACGAGGACGACCCCGAGTTCCTGCGGAACGGTCCCACGCTCGACCCACGACGGCCGGTCCACGCGGGGTCCGCGGCGGCCGCGACGCGTGGTGCGGGCTGGATCTTCGACGATCCCCGATCGCTGCTGGTGACGGCGCGCGCCGCCTGGCCCGTCCACAGCCGGCTCGCCCACATCGGCTTCCGGGTGGCTGGAGGCTGAGGGCGATTCAGGCCGTCGCCTGGTCCACGACGCGGCGGGCGATCCGGGTCACCGCGGCGGTCGCGACGAGCGTGAGCACCAGCCCCGCGATCGAGCCCCACATCGGCGGTGCCGGACGGCCCTCCGCGAGATCGGTGAGGGAGTCGACCGTCGAGCCGGTGAACACGAACACCACGACCGGAAACAGGTGGCCGAGCATGGTCGCGATCGCGAAGGCCCCCAGCGAGATGCGCGTGGTGCCGAGGGGGAGGTGCAGCGCGTTGAACGGCGCGAGCGGGGACAGGCGGAGCCAGAACACGAGCCGCGCTCCGTGCTCGCCCAGCGCGCGGTCGACGGAGGCCCAGCGGTGGTCCTTCGCGGCACGGGCCTCGACGCGGCGCCGCAGGAGCGTCCGTCCGAGCAGGAACGAGGCACACGCGCCCAGCGTGCCGAGCACCGACGCCACCGGCACGCCCCAGACCGGCCCGTACAGGAATCCGGCCGCGCCCTCCAGGATCGAGGCGGGGACCAGGAGCACCGAGCACAGGAGGTAGAGCACGACGAACAGCACGTGGCCCGCAGGTCCCGCGCCCTCCACCCACCGCAGCCCTGCCACCAGCCAGGGCGTGAGCGCGAGCACGCCTGCGAGGAGGGCGACGAGCACCAGGACCGCGCCCAGCTGCTTCGCCAGCGTCCGTGCCTTCGAACGTGGAGCCTCGACGGTGACGGCCGGTGATTCCGCGTGGCGATCGGCGGCGCCCTGGGGCATGATCGATGGGTCCGGCACGGTACGGGGGTCCTCCATGAAGCGCGCGTCGTCCCTTATCTGTCTCGCGATGCTCGCGGGATGTACGCCCGGCGGAGACGGCGATGCCCCGGTCCCGACCGGCAGCAGCACGATCGCCGCCCGCGGGCAGCAGGTGTTCACCGTGTCGGCCTGGGACCAGACGCTGTCGATGTTCGACCAGCAGACCGGCGAGACGGCCGAGATGGAGCTGTCGGGCAAGCCCACGCGGATCGCCCGGGTCGGTGAGGACGAGCTGTGGGTCACGCTCCGTGGTGCGCGTGCGGTCGCGGTGCTGACGCTGGACGAGAGCGGTCTGCCGACGGAGACGGCGCGGATCGCGACGGGGCCCGAGCCGCACGGCATCGTGGCCAGCGCGGACGGATCGAGGGTGTACGTCGCGGTCTCGCAGGCCGACGAGGTCGTGGAGATCGACGCGGCCACCCGAGACGTGCTGCGCACCTGGAAGGTCCAGGACGATCCGCGGTGGCTCGCGCTGCACCCGTCCGGCAAGGCGCTGTTCGTCGTGTCCGCCTTCGACGCGGACATCGTGCGCATCGACCTCGAGGAGGGGACGCTGTCCACGATCCCCGCGCCCGACACCTGGCGGCCGAGCGACGAGGACCCGTTCAGCGACGACGAGGTGGAGCTCGACCCGCGCCCCACGGGCGATCCCGCGATCTCGCCGTTCGGCGACACGCTGGTCGTACCCGTGATCTACGCGGACACGACCACGCCGGTGGAGCAGCCCGACGACACCGAGCCGCCCGCGTCGGGCGGGGGGTACAGCAGCGGTGGCGCCAGCCTCGGCGGCCGGATCGGCATCGGGCGCCTCAACCCGACGGTGGTGGGCGTCCCGCTCGACCCGCAGGACGGCGGCGAGGGCGACGGGCCGGTGATCGCGTTCTTCGTGTCCGGCGCCGACCACGATGGCACCCACCGCGGGTACATCTCGTCCGCGACCTTCTCCACCGACGGCACGAAGGTGTACGCCACGATGGAGTCGGCCGACGCGGTGGCGGTCGTGGACCTGCGGCCCCAGGAGGGCCAGGGGATGGAGCCGTCGGTCTCGAACGAGTTCACGACGATGTCGGGCAGCGGGTTCCACTTCCCGGCGGATGGCGGGTTCTACGAGCGGCGCCAGCGCTTCGTCGAGACCGAGGGCAACCCGTCGGGGATCGCGATGGACGGCGGTGGGAATCTGTGGGTGCACGAGCGAGGCCACCGCAGCATCTCGTCGATCCCGACGGCGAAGATCGAGGCGCTGCTCGACGGTGACGAGGACGTGCAGGACGGACTCCGTGCTCGCCGGATCGCCGCCCGCCACGTGGTGGGGAAGAGCTGGCTGGACGACGACGTGGAGGCCGGCCGGCGGCTCTTCTTCTCCGCGACCGACCGGCGCATGGCGGCGGACGGCGCCGGCGTGAGCTGCGGCACCTGCCACATGGAGGGCCGCAACGACGGCTTCACCTGGACGTTCGAGGACGGCGTCCGGCAGACGCCGAGCCTGGCGGGCCCCGCCGCGCTCACGGCTCCCGTGACCTGGACGCTGGACGTGGCGTCCGTGGCGCACGAGGCCCAGATCACGAGCTCCGGGCGGATGGGTGGCCAGGGTCTGAGCGACACGGAGGCCGCGCGGATCGAGGCCTTCGTGGCCTGGCAGGCCGGCGTGGACACGCCCCGCAAGGGTGAGGACTCGGAGCTCGTGCGGCTGGGCGAAGAGGTCTTCGGGCGTGCCGAGGTGGGGTGCGTCGAGTGCCACGGGGGCGAGCAGCGGACGGACAACGACTTCCACGACATGTTCGGGCTGAAGCACGTGAACACGCCCACCCTCGTCGGCGTCGCCGCGACCGCGCCGTACCTCCACGACGGGTCCGCCCCCGACCTGCGCACGCTGATGCTGCGCGTCCGCGACGGGTCGATGGGCGACACCTCCTCGCTGTCGGACCACGAGCTCGACGCGCTCGTCGCCTACCTCGAGAGTCTCTAGCCAGGCTAATCGTCGGGGAGGACGCTGAGGACGGGGATGTCGCTGCCCTCGTTCTCGACGGGCACCCCGACCAGCCCCCGGCTCCACAACATCCACACGAGGTCGTGCGCGATCGGGTGCCCGAGCGCGTCCGAGGCCTGGTCCACCGCGTCGCGCCAGGTGCGCTCGCCGTCCAGCCGCGAGAGCAGCTCGAAGATCCACGGCGGCAGCAGCACCCGGTCGAACGGGGAGAACGAGGTCACCGAGAACCCCTCGGGTCGCCGCTCCCAGCTCGCGAGCGTGGGCACGACCACGTCGGGCAGCGGGCGGTCGCGCTCGGCCGCACGGCGCGCCGCCGCCTCGACCAGCGCCTCCACCCGGCTCGTCCGCAGCGCGCGCAGCTCCTCGTCCGAGGCCTCGTCCACGAGCCGCGCGGCGTCCACGAACCAGCGCTCCGCCACGTCCCCCGGGAGCCACTCCACCCCGCGCACGTCGGCGGGCGCCCGCTCCGCGCACCACCGCGCCAGCCGCCGCTCGAGCGAGGCCACGAGCACGTTGGCCGCCGTCCACGCGACCTGTCCCCGCTGCCCGGTCACGACCTTGCAGTGCCAGGTGCGACACACGGCGTCGCGGTCCTCGTGGATGCTGCACCCGAGCGGCCCCTCCACCCAGTAGGGGCAGGCGAAGCTCGGGTCCCGCCCGAACACCTGGGCCGTCCGCCCGGCCCAGCGCTCGCGGGTGCCCGTGGGCGGCACGATCCCCAGCTCACTCACGCCGTCCGGGTTTCGCAGTCGCTGACGGATCCGCTCCGCCCCGACACCCCCGCGACGCAGGGCGCGTCCGGCGAGGAAGCTCGCGAGCCGCGGGTGGTAGGTGCAGCACCGCGTCGGCGACACGAAGACCGCGTCGGGGTCCGACGGGCGCGGCGCCATCGCGCAGGAGGCGCAGGACGCGAGCGGCTCGGCCCCGAACGGGAGGTCGGCCAGCTCGGGCAGCACGCGCAGCAGCGGATCGGGGACCTGCATCCCCGCGATGCTACTACTCGGTGCCGAGCGCGAGCTCCGTGCCGGACGCGTCCATGATGCGGAAGCCGTCGTCCTCGACCACGATCGTCAGCGTCCGGCCCTCGTGGACGACGGCGATCCGCATGCCGTCGGTGGCCTGGACGGTGAGCGTCCGCGGCTTGACCGAGGTCGGGAGCGCGGTGGCCTCCTTCACCTCGGGGGCGGTGGCGACCGGGGTGGGCGGCGGCTGCGGCGCCGGCGGCTCCTCCACGGGGATCGCGAGCGGCTCGGCAGCGGCGACCTCCACCGGCTCCTCGACGGCCTGCTCGACCGGCGCGGGCTCCTCCTCCTGGGGCTCGGCGACCGCGATCACCTCGGGGTCCTCCTCCAGCCAGTCGGTGCCCAGCACCTTCACCTCGCCGTGGTCCCACTCGGCGGTCGTGATCGTACCGTCCGGGATGTCGATCTCGGCCTCGTACAGCGTCTTGCCGAACATGCCGGAGACCCGCAGCTCGTGGACGCCGGGCTCGAGCCCGCTCACGCGCTGCTTGAGGTTGCTCGTCAGCGTGGCCTGCTGGCCGTCGACGAAGATCGCCACGGGGCTCGTGGTCTTGAACTCGATCACCGACTCGGCGTGGGCGGACGGAGCGAGGAGAGCGAACAGGATGGCGGACACGATCACCTCTCGATGTTCCCTGGACACCGGCGGGGGCCGGTCGCGTTACTCCCCTCGGACGATCGCGTCCGAAAGGCATTTGACCTGCTTCCATGATCGTGCTTCCACCTGATGAATCCGGCATCCGTATCGCGGCGGATCACCTGCTCGCGGGCGGGATCCTCGGCATGCCGACCGAGACCGTCTACGGCCTGGCGGCGGTGGTCTGGCGGACCGACGCGATCGCGTCCGTGTTCGCGGCGAAGGAGCGTCCGCTGTTCGATCCGCTCATCGCCCACGTGGTGGACGTCGAGCAGGCGTGGACGGTGTGGGATCGGGACGTGCTCGAGGCACCCGCTCGCGAAGCGGTCGAGCGCCTGACCGCGGCGCTGTGGCCCGGTCCGCTCACGCTCGTGCTGCCCCGACGGGAGGCGGTGCCCGATCTCGCGACCAGCGGCCTGCCCACGGCGGCCGTGCGATCGCCCGATCACCCCGTCGCTCGCTCGCTGATTGCGGCGGTGGGCGAGCCGCTGGTGGCGCCGAGCGCGAACCGCTTCGGTCGGGTGAGCCCGACGACGGCGGAGGCGGTGGTCGCGGAGCTCGGGGACCGCGTGCCCTACGTGCTCGACGGTGGCCCGTGCCGGGTGGGGCTCGAATCCACCGTGCTCGCGATCGAACCGGACGGAGTCCCGCGGCTCCTACGGCCGGGTGGGGTGGCTGCCGAGCGCGTGGCGGAGCTGCTCGGGCGGCCGGTGCGGGACGGTCGCGGCGGGGCCATCGAGGCGCCGGGGCAGCTCGCGTCGCACTACGCTCCCTCCGTACCGCTCACCCTGGTGGACCGCGCGGAGGGGGAGCTCGGGCGGGTGAGCGCGTTGCTGGCGTCGGGCTCGGCGGACCGTGTTCGCGCCGACGGGTCGGTGGTCGTGCTGTCCGAGGGCGGAGATGCCGCGGAGGCCGCCCGTAGGCTGTTCGCTGCGCTGCGCGAGCTCGACGGGGCCGGGCTGCCCATCGTCGCCGAGCGGTGGCCCGACCGTACGGGTCTGGGGCACGCCATCGCCGACCGTCTCGAGCGCGCGGCCGCGCGCCGGCCTTGACGGATGACTTCAGGTGACTACAGGTTCGCCCGCGGGATGGAAGCGTGATCCGCGTCGAGCAGCTGACGAAGACCTACGGGACGACGATAGCGATCGATCGCCTCGAGTTCACGGTGGAGAAGGGCGAGATCGTCGGCTTCCTGGGCCCCAACGGTGCCGGGAAGAGCACGACGATGCGCATCCTGACGGGCTCGCTCGGGGCGACCGACGGCCGCGCCATGATCGGCGGGATCGACGTGCTGGAGGATCCGCGCTCGGTCAAGCGGATCGTGGGGTACCTCCCCGAGGTCCCGCCGCTGTACACCGAGATGACGGTCCGCTCCTTCCTACGGTTCTGCGGGCGGCTCAAGGGCGCGAAGGATCCGGTGGAGGACACCGAGCGCGTGATGAAGCGGGTCGGGCTCGAGTCCGTCGCGCACCGCCTGATCGACCACCTGTCCAAGGGGTACCGCCAGCGCGTGGGGCTCGCCCAGGCGCTCGTCCACTCGCCGCAGGTGCTCATCCTCGACGAGCCCACGTCCGGCCTGGACCCTGCGCAGCGCGTCGAGATCCGCGACCTCATCCGGGAGCTCGCCCAGGGCGAGGTGACGGTCGTGCTGTCGACGCACGTGCTGTCCGAGGTCGAGGCCATCTGCGACCGCGCGATCATCATCCACCGCGGTCGCATCGTCGCGCAGGACACGATGGAGTCGCTGGCCCGCAGCACCAGCCGCATCCGGCTCGTCGTGGCGCGACCAGACCCGGGTCTGCAGCAAGAGCTCGAGGGTCTCGGCGAGGTGCACCGCGTGTCCTTCGACGGGACGCGGACCTTCCAGATCGACGCCGGCGCCGACATCCGCGAGGCGGTCGCGAACGTCGCGGTGTCGCGCGGGCTGCTCGAGCTCGGGTCCCAGCGCGGCCTCGAGGACGTGTTCCTCCGCCTGACGCGGCAGGACACCGGCACGCCCCTGGAGCAGCCGTGAACGTGCTCACCATCGCGTCGCGCGAGCTGCGCTCCAACTTCACCACCGCCGTCGGCTGGCTCGTGCTCTGCGGCTGGCTCTTCCTCACCGGGCTGTTCTGGGTGCTGATGGTCCAGAACTACGTCCTGCAGGGCCAGCAGGTCGCGTTCGACCCGTACGGCGGCGCGCAGATGAACCTGACGGACTGGCTGTTCGTCCCGTTCTTCGGCAACTGCGCCATCGTGCTGATCATGGTCGTGCCGCTGCTCTCGATGCGGGTCTTCGCGGAGGAGGTCAAGCAGCGGACGCTCGAGCTGCTGATGACGAGCCCGGTGACGACGGCCGAGATCGTGCTCGGCAAGTTCCTCGGCCAGCTCGCGTTCGTCGGGGTCATGCTGGCGGGGACGCTGCAGTTCCCGCTCGGGCTGCTCCAGTGGGCCACGCCGGACCCGGGTGCCCTGGTCGGCGGATACCTCGCGCTGGGGCTGGTCTCGGCCTCCCTCCTGTCGCTCGGGATGCTGATGTCCTCGCTCACCTCCAACCAGATCGTGGCGGCGCTGCTCACGTTCGCGGGCTCGCTGGCGCTGGTGGTGGTGTCCTGGGGCTCGAGCGACCCCAACGACTGGTTCGCGCAGGTCTCGCTGGTCACCCACATGAACGACCTGCTCCGCGGCGCGGTCCGCCTGTCCGACGTGACCTGGTACGTCGCGTTCACCGCGTTCTTCCTGTTCGCGACGCTGCAGCGCATGGAGAGCTTCCGGTGGAGGTGAAGGACCCGATCGCGTTGGCCGCCCGGGTGGCCGTGGTCCTCGGCGTCGCGCTGGTGGGCCTCGGCGGGCTGTTGGCCGCGCTCGACCTCGGTGAGCTGGCGTCGAGCCTGCGCGCCGCTGGCGTCGGCGTGGCGGTCCTCGGGTTCGTGGGCGACGCGATCCGTGCGCGCACGCCGCTGATGGCCCTGGCCGCGATCCTGCCCGCGGCGGGCGTCGCCTTCTGGCTGCGCTCGGTCGACGACGTGGACGCCGACGAGCAGACGGGCGTGCTGGTCGCGCTCGCGGTCCCGTTCCTCGCGGTCGCCGGGCGGCAGGTGTTGTCCGCCGTCGCGGAGCCCGGCGCGAGCTGGTTCGTGGGCGTCAGCGGCGCGGTGCTCGCCGGTGGAGGGCTGGTCACGGCCGGCGCGGCGCGCGCCGTGGAAGGCGAGGCCATCTGGATGCTCGGGGTCGGCGGCGCGCTGCTGCTGACCTATGCCGTGGCCGATCGGCAGGTCGTCGGCTCGATCGCGACCTCCCGCGGCTTCGTGTACGGCCTGGGCGCGTGGATCCTCGTCGTCCTCATGGGCGCGCTCTCGGTCGGCTCGTGGGCGCTGGCGCGGCGCAACGACCACACCTGGGATCTGACGAAGGCCCAGCTCTTCTCGCTGTCGGAGCAGTCCGTCTCGGTCGTCCAGGGGCTGAACGAGCCCGTCCGGATCCTCGCGTTCTATGGCCTGGGGCACCCGGATCGGCAGGCGGTCGAGGACCTGCTCCGCAAGTTCACCGACGCCTCCAGCCAGCTCTCGGTGGAGTGGGTGGACCCGCTGCTCGAGCCGCGCCTGGCCAAGGAGAACCTGGTGAGCGGGGACGCGGGCACGCTCATCATCGAGGCCGGCGAGAAGAACCGGCGCATCGAGGGGGTGGTGACCGAGGAGCGCCTGGTGCGCGAGCTCGTCCTGCTCCAGGCCACCGGCGAGCACGACGTCTGCTGGGTCCAGGGGCACGGCGAGCCCGACCCGGACGACGACCGCGACCTCACGGGGTTCGGCGGCGCGCGGACCGAGCTCGAGTCGCTGAACTACAAGGTCCGGATGGTGCACCCCGCGCGCGAGGGCGTGCCTTCGGACTGCGAGGTCGTGGTCGTCGCGAGTCCGACCGAGGAGTGGTTCCCGTACGAGCGGGAGGCGCTCATCGCGTACCTCGCGCAGGGCGGGCGCGTGCTGGTGATGGTCGACCCCGGGACCGTGTCGGACACGACCGCCGAGCTCGAGCGGGCCGGCGTGCGGGTCGGCGACGATCTCGTGGTCGACCTCGATTTCAAGAGCCAGCTGCTCGGCGTGGACGACCCGTCGCTGCTGGTGCTCGAGGCCGACCGACGCCTGACGCACCCGATCGTGCGGAGCCTCGGCGGGGCCGTGGTGATGCCGATCACGCGGTCGGTCCAGCTCAACCGCGACGCCGAGGGTGTCGACGGCGCGGAGCTGTTGTTCACGAGCGA
>JACKER010000033.1 GCA_020632925.1 Alphaproteobacteria bacterium | reverse complement strand
ACTACCGACCGAACAGCGACGCCAGGTCCCGGCCCAGGCCCCGAACGGAGGCGCCCGCCAGCAATCGCGGCGTGACCCACCCATCGGGCGGCAGCTCGCGGTTCAGGTAGCGGAGGAAGCGGTCCTGGTACGTCCGGTCCGTCATCCACCACCGGATCAGGGTGCGGATCACGGGGACGGGCGGCTCGTCGTACAGCTCGCGCTTCAGCCGCTCGGTGGTGGCGACGTACATCGCGTGTGTGTTGTCGCGGACCGCCGCCTCGTAGCGCGCCATCGCCTCCTCCCAGGGCCGTCCCTCGCGCCAGTCCAGCAGCGCTGCCGCCAGCAGGCGCGCCCCGACGAGGGCGTCGCGGATGCCCTGACCATCCACGGGGTCCTTGTAGTGGAGCGCGTCCCCCACCAGCGCCCAGCCGGGTCCCCACGCCTGGCGATACCCGTTGCCCACGCGCTTGACGCCCACGACGCGGCTCACCTGTCGGGCGCCCGCGAGCCGCGCCGCGACCGGGGGGAGCGCGTCCAGCGTCGCCCGGTAGGCACCCTGCGCGTCGCCGCCACTCGCGGCCCGGTCGGAGCGCGCGTGGACGTTCACCGAGGTCCGACCACCCGGCATCTTGAAGAACAGGACGTCGAGACCGCGCCCGGTCGTGACCACCTGCCCCGAGACCTCACCCGTGCAGTCGGCCCCCACACCCTCCCAGTCCGCGTACCACACCGTGCTGGTGTGCTCGAGCCGCTCGTCGACGACCGGCGCCCCCGCCTTGCGGGCCACCAGGCTGAACCTGCCGTCGGCGCCGATCACACACCCCGCGTCGATCCGTTCCTCGCGACCGTCCTCACCGGCCGCCACGACCCCGCACACGCGACCGTCCGCGTCCCGGACCAGGTCTCGGACGCTCCACCCCTCGCGGGACTCGCACCCCGGGGTGGCGCTCGCGCGGACCCGGATCGCGTCGTCCAGCTCGCGGCGATCCACGCCCACGACGTAGTCGCGACCGCGGAGATCGGGGACCGGGATGACGGTGTGCCACCACGGGTGGAACTGGAACATCAGCGAGCGCATGCGCGCCTCGGGCCGGTCGTACGCCTCGGAGGGCACCCCCAGCGCGTCGAGCTCACCCATCGCCGACGGGTACAGGATGGGCGAGGACGGCACGGCGGGCAGCGACGGGAAACGCGCCCGGTCGAGCAGGAGCACCGACGCGCCGCCGGACGCCAGCCGCGCGGCGAGCGCAGCGCCGGCGGGCCTGCCGCCGACCACGATCACGTCGACACCACCCACGCGTCCTCCGGCTGGCGGACGATAGCAGCGCCAGAGGGCTCAGCGGTCCTGATCCGCCGCCGTGTTGCGGGCCTCGAGGTCGGCCAGATCGCGCTCGATCCCTGCCACGTCGCCCCCGTCGCGAACGGCCTCCGCCAGATCGAGCAACAGCGCCACGCGCAGCGCCTGGACGGAGTCGGACCGGTGGCCGCGGACCTCGAGCAGACCGACGGGTGGCTGCACCTGGAACCGCACCCGCTCGTCGCCCGCGGGACGATGGACGGTCACCTCGACGGGAATGGGACCGGGTTCCTGCTCCGACGTCGTGAGCACCATCGCCATCACGCCCGCGTCCCGGCTCGCGAAGGTGGCGTTCGCGCCGCGTCCGTCGCGGTCCGTGGCGCCGAGCACGGCGAGCGCCGACCACCCGTGGCCTCGTGTGATCTCGGGCACGAGCCCGAAGCTCGTCGGCGAGCGCAAGGCGTCGAAGCGAGCGTCCCAGGCGTACAGCGCGTCCGCCGGATCGGCGGCGTCGAGGAAGAGCGCACCGGGCGCGGACGCCAGGACCCGCCCGGCACCGTCGTCGGTCGACGGGGTGATGCCGAGCAGCGTGGTGCCCACGAAGTCCTCCGCAGCCAGGTCGACCGAGGCCTCGGCGCCGACCCCGCCGTCCAGATCGGACACCACGATCAGCCGCGACGCTCGCGACGCCGTCCCCTCCGGGAGCGACGCCAGCCCGTCGTCCACCGCGGCGGGCACGTCCGTGCCGTCGCCACAGGCCAGCTCCACCAGCGGGTCGAGGAGCTCGTCGAGCGCGAGCACCTCCTCGATCAGCTCGAGCACCTCGGGGTCCTCACTCTCGCCCAGCAGCTCGGCTGCGCCGTCCGGATCCTCGCAGCCGTCCGCGCCCAGCTCCCGAGCGAGCCCGATGAGCTCCTCCACCGCCGGCAGCGCCTCCAGCGCTCGGAGCGCTCGCCAGGCCTCGGCCCGGCCCCCCTCGTCCATCGCGGTCGGCGGGAGCAGCTCGACGGGGGTGGCCCGGAAGGCCGAGAGCCGCAGCGTGTCGCTCGTCGACAGGTGATCGAGCGCGATCTCCGCGGCGGCGTCGCGCACGTCGGTCGATCCCTCGACCGAGCAGGAGGCGTCGAGCACCAGCGACAGGTCGGCGGGGACGGGCTCCGCGACGCCCTCGATGCCGAGCGCGAGCAGCAGCGTGCCGTCCGCGCGCCACGCGGTGCGGCCCGCGATGCACAGCGGCGCCGTGCAACCGATGGGCTCGAGGTCCGTGGGGTGCGCGGCGAGCACACCCACCTCGTCCGCCACCCTGGCCGCCGGCGACCACTGCCCGGCGTGCCCGAACGTGGGCCCCTGCCCCGCCGTGTCCGCCGTACACCCCACCACCCCGAGCGCGACCCACCACCGCATGCGGCCTCCGCCCTGGGCAAAGCACGGATCGTGCCAGCCGATGGACGGAAGAACGCCGCGGATCGTCGTGCTCTCCAGGTGGCGAGGTGACAGGCTGTCGACGCGAGACAGGATCGCCACGCCCGGATGGACGACCTGTCCTATAGACCGTAGACGCCGCGCAACGCGGACGACCGCTCGTCGATCCAGGCGCCGACGGCCGCCCGGAACACGTCCACCGACTCCACCGCGCACTCCCGTCGAGGGTCGGCGCGCGTGGCGGCCAGTGTCAGGGCCGAGAGCCGGTCGAGCTCGCCGTGCAGGTCGGCGGCGTCCACCGCGTCCATCAGGTTCGCCATCACCTGGCGCTTGCGCTCGGCGCAGGTCGGGTCCGCCACGCACAGCCGCGCGATGCGTCCGCCGGGGTCGTTCCACCGCGTCCCGATGAACCACTGCCAGTCCTCGACGAAGGTCTGATCGGTGTCCCAGGCCACGACGCGCGAGCGACCGTCCGCCGGGATCACGATCCACTCGTTGTTCGGCATCAGCACGTACCCGTCGGCGTGCCCGACCCACTCCTCGGCCGCCAGGTGCCCGATCCAGCTGTCCCAGTCGAGCACCTGGGCCACGTCCTGGACCGTCGCCGTCCCCGCCTCCCAGGCGTCCAGCGCCTCCACGATGCGGTCGAGCTGGGCGCCGCCGAGGTCGGGACCCTCCTCCTGGTCGAAGCGGTCGACCGTCTCCCAGTCGAAGTCCGCGAGCGCCAGGGGCTCCCCGGGCTTGTTCGCGTAGCTGCCGTCGAACACCGCGGCGTCCGGATCGCCCGTCCACACCTCCGCGAAGCGCTCGTCGATCTCCTCGGTCAGGTAGTACAGGCCCTTGTCCTCGCCGTCGATCACCACGTGCGCGTACCCGCTGCGGGGCGCCGCGTTCCCGGCCAGCGCGAACACGTCGAACGCGAGCGGCATCTTGATCGAGGAGCAGTCCTGCACGGCGTTGTCGAGGATCAGCGCCTTCAGCTCGCCGAGCCCACCGCCCGGCACCTCGCGGTTGAGGTCCACGCGGAGCTTGGGCTTGCCTCCCATGGGACGCAGCGAGCCGCCCTTGCCGCGCCGCTTCACGGCGATCCGGTCGAGCACCTGCCCGTCATAGGTCAGCACGCCGGTCACGTAGGTCCCGACCTCGGCGTCCATCGTGGCTTGCGCCTCGGGGCCCAGCTCCAGCCGGATCTCGTGGATGCGGTCGCGCGCGAACACCGGCACGTCGGGCGCCGCGGGGACATCCTCCTCCCCCTGGCTCGCGAGCGAGGACGGTCCGTCCCCGAGCGCCTGCGCCGTGACCGCGAGCTCGTCACCGTGCACCTGGACGACCAGCACGTGGTCCTCGATCGGCAGCGGCACCACGCGCACCCGCGCGACGGTGGGCGCGTCGAGGAGCGGCGGATCCTCGGCCCCGACCTCCCC
The DNA here is from genome assembly GCA_020632925.1 of Alphaproteobacteria bacterium. Classification (GTDB taxonomy): domain Bacteria; phylum Myxococcota_A; class UBA796; order UBA796; genus JACKER01. The sequence continues at coordinate 67,692 of JACKER010000033.1, read as the reverse complement.
CGAGGGCAGCCCGACCCGCAGCAGCTCCTCACCGTCGAGCCAGGCCCGCGCGCCGCCGCGGACCTCCACCGTCAGCTCGATCACGTCCGCGAGCGCCGGGAAGCGCCAGGTGGCGTTCACGGGCGTCGTCCACTCGGGCGGCGTGTCCGGCCCCACCACCTGCCGCCCGTTCGAGCGCGCCGGGGTGCCGAGCCACACCGAGGTCCAGCAGCCCGCCTCCGTGCAGCAGTCCTCCGTCCGCGCCCAGGTCCGATCCCGCTCGCTCGGGCCGTAGCGCACGACCTGCCTGCGGCCCTCCGGGTCCACCAGCACGACCTCGTCGCCGTCCGCGTCCAGCCCGATGGGCAGGCGGTCGCCGTCCAGCACGATCGCGCCGCCCGCCGGCACCGACCCTTCCGGGAGCGGGTGCACCACCCCGTCCGCGTCGGCCAGTCCCCACCCCTCCAGCGAGACCACCTCCCCCGTCGGGTCGAACAGCTCGATCCAGTCGTCCCCGCGCCAGGATCGGGCGGCGGCGGGGGCGATCTCGTTGATGCAGAGCGCCATGGGGCCGTCGGGGACCGGGGACGGATCGGTGCCAGGGCGCTCGGGCGCTGGCCCGAAGCCGGAGGAACCACATCCGAACAGCGTGATCGCCAGGAGCCGCACGGCGCCCGCGTAACCCGACGGGGACGATCGGGACGCGTGATAGACGGGCGGGATGTGCCCCTGGGACGCTTTCGACCCCGGAACGGTCGCCTTCTGCGAGGAGCGGCTGTGCGCCTGGGTCGTCGAGCCCTCGAACACCTGGTCCTCGCTGGCGTACGTCGTGGTCGGTGGCTGGCTGCTCGCCGACGCCTCCAGGGCGCGCGACCCGAGGCTCGGGGTGGCCTCGCTGGCCGAGATCCTCATCGGGCTCGGCTCGATCGCGTTCCACGGCACCGGCACGTTCGTCGGGGAGCTGCTCGATCAGGCCGGGATGTTCATGCTGTCCTGCCTCATCCTGTCGTTCGCGGCGGCGCGGGCGTGGCGGTGGTCGCCGAGCACGACGGCCCTGGCCTACGTGGGGTCGGTGATCGCGAGCACCGCCCTGCTGCTCGTCGTGCGCCCGGCGGGCATCCCCCTGTTCGCGGTGCAGCTCGCGACCGGGCTCGGCTGGGAGCTCGTCCACCGCTCGCGCAGCGCGGAACCCGCGACCTTCCTGAACCTCCAGCGGGGCATCCTGATCTTCCTCGCGGCCTTCGCCGTCTGGATCACCGACATCACCGGCCTGCTGTGTGCGCCGACGAACCACCTGCTGACGGGCCACGCCGTCTGGCACCTGCTCAACGCCGCGAGCATCGAGCGGCTCTATCGCTTCTACGCCCTGCGTTTCGGCCGCTGATTCAGGCGCGGGTCTGCGGGCGTGCTCCGAAGGTGTCACCCCCCGCCTCGAGCCAGGCCAGCTCCTCGGCCGTGTCGGGCCGCCCCAGCGCGGGGTTGCGCCCGGGGAAGCGCCCGAAGCGGACCACGATGTCCCGGTGGCGCTTCGCGTAGTCCAGGTTGGCGGCAGCGGAGGGGTGATCGGCCGCCAGCCGCTCGTAGAGCGCGAGCGCCTGGTCCTGCGCCGCCAGCTCCTCGGCGTGCATGAACGGGAGGTACGCGAACCCGCGCTGGTGGACGCCGAAACCGCGCTCCCCGCCGCGCGCCACGAGCTCGCGGGCCAGCGCGAGCGCCAGCCCGTCGGTGGCGAAGGCCCGTGCCGTCCCGCGGAACGCGTTGCGAGAGAACTGGTCCAGCACCACGATCGCGGCCAGACGGCCGTCCTCGCCCTCCCAGCCGGCGAGCGCCTCCGGATCGTCGAGCAGCGCACCGAAGCGTTGGCGGATCTCGGCGTCCAGCGCATCGCCGCCCGCGTACCAGCGGCGCCGGTGCTCCTCGTCGGGCAGCGCGCGCAGATCGGCGGTGCCGAACCAGGAGATCAGGACGTCCGCGGCGTTCGGCATGCTCCACCCTCCGGTCGGGCCCCGTAACGTCCACCTACGGAGGAGGCGGGAGCTGGGAGAGGATGGCCTCCATGTCCCGCACCGCGCGGAGGTTCTCGGGCGTCGGATCGCGCTCGGCCTCCGCGCGCAGCTGCGCCACGAGGACGTCGAGTTGGTTCCGGCGCTCCCGCATGGCGGCGTCGAGGTCCATGGCGGGTCGCTCCGTACCGCCCCAACGCACGCCCAACGCGCGGAGCTCCGGGTCGACGAAGGCGTAGCGTCCACCCTCGAGCACGCGCTCCGGCAGGCCGGCGATCGGCTCGGGCCCGATGGCACAGTACCCCTGTCGGCAGCCGACCTCCGGCAGCGGCATCGCCTCGCCACACCCGAGATCACCGAGCAGCCTGGCCATGGCGGGCGCGAGGGCCTCCGCGTAGGCGCCGTTCACCGCGATCGGGTCGAACCCGCACCCGCGCGTGCTCAGCGCGACACAGTCCCCGTCCAGGCTGCACGCCAGGCCCGGAGCCGGCGAACCCGGGCTCGGCCACGGTGGTTCCCAGGTCCGCTGATCGCGCTCGAGATCCTCCCGCACGCGGCGCGCCACCGCGAGATCCTCGAGCGTCTGGCCACGTCCGGGATCGAGGGCGGCGAGCTGCTCGAGCGCCGCCTCCTTCGCGCGGGCCTCGGCGAGCAGGCGCTCGGTCTCGGCGCGCATCGCTAGCTCGGCCTCCCGCGCAGCGACCTCCGCGGCATGGCGGACGACGCTCTCCTCGACCTGGGGCGGCGTGCGCCGCCGCACCTGCTGCGCCTCCAGGATCGGCCCGATGGTCGTCGGCGGTCCGTCCTCCCGCTCGCCGCCACCGCACGCCACCCCGAGCACTCCGATCCCGACCAGCGACCAGCGACGCACCCTTCCCCCCTGGTCGACGAACGCCGTCCCACGTCCCAGCTTACGCCAGTGGCCAACCGCGCACGGCTCCCGTACAGTCACCCGGTGACGACCGCGGAAGCTGCCACGCTGGAGCTGCGCCGTTGCCTGGGGGCCGGCGGATTCGGCGAGGTCTACCTCGCGGATCGCCTCGCGTCGGGCGGGCTGCGCTCCGAGGTCGCGGTCAAGGTCCTGCGCGAGGGGCTCGATCCGCGTAGCCAGGCCGTCCAACGCCTGGTCGACGAGGCACGCCTGCTGGCCTGGTTGAACCACCCGAACCTGCTGCGCGTCCACGAGCTCGTGTCGCTCGACGGGCGGGTGGCGTTGGTCGCGGAGTACGTCGACGGCGCGGACCTCGACGCCTGCTGCACGGGCGACGACCCGATCGGTCCGGGCGCCACCTGCGAGGCCCTGGCGCGCGTCGCCGACGCCCTGCACGCCGCCTGGCACCGGCCCGGGCCGTCCGGCGAGCCACTCCACCTGCTCCACCGCGACATCAAGCCGGCGAACATCCGGATCGGACGCCACGGCGAGGTGAAGCTGCTCGACTTCGGCATCGCGAAGGCGGCGGGGCTGGAGCGCTCGGCGAGCACCCGCGCCGACGCGCTGATCGGCAGCTTCCCCTACCTCGCGCCGGAGCGCTTCGACCGCGACGCGCAGGACGGGCCGCCCGCGGACGTGTTCTCGCTGGGCTGCACGCTCTACGAGGCGGTCGCGCACCGGCCGCTCCTCGATCTGGGCAGCAAGGAGCTGTTCCACCTGGCGATGGACGAGCCGTCGCACCGGCTGCGCATCCGAAGCGCGCTGGAGGGCATCGAGCCAGCGCCGCTCCGGGAGATGCTCGCCGCGCTGCTGGCCTACGGCGCCGACGAGCGCCCCGCGATGGCCGACCTGGGACCGCGGCTCGAGGACCTGGCCGAGGCGCTCGGGGGGACGCGCCTGACGCGGTGGTGTCGCGACCACGCCTGGCCTGCCGCCCCCGAGCAGGACGGCGTGCTGATCGGACGCTCGCTCACCGTCGCCTCCCTGGGGGACACGGCTTCCCCGCCGACAGCGGCCTTCCCCAGCGCCGAGCTGGAGGTCGCGACGCCGCCTCCCGCGGTGGCCGTCCGGTCCGGCCGATCGTGGTGGCTGCCCGCGCTGGGCCTCGTCGGCATGGCGGGTGTCGGGCTGGTCGCGCTCGGGGGGCTCGGTCTGGCGGGGACCTGGTGGGCGCTGCGCGATCCGGCGGTCGGCCCCGCCGAGACCATCGAGAAGTCACCCGAGCCTTCGGTGGTGCCCACACCGCCACCGGTGTCCGAGCCGGCGCCCGAGCCCGTCACCACGCCGCCACCCACCAGGCCCACGGTGCCGTCGACGGCACCGGCGACGAACCCCGAACCGACGGCCGGCGCTCCGAGCTGCGGTGATCCGAGCGCGCTCGAGGCACCCGCGCTCCTCGGGCAGCTCCCCGCGGACACCCGCGCCTGTCTGGCGGCCGCGATGCGTGACACCACGCGCAAGCAGACCGAGCGGGACACGCTGGGCCGGGTGTTGCTCGTCGACGCGCGCGCCCGGTGCTCCGCCGGCGACTGCTCGGCCTACGAGCGCGAGCAGCCCGTGTTCTTCGAGCTCGTGACCCGCTCGGACCCGGACATGATGCTCGCGTGGTCGGAGCACCTGTTCGGCGCCGCTTCGAGCGACCCGGACGCGGCCCTGTGGGCGGAGCGCTCCCTCGAGCGCAAGGACGCGTGGCGCGGGGCCGAGCGGGTGTCCCACGTGTCCCGCGCCCACGAGATCGTGGCGCGGGTCGCGAGCGCCCGGTGGGCCGCCTCGCCGCGGGACGACGCCCTCCGGCTGGAGGCGCGCAACAGCGCCGCCGCCTGGGCCGAGGTCCTGTCGGACTTCGCCCGCGATCCGGCGCCTGCGATGGCGCTGTGCCTGGCCGCCGCCGGGACGAGCGATCCCTGCACGTCACGGACGGCCCCGGCGCCACGGACCGAGCTGCTGTTCACGTCCGCACCGGTGGGGGCGGTGGTCAGCGTCGACGGCGAGCAGGTGGGCACCACGCCGCTGAAGCTGCCCGTCGACCACGGCACCCACCGGATCGAGCTCCGGGTGGACGACCGCGTGGGCACGCAGTCGATCACCGTCGATCCCGCGAGCCCGACCGGCTGGCACTGGGACGCGGCCGCCGACAGCTGGAAGCCGCGTCAGTGATCGCCTGGCTCGCCACCACGGCGCTCGCGGACTGCCCCGCGCCCGACGCCGCCATCGCGGGCGCCGCCGCCGACGTCGTCAGCTACTACCTCCGCGACGCGGAGCTCGGCCTCACCGAGGCCGTGGCGGGCTTCGGATGCACGGGACCCGCGACCCCCGCCGACCTCGCCGCGTTCTGGGCGACGCGCGCGATGATCTGGTCGTTCCTCGACGATCCTCGCGCGGACGTCGCCTTCGCCGCCGCCCGGTCCGCCGACGCGAGCACCTGGAACCCCGACTTCGGCGCCCAGGCCCGAGCGCGCTGGGAGGCCGCGGTCCCTCCGGAGGGATCGGGCACCCTGGTCGTGCGGGACGCCTCCCCGGACGACCACGCCACGCTCGACGGGAGGCCGTGGCGCGACGAGCCCGTGTCCGCCGGGCTGCACCTCCTCCAGGTCGGCGACGGCGAGCGTGCCCGGTTCGCGAGGCTGCTCCAGGTGGAGGCGGGCGACACGGTGGAGGTCGCGGTCGCGAGCGCGGCGGACGAGGCGCCGACGACCCGGCTCGCGACGGCGGTTCCCTTCGGAGACATCCATCCGCCGGTGACGCGGAAGGGCGCCCGGTACGCCGACGCGGCGGGGACCGCGCTGTCCTGGCGCCTGCAGGTCCAGCCGCTGGCGTCCGCCGACCCCGAAGGCCGCGCCGCGCTCCGGCTGTACCGGTCGAACGCCACGCTGCAGGTCGCGACGGTGACGGCGGGTGTCGTCGCCGCCTACGGCACCTACCTGGTGGGCTGGGACGCCACGACGGGTCACAACCTCGACGCGCCGCTCTCCGTGGGCCTGACGGTGCTGGGAGCAGGGCTGACGGTGGGAAGCGGAGCGCTGGAGATCGGCCTCGCCTCCCGCCGCAAGGGCCTGCGGGGCGACATCGAGGGCGCCGCGAACCGCGCGCTGGTGGGCAACCCGTGAGGGCCGCGCTGCTGCTGGCGCTGACGGGCTGCGCCGACGAGCTGTGGAACCAGCGCAACCTGGACTGCACCGACGCGCGCGCCCTGGAGCTCCGCGGCCCCGACCTGGTGGTGGACACGCGCGACCCGGATCGGGGCGACACCTGCAACCTCGCCCTCCAGGGCCTGCGGGGCGGCGGCGTGGAGCGGGAGGAGACGGTGCTCCGCGTGGTCGACGTGGACCTCGTCGAGCTGCAGATGAAGCGCTCGCGTCCGCCGACGACCGCGATCTGGACGCGCTCGGTGAGCCTGGACGTGTCGCTGGACGAGCTGTGGATCTCGCTGCAGAGCACGGACCTGCGCGGACGCGGGCAGGTGGCCTGGGAGACGGCGGAGGACCCCGTCGAGGTGACCGTCGACACCGAGGACCACCTCGAGCGCCTGCAGATCTCGACGCTCGGCGATGTCACGCTCACCCTGCCCGACCAGCCCTACCGGCTCCTGCTCGACGGCGGCAGCGTGGACGACGGCGGCTTCACCGACGATCCGAGCGGACCGCTGATCGTGGTCACCACGCCGGCCTCCATCGTGCTGCTACCGAGCGGCGGGTGAGCGCGACCGGCGACGCCCGAGGGCCGCTGCCATCGACATCCACAGGGCCCCCGTCGGGACGGCCCCCACCATCAGCGCGCTGATCGAGCAGCCCGGCATCGGCACCCCGCCCCAGAGGAAGAACAGCAGCGACGCGAAGTACCCGGCGACGGCGATGTCGCCGACCGCGGCGTCCTCGGGCAGGTCGTCCCCCGACCGCTCCTCGGACTCGGCGCCGGTCGCGCGCGCGAGCCTCCACCAGGTGTACCCGTCAGGGCCCGCCTCGACCGGGAGGAGGTCGCCGTCCGAATACACCAACATGTCGACGGCGCCGCCGACCTCGGCCCGCCAGACCTCGCTGCCGTCGAAGGCCAGTGCGCGAACGAGGTCACTTCCTCGCTCCGCCGTGTAGATCAGCTCGTTCTCGAAGTCCCAGCGCGCCAGGTCCCCCTCGATGCCGCAGGCATCCGAACCCCGCTCGATGCGAACGTCCCAGGGCTCGGCGACGACGTGGTGCGCGTCCACCCAGGCGCAGGCCTGCTCGCCGTCGGGGCAGGGCTCGCACTGGTTGGCGTCGCCCGTGCCGCAGACGCCAGCGAGATCCCCGCCCAGCTCGTCCACGATGTCACGCAGGTCGAAGCTGCCCGAGAAGCGCACGTCCCCGAGCATCCGGCCCTCGTCCAGCACCTGCGCGGTGACGACGGTGCCATAGACCCGGGTGGACCCCATGCCGGTCACGACGGTGAGATCGGTCGGGTCGAACGTCACCTCCGGGTTCGCGAGCCGGCCCGTGAGCGAGGTGGTGGACGTGCACACCCGCTGGGTGGGCCGGTCGTCGATCGTGGGCTCGGTGTAGGCCAGGGTGGCCGACACGCGATCGCCGACCACGGCGTCGATCGTGAGCGTGGGCAGCCAGACGGTGTGGAGGACCTCCTGCAGGCCCGCGAAGACCCCGTCGACGACGAACGTGTCGCCCCGGGAGGCGAACGTGGTCCCGACGAGCGCGTCCGGATGCTCGATGGGCTGCACCGGGGTCCTGGCCTCGGCGGAGTTCGTCCCGTACCAGGACAGCCCGTCCACCTCGTCCACGAGCCAGACGGTCGCGACGTACCGGAAGCCGCCGGGGAGCAGGACCGGACCGAGCGTGGTCTCGGTGTCGCCGGCCTGGACCTGCACGGCGTTCACCACCTCCAGGTCGTCCGTCGCGCAGCCGAAGGAGCAGGGGAGGTGCGAGCGCAGCAGGCGCAGCTCCGTGCCCGGATGGGCGATGCCGTCGTCCCAGGTCATCCGCGCGACCCAGGGCGCGCCGGGTTCGGACGAGACGGGTTCGAGGGCGACGTCGCCGGAGGCGACGACACGGTCGGTACAGCCGAGGGTCGTGGTGACGAGAGCGACGAGCGCGGGGTGGATTCGCATGGGGGCCTCCACCCGCGGTCCGATGCAGCCGGCGTTCCAGGCGTGCGTGACGGGAGAAGGCGGGTTCTCGGCGATCGTACGTCCACGATCGACGACAGGCGTCACTCTCCGACGACGAGCTCCCGCAGCTGGCGGTACACCGCCGGGTGGCACTGGAGCTGGTGGTGCATCACGCCACCGAAGGTCGCGGTGTGGATGGGGAACGTGCGCTCCTCCACGCCTCGTGGGCCCGAGGCGCTCCCCACCTGGACCAGCAGGTCCCCGAGCCAGCGACCGGCCGGGTGCTCCGGGTCCTCGGTGACGGTCGCGGACAGGAACGCGTACCGGACGCCGTCCAGCAGCGGCACGTCGCCGTGCTCGAGGTCCCGCACCCCCGCGCTGCGGGCCGCCAGCACCCGCGCGAGCACCTGCGTGGTGGGCACGTCGATCGCGAGCAGGCCGCTCGTCGCGGACGCGCCGAGCCGCGCGAGCGGAGCGCCCTGGTGCGGCGTCCCCAGCGAGACCACGAGGTCCACGAGCGCGAGCCAGCGGTGACCGGACCGCACGGCGTGGTCGCAGGCCGATCGGGCCACGAGGCCGCCCATGCTGTGGCCGACCAGCACCACCCGCGTGATCGCGCCGCCCGCGACGAGCGCCTCGAGCTGCTCCGCCAGGGTGCGCCCGTTCTCGGCGACGGCCCGACCGGTGTTGTACCGGGCGTAGATCGGTGTGAGCCCGGCGTCGGCCTCGAGCATCGAGCCGAAGGTGGCCGCCGGATCGCCGTGGTACGCCTCGGCCTCGAGCGCCCAGCACCATTCGGTCGTCGCCAGCCCGTGGACCAACACCACGACCGGCCCGCTCACGTCGACCGGACCGCCGTCGAGGTACCGGTCCCCGAGGCGCAGCGCCATCCCGAGGTCGAGCCCGTTGCCCCTGGCCGCCAGGTGGTCGCCGACCGCCCCGTTCACCGCGGCCAGCGCGGCGTCCGCGATCCAGGCCGCCGAGCCGACGATGTCCGAGCGCAGCGGGATCGGGGGCTCCGCGGGCGCGGGGTCGACCGCCACGGTCGCGTCCAGCGCCACGTCCGTCAGCGCCTCCACCACGCGGTTCACGGCCTGGACCGACGCCACGGTCGTGTGTGTCCCGAGCCGCACGACGCCGTCGATGACGCGCGCCGGACCGGCGATGCCGTCGATGCGATCGGTCACGCGCCGCACCTGGCGGTGACTTGCGTCGTTCCCCTCGCGCACGAGGTCGGCGGTCGCGTCGACCGCGTCGTGCACCAGCGCCTTCAGGCCACGCCACCGCCGCATCCGATCGCCTAACGCGCCGTGGGATAGAGCGGCCCGCGGAGGTGGTGGTGACCGGCCTGTCCGTCCTCGATCTGTGCGCCGTGGTGGAAGGGAGCTCGATCCCCGAGGCCTTCGCCCGCACCGTCGACACCGCCCGCACCGCCGAGGCCGCTGGCTACGACCGCCTGTGGATCGCGGAGCACCACGGCATGCCCGGGGTCGCGAGCGCCGCCACCGCCGTCGTCATCGCCCACGTCGCCAGCCGGACGACGACGATCCGCGTGGGCGCGGGCGGCATCATGCTCCCCAACCACTCGCCGCTCGTCGTGGCCGAGCAGTTCGGGACGCTCGACGCGCTCTTCCCCGGGCGCATCGACCTCGGGCTCGGCCGCGCGCCGGGCACGGACGGCGCCACCGCCCAGGCGCTCCGCCACCGCCACGCGGGGCCCGACGCCTACCCCCAGGACGTCGCCGAGCTCCTGCGCTTCCTCGCCCCCGCTCGCCCCGACCAGGCGCTGATCGCCGTCCCCGGCGCGGGCGCGAACGTCCCCGTCTGGATCCTGGGCAGCAGCCCGTTCAGCGCGCAGCTCGCCGCCGCGCTCGGCCTGCCGTACGCGTTCGCCGCCCACTTCGCGCCCACCCACCTGATGGCCTCGCTGGCGCTCTACCACCAGCACTTCCGGCCGTCGGTCCACCTCGATCGGCCGCGCACCATGATCGGCGTCAACGCGATCGCGGGGGAGACCGAGGACGAGGCGCAGTACCTCGCGACCACCCAGGCGATGATGTTCCTCGAGCTGCGCCGCGGCGGAAGGCCGCTCGGACGTCCGCCGACCCGCGACCTCCGGCTCTCGCCCGAGGAGCGGATGATGCTCGATCACGTGCTGTCCTGCTCGTTCGTGGGGACGCCCGCCCAGGTCCGCGCCGGCATGGACGCGTTCCGCGCGCAGACCCGCGCCGACGAGCTGATCGTGAGCTGCTCCGTCTACGATCACGAGCTGCGCCAGCGCTCGCTGCGCTGGACCGCCGGGGAGTAGAGTCCCCGCGGGGAGGGACCGTGCTGGGGACGTTGATCGAGGGGTGGCGCGACACCCGTGATCCGGCGGTCGCCGCGGCCGTCGTGGAGCTCGGAGCCCGCCTGGCCGCGGACCGCAGCCCACCCGCCGGCAAGACGCGCAAGGCCGTGCTCGCCGCCTGGTGCGCGGCGGCCGCGGACGCCGATCCGGTCACGCTCTCCGTGCTCCTGCCCACGCTCGGTGACGGCAACAGCAAGGAGGCGCTCGCTCGGCTCGAGGCGCTCGCGAAGACGCCGCCCGACCCGCGCATCGCCCGGGCGCTCGCGGATCTGCTCGCGGCCCCACCGTTCCAGGCGGTGTCCACGAAGCCCTTCTGGAAGCTCGCCGCCGCGGAGATCGTGCGCTCCGGCGACCCCGGCGTGGAGGCGCTGCTCGCCCCGCTCGAGGGCACCTTCCTCACCCGCCTGGGCGGCGCGGAGACCATGGCGGAGGTGCTCGAGAAGCTCCTCGCCACCACGCGCGCCGAGCTCGCCCGGACCGAGGTCCGACCGCCCTCCCCCACCCTCGCCGCGGCCGTCGCCGAGGTCGCCGCGACCCGGGTCGACCCGATCGACCATGCGCTGCAGGCCGTCGAGAAGGTGCCCTGGGCCGAGCTCGAGCACGCGTACGGCCCCGCCGAGGACGTCCCGGCGCTGCTCCGCGCCCTGGCCCGGGGCACGCCCGAGGAGCGCGCGTCCGCGCTCGACGCGCTGGGCGGCAACGTCTTCCATCAGGGCTCGGTCTACGACGCGACGCCGCCGGTGGCGAGGTTCGTGGTGGCGCTGGTGGAGACCGCTCACCCCGACACCGCCGAGCTCCTCGGGTACCTCGCGTGCCTGGCGGTGAACGACCCGGGCCAGCAGTCGTTGGCGGGCGGTGGCGACCCCTGGGCGGGCGCGAAGCCGGTGGGCGAGGAGGCGCCGTTCGTGCTCACCGCCCGCGAGGTGGGGCGGATCGGCCCCGCGGTGGTGCGCCTGATCGAGCACGCCGACCCCGGGATCCGCCTGGCGGCCTCGTTCCTGGCGTCCTTCCTGCCCACCGTCGCGCGTCCGGTGGCGACCGCCGCCGCCCGCCAGCTGCACGTCGAGCGGGACGAGCGAACGCTCGCGAGCCTCGTGCTGCTGCTCGGCCAGCTCCACAGCCCGCCCGTCCGGAAGCTGGTGCCGGACGAGGGCCTGGTGCGCGACGCCGCCGTGCTCGCCACCGCCCGCGCCCGACCCGAGGCGCTCGGTGGCGCCGACATCGCCGACCTGCGCGAGCTCGGGCGCTCGGACCGCCGGGTCGAAGACTTCCCCTGGTTCGACGGCGATCTGCCGCGAGCGGCCAGGGTGATCGAGGAGGGGCTGGCGCTCGATCCGCCAGAAGCCCTGCTCGACGCGGTGGAGCAGGCGCTGCTCGGCGACGACCCGCGGGCCGCCAGCGACCGCATCGCCACGGCCAGGCGCCGGCTCTTCCCCGAGGCCTGGCGCCCGACCCCGAAGTTCCTCCGTTCGGACCTCGACGAGCACCAGCTGCGCTTCTGCCACCTGCTCGTGGACCGCGCGGACCGGCTCGGCGACGAGTACCCGTACTGGGCCCACACCGAGATGATCGGGCTCTTCCTCACGTCGACCAACCTGCGGCGCTGGCTGGGGCGGAGCCCGCCAGGCCCGATGGACGAACGGGTCGCGGACGGCCGCCCCGCGTGGAAGGTGATGTCGGACGCGCTCTATGGCCACGTCACGCGGCAGGACGCGCTCGCTGCGTTGGCCACGCTCCCGGAGGTGGTGCTCGCCGACATCGTGACCGAGGCGCGCACGCCCTCGACGACCTCCTGGCGCCCCTACGAGCTCGAGCGGCACGTGAAGCACGTCGTGGAGGACGCGGCGGATCCACCGACCCACCGGCTCGATCTGGAGCTGCGGCACAACGACCGGCTGGTGGACCTGCTCGCCGAGCTCGCGCTGCTCGGAGGCGACGTGGGCTGGCAGGCGGTGTCCCGGCTGGGCCAGCGGCAGCTCGACCGCATCGCCGAGGGCCACTACGCGGAGGGCGTGACCTGCTCGCTGGCGGCGACGACCGCCGTCCGCCGGGCGGTCGGGACCGGCGAGGAGCCCGACGACCGCGTGGAGGCCTGGCTCGCCGACACGATGACCACCGCGCCGGTGCAGCGGACGCCGCGACGCACCGAGGAGGTCCTCCGCGCGCTGCCGACCGACCGCGCCGAGCGGATGGTGCTGGCCCACTGCCCGATCTGGCGCGAGGGCACGATCACGTCGAACGGCCGCTCGCACCCGACGATGTTCTTCGACGACACCCTCCGGTACGCGCGCCTCCTCCCCCACCCGCCGCGGGCGATGACGGAGCGCGTGGTCGCGGCCATCGAGCGGCACGCGGAGGTGAAGGCGCTCACGCCGCGCGGCGAGCCCGGCGCGGACCCGCTGCCCGAGGAGGAGCTGTTGGACTGGCTGCGGTGGGCGAAGTCCGACGCGGAGCCGCTCCTCGCCGCCGCCATCGACGGCGGATCCCGGGCGAAGACCACGCTGAAGCGCCTCGCGGGGCTGCTGTAGGATGAGGCCATGATCTGGACGTGGACCAGCATGGCGCTGGCGGGTGGAACCTTCGCCGCGACCGAGGACGGTCACGCCACGCACCCCACGTGGTCGCCCGACGGCAAGCGGCTGGCCTTCGAGGCGACGCTCCAGAGCGGCCAGAACGCGCTCTACCTCGCCACGCCGGGCGAGCTGGGCGTGCGCCGGGTCCATCTCGCCACCAACTTCGGGGACCTCGGCCGCGCGACCTGGCACCGGTCGGGCTCGCTGGTGGTCGAGGGTGGCCGGACCGGCGCCTCCCGCCTGTGGTACGTCGCGCCAGGCACCACGAGCCTCTCGGAGCTGATCGGCCACCAGGAGCTGTCGGGACAGCTCGGCTCGCCATGGATCTCGCCACGCGGCGACACCCTGGTCTTCCTCGCCGACGGCCGACCGCGCCTGCGCCAGATCGGCACCGACCTGACCGTCCGGACCATCGAGGTCGACGGCAGGCTCTCGGAGCCGACGATCACCGCGGACGGGTCCCGCGTGGCCTTCACCCGAGACGAGGACGACCGCGACGTGGTCGTGTGGAGCGCGGACGGCACGGCCGTCGCGGCGGGCGGCCCGGGCGATCAGGAGGGTCCGGCCTGGGGAGCGGCGGGGACGCTGCTGGTCTATGCAGAGCGCGACGGGACGTGGGATCTGACGGCGCTGCGCCTCGGAGGGACGCAGGTGCTGGTCGCCGGCGTCGACCGTCCCGCGCAGGCCACGGCGGCGGTGTCGCCGGACGGTGCGTGGGTGGCGTGGACCCGCACCGATCCGCGAGGCTGCCACGCAGGCATCACCTCGGTGGACGGGAAGGTGACGGTGCCCGTCGCGATCACGGGGACGGGCTGTGCCGACCCGGCGCTGGGCCTGCGGGACGGCGCGCCCGTGCTGGCCGTGACCGCCGTGCCGGAGGGTGGGGGATGGCGACACGTGGTGTGGACCGAGGTCCCCCTCCCCTCGCCATGAGGCCGTGGGTCCGGTTCCGGGATGGCTCCGGCGCCAGCCACGAACTGGTGCCGGGTGACGTGCTGGGGCGGACCGGCTCGGCGCGGCTCTCCATCGACGATCCGCGCGTGAGCGAAGCCCACGCCATGGTCTCGCTCCGGGATGGCGTGCTCAAGCTGCTCTCGCTGCGCGGGGCCTTCGCGCTCCGGGGCCAGCCGCTGCGGGAGCTGATCCTCGAGGCCGGCCAGCAGATCGCCCTCGCGCCGGGGCTCTTGCTCGAGGTCGAGGAGGTGTCGCTCCCCGACGCCGTCCTCGCGGTCGAAGGTCCCGACCTCCCGCGGCAACCGCTCCCGTCGGTGGCCTCGCTGCTCCTCGGGCCGACGCGCCTGGTGGCGCGCTACGTGGACCCCGCGGCAGCCCGCCTGTGGACGCACGGCGACGACTGGCGGCTGCAGGTCGACGGCGGGCCCGTCCGCACGGTGGACGCGGGCGACACCTTCGACGTGGACGGGCGGACCTACGCGCTGGCGGAGCTCGAGCTGCGCGCCGCGGGCCACTCGCCGACGCGCGCCGGGGAAGGCATCCAGGCGCCGCTGGTCGTGGTCGCGAGCTACGACACCGCCCACGTCCTGCGCCAGGGCGTGCCGGTGGTCTCGCTCTCGGGCGTGCAGGCCCGCCTGATCTCCGAGCTGGCGGCGGTCCGCGGACCCATCGCGTGGACCGCGCTCGCGGCGGAGCTGTGGTCCGACGACGGCGACGCCCACCTGCTCCGCGCCCGCCTCGACACCGCGATCAGCCGGCTGCGGCGCAAGCTGCGCGAGGGCCGCGTGCGCACCGATCTCGTGCGCACGGACGGTGCAGGGCAGGTCGAGCTGCTGCTCTACCCCCACGATGCCGTGGAGGACCGCACGTGAGCGGCTCACCCGACCCCTGGGGCGCCGTCAGCGGCGCGCCGCTCCAGCCGACGGAGCTCGCGGAGGACCGGCTCACCGTCCCCGAGGACCAGCGCTACGAGCCGGGTGCGGTGCTCGGGTCGGGCGGCATGGGGGTGGTCCACCGGGCCTTCGACGTGCGCTTGCAGCGCGACGTGGCGCTCAAGCGCATGCGCGCCGGCCGCGACGACGCCCGCTTCGTGCGCGAAGCCGAGCTGACCGCGCGGCTACAGCACCCCGGCATCGTCCCGGTCTATGGCGCGGGACGCGGGCCGGACGGCACCCCCTGGTACACGATGCCCGTCGCGGCGGGGAGCTCGCTCGCCGACGCCCTCGAGCGCCGACCGCTGCTCGCCGACCGCCTCGGGCTGCTCCGCTCGATCGTCGCCGCCTGCCGGGCGCTGGCGGCCGCGCACGCGCAGGGGGTGCTCCATCGCGACGTGAAGCCCGACAACCTCGTGCTGGGCGAGCTCGGCGAGACCTGGGTCGTGGACTGGGGGCTCGCGTGCGAGCTCACGGACGCCGAGGCCCGCGAGGGCGACGTCGTCGGCTCCCCCGGGTACATGGCGCCCGAGCAGGCTCGAGGCGGCCCGATCGACGCACGCGCCGACCAGTACGCGATGGGCGTCACCCTGCTGGAGCTCCTGGCCGGCCGTCCGCCCGCTCCCTTCGTGCTCCCCGACCCGCCACCGGAGGCGCCGCCGGAGCTGGTGGCGGTGGCGCGCAAGGCGACCGCGGCCCGACCGGACGCGCGGTACGCGGACCTGCGGGCGATGGCCGACGACCTCGAGGCCTGGTTCGAGGGGCGGCGGGTGGCCGCTCACGAGTACGGCGCGCTCGAGCTCCTCGGGCGCCTCGTCCGCGCCTGGCGAGCACCGCTCGCGGTCGCAGGGGTGGCCGCCGTGCTGCTGCTCGTGGGTGCCGTGCAGGCGAGCGTGCGGGTGGCCGCGCAGCGGGACGTGGCGGAGAGCTGGCTCGGGGCCTCGCTGCTCGCCCAGGCCCGCACGGCCGAACGGGACGGACACCGGGCGGACGCGGAGCTGCTCGCCGCCGAGGTGCTCCGTCGGCGCGACGACCCCGAGGCCCGCGGTGTCCTGTTGTCCTTCGCGGGACGTCGTCGCCCGTCGCGGGTCGGCGGGTGGGCGCTCCCCGAGCCGTGCGCGACCGCTGCGCTGGACACGCGGGACACGCGAGTGGCCTGCGGAGGGCCGGGAGGGACGTTCAGCCTCGCGCTCGCCACCGGCGAGGTGCGACGCACCGCCCAGCCCGCGACCCTGCTGGGCTACGAGCGCGACGGTGACCGGCTGGTCCTCGTGTCCGACACGGACCTGTGGGCCTGGGACGGGGGCGTGCCCACCTCGCTGGGGCGCGTCCCGCGGTTGGTCCGACCCGAGCCCGGACCCGGGGCGGGGACCGTGGTCTTCGGCGGCCAGGGCGACGACGTGGTCCTGGACGTCGCGAGCGGCGGGCGGACCTCGGTGGGACGCTGCCCGGAGCGGGGTCCACACGTCGCCGCCCACCACCCCACCGGCGGCAGCGCGCTCGTGTGCCGCGGTCTGGGGTTGCTGCTCGGCGACCGCGTGGTGTCGCTGTCCTTCGACGAGCCGGGCGCGTTGGTGTTCTCCGCCGACGGGCGCTGGCTGGCGGCCGCCGCCGCGGACGGTCGGGTCGCGCTCGTCGACGTGGACAATGCCGCGGTCGCCCACCGGATCGACGCGGGGCCCGCCGCGCCGACGCACATCGCCCTGGACGCCGCGGGGACGAGGCTCGCGGTCGCGGGGACGGGCGGCGGGACCACGGTTTGGGACACCACCTCCGGGCTGCGCATCGACGAGATCCCCGGGGAATCGCTCGCGCTCGGCTTCACCCGCGAGGGGCACCTCCGGGTGGTGACGGAGCGCGCGGTGGAGGACTGGGAGGTGCGCGCGGGCGGGCGGACGCCGGTGCTGCCGTCGTCCTCGGGGGTGGCGGGGCTCTCCTGGGCGCCGGACGGCGAGCGCCTCGCGGTGGCGCACGGCTCGGGCGCGGTGCGCCTGGTGGACGCGGTCGGCGGCGAGCTCCTCGCCGAAGCGCCCGCGGTCCCGGGCGGCGTCGCGAAGGACGTGGCGTTCTCGCCGGACGGAACACGTCTCGCGACGGTCAGCGCCAGCGACGCGCGCGTGCTGCGGATCCTGGAGGTGCCCTCCCTCGAAGAGCAACGCCGTGTCGACGGTGACAAGCACCGGCGCGTCGGCTGGCTCGGGGACGACGTGCTCGCCCTGCCCTACGCCACCGGCGCGCGACGGGTGGCGCCGGACGGCACGCTCACGCCGATCGCGTCGGAACGCCCCGGCGTGGACCTCGCGACCGACGGCCACCGTGCCGTGCTCCTGTGGATGGACGGCACGATCCGGGCACCCGACGGCCCCGTGCTCGCGACGGCACCCGAAGCGCGCGCGGTCGCGCTGGCGGGAGGCCGGACGTGGTGGGCGGGACCGGACGGCGTGGCCGAGGTGGGCGGACCGACGTTCGCGGCGGGCGACGAGGTCCTCGATCTCGCCGCCGCACCCAACGGCCGCTGGCTGGCGACCGCGCACCTCGACGGCACGGCCCGTGTCTGGAGCGACGAGGGGGAGCTGCTCGCCGTGCTCCGGGGGCACCGCGCGCAGGTCTCCGTGCTCGCGTTCTCCCCCGACGGTCGCTGGCTGGCGACGGGCTCCTGGGACGGCGACGTGCGCCAGTGGTCCACCGACCCGCTCGACCTCGCGCCGGAGGAGCTGGCGAGGACGGTGGTGGCGGCCTGGGGCCGCACGTTCGCCGACGTGATCTCGGAGAGGTGAAGATGAGCGCCGACACCCGTGATGCCCTCGGGCGAACCGAGCTCCACCGGGCCATCGCCGACAAGGACGTGGAGGCGGTGCGATCGCTGCTGGAGCAGGGTGCGGACTGGGAGATCGCGGACCACCAGGGCTGGTGGCCGACCGACGCGATGTACACCGAGCGGCGAGAGCCCTGGGGAATCCTGTTCGAGCTGAAGCGAGGATACAAGCCCATCCTCGCACTCCTGCAGCAGGCGGTGCTCGAGCGGCCGCTGTGTAGCCTCACCTTCCTCAACCGGGGTGACCTGTTCGGCGCCATCCTCGAGGGGCGGGTCTCCGCCGTCCAGGACGCGTTGGACGACGCGGGGGTGTGGGACGTGAACATCCGGCTCCAGGACGGCACGACGCCGCTACACCTGGCCGTCGAAGGTGGGAACGCTCGCGTCGTGGCGGCACTGCTCGACCACACGAAGGTGCTCGATGTGCGTGGACGCACGCGGACCTACCCGGGCCCCGACCTCGCGCGCCGCAACGAGGCCGGCGAGACGCCGCTGGACATCGCCCGCCGGCTGGCGGACCCGAAGATCCTCGCCCTGCTGGAAGCGTACGCCGCGCGCGGGCCGGCGGCACCCTCGTCCGAAGCGCCCGACAGTGATCCCGACGCGGTCGACGCCCAGGTGATCGCGACCACCCGAGCCATCCTGGAGCAGGCGCGGGACCTCGAGGGGCTGCCGCTGCCGGTGCCCGGCCTGACCTTCGTCGCCGACGAGGTGAGCTGCGCAGCGGTGGTGGTCGCGGCGGACCCGTGGACGACACCGTTCGACGGCCGGAAGGTGGAGGGGCGGTTCGTCACGGAGACGCAGACCCTGCACCTCGCCGACGCGCTGGACGTCGATCCGCTGGAGGCCCTCGATCGCCTCCTGCACCGCGTCGCCGCGCGGTTGCGTCGCGACGGCGCGTCCTTCCTCCAGCCCGGGGCCCCGGTGGTGTGCGTCGAGCACGGCGCGCTGCAGCCCGACGAGCGGGCGAGCGCGGCCGCCGATGCTAGGTGGGCTTCCCGGCCAGGTGGAGGACACGGGTGGTGACCGCCTCCGCGAGCGCCCGGTCGTGGCTCACCAGGAGCAACGCGCCGTCGTAGGCCTCGAGCGCCGCCTCCAGCGCGCGGATGGCCGGCAGGTCGAGGTGGTTGGTGGGCTCGTCGAGAGCCAGCAGCCAGGCGCCGCGCCCGAGCCCCAGGGCCAACGCGAGCTTGCGGGCCTCGCCGGGTGACGGGCGAGCGGTGGCGAGCAGGCGCTCCGGCGGCGTGCCCAGGTGGGCCACCCCCTGCAGCACCAGGCCGCGGGTCGCGGGGTCGAGGGCGCGCAGGGCGTCTAGGTCGGCGGCGACACGGTCCTCGTCGAGCTCCTGGGGCAACCACAGGACACGCTCCGGCAGCATGCGGCCGACCAGCGCCCGCAGCAGGGTGGACTTGCCGGCGCCGTTCGGCCCAGCGACGTGGACGTGCTCGCCGCGCTCCACCACGACCTCGACGTCGGCGTGCAGCACCCGCTCCCCGGCCACCAGGTCCTGTCGCACCGCCAGCAGCCGGCCCGGGGCGCCCGGAGCCGCCACGAACCGCACCTCGCCTCCGACCAGGTCGGGCCGGTCCAGCACGCCATGGGCCAGCTCCGCGCGCTCCAGCGCGCCGCGTGCGACCTCCACCCTGCGTCCGTGGGACGCGGTGGCCCGCTGGGCCCTTCCCTTGGCCGCCGTGCTGCGGGCGTCGCTGTCGTGCACGCCCTTCATCCGCGCCGAGGTCCGCCCGGTGGCGACGGCACCGGCGTGGTCGTGTCGCGTGCTCGCGAGCTGGGCCCGCGTGGCGCGGACCTCGGCCGACGCGACGTCGAGCGCGGCCAACTGCTGGCGTCGTTCCTCGTCCCAGGCCGCGAGTGCGGTGGTGGCGTCGCCCCGGGTGAGGGTGGCGCGACCGTGGTCCAGCCGGACCACCCGGGTCACCAGCGCGTCGAGGAAGGCCCGGTCGTGGGACACCACCAGCATCGCCCCGTGGTGGCTGCGCAGGGCGTCGAGCAGCCAGCTCCGCGCGTCGGCGTCCAGGTGGTCGGTGGGCTCGTCCAGCAACAGCAGCGCCGGATCATGGGCGAGCGCTGCGCCGATCTGCCACCGGCGCCGCTCCCCCGGCGACAGCGTGTCGAACCGGTCGAGGGCAGCGGGATCGAGGCCCAGCCGTCCCTGCACCGCCCAGGCACCGTCCACCCAGCCCCAGGCGAAGGCGCGCACGGCGTCGTCGAGGACCGCCTCCTGGCGGCAGAGCAGCACCTCGCCGTGCACCGCGACCGTCCCCGAGGTCGGCGCGAGCTCGCCGGTCAGCAGGCGCAGCAGCGTGGTCTTCCCCGCGCCGTTGCCGCCGACGAGCCCGGTGGGGCCACGCTCCAGCGCGAAGGACACGTCGTCGAGCACCGGCGTGGGCCCGTGGGTGAACGACAGGTGGGTGACGCGGGCGACGACCGACATGCGCTCCATGTGTCCCGCCACCCACGGCCCGGGCTACCCTGCGGCATGTTCCGCTCCGCCTACCTCGATCACGACGCCCTCACCGCCCAGCTCCGTGCCTGGGCCGACGCCTGGCCCGACCTGGTCCGGCTGTCCTCCATCGGCACGACCCCCGAGGGCCGCGACCTGTGGCTGCTCACGCTCGGCCGCGACCCCGATCGTGTGCGTCCGTCGGCCTGGGTGGACGGCAACATGCACGCCGCCGAGCTCGCCGGGTCCTCCGTGGCGCTGGGGATCGCGGAGGACGTGATCGCGGTGCTCCGCGGCGAGAACCCGCGAGGGCTCGCCCCCTCGGAGCTCGAGGTCCTCCGGGAGATCCGCGTCTTCGTGCTGCCGCGCATGTCCCCGGACGGGGCGGAGGCCGTGCTCACCACCGGCCGCTCCGTGCGCAGCGTCCCGCGCGACGCGCGCCCCGACGCCCTCCGGCCGCGTTGGGAGACCGCCGACATCGACGGGGACGGGCTCGCGCTGAGCCTCCGCGTCCGTGACCCGGCGGGCGACTTCGTCGAGGCCCCCGGGTTTCCGGGCCTGATGGTCCCCCGCGAGCCCACGGACGCCGGTCCGTTCTACAAGATCTGGCCCGAGGGCCGCATCGTGAACGACGACGGGCTGTCGGTCCCCGACCCGTCCTATCTCTCCGACAACTACCCGGATCTCAACCGGAACTTCCCCTTCGACTGGCGCGGGGAGAACGAGCAGGCGGGTGCGGGGCCCCACCCAGCCAGCGAGCCAGAGTCGAGGGCGGTGGTGACGTTCGTCGAGGCGCACCCGGAGCTGATGGCCTGGCTGAACCTCCACACCTACGGGGGCGTCCACATCCGGCCCTGCGGCGACCGGCCGGACACCCGGATGGACCCGAGCGATCTCGCGCTGTTCCGAGAGATCGGGGCGTGGGCCGAGGAGCTCACCGGCTACCCGATGGTCTCGGGCTACGAGGAGTTCACCTACGAGCCGGACAAGCCGCTGCGCGGCGACATGAGCGAGTACGCCTACCGGCTGCGGGGCTGCGTGACCTGGGTGACCGAGATCTGGGACCTGTTCGCCCAGCTCGGCCTGCCGCGGCCCAAGCGCTTCGTCGACCGCTACACCTCGTTCGGACGCGAGGAGCTGGTCCGGTTCGCGACCTGGGACCGCGACGTGAACGCCTCCCGCGTGTTCCGCCCCTGGCGGCCCTTCGACCACCCGCAGCTCGGTCCCGTCGAGATCGGCGGGGTGGACCCGCGGGTCGGAGGCAACAACCCGCCGCCGGAGGAGCTCCCGGGGCACGTGGCGCGCCTGTCGGCGCTGTGGTTGAAGACGATGGCGCTGCTGCCCCGGGTGCGCCTGGCGGTCGAGGTCGTGCCGGACGGGGTGCGCGTGGAGGTGAGCAACCTCGGGTACCTGCCGACGAACGTGCTGGCCTCCGCGGTGGGGCTGCCGCACAACGTGCCGCTGTGGCTGTTGCTGGAGGCCGACGGCTGCACCCTCGGGTCCCCGCCGCGGATCGAGATCGGCCACCTCGAAGGCTGGGGGCGCGGGCGCGGCGAGGGTGGCGGCACCAGCTACCAGGCGCGAAGCCGGGGCTCGGGCAACCGGCGCGTGGTGCCGATCGCGGTGCGTGGCCCAGGACAGCTGCGGGTGACGGTGGGGAGCTGCCGGGTGGGTTGGTCGACCGAGGTGGTGGACCTGGCCTAAGTCCGACGGGAGGTGTCAGACATCGGTCAGATCCCGACGGGGACGCGCTCCGGTACACCCAGGGGAGCCCCGGAGGACACGATGACCAGCCGACCCCTGCTCCTGCTCGCCCTGCTCTGCGCCTGCTCGGGCGACGCCAAGGACGGGGAGGAGACCGACACGCCTGCCGACAGCGACGCGGACACCGACAGCGACGCCGACGCCGACAGCGACGCCGATACGGACAGCGACACCGACACCGACAGCGACACCGATGCCGACACCGACGCGGACACCGACGCCGATCCGGACGGGGACGGCGACGGCTGGCCGCTGTCGGTGGACTGCAACGACGCCGACGACGCCGTCCACCCCGAGGCGACCGAGGTGTGCAACGAGATCGACGACGACTGTGACACCCTGATCGACGACGCCGACGACAACGTCGACGCCGCCACGCTCACCGCCTGGTTCCTCGACGGCGACGCCGACGGCTACGGGGGTGGCTCCGCCGTGGACCGCTGCGCTCCGCCAGCGGGCGGCACCTGGCTCGCGGACGGTGGCCCGGACTGCGACGACGCGAACGCCGACGTGAGCCCGTTCGCGACCGAGGTCTGCAACACGATCGACGACGACTGCGACGGCGACATCGACGACGCGGACGCCACCCTCGACCTGCAGAGTGCTCCGGGTTGGGTGCACGACCTCGACGGCGACGGCTACGGCGCGGGCGCTCCGTTCCGGTCCTGCCTCGGCGCCCCGGACGGCGTGCAGACCGCTGGCGACTGCGACGACGCGAACGCTGCCGTGAACCCCGACGCGACCGAGGTCTGCAACACGATCGACGACGACTGCGACACGTTCGTGGACGACGGCGACCCCGACCTCGATCTGGGCACCGCGAGCACCTGGTACGCCGACAGCGACTTCGACGGCTACGGCTCGGGGCCCGCCCAGCTCTACTGCGCGCGGGACATCGGCTGGTCGACGACGGCCGACGACTGCGACGACGGCGACGACGAGGTGCACCCGGGCGTCACCGAGATCTGCAACGGCAAGGACGACGACTGCGACGACCTGACGCCCGAGGCCGGCACGAACTGGTTCATCGGCGCGACGAGCGGAGCGCACACCCTGCCCGAGGTCGGGACGGACCCGTTCCCGACGCCGTACGCGGTCAACGAGCCCGCCGTGCTGCACCTCTGCGAGGGCACGTGGACCGCGGACCTGACCGTGAACTCCTCGCTCGACATCGTGGGGCACCCCGGCGACCACGAGGTCGTGCTCTCGGGCGCCCACCACAACACGCCGCTGGTCTACCCGAACCGCGGCCTCGTCGACACGATCACCGACCTGGTGATCGCGAACGGCGCGGCGGACGGCGGCACGAGCACCTGGTCGAACGCGGGCGGCGGAGTCCTGTGCAGCGGGACGAACCGCCTCGAGCTCACCCGCGTCACGTTCCGCTCCAACACCGCCGAGTACGGCGCCGGGCTGTTCACCCGCGGCTGCGAGCTGGTGCTCGACGAGGTGGGCTTCTCGTCCAACGCCGCTGGCCTGGACGGCGGGGCGCTGTTCGTGGACGCGGCCGAGGTCACGATGACCGGCGGCTGGTTCACGAGCAACTTCGCCGCCGACCAGGGCGGGGCCATCGCGACGGACGACGACGGCGCGTTCTCGATCACGCCCACCCTGGTCCTCGACGGGGTGGTGTTCGACGACAACCACGCGGTGTTCGGCGGCGCCGCGATGCACCTCGGCCCCAACGCCGACGTGACCTGCGACCAGGGGACGGTGACCCGCAACCAGACGGCGAACCCCGAGTCGGGCGCGGTCCACCTGTTCGGCGCCGGCTCGACCTACACCTCCGTCCTCTGCGACCACGGGTCGGGCACGACCGACAACGACCCGAACGACATCGCCGGCGGCTCCGGACCGACCTGGGGCATGGATTATGCCACGGCCTCGTTCACCTGCGACACGAGCGGCTGCCAGTAGTCATGGGATGAGCGGAGGAATTGCCGTTCCGTCCGGTCTCTTCAGCGGGTCGTGTTGGGCGTCGTAGTGACCCTTCGCCCAGCCGGCCCGCTCCCGGATGTTGGAGAGCATCCCGTCGATCGTGGAGAACGACCAGCGGAGCGCCATCTCGTCGGGGACGATGCCACCGATGGCCGTGCGGGCGTGGTACCCGAGGAGGGTGCCGCCCGCGGCCTCGACGGCGAACCAGCCCCCCTCGTTCACCGGCAGCCAGACGGCGTTCTCCTTCTCCGCCTTCGCGCCGCGCTCGGCCGACAGGTCCCACGAGCGCTCCCAGACCGCACCCTCGCTGGCGTCGATCAGGGCGCGGTTGTTCTTCACGAGGATCACCCACTGGCGGTCCGCGAGCGGCCACGGCAGCGCGATCCGCTGGTAGACGATGCGGGCGTCGAACGTGGAGCCGGGCAGGTCCTCGTCGGTGAAGCCGTCGACGTAGCTGCCGTGCGGGTCCTGGATGCCCACCCAGGTCGCGTCGCGCGAGGCCGGGACATAGACGACCCCCAGCACGCGGTCGGTGCCGTCGAGCTTGTCGCGCCGCCGGTAGACCTTGCCCTCCGCGAGCTGCTTCCAGGCCTCGGCGTCGAAGTGGAACGGGTACCGCGCGTGTGCGTCGAGATCGGCGCGGTGGGACTCCCAGGCCTGCTCCAGCTGCTCGGCGCCCGGCTGGGCCGCCAGCGCGACCGCGAACCACCCGATCACGGGGCCGGCTCGGCGGGCTCGGTGGCCGCGGGAGCGGCGGGTTCGGGAACGGGTTCGGGTGCGGGTGCCGGCGACGGTGGTGGTGTGGACGCGGGCACGGCGCTCGGATCCCAGGGGCTCTTGCGCTTGACGATGGCGCCGGGCGCGAGCCGGATGCGCTTGAACAGCTTGATCGTCGGACCGTGTCCGGTGGCCACCGTCTTGCCGACGAGCAGCTGGGCGTCCTTCTGGACCAGGTGCACCTCGTGGGGGCCGGTCGCGTCCACGCAGCTGACGCTCCACAGCGACTCCACCTGACTCCCGACCGGTCCGACGGGGCGCGGCTCGAGCTCGGTGCAGGTGCCCGCCACGCGACCCAGGGGGACCTGCTGCGTGGTGCCGTTGCTGAACGACAGCGACAGCGACGCCTGCGTCACGGGGGAGGTCGGGGTGGGCGCACCGCCAGCGGGCGGGCCCTCGGCCGTCAGGAGGAGCTCGCCCTCCACGGGCCCGGCGACGCCGACGGGAGGACCGGTGGGCGCGACCTTGCCCTTGGCCTTCGCCTTGGCGGCCTTGACGCGCGCACCGGCGGGCGGACGGCCCAGCCGAGGGGTGGGTGGCGGTGGCTCGGCGGTCGTGCAGCCGGCGAGCGAGAGGACGACGGTCCAGACGAGCATCCCCTCCCCTAACCCGCGCTCACGGGGTCCCGGTGTCGCCGGTCGTCCCGGTGGAACCCGATCCGGTGTGGGCCGCGCCCGTGTGACCGCTGCCCCCGCCGCTGCTGCCGGTGTCGCCCGTCTCGGGTCCGATGTCGCTGTGCGGGGTGGCGGTGTCCGTGTCGGCGTCGGTGTCCACGTCGGCGTCGACGTCGGCGTCCACGTCCGCATCGAGATCGCCCGTGTGGAACGGGGTCGTCCCCCCGCCGCCACCACATCCGCTGGTCCCACCCGTGGTCGTGGTGCCGGTGTTGTTCGACGACTCGCAGGCGCAGTCCGGATCGCAGTCGACCCCGGTGCACAGCCCACACACGTCGACGCAGCCGTCGCACGCGTCGGTGCAGGCGCAGTCGTCCGAGAAGCAGCACACGTCCCAGAAGTCGAAGTCACCGTCGTTGCTGCAGTCCCCGACGGGCCCGCACAGCCAGGTGAACGCGTGCTCCCGGGTCGGGTTGGGCGGGATCAGCCGTGCGGCGCTGGCCTTGCGGCCGACCAGCGTGAGCGCCACCGCCGCGAGCCGGATCCACGTGAGGCGGACGCGCGGCGCCCACCGCAGGAACATCGCGAGCGCACGGTCCCACAGGGTCGGCTGGGGCATGCCCTCCTCGACGTGCCGCAGGCGCGCGGCGAAGCCCTGGACGAACACCTCGCGGAGGTAGGTGACGCCCGCGCTCGCGGGCAGATCCGCCAGCAGGCCCTTGAGCTCCCGGATCGCTCGGCGCGCCCCGGCCACGGCGGCGGCTCGGGCGGGCAGGAGCAGCGCTCGGCCACCGCTGGCGGCGAGCAGCGGGTTGTACAGCTCGGCGGCGGCGTCCTCCTCGACGTCCTGCAGCGCGTCGAGCCAGAACAGGTACGTCCCGACCGCGCGTCCGATGGCGCGGGCGCGCTCGGGGTCGATCGGCCCGTCCTCGCGACCACCGAAGCCGAACGTGAGCGCCGCGATCTCGGCGGTCGGCCCGAGCGCGACCTCGAGCGAGGGCTCCCGACGCTCCTCGATCGCCGCCTGCCGCTCCATCCAGGAGGCGATGGCGTCCACGGGGAAGCCCCGCTCCCGCAGGCCCTGCTCGGCGGCCGCGGCGCGCCCTCCGAGGAGGCGCTGGGCGAGCAAGGCCTTCGCGGTGCCATCGTCGCGTCGGTCGTCCTCGAGCTTCATCGAGCCGAGCCACACCCCCACGTCCACCGCGGTCGCCGTCCGCTCGGTCGGGATGGCGGAGGGCAACGAGGAGACCCCGGGCGCGACGACGCAGGCGCGACGCTCGTACCGGGGACCCGCGCCCGCGCAGACGTCGAGGAACACATGGTACGTGACCATGTCCGGGCCCGCGAACAGGCGCCAGCGCAGGCCGTGGAGCTGGCCGACCTGGTGGCAGAGCCCGCACATCGTGGCGCGCTGCAGCGTGCGCAGCTCGGGGCGGCGGCGCGTGAGCACCATCTTGCCGTTCACGCCGCCCTCCACAGCGCGACGCGGTACTTCCAGGCGAGCAGGCGGAAGGCCCAGCGCGGGCGCCAGGAGAGGCCACGCAGGCCGGGCAGCCAGCGGGCGAAGCGCGCGTCCACCTCCACCTTCCGCGCAGCGACCCAGGTGGGGCCACGCTCCTCGCCTTCGGGGACGTTGTCGTAGCCGAGCCGCAGGTCGAGGTGCAGGTCGCGGACCTGGTGGGCGGCGGTCGCGGCGCGGGCGAGCGCGCAGGCAGCGGCGGGCACGTCGGTCGGCGCGCGGCCTTCGTGCGCGCAGGCCCAGAGCGCCGTGGCGTACGCGTCGCCGATGCGGGCGATCTGCGCCTCCAGCTCGGGCGCAAGGGAGCGCGGGGGCCGATGGGCGTCGAAGCGCAGGGCCTCGAGCATCCTGGCGCAGGCGGTCCGCATGGCCGGGCCGCGGACAGGATCCGCCAGGCAGGCCACCAGCGCCTCCTCCTCGAGGCGAGCGGCGTCGCGCGCACCCGCCAGCAGCGCCGCCTGGTCGGCCACGAAGCGCCGCACCTCGGCCGGATCGCGGTCGGGGGCGTCCACGAGGTCGTCGGCCCAGCGGAAGTAGACCCAGGCGGCCGCGAAGGTACGCAGCCCATCCTCCGGGAGGCACCAGCGCAGGACGGGCGCCGCGCTGCACCGCTCGTGGAACGCCCCGACCACGACGTCGGGCACGCCTGTGTGCGCTGGATCGGGGGGCTCGATCCTCGGGAGCATACGGCAGAATGGACCAGCCTCACGCCCCGCGCAAGCGCGAGCGTCAGAACCGACCCGAGACGACGAGTCCGCGACCCAGGGGATCGATCCCCATGGCCACCGCGTGCTCGTCACGCCATCGCCTCCACTCGGCCTTCCGGTGCGCACCGCTCACGAAGAGCGGGAGGCCCACACCGAACCCGACCGCCGTGTTGGCGGTGAAGGTGGCGACACAGATGGGCACGTCCTCCTCCTGGCCACCGGCCGAGTACCAATCGGCCATGCACATCGAGATGGCGGCCACCGAGAGAGCGCCGACCCCGGTGAAGGTCGCCGCCGTGATCAACCGCCCCGTGCCGTTCCTCGGCTCCATCTCCAGCGTCGGTGTGGTGGGCACGGGCTCCACCGCCACGGGCTCGGCCAACGCAGAAGCCATCGTCACCAGACACCACACCCGATCACCCCACCATCAGACCCCTATACCCATCTTGCCACGCTCGGGAATCGGCCGGAGTGACCTGAATCACCACTCGACGGCGCCGATGTCGGGTCCGTCCACGCGGGGGCGCCCCCAAAAGTCCTGGTCGGACCCCGGGGCGGTGCGGCCAGCGTCGATGCAGGCCGTGCCGGGCGCGGGCGACGGCGGCCACAGGCCATCCAGGGCGCAGTCCGAGAACACGTCGCCCGGCTGCGGGATGGCGGACTGACCGAACGCGGCGCCGTTGTCCCAGTAGGCGTTGTCACCGCTGTTCGTCACCGCGTTGGGCGACGCGATCTCGGTGCCCGTGGTGAAGCCCGTGATCAGGTTGTTCGCGTAGGAGACGTCGGCACCGTAGGGGCCCTCGACCACGAACCCGCGCCCGGCACCGCTCCCCACCAGGGTGGAGCCATACACGCCGACGGTCAGGTCACGGTTCCAGTCGTTGGCGTAGAAGCGCACGCCCCCGGAGACGCCGGACACGACGCTGTTGCGCACCTCGAGGTGCACGTTGTTGGGCCAGGAGAAGTTCGTGGAGACGCTGACCCCGTAGGAGCGGCCGTCCAGGTCGCACCGGTCGACCGTCAGATCGACCGTCGAGCCCCCGATCTGCTGGTAGTGGACGTCGATGGCGGATCCCGAGGAGGAGCGGACGGTGAGGTCCTCGAGCGAGAACAGGCCGTGCCGGACGAGCACCCCGTCGGGCAGCGTCATGCCCCGCAGGCGCACCAGGGTGTCGGTGCGGCCGCGGATGTCGACCAGACCCGAGATCTGCGTGTGTTCACGAGAGACGCCGACGATCTCGAGCGGCGAGGTGGTGGTCGCGTCGACGACCAGCCCGCCCGTGAAGGTGCCCTCCCCCACGCAGATCGTCCCTCCGACGGTCCGCAGCGCGTCCACCGCGCCCTGGACGGTCGCGTAGGCGCCGGGGACGGGGACGCCGACGCAGTCGATGCGCGGCACGGTGTCGCCGTCGCAGTCCTGATCGATGCTGTCCCCCAGGATCTCGGGCGCCCCGGGGTGCGTCGTGGGAGCGGCGTCGTCGCAGTCCGCGCCGTTGCCCACGGTCCCGGCTGGCGCCTGGGCCTGGACCACGCCGGTCGCCGGGTCGCCGAAGCCGTCGCCGTCGACATCGTCGTACCAGGTGCCCCCAGCGCGGAGCGAGGTCGCGTGGGCGTCGGTGAGCAGGGAGTCCGCGCCACCGACCCCGCGCGGCACCGCCACCTGGAGCGCCACCGGGGTCCCGGGAGTGGCCGCGGCGGGCACCTGGACGAGGAAGGTGGCGTGCCCGTCGGCGTCGGTCACGGCCGTGCCGACCAGGCGCGCGCCGAGCAGATCGAGGCACTGCCCCCCGAGGGCAGGCGGACACGGACCCGCGCCGAGGCCGGTGCCGCCAGCGAGGTACGCGGTCTCGCCGGGCAGCCCGCCGTAGAAGTGGACGACGACGCCGCTACCGACCGCGAGATCGGGGACGACGAGCGTGGGTTCGGTGCGCGCGTGGGCCATCCCGAGCGCGAGGAGGAGCAAGGTTGTCATGGGTCGAGTCTCCAGATCAGGTGTTGCGCTGGAAGCGGCGCTTGCCGTGTTCGCGGTCGATGCAGGTCAACGGCAGGCTCTCGAGGTAGGCCTCGACGGACGTGACGTTGGGGTCGTCCCAGCAAGCGCCGTGGTCGTCGCCGAACACCACGCGGTACTCGCCGTTCTCGCGGTCGACCCAGAGCGCGACCGGGTAGTAGTCGTACCAGTAGTCGAAGAGCCAGGCACTCTCGAGGAAGCGCTCGAGATCCACCTGGCGGCGCCCGAGCTTCACCTTGCGCCCCCGACCGTCCGTGGGGTCACCGAAGAAGCTGCGGCTGGCGAGGACGTCGGCGAGGGGGAGCAGCGAGATCACCGCGGAGCTCCCCTTCCCGAGCTCACCGTCGTACGAGGAGCCCACCTCACCCCAGGAGCGGCGGATGGGGTCGAGCGTCTGCTTCTTGCTCCTGGCGCGGTCGGACCGCAGCTGCACGCCGTCGCACTGGGCGTAGAGGGCGCGCAGCGCCGGATCGAGGGGCACGCCGAACGCCGCCTCGGCCGCCGCGAGCTGGGCCTCGGTCGCCGGATCGCCGACGAACCAGGTCGTCACGTTCGTGGTCGGGGAGGACAGCTTCTCGCGGATCGTACCGGTGATCCGCTCGCGGTAGTGGAACAGCGGGCTGGCGATCAGCGTCTCCAGCTCGGCCTGACCGAAGACCGGGACCCCGTGCTTCTCAGCCTTCGCGCGGAGCTCCGCCTTGGCACCCTGCCCTTCGAAGTAGGCATGGGTCCTCGCTGTCGGCG
The DNA here is from genome assembly GCA_020632925.1 of Alphaproteobacteria bacterium. GTDB lineage: Bacteria > Myxococcota_A > UBA796 > UBA796 > JACKER01. The sequence continues at coordinate 37,531 of JACKER010000033.1, read as the reverse complement.
TCTTGGCCGCGTTCCAGACCCTCCGGGCGTTCAGGCGGACCCGGATCAGGTCGTCGGGCAGCGAGAAGTGGCCGGCGACCACCGCATACACCCCCTCGTAGACGGCCTCCTCGGGGAGGACGGGGCCTGCGGGGGCGCGGACGACGGGCACCGACGACGACGCATCCCCCATCGACGAGGCCAGCCGGAGCGCCTGCTCGATGGGCTTGCGATGGGCCGCCTTCCCCTCGTAGCGCTCGAGGATCGCCGTCAGCAGCGGCGCGGCGTCCGCCCCGTAGGCCTCGACCAGATCGAAGGCCGGAGCGAACGACCACACCTTGCCCTTCGACGCCGCGAGGACGCGCGCCGCGAGGGCGGGATCGCCCACGGCGATCAGCAGCTCACCGGACAGGTGGGGCAGCTCGGGCATCGGATCGACCAGGCCACGCGCCAGGCTCGGGTCGCGGCTCAACGTGAACGCCCGCCGCACCCGGGTCCCGAACTCGCACGACTCCCAGCCCTGGAGCATCCAGTCTCGTGCACGCGTGAAGGTGGCCTCGTCCGCCGCGTACAGGTGCTTGCGGAACCACCCGAAGTCGAGGAACTGGCGCTCGGGGTCCCGGTGCCGCGCCACCACGGTCAGCGCCTCCTCCAGCCCTCGGGTCGCCACCAGGTGGTCGACGAGCGGCGTGACCACGTCGGTGGCGGCGTTCCACGCGCGCTCGAGCAGCTCGGCGTCCAGCTCGGGCGTCCAGCTCGTGGGCGCCGGGCCGAAGCCGGTGCGTCCCCAGGCGACGTCGGCCGACGGAACGAAGTCCGCTGGATCCTTGGGGTTGGGGTGCACGACGGCGCTGAGCTTGCTGCGATGCGCCGTCGTCCATGGGTTCGTCGATGCCGTCACGAGGAGCCTCCGAGGCCGGGTTGCGTGGAACACCTACGGCTCTCGGCGGGTGGTGGGCAGCTCAAACGACGTCAAAGCAGCGCGTGACGAACCTTGTACAGGGGTATGTTCCGGGCCGTGCCGAGGTGGCTGACCATCGCCGAAGCCGCCCGGGAGGCGGGTGTCTCGACCGCGACGCTGCGGCGATGGGACCGCGAGGGCCGGGTCCGCGCCGTGCGGCACCCGGTGTCCGGCTACCGGCTCTACGCCAGCGACCGCCTGGCGTCGCTGCTCCCCAGGGACGAAGCCGGGGACGCGCGGACGGCGCCCGGGCGGGAGCGGGAGCTCGCGGCGGTGCGGAAGCTGTCGGCCCGACGACGAGCGGTGGTGATCACGGGCGTGCCCGGCATCGGCAAGACCCACCTGCTGGAAGCGCTCACGACCGACCGCGTGGCCTGCGAGCGGCTGACGGACGCCGCGGCGCTCCGTGAGGCGACCGCGCGCACGCTGGGGGTTCCGCTCGGACGTCTGGAGACCCGGCTGTCCACGGTGCGCGTGCTCGGCCTGGACCACCTCCCTCCACGGGAGGACGTGCTCGAGCAGGTGGCGACCTGGCTGAGCGCCCACCCCGGCCTCCGCGTGGTCGCGACGTCCTCGCGGGACGTCGCCTTGCCGGACGGCGAGCGGTTCGAGCTCGGCCCGCTCTCGCCCGAGGCCGGCGCCCGCCTGTTCCTGGAGCACGCCGCCCCCGGCTGGCCCGACGACCGGGTCACGGCGCTCGTCACGCGGCTGGAGGGGCACCCGCTCGCGCTGAAGCTGGCGGCCGCGCAGACGACGGTCCTCGGCCCCGACGAGCTGATCGCGCGCTGGTCGGCAGACCTGGTGGGTGAGGACGGAGAGGACGAGCGCCACCGGACCCTCCGAACGGCCGTGGGGGCCGCGCTCGAGGGCTGCACGGAGGACGAGCGGGCGGTGCTGACCTCGCTCGCCGTCTTCCAGGGCCGCTTCGACGTCGCCGCCGCCGAGGCCGTGTGCGACCGCCCGGCGCCGCAGACGCTCGCTGCCCTGCGCGGGCTGCGGCGGACCTCGCTCCTGCGGACCCATGCCGGGCCGAGGGCGCTGCACGAGCTGTGGGGCGTGGTGCGGGACGCGCTGCCCGAGCCCACGCCGGCGCTGCGTGCCCGCCATGCGCGCTGGCTGGCGACCACCCTCCGCGCCACGCCCGAGGCCGGCCAGCGCGAGCTCGGCGCGGACTTCCGGGCCGTGTTGGCCGACGAGGAGCTCCCGGCGGCGCTGCGGGCCGACGTCATCGCCGCCTCCTGGCCGCTCGTGTTCGCGCAGCCCCTGGAGCAGGTGCTGAGCGTGGTCGACGGGTTGTGTCGCGCGCTCGACGGAGAGGCTCGCCTGCGCATGGTGCGCGTGCGGGGTGTGCTGCGGACGGAGAACGGACAGCTCGAGCTCTCGCGCCAGGACCTGGAGGAGGCACGGACCAGCGCCGACCCGGCGATCGGAGCCGACGCCGCGTCGGATCTCGCGATGATCAAACTCCGCTCCGATGGGGTGGACGCTGCCGAGCGCCTGGCGCGGGAGGCGAGGGACGCGCTGCAGGCGGCGGGGCACGAGCGGCTCGCGAGCAGGGCGACCACCGTGCTGGCCAACATCCACCTCGCGCGCGGCGACCGACGGGCTGCCGTGGAGGCGCTGAGCGAGGTGGTCCGCCTCGGGCGACGCATGGGGGATCCCTCGACCGAGCTGTCCGCGGCGGCGGTCCTGGTGCGCACGGAGGTCGCCCTGGGCTCGGCGACGCTGGACGAGGCGCTGCGGGTGGTGGGGCTGGCCCGAGAGCTCGGACCAGCGCGGTTCGAGGGCTACGGCCTCGAGACCGTCGGCTACCTGCTGCTCGACCAGGGGCATGCGGATCGTGCGGTCGCGTCCCTCCATGAGGGGGCCGAAGTGTGCCGTGCGGCGGGCCAGGGCGCGCAGGCCGACCGGACCTCGGTGCCACTCGTGTTGGCGCTGCTGGAGGCCGGTCGACCAGCGGAGGCGTCAGAGCTCGCGGAGCGACTCGCCGTGGCGTTCGAGTCTCTCACGCCGCTGGCCGACTGCACGGACGGGCTGCGCGCCCTGTGCGCGCGGGCGACGGGGGACCTCGAACGGACGCGCCGGCTCGCGACCCGCCCCACCCGATCGGAGCTCACGCACGCCGTCCGCGTGGCGCTCGAGCTGGGCGAGCCCGAGGAGCCGCTCGACCTCGAGAACCCGCTGGTGCGCTCGGTGTTGCGCCTGACCCGCCGCCCGGACGCCCTGCAGGTGGCGCCCGATGGCAGCTGGTTCGAGACGCCGGGCACGGGTCGCGTGGACCTGTCGGGGCGCCCTGTCCTCGCCGCCGTGCTCGCAGCCCTGCATCGGACGGACCGGCCGGTGGCGGCAGCCGATCTGGTGGCGACGACCTGGCCGGACGAGAGGCTCGTCGGCGACTCCGGGCTCCGGCGCCTGCGCTCCGCCATCTGGGGCCTGCGAAAGCTCGGTTTGGGGGACCACCTGGTCACCACCGCCGACGGCTACCGCCTGCGCTGACGACGCACGAGGAGCAGCGGCAGGAGGAGCAGGCCGGGGAGCGTGGGCGACGCGGGACCCGTCGCGCAGAAGAAGATCGGGGGGAGCTCCTGCACCCGCCCCGGACCATCGTCGTCGTCATCGTCGCCGGCGGGGTCGGCGGTGTCCGGGGTCGTCGGGTCCGCGGTGTCGGTGGGTGTGGGGTCCGCGCTGTCCGTGGGCACGTCGCAGGGGCCCACGTCCGGATCGAAGTCGTCGCAGTCCGTGCGGCCCGGGGTGCCGTCGCGGTCGATGTCCAGCGCGTCCCAGTCCTGCCCGCCGTACGGCCCGATGTCGCCGGGCGAGCTGTCCGCGTCGGCGTCCGAGCCGGCGTCCGTCAGCGGTCCACCCAGGAGCGGCCGGAAGTCGCCCGAGCAGCGGCCGAGCCCCCAGTCGCCGAGCACGGGGTCCGCGAACACTCCATCGGTCGTGTCCGGTGGATCGCCGCGCGAGTTCTCCCACCACGCGTCGTGGTGCTCGGTGACGTCGCCGTATCCACCGTACACGTCGTCGAGCGACCAGCCGACCAGGCTGTCGTGCATCAGGACCGAGGCGCTCCAGGTCGCGAGCACCTCGCTCGGACCGTTGCCGAGCAGCGCGACGTGCTCGATCTCGCCTTCGGCATCGTAGATCTCGAGGGCCGAGCCCTCCTCGCTGGACGTCGAGCCCACCACGATGGAGTGGTGGAGCGAGAACGCGTAGCTCTCGCCCCAGTCGAGCCCGCCGCCCCAGCGGCCGTCGTTGTCGCAGAAGAAGGACCCGCGGACCTCGGTGCCCGCGGTGTAGTGGAACCAGATGCCACCGCCTTCGTCGTCCCCCGCGACGTTTCGCTCGAAGCGCCCGCGGTCGACCAGCACGTCGGAGGCGTCCCAGACGGCCACCGCCCCGCCGACGCCGTCGGCCGTGTTGTCGTAGTGGTCCTCGTCGCGGAGCACGAGCCGATCGGTGTCGTCGAGGAACAGCGAGCCGCCGGCGCGCGCGCTGTTCCCCTGGTAGACGTTGCGCTCGAGCAGCGCGTCGTCGCAGTCGAGCAGGCTGCCCGCGCCACCGATGCCGTCGTAGCTGTCGTAGGGATACTCGCCGGCGATGTTGTCCAGGAACACGCAGTCCGTGACGACGACGTCGCAATAGAGCAGCTCGACGGCGCCCCCGTCCTCGGCGACCGCGTTGCCCACGAAGGTCACCCCGTCGAGGAGCACGGTGGCGTCTCGGGCGGAGATGGCGCCTCCGTCCCCGTACCAGGCCTCCCCACCCTCGAAGCGTCCGCCGTGCACCTCGAGGGTGCCACCGTCCACATAGACGTAGCCTCCGTCGTCGACGCCCTCGGCGGGCTCGGTGAGCACCGGGTCGTCGAGCACGATCGTGCTGCCATAGATGCCGACGATCACGCCGCCATCGTCGTTGTCGTACCCGTCCATCGGGCGGACCATGGACAGGTCGGAGGCGTGCAGCGACGCGCCCTCCACCCACACCGCGCGGAGGCGGTCCTGCCCGTCGAAGGCGATGCCCTCGAGCGTCAGCGAGGCACCGTAGAACACGCCGATCACCCCGTACCCCGCGGGCACCTGGCCACCCCGCAGGGTCACCGTCCCCGGACCGTCGACCGCGACGATCGTGAGGTCGTCGGTGACCGCGAAGGCGCCCGTGTACGTCCCGCTCGAGACCTCGATGCGATCGCGGGGCCCAGCGGCCTCGACGGCGTCCTTCACGTTCGCGTAGTCGCCGCCCCCGCCCACGGTGAGGGTCGCGGCGGCGGAGGTCCGGAGGGCGAGGATCCACATGGTCGAATCCTACCTCAGGGCGTTCGCAAGCCGATGTCCGCGAGGTGGCGGCGAGCTACACTGCGCCGATGTTCTGGACCTGGCTCGCCGCGAACGCCGCCACCTGGACCGTCGATCCGGCCGGTGGCGGGGACTTCACCACCATCGCCGACGCCGTCGCCGCGTCCTCCTCCGGGGACACGATCGAGGTCGGGCCCGGGACGTACACCGATCCCCTGCGGACCGTGGCGCTCGATCTCACCCTGGTCGCCACGGGCGGGCCCGAGTCGACGCACCTCGAAGAGCCCGGCGGCGGCTCGATCCTGGTGGTCGACGGCGGCCGGATCGCGCTCGAGGGCTTCGACCTGACCTCAGCCGGCCAGTGCATCCGCGTCCGGACCGGTGCGATCGAGATCCGGAGCTCCGTGCTCCGCGCCTGCGGCGGAGCGCTCGGGGGCGCGCTTCGGCTGGACGTGGGTACCACCGCCGTGATCGAGCAGACCTCGTTCCTCGACAACGCCTCGGTCGGTGACGGCGCCAGGCGCGGGGCGGGGATCTACTCCCGGGCGGATCTGCTGGAGATCCGCGACAGCACCTTCTCCGGCGGTGAGGCCACCGGAGATGGAGGCGCCATCGTGATCACGGTGGGGGTGAACACGATCGAGCACACGACCTTCGACGGCAACCGCTCCGGCCAGAAGGGCGGTGCCATCCTCGTGGAGGGCGACGCGCGGACCTTCGACGACGGGGCGGTGGGCACCGGCGTGGTCTCGCTCACGGTGACCGACAGCACGTTCACGGGCAACACCGCGGTCATCGGCGGCGGCGCGATGTGGATCGGCGAGGCGCCGGAGGTCGAGCTCAGCGGCAACCGGTTCTGCGCCAACGACGGTGGGGACCAGGGCGGCGCCCTCCGCGTCGCGCCCGTCACGCCGCTCCCCATGAGCCGCAACGTCTTCCAGGAGAACGTCGCTGGCGAGGGCGGCGGCGCCTACGTGCAGGCGGGCGAGCTCGTGCTCGACGGCAACGACTGGCTCGGGAACGAGGCCCTGGGCTTCGGCGGCGGGCTCGGGGCGCACGGCACGGCGGTCACGGCGACGCACGAGGTGTTCGCGTGGTCCACGGGCGTGGGGCTCGGGCTGCGCAACGACGGCACGCTCACGGGCGGCTGGAACGCGTACTGGGGCAACGACCCCGGGGACCTGCTGAACGCCGAGCCGGGCGAGGACGACGTTCTGGCCGACCCGCTCCTCGGCGGGGTGTCGCTGGACGGCGACTGCACCAACGACGACTACACCCCCTCCGAGGGGAGCCCGCTCATCGACGCCGGCGACCCCGCGCAGACCGACGAGGACGGGACGACGCGCGACATCGGGGTGGTCTTCCGCCCCGCGCCTCCGCCCGCCGACGATCCGGTGGTGGAGGAGGAGCCGGGCGGCTGCGGCTGCGACCACGGCCTCGGCGCGCTCCCCTGGTCCGCGCTGCTGGCCGCCGCGGTGGTGGGTCAGCGCAGGTCGAGGCGCAGATCGCCGTCGAAGGCGGCGTCCCAGACCTGATCGCGGCGGTCGGGGAACGACGGACCGGGCACGAGCTCGGCCTCGTACCGACCGTGGACGTCGAAGCTCCCGGGTGCCGCGAGGTCCACCCATGCCGACAGATCCGCCTCGATCGAGGTCGAGCCGCCCGGCTCGAGCGGTCGCACGACGGAGAGCCCGCCGAAGTCCCCGCCGTCCTTCGTCGGCAGGATCTCGTCCCCGCGCCGTACCGTGAACGAGAACTGGTTGTCGCGAGGGCCGCGGTTGCGCCCACCGACCACGACGCCCACGGGCACGTCGCCGTCGTTGGTCAGCGTCACCCGGATCGTCGTGCCCCCGGTCGCCTCCCAGGTGGAGCGCAGCCCGAGACCGAGCGGCCGGCGCTCCGGGACCACCATCCCGAGCCACGCCGCCAGACGGTCGACCGTGGCCCGATCCTGCAGCTGGAAGCTCACCGTCCAGGTCGTGTCGTCCCCGCCGCGGCTGTTCGAGAGGATCTGCTGGCCGTCGTGCACCAGCCACACCTGCTGATCGTCCGGGAAGCGCGCCACCGTGAACTGCAGGAAGTAGGACGTGTTCGCGTTGTCCAGCGGATCGAGGCGAACCGCGGACCAGGGCAGCTTTCGCCCGACACCACCCTGGCCCACGAAAAGGCCGTCGCCCGAGGCGACCGCGGGCGCACCGCGGGCGGCCCAGGGGAGCGCGAGGAGACCGGCGAGGACGGTGCGGCGGGTGCTCATCCGAAGATCTTGCCGGAGCGAACCGCCCAGATCAACAGCCCCACGGATGCGCTGGTCCCGTTGGCGAGCAGGGACCACAGCAACGGCCGGCGGAGCTCGAACCACCGGAGGTAGAGGGCCTCGACCACCACCGCGAACGTCTCGGCGATGGCGAAGTAGGCCCAGAAGCCGAGCCTGGCCTCCAGCAGATCGCGCAGCACGAACCACACGATCGGGTGGGTGAGCGCGCTCGCGCCGAACGCGACCGCCACCCGCCACGGGACGGGGAGGTCGCTGCCGCGGCTGCCGAACAGGTAGATCGGCATCTCGATGGCCTGCGTCAGCAGGAAGGCCGTGACCCAGGTCACGGGCGGAGCACCGCGCGGCCCTCGGCGGCGACGAGCCCGAGCACGGCGAGCTCGAGAGGACCGTGGAAGAGCGCGAGCCGCAGGTACCCCTCGCGCGCGGCGGCGAGGTCCGCGAGGCCCCAGACCGCGAGCCCGACGCACAGCAGCACCGCAGCGGCGAACACGGGCGCCCCGAGGTCGGTGCGGAGCGCGCGCAGGCTCGCCTCCCAGCTCCGTGGGGCCGGACGTTCCCGGGCCTCCTCCGGCACGATCCGCAGCCACAAGCCATAGTGGACGGACTGGGCGTACGCGAAGGCGACCACCCAGCGGTGTCCCCACGGCGGGGTCATGCCCGGCGCGAGCGCGGCGAGGTGGTCGCGGATGCTCGGCCCGCCGGGCAGCGAGGGACCGTGGAGCAGGACGGGATCGAGCGCGCCACCGAGGATCAGCGCGCCGCCCACGAAGAACGCGAGCGTCGTCCCCCAGCGGACCGCTCGGGAGCCCGCGCCCTCGTGGAGCGCGACGGCGAGGGTCATCCAGGCCACGACGGCGACCACGTTGTGGGCGTGCGCCAGACCGAGCGCGGTCGACCGGGGCGCGGCGAAGGCGGCGAACGCGAGCGCACCGAGCCCGGCGGCCGCCAACGCCCTGCGGGCCAGGGAGCCCGAGGAGGCCAGGGGGACCAGCGCAGCGCCGACCAGGCCCCAGCGCAGGTCCGCGGTCACGCTGGAGGCGACGAGGAGGCCGGCGACCACCCAGGCGCCGGAGCGGCGGTGCAGGCCCGGCTTCGCCACGAGGTACCGCAGGTCGGCGACGAGGTGAGGCACGCCGAGCAACAGCGGGCCGAGCGCCAACATCCACAGGGGCGCGATCGCCGCCAGCAGCAGCGAGCCACCCACGGCCAGCGCGCCGTGCAGCCCGATCCGCACCTCGCGGGAGCGGATCCAGGGCCCGAGCCAGGGCGCGAGGACCCGGTACAGCGCGCGGCGCAGCCGATCGAGCGGCGCGACGCCCCGCTGCAGGCCGTCCAGCAGCGCTCCGGCGACGTTCACGTCACCGCCGGCGACGCAGCCCGAGCAACCCCAGCGACAGCAGGGTCAGTCCCGAGGCCAGGCCGCGCGTGCCGGCCGTCGAGCAACCCTTGTCGCTCTGGATCTCCTCGCACACGCCCGCCGAGCACTCCCCCAGGTCACCCGACTCCAGGATGCACTGCGCGCCGTCCTCGGAGTCCGCGCACAGGTCCTCGGTGGGCTCCGTGTCGGTCGGGGTCGAGACGTCGGCGCGAGCGACCTGGGCGAGCAGCAGCAGGGTCATGGGACCTCCAGTCGGCGAGCGTGCCCCGGCGCCACCCGGGTCGTCAAGGGCAGGCGATGACCCACTCGTCGAGGTCCCACGTCTTGATGAGCGTGCTGAAGCCCGCGATGCGCGGATCGCCGCACACCTGCTGGGCGCGGGCGGGCCCCTGGGCCCGGGTGTTGACGTACTCCGTGTGGAACACGGCCTTGCCGGCGTTCACGAACGGCTGGAGCCGGTTGCACTCGTTGTACGTCAGGCACTCCTCGTTGAGCGCCCAGTCGAAGTCGGGCTGAAGCGTGCTCACGAGACCGAGCGCGTTCTTGAGCCCGACCGACAGGCCGCGGTCGTGCGCTTCGGTCGCCAGGAAGCGGTTGAAGTCCACCTGGTCGGCGGCGGACAGGTTGAACCCGGTGTTGTTCTGGTACCCGTCGACGTTGTCGGGCTCCACGCCGTCGCAGCCCTTGTGGAACGCGAGCTCGATGCGGGCCTCCATGATCAGCCGTACGTCCGGATCGCGCACGTCGAGCCAGCGCTCGCCCTGCCAGCCCGCGAGGTTGTTGCCGATGGCCGCCGCGGGGAAGAGGTTCGCGTCCGGACGCCAGTTCTCGCGGGAGCCGGCGGAGAAGTAGCAGATCACCGTCCGCCCGTCGGCGTGGAGCTGGTCGATGGTCAGGGTGGAGGTGTCGAACAGGTCGACGTCGTACATGTCGACGTTCACGCTCGTGTCGAGCACGCCGGAGAGCTGCCACTGCCAGGTCGTGCCCGTCGGTGGCTCCCAGGCCGGGCCGACGCCCGGGTGAGGCTGGCTGGTCCACCAGGTGAGGATGGCGATCCAGTTCACGGGCACCTCCGGGCGAAGGATAGCCTACTCGTCTCCGGCCCCGGGCTCCTCCTCGATGTACCCCAGCATCTCGAGCTGCTTGCGCTGCGCGTCGTTGAGCTCGGGCTCGATCGGCGTCTCCCCGTTCTCGGGCGTCCAGCGGGGGATCTCGTCCTGCCAGTCGGACAGCACGCGCGCGAGCTCGCTCGCCTTGCCCGGCTGCTCCGTCGACAGGTCGTGCTCCTCGCCCGGATCGGCGTCGAGATCGAACAGCAACCGCTGCCGGACATCCTTGGTGTCGAAGTCCTGGATCTCGAGCAGCTTGTACGGGCCGACGCGGACCGAGCGGTAGATCCGCGACCAGTCCTCCTCGCGCAGGTCGGGGAACATCTCCGCGATCTTCTTGAACCCGATCTTGTCGAAGCCCAGCGACTCCGAGAACACGGCCTTGTCGTCGTCCGTGAGGTCCAGCAGGCTCCCCGGGACGTAGCCCGTGTCCGGCCCGTCGATGCCGATCAGCCCGAGCAGCGTGGAGAACACCTGGGTGTTCGTCACGGGATCCGTCACGCGCCGCGGCGTGACTTCTTTCGGGTACGAGATGACGAGCGGGACGTGCAGCAGCTGCTCCCACAGGCCGTCGCGATGACCGAAGAGCTGGTGCTCGCCGAGCATCTCGCCGTGGTCCGACGTGAACACCACGATCGTGTTGTCCAGCACGCCGCGACCGCGCAGCTCGTCCAGCAGGTCGGCGGTGGCGTCGTCGAGGTCCACCAGCGATGCGTCGTACACCCGCTGGATCGCCCGCAGCTCGTCCGCGGTGTAGCTCTTCTTGCCCTTGCTGTAGATCGCCTGGCTCTCGTACGTCAGGTCCGTCTTCAGCCCGAGATCGATCTCCGCCTGGTCCGCCACGCGACGTCGCGACGCCATCGACGGGATCCGGGGCTTGTGGGCCTCCATGTACGACAGGTAGGCAACGAAGGGCTTGTTCGGGTCGTGCCCGCGATCGAGCCATCGCAGGAAGGCTCGCTGCGTGACCGGGGCTGCGTTGTAGAAGCTGGTCTTCACCGCTGCGGGGTTCTTCGGGCTGATCTCCGTGGACGCGTCCTCGGGGATCAGCTTGCGCCGCATGTTGAGCAGCGAGCCCTTCCGAAAACCCTGGTGCCAGGAGCAGTCGATCTGGTCGAACCCCTGGACCAGGTTGATGCGGTCCGGCGACAGGTTCGGGTTCGCGGAGAACGCGTACGTCTCGTAGCCCGCGTCCTTGAGGACCTCGGCCAGCGTGACCTTGTCGCTGTCGAGCCAGCGGTGCTCGTTGCTGGCCCCGTGCGTGGTCGAGGGCAGGCCCGTGAACAGGCTCGCGTGGCTCGGCACCGTCCACATGTCGGGCGAGACGGCGTGCTCGAACACCACCCCGTTGTCCTGCGCCCACTTCGCCATCCGCGGGGTCGTGGCGAGCGAGTTGCCGTACAGCGACATCCGATCGGCGCGGGTCGTGTCCCACAGCACGATCAGCACGTTGGGGCGTTGGTCCGCGGAGGCGGCCTGCACCGGTGATCCCTCGCCCGTGGGCGCGGTCGGGCGCGAGCGGAGCTTCATGGCCGCCGCACCGAGCCCCACCACGAGAGCAGCCAGCCCGGCCACCACCACCAGGCCGCGCACCAGCCCTGACGTCCCACCGGAGGCCGGCGGGGTCGGCGCCCCGTCGTCGCTCATCCGGCCTTGCCGGCCTTGGCCTTACCGGCCTTCGCCTTACCGGCCTTCGCCTTGCCCGCCTTCGCCTTGCTCCCGCGGTTGAGCATGGCCTCGAACGGCTGGCAGGCCTCGGCCTTGGCCTCCTTCTCGGCGGCGGTCCTGGCGTCCATCGCGGCCTGGACCTCCTCGGGCTTCATGCCCTCGAACTCCTTCGCGAGCGCGGCGGCCTTGGCCTCCTCGACCTCCTCGCCGTACGGGCCGCAGTAGTCGCGCCACGGCACGTCCGCGCTGTCGGGTGCGGCATACCCCAGGTCCTTGAGCATGCGGGTGGTGGGGTCGTCCTCGTTCGTCGACTCCTGACCCTTGAGCGCACCCATCTTCTCGGCGACCTTGTCCAGCATGCACTGCCGGAACTGTTCGGTCTGGTCACGCAAGGACGGATCGTACGGGGTCAGCCCCTTCTCCCAGTCGTAGAGCGCCTGCTTCAGCTGATCGCGCTTCGCGACCTCCGCGTCGAACAGGCTGTTCTGCTCGTGCGGATCCTTCGACAGATCGACCAGGGTGTGCGGGCTGGACCCCGACGCCCAGGTGAGCTTCCAGTCGTCCTCGTAGACGGCGCAGTAGCTCTGCTGCCACGGCTCGAAGTTCAGGGTCGGGTAGGCCTCGGCCATGCTCGCGAGCTGCTGGGCGAACGGGTCGAGCAGCTGGCTGTACACGTACTGCTCGCCCTCCTTGCGCCCGACGAGCGACTTGCTGTGCGCGATCGACGGGACCTCGAGCCCGGCGAGCTCGTTGATCGTCGCGTACAGGTCGGCCGTGCTCACGCGCGCGTGCACGCGCTCGCCCTTCCCGAACTTGTCCGGGTACCGGATGATCAGGGGGACGTGGACCAGCTCCTCGTACAGCGACCAGCGGTGCTCGAAGCGCCGGTGCTCGCCGAGCGCCTCCCCATGGTCCGCGACGATGATGACCACGGTGTCGTCGAGCACGCCGCGGGCCTTCAGGGAGTCGAAGATCTTCTGGGTCGCGGTGTCGAGGTCTCGAATGGAGGCGTCGTAGATCGAGGCGATCGCCTTCAGCTCGTCCTCGGTGTATTCCCGCTGGCCCACCGTGTACTCGTTCAGGGCGTACAGCGAGCTGTCCGTGGTCAGGCCGAGCTCGATCTCCTCGGGGCTGGCGACCGCCTTGCGCGACTCCATCGAGGGGATGCGCGGGGAGTGGGCCTCCATCATGTTGATGTAGGCGAAGAAGGGCCGCTTCTTGTCGGCGCGCTCCATCAGGAAGTCGTCGAAGGCCTGCGCGGCGACCGGGGCGGCGTCCTTGAACACCGACTTGCCCCAGTTGTCCTTCATGCTGCCGGTGAAGCCGGGCGACAGCTCCACGGACTTGTCGTTCGGCAGCAGCTTGTCCTTCGTCGCCTGCCGGGAGGCACGGACGTACCGGTCGCTCTGCTGGACCGGCGTCATCTTGAAGGGCGAGTAGGACGTGTAGAGGTTCTCGAAGCCCTGGGTCAGGTTCGTCCAGGGTCCGACGATGATGTTCGCGCTGAAGGCGAACGTCTCGTACCCCGCGGCGCCGAGCCGCTCGGCCAGCGTCTCGTGCCGGTCGTCCAGCCACAGCCAGGAGGCGTGCGCACCCGACTCGGTCTCCGTGAGACCCGTGAAGATCGAGGTGTGCGTCACGAGCGTCCACATCCCCGTCGGGGTGGCGCGATCGTAGACGGTCGCCTCCTTCGCGAACGCCTCGAGGTTCGGGGTCGTCGGGCGGTCGTAGCCGTACAGCGAGAGGTGATCGGCGCGGGTGGTGTCCCACAGCACGATCAGCACGTTCGGCTTGAAGCCCTCGGGGTGGGCCACGGGCCCTCCGCCGCCGCAAGCGGACAGCTCGACGGCGGCGAGGGTGCCGAAGGAGGTGAGGACCAGCAGACCGGCCAGCACGGCCATCGAGCGCTTCATGGGCGAGCGGATAACCCGAGCCTTCCGACGAGGCACCCGACCCGGCCGGGGCGTCCGCGCGTTATCCGGCGGTCCCTGTCGAGGCGGGATGAACTTCGTACAGACCGAGTTCCTGGGCTTCCTGGCGATCGTCTGGGTCGCCGTGTGGGCGCTCGGTCGCCTGCCGTCCGGGGGCCGGCGATGGCAGAACGTGACACTGATCGCGGCCAGCGCGATCTTCTATGGCTGGGTCCACCCCTGGTTCCTGCTGCTCCTGCTCGCGTCCGCCCTGACCGACTACACCGCCGGACGCGTGATCTCGGAACGACCCGCCTGGCGCGACCTCGCACTCGCCGCCTCGCTCGCCGTGAACCTGGGACTGCTCGGCACCTTCAAGTACCTCGACTTCTTCCTGCAGTCCGTAGCGGATGCAGCGACGGCGCTCGGTCTGCACGCCGACGTGAAGCTGCTGGGGCTCGTGCTCCCCGTGGGCATCAGCTTCTACACGTTCCAGACGATGTCCTCGACAATCGACGTGTATCGGGGGCACCTCCGGGCCCGCAGGGATCTGGTCGACTACCTGCTCTACGTCATGTTCTTCCCCCAGCTGGTGGCGGGCCCGATCGAGCGGGCCGAGCGCTTGCTGGTGCAGGTCGAACGACCCCGTACGATGAGCCTCGACGGCTTCGTGTCGGGTGTGAGCCTCGCGTCGTGGGGGGCGTTCAAGAAGCTCGTCGTCGCCGATACGCTCGCTCCCTACATCGACAAGGTGTTCGTGCTCCAGGACGCGCCCGGGCCGCTGATCCAGGCGGGCGCGCTCGCGTTCAGCGTCCAGATCTACGCCGACTTCTCGGGGTACACGGACATCGCGCGCGGGGTCGCGCGGACGCTCGGGTTCGAGCTCTCCGAGAACTTCCGCAGCCCGTACCTGTCGGCGAGCACCCCCGAGTTCTGGCAGCGCTGGCACATCTCGCTCTCGACCTGGATCCGCGACTACCTGTTCACGCCGCTGCTCGGGACGGGTGCCCAGGTGAGCACCGTGCGCCTCGTCGGCGCGACGATGACCACGTTCGCGCTGATCGGCCTGTGGCACGGCGCGTCCTGGAACTTCCTGCTGTTCGGCCTGTGGCACGGGGTGTGGATGACGGCGTACACCCTCGGAGGTCGTTGGTGGGGCGCGCGCCCGCTTCCCCCGCGCGCGCTGGCGGTCGTGTTCCACTTCGTCGTCGTGAGCCTGCCGGGCTCGCTGCTGTTCCGCGAGACGCACCTCGACCGGCTCCTGCACGCGGTCACGGTCTCTCCCTGGTCGGCCGGCGAAGACGCCTGGATCGCGACCATCGTGCTGCTCGGGATGACGGGAGCGGCGTCGGTGCCGCTGCTCGTGTCCTGGCCGGTCGTGCACTGGCTGCTGCCCGAGCTCGAGCGCTCCCCGTGGCTGCTCCCGATCCGGACGACGACCTGGGCGGTGCTCGCCTGGTTCGTGTTCGTCTTCTACCGGGTCTCGGCCGTCGACTTCGTCTACTTCCAGTTCTAGCCAACGATGGCAGGTCGGCGTGGGCATGGTGGACCGGAGGACCTCCGATGATGTTCTGGGCCTTGGGGGCGTGCACGCAGCCAACCACGCTCGACGGGACGGCGCCGACGCCGACGGACACCCACACCGGCACGACCTCGGAGACCGCGGGTGCCGAGACGCATACCGGAAGCACGCTCTCGCACTCCGGCACGGCGGAGACGCACACCGGGACGCCGTCGCACACGGGCACCCCGGGCGTGGACTGCGAGGCGCTGCCCACCGGTCGCCTGCCCGCGCGCGAGCTCCGAGGCGGGCTGTCGCCCTCCGAGGACTTCGCCTTCGACGACGCCGGACACCTGATCTCGTCCGACGGCGCCCGCTTCCTGCTCCAGGACTACCCGCCGGGTGCGATCACGCCGTTCGCGACGAGCTCGACCGATCCGTCCAGCATGCGGATGCTGCCCGACGGCGACCTGGTCGTCGCCAACATCGACACCCAGACGCTGTATCGCATCCGCTTGTCCGACGGGGCCACCTCGGTGGTGGTGGGCGGCTTCGGCTACGCGACCGGCATCGACGTGCACCCCGACGGGCACGTGTTCATCGGGGACGGTGGCCTCGTGAAGCGGATCGATCCGTCCACGGGGCAGACCCGCGTGGTGGTGGATCTCGCGGACCACGGGCTGCGCGGCATCATCAACGGGCTGAGCTTCGACGTCGCCCGCGACGCGCTCTACCTCGGGGTCGGACGCGACCTGATGCGCTTCGACCTCGACGCGAGCTGGCACGTCGTGGGGCAGCCGAGCCTGGTCTACACCTTCGGCGGCATCGGAGAGCTGCTCGGGCTCGGGGTGGACGCGTGCGACAACGTCTACGCGCTGTTCGGTGGCGCGGTGGTCCGCTTCCGCGGAGGCGCGGGCGCCCCCGAGGTGCTGTTCGCGGGCGGCGCCTTCACCACGAACCTGCAGTGGGGCTCGGGGCTCGGCGGGTGGGGCGACGACCAGCTCTACGTGGTGGACCGCGGCGGCGACCCGCCGTTCGTGGAGATCGACGTCGGCGTCCCCAGCAAGCCGTACTGGTGACCGGCGCGAGCGGACCGGGTACGCTCGGGCGAGGAGCGTGGATGCGCTGGATCCCGGGTGGACGGTGGCTGGCGGGGTTGTCGGTGCTGGGGAGCGCGCTCGCGTGCACGTGTTCGGACGAGGAGGCGCCGGTCGACGGGATCTCCTTCGACATCGGCACGCCGGACGCCGACACGGACACCGACGAGCCTCCGCCCCCACGCGGGAAGGGCAAGCGCGGCAAGCGGGGCAAGCGCGGCGGCGGCGAGGAGGTCACCGAGCCCGAGCCGGGTTCGGGAGGCGGCGGCGGCGGCGGTGGCGGCGGCGGGAACAGCGGCCCGCGCGACGGCATCGTCGATCTCGGGAACGGCCGGTGGAACGTGGACCGCAAGCTCGTCGACATGTACGAGAGCAACCCCGAGAAGCTCGGGTGCTCCGCGAAGGAGAAGGGCAAGGGCTACGAGCTGACCGGCGTGGGCCCCAACGACGACGCCTACGCGCTCGGCGCGCGCAACGGGGACGTGGTGATGGAGGTCAACGGCATGCCGATGGACACCATGACCGACCTGCTGTTCATGTGGTCCAAGCTGGAAGGCGCCGACGACCTGGACGTCCGCTTCACGCGCGACGGCGCGTCGAAGACCCACCACTACCACGTGGTCGACTGAGCACTCTCAGTCGAAGAACGAGAGGAGCCTCGCGACGGTGGGCTCGGACAGCCCCGAGCCCGCGACGGCGGCCCGGTGGGCGTCGACGTCCCAGGTGACCGCGCGCAGCTCGCCGCTCGCCCGCCCGTCGCCGTGCACGAGCCGGAGCCAGGTCGTGGCGCGGTCGACGTGGCGCGGCTGGCCGATCGAGCCCGCGTTCAGCACCCAGGTGAGCGAGCCGTCCTCGGGGGTCTCGAAGCCGTCGTGGTGGACGGTCACCCGCCCCGCGCCGTCGTACGCCCACGCCTTGCGGCGGTGGGTGTGGCCGAACACGCCGCCCACGAGCCCCTTCCCTCGCAGCACGCCCGCGGCCTCGTGCCCGTCGGTGTCCGCGGACGCGAGGTAGCGCCAGTCGCGCGGAGCGAAGGGGTTCGCGTGCGACAGCCACCACCGCCCGTGCCGCAGGTCGTCCACGAAGGGCAGCGCGGCGAAGCGGGCCGCGTCCAGGCGGGCCACCGTGTGGTCCACCGTCTCCTGGAGCCAGGCAGGCAGCTTGTCGTAGTAGGCCCGCTCCCCGCGGGACAGGTCCAGGTAGAGCTGGTCGTGGTTGCCGAGCACGAGATCGGCGCCGCGCGCGATCCGCTCCTCCACCAGATCGAGCACCTCGTCGCGGTCCACCCCGTAGGTCAGCAGGTCGCCGAGGATCACGAGGCGATCGAAGCCCGCGGCGTCGGCGTCGGCGAGCGCGGCCCGCAGCGCCCGCGCGTTCGC
Organism: Alphaproteobacteria bacterium; assembly: GCA_020632925.1. Lineage (GTDB taxonomy): Bacteria > Myxococcota_A > UBA796 > UBA796 > JACKER01. The sequence goes on along the minus strand of JACKER010000033.1, from coordinate 19,979 downwards.
GTGCAGATCGGAGACGACGGCCAGGACCTCGCTCATCGCAGCTCCCACATCCGGCGCAGCCCGTCGCGCAGCGGCAGCGGCCGGTAGCCCAGCAGCGTGGAAGCGCGCGTGACGTCGAGCGGCGCGAAGCCCGGATCGCTCCCCTCCTGCGGCACGACGCGCACGAGCTCGGGGCGGCCCGCGACCTCCGCGAAGGTCGTCGCGAGCTCGTCCATCCCGGTCGGGCGGCCGGAGCCCACGTTGACCAGGCCCTGCACCTCGGGGTGCTCCAGCGCCGCGAGCACGGCGGACACGACGGAGGAGACCTCCACGAGATCCGCGCGGTACGGCCCGCGGCTGGCCTGGAGCGGCTCCCCCGCGGCCAGCCGGCGCAGGAAGATCGCGACCACGCCGCCCTTCGTCCCCGGTCCATAGACCGAGGACAGGCGCAGGGTCACGGCGTTCAGCCCGCGGGTGGCGGCGTGCGCGACGTAGAGCTCGGCGCACAGCTTCGACGCCAGGTAGTACGTCGCGCGGTGCGCGGGCCAGACGGGCGCGTCCTCGGCCACCGCCGCAGCGCCGGGCGCGTACACGTTGCCCGACGACAGGAACACGAGCCGTACGCCGCGCTCGCGGCAGGCCTCGGCCAGCGACAGCGTCGCGAGCGCGTTGACCTCGAGGCAGGCGCGCGCCTCGCCCGGGTCGCGCAGGTCGGCGGGGACCCGGGCGGCGGCGTGGACCACGGCGCTCACGCCTTCCCAGGCGGCGTCGGGCGGAGCGCCGGCGCACAGGTCGTGGGCGACGGTGTCGGTCTCGCCGTCGTGCGTGCGCACCAGCCGCCGGACCGGCGTGCCCCGCTCCCGCAGCGCGGCCACGAGGTGCCGCCCCACGAAGCCGGCGGCGCCGGTCACCAGCACGCTCACGCGCGCTCCACCGTCGCGTCGCTCGGGACCACCTCTTCCGTCCAGTAGCGCAGCAGCGTCATGCGCTTCGGCTCGGGGACGACGATGTCCTCGCCCAGCACGAGCTTGCGCAGGACGAGCTCGACCTCGTTCCACCCGGCCCGCGCGCGCAGCACCGTGGTGCCCGAGAAGCGGCCGTTGATCTCGAAGACCTTCACGCGATCGCCGTCGAGGCGGAACTGGAAGTTCGCGGGGCCATGGGGCCGCAGGGCCTCCGCGAGCCGGCGCACCTGGGCGTTGAGCTCCGGGTAGTCCTCGACGTACGCGCGGTACGTGTTGCCGTCGCGCAGGTCGCGCCGCATCACGATGGTCCCGGCGCACACGCCGTCGAAGCACAGCGCCCCCGCGGTGTACTCCTCGCGGTCGGACGCCACGCACTCCTGGATCACGGGCTCGTGGACGCCGGCGATGGCGCGGGCGAGCTCGTCGCGGGTGGTGACCTTGCTCACGCCGATGGAGCGCGCGCCCACGCGCGGCTTGACGATGAGCGGGAAGCCGACGCGCTCGAGGAGGGCCTCCTCGCCGCCGGGCAGCGCCGAGTCCGGGTAGTCGAAGCCGGCTTCCTTCAGGAACTCGTAGGTCAGGTACTTGTCGTCCGCGATGGCCACGACGCGCTCGTCGCTGACCACGACCTGCGTGCGGTACGTCGCCTCGAGGCGCGCGCGCTCGCGGGCGAACAGGAAGAGCTCGACGTCGGTGCCGACCATGACGGCGTCGGGTCGCTCCTTCGCGATCAGCGCCTCCACCCGCTCGAGGTAGGTCGGGTCGGTCGCCATCGGGATCAGGTACCGGTGGTCGGTCCAGTACAGGCCGGCCGCGAGCGGGCTCGGGTCGACCGCGATCAGCGTCGGCCGCAGGGGAGAGTCGAGCAGCGAGCGCAGGATGCCCTGTCCGAGCAGGGCGCCGGCGCCGGTCACGAGCACTTTCACGGTGCCTCCGGGCGGGACCGGTATCTCGGCGCGCCGGGTGCCGCAGGGATGCGGCCTCGGGTGCACGCCGACCACCATGCCCGGGCATCCCCCGTCCGATGCAACGTCCGCGATGCAGACGGACCACCTTGCCCGGGCATCCCCCGTCGGATGCAACGTCCGCGATGCAGACGGACCACCTTGCCCGGGCATCCCCCGTCCGATGCAACAACGCCAGAGGCAAGGTCGCCCTATTGCAACAGATGGCCCCGTTCCGCGGTCGACCCCGAGGGCGGACCTGCTGATAGGAGCGGTTGTCCCGTAGCGCCGTCGCTGCGGTGTTGCAGAAGGGGCACCTTGCCTCCGTTCCCCTTGCAGGAGGGGCACCCTGCCCGGGCATCCCCCGTCGGACGCAACGCCGGCGATGCGGAAGGGGCACCTTGCCCGGGCATCCCCGGGTGGATGCATCGTGCCTGCCGGCTTAGCGAATCATGGAGGTGTGCGGTGGCGGAGATCCGGGAGGAGCTCCCCGGCGACGAGGCGGGGATCCGCGAGGTGGAGCAGGCGGCCTTCGGTCGGGAGGCCGAGGCCATGCTGGTGGACGAGGTGCGCGACCTCGGGGCGGCCCTGTTGTCGCTCGTCGCGGTGGAAGCAGGAGACCAGGTGATCGGTCACGTGCTGTTCACGCCCGCCACCATCGGTGCGTCCACCCCCGCCGCGCTGCTCGGGCCGCTCGCCGTCCACCCGGACCACCAGGGCAAGGGCATCGGCGGCGCCTTGATCCGCGAGGGCCTTCGGCGCATCGCGCTCCGTGGCTACGGCTCCGTCATCCTGGTCGGCGACCCCCGTTACTACCGCCGCTTCGGCTTCCAGCCGGGCAGCACCTACGGCGTGCGCTGGGAGAAGGGCCGCGACGAGGCCTTCATGGCCATCGAGCTCAAGCCGAGCGCGCTCGCCGGTGGTGGCGTCGCGCGGCTGCTGGCGGCGTTCTCGCGGGTCTGACCTACTTCTTCGGGGTGGCGACCGCGAGAAGGGACGGCGCCGCCAGACCCGCGATGCCCGTCACCTGCAGGCCCGCCGCCTCCAGCAGGCTCGTGAGCCCGCCGCGCGTCCGCCGGATCGTCGGCCAGGAGAGCAGCCGGTCGAGGAACACCCGGTCCCGCGAGGGCCCGAGCGTCGAGACCAGCACGAAGCCGTCCGCGGACAAGAGCCCCCGCGCGACCTCCAGCAGCGAGGCCGCGAGCCGCTCCGGGAGGTACTCGAGCAGGTTGTGCAGCACGACCGCGTCCTGCTTCGGGAGATCGATGCGCCCGGCCCCCATGGCGAACCGCGCGAGGCTCTCCTGCACCGACTGCAGCTCGCAGCCGCGCGGGCGGTCCACCAGCCCCACGTCGAGCAGCGCGAGCGCGTCGCGGCTCTGGTCCATCACGGTCAGCAGCGTCGGCGGGTGCGTCAGGCTCTCCACCATCCGCGCCACCAGCGAGCCCGTGCCCGCGTCCACCAGCAGCACGCGCCGGTTCCGGTGCGACGGGAGGTGGTGCACGACCTGCTCCACGATCGGCGTGCCCATCGAGCGCAGCGCCCGCAGCGTCGGCCGATCGAGCAGCCAGCGGTCCACGATCTCGCCCATCCGGCCCTCGCCGCCCGGCGCGTCCACCAGCACGTGCGCCATCACCTCCGCGGTCGCGACCACGCCCTGCGGCCGGCGGATGGAGCGCTCCGCGAGCGAGGAGCGCACGAGGTACGGGTGCAGCTCGCGACCGAGGAGCTCCGAGGCGAGCTGGCCGGCGGCCGGATCGCGGGTCGCCGTGAACAGCTGGTCCACCTCAGCCTCGACGTGGTCGAGCACCTCGCGCACCTTCTGCGCGGCGTGCGGGTCGTCGGGGTCGCGGCGGAGCGCCGTCTCGACCGGCGGCAGCGCGACCTTGGTGTGCTCGACGATACGGGCGACCCAGGCGCGTACCTCGTCGGCGTCGGGCACCTGGTCCGAGCTCCCGAAGCCGCCGGAGACCGCGCCCTCCGTGAGGTACCGGATGCGCGTCGCCGCGAGCCGCGCGACCTGCTGGTAGAAGGCGGCGGCCAGATCCGGGTGGCGCGAGAGCAGGCTGCGCAGGTCCTCCCGCGTCCAGCGCAGGACCTCCGCCTCCTGCCCGGCGCGCACGTCGACAGACCGCGGCGAGTCGTCCACGAACGCCATCTCGCCGACCACCGTGCCCTCGGTGAGCGTGTTCAGGATGGTCTCGGGCGTGGTGCGCGTGTCGACCACCTCGAGCTTGCCCGAGCGCAGCAGGTACACGTCGCCGCCCGGCTCCCCGCGCCGGATGAGCAGCTCCCCCTTCTCCAGGCGCAGGGGGGTCGCCGCCTCCTCGAAGAGGAGCCGCTGGGTCGGTCCGAACGTGTCCAGGAACGCCACGGCGCGAGCGTAGCCCGGCCTGTGCTCTCGGGATACCCGTCACCGGACGGAGGGAGGACCATGGCGACCTCGTACGAGGCCCTCGACGCGCTGGTCGCGCGGTTGGGCAAGGCGAGCTGGAAGGAGCGCGACCCCATCAAGGCCGAGCTCGAGGCGCTGGCGGCGACGTTCCCCGACCGAAAGGCGGTGCTCGATCACCTCGAGCAGGCGAAGCGCACGATCGGCGACCTCGAGGCCCGCTGGGAGGTCGACGAGGTCATCGAGAAGCTCACGCCGCCGCCCGTCGCCGCCGACGAGCCGAAGGAGGAGGAGGTCGACGACCCCAACCGCCCGCTCACCGCGGCCGACCTCAACGTGGTCTACGACGATCCGCGCGGCTTCATGCTCCACAAGACCAAGGTGGGCGAGCGCTGGTTCGCGACGCAGATGGATCCGCGCACCGGCCAGCCGCAGACCTTCGAGCTGCGCCCGCAGGAGGTCACGCAGCTCAAGCAGCAGCTCCAGGGCAGCCCGTACTGGCTGCTCGGCGCGGGCGCGTGACCGGGCTGCTCCTCGCGGTGCTCGCGGGCTGCTCGCCCGCGGTGGACTGCTCCACGACGGACAACGTCCTCGCCGAGGCCGACGGCCGCTCGCTGACCTGCGAGGACGGCATGGACGTGGTGGACTGGCTCGAGGTCCTCTCAGGTCGACCGCTGCCCGCCCGCGGCGACCGCGAGCTCGTGTTGGGAGAGGTCGCCAAGCGCTTCCGCTCGGATCCGGACGCGGCGACCGCCTGGCTGCAGCGCATCCGCGACGACGGGGGAACGCTGGCGAACGCCGTCGGGCTCGACGGCTCGGTCGCGCGCTCGCACCTCGTGTGGGTGACGGACCACGGCGACGGCCCGATCGGCCCCGACGACGGCAAGCTGTGGAACCTCCAGCAGCGAGCGCTGTCGGTGTGGACCAAGGACGACGGGGAGCAGCTGGCGGTGACGGAGGCGGACCTCGAGGGTTGGATCCGGTACGCCTCGCTCTGCCGCGAGGCCCAGGGCGGAGGCACGCTGCGCATCTCGCTCTCCGACCGGGTGACGGCGTACCAGACGCTGATCGACCGCTTCGGCGCGGCCGACCGCGCGACCCAGATCGCGATGGGCTCGATGGGCACGATGTGGCCCCAGGTGGTGGATGCCTGGGCAGCCGCCTCGTACGACCGGCAGCAGACCTGGATCGCGGCCGCTCCCCTGCCCCCGCCGATGACGGCCAGCTCCCTGGGGTACTTCGAGGCGGTGATCGAGGGGGACCTGGTCGGGCACGCGGCGCAGCTCCAGGAGTGGCTCGGGCCGTTCTCGGTCGATCCGAAGGGGCGCTTCGGCGTCAAGGCGCCGATGCTCCTGCCGAAGCCGGTGATACCGAAGGAACAGCCGAACGCCGAGGTCCCCGTCACGCCGTGAACGAGTTCGAGCCGCCGGACACCGACGACGCTCCCGCGGCCTGGTCCTGGGCCACCGCGCTGCTCGCGTGGGGCATGGCGGGCGCGACGGCGGGGACGGCGGTGGGGGCGACGCTCCAGCTGGTGTTCGGGATCCCGAACGCCGGCGCGTTCTGGGGGCTCGGCGGGGCGGCGCTGGTCGCGATGGCGGGTGGCGTGGCGCTCGGGGTGGAGCGCAACCACGCGGGCCACCGGCCGGAGCTCACCGATGTCCGCGGCCACCGATCCCGCCCGCTGCACGGGCTGATGCTCGGCATCCCCGTGCTCGTCGCGCTCCCCTCGCTGCTGTGGCTGGTGATCGTGGTGACGATCGGGCTGCGCAGCTGGGTGCCGGCGCTGACCTTCGGGATGGGCGCCTTCGCGGTCGCCTGGGCGGGACAGCGCGTGTGGTCGAACCACCAGCTCGCGCGCACGCTCGAGGCGCTGGAGCTCGGCCGGACGCTGGAGGCGAAGGCGGCGCTCGAGCGCCTCGCGACGCGCGGGTTCGTGAGCCGAAGCGTGCGCACGGCCGCCCGCCTGAACCTCGCGATGCTCGCGCTCAACGACGGCGACGGCGACGCCGCGGTGGACTGGGCCGACGCCCGCCCGGGCACCGGCGCCTTCGCGTGGGCCGCGGTCGCGCGCTCCCTCGGGCACCTGCTTCGCGGCGATCCCGTGGACGAGGCCGAGGAGTGGCTCACGAAGGCGGTGACAGGCCCCGGCGCCCGCGCGGTCCAGCCCGAGGCGGACGCGATCCGCGTGCTCCTGGTCTGGCGCCGCGACGGGGAGGCCGCCGCCCGCGCGATCGGGGAGGAGCTGCACGCACCGGGAGCGACGACGCTGCACCGCGCGCTGCTCTCGGTGCTCCGGGAGCGGGCCGGAGACGAGGCGGGCGCGCGCTCGCTGCGCACGGACGAGGTCGAGGGCCTGGTCTATGGCGCGCTCGGCCGCGCGATCCCCGAGCTCCGGTAGCTACGGGGCCTGCCCGAGGTAGAAGTAGACGCGGCCTTCGTCGCGCTGCCCACCGTCGTACTCGTAGGCGCCCACGACCACGTCGTCGAACCCGTCGCCGTCCACGTCGCCGGCCCCGGCCACCGCGTTGCCGTAGCGCGCCAGGTTCGTGTAGCAGTCGCAGTAGTAGTCGTAGCCGGTCGCCGCCTGGTTCGACTCGCCGATCCAGGCCTCGGATGTTCGCAACCCGTTCGCCGACCCGAGGTAGAGGAACGCGGCGCCCTCCAGGTTCTGCCCGTGGCTGTACCGCTCGGCGCCCGCGATCACGTCGTCGTACCCGTCACCGTTCACGTCCCCGGCGGCTGCGAGGCCCCGGCCCAGGTACGCCTCGAACTGGTTGCCCTCGAGCCGTCGCGGGTTCATCACCGGGCCGATCGGGGAGCCGAGCCAGACCAGCACGGCGCCCTCGTCCGCCTCCCCGTTCGAGAACCGCTCGTAGGCGGACATGAAGTCCTCGTACCCGTCGCCGTTCACGTCGCCCGCGGCCGACACGCGGTAGCCGATGGCCGTGTAGTCGTCGTCGCCGACGTAGACCCACAGCGGCTCGGTGCTCGGTCCCGCCGGGGACCCGGCGAAGAGCAGCACGCGGCCGAGGTTGGCGACCGTCACCTCCCCGCTCGTGTCGTCCCAGCCGGGCTCGCCGACCACGATGTCGTCGTACCCGTCGCGGTTCACGTCCCCGACGCCCGCCACGCCCGACCCGAGGTACGCGTAGGCCATCGCACCCACGGCGGACCAGGCGGGGGTCGTGGAGGGGCCGGCAGGACCACCGAGGTACACGTCCGCGCGACCGCGCTCCGTGAGCCCGTCGCTGGTGCCGTAGCGGGAGCCGACGATGACATCGTCGTACCCGTCGCCGTTCACGTCGCCCGCCGAGTCCACCTGCCAGCCGTACCGGTCGTCCGCGACGTTGCCCTCGACCGTCCACGCCGCCGGGCTCACGGGGCCTGAGGCGCTCCCGAGGTAGATCCGAGCGGCGCCCTCGTCGTTCTGGCCCCCGTTCCAGTACGGGATGCCGACGATCACGTCGTCGTACCCGTCGCCGTTCACGTCGCCCGCGCTCGCGACCGCCGCCCCGAACCAGGCGCCCGCCTGGTTGCCCTCCGCGGCCCAGACCGTGGTGGCGGCCACGCCCGCAGGCCCGCCGAGGAACACCCCGGCCGCGCCCTCGTCGGTCTGGCCGTCGTCGTACTCCGGAGCGCCGACGATGACGTCGTCGTACCCGTCGCCGTTCACGTCGCCGGCGCTCGCGACCACGTCACCCACGCTCGCGCGCGCCTGGTTGGCCTCGCGGAAGCCCGCGGCCACCAGCACCGCGCCGTCGCACACGTCGCCGAGCCCGTCGCCGTCGGTGTCCGTCTGCGTCGCGTCGGCGTCCACCGGGCAGCTGTCGCAGGCGTCAGCGACCCCGTCGCCGTCGGTATCCAGCCCGTCGTCGCCCGCCCGGCAGACGTCCGAGGCGTCGTCCACGCCGTCGCCGTCCGCGTCCGGGGAGGTCGGGTCGTAGTGGGGGCGGAGCTCGAAGCTGTCGCTCAGCCCGTCCCCGTCGGTGTCGGCGAGCCCGGGATCGGTGCCGATGGCGACCTCCACCACGTCCCGCAGACCGTCCCCGTCCCAGTCGAGGAGCCGCTGGACGTCGAGCAGCTCCGAGGCGACCGAGGACGCGCCGCCCACGCCGCGCGGCACGGCCACCTGCACGACGTACTCCCCGCCCGCGACGACGAAGCCGGGGACGCTCACCGCCAGCGTCGCCACCCCCGTCGCGTCCGCCGTGGCCACCCCGAGCGTCCCCGCGCCCGCGCCCACATCGAGGCAGAGCCCACCCAGGTCCACGGGGCAGGGCCCCGCCCCACCGGCGCCGATCGCGCCGTAGAAGCGCACCTGCTCCCCCACGCCCAGGCCCGAGGCCACGAGCTGGACCGAGCCGCCCCAGGTCACGTCCCCATCGGTCGCGAGCAGCGGGATGTCGCACGCGTTGCCCACCCCGTCCTCGTCGAGGTCGAGCTGCTCGGGGTCGGCCGCCGCGGGGCACCGATCGATCACGTCCACCACGCCGTCGCCGTCGCCGTCGGGCAGGTACGCCCCCTCGTAGAGGAAGACGGCGCCCTCGTCGGTCTGGCCGTCGTCGTACCGGTGGACGCCGATCAGCACCTCGTCCGTCCCGTCCCCGTCGACGTCGCCGGCGCTCGCGACCGTGGTCATGTGCGCCTGGACCTGATCGGATTCGCCGGTCAGCAGCGGGTTCTCGACGATTCCGCGGCTCGAGCCGAGGTACACGTAGAACGCGCCCTCGCTGCCCTCGCCGTTGGTGTAGGTCTCGGCCGCGACCACCAGGTCGTCGTACCCGTCGCCGTTCACGTCGCCCGCGGTGGCGACGGCGCTGCCGTAGGACGAGCTGTAGACGTCGTTGGTCATCCGCGTGGCGGGCGTGGTCGCGAGCCCGGCGGCGCCCCCGTGGTAGACGAACACGTAGCCCCGGCTGTTGTAGTTCGTGGCGCCCACCACGACGTCGTCGTACCCGTCGCCATCGACGTCGCCCGCGCCGGCGACCGCCTCGCCGAAGCTGGCGTTGTTCTGCTCGCCCTCCCTCACCCAGTCGGCCGTCGTCGAGGGTCCGCCGGGCGAGCCGTAGTAGACGAAGGCGGCGCCCTCGTGGAACGTGGTGTTGGACCACCCGTAGGCCCCGACGACGACGTCCGCGTACCCGTCGCCGTTCACGTCGCCCGCGCCGTCGACCGACAACGCGTAGTAGCTCTGGGCATCACCGCTCTCCCGGGTCCAGACGGGCGTGGCCGACAGACCTCCTGCGCCGCCGAGGTAGACGTCGGCGCGCCCCTCGTCGGCACCGGCGGCCCCGTTCCAGCCGTAGGTCCCGACGATCACGTCGTCGTACCCGTCGCCGTTCACGTCGCCCGCCGACGCGAGCGAGCGCCCCGTCCAGGCCGACTGCTGGTTGCTCTCGACCGACCACGAGGAGGCCGGCGCCAGGCCGCTCGCCCGTCCGCGGAACAGGTGGGCCGCCCCCTCGTCGAGCTGGCCGTTGGAGGTCCCGGGGGCGCCCACCAGCACGTCGTCGTACCCGTCGGCGTCCACGTCACCGGCACCCGCCACCGACCACCCGAGGTACTCGTTGGTGGCGGTCCCGGTCTTCGACCACGCGGCGACCGTCGACAGCCCGGCCGCCGACCCGAGGTACAGATAGACGGCGCCCGCGTTCGAGACCGGGACGTCGGCGTAGGGCGCGCCCACGACCACGTCCTCGAAGCCGTCGCCGTTCACGTCACCGACGCCCGCCGTGCCGTACCCGTAGTAGGCGCCCCCCACGTCGCCCTCGCCCACCCAGGCGGCGCCGGGGAGCAGCGGGTCCACGGTCACCGGCCAGACGGCGCGCTCGGTCGAGACCACCAGGCGCAGGCCGGCGTCGGTGGCCTCCATGTGGGCGGGGAGCGAGGTCCCGACGGCGTCCACCGCGAGCAGCGCCTCGTACCGCAGCCCGCCACCCTCCGAGGGGCGCAGCGTCGCGCCGAGGCCATCCGCGTCGATCCGCGCGTCCGCGCCGCGCAGCGCGAGCTCGAGCACGAGCGTCCCCACGCCGGGCAGATCCACGTCGAAGCCCTGCTCGAGGCCACCGGCCGTGCCCGTCCACCACTCGGTCACGCCCGGGTGGGAGAACGTGGTGCGATCGCCGGTCTCGGCCGGGGGCACCAGAGCGACCGCGGTCAACGCCCCCTCCTCGCCGTACCCCGTCAACGTGAGGCCCACCTCCGGCGCCTCCGCGAAGGGCGCCCGCACCGTCGCGCCGCCCGGACCGAACGACGCGTGCAACGGGATCAGCCCGCCGAACGCCGCGCGCGGGGCGGCGTCGAGCACCGGGTCTTCGGACGGGTGGGTACAGGCGACGAGGAGAGCGATGACGAACAAGGGACCTCTCTGGCTGGCCGTTCATCCTCCCATGTCTCGACCCCGCGCCACATCACAGGGGCGGGGGAGACCTGGTGGCCGGAAACAGGGCGTGGGGACGATGGGACGGGCTCCCGGTTGCCCTCGCGCGTCGCGGACGGTAACTTGCGTCCCGCCTCGCGCACCGCGCGACAGGGAGCTCGACCATGTTCCGCACCGTCCTCCGCCCTGGGCTGTGGAGCGTCTTGATGCTGACCGCCTGCTCCGGCGGCGCCGAGACGCACACCCCCGACCCCAAGCCCGTGGAACAACCCGCGACCAACCCGGAGAAGCCTCCGGTGGACGCCGCGACCCTCGAGGCGCACCACGAGAAGATCGCGCTGGTCCCCTCCCCGGTCGAGACGCAGAAGGCGCTCGAGGCGTCGGGCATCGCGACCCAGCTCGCGACCCTCATCCCGAAGCACGACTTCGATCTGGCGGCCGCCGAGACCGACCACGCCGCCGTCCGCACCGGCGTCGTGCTCGCCGACCTGCTGCTGACGACGAAGAACGCCAAGAAGGAGGAGCTCGTCTCCCGCCTGGCGAGCATCGACCAGGGCATGACGCAGCTCGGCGGCGGCAGCGACATCAGCGCCACCCTCAAGGACGCCTCCGACCGCATCACGGCGGACGCGGTCACCCGCGACGACCTGCTCAAGGAGTTCGACGAGCTCTCGGGCGTCGTCATCCCCGAGCTCGAGTTCAACGGCCAGGACCGCGTGGTCCCGCTGATCGAGGCCGGGAGCTGGCTCGAGGGCGCGAACCTCGTCGCCCGCGCGCTGAAGGCCTCCGACAACAAGGGTGCCGCCGAGAAGCTGCTCAAGGCCCCGTCCGTCGTCGACTACTTCATCAAGTACGTGAAGACCGACGGCGCCGAGAAGGCCCCTGCCGCGGTCACGAAGAAGCTGGAAGAGGCGCTGCTCGAGCTCAAGGCGGTCGCCGAGAAGACCGAGCCCCTCGACGAGAAGGACCTGGACACGGTCATCCAGGTCACCAACGACGTCCTCGCCCTGCTCTGACGGAGTCCCCATGCTCGCGCTCGCGCTGCTGAACCTGTCGACGCCGGCCCACGCCGGAGAGTCCGAGGCCGAGAGCTGCCTCCGCACCAAGGTCTGGGACGGGTACGCCGAGGGGTGGGGCGTCCGGACGATGACGTCCACCACGCTCCCCGACGGCAAGACCCGGAACTACCTCGTGACCCTCTACGAGGGGAACGAGTACAAGGTCCGCACCTGCGCCGACGAGGCGATCACGAACCTCGACGTGCTGCTGTACGACGTGAAGGGCGCGGTCATCGCCCGCGACAGCACGACGGACCGCGAGCCCGAGATCACGTTCAAGCCCCCGTCGACGGGCACGTACTACATCGTGCTCTACAACCGTCAGGCGACCACCGCGGGCAGCGAAGGCGGCGCCGCGATGGCCGTCGTCTACCGGTAGGGCGTGCTCGGCGCAGCGGTCGAGGACAGGTTCCGGGCCGCCATCGGCGCCGCCCGCGGGGTCGATTCGACCCGCGACGAGTCGATCCGGTTCGCGGTCGAGTTCTCACGGCTGCTCGCGCGCATCCTCACCGAACAGGACCTGTCCGAGAACGCGCGCGGCGCGCTGGACGCGGCGATCCGCGCCCGGACCTCGCTCGCCCCCGACGAGATCGGCGTCCTGCTCGATCTCGTGCTCGCGCCCGAGAACCGGGTGGCGATCGGGGACGACGAGCTGCGCGCCTTCGGGGCCCGCTTCGGGACCGCCGAGCAGGAGGCGCTGCGGCAGGCGGTGGCCGAGGAGATCGATCTCCAGAGCTTCGCCGCCCGGTACGGCGAGGCCGAGGCCCTGCTGCTCCTCGACGGGCTGTTCCAGATCTGCGCCGTCGACGGTCGGATCAGCCGGGCGGAGATCGTGCGGCTCACGCGGGCCGCGGAGCAGCTCGGCGTCGACAAGATGCTGGTGGGCGCGCTGTTCCGCAAGCACGACCCCCGCCACGAGACCGGCGACCTCACCATCTCGCTCGACGCGAAGGACCGGTACGTCATCGGCCACGCGACGCACCTCGACGTGCCGCTGCCCGACCCGCAGGTCGCCGCCCGGCACTGTGAGCTCGTGCGCACGGCCGAGGGCTGGCGGGTGGTGGACCTGCGCAGCGGGCGCCCGACGCTGCTCAACGGCGCCCCCATCACGAGCGCCCCGTTCCGCCCGGGGGACGAGCTCAAGCTCGGGTCGTACCGGCTGCAGCTCGACCCCGACTCGGACAAGCTGAAGATCTTCGGCCGAACGTCGTTCTCGGCGCTCTCGGTGCGCGGGCTGAAGCGCCGGATCGGGAAGACCACGCTGCTCGACGACGTGAGCTTCACGGTGTTCACGGGCGAGGTCATCGCCATCGTCGGGCCGTCGGGCGCGGGCAAGACGACGCTGCTCAACGCGATCACCGGCGTCGCCCCCGCGGACACGGGCGACGTGCTGTTCGACGGCCGCAGCTTCCACCGCCTGCTCGCCGCGGACAAGTCCATCGTCGGCATCGTGCCGCAGGACGACGTGGTCCACGCCGAGCTCACGGTCGAGGAGGCCCTGACGTACTCCGCGCGGCTGCGCTTCCCGCCGGACACCTCGAACAAGGATCTGCGCAGCGAGGTGGACCGCGTGCTCGACGAGCTCGACATCACGCGCATCCGCCACAGCCGCATCGGCGACGCGGTCCGCCGCGGGATCTCGGGCGGCCAGCGCAAGCGGGTGAACCTCGGGCAGGAGCTGCTCACGCGCAGCACCCGCATCCTGTTCCTCGACGAGCCCACGAGCGGCCTCGACCCGCAGACCGCGCAGGGCATCGTCTCCCTGGTGCGTCAGCTCGCGGACGGCGGTCGCATCGTGTTCCTCGTGACACACGACGTGACGCCGTCGATCCTGTCGATGGTCGACCACCTGATGGTGCTGGCGCCGGGCGGGCGGCTCGCGTGGTTCGGCCCGCCGTCGGACGCGAACCGGTACTTCGACACCCGCTCGGCGGACGAGATCTTCGCCACGCTCCCGGACCACGGCCCCGAGGAGTGGGGCCGGAAGTACCGCGAGGGAGCCGCCTTCCGGAAGTTCGTGCGCACCCGCGAGCACCTCCTCGGCCTCGACGGGGTGCAGCCGGACCACAAGAAGGTCGTCCCCCTCAAGCGCTCCATGCGCCGCCAGTACCGCACGCTCACCGGGCGCTACCTCCGCACCAAGCGCCGCGACCTCGTCGGTCTGTTCGTGCTCCTCGCGCAGGCGCCGATCCTCGGGCTGTTCATGTGGGTGGTCTTCCCTGCCCCCGATCCGCCCGCGATGTTCATGCTGGCGCTCTCCTCGCTGTGGTTCGGCGCGTCGGCCAGCGTGCGCGAGCTCATCGCGGACCGCACGATCTGGCGGCGCGAGGCGCGCGTCGGGCTGCGGACGCTGCCGTACGTCGGCAGCAAGGTGACCGTGCTCGGGATGCTCATCGGCCTGCAGTGCACGAGCCTGTCGACGATGTGCTTCGTGCTCCTCCCGATGTACGGGGAGTACGGCTACTCCTGGTTCTGGCTGTCGCTGACGGCGTCGCTGACGGGCTGGATCGGCATGGCGCTCGGCCTGCTGATCAGCGCGTCGCTGGCCTCGTCGGAGGCGGCGGTCGGCACGCTGCCGCTGGTGCTCATTCCGCAGATCACGTTCAGCGGCCTGATCGTGAAGGTCAAGGAGATGGGGTGGCTCGCGAAGGCCCTGTCGTACCTGATGATCGTGCGGTACAGCTTCGAGGCCGTGATCAAGACCGGCGAGCGGCTGACCGAGCCCCTGGTGGGCGGGCAGCAGGAACGCGCCGCGAAGACGCTCAACGGCATCCTCTACAACCTGGGCTTCAAGGCGACCTCGGCGGTCGACGACATGGGCATCCCCTACCCCGCGTTGATGACGATCCTCGCCGGGATCCTGGGGATGCTGCTGTTCCTCACGCTGATCCAGACCTGGCGCACCCGCGAGGGGAACTAGCCAGCTCCTCCATCCGTGCCCGTGCCCGTGCCCGTGCCCGGACCCACCACCAGGTTCGGCGACGACCACGTTGCGCAACACCCTTGTTGTGCTACGCTCCTGTCGTACGAGGTCGTCATGCCGAGGAACGTCGCAGGGCCGTTGGTGCGCGGGGCCGACCTGTTCGGCCGGGAGCGGGAGATCGCGTCGACGTGGCGCCTGCTCGAGCGTGGCTCGGTGCTCCTCGCCGCCCCCCGCCGCTCGCCACGCTCGGTGAGGCGCGCCTCAAGCTCCGCGAGTCCCTGCGTGACCCTGGCGACTGGCGCGAGCTGGCCGAGCAGCTCCTGGCGGCCGCCGCGAACGTCGACGGGGACCTCCTCATCGTGCTCGACGAGTTCCCGACGATGGTGGACAGCTTCTTCGCGCGTGACCCGGCGCTCGCCGTCCAGTTCCTGCGCTGGTTCCAGGCTCAGCGCCAGCGGCTCGGCGCCGTCCGCTTCCTGCTCGGAGGCTCCGTCAACATCGAGCCGCTGCTCGAGCAGCTGGGGCACTCGGTGCTCCTGAACGACCTGCAACGCCATGCGGTCCAGCCGTTCGCGACGGAGCTCGCCGTTCGCTTCGTGAAGGAGGTGCTGGAGCACGAGCAGGTCGCGTTCGAGCGCGACGTCCCCGAGGTCGTCGTGCGAACGGTGGGGTCCGGTGTGCCCTTCTTCCTGCAGGTGCTGGTGTCGGAGTTGCTGGAGGAGCCCAGGATCACGGCCGACCGGGTGAAGGCGGCGTACCGCGAGCGCGTGCTCGGTCCTGCCAACCGCGCCCGCTTCGCGCACTACGCCACACGCCTCAAGGCGTACGGCCAGGACGAGGAGCCGGCCCGCCGTGTGCTCGCCGAGGTCGTGTCGGGACCGCTGACCCTGGCGAAGCTCGAGGACACGACCGGTGAACAGCGAGCGACGCTGGAGCGCGTCCTGGTGCGTCTGGAGGGCGACTACTACCTCGAGCGCGACCACGAGAGGTGGGGGTTCCAGAACGCGCTGATGCGCGACTGGTGGCTTCGGAACGCCTCGCTCCCGGAGCGGTCGTGACCACGTCGCGCCTCCTGTTGTTCAACCCGTCGCGCGTCGACCGGGAGGAGCTGGAAGCGACCTTCGTGGGGCGGGAGCCCCTGGTCCAGCGTCTCGTGCGGGATCTCCTCGCGGACGCCGCGTCGGCCACGTCGCGCCACTGGCTGGTGGTGGGCCCGCGCGGGTTCGGCAAGAGCCACCTGGTGGAGGTCGTGTCCCGGCGGATGCGCGACGACCACGGCTGGGCCGTCGTGCGCCTCCCGGAGGAGCACTACCAGGTCGGCACCCTCGCGGACCTGCTGGAGCAGGTGGTGACGCGCTGGACGGGAGGCCCCTCCCCCTTCGCCGACGAGCCCGATCCGGAGCGGGTGGTGGACCGAGCGCTCGACTGGCTGCGTGCCCAGAGCGCCTCGACGCTCCTCGTGGTCGTCGAGAACCTGGGCGACCTGCTGACGAAGCTGGGGACGCGCGACGAGCGGCGCCTGCGCGAGATCCTGATGCGAGACGCGCCCTTCGTGCTGCTCGCCACCTCCCCGGGGCCGGTGGCCACCCGGGTCTCGGACACGTTCCACGACTTCTTCCAGCCCCTGCACCTCCAGGAGCTGAGCGCCGCGGACGTCCGCGAGCTGGTGGACCGCCGAATGGGGCGCGACGAGGCCAGCGAGCTGCTGGAGCGTCGAGAGTTGGTGCTCGCGAAGGTGGACGCGCTGTTCCACTTCTCGGGCGGCAACCCGCGCCTCGTGCTCGCGCTGTACGCCGTGCTCCGCGAGGGGCTGACGGGCTCGCTCTACCAGGAGCTGCTGGAGCTGCTGGATCGGGTGACGCCGTACTACCAGGCCCGCCTGGCCGACGTGTCTCCGCAGATGGCGCGCGTGCTCACGGAGATGTGCGTCGCCGAGGGGCCGCTGACGCCGGCGGAGGTGGCGCGGCGGGTGCGCCTGTCCACGAGCCAGGTGACGGCCCAGCTCTCCCGGCTCGCGGAGGCCCGCCTCGTCCGCCCGACCACCCGGGTGGACGGGCGCAGCCGGTACCACGAGGTCGTCGACCGATTGTTCCGCATCTGGGTGCAGATGCGCGAGGACCGCTCGAGCCGGCAGCGGCTGCGGTTCCTGGCGGAGTTCTACGAGCGCTGGTTCGGCGCGGACGACGACGGAGCCTGGTCGCTCGCGCGACGGCTGGCGAGCAGGTTCTGGGAGGAGGCCCGCTCGGGGGACACGCGGGGGGCGCGAGACCGGGTCCGGACGCTGGAGCACCTCGCGGGCGCGCTCCGGGTCGCCGAGGCGCCGGTGATGCTGGTGCTGGACGGCGAGGGGCCCGGCGTGCCAACAGAGGAGGAGCTCGCGAACCTCGAGCGCCAGTACGGGTCGGCCGAGACCGACGACGAGCGTCACGCGCTCGCGCTCGCGCTGGTGGAGGGGTGGGACGTTCGCGAGCAAGCGCATCGAGCGTTCGACGTGCTCGAGGACTGCGTACAGCGGGGCCCGGTCCCATGGCGATTGGGGATCTGGTACGCCGCCCTGGCCATCGAGCTCGGACGGCTGCGCTTCACAGCCGTGATTCAGAACTCCGATGGCCGATATGGTCTCTCCGACCTCGTCAACCAGCGTCCGCTCGACGACGCGGCCGTGAGCCGGCTCGACCGTCGGGGCGCGCGCGCGACCCTTCGTCTGCTCACCGCGGCGTTCGAGGTGCAACTCCTCGATGATGCCGCCTGGACCGCGCTTGTAAACCTCGACCCGACCCTGCTCGCTGCGAGGTGGCCCCCGACCGATGCTTCCATGCGATTCCCGAGTTTGCAGCTGGCCGCATCTCACGTGCTCACCGAATACGCTCCGCGGGAGGCCGCCGCGATGGTCCGGGCGCTGGTGGACGAGGGGCAGCGCGGCGTCGTGGCCGCCGTGGCGGTCTGGGGCCTGGCGTCGTCACCGACCGTCAGCACCGAGACCATCGCGTGGCTGCTCGAGGACCACGTAGACTGGGAGATCTTCAGGAACCTGGGCCCGACGCAGCCCCAACACCTCGACGGGTACCGGCGGCTGCGAGAAGCCGGATACTTCGAGGAGGCCGTAGAGCCCTGCGAGACGGCGCTCCGCGTGCGCGACGCACCCGACCGCGCGGCGGCCCTCGCAGCCCTCCACCCCGAGGAGCGCGAGGCCGTCGAGCTCCTCCTGAGTCGCTGACCTCAGAACTCCGTCAGCGACGCGCAGCTCGTCTCGCAGGTGGCCGGGTAGATCACGACCGACCACACGTCGTGTCCCGCCGCGCCTGCCGGAACGGCCGTGGTCAGCGACGCGTCGCCGAACACGTTCGTCATCCGCGCGCCCAGGTTCACGGGGTTCCCGAACGGCACCGTCAGACCCGGACAGCCCGGGACCTGGGTCTGGCCCAGCGTCGGCGAGCCCACGAACACCGCCGTCACCTGCGTCGGACCGTTCGTGAGGTCCAGCGTGTTCTGCGTGCCCGCGACGCCCGGGTTGCCCGGCGACAGATCGCCCACGTAGGCAGGGGCCACTCCACCGCAGACGGGCGGGCCATCGCAGGCGGCGATGGAGGAGAACGGCGCGTTCCACTGCTGGTCGTCGCAGTCCATGGCCTGGGACGAGAGCGCCTCGCCCGCGTCCGCACAGTCCGAGTCGACCGACACCACCGTGCTCGTGACGCGGAAGTGGTCGCGGTCGGCGTCGGCGTAGCAGGTCTCCCGCAGGTCGCAGTTCTGATCGACACCGTCCCCCACGATCTCGGTGGCGAACGGGGAGATCGACGCGTTGGTGTCGTTGCAGTCGATCGGGTCGCCTACGGTGCCCTCGTTGGGGCCGGTGCAGCTCGTGTCGCCGACCGACGTGAGGAACGTCGAGAAAGAGCGTGCTCCGTCGTTGTCCGCGTCCAGGTAGCAGAGCTCGCGGTTGTCGCAGTCCCCGTCCACGTTGTCGCCCGCCACCTCCACCGCTCCCGGGTACCGCGAGGCGTTGGCGTCGTCGCAGTCGACGAGGTCGGTGTTCCGGCCCTCGAAGGCGTCGAGGCAGTCCACGTCCGCCGAGATCACGGTGCTGGTCGAACGGGCGCCGTCGTTGTCCGCGTCGCGGTAGCAGATCTCCTGCCCGTCGCAGTTCTGATCGACGTTGTCGCCGACGATCTCCGTGGCGGCCGGGTTGATCGCGGCGTTCGTGTCGTCGCAGTCCCCCTGCTGAGGGGTGAACCCGTCGTTGTCCGCGTCCACGGCCCACGCGCTCGCCATCGCCAACCAGACCATCATCCAACACCCCCCGAATCCCGCCAGGATACCAGGCTTCCCGCTCGATTCCAGTTACTCCCGCCGATTCAGGCCGGCGGATCGTCCGGAGGCCCGAACCGGCCCACGCCGCGCGCACGCAGCGCCGCCGTCACCTCCAGCAGGATGGTCGGGTCGTCGATGGTGGCGGGCGCGCCGACCTCGGCGTCGGTCGCGAGGCGGCGCAAGGTCCGGCGCAGGATCTTGCCCGACCGCGTCTTCGGCAGCCGCCCGAGCACCACGACCTTCTTGAACACCGCGATGGCGCCGATGCTCTCGCGCACGGAAGCGACGAGCTCCCGCTCGAGCTGGACCGGGTCGAGCCGCACGCCGTCGCCGAGCACCACGAACCCGAGCGGCACCTGGCCGCGGAGCTGGTCGTCGATGCCGACCACTGCGCACTCCGCGACCGCCGGATGCCGCGCCACCACCGCCTCCATCTCGCCGGTCGACAGCCGGTGGCCCGCGACGTTGATGACGTCGTCGATCCGCCCGAGGACGAAGACGTAGCCCTGGTCGTCGATGGTCCCGCCGTCGCTGGTCAGGTAGTGGCCCGGGTAGCGCGAGAGGTAGCCCTCGAGGAACCGCGCGTGGTCGCCGTACAACGTCGAGAACGCGCCCGGGGGCAGCGGCAGGCGGACCGCGATGTCGCCCGCCTCGCCCGGGTCGCACCGCGTGCCGTCCTCGCGCAGCACCACCACGTCGTACCCGGGCACCGCCCTGCCCGCGCTCCCCGCCTTCACCGGCGCCTCTCCGAGCCGCGCCCCGTAGGCCACCATCGGCCAGCCCGTCTCCGTCTGCCACCAGTGGTCGAGCACCGGCTTGCCCGTCCGCTCCTCCACCCAGGCCAGCGTCGGCGGATCCAGCCGCTCGCCCGCCACGAAGATCGAGCGCAGGCGCGACAGGTCGCGACCCCGGAGCCCCACACCCTGCGGATCCTCCTTGCGGATCGCGCGGAACGCCGTGGGGGCCGTGAAGAACACGGACACCCCGTGCTCCTCGATCACCCGCCAGAAGGCGCCCGCGTCCGG